>NZ_LRVM01000001.1 GCF_001571775.1 Anaerotignum neopropionicum
CCGAAGCTCTCAGATTTCATATCTCCGCTCGACTTGCATGTGTTAAGCACGCCGCCAGCGTTCATCCTGAGCCAGGATCAAACTCTTAAATTAAAGTTTTGTCCTAACCAGATAATCTGGCTACTTTCCGATTTTTTCGAAATCGGCAAACTCTTTTGTCTTTTCGCACCTTGCGGTGCTTTGAATTGACTATGGGTTGTGTGTTTGTATTCTACTGTTTAGTTTTCAAGGATCAAGTGTTACGCTGCTTCTTTGTTTGTCAGCGAATATCATCTTAACATATTGCTTGTTTCTTGTCAAGACTTTTCTCAAAGTTTTTTTCTTTCTTTCCACCGAAAACTTTGTTATATCCGCTTTTTCCCTTCGTTTTTTCCTGTACGTTTCGAAGTGACTTTTTCTATTATACAGATTTATTTTCTTTTGTCAACACTTTTTTTCATTTTTTTTGTTTGTATTTCAAATTTCGCTAAATAATCGAGTTTTCAAGCAAAATTGTTCTGCTCATTCTCTTAAAATAGCTTATCTTCATGCATGGTTATGATTTTAAACTGCATTATTCTATCCTTCCATTTAATATAACATAAGGCAGACAATATACATAACTGCTTTTTTCGCTTGATTCTTGTATCTGCAACATCCTTTTGTTTTAAAGCTAACAAAACACTTTGCTTATAAAAGTCTTTTCAATATTTTTTTACTATAATAGTAGACATTCTCAAGGTATTGTTTTTCACCAAAAATTTTCAAAACTCTAATCCGTACTTCTTTAGCAATTTAAAGTTTTCCTACTTTTATGCTTTTGACAGCCTCCCCTTTTTCCCAAAGAAAAACTCCCGCCTTTTTATAAGCAGGAGCCTAATCTTAAAAATCGATAGGAACCGTGGGAAGATTCCAAATTTCCGTTGCATATTGTTTAATCGTGCGGTCACTGGAAAATTTCCCGCTTTTCGCTACATTGCAGATAGCCATTTTCGCCCATTTTTCTTTATCACGGTAAGCATAATCTACAGCCTGCTGGGCACGGTCATAGTCGGCATAATCTTCTAATATAAAATACTCATCGGCTCTGCTGCCACCAAAGCCGTTCAGTAATGCATCGTACAGCTCTCGAAACAATCCCGTATCCCGGTCAAAGGTTCCATCAATCAACGCAGTCATTGCCATACGCACTTCTTGATTCATATTGTAAACACTCCAAGGATCATATTCTTTATTGTATTTCTCCTGGACTTCATCGGCACTCATGCCAAAAATAAAGATGTTCTCCTCGCCTACTTCCTCAAAAATTTCAACATTTGCGCCATCCATAGTACCTATGGTCAAAGCACCATTCAACATAAACTTCATATTTCCCGTACCCGAGGCCTCTTTTCCCGCTGTAGAAATCTGTTCACTGACATCTGCTGCCGGGATCAATCGTTCTGCTAGGGAAACACGATAATTTTCTAAAAATACCACTTTTATTTTTCCGCCGATGGATTGGTCATGATTCACCACTTCCGCAACACTGTTAATCAACTTAATAATTAATTTTGCCCGATGATACCCCGCTGCTGCCTTCGCCCCAAAAATAAAGGTTCTTGGCACCATATCCAGCCCAGGGTTCATTTTCAGTCTGTTGTAAAGGCCAATAATATGCAGTACATTTAACAACTGACGCTTGTACTCGTGCAATCTTTTCACCTGGATATCAAAAATGCTGTCCGGATTTATGTCAATTCCCTTTGCGGATTTGATATATTTCGCTAAGCTCATTTTGTTCGCCTGTTTGATTTCCATAAAACGTTCCCGAAAGGCTTCTTCCTCAACAAGGGGCAAAATTCTCTCAAGCTGAGATAAATCCGTAATCCATCCATCGCCAATTCTTTCTGTAATCAATTCAGCCAGCTGAGCATTTGCATGCAAAAGCCATCTTCTTTGGGTAATTCCATTTGTTTTATTGTTGAATCTCTCCGGAAAAAGCTTGTAAAAATCCTTCAGTTCATGGTTTTTCAATATTTCCGTATGCAGCGCTGCTACGCCATTTACAGAATGGCTTCCCACAATCGCCATATAAGCCATACGAATTTGTCCATCAGCAATAATTGCAAGGCGTCGAATTTTTTCAGGATTGTTTCCGCATTCCTCCATCAACTCAACACAAAAGCGTCGGTTAATTTCCTCAATAATTTGATAAATTCGCGGCAGCAAACGGCTGAATAAGTCCAGCGGCCACTTTTCCAATGCCTCCGTCATAATGGTATGGTTGGTATATGCGCACACTTTTTTGGTAATCTCCCAAGCCTGCTCCCAAGGCAAATCATTTTCATCCACTAAAACACGCATCAATTCAGCAACGGCAATGCTGGGATGGGTATCATTGAGCTGAAAGGCTACCTTTTCCGGAAGCAAATTAAAATCATCATGATCATTCGTAAACCGCTCCACCACGCGTTGAACCGTGGCGGAAATAAAGAAATACTGCTGACGAAGTCTTAATTCCTTTCCTTGATAATGCTCATCCGCAGGATAAAGCACATCCGTCAGGGTTTTCGCCAGGGTTTCCTCCTCGGCCGCCTTTTGATAATTTCCTTCATTAAAGGACTTTAAGTCAATTCTATTCTTCGCTCGTGCATCCCATAAGCGCAGGGTATTCACCGTATTGTTGCCAAAACCAATTACAGGATAATCGTAAGGAATGGCCATAACCGACTGATAGCCCTCCTGTACAAAACGGTAACCGCCATTTTCCTTTGGCACCGCCCGCACATGGCCGCCAAATTTAATTTCTACGGCATACTCATTGCGACGTATGCCCCAAGGGTCGCCGTCCTCCAGCCAGTTATCCGGTGCCTCCACCTGATATCCATTCTCAAGCTTTTGCTCAAATATCCCGTAATGATAGCGAATTCCACAGCCATACGCAGGCAATTCCAAAGTCGCCAAGGAATCCAAAAAGCAGGCCGCCAATCGCCCTAGACCGCCGTTTCCAAGACCCGGATCAGGCTCCGCATCCTCCACAGTATTAAAATCAATACCTAGTTCGGCAAAAACCTCTTTGACCACCTGATCCATTCCCATATTAATGAGAGCGTTACCAAAAAACCTTCCCATCAGAAATTCCATAGACAGATAATAAACTGCCTTAACATCTTCCTTGTAATAGGTTTCATGCGTCTTAATCCACTTATCGGTAATAAAATCCCGTAAAGAAAACACAGCCGCTTGATAAATCTCTTCCGGCAAAGCCGTTTCCAGTGTTTTTCTATAAAGTGTTTTTACATTTTCCTGTATCATGGTTTTTAACGTTTCTTTCTCAATCCCAATTATCCCCATACAAACCTCCTTCAAGGAAATGTCCTTCTTTTGTTATACCATTTAATCGGCACTTTTTTATTTACTATATCAAAGCATTCCCCATTTTGCAAATTTCCTTTCCTCTTTTATGCAAAACATATGGCAACGCCTAAAAGAAAACCAAGCATTCCACCCAAAGCACTTTGCAAAGTGTTTTTCAAGGGCATTCCCTCGGGAAAAAGCCCCGTGCATGTGCAATAAAGTGCCATTCCTCCAACAGCGCTTCTTGGCAAGGCAATATCTTCCCGGAAAAATATTTGAAACAAAAAAGCGACCAAAAATATTATCCCGCTGCCCAATTCTTTTTTCAATCCACCTTGGGAATATTTTCCTTCCATCCAAACTGCAAAAGCAATTCCGATTATTGCTCCAACCCCCGCACAAAGAAATTGTTCCAAAAAAGCAGGGGGCAAAAAAACAAAGCAAAGGAACGCCAAAATAATGCCCTCTAAAAAGCGAAAAAGCAACGGATAGGCTCTTTTCCGCCTACTCGCTGCCCACAGCAGCACCCAATACATAGGAATCGACAGACATAGAATCATACGCCCTTCCTCCTTATTCCATATACTCTATCATATGGATGGAAAAAGCCTTTCATTCCGCATCAAAATGCAAATATGATTCCAATCGCTGCCCCAATTGCAATATAGAATACTGGGTGCTTATTAAATTTATTTGTAAGAAAAAGTATTACTGCAAATAAAATGCATTCTTTTACCCCAAAAAGGCTAAGAAAATTATCCACAGAAATTTGGGTGATTTTATTTACATGAAAGATTGCGTCAAGAATCACGGAAAAGCCGGCGGTTGCAATTAAGCCCGTCACTGCAGGTCTGAGCATATAAAAGACATCACTCACATGGGAGTTATCCCGAAATTTCTGCAAAAATTTTGAAATAATGATGATGATGACAACCGAGGGAAACAACAGTCCAGCCGTTGCAATTACTGCGCCTAAAGGGCCGCCAAATTGAAATCCAATATATGTTGCCATATTCACACCCAACGGGCCAGGGGTAGACTCAGAAACCGCTACCATATTGGCAACCATTGTTTGGCTGAACCAATCATATTTATCCGCAAGCTTATATAAAAACGGCAAGGTTGCCAAGCCTCCCCCAACGGAAAACAACCCTATCTTAAAAAATTCATAAAACAAAAGAAACCAGCTGCTCATTTTCCGCCAACCCCCTTCAACAAGGGAAGGACTGCCCCAAGACTTCCCGCTCCAAGAACAACCCAAGCGGGTGAAAGCCCCAAAAATGCGGAGAGTATAAATGCCACCACCGCAATCACTGCACAAATTTTATCCACCACGGATTTTTTCCACATTCCTACCACCGCATTTAGAATTAAAACACCAACCACCACGCGAATTGCGCCGAAAGCATGCTGTACAGTAGGAAGTTCTGCAAAATTATTTAATACCGCCGCAATTACCGTAATAATGATTAGCGAAGGAAATACGCCTCCCACGGTGGCGGCAATTCCACCTAGGGTTCCCTTGCGCTTGCACCCCACAAAGGTGGCTGTATTCACAAAAATAATCCCGGGTGTGCATTGCCCTATCGCAAAATAATCAAGAATTTCGTCCTCCGTCGCCCATCCTCTTTTATCCACTACTTCCTTTTTCAGCATGGGCAGCATGGCATAGCCGCCGCCAAAGGTAAAGGCGCCGATTCTGCAAAACGAAATAAAAAGCTGCCAGAGTTCTTTCATAGCTTCACTTCTTCCTTTTGTTCTTTATTCCTCTATCCCGCCGGCCTGCATTTTTTCCATACGATCAGTGGTAATCAAAGCATCCATGATTTCATCTAAATCCCCGTTCAGTATGCTATCAATTTTATATAAAGTCAAGCCGATTCTATGATCTGTTACACGCCCTTGGGGGAAGTTATAGGTACGGATACGCTCACTTCTATCCCCCGTTCCCACCTGAGAACGACGATCAGCGGAAATTGCGGCATCATGGGCTTGTCTTTCCCTCTCATAAACCCGGGCATATAAAACCTTCAGTGCCTGATCCTTATTTTTTAGCTGAGATTTTTCATTCTGGCAAGAAACCACAATGCCCGTAGGCAAATGGGTCATTCGCACCGCAGAATCCGTGGTATTTACACACTGACCGCCGTTACCCGACGCACGGAACACATCCACCCGAACGTCATTCATATCAATATGAACATCCACTTCCTCCGCTTCCGGCATTACCGCCACCGTCACCGTTGAGGTATGAATTCGCCCACCGCTTTCCGTCGTGGGAATACGCTGCACACGGTGTACGCCGCTTTCGTACTTCATACGGGAATAAGCACCCTTCCCCGTTATCATAAAGGAAACCTCTTTAAAGCCCCCCAAATCATTTTCACTGGCGTTCATCAGCTCCACCTTCCACCGTCTGTCCTCAGCATAACGGGCGTACATACGGAATAAATCCCCTGCAAATAACGCCGCCTCATCCCCTCCGGCACCGCCGCGAATTTCCACAATAACATTCTTTTCATCATTGGGGTCCTTGGGTAAAAGCAACACGGTAATTTCACGCCTCAGTTCCTCCAGCCGCTCCTTATTTTGCGTAAATTCCTCTTTCACCAGCTCGCGAAAATCCTCATCCAGCTTTTCATTTAATAATTCCAAGCCTTCCGCAACCGCCGCCTTCATCTTTTTATGCTCCCTGTAAGCCTCAACCACAGGGGTCATGTCGCTGTATTCCTTCATCAGCTTGCGCCATTCCGATTGGTTGGCGATCATCTCAGGATCGTTCACCTGATCCGCCAAATCATTATATTTACTTTCAATCTCAGCCAATCGATCAAACATGGTTACACCTCATCTATCATTTCTTTTAATTTTCCATAAACAACTCTGTCCAGTCCTGGCAAATCCTTGCATAGGATACATTGAGAAAATCCTGCCTCCTCCATCAAAGAAAGTAGTGCCTGCCCTTGATCATAACCTATTTCAAAAAACAGCCATCCCCCTCGTTTTAGCCATGGACGGCTCTCTTTTATAATGCGCCGATAAAAGTCCAGCCCATCCTCGCCGCCGTCCAAGGCCTTTCGGGGTTCAAAATCCCGCACCTCGGGCATCAAATCGGCAATCACATTTTTGGCAATATACGGCGGATTGGAAACAATGGCATCAAAGCTCCCTTTCCTCCCTTGGCGCACACCAGAAAACAAATCGCTTTCCAGCCATTCTACCGCCACTTGGTTTTTTTCTCCGTTTTCCCTTGCAAAAGCCAGCGCCTTTGGGCTAATATCCACGCCGACACATTGCATCTTGCCGTAATGGGCAAGGCAAATGGGAATGCAACCGCTTCCCGTACCCAAATCGATTACCTTTTCAATGCCTTCCTGCTTTCCAATCTCCAAAACCGTTTCCACAAGAATTTCCGTATCTCCTCTGGGAATCAAAACGCCCTCACCTACCAAAAAAGATAGCCCCATAAATTCGCATTGCCCTAAAATATACTGCAAAGGACGGTTTTCCTCCCTTTGGCTCAAGTAGTTTCCATACTTTCCCTCTTGTTCAGGGGAAATTATTTTTTCTCCTTGGGTAAAAAGTGCCACACGGCTTAAGCCGCATGCCTCCATCAGCAAAAGTTCCGCCTCCAATGCATAATTTTCTTTCTCGGCAGTCCTCAATCGTCGCTTTCCTTCCAATAAAGCATCCGCAATGGTCTTATTCCCCCTCATCTTCCAATACTCCCTTCATCGCCGCAATTGCGGTTTCGATTTGGGATGCATCGGGTTCGGCCGTGGTTATTTTTTGCAGGCATAAACCAGGATAGCTGACCGCCGTAACAAATTTGTTATCGGATTTGCCTGCCCAACGGATTACCTCATATGAAATACCTGCAACAAAGGGTACCAAAAGAACCCTGGAAATCAACCGCAAAATAATGGTATCCGTTCGCACAAAAAAGAATACAACCATACTGATAATCATTACAAACAGTAAAAAACTGGTTCCACAACGCTTATGTAAGCGTGTGCAGGGCTTTACATTTTCCACAGTTAATTCCTTGCCGCTTTCAAAGCAGTTGATGGTTTTATGTTCCGCCCCGTGATATTGAAATACACGCTTAATTTCCTTCATTCTGGAGATTAACAATAAGTACAGCAAAAAAATTGCAATACGAATCAGCCCTTCAATGATCCCCAATCCCCATACAGGCACGATCGACTTAAAAAAATTTCCTAACCAAACAGGAAGAACAAAAAACAGCCCCATGCCCAGAATCAATGATACCGTTACGCTAAAATAAATCAAAACATCATTGATTTTATCCCCTAATTTATCCTGGAGAAATTTCTCAAAGGGTGACAGCTCTTCTTCCGCCCAATCCTCACCGGCGATTTCTGCAGAATGCATCAATATTTTTGTGCCTGTGATTAAGGAGTCCACAAACGCAGCAATCCCACGCAAAATAGGATACTTAAATATTCCCTTGGCGCCAATTCCACCCCATTCGTTTTTTTCTATGGTAATCCCGCCTGCAGGGTTTCTGACAGCCATGGCATATATCTTTTTCCCACGCATCATGACGCCTTCTATGATGGCTTGACCGCCGATGTTGGTGGGTCTAACTCTTTTTTCTTTATCATGATCTGACACTGTATCAACTCTTTTCTTTTTAAATATATATTGCAATTTATTATTATAGCATAAAAGTATTAAAACGAAAAATTTTTTTCTGCTTTTCTTAAAATGATTTTAAAATCCCGTTTTTAGTCGCAGCCAAATTCTCCATACCCAGTGTGCCCTTTTTTCGAAACCCAGCTCATTAAAAAAAGTGCAGGGACATAAATCCTCTGCACATTTCTCGTTCTAAATAATTTTTTAGAGGCCAAAGGCAATTCTCTCTTAATTTCAAAAAAATTACTTCTTGCCGTATTTTTTGTTGAATTTTTCCACTCTGCCGCCGGCTTCCAAAAGCAATTTCTGGCTGCCTGTGTAGAAAGGATGGCACTTGGAGCAAACTTCAACTTTGATTTCTTCCTTTGTGGAACCGGTTATAAATTCGTTACCACAGTTACATCTAACCTTTACCTGATTGTACTGGGGATGGATTCCTTCTCTCATTTTTTTCACCTCATTTTTTAAATTTGTTGATCAATAATCATAATTATTTATAGACAACAACAGTATTTTAGCACAAGTTCCCGCCCTTTGCAATAAAAAACGCAAAAAAGGTTTCATTACTTATCATAAAGTCCCAACGTTTTTTCCCAAACGGGTAATCTCTCCATAAATTCCTCGTTGTTGCGTGTCGTTCTCATCAAACCGTAAAAGCCTTCCACCATTTCCATCTGACTCATCGTTGAAGCCATTTTCCGCAGGGTAAAGTTACATTCCAGCTCCTGTTCCGTCAGCAGCTTTTCTTCCCTTCTGGTTCCGGACTTTATGATGTCCACCGCTGGGAAAATCCGCCGTTCGGAAAGCCGTCTGTCCAGCACCAACTCCATATTCCCTGTACCCTTAAATTCTTCAAAAATAACCTCGTCCATTTTACTGCCTGTATCCACCAAGGCCGTAGCCAATATGGTTAAGCTTCCGCCATTTTCAATATTTCTGGCAGCACCAAAAAATCGCTTAGGCATGTATAACGCCGCAGGATCCAAACCGCCGGAAAGAGTTCGTCCGCTGGGGGGAATTGTTAGATTATAGGCTCTGGCCAATCTAGTTAGGCTGTCCAGCAAAATAACCAAATCCTTCCCTTGCTCAACCATGCGTTTCGCTCTCTCCAAAACCATTTCTGTCACCCTTTTATGGTGATCCGGCTGCTCATCAAACGTAGAATAAACGATCTCCACATTTTCCCCTTCTATGGAACGCTGAATATCCGTCACTTCCTCCGGACGTTCATCAATCAAAAGCACAATCAGATGTATTTCCTTGTGATTCTTTGTAATGGCATTGGCCATTTGTGTTAAAAGCACTGTTTTGCCTACCTTCGGCGGTGCAACAATCATTCCTCTTTGCCCCTTGCCAATGGGTGCGCAAAGGTCAATAATTCTTCCAGAAAGCTCTTCCTTGCTTACCTCAACACTAAGCTTTTCTTCGGGATAAATTGGCGTCAAATCCTCGAAATTAGGGCGTTTGGCCGCCTGGTCAGGATAATCTCCATTCACAGATTTTACAAATAAAATAGCCCCAAATTTCTCGCCCTCTCTGGCGGGACGAATGTTCCCCCTGACCGAATCCCCTGTCTTTAAATTAAATCTTCTAATTTGAGACGGCGAAACATAAATATCTCCCGTTCCGGGAAGAAAGTTTTGCGTCCTAAGGAAGCCAAACCCATCAGGCATTACCTCCAGTATTCCCTCTCCCGGCACACTATTTTCCATAATAGCTGCCTTTTCAGCCCTCTGTACCGCTTGTACTGTTTTTTCCTTGGTGTTCTCTTCCGTCCTTACTTTCATGGGCTCGGGAGTTTTCTGCGCCGTTTCTTGGTTTTCGGGCAAAGAAAAACCATAAGCAGTCACATGCTTAACGGCTATAGGTTCCGCCTGAGACTGCTTCTCCAATATCTTTTCAATTAATTCATTTTTTTTTAACGAGGAAATGGACTTCATGCCCATTTCCTTCGCTGTTCCTCTTAGTTCTGCCAGAGTTTTTTCCTGCAGATCGTTTCCCATCTCTATTCTCCTATCTTCTATCATCTAGGAATTTTCAGCTTTGTTCCAACACCGATGGTATCTGTTTCCTTTAAGTTATTTGCATCTAAAATTTTCTTGTATTCAGTGCCATTGCCATATACCTTTTGCGCAATACTCCAAGCCGTATCGCCCTCTTGCACAACATATTCCGTTGTCGTTCCATTGTTTCCTGTGGTGTTTGCATTTCCTTCTGGTGTATTTGGAGGCTGTGTCTCCTCACCCTCAGGTGTGTTTCCCTCTACATCTGGGTTTTGTAAGTTTGCCAATTGTTCCTCCAACTGCATCTTTTCCAGCTGAACGCTTTCATACTTGCTGCTTAAATCCACATTGGCTGTCAATTGATTTTGTGCATCCTCCAACTTACTGTTTAAACTCACACATTTAAAAATTAAAAATACAATTAATATTAGCCCCATTACTCCTAAAATTATACCTAGCTTACTTACGCCGCCGCGAAAATCATATGCATCGTCATAATCGTCATAATCGTCATAAAGGCTGTCCAAATGCTCTTGCTTCGCTTTTTCCTCAAAATCCAGCTCTTCAAAGCGGTTTCTGCCCTTTGGCGTAAAATCTTCAAAGGCATTGTCTTCTTTCCTAGATTTTTTGCGTTTGGCAGGGGATAAGGTTTGTTGGGATACATCCTCCGCTATTTTTGATTTTTTCCGCGACGGCATTACACTCACATACTGAATTCCATCATCATACTCGTCCTGCTCTATTCTATTCCCCACAGATACCGGATTATTCGTATCCTCTAAAGAAGATGTACTCCTTGCACGTCTTGAAACATATCTGGTAGGCTCACCTTCTTGCTGGGGAGCCTTCTTGATTTCATTGATTTCTGTGCCAACCTGCTGCATCCTTGCTTCCCGCACCTCTTCAATATCCTCTCGGGAGGGGCGTTTTCTGGAACGGTTCGGTTCCGTATTTCCGTCTTTGCTCATCAAAGGATGGGTTTGCATTAAAATATCAACAACCTCCTTGGGCAAATCATTATACAAATCTTCATAGTATTCTTTATCGTTATCGGCCATTCCTCGAGAACCGGGGTTTGTATTGCTATTTTTGTCACTGCTCATAATTTACCTCCGCTGGGTTTTGAAATACCTGTTTTCGCTCATAAAAATCACATTTTACCTTATTATTTTACATTCTTCCCTTTCATGTGTCAACACAACTAAATATTTTTCAAAAAAACGTAAAATACAAAGCAAAACAGTCACCAATAACTTCTTGGTGACTGTATCAATTTTTACTCCAATCCAATTACAACATTCACACCGCTGCTTTCCGCAACATATTCTAAAGAAACAGTATCCCCAACCTGCTTTTTCAAAATACCTAAATAATTTTTAACCTCAACCTCAAAAAGCTCGTTGCTGCCCTCTAACATCAAATAGTAATAGCTGTTGCCCTCGGTAACAATGTCCTTCATCATGGAAATTACACCACTTACCTTGGCAGCCTTATCCGTATTAACGTTACTAATGCCATTGCCTGCCATTAAATTGCGGTAAACCTTTTCACATTCGGCAACGGTATCTCCTGTGGCAACAATTTGATATTTTTGAATATTCACCATAGCGTATTTTTTAACCAGCCCAGCGCCGTCCTTCAAAGATAAGAAATACGTTGGTTCTTTGGCAATATTTAATAATATGGGGAAAGTTGCCGTATATCCTAAATGTTGAATCTGTCCCTCCGCAGAGGACATGGCGGAAATTTCCTTTGCTCCGGAAATCTGATAATATTTGGTTTCCTTGGTTCGAGAATTCATCAGCACAAAACCAACGTTGGATTCATCCCCGCCAATGGAGGTCACCCCGGTATAAACCCAAACATCGTCATCCAAAGCGATATAGTTATAGCCCTCGGTGCTTTGCAGACACTCTCTCTGCCCAAAAATGCTGTTGATATACCCCTTCTTCAAGGTGCCATAATAGTCATATTGTTCAATCAAAAGGTT
The DNA here is from genome assembly GCF_001571775.1 of Anaerotignum neopropionicum. Taxonomy (GTDB): domain Bacteria; phylum Bacillota; class Clostridia; order Lachnospirales; family Anaerotignaceae; genus Chakrabartyella; species Chakrabartyella neopropionicum. The sequence continues at coordinate 11,971 of NZ_LRVM01000001.1, forward strand.
TGCATCATACACCTTGTCAATCCAACGAGGAACATCTGCAATATCATAATAGCTGTGTTCCCCCGTGGTTGCGTTCACAACAATGGCACCCTTAATATCCGTACCACCAAAAAGACCAATAGTCTTATCTTCAACGGAGCATATCCAATAAGGCACTCCATTTTCATCAATTTCAAAATTGGTACTGCGAATCATGGCATTGGGATAACGGAAACGCAGATAACGATACAGATTTCGCCCAAAATGCTCAAAAGGAGAGTATCGAATTCCCTGCTCTAATTTCACCAAGTCAACGTTTTGTGATGTCATATCAATTTGAATATAGGCAGGAATGCCTGTATTTCGATTTGTCAGCCACTTAATCAAATCTCCGTAACGAAGGGGGGTAACCCTCACAGGCTTATTTTGATAGTTTATTTGGTTGAAATATGCGCTTACTTCATACTGGGAAACCATATCTACCATGCTACCCATTTCTCTTTCCGCAAGCTTCGCCGCAGAGGTGCTGTCCAAAATGGGAATTTTGTTATAATCCACCTCATGAATATCTGCGGCAAAATCACTGCTTTCTACGGCCAAAAGCTTATTATAGCTGGATGCCCGCAAAATAGGGGAAGATAGTAATGTACCTCCAACATAAAACAGGGCAAGTGCAACAGGTACCAGCAGCAGCTTTTTTATAACTTTTTTATTTGCCGCCCTCTCGGGGCTGGTTCTATCTAAAAAAACTACGCGAAAAATCGTCCAAAAATTAATAATGATCCCCATGACCAAAATCGTTATGATAAACATCCAACTATCATGGGAATGAATATTTAGCGGTGGTAAGTAATAATAATACATACCCGCCCAAAGCAGGACGGTCAAAATCATTGGAATAATCCGCTTTTTCATAACAGTTATCCCTCCTTCTTTGCTAAAATTAATAAAATATGGCGTTATTACCCTCTTTACATCTTCTCTCCAATTCATTATACTATACTATATTTCAAGTAAAAAGTATAGTGGAAATCAAAACACGACCCGTTTTTCTAGTTGAAAAGATAAGGAAGTGATTAAAATGAAAATAGAACGTGTTAGCGAAAATCAATTAAAGTTAACCCTTACCAGAGCAGATTTGGTGGAACGTGACTTAAAGCTGGAGGATTTAATCAATCCTTCGGAAAAAACACAAAAGCTGTTCCGCGATATTATGGAGCAGGCCCTGGATGAATACGATTTTATCAATGAAAGCACACCGCTTATGGTAGAAGCCGTTCCTGTAGGGGTTGACGGCATTATGGTAATTGTAACAAAAATTGATCCAAAAAACAAAAGTGAAAATCCTATGGATCTGCTGTTCAAAAACAAGGAAGCTCATAAATGGAAAAAGAAACCCTTAGATGCCATTGATACAAGCAGTAACGAAAATGAAGACCTGCTGATTTTCTCTTTCCGCACCTTGGATGATGCAATCCATGCCAGTCTGCGTTTGCACGGCTCCTATCAAGGGGAAAGCGAACTGCATAAAAACAACGAAAGAATTTTCTTGGTTTTGCAGGCGGATACATACGCCGATGAGAGCGATGACTATACTGAACTAATTCTAGATGAATTTGGTCAAAAACACATTTCCACTTCTCTTGCGAAATACTACCTCTTGGAACACGGAGAAACCCTCATCAGTGCAAATGCCGTTGAAATTTTGGCAAAAACCTTTGGTGATTAAAAAAATTCCCTTCAGATAACCTCTGATTACCTGAAGGGATTTTTTTATTCCGCCTTGATTTCTTTTAAATATCGATACAAAGGAATCAGTTTTTTCCACTTTTCCGCCAGCATTTGAGGCAATTGGGGAGAAAAAATAATATCCTCCATCTTTTTTTCTTCAGCAAGGTAGAAGTTTTTTTTCACATACCACGGATGGATTTCTCGGGGCAAGGCTGAGGCATCCACCTTTTTATAATCCTCGCCCATTAAAGTGAATATGCCTTCCCTTTCCACTCCCCGAACAATATCAGCAAAATCCCTAGGCTTTTTTTGTATGCTATCTCGATATGCATTCAAATAAGCAGGTGTAGCTTCATAAACACCCATGCCATGGTTATATCCCTCCGGTGATAGCTCAAAATAAAAAGCCGGACGCAGCTTCCATTCCGTCCCTACAGAAAGAGGCTCCTTAAAAACGACCCAGCGGCACGCACGGTATGGACTTTTATCCTTGGAAAAACGGATATCCCGATTGATCCTTGAAATTGCCCAATTCATTTTTTCGCCTGTGCTTTCTGCAAACTGCTCCCCCATGTCCATGGCAAACCTGTCAAAAGGGTCCTTCAACACCGCTTTATACCGTTCCCTGTTTTGATCCATCCATTCCTTATTGTTATTCATTCTAAGTTCCCACAAAAAATCTATTGTTTCCGGCATAAAACCAGTGAATTCCTTCATATTCTCAACTCCTTTTTCACCTGATTATAACACAAACCATTTTTTATGGATAGCAAAAATTCAAATTCCCACTTGTTTTCTCTGCTTTAGCCCCAATAAAAAAGGCGGACAAAATGTCCGCCTCAGACTGTCGAAAAACCTATTTTATAAAACGGAAGGGTTTGGGAAACGAAGTGTTCCCCAAGTGAAATCCGCAGGATGCGCTTTGCCCATCCGAGGAAAAAAGGGAGTTTCAAGACCTTTTGGTCGCAGGAACTCATCTTTTTCTCATCTGTCAACTTGAAAAAAGCTTGAAGGAACCGAGCTTTTTTCAAAGGGTGTCGACTTTATCGACACCCTGAGACAGACAAAAAGTCCGTTATAATTGCATTTTATTAAAGAATGCTGCCAATTGCCATAAACAAAGGAGCAAATACCAAAGATACCACTGTCATCAGCTTAATCAAAATGTTGATGGAAGGGCCAGAAGTATCTTTAAAGGGGTCACCAACGGTGTCGCCAACAACAGCTGCTTTGTGAGCTTCGCTACCTTTACCGCCGTGATTGCCTTCTTCAATGTACTTCTTCGCATTATCCCATGCGCCACCGGCATTGGACATAAAGATTGCCATTACTACACCTGTTACTAACGCACCAGCAAGCAAACCACCCAAAGCGGATGTTCCCAAAAGGATACCAACAACCAAAGGAGCAGCCACTGCCATGATACCAGGAACCAGCATTTCCTTCAATGCTGCGGTTGTAGAAATTTCAACGCATTTCTTGTAATCTGGCTTACCGGTTCCTTCCATAATTCCGGGAATGGTACGGAACTGGCGTCTTACTTCTTCAATCATCTCGAAGGCTGCTTTACCAACAGACTGCATTGTAAATGCAGAGAAAAGGAAAGGAAGCATACCGCCGATAAACATACCAATGATTACTCTGGGCTCAAGGATGGAAATTTCTGTCAAATCAACTGCATTTGCATAGGATACAAACAATGCCAAGGCTGTCAAAGCTGCTGAACCAATGGCAAAGCCTTTGCCCATTGCCGCTGTTGTGTTACCAACTGCATCCAGCTTATCTGTAACATTTCTTACGGAGTGATCCAAACCGCTCATTTCTGCAATACCACCGGCATTGTCTGCGATGGGGCCGTAAGCATCAACCGCTACCGTAATGCCTGTTGTGGAAAGCATCCCAACGGCAGCCAAGGCAATGCCGTAAAGTCCGGATACTGCATAAGCTACAAAAATACCGATTGAGATTAACACAATAGGGATCGCTGTAGATTCCATACCAACTGCCAATCCGCTAATAATTGTTGTTGCCGGACCTGTTTCGGACTGATCAGCAATTTTCTTTACGGATTTGTAATCGCCGGAGGTATAGACCTCTGTGATAACACCAATCAAAAGGCCTACAATTAAACCGGAAATAATTGCGATGCCCGCTTTCATATCTCCAAAGAATACCTTGCTTAATATCAAAGAAGCAATTGCGACCAAAACAGCTGAAGAATAAGAACCCGCCTTCAAAGCCTTGTGAGGGTTGGAGTTCTCATCGCCCTTAACAAAAAAAGTACCGATAATGGAAGCCAAAATACCGATTGCCGCCAGCACTAAGGGGAAGGTTGCACCTTCTGCCTGGAAGTAAATAATGCCTAAAGTAATCGCAGAAATAATGGAGCCAACATAAGATTCGAAAAGGTCAGCACCCATACCCGCAACGTCACCTACGTTATCACCTACGTTATCGGCGATAACGGCAGGGTTACGAGGGTCATCCTCAGGAATGCCTGCTTCAACCTTACCTACCAAGTCAGCGCCAACGTCAGCAGCCTTAGTATAAATACCGCCGCCAACACGACCAAACAAAGCGATAGAGGAAGCGCCCAAGCCAAAGCCAAATAAAATGTTTGCATTTTTTGTTAATGCATAAATTGTGCCAACACCCAATAAACCAAGGCCAACTACAGACATACCCATAACAGCACCGCCGCTAAATGCGATAGAAAGGGCTCTATTCATACCGCCAACTCTGGCTGCATTTGCAGTTCTAACGTTTGCCTTTGTTGCAACGGACATACCAAAATATCCGGCAAGCGTAGAAAGAAGTGCACCAATTAAAAAGCAAACTGCTGTCATCCAATTTACACCAAAACCAATCAATACAAATAAAACTGCAGCAAAAATAACTAGGATGCGGTATTCTGCCTTCAAGAAGGCATTTGCACCCTCTCTAATGGCAGCAGCAATCTCTACCATGCGTTCTGTTCCTTCTTCTTCGCGGCTAACCTTACCCGCAAGAACGAAGGCGAACACCAGCGCAAGTACACCAAATACAGGCGCCAAGTACATCAAGTTTTCCATGATTTAATCCCCCTGATTCTCTTTTGAATTGTTACTTAAATGAATTAAGTTATTATTTCCACCCGACCTTATGATCGGAATAACAAAAACCGACTGCCTACAAAATTTACATACACGTGCCTATATTTAAAAAAGACAAAGACACTGCCCATTCCTCCGCTTTGGTTAGCCCTGTCCCCAGCAGATTTCAAAGTGCAGTATCCATCTGCATTCAATCTTGTATGAGTCTTATTCTGTCCCACGCACTAGTATAAACGATTTGTTAATAAAAAATCAACCCTTTCAGCCATTCCTAATCATTTTTTTTTCAAAAAAATTGTAAATTTTCTTAAAAAAAACGCTTTTATTAGAACAAAGTTAAAAAATCGTCCCTTTTTCTATAAATAAAAAACACCATAATTGTTTAACGGCCAGGCTATAGATAAAGTCCTTTTTGTGTAACTGAAGGGCTTTGGAAACATTAGTTATTTCTTTCCCCTTTGAAAAAGACCTCTTTTCTTTTTCTCATAAACCTCCTCTTTACCCCCTCGATGTCTGGTCGGTGATTTATGGGTGTAAAAAAACACGCTAGTAAACCGGAATCCCCAGGATGCACCTTGCCCATGTGAAAAAACAGGAAGTTGCATGACATTTTGTCAGTGGAACTCATCTGTTTGCTCTCTGTATGCTGAAAAAAATATTGTAAAAACTGCGCTTTTTTTAAAAGAGCAAGTGGGTTTGGGCAACGCCCAAGGTTTATCTACGCTCTAAAGGTGTCAACAAAGTGACACCTTTGCGCAGTGAATACTTCATCGTGCCATCGTTTTTATGCCCTGCATAAAAATTGTGCAACCAAAGGCAGCGTAAATACCGACAGAATTGTCGAAACAAAAACATACTCCGATGCCCGCTTCTCATCATTTCCATACAACTCCGCAAAGGAAGGCAGTGCCGCCGCCGCCGGCGTTCCCATAAGAATCACCAAAACATTCAGCGCCAAACCATGCAAAAATACCCCTGCAATCAATTTTGTAATAATGGGCATTATTATTAATGTAAGAAAACTAAAAATATACACAATTTTGTCTTTAAATATCCTGCGTACATCTGCTGCTGCCAGCAAGGTACCAATATAAATCATTGACAGGCAGACCGTTGTATTTGCGGAAAATTGCAATGCGTCAAAAATTGGCGCGGGCAACCTGATGGAAAACACAAAACACAATACCCCGATAACTGCCGCAAGACAGATTAAATTTAAAAACGCATCCTTCATCATTTTACCAAAGGTTTTCTTGTTTTCTCCTCCCAAATTAAACAAGAAAGAACATACGGTAAACAAAAATACGTTACAGGTAAACATGACAGCCACGCAAAAGATCAAGCCCTCAGCACCATACATAGCCATAATTAATGGCTGGCCCATGAAGATTACATTGCTGTAAACACCGCCGCCAGAAAAAAGACCCACTTCCTGCAAACTCATTTTTTTGATTTTGCCCACTGCAAAAAACATCAGCGCTCCCAAGCAACACATCAAAAATGTTGTTCCACAGGTTTTGAGAAAACCTCCGAAAATTTCAGCGGAGTATTCTCTTTGCATTAAAACGATCATATTACACGGTACTGCCACACGGGTTAATACAATGGATAGCCCCTTTGCATTGGGCGTTGACAGAAACTTCTTTTTATGCAATAAAATGCCCACAACCATAAGTATTACCATCGTCAGCAATTGCATAATTACAGGTATTGCCATATTCAAACCTTCTTCCCTAAAAAACTCAGCGCTTCCTTTCCCCCCTACTTCTAATCAAAAGAAACACTGGCAAATCCCCAAAAAGGACTATTTTTTTTATTCTAAACGAAACTTTTACCTTTTTCAATCTTTATTTATAAAATCCGACTTTTATTTTTTAAAACGCATCTTTCAAAAACACAAATTACATTTTTTGCCACCACCCATCCCAGAACCGCCCCACCAAAAACATCAGAAGGATAATGCAGCCCCAAATAAATTCGACTAAATCCCATCAAAACAGCAAAAAGAAAGGCCACCCAGCCCCATTTTTTATTCATGGAATAAATTGCAGCTGCCGCCGCAAAAGAAGCCGAAGTGTGCCCTGATGGAAACGAAAAATCAGAAAGGGGTGACACCAAAATATCAAGCCCCAGCAAATCATACGGCCGCACTCTTGCCACCATTGGTTTAAGCAATACATTGCAGACTAGTGCATTTGCGCCCAAACAAAGGACCAATAAAATCCCCCATGTTCTCCATGGATTTTTTCTATTGCCCACGAAAAAAAAGAGGATTGCTAATGCAATCCAAAGAAAGCCATTGTTTCCTAAGGAAGAAATCAAAATCATTGGTTTATCCAGACATGGAGTACTAAAAACATTTCGCAATCCCGTTAAAATCATAATATCTACCGTCTGTATCCATTCCATAGTGGTTTAACCCGCCCCCAATAACGTATGTTCAATCAAAATTTTCGCCCCGATAAGGATTAGCACAATGCCGCCAATAATCTCCGCCTTTGTCTGTAACTTCTCTCCCAAATACTTTCCTGCCCATGCCCCAATGCATGAAATAACAAAGGAAACAATACCAATGATGACTCCGGCTTGTAAAATATCCACCTCCAAAATAGCAAAGCTAATCCCAACAGCCAAAGCATCTATACTTGTGGCCACAGCCTGAATTAAGAGTACTTTATTTGTTAAAGAACAGTAGCCATTGTTTTCTTCCTCCGCCCCCTTCAGGCTTCCCCAAATCATATTTACACCAATAATCAGCAGTAAAATAAATGCAACCCAATGGTCAACGGCCTCAATATAAGCCTTTACACTGCTTCCCAAAAACCAGCCGATAACAGGCATTATAAACTGAAATCCTCCAAAAAATGCAGCTTGCCTGATGGCATCCCGTTTCCCAAAGCTTCGCACAGAAACACCATTGGAGATAGATACGGCAAACGCATCCATCGCCAAGCTCACCGCAATCAACAAAATTGCCGAAATTCCCAAAACCTTTTCCTCCAATCCTTTTTCTAAAGCATAAAGCCCAGTGCGGTTCCTTTCCCACAGCCTTTTACTTTGTTCCATATGACAAAGGCTTGCCACCACTGTTCCTATTCTATAATATATTTTATGAAAAGTACAAGCAGTTTTTAATTTATTTCATTATCCTAGCAGCATTTCAATTTAGGCATATTTAGCCCCCAATGATTGCGTCCAAACAAGTCGCTATAAGAAGTATAAGCATAATTCTAAAAAAAAAGAATTAAAACATCATAAAAAGGGGCCGTTGTTCAAAATCACCAAACAACAAGCCCCTTCGTTTTATAAAAATCCGCAAAACATCCTTCTAAAAATTCGCTTTTCCAGCCACTACCGAGATAAAACAAATTTATATATTTTTGCCCTATGAAAGGCAAGCCCAACAACAAGAAAAATTGCAAAGCCCGCAAAACCCTGTACTAAATTCTCAGGGATGGAAACCGCCGCAACGGCAAAACTGCTCTTGAGAATACCACCGCCAATAAAATAACCAAATACCATCCAAACGATACCGATTACTGCCCCAAGCATATTGCGAGAGGTAAAAAACCTTTCGTCTTTCTCTGAAAAAGAGGCGATTTTGCCAATTAAATAGCCCATAATACCTTTAATAATGAATGTAAAGGGCGCCCAATGGGCATAGCCGCTCAATAAGTCCGCCAGACCTGACCCAACACCACCGGCTACCATACCATACTTCGCTCCAAAAAATACGCTAATAAGCAATATCATACTGTCCCCAAGATGAATATAGCCCTGGGTAGCTGAAACGGGAATCTGAAATATCATGGTACTAACTGTAACCAACGCAACCAATAGTCCTTGAATACACATTTCTTTTGTTGTCATTTTCATATACACCACATCCTCCTATCTATTGATGAAAGGTTACCATATCTACCCTTTTATTACTAGGCATTTCAGGAGAAAACAAAAAATTGTATCGAAACAATTAAGAGTATTGTTTCGATACAATTTTTACGGTTTTTTGAACAAAAAAAGAATGGAAGTTACAGGGCTCGAACCTGTGACCCTCTGCTTGTAAGGCAGATGCTCTCCCAGCTGAGCTAAACTTCCATGCTTAAGCAATATTAAATTAAATACATGACCCGTAAGGGAATCGAACCCTTGTTTCAGCCGTGAGAGGGCCGCGTCTTGACCGCTTGACCAACGGGCCGAAAAAGTAACTAGCGGAGGAGGGATTTGAACCCCCGACACTGCGGGTATGAACCGCATGCTCTAGCCAACTGAGCTACTCCGCCACAAGTCGACCACTCAATTATACCCATTCCCCCATAAGTTGTCAAGCATTTTTTTCTCTCGTTTTTTTTGCATTCGTATTATTTATTTCCCTCTATTTATGTATAAAACCTCGTTGGGTTTCACCAATCCTAACTGTTCTCTTGCAATTTGTTCTATGTAACCGTCACTGTTATAATACTCCTTACGATTTTCAAATTCCAGTTTTTTTTCTTCCTGTGCCTGAATTTGCGATGAGAGTATCATTTGCTGTTGCTTTATCTGCTCAAAATTTCTTGCCTGGCACACAATGCTGAAGCTTACAGCACAAATAAAAACAGTCAAAAAGATACGGATAAATATTTTATCCAGCTTTCGTACGTTTTTGAGCTTTCTTTGATTTGGCCCTTCGTTTCGTTTTGGCCTTATTTTCATTCAGCTTGTCACCACTTTTCCGTTTCTTTCTGACGGCAATGCGCCAATCCCTTCGTACTCTATTTAATTTTATTTTTGCATAAAAATTACAAGAATGCAATACTTTTTTGTGAATCTTATCGCAAAATAAGCCCGCTTTTACCAAAGGTATGCGAATCACAATATAAACCAACCGAAAAGGGGTCATTATAATAGTAAACAACAAAAAAAGTACTTTTTTTACAACAAAAATCACCCGATCACTAACGGCAATCACCAAATGGCTTAAGGTCAAAAAGTATAGTCCCATACCGCCAAAAATACCGTATATGGCAAAAAAGCGTATCTCCCCTTTATTTGCCCCAAGCATTACCGCAAACGCAAAAAAGACTGCGCAAAGCCAAAAAAGCCCGTCCTCTAACTGCACCCACAGGGGCTTATGGGGAATAATATGTCGAAAAATCCTTAGGCAGTCATACACCAAGCCTAAGGCCCCCCCCAATAACACCGTTAGTAAAAATAATTGCGCCTGCCCTTGTAAAGATAAAATCACTACAATCTCCCCTTTTTATCGAAACAACTTCCCTAAAAAAGAATGTTTTTCCGATAAGGCTCCATCCGAGTAGGTAATGCTGTCAAATAATCCCTCAATCATAATTTCTCCTGCATCAAGGTCAAGCTTTCCCATATGCAATGCCGTTCCCTTTATCATCATCAAACCGCACTCGGTTTCAAGCATAACACCCTCCTCATCAAAGGATACTACCTCCAAAACCCCGCCCATGCGAATGCGCTCCCGCTCTTCCATGGATACAGTATGCCTGCTTCGTTTTTTCTCGTCTGCCATAAGATCCGCCTCCCGCATTTTATTGTCTGCTAACAATATATGTCCTCGTGAAGGCTTTTAGACTGCAATAAAAAACACCTTTCGCTTAAAACCAAAAGGTGTTTTATTGACAAGCATCATTTTTCTTTCAAAAAAAGTATTGAAAAACAAAATTGTTTTTATGAAAATAACTCTTTTTCCCAATATTTGTATCAAAATTTCATCCAAAAAATTTACCAGCACTCTCAAACGGAGCGATACATCGTGGCCGCATCCTCTTTGCGAGGAGATTCCTTTATGCTCAGCACCTCAAGCTTTGTGGTATTGCTGCCAAAGTGAATCTCAATGATATCTCCCACCTTTACTTCGGCTCCCGCTTTTACCACCTTGCCGTTTAACATAACTCTGCCGGCATCACAAGCCTCGTTGGCAATTGTTCTGCGTTTAATAATTCTGGATACCTTAAGGAATTTATCAATGCGCAATGAACTTCCTCCTTTTTTCTGAACTCCTTTTTATTACTATAAATCATATGAAGGATATCCCCATCATCCATATTTTTCTGTTTTCAAAAAACCTTGAAGCCCATTGTTGAAACGTTTTTCTAAAAACCCAACATTTGATGCTTCTAAGGAATCCAAATTTTTCTGTCCCCTTATGGGTTCCCACGAAGCTTATACTTGAAGTAAAATCATTTTAAATTCTCCCACAAGCTTAGCAGCATAAGGCTTTCAAAGTCCATGAAATAACGAAAGCGCCTTTCTTGCGAAAGGCGCGTTATCGGCAAAAGGAACTTAGTTGTTAATTGCATCCTTCAATGCTTTGCCTGCTTTAAATCTAGGCGCTTTGGATGCCGGAATAGGCATTGCCATACCTGTCTGAGGGTTTCTGCCTTCGCGCGCTGCTCTTTCTGCTACATCAAATGTACCAAAGCCAACCAGCTGAACCTTGCCGTTGTTTGCAAGTTCTTCTGTTACTACATCTTCAAAAGCCTTCAGAGCCTTTTCAGCATCTTTTTTACTCATTTCTGCCTTCTCCGCGATAGCAGCTACCAAATCAGATTTGTTCATTATAAATTCCTCCTCAATTATAGTTCTTTAATTATTCGGATTTTGACCAGATAAAGACTTAGCTTTCGCTTCATCCCATAGTAAATCCATTTCTTCCAGAGTCATTTCCGAAAGCTTCCTTCCCTCTGAAAGGGCTGAATTCTCAACATACTCAAATCTATTTATAAACTTTTTAGTGGCTTTTGTCAAGGCAATCTCTGGATTTATTTTAAAAAAGCGGGAAATATTCACCACTGCAAACAAAAAATCCCCAAATTCTTCTTCTTCCGTCCCCAAACTCCCCTCAATTGCCTCTGTCAGCTCGTTTATTTCCTCCCTTACCTTCTCCATTGCCCTTCTTGCATCGGGAAAATCAAACCCAACCTCCGCCGCCTTTTTTTGCACCTTTCTTGCACGAAGTAATGCAGGCAGTGCCATGGGGATTTCCTTGATTGCCTGGCTTTGGGTTGTAATGTGCTTCTCCTTTTTCTTTAGCTGCTCCCAGTTTACCAAAACCTCGTCCGCTGTGTCTGCCTTTGTATCCCCAAAAACATGGGGATGACGATAAACCATTTTTTTGCATATCCCCGCAATCACATCTTCTATTGCAAAACTTCCCTCATCCTCTTCCAACGCCGCATGGAAAACTACCTGCAGCAAAACATCGCCTAGCTCTTCCTTCAGGTTTTCCGTATCCTTTCGATCGATGGCGTCTACCGCTTCATATGCCTCCTCAAGCATTGCTTCCCTTAAGGATGCATGGGTTTGTACTCTGTCCCAAGGACAACCGCCTTCCCCCCGCAATCTTTTTATAATTTCCACCAAATCCTCCAATGTATACCTTTTATCCAAAATGAACGCCTCCAATTCGCAATTTATTTCCTTAAATTCCCATTTATTCTCATGGAACAGTAAACTTTTTGTCTATTATGGCTCCAAAAAACAATGATTTATGCTTTTGTCCCTATGGTTTTTGTGATATGATGATTTTATCAAAAAATGCCGCCAAAGAAAAGCGGTAAATAAAAATCAACAGAGAGAGGAAGTTTGTCTTATGTTTCAAATTGTAAATAAAAGAGAGCTTAACAGCGCAGTCACTCTTTTAGAAATCGAAGCTCCTTTTGTTGCAAAAAAAGCGCAAGCCGGACAGTTCATTATTTTTCGTGTAGATGAATTCAGCGAAAGAGTCCCCCTGACCATCGCGGATTACAACAGAGAAAAGGGTACCGTCACAATCATTTTCCAAAAAGTTGGTTTTTCCACAAACCTGCTTGCATCAAAAGAAATCGGGGATACCATCTCGGATTTTGTTGGTCCTTTGGGAACTGCAACAGAATATGAGGGCATGAAAAAGGTTGCCGTTGTGGGCGGCGGCGTTGGCTGTGCCATTGCTTACCCTCAGGCAAAGGCACTTCACGAATTAGGCGTTGAGGTCGACGTTATTGTGGGCTTCCGCAACAAGGATATTGTTATTCTAGAAGATGAAATGAAGGCTGTTTCCACAAATTATTACCTCATGACAGATGATGGTTCAAAGGCGGAAAAAGGCTTTGTTACCGATAAATTAAAGGCTTTAATTGAAGGCGGAAATGAATATGATACCGTAATTGCCATTGGCCCCATTCCCATGATGAAATTTGTCAGCCTGACGACAAAGCCCTATGGCATCAAAACAATTGTAAGCCTGAACCCCATTATGATTGACGGCACAGGAATGTGCGGCGGCTGTCGTGTTACCGTTGGCGGCGAAATCAAATTTGCCTGTGTAGATGGGCCTGACTTCGACGGCCATTTGGTAGATTTTGACGAGCTAATAAACCGCAACTCCATTTATAAGGAAAGAGAAGGGGAAATTTCCAAAGACCATGTCTGTCGTATGGACAAACTGGCGAAGGATTTAATTCAATAAGGAGGGTTATGAGTCATGGCTAACATGAGTTTGGAAAAAATCAAAATGCCTGAACAGGCACCTAATATAAGAAACAAAAACTTTGAAGAAGTGGCACTGGGCTATACCGCCGAAATGGCAATGGAAGAAGCAACTCGCTGCCTCAATTGCAAACATAAGCCCTGTATTGAGGGATGTCCCGTTAACGTACGTATCCCTGAGTTTATCGCCGAGGTTGCAAAGGGCGACTTTATGGCGGCCTATAAAATAATCACCTCCACTAACGCTTTGCCTGCAGTATGCGGGCGTGTTTGCCCCCAAGAAAGCCAGTGCGAAGCAAAATGCGTGCGCGGTATCAAGGGCGAAGCCGTTGCCATCGGTCGGTTGGAGCGTTTTGTTGCCGATTGGTATATGGCAAATTGCAACGAAACCCCAGAAAAGCCTGAAACAAATGGCAAAAAAGTAGCTGTCGTTGGCTCCGGCCCCTCCAGCCTCGCCTGTGCAGGGGATTTGGCGAAAGCCGGTTACGAAGTAACTGTGTTTGAAGCCTTTCATAAGGCCGGCGGTGTTTTGGTATACGGCATTCCCGAATTCCGTCTGCCAAAGGGTATTGTGCAAAAGGAAATTGATACCCTTGCGGCTTTAGGCGTAAAATTCATGACAAATATGGTTATCGGCAAGGTGCTCTCCATTGACGAAATTATCGAAGACATGGGCTTTGAAGCAGTATTCATCGGTACCGGCGCAGGCCTGCCTACCTTTATGAGTATTCCCGGTGAAGCCTTGGTTGGCGTTTATTCCGCAAATGAATACTTAACCAGAATCAATCTGATGAAGGCATATCTGTCGGAGTATGATACACCCATTCGTAACAGTAAGGCTGTTGCCGTAGTTGGCGGCGGCAACGTTGCCATGGATGCTGCTAGATGCGCAAAACGTCTTGGTGCGGAAAACGTTTATATTGTATACCGTCGTTCCGAGGCAGAAATGCCCGCCCGTTTGGAAGAAGTACATCATGCCAAGGAGGAAGGCATTGAGTTTCACCTTCTGCGCAATCCCGTACAGATCCTCAATAACGGAAGCGGACAGGTTTGTGGCATTGAATGCTTGAAAATGGAATTGGGCGAGCCTGATGCCAGCGGCAGAAGAAGCCCCGTGCCTATCGAAGGCTCCAATTATGTCATTGATGTAGATACCGTGGTTATGTCTATCGGTACTTCCCCCAACCCCCTCATCAGAAGCACCACAAAAGGGTTGGAATCTAACCGCAGAGGTTGTCTTGTTGTAAACGAAGAAACCAACCAGACCACAAGAGAAGGCGTATATGCCGGCGGTGACGCTGTAACCGGTGCTGCAACGGTAATTCTTGCCATGGGCGCAGGGAAAAAAGCTGCTGCTGCCATTGATGAATATTTGAAAAACAAATAAGTATACTTAGTTATAAGAAAACGCCAAGGGTGCCGTGAAATTCACAGCACCCTTTTTTGCAGGATAAGGGCAAAAAGACAAGGTCTCGGGACTTTGTCCCGAACCTACAAGCCTTTGAAAAGGCTTGAGCGAAACTTTTATATGCAAAAATTACATTTTTGAATGCTCAGCTATTTTTTTTCGAAACCGCATTTTATGCGGTTTCAATCAAAAGTTTTTGATCTTGCTTTTTTCAAAAAGCAAGCATGTTTGGGTTGGAACAGCGAAGAAAACGCTGCCATCACACAGTGATGGTTTTGCAGAGCAAAATTCCTGACCCAGCGCCCAAGGTCCTAATCGGCAAGAGGGCGAAGCCCAAGGCCTTAAGTTTCTTTTTTTTCTTGGCGAACGCTTTTTGTTCTGCTATAATCTATAAAGATATATATTGAACCCTTAAAACCAAATAATAAAGGAGGCTATCCTATGAAAATTAAAACCCTTCCTATGGGTTCCATTGGGACAAACTGCTATGTGGTTTCCGATGACGCAGGCAATGCCGTAATCATCGACTGCGATGGAGATCCCAGACCATTGTATTTTTATATTTCGGAAAATAATTTAACCCCCACCCATATCCTGCTTACCCATGGCCATTATGACCATATCGGTGCTGTGGCGGCGGTAAAGGAACAGTACGGCTGCAAGGTAATTGCAGGAAAGGATGAAATCCGTGTTTTGACGGATCCCGCTGTCAACTGCTCCGTTTTTTGCGGCGGCGAAATCACCGTATTTCCCGATGAACTTGTGTCAGACGGCGATAGCATAACCGTAGGGGATATGAAATTCGAAGTACTTTTTACGCCTGGACATACCGAGGGAAGCCTTTGCTATATTATTGAAGATATTATTTTTTCAGGGGACACTTTGTTTCAAGGCTCCTGCGGCAGAACGGATTTAGCCACAGGGGATTGGTCTACTATTTTGCGCTCTTTGAAGCTTTTGCGTGACCTTCCCGGCGATTACACCGTATACCCCGGCCACGGCCCCTCTACCACCTTGGGAATCGAAAGAAGTTCTAATCCCTATATGTAAATAAAATAACCCTGCATCCTTTTCGGGAAACAGGGTTTTTGCTATTAAAAAGGAGGCTTTCCCAATGAAATATATCCTTTCTCTGGATCAAGGCACCACCAGCTCTCGTTCCATTTTGTTCAATCAGCAGGGACAGGCAGTTTGTACTGCCCAAAAGGAATTTACCCAATTTTATCCCCACCAAGGATGGGTAGAGCACGACCCCATGGAAATCTGGCAGACACAGCTGGAAACCGCCAGAGAGGTTTTGGAGAAAAAAGGTGTTTCCGCCGAGGAAATTGGCGCAATTGGCATTACAAACCAAAGAGAAACCACGATTTTATGGGATAAGCGAAACGGCCGCCCCCTTTGTAATGGTATCGTTTGGCAATGCCGCCGCACCGCTCCTTTTTGTGATGCGCTAAAGGAACAGGGTTATACGGATTTTTTTCGTGAAAAAACAGGCTTACCCATTGATGCATATTTTTCGGCAACTAAAATTAAGTGGATTTTAGAAAATGTCCCCCACGCCAAGGAATTGGCGGCAAAGGGAAATCTGCTTTTTGGCACCATTGATACCTGGCTCATTTGGAACTTAACGGGGGGACAGGTGCATGCCACCGATTATTCCAATGCCTCAAGAACCATGCTTTTTCATATTCACAGCCTTTGCTGGGATAAAGAAATATTGGATTTATTGGAAATTCCCGAAGGTATTTTGCCTAATGTGGTTCCCTCTTCGGGCATTTTGGGGTACACCCTTCCTTCCCTTTTTGGCCATTCCATCCCCATTGCAGGCGTTGCAGGGGATCAACAGGCAGCCTTGTTTGGTCAAGCCTGCTACTCCCCAGGTGCGGCAAAAAACACCTACGGTACAGGCTGTTTTCTGCTGATGAATACAGGGGATACCCCCGTCCAATCGAAAAACGGCTTGCTCACCACCATCGCTTGGGGCTTTGACAATAAAATCACCTATGCCTTAGAAGGCTCCGTATTTGTTGCAGGGGCAGCAGTTCAATGGCTGCGGGACGAATTGAAAATGATTTCCTCGGCAGCAGAAACAGAGGGCCTTTGCCATTCCGTTGAGGATACCTGCGGCGTTTATTTGGTACCTGCCTTTACAGGCTTGGGTGCACCCTATTGGAATCCCTATGCCAGAGGAATATTGACGGGCTTAACCAGAGGGGCAAACCGCGCTCATATTGTGCGCGCCACCGTTGAGTCCATGGCATATCAAACCTACGATGTGCTTCACGCCATGGAGCAGGATGCAGACATTCCCTTAGCAGAGCTTCGGGTAGACGGCGGTGCCGCCGCCAATGCCTTTTTACTCCAATTTCAATCGGATATTACAGGCGTTCCTGTTTTGCGACCCTCTACACTGGAAACCACGGCTTTAGGTGCCGCATATTTGGCAGGGCTTGCCGTTGGCTATTGGGAAAACCTTACGGAAATCAGAAGAAATTGGCAAATTTCCTGTGTATTCTCCCCCAAACTATCAAAGGAAGGTGCGGAGGAAAAAAATAACGGATGGAAAAAGGCTGTAAACCAGGCCCTTTTTTACCATAATTAAAACAACATATTGTGTATTTTTTATTTTTTCTTGCATTATGACACAATATATGCTAAATTTATAGTCAGTGATATTTATGGGATAACATCCCTTTCTATACCATTTATTGACTATAATAAGGAGGAAACAACTATGTATGTAATCAAAAAAGATAATACCCACGAGCCTTGGAATGTCCAAAAAGTTGTGGTTGCTGTCAATAAATCCGCCTATCGCGCTCTGGTGAAGTTTACCAAAAGCGAGCTGGACTTTTTATGCAGTTATGTTGAAGAAAAAGCCCTTTCCTTAGGCAAGGAAGGCATCCCCATCGGGGAAATGCACAATATTGTTGAGTCTGCCTTGGAGCAGGTAAAGCCCGAGGTTGCGAAAAGCTATCGTGACTACCGCAATTATAAGCAGGACTTTGTAAAAATGCTGGACGAGGTCTATAAAAAAAGCCAATCCATTATGTATATCGGAGATAAAGAAAACAGCAATACAGACAGCGCCTTGGTTTCCACAAAGCGCAGCTTAGTGTTCAATCAGCTAAATAAAGAGCTGTACCAGAAATTTTTTATGACCACCGAGGAATTGCAGGCCTGCCGTGACGGCTATATTTATGTCCACGATATGTCAGCCCGCAGGGACACCATGAATTGCTGCCTTTTCGATGTACAAAAGGTACTGGAGAACGGCTTTGAAATGGGAAACCTTTGGTATAACGAGCCAAAAACCCTCAATGTTGCCTTTGACGTTATCGGTGACATTGTTCTTTCTGCAGCAAGTCAGCAGTACGGCGGTTTTACTGTACCCTCCGTGGATCTGCTTTTGGAGCCTTACGCAGAAAAAAGTTATGAAAAATTCTATCGCCGTTATATCGACATGGGGCTGACTCCAAAAATTGCCGACAAGGAAGCCATGGCGGATATTCTAAACGATTTCGAGCAAGGCTTTCAAGGCTGGGAATATAAATTCAATACCGTTGCCTCCAGCCGTGGGGATTATCCCTTCATTACCATGACCTTCGGCACAGGCACAGGAAAATTTGCAAAGCTTGGGTCAATTACCATGCTGAATGTGCGCAGAAAGGGCCAGGGCAAGAAAAATTGCAAAAAGCCTGTTCTCTTCCCTAAACTGGTATTTCTCTATGACGAAAACCTTCATGGAAAAGGCAAGGAATCCGAGGATGTTTTTGAAGCAGGCATTCTTTGCTCCTCAAAAAGCATGTACCCCGATTGGTTGAGCCTAACGGGCGATGGCTATGTGGCGGATATGTATAAAAAATACGGCAGAATCATCAGCCCTATGGGTTGTCGTGCCTTTTTATCCCCTTGGTTTGAAAAAGGCGGCATAGAACCAGCAGATGAAGCAGACAAGCCTGTTTTTGTGGGACGCTTCAATATCGGCGCAGTAAGCCTGCATCTCCCCATGATTTATGCCAAGGCAAAACAAGAAAGTAAGCCCTTTTTCGACGTTTTAGACTACTATATGGAATTAATCCGCAATCTTCATATCCGCACCTATGCGTATTTAGGGGAATTGCGTGCCTCCACCAACCCCTTGGCATACTGCGAGGGCGGTTTTTACGGCGGAAATTTGCAGCTGCATGATAAAATCAAGCCCCTTTTGAAGGCTGCCACCGCCTCCTTTGGCATTACCGCCTTGAATGAGCTTCAATCCCTCCATAACGGCAAATCCTTAGTGGAGGATGGTCAATTTGCAATTGAAACGCTGGTGCATATTAACGAAAAGATCGCCCAATTTAAAAAAGAGGACGGCAACCTTTATGCCATTTACGGCACCCCTGCGGAAAGCCTTTGCGGCTTGCAGGTAACCCAGTTTCGCAAAAAATACGGTGTCATTGAGCACGTTTCAGACAGGCCTTATGTAAGCAATAGCTTCCATTGCCATGTCACAGAGGAACTTACGCCCATTGAAAAGCAAAACCTGGAAAATCGTTTTTGGGATTTATTTAACGGGGGGAAAATTCAGTATGTAAAATATCCCATTGATTATAATTTAGATGCCATTCGTTCCCTCATTCGTCGAGCAATGAAAATGGGCTTTTATGAAGGGGTCAACCTTTCTTTGTCCTATTGCGACGATTGCGGCCATCAGGAGCTGGAGATGGATGTCTGCCCGAACTGTGGGAGTCATAACCTTACAAAAATTGACCGCATGAACGGCTATCTTTCTTATTCCAGAGTAAAGGGCGATACCCGTTTGAACGAGGCAAAAATGGCAGAAATTGCAGAAAGGAAGAGTATGTAACCTATGCGTTATCATAATATTACAAAGGATGATATGCTAAATGGCGAGGGACTTCGTGTTGTCCTTTGGGTTTCCGGCTGCGACCATGGCTGCAAGGGCTGTCATAACCCCATTACATGGGACCCAAACGGCGGTGTCCCTTTTGATGCGACAGCACAAAAGGAACTTTTTGAAGCCTTACGGCAGGATTATATCAGCGGAATTACCTTTAGCGGCGGCGACCCCCTTTTTATGGGAAACCGAGAAGAAGTAACACGCTTAGCAAAGCAATTTAAGAAGCGTTTCCCCGAAAAAAGCACTTGGCTCTATACTGGCTATCGTTGGGAGGAAATCAGCGCCTTACCAGTGATGGAATATATTGATGTATTGGTTGACGGTCGCTTTGTAGAGGATTTAAAGAATCCAAAGCTTCATTGGAAGGGAAGCTCCAACCAAAGAATCATTGACGTACAAAAATCAATCAAGACCAGTTCACTATATCTTTATCAAGCAGAGTAACAGAAAGGAAAACCTATGGAAACCATTAGAATTAAATATCTCAGTGATAAAATCGAAAAACTACGCTATATCGACGGCAAATCCGACTGGATTGACCTCCGAGCCGCTGAAAGAATCGAATTAAAGCAAGGAGAATTTCGCTTAATCCCCTTGGGTATTGCCATGGAGCTGCCCAAAGGCTTTGAGGCTCATATCGTCCCCAGAAGCTCCACCTTTAAAAATTTCGGCATTATCCAAACAAACCACTGTGGTATTGTGGATGAAAGCTATTGCGGAAATACGGACCAATGGTTTTTCCCCGCTTACGCCATGCGAGATACCGTCATTGAAGTAAACGACCGAATTTGTCAATTCCGTATTTTTGAGCATCAGCCAGCTATCTCCTTTGAGGAAACAGAAAATCTTGGCAATGAAAACCGAGGCGGCATCGGTTCTACCGGCAAGCAGTAACTATTGAAAAGAGGCGTAAATACTGTGGGACGAAAATTATTTTGTGAAATATCTCCTTTGACATATGAAATTTCTAGACAAAAGTGTATTTTGGTACGCCATTTTAGAAATTGTATAAGCAAGGAAAAGTTTTCAAAAACAAAGTCCCTCAATCCATTGCCCTATAAAATATTTTACCATAACTCTTTTATGCGTCGAAAACTGGGCAATGTAAATATGGCACTTCAGGAAAATAAAGTTTCCAATCTTTCTCTGGCAGTACCCTTGGTGAATGGTGTATTAATTCGTCCCGGGGAAACCTTTTCTTTCTGGAAACTAATCGGCAATACCTCCAGTGCAAAAGGATATAAAACAGGCCTTGCCATTAAAAATGGCGGCGCATCCAAAGATATTGGCGGCGGCATGTGTCAATTTACAAACTTGATTCATTGGATGGTTCTGCACACACCCTTGACGATTATGGAACGACATCACCATGACCAATTGGATTTATTCCCCGATTTTCATCGCCAAGTCCCCTTTGGCCTAGGCACCTCCATTGTTTATAATTATTTTGACTATCGATTTAAAAATAATACAACCTCTACATACCAAATTTTCATCTATCAAACGGAAGAACACCTCTGCGGAGAAATGAGGTCAAATCGGGAGCAGCCCTATCAATACCACATATATACTGAAGATGAGTTCTTTTCCAAAGAAAAGGATGGTGTGTACCGCAATGGCAATGTTTACCGTGAAACCATTAACGCTAATACGCAGATTTGTAAAGAAAAATCCCTATTGCAAAAAAACCATGCAAAAGTAACTTATGATACCACAAATTTAGAAATCCGTGAGTAAAAACATACTGCAATCAAAAAAGACTTTCCGTTTCTTTCGAAATCGGAAAGTCTCAGACAAAAGCCAAGAGCAAGACCTTGGGGACTTTGCCCCCAAACCTCCACAAGGGTTTCACCCTTGACCCTTATAAAACCGCATATTTATGCGGTTTTGTATAAAAGTTTTTGGTCTTGCTTTTTTCAAAAAGCAAGCAGGTTTGGGCGGTGCCCAAGGTCTTTCTCTTTCTTTGCCGGCTGCCCTATCTTGGGCAGTGAGGGGCGGCGCCCAAGGTCTTTCTCTTTTTAGAACGTGGGCTTTACTGCACCGCCGTATGTATTGTTGATGTATTCCGCCACGGTCTGGCTGTTTAATACCTCAAGCAAAGTAACCAATTCAGGTCTTGTTTCATCTCCCGCTCTTACCGCAACAATATTAGCATAGGTTGTGGCCGCCAAGGAATCAGCCGCCTCAATTGCCAAAGCATCCTCTGTTTCCAAGCCGTTTTGCATTGCATAGTTGCCGTTGATTACCGCAATAGCCAAATCCCCGATGGACAAAGGCAGCTGCGCTGCTTCCATCTCAATAATTTCAATATTCTTAGGATTTTCCTTAATATCTAACTTCGTTGCAGCAATTCCTGCCGCACGGTCAAGCTTAATCAAACCGTTTGCTTCAAGCAATAACAATGCGCGTCCACCGTTAGTGCCGTCTGCGGGAATACCAACCTTTGCTCCGTCAGGCAAATCAGCCAAATCTGTCACACCTGTGCTGTAAATACCCATGGGTTCGTAGTGAACAGCGCCTAAGCTTACAAGGGTTGTGCCGTGCTCCTGATTAAAGAAATCAAGATAAGGTACATGCTGGAAATAGTTTGCATCCAAATCTCCGCTGTCCAAAGATAAGTTGGGTAGCACATAATCCGTAAATTCAACGATTTCCAAATTAATCCCCTTTGCTGCCAATTCTTCCTTTGCCGCATTCAATATCTCTGCGTGTGGTGTGGGGGAAGCCCCGATTTTCAATGTCACTGCTTCTGCTTGTGTTTCTTTGTTTTCAGTTGCGCCTGCATTTGCATCTACCGCTTCATCTGTTTTACTGCCGCAGCCTGCAACACCCACCGCCAGAGCACCTGTTAATAATAATGCTAAAAATTTCTTCATAATACATTTCCTCCTCATTTTCCTCTTTTTTTCATGCTAATATATTGAAACCTATGTTTAGGTTTACAAACGTTTATCCGTTCTCTTTGCAATTTGCATACCAAATTCCTGCAAAACCTGTACAATGATCACAAGCAAAACTACCATGACATACATAATATCTCTTTGTCCGCGGTGAACGCCATAATTGATTGCGATTGCACCCAAACCGCCGCCGCCAAGGAAACCAGCCATTGCAGAATAGCCTAAAATCGTTGTCACTGCGATGGCACTACCCACCAATAGGGAGGGCTTCGCCTCGGGAATCAGTACCTTTACCAAAATTTGCAGAGGGGAAGCTCCCATAGACTGTGCCGC
The DNA here is from genome assembly GCF_001571775.1 of Anaerotignum neopropionicum. Lineage (GTDB taxonomy): Bacteria > Bacillota > Clostridia > Lachnospirales > Anaerotignaceae > Chakrabartyella > Chakrabartyella neopropionicum. The sequence continues at coordinate 34,798 of NZ_LRVM01000001.1, forward strand.
TTCAATGACACCTTTCTCCACTTCTTTTAAAGAGGATTCCACCAATCTGGCAATAAAGGGTGCCGCTGCAACCAAAAGCCCAACAATGGCAGCCTTCGGCCCGATTGTGGTACCGACAGCCAGCTTAGTAAACGGCATGATGGTAACAAACAAAATCAAGAACGGTACTGAGCGCACAATATTAATAATTATCCCTAAGGTTTGATGAACAATTGGCATGGGCCGAACCCCTTCCCCATCCGTCATAACCAAGATCAACCCCAAGGGCAGACCGATAAGATAGGCAAAAAAGGTGGAAATCAATGTCATATAAATACTTTCCCAAAATGCAACACCAACTAATGCCATCATTCCCTCTTTAAACATAGTGAACCTCCTCTACCTCAACTTCTCTTTCTCTTAAATACGCCAGCATCTTTTCTCTCATTTCCTTATCCTCGGGCAATTGAATCATCATTTGCCCATACACCCTGCCGTCCAACATACGGGTGTTTCCCGAAAGTATATTCGCTACGGCATTACATTCCACCATCATGCCGCCTAAAATTGGATCGCCGGAAATACCGCCTCGAAATACCACGCGATAGCAATTTTCCATTGGTCCTTCAAGGGCTTCTCGCCTTGCCCCTTCATGATATACAAGCTCTCTGCCCGGCTGGGTTTTGGGTGCGCGGAAGATTTCCTCCACACCGCCCATTTCTGCAATTTGCCCATCATCAATAATGGCAACCCGATTGCAAATTTCCTGTATTACACTCATTTCGTGGGTAATCACCACAATGGTAATGCCCAAGCGTTCATTAATATCCTTTAACAACCGCAAAACCCCTGCCGTTGTGTTGGGGTCAAGGGCACTGGTTGCTTCGTCACACAAAAGTACCTTGGGCTCTGTTGCCAAGGCTCTGGCGATGGCCACCCTTTGCTTCTGCCCCCCCGAAAGCTGAGAGGGATACGCGCCTAGCCTTTCCCCTAAGCCAACCAAATCCAATAATTCCTCGGCTCTCGCCCTTGCCATTTCCTTGGGCACTCCTGAAATTTCCAAGGGAAAGCACACATTTTCTAACGCCGTCCGTTGCATTAACAAGTGAAACTGCTGAAAAATCATCCCCATGGAATGACGCTGCTGGCGCAATTCCTTTTCCGGCAAACAGGTTAGCTCCGCTCCATCTAAGTACACTCGACCCTTTGTTGGTCGTTCCAATAAATTGATACAGCGCACCAATGTACTTTTTCCTGCACCGCTCATTCCGATAATTCCAAAAACTTCGCCTTTTTCAATTTGCAAATCAATCTCCTTTAGCACCTCCAAGGAACCTCTTTTTTGCGGAAAGCTTTTTGAGATGCCCTCCAAGTGAATCATAATTTCCTTCTTTTCCATATCCTTACCACCTTTTCTTTTCCCAAGCTTTAAGAAAATATCCATAAACAGCCCCCGGCAGGCTTTGTTTTATCCAATAAAAAAACTCTCCTCCCTAAGACATTTCTGTCAAAGGGACGAGAGCATACGCGTCGTGATACCACCCTAATTTACCATAGCTTCACAGCTACAGCCTCAATAAGTACGGGCAACATTTTTCTGCCGATACTCCGTCGCTATCACGGGCGCTCCCGTCGCAGCCTAAAGGTAAACCCTCTCGGTGCGCAGCTCCAAGACCATCTTCCACCTTTTTTGAATCTTCTCCCTCTCAGCTTTATGGGAGATTCTCTGTAAAACCATCCAAGATGTACTCTTCTTTTCTCAGCCTTTTTCAATCTAGTTAAGTTATCCTTATTATACAAATTTCTTTTTGTTTGTCAATGGAAATCTTTTTTCATTTTCAAAGGAAACACTCATTTCCATCATCAATTTGCACAAAAATACCCATTGTTTTTGTAGGTTTATACAAAACTTCAAATAAACACAACGGCTTAAATGATTATAAAACATTTTTTTATACTTATTTTCAAGTATATTCTGCATAATGTTCATAAATAATTCACAATTTCACTCCGTATCCGGCTCCCGGCCTTCCTCTTTTCCATACTGATCAAAGGGAATGTCATGGTAAATAAAGCTTTCCACCATATCCGCAGCTTGGTCAATATCGTACACATAATACCAAACACCACTGATGGTTTGACCATAGGAATCAATATTATCGTTGGGCAGGCCTGCTTGCTCCAATGTCAGCCCACTTTTTAATCCCACCGAAGCAAGCTTCAAAATTTCTTCGTTGCTCAAAGAGGTTTCAACCATGGGCGCAAATTTTTTCACATAAGAAGGATACAATAGCGGATTGATGTCCAAAGCCTTTTGAAATAAGCATTCCAAAACCTTCCGTTGTCGCTCTCCTCGCATAACATCACTGTCAATTTTTCTGATACGAGAATAGCTCACCGCCTGGGGTCCCGTTAAATGCACCATACCGGTTTCCTGCAGTTTTTCTCCTTTTAGGAGGTAGTTGTTAATTTGCTGCCGCTCCGCCGCGGTAACCTCTAGGTCAATCCCCCCTAATTCCTCAATCACATCCGCTAAGGAATCAAAGTTTACCGTAACATAGTCCTTAATATTCAGATCAAAATTCTCATTGATGGTTTGAATTGCGAGGGCCGCACCACCATAGGCATAGGCATGGTTTATTTTCGTCTTTCCACGCTCAGGAACATCCACATAGGTATCTCTGGCAATGGAGATCAGCTTTATTTTCCCTGTTTTTCCATTGACCGAGGCAATCATAATGGCATCGGAGCGCCCTTTGTTTTCCCCATCCTCTGTATCAATGCCAAATAGCGCAATATTTGTAATTCCTTGGTTTGCATACATGCTTAGCTCCTCATTTACGGACAGAGAATTCTCATCTATCGTTTGACGGTTTACCCCCTCAATCATATACATAAAAATTCCGTACAATACTAAAAGAACACCACATAATCCAACTAAAGTAAACAATAATGTTTTAAAATACAATTTCCAAAGTTTCTTATCCATAAAGGAATATCGTCCTTTCAACAAAATTCGTCAGAGTCGCTTTTTATTATATTACGCTATCCCCAAAAATACAATGAAATTTCCTTTAAGACAAGAATTAATGAAAAAGCAAACTTTATATACAAAAATTGTTTATTCCAGACGAAAGACAAAGTCAAAATCTTGAGGGTCTTGCCCTCAAACCCCCACAAGGGTTTCACCTCAGCACTTTGCTGCGCAAAGCTGTCCTATGGACAAATGGCACTTCTTTGCCATTGCACCTTGACCCACCTGCACCCGAATAAAATGCGGGTGTCATAAAAGTTTTTGGTCTTGCTTTTTTCAAAAAGCAAGTGGGTTTTCATCACTTTTGCTACGCAAAAGCCAGCTTCGCCGTCTGCCCTATCTTGGGCAGTGAGAGGGCAACGCCCAAGGTTTGTCTACGTTCTGACCTTGTAATGCTTGCTCGCCGCTTTTCGTCTTTTACTAAAATTTTCAATCTTTAATTTCTTCCCAAATTCCAGCCTTGTTATATAGCTCGTAGAAATGATTTGTAGGCCCAACGCCCTTACCGATTGACAGACTATGCTCAATGGCCACAGTAATATAAGCCTTGGCAATACACACCGCCTCCTCAACACTTTTCCCCTTCGCTAAATTTGCCGCAATGGCAGAGGATAGCGTACAACCCGTACCATGGGTATTTTTTGTTGCAATCCGGTCAGAATGCAGTGTAATAATTTTTTCCCCGTCAAACAATAAATCTGTGGCATCGTCCTCCAGATGACCACCTTTAATCAATACATTTTTAGCACCCATTGCGAAAATTTTTCTGGCCGCCTCCTCCATGGAAGACAAATCATTGATTTTCATTCCCGTAATGACCTCCGCCTCGGGAAGGTTGGGCGTTACCACATAAGCAAGGGGAATCAGCCGCCGAATCAACGTGTCCTTTGCATCGGGCTGCATCAAATCAAAGCCGCTTTTGGAAATCATAACGGGATCAACTACAATATTTGTTGCATGGTGCTCCTCCAATTTATCGGCAATGGCATGAATTGTTTCAATTTGAGAAACCATTCCGATTTTCACACCGCTTACTTTGATGTCTGAATAAATTGCATCAATCTGTCCCCGAATAATTTCAGGGGATATGTCTTGACATCCAAAAACACCTTGGGTATTTTGCACCGTTACCGCCGTAATGACACTCATGCCGTAGGTGCCGTGGGCGGAAAAGGTTTTTAAATCCGCCTGTATGCCTGCGCCGCCGCAGGTATCAGAGCCAGCTATCGTTAAAACATGTTTCATTTCATCAGCCTCCCATATAATTAAGATATATTTGTTACGTTTTTAACAAGAACACCACAAAAGAAAAGGGATTTTACATAAAAAAGCACAGCTACGATTTCTCGTTTGCTGTGCCTGAGTTTGAAGTAATACGCTTCCCTACGCTGGTATAACCCAGATCAGGTAGAAAGGGTAACAAGCTTTCTGCCTGTTTCTCAGCCGAATACGACACCCCCAGCAAATTTTCATTCGATTTATTTACAAAATAGCACGATTCCTAAACCATGTCAAGGAAATTATACATTCAGCCCCATCAGTGCAGCCATCCTGTTCAAAGGCACATAAACCTCTCCATCTACCAGTATTGGGTAAATTTTTGTTTCTTTTCCATCATAAAATAAACAAAAATCCGCTTTTTTCATGATTAACCTTCCGCTATCATCCACCAATAGCTCATTGCCCAAGCCGGTAAACAGCTTTTTGGGTACTAAATTCAGCGTCTTGTTTTGCTTGTCAAATTGGGCAGCAAATTTATTCCCAAGGTTCGCCAACTGACGCAAGGGCACATATTCCTCCCCTAAAATCTTTAGGGTATCTAGCGTATATTCCTTTTCTCCAAGGCTCACATCTTTTTGCACCACCCTGCGGCTGTCGGAAAGACCCACCCAGCTTAATTCATAGGGCTTGATACGGTCAGTATAAATTCCGTCCACCCCTAAAGCCAGTAATTCTTCAAATTGCTTATAGCGATTAATCGTATGGGCATAAACTTTGATTCCCTTTGCGTGAAGGGTATCAAGCACTTCCTTTGTCACACGGGAATATTCAATGGTAACCGTGGTGATGCCTTTTTCCTGGCAAAAATCAGCAATTTCAGGATAATTGGGATAATAGTTCAAATACAACGTATAAATCCACTCGGGAAAAGAATAAATTTCTTTCACCCAACCATACATTTCCTCACTGTAAATCTGGGGAATGATCCGCTCCAACAGCTCCGGTTGGCCCATGGCCTCAGCAAATTTCTTTAAATCATTAAATTGCCTTTGCACCGTTGCCTTGTCCGTATCCTTTGTATCGGTAATCAAATACACATCCGTATATTCCGCCATTAACCCCAAAATATCAATGGCTGTCAGTGGCGTTTGTTCATAAATAATCGGGCTGTTTTTATATGTATTTTGATTCATCACCAAGGGATCATTCACTCTCTGCTCCAAGCGGTAATAGGTACCGCTTGCTTCAAAATCATGGCGTGCAACCAAAACGCCGTCGGAAGTATAAGTAAAATCCACCTCCAGCGCACGAAATCCATTCCCCCAAGACTGCACAAAGGCCTCCCTGGAATTGGTCTCAATTTTTCCGTCAGCTTCTCCCAAAGCATGGGCAACCAATGGGTTTCCCTCCTGCCACCCGGCAAACACCGTAAGGGGTAATGCAGTAACAAGCATTGACGCCAGCATAACTACCGTTATTTTTTTTCTAAACATTTTATTTCCTCCCAGCAAAAAAAATTGCTAAAAACTTTATCCCTGTACCGATCACACCTTGCAGTCCATTAAAAAGAAAACAGGGATATTCTCCCCGTTTCAGCACGTTGACAAGTCATTTTTACACAGCCCAGAAGCCTCGTTTCTTCAAGAAAAACAGGGAATACCCATCCCCCTGCCAATGCGCATTTGTTTTCCTTCTTTCATTAGAAAAACTTGAAAACTTTTGCTTTTTTCAAAGGGTGCCGATATAATCGGCACCCTTAAACAAGGATATTCTCCCCGTTTTACATTTTTATTCTTCTTCGTCATCAAATAATTCATTGAATGCAGCGGATACTTTGTCAAACAATTCGTCCTCTTCAATGACATTCAACTCAATTTCATCTTCAATTTCTTTGTATTCATAGAGTAATACAGTTTCATCTTCCAAAGGCATTAATGCGATAAATTCCTTACCCGCAATACCTTCCACTTCAAATACGCCAAGAACGCCGCATTCTAATTCTGTATCATCATCCAGTGTTAGAAACATCGTTTCTAATCCCATTTCTTCCTGTTCATTGTCGTTGTCGCATCCACAGCCACATCCGCATTTTTCGCTCATATACAGTACCTCCTTTAGGAAATCTAATTTCCTATCTATCATACCCTATTCTTTGTATTTGGACAATTATTTTTTTTGGTTTTGTAATTTATTTTTCTCTTTTTCTGCCAACTTTTTTGCTTTCGCTGCAAAAAAGCCTAATTCTTGCTTTTCCCCGCCGCTTTTATCCTTTTGAGGTGCAATTGCTTTTTGCAAAATGGGCGGTTTCTTTTTTGACTTTTCTTCATGAGAAATGGGTTTTTCTTCTACGCTCTTCATTTTAGGCGCATCATTCTTTTTGGGTCTCTCCAAATCCTTTTTGGTTTTCACGCTATCCACCAATTTCCCGTAAGTCATTTCCTTTTGCACAAACCTTAAGCCCCACACCTTTTCATACTTATGCACCCACCGTCTTTCATAGGGTGTAACCAAGGTAATGGCCGTGCCCTTCTCGCCCTTTCTGCCGCAGCGTCCTGCTCTGTGCAGATAATGGCTGGGTTCCTCCGGAACATCCATATTAATAATATGGGTTATGCCTTCAATATCAAGGCCTCTCGCCCCAATATCCGATGCCACCAACACATTGACTCTGCCTTGACGGAAATCCTCCATGGCATTTTTCCGATCCAGCTTCCCTGCTTTCCCATAAATTCCTGCCGCCTTAATCCCATGGTAGCAAAGCTTATCCACCGCCACCTCAATGTTTTCCGGGTTGTTCAAAAAAACCATGGCTCTTTCGGGCTTTTCTCCAGCCAAAATTTTTCGAAGCTCCACAAATTTTTCCCGCTGTGTTGTCAAAATGTAATAATGTGAAATCCCCTCAGGCACCAAGCTGCCTGTTTTGGCCTCAATAAAGAGCATATCCTCCTTCATAAGGCGTTTCCCCCGCAGTCTGGTTTCTTCATCAACAGAGGCGGAAAGCAGCACAAGCTGACGATCTTTTAATGTGGCCTTTATAACACCCGTCACATCCTCCAGGTTGCCATCCTCCATAAGACGGTCGCCCTCGTCTAAAACAATTGTTTTCACCAAATGGGCAGGAACTTTTTTACGCTTTATAAGATCTAAAATTCTTCCTGTGGAGCCAATGAGAATGCGGGGCTTTTCCCGCAGCCTTTCAATTTGACGGTTCACCCCTGCAGAGCCAATCATCAGCATACAGCCAATGTCTAGACCGCTGTTTTCCTCCAAAACCTCAGCCTGGTGAAACACCTGGGCCGCCAATTCATGGGTTGGTGTGAGAATAATTGCCTGTGCTCCCTTGATATTCAAATCCAAGCGTTCAAAAATAGGCAATAGATACGCCAATGTTTTACCCGAACCAGTTTCGGAACGCCCAATGACATCCTTGCCCGATAAAATAAGCGGTATCATATGCTTTTGTATCTCTGTGGGCGTTAAAATGTCCTGCTTTTCCAGTGCCTCCGTCAAAGCCTTCGATAGCCCTAATTTTACAAATTCGTTTTCCATATTCTATTCCTTCCTTATTTTAAGGATAAGCCTTTTTGTTTATTATTCCAATTATAGCCTGTTTTTATGAGCCTGTAAACAAAATCCTCAAACGCTTTCTTGTTCTGAAAAATAATCAACAATCCCCAAATAAATTGCCCACGCAAGCTTCGTTTGATAATCTTCATCGTTTAACAGTGCCTCCTCCGTTGGGTTGGAAAGAAAACCACATTCAACAATAATTGCAGGGATTTCAGTGGTGCGCAATATGTAATAATCGCTGTTTTGCTTTGCCTGACGCTTGTTTGCATCGTCTACGTTGACTTTCAGCTTTTCTTGAACGATTTCGGCAAGTCTTTTGCCCTGTTCGCTGGTTTTATGGTAAAAAACCTGGGCGCCCTTTACGCCTGTGGATGGGAACGCATTTTGATGGATGCTTACCAAAATATCTCCGTCGCTCTCATTGGCAATTTTCTTACGTTCCGCCATATCCGACCCTTTCTTGCTGCCCAGTGCCTCATCGGTGGCACGGGTAATGAACACTGTTGCGCCGCCTTGCTCCAAATATTGCCGTAACTTTTCCATAACCGCTAAATTGATATTCTTTTCATCCTCTCCCGTCGTCCCCGTCTTGCCCGGATCCCAACCGCCGTGGCCTGCATCCAAAATGATCACCTTTTGATCCACCGGAAGCATTACACGAGCACTTTTTCCGTTTTCTCTTACCGTTATGCAAAAGCATAGCACGATCATTGCACAGAAACAAAAAAAACCATAACATTCTTTGACAGAAATTTTTACTTTCATTTGTCCGCCTCCTTCCTAAATAACCTTATGAAAAAATAAGCAAAAACTTTCTGCCATTCTTGAATAAATTTTAAAATTAAAAAAAAATTCGCTGTTCCATAAAATAGGCTTACGCCTATGCAACTTTATTCCGAGAAAATCGCTGTACAATTTGCTAAAGTTTTCACAAAACCTAGCTATTATTTTGCTCGTTTCTCCAAAAAAAATTTCCCGCACAAGAAAATTCCTCATTTTTGTTGACGGTTTCCATTAAGGTGTTATAATTCTTCTAAGACTTAATTCGTACATTTGACCACAGTCGAAAGACAGATGTCAATTATTCACATCAAATCATTTTAGGAGGCTTATTTTATGGAAAAAAGAGTATTTAATTTTTCAGCAGGACCATCCATGCTACCCGTAGAAGTATTGGAACAAGCACAGCGCGAGCTTGTTTGTTACCCTTCCTGTGGTATGTCAGTAATGGAGATGAGCCATCGATCTAAAATGTTTGAATCCATCTTGGCAAAAGCAAAGGCTGATTTAAAAGAACTCATGCATATCCCCGATAACTACAAAATTATGTTTCTTCAAGGCGGCGGTTCCACCCAGTTTGCCATGGTACCTTTAAACCTGATGAATAAAAATAATAAGGCTGATTATGTAATTACCGGACAATGGGCAAAAAAAGCAGCGGAAGAAGCTAAAAAATACGGCCAGGTAAATATAGTGGCAACCTCTGCCGATACCACCTTCAACCGCATCCCTGAATTGGATTCCTCTAAAATGGACCCTGAAGCCGATTATTTTTACATAACTTTAAATAATACCGTTTACGGCACCCATTGGACGAACCTGCCTGATACAGGAAACGTGCCCTTGGTTGGCGATATGTCCTCCTCCATTCTTTCTGAGGAGATTGATATTACAAAGTTCGGCTTGCTCTATGCAGGTGCCCAGAAAAACCTTGGCCCAGCCGGTGTAACCGTTGTAATCATAAGAGAAGACCTTTTGGGCAACGCAATGGATTTTACACCGACCATGCTGCGTTATGATATCCATGCAGAAAATGATTCTTTATACAACACCCCGCCCACCTATGGCATCTATTTTATGGGCCTTGTTTTTGATTGGGTAAAGCGTCAAGGCGGTGTTGCAGCTTTGCAAAAAATAAATGAGCATAAGGCTTCCTTGCTTTATGATTTCTTAGATGCATCCTCTTTGTTCAGAGGCACCGTTGTCCCAAAGGATCGTTCCTTGATGAACGCACCCTTTGTTCTGCCTACGGATGAATTAAATGCAAAATTTATTAAGGAAGCAGAAGCCCTTGGCTTTGTAAATCTGAAAGGACACCGCACCATAGGCGGTATGCGTGCAAGTATGTATAACGCTATGCCCGTGGAAGGCGTAGAGCAGTTGGTTGCTTTTATGAAAAAATTTGAAATGGAAAATAAGTAAGGAGATTATTATGTTTACAATTCGTACATTAAACAATATTGCGTCGGTAGGCTTGGCAAAACTTCCCAAAAAACATTTTACAATAGATGATACCACAGCTACACCTGACGGTATAATTTTAAGAAGCTTTGATATGCATAACCTGGAATTAAACGACAATCTTCTGGCAGTTGCCCGTGCAGGTGCCGGAACAAACAACGTGCCTATTGAGAAATGTTCCCACATGGGCATCCCTGTGTTTAACGCCCCCGGCGGTAACGCCAATGCCGTAAAGGAATTGGTTCTGGCTAGCCTGTTTATTTCCTCCCGACGTATTGTTGCCGGCTCCAAATGGGTACAATCCATTGCAGCGAGCGAAACCTTAGACAAGGAAATTGAGGCAGGAAAGAAAAACTTTGTTGGTCCCGAAATTTTAGGAAAAACCTTGGGTGTTATCGGTTTAGGCGCCATCGGCGTTTTGGTTGCCAATGCCGCTTTGGACTTAGGCATGGATGTGGTTGGCTATGACCCCTTTTTGTCCCTGGAATCCGCTTGGCATCTTTCTCCCTCTGTGGAAAAAGCCGATTCTATGGAGGATGTAGTGGCTAAAAGCGATTATATTACTCTGCATATTCCTTTGAGTGATAAAACAAGACATACATATAACGATGATTTATTTACCAAAACCAAGCCGGGTGCGCGTCTCTTAAACTTTGCAAGAGGCGGTCTGGTTGATACCACGGCCTTGCTGGCGGCTTTGGAAAAGGGAACCATTGCCCGTTATGTGACAGACTTCCCCGAAAAGGAAATTCTTGGTCATGAAAATATTATTGTAACGCCCCACTTGGGAGCCTCCACCCCCGAATCCGAGGAAAACTGCGCCATTATGGCTGCGGAAGCCCTAAGAGATTATTTATATTTTGGAAATGTCAAAAATTCGGTAAACTTTCCTAACTGTACCATTCCCTATAACGGAAAGCCTCGTATTGCCGTTTCTCACAGAAACAAGGTAAATATGATTGGGCAGTTAGCCGCTGTTTTCACAAAATACAGTATTAACATTGACAAGCTGGTGAATAATTCAAAGGGCGAGCTGGCATACAATATTATCGTTTGCGATAGCTTGCCGGAAAATGAAGACGACTTCATTCGGGATTTGTATGCAATCAGCAACGTTATCAAAGTACGCTTATTGAAATAAGGAGGAAAAATTTATGGCTACCATTAGACCCTTTATGGGCATTCGTCCAGAGGCGGAATTTGCCGAGGCTGTGGCCGCTCTGCCCTACGACGTAATGAATAGTGAAGAAGCAAGAGAAATGGTAAAAGGAAAGCCTTATTCTTTTTTGCATATTGATAAGGCGGAGGTTGATTTACCCGAAGGTATTGATGTTTATAGCGATGCCGTTTATGCAAAGGCAAAAGAGAATTTAGAGGACATGATTGCAAAAGGTGTTTTTATGCAAGATTTGCTCCCCAATTTATATATTTACCGCCTAACCATGAATGGAAAAAGTCAAACAGGGCTGGTTGCCTGCACCTCCATTGATGAATACCTGGATGGCACAATTAAAAAGCACGAGCTTACCCGTGCAGATAAAGAAGCCGACAGAATCCGGCATGTAGATACCTTAAACGCAAATACAGGGCCGATTTTTCTGGCCTATAAAAGCAATGAAATGGCTAAGATGATCATTGAAGGCTGGAAAACCTCCAACAACCCCATCTATGATTTTGTATCGGAGGACGGCATCGGCCATACCGTTTGGGTCATGGACAGCGATACGGAAATCGGCATTTTGGTGGATTCCTTCCGCAATGTTGAAAATCTCTACATTGCTGATGGTCATCACAGAAACGCTTCGGCGGTTAAGGTTGGCCTGAAAAGAAGAGAGCGTAATGAATTATATACAGGGGAAGAAGAATATAACTACTATCTTTCCGTACTTTTTGCAGCAGATGAGCTGAAAATTATGGACTATAACCGCGTGGTAAAGGACTTGAACGGGCACACCGCAGAAGAGTTTTTATCCCTTTTATCCACAAAATTTGAAGTTACCTCTTATGTTGGTGAAGGCCAGTTTCATCCCGAAAAGCCCCATCAGTTTGGTATGTATTTAAATGGCAACTGGTACTGTCTTCGTACAAAGGATGCGTTCCTCTCCGCCGACCCCGTTTTGGGTCTGGACGTTTCTATCCTGCAAAAAGAGGTTTTGGAACCGCTTCTTGCCATTGGCGATCCTCGTACAGACAAAAGAATTGATTTTGTTGGCGGAATCCGTGGATTGGCTGAGCTGGAAAAGCGGGTTGACAGCGGCGAAATGATGCTTGCATTTTCCCTTTTCCCCACTTCCATGGAGGAATTAATGAACGTGGCCGATGCCGGCTTAATTATGCCGCCAAAATCCACATGGTTTGAACCAAAATTAAGAAGCGGTCTTTTCCTTCACGATTTAGGCGAATAATGTTTTCCCCCTGATAATCTGCGAGGATAAAGCATAGACAAACCCACTTACTTTTTGAAAAAAGCAAGACCAAAAACTTTTATTAAACCCGCATATTATGCGGGTTTAGATGGGTCAAAGATGCAGCGGCAAAGAAGTGCCACCTGTCCGAAGGACAGCTTTGCGGAGCAAAATGCTGAGTAGAAGCCCTTGTGGGTGTTTGAGGGCAAAGCCCTCAAGGTTTTGACTTTGTCTACGTTCTACCCTCGCATACTATGCGGGGATTTTTTTAATTAAAATTCATTAATTTGTGACTATTTCAAAGAATAAAAATTCCCCATTTCCGCATACTAAGCCAAAAGGAGGGATTACAATGCATAAATTTACTACTGGTCTTTTAATTGGCGGTGCGGCAACGGTTGTTGGTATTTCTTATTTGATGCAGGATCAAAAAACCTACCGCAAAATGATGAAAAAAGGCAAAAAAATGGCTGTAAAAGCAGAAGAAGTCATTGATGATATGATGGATGACATCATCGAAAGATAATACCAAGGCTTTTTCAAAAGCAATTCTTCACCCTATTTTCATAATCCCGAAGCCTGTATTGCAATACTGCAATCGGGCTTTTTTCATATTCCCTGCAAAAATTTGCAAAAATAAGGACGGCTGAAACAGCCGCCCTTAAGCTCTTTAAAAAAGACTTATCCTATTCAAATAACAAATCCCTTGTTATTTATAAGAATTTTCATAAATCTTTAAACAATCATCAAAAACCAATTCCCCCGGATCTCTTTCAAACAACCGCCCCATGGTTTCATATGCCGCCTGAGTATACATCCTAAGGTCGTCCTTCTTGATTCCATAGTCGGACATTTTTAAATCATCCACGCCGCAGGCAACAATTAACGCATGCAGTGCCGTAACAAAATCCTCCGCCTTCGTTGCATCCTGCTTACCCAGCGCTTTTGCCATATCAATCATTCGCTGATCCACAATGCCTGTCTTTGCCCAATATGCATAATATGCCTCACAAATCATAATCAGCCCCGCTCCATGCTCAAGCTTTGGATTATGCCCTGTAAGAGGATGCTCCATGGCATGTTCTGAAATACAGCCGCTAATTCCCTCAGACATTCCCGAAAGGGTATTTGCCAAGGCAACATTCTCTCGCGCCTCAACATTTTTACCATCTTTTACAGCGATAGGCAAATATTTTCCAATCAGTTCAATGGCCTTTAGGGTAAACATATCATTAATCGGGCTGCTAATGACATTCAAATACCCCTCGGTGCTATGGAACAATGCATCAAAGCCTTGATATGCCGTTAATTTTTCAGGAACCGTCAGCATCAGTTCAGGGTCAACAATGGAAAGCACAGGGTAGGTTAAGTCATATCCAAACCCAATTTTTTCGTTTCTATCCTGGTGGGTAACAACCGCCCAAGGGTCAGCTTCCGTGCCTGTGCCTGCGGTGGTTGTAATGGCAACAATGGGCAATGGCGCTACCTTAGGCACCTTGCTGCCGCCTGTTCCGCCAAAAATATAGTCCCATATATTCCCCTCATTGGTGGCCATAACCGCAATGGCCTTTGCAGCATCAATGATGGAGCCGCCGCCCAAACCAATGACAAAATCACAAGCCTCTTTTTTGACGAATTCTGCTCCTTCCATCACACGAACCTCGGTAGGGTTCGGCGGAATTTTATCAAAAACAGCATAGGCAACGCTGGCCTTCTCCAATTGCTCCTGAAGCCTTGCCAAATAGCCATGCTTTTTTACCGATGTACCATCGGAAATTACAATGAGTGCCTTTTTTCCCGGCAGCTTCTGCTTGTGGAGCATCTCTAACTGCCCACAGCCAAAAAGAACCTTTGTTGGTATAAAGTATTGAAATTTCATGTAAAAGCCTCCTTCTCTTATCATAAATAATACACCACTGCCTTCACAAAATATAACCTCGGTAAACGCCCCCCGCCAAAAACATAGCCAGATTTAAAATCTGCGAACACTATGCGTCCCCAAAAATACAATTGACTTTAAGCCGTTTTCCTTCCTTATTATACCATAATAAAAACACTACGGCTACAACCATTCTTCCCACAAGAATAAAGTAACCCCCGAAACCCTCTCCCGAAAATATAATCTCTCCGAAATTTATTGTCTTCATACAATAATGATTGCTATTTTAAAACCCTAATGTTATAGTGAGGATGGTTTATAAAAAACAAGGGGAGATGAGAAAAAATGAGCGAGAAAAAGAGAGCTCTTTTGGCTGATTTTGCTCTGCTTCTTGCAGCAATCTGTTGGGGCGGAGGGTTTATTGCCGGAGATGTGGCAGTGCAGCATTTTAGTACCTTTTCTATTTTAACCATACGATTTTTATCCGCAGCCCTCGTCACGTTTTTGTTTTTCGGCAGAATTATAAAGCGTTGTGGGAAGACGGAAATTAAATACGGCCTTACCCTGGGTATTTTTTTTGCCTTTTCTATGCCCTTACAAATCAACGGCTTAAAATATACAACGCCTTCAAAACAGGCATTTTTAGTCGCCGGATATGCCGCCATGGTGCCGTTTTTTTCTTGGTTCATCTTGAAAAAACGTCCAAAAATATCCGCTTTTTTTGCAGGAATACTGGTTCTCATCGGAATTGGACTGATTACGCTAAATGATTCCTTGACCATACATCTAGGGGATAGTCTTTCCTTGGGCTTCGCCGTTGCATATGCAATCTTTGTCGTGCTGACAGGAATTTTCGCAGGAAAATGCAATCCCATTGGGATGTCCTTTTTTTCATACCTTGGCACAGGCGTCTTTTCCCTGTTCGTAGCATTGCTCTTCGAGGACGTTCCCGCTTCATTTCCTAAGCCAGGAGTAATGGCCTTGGCATATTTGGCAATTGTCAGCACCGCCGTTGCCTTTACCCTGCAAAACGTGGCGCAAAAATATACATCCGATGCCCACGCCGCAATTTTCCTTTCCATGGAGAGTCTTTTTGCCTTTATTTTCGGCGTATTTCTTTATGGTGATCCTTTCACACCAAGGCTTTTAATTGGCGGTTTGATTGTATTTTCTGCGGTAATCATTTCGGAATTAAAATGGAAAAAGCCTTCTATTTGTACCGAAGCTATCCAGCTTGAAAATGGGGAAGCAGAGGACCTGTAACAAAGCAAAGGGCTCCAATACAATCATTTTCTAAAAACATTTTGCATTATTTAAAAAAATATAAGCCCCATTGCAAGGCCTTACAAGAAAAATCTTGTGCCAAGCAATGGGGCTTTTTCGTATGCCTTTTTTAAGCAATTTCTTCAAAAAATTGTTTATGCCAGATTAAAAACATAAAGACTGTCCAAATTTTGCGGCTGTTATCCGCTTTTCCAGCCCGATGCTCCTCCAAATATTTTACAATTTCGTCTGTTTTAAAAAACTCCTGCGCCGCCTTGGAGGTAAAAGCCTCCTTTACAATATTGTAATACTTGTCCTCTTTTAGCCAAATGCGAATGGGCACAGGGAAACCGAGCTTCTTCTTTTCGGCAACCATATCCGGCAGATAGCGGTGTGCCGCCTGACGCATGGCATACTTTGTATTTTCCTTGTTTACCTTATATTTTGTGGGCAGCGTACGGGCAACATCAAACACCATCCGATCCAAAAAGGGCACACGCACCTCTAAGGAATGTGCCATGCTCATTTTGTCCGCCTTCAGCAAAATATCCCCAATCAGCCAAAAATGAATATCAATATACTGCATTTTGGTTACATCATCCTGATCCTTCACCTTATCATAAAATGGCTTTGTCAAACGGGTATGATGGAAATTCCCCGTAGGCTTTTTCAAAATACGCTCCCGCTCTTCCTCCGACAGCATAAAAGCATTTCCAATAAAGCGTTCCTGTAAATCCTTACTGCCGCGAATGAGATAGTTTTTCCCCTTCATTTTAGGCAAGCGCTTTGCAACCGCTCCCAAACCTCTGCGAATGGGTCTTGGCAAGCGTGTTAAGGGGAGCAAATCATGGGGCTCGCGGTAAATATTATATCCGCCAAAAAATTCATCTGCACCCTCTCCGCTTAAGGCAACCTTCACATGCTTTGCCGCTGTTTGGCTCACAAAATAAAGGGCAATGGCAGAGGGGTCTGCCAAGGGCTCGTCCATATGATACTGGACCTTTCCCAAAACATCCCAATATTCCTCCGTTGTAATGAGCTTACTGTGATTTTCAATGGCGATTTTTTCCGATAATGCCTTGGCATAATCAATTTCGTTATATTTCTCATAAGCAAAGCCTACGGTAAAGGTCTTATCTCCATGGAAGGAAGCGGCAACATAAGAACTATCCACGCCGCTAGAAAGAAAAGAACCTACCTCAACGTCGCTGATTTTATGCTTTTTCACAGAATCCTGCATTACAGCGTCAATTTCTTCAATAAATTCATCCAAAGGTTTGCTGTCATCCTTTTGAAATTTCGGTTCCCAATAACGCTTAATTTTCAGCGCACCATTTTTAAAGGTAAAGCAATGGGCAGGCATTAAGCGAAATACACCCTTGAAAAATGTTTCGGGCAAAACGCTGTACTGAAAGGTCAGGTAATTTTCCAAAGCCTCTTGGTTTACCTCTCGCTTAAAATTTGGATATTCCAAAATGCTTTTGATTTCCGAACCATAAATCATCTGACCGTCTTGCAAAGCATAATAAAAAGGTTTGATACCAAAGAAATCCCTGGCGCCAAAAAGAGTTTGATTTTTCCCATCCCAAATAACAAAGGTAAACATTCCACGAAGCATGGGAAGTAATTCCTCGCCATATTCCTCATAGCCATGGAGAAGCACCTCTGTATCGGCATTGCTGCCCATTACATGCCCCTTCGCAATTAAGTCCTCTCTGATTTCCTGATAGTTATAAATTTCCCCATTAAAGGTGATTACCATATCCTTTGTTTCATTATAAATAGGCTGATGCCCACCCTCTAAGTCAATAATACTCAAACGGCGAAAGCCCATGGACATACCATCGTCAATGTAAGAACCGCCGCTATCGGGCCCACGGTGAATAATTCTGTTTTTCATATTTTCCAAAATTTCTTCGGATGTGGCCAACCGGCCTGTAAACCCGCAAATACCGCACATAATTTATTTCCTCCTAAAATGATAGGCTTCTGTTATATAATTCAGGCTTAACTTTAGCATAAATTGTCAAAGAAATCAATTATAAGAACGCACTGATTACATGGTGACTGCACAGAACATCGCAGAAATTTTTTTTTACCAATGCTTGTCCAGAAAACCCCCAGAAATAGCAGAGCCATTGACATACTTTTTAACACCGCCTAACAAAAAAACACCAGGTAGCTCCTTATACGCATAGAATTAATCAGTACTTCTTACGGCATCATTTCTGCCAAATAAGGCAGAGAGGTACCTCAACCCCTCTATACATCCTTCGTTCCACATATCCCACTCAAAAGCAAAGGACCAATTCCCTTCCACCGTTCCCGGCATATTCATGCGATACTCTCCGCCAAGCCCCAATACATCCTGTAAAGGAAGAATTGCCATTTGCCCCGGAGAGGAAAAGGCAAGACGAATCAAATCCCAATTGGGCATCTCACCGGTCACGTTCATATACCGACGAAAATGATCCCGTTCCTTTTCTGTGGCATTTTCATACCAGCCAATGGTTGTGTTATTGTCATGGGTACCGGTATAAACCACTGTGTTTTTATCATAGGAATGGGGCAAATAGGGATGGTTTGTATCCTCGCCAAAGGCAAACTGCAACACCCGCATTCCGGGAAAACCAGTTTTTTCCCTGAGCTTATGGACATCCTCCGTTATAATTCCCAAATCCTCGGCAATAAGGGGCAATGTACCAAGCTCCTTTTCCAGTTTTCGAAACAGCTTCATCCCCGGCCCCTTTACCCACTGGCCACTTCTTGCATCCTCCGCATGAAAAGGAACCTCCCAATAGGACTCAAATCCTCGAAAATGGTCTATCCGTAAAATATCCACATCCTCCAAGGCCTTGCGAATTCGACAAATCCACCAGGCGTAGCCAGTTTTTTCATGATATTTCCATTGGTAAAGGGGATTCCCCCAAAGCTGCCCGTTTTCGCAAAAATAATCCGGCGGAACGCCTGCCACCACCGTAGGAAAACCCAAGGAGTTGAGCTGAAATGCCTTTTGGTTTGCCCAAACATCGGCACTGTCATAAGAAACAAAAATTGGCGTATCTCCAATGATTTGAATGTCATTTTCATTGGCGTACTTTTTTAGTGCATGCCACTCTTTATGAAATAGATATTGCAAAAAATACTCCCATTGTATTTCATTTTTTAGGGCTTCCGACCATTCCAGCAAAGCTTGAGGCTTTCGCTGTCTTAGCTCCGTGGGGAAGGTGCACCAGCAGGCAGTCTGAAAATATGCAGTGCCCTTTGCTTCAGTGAAAAAATCCTTTGCTTCCTCCAAAAACTCCAAAAACCCTTCTGGATTCTGCCTTCTGATTTTAGTAAGATGTGCCTTTGCCGCCATAAAAAGGGCATAATCCTCCAGCCAATATTTATTTTTCTCCAAAAATTCGTAATAGTCAGAAGGGATTTTGTTTTCATAAAATTTCCCAAACGCTTTTTGCAGTAATGGTATTTTCAGCCGTCTGGCCGCTGCATAATCCGTATGCACAAAGGATACTTCTTTTGCCTGCTCCACTTCCTTTTCCAAAAGAAGACCATCCTCCGTCAACAAATCCAAGGCAATGAAAAGCGGTTCCCCCGCAAAAGCCGATGTGCTTTGATATGGAGACCCATTTCCATCCACGGGACAAAGGGGCAGTATCTGCCAGAGCATTTGCTTTGCCGCCGCCAGCTTATCAATCAAACGATACGCATCCCCGCCAAAATCCCCAATACCAAAGGGAGAAGGAATGGACGAAAGGTGTACTAGAACACCGCTTTTTCTGCTTTTAAACATAACACCCTCCTTTTATTTGGTAATCCATATATTATTTTTCTTTTTTCAAAAAATAAAACAATTATTTCAACCTTTTATAACAAATACTAGCCAAAAAAGAAAAATCGTCCTCATTTACTTACCTTATGTTTTTTCAAATA
Source organism: Anaerotignum neopropionicum (assembly GCF_001571775.1). Classification (GTDB taxonomy): domain Bacteria; phylum Bacillota; class Clostridia; order Lachnospirales; family Anaerotignaceae; genus Chakrabartyella; species Chakrabartyella neopropionicum. The sequence continues at coordinate 54,326 of NZ_LRVM01000001.1, forward strand.
TTTCATACGTAAGCTTTTTTACTTTTTAAATACAAATTTTTTCTTAAATCATTGCTTCTTAAAATATTAAGGTACATTTTAACAGTTTTTTTAACATCCTTCTATCCGCATTTATGACAAAAATTTCCCATAATTCCAACGAAAATGAAGGATTTTTTTTTGTTTCCGTCAGACAATATATATGCAAAGATTTTTTTGCAAAAAGGAGGGTATTTATTATGAAAAAAAGCGGATTCATTGCAGTGGTAGCATTTATGATGCTTGCCTTTGGCGGCTGTGGCACCTCTGCCAATAACCTTGGCGCTACAAGGGATGACCTAGGCTTTGACTATGACTACGCGAATTACGGGTATGACACAGACGGTACCGCCTACTCTAACGGTTATAACGCAGGAACCTATACCGGCAGTGGTGCGGCATATTGGGATGGCTATGGCATCAATAGCGGCAGACCCATAACAACAGGGGATACTTTAGGAAATCCTTACGGCAATGATGTAAACAGCCTTACTAACATGAGCAGAGATGTTGGAATCGGCGTGAGAAACGGCCTTAACAACACCACGGCAACAGTTGCGGGCTAATGAAAACGGCATCGAAAGATTTTCTTTCGATGCCATACATATTCTAGGTATATTTCACCATACTAGGAAAAGAAAGGTGGTGAACTTTCGGTGCAAAAAAAAGGAAAACAGATAACCATCGGTCTGATTACAGGCTTTGCCAATGGTCTTTTTGGTTCCGGCGGCGGAACCATTGTTGTGCCATCTATGGAGCGATTTCTTGATGTGGAGGAGCATAAGGCCCATGCAACTGCAATTGCCATTATTTTGCCCTTATCCTTGCTGTCCTTGGCCATTTATTGCTGGAAAACCGACGTTCAATGGAGTACGGCCCTTTGGGCATCAGCCGGCGGTATTTTGGGCGGCATTGTTGGTGCAAAGCTGTTGAACAAAATTAGCGGCATCTGGTTACACCGAATTTTCGGGCTGTTTATGATTGCGGCTGCAGTGAGGATGGTTTTATGATTTGGATTGTGGTAATTGGTTTTTTTTCCGGAATTATCAGTGGTATGGGAATCGGCGGAGGAACAATACTGATTCCGGCGCTCATTATAATTCTGGGATTAGATCAGCACCAAGCCCAAGGGGTCAATTTAATTTATTTTATCCCCACCGCAGTGGTCGCTTTAATCACCCATACGAAAAATAAAAATGTTTTGTGGCAAAGCGCAAAGCCTCTGGCTTTTTTCGGCCTTGCCGGCGCTGCTGCAGGCTCATTTTTGGCTGTTTCCCTAGAACCTGATTTACTGCGCAAAATATTTGGTGGTTTTCTGTTTTTAATGGGTCTAAGTGAAGTATTTAAAAAGAAAAAACAAGAGAGGAAGCGATAATATGAACACAGACGAATTTTCCAAATTAAAGCTAAAATTTATACAGGCAAATTTAAACGAAAAAATTGCGATCTACACACAAACCCCGGGGTTGACAAATCCACAGTATAAAGAATTGCTTCAAAATTATCCCTACGATCAGCTGTCTAAGCTGGAAGCAGCACTTCAGTAATCACAACAGCACCCTCCAATAGGGGTGCTGTTTATTGCATATTTTCTTTTTTGGTTTGTTCTGCTATAATAATGCTAAGAAATGGTAGAAAAGGTGGCGAAGGCGATGAAAATGGCACAAGAATTATTTGTAGCGGAAAATGTCAGCGATTTGGAAACGATTGTATATGCCTTAAAGCGAAATATTCCTATGCCCCGCCTTTATTGTGTCATTTTTATTTATGAAAAAAATCGGTATGAATTGATTTCTTCATGGCAATTATGTAGAGGACGTTTCCACCCCAAAGAAGGTGTAATCGTAGGCGTTGCAAACGGTAAACGAATGGCCTACGGGCTTATGGCTTTCATCATAGAAGAAGCCGTAAAAGAACAAAAAGATTTATTAAATCCAAGCACATGGATAGAAGGGATCATGGATGACATTAGTGTATAAAGGGCTGGGCGTTCTTGCCGGGCTTGCACTTATGATTGTTTTATTATTTAGTTCTGTGGAATTTGTGATATACCACATGGACGGATACTTTGAGAACGAGTATAATAAATACCAAGTAACACAAGCAATTGATATAGAAATGGATGATTTGCTTTTGGTCACAGAGAAAATGATGGATTATTTAAAGGGCTCTCGAGATAATTTGATAATCTATACAAAAATCGGTAATCAAGAGCGAGAATTTTTTAATACTAAAGAAAAAAAACATATGGCAGATGTGCAAAAATTATTTATTGCCGCCCAAAGTCTGCGTTTGAAGGCGCTATTGTTTGCCGTATTTGTCATGGGAATTTTGCTGTTTTTAAAAAAAGGCAGCGCTCTCTTTTATGGAATTCAATGGAGTATCGCCGTTTTTTTTGCGGGAACTGGGCTTTTGGTGGTGCTCGTACTTTTTAATTTCAATCATTATTTTACCTTGTTTCATAAAATTTTTTTCAACAATAATGATTGGATTTTAAATAACAAAACAGATTTATTAATCAACATTGTCCCGGAAGGTTTTTTTCGGGATACAGCCTTTTGGATTACAGGGGTTTTTGGGACAAGTGCTTTGATTGTCTGGGGCATATCTTGGTTTTTGGCAAAGGGAATAAAGACAGGGGAATGATATGTTAAGCATACTATTGGCTGTGTTAAAGTTCATAGGGATTTTGTTGTTGAGCATTCTTGTGCTGTTGATTTTCATCATTACAGTCGTTCTCATCAGCCCTTTGAAATATCGCCTTGCGGGGGAAAAAAAAGAAGCGCTTCAAGGCGACTTTTCCCTGCATTGGCTCTTTGGCACCATTCGAATCCATGGAAAATATATCCACGGAATCGAACCGGAAATCACGGTAAAAATACTGTGGTTCACTCTTTTAGGCAATAAAAAGAAAAAACGGCGCAAAAAAAAGAAATCAAGACCAAGCCAACAGCCAATCAGTGCACAAAGCCCTGTGGTTGTCAGAGAAAAAGTGCCTTCCTCAGACAAACAGCCCTCAGGGGGCATTTATATGGCCGAATCAACACCGGCAAAAACAGAAGCAGAAAAACAATCGGAAAATGTACCTTTGCAAGAAGCCCTCCCCCCCCAAAGGGAAACGGACGCAGAGCCTTTGCCGCCAACGCCAAAAGTGCGGCGTGTGAAGCTTTCTGAAATTGAAGAAAAGCCCATAGAAATTCACAAGGAAACGGAAAATGAAGATTTCTTTACAGGAGAAAAAAATGAGAATTCCCATTTCTTCTCAAAAGCAGACAAGCTCCGGCATTACCTAAACAAATTTCAGGAAATTGAGGGCAAGCGGGAAATATTCCAAGCTGCAAAAAAACTGTTAAAACGCCTAATCAAAGGTATTTTGCCCCATGAGCTGATGCTAAAGGCCACATTGGGCTTGGGTGAGCCCCATCTCACCGGATATCTCATGGGACTGGTAGGCGTTTTGACAGCAAAATTCGGTAGAAATATTCAAGTAAAGGCAGATTTTACCCGTCTTGTGGCGGAGGATATAGAAGTACGCATAAAAGGAAAGCTGGTGCCGGGGTATTTTTTATATAGCCTTTTGGCATTTGCTTGGACAAAGCCCGTGCGAAGAATTTTAATTAAACTTTGGAAAGGAAGAAAGCAGAATGGGTAAAGATTTCAAGGAATCGGTGGATGTGCTTTTCAATAAGGTGGAGGATTTGGTTTCCACAAAAACCGTAGTTGGCGAGGCTATTGTGATTGGGGATTTAACCCTGCTGCCTCTCATTGAAGTGGCCGTTGGCGCCGGCGCCGGGGCAAAGGAAAATATAAACGCTGCAGGCGGTGTTGGGGCAAAAATTACGCCCTCTGCCGTACTGGTAATCCATAACGGAAGCGTTCAAACCATTAATATTAAAAATCAGGACGCTGTCAGCAAATTAATTGACATGGCACCCGGTGTTGTAAGCAAGCTGAATTTTGGTGCAATTTTTGGCGATAGAGATAAAAAAGAACCTCAGGAAGACGATACCCCCGTTAAATTTGAAGAAGAGGTAATCATTGAAGAGTTCGAAAAATAAGCTTTTGCAGCAAATTGATTTGAAGGGAGATGGTTCCTGTGGAGCTTCTCATTGAGTTTTACGATAAGGATGTATTAAAAAACATTGTGGCACCCTTGGCACTGCGGCCGAAAAAAATAATCTATTTTTATGACAGCGGCATGCAGGATATGCTGGTTTTTGCTTCTTTAAAAAAGTGCCTGGAGCGTAATATTCCAGGAATTCAGCTAGAGCATTATCCCATTAATATTTTATCCGTTGATAAAATATTCCGTCAAATTACAAGGGTTGTAGATCGCCATGGGATTGAAGAATGCGCTTTGGATTTAACGGGCGGCAGCGAATTGATGCTCCTTGCGGGATATAAGGCGGGAACCAAATTAAATATTCCCCTTTTGCATACAGACCTGGTAAATAAGTGCATCACAAACCTTGCGGACGACAGCTTAGTGGCAAAAACTGGAGCCTTAACCCTGGAGGACTTTGTGGATGCAAAGGGCGCCTGCTTCATGGGCGAATCTCATCGTCCCCCCTCTCAGGAGCGATTTGCCGCCATTCAAGAAATGGCACGTTTTTTGTTTCAGCGTCTTTTTCAATGGAAATTTACTTGCAGCTTCATACAAACCGTCGTGGCAAGAACCTTGCCCCATGAGCTGTTTATGGAGAGCAAATGGAATATACATATGAAAAATGGCAAGGCTGTTTATCCCGATAGAGAAATTTTGGAAAAATTTCAAGAGCTGGGCTTTATGCAAGACTTGTATATAAAAGAAGGTAAGCAGGTTCAATTTTCCTTTTCCACCATTGAGGATAGACAATACTGCATCAGCTTTGGTGTTTGGCTGGAGCTTTATGTGTATATTGCTGCCGCTCAATCGGGGGAGTTTAATGATGTAAAACTAGGAACCATGATTGATTGGAACGCCTATGATAACATCACCGTGGCAGGGAATGAAATTGATGTCATTCTGATGGATGAATCCTTGCCTGTGTTTATTTCCTGTAAATTACGAGAGGCGGATACTGCGGCGTTAAATGAACTTTTGATTGCAAAAAAACGTTTGGGCGGATGGTTTTCAAAAGGCATTATTGTAACCTATAGTAAGGAAAAGAAAATTCATATAGGAACCTATAAGCGCGCCCAAGAGCTGGGCTTGGAGCTTTTAGATGCAACAGACATCATGGCGGAGGATTTTGACCAGCGCTTGGTACGGGCAATTCGAGAGCATGATCTGATCAGCTTAAAATGGAAAAAGATTTAATATGCAAGGAGGTAGAAAATGGCGAAAAAGAACAGCCGCAATACGAAAAGCAAAATCATTTCCGCAGCATGGAAGCTTTTTTACGAACAGGGTTATGATGCCACCACCATTGAAGAAATCGTGGAGGAATCCGGCACCTCAAAAGGCTCTTTTTACCATTATTTCGGCGGAAAGGATGCCCTTTTTGGCACACTTTCAGAACTGTTTGATGAAAAATATCAAGAATTAATTCCTCAGCTTGATGGGGAAATGGACAGCTTTGATAAGCTCATGTTTTTAAATCAAGAGCTGTTTCGTATGATTGATAACAGCGTTTCCATGGATTTACTAGCAAGACTGTATTCTTCCCAGCTTATTACAAGCGGACAAAAACATCTATTGGACCATAACCGCGTTTATTATAAAATATTGCGTCAAATTACAGCCGAGGGTCAGCAAAAGGGTGACCTGCGTTCCGATGTTTCGGTGAATGAATTCGTAAAAGCCTACGCCTTGTGCGAACGGGCGTTAATTTATGACTGGTGTATCTGTAATGGGGAGTATTCCCTTTGCCAATATGCCAAGCAAATGATGCCCCTTTTTTTGGCAGGATTTCGGGCAAAAGCGACCCGTTGCCATTAATTATATTTTGGGAAATAATAAAAATATAAATTTTCGTCTAGTCAAAAACCTTTTAATACAAAGACTTTTTGGCTATTTTTTAGTTTTTAGTATAATATAAATTCTATACTTTATTCTGTATTTTAGTCTTAAAAATATTATGTTATAATCCTTTACATTAAATTAATTAGAGTGTTTCTGAAAACTTATTTTTCAGATTACTGTGCTGATTTTCTTCTTTAAAGGAACAAAAGCACAGCCTACCGTCAATTTTTGAAAAAATCTGAAGTTTTCACAAAAACTCTATCATCTTAAAAGAAGGGATATGAGAGTATGTCATCAGCACAAGTATGTATTATGCTTGCCATCGCCGTATATCTGTCGGTTATGGTGGCAATTGGAATTTACTGGTCAAAAAAGAATGAAAACGTGGGGGATTTTTATTTAGGAGGAAGAAAACTGGGCCCCTTTGTAACAGCAATGAGCGCTGAAGCTTCCGATATGAGCAGCTGGCTTCTTATGGGATTACCTGGTGTTGCATACCTTTGCGGCATTGCTGACCCAGCATGGACGGCCATCGGCTTGGCCATAGGTACTTATATTAACTGGCTTTTCGTGGCAAAGCGTATCCGTATTTACACCCATGAGGCACAAAACTCCATTACCCTGCCCGATTTCTTCTCCAGAAGATACAAGGATGATAAAAACATACTGATGTGCATCGGGGCAGTGGTAATTATCATTTTCTTTATCCCCTACACAGCTTCGGGCTTTGCAGCTTGCGGCAAGCTATTTAGCAGCTTGTTCGGCGTAAGCTATCACTCGGCTATGATTATCAGCGCCATTGTAATTGTTGCTTATACAGCAACAGGCGGCTTCTCTGCTGCCAGCACCACTGACCTAATTCAGAGCATCGTTATGACAATTGCTTTATTTGTTGTTGTAATTTTTGGCATTATTGTTGCGGGCGGCTTGGATACCGTAATGTCAAATGCAAGGGCATTACCCGGCTACTTAAGCCTGACTTCTATGTACAGTGCTTCTGCAAATTCTGCCACTCCTTATGGCTTTTTAACCATCTGCTCCACGATGGCTTGGGGCTTAGGCTATTTTGGTATGCCCCATATCTTGCTGCGTTTTATGGCAATTGAGGATACCCAAAAGCTGACCCTTTCTCGCCGTATTGCAACGGTTTGGGTAGTAATTTCCATGACGGTAGCCATCTTTATCGGTGTTGTTGGCTATAGTGTTTCTAAGGTTGGTGCAGTCCCTGTTTTAGAGGGCTCTGCTTCCGAAACCATTATTGTTCAAATTGCAAACCTATTAAGTCAAAGCAATATTCTAACTGCGTTGATTGCAGGTGTTATTTTGGCTGGTATCTTGGCGGCAACCATGTCCACTGCTGATTCTCAGCTTTTGGCGGCATCCTCCAGTGTTTCCCATAACCTGCTGCAAACCTTCTTCGGCATTAAAATGTCCGAGAAAAAAGCTATGACTGTCGCAAGATGCTCCGTTGTTGTTATCTCGATTATTGCAGCCTTTATCGCAAGAGATCCCGCAAGCTCCGTCTTTGCCATTGTATCCTTTGCCTGGGCAGGCTTTGGCGCTGCCTTTGGCCCTGTTGTACTGACTGCATTGTTCTGGAGACGCTCTAACAAGCAAGGCGCTTTGGCAGGGATGGTTGCCGGCGGCGCAATGGTATTCCTTTGGAAATACTTCGTAAGACCCATGGGCGGCGCTTGGAATATTTATGAATTACTTCCCGCATTTTTGGTTTCCTTTGCGGCGATTATCATTGTAAGCCTTATGACAAAAGCTCCTGAAAAAGAAGTCACCGATGTGTTTGATCGTGTAAAAATGATGTGCACCGGCAAATAAGAATTTCTAAGAAAACACTACATAAAAAAGCCATGATATTTTTTATCATGGCTTTTCATTTTATAAAAATATTTTTACTTTAGATAGCAGCAATCTTTTCATCCAAATCCTTTTCCACCGCCGCCAGTTGTTCTCTGGCATCCTCAAGGCTTTCCCCTTTTACTCCTATATAAAATTTCAGCTTAGGTTCTGTGCCCGAAGGACGTACACAAAGCCAGGTTCCATCCTCCAGCGTATAATAAAGCACATCAGACATGGGTAAGGTACTCGTTTGGGTTTCTCCCGTTTGCAGGTTTCTAAAAATCTGCATTTTATAATCCTTTGCCCAAACCACAGCTTTTTCAGCAAAAGCACGGGGCGTTTTTTCTCGCAAAGATGCCATAATCCTTTGGATGCGCTCTACCCCATCCAACCCCTTCAGGGTAATGGCCTTTACACCATCCAAATAGTACCCATATTTTTCATATAGCCCTTGCAATGCCTGATAAATGGTTAAGCCGTTTTTCTTGTAATAAGCGGCCATTTCGCAAAGGAGCATTGTTGATACCACGGCATCCTTATCTCTGGCATAGGTTCCCGCCAAATAGCCATAGCTTTCCTCAAAGCCAAAAATATACGCATAGGCTCCTGTTTCTTCAAATTCCTTAATCTTCTCCCCTATGAATTTAAACCCCGTTAAAACCTCCATTTTTTCCACACCAAAGTTATCACAAATAGGCTGAATCATTTCTGTGCTAACAATCGTTTTAACAACCACGCCGTTTTTAGGCAATAAACCCTTTTTTGCCTTTTGGCTTAGAATATAATCCGTTAAAAGTACCCCAACCACATTTCCGCTTAAAGCAACATATTCGCCTTTTTCGTTCTTCACCATTGCGCCCACCCGGTCACAATCCGGATCTGTACCCACGATAATATCTCCGTTTTTCTCCTCGGCCAGTTTCTTCGCAAGGGTAAATACATTGGGATCTTCGGGGTTTGGATAGCCTACAGTTGTAAAATCCGCATCTGGCTCCGCCTGCTCAGCAACCACAAATACGTTTTTAAAACCTGCTTTTTTCAAAACACGGCGTACCGGCAAATTTCCCGAACCATGAATGGGCGTATAAACAACAGAAAGCTCCTCCCCCATCTCCGCCACAACTTCAGGACAAAGACGCTGAGCTAACACCTGCTCATCATAAAGGTTGTCAACCTCCTCTGAAATGATGTGATAAAGGCCCTTTTCCTCTGCCTCTTTTTGCTCCATTCTAAGTATCTGCCCGTACTGCGCCACAGCATTTACCTCATCAATAATTCCTGTATCTCTAGGTGAAACCACCTGGGCGCCGTCCGCCCAATACACCTTATATCCATTATATTCCGGGGGGTTGTGGCTTGCAGTAATAACAATCCCCGCCGTACAGCCAAAATGTCTGACAGCAAAAGAAAGCATGGGCACAGGCCGCAGGGAAGGATATACATACGCCGGAATACCATTTGCCGCTAAAACCAAGCCTGCAATCTGTGCAAATTCCGGGGACATACGCCTGGAATCATAAGCAATGGCAACCCCCTTTGCCTGTACGCCCTCTTTTTTAATATAATTTGCCAAGCCTTGAGTTGCTTTTCCAACGGTATAGGTGTTCAGTCGGTTACTCCCCCCGCCGATAATTCCACGCAAACCGCCTGTTCCAAACTCCAACTCCTTATAAAAACGCTCTTTAATTTCTTTTTCGTCATCCACAATCAAGCGTAATTCCGCCTTTGTTTTTTCATCAATGGACGGATCCGATAGCCATTGATGGTATCTATTCATATGCTCCATACTCCCGCCTCCACTTATTCTTTGTACAATTCCACATTTACACGAACAAAACTGCCATTGACTGTAATGGTTGTAGAAAATGGCTGAAATCCACTCTTTTCCACCTCAAGGGTATAGCTTCCAAAAGGCAGATTACATTCCATGGGTGCAGTACCCATCTCCTTTCCATCAATATAAATCTGTGTTCCATCCACATTTGCAACGATATAAACCGTGCCAAATTGTATGTCCTTTTGCAAGTTTGCATCGATTGTAAGCGTATCCGCATTTAAAACAATACGTTGACTCCATTCCAAATAACCGGTTTTTAAAATCACAACGTCATATTCACCCAAAGGCAGCACAGAGGGAACTACGCTATCCACCAAAGTGCCGTTGACATAAAGTTTGTAATCTGACACATTGGAATTAATAATTAAAACGCCTACCTTTTCTTGCGCCTTGGATAAATCATATTTATATTCTTCGCCTGTTTCAACAAAAATGCTGTCTGTTCTTTTTTCGATATTGTCTCCCAAAACAGTCACCGTATGTGTTCCTTCCTTGACTGCAATGCGCTCCAAATCCTCCAGGGGCACCGGTTCCTCATCATCTAGCTGAAACATGCCGTTTATGATGTTGTCCTTATTTTCAACAGAAATATATCCATGATATTCCGCCACATCAACAGACCAAACAATATCCTCATAGCTTTTTAAAATCAGCACATCACACGCTTCCAGGTCTTTCGGGTGAATCTCCTCTTGATTATACATAAAAACAGCCTTCTCGCCGTAGCTATAATTCTTCTGCGCACCGAGGAGCTGTTTTGAAGCAATATCTGCCGTAAGCCCTGTTTCTTCAATAATCTCTATTTCTCCACCCATGTTCAGGCTTAATACGCTCTTCCCATCCTTATCCAGCCCCACCATAATAAGCTCCCCTATGTTAAGCTGAACTGCAGTTGTCACCTGGCCTTGGGCATTGGTAAATTCCGTTTCCTCCGTCACGGCGATGCTTTTATTCACATCTGCCTTAATATCATAAACAATCAATTCACCGCTGGCCAACGCCCCTTGTATTAATACAGGCGTTTGTTCCAAAGATACAATTTGATTGCTGTTGCCAGAAAAAAACATCCCCCGTACAATAGCAAAGCAAGCAATGGCCACAATAACCGCAAGGGCAGCAATGATTGCCGCTGTTTTTTTATTAAACATAGGCTCGTCCCCATCCACAAAGGGCGCAGCCTCTTTTGCACCTGACGGTTGCCGGGGCTCCTCCGAAATTTTGGACTGCTCAAATTTTTCCGTTTCAAATGCATCCAAAAACGCATCCTTATCTCCCAAATCATCCTCCGGCTGCTCCTGCTCCAGCTTTTTCATTTCCCTATTTATATCATCTAACCGAATGGTTTCATCAAAGTCATCATTATCTTTTTCAAAGTGATAGTCCTTCATGGGTTTCTCCTCCTTCGGGGAATTTTCAGACGTACCTAAGGAAGCCCGGATTTAATAAAAGGCGCACAGATTGTCGAGGAAATTTTCCATTAGCAAGTCAAAAACATAGTAACAGCGGCGCTATTGCCAAGCTTTTTGACGATGTCCAAGAAAAAAATTTACCAATTAGATGTGCCCACGGAATAAATCAGTGTTTCCCTAAATACATTTTATACGCTTCCCCTATAAGTTGCAAGAAGAATTGACAAAGGCTCTTCCCAAAATTCTCTGAAAAACGAGAAAAAATGAAAAGCCCTTTTCCATTCTAATCTAATTTCATCGAAAAAGGGCTTTTTTGTTTTTTCATGATCATGGCTGCACTTCTTGGATAAAGCAAAGCAGATCCTTTGTTCTTTCCTCCTCCTCTGCAGCCAGTGCTAGTCGCTCCTGCATGGCCGGTGATACACAGGCCCTCCTTTTGTTGTAATACTCATTGATCAGCCGCAGGAATTTTTCCGGATAGATTGCCAGCGCCTGTAATAATATTTTTTCATCTTCCTCCAATGGGTTATTTTTCTCATATGCTTCAAGAATTTGCATCACCCCGGCTTTGCTGCCGTTTGTTTTTTTCATATAGCGTTTTAGATATGCCACCAAATCCAACAATGGAATATCGCTGCTGCAGCCCTCAAAGCCGCCTACATACAGCCTTCCGTCATCGCCCACTCTTAGGTTTTCGCCCTTATAGCTTTGATGACAAAACGTGCCTTCCTTTTTGGCTTGTTCAACCAATTTGGGATAATCCGCTTGCTGTAAAAGAGCTTCTGCCTGTTGGGTATGCTCCATATATGTATCATAATGCTCCATCACCAATAAATCTATGGCATCGTAGCCACCCTGTCTTTGAATACGGCGCTTTATTTTGGCAAGCTCTATTCTACGTTTGGTGAATTGTGCCGGCAAACGCCCTGTATCCCACTGGGCAAAATTGCTCTCTAAGCCCTTAGCGCAAAAATGCATCCTACCTAATGTTTCCGCCCCTTTGATAAACGCCTCCTCCTTTTCCTCCTCCATGGATGCGGCAGGCAAAAGCTCCTCTAAAACATATATTGTTCCATCCTTAACAAAGCAAGGCTGCCCATCCATAGCATTATAAAACCTACTAATCACAGTAAACCCATTTCGATAGAGGCATTCCTTTACATCATGGGCATAGCGAATGCTGTTCATCCGCTCCCTTGCCTTTTTTAATTCTCTGAGCCCTTTGTCCGTCTTACAGACAAGTCCTGTTCGAGTGCGTGTTCCGCTGTAAAAACGCAGACCATAGCCCTCCCACAATATTTTCTCGTATATGTCCTCCATATCCATTCCCCCTGCCGATTACGGACAAAACATTTCTGTACCATTCTATGGGGAAACGAATGAAAATATCCGTAAAAAAAGAAAAACTTCCAAACCGAGGAAGTAAAATGGGCAAAAGAAAAGCAGAACAACCTAGAATTACCTCTAAGTCACTCTGCTTCGTAGATGCGCCCTCAGAGACTCGAACTCTGGACCCACTGATTAAGAGTCAGTTGCTCTACCAACTGAGCTAAGGGCGCATATTTGTTGACTGCAAAAAATATGTTAGCACTCCTTTGTTATTTTGTCAACTGTTTTGCAATTATTTTTTTCAATTTCTTGTTTTTTTATTCATTAATATTTCAATTTTTCTAAAAATAATACTTTTTTCAGCATTTTTAAAAAAAACTGCGACAGCTTTTCTTTGTAATTTAAAAATTTATGTTATAATATTCTATCATATGCTTTTATTATGTACTTACTGGTTGATTATTTTAAAACGCTTTTTTTATAAACCAATGATATTTAAGGTAATACCGCATCATTCTGTATGTCCAACTGTGCAGGCTGACGAAAAAGATGCAAGCAGATGGGCGTACAAGGCGTCAGCCGCAAATTGTGCGGCGTTGCCTTAATTAAAACCCATAAAATAATCAAGTTTTTTCTAAGCAGCTTTTCAAAAAAGGTTTTATTCCATTTTTCCTTTACACACAAAAATATGAACCAAACGCTTATCAAAGGAGAATGCTTATGCTTTCAAACACATTGCCAGAGGATGTTTTATATATTTTAAAAACCCTTAATCAAGATGGCCACCAGGCCTATATCGTAGGGGGTTGTGTCAGAGATACCATTTTACACACCACGCCAAAAGACTGGGATATTACTACCTCAGCTAACCCGGAGCAGACAAAGAAGCTGTTCCCTCGCACCTTTGATACAGGCATTCAGCATGGTACCGTAACGGTAGTATTAAACCATACCAATTACGAGGTGACCACTTACCGCATCGAAGGAGCCTATGAAGACTATCGCCGCCCAAGCAGCGTTGCCTTCACCAAAAACCTTACAGAGGATTTGTTGCGCCGTGACTTTACCATGAATGCCATTGCCTACCATCCCCAAGAAGGCTATCAGGACCCGTTTCAGGGCAGGGAGGATATACAACGAAGAACCATTCGTGGGGTAGGAACACCTGCCCTGCGGTTTCAAGAGGATGCCCTGCGGATGCTGCGTTGTGTACGTTTTGCGGCACAATTAGGTTTTTTCGTGGAGGAGGAAACCTACAATGCCCTTTGTGAAAACAAAGAGCTGATACGAAAAATCAGTGTGGAACGGATTCATGATGAAATGGAGAAGCTATGGCTTTGCGCCCATTATGAAAAAATGCCCTTGCTTTGGGAAAGCGGTTTGCTAACCCAGTTTGACCCCCTTCTTGCTACCCGAATTACAGAACGTGGGACAAACCTTCTAGAGCAATTACGCCAAGCACCAAAGGATGCAATATTGCGTTGGACCATTGTTTTGCAGGATTATTCTGTCCAAGAAGCAAGGGTTTTTTTAAGAAAACTAAAGTTTGACAATGACGGACTAAAGCGGATTTGTCTTTTGGTGGAATACCTTAAGCAGGAGCTTCCCACCGAAGGGTATCCATTGCGTATGTTAGCAGGAAAACTTGGCATTGAAGCTCTACAGCAGCTACTGATCCTGCAAGAGCTATTACAGCCAACGTCGTCTTATGCAAAAACCGCTGAATGTCTTGCGAAAATCCTTGCTGATAGGGACTGCCTTAGCTTAAAGCAACTGGCAGTAGATGGGCAGATGCTAATGGAGATTGGCGTACCCAAGGGGAAAGCGTTAGGGCAGCTTTTGGCTACGCTTTTGGATTTCGTGCATCAAAACCCACAGTGGAACGATAAACAGCTTTTACTGGATAAGGCGAAAGAACTAATGTAAGGGCAAGACCAAGATAAAGGGCAAGGTCAAGGGCAAGGCCAAAACCTTGAGGGCTTTGCCCTCAAACACCCACAAGGGTTTCACCCTTGACCCTTTAGAAATCGCATAAATATGCGGTTTCAACAAAGGTTTTTGCTCTTGTTTTTTTCAAAAAGCAAGCAGGCGTTTTCACCACTTTTGCTGCGCAAAATCCAGCTCCTCTCACTGCCCTATCTTGGGCAGTGAGAGGGCAACGCCCAAGGTCTTAGTCCCAAGGTCTTATGCTCCTACTTTTTCTGGTACAACACAAAAGAAAACCTCACACCGTTTTCCTCTTGTTCCTCGCCTTCCTCCCCAATCTCCCATTCAGGCAGTTGGTCTAAGTCGGGGAAATAGGTATCGGCTGGAAAGGTGGCATGTATTTTCGTAATATACGCCTTTTGGCAAAACGGCAAAAGCTGTTGATAAATGCTTTCGCCCCCTGCCACAAATACCTCTTTCTCTCCAAAATTCTTCAACGCATCGGGTAACTCCGCTATACTATGACAAAGGACAACGCCTTCTGCTTTATATTCCAAATTATTGGTTAAAACAACATGGTCACGATTGGGGAGAGGCTTTTTATTGGGGAAGGATTCCAAGGTTTTTCGCCCCAAAATCAATACATTCCCCGAGGTAATGGCACGAAACCGCTTCATATCCGTTGAAATACGGCACAACAAATCCCCGTCCTTGCCAATCCCCCATTTGTCATCCACCGCTACAATTAAATTCATATGTGTCCTCCTATCATATTGCCACAGGAACCTTCCCTATGGGCTTCCCATGTTGATACTCCTCCACAATAAAGTCCTCCACTGTAAAATCATAGAAGCTCTTTACTTCGGGATTCAATCGTACCTTTGGTGCAGGAAATTTTTCTCTTTGCATTAATTCCTCAATCATAGGAATATGCCTGTCATAAATATGCATATCGCTGATTACATGAATCAATTCTCCCGCTTTCAAACCGCTTACCTGAGCAAACATCATCAAAAGGGCAGAATACTGTACCACATTCCAATTATTTGCCGCCAAGGTATCTTGAGAACGCTGATTCAAAATTGCGTTTAATTTATCCCCAACCACATTAAAGGTCATACTGTAGGCGCAAGGCTCCAGACCCATTTCCGCCAGATCCGCAAAATTATAAATATTTGTCATGATTCTACGGGAATAGGGTGTGTTTTTCAACTGCCACAACACATTATCCACCTGATCCATCACGCCATGCTTAAAGGGATAGGGCACCCCCAGCTGGTAGCCGTAAGCTTTCCCGATGGAGCCGTTTTCATCCGCCCATGAATCCCAAATTTTACTGTTTAGGTCGTGGATATTGTTAGATTTTTTTTGCCAAATCCAAAGAATTTCGTCAATGGCGGCCTTCCAATTGGTTGCCCGCAGGGTTAAAAGAGGAAACTCTTGTGAAAGGTCATAGCGATTGACAACACCAAAAGTTTTTATGGTATATGCAGGCGCACCATCCTCCCAGTGAGGACGAACCTTTTCATTTTCAGTGGAAAACCCATTTCCAAGAATTTCCGTGCAATTTTTAATAAAAATATCGTCGGCTTTGCTCAAATTTCTCTCCTCCTTTTCTTGGATCCCTTACTGTCGAGGAGTCCGCTTTCATTATATAGGAACACTGCCTGTTTTTCTATAGCTTTAGAGAAAATATTTGGCATAGTTGTGTTAGACAAACCATGTATTTTTTTTAAAAAGATGTTGTAAATATTGCCTAATAATCTAAATTGTGGTACACTCTTGTCAGCGATGCGAAAATCATCTGTCCATTTCTTAAGGACACCCATCGCTAAAAACAGTATTTTGTCCTTTGGGGCAAAAAAGACTAGGGAGGTAGTTGTATTATGAAAAAGTTTCTCGCTTTAACTATGTCAGCTGCACTGATGCTGTCATTGGCAGCTTGCGGCGGTAGTGCTTCCAATGATGGCGCTGCTGGTGATAATGCAGCAAATGACGCGACTGCAACAGGCGTCGCTATTGAAGGCGACACAATCAAAATCGGTGTTTTCGAGCCTACCACAGGTGAAAACGGCGGCGGCGGTATGCAGGAGGTTCTGGGTATGCGTTATGCAAACCAGATGAACCCTACCGTTGACATTAATGGCACTACATACAAAATTGAATTAGTAGAAGTTGACAACCAGTCTGACAAAACAGCAGCCGTTACAGCAGCACAGTCCTTAATCAGCTCCGGCGTTGTTGCAGTTCTTGGTTCCTATGGTTCCGGTGTTTCCATTGCCGCAGGCCAGACCTTTGCTGATGCTCAGATTCCTGCCATGGGTGCTTCTTGCACAAACCCTCAGGTAACACTGGGTAATGATTTCTATTTCCGCACCTGCTTCTTGGATCCTTTCCAGGGCACAGTCATGGCTTCCTACGCAAAAGAGCAGGGCTATACAACAGCTGCCCTCATCAGCCAGAACGGCGATGACTATTCCACAGGCCTTGCCGCATTCTTCCAGCAGGCATTTGAAGGCATGGGCGGCACAATTGTTGCTAATGAAACCTATCAGACAAATGAGTCTGACTTTAATGCAATCTTGACTACAATTAAGGCAGCAAACCCCGATTGTATCTTTGCTCCTTCCTCTATCGCTACCGCGACCTTGCTGTTGCCTCAGGCGCAGGCAAACGGTATTACTGCACAAATTATTGCCAGCGATACATGGGAAAATGAAACAATCATTTCCGCAGCAGGCTCTGCCGCAGAAGGCGTTGCTCTTTCCACCTTCTTTGATGAACATGATGATACCAACCCCGTTGCAAAGGAATTTGTTGAAGGCTTCAAGGCTTACTTGAACAGCAATCCTCAAAACCTTACATCCAACGGCGGTTCCGACGGTGTTGCTGCCGTTTCTGCTTTGGGTTACGATGCATATATGTCCATTTACGAAGCTTTGAAATCCTTAGACGGATCTGATGCGTTAAACTCCGTAGCACTGCGTGATGCATTAAAAACATCATCCTTCACTGGTGTAACCGGCGCAATTTCCTTTGACGAAAACGGCGATGCTATAAAGAACGTAGCTTACATCAAGCAAATTAAAGATGGTAAGTTTAACTTCTTGAAAACACAGTCTGCCGAATAATATTGAATAGGGAAAATTAACCCTTGGCACAATCATTGAAGCAATTTGCCGGGAGGAGTTTCTCCTCTCGGCACTTTTTTTCTGCACCCGCGGCTTGTGAAGGTTTGCAAAGGAAACAAAAGGGGTTTCATTTTTAACAAAAGATAACGTCCCTTTTTAAACCTTTTCAAGCCGCTAAACCAACTATAACTTGTCTGGAGGTTGTAACCATGACAACAAACGCATTTTTACAATATTGCCTAACAGGCATTTCCATCGGCGGAATTTACGCCTTAATTGCCATTGGCTATACCATGGTATACGGTATTTTGCGCTTAATTAACTTTGCCCACGGCGACATTTTTATGATGGCTGCTTATTTTATGATTTTTTCTATGGTGAATTTTACTTTACCTTGGTATGTTTCAATCGTAATCGTAATCGGCGCAACCATTATTCTTGGCGTTGTAATAGAAAAGCTGGCCTATAAGCCCTTAAGAAGCGCACCTCGTATGTCTATCATGATTTCCGCCATCGGCGTTTCCTACTTTTTGCAAAATGTAGCTACATATTTATTTTCAGCCTTGCCAAAGCCATATCCTGCCATTGGTTTTTTGACAAAAATCATTTCCTTCGGCGGTATTTCCACCTCTGTTGTAACCTTTATTACCCCAATTTTAACCTTGGGTTTCGTATTTATTTTAATACAGTTAATCAATCATACCAAAATCGGCATGGCAATGCGTGCTGTCTCCAAGGATTTTGAAACCTCACAGCTCATGGGAATTAAAATCAATCGTGTCATTAGCTTCACCTTCGTCATCGGCTGTTTTTTGGCTGCAATCGGTTCTATTTTATATTTCACACCACGTCCCTCCGTGTACCCTCTTGCCGGCTCCTTGCCCGGCTTAAAATGCTTTATTGCGGCGGTATTCGGCGGAATCGGCTCTGTTCCCGGAGCGGTTTTGGGTGGTTTCATCATTGGTCTTTCCGAAACCTTTATTAAAGCAGCAGGTTACTCGGAGTTTAGCGATGTATTTACGTTTATTTTATTAATCGTCATTTTACTGATTAAGCCGACAGGTCTGTTTGGCGAAAAAATAACTGAGAAGGTGTAAAACATGACAGAAAAAAAGAACACTCAATTAAAAATCCTTTTTTCCGTGATTGCCCTTTTGGTATGCGCAGGCATTTTATATTATGTTAATCATTATACAAGGCCTACCTTCATGCTTCGCACCGTAATGCAGTTAGGCGCAATTTATGCACTTGTGGCAGTCTCAATGAATTTATTAAACGGCTTTACCGGGCTGTTTTCCTTAGGACAGGCAGGGTTTATGGCAATTGGGGCCTATACCTTTGCCATTTTTACCATTCCTGCAAAAAGCCGCCCCGGCGTATACTATCTTTATGGCGTTGCCGATTGGCTCTCCAATTTGCAGGTGCCCGTTTGGGCAGGGCTTGTTTTGGCAGGATTGGTTGCGGCAATTCTTGCAGCTTTAATCGGTGCCCCTGTACTTCGATTAAAAAGCGATTACTTCGCCATCGCCACCTTAGGCTTTGCGGAAATTGTTCGTATTATTGTGGGCAGCTCCCCCATGAATCGTATAACAAATGGTTCTTTGGGGCTAAAAATGATACCAAAGTTCTCCAACTTTTACTATCCTTTTATTGTTGTGGGAATTTGTATTTTTATCATCAGCCTTTTGATTCGTTCCTCCTATGGCCGGGCCTTTAAAGCAATTCGTGAGGATGAAATTGCCGCGGAGGCCATGGGGATTAATCTTGCAAAGCATAAGCAGCTTTCCTTCATTATCAGCTCCTTTTTTGCAGGCATTAGTGGTGCACTTATGGGGATGTACCTAGGCGCAATCACCTCCACCACCTTTAACATCACCTTAACCTACAACATTTTGCTGATTGTTGTCATCGGCGGTATGGGTTCTGTCACAGGAAGCATTATTTCCTCTTTCCTTGTCATTGCATCAAGAGAATGGTGGCTGCGCTTCTTGGATATGGAAACCTATATCGGCAGCTTTAAGGTGCCCCTGTTAAAGAGCGGCTTCCGTATGGTTGTATTTTCGGTTATTTTAATGATTGTCGTTTTATTCTTCCGCCAAGGCATTATGGGCACGAGGGAGTTTAATTGGAACTTTATATTGAAACGTTTGGGGAAAAAGAAAAATACGGGAGGTGAAGGCTGTGAGTGAGAAAGTCCTTTCCGTAGAGGATGTTACCATGCAGTTTGGCGGCGTTGTTGCCGTAAACAACCTCTCCTTGGAGGTACATAAAGGGGAAATCGTTTCTCTCATCGGGCCAAATGGCGCCGGCAAAACAACGGCCTTTAACGTAATTACCGGTGTTTATGCCCCCACCAATGGGTCAGTGGAATTTGAAGGAAAAAATATTATTTCTAACTATCCCAGGGGTAAAATGGAAAAATTATATGCCGGGGAACATAAGGGAAAATATAAAAAAGTACTGGAGCCTACGCCGGATAAAATTACAAAGCTAGGAATCGCCCGTACCTTCCAAAATATTCGTCTATTTAAAAACTTAACCGTTTTAGAAAATGTATTAATTGCAAAGCATATGCGCATGAAGGCAAATGTTTTTGCGGATACCTTCCTCATTAATTGGAAGGAAGAGAAAAAGATGAAGGAGGACGCGCTGGAGCTTTTGCGTATATTGGATTTGTATGAGCTAAAGGACGAAAAATCCAGCTCCCTGCCCTATGGCAAGCAGCGTCATTTGGAAATCGCCCGTGCTTTGGCAACCACCCCCTCCCTGCTTTTGCTGGATGAGCCTGCGGCAGGGTTAAACCCCCAGGAAACCGATGAGCTGACGGACTTTATCCGAAAAGTCAGAGATCAATTCCATCTCACCGTTTTTATGATAGAGCACCACATGAATTTGGTAATGGATATTTCCGACCGTATTTATGTCATCGACTTTGGTAAAATGATTGCCAACGGCACACCCAATGAAATTCAAAACAACCAGAGGGTTATTGACGCATATTTGGGGGTGGCTGAGGATGAGTAATATTCTAGAGATCAAAAATTTGGTGGTTTCCTATGGCGGTATTGAGGCTGTAAAAGGCATTCAAATGGCCGTTCCCGAAGGAGAAATTGTAACCTTAATCGGCGCAAACGGTGCCGGAAAATCTACCACGCTAAAGTCCATTTCCGGCTTGGTGAAGCCAAAGCAGGCCTCCATTCTCTATAAAGGAAAAGAAATTGTGGGGCAGTCCCCCGATTTTATTGTTTCTCAAGGCATTACCCTGGTTCCCGAGGGCAGAAGGGTTTTCCCCAACCTTACGGTAATGGAAAACCTGAAAATCGGCGCTTATTTGCGCAAGGATAGCTTGAAGGATGACTTGGAATATGTCTTTACGCTGTTCCCTCGCTTAAGGGAAAGAGAATGGCAGATGGCAGGCACCCTTTCCGGCGGAGAGCAGCAAATGCTGGCCGTTGGTCGTGCCCTTATGAGTCGTCCAAAGGTAATTATGATGGATGAACCCTCTTTAGGCCTTGCGCCTTTGGTGGTAAAGGATATTTTCAATATTATCCAGACCATCAACAAAGAAGGTATTACCGTATTATTGATTGAGCAAAATGCAAACATGGCTTTAAAAATTGCCCATAAGGCTTATGTGATTGAAACCGGAACCATTACCATGGAGGGCACCGGAGCGGAGCTTTTGGCCAACGAAAAAATCAAACAGGCATATTTGGGAAAAACAAAATAATTCTTCCCCTTGTGGTGTTTTACAAAAAAACCGCAAGGGGAATTTTTTTAAAATGATTTGAAAATTCCTCTTGACTCTCACATAATGTAATACTCTATACTGAGTTTGAGCTCAAATAAACCACGCGCGAGGTGACAAAATGCTTAAGATTGGTGTGTTTTCAAAATTATCCAGAATCAGTATACGAATGCTGCGTCATTATGATGAAATCGGCCTATTGGCGCCAGAGGTCATAGACCGCTTCAGTGGATACCGATATTACAGCGAAGCCCAGCTTCCCATTGCCGAAAGGATTACCTTCCTAAAAAACATGGGGTTCTCTTTGATGGCCACAAAAGAAATTTTAGAAAACTTCGATGATCGTGATGCTTTTTTTCAATTTCTTTCCGTCAAGAAAGCCGAGGTCACAGAGGAAGCCGGTGAGCTTGAACGCCGCTTGATTCTTTTGGAAACAACCATGGCCAAACTCAGAAAGGATGAATCAGCTATGACGTATAGTGTATCAATAAAAGAATTGCCAGAAAGATATGTTGCAAGCGTTAGACAAATTATCCCCTCCTATGACCAAGAAGGAATTCTTTGGCATATCTTAGTAAAGGAAACCGCCCCTTTGCAAATACAGGATACAGAACCCTGCTATACCCTTGCCATTTTCCACGATGGAGAGCATAAGGAATGTGATGTTGATGTTGAGGTACAAAAATCCGTAAAGGGCAATTATCCCAATACAGAGCATGTTGTATTCAAAACCGTTCCTCCTATTTTCATTGCTTCCGCCACCTATCAGGGCAGCTACGACAAGATTAACGAGGTCAATGCGGCGGTTGCCAATTGGGTAAAGGATAACGGTTATGAATTTAACGGCTTATCTTTCTCAATTTATCATGTCAGCCCTCATGAAACGCAAGACAGCAGTCAATGGGTGACCGAGGTGTGCTATCCAGTGAAGAAAAAATAAGCAAAAGGCTTGCTTATTATAAACAACAAAGAACCCGATTGCAAGCAATCGGGTTCTTTTATCTTTATTCCTAAATCTTATGTAGCTGCCACTTGGTTCCTCGGTAACGGTAAATAAAAAATATTGCCCTAACGCACCAGTCAATAATCATAGCAGTCCAAACACCAAATAACCCCATTTCAAAATAAACACCTAAAATATAGCTAAATACAATGCGGAAGACCCACATGGAAAAAATGGACCAGACCATACAAAACTTCACATCATTTGCCGCACGAAGGGTGCTTGCCAAAGAAAATGCCTCTGGCCATATGATAACGGCACAAATACCATGAAGCCATGTGATTTCCGTTGCCAGCCTCGTGGCCTCGGGAGAAAGACGATACAGCATCAAAATTCCCGGCAATGCCAATAAAATTACAAAATTGAACAGAAAAATTAAAATATGAATCAGCTTTAAAATTTTTCGAGTATAGTATCTTGCCATAGCATAGTCCCCTGCACCCACACAGCGAGCGCTTACTGTAACCAGGGCCATGCCGGCAGCCAAGCCCGGCATAATTTGGAACGTGGCTGTGATATTGCCCACTGCATTTGCGGCAATTGCCGCTGTACCAAACCCGGTTACCATACTCAGCACCAAAATTTTCCCCAGCTGAAACATACTGTTTTCCAAGCCATTGGGAATGCCGATAAAAGCTATTTTTTGAATCAAATCCTTTTTCAGACGAAAGGAAAATGGTCTGGAAAGATGGAGCATATGCTCTTGCCCGCGCAGTAGCAAAATAATACCCACAGCGGCAACAATACGGGATACTAACGTGGCAATGGCTGCCCCCTTGACTCCCATGCCAAAACCAAAAATCAAAATGGCATTTCCACCCACATTAATTGCGTTCATCAGTACGGAAAGGAACATAGGCACCTTGGAATTGCCCATAGAGCGGAATATGGCGGCACCCGCATTATAAAGGGCAATAAAGGGAATGGATGCGGATACAATCATCAAATAGATTTTTGCGCTTTCCATTACGTTGCCTTCAATTTTACCAAAAACATTATGTAAAATCAAATCCCTGGTAAGGTAGATGCCCCCTGTAATGATAACAGCAGAAATTCCCGTCAAAAGCACCAGCTGATCCGTTGCCATGCAGGCCTTCTCCCGGTTGTTTTGTCCCAAAAACTGCCCTGCAACCACTGCTCCGCCTGTGGCCAAAGCGGCAAATAAATAAATCAGCAAAATAAAAATATTGTCTACCAAGGAAACGCCGGATACGGCATACTCGCCCACGCTTGCAACCATAATGGAATCAGATAGACCTACTAAAATCGCCAAAAATTGCTCAATCACGATGGGTATAATTAATCTTTGTAAATCTCTATTTGTAAATATATGGTTTTTCTCATTTGCTTCCATCATAAATCTTTTAACTCCCCAAATCTAAACATTCCGAATTTCATATCCACTGTAAAGCTTGCCCTCCTAAATAAATAACGAGGCAGCACAGTAAACCAAAAGCAAAGCCATAAACCCATTCAAAATCCTTCTGTATTTTTCGAAAAAGCTATGAAAAACCGAGCCAAACAGCACCCAACAGCCACAGCTAAAGGCAACCACAATCCAGTTAAACCCAAGCACCAGCAAAAAAACCCGCATGGATTGATCATAGGGAAAAACAAAACTCGTAATCAATGTCATTCCAAACAGCAAGCCCTTAGGATTTACAAATTGAAGCATTATCGCCGTTGAAAAGGCCAATGTATCCAACGAATACCTTCTATTTTTCGTTTTCTTGGGCTTGTCCCTCCAAACGATCCAAGCAAGGTAAAGAATATAGACCGCACCAAAAACCGTCATTACGCCCACAATTTTAGGGATATAGCGGTATAAAAAAAGATTGCATAGCATGCAGCAAATTAAGACCAAAGAAAAGCCTGTCGCTACACCAGCGCAAAAGGGCAGACTTTTTTTCACCCCGTATTTCCCACCATTGTTCATGCACATGATATTGTTTGGCCCCGGCGTAATACAGGAAATAAAAACGTAGGAAATGAACGCAAAAATATGTAACAAAACACTCACCCTTCAATGTAAAATAAAAACTGCCCTCTTTGGAGCAGCTTTGGACTAAAAAAGACTTTATTGAATGGGTGTCGACTTTGTCGACACCCTGAAGCTGCCCTCAACAGAGCAGTTTTTTGCAATATTAATCTTCCAAATCAATTATAGGTTTTATGGGTAATCCATTGGCGAGTTGATTTAATTCATTTTCCTCACTGTACATCTCGTTGATCTTGTAAATCAAGGTCAT
Source organism: Anaerotignum neopropionicum (assembly GCF_001571775.1). Lineage (GTDB taxonomy): Bacteria > Bacillota > Clostridia > Lachnospirales > Anaerotignaceae > Chakrabartyella > Chakrabartyella neopropionicum. The sequence goes on from NZ_LRVM01000001.1 coordinate 78,774, forward strand.
CAAGCTGTCTGTAAGATGTACATTTTCTACCAAAACATCATCGGGTACTTGTAAATCCACATGGCTAAAATTCCACATGCCTTTTACGCCCCACTTTGCCAAGTCATTGGCAACCTTCGCCGCCTTTGAACGAGGCAACGTAAGAATCGCTACATCTACGTTGTGATTCTTGATGTATTCCTCCATTTGATCAACATCATAAACCTCGATGCCACGAATGGTCATTCCAATTAAGCGTGGGTTCGTATCAAATACAGCCTTTATTACAAAACCTCTTTTTTCGAAATTTGTATAATTTACCAAAGCCTGACCAATATTGCCCCCACCGACAACGATCATATTGTACAATCTGTCCAAACCAAGAATCTTTTTTATTTCGTTATAAAGATATTCAACGTTGTAGCCGTAGCCCTGCTGTCCAAATCCGCCGAAATTGTTTAAATCCTGACGTATCTGAGATGCAGTAATGTTCATTTTTGCACTAAGTTCTTTTGATGAAATTCTGGTAATATCGCTCTCCAAAAGATCGCCCAAGTAGCGGTAATATCGTGGAAGCCGATTAATCACCGCCGGCGAAATTCTCTTTTCACTATCCATTTTATCCAAATCCTCTCCTTGTCAACTTATCCTCAGTATAGCACTCCTGTTATTTTATTGTCAACAATAACTCTTTTATTCTCGCCGCATTTCTGCTATCATTATACTTGTATCCCCAGAAAAAACGGAGGACAAAAATAATGATACTTGCATGTAAACAATTACACAAAGCTTATGGGATTGATGTCATTTTAGACAAAATCACCTTTCACCTGGAGGAGAAGGAAAAAGCCGCCATTGTCGGGGTAAACGGCGCCGGTAAAACAACTTTATTCCGTGTGTTAACAGGAGAAACCCCTGCCGACCACGGAGAATTTTATATCAAAAAGGATGCTTCCCTTGGTTATATGGCTCAAAATCAGCAAATCGAAAGCAGCCGCACAATCTATGAAGAAATGCTATCGGTTTTCCAAAAAATATTGGAAACCGAAACACTTCTTCGTGAAATGGAAAACGAAATGGGACGCCTTCTGGGACAAGAATTGTCCGACAAGATGGAGGAATATTCCTTTTTGCAGCATTTTTTTGAGCAAAATGACGGATATAGCTATCAAAGCCGCTTGCGCGGGGTGCTCAAGGGTCTTGGCTTTGGCGAGGAAGATTTTAATCGCCCTTTGACCCAGCTTTCCGGCGGGCAGAAAACCCGAATCTACCTTGGCAAGCTTTTGCTCTCCAAGCCTGATATTTTGCTTCTTGACGAGCCTACAAACCACCTGGACATTGCCTCCATCGAATGGCTGGAGGATTTTTTAAGGGGCTATGAAGGGGCTGTTCTAATTATTTCCCACGATCGCTATTTTTTGGATAGAATCGTTACAAAGGTTGTGGAAATCGAAAACAAAAAATCCAATGTTTATAACGGTAATTACAGCTTTTATTTTAATCAAAAGGAAATCAACAGAGATGTTCAGCAAAAAGCCTTTGACACGCAGCAAAAGGAGCTGAAGCGTCAAGAAGATGTCATTCGTACCCTTCGTGCCTTCAATCGGGAAAAATCAATCAAGCGCGCTGAAAGCCGCGAAAAGGCACTGGATAAAATTGAGCGTGTGGATCGGCCCGATTCTTTGCCGGATCATATGCGCTTAACCTTAACCCCGCTGATTACAAGTGGTAACGATGTACTTCATGCAGAAGAACTCTCCAAGACTTACGGCGGAAACAAAATATTCCAAAATGTGGGTTTTGATGTAAGGCGGGGAGAAAAAGCTGCAATCATCGGCCCAAACGGCGTAGGTAAATCCACACTGTTTAAGATGCTTTTGCGAGAGGTTGCCTCAGACAGCGGAATCATTCGCTTGGGCACCAATGTTCATGTTGGCTACTACGATCAGGAACAGCAAAAGCTGGACGAATCCAAAACAATTTTCAGTGAAATTGCTGATACCTACCCCAACCTAACGGCGGGACAAATCAGAAATGTTTTGGCCGCCTTTGTATTTACCAACGATGAAGTCTTTAAGCCCATTGCCGCTTTAAGCGGTGGAGAAAAAGGGCGGGTCTCCTTAGCAAAAATCATGCTCTCCAAGGCAAATTTACTTATGCTGGATGAGCCTACAAACCATTTAGATATGTTTTCCAAGGAAGTTTTGGAGAATGCCTTAAACTGCTACGAAGGAACCGTTGTCTATATCTCCCACGACCGTTATTTTATCAATAAAACAGCGGAAAAGATTCTGGAATTAACACCCAATGGCGTAGTAGAATATGCCGGAAATTATGATTATTATCTGGAGAAAAAAGCGGATTACCTGCGCAATGAAGCAGAAAAGGCAAAGGATGCCGGCAGCACTTCCCTTGCCCCCACGCCAAATACCAGTGAAACAAAGACGGATTGGCTAAAGCAAAAGGAACAACAGGCGGCAGAACGAAAATTGGCGGCAAAAATTTCTCGTTTGGAGCAAGAAATTGAGAAAACCGAAACCGCCATCGCAAAAGCCGACGATAACATGGCGCTGGCCAGCACAGACTATACCAAGGCGCAGCAGATTTTCGAAGAAAAAATCAAACTGGAAGAAAAATTAGAGCTTCTTTACGCCCAGTGGGAGGAGCTTCAATAAACAAAGGAGGAAGTCAAATGAGAATAATATATGTTTTATTTTTATTGTTGGTTTTGGTTATTTTTGGAGGAGGCAATGTTTTAGGGAAAAATGCAGACATTTTATATTATGTAGTCATCCTTGCTATCGGGGTGGGCGGTGCGTATTATGCATTTTGGTTTAAAAAATTCGCACAAAAGGTGAATGCTCTTTTGCCCCTTATTGAAACAGAGCCCGACACTTATATTGCAGAAACGGAAAAGTTGCTGGAAGGAAGGCTCCCAACCAACATCCGTTCAATGTTGATTATGAATATTGCCGTTGCTTATATGGAAAAGAACGATTTTATCACAGCAAAGCAAAAATTAAAAAGAATTAACAGCGGTGCATTAAAAAAAGCAAATGGTGCCGTTTATTTTTTAAACCTTGCCTATGTTTTAATCCATCTTGGGGAAAACGAATCGGCAATGGAGATTATCAAAAAATATAAAAAACGAATTCTTAGTCTGCCCATGGGTGGAAATTTACCCCGCTTAATTGCCTTTGTACAAATTTTTGAAGCAATGCAGGAAGGCAAATGGGCAGAGGCAAATGAAAAAATGAAAAGCAGTAAAGAAAGCTGGCCGGATAGGGTTACCGGCGTGGATTTTTCTTTTTTGGAAGCACAATTGGCAAAGCACGAAAATGCCGACAAAGAAATTTAGGGAAGCCCTGATTTCATGGTGGGTATACTGACAGCGGAAGATTTTTTTGATGACGTCCAAACGGAAAATTTATCGATTCGCTATGATCACGAAATTATCCAGTACCTTCATCGGCATGAAAAAACAGGCTGTAATGGAAAACTCCACTACAGCCTGTTTCAATTCCCGCTCAAAAACACTGTGCATTTACCACAGAATTATTCGCCTTTGTTTGCCAAATAATCATTGATATCCTGCATAAGCTTTTCCACATCCATACCATGTACCATGCTTGCCTCTTCCAAGGTTTCGCCGGCTGCCGAGGGGCATCCAACACAGTGCATCCCATTTCCCATTAAAATTGCAGCTGCACCTCTATCCATCATTAAAAGTTCACCAATCGTCATATCCTTCGTCGCTTTCATTTTAATTCCTCCTCATTTATATTTTTTCTGTTAAGTATTCTGTCAAAAACCACTTATAAATATTAATTCTTTAAATTTTTATGTTTGAACTTCTGGAATATCCAAAATCAGCTTTCGACAATAGGGGCAAATATCACCCTTTATTTTTACGCTGCCCATATAGCTTTTTGCCAACAGGTATTCTTGCTTTTTGCCACGCTCGTCTTCCGCCTTCCAAATGAAATATCTTCCCGATTCCAAGCTCCCCTCGGTCATTTCTTCACCGCAAAAAGGGCATTTCATACCTACCATCTCCTATTCTGCCATGGCAGACGCAGAAACCTTTGATACGCCTGTAACTTTTCCGTCTATAAAAGTAAAAGATAAAAATTCTTCCTCACCTTCTCTATCTCCAAACAAGCCTTTGGGCGTACCCAAATAGTAGAGCATTTCCGCTTCCTTCCTCTGATCAGGCTCACCTAAGTATTCCACCAACTCTTCTTCGGAAAGATCATTCACAATGGTACGATCAAAAAAATTGTCTACAATCGCCTGCCTGCTGTTGCCTTCGTAGTTTACCCATTTTTCTTTGGTAAAATCCTTGTAGCTGTTCCACAACTGTCCGCCCACAAAAGCCACAACCACCAAAAACCCAAGAAACACTAAAAGCAGCTTATCCTTTTTCTTCATTTTCCATCCCCCCGATTAAGAAATCCATTTGAAACCCTTGAAGTAACGCAACTTAACCTTACCTAAAATTGCATCCGGCTCTACAAACTGATTTTCCCAATATCGGGCATCCAGCGATCTGTTTCGGTTGTCCCCCAGCATAAAATAACAATCCTGGGGTATCTCGTAGGGCCCAAAATTCCCCTGAGTGATTTCTTTGATATAGGGCTCCTCCAGCGCTTCGCCATTCACATAAACGTTTCCGTTTTCTATGACGACTTCATCACCGCCCACGCCGATAATGCGCTTTACATACAAGGTTTTGCCCTCGGGATCATCTGGATAACGGAATACAACCACATCCCCTCTTTCCGGATCATCAAACCAATATGACGTACGCATGGCCAAAATACGATCTCCCGGCATAATCGTGTTTTCCATGGAACCTGTAGGAACCTCCGCATTTACAATGAGAAATTTATTCACCAGCACAGCTAATATTATGGCCAATAAAACAGTCTTGATCCAACTGATGATTTCCCTCTTTATCGTACCGCTCACATACCCATCTCCTTTGGGATAATATTTATTTTAAGAACCCATTGATAATTTGGGCTTCCGCTTCTTTTTCCGTCAAACCCAAGGTCATGAGCTTTGTCAACTGCTCTCCTGCAATTTTACCAATAGCCGCCTCATGAATCAGCGTAGCATCTACGTTATTGGCAATAATTTCCGGCTCTGCCGCAACAATGCCGTTATCCATGATGATGGCATCACATTCAGAATGGCCATAGCAAGCATTCTCACCGCAAAGCTTGGAGCGAAACAGTTGTCTGGAATTGTCTCTGGCAACAGAACGGGAAATCAGCTTTGCGCTGCTGCCCTCGCCTTCTAAATCAACGTCAAAGGAGGTTTCCGCATACTGGGAACCATGGGTCATAATTTTTTCCTTGATTACAACCGTTGCACCGGCGGCCAGCTTTGCGCTGGAGATTCGGTTTGTGGAGTCCACGCCCTTCAACTGCACAGTATCCATCTCAATATAGCTGTTATCCTCTGCTATAATATGCGTTTGGGGATTGATGATATTCTGCCCATCTCCCTCCCCTTCTCCAATATGCTTTTCAACATATTTCATGATTGCATTTTTGCCTACATAAAAACGATGAATGCCATCATGCTGGGATATACCACTGCCGCAATTATGAATCCCGCATCCTGCAACAATGGTTACATCGGCATCCTCTCCGATATGAAAATCATTGTATACTACATCATGCATATCTGTTTCCGTCACCAACGCAGGAATATGCACACTTTCATTTTTTGTCCCCGGCTTAATATAAATATCAATGCCGGAACCATCCGCCTTGGGAATAATCTGAATATTTTTTGTGGAACTACTCCCCGCGCTTTTGCCGTTATTGCGAATATTAAACGCTCCCGTGGTAGGTATGGTTTGAATTCCCGCCACCTCAGAGAGCAAATTTTTTATTACATCACTCAACATGGCATTATACCTCCTTAAAATACTTACAGCCCAAATCCACGCCAAATAATCCGGGCAAAACCTCTTCTTTTGTTCCTACCTGGGAAACTTGTCCACCGCTGATTACCACAATCTGATCTGCAATGTTTAAAATCCGCTCCTGATGAGAAATAATCAAAATAGAACCCCTGACTTCCGCATGCATTTTTTCAAATACATCAATTAAATTTTTAAAGCTCCACAGGTCAATGCCCGCCTCCGGCTCATCAAAAAGGGTAAGCTTTGTTTTTCTTGCCATAACCGTTGCAATTTCAATACGCTTTAATTCGCCGCCGGAAAGGCTGCCGTTAATCTCACGGTCAATATAGTCCTTTGCACAAAGACCAACCTCCGATAAATATTGACATACCGAGATTGTGCTCATTTTTTTACCGCTGGCAAGGGTAATCAGATCCTTTACCGTAACGCCTTTAAAGCGAACAGGCTGTTGAAAAGCAAAGCTGATGCCCGAATTGGCACGTTTTGTAATGCTCCAATCGGTAATGTCTTTTCCATCCAGCAAAATCTGACCGCTGTCGGGCTTTTGAATCCCTGCAATAATTTTAGCCAAGCTTGATTTTCCACCACCATTTGGCCCTGTCATTACCACAAATTTTTCATTCTCAATAACCAAATTAATATTTTTTAATATTTCTTTCCCATCTGCTGAAAAAGAAACATTTTTCAACTCCAACATACGCTATCCTCCGTTTCAAAGGCTCATGCCTTTTTGTTTTGCAAATTCATAGAAAAACGCTATCCTAAATTATAGCAATTTTCCAAAGAGACTGTCAATATTTTTCCGTTTTTTTAGCGATTTTCCTGTATAAAAACCACCTTTTCTTTTTTGCTTCTCTATATTACAATAGTATAGATACAAAATCAAACATAAAAAAGGAGGGCACCTCATGCTCGGCTTTCATACGGACGGAATTCGTCTTTTTGGCGCATCCCCTCAACTTATTTCTTTACTAAAACAGAGAAAATTGCCCATTGCTTCTGAAATTACAGGCAATACCTTGGTATTTGCAATCAATGAAACAAATATACTAACAAAAAAATTATACGCCACTTCCTTCTTTGCAGGAGAAACCCCGTGGTTTGTCTGCACTGTGGGTGATTTTCCTCGTCCCACCCAAAATACCCTGCCCTTTCAACAAGAAGCAGACCTGGCTGATTTTATTACAGCAATTTATTATGCCTCCCAAGGGTTTTTACACCTGGATTTTGAGCTTTCCGAGCTAAAGGAACGGCTTTCAGAGGAAAAGGGTAAAAAAATCATTGCCCTTTGTGAGGAGGATTTTGGTAAAATTCCCAAGGACGCCTTTGCCATGTGCTTTTGCTTTTCCAACGGCGGTTTTATGGAAAGTGACCAACTATTTGTAAAATTAACAAAAGAATTTGGTATGGATATGGGTAAAGTTTTATTGGCGGGTACTTTTGACTCAAAATACCACTTTACCCGTGCTTTTGTTTTGTAAAAAAGCCTATTTACCCAATACAAAAAGAGTGCTAGAATAATTTTGCATGGAAAAGAAAATCCATGTGCAAATACAGAGTAGGGCTTTGTGCGTTAAGTGTCTTGTGGACGGGGAGTTGCCACAGGAACGAAAAGGATTTTCCTTGCGGTACAAACCCCGCATCCCGCTGTCAAATAATGAAGAAGCAATTCCTCTTTATTATCACAGCAACCCCAGAATGTCTGGGGATATTTGCGTATTTATCACGATAATGAAGGGGTTTTTTATTTTCAAAAAGACCCCGAACCAACAAAAAGGAGGTCCTTTTTCATGCAACAAACATTTTCCAACACCCATCGCCTTGTGATTATGGCTCTTTTGGTGGCAATCTCCGTTATTCTGTCCCGTTTTCTCTCTATTGCTGCTTGGAATTTAAAAATCGGGTTTGCCTTTGCGCCGATCGCTTTGGCGGGGATTCTTTTGGGGCCCATTCCCGCAGCAATCGTGGCTGCAGTGGCGGATTTTCTTGGGGCAACACTATTCCCCATCGGACAATATTTTCCAGGGTTTACCTTTACCGCTTTTTTAACGGGTATCCTATTTGGCATTTTTCTCTACAAAAAAGCAGATATGAAAAATATCGTGATTTCCGCAGTTATAACCCAAATAATTGGCTCACTGCTTTTAAACACCCTATGGATTTCCATGTTGTACGGAACCCCATTCTTGGCTTTGCTGCCTACACGCATTGTGCAAACTTGTGTTATGATTGTAATTCAAGTTATTGTAGTTCGCATTTTGGCAGGCTATGCGCCCCAAATTTATAAAATGCAAAAAGCGTAAGCATTTAAGGGCAGAAAAACCATATTTCAATTTGTTAAATATTCAAGAAAACATAGGATTTCCCCTTGTTTTAAAAACACAAAAAGCTGTTGGCAAGTAATCTCCCCAGCCAACAGCTTTTTTTATTTTTGATTTTTCACCTCATGCTCCAACAAAAAAACCTTTTTTTCCAGCCCTCCGCCATAGCCTACCAGCTTGCCATTGCTACCGATTACCCGATGACAAGGGATGATAATGGCTATTGAGTTTTTATTGTTCGCCATGCCAACGGCTCTAGCGGCTTTTGGGTTACCGATTCGCCTTGCAACCTCACCATAGGAAGCAGTCGTACCAAAGGGTATTTCTTGCAATGCCTGCCACACCTTTTTTTGAAATTCTGTTCCCTTAAGCTTTAATGGCAAAGAAAAGGTTGTTCTTTGGCCTTGGAAGTATTCTTCCAGCTGTTCCTCCGCCTGTTCAAGCAAAGGTGTTTTTTCTATAATATAAGGCGTTTTTATTGCCTCCTGAAAGGACAAACGGATAAGGAAGCCTTCCTCTTCGCCCAAAACCAGGGTGCCAATTGGGCTATGGTAAAAAAATATTTTCTCCAACTCAACCCCTCTTTTCTGCGTGGTAATTCTGTTGTATCAAATACAAATTCTGGGGACTCTGTCCTAGCCCCTGCAAGCCTGTGCGAAACTTGATTTTTATAAACGGTGGATGCTGAGGAAGCGCTCAGTGTTACCTTAGATTCTCTACACCTCTCTTCGGCCCTTCAGCAAAGCAATTTCCGCCCCATACCCCTCCAAGTCATTGGGTGTTTCCAAATAAAAGGGCAGTTGGGCCAACTTAGGGTGATTTATGATTCTTGTAATTGCCTCAAGACCCAAAGTACCCGCTCCAATTTTTTCATGGCGGTCTTTATGGCTTTCCATGGGATTTTTACTGTCATTCAAATGAATGGCACGAAGCCTTTCCAGTCCAATCACCCTGTCAAATTCCTCTAAAACCCCATCCAAATTTCCCACAACATCGTATCCGCCGTCATAAACATGGCAGGTATCCAGGCACACGCCCATACGTTCATGTCCATGAACTCCATCAATAATTTGGCGAATTTCTTCAAAGCTTCGTCCTACCTCACTCCCTTTGCCTGCCATGGTTTCCAGCAAAATGGGCGTTTTTCCTCCTTTTTGCAAAACCTCGTTGAGCATCTCACAAATCATTGCAATCCCCACTTGTGCGCCTTGCTTCACATGACTGCCGGGGTGGAAATTATACATCACGTTTGGCAACAGCTCCAGCCGTTCCAAATCCTCCTCCATCATACGGCGGGCAAATTCTCTTAGGCCTTTGTCAGCAGAACAAGGATTCATTGTATACGGCGCATGGGCTAATAACGTACCCACCCCTCGCTCCTCTCCAAAGGCAATATATGCATCAATATCCCCTCTATCCAAGGCTTTTACACTGCCGCCCCTTGGATTTCTGGTGAAAAATTGAAATACCGTCGCGCCGATTTGCTCCGCTTCCTTCCCCATGGCAAGGTATCCTTTTCCTGCCGATAAATGGCAGCCAATCCAAAACATTTCACATTCCTCCACATTTAGAGCTAAAATTTGCGCCCCCATAAAATTCACAAGGAAGCATTCCCGCTACTTTATTTTATATTACTGCAAAGCCTGTTTTTACGCAAGCATTCGACGAAGAGCTTTTTATATATCAAAGTTATTTTTTAGAATTATCAAATAATAATAATTATTTTTTAATAAACTATTTTCATTTTAAAATTTATGTGATATAATTCATCAAAAAGATACTTATTTTTCCACTAAATACTTTAAAACATACAACTACAAGGAGGTTTATTATGGCTTTTACATGGACAAAGGAACTAGAAACAGGAAATTTACAAATTGATACGGAGCATAAAGAATTAATTCAAGCAATCAATAACCTTTTAACAGCTTGTTCTTCCGGAAAAGGACGCGCTGAGGTTGAGAATACTGTGAACTTTTTGGCGCAGTACACAAAAACTCATTTTGCGCATGAACAGGTATTGCAGCAGAAATATCATTACCCCGATTTCGTTAATCACAAAAAATATCATGAGGATTTTATTAAAGTGGTAGACGGCATTTCCACTCGCTTGAAAGCCCAAGGCCCCACAATTCAGTTGGTTGGCGAAGTTAATATGCAGATAGGTAACTGGCTGATCAATCATATTAAGCGGGAAGATGTTAAGGTTGCAAAACACATCCTTGAACAAACTAAATGAGAACCATAAAAAAAGGATAGCAAAACACGCCTTGCTGTCCTTTTTTATTTTAAAATTTTCTGATATTAAAGAAAGGGGGCCGACTTTTTCGGCACCCCTTTCTGCATATGACTTGCCATCTGCTTTATTGTTCACACAAATTCATTTTCGCCTTTTTCAAAACATCGCAGAAAAAAGAAGCTATGCCCTCTTTTCTTTTGCATCATAAATCTTCTTAATAATGAAAATTGTAACTACCATAGATGCAATAGCAATGGGCAGGTTAATGAGCCAATTTTGAATCAGCGCTGCCAAAATATAGTTTACAGCCGAAACAGCCGCTACCGTTAAAGCATAGGGCAGCTGGGTGGAAACATGGTTAATATGATCGCACTGGGCCCCCGTTGAGGCCATAATGGTCGTATCAGAAATTGGAGAGCAATGATCGCCACATACTGCCCCGGCCAAGGTAGCTGCAACGCAAATAATCAGCAATTCGCTGGTAGGGTCCAAAATAGGAACAACAATGGGCAAAAGAATACCGAAGGTTCCCCATGAGGTACCTGTTGCAAACGCCAGGAAAATAGCAATTAAAAATACTATAACCGGCAATAAAACGTGAAACATGCCTTTGTTACTTTCCAAAACACCCGCAACAAACTCTTTTGCCCCCAAAAGACCGGTAATACCGCTTAAGGTCCATGCAAAGGTCAAAATCAAAATTGCAGGTACCATAGCCTTAAAGCCTTCGGGCAGACAACACATAAATTCGTTAAAACTCAAAATACGGCGAGGAATGTATAGTACAAAGGTGAGCAGTAATGCCGCAATGGAGCCTAATAATAAGCCTACAGAAGCATCACATCCTGCAAATGCATCAATAAAGGATTCGCCATCAAAAAATCCGCCTGTATAAATCATACCAAGAACACAGCAGGCAATCAAAATGATAACCGGTAACACCAAATCAATCACTTTCCCTTTGCCAGTTACTTGAGCCGCGGCTTCAGCTGCAAAAGGTCTAGATTCTGTTGTATAAAGGTCATTTTTCGACTGTGCATTCTTCTCATGCAGTCGCATTGGGCCAAAGTCAAAGTTTAACAAAGTCAAAGTTAGCATGGCAACAATAGTCAGCAATGCATAGAAATTATAGGGAATGGCACGAATAAATAAATCCAAGCCATTTACACCATCTACAACCCCGGCAACCGCTGCCGCCCAAGAGGAAATCGGTGCAATAATACAAACTGGCGCTGCCGTTGCATCAATAATATATGCCAGCTTTGCACGAGAAACATTATGGGTATCCGTTACAGGACGCATAACGCTGCCTACAGTCAGACAGTTAAAATAGTCATCTACAAAAATCAAAACTCCCAACATAAATGTGGATAATAAAGCGCCTTTTCTTGTTTTAATTCTTTCTCTCGCCCAAGCACCATAAGCCGCAGAGCCGCCTGCTTTATTCATTAAGGATACAATAATGCCCAATACAACCAAGAAAATTAAAATACCAACATTCCAGCCATCAGAAAGCTTCGCCAGTAAGCCGCCGTCTGTTTCGCTTGTAACCATTGTCAAATACGCCTGTTTTATGTTGAAATTGCTGTGAAACAGGGCGCCTACAACAATACCTACAAACAACGAGGAATAAACCTCCTTTGTAATCAGTGCCAAAATAATGGCAACCAATGGTGGTACCAAAGACCAAACGGTTGCATACATATTACTTACTTCTCCCGCTTCTGCTTCACCGGCAAAAACAGTAACTGTCATCGCCACAATCAAAAGCGAGAAAATAACAAGCTTATTGATCCTGGTGTCTTTCTTTGTGTTTCTCATAATCCGTCCCCTTTCCATAATCATAAAGTATAATTCCATCGTTTCATTCGCTTTGGAAACCTCAAGAAAAACTACCACTTACACAATCTCCCCATATAAGCAGTAAGCTTTCAAATATACCGTCCTCAGGCGCTGCAATCCTTTTTTTGTTTTTGCTAAGAAATCAAAAAACAAAAAAATAAAGCCATGCAACGCATGGCTTCAAAATATCCAATATTATTTGGAAGTTCCGAGTTCCCGATAGCGCTCCACTAAAGTGACAGCACATTATATATTTTATAATGCGCCAGCCAAGCACCCCCAAGGCAGAGAAACTCAGCTTCGGCAATGTTCCCTTTCCGCTTCCGTCACCTTAACGTTTGTTGAAGTTTTACTCATGAACACTGCGCCTCTATCTAATATTAATTTAATACCGATCAAAATCGGTTATGCTTCATACATACCATACACGCTATGTAAAAGTCAAGCTTTTTCACCCAAAAACCATGTTTTCCCCTTAATTTTTGCGATATAATGTCTTTTTCTCGCGGACTATTCCATTAAAACTAAAAAAATGGTATAGTATGGTATAGAAATTAAAAAAACGCAAATTGTAAGATATAAAACAAAGGAGGTAATTTCTTATGTCAACACCACATATTTCCGCAGAAAAAGGAGATTTTGCAAAAACTGTTCTAATGCCGGGCGATCCCTTACGTGCAAAATTTATTGCCGAAACTTTTTTGCAGGATGCTGTTTTAGTTAACAACGTCAGAGGAATTCAAGGCTACACAGGAACCTACAAGGGCACACGGGTATCCGTTATGGCCAGCGGCATGGGTATACCCTCCATGGGGATTTACAGCTATGAGCTATTTTCCTTTTATGACGTTGAAAATATTATCCGCATCGGCTCCGCAGGTGCCTTCAATGATAAGCTGCAGCTGCGTGATATTGTAGCAGGTATGGGCGCAAGCACCACTTCAAATTTTGGCGCACAATATGAAATTTCAGGCACCCTTTGCAATTTGGCTGATTACGATTTGCTCAGTGCTGCCGTTACCTCCGCCAAAGAATTGGGGCAGGATTTAAAGGTGGGTAATGTTTTATCCTCCGATACCTTCTATGACGACCGCCCCGACAACATGAAAAATTGGACAAAAATGGGTATCCTTTGCGTGGAAATGGAAGCCGCTGCATTATATATGAATGCAGCCAGATTAGGAAAACGCGCGTTGGCTTTACTTACCATTTCCGATAAGCCCCTTACCGGCGAGGAAACCACAGCCGAGGAGCGCCAGACAACCTTTACCCAAATGATGGAGATTGCCTTGGAAACCGCCATCAAGATGGAACAGCAACCCTGATAAATACAACCGAGGGCATGAAAATTTTCCATGCCCTCGGGATTATCGGCAAAATCAATGCTCATTGCGAATATGAATTTTTCAGCTTTTTTCAATGGGTGTTGACTTTGCCGACATCAAAAAGCGTGAGTGTTTGGAAACACTCTTTTTTTCACCCTATATAATAAAGGAGGCTTCTCCCATGAAATTACCCATTGTCACTCTAAAAAAGGGTGAGGGCCGTATGCTGAAGGCAGGCGGTCTTTGGATTTACGATAACGAAATAGCCACCGTCAGCCAGGATACGATAAACGGCGGGCTGGTTTGTGTGCAGGATTTTGACGGCTATGCCTTGGGCACAGGCTTTTATAACAATCACTCAAAAATCACCATTCGTATGATGACACGAGATAAAAATGGGGAAGTAGACCAGGATTTTTTGCGCCGTCGCGTGGAAACCGCTTGGGCATACCGAAAAAAAACCGTCGATACCTCCTCCTGCCGCCTTATTTTTGGCGAGGCGGACTTTCTCCCCGGTATCATCATTGACAAATTTTCCGATGTATTGGTGGTGCAGTCTCTGGCCCTGGGCATTGATAAAATGAAGGGGGATATCCTCCGTCTTTTGCTGGAAGCCTTGGAAAAGGACGGCGTATCCATCCGAGGGATTTATGAGCGAAGCGACGCAAAGGTTCGGGAACAAGAAGGCATGGAGCGTGTGAAAGGCTTTTTAAGCGAACCCTTTGACACAAAGGTGGAAATTACGGAAAACGGTGTGAAGTATATTGTGGATGTGGAAGATGGACAAAAAACAGGCTTTTTTCTTGACCAAAAATATAACCGTGCCGCAATTCATAAGCTTTGCAGCGGCGCAGAGGTTTTGGACTGCTTTACCCATACAGGCTCCTTTGCACTAAACGCAGGCATTGCCGGGGCAAAAAGCGTATTGGGTGTTGATGCTTCTCAACTTGCCGTGGATCAAGCAACCCAAAACGCCAAGCTAAACGGCATTGAAAACGTGGTTCGCTTTCAATGCGAGGATGTTTTTGAACTGCTCCCCCGTTTGGAGGCGGAAGGCCGGAAGTTTGATGTCATCATCCTTGACCCTCCCGCATTTACGAAATCTAGAAGCTCCATAAAAAATGCAGTCAAGGGCTACCGGGAAATTAATCTTCGGGCCATGAAGCTTATAAAAGACGGAGGATTTTTGGCAACCTGCTCCTGCTCCCATTTTATGAGCTATGACTTATTCACGCAAACCATAGGACAAGCGGCAAAAAATGTGCATAAACGCCTGCGCCAAGTGGAATATCGCACCCAATCCCCCGACCACCCCATCCTTTGGGCGGCGGACGAGTCCTATTACTTGAAGTTTTATATTTTTCAAGTTTGTAAAAACCCATAATTTATCTTTTAATAATGGAAAAATGGAGAACAGGCAATGATGAAGGCCCATACCGCTATCATCATTGCCTGTTCTTTTTGAGGGGAGGTGCATCTATGTCAATGTATTTGAAAAGCCGTAAGGCTTGTTGACGATTTCATGTATATAAGATACCAAATCTTTTTGAAGAAACAATGGACAAAAACCGTCGTTTTTTTTAAGAAATCCCGTATAGATTCTTAATGCATGGGCATCAAGTGCTTTAAAGAGGGTAGATCAGATGACCCCCTATAAAAAAGCCTATGCCGAAGGTTTTTCCCTGCAACATAGGCTTTTTCTTTATATTAAATTTTCAAAATCAAATGATCACTTTCCTCTTTTTCAAACAAACCTTCCAACACCGCCAATATTTCTTTTTATTGACTTAAAAGAGCAATGCCTTTTTCCATACGACGAAGGGTTTCTTCCTTCCCTAAAATATACGCCAATTCAAAAGCACCGCCGGGGGAGGTTGGCTCACCTGATAAAGCTGTTCGAATAGGCCATAATAACTGACCATTCTTGATCCCCAATTCGCCCACCAAGGCCATCATGCTATCATGGATTGCCGTTTCGTCCCACTGAGTCAAGGCCTCTAAAACAGGCATTGCCGCCTGTAGGCTTGAAAGGGCAATGGCATCATCCGTTTTCATCTTCTTATGGGTATAAAGCTCTGTGCCATATTCAGGCAGCTCTTTAAAAAATGCAACCAACGCCGGAATATCGTTCAAGGTTTCCAAGCGTTTTTGCAGGAGTGTTGCAATTTTCTTCAAATCCAGCTGAGTTTCCCCCAAAGCCTCCTTTAGCTTTGGCTCCGCCAAGCCATAGAATTTTTCAAAATCCATGGCCTTCATATATTCCCCATTCATCCAAGTCAATTTTTTAATATCAAAAATGGAGGGAGACTTGCTCAACCCTGCAATATCAAACTTTCCTTCCAATTCCTTTAAGGTAAAAATTTCAGAATTATCCGAAGGGCTCCAGCCCAGCAGGGCAATGTAATTCACAATGGCCTCTACCAAATACCCCTCTCTCACCAAATCCTCGAAGGACTTATCTCCGTGACGCTTAGAAAGCTTATGATGGGCATCACGCATTACCGCCGGCAAATGCACATACACCGGTGCCTCCCACCCAAACGCCCGATACAGTAAATTGTACTTAGGCGTGGAGGATAAGTATTCACTCCCTCTTACTACATGGGTAATTTCCATCAAGTGGTCATCCACCACATTTGCAAAGTTATAGGTGGGAAATCCGTCTGCCTTCATCAAAATTTGGTCATCCAGCTCCTTATTTTCCACTGTGATTTCCCCATAAACCAAGTCATGAAAGGTGGTTGTCCCCTCCTCAGGCATTTTTTGACGAATGACATAGGGCACCCCTGAATCCAGTTTCCCCAGTACATCTTCCTTTGATAAATGGTAGCAATGGCGGTCGTACTTTGCAAAAGCCGCGCCCTCCCCATTGCTTTCCTTCAAGCCGTCCAACCGTTCCTTGGTACAAAAACAATAGTAAGCCTCGCCTTTTTCAATCAATTCCAGGGCATAATTCATATACATGCCCATTCTTTCACTCTGCACATAAGGGCCGTATTCTCCCCCTACATCAGGGCCTTCGTCATGGTGCAGCCCTGTCATTTTCAAGGTATTATAAATAATATCTGTAGCGCCCTCAACAAAGCGCTCCTGATCCGTATCTTCAATACGCAAAATAAACTTTCCACCCTGAGATTTTGCAATTAAATATTCATATAACGCCGTACGTAAATTTCCGATATGCATATATCCGGTAGGGCTGGGCGCAAACCTGGTTCTAATTTCCATTTTAATACTTCCTTTCCCATAAATAATCTGACAAGCCCAATAACACATATTAATAGTTTATACGCAAACCTCCCTCGTGTAAAGTCCTTTTTCCTTGGGGCTTTTCAGCCTTCTAGCGGTGTACTGCGGCTTTTTTGATAGAAGCATAATATCCATTTTCAGCGAATCCCATTCTTTTATTTCAAATGAAATACATTTTTCGGCACTTTCCACCTTTGAGGATTTTCCCTAATAACATGAAAATGAACCCCTTTCACTAGACCTGTTTCGTCTATCAAAAGGAGTTCACTTTCTTTACTGTTAATATTTAAGAAAAAACTAGAAGAAAGGTAGTCTTTTCAAAGAGGGCTAACCTTGCCAGCAATCATTCCCGTCTTTGCAAGGCATTGATGCATCAAAGATTCTTTGCTATATCCTGATCCATGGAAGGTGCTTTTTTCATAAACTTAACCACAAATAACCCTAAGCAAACAGCGGCAAAAATAATGCCTGCAGGATAAGAAATTCCCGCACCTAATTTAAAGCCTTCGGGCGCCATCAAAATATATGTACAGCTTACTGCGGACATAAATGTAGCTGGAACTGCAGCAATCCAAGGTAAAATTTCATTCTTACGCAGGTAAGCTGCTGCTGCCCAAAGAGCGATCATGGCCAATGTCTGGTTACTCCAAGAGAAATATCTCCAAATGATAGTAATATCAACCTGAGATAGCAGAGCGCCAATTGCCAACAGTGGAATGGTAACCATAAGTCTGGTTTTGATTTTTTGCTGATCTACTTTGAACCAGTCGGAAATTACCAAGCGGGCACTTCTAAAGGCTGTATCGCCGGAAGAAATGGGGCAGGCAATAACGCCAACCATCGCAATGACAGCACCGATAGGTCCTAGGAGGGAGTTGCAGATTTCATAAACAACACCGCCTTGTCCGCCAAGTCTTGTAATTGCTTCTGCCAAACCGCCTGTGCCTTCGTAGAATGCAACACCTGCTGCGGCCCAGATCAACGCAATTACACCTTCACAAACCATGGCACCATAGAAAATTTTTCTACCGTCTTTTTCACTCTTCATGCAACGCGCCATCAAAGGTGACTGTGTTGCATGGAAGCCGGAAATTGCACCGCAAGCAACGGTAATAAACATAAACGGCCAAATTGCTGTACCCTTCGGATGAAGATTGTTAAAAGCAATTTCAGGAATTGTGTAGCCCTTGATGATGATTCCGCCTGCCACGCCAATGGCCATAACAATCAAACAAATACCAAAGATTGGATAAACCTTACCAATTAATTTATCAATAGGAACCAATGTTGCCAGGAAATAATATGCAATAACCACTACCAACCAAAATTTTGCATTAAAGGCAGCCGGTGTCAGCATTGCCAACAAGGCTGAAGGACCTGTTGCAAAAACAGTACCTACCAAAACAAGTAATACAACGGAGAAAATACGCATTACTGTTTTCATAAAGGGTCCAAGATAGATACCAACAATCTCAGAAATACTGGTGCCTTTGTGACGCATAGAAATCATACCTGCAAGGTAATCATGCACACCACCTGCAAAAATAGTACCGAAAGTAATCCATAAAAATACGGATGGCCCCCATAATGCACCTGCAATTGCACCATAAATAGGCCCTAATCCTGCAATGTTTAACAGCTGAATCAAAAAAATCTTGGGGTTGCTCATTACTACGTAGTCTGTTCCATCCGCCATTGTTGTCGCAGGCGTAGGTCTGTCATCGGGTTTAAAGGTTCTTTCCACGAAAGCACCATACAATAAATACCCAACGATAAGAATTGCTAGACATACGAAGAAACTAATCATAACTTTCCCTTCCTTTCATAAATAAAAATTAGTATTTTATAAGTTCTTCTGTCTGTCAAGACAGGGCTTATGCCGTCTGATTTCCCAGACGGCATAAGCTGCATATTCCTTTGAATATGTTGATAGAAAAAGAATAGCGTATTTTTTCTTTTTTGTACCGATTTTTAGTGTCACTGGTTAAAATCAGCGCATAAAACGCAAAAATGCCTGTGCAAAATGCATCTATATTTAATCTGTTTTTAATATAAACAAAGAAAGTCGTATAGAAATACCGTTTTTTTCTTGTTTTTTTACATCTTTTTACCTTTTGTATTTTTCCCTACTCTTTTACAAACGCTTTAATTTGCTTGTTTTTTAATCTTTGGGAAATTACAGCAAAAACCGTGTGATATTCCGCCTTTCCCTCTCATATGCAAGGAACAAAAAAAGAGCCTTTCCCTTTTCAAGGATGCAAGCTCTTTTTGATAAGCTACATACTAAATAGCTGCTTTAGCTCTTTGATCTGATTTCGTCCCACGGTTAAAATTTCTTTCTCATAGCCCTGCATTTTTACACAAGTAGTATTATTAAACCAAGGGTAAATTTCCACCACATATTTTAAATTGATCAAGTAGCTTTTGTGGATACGGAAAAAACCGTTTTCCTTTAGCCGTTCTTCAAAAGAATTCATGGCACAAGCCGCCGTATAGGATTTTCCCTTGACGTGCACAATGCAAGCACGGTTTCCCGTTTCAATATATACAATGTCTGAAATATCAACCAAAATCATCTTTTTATCGGAATTAATTGAAATTTTAGAAATTGTGGTTTTCTCTTCTTCCTTCCCCGTTTCCCTCATATAGCTGTGCTTGCTTTGTTTTTTCATATACCGCTGCAGGGTTTGTTCAATTCTTTTGGAATCAAAGGGCTTTAAAATATAGTTCAGGGCGTCAATGTCAAAGGCTTTTTCCGCATAACTATTGTATGCCGTTGCAAAAACAATTTCCACGTTGGGTTGGGCTTTTTTTGCCATGGCGGCTAAGGTTGTCCCATCCATATCCCCCAAATTAATGTCCATGAAAATCAGATCAAAATCCTCTTTCAAAAACATTTCCATTGCTTCTTCCCCACAGCTTGCCTCCATAACCTCTGCGTCTGCAAAGGCTTCGCAAATCAAGTGCCGTAATTCGCTTCTTGACGGCCTTTCGTCATCCACTATTGCTATTTTCATCACCTTCCGCCCCCTTGTCCATTGGAATTCTTATGATGATTTCTGTCCCCGATGGGGCTGATTTAATGTCCAAGCCATATTTTTGCCCATAAATGCTTCGCAGTCTTTTGTCCACGTTGGAAAGCCCCACCTTTGAACTGTCCAGTGTGTCATGATGCAGTGCATCTATAATATCCTGAGGGATTCCTTGCCCCGAATCCTTTACCGAAATTGTCACCAAATCCTCCGTTTGCTGTACCTTAATCTCCACCGTGCCTGCGCTTCGCTTCATTGCCCCGTGCTTTACCGCGTTTTCCACAATGGGCTGCAAAATAAAGCTTGGCACCTGACAATTTAAATCTCTGGGAACGTCCATAATCAGCGTCAATCTATCATCAAACCTAGCTTTTTCCAGCTGCAAATAGGAATCCACATGGGAAAATTCATCATAAATATCAATCATATATTGATTTGTGTTGAGGATATTTCGAAAATAAGTGCTTAATACAATCAGTAATTCCCTTGCCTTGTCCGGCTTTTCACGACAAAAGGCTGTGATGGTATTTAATGCATTAAACAAGAAATGGGGATTGATTTGAGATTGCAAAGCTTTAAATTCCGCCTTTTGCAGCAGCTCCCGCTGTTTTTGAGCTTCCACCAGCTCCAACTGGGTAGAGAAAAGCTTGGACAACCCGTCCACAAAATCCTTATCCGTTTGAATAGAAATTTTGAATTTCTTAGTAAACACCAAAATAACCCCAACCACATTACCCTTGCTGTGAAGGGGCGCCCCAACAATGGTAAATTTTTTTAAATGCTCGTAAAAAACATCCTTTTCCTCAGCTGCTTCCGCAACCTTTAGGGCATCCTCGGCAATTACCTCACGAACAATTTCCGGCAGCCCTCCTTCTTGATATTCCGCCTTCAGGGATACCTCCTCACATTGATAGCTGAGGATTCTCTCCCGATCCGTAATCACAACGCCCCCATCTCTGGAGTTCTCCAAGATCATTTTTGTAACCCTGTCCATATTTTCCTTATTATATATACCTTTGCGTAAAAAAGGCAGACATTGCTCGGAAATATCAAAAGCCAATTTAATCCTTTTTGCGGATTCATTATCCTGTTCAATGAAGATGGAATTAAAAACAGAAATAAAAATAACCATCCCTAAGGAATTAAAAAGAATCATGGGAAAGGCAATAATTTTCACCGTTGCCAAGGCAGCCCAATAGGGCTTTGCAACCAGCAAAATAATGATCATCTGGAAAATCTCCGCCAAGGCGGCAATTAGAAAAATATCCCGCATTTTCCAACTGTTCCTTTTTAAATATTTTGATGCCAATACCCCCATAATACCTTCCACAAAGGTGGAAATGGCACAGGCAGCAGCAGTAAAGCCACCCACATCAAAAAAATAACGGTGCAAACCACCGATGATTGCCGCACCAATACCAACAATGGGCCCGCCAATAATCCCCCCGGACATTACCCCAATCACGCGGGTATTCACAATTGCGCCGTTAACATTAATTCCTGTATAGGTGGATAATATGCTGATCAGCCCAAAAATTACTGCCAAGGCAATATTGGATTTTAGGTCTGTTTTATAGGAAAACATAAATTGCTTCACAAACGTTGTTTTTGTCAAAAGCTGCGCTATAATAACCAGCATGGATAAATTTAAAATTAAATTTTTGAAAATATCAATCGTCATATTTCTACCTCAATTTCCCCTATTTTCTGCTATTAGAATACTACAACCCATCAAAGAGGTCAACCTAAGGGATATTGATTTTTTTACATTTCCATAAATTCACTGGAGAAAATAAGTTTATTCCCGCTATTTGCAAAAAATGCAAAAATTTATTTATGCCTTTTGTATTCGTTATGCGCCCATACACCCATGTTTTTGTGCTTTGGATATCCGTTGCTATTTCTTTTTTTCCATGCTATACTATTCCAAATTATTTTATTTTTAAAAAGATAATATCCGTTTCTTTGGGCAGCTCCTTAGATAAAATATTTTTTTCTAACGCTGGAAAAATGAAGGGCTGTAAAATTCCGTAAACTACAGAAAGTAGGTGCTGCTGCTTGGAGCTTGATCGAAAAAATATTCGTAAAATAAGGGGACTCATTGTTTTTACAATACTCCTCCTTATCGGGCTTTACCGCTTCGAGATGATATTAAACGCCATTGGTTTTATTCTTGATATTTTATTTCCCCTGTTCTTAGGCTGTGCTATTGCTTTCATTCTAAGCGTTCCCATGGAACATATCCGAAAATTGCTTTTTGGGAAAGCGTTGGCCCAGACAACGGAGAAAAAGGTTCAGCCTTTGAAAAAACTGGCGAACTCCGTAAGCCTGCTGTTATCTATCCTTTTGGTGCTTGCTCTGCTGTATTTTGTAATGGCTATGGTGCTGCCTCAATTGACTGCTACGGTGACGGATTTAACCCAGTCCCTACCCAAAAAGATTCCTCTTTTGGTGGAACAGCTAAAGGGCTTTCTTGCCGCCTATCCCAATACCCTATCTTGGCTGGAAAACATTCAAATCGACTGGCAACAGCTCATAAAAGACATGGCGGACTTTTTCAAATCAGGTGCGACCTCCTTCTTCGGTTCCACTCTCGGTATTGCCAAAGGAATTTTAAGCGCATTTGCCACCTTCTTGATTGGCTTTGTTTTTGCCTGCTATATTCTTTTGCAAAAAGAGGCACTGGGCAGACAAAGCCGCAAACTGCTTTTTGCTTTTTTATCCGAAAAGCATGCTGAGCAAATAGTTGAAATTTGCGGCTTAACCCATAAAATTTTTGCAAACTTTCTCACAGGGCAATGCTTGGAGGCAGTAATTTTAGGCACCATGTTTTTCCTTTCCATGACTATTTTTCGTTTCCCCTATGCGCTGTTGGTGGGGGTACTCATTGCCTTTACCGCTTTGATTCCCATTTTTGGCGCTTTTGTGGGCTGCTTGATTGGTACCTTTTTGATTTTAACGGTAAACCCCACCCAAGCCCTTACTTTTATTATCCTCTTTCTGATTTTGCAGCAAATAGAGGGTAATCTGATTTACCCCCGGGTGGTGGGCGGCTCTGTAGGTTTACCCTCCATATGGGTTTTGGCGGCGGTAACTGTTGGCGGCAGCCTATTTGGCATCATTGGTATGCTTGTATTTATTCCGATTGTTTCTGTAATTTACACCCTGCTTCGAGAAACAACCAATTATCGATTAAAGGAAAAACATTTAAACGTAGAATAGCCCCTTTCCTTTTCAAAAGAACCCCCCATTGCAGGAGTTACAAGCTTTGCCTTGTAACTCCTGCAATGGGGGGTTTGTTGTTTAAAATGTCTTTCTATCCTAAAACAAAGCTTTCTAACTTTCAGCATCTAAATCGTCAAGAAATTTATTTTGGTTCCGCCTTTTCCACATCCTCTAAGTACTTGCATATTGCCTGATAATAAGCCTGTGCTGCCCTTGCGCACCCCTCGTCTGTGCCAAATTCCGCCACATCCTCTTGATTGGTCACAAAGCATTGCTCCACCAGCACTGTAGGGCAGGCCATGTTTTTTAACATTCCAAAGGTGTCATAATCATAAATTTGGGTATCCGTAGAATCCAACAGCAGCTTTGAGGTGTTCCCCTCTTCATCAGCGACATAATAGCCAAACCGAACGCCATCCGTTCCCCGCAGTCTTGCCCCTGCCCCTTCCATTTCTTTCGCTATGTATTGGGCCAAAACCAGGCTTTTCTCATAGTTTGGTTTGCCCGGCGGAGAAGGATAGCATTCAAAGCCAAAGGCTGATGCATCCTCGCCGGAATTTGCATGAATGGAGAGCACCAGATTCGGCTTAACCCTTTGAAACAATTTGTTTCTATCGGTAATGCTTTTATCCTCCCCCTCGTCACGGGAGAGCACAACCCGAAAACGTCCATCTGCCTGCAAAAGCTCTGCCAATTTTGCCGTTGTGTGCTCCGTTAAATCCACTTCCTGAATTACCCCAACAGCACCCACATCAATACCTCCGTGGCCGGCATCCAGCCCAATCACATAGGGCTTGCTGTAGCGAAAATATATTTGAAACCCCACGTATCCCAATGCAAAAAGAAGCACCGCTAATATCAGCTTTTTCAATATTCCGCCTTTTCTATGTCTGTGCCGTTTTTTTTGCTTTCTTTGCGGCTGATATTCCCGCCAATTTTTGCCCTTCATGCTCTGTCACTCCCAATTTCCATTGCCTGCACCAAAACGGACAACGGCTGATAGCCTCTTAGACTAAGATAATATAATCTGCTTCAAAAGTACCCCCCATTTTTTTGTCGGCATACCTTCGGGTTAAAACGTAAATTTCTGATTTTCCTTCGTAATATTGTGAATTTTATCTCCATAGGGCTTTTCCTTTAACATCTCACAAACGTCAAACCTTCCCCAAAAATGCATAGGAAATACAGCCGCCGCTCCAACCTCCTGCATAAAATAATCCGTTGCCCAGCAATATTTATCCTCTAGGCGCAAATCCGCCGGAACAAATGCCACATCAATCTGTCTGCCCTTTATTTGCTGAATCTCCTCTTGATAACTCTTGGCAATCTCGTCGTTAAATTCTTTGCTTTCCCCATTCCAATGCCACCAATTCAAATCCCCGGCATGATAAATCATTTTATCATCCGCTTCCACCACAAACGCAACGCCTTCGTCGTTGGAAAGCAAGGTTTCAATCTCCATCCCTCGAAATTGATAGACTTCATGAGGCTTCACATACAAAACCTCCCCCTGAAAATCAGAGGAAAGCCTTGTTTCATCCGAAACAACATAGGACACCCTCTCTGCCCAGTCCAATATTCTTGCGTCAAAATGGTCATTATGATTGTGGGATACAAAAAAAACAATGTCCTTTCCTATGAAATGTTGAGGGTTAAAAAAATCAAAACGACCACCCTGGGAATAATAATCAAATACAAGCACCTTGTTTTCTGTTTCCACTAAAAAACCGCTGTGATTCAAGTAAATTACGTTCATAAAAGCCCTCCCTCATATTCATGTATATTATTAAAAAAAATAAAAATTATTATTTCAAGAAATTCTAGTTTCGTCCTATAATATCAATCATTTGCACAAGCTCTCTCATATTAATATTGTAGCACATTTTTTTCTGTTTTTTGTCCTCGTAAAAAAGACTTAAGATTTTCTCAAGTCTTTACTAGTATTCCACAATTTCCTTTTTTAACGCACCAATACCTTGGGACAACAAAAATTGGGAAGCCGAGGTATCATAAAGCCATGGTCTTAGCTCCTTTTCACCTAAAATTAAGGGCATACGATGATGCACCTCGTCCACGGTTTTGCTGCTGTGGGTAGTTAAAATCACAATTTCCGCCCCATTTTGATGCGTTCGATATAAAGCCGCAAAGTAGAGTAATTCTTTCTCTTTTTGAGAAAACGCAAAACAATGCCGCTCTTTATCCCATTCAAAAAAGCTATGGGCAGGAACAATACATCTGCCATTTTGAAAACAGCCTCGAAACAACCCCTTCGTCAACGCCGTTTCCTGCCTTGCATTATAAACCAGCCCTTTCCCCTGCACTTGAAAGCCCCAACGACCTACGGATGCAGTGGTTGTCCCTTCTGGGGAAACCAAAAGATAGGGGATCGAGTTAGCGGGACGGGCGATTTGAGGCAACGCAGCATTGGGGGATTTTCTGCGAATTTCCGCCATAATTTTTTGCACCGCCTTGCTGTTTTCCTCCTGCCGCCACAAAAACTGCCTGCACATATTAAACCTCACGCACCTCGCCTGTTTCCGGATTCATAACAAAACCATAAACCTCCACACCGTTATAAATCAGCGGATGAGTCTGAATCATTTCCACGGTTTTCTCCACTGTCTGGCTAACATCGCCAAATCCTGTGAGCCATTCCACAGGATTGCGGTGGTTTCTCTCCGCTTCCGCCAGCGCCTCTTGGGTAATTCCCTTTGCCTTCATTTTCTCAACAATATTTAACCCATCCAAAATTTGAACACCACAGTCATCATGACCGATGACCAAAACCGTATCCACACCCAATTCATAGATTGCAATCAAAAAACTGAAAATCACACTTCCATAGGGATGGCTGATTTGCGCCCCTGCATTTTTTATCATTTTCACATCACCATTTTTAAAGCCCAATGCCGCCGGCAAAAGCTCCGTCATTCTAGTATCCATACAGGACAAAATAGCAATTTTCCGGTCGGGATATTTGGACGTTGCATACTTTGAGTAAAGCTCGTTCTCCACAAACACCCGGTTATATTCCAGCATTTTCCTCACGCGTTCATTCATAGCTTGTTCTCCTCTTTTTTCCTTCTGTGCTGTTTGGCCTGCTTCATGACGGTATAAATCAGCAAAAACCATAATACAATTAACCCCAATGCAACAGGAATAATGTTTTTTATTAAACTATTCGCAGAAAAAAAATGTATCCATAAAAAAAGCCCTGCAGCAACAATCAAAAAATATGCACCCATCACAATTTGCATATACCCCTTCACTTTTTTGCGCCTCTCTCTTTCAAAGTGTTTTTTTTGCAGAAAAAGACTCTAAAAAGAGCCTTCCTAAAATTCCTTTAAACCATTGAATTATTTAACAATTGTAAAAATCCATTATAAATTTAACTTATTATAACATAATAATCAGTATTCTGTAAAGTTGATTGTTTCTTGATAAAAGAAGGAAAGCCTCCTTCTAATACCCTTGGAACAGTATCCCGCCAAGCTATTTAGAAACACAAATTTCTTTTTTTTGCGTCCCACGTTCTAACAACTCGAAAAAAATACCCTCTTAAAATTATAGAGGGTTCTAAAAAAACCATCGTCCTATCCATTTCAAGGATAGTATAACTACCTACAACAGGCTTCCAAAACTCCAACCACTCACTTGCGTTTCCGGATGAAAGATTGATTCAGTTTAATACTTAATTTACAAACTTTGTTTCACATACCCCACCATAAATTTTAAGGCATACAAACCACATGAGAATACGTTTGCACAGGGTGTGGACAATGTCCACACCCTGTGCAAAAACTTGGTTCCTTCAAGCTTTTTTCAACGATACAGAATACAAATAGATGCATTGCTGCACACAAAAGGTCTTATCCCTTATCTTGGTCTGTTGTTCCCAACAGCATCCTGCCACATTTATTACAACAGGATAAGTCGCCCTATCCTTTCATTTCGTCTTGCTCCGGATGAGTTTTGCAACGCCTTCCCTGTTTCCACGCTCCGGCAATAAACGCAATACAATACCGGAAAACATCTTCATACCTACCATAAAATTTAGCAAAGGTATCTACGAACCATTGGCTATTGACTACCTATCTTCTTTATTTTTTCTGTTTACTGATTCATAATAGCATAATGCGCAACGAACAAAGGAAACTAAGCCTTATAAGGTCTTTGAATCCAATTTTATTTGGCATTTAAAGAATTCTGCGTCTGAATAAATACATCACCCATGAATCGTTCATAATTTTCTCTTTGTTTATGTTTATTCCCTCTATAAAGATTATTGGAAATTACAATTTGATTTAACAAACCCGGGTCAAGATAATTCATTTTACAAAATTCATCTTTATCATACAAATCTTTTAGCGTTCTTCCAATCTCTAAAAGTTTTTCATAATGACTTCCATTAGAAAAACCCATAATCTTAGAATTGTCGGAAAAATCACCATAGAAAAAAAGAGATTTGGCAAGCCAACCTTTTTCCGCCAAACCGCCTTCTGTTGTATTAGTCAGAACAAAATTTAAATATTCTGTAAATTCTGTAAATTCCCCTGTCGTTGTTTTTATACCTATAATAGGATACCATAGACCTTTGATCTTTCCATTATTCGTACCCGAAGAACTGTAATAAGCTAATGTAACTTGCTCTATATCATGATCATATTCAATATTCACATCTACTAAACCAATCATTCTAAAATGTTTCACAGAGTATATATTCGCACAAAAGCTTTTTATATTTATTTCTTTAATACAAATTGAATTGTTCATACTCTACCCTCCCATGTTTCATTTATTATTTATATTTAAGATATAAACCATATAGTTAAGAATACTGCGCTTAACCATATGGTTTATCATCATCTTAGTCTTGTATTTTTAATTTCATAATATCACTTTGAATTTCCTCAATATTCGTATAGCTATCTTCAATTCCCATGAGTTTTTTTAAAAACAAGATTTCTTGTTCTGTTATATCTAGTTCTTCATACCAAGGCCTCTCTTCTAACTCTAAGTCTTGATAAAAAGATGTATAGTATAAATGGATTAAAAAATCTCCCAAGTACCAATAATCAACTTGCTTTGTATATTTTTTATCATCTATATATCTAGCTAACCCAAAATCGATTAAAACGATATCTTGATTTTCTTTGATTAAGACATTAGGCGGCCTAATATCTCGATGAACAATATTGTTTTGCTGCAATATAGATATAATCTCTACCAGTTGAATCGCAATTTCAAAAATCTGCTCCTTACGAAACAAATAAGAATCATCAGCTAATAAATCTTCAAAGACTATTCCCGGGATATATTCTAATACATAAGCTGGCAGGTTATCTATTTCTAGATATTCAATAAATTGGGGGAATTTAGGACTATTTAAACTTTTTAAGATTTCCTGTTCGTAAAACAATTTTGATTTGGATTTTTTTAGCATGTCTTTTTTTAGTAATTTAATGATGCATTTTTCATCTTTAGTATTTTTCGCAAGATACACAATACCGTATCTCCCCTCACCAAGTATATCCAAGATGGAATAATCTTTTATTTGTTCTCCCTGCTCATAGTAGTTCACCATAATACAACACTTCGCTTAATGCTTGTGTTAAATTATCGACTAAAACTGTAAGAACGGGTAGCTGATCTACCAGAAAAACTTCTGGAAACACTAGACCGGCTACGTCTTTGGTAATAGCTATGCCCCTTATTAGGATCAAAGTTTTTTTCTTTCATGATATTTCCTCCTTTTATATTGGTTAGTTGCTTTTTATACAGCAGTTACGATTTGGATTAGCTGTACTATATATTATTCCTCGCTTGTACATTGTGTTACATTACCACTAATGTTTTTCCACTGACTGGAAATATCTCAATTTATAAGGTTTATCAAAGCTTTATGTCTTGTTTTTTCCTATTTTGTTATAACCTTTCATGCTATTTTTTTGCACAAAAAATCCCTCCAATCCTTGTACAAGTCTAAGATAATTTTTTTATCTATAACCTTGTTCTTGGTTTTGGAGGGAACGCATGAAACCTCAGTAAATCCAAAGTTTCTTATCTTCATTTGTATGAGCAAGCCTATAAGCCGGGTTCTGTCTTGGACAGCCATCTATCTTGGTCTGTTGTTGCCAACAGCATCATGCGACATTTATTGAAACAGGACGAGCAGCCCTATTGTTTCATTTCGTCTTGCTTCGGGTGGGGTTTACAGAGCCTTCCCTGTTACCAGAGAAGCGGTGGGCTCTTACCCCACCTTTCCATCCTTACCTGCAAAAACAGGCGGTTTATTTCTGTTGCACTATCCTTAGAGTTGCCTCCACCGGTCGTTAACCGGCACCCTGCTCTACGAAGCCCGGACTTTCCTCACCTTTATGGGGCGCGACCATCCAGCTTACTCACGAACACCATTATACGACATCCTGTTTCTAATGTCAAACCTTGAAGCAGCTTCCACCAACAAATTCCTTAATCAACGAATTATTGGGAATTTCAATGCCGGGCGCAGCCAGAAAATATCCCAAAAATTTAATTAATCTTTTTGCTGTAATATACTCCGGCTTGGAAGGGTCTATGGCAAACAATAACGGCTCGGCATACTGCTTTAATACGCTCAACTCATAAATCGTTGCCGAATTAAAAATGGCATCTGCATTTTCCTGATAGGGAAAAATATTTTCTTCCTCCCCCTTTTTTACCATATTCCAAGATTCAATGGTGGCCGCACCATCTCTCCCCCGAAATTGATTATCCCGCACCATGCGGCGAATCAAACGGCTGTCCGAGGTAGAAATTCTATTATGGTCATCAATATTTAACTGGGTAATTGCATTGATAAAAATTTTAAACTTATTTTCATCGGGAATTTCCGAAGTCAATTTGTTGTTTAAGCCATGAATGCCCTCAATTACCAAAATTTCATCCTTATCCAGCTGAATATAAGTCCCCTTGTGTTCCCTGGTTCCCGTCACAAAATTAAAGGATGGAATTTCAACACGATCCCCCGCAATAATATTTTTTAAATCCTCATTTAATTGCTTTAAGTCCAACGCATCAATGCTCTCAAAATTTTTGTTTCCCAATTCATCCACAGGGGTAAACTCTCGGTTCACAAAATAATCGTCCAGGGAAATTTTATGAGGCCGAACGCCTAACGCCCGAAGCTGAATACACAAACGGTTGGCAAAAGAGGTTTTCCCGGAAGAGGAAGGCCCGGCAATTAAGACCATTTTCACCTGATCAATTTTATGATATACCTGATCCGCTATCTGGGCAATTTTCTTTTCGTGGAGCGCCTCATTGATTCGTATCAATTCGCCAAATTCTCCCCTTACCAAGGTGTTATTTAAATCCGCCACATTTGCAACCCCCATGAGCTGGCACCATTTCATCTGCTCCATAAACACACCGCTGATTTTTTGCAGATGAAACGGCGGGTGAATGTTAAGAGGATTCTTTGCCTGGGGTAATAGTATTAAAAACCCATTTTCATAAAGCATAAGCTCAAACAGGTTCAATGTTCCCGTTGAGAGAGGCATATATCCATAAAAATAATCAAACAATCCCTCAATCTCATACAAATTGACATTGGATGCACGGCGAAACCGAAGGAGCTCAGCCTTATCAAGCATACATTGCTTTTTCATAATATCAAGGGCTTTATCTTTGCGGCAGGTATGCTTCACCAAGGGCAAATCCGCCTTAACATACCCATCCATTTTTTCTTTTAATTTCCGCAATAAATCTTCATCCACGGTAATCCTAGGCTTAGCAATTTCACAATATAGGTTTCCCTTTAACGAATGTTCGATAATCAAAGAGGCATCCTTACCAAACAAATCCCAAACCGCTTTCACCAGTAGGAAGGAAACTCCCCTTTGGTATACCCGCATTCCTTCTTCGTGGGTAATATCAAAAAAAGAAATGGGGATGTCCTCGTGAATGACATTGTGCAGTTCCTTCAGTCGATTTTCCTGCTTTGCCACCATAATGCCGCCTACGCATTCTTCACGAAAATCTTTTGCTAATTCTCCAAAAGTGGTGCCTTCTTTCACCAAAACGTCTTTGCCCATTACATTTATCTGCATTTGTTCCAATACAATTCCTCCTATTTCATCAAATTGTCCAGAATGTTTGTCCGTTTACCTTTGAACACACAACCTCTAAATCCCAGTCCTTTTGTTTCGCTGCCTCAAGCAATGCTTTTTGCAGTACAGGTACAATAATCACTTCGCTGGCATAGTGGGTAATATCTCCAACACAAAGCCCCAGTTCCAAGGCTTTTTGCGCTTCATGAAATTTTAAATCCCCCGTTAAATAAAGGTCTGCACCCTGTTTTTTTGCAGTGGAAAAAAATTCTGTGCCGCTTCCTGTGCAAAGACCCACACGCTGAATCTCTTTGTTGGAATCACCCACAAGACGAATGATTCCCTCCAACCCCAGCTTTTCCTTTAATACTAACGCAAAATCGGAAAACACCATAGGCTGTTTTAAATCCCCGATGCGGCCAATTCCCTCTTTTTTGCCCTTTTGTTCCACAGGATAAATATCGTAGGCCACCTCCTCATAGGGATGGACTGCTTTTATTGCTTCCAGGATTTTTTCTACTTTCCCCCCAGGCGCAATGGTTTCCAGACGCACCTCCGGCGTTTTTTCCAAAATGCCCTCTGTGCCTATATAGGGAGAAGTGCCCTCCTGGGGCAAAAAAGTACCCTCTCCCGCCGTCTGGAAGGTACAATGAGAATAGCTTCCTATATGACCGGCACCGGCAGCACACATGGCTTCACGCACCACATCCAGGTGGCTTTGGGGTACATAAACCACAATTTTTTTCAATTCCTCTGCCCATGTTTCCTCAAGAATTTCTACATGGGTAAGGCCAATCATTTCCGCCAAAACATCATTGGTGCCACCCTTTGCCACATCTAAATTTGTATGAGCAGACAGCGCCGCCACTTCATTTTCAATCAGCTTATAAATTCGTCTACCCAAGGCATCCGTTTTTGTGATGCTATTTATTTTCCGAAACAGCAGCATGGGATGATGGGTCAGAATCAAATCCGCCCCAATTTCAACGGCTTCCTCCACCACAGAATCAATGACATCCAAGGCCACCAGAACCTTTTTTACCCTATGGTCAGGGTCGCCCACGGCAAGCCCCGTATTATCCCAGTCTTCTGCCAATTGGGAGGGTGCTACCCCTTCCATAAACGCCACAATATCCTTTACCTTCACAAGCATGCCAAAGCCTCCCTCATGAACCCAAGTTTTTCTCTCACTTGAAGCAAGCGTTCCTTTGCGTTTTCTGTTTGACTCTCCAGTAGCCTTTTCTCCACCAAACAATATTTCCTCTCCTCGGCGGTTAACAACTCTTTCAAAAAAGGGTTCTTTTGTAATAATAATCCCTTTCCATACAAATAGTCAATTTCACGATGATATTTTTCCTCTCCCGGTATACATCGCAGGATATTATAATACTTGCCGTCCTCCTTCAGCATCTCCTCGGTTTCTATGGAAAAACCAATGGTATGCAAATACCGGCGCACCGCATCCACATCGTGCTGCGGCGCCAAAATCAGCTCCTTTAAGGATGCAGCCACCTCTGGGCTATCCTTTAATATTCTTATAGTAAGCATACCGCCCATACCGGCAATTACCGCCGTTTGCGCTTCCTTTGGCTGCATTGGCAAAAGGCCGCTGCCCAATCTGGTTTCAATGATCTCCTGTGCACCATACAAAAGAATATTTTCCCTTGCCTTTTCCAAAGGCCCTTTGCGCACATCGCAGGCAAAGCCTCTTGTAAGCTTCCCTAAACTATGTAGAAATATAGGTACATAGCCGTGATCCGTTCCAATATCCGCCACTTGCGGATAGGAAACCAAGGCCGCAACTGCTTGCAGTCTTTTTGAAATATCCATGGGTTTCCCCTTTCTATGTCAAAGTTTATTCTAATAATTATGCTTTTACAACGTTTTTTCAAAAAAAGAAGGGAATCCTTCTTTCCGCTGCATTATTAAACAGCTTTTTTGTTTTCTCAATAAAAAAACGGTCGAAAATAAGGAATTTCGCCCGTTTCAGACTGTAGATGCCT
This sequence comes from Anaerotignum neopropionicum, assembly GCF_001571775.1. Taxonomy (GTDB): domain Bacteria; phylum Bacillota; class Clostridia; order Lachnospirales; family Anaerotignaceae; genus Chakrabartyella; species Chakrabartyella neopropionicum. Next base: position 112,017 of record NZ_LRVM01000001.1, read on the forward strand.
TTTAAAACCCGCCAAAACACAGCAATCCTTCTCTTTTTGATAATATTGTAATTTTGTTAAAGGGTGCCGATTTGATCGACACCCTTTATACATTTATTCCAAATAGTCCTTCAATTTCTTGCTGCGGCTGGGGTGTCTTAGCTTTCTAAGCGCCTTTGCCTCAATCTGACGAATTCGTTCACGTGTAACGTTAAATTCCTTCCCTACCTCTTCCAAGGTTCTTGCTCGTCCATCATCCAAGCCAAAGCGCAAGCGTAATACCTTTTCCTCTCTGTCTGTCAAGGTATCCAAAACTTCAATGAGCTGTTCCTTTAACAAGGTAAAGGCTGCCGCCTCCGCAGGAGCAGGAATATCGTCATCGGGAATAAAATCTCCCAAATGGCTGTCCTCCTCCTCGCCGATAGGCGTTTCCAGAGAAACCGGCTCCTGGGCAATTTTCATAATTTCCCGCACCTTATCCTCAGACATCTGCATTTCCGCCGCCAATTCCTCCGCCGTTGGTTCACGGCCCAATTCCTGTAGAAGCTGTCTGGAGATACGAATCAATTTATTGATTGTTTCTACCATATGCACAGGAATACGAATGGTTCTTGCCTGATCGGCAATGGCGCGGGTAATGGCCTGTCTGATCCACCAGGTGGCATAGGTGCTGAATTTATACCCCTTATGGTAGTCAAATTTTTCAACCGCCTTAATTAATCCAAGATTTCCTTCCTGTATCAAATCCAAAAACAGCATTCCTCTACCCACATAACGCTTAGCAATACTGACAACCAAACGCAAATTGGCTTCGGCAAGCTTCTTTTTTGCTTCCTCGTCGCCATTCTCCATGCGCTGGGCAAGATCAACCTCTTCTTCTGCGCTTAACAAAGGTACCTTGCCAATTTCCTTTAAATACATACGCACCGGATCATCAATATTGATGCCCTCGGGCAATGTCAGATCCAGATCCTTTTCAACTTCCTCTTCGGCATCTATATTCCCCAAAACGTCAATTCCTTGAGATTCCAGGTACTCATAAATACGCTCAATTCGGTCGGGGTCAAGGTCCAAATCCGCCAAATGTTCCATGATCTCTTTATATTCCAATACACCCTTTTTCTTTTTTCCATGCTGCACCAATTCCTCTAAACGGGTCAACAACGTATTTTCTTCGACGGATTTCAACGCAATCCTTCCTTTCTCTGCTCTTATAGTCTAACCATCTTAAATGGTAATATACAGGGAATCCAGCCTTCTTTTGGCTTCCACCAGCCTTTGTAACTCTTCCGCATCAGTTGTGTCAGCCATTAAATTGACGATTTTCGTCCGTTTCAGTAGTTTTACCGCTTCATTGATCGACTTTTGTAAGTCTTCCTTGCTTTGGGCGGGAAGTTGGATTGCGAAAATCTCCGTCACAGGCTTTTGTTCGGCTCCATCTTCAAAAAAGCTTACCAGCTCCGCTGGGAATACGTTGCCGTTATTCCGCCATAATTGACCAATTGCCTCAAAAACCCGATCATAGAGTTCCTCGGTAAAATCCTCTTTCTCTAAAACACTTACTAACTTTTCGTAAATCTTTTGCTCAGATGCACAATAATACAAGATACTTCTTTGGGCCTCCAAAAGGCCCTTCTCCCCAGGGTTCTTCACATTACTTGCCTTTTGATTCATTTGCCGCTTTTTTTCGGCCTTATTTTGAAAAGCGATCTCCTCTTTTTGCACACGCTTGTCAATTTCACTGCGTATGGCAGCTTCTTCCACCCCTGTCATACGGCAAACCTCGCCTGCATATACATTCCGCTCAATAGCATTATCCAGCTTGGAAAGGATATCTGCCGCTTCTGTAGCGAAGCGCACTCTATGCTCGGGGTTATCCAAATTATATTTTTTCTGAATACAGGCTATTTCAAAGGAAATATAGTGAACAGCGTTTACCAATAGCTTTGAAAACTCTAACGCTCCGTTTTGCTTAATAAACTCATCAGGGTCCTTCCCGTTTGGCACTTGCATCACCCGTACACGAAAACCATTTGTACATAAAACAGGAATTGCCCTCAATGCCGCATTAGTGCCTGCCTCGTCGCTGTCGTAAAGAAGGATAATATCCTCAGCAAATTTTTTCAGCGTTCGGGCATGCTCCTGATTAAAGGCCGTTCCCAAGGATGCCACCACATTACGAAATCCCCCTTGGTAAAGAGAAATCATGTCCATATAGCCCTCTACCAATATCAGTTCCTTTTTTCGCTCTGCCTTGGCAAAATTCAAGCCGTATAGGTTTCTGCTTTTACTGAATAAAATGGTTTCGGGAGAATTTAAGTATTTCGGCTCTCCTTTTCCTATGATTCGTCCGCCAAAGCCTACAACTCTGCCTTGGAAATCAAAAATAGGAAACATGAGCCTGCCGCGAAAACGGTCGTGATACCCGTTTTTATCCTTATTTTCAATGACCAATCCGCTTTGCAGCATATCATTGATAGCGTAGCCCTTTTCTTTTAAATGCTCCATTAAGGCATTTCGCCGTTCCGGTGCATAGCCCAAACCGAATTTACGGCTCACTGCCGCCTGCAGCTTCCTTCCTTCTATGTAGCTGCGGGCATCCGCTCCTTCTTCGCTTTGTAAGACATCATAATAAAAACGCCCCGCAATACTGTGAATTTCAAACAGTCTTTCCTTTAATTGCTCCACCGCTATGGCCTGGGCGTTTTTTTCCGGCTCCGGCAGGGTGATATGGGCACGATCCGCCAGCTTTTTTAAGGCTTCGGGAAAATCGCAGTTTTCCATTTCCATGACAAAACCAAAAACATTCCCGGCGGCACCGCATCCAAAGCAATAATAAAATTGTTTTTCGCTGTTAACGGAAAAGGATGGCGACTTTTCGTTATGAAACGGGCAGAGGCCAAAATAGGAATTCCCCTTTTTCTTCAAAGGAACGTACTGAGAAATCACCTCAACGATATCATTCTGCAAACGTACTTCTTCCACAATTTCACGGGGATAACGCACACCTAACACCCACCTTTTCCCTTCGCTTTTCTATAAACAGTCCAAAAGGAAGTGAACCTCAATTTGCACTTCCTTCTCACCTTAAATAATTCGACAGAAACTTTAAAAATCCTTTTGCCAACCTTTATTTTGTATATATGCCCAAAAAATATGGGGAAAATGATATTTTTTTTAAAAAATCCATCTACTTTTCAAAGCCTCCCCCATTCCTTAGGAATAAAAAGCTCCGTATATTTAGCCACCGCAAAGCGATCGGTCATGCAGGCAATATAGTCGCAAACCACCTTCCACAGGGGTTCGCCCTCTTTCAAAAGCTGTAAAAACTCCCCCTCCATAACCTCTGGGTGGCTCCAATAATATTCGTACAAATCCCCGATGATTTTATCCGCCTTTTCGTGCTCCTCCATGGCAATGTCACTCATGTAAACATTACGAAACATAAAATCTCGTAGATTGGTCAAGGTTTCTCGCATTTGCACACTCATGCGGATTTCGTTTCTACGGGCACTGTTTGTAATGGTATCTCTGATCATGGCATTAATACGGCTGCTGGAGGTAGTGCCAATGAGGGCGACAATTTCCGGCGGAATATCCTCCGGCGTAAGCATCCCCGCCCGCACAGCATCATCAATATCATGATTGGTATAGGCTATTTTATCAGAAAGCTGAACTACCTTTCCCTCCATGGTGGCAGGCTTGCAGCTAGTGCGATGGTTTAAAATTCCATCCCGCACTTCCCAAGTCAAATTTAACCCCTCTCCATTTTTTTCCAAACGATCAACCACCCGTAAGCTTTGCTCGTTATGGGCAAAACTCCCATAGGCTTCACAAAGCTTGGACAGCTTTCGCTCCCCCGCATGACCAAAGGGTGTATGCCCCAAATCATGTCCCAAGGCAATGGCCTCGGTTAAATCCTCGTTTAGGTTCAACGCCCTTGCAATGCTCCTTGCAATTTGCGATACTTCCAGGGTATGGGTCAAGCGTGTGCGGTAATGATCCCCCTCAGGGGAAATAAACACCTGCGTTTTGTGCTTCATGCGGCGAAAGGATTTGCAGTGAATGATCCGATCCCTGTCCCTTTGAAAATCTGTGCGAATGTCGCATTTTTCTTCAGACTTTTCTCTCCCTTTTGTAGCAACACTCTTTTGGGCATATTCCCCAAGGAGCTTTTCCTCTCTTGCCTCTTGTAAAAGCCGTAACTCCATACTATCCCTCCTTTATGGTTCGCAAATTTTTTCTTATATTAGAAAAATACGTCGTTCTGCGCAAAAATCCTCTTTTTCTCCCACGAAAAGATTGCATTTTCATCATATTCCTGCTTTATAAAATAATTAAGCCTTTCCATATCCCATCCTCCTGTAAACAAAATTTCCACATTTTCGTAGTTTCATTGGATAAAAATAAAGAAACCATCCGCTTCTACAGATGGTTTTTACCAGTTTATTATTTTATTAATGGAATATGTCTTATAAATAAATATATCCGCAGACAGGTTTTTCCAAGCGTCTATTTTTTTCTTTGGATAACCATTCCCTTATTCAGGCACCTTACCACTACCCAAATACTCAGCATAGGCTTTCCCCCGCACTTGCACAAACTCCCGCTCAGGATAACGCAGCGCCGTCAAATATCCGCCATAAACACACCCTTGATCAATATCCACAGTATTATGGACGATGTTTGGTTTCTCCTGAACGGTATGCCCATAAACAACAAACGCCTTCCCTCTGTATTCCTCTGCCCAGTCTAAACGTATGGGCTTTTCGTTTTTTTCAAAAACCCCGGCTGTTTCACCATATAAGCAAACGGCACGAATTTTATTGGAAAACCGCCCCATGGATTCCTCTCGCAAACCGCCATGAACAACTGCCAGCCTTCGTTTATCCAGCAACAAATAGTAGCATTGGCTTTTATAGCAGCTCATGAACCGATTTCGAAACGCAACCCTTTCCTCTTTTGACCGCTTTTCCAATTCCTCTATGGTATTTTCCAAGCCATGGGACATTCGAACCTTATTCCCTAAGAAAAAACGGTACAGCTTATTGCAATGATTTCCATGCACCCAGAAAGAACCGCCATAAATGACCTGATCCATCCAAAATTCCAAGGCCGCTAAATTCTTCGGGCCTTTATCCGCCACATCACCCACAGAAATTAACCTTCTGCCTTGGGGATGCACATAGGCTTGTCCTTTTTTTTCGTAGCCCAACTTTTGCACAAGCTCCATCAGCTCGTCATAACAGCCATGGACATCTCCAATGATATCAAATTTATTTTCTTTAAATTCTAATATGCGGAAATTTCGTTCCCGTTGCTCTCTCATGCCGTCATTCCACTCCTAACCTTCCTTCTTACTATAACATAAAAATCTTCGCAGGTAAAAAAAAAGAAGAGAATTATTTCTCTTTTCCTCATATATTTAATAAAACGACAATACGGAGGGATTTTCCATGTATCGTAACCCATATTTACCTGATCCATTTAACGCCCGTGCATGCGACCCCGCATCTGGTTCGCGCCCAGCACCCATGAAAAAACAGATGCAAAAACCCATTTTGGAGGAACCAAAAATAAATGAAAGGAAGCCTGATTATAAAGAAGCTCCTATCCTTGAACATGCAAGCCCGCCCAAGATGGATACGGAAACCTGTGAGAAAAACTGCTGTGGAAAACCAATTGAAAAAGCTTCCTGCAGCCCGTCCTGCAACGATAATCAGTTTCCGGTTATATTACTTTTGCTTTGCTTATATGGGTGCATTTAATTTATGGTGCCCCAAAATTTTAGCCTGTCCCACACTTATCTAATTGCCCCACCCCTATTTCATAAATAGCGCTACAAAACAAAAAACCCGCATTGCAAAAATTACAAGAGAAACCTTGTAATTTGCAAGCGGGCTTTTTTATGTTTTTTAACGAAGACAAAGTGACATTTACAGGGACTTATAACCACCGCCATGCCACCCTAAAAAATAATGTAGAAACGCCTTCGGTGAAAATTAATAGCCCAACATGGACATAATTTGGATCATCCTATCCCGTTCTTCCTGTGGCAGGGTTGCGCTTACAGCCGCCAAAAGAGCCTTTTGCTGCTCCGCCTCCAACTTCCCGCCCTGGGACAGCTTCTCCCCATATTCCAACAGCACATCCAATCTTTCCATTCCTGTTTTTCCTCGGCTTTTTTCTGCTGCCTCACGAATCAAACGCAACCTTTCCTCTCCTAATGCCTGTACCTCTGGAATATCCCATTCCTTACTCACTGTCGTCCCTCCTTGCACCCATAATTTGTCTTATTTCCATAATTTTCATCATGCTATCCAACTGGTTTTTTTCTTCTGCTGCCAAATACGGTCGCACGGCGTGTAGCATTTTATGCCGCCGATACACCGGATCCTCCTGTTTCTCCCTTGCTTCCAGCTTTGTGCCCTGCAACACACGCCTTAGCTCCATAAAGCGCACCGCCACAAAAATATTTTTCTGAAACTCCATATCCAAAAAAGGAATGGCCGCACATAATATTTTTTCCCCTTGGGTACTGCCAAAGGGCGCCTCAAGGGCTGAGCTTTCTTTTACCTGAATATCCTGTGGCTTTTGTTCCTCTGTGCTCCCAAAAAGACGGCGCAGCCGGTTGATTCTTTCTAACAATTGAAAAGTATCACTGTTGTCTGCTCCCATCATTCCGGACAAAAGCTTCATTTGCTCGCTGCTCAGTTTTTCCTCCATTTTTAACCTCCCCCAACAAGCCTTTTAAAAACATATGACGAATGACAAGAAAAAATAACTTTTCCTATTCCCAAAAACTTATTTCTACATATTTTATTAGAGAAAGAAAGGAGATGTTTTCCATGTCTTTTCCAAATTATTCGTCCCAAAGAGGCGAAGCTAAAACCTCTCCCGAAGCCCTCCTTACAGGAAGAGGAATCGGTATTGCCTTCCTTGATACAGGTATCTCTCCCGTTGCGGATTTTATCACACCCCAAAACAGAATCGTTGCGTTTCGAGATTTTGTGAGCGGGAAAATAAATCCTTATGATGATAACGGTCACGGCACTCACGACACGTATTTGTAGCAGTAGTGTTTGCCTTCATTTTGGAGGAAACGAAAAACCCTCTTTCTTTTCAGAAAGAGGGTTTTTCCGGCGTTCAATATGAATCACAACTACCCTAAGGATAGCGGACACCTTAACTCAATAGTAATAAAACATACAAACCGCAGCAAATAAGATGATTGCACAATCAAACAAGCGATCCTTTATCTTATTTACAAATGTCATAATACATAACATCCTTTCCAATCCACGCCTGCCTTAGGATAAGAGCCTCGGCAAGAACAAGGAAATTTCAGGTATATAAGTAATCAACAGTAATGTAACAATCATTAAAATCAAGAAAGGTATAATACCCTTTATGACACTATCCAGCGTAGTCTCACCAACACGGGCGGCGACAAACAGGTTTACGCCCAAAGGAGGGGTGATAAAGCCGATTGCCAAGTTTACTACCATGATAATACCAAAATGGATTGGATCCACACCCAAAACCTTTACAACAGGGAATAGGATTGGAGCCAAAATCATGATTGCACACAAGGTTTCCATGAAACAGCCAACAACCAACAGTAATACGTTGATTAACAAGAGAATAACAATCTTGCTGTCTGTCAAAGAAGTTAAGAAGGTTGCTACTGTTGTAGGGATACGTCCCAGTGTAAGAACCTTGGAGAAACCAGCAGCACAACCAATAACAATCATAATGGTAGCTGTTGTTTCGCAGGCATTCTTAGTAACACCCAATAACTGCTTGAAGTCCAATTCCTTGTAAACCAAGCAACCAATTACCAAGCTGTAAATAACGGCTACAGCCGCTGCTTCTGTAGGTGTGAAAATACCACCGTAAATACCACCTAAAATAATAACGGGAGAAAGCAATGCCCATTTACTCTTCCATACTTCTTTACCTGCTCTACCCCAAGAAAATGGTTCGGTATCGCCCTTATAACCCATTTTTCTTGCAAAGAAATATGCGTATCCAATCAGTACCAGACCAATTAAAATACCGGGAATAAAGCCTGCCATAAACAGCTTACTTACAGAGCTGTTTGTGGTAACGCTGTAAACAACCATGGGGATACTGGGATGGATAATTACGCCGATAGACCCTGCCGCAGCAATCAAAGCCAATACAAACTTTCTGTCATATCCTTTTTGAATCATGGTAGGAACAACCATACCGCCTACCGCTGCAACGGTTGCAGGGCCGGAACCGGAAATCGCCGCAAAGAACATACATACAACGACTGTTACGATGGCCAAACCACCTCTGATTCGACCAAAAAATACGTTGGCAACATTCAGCAATCTTTGGGAGATACCGCCGCCGCCCATTAATTCCCCGGCAAATACGAAAAACGGAATTGCCATGATGGGGAAAGAGTCAGCACCGGTTACCATGTTCTGTGCGATGAATCCAAAAGTCAACTGTTTTGTGTATAAGATATATGCCAAAGACGCAATACCCAAAGAGAAACCAATTGGTACAGTCAAAATTAAGCAGATAATTAATGTTGCAAAAACAACAAGAGCAATACTTCCTGTCATGCCTCTGCCACCTCCTCATGATTCTTTAATGCTTTTATCCTTCTCAAAATACATTGAGCCTGACGGATGGCAGTTAAGATAAAACCAATCAAGGGCGCCGCATATACAAACTGCATAGGAATACGCATAGCAGGAGAAAGCTGACCGCTCCAAGTAATTTTATGATATACCGTAACAGCTGTTGTAGCAATGAATATAGCAAATGCTAAAACAATTAATTCGCTTAAGATTTCAACATAAGGTCTAAGCTTCTTTGGATACAAATTAATAGCTGCATCAATACGAATATGCTTTTCACGTCTTGCCGTATGGCTTACCGCAAAATAAACCAGCCAAATAAACAGATATCTTGCCAATTCCTCAGACCAAACCAAAGAAGACTGGAATACATAACGCATGATAACCTGGATGAAAATAATAATACTCATTAAAAACATCAAAGGAATGATAAAAAATTCTTCCAAGTGTTCATTTAAAAATTTCATTTTATTGCCTCCCCTCTTATTTACGAAGCTGACCCTTCAGCGGGATATTTTGCTTGCGCTTTTTCTACCTCGCTATACAATAAGTCTACAATTTCCGGATGAGTAACTTTTTGGTAAGCCATTTCCTTAAGACCGGCACAAGCAGCTTTAAACTCAGCAATTGCTTCCGGTGTTAACTCTGTAAAGGTCATACCAGGATAGTTTCTGATGTTTTCCAAAGCAGCAGCTTCGTACTTGGAACATCTTTCACGCTCATATTGTACTGCTTCGTCAGAAACCTTCAATACGATTTCTTGCTGTTCCGGTGTCAGCTTTTCAAATCTTTCCTTACTCATCATGATCAAATAAGGGGAGTAAATGTGTTTTGTGTATGTATAGTACTTTTGTACTTCACAGAATTTTGTCTGCCATGTTAATTCCGCACCATTATCCTGACCATCTACCGTACCCTGCTGTAATGCAGTAAATAATTCAGTAAATGCCATAGGTGTTGGGTTTGCACCATAAGCCTTCCACTGTGCCAACTGTAATTCGTTTTCCATGATACGAATCTTCAAGCCCTTCAGGTCAGAAACCTTCTCAACTTTTCTATCAGATGTTGTCAGTGTACGGAAGGAGCTCTCCTGCCATTGTAAAAGCTTATAGCCTCTATCCTCAAGGCCAGCGGCAAGGGTATCACCCAAAACGCCATCCAGCACCTCATAAACTTGCTGCTTATTATCATACAACCAAGGAATATCTAAGCAGAAGATATCCTTGCTAAAAGATGCTACAGTTGCATTTGTAGCCAATACAATATCATAATTCCCAAATTGACAGCCTTCCAATAATTCACGCTCGCTGCCCAAAACGTTATCTGTATAAATATCGCAGCTTAATGTACCGCCGCTTTCCTGCTCTAGACGCATTTTAAAGAATTTTGCAGCGTCAATTGTAGCAGGTGCATTTCCTAACGCATAGATAAAACGATAGCAATCACTCGTCAGTTCTACGCCTGAATCATAACTGTCAGGCTCTACCTTTGCTTCAACAAAACCAGTCGGAGCTGCAGGGGTTTTGGTATCACCTGTTGCTGTGTCCGCAGGTTTTTCTCCACATGCAGTAAGTCCGAGCATCATAACTGTTGCCAGTGCAGCAGCTATCCCTCTTTTCAACATAGATTTCCCTCCTAAATATTGAACAGTTTCCGGTTTTTACTCTCTCCAAAAACAATATGCTTTTTTGGGATCATCTTTTGTAAGGGTATTGCTGTGTCCCGGCCGAGGATACAAGATGATAATTCCATAAAAATATTTCGCATAGAAACTAATCACCTCTCTTTATTATAATTATTCAAATTTTCATAGTCAATCCGTAATAAAGCCGAATAAAACTCTTAAAATGTTAATTTTCGAACGATTTTTTTATCATTTTTGCTGAATTTTTTGATTTTATAGTTGCTAAAAACCAAAAAACTATGTTTTTGCACAAAAAACCTTCTCGTATTTTGTGATTGCCCAACGCTATACTTTTTAATAAATGTTGCAAATCACAAAATAATAGTTTTATTTTAACAATAAAAGTTTCATATAAAAAACAAACCCTTATTTTGTCAAAGTTTTATAATAAAAAAGTAGATTTTTCAATAAAGATATAATATAATCAATTTTGGGGGATAGATGAAAGAAAAATAAATTGTAAGGACGGGAGAATAGTGTGGATAAGACAGTAAAACAAACAAAAGAAAACAAAAAAAGTACATTGACAAACCAAATTTACCAAGACATTAAAAATGGTATTGCGAAAAAACAGTTTCAACCGGGGGAAAAACTGAATATTAAAGAACTGGCGAGAACGTATAATGTGAGTGATACACCAGTAAAACAAGCTCTTCAACGTTTGGCTGATGAGAAAATGGTAATGAACACGCCGAATAAGGGCATGAGCGTATATTTACTCACTCCCAACGAGCTAAATGATATTTTTGATATGCGCTTAATGATGGATACTTTTTTTATTAAGAATGTGATATCAACCTTGAACTACAACAACAAGCTGCGTCAACAGCTGATTGAAAATCTGGAGGAGCAAAAGAAATTTGTGGAAAACTGTGAATCCTCTTTGTATCCGGAAACCTATTTTTCTCTGGATATGGAATTTCACACCCTTTTTTTAACCACTTCCGGAAATCAAAAAGCCGTGGATGTATTTAACGATTTGCAGCCCTTTACCTATGCAACTGGTACCTATCTGAATCAGCCCCATTATCGCGACTGCGAATGTGTTGCTGAGCACGAAGAAATATTAAAAGCTGCCTTTAACGGAGATCTGGATGGACTGAATAAGGCAGTGCATACACATATTGAAAATTCAAGGCGTGCGTTACAGCTGATTTTCAAAGTTAACCAAATCGTTTTGCCCAACGAATGATAAAAAAAGCCTCTTGCACATGCCGGGAGGCTTTTTTTATTCCAAATTTCACTGGTTTCCCTTGGTTGTTTTCCATTCATAAGCTCTGGAAAAAGCACTTTCCTTTAGAACCGTAATCCTTTTCAAATTAGGCTTTTTCTTGCTCACTTCACAATTTTCTTCAGCTTCTCTTTCATTTCCACAGTTGCCTGCTTTATATCCTCTGCTGCAAATAATGCAGATACCACCGCCACACCGTCAATTCCTGTGCCTGCAAGCTCCTCCACATTTTTGCTGCTGATTCCACCAATGGCCACCACAGGAACATCCACTGCCTTGCAAATTTCCTTTAGCTGCCCAAAGGTTACATCCGCTGCATCCAGCTTTGTTGCGGTTTGAAACATGGCCCCAACGCCTAAATAATCGGCACCTCTTTCTTTGGCAAGGAGAGCCTCCTCCACCGTACGGGTAGAAACACCAATAATTTTGTCCTTCCCCAGTTTTTGGCGAACACTTCCTGCCTCCATATCACTTTGTCCCACATGGACACCGTCGGCATCTACGGCTAAGGCAACTTCAATATTATCGTTAATCACAAAGGGAACGCCGTATTCTTTGCAAACCGCCTTTACCTCCTTTGCCTGTTCCACAAATTCCTCAAAGGACGCATCCTTCTCCCTCAGCTGTATGAAGGTTGCACCACCTTGCAGCGCTTTTTCCACATCTTGGGCAAGCCTTCTACCGTTTAACCACGAGCGATCTGTCACCCCATACAAAAGCAAGCTTTTTTTATCTAGCTTCAAGCTTCATTCCCTCCTTCAAAATTTCATCACTCATATTGCTCATGGCATCAATGATATAGGTACGATAGGAGGACGTTCCTCCCAAAGCGGTTTTTTCCAGTCTTTCAAAGGCGATTTCCCCCGAAAGCCCCATAGCTGCCACCGCTGCCGCCGTTGCATCCAGTAAATGATCAGGATTTGCCACACAATATGCCGCTACCACGCCGCTGAGCATACATCCCGTTCCCGTTATTTTTGACATCAACGGATTTCCATTGCGGATGGCATAGGCCTTGCTTTCATCGGTTACAATGTCAATTGCACCGGTCATTGCAATCACAGCTCCTGTTTTTTTGCTCAGCTTCTTTGCAAATTCCACCATCTCGTCCAAATTTCCCTCGGTCACACGGTCCGCCAGGTCAGCATCTACACCCTTTGTACTGCCGCTCCCGCCCCAAAGGGTTTTCAGCTCCGAAACGTTCCCGCGGATTACGGAAAAACGAACCTTTTCCAAAAGCTGCATCGCCGTTTCCGTACGCAGCCTTGACGCTCCCGCACCCACAGGGTCCAAAACAATAATATGACCCAATTCGTTGGCTCTTTTACCTGCCAAAAGCATGGATTCAATGGTGCGGGCATTCAACGTTCCGATATTGATATTTAACCCGCCGCAAATGCTTGTAATTTCCTCAGCCTCTTCGGCATCATCCGCCATAATGGGAGAGCCGCCGCAGGCCAATAAAATATTTGCCACATCATTTACCGTAACGTAATTTGTAATGTTGTGCACCAAGGGCACACTTTGTCTGACATTCTCAATTAATTTTTTTTCCATCACTTTTCCTCCTTAAAATCCATTGGATTTTGCAGTGAAACGCTTCGTAAAATTTACGAGTAAATTATTTCATATTTTACTCATAAGCGGACAGTATTTTTAACACCCTTGTATTCCGTAGAGGCTTATTCTCCCACAGAATACATTTCGTAAGTCCTTATAAAGAGGGGGCTTACGGTAGCCCGTTAAAAAAAGACATTCCCCAAAGGGAATGTCTTCATAACCGAAGTATGTCCCTACGTTGGCATTATCCAAATCAGGTTTATGGTCGAAGTATGGGTACTTCCTCTCAGCCTGCCTACAAGCTCCCATTTGTATCTATAACGGAATTCTTTCCTTCTGTTAGAATAGCACAGGGTATTTTCTTTGTCAAACGTTATTGCCTTGTTCCCCGCCTGTTTTCCTGCATTTTTTTTTGCACCTTTGCAAAGGTTTTTTCGCTCAGAATGGGCTGATGGGTATTTTTTACTACAATCCACCGATCCTTGGGAACCCCCACGGTTTTGGATGCTTTATAGCTTATTTTTTGCTCCTTTCCCTGCACCATATGCCCCATATACACAGGGTTTGTCAGTATTTTTCTCACTGTAGTTGCTCCCCACCTGCTGCACGGCTTCCGCCCCAAATCCTGCCCTCTTTTTTGCTTTTCTTCCGATGGCGTAGGGATACCCTCGGCGGTGAGCCGCACCCCTATTTTCTTGCAGGATAACCCCGACAAATACAGCTTTGCCATATGCCGCACCACCCGTGCCTCCTCCTCAAAAACCACCAAATGATGGCGGTTCCCACAGTCCTTTTCATACCCATAGGGGGCATAGTTCCCTAAAAATTGTCCCAGCTCCATTTTTTTTCGCAAAACACAGCGGATGTTTTCGGAAAGCTCCTCGCAGTACCATTCGTTTACCAGACTGTTAATTTGTCTGGCTTTTTTGTTTTCCTTTTTTGCCGTATCCACTCCATCTACCACAGTGACAAAACGTATCCCCCATAGAGGAAACTTTTCGTGAAGGTATATTTCTGCCGTAGCGGCACTTCGGGTAAAACGTGACTGCGTTTTGCAAAGTATGATGTCAAACCGCTTTTTCCTGCCATCCTCAAGCATGCGGCAAAATGCAGGGCGATCCTCCCGCAAGCCCGAATAATCCTCGTCCTCATAAATATCATATATTTCCCAATTGTTTTTTTGGGCATAGGCAATCAGCATAAGCCTTTGATTCCGTATGCTTTCACTTTCCTCTCCCGTTCCATCCTCCACCGATAAACGACAGTATAAGGCAGCCTTGGGCATGCTTTCGCCCCCTCATTCCTTCTTACTATCAATATATACAAAGAAAAGGCTGCTTTAACCCTAAAAAGATTTTTCTTATGCTTTTATCACAAAATATAACGCATTTTTCCATAAAAAATCCCGCAGCAGCCTGCGGGGAAATTTTAACCCAAATCCTTAAATAAGTATTTTTTACAATGTGGACAGGAAGTATCCTCTTGAATCTTTCTTTTACAGTCAAACGTTTTTTTGCAATGGGGACAGATATACACTTTCGCTTCCAAAACAAAGGTAAACGCCACAATCGCAATCATCAAAAAAATGTTATGTAAATAAACGAAACTTATTGCAGCTAAAAGCAATAATAAAAAATATAATTTTTGAAATTTTTTATATTTTGCCAGTAAAACCTGACCTTTTTCAGATATTTTCACAAAAGACCCTCCCACTTTTTTTGTAATCTTCTCTTTTTTTATTTTATCTCAATCAGTAAGCAAAAGCAATATAAAATACGTGACCCATGTCACGGGTATCGCCAGTGGCAATGGCGCTCTCTCCAACGGGCGCTACGCCGGAATTGCACCGGAAACCCATATTATCTCCTTAAAAATTCTTGACCGCAACGGCCAAGGCAGCTCTTCTCATGCAGTTGCCGCATTAAGATGGATAATGGACAATTCTGCGAAATATAATATAAAAGTAGTGAATTTATCCATCGGTTCCAATGACAGAAAGGTAAACCAGCCTTTGAAAGAAAGCGTTGAAGCCCTTTGGCATAAAGGAATTGTTGTAGTTGCAGCCGCTGGGAATCCTGATGGGCGCAGAGGCTATCAGCCGCCCCCACCCATCAGCCCCATAGTAATTACCGTGGGAACCTGGGAAGATCGTGATTATTTTATTCGCCATAAACCCTTTTCACTTTTTTCCAAGGATCTTTGCCAGCTACCGGATATTTGGGCACCAGGGGAAAACGTGGTTTCCGTTCTTTCGCCGGATTACCAATTTTCTATGCCCAATCGCAGTCGGGAGAATATTATTTATCCTAACTATATCAGTATGAGCGGTGCTTCCATGGCAACGCCCTTGGTAAGTGGTGGGGCTGCTTTGCTATTTCAACATTTTCCCTATGCCAGACCAAACAACATTAAGGCTGCCTTGATTAAAATAGCAACCGAAAATGGAGGACTGCTGGATCAAAAAACCTGTCTTACTCAAACAGGAAAGGTGGTTTTGGCTTAATGGAACAAAATTTGGTTTATGAATTGGCAAAAACTTTACAGAAAACAGATGGTCTGGAAAAAGACTTTCTGGAGATGGCTACGTCGTTGCGCGAAGCAATCGAAAAAAACTATGTTCAAAAAATACAAATGGCAGCAGGCACCCAAAAAGACTTTTGCTTTGAACACCCACCCAAAGAAGTTACGCTTCTGCGGGCAATGGCGCCTTTTTTAGACGAGGGCAGCCGGGGGCAAATCCACGACATTTGCCGTTCCTTGCTCTTTATGCAGACAATAAAAAACGTAAATGAAAATGTTGCCTGCATTGCACAAGATGGCGCCTTCATTGCCGCACGAAGCAGTGACGGCTCGGAGGAAAATTTAAACCCGCAAACAGCAAAAATTGCAGGCCTCCTAATGTCCATTGCTTTAATGGGGAAGTTTTAAAACAGAAAAGGGATCGGCAAAAACATGCCAATCCCTTTTTTTCATGTGCTTAATTCAATTTTATTTTTTTCCTAAAATTTTATCCGCCACATACATTCCGTTTGCCGCCGCCTGAGATAGGGAACGAGTAAAGCCCGCACCATCACCGATGGCGTACAGCCCCGGACAGTTATCAATTTCAAATTCCGTACAATTTGGCCTTGCGGAATAATATTTACATTCAATACCGTAAAGCAATGTATCGCAATTTGCCGTGCCCGGCGCAATTTTATCCAACGCATGCAGCGTTTCTATGATATTATCCAACTGACGCTTGGGCATACAAAGGCTCAGATCCCCTGCAACTGCATGGAGAGTGGGTCTGGTAGTGGATTTTCTGATACGGCTTTCGTCAGAACGTCTGCCTCTTTCCAAATCCCCCAGACGCTGTACCATAACACCGCCACCGCAAATGAGGTTTGCCAGGCTGGCAACATATCTTGCATATTCAATAGGCTTTTTGAACGGCTCTGTAAAGCGAATGGTGGAAAGCAGGGCAAAGTTGGAATTCTGCGTCTTTCTTTTCTGATCGCGGTAGGAATGGCCGTTTACTGTCAAAACGCCCCCTGTGTTTTCCGTTACCACATGCCCTCTTTCGTTAAAACAAAACATTCTGGTGGTATCACCGTATTGCTTGGAGCGATACCAAATTTTAGGCTCGTAGATTTTTTTGCTGAAATGATCCCAAATCATAGAGGGCAATTCCACTCTTACGCCAATATCTACCTGATTATTTTTCAGGGGAATTTTATTTTTTTCACACCAATCAGAGAAAAAGCGGCTGCCAACACGCCCTACAGCAAAAATAATTTTATCTGCCGTAATCACGTCCTTTTCTCCTTTGTGTACCAAATAAATTTCCTTGGTATCTTTATTCACATCTGTTGCTTCCGTATCTACAACGATATCTACTTTATCTTCCAAATATTCAATCAGCTTGCGCATGGTTTCAAAGTTGCTGTCTGTTCCCAAATGCTTTAGCTGTGCCTGACTCATATGCAAATCATACTGTAAACAAAGGTGCTTCAAGTCATCGTTAGGCATAAAACGATCCGTGGTTGCACCAAATTTTACCAAAACCTCATCCGCCTGCTCAATGTAATGAATTACCGTTTGCGGTTCTAAAAAATCTGTCAGCCAGCCGCCGTATTCCGTAGAAATGACGTATTTTCCATCAGAGAACGCGCCTGCGCCGGCCATTCCTTCCATAATGGCACAAGAAGCACACTTGACACATTTGTCAACCTTCCCTGTCACAATGGGGCAATGGCGCTGTCCAATGGCATGACCCTTTTCCATAATCAGCACCTTCAACTGGGGATTGCTTTCAACCAAACGATATGCGGTCATAATACCGCCAATCCCGCCACCGATAATTGCTACGTCATAATGCTTTTTTAAATTCATAGAAGCACCTCCTAATGGGGCATTCAAAATGCCAATTTCAATCATTCAAAATATTATATTTTTCTGCATAAATATTCTTCGCACACAGAAAAAGAGCGAAACTTTTCTTTACTTGTGTAAGAAAAGTTTCGCTTTACTTACGTCTTATTCTAACTGATTTCTTTATTTAAGTCAAGAGCTTCTTTCATTACCCACGGAACATAATATTCCATTTGCGCATAATCATACACAGGAAGAATATTTGTCTTTCCAACAAAAACATTCCACTTTTGCCTTTTCATGGCACAAAAGCCAACTTCGCTGTCTTCCTATCTTGGGTAGTGAGGTTTCACCACTTTGCTACGCAAAGCTGTCCTTTGGATAGGTGACACTTCTTTGCCACTGCCATCTTGACCCATTACAAGCCCCAAGAAGATAGGGTTATACATAAGAATTTTGCCTTGCCTTTTAAAAAAAATAAGGGGTTTTGGATGGAACAGCGAAGAAAATGCTGCCATCACACAGTGATGGTTTTGCGAAGCAAAATTCCTGACCCGGCGCCCAAGGTTTATCGACTGTCTGAAGCGGCTGTCCCAATGGACAACCGCTTATAAATTTCCTATATCATTTTACTTGCTCTGCAATAACTTCTTTTGCTTTTTCCAATGCCTCGCCAATTTTTGCAGCGTTCTTGCCGCCGGCCTGAGCCATGTTGGGACGACCACCGCCGCCGCCGCCGCAAACAGCCGCCGCCGCCTTAACAATATTGCCCGCATGCGCGCCCTTTGCAACGGCATCCTCCGTTGCCATAACCAAAAGATTGACTTTTCCCTCTGTACCGCCGGCCAAAACAACAACGCCACTGCCCAGCTTGTTCTTCAGCTGATCCCCCAAGGTACGCATAGCATTGGCATCCAAATCCTTAATCTCCGCCGCCAATACAGCAACGCCGTTTATTTCCACCTTACTGTTTATAATATCCTCAGCGGCACCTCCGGCCATTTTGGCTTTTAATTTTTCCAATTCCTTCGTCAAATCTTTCTGCTCTGACATCAATTGCTCAACGCGAGCAAGCAGCTTATCCGGCGCAGCTTTTACCAAGCGGCAGATTTCCTTCAATTCATCCTCCTGTGCCTGATAATGCTTCAAGGCCTCGCTGCCTGTTACGGCTTCAATACGGCGGACGCCAGCGGCAACACCATTTTCGGAAAGAATTTTAAAGGAGCCTGCCTGCGCCGTATTTTTCAAATGCGCACCGCCACAAAGCTCTATGCTATAACCGCCCATGTCTACCACACGAACAACGTCGCCGTATTTTTCACCAAACAACGCCATTGCCCCCTTATTTCTTGCTTCCTCAATACTCATTTCGTTGGTTTCAATCACATAGCTTGCAAAAATGGATTCATTGACTATTTCTTCAACAGCCTTCCATTCCTCATCCGTCATTGCCGTAAAATGAGTAAAGTCAAAGCGCAAGCGTTCGGGGCTTACAAAGGAGCCTGCCTGCTCAACATGGGTTCCCAAAACCGTTCTCAATGCCTTTTGCAGCAAATGGGTTGTGCTGTGATTTCTTGCCGTTGCCATGCGTCTTTCCCAATCCACCGTGGCAATCGCCTTTTCCTCAACAAACACCGTTCCCTCGCTTACCTGTCCAACATGGGCAATTTTGCCGCCGATTACCTTAATACAATCCGTTACCGTAACAACGCCCTTAGGTGTTTTGATGGTACCATGGTCGCCCACCTGTCCGCCGCTTTCTGCATAAAAAGGCGTATTTTCAAGGAACACGGAAACGCTGTCGCCCCTTTGTGCCGCACCTGAAACCTCGTTATTTGCAATCAAAGCTATAACTTTTACATCCGTAAGCTCTTTAACATCATATCCTGCAAATTTTGTTTCCAGCTCAACGGGCAATTCATGATAAACCGTTTCCGCCGCACCCATATAGGTGGATTTACCCCTTGCCGCACGGGCTCTTTCCTTTTGTTGCTTCATTTCTGCCACAAATGCTTCTTCATCCACATTCATGCCTGCCTCTTCCAAGATTTCCTTTGTCAAATCAATGGGAAAGCCATAGGTATCGTACAAGCGGAAGGCCTTCTCTCCGCTCATGGTTGTCTGACCAGCTGTTTTCATCTCATCCATGTCTGACTTTAGAATATCCATGCCCTTATCAATGGTTTTATAGAAGCTGTTTTCTTCAATGGAAAGAATCTTGAAAATATATTCCCGCTTGTCCACCAATTCGGGGTAAGCGTCGCCACTGCAGGCAATGACAGCCTTTGAAAGCTCTGCCAAGAATTCCTCTTCAATGCCCAAAAGCCTTCCATGGCGTGCCGCACGGCGAAGCAAGCGACGAAGCACATAGCCACGCCCCTCATTAGAGGGTAAAACACCATCGGCAGTCATCATGGTTACAGAACGGATATGGTCAGTAATCACGCGAACAGAAACATCGGTTTTGGCATTTTTACCATATTTTACATTAGATTTTAGGCATATTGCATCACGAATGGATTTTACGGTATCCACATCAAAAATAGAGTCAACCCCCTGCAAAATCGTCGCCATACGTTCCAAACCCATGCCTGTATCCACGTTTTTCTGGGCAAGCTCGGTATAGGTACCATCTGCCTCTGCATTAAACTGGGTGAGTACCAAATTCCAAAATTCCATATAACGGTCGCAATCGCACCCTACATCGCAGGTAGGACTGCCGCAGCTGTATTGTTCTCCTCTGTCGTAGTAGATTTCCGTACAGGGACCGCAAGGGCCCGTGCCATGCTCCCAAAAATTATCAGCCTTACCTAACTTTTTAATTCTCTCTCGAGGCACACCAACCATGTTATGCCAAATATCCCCCGATTCATCATCCTCTTCATAAATGGTCACATACAGCTTATCCTGGGGGATTTCCAAAACCTTTGTCACGAACTCCCAAGACCAGGGGATAATCTCATTTTTAAAATAATCTCCAAAAGAAAAATCTCCCAGCATTTCAAAAAAAGTACCATGGCGTGCTGTTTTTCCCACATTCTCAATATCCCCCGTGCGGATACATTTCTGGCATGTTGTTACCCTTTTGCTGGGCGGAATTTCCTGCCCGGTAAAAAACGCCTTCATTGGCGCCATGCCGGAATTAATCAACAGCAAGCTTTTATCGTTATGCGGAACCAAGGGAAAGCTTTGCAAACGTAAATGCTCTTTACTTTCGAAAAAAGAAAGAAAAGCCTCTCTCACTTCATTTACACCCATGTATTTCATAATATTTCCTCCTTAAATCAACTTTCATCTCTATTGTTTTTTTGGAAAAAAAATAAGCCCCCGATCACTAAGGATCAGGGACGAATCAACCGTGGTACCACCCTGCTTACGGTGAAAAACCGTCGCTTTAATGCCGTTAACGCCGACCTACGCCACGACATACTCTATTTTCCGCCGCAGAGCTGTGAATATCCAAAAAGACTGCTTCTTTCACGGGCTTCCGAAAACCTCCCACCAAATGGTTTTCTCTCTGAAAAGGGCTACCGCAAAATACTCCTTCTTTTTATGGCTTTATTGAATTTATTCAATTAAGAAGATTATAGTGATTCGTGTTTCGTTTGTCAAGGGGAAGGACAAACAAACCTTGGGCGCCGCCCAAACCTGCAAAGGACAAGTTCTCGGGACACTGTCCCGAACCCTGCAAGCCTTTGAAAAGGCTTGACCTAAACTTTTATCCTACCCCGCATATCTATGCGGGGTTAAGGTGGGTCAAGGTGCAATGGCAAAGAAGTGCCATCTGTCCAAAGGACAGCTTTGCGCAGCAAAGTGCTGACCACTCACTGCCCAAGATAGGGCAGACATCGAAGCTGGCTTTTGCATAGCAAAAGTGATGACCAAACGCTTGTAGGAGTTTGAGGGCAACGCCCTCAAGGTCTTGCCCTTATATTCAGTCTGAAACCTATTTTTTAATAGGCTCTTTCTTTTCGTCACAACTAATAAAATATATAAGTTTTACAAACCTAAACAAAGCAAAGAGCAAGCAAAGTGTTCTTCCGGTTACAGCCCCATCAATTGCCAAACTATATCCATGTGATGTTAATACCGTAGGTGTAAAAAAACAATACAAAGAAATATAAATTACGAAAAGCTCTACCGCAACAATGCTGATTTTCTTCAATTTATCTCCACCCTTCAAATCTAAATTTGTTTGGAGCTCACTCCATCGAATAGTATATCATTTAGCATAACCTTTGCATAAGTTCCTTTCGACAATACATGACACATTCCATAGTCTTTCCAAAACCAAACTTCAGCAAAAGAAACCCTATTTTCTAAAATAGTTTGTTCATCGCCATGTTATCTATCGTTTCCCCCATGCGCTTTAAGCCGACCTCAATTTTGTCGTCCTCTACGCCGCAAAAGCTTAGTCTGACGTGTCCGCTGTCCTTGCCACTGATTTCGAATTGACTCCCTGGTGTCAAAATGACATTTTTCTCCAGCATGCGGCTGCAAAAAGCCTCTGCGCTAATCGTTTCAGGTAAGCGAATCCAAAGGCTCACACCGCCGTTTGGCAAAGAATAGGTGGCTCTGCCCACCAAATATTTCTTTGCAAAGGAAAGGGCATAGCGGTATTTCTCGCCGCCAAAACGACGCATGGCTTTTGCATGCTGCTCCCAGCCGTTTTCTCTGAAATATTGCTCCATGGCCTTTTGAATAAAGCTGGAGGTGGAAATGTCCGTGGTGTATTTTGCCTCCATCACCCCTTGATGCACCTTTTTCGGCAAAACCATAAGCCCCATACGAAGCCCCGGCATTAATATTTTGGAAAAACTCTTGATATAGATAACCCTGTTTTTATAATCCAGTGCTTTTAAAGCTACCGGAGCCTCTTTATTATAGTAGAAATCGTAAAAATCATCCTCTTCTATGATATAGGTATCATACCGCTCCGCTAATTCCAGCAGTCGGCGCTTTTTCTCCATGGAATAAGAAATCCCCGTAGGTGTTTGAAAATATGCCATCATATAAATAAACCTAGGATGGTACAGCTTTAGATAATCCTCCAAAACCGTCATTTTCATGCCATCGGCTTCCATAGGAATTTCTATCAGCTTTGCCCCTCTGGACAAAAACGCCCCTGCCGCACCGTAAAAGGTGGGGCTTTCCACAAAAACCACATCCCCAAAGCGCACCATAGCTTTGGAAATGACGTCAATGCCCTGCTGGGCACCAGAAATAATCTGCACGCTGTCCACGGTTGTTTTAATGCCATTATCCTCTAAATAACTGCAAAGTTGTTGGCGCAAGGGCTGATAACCCATACTGTCCGTATAGCGGAAGGCACCGCCCTTTTCCCGCTCCAGCACCTCATCAAAGGCTTTTTTGAAGGCATCCACAGGAAACAGCTCGTGAGGCAAGGAGGTATTTGCAAAATTGATGGCCTTGTCAAAGGAAATTCCCGCCTCAAAATGATGCAGGTTTCCCCTTGCAACCGGCTCGGGAATTGCTTCCACAGGCAAGGGGGATACAAAGGTGCCGCTGCCCTTTCTGGAATACACCATCTGCTTGCTTTCCAGGTGCTTATATGCCGAAACAATGGTAACATTATTTACGCCATATTCCTCCGCCATTTTCCGTATGGGCGGTAGCTTGCTGTCAGCAGGTAAATCCCCCTGGGCAATGAGCTTCGTCAGCCCTTCGGCCAACTGCTGATAGATCGGCACCTGTTTCTCCTTATTTATTTTTATATGAAAGATTTTATCCGGCATAGAACTCTCCTTTTTACTCGTAGCATTTTCTACCCGATGTCCCCGCAATTCCCATACTCTCGCGATATTTTGCAACGGTTCTGCGGGAAATTTGAATGCCCTCTTCTTGCAATTTTTCCGTCAGCTCTCTGTCGCTTAAGGGCTTCTTTTTATTCTCCCCTTCTATCAATAATTTTAATTTTTGTTGAATACTATCGGCAGAAATCGTCCCCGTTTTTTCTGATGTTAACGCTTTAGAGAAAAAAGCATGTAACGGAAATACACCTCTGCTGCATTGGAGATATTTATCTCTAACGGCACGGCTCACCGTTGACTCATGCACCTGCATACACTCGGCAATATCCGCCATACGCAATGGCTTCAGCTGCCCATTTGGATGCATAAAAAAATCCTCTTGTCTGGCAACGATGCAATTTGCCGTTCCCAACAGCGTTTCCTCTCTTTTTGAAATACATTGTATTGCCCACTCCGCCTGTTTCATTTTGTTTGAAATATATTCCTTTGTTTCTTGGGCGGCGCCTTCTTTTAATATATTTACATAAGCATGACTGATAAAGAGCTTGGGTGTGGCAGAGCTGTTCAAACTCACAACCGGCTGCCCCTCCCGTATTTCCACAAAAATATCGGGCAGTATATATTCCACAGGCTTTTCACTAATAAAGCCCTGCCCCGGCTTTGGTTCGCACTTTCTTATCTCGTCAAAGGCATCTTTCGCCTCCTCCAAAGAAACCTTCAGTTGTTTGGCAACACGGTTGATTTTGTTCTTTGCCAAATCTTCCAAATGTTTTTCTACCATATTAATAGCAAGGGGAGAAGCATTTTTTTGCTTTAGCTGTATCATCAAACATTCCTCCAGGCTTCTGGCACCCACACCAGGAGGATCTAAACTTTGCAGCAGACCCAAAATATCTGTGCTGCAAGCTCTTTTTAGATGGAACTTTCCCTCCGCCGCCTCCAAGGCACCCTGCTCCAGGTACCCGCTTTCTTCCGTGCTTTGGGCCAAAAACCGTAAAACATGCTTTACGCCTTCGTCCACCTTTAATATATTGATTTGGAATAAGAGATATTCTCGCAAGCTCTCCCGCTCACGCCTCCCAATGGTTTCTTTTCTATCCCTTTCATCTTCCATTTCCACACGATACAAACTGCGGTTTTGCTCATCAGCTTCTTTGAGCCACTCCAGCTTACACAAAAGTTTATCATCCCTTGCAGGCTGTTCCATAGGAGCCTCCTGCCATTCCAAAAGGGGGTTCTCCTGCGTGAGTTCATTCATATATTCTGAAAGCGTAATGGTATTCATCTGCAAAATTTCAACAGATTGCTGCATTCTTTGAGATAAAATCTGTTTTTGTGCTAATTGCAAGGACAAATCCACAATATCACCTTCTTTGCTTATATTTTTAACAATCATTTTTCTTGTCTTTGGCACTTTTTTTATTTTATCATAGTTTTTATGAAAAAAAAAGCTACAAATCCACTAGGTTTCCATGGTTTTCTCCTTTATACTTTTCTGTTTTTGTCAATTTACTTTAAAAAATGTACAAGTTTTCCCTACTATTTATGGTAATATATTATCATTTACATTTTTAGATAATAATAGTACACTAAAGTAGGTCTAATACCTAGCATACAAACTGATTGTATGCACATTAATCTATACATGCTAATTCATTTTTACAGTGAAAAAACATCTTAAATGTTTTTTCACAAATAAGGTTTTGCAGTTTTTTTTGCAAATATGTTGTGAAAACTTCATTTTTGTATTAAAATACTGCTGTTGAATGTATAGTTTTATCATTTTTAATGAAGGTACAACTAAATTTATGCGCTTCTTTAGCGCGAAAACACTTGACAGAGGGGGATAATATGCAAGCTTTAACGTTTAAACGTGGAGTTCATCCGCCTGATGGAAAAGCTCTGTCCGCAGAGCAGCCTATACAGGTGATACTCCCAAAGGAAAACTCTGAGTTGTTCTCCCCCATGAGCCAGCACATCGGTGCTCCTTGTGCACCCATCGTTGCTGTTGGTGATCATGTAAAGGTAGGTCAGAAAATCGCAGAGTCACCCGCATTCATGTCTTCTCCGATTTTTGCCAGTGTCTCCGGCGAAGTTGTGGACATTCGTCCTATGCTCGTTCCCGGCGGCGTAATGGTAAATTCCATCGTTGTGAAAAACGACGGCAAAATGGAAGAAATCGAAGGCCTGAATCAGGGAAAAGACTACACCAAAATGACGAACGAAGAAATTCTTGCAGCGATTAAAGATGCAGGCGTTGTTGGTCTGGGTGGTGCTGGTTTCCCTACCCATGTAAAACTGAATCCACCAAAGGATACACCCATTGATCATATCTTGATTAATGCGGCTGAGTGTGAGCCATACCTCACATGTGACTATCGTTTGATGGTGGAAGAACCCGAGCGTATTGTGAAGGGCCTGCAAATTATGCTGAAGCTGCATCCCAACGCAAAAGGCGTAATCGGCATCGAAATGAACAAGCCTAAGGCAATTGAAGCAATGACAAAGGCTTGCGAAGGCATTGACAATATCGTTGTTCAGCCTTTGGTTACAAAGTTCCCGCAGGGTTCCGAAAAACATTTAATCTGCGCAATTACACAAAGAGAAGTAAAATCTGGCGCTCTGCCCGCAAGTGCAGGCTGTATCGTTGACAACGTTGATACCGTTATTGCAATTGAAAGAGCCATCATCAAGGGCAGACCATTGATGAGAAGAGTTGTAACCGTTTCCGGTAAGGGAATCAAAAACCCAGGTAACTACAAAATCCGTATAGGCATGACACTGCGTGATTTGGTAGATGCCATCGGCGGCTTTAACGAGGAAAACCCTCCTGTAAAGCTCATTGCCGGCGGCCCTATGATGGGACCCACTCTTTATACCTTGGATGTTGCATCCGTAAAAACAACCTCCGGTTTGCTTTGCTTCACAAAAGAAGAAGCATACATTCCCGAGGAAAAGAACTGTATTCGTTGCGGCAAGTGTGTTGATCACTGTCCTATGGGACTTATGCCTTTCATGCTGAACTTCTTGGCTCTCAAGGGTGACGGCGACGCTTTTGTGGCTCACCACGGCTTGGATTGTATCGAATGCGGCAGCTGCTCCTACGAATGCCCTGCAAAACGTCAGTTAGCACAGTCCATCCGTGCCCTAAAGAAAATTGAAGCAGGCAAAAAAGCGGCTGCTGCTGCTGCTGCAAGAGCAAAGGCTGAAGCAGAAGCAAAAGCAAAAGCTGAAAAGAACTGAGAAGGGGGAAAATAAAACATGGCTAATTTTGTAGTATCCGGTACCCCTCACGTACGTTCTAAGGAATCTATCCAGAGCATCATGCGTGATGTAATCATCGCTCTGGTTCCTGCTACCGTGATGGGCATTTTCTACTTCGGTGTGAAGGCACTGATTTTGGTGGTTGCAACCATCGTTTCAGCCGTTTTCTTTGAATGGCTGTATCAAAAAATAATGAAAAAACCCGTTACCATCAGCGATTTAAGCGCTGTTGTAACCGGCTTACTTTTGGCACTAAACTTACCTGTTGCAGCTCCTGTTTGGGTTGCTGTTGTTGGTAGTGCATTTGCAATTATCTTTGCAAAACAGCTTTTCGGCGGTTTGGGACAAAACTTTATCAACCCTGCCCTTGCCGGCAGAGCTTTCTTAGTAGCTTCCTACCCTACAGAAATGACCACTTGGACATCCGCAGGCAACTTCGGTGTGGATGCGGTTTCTGTTGCAACACCTTTGGCACAGCTGAAGGGCGGCGTAATGCCTGATGCAAGCTTTGCTGATGTTTTGATTGGTAATATTGGTGGTTGTATTGGTGAAACCTGTGCAATTGCTTTGATTATCGGCGGAATTTATTTGATTGTAAAGCATGTAATTAGCTGGAAAGTTCCTGTGATTTATATTGCTACTGTTTTCATTTTAACCGCATTAATCGGCAGAAATGGCTTGCGTGTACCTGCTTATGAAATCTTTACAGGCGGTTTGATGATTGGTGCATTCTTTATGGCAACAGACTATGCTTCTTCCCCTGTAACACCTAAGGGGCAGATTATTTTTGCAGTTGGCTGTGGTCTATTGACAACCTTAATCAGAATTTTTGGCGGTTACCCCGAAGGCGTGTCCTACTCAATTTTGATTATGAACCTTTGCGTACCTTTGATTGAAAGATTTACAGAACCTACAATCTTCGGTGCATTACCTAAAGTGAAGGAGGCGAAGAAAGCATGAACACAAAAGAAGTTATAAAACCAGCTTTGGTGTTGCTGATTATCGCCAGTGTTGCTGCCGCTGCTTTGGGTGCAGTTCAGTCGATTACAGCAGAACCCATAAGACTGCAGGAAGAACAAACAAGAGCAGCTTCCATGCAGGCAGTTATGCCCGATGCAAGCTCTTTTGAAGAAATTACCGATTTGGAATTAACAGGCTCCCTTACTGCAGTTTACAAAGCTGATAACGGTGGTTTTGTTATTACTGCAGCTCCCGGCGGCTTTGGTGGCGCTGTGAATACAATGGTCGGCATTGATACAGATGGCGTAATTACAGGACTACGCGTTACAAAACATGCCGAAACACCTGGTTTGGGTGCAAAATCTACCGATCCTTCCTTCTATGAACAGTTTACAGGTATGTCCGGTACACTGGCTGTAACAAAGGATGGCGGAGAAGTTATTCCCATTACAAGCTCCACAATCACCTCCAGAGCCGTAACAAGTGGTGCAAACGAAGCCTTGGAATGGTTTGCTGCGAACGGAGGTGCTTACTAATGGCTAACCCATTAAAATTAATTAAAAATGGTTTGATTGACGAAAACCCTACCTTTGTACAGGTAATTGGTATGTGTCCTACACTTGCTGTAACAAGCTCATTCTTTAACGGTGTTGGCATGGGTCTTTCTACAACCGCTGTTTTGATATGTGCGAACTTGTTCGTATCTTTGCTTAGAAAAGTTATTCCCGATAAGGTAAGAATTCCATGCTTTATCGTTGTTATTGCAACATTCGTTACCATTATCGAATTTATGCTCAAAGCATACCTGCCAGCGTTAAACGCTTCTTTGGGACTTTTTATTCCTTTGATCGTTGTTAACTGCTTGATTCTTGCAAGAGCAGAGGCCTTTGCTTCTAAAAACGGTCCCATCGCTTCTGTTTTCGATGGTATCGGCATGGGTCTTGGGTTTACACTGGGCTTAGGCACTTTAGGCTTAGTGCGTGAAATAATTGGCGCTGGTACACTGTTTAGCAGCTTGCCTTTTGAAATTATATTGCCCGCAGCCTTCCCTAGAACATTATTGTTCGTTATGGCTCCTGGCGCATTCTTTACATTAGGTTGCTTGATGGCTGCTTTAAACTATTTCAGAAACAAGAAAAAAGCTTGAGAAGGAGGGGAAATTAAATGAATCTTTTCTTATTGATTTTAGCCGGGATTTTCGTAAATAACTATGTATTATCCCAGTTCTTAGGTATCTGCCCCTTCCTCGGCGTTTCGAAAAAAGTTGAAACAGCAGCAGGTATGGGTATGGCCGTTATCTTCGTTATGTCCTTGGCAGCAGCAGTAGCTTGGTTGGTATACAATCTTATTCTGGTGCCATTGAATATAACATATTTGTACAACATTGCGTTCATTTTGGTTATTGCATCCTTAGTACAGTTCGTAGAAATGTTCTTAAAGAAAGCAGCACCCGCTCTTTATCAGGCACTGGGTGTATTCCTTCCTTTGATTACAACAAACTGTGCCGTTTTGGGTGTTGCCGTTTTGAACATGCAAAAAGGTTACAACTTCATTGAAGCCGTATTGAATGGCTTCGGTGGTGCAACAGGCTTTGCTTTGGCGATTGTTCTGTTTGCCGGTATCCGTGAAAGAATCGCAGACAATGATACTCCGAAAGCCTTTGATGGGTTCCCTTTGGCACTGCTTACCGCAGGTCTTATGTCCATCGCATTCTTAGGCTTCTCCGGCTTAATCAAACTTTAATGCAGGGAGGGTGACAAAAATGGACATTATGAATATTGTAAATCCGATCCTTAGTATCGGTGGACTCGGTGTTGTTTTTGGTGCAGGCCTTGGCATCGCCGGTGAGGTTTTCAAAGTTGAGGAAGATCCTAAAATCGGAGAGATTTTAGAAGCTCTTCCCGGTGCAAACTGTGGTGGTTGCGGTTTCCCCGGTTGTGGCGGTCTTGCTACTGCCATTGCTTGTGGAAACGCACCTGTAAACGGTTGTCCCGTTGGCGGCGCGGCTTGTGCTGAAAAAATTGGCGCAATTATGGGTGTTGAAGCTTCTGCTTCCGATCCTATTGCTGCTTTCGTTAAGTGCGGCGGTACTTGTGAAAAAGCTAAAGATAAATATGAGTATTTTGGCATTGACGATTGTAATATGGCTGTTCAGCTTGCTGGCGGTGGCGGCAAAAGCTGCACCTACGGCTGCTTAGGCCTTGGCAGCTGTAAAAAAGCTTGTGCTTTTGACGCAATCGAAATTGTAGATGGTATTGCAGTTGTTGATAAAGATAAATGTGTTGCTTGTGGTAAATGTGTATCCGCATGCCCCAAGCATATCATTGAGCTTCTTCCCGCAAAGAAGAAGGTTAAGGTTCAGTGTTCCTCCAAGGACATTGGCAAAAACGTAATGCAGGTTTGCTCCGTTGGCTGTATTGCATGTAAGATTTGCGAAAAGAATTGTCCTTTTGACGCAATCCATGTCATTGACAACTTAGCAGTCATTGATTACGACAAATGTAAATCCTGCGGTATTTGCGCTAACAAATGCCCGAAAAACGTTATTACAGGAAAAAGACCTACACCTCCTGCTCAGGCTGCCCCTAAAGCAGAGGCGCCTGCAAAGGAAGAAGCGAAAGCTGAATAATTCTGTAGTATCAAGGGTGCCCCTTCTTATAAATTATAAGAAGGGGCACCCTTTTTTAAATGGCGGATTATTCATTCTTAACAGAATAACAAAAAAAATGTACACATTTACAATATTATGTCGACATCTTTTTGCTCAAAACATTGACAATTCGTTGACAATATATATATATATATTATGATTAGAGCAGAAGAGGTAACTAGTTTACCGAAGGCCTTCCGAAAGCTATGTAGTTCTTCTAAGATGATAAATTAAATTTTATATTAAAGGAGGAATACTAAATGAAAAGATTTTTCTCTATTATTTTATCAGGTATATTCGTTCTTTCAACTGTAGCACCCACCTTTGCGAGCGAGCCAACAAATAATATAAATATGGTAGAGAACATGATTAATTGTGGAGCATCTAGGCTTATAAATGAGTCCACGGAAAAATCGGGGGTCGAAAATTACACAATTGAAACAGCAGGGGTTTTAGCAAATATAAAAAAAGAACCCGTTTCCAATGGGGACTTATATACAGTCCATGAAGGAGAATTAACAAATGAAATATTAATTACACCAATTGGGGAAATCTATTTAGATGGAAATTTAGTAACTTTTTCAACGACTTCCCAAGCAACCGCAACGTCAGATATTACCACAAGGTCTTATTATGAGTCTTGGGATTATAATGACAGGGCATTTGCACCGGGACCCTATACTTCAAATGAAATAACAAAAAAAACCACGGTGCGTTTGGAACAAAAAATTTCACAATTATCTTTATCGGTGATTGCTGGAATTGTTGCCGCTGGATTGTTTAAAGATATGAGCGTTGGGGTGGCCGCTGGGTTATTATCATACAAAGGATTAGCTGAATACTATGATTGGTTGAATGCTTTTGATCCAGAAGCTAGTTGTCTATATATTAAAAAAACCACATGGACAAATGGAAACCCGGATTTAGGTTCTAGTACTTTGAAATATTATTTCAAAATAACAACCGAATATTATAAGGATTCAAAATATAAAGACTATCATTCGGGAGGTACTATATATGCACTTCAGTCTATCAATAATCATTAATTTGTCTAAAGGAAGGATCAATTTATGGATTTGCTAATTTGCGCATTGCTTTTGATTTCTTGTTTTCTTATAGATAAATACTTGATTTATCCAAGTTCAGGGCGGCAATGGCCCGCTACGTTTATAGATTGGCTTAAAGAAAATAGCAAAGATGGACGTCAGCAAAGGAAAGAAATAAAAGAAAATATAAAGATGTTTTTTCGAAATGGAAACTAATTACAGAATGAATAAGGGTGTCACCAAACGATAAGTTTGTGCCACCCTATTTTCATAGATTTTTATTTTTTGTTCCCTTTA
This sequence comes from Anaerotignum neopropionicum, assembly GCF_001571775.1. GTDB lineage: Bacteria > Bacillota > Clostridia > Lachnospirales > Anaerotignaceae > Chakrabartyella > Chakrabartyella neopropionicum. The sequence goes on from NZ_LRVM01000001.1 coordinate 143,430, forward strand.
CCCCAAATTACAAATATGGTATAATAGTTTTCATTAAGCGGCGGAATCTTTTTTCTGAGATGATCTCAATATGTTTTATCGGCGCTAAAGCTATAAGGAGGACAATGATCTTGAGAGGACAACCACGAAATGTATGGGTTTTGGTTTTATTTATATTAGCTGGTGTTGTTTTAGGCGGCTTCATTGGAAGCATTTTTGCCGATGTTCCTGCACTAAGCTGGCTATCCTACGGTAACACATTTGGTCTTTCCTCTCCTCTGGTTTTGGATATCGGCGTGCTTACGTTGCAGTTTGCTTTAACCATCCGATTTACCGTTGCGGGAATTATTGGAATTAGCATTGCAATATTAATATACCGTAAACTGTAATCCATAAGCCGCCTGGCGGCTTTTTTTTGTCGATTTTACGGGACACAAAAATTTGGCTTTTATGAAAAGTGCATTTGTTTTTATTGAAAAGAACGCCAAAAAGATGTATCATAAAAATTAAGGCTTTTATTGATCTTTACTTAACACAGAAATTTATATCTGTAGCTGAATACAGAGTTTTCCTATAATGAAAGGGGCATAAATATGTTTTCGAAAGATATGGGTATCGATCTTGGTACCGCTAATACATTGGTATATATGAAAGAAAAAGGAATTATTGTTAACGAGCCTTCTGTTGTTGCAATAAATACACAAACGAAAGAGGTACTTGCCGTTGGAAATGAGGCAAAGGAAATGATTGGCCGTACGCCGGGTAACATCGTTGCAATTCGCCCCATGAAGGATGGCGTAATTGCTGACTTTGATGTGACACAGGCAATGCTTCGCTATTTTATCAATAAAGCCTACGTTCGCTCTATGTTTGGTCCGAAACCACGCATCGTCATTTGTGTGCCCTCAGGCGTCACAGAGGTTGAAAAAAGAGCAGTATTGGAGGCTGCTATTGCAGCTGGCTCTAAGGATAAGGACACTTACCTGATTGAAGAACCCATGGCTGCATCCATTGGTGCAGGGCTGCCCATTGCAGAGCCTACGGGAAGCATGGTTGTGGATATTGGCGGCGGCACCAGCGAGGTGGCTGTTATTTCCCTTGGGGGCATCGTAACTAGTACCTCTTTGCGCGTAGCCGGTGATGCCTTGGACAATGCCATTGTGAATTTCATTAAAAGGGAATTCAATCTTGCCATTGGCGACCGCACAGCAGAGGAAATTAAAATTACCATTGGTTCAACCTTCCCTATGGAAAAAGAAGAAATTATGGAAATTCGCGGACGGGATTTAATCAATGGTTTGCCGAAAACCATTGAGGTTACCTCCATTCAGATTCGTGAAGCCCTTTCTGAGCCTGTGAATTCAATTATTGAAACAATTAAGCAAACGTTGGAGGCAACCCCTCCCGAGTTGGCTTCAGATATTATGGAATTTGGCATTACCCTTACGGGCGGCGGCGCTTTATTAAGAGGCTTGGATCAACTCATTAATGCCGAAACCGGAATGCCCGTTCATGTGGCAAACGAACCCTTAAATTGTGTTGCTATGGGGACAGGCCTTGTTTTGGAGCATATTGACACCTTGAAGTCCGTGTTGATTTCTCCCAGAAAAGCACTCTTTTAACCTGAAAAGTTACAGGCAAATCTTTAACCCTTGAAGGAGCGTTAGATTTTGATTCAATTTTGGGAAGAACATAAAAAGAAAATTATTGGTGTAATTGCAATTGCCATTGTCGCCGTTGCCTTATTTGCCGGCGGAAAAAATTTAAATGCCTCTGCACTGGAAAGCGTCTTAGGCTTTGTCGTTACGCCCTTTCAAGATTTAACAACGGGTATTGAAAACTGGGTGGATAGCACGGCTGCTTCCGCCAAAGATAAAACTGCGCTTACAGAGGAAAATGCGCAGCTGAAGGCAGATTTGGCAAAGTTGCAGGACGAAAATAAACGTCTGGAGCAATATGCAAAAGAAAATGCCGCCCTCTCCTCTTTGCTGAAAATTTCTCAAAAGTACCCGGAATATAAAAGTACGGGAACCAAAATTATCGCCAAAAACCCCGGCGTTTGGTACAACACCTTTACAATAAATAAAGGCACCGACGACACCGTATCCGCAAATATGATTTTAATTGCACCCGGCGGTGTTGTGGGGAAAATTCTTGAAAGCGGCAAAACTTATTCAAAAGCCCAATCCATACTGGACAGTCGAAGTGCCGTGCCTGCCATGAGCGTTCGAACGGGAGATTTAGGCGTTGTAAAAGGCGATTATACCCTAATGAACGACGGTCTTTGTAAAATGGAGTATATTGACGGCGAAGCACAAATTGCAGTGGGGGATGAAATTGTTACCTCCCAGCTTTCTGATGTTTATCCTGCGGGACTTTCCATTGGTAAGGTAACAAAAATTGAAACCGATACCAACGGCCTTACAAAGTATGCCATTATTGAACCCTTTGTTGATTTAAAGCATTTGGATACTCTTTTGGTTATTGATAAAAACACACTGGAGGAAGCCCCTTGAGAATCATCATTACAATCGCTATGGTATTGATTAATTTCATATTGCAAACAACTCTTTTGCAACACCTTGCAATCCAGAGCATTTTTCCCAATACCGCTTTAATTATTGTGGTTTCCTACGCTCTTTTGCGAGGCAGTAAGGAGGGCTGTATTGTGGGCGCTTTTACAGGGTTATTGTTTGATGTTTTTTTTGGTACTGCAATGGGCTATTACACGCTATTATATTTTGCCCTCAGCTATTTTACAGGGAAGAGTCAGAAGAATTTTTATCGAGAAAATTACCTTTTACCCATTCTTTTTTGCGCACTGGCCGCCGGAATATTTGAATTTTTTCAATTTTTAACGGAGTTGGTCTTGCGTAAAGACGGAAATATACTTTTTTTTGTTATAAAAATTTTCCTCCCCACCATTGTTTATACGGCAGTTGTTACCGTACCAATTTATCGAATTTTGTTTGGACTGAATGAATGGCTGGAGCTAAAGGAAAAATATAAATATCGTTTGTTTTAAAATCTAGGAAAACTATGTTTCACTCGGAGTATTTTACGCACCACCCAAAAACCAAAACCGAACAACCGTCTGTTTCCAATAGGAGGAACCGATGAGACATTATATAGAACATTTTTTTGAATTATGTAGAAGCCGAATTTTTGTAATGCTTTGCGCAATTTGTTTGCTTTTTTTCATATTACTATTGCGTTTATTCTCGCTGCAAATTATTCATGGAGAAGAGTATGACAAATCTATTACCGCAAGCGTTTCCAAAACAATTAATGTGCCAGCGCCTCGTGGAAATATCTACGATCGCTATGGCATTCCTTTGGCTACCAATACCGTGGCCTATTCCGTTCAAATTGACGACAGCATTACCCTTGACTTAACAAATTACAAGGAAAATTTGTTTTTACAGTTAACACAGGCTTTATGGGAACAAGGGGCAACCCCCTATGACACCCTGCCTATTTCCGCCACAGCACCATATTCCTTTACCTTTGAGGGTTCCCAAAGAGAGATGAATAAGGCAGAAAAAAGCTGGAAGGAATCCTTACATTTTCCGGATAATATGATGGATGCTTCCGCCGGCGAAAGTCTTGAATATTTATTTCAGAAATACCACGCCCCCGCTGCGTATACATCGGCTCAAAAAAGGGCATATGTTTCTTATTCCATTTCTTTAAGCCATAAAAACCTAATGGCTTTAACTTTGGCCTTGAAATTAACAGGGTTTGGCGAAACCATGTCGGATGAGCTTCCCTTGGCCAGGGATTATCCTTATCTTCTTCAATTTAACGACAGCCAAACCAGGGAAGAAAGCTGGAAGGAAAGCGTTGGGATGAAAGGCGAGGAACTGGGCTATGACTCCTTAGAAACACTGGATTATTTAAGGGATTTCTTTGGTCTGCCGGAGGGTTTGCCTACGGATGTTGTAAGAAACACCGTGGGGATTCGTTACTCCCTTTATTTGCAGCGGTATCAGCAGTACAAATCCGTTACTGTTGCCACAAATATTAGCGAAAAAACCTTGGCTTATGTTGAGGAAAATCAGGACATTTTTCCAAATGTTCTTGTTGACACTGTTTCTTTGAGAGAATATCCCCAGGGGGAATATTTTTCTCATATTCTTGGATATATTCGTCAAATGACAGAAGCCGACTACGCATTGTATAAGGATGATGTGGATATGGACGGAAACCCTATTTATTCCCAAACGGATATTGTTGGTCAAACGGGTATTGAAAAGCTTCATGAACGCCAGCTAAACGGCACAGACGGCAAGGTATCCATTGAAGTTGATAATCAGGGCCGACGAATAAGCGTGATTGACTCAACGGAGCCAATTTCAGGAAAGGATATTTTTCTCACCCTAGACAGTAAGCTGCAAAAGATTGCTTATGATACCCTAGAGGCAGAGCTTCGCAAATCCATTATCAAGCACCTAACCACTTATACAAAAAATTCAGTATCTATTACGGAAATGTATACCGCCATGATAAAGGCAAACCATATTTCAGCCTCCAAGCTTATGAAAGCCACTGGCGGCGTTCAAAAGGAAATCTTTGATGAATTTTTGGCGGATAATTTAGATTTCTCCAAGGATGATGAGGATGCTGTGCTGAGAGTACAAACCTATCTGCTTGACGGCTTGACCCGGGGAACCTTTACCTCAAAGGAGGCCCTTTTGGTAGCCATAGAGCAAGGCACAGTCCGTGCTACCGACGAGGAGAAGGCTGACCTTCAAAACGGACGCATCGCCCCTTTGACAATGGTTTTAAACAAGCTAAACAGTGGCGAACTCAGCCCTGCAGATACGTCGTTAGATCCCTGTACCGGCTCTGTATTTGTAACAAAGGTAGGCAGTGGCGAGGTGTTAGCCAGCGTTTCCTATCCTTCCTATGATAATAACGAGCTTGTCAATACCTTTAACAACGCCTACTATAACGCCCTTTTGCAAGACGGAAATACACCCTTGGTAAATCGTCCTTTAAAGCAAAAAAAGGCGCCCGGCTCCACCTTTAAAATGGTTACCGCCTTGGCTGGATTGGAAACCGGGGCAATTTCCACCACAACCCACATTCGTGACCAGGGGATATTTACGGAAGCGGGTAAACCCTATGCCCGTTGCTGGCTTTACAGCAATAACGGCGGAAGCCACGGTATTTTAGATGTGGCATCGGCATTGGAAGTATCCTGCAACTACTTTTTCTACGAGGTTGCCTTTCGTATGGGCAATGCCAAGGCTGGCACTACCGAGGAAGGAATTACAACCTTAAATGAATATATGGCGGCCTTTGGCTTAAACACCTTGACTGGCTTAGAATTAGACGAGTATGCGCCTACCATGGCATCTCCCTACTACAAAGAACGCATCGTAAAAACCTTTAACCCCGATGCTACAACAAGCCAAACCCGCTGGACAGACGGCGATACCATCCGTGCGGCCATTGGGCAATCCGTAAACAGCTATACCCCGGCACAAATTACAAAATATATATCTACCCTTGCAAATGGCGGAACCTTATACCGCCTGCATATGATTAGTCACCTGCAAAATCCCGACGGTTCCCTCTATTATCGTGTAGATGAAACTGTTGAAAATGTTCAGGTGTTTCATGAGGAAAATCTACAAAAGGTATACCAAGGTATGTATCAGGTTTCAGCAGGGGATCGTGGTACTTTGCGTACCTCCTTTGCGGATTTTCCCGTAAAAATAGCTTCAAAATCCGGCACCGCCGAGGAAGATAAAACAAGAAGCTCCCATACATGGCTGGTTTGTTTTGCCCCCTACGACGACCCTCAAATTGCCATTACCGTTATGATTCCCTTTGGCGAGGGCAGTGGTACACCCGCTCCCGAAGTTGCTAAGGCTATCATTACCGAATATCTGGGGTTGGATTATACACCCGAAAACACCAATTTACAAACTGTTTTGACACAATGATATAGGAGGGTATTATGAATCTAGAAAACTATGTTATTTTTAAAGGAACGAAAGACGGCGTTACCGTGCTTTTTGAAGAAGATGCACCCTTTGAGGTTCTTTGCGAGCAGCTGGAAAAGAAGGTTCAAGAAGCCGGAAAATTTTTTGATAGTGTAAAAACTTCGTTGGCATTTAAAGGTCGTTCTTTTTCCCATGAAGAGGAACAGGAATTGCTTCGCATTATTACCGACTATACAACTATGGAAATTTCTTTTTTGAAAACAGAAAATAACGAATTAATGCAATTGACAAGCCTGTTGGAAAAGGAAATCACCCCCTATAACCTAACAAAGTTTCATAAAGGCTCTCTGCGAAACGGACAAAAAATCGAATTTGACGGCAGTGTAGTGTTAATCGGTGATATAAACCCCGGCGCAGAGGTCAAGGCAACGGGAAACATTATTATTTTGGGCCAATTAAAGGGGATGGCGCATGCCGGCTGCGAGGGAATGGCTGACGCTTTTGTTGCCGCTGTTTACATGGCCCCCGTTCAGTTAAGAATTGGGGACATAATAACCAGATTTCCCGAAGAAAATAAACGGGGTCCCAAATCTCCCGAATACGCTTTTGTACAAGAAGGGCAAATTTTTGTCATGCCGTTGTCGTAAAATAGAAAATTTTTTCTGTTTTTACTAAAAAAAATGGATGCAAATCTTGCTACTTTTTGTTAATATAGTAATATATACGTAGCTCCCTATTATATTATTTATTTTTGGGGGAAGAAAACTGACTTCTGGATTAGGAGGAACATAGATGAGTGAAGTAATCGTAATCACCAGCGGCAAGGGCGGTGTAGGTAAAACAACTACAAGTGCTAACCTTGGCTGCGGTTTGGCGGTATTAGGTAAAAAAGTTGCATTAGTTGATGCTGATATTGGTCTGCGCAACCTTGACGTTGTTATGGGCTTGGAGAATAGAATTGTTTATGATCTTGTAGACGTTGTAGAGGGTAACTGCCGCATAAAACAAGCATTAATTAAAGACAAGCGTTATGATGGGCTTTTTCTTTTGCCTGCTGCCCAAACCAGAGATAAGGATGCAGTTTCTCCGGAACAGATGCAAAAGCTTTGTGAAAGCCTAAAAGAAGAAGGCTTTGACTATATTATAATTGACTGCCCGGCAGGTATCGAGCAGGGCTTTAAAAACGCCATCGCAGGCGCTAACAGGGGAATTGTTGTAACAACGCCCGAGGTTTCCGCCGTGCGGGATGCTGACCGCATTATTGGCCTTTTGGAGGCAAATGGGCTAAATAACCCTATGCTTATTCTCAATCGCTTGCGCATTGATTTGGTGCAAAGAGGCGAAATGATGAATATTGAAGATGTTACTGAAATTTTGGCAATCGATATTCTGGGTGTTGTACCCGATGACGAAACCATTGTTATTGCAACGAATAAAGGGGAGCCTGCAGTTTCCAATCCGGAATCTCGTGCAGGACAAGCCTATCGGAATATTGTGCAGCGTATTATAGGACAAGAAGTACCGATTATGTCCTTTGAGGAAGAGCCCGTAAGCTTTTTTGAAAAGCTAAAAGGCCTTTTTCGTCATTAAACCACAACCCAGATGAAAGGATGTGTCCCCATGGATTTCTTTAGCTTCTTTAAAAAGAAAAACACTCCATCTTCCGGCAGTGTTGCGAAAGATAGATTAAAGCTTGTTTTGGTTCATGATAGAGTAAATTGCTCCTCTCAGGTTCTTGAAATGTTAAAAACAGACATTATTAAAGTCATCTCCAACTATATGGAAATAGATGAAGAAGAACTTGATATCCAAATTACACAAACCCAATCCGAAGAAAACAACGGAACAGTCCCTGTGCTGTATGCCAATATTCCCATTAAAAGCATGCGTAAGGTGCAAGATTAAAATTATACATGTAAGCCGAGAAAAGAGTGGCATGAACGTCACCCTCTCGGCTTTCCTTGTTTCAGTAATACGGGCGTTTTTTAGCCCAGCCGGAGGAATTTAGCCCATGGAATGGAAAAAATATTTTCAAAATTATGATTACCTGCTTTTAGGCGCTGTTGCAATTCTTACCCTGTTTGGGCTTCTTTCCATTGCCAGTGCAACCCATGTAAATCTTGGGGAAAGCACAGCTTTTGTCGTAAAACAAGGTGCATTTTTTATAATGGGCATTATTTTAATGGTTTTTGCGGCAAACATAGACTATGAATACTTTTCTCAGTTTCATATTCCCCTTTATTGCATTAACCTTTTATTGCTTCTTACCGTGCTTTTCCTTGGTACAGGCGCAAAAGGTGCTGTTCGTTGGATTGCCATCGGCCCCTTAACCATACAACCATCAGAATTTTCCAAAATAATTATGATTTTTTGTCTGGCACAAATCATCAAATTGCATTACAATAAAATAAACAGCCTGCTTTTTCTGGCTTTTCTTTGCGTATATATTATGATACCTATTGTACTGATTCAAAAACAGCCGGCCCTTTCAGCCAGCATGGTTTTAATCGCAATATTTTGCATTCAGCTTTTTGTGGCTGGGCTTGATTATACATTTATTCGAAATTTATGCATTATTACTATACCGATAATTGTTTTTATCCTTTGGGATGTGGGAAGGGAAACACCATTGCTTATGGATAAAATTTTTGAACCCCATCAGTTCAATCGTATTCTCTCCTTTGTAGATCCCAAAAGAGATGCAAGCCTTTATTATCAAACGGAAAAATCCATAAGTGCCATTGGCTCAGGGCAGCTTACAGGCAAAGGTCTTTTTAGCGGTACGCTGAACCAATTAAGCTATCTTCCGGAGCCGCATAATGATTTTATTTTCTCTGTAATCGGCGAAGAATTCGGCTTTATCGGCTGCATATTTGTTTTAGGAGTCTTGCTTTTTATCGTATTTCGTTGTATAGTAATAGCAATATCATCCAGAGATTTATTTAGTCAGTTGCTCGTTGTGGGAATTGCCGGAATGTTTGCATTTCAAACCTTTGTAAACGCCGGTGTAGCCTTGGGCATTTTGCCAAATACGGGTATGTCTTTACCATTTGTCAGTTACGGTGGTAGTTCCATGTGGACTAATATGGTTGCTATCGGCCTGGTTTTAAACATAAGAAAAAAAGAAACGAAATCATTGTTTGAGGGAGGATTGTTATGAATATCGGTTTAATCGCCCATGATAATAAAAAGAAATTAATGGAAAACCTTTGTATTGCTTATCGGCATATTCTTTGCAAGCACGACATTTATGCAACAAGCACTACCGGCCGCCTGGTTGAGGATGCTGCAAATCTGGTTGTCCATAAGTATCTCTCCAGCCGTTTAGGCGGACAGCAACAAATGGGGGCACAAATTGTAAACAACGATATTGATGTAATGATATTTTTAAGAGATCCTGTATCCCCACAGGATTATGAATCGGAGGTTACCTCGATATTCCGTCTTTGTGATATGCATAATATTCCCCTTGCCACAAATTTGGCAACTGCGGAAGCTCTTTTGCTTGCATTAGATAGAGGCGATTTGGACTGGAGAAATGTGGTGAGATAGCATTATGGCGGAGATGCATTTTAATGGCACTGCTTTTGCAGTATTAGCAGGCTACTATTTTTTGATTAACCTAACCACCTATGGGACAATGGGCTTTGATAAAAAGGCGGCAATCAATCATAAAAGACGAATTCCCGAAAAAAATTTTTATTTGATGGCAATATTGGGTGGCGGTCTGGGAGGGCTTCTTGCCCAGATTATTAAGCGGCATAAAACACGCCACTTGGATTTTGTTTTTGTTTTTACTGTAACCGCTATATTGCATATATTAGTCATTTATTTTCTTATGGGAAAATTTATTGTTACCTTTGGTTAATGTTTATTTTTAAGCAAAAAATTTAGCGGAAATACCTGGATTATCCCCGGTATTTCCGCTTTTTTTGATTGCATAGATGAAAGCTTTATTCTTTCGTGACTTCCCGTTCTTGCCACCATTCTACAATTTTGAATTTCACTTTGGGTGTAATTTTATCCTGCTCCATTGCAGTAACAATTAAAAACTCTTCTTCCGTCAGCGTATTTTCCAATCTTTCATAGCTTTCCTGAGTGGAAAACCCCCAAGAAGCATCGACATAGCACATTTGCGGATACAATACACACCACCAATTACGCCCTTCTGCCTCACCTATTTCTATGCGCAGTGCGTCATAAACACCTGCAGGAAAAATATAATCGTCGTAACGCTTAAACGGAAAATCCTCTCGCACAAGAGACACACTGACCGGATAATCATAGCCTTGGGCAAGCACCTCTGCCTGGGCAGATTTACAAATTTCCTCTTTGACTGCATCCAAAGCAGCTAAGGTTTCCTCTTTACTTTGAGCGTCTGACAATAGCGCACCGTAGTCCTCCAAAACCTTATCTCTCACCTTTAACTTTAGTGCCTGGTCCTCATCGGAGTCACTATTAGCCAACACATGAAAACGTACTACCTTTGCAGAAATTCCATTTTGTATCATTTCGGAATAGCCTTTTGTCCACTGGGCACCAAAGGCAGCGCTAAATGCAATGCCTATCACCACAGCTCCACACCAATACCATTTTTCTTTTTTCCACAGCTCTTTTACGCTTCCCATAAATTCATAAATTCTACCCATAAACTCACCCTTTTTTTCTTTGTTATTAGGATGATTACCAAATTTTCCATTTTTTAATCAGCGAATTCTTCCTGTATCTCGAATTTTCAGCTCCGGTTCAATGGAAACAGTTACCTCACTCCAAAAATCTCCAGAGTACTCCGGATTTTCCTGTCGCAAACGCTCCGCAAAGCCAAGAAATTCTGCCGTTTCTTGCTCCTGGGCAATTTTCATTGTATTTTCTACTTGCTCTTTCACAATTTGTGTAAAAAGCTTTTCCAATTTCTCTGCACTCTGTTGGGAAAAGGCATCGGAGTTTCCGTTTCCTAAGAGGTTTCCATATAATTTTAAACGGATACGGCAGGTTGTCTTGCCATCCTTTTGGGGCTCAAAATCATACTTTACTTTGCTGTTTACAATTTTCAGTGGAATTTTTTTTCCATCCTCTTCTGCCTCTAAAACTGCGCCTTCCGCCTCGCCCAGTAAGAATAAATACCCCTGCTCTTCTTTATCGTTTAAGAAAGCGACAAATTCCATGTTTGCTACTGCAACGCCGCCCCCCAGATGAAGCCCTTCCTCGGACAATTCAATCCTTGGTAAAACGCAAGCACCCTGTTGCTGTTTAAGTTCTGTGAAAAAGGTATCCATATCCAAACCCTTGGTAACGCCCACCTCTTTTGCTGTATTTTTAAAAAACTCCCAGAGAAAAAGACCTGTTCCGTCATCCGCCTCCATAATTGCCTGGATACATTCCTCTGCTGTTGCGCCCGTACCCAAAACCGTCACTTTTTTGGAAATTTCCTGGCTGCGCTTTAACTCCTCCAGCATGGAAGTAAGCCCCTCTTTATCCTCTAAAATGCTTTTCCCAAGGACAATCATTTTCATCTGACCCAATTCTGTTTTTCGTGAATTTTGGCTATCATTATTGGCAATGGCATCAGCCAAAGTGTTTCCTGTACAAACCATTTTCTCGGGGTCCTTTTCATTTGTTTTTGCCGGCGCGAAGGAAATAACATATCCCTCGTCCCCTAAGTCAATCCCCATGGTTAACATATATTCCCTGTCCTCGGGATCTCGTTTATCCCAGCAACCCGTTGCCATAAAAAGAGGCAATACCGTTAAAATAATTAATTTCCATTTATTCATGTTTGCCCCTCCCTTTCACTGCATCAATGAAAAACGTAATGAGTGGCAAAAGTATGAAAAATATGCCGTTGAGCCATGGCGATACTTTTAGCCTGACCCAGTAAGCCGCCGCCATATCCTTGGGAAAAAGCGCCACAATAAATAGCAAGGGTACCCATAAAAAAAGCCACCGATTCCTTTGTTGTCTTTTGGTTTTAAAAACCCGTGTGCAAAGCTCCATACCGAAAAATAAAAGTATGGCTACATAAAGAAACACTGTAACCATCCAAAGCCAAAGCAAAAATAAATCCTGCCGCCCCAAAAAGATTCCCGAAAAGCTGACTCGCTCCATCATTTGCAGCGTTGGCAGCATTTTTTCCGACAAAACCCCGGCGCCGTAAACAGCCAAGGATAGAAAAACAATGCTGCCGAGAACCCCTGTGGCCAACAAACTGGTTAGGCAAATTCGCCTGCAAAAATGCCTCCTTTTTTGCAAATTGGGAAATACAAAAAGAAATATAATTAGGCCTTGAAACATTTGCCCAAAAAAGGGCACACCTTTTCTAAGTTCTTCAAAATTAGGTATTTGTACCGGCAAAACCCGATGATAACCAGTAGAAATTGCCACAAATATTAATACAAAAATTAGTGGTACAAACACAGCCAAAAACAAAATTTCCGCTGCTCTTGCGCTGCATTCTGTGCCATGGAGGGCAGTCATAACGCATAAAAAGAGGGTAAGCAAGATAATCAGCCATAAGGGCGTTCGGGGCAGCATGGAAGAGGAAATAATATCACAAAACACGCGAAGCTCCAGAGCGCCGTCAAATGCAATTTTTGCCGCCAATCCAAAGGATAAAACAGTGCCCAGCACCCTGCCAAATGAGTTTTTATACCATTCCACCGCTGTATAGGTAGGATGCCTTTCCCCCAGATAAGCCAAAAAAACAGCAACCACCGCCGATGCAACACCCCAAAGTATCGTAACAATCCAACAGCTATTGCCTGCGGAAATTGCAGCTTCACTGGGCAAAAACAAGACTGCAGTCCCAAAATAATACAACAAAAGCATGGTTTGCAGCTGTCGCACAGAAATTTTTTCATTTTCTGCAAACATAATTTATTCTCCTCCCTTTCGCCCTCTTGCCGATGGCTTTGTAAAGATGGGCCGACGCTTCATTTTATGCAAAGGCAAACGATAAATGGTGTCCTCCCAGTCTATGTCATCATTGACAGATGCGGAGCAAAATGGGTACATAAAAGGGATTCCGTAGGAGGTTAGGCTGCACAAATGGGCAAGCACCAGCAATAAGGCGATCCAAAGACCAAACAGCCCGAAGATTGCCGATAAAAAAACTGCCAAATATTTGCTCAACCTCAGCCCTGAAACCAGAGAAATATTAGGAATTACAAAAGAACAAATGCCCGTAAGTGCTGAAACAATTACAACTGCGGGGCTGACAATTCCCGCCTCCACTGCCGCTGACCCAATAATAATACCGCCAACAATGCCAATGGTGGAGCTTACAGGAGAGGGCAATCGTATGCCCGCTTCCCGCAAAAGCTCAAAGGCAAGTTCCATAATGATAACCTCTCCCACCACGGAAAAGGGAATATTTTGCCTTGTAGCCGCAATTTTTATGGCCAAAGCTGTAGGAATCAATGAGGGATGATATACCGATAAGGCGATATAAAGGCCTGGCAAGGCAATGGCAACCACCGCCGCCACATAGCGTATGGCACGAATAAAGCTCATGATCTCCCAGCGGTCATAATAATCCTCAGCGGCTTGAAAAAATACATTCAGCGTTACAGGCAGCATGATAACAACAGGCGTATTATCAATTACCAAAACAATTCGCCCCTCCAATAGGGCAGAGGCGGCTTTGTCTGGCCGTTCGGTCATCTGCAATTGAGGAAATGGAGAAAGCCAGCGTTTTTCCATAAGCTGCTCCACATAGCCACTATCCAAAACCCCATCCACATTTATGGTTTCCAACTGTTTCTCAACGATTTTTAAGGTTTCCGGCCGCACCAAGTCCTCCATATACATCAAGGCGGCATCCGTTTTACTTCTTGTACCAATTTTTTTCCGCTTTAGCTTTAAATTGGTGTCCCGAATTCGACGACGGATCAATACAATGTTGGTAGCCATTACCTCCAAAAAAGCATCCTTTGGCCCCAACACAACTACCTCAGTTTGCGCCTGATTTACCCCGCGGGAGGGAAACCCCTTGGTGGATGCCTGCAGGGCAAAAGCATTGCCCTCCATAAAAAGCACCGTATCCCCCAATAAAACCGCATCATACGCCTGGGTAAGCTCCGTAATTTTGCTCAATTCGCCTATGGCAATAATGTCCTCCATGAAAACGTCTAACATCCCGTTTTCGTTGCATTCCCGATAACGGCTCATCAAGTTTGTCATGATAAAATCTTCTATGGTATTCCCATCCACAATATTATCGGTATAAATCATAAAAATTCTTGATTTTCCACTTCCCACAACAAACTCACGCATCACAACATCGCCACAATCACGAAATGCTTCCTTGATGGCAATTATATTTTCCGACAGATTTTTAGAAATCTGCATATATCCACCGCCTTTCCTTTTGCTTATTTTTCCATAGATTCCAAAAACTATACTTGTAATAGGCTTCTTTCTTTTTTTGCAATAAAAAAACGCCCATATTTATTATGGACGTTTTCATATACTGGAAATCACGCTTCGTTTTACCTAAACAATTTTTGGGCAGGAATTTATGATGCACTTGCGGAGTTGCTACTTGGGGAGCTACCGCTCATCAAGCTGGTATTTTTAAACGTAAATACCTGCATATCATATGCAAAAACTATTTTTTCCAAAGCAAGTTCCTTTTGTGTTACCCCTAATTGCGCCTGCGTTAAAGTAAGCTCTGTAATATTACCCACCTTATAATTTACTTCAGCGGTTTTTAAATCCGCCTGTGCCAGTGCCAAATCTGCTTTTGCCTGATTATAATTAACCTCTGCCTGCTGCAGCTGCACATAAGCATTGCGAATGGCAATTTCCTTATCCTGCTTCGCCGCTTTTAACTCTCGCTGGGCTGATTCATAGGAAAATTTGTTACTTTTATTATTAGAGTTATCCTCTTCCGACAAATAGTTTTGTTTAAACTTTGCATCCTCTATGGCTTGTTCCTTTAACAAAATGGAATAATCCTTTTTCAGCGCCGCATTTATATATGCTTCCATAGAGCTTGGCAAAACATAAGGCTCAAATTCCACTTCATACTCCAGTGTATATTTTTTATCTACCGCCTCGCCCATTAAATCATTCAAGTTCATATACATCTGTTCCAAGGTTCTTTCCAATTGATACACGTTTGTCTTGCTTGTTTCATAACTCGCCTTCAGCTGATCCAACTGATACTGACTAATCAGACCCAAGCCAAATTTCGTTTTTCCCTGTTCATATAGGGTTCCTTGTATTTCACTTGTTTCCTTCAATAATTTCAAATTGTTTTCATTTTCTATGATGGAGGAAAATGTGCTTTTCAAGGTTGCCTCCAACGCTAAATTTGTAATTTGGGTTGCATACTTATTTTTTGTCATACTGCTATCTGTGGTATAAATTGCGGAGGTGTAAGCAAAAACCGCATCATTCACCCATTGTTGATAGTCATAGATTGGCACAGAAAAATTGCCCACCTTATCCCATATATCTTCCTTTGATTCTTGTAAAAAATCCGTTGTCTTCTGCAAATCCCTCAAGTCAACGCTATGATTTTTAGCTTTTTTCAAAGCTTCCTCATAGGTTAAATGGGGGGTTGTCTGCTCTGCCTGGGTTGCTGCCGCCTCCACGGTAGAAGGGGCTTGGGCGCCATATGCCGTTGTGCCAAAAAGAGCCACCGAAAGTACTATCGCTAAGGTACCTTTCCCGCTCCTCATTCTTTTTTTCATGGTATATCCTCCTTGGATTGCACTTGTTTTTATAATAAAACTAATTATACCATAGTTTTTAAAAAATACCAGCAGGTTAAGGATTTCTTAATCATTTCTTTAGTGTATTTTATTATTTCCCATTTTTTGAACAAAAAAGAAGAGGCAGACAACGTCTGCCCCTTCCGGGAACTTAAAGGCAAAGCCCTCAAGCTTAATTTATTCAGTTACGATTGATTAGTTCAATGTAGCTGTCTTTGTAGCTGCATCCCAGTTTACGTTTGTTACGCCCAAAGCTGTACCTAAATCTCTCAAAGGCAAGTATGTTCTGCCGTTTGTGATTTCAGGAGCTGCGGATGTAGGGATAGCGGAACCATTTACATATACTGTCTTCTGACCAACAGTCATAGTGATGATTCTCTGAGCATACATAATTGTTACTGTTCTTGTTTCAGCGCTCCACAATACGTTGTTTGTGTCTACGCCAAGAGCCTTGGATACTGCTCTTACAGGAAGCATGGTGTAACCAGCTGCGCTGATGTATGCAGGTGCATCCAATTCAATCTTAGTAGAACCAGCTACCAAGTAAGATTCGCCAACAGGTACTACTACCTTTGTTGTGAACATGTTGTTCTTGTCAACACCAGCTGTTACTACGTTAACGAATGCTTCTTTTACTGTAACGCCGTCTTCATCGTCGTAATCGGAAACATCACTAATGTCGTCTGTATCAGCATCAAGAGCTGCAGCATAAATAGCCTGATCAACATACTTACCGGACATGGATGTCATAACTACCAAATCATAAGCACCTGCAGGGATGCTTCTGTTCATGAACAGTTCCATATCGGAAATTGTGATTGTTGCTGCGGAATCGGATTCAGTCTTAACTGTGAAGGTCAAAGTACCCTTATCAGCCTTTTTGCTCTTCAATTCCATATCAGAGCTGCTGTCTACACCGAAAGTAGGGTCAGCTTCAAATTCAATCCAACCTGTTTCAATAGCAAAGCCGAATGCTGCTTTTTCTTTAGCCCACAAGCCAGCTTCAGCTTCTGTGATAACGATAGGTGTATCAATTGCTGTATTTCTGTAATCAATGATTACATCGTTCTGTTCTGCCTTAACTGTGTAAGGTTTTACAAATTTAGCGATTGTTACGGACTGAGTATCAAGCAAACCACCTTCAAGTGCTAATGTTACATCACCTTCGAAAGTAGGATCAGCTACTAACTGAAGCTTGAAGGACAATTCTGCAGGATCGGATTCCAATGTTGTATTAACATCGTCAAATACTCTCTTCTTGAATTCGAAGTTTTTGAAACCGCCATCCTTGTAAGCTTTTTCAAATGCATCTTCCCATTGTGTATCAGTTGCAGGGTCGCCGCTGTACAAGAAGTTGTCATGATCTACCAATTCAACATCTGTTACATAAACGCCGTCAGGCAAGTTGAAGTTAAAGCCCTGTCTCATGGACCAAGCGCCAGGGAAAGATTCTTTCGCTGTTACTTCCAAAGACCAGTGATCGGAATCATCTGTCAAACCATAGTTGTCAACGTTAACGCCGCTGTAGATTACAGGAACATCTTCGTCTTCATCAACTGTAAGGCTTACTTTGTAATCAACAACCTTAGCTACTTCAATGCTTGCTGTTGCGCTGAATGTATTAGAAACAGCGTCACCATCAAAGTCAGTTTTAATTGCTTTAATTGTCAATGTAGCAACTGCGCCGGATTTAGCGGAGGTAGCTTCGATTTCGATGTCTCCACCTTCGATTGTAAATTCATCGCCAGCACCTGTGTATAACATTAAAACTTTGTTGCCATTAATGGTGTCAAATTCATAATCGCCACCATCTTTTACTTTGCTGAATTCAAAGCCGCTGGACAGCTTTAATTCAAAGTACTGAGGGTTGTTGAAGTTTCCAACAGCAGTTTTAATTTTAATGCCTTTATCACTCAAAGTTGTTACTTCGTCTTCAGCGATATCTACTGTCTTCTTAACGGAAGCTGTGATGCCTGTATCAACGATTGTGCAGTATACCAAATCGTCAACGGATACAGCCTTGGAATCAACAGATACAGTAGCCTTTGTGCCGTTTGTAGTTTTTGTCATTGTGGACTCTAACTGAATTACGAAAAGGTCATCTTTAACAAGTCTAAATTCTTCAGGAGTTCCACCATCACCTGTAATTGTAAACTTAAATTCATCCTTAGCAATGCTGCTTTCATCGATTATGATTTGCCAATCAGAAGCTCCCATCGTATTATCATCATCAGGGATGTAAGTAACTAAATCTTCCAAGTCACCAGCCAAAGCAGTTAAATCAGCAGGATCTAAAGCAGATACGTTTTTAACACTTGCAGCAGAAAGAGCGTCTAATACTGCTGTAAATTCAGCATTATCCAAAGAAACTGTTACATCCAATTTAGGAGCTACAGAATATGATGTCAAATAATCAACACCTGTAACCTTCAACTGCAATTCTGGTGAATCTGTTCCTGCGATAACGCCAGAAAAGTCTTTGTTCTTTTTGATTGCATCTACAACCTTAGCTGTTGCAGTAACTTCGCCCTTTGCAAATGCAGTTGCAGGTACAAGGGAAAGCACCATAGCGCCAGCCATAACGAGAGAAAGTAATTTCTTCATCGTTTTCATTCCTCCTTTAAAATAATTAAGTATTCGTTTTTGTTTCGTTTTATAATTATACAACGAATGCATTTCAATTGTTCCGCCTTGCCACTAACGTCCCATCCCCCTTCGTTTGCCAAAACTTAGTTTCTTTGCTTTACCCTCACACCCATTTAGGAGAGTGAAACGCCGTCCCTTTGCCTTGCCGCCCGTCCTGTTTTGTTCTGTCAATAGGAAAGCATTACCATTTACTATGCAAGGTTATTATACGCACGCATTTTAAAAATGGCAATAGTAATTGGCAAAATGTAACATAACTGTAATATAGTTTTTCTGGCCCTTCGCTTTTGAAAAAAGCTCACTTCGTTCAAGCTTCTTTCAAGTAGACAGAGGTAAAACAGATGCGTTCCTGCCACCTAAAGGTCTTGAAATGGGTCAAGGCATTTCCCCCGGCAGGGAAACGGCTCCGCCACCCTGTTTTCTTTAGGGTGCAGAACAATTTTCCTCGGCTGGGCAAAGCTCACCCTGGGGATTCCAGTAAAAGCCTAAGACCTTGGGTCTTAAGCTGATTTACGCAATAGAAAAAGGGGCAGACAATTGTCTGCCCCTTAATATAGATCAAGGGAGAATCCCTTGTGGGAGATTGAGGGCAAAGCCCTCAAGGTCTTACACTTTCTCTTGCTCTTGCTTTAAATTACTTGCTGCCGTTCAATGTTGCTGTTCTTGTTGCTGCATCCCATGTGATGTCTGTTACGCCTAAAGCTACAGCTAAATCTCTCATAGGAAGGAACGCTCTGTCGCCTGTGATTTCAGGTGCGGAGGATGCAGGGATTGCGGAACCGTTTACATGGATTGTTTTCTGACCAACTGTCATTGTAATGATTCTCTGTCCGTACATAATGGTGATTGTTCTTGTTTCTGCACTCCACAATACGTTGTTTGTGTTTACACCAAGTGCCTTGGAAACCGCTCTTACAGGAAGCATTGTGTAGCCTGCTGCACTGATGTAAGAAGGTACATCCAACTCAACCTTTGTTTCGCCAGCCATTAAGTAAGATTCGCCAATAGGCACTACTACTTTTGTTGTGAAAAGGTTGTCCTGATCTCTACCGCTTGTTACTACGTTAATGAATGCTTCTTTTACTGTGTTGCTGTAATCGCAAACATCATCAATTACTTGATTGTCGCCGCTTGCTGCATAGATTGCCTGTGCATCGTAAGCTGCGCTCATTGTTGTATCAACCTTCAAGCTGTAAGCGCCTGCAGGGATGTTTCTTTGCATGAATAATTCAATGTCTTTGATTTCTACTGTTGCTGCTTCGTCAGATGTAGCCTTTACAGCGAAGGAAAGCTGACCGTTTGCTGTTTTCTTGTTCTTCAAGGTCATATCGGAATCACCAGTTACATCAAAGGTTGCATCATCTTCAAACTGAATCATGTCGCCCTTGTCTATTGTCAAAGTGAATGCTGCATCTGCTGCCCATAAGCCTGCTTCTGCTTCTGTGATAACGATAGGTGTTTTCACTGCTGTGTTTCTGTAGTCGATGATTACATCGTTCTGTTCTGCCTTAACTGTGTAAGGTTTTACAAATTTTGCTACGGTTACTTCCTGAGAATCAACCAAAGCGCCTTCAAAGCCCAATACTACGTCGCCTTCGAAGGTAGGATCAGCTACCAATTCTAACTGGAAGGTTACGCTTGCAGGATCGGAAGCCAAGTTTGTGTTTACATCGTCAAATACTCTCTTTGCAAAAGTAAAGGTTGTGTAATCGCCTTTTTTGTAAGCTGCTTCAAAAGCTGCTTCCCATTCAGCTGTTCCAACTGCTGCGTTGTTTTGCAAGAAGTTTTCTGATTCAATTACGTCTACACCTGTTACATAAACGCCTTCAGGCAATGTGAAGTCAAAGCCCTGTCTCATGGACCATGCGCCAGGGAAAGATTCTTCTGCTGTAATTTCCAATGTCATATGATCGGAATCATCTGTCAAGCCTGTGTTGTCTACGTCTGTACCACTGTAGATTACAGGGATGTCTTCGTCTTCATCAACGGAAAGAGTTACTTTGTAATCAACAACTGTGGCTACTTCTACGGAAGCAGAACCAACGTTTTTCGCTGTTGCTCTAATTGTTGCAACATCGCCAACCTTAGCTGTTGTAGCTTCGATTTTGATGCCTGTCAAAGTAAATTCTTCATTAGAAATAGATGTGAAGGTAGCTTCGCTGCCATCGATAGACCAGTCAGCATAGCCTGCTAAAGTACTGTTTGCAAATTCAAAGCCCTTGGAAAGCTTCAATGTAAACTCTGTACCTACTGCAAAGGAACCAGCTACAGAAGGTTTGATTGTCAAGCCCTTGCTGTCCAGCTCTGCTACTTCGTCAACTGCTACGGTTGCTGTTTTTCTAACAGAAGCTTCGATACCTTTTGCCAAAACGGAAGCATAAACTAAATCGTCTGCTGTTACCATTTTGGAATCTACGGATACAGTTGCTGTTCTGCCAACGTTAACCTTTGTCATTTGAGATTCCAGCTGAATTGCAATAATATCATCTTTTGCAAATTCACCTTCCAAGGTGTAAGTTACTTCGTCTTTATCACTTTCTTTTACTGCTACATTGATTCCCGCAGGTACGTTAACCAAAGCTTCAAGCGCTACATCATCTGCTGCTACAAATTCTGCATTGCCCAAAGATACTGTTACATCAACTGTGGGTGTTGCGCCACCGGATACACGGTAATCCACACCGGTAACCTTTAACTGCAATTCGGGTGTATCTACTCCTGTGATAGCACCGTTAAAGCCTTCGCTTTTTTTCAAAGCGTCGACTACTTTTGCTGTAGCAGTAACTTCGCCTGCCGCAAACGCCGTTGCGGGAATAAGAGAAGTAACCATAGCTGCAGCCATTACAAAAGAAACTATTTTCTTCATCGTTGCATTCCTCCTTAGAAATTATGTACTTTTTTTTCGTTTTCGTTGCATAATTATAAAACGAATGCATTTCAATCCTTCTTTAGACTGCTTCGCCACAACACTCTGTTTGACAACCTTTGCCACGCCGTTTTTTTAGCACCCATTCCACAAAAAAACCTTGTTGCGCCGATTAATCGCCCAAAGCGTTGCTTTGAAGCATCGAAAGCGAAATTTACTTTGCCTGCTCATTATACGAAGCTTCTAAGGATTACGCAATAGATTATGTCAAGTTGTAATGTAACTGTAACGCTGTTGAAATATTGCCGAAAGATTTGTAACATTTCAAGCAAATATATGGTTTTATTTTAAATTATTTACATAATTTATTTGTTTTAATTGCTATTTTTAATCATTTTAACTATTTTTTTCATTATTTACGTAAATTATCCAATAATAAGATAATAACATATTAATATTTACATTTTTGATATTATGGTAACTAGCTGCGTTTTATTTTATTATTCGCTGTACCTAAACGCTTTGGAAATTTATTTTTTTTGAGAGAATTGCTTTTGCATTTTTACGAATTGATAATATAGATAGGAAAGTGGATGCTTTAGATAAAATACTTATAAAAAAAGAGGTTCTAAGGAAAAAAATCCAACTAGAACCTCTTTTTTTCAAATTCGTTGCGCAATGCCTGATTAAAAACCGCCCCCATGAGCAAGGCAACCACGCTGATATTAAGCCATATTAAAAACGCTATAATGGCACTGATGGAACCGTAGATCACCGAGTATTTTCCCGCATGATCCACATAATGGGCAAAGCCTGCGGAAAAAAGCACCCATGCCGCCGTGGATAAAAACGCCCCGGGGAGAACAAATCTTTTTTGCGGTCGTGTGTTGGGCGATAAAAAATAAACACCGCAAATTAAAAACAACACCCCAAGAGAAATGGGCAAAAAACGTATTTTTGTCCAAAGCTCAATAAAGTTTTCCGCCATGGGGATAAAAATACTGAGAAACTCCAATACGCTTTGGCTAATCAGCAAAATCACCAGAAGCGCCGGCACAAAAACAATAATTAGAACCGTAAGGAATACAATGCGCTTGGTATGCCTCCGGGCTTTTTCGCCCCCATAAATTCGGTTGATTGCACCAACCAGGCTCATAACCGCCCGCAGCGGAAACCAAACGGTAAAGGCCAGCCCGAAGGTAAGCCATGCGCCGCTGCTGGTTTCGGTCATATGGGCGATGGTTAAATTAATCAGCGTTACCACATCCACCGGCAGCAATGCGGAAGCATCTCCCTCCACTGAGATCATGGGTAACTGCAAAAAACCCAAAAGGGAGCTGATGAAAATCAAAAACGGAAAAATGGCAAATATAAAATAATAGGTTAAGGATGCAGCCGTCTTGCCGATTTCATTGACAAAATACCCATCAAAGGTATAAAAAAACACTCGTTTCCAAGGGCGATCCGCCTTGGCTAATAGGTTCTCCCGCATAGGTTATCAGCCCTTCTTTTTATGCTGAAAGTAGTAAGCCGCTTTCAACAGGGTTTTTTCACCCAGAAATTTTTCGCCAAGAAGTGCCAACTTCATGGCAATACCGGGAATCAAGACCGGCTTTTTTGCAAACATTCCCTCTACAGCATACTTCGCCACATCAAGGGAGCGCAAGCCAGGAAGAGCGAACTTCACCCCTGCCCTGTCATTAAACCCTGTATCCACAGGCCCGGGGCAAAGGGCAGAAATATGCACATTGCTTCCATCCTTGCGCAATTCCTCATAAATGGCTTCCGTAAGCCTTAAGACATAGTTTTTTGTAGCATAATAGGTTGCCATTAAAGGTCCAGCCAAAAAACCTGCCGAGGAAGCCACATTTAAAATATAACCCCGATCCTTTTTGCGAAAATCCTCCAAAAATAGCTTTGTGAGGATATGCACCGCCCGAACATTCAAATTCAGCATATTCAATTCCTGTTCCAAAGGAATTTTCCAAAATGTTCCAAAGACGCCAAAACCTGCGTTATTTACCAATATTTCAACGCCCTGTTCCTTCACAGCTTCATAAAGGTCAAAGCACTCTTTTTCGTTGGATAAATCAGCGGAAATAATTTGTACGTCTGTATTTAAATGCTTTTTTACCTGCTCCAGCTTCCCTGTATTCCGGCTAACCAAAATCAAATCATACCCCATTCGGCTTAAAATCAGGGCGATATCCCTTCCAATGCCACCCGATGCGCCTGTAATCAATGCCTTCATAAACTCACATCCTATTCCATTATTTTGACTGATTTCAAAACGGTTTCCTTGATTCTGACTGCATTTTCACCGCTTCATCTGAGGATTATCATTGTATTATACTGGTATTTTTTAAAAATATCAATTTATTGCCAAAAAAAGTAAACAATTTGGGAAACACCTTGTGAACACTAGAAAATTATTTTTTTAAGCCAAGCATCCATATTCTATCTATAAGCTTTCCAAAATGTACAAGGAACTATTCTAAAATAAAAAAACCGCTCGTGGAATTTTTACGAATAAATGATTTTCGTAACGTTTCTCCACGAACGGTAGGGAAGCTTTTTTACAACTCGTTTTTGTCCTTTTTTTGAATAAAAATCTTGTACATGAAACAAAACTTAGGGTTTTACAAGCATTGTCACAGCCATTCGAAAGTTATTTCATCGTTTTGCGCATAACGGTAGGTGTTTGCAACGCCTCCCACTGAAGACAAACACAAAACCTTGAGGGCTTTGCCCTCAACCACCCACGAGGGACCCTCGACCCACCTAAATCAATATATCTATGGGGTCATCACTTTTGCTATGCAAAAGCCGGCTTCGCCGTCTGCCCTTTCTTGGGCAGTGAAGGGGTCATCACTTTTGCTATGCAAAAGCCGGCTTCGCCGTCTGCCCTTTCTTGGGCAGTGAAGGGGTCAACGTCCAAGGCTCGTTGGCGTTTTGCGGTGTTTTTAACACCTTTGTAGGCTATGATGCTTTTCTCCCCTGAATACCTTTCGCAAGCTCCCTCCACCAAAAAGGTGGTGGGACTTCCCAAATAGGTAATATTAATCCACTAAATTTACAATTAAATTCGAAACATCTGTTTTTTCAGAAAGAATGCCTCTATCATAAAGCCAATCCGCATTTTCCTGCCAAACACTTACTTCCTGATGCAAGAAAGGTGCATCTGCGGTTTCCATAACAGGAAGCAAGATTTCCATGCTCTTTTGCTCCACCGTCTTAGACAAGGGGAAGTTTTCCTCGTTTTGGTTATCCAGCAAAACTTGCAGGCTTTCATCCGGGTTTGCTTTCATATCTGCATAGCTTTTCTGGCAGGCACGCAAAAATTTCTGAATTTTTTCAGGATTGTTTTCCACTGCATTCTTTCCTGCCAAAAGCACCAACTCATACTGCTGTGGCACACCAAAATCGGTGGGATAGAAATAATTGATTTCAAAGCCGTTTTCCTCCAACTGGGGCACCTCATGGTTTACCATGTTGCCGATGGTAGCATCCACCTGCCCTGTTGTTACGGCGGTCAAAAGATCAAAGCCAACATCAATAAATTGACAATCATCTGCGGAAAGACCAACATATTTTAACATAGACTTAATTTGCTCCTCGGAAAGCACCGTTCCGGAATAACCAATTTTTTTGCCCTTTAAATCCTCCGCACCGTCAATGCCGCTATCCTTTAGAGCAACTACAACATTTAAAGAGCTTTGTGTCAGCGCACCCACCGAAACAATGGGGACGTTTTCCTCCGTTGCCGTTAAAATTGCATCCTGCAAATAATAAATACCCAAATCCGCCTTTCCTGCGGCAGGTAAGGAAATACCGTCGTTCACGTTGGAAGGGAAATTAATCACCAAATTCAAGCCCTCCTCGGCAAAATAGCCCTTTTCAATCCCCGTATACAAAAAGCTGTGAATGGCATTGGGATACCAGTCCAAAACGATGGAAAAGTCCTCCAATTTTTGTTGTCCATTTTCATTGATATCTCCTGTATTACCGTCGGCATTCTTACTGCTGCTGGTACAGCCAACAGTACCCACCGCCATAATGGCTGTCATTAAAAACGCAAATAATCTTTTTTTCATTGTCAAATTTCCTTTCTCCATGTAATTAATTTATTTTCTACAATAGTAATTACCCAAACCGTCAGCATCGCCACAACAGAAAGCAATACCACCGGCGCAAACACCCCTGCGCCATCCAACTGAGTCATCATTCGTTTGCTAAAATAGCCCAAGCCCTTTTGCGCACCCAGCCACTCGGCAATGGCCGCCCCAATCACGCTGAGGGGGATTGCCATTTTGATGGCAGAGAAAAAATGGGGCAAAGCCGTAGGCAGCTTCAGCTTTAGGAAAATATCCTTTTTCGTAGCGCCATAAGTAAACAACAATTCCTCCATTTCACGTTTTGTGGACTTAAACCCATCAAACACCGTAATGGCGATGGGGAAAAAGGTCATCAAAATCGTCACCAAAACCTTGCTCCAAATAGAGTATCCAAACCAAAGGATAAATAACGGCGCAATGGCAGTGGTGGGGATGGTCTGTGATGCCACAATGACGGGATATAACGCCTTTTCCAGCTTAGGGTTCCAATCCATGGAAATTGCCAATAACAGTCCCAAGCCTATGGAAATTAAAAGTCCAAGGGCGGTTACCCCCATGGTTGCAGGCAAATGCACCTTAAACAACGGCACCCGAAGCTCCCACAGGCGTACCAATATCCCCGTAGGCGAGGGCAAAATATACGCCGCATTAATTCCCATGGCGGCACCCTGCCAAAGCAGCAATAAAACAAGCACCAGCAGCACAGAAGGCAAGTTTTTTTTCATAGGCTCACGCTCCTTCTAAGCTTTCCAATCAGGCTTTCCTTTAACTCCACAATTTCCCCTTGTTTTAAAGCCTCACGGTTTCTTGGGTAGCCCAAGGGCACCTCAATAGATTCCATTTGGGTGAAGGGTCTTGCATCTTGAATGATGTATATTCTCTTTGCCAAAAAAATGGCTTCCTCCACATCATGGGTAATAAATAAAATGGTTTTATGGTAATGGGCCCACTGCGCAAGCAGCCATTCCTGCATTTCCACCCTTGTGAGATAATCCAAGGCGCTAAAGGGCTCGTCCAATAAAAGCATATCCGCCCCGGAAAGAAGGGTTCTGGCAAAGGAAACCCTTTGCTTCATGCCGCCGGATAAATCCTTGGGGTATTTTTTTGCATAATCTGCCAAGCCCACCTGCTCCAAAACCAGCGCCGCCCGTTTTTCCTGTTCCCCCATGGGTACCTTTCCAAGCTCCATGGGCAGAGAAACATTTTTTTCCACGCTGCGCCATGGAAAAAGCAAATCCTTTTGGGGCATAAAGGCACTGTAATTTTTTATGGTTTCAATGGGCTTTTCATCCACCAAAATTTTTCCGCCATCGGGCCGCTC
Source organism: Anaerotignum neopropionicum (assembly GCF_001571775.1). Taxonomy (GTDB): domain Bacteria; phylum Bacillota; class Clostridia; order Lachnospirales; family Anaerotignaceae; genus Chakrabartyella; species Chakrabartyella neopropionicum. Next base: position 170,027 of record NZ_LRVM01000001.1, read on the forward strand.
CAATCCATTGATTAAACGAAAAACCGTACTTTTTCCGCAGCCGCTGGCACCGATAATGGCAACAAACTCACCGTCTGCCACTTGAAAAGACAAGTTCTCCACCATACCCAATTCATCCTCCGGATAACGGAAGGATACACCTTCAAACCGCAGCATCACGCCTCACTCCTTTTTAGTCCCCCATATCCATATGGTAGGCCATTTCCCAAAAATCTCTTTCGTATAGACTGCATTTTCTCATGATTTCTTTGATATAGACTTCCTTTTTGGGAGAAATATCAGCCCCAATTTCGTCCACCGCATCCATAATATCCTTTACGCTTTGGATATACGCCTCAGAAGAATAGCCGCTCACCCACTCGCCATAAAGAGGATGTTCCAGCGCCCCGGGGATTGTTCTCAGGTGCTCACCAATCATTTGATAGCTCCATGCGCAGGATAATACCGCCACCAAAACATCCAAAATATCGCCTTTATAGGCAATATCCAGCATATAAGAGGTGTAAGACTGATTTGCCAAGGCAATTTTTGCTGACGCAATTTCCTCATTTGTAATGCCCAAGCGCTTCATATAAATTTTATGCACATCCATTTCCCCATCCAGTGTATCATGCACCATAGAGGCAAAACGGCGCATTAAGGGTTCCTCCTCCGCCTTTACAATCCCCAAGGCAAACACCTTGGCGTATTGCAATAAATAGCAGTAGTCCTGTACCATGTAAAAACGGAAGCGATCCTCCCCTAGAGTGCCTTCGCCCAATTCCTTTACAAAGGTCTGCGTAAGGTATCCCTTCCAAATATCCTTTACTTCTTCATACAACCGATCTGTTAATTTCATTCTATTTCTCCTTTCGTTAAATTAGATGTTTCATCGGCAAGGTTATGGGAACGTCTTTATTCGCAAACAGCCTAACTATTTTTATGTAAGCCTTCATAAATATTTTAATTCAACGCAAGCATTGCAAAAATACAATAAATTCTATAGAATAAAGGTAATCGTCCCCAGAGAAAATTTGCAAACAAAAAAGCCTTTCCCAAAATAGGGAAAGACCTTGCGCTTTCAAATAAAAATTTGCTTCCCTCCGTTGGTGCTAACCACATCAAGTTCAAAGGGTTGGAAAGAAAATTCCTCTCAGCTTCGACGAATCAAAGCACCCCCAGCCTTTATTATTTAGTTGTATAAATTTTATTATAGTATAAAATACCAGACTTGTAAATATAATTATCTCTGGTTTGCAAAAAGAACAAAGTTAATAAAAAAATCCTTGCATTTTTAAAAAAAGAAATTAAACTGTAGATTACAATCTTACTGGAAATCATTCCTGTTTCGTGGGAGGTATTTATAAAAAAATGGATGATAATAAGCTTTTAAAACTTGCTTTGGACGCGGGAGAGATTATGCTTTCTAGCGGCGCAGAAACCCATCGAGTACAGGATACCATGCATCGCATTCTATCCGTCAATCACCCCACAGGGGTTGAGGCACTGGCGATGAGTACCTTTTTAATTGCCAGCGTTTCAAGCGACACATACGGCTCCCTCTCCCTCACCAGAGGGATCTACAATCGCTCGGTGAACTTTGGTAAAATTTGTTCCGTAAACGAAGTTTCCAGGGCCTTTGTTTCCGGACAGCTATCCTTAGAGAAGGCATCAATGCGGCTAAAAGAAGTGAATGAGGCCTCGGTCTATTCGCCCCTTACACGAATTATTTGTTCCGGGGTTGCTTGTGCCGGCTTTACCTTGGTTTTAAACGGTGCTATCATCGACGCTTTGGCTGCGTTTATTTTCGGGTTAATGATTGGTGTTTTATTAAAATACAGCAGAAAATCAAAGTTGCCTTATTTTTTCAGCTGTATGATTGGAGGGTTTATTGCAGGTGCGGGCGCTACTGTTTTTCATAAAATAGTACCCACTGCAGGGGTTAATATGATTATCATTGGTAGTATTATGCCGTTATTGCCGGGCATGACCATGACCAACAGCATTCGAGATATTATGGAAGGGCATTTAATCAGCGGCACCGCAAAAATGGTAGAAACTCTATTGATTGCCTTTTCCATTGCCGGTGGCGTCGGCTTTGGCATTACAATTTGGGGAAGCTAAGGGAGGATATCCAAAATGACTTTTCTTACCATATTATTCGAAGCGTTTATGGCCTTTTGGGCCTGTATTGCTTTTTCCGTTGTTTTTGATGCACCGAAAAAGGAATTGGTTTTCTGCGGCCTTTCCGGGGGCATCAGCTGGTTTTTATACGCTGTGCTCACGCTAAACTTAAATCCTACCATGGCCACCTTAATTTCCACTGCGGTTGTTGCCACTTTTTCCCGTTTTGCTTCTTATCACAGGCAGGCGCCTTCGACCCTTTATCATATTCCGGGGATTATGCCACTGGTGCCCGGTACTATGGTATACAACACCATGGCCACTGCCTTAAGTGGCCAGGTTCTGGAAACCTATTCCAATATTTTACTGGGGTTAAAGCTGGCAGGGGCAATTGGCGCAGGCTCTATCCTAATTCTAGCCCTACCCTATTCCTTCTTCGAGATTATTCCAAAACGGCAAAAAAAAGCAAAGAAAAGGGTAAAGGCAAAGGCAAGACCTTGAGGGCTTTGCGGTCAAACTAAAGAAAAGGTCAAGAGCAAGACCTTGAGGGCTTTGCCCTCAAACGCCTACAAGGATTTCACCCTTGACCCATTAATTTAGGGGCAGACGAATGTCTGCCCCTCTTTGTTTTTTATTGCGGCACCCTTTATCGTCGGGCGAAGCCAATTAAAGTTTTGGTCTAGCTTTTTGCAAAAAGCAAGCAGGTTTGGGATGGAACAGCGAAGAAAACGCTGCCATCACACGGTGATGGTTTTGCGTAGCAAAATTCCTGACCCGGCGCCCAAAGTCTTTGTCTTAAGGTTTGTCTTTACAGCTCTCGCCTGCCCTCTAAGGCACGGGAAAGGGTTATTTCATCCACATATTCCAAATCTCCGCCTACGGGCACACCGTTTGCAATTCTCGTCACCTTGACCCCTAATGGCTTTAAAAGCTTGCTGATGTACATGGCCGTAGCCTCCCCCTCAACATTGGGATTTGTGGCAAGGATAACCTCCTGCACCGTATCGTCCATACGACGGATTAATTCCTTAATGCGAATATCCTGAGGTGTCATGCCGGTCATGGGTGAAATTGCCCCATGCAACACATGGTATACCCCGTGGAACTCCTTGGTTCGCTCGTAAGCCGCCATATCCCGTGGGTCCTCCACCACCATAATCAAACTATGATCCCTTTTTAAATTTGCGCAAATAGGGCAAACTTCCTCCTCCGTTAAGTTGCAGCAAACAGTACAGTAGCGTACCTTATCCCTTGCCTCCAAAATCGCCTGGGATAAAGCGGCAACCTCATCCCTTGGCATGTGAATCATGTGAAACGCAAGCCTTTGCGCCGATTTTGCGCCGATTCCGGGTAAAGCCGCCAATTCCTCAATCAATCTTGTAACGGGATTTCCGTAATAATTCATATGATCCCTCTTTTTATCAGAAGCCCATGCCCATGCCGCCGGACATTCTGCCCATTTCGTTGTTATACATTTCCTCTACCTGACGGATTGCCTCATTTACAGCAGACATAATTAAATCCTCCAGCATCTCCACATCGTCGGGATCTACTACATCGGGGTTCAGCTTTAATTCCTTGATTTCCTTCTTGCCTGTAATAACCACCTTCACTGCACCACCGCCGCTGGTCATCTCCAACGTTCTTTCCGCCAGCTCCTCCTGCTTTTCCTGCATCTGCTTTTGCATTTTCTGCGCCTGCTTCATTAAATTATTCATATTCATGCCGCCCATTCCGGGAAAACCACCTTTTGCCATTGTTCGATTCCTCCTAAATTTATCATCTATTTCTATTATTCTATAATAAAACACCTATTCCATGCAAGCCTTTTACTCTTCAAAATCCGCCCCAGGGAAATAGCTGCCCAAAAGGCTTGCAAATTCAGCATCCTTGGCCCTATCCTCCGCCTTGCCATAGGTTGCTTCATACCAGCGGTCGTACTCCTCTTTGGAGACGGTTCGCAGCTCAAAGGCCTTGCCCATTGCTTTTTCTATCAAGGCTTCAATTTTTTCCATGTTTTTATGCAGCATATCCGCCAAAGCAGCATAGGCACAAACCAAATAAACGCAATCATCCTCTTTAAAAGCAAGCTCAATCTGCTTTAACTGACTTTTTAAAATGGGGTCCTCCACCTCGTTACGCAATAAAGGCCATTCCTCTTTTAATTTTTTCCTGTCCTCTGGAAGGGCAGGTGGCTTTTTCTTGGGCTTTGGCCTTTCCTGTTTTTCTGCCTTGCCCTCTGACGGCTGCACTTGAACCTTCACCCCTTGGGCAACCTGCCGCTCCAAGCCTGCAATTCTTGCAGCCAGGGCAGTTACATCCGTTTGTGTCCACGGAGAGCACAGGCGCAAAAGCTCAACCTCCAACAAAATCCGCTCGTTGGCACTGTAACGCATATCACTTTGCAAATAAGAGAAGCGTTCGATGAAAAAAATGGCTTCCTGGGGGGACAAAAACGCACCGCACCCCTTTAAACGCTCCAAACTTTCACCGGAAAGATCCAACACTGCCGCTGCATCACCAATGGTTACCACCATTAAAAAATTACGCAGATGTGTTAAATATTCGGAAACAAACTGTTTAATATCTCTGCCGGAGAGGAGCATCTCCTCCACCAGCTCCATGACACGGTGGCTGTCCTTTTTGCCCAGCGCCTTTGTCATTTCAAACAGCACCGTTTGATCCACCGCACCCATCACATCCAAAACCATCTCCAGCGTAACCTGCTCCCCGCTGTAAAAAGCAAGGCATTGATCCAAAATGCTTAAGGAATCACGCATGGAGCCATCCCCTAGCTGCGCCACATAACGCACTGCTTCGGGGGTAATGTGCTGTCCCTCCTCCGCCAAATAGCCCATGAGGGTTTTAGCAATATCCTCCGTGGTAATCCTTCTGAAATCAAACCGCTGACACCGAGAAAGAATAGTGGCAGGCACCTTTTGGGGGTCTGTTGTTGCCAAAATAAAAATAACGTGGGCAGGAGGTTCCTCCAGGGTTTTTAATAATGCATTAAACGCACTATTGGAAAGCATATGCACCTCGTCAATAATATAAACCTTATAATATCCCTCTGTGGGCGGATATTTTACTTCCTCTCTGATTTCCCGTACATTATCCACACTGTTATTGGAGGCTGCATCAATTTCCATGACATTCATGCTTCTGCCTTGCAAAATATCCCTGCATAGGGCACATTCGTTGCAAGGCTCCCCCTCTTGGGTGGGAGAAAGGCAGTTGATGGCACGGGAAAATATTTTTGCGGTGGAGGTTTTACCTGTCCCTCTTGTGCCGCAAAACAAATAGGCATGGGAAACCCTTCCTGTTTTGATTTGGTTTTTCAGCGTTTTTACAATATGCTCTTGTCCAATCACACCGGCAAAAGTATTGGGTCTGAATTTTCTATATAGCGCCGTATAAGACATGGTCTGCCTCCTTTTTATTCTTACGTCAGTATACCATATTGCTGAAAAAATGAAAAGCAAAGTTCAAGACCTTGGGCTTTGCCCAAATAAGTTCAAGACCTTGGGCTTTGCCCAAACCTACTTGCTTTTTGTAAAAAGCAAGACCAAAAACTTTTATAGAACCCGCATTCTATGCGGGTTCAGGTGGGTCAAGGGTGCAACCCTTGTGGGTGTTTGAGGGCAAAACCCTCAAGGTTTTGACCTTGTCCTTGTCTCAAGAAAAAAAAGCAGGTACCAGTAAACTGATCTCTGCCTTTTCATATTTTTTTGAAACAATCCATTTAGGATTTTTATAGGAATCCGTGCATCTGTTTTTGTTACAACGCCCAACACGTTACCGTGTTCCACGACTCCTCCTCAGCACCCTTACAACACACAGAAGTAGACTGCTTAGTGCTGCTGCCTTCCGACCCTGACACGATTCACAGGCTCCTATTGCGTAAGACCAAAGCATCAACGCCGTTTTCCACGGGCAGGCTGTCAAGCGCTGTACCGAGAACAGACATCACCCTCACTATAGCGGATTGTGAGTACAGGGCACCGCTGCCTCCCCGGCTAGCACGGAAATATTACCAAAATTATTTTTTCTATTCCAAATTATATCCTTCATCTGAAATATTATATCCTTCATCTGAAATAGCCTTATTAGTATAACCGTTTTTTATTTTTCTGTCAACAAGGACGTGCCATTTTTCCGAAACCTTCTAAAAAATAAGCGCATTAATTCGCTGCACTCCTCCTGCAAAATCCCTTCCTCCACAGCCACCTGATGGTTAAATCTCGGCTCGTTTAGAATGTTTAAAATAGAACCTGCACAGCCTGCCTTACTGTTTCTTGTACCAAAAACTACCTTTGGTATTCTTGCCTGCACAATGGCTCCCGAACACATGGGGCACGGCTCAACGGTAACATAAAGCGTGCAGTCCTCCAGCCGCCAATCCCCAACAATATCTGCCGCCTTGTTAATGGCATCCATTTCCGCATGACGCAGGGGATTTTTTGCGGTATTTCGTAAATTATAGCCACGGGCAATGATTTCCCCATCTCTCACCATAACCGCCCCTATGGGCACTTCACCTGCATCAAAGGCTTTTTGGGCTTCCAGCAGTGCCTCTTTCATAAATTTCTCAGAATCTTCCATCCTGCTTCCTTTCCTAATCCTAACGGGTTTGAGAGAGAAATAGGCTGCCTCTTCCGTCTTCCCCGTCTGCTATATTCCAATAGTCATCTATGCCATCGCCATTCCAGTCGCAAGGATAAATTGCCTGTCCATATTGAATATCCTCATTGGAAGAACGCAGTCCACGCTCCGTTAAAATATAACGGATGGTGGTTCCTGTGGCATCACAAATATAAATCTCCTTCACCCCATCGCCATTTAAATCTCCACTGTATAAAGAACCATACAGGCTTTCCACCCCCAAATGGGTGCTCCAAAGCTTTAATAATCCCGTTTCCAAGTGCTGATATACATATAAATCCATGCCATCGGTCATGAGATATTCCATAACCCCATTTCCATCCAAATCCGTAATTTGGCACTGGGTTACTCTGTGGCGCAGAATTTCCCGTCGCGTTCTTTGCCAGCCGTCTTCTCCCATTTCATAGGTCTCCATTGCCTGTCCCGTAAACACAAACAGCTTTCCGTTTTCCGAGGCTAATGCCGCGCAGCCTTCACTCTCCAAAGAAATTTCCGACACAGAGCGTGAGGAGGAATCATAAAAAACCACTTTTTCCGTCAACAAAGCATCCTCTCCAGCGTTCTTCTCCGTCTTTTCTGCCATAAGCACCGCAAGAAACTCCTCATCATCGGTTTCCACATAAGCAGCAGAGATGGCTCCCAATCCACCCTGCGGTGTTATAGTACGCAGTCTGCTGATTGTATTGCCCCAAAGGCGATACAGCTCCACCCTGTCATTTTGTATGGACGCAGCAACGCTGTCGGAGCTTTTTGTCACAAAGCCGTCTGCCGGTAAATTTCCGCTGTATTCTCTATATTGGGTGTTCATACCCGTCCAGTTTTCATAGGCAGTAAAATTTCCATTTGCCAAAAACGGATTTCTCTCTCGCAAGCTATAGGGCTCGTCCTTGTAACCGCCAATATAATATATCCCTACAAGCTGCTTATTTACAAAAATACAATTTAATTCCCCTGCCCCATCCCCGTTGTAATGCAGCAGTTTGGCCATGGCCATGATGCATTGGCTGCCCGAAACAGCCTTCAGCGAATATCCTGCATCCTGGGAAGCAGTAAACAAAAGGGCATTGTCCTGGTTGTCCTCGGGAACCTCGCCGCCGCGGAAGGTTAGGCTGTCTTTATCATAGCTCCAATAAAATTCATCCATCACACCATCAATTTGCTTAAGATAGGCCTCTTGCTCTGCGGCGGATAAGCTTATACTTTGATCCTTTTTATCATTGCTGCAACCTGTCATGCAAAATAAACATAATCCCACCAACAGACAAATCGTTTTTTTCATGATCTCATTCCTCTCAAAGGCTTGTTAAGACTTCGTTTTTATCCTAAGTAAAACGGGGCCCTGCGGAAAACCTTTTATATTTTCCTATGTTTCTTGCCATCCTTATGCATCCATTTGTTCTCTATTATATAATAAGTCCTTACATTTTTCAATTTCATTTTCCAAAAGCCATTCCCACCAGAAGAACAGCGGCAATAACCCCTGCAAAATTAGCAAGTAAAGCGCAGGGAAGGGTATATCGCGTCTTTCTTATACCTACGGATAAAAAATACAGGCTCATGGTGTAAAACACCGTTTCCGTGCAGCTCATCATAACGGAAGAAACCCGTCCCAAAAAGGAATCTGGCCCAAAATTGCGGAAAATATCCAGCAAAAGCCCTGTGGCCGCCGAGGAGGAAACCAATCGTATTAGGCTAAGCGGTGCCAATTCCGCAGGAAACCCCACTCTCTGGGCCAAAGGGCGGATAAAATTTGTCAAAATATCCAAAAGCCCTCCGGAACGAAACACCTCCACAGCAACAATTAAACCAATTAATGTGGGCAGAATTTCAACCACTGTTTTCAGCCCATCTTTTGCCCCCTCCAGAAAAGTTTCATATATTTTTACTTTTTTTAAGCATCCAAAGCATACGATAAATAAAACCGTAACAGGGATAATAAAGTCGGAAATTACCAATAGCAGCCGCATTTTTTCACCCCACCTTATCCATTATTTTTGCCGCAAGCATTCCTACGAGGGTGGTGATGAGTGTAGCCACAATACCCACCCCCACAATTTCCGCCGGTGCTTGAGAACCGAATTCCGTACGATACGCCAAAATATTTACCGTAACCAGCTGTAAGGAGGACATATTTATCGTAAGAAACATGCACATTGCTCCTGTGGCACATTCCTTTTCTTTATTTAGCTTTTGCAGCTCCTTCATTGCCATAAGCCCTGCCGGCGTAGCCGCCCACCCCAAGCCCAAAAAATTTGCGGCAAAATTGGCCGCAATATATTGTCTGGCCTTATGGTTCCTGGGTACCGAGGGGAATAAAAAATCCATGGCCGGCGTTAGTTTTACCGATAGGCTGTCAATCATGCCGCCTTTTTCCGCTATTTTTAATACCCCAGACCACATGGCCACCACGCCACCCATAGTAATTGCCAACTCTACGGCACTTTTGCCGCCGCTTATAACCGCCGCCGTAACCATATCCATGCGCCCCAAGGCCGCCCCGGTTAAAATTCCGCCTATGATAAAAAATCCCCATATCGCATCCAGCAATGCCCTCACCTCCTGTTCTTTTAATTCTGTTCTTTTATTCTATGCTTGTACCCTGTGGGTTCATGTCAGAAGCTTTTCCAAAATTCAAAATTTTCCTTTTAAAAAACGTACCAATAACACAGTGTTATGTATACCAAAAATAAAATTATAATTGATCAGAACCCCCTGTTTCTCAAATATTTTTGATTATCTTAAAAAATTTCAAATTTTTGGATTTTTCCTTATGTTCCCAGTAATTTTTTGTTGTAATTTGTCAAATTTCATGCTAAACTCTTTCTTAAGTTACAGCTTTGTTTGGGACTGCTAATGAAAAAATACAATCCAGAGGTGAAACACATGAAATCTACAGGTATCGTACGTAAAGTTGACGAATTGGGGAGAGTTGTACTGCCTATCGAATTGCGCAGAAATATGGGAATCGAAATTAAGGATTCTTTGGAAATCTTTGTGGAGGAAGATTCCATTGTACTTAAAAAATACGAACCCGCTGATATTTTCTCCGGTAGTATGGAGGAACTTATCGAGTACAAGGGCAAAAAAGTTTCTAAGGCTTCTATCTTAGAATTGGCAAAGCTTGCAGGCTTTGAGATGAAATAATTCGTTAAACAGCCAAAATGCCGCTTTTCTTTAAGGAAAAGCGGCATTTTTATTGACAAAACTGTATTGCATCTCATAAAATAGAGCTATTGTGATTATTTTTTGACAAACGAAAGGTGGATACTATATGAATACAACGTTTCAAGGCAGTAAGGATTATGTTGCAAGTGACGAGTTGATGCGTTCTGTTAATATTGCCATTGCGCTTCAAAAGCCATTGCTCATTAAGGGTGAACCGGGTACTGGTAAAACAATGCTGGCAGAAGCAATTTCCGCCGCATTGGGAAAGAAACTGATAATTTGGAATATTAAATCCACAACAAAGGCACAGGATGGCCTTTATGTTTATGATGTGGTACAGCGTCTTTACGACAGTCAGTTTGGCAATGAAGGTGTAGATGATATCAAAAAATATGTTAAGCTGGGGAAGCTGGGCGAGGCTTTTTCTGGGGACGAGCAGGTGATTTTGCTCATTGATGAAATTGATAAGGCGGATTTGGAATTCCCCAACGACTTGCTTTGGGAATTGGATAAAATGGAGTTCTATATCCCGGAAACAAAGGAAACGGTGAAGGCAAAGCAACGTCCCATTGTAATTATTACCTCAAATGCAGAAAAAGAGCTGCCCGATGCCTTTTTGCGCCGCTGTATTTTCCACTACATTGAATTCCCCAACGAGGAGCAGATGAGGGAAATCATCGCCGTTCATTATCAAGATATTGAGGAGCATTTATTACAACAGGTTATGGACACCTTCTATTGGATCAGGGATTTGTATAATATCCAGAAAAAACCCAGCACCTCAGAGGTAATCGACTGGATTCAAGCCCTTGTGCTTGGCGGAATTGATCCCGAAAAAATCAAAACAAAGGTACCTTTTGCCGGAGTATTGCTCAAAAAGAACGAAGATATTGACACCATGAGAAGATATTTAAAGTAAAAGCAGGTGAGCCTATATGTTTACTTCATTTTTTTATCTGCTTCGCGCCAGAGGGCTTAAGGTTTCCCTAAACGAGTGGATGTCCTTGGTGGAAGCATTGGATAAGGGGCTTCATGCCTCAAGCTTTACAGGCTTTTACTATCTTTGCCGCAGTGTTCTTGTAAAAAGCGAGGCAGACTTTGATAAATTTGACGGTGCTTTCCTTGAGTTCTTTAAGGATATGGAATTTGCCACCGACGAATTGCCTCAGGAGCTTTTGGACTGGTTAGAAAAGCCTAAAGATAAGCCGGGAAAAGAGTTTGATATGGCCCGCGCCATGGAAAACGAGCGCATTTCCCAAGCTGAAATTCAGAAAATGTTTCAAGAACGGCTGGAGGAGCAAAAGGAGGAGCATAACGGCGGCAGCTATTGGGTTGGCACAGGTGGTGTTTCCGTTTTTGGCAACAGCGGCTTTAGCCCCCGAGGGATTCGCGTTGGCGGTCAAGGCGGCCAGCGTCGTGCTTTTCAAGTTGCAGGAGAGCGTAAATTCCGCGACTTCCGTCAAGATAACACCCTGGATACCCGTCAGTTCCAAGTAGCATTTCGTAAGCTGCGTCAGTTTTCCTCTCGTTCCGAGGAAACAAGAACAGAATTTGACATTGACGGAACCATCCGTGAAACCTGTGATAATGCAGGCAGTTTAAAGATCGTTTATGAAAAGCCCAGAAAAAATATGGTTAAGGTTTTACTGCTGATGGATAGCGGCGGTTCCATGGAATATTACAGCCGCCTTTGCAGCGCACTGTTCCAGGCCGTAAGCAAATCAAGCCATTTTAAGGATTTGCAGGTATTTTATTTCCATAACTGCATTTATTCCAAAATCTATACCGAGGCGGATTTGCGGCCCAGTAACATCATTTCTACAGATTGGATTTTAAACAATATCAGCAGTGAATACAAGGTTATTATCGTTGGCGATGCCCAAATGGAGCCCTCCGAGCTTTTAGACCCAAGCTACTATTCCTATGGCGCAAGGGATCAGGTTACGGGCTTAGAATGGCTGCAGCGCTTCAAGGAAAAATACCCTCATATTGTTTGGTTAAATCCCTCCGAGCGTCCAACCTGGGGTGGCTGGTGGGCAAAAACCTACGATATCATTCACAAGGATTTTGATATGTACCGCTTAACGCTGGAGGATTTAAACACTGCGTTAAAAAAGCTTATGGTTTCCAGATAGTTTAAATTGGCTGTATGGGCATTCTTTGCCGGTACAGTCTTTTTTTGGAAGTTGCCCAAAAACTTCTTAAAAACGGACAAAAAACAGTCGGGAAAAAAAATAAGAGTGTCTATCTTTTTTCGATAAACACCCTTACTTGCCCAAAAAGGGCCTTTCCAAATCAACTTTGTCATACGCAAAATTCCCTTTTCTAAAGCTGAAATGAATCCCAGAAAACAGTTTTATCCTCCCCAATGAACTTTCCTAAGGAAAATATAACCTTTCTGTTTTTCAAAAAACACAGCCTCTCCTTTATAAAAAACTAGAGAAATGCTTGCTGCTTAAAAAAATTCTGCCAAAGGCTTTTTTTACAATTTTACCCCAATATTATGCCCTTGGAAAAAAGTAATGATTTATGCCTGCTCAAATGGTTCCCAATACCCATGTTCCCTATGTCATCGGTTTCGTTTTACCAAATTACGCCTCCATATACCCAGATTAGATCAAACCAAAATCGGGAGGGATTTTGGTTTGATTTTATCCCCTCTTTTCCCTTGCTTCTTATAAGCCTGAGCGCAACTATCCCGTAAGACTTTTGACCATTTTCGATTGCTCCAGCAAACACAATAAAATGGAAAATTGTAGAGGGAGGTGTACCATAAGGTACGAATTTTTCCTTTTATTGTATCGCTGCAGCTTTCAAGCACGGAAAAACCTTGCAAAATAAATAACGATCCGGTTTACGAAAAACAAACTGAACTCCCCTAAACAGGCTTTTTACAAAGAAATTTTATGCAAACATCGTTGTTGGAATATCACCACTGAAAAAAAGCGTTTTACTATAGATTAGGCTGCAATTTTTTACATACCACGCTTTTTTAGCAGAGACTTGCAAAATTTTATTATGCTTCCTCGTTAATATAACCAATATTGGTGCGGATTACATCGCAAGAGTGATGGAACGCTGCCATTTCTTCTTCAGTAAGGTTCATTTCATATACTTCCTCAACGCCATTCTTGCCAATGACACAAGGCGTGCTGATGAAGAGGTCATTCTGTCCGTATTCGCCGTTTAACTGTGTGCTGCAAGGCATAACTGCCTTTTCATCGTGGAAAATAACGTTTACAATTCGTGCAAGGGTGGAGGCAATGCCATATTCTGTGCAACCCTTGCCTGCAAAGGTTACCCAGCCCCCTCTAATTGCTTCCGTTAAAACCGCTTCCTTATCTACGTCATATTTTTTATCTTTTTCCATAAGCTCTGGAAGAGGCTTGCCGTTTACCGTTACATGTGACCAAGGAGCCATCTGAGAATCTCCATGCTCGCCCATGGTATAAGCCACTAAGGATTTATGGTCAATGCCCATTTCTCTTGCCAAAACGGCTTTAAAGCGGGAGCTGTCCAAGCCTGTGCCTGTGCCGAATACACGGGATTTATCGAAGCCGGAAAGCTTATGCACCTGTCTTGCAATAATATCACAAGGGTTTGTTATGTTAACAAAAATACCATCAAAGCCTGCATCCACTACCTGCTTTACAAAGCTGTTTACCATGCCGATGGATACATTCAATTCATCCAAACGGTTATTGCTCTTTGTGATTACACCAACGCTGATTACAACCACGTCACAATCCTTTACATCGGCATAGCCGCCGGTGCGAACCTCTACTCTGTGGGGCAGATATGCCACGCTATCTCTTAAATCCTGGCACTCGCTGATTGCTTTTTGCTCATTAATATCCACCAAAACCAATTCATCCACAATGCCCTGTACCGCCAAGCTGTACGCACAATGGGCACCAACATGTCCAACACCAATGATACCAACACTTCTTGTTTTCATTCTAAAGACCTCCTAGTTAGAAATTATATTAGTTTTATTCAAATATAGAATGATTATAATCCAAAACCGGTAAAAAGTATATGGGTATAAACCATGCACAAAATCATATAAATTGTTAAAATAACGGCAAATGCCGCCAAAGTGCGCTTTAAAACCTCGCCCTCCCTGCCAATGACACCAACGGTTGCACAGGCTGCAACAACGTTGTTGGGGCAAATTAGGTTGCCTAAAGACCCGCCGGCATTTTGTCCCGCAAAAACAGTAATGGGGTTCAGCCCCAGCATATTTGTTGCGTTCAAATGCATGGGTGCAAACATAATGTTTGAGCCAACCCCTGTGCCCGTAATAAAGGAGCCTGCCGCACCAATGGCAACCGCCGCCGCAGGATAAAGGGGCCCTGCCGCATCGGCAATGGTTGTGGCAATGATTTGAATCATACCCGTCTGGCTGTTTTGCATAATATAAGAAACCGTCAATAAAGAGCCCATAGTAACCAATACGGGAACCACACGCCTGATCGTCTGGCCCATGGTATCAAAGAAGCCCTCCAGGCTAACGCCCAAAATAACACAGCCAATGCAGGCACAAAGGAAAACAACAACGTCTACCCAAACAATATAGCCAAAGGTTGTAAGGATGGAAAAAGGTACGGTATAGCGCACAATGGGAAGCGCACTTACCAACACCAAATAAGGAGATAGGGCATGGAAGGAGGAAAAACGGCGTTCTCCGGCGTTCTCCCCTTTATTTTCGCCTTTGTATTGAAACTCCTCAGGCGTTTTAATCTTTACAACTTTTAAGAAGATGATGGAACAAATGATGGATAACAGCCCTGTGCCTAAGCTTGTAACTTCCGGCCCCACAAAATTGGAAATTGCAAACATAATACAGCCTGTGCTAATTCCAGAAAACAGCAGATAAGGAATAATGCCTTTAAAGCCTTTTTTGCCAAAAGCAATCATTACAATTAAAAATGGAATTACAAATACGCCAAACATATGAATTCTGCCAACCATGGCGGAATTTAGCGCTGCAGTGCTTACGCCCTGGTCAACCAAATAGGCGCCGCCTGTAATGGTGGTAAGTCCTGCGCCGCCCCAAGAGCAAGGTGTGGCATCCCCAATAAGGGCAACCACAATGGCAACAATGGGATTAAAGCCCAAGCCTACCAAAAATGGTGCCGCAATCGCCGCAGGAGAACCCGCACCTGCCGCACCCTCCAAAAAGATGGGTACCATAAGCCCTACAATAATTAACTGAGCTCTGCGGTCATTTGTAACATTGGCTAATGTATTTTGTACCTGCTTCATAGCCCCCGATCTTTGCATTAAATTTAACAGCAGGAAGGAAGAAAAAACCAACATAACAATCTTAGAGCCTTCCTTAATGCCCTTCCATAAAAGACCATCAATCATTGTAACCGTATCCTTGAATACGACATCCCCAGGAGAGAAATATGTAAACGCCAAAATAATAATATATACAAGTCCTATGGGCGCTACCTTCATCGCCGGCTTTTTGAGAACAACGATTCCTACCAAAATTAATACCAGGGGGCTAAGTGCCATTACAAAATCCATTATAACCATCTCCTCTTTCGCTATTTAAGCTTGTTGTTGTTGTTCCATTTCTAAAACAAAAGGACTTACAGCGATCGCCATAAGTCCTTTCCTCTTTCTGCACAAGAGCCTTTTGCTCTTATTTCTTATATTGCAGAGGTTTTTCTCACATGACAATCAGCACTATTCTTCTCTTTGGTCAAAATAATCACCACAAGGACCAGAAGGATAGTGCTAATAATCAGCACAAGACCATATTGAGTTGTTAAATCTGCAACACAATTCATGGATAAAACCTCGCTTTATTCTTAAAAATGGATTGTGAAAACAATACCATGTAATTTTAAAGGTGTCAACTTTGTCTTTTTTTCACTTTTTTTAAAATTGTATATGTTTTTGTACATAAAATTTTCTCTATTGACAAAAACACCAATCTTTTTTATTAAAATGTATTTATTTACATACAAAATTTCAAAATATTTTAGAATACTGTATTTTGTATGCTGTTTTTCCTGATTTTTTTCTACAAATTATGTACTTAAATAAATACAAATTATGTGAAAAAATGACCCCTGCTACACGATTTTTATGTATAAAATGCGTTCCAAAACCACAGAAAAGCACCCCAAGACAGGTGTCTTGGGGTGCTTCCAAACAAATACCTATGAGGAGTGTATTACCTAGAATCATTTTACAATCTTATCAAGCTTCTGTTTCAAAACGCCGGGAGGCGTTACCCCAACCACAGCGTCAACGGGTTTTCCATCCTTAAAAATCAACATATTGGGAACGCTCATAATTTGATACTTTTCCGCCAAATCCATTGACTCATCAATATCAACCTTAAATACCTTTGCCTTACCTTCATATTCCGCGGAGAGCTGTTCCAAAACAGGCCCCATCATTTTACAAGGGCCACACCATGTAGCCGAAAAATCAACTAACACAGGAACATTACTATCAAGCACTTCTTTTTGAAATTTATCCGATTTAATTTGCAACATTTTTCATTCCTCCTTATTTGATTTTATCCAATCCAATTTGCTTCTATTCTTTTTTTTTGAGTATAACACAGATCTCGGAAGAAATCAATAGATTTTACTAAATAATAATTATTATTATTTGGCTTAATTTTTCCTTTTACTATAGGAATATTTCCAATAGAAACAGGCAATACTGAATAACGAGGATGTTATTCTCCCCCATATAATAACATTCTTTCTACTTCTTCCCCTTAAAAGAGGGTATTCCAAAAGACATAAAATGCCTTGCGGAATACCCTCTTTTCCTATTTATTTTAGTGCTTCCAATATAAAAACATATGCCTTCTCCACAGATGGCATATGGCATTTTGCCAAAGCAATGTTTTTCTGGCGGAGTGCCTGCGTAAGGGGATACAACACCTCATAAAACCACTCCATTGATAAATTTGCCGCTACGCCCCCAATAATGTATGTGTTGCGTAAAAAGCCGCCTGCTTTTCTTCCACCGCCTATGCCGCTCTAAGTATTTGCATATTCGAATCCCAAGGAAATCGAAATAAAAATTTCTCATATAAAACTTCCTTATTCAAAAACTGTTTTACACCTTTATACAGGTTTACAGCAACAAATTGCAGTTTTATTTTTTTTTGCTTCCTCCATCTCTACACCCACCTTGCCTTGGATAAACCAATCCCTCTATCTCTTCGGAAAATCTACGGAATTCTTGAATTAATATGGGGTTAAAGGTTCCGCATTCCCCATTGGAAATCATTTCAATTGCCTTTTCGTGGGTATAGGGCGGTTTATAAACCCTTTCACTGGTTAACGCATCATACACATCCGCCAGGGCAACAATTTGAGCCCATAATGAAATTTCATCTCCCTTTAAGCCATCGGGATAGCCCTTGCCGTCCCATCGTTCGTGATGATGCCTGCAAATATCGTAGGCATAACGATACACAGAATTGTGATGGATGGTAGGAATCTGATCCAAAAGGTCGCAGCCGCGCACAGTATGGGTCTTCATAATTTCAAATTCCTCCGTCGTCAATTTCCCCGGCTTATTCAAAATATAATCGGGAATTGCAATTTTCCCCACGTCATGCATGATGGCAGCTGTTGCAATTTTTTCGATTTCCTGTTCACGCAGTCCTTTGCCAAAGCTTGTTTTTTTCAAAAGAAACAGTGTTAAATCCTGAATTCTTTTTACATGCTCTCCGCTTTCACAATCACGAAACTCAATGGCAGTGGCCAATGCACTAATCATGGCATTGTTTAACTCTTGAATTTCCCTTGCCTTTTCCACCAGCTTCTTTTCCTGGAGTGAAACCTGATTGTTTAACTGATTGCGCATCATACACAGCTCAATAATGCTCTCCATGCGCTTCTTCACAATATGGGCAACAATGGGCCGTTCAATCACATCCATAACCCCTAATTCAAAGCCACGCAATGTCACTTCTTCTGAACATTCCGCCGTAATTAAAAAAATAGGGACTTTTTTTATGAAATCCCTTTCCTGCAAAGCCTCCAAAACACCAAACCCATCCATTACCGGCATAACAATATCCAACAATACCGCAGCCAGGTTTTCGCCATGGTCATCAATAATCGCCAAGGCCTCCAAGCCGTTTTGGGCCTCCAAGACTGTATAATCCTCTTGAAAAATTTCACGAAGGATGACACGGTTTACCTCAACATCATCAACGACCAGCAGTTCTTTATTTTTATTTAGCGCCATGTTCCTTCCTCCTGTAGCAAATTTTGTTTTTCAAAAACGCTCCAAAATTTGTTGACAATCTCATTTGTACAAATACAAGGAATAATGTATCTTGAAGCCTTTAAAAAAATCCCGCTTCAAGGATATTTAAAACTGTTCAATATCCATAATCTCTGGATGATACCCCTGTTTTAACGCCTTTTGGCAAATTGAATAAAACATGTCTGTATAATCGCTTAAGTAAAAGGTTCTTTCCCCCGTTTTTTCCTCAAGGTTTGTTATCCCTTTTTCCTGCAAAAAAAGCTTCACCTGCTTAGCCGTTGCCTTTGCAGGATCAACCAGCTTTACATTTTCCCCCACCACCGTTCCAATGCATCGCTTCAGCAGTGGATAATGTGTACATCCTAAAACCAAGGAATCAATCCCCTTTGCCAACAGCCCCTCCAGATAGTTTTCCGCCGTCAGCCGAGCCACTTCATTTTCTGTCCAGCCCTCCTCGGCCAAGGGCACAAAAAGAGGGCATGCCTTGGAAAACACCTCCATTGTAGCCTCCTGCCTGAGGATCATTTTCTCATAAGCCCTAGACCGCACCGTCCCCGCTGTACCAATCACACCAATTTTTTTGTTTTGTGTGGTACGGAGGGCTTCCGCCACGCCTGCATCCACCACACCAAAAATAGGCACATCAAAAGCTTTATGCAGCTCCTCCAAACTGTTGGAGCTGGCTGTATTACAGGCAACAATAATTGCTTTTACTTCCTTGGTCAGTAAAAAACGTACATTTTGCTTGGAAAATTTTGTGACCGCCTCTTTTGACTTACTGCCATAGGGCAAGCGTGCCGTATCGCCAAAATAAACGATATTTTCATGAGGCATGACCTTCATGACCTGTTTTACAACCGTCAAGCCACCCACTCCTGAATCAAATATACCAATCGGTCTTTTATCCATAAGGTTCCTTCTTTCTTTTCAGCCTCGGATTCCATTGTCACGCAAAAGCGCCAATTCAACCAAGCGATCCATCAGTTCCGCTTTCTTCAGCCCTGCTTCCTCCCACAGCATAGGATACATGCTAATGGCGGTAAAGCCGGGCATGGTGTTGATTTCGTTAAACAAAACACGCCCTGTTTCCTCTTCCATGAAAAAATCCACCCGAGCTAAGCCACTGCCGTCCACGGCCTGAAATATTTTTGCCGCAATTTTCCGTATGGTTTTCTCCTCTTCCTCCGTAATGGGGGCAGGGATCACCGTGCGAGATTCGCTGTTATTGTATTTTGCGTCATAATCATAAAATTCTGCGGCGGATAAAACCTCGCCCACACCGCTTACCAGGGGTTCTTCATTGCCAAGGACGGAGCATTCGAACTCCCTACCCGCAATAGCCTCCTCCACAATAATTTTTCTGTCATATCCAGCCGCTAGCAGCAATGCCTTTTCCAGATCAGCCTTATTCTTTGCCTTGCTAATCCCCACGGATGAGCCTGTATTGGCCGGCTTCACAAAGCAGGGAAAGCCTAATTTCTTTTCCACTCGTTCTATGAGCTTATCCATTTGGTCAAATTCATCCTTGTAAAACCAAATATATTTTGCCTGAGGAATCCCGTAATTTTTTGCAATCAGCTTTGTAAAAACCTTATCCATGGAAACGGATGAGGCTAAAACACCACAGCCAACATAAGGAATACGAGCCATTTCCAAAAGACCCTGGATTGTTCCATCCTCCCCCCATGAACCGTGGAGTGCAGGAATTACCACATCAACAGGGATCACCTTCACATGTCCGTTCACAATTTTCAAAAGAGCCTTCTGTTTTGCATCAGGGCTTAAAATTGCAGGCGTTGCATATTTTTCCCACTGCCCTGTGCTAATGTGTTCTGTTGGACCTGTATAAATAAGCCATTGCCCCTCTTTTGTAATGCCTACGGGGATGACCTGATATTTCTGACTATCCAATGCATTTAGCATGGTTGTTGCAGACATTCTGGAAACCTCATGCTCCGATGACTGCCCACCGAATAAAACGATTACTGTTTTTCTGTTCATATAAAAACCTCTTTTCCGCTCCTAAAAGCTGAGTCCAATTAGTACCATTATATGCAATCTGTCTTTCTGTGACAATAAAAAAATAAATAAAATGTTTTTTTGTCTGAAACACCATAAAAAAAAAGCGTCCCCTTGTGTTACATCAAGGGAACGCCTCTTAAAATTTCTTGGAAGGGACTTAGTAATAAACGTAGCCTTCAATCATGCATTTCCCTTTATCAGATGGGAAATGGATTTATACAGGAAAAATGTCATTGTACAATTAATACCTGCTTTTAATAAATTAAAGGGAATAATGATGGGAACCAACATCCCAATTACCTTTTCTAAGGGAACATTCATAAATAAAGGTGTAAAGATCATGTTCATGATAACCATGGCAACCGTCTGCACCAAAGCGCCGGCGATTAACGCAATCACCGCATTTTTTCTGGTTTTATTTCTCTTGTAAATACTGCCGGCAACAAAGGCACAGGCACCCGTTGCAAAAATATGCATTACAATGCCGATAGGGCCGCTGGCAGCACTTACGGTAATACCCTGAATCACAGAAACAACAATTGCAAGCAATAAGCCTGCCACAGGCCCAAAGGCAAACGCACCAATCAAAATAGGAATATCCGCCGGGTCATACTCTAAAAAGGCTGCCGCGGGAATCAGTGGAAAGTGAATCACCGCCACCAATACAACAGAAATTGCCGCTAGCATTGCCAAAGATACCATAATTCTTGTGGACATTTTTTTCTTGTCCCCCGTCATTGTTACTTTTGTAGATATATTTTCCATTTACTTTCTCCTCCATTTTCCGTCTAAAATTTTCAGGCTGATCGCCAAGGTATAAAAGCGAACTTTTTCTTTTTGCAAAAGAAAAAGCCTGAAAATCTTCAGGCTAAACAAGCAAAATAAAGGCCGACGCATGCTCGCAGAAAAAAATGATTTTTCCACGAAAAAAACATCAAACTTTTATTCTTCTTCCATCCAGACTATACTGTCGGTTTTGGACTTTCACCAAATCCTGCTTACGCTCGCGGACTTTACCGCCGATCGGGAATTTCACCCTGCCCTGAAGAATTTCAATATTTAATTACAGATTCATTATAAAGCCTTGTGAAACCATTGTCAACAAAAAACCACAAGTTTTTTCTGTATATTTCGCCAAATTCGTCCTAGAAATTTATGGTTTCAGCTGTTTTTTCTCTGGAGAAGCGGCCTCTTTTTTGTTATCCCTGCCAGCTTTTTTTCTAATCAAGCTTATTCCCAGGTTTAAAAGAAACAAAGCCACCAAAAAACCTAAAAGCAAAGGCAAAACCTGGGGCATTTCTTCAATTTGCCGCGCCGACCCACTTAAAAATGCAAATAATATCACCACTGACCAACCTCCTTTTTGATGCCGCTGTTGGTATTCAAATTTCAATTGCCATTAATATTCTTATATTATGTAATTTTTTGATGATTGTAAAGGATTCTTTAAAATTCAAATTTTTTTAAACAACAAAAAAAGACGGAGAACCGTCTTTTTTATATTTTTTAGTCCTGTGTATAAGGCATCAGGCACATATGTCTTGCTCTTTTAATTCCTGTTGTCAACGCTCTTTGATGCTTTGCACAATTGCCTGTAATTCTTCTGGGAAGAATTTTGCCTCTTTCAGATATATATCTTCTCAGCTTGTTTACATCTTTATAATCCACTGTTGCTATTTTATCAGCACAACATTGGCAAACGCGTTTTCTTCTACGACCACGTCTTTTCTGAATCATGTTTAAGTCCTCCTTCTTTACTGGATTTTAGAAGGGCAAATCGTCATCTTCGATGCTCTCATCAATTGGGTAGAAACCATCATCACGGGCTGTTTGCTTTGGTGCGGCAGGCGTTTCGGCCTTATGACCTTCGAAGGACGCCTTGCTTTCCGCAAAGAACTGTTCTTCAACCACAACGTCTGTGCTCCATCGTTTTTTACCCTCGTTATCGTCCCAGGAACGAACCTGGAGTCTACCGACAACGCTAACCATTTGACCTTTTTTGAAGTATTTTTCCGCGAATTCACCTGTTTTACCAAAAGAAACACAATTGATAAAATCGGCCTCGGGCTCGCCTTGACGCTTGAAGCGGCGGTTCACCGCCAAAGTGTATCTTGCTACGGCCAAAGGTTCATTTCCCTGAGAATATCTTACCTCAGGATCTTTGGTCAATCGGCCCATTAGGATCACTTTGTTCATAGGATTCCCTCCTTCTTACGCCTCTTTACGGATAATGAGATAACGCAAAACGTTTTCCATAATACGCATACGAGATTCAATTTCTGCGGGAGCATCAGCGGGAGCTTCGAATGCTGTGAAGCTGTAGAAACCTTCGTTTACTTTTTTAATTTCGTAAGCGAGCTTTCTTTTGCCCCAATCATCAACCTTTTCGATTTTCGCACCAAATCTTTCCAAAGTAGCCTGAATTTTTGCTACTTCTTCTACTCTGCCTTCTTCGTCCAGTACGGGACTTAAAATCATAGCTAATTCGTACTTGTTCATATATGTTACACCTCCTTTTGGACATATGGCTCTCCTTTTACGGGAGAACAAGGATTTTTTACAGGTCGGCATAATTACCGACACTAAAATAAAATAACACAAAAGCCCTGCTTCTGCAAGGCTTTTTGAAACATTTCTTATTATTTGGAAGATTTTTTCAATCATCCTCAAATTCTTTTTCCAACTTTTTTATTCTGCCCTCCTCAGAACGGACAAAAACAACCCGAATCAGAAAAAATGCTACAAGGAAGGTTGCAATATACCAAAATGCAAATTCTTTCGTTACCTGTCTCCCACTGGTAAACCAAATGAAAAAGAATACTACCACACCCAAAATTGCCATTATAATATTTCTCTTGGGATTCAACTGCTCCCGAAGGTTGGTCGTAAGCACCACCCCAAGCTGTCGGCTGCGCACCATTTGATAAATGGGTGCAAAAATTATAATCACATATTCCGTGATACACTGAGATAAATCCATTTTAAAATACAGTGATTTCACAACAAAGGATATGACAACAAAAAAACACACTAACCGCATCAACTCTGCTAATATTTTGTTTTTGTTTTGTTCTACTCTTTCATCCCTAATTTTCATACTAAAAACCTCCTATTTTCTTTTTTTTAAAATTCAGTCATCGCTCCATTGCTCCTCAATCTTTTTCTTACGCTCTTTCTCTGCCGGGACAATAACCCCCCCAACTGCAACGGCGATAAAACCATAGACAAGCAAGGTTGCTATCCAATTAACCGCGCCATGAATACCATCTACCCATCCTGCCAAAGCCACCCACGCAGTGGCAATAAAAACCAATGTGATGATTATTCTTTTATTGCATCTCTTATCTTCAGAAAATGCAAACCCCATTTGCCTTGGGCGAATGTAAAAATACAAAGGCGTTAACAATATCAAAAAAAATTCTGTGCTACATTGGCTAAAGCTTAAATCAAAGATAACGAACTTCGCTATAATTGAAATTAAGCAGAAATAATAAATTCCTATAAACCACTCTGTTGCAATTTTTTTTTCGCGTTTTCCAGACGTTCATCATCAAATTTTCTTTGCGCTAACATAATATAACCTCCTATTTTTAATTTTCTGCTTCCCAAAAAAGTTCATCCAACGTTTTCCCTAACGCCTTGCAAAGGGCGATGCATAAATTTAAGGTAGGGTTATATTTCCCCGCTTCAATCATTCCAATGGTCTGCCTTGTTACACCCACCCTTTGGGCAAGCTCATCCTGAGAAAGGTCTAAGGCCGCCCTTGCCGACTTTATCCTTAAGTTTTTCATACCTCCACTTCCTTTCCGCTGCTGTACTTTAGTTATACAATATATTTTCCTATATGTCAACTATATATTGCATAAAAAATATAATATTTTACTTTTTGCAATCCAACTTGTGTTAAGTTCTCTTTCCCTATATAATATATAGATAAAAAAACAAAGGAAGAAAGGAAAATGAGATGATTACAAAGGTTTATGAAACTCCAAACATTTATAAAATAGATGTCCCCCTGCCCAACAATCCCTTGAAAAACCTAAATTGCTATGTGGTGCAAGATGGCGAAGAAAGTCTGATCATTGATACGGGCTTTAACCGTCCCGAGTGCAAGGAGGCCTTACTTGAGGGCTTGCGGGAGCTGAATGTGGATTGGGGAAAAACGAATATGTTCTTGACACATTTGCATTCCGACCACTCCGGTCTTGCCCCTGGGGTGATGCATGAAAAGCCGGGGAAAATTTTCATGAGCCAAAAGGATTATGAATATTTAGGCTGGATTTTAAACGGAAACCGTTGGGACACGTATGATATGCTTTACCGAAAAGAGGGCTTTACAGAGGAACAGGTGCTTTGGCTAAAAGACGAAAACCCTGCCAGAGGCTTTGAGCCCGATTATTATTTTGATGCAGAAATTGTGGGAGATGGGGACGCCATTCAAGTGGGTTCATATACATTTCAGTGTGTATTTGTTCCGGGACACACGCCGGGGCAAACCTGTCTGTATCTGCCCGAGGAAAAGCTGATGCTTTCCGCTGACCATATTTTATTTGATATTACGCCAAATATCACCGCTTGGGTGGGCATTGAGGACTCCTTGGGGGATTATTTGGACAGCTTAGTAAAAATTCGTGCTTTTGATATGAAAACCGCTTTGCCTGCTCACAGAAAAAACGAGATGGACGTTTATGTGCGCATTGAGGAAATTATTCATCATCACTTAATACGCTTGGAAGAAACCATTGATGCCGTGGGAAAATTTCCTAATGCTCATGCAACACAAATCGGTTCTTGCTTAAAATGGTCAATGCGGGGCAAAACTTGGGAAGAATTTCCCCTCTCCCAGCGTTGGTTTGCCGTGGGAGAAACCATGTCCCATTTGGATTATTTAATTAAGCGTGGTTTGATGGAAAAAACAGAAGGGGATTTTTTCGGCTACACCTTAACGGATACCACTGAAAGATGCAAGGAGAAATTGAACAGGCTTTGGCTTGCTTATGAAAAATAAAGTCAAAACCTTGAGGCCTTTTCCCTCAAACACCCACAAGGGTTTCACCCTTGCCCCATCTCAGCCCGCATAATATGCGGGTTCTGTAAAAGTTTTTGGGCTTGCTTTTTTTAAAAAGCAATTGGGCTTTTTCCTCTGTTACTTTGAAAAAGCTTCAAAACCGAGCTCTTTTCAAAAATTACAAAAATAAAGGATGGCATAAAAATGGATATTTTAAAACGATTACAGGAAGAACTTAATATTAAAACTTTTCAAGTTGAAAATACGGTTACCCTTTTGGATGAAGGCAACACAGTACCCTTTATCGCCCGCTACCGCAAGGAAATGACAGGCTCCCTAGACGATCAGGTGATTCGTGTCCTTGCCGACCGTCTGGCCGCCCTCAGAAATTTAGAGGAAAAAAGGGAACAGGTGCGTTCCTCTATCGCAGAGCAGGGCATGCTTAGCGAGGAATTAGAGAAAAAACTGGATAGGGCCATGACCCAAACGGAAATTGACGATATTTACCGCCCCTTCCGCCCCAAACGCCGCACCAGAGCCTCCATCGCCAAGGAAAAAGGGCTTTCCCCTTTGGCAGAAATGATATGGGGTCAGGTTTTATTGACACCCCTAGCGGAATATGCCACTCTTTTTGTGGATGAGGAAAACGGGGTTGCCTCTGTTGGGGAAGCCTTAGAGGGTGCAAAGGATATTTTAGCAGAACAGCTTTCCGACGATGCAAATATCCGACAGCTACTCCGAGAGGAATGGTTGAAAAACAGTCTTTTGTTGGCACAAAAAACCAAGGACGAGCCGTCCGTTTACGAGATGTATTATGATTACAGCGAACCGCTGAAAACCATTGTTGGCCACCGCATTTTAGCCATCAACCGTGGCGAAAAGGAAGGTTTTCTTTCAGTAAAAATTCAAGGGGAGGACGAAAGGCTTTTTGAAAAAATGGGGCGGGCCATTATCAAGAAAAACAGCCACACCGCAGAAATTCTCCAAGAGGTCATAGAGGACAGCTATAAACGTCTGATTGCCCCCTCCTTGGAACGAGAGCTTCGCAACGATTTCACGGAAAAAGCAGAGGAATCGGCATTAGGTGTTTTTCGTGAGAATTTAAAGCAGCTTTTATTACAGCCCCCCATTGCAGGCAAGGTGGTATTGGCGTTAGACCCCGCTTTTCGAACCGGCTGTAAGCTTGCCGTCATTGACGAAACGGGGAAACCCTTGGAAACCGCAGTCATTTACCCCACACCGCCCCAAAACAAAAGGGCAGAGGCGGAAAAAACCTTAAAACGACTCATTGAATCCTACGGTGTAGAACTGATTTCCATTGGTAACGGCACAGCCTCCAGAGAATCGGAGCAATTTGTTGCCGAGGTGCTAAAAAGCTTAGATCGAAGGGTGCAATATATCATTGCCAACGAAGCAGGTGCTTCTGTTTATTCCGCATCAAAGCTGGGTGCAGAGGAATTCCCCCAGTATGACGTATCCTTGCGCAGTGCCGTTTCCATTGGCAGAAGAATACAGGACCCCTTGGCGGAGCTGGTAAAAATCGATCCCAAATCCATTGGGGTGGGTCAATATCAGCATGATATGAACCAAAAACGTCTTGGTGAGGCCTTAGGCGGCGTGGTGGAGGATTGCGTAAACAGCGTGGGTGTGGATTTAAATACCGCCAGCCCCTCTCTCCTTTCCTACGTTGCAGGCATTAACAGCACCGTTGCAAAAAATATATTATTGTATCGGGAAGAAAACGGAAAATTTAAAAGCCGAAAGGAATTATTAAAGGTGCCAAAATTAGGCCCCAAGGCATTTTTGCAATGTGCCGGCTTTTTGCGCATTCCCGAAAGCACCATGGCGTTAGATCATACCGGAGTGCATCCCGAAAGCTATTCGGCGGCGGAAAAGCTTCTACAAGCTTGCGGCTATACCTTAGAGGATGTGGCAAAAAAACAGGTAAAAGGTCTTGACAAAAAAATTACGTCCCCTGAAAAAATAGCGGAAACCCTAGGGATTGGTGTTCCCACCTTACAAGACATTATCAAGGAGCTGGAAAAGCCGGGGCGTGACCCCCGTGAGGATGCACCTGCCCCCATTTTACGCAGCGATGTTCTTTCCATGGAGGATTTACAAGAAGGCATGGTTTTAACGGGAACAGTACGCAATGTCATTGATTTTGGCGTATTTGTGGACATTGGCGTGCATCAAGATGGCTTGGTGCACATTTCCCAAATCTGCAACCGCTTCATCAAGCACCCATTAGAGGCCGTCAAGCTGGGGGATGCAGTAAAGGTTAAGGTGCTTTCCGTTGATATTGAGAAAAAGAGAATTTCTTTGACCATGAAAAACGTGGAGTAAAAAGGTCAAGACGCTAAGGTCAAGACGCTAAGGTCAAGACCGTGGGCTTTGCCCACACCCACTTGCTTTTTGTAAAAAGCAAGACCAAAAACTTTTATTTTAACCCCCTCCATAATCATGGGGGGGGTTAAGGAAAATATTAATTTTGTTTCCTAGCAAAAACGCATGTTTTTGCATAAACGGGTCAAGGGATGAAATCCCTTGCAGGGTTCGGGGCAGAGCCCTGAGGTCTTTCCCTTGACCTTTCCTCTTTTATTTCCCTCTTACAAAACGCTCTAACTGAATTACCAGTGTTGGAACAAACGCCAAGCCTACAATCTTCAAAATATGGGTACCCCTCAAAGCGCCATTGATATCAAACAAGCCATGCAACCCCGTAATAAACAATACCGCCATTAATAAAGCCGTGCCGATGGCAAAAGCCCCGTAGCTATAGGGATTATTTTGCAAGCGGAAAACGGAACGTGTGCCTCGGCAGTTAAACCCATGGAACAAACGGGCCATGCAAAGGGTTGCAAACGCCATAGTTGAAGCCAATCCGTTGTTTTCTCTTAAGCCAATATAAAACGCGATCATCGTCACAACGGCAATCATACCGCCTTGCATAATCAATCTGCCCATAAAATCCTTGGTGAGAATGCTTTCCCTTGGATTTCTTGGTTTGTCATTAAGCAAGTATCCTGTGGGTTTTTCCATGTTCACCGCCAAGGCCGGCAAACTGTCTGTCAAAAGATTGATAAACAATAGCTGCACCGCTGTAAAGGGCAATGGTAAGCCAAGAAAGGAGGTAAATAATACCGTCAAAATCCCCGCCAGGTTACCGGAAAGCAAAAACTGAATGGAATTTTTGATGTTTGCATATACATTTCTGCCGTTGGCCACAGCTTTTACAATGGTGGCAAAGTTATCATCCGTCAAAATCATCGCCGCTGCGTCCTTGGAAACCTCAGTGCCGGTAATGCCCATGGCAATTCCAA
This sequence comes from Anaerotignum neopropionicum, assembly GCF_001571775.1. Classification (GTDB taxonomy): domain Bacteria; phylum Bacillota; class Clostridia; order Lachnospirales; family Anaerotignaceae; genus Chakrabartyella; species Chakrabartyella neopropionicum. Next base: position 198,572 of record NZ_LRVM01000001.1, read on the forward strand.
TATTGGCTTGCTTTAGTGCGGGAGCATCGTTGACACCGTCCCCTGTCATTGCAGCAATATGCCCATTCTCCTGCCAAGCCCGCACAATGCGGATTTTATGCTCCGGAGATACACGGGCATAAACGGAAATTTCCTCTACCCTATTCCGCAGCTCATCGTCGCTGATTTGCTCCAACTCTGCACCCTCAAGGGCTCTATCCCCCTCCTTTAAGATGCCGATTTCCTTTGCAATGGCGGAAGCCGTTATCTTATGATCCCCCGTAATCATAACAGGACGTATCCCTGCCCGAAGACAATCGCTAACGGCAGCAGCTGACTCCAAACGAGGGGGGTCCATCATGGCAATCAAGCCGATAAAGGTCAAATCCTTCTCGTCCTCCAAGGTGAGCAGCCGATGCTTGCCGATTTCCTTTCTCGCAAAAGCCAATACACGCAGGCCTTGGGAGGAAAACCCTTGATTTTGGGCTATAACTGCTTCTAAATCCTTTTGGGTAATTTCCCTTATGGATTCTTTCTCCACAATATTTTTACACCTTGCCAACAAAACATCGGGCGCACCCTTTGTCATCATCATGTACTTTCCATCAATCTGATGCAGTGTTGACATGAGCTTGCGATCTGAATCAAAGGGTAGTTCACTCAAACGAGGGTAGGTCATCCGAATCTCCCCTTCATGCCCCCCTGCTTTACGGCAAAAGCTTAGTAATGCCGTTTCCGTAGGATCACCAATCATGGCTTCGGCGCTGATTGCACCGTCGTTACAAAGCACCCCTGTTATAATCAGCTGGGCATACGGATTTTTATTACACTCCACATCGTCGGCATCCGTTGTGCCCTCCAAGGTAAAAACCTTCTGCACCGTCATTTTATTTTGAGTTAAGGTCCCAGTTTTATCGGAACAGATAACAGAAACACAGCCAAGGCTTTCCACAGCATGAAGGTTTTTGATAATGGCATTTTCCTTTGCCATTTTTTGCGTACCGATGGCTAAGCCAATCGTCACAATAGAGCTTAACGCCTCGGGAATTGCCGCCACCGCCAACGCCACAGCAAACATCAACGCATCCCCAATGGGCTGACCACGCCATACCCCAAGCCCAAACACAACCGCACAAATGCCCAAAATAATGATGGACAACTTCTTTGAAAAATCATCCAGACTTTTTTGCAGCGGCGTTGCTTTTGCTTGGGCAGACTCCATCAAATTGGCAATTTTCCCAATTTCCGTATCCATCCCTGTGCCTGTTACCAAAACAACGGCACGACCATAGGAGATCAAGGAGCCGCTAAAAACCATATTCAAACGGTCACCCAAGGGCAAATCCTCTTTATCAATAATTTCCGCAGATTTATTTACATTTTCGGATTCTCCCGTAAGAGCACTTTCGTTCACCTGTAGGGAGTGGTTCTCCAAAATTCGTCCATCTGCCGCCGCTACATCTCCTGCCTCAAGAAGCAAAATATCCCCGGGGACAAGTTTTACCGCCGGAATCTCCATTTTCTCCCCGCTTCGGATGACTCTGGCATTGGGCGCAGACATGGCCTTTAGGCTTTCCAAGGACTTCACTGCCTTAAAATGCTGTACGGTGCCTAAAATTGCGTTTATAATTAGCACAGCAATAATAACAATGGTTCCTTCTATGCCCCCTGTTGCTGCGGAAATAATTGCCGCCGCAATTAAAATTACAACCAAAAGGTCCGCAAACTGTTCAAAGAAAACCTGAACCACACCCTTGCGTTTTCCCTCTTTCAACTTGTTCTCGCCGTACTTTTCAATGCGCTCTTCCGCATCTTCCCCCGTAAGTCCACGCTTAGAGGTTGCATATTCGTGTAACAGCTCCTCTTTTTTCCGCATCCAAAGCTTATCCATTTCCATTCTCCTTTCAGTGCAAACAAAAAAGACCCTCATTGCACCTTTCTTGATTTTTCGGTACAATAAAAGTCTTGCTTCCTAGAATACAAAGTATCCTTCGGGCAACGTCCGGGCGGATGAGCCGTGATGACGAACGCTGGCGTCGCATAATGCGTAAGCTACTCCCCTTTATTTGTATGAATTCTAACATAACAAGGTTTAAAAATCAATACAAATCTTTTTTATTCCGAAAAATCTTCCATTTTTATTATTTCCCATAAATTATAAATTATTTAAATAGTCTTTTTCTATGATCTTGTATATTTTTTAACATTTCCTCTTTTCATATAAGTATTTTTTTGCTATACTAAGTGAAAAATAGCCTCAACCAAAAAGGAGGGATTGATATGATCCATAAAAAGATTACTATTACAGGGCTAAACGAAATGGTTTATCACCTGAGAGAATACAAAGATAAAAACGATTGGCAGATTGATTTTTACAACATTTATGGCGCGTTGCTGCTTTCCTTTGACAGCGATGAAGAAACCTTGGCACGCCTGAAGGACGAGGATGAAGCCTATCGTATGGTCACCGAATGGATGGATGTTGCGCTTATGATGGGCAAGGAATACTAATGTTTTCTGATAAAAAGCATGGATTGCAAAAATTGCAATCCATGCTTTTTTGTGTTTCATAAAATAAAATTTAGAGGTTTTTATTCTTTTTTACATTTTTTTTGCCCCTATAAATTCTCTTAAAATTTAAAATTAATAGTTTCTTTTTTCACGAAATTTGCATATCTTTTTTGGAAATTGAAACAATAGTACAAACTGCAAAAAAAGGAGAGATTCTATGAAAGCATATGTAAATGAAAAATGTATTGGCTGCGGCCTTTGTATCACCCTTTGTGGTGAAGTTTTTTCCCTGGATGACAACGGTTTGGCAAAAGCAATTCCTGAAGATGTTCCCCCCAGTACAGAGGCAATGGTCATTGAATCAAAAACAAACTGCCCTGCCGTTGCTATTGAAACAACAGGGCACTAATAAAAAAATATAAATTTAGGGAGGCTCCTGTTTGGATTCCTCCCTTTTTTTATATCGGTAAACCAGCATTTCTTATTTCCAGTATGAAAAAATCTTTGTTATGGTGACTACTAAAAAATACTTTCCAATTTTCTTTTTCTTATATAGGCATATAGACACATCTTATCTTTTATAATCCCATATTATTTTACTGTTTCATAAACCGACACAGTAACATCTCCTTTTTCATCTCTATAATAAATCACCGTGTTCTGACCAGTGTCACTTTCGCTAATACTTAAATTCTTTGAGTATCCTATTTCGTCCTTTTCAAATAATGCATCCACTGTAATAAAACCTTCTCCAGAACCATTGGAAGTTTTATAGGAATAATAAATTCTTTCATCCTGATCCGGAGTTACTTTCTCTTTTGAAACCAATGTCCAATGATTCATTATTTCATTTATGTCAACATTCTGTACAGCTTCTTCTTCCTCGTTGCTTCCCTCTTGTGCATCAGCTTCCTGGGCATCTGAAAGTTCCTTCAAATACTCTTGGGCAGCCTCTTTATTCCCTTTATCCTTATTTAATGGAAAATCAAATAAGAGATTCATCCCTTTATAACTTTCATTTACAGAAATATCCCCCGTTTTCTCATTATACTGATAGGCATCTCCCTCATAAAAAGTTGAATTGCTGACACATAAATAGAGTGCATGATCCGCAAATATCTGAATATTGTCACATTCAATCATCCGATACATAATGCCTTCCCTTACGATATCAAAATACCCTCCGTTCATTGTCATAATGTTATACTGCTGCGGATTCAATCCCTGAATCAATGGTGATATAAAAAACGGATCTTTTCCGTAATCATCATCCGAAGTCTTTGGCATTGGAGTGCCATCCGTCTTAGCGATGGCAACAACTGCATACGTTCGTTCTGATACAACTTGACCATCCGTACAGAAATTAGTTAAATTCTGTCCAGATACGGCACCTAATAATTTAACTGTATATTCATCATAAGTTTTAGATTCATCCATTAAAATTGCATCATTACCTTCAAAAGCAGCTGCAAGCTGTTTATCCCCATATTCAATTGCTACATCTTTTGGCGTTAAATACTTCCACGCTGCAAACGCAGTACAACAAAACAATGCACAACAAATGGCTGCTACAATAGGAAATCTTCTTATTTTTCTTACATCCTTCATTTCATTTTCCCTCACTTTTTGCAAAATTTTTGTGTTTAATTTATCATCCAGCTCAAAATCTTTTGAAAGGGCATTTTTTAATAATTGATCTAATTCTTTATCTTCCATATCCTTTAACCTCCAAATATTTCTTAACCTCATTTCTTGCCTTATAAAGCCTGCTTTTTACAGTACCCTCTGGCAAAAATAGAATTCGGCTAATTTCTTTTAATGATAATTCGGCTGTATAATAAAGATACATCGGAATACGATATTCTTCCTTCAAATCTCCAACTGTCTTGGCAACAATTCCCTGCCACTCTTTTTCTAATAATTCATCTTCAGGAGTTTGAACATTAACACACTGATTTTGATCATAATCAATCTCATCCTGGTAGCTTTCCATTGCTACAATTCTTTCTCGCCAGGCATATTTACGCTTGCGGTTCTTCCATAATTTCACTGCAATTGATAGCAGATAACTTTTTGGATTATTCCCTTTATCAATTCTATGGCATAGCTCTATCGCCTTTAAAAACGTATCCTGATAAAGTTCATCCGCATCCTCTTTATTTTTCGTTAGCTGCCTGCAAAAATTGTATATATTCTTGCCATGAACGTTAACCAGATCACTTACCTCTGAAACTTTCAATTTGAATTCCTCCACATGTGGTTTTGCCCTTCACCTATATATGGTAATAACTTTCCAGATGGTTCACTAAAAAATATATTATTTTTTAAATAATCTAACATTGGCGGGGAAGGGTACAAGCATCAAAGGGTAAAGACAAAGTCAAAACCCTGAGGGCTTTGCCCTCAAACACCCACAAGGGTTTCTCCCTTGACCCACTTAAACCCGCATAACATGCGGGTTCTATAAAAGTTTTTAGTCTTGCTTTTTTCAAAAAGCAAGCGAATTTGGATGGAACAGCAAAGAAAATGCTGCCATCACACAGTGATAGTTTTGCGCAGCAAAATTCCTGACCCAAAGCCCAAGGTTTGTCGACTCCTTCAGACTATAGACAAAGTCAAAATCTTGAGGGCGTTGCCCTCAAACCCCCACTCAGCATCTTCCATGGTTTTATGCATTATAGATCTATAGGATTATATTATAATGTATAATACAGCGCTTAAAATTTACATTTTTCTTTGTTTTTCCTTACTGCTCCAAATAAATCATACTATTTTTCTCCAGAAATTCTGGGATACTCGTCTTAAAACAAAAAAAATGACACCTGTAAAAACAGATGCCACAATTTTTAACCTACTCTTATTTATAATTCAAATTATTATCCTTCAACAATACATCATGGGCACCGCCTTCTACCAAGCTTGTGGTAGAGATTACGGTAATCTTAGAATTTTCCTGTAACTCAGGAATGGAGAGAACACCGCAGTTACACATGGTGGATTTCACCTTCTTCAAGGAAAGGCCTACGTTGTCACGCAAGCTGCCGGCATAGGGCACATAGGAATCCACGCCTTCTTCAAAGGACAGGTTTTCGTCGCCACCCATATCGTATCTCTGCCAGTTTCTTGCACGGGCGGAGCCTTCGCCCCAATATTCCTTCATATAGCTGCCGTTGATGTTCACTTTGTTTGTGGGGCTTTCATCAAAACGTGCAAAATATCTGCCCAGCATAATAAAATCCGCACCCATGGCCAGCGCCAAGGTCATATGGTAGTCATAAACAATACCGCCGTCGGAGCAAATGGGAATATAAATGCCGGTTTCTTGGAAATATTCGTTTCTTGCTTGGGCAACCTCGATGACCGCTGAGGCCTGTCCACGACCAATGCCCTTTTGCTCTCTGGTAATGCAAATAGAGCCGCCGCCGATACCAACCTTCACAAAATCTGCGCCGCTTTCCGCTAAGAAACGGAACCCTTCCTTATCTACCACGTTACCTGCGCCAACCTTCACACTGTCACCATAGTTATTACGGATCCATTCCAGGGTGTCCTTCTGCCATTCGCTATAGCCCTCGGAGGAGTCGATGCAAAAAATATCCGCACCCGCATCAACCAAAGCAGGCACTCTAACCATATAATCTCTGGTGTTAATGCCGGCACCAATCACATATCTTTTCTGTTTATCCAAAAGCTCCCCTTCGTTTTCCTTATGATTATCATAATCCTTGCGGAACACCAAATACTGTAATCTGCCGTCCTTGTCCACAATGGGCAGCTGATTAATTTTGTTATCCCAAATGATGTTATTGGCTTCCTTCAAGCTTGTGCCTGCCGGTGCCATAATCAATTGATTTAAAGGGGTCATAAATTCACTAACCTTTGTATCCCTTTCCATTCGGCTGATTCTATAATCCCTGTTGGTCACAAGCCCCACCAGTTTTCCTTGCGCCGTACCGTCTGTGGTAACGGCAACGGTGGAATGGCCTGTTTTTCGCTTGAGAATTAAAATATCCTGAAGCGTATCCTCTGGGCTGATGTTGGAATCGCTTATTACAAAGCCTGCTTTATACGCCTTCGCACGGGCAACCATTGTAGTCTGGCTTTCCACACTCTGAGAGCCGTAAATAAAGGAAATGCCGCCTTCCTTTGCCAGAGCCACCGCCATTCTGTCGTCAGAAACCGCCTGCATTACTGCTGAGGTTAAGGGGATATTCATCTCCAAATCCGGTTTTTCACCTTTTTTGAATTTCACAACCGGCGTTTTCAAGCTCACATTTTCAACGGTACATTCCTTTGAAGAATAGCCGGGCACCAGTAAAAATTCGCTAAAGGTTCTGGATGGTTCTGTAAAGTATTTCGCCATTTTTTCTCTCCTCCTGATGAAAAATAGGGAGCGTATCTTCTACGCTCCAACTTTATAATAATTATTTCATAAGATTTTAGCACTAAAAAACCCCCTATACAAGGGGGACTTTATATTTTTTGAGTTTTTGTTGATTTCGTCGGATTTTCTTAGTATTATATGCAAATCCCTTAACGAATAGCATAACAAATTGTATGACCTGTCCTTGTCAAAAAGACATTCATCCTCAAGAAAAATGCCGCTTCAAATATCCCAAAGTCATTCGGGCAACAATGCCAATGACCGCACCCGTTAAAACTCCAAAAAACAGCAAAAAAGGTAAATAATACATGAGTCTTATATTTTCCACAACCAGCGCCGCTACAATAATTTGACCAATATTATGAAAAACACCGCCGGCAACGCTCACCCCAAGGATGCTAAATTTATCAGTTTTTTTCAACAGTACCATAATGCAAAAGCTGAATAACGCCCCCGCCAGACTGTATAACAAGCCGGCAAAGCCGGCAAAGAGCAATCCGGAAAGAAGCACCCTTACCAAAGAGATAAAAAATGCCGCCCTTGTATCCATAAAATACAAAACAATGACAATAATCACATTGGCAAGGCCCAGTTTCATCCCCGGAACCAAAAGAGGAATGGGGATCAGCATTTCAACATACCCCATAAGAATTGCTAAGGCTGCAAACAAGCCATAATACGCAACATTTTTTCTGTGCATTTATCTCACCACCGCATCATACTCGGTTTCCTTTTCTCCCAGAATTTCAACCACCAGCTTATGAGGCAAGCAAACTATGGTTTCCCCTGTCAAATGGATTTTTCTATGCTCCACACAAATTTGATCTCTGCAATCCGCCTCATGGATGGAAACATAGCCGTCTTTCACCTGTATTATGTTGTATCCATATTTCGTTTCAATGTTATATAATGTATCCTCTGATAAAGGGAGCTCCACCTTTACCTCACCATCTACCGTCACTCTTACAATGCCACCTTTTTCCGCCTGCAGAAAGAAAAAAAGGGCAAAGCCTACGGCTGCAAGAAGAAGAACCAGAATCAAAATTTTATCTGCCTTTTTCATACCCCTCCACCTTTCTTCCACATAGGAAAAAAAGGAAGCATTTGCTTCCTTTTTTCTATGTAATAGGATTTATTAAAAACAAACTGCTAAATGCCCAGAACCGGAATCGAACCAGTGACACGAGGATTTTCAGTCCTCTGCTCTACCGACTGAGCTATCTGGGCGCATTTTTAATGACGCCATATTATTATATATAATAATAATTAAAATGTCAACAATTATTTTCATTTTTCGCAGGCAGAACGTAGAGACAAACCTTGGGCGCTGCCATAAGACCGTGGGTTTCACCCACACCCACTTGCTTTTTGAAAAAAGCAAGACCAAAAACTTTTATTCAACCCCACATAGATATGTGGGGTTGAGATGGGTCAAGGGTGAAACCCTTGTAGGTGTTTGAGGGCAAAGCCCACAAGGTCTTGTCTTTATCTTTCTTCTTTCGCGGGCAGAACAAGCCTGCCCGCTTTTTTCCTTGATTAATTAGGATTTTCGTCCTAAATTGTTCGCTCGTTCATCCCAATATTCACAGGTAATCCCCACGACCTCAGAGGTAAATGGTTCCCCTTTCTTGGTTTTGTAATGGTTTGTGGCACGGAATGCGTATTTTGCACCAACAAACAGTATGGGCAAGTTGCAATACACAATGATAATATTACCCAAGTCGGAAATATACCATAAATTATCTAACTCCAGTCCTGCCAGTACGGAAAGCGCACCAAAGGGGATAAAAACCAAGGCGCCTAAGATGCGGATAAAATTAATAAAGCTTTTCTTTTGACTGATACGATTTGCCGCAATTTCGGAAAAAATGATAAACCCGACCACGCAGGTATAGGCAAACAAGCCATAGCAAAGGCTGATCAAAAGGGTAATGATGCTATCTGCACCAATGCCCGGTGTCAGGGAAGTAATGGAGGCCAAATATAAAGGAAGCTTTTGGCTATGCAAGCCTTCCCATTGGGCAGGATTGTTCCAAAGCTGGGCCATAACAACGATAAAGCCCGAGAGAGTACAAATGATAATGGTATCCAAAAAAACACCTAACGCCTGCACACAGCCCTGCTCACAGGGATGCTCTGCATTGGAGGCTGCCGCAGACATGGTAATGGTACCTTGCCCTGCCTCATTGGACATCAAGCCGCGCTTCACCCCTTGCACCAATGCCGTTCCAAAAAAACCGCCAAAAATCGCTTCGGGTGTAAATGCACCCTTAAATACGGCACCAAAGAAAAAGGGTATGGTACGGAAATTCAAAACGGCAATGACGATAACCGTAAGGCAATAGATTACCGCCATAATAGGAACCACTTTATCTGTAACCTTGGTTATTTTTTTGATACCGCCAAAGGCAAACACTGTTGTCCCCACGATCAGCACAACCGCAATAATATAATACAGCACAGAGGTTCTGTCATATGTATTTCCCGTTACAACCTCTGCAATGGAGCCAACGGAGGAAAATACATTAAACGCCTGAGCAGGCAGGCAGAACATGGCATAAAGGATAAAAATTGCCGACAGGGCTACGCCCACCCACGCTCGGTTTCCCATAATTTTCTTTCCGTAAAAGGGCAGGCCGCCCACGAATTCATCGCCTTTTTTCTCCTTAAAAATCTGAGCTAGGGTTGCCTCCATAAAAGCTGTTGACATTCCAAAAAATGCGCTTACCCACATCCAAAACAATGCGCCGGGACCTCCAACGGAAATGGCGCCGGTAACGCCCAAAATATTTCCCGGACCAACGCGCATGGCAGAGCTTAAGAAAAACGCCGCAAGGGGCGAAATACCGATGGCTGCCGCTCTTTGTCTGGTTAAAATACGAAGACCTTCTTTAAAATGGGTTATCTGGATAAAGCCTGTTTTTATGGAAAAGAAAATGCCCGAGCCGATCAGCAAGACAACTGCAAAGCTTAATTTACCCAAAACGGGAATGGCTGCGTACCATCCAAAGTTTGTGGGAAAGTCCCACAAAAAATCGGCAATGGGCACAACAAAATGAAAAACTCCGTTTACTGCATCAAATATTTCCTTCAAAAAAAATCCCCTCCAAACTGGTTTTAAAAAGGTCAAGGTATAAGGTCAAGGTCTCGGGACTCTGTCCCGAACTCTGCAAGCCTTTGAAAAGGCTTGACCTAAACTTTATTTTCTAGAACCGCATGAATATGCGGTTCTCATGAAAAGTTTTTGCTCTTGCTTTTTTCAAAAAGCAAGTAGGTTTGGGCAAGACCCAAGGTTTTAAGGTCTTCATGTCTTAATATCTTATCTTTTCTGCTGCATAATATCAATAATGGTTCTATCCATGGGTGCCATACCCTCTGCGGAAATTCTCCCAAGATTTTTCGCCGTTTGCTCTGCCGAGGCACCGATCACCCCAAAATCATTGGGAATAGCAGTTTCGTTCATGGCAAGCATGGCTGAAAGAAACGCAGAATACACCCCTGCTGATGCCTTTAGGGAGCAACCAATACTGCCGCCATCGCAAATCATACCCGTTAAATTTGCCGCCATATGATTCATTGCATGGGAAACCTCTGCCGCACCACCACCCATAAGGTATACAAGCCCTGCGGCAGCGCCGCTTCCGCCGCCCAAAACACAGCCGCAAAGGGCGGAAAGCCTGCCTGTATAATGCTTACTGTAAATGGTAATCAAACAGCTTAATGCAATGGCACGCAAAATTCTGTCCTCCCCTGCCCCAATATTTCTGCCGTAGGAAACCACAGGCAAAGAGCAGACAATGCCATGAGAACCACTGCCCACAATGCTCATGGCAGGATAAGGCAGACCCGAAAGCCTTGCATCCATGGCACAGCAGGTCAGCCTTTGGGCATCATACAACATATCCCTGCCCAAAACACCTTGTTTATGAAATGCATCCAAAGTGGAACCGATGGCCAAGCCAACACCTTTTTCCCCCGCTTTGGAAAGCCTACAGTTCATTGCAATCATTTCCTTCAAAAAAGATACTTCCTCACAAGGAACGAAAGAAGCGTATTCCACCATATCCCCAATGGTGATGGAGTCAAAATGAAAAGGCTCTTTTTTCTCATCTTCCCCTTTTTCTTCCTTGAAAATAATTTCGTCATCCCTTGCCACATATGTAATCCCATCGTGGAAATTTTCAATACGGGCAATGCCAACGCCCCTTGTGGTGGTAACCTCCCCTTGAATATATATTCCATCCTTTTCCTTATCCACAAAAATATCCACAGGAAGGGCTTTTGCTTTTTTCACCTGTTCCTCCGTAATGCCCTTTAAGCACTCCAGCCCCAGCTGCCAATTGCCGCCTACAGCTCCCAGTGCCGCCGCCATTTTGCATCCCAGCTCGTTGGTACCGGGAATTCCACAGGAAAAGGAATTTTTAAACATTCCTCCGTTCATATTTATTTCCATATGCAATACCTCGCCCCTTACGGCATCGTAGGCTCTTGCCGCCGCAAGGGCAATGGCCCCAACCTCTGTTACTCCTAACGCAGGGCGAATCTCAGATTTTAATAGCTGCGAAAAGTCTATCATCTTGCCCCTTCTTTCTGCTTCTTTTTGCTTTTTTCTGCTGTTTTCAGTATACCGTTTCGCCAAGTAAAATACCACTTTTTTTCTTATGGGTATTGTAAAAAATTTTTACTTTTTTCTATGTATACTGCATAATTCGCTGTTTTCCCTTGTTTTTTATGTCTATTTTACCTATAATGGAATCGCTTTTATTTTTTTACGGCAAAGATGCCGTTTTTTTAGGAGGGTATTATGAATCAACAAAGAGAAAAATTCTCATCCCGATTAGGGTTCATCCTCATTTCCGCCGGCTGTGCCATTGGCTTGGGAAATGTTTGGAAATTCCCCTATGTCACAGGAAAATACGGCGGTGCAGCCTTCGTATTGATTTACATTTTATTTTTGGTTTTGCTTGGCATTCCCATTTTAGTAACAGAGCTTTCCGTTGGGCGTGCCAGCCAAAGAAGTGTTGCCATGTCCATGGATGTTTTAGAGCAAAAAGGAACCAAGTGGCATTATTTCAAATATTTTGCCATGGCTGGTAATTATCTTTTAATGATGTTTTATACTACGGTTGCCGGTTGGATGCTGTACTATTTTATCCAAATGGCCAGTGGAGGCTTTGGCGGCTTGGATCAAGACGGTGTGGCGAATATTTTCGGTTCTATGCTGGAAAACCCCGCCCTTATGGCTGGTTTTATGATTGAGGTGGTTTTGATTGGTTTTGGCATTTGCAGCCGTGGTCTACAAAAAGGTGTTGAAAAAATCACAAAGGTAATGATGGTATTGCTGCTGCTTTTAATGGTGGTTTTGGCCGTTCGCTCCGCAGTCTTAGAAGGCGGCGAAGAAGGTCTGCGGTTTTACCTTACGCCCGATTTTTCCGCCTTAAAGGAAAACGGGATTCTGGAGGTTTTATTTGCCGCCTTGGGACAGGCCTTTTTCACGCTTAGCATCGGTATGGGTGCCATTGCAATTTTTGGCAGCTATATTGACCGCTCCCGCTCCTTAACGGGAGAGGCAGTTTTCATTACTTTGCTGGATACCTCGGTTGCCTTAATGTCGGGGCTGATTATTTTTCCTGCCTGCTTTGCTTACGGAATCAACCCCGGGGCCGGCCCCAGCTTAATTTTTATTACCCTGCCCAATGTGTTTAATGCAATGCCCGGCGGTCGTTTATGGGGAAGTTTATTCTTTTTATTTATGTGCTTTGCCGCATTATCCACAGTGATTGCCGTATTCCAAAACATTATTTCCTTTGGCACAGACCTTACAAATGCAAGCAGAAAAAAGGTGGTTTTCATTAACCTTGTGGCAATTATTCTCCTTTCCCTGCCTTGCGTATTGGGTTTTAACCTATTAAGCGGCATTCAGCCCTTAGGTGCAGGCTCCACCGTTTTGGATTTTGAAGATTTTATTGTAAGCAACAACATCCTCCCCCTAGGCAGTGTAGTTTACGTTCTATTTTGCTCCATGAAAATGGGCTGGGGCTGGGATAATTTTATGGCAGAGGCAAACAGCGGCAAAGGGTTAAGATTTCCCAAGTCCATCCGTTTTTATATCCAATGGATTTTGCCCCTTGTCGTATTGTTTGTTTTTGTAATGGGGTATAAATCCCTGTTTTTCAGCTAATATCAAGATCTCAAAACACTACTCCAAACCTGCAAGTTTACAGCCGCCCTCTCTTGAGCGTTGCAGTTTTGAAAAAGCTTACTCGCAGTCTGACCATCCCAAAAGCTTTGGGATGGTTTTTTGTATTCATTTGTATTTAAATCCCAGGGATAGGATTTCATTGAACGTTTTTAGTCTTGCTTTTTTATAAAATCAAATAAGAGGGAAATGCCCAAGGTTTTCATTATCCCTTTCAAAAACTGTCGCTATTTGTTGCTTATCCTACTTTTTTCCATGGAAAAACCATGTTATACTCAAAACAAAAAGAGCGGAGGAGATTTTCATGAAATTAGCCTTAATTCAAATGCAAGTAAAAAACACCCCCGAGGAAAATTTGATAAAAGCAAAGACCCTTCTTGCTGAAGCGGCGGCGGAAAAAATTGATATTGCCGTTTTTCCCGAAATGTTTGCCTGCCCCTATGACAATAGCTGTTTTCCTCGTTTCGCCATGGATAAGGACGACCCTTTTCTTTTGGAAATGGGAAATCTAGCATTGGAACATGGAATTTATATTGTTGCCGGCTCTGTACCCGAAAAATTTAAGGATAAAATTTATAATACCTCTTTTGTTTTTGATCCAAAAGGACACAGAATTGAAAAGCATCGCAAAATGCATTTATTTGATATCAACATAGAGGGCGGTCAGCGCTTTATGGAGTCCGATGTACTCACACCCGGCGAGGATTTCACCACCTTTGACACACCTTGGGGGAAACTAGGTCTAATGATTTGCTATGACATTCGTTTCCCCGAGCTTGCCCGTCTTTTGGCGCTTCAAGGCGCAAAAGGGATTATTGTGCCTGCCGCCTTTAACATGACCACAGGCCCTGCCCATTGGGAGCTTTCCTTCCGTGCAAGAGCGTTAGACAATCAGCTTTATATGGCAGGGATTGCTCCGGCAAGGGACAATTCCGCCTCCTACGTTGCATGGGGACACACCATCTCCACCGATCCTTGGGGCAGGGTTCTTGTACAGCTGGAGGAAAAAGAGGAAATTGCTTTTGTTGAATGGGATTTGGAATATTTGGAGAAAGTACGCAGAGAGTTACCCCTTTTGCAGCATCGCCGTACGGATTTGTATCGTTTGACGGATATTACAAATAGATAAAGCAAGGTCAAGACCTCGGGGCGCTGCCCCGAACCCGGCAAGGGGGAGTTCAAGGTCAAGACCTCGGGGCGCTGCCCCGAACCCGGCAAGGGATTTCATCCCTTGACCCGTTTATACAAAAACTACGTTTTTGCGAAGCGACTTTCCACCGAAACCCCATGGCAATGGGGTTTTTATAAAAGTTTTTGCTGTTGCTTTTTTCAAAAAGCAAGTCGGGTTTGTTCATCACTTTTGCTACGCAAAAGCCAGCTTTGCTGTCTGCCCTATCTTGGGCAGTGAGAGGGTGAAACCCGCGGTCTTAACCTTGGTTCTTGACCTTGGTTCTGAAAGGAGGAATAAAAAGTGCAAGAAACAATATATTTGGCAGGCGGCTGCTTTTGGGGCACAGAACAATATATGGAAACCATAGACGGTGTAATTTCCACGCGTGTCGGCTATGCCTTGGGCAAAAAAGAAGGCAGAGAAATCACTCTGCCCGAAATCGTTACCTATGAGCAGGTTTGCGGCGGCATTGGTCATGCAGAAACCGTAGAGGTTATTTTTAATTCGCAAAAAATCAGTCTTACTGAAATCCTTAAGGAATTTGCCTACACCATAGACCCTACCACCATGGGTAGACAAGGCATGGACATTGGCATTCAATACCGCACGGGGATTTATTATACCCATGAAGGACAAGCACCAATCATCGCCGCCTTTTTGCAGGAATTACAGCAAGACTACGATCGCCCCATCGTTGTGGAAAACCTTCCATTACTGCAATTTATCCAGGCAGAAGAATATCACCAAAAATATTTGACCAAAAATCCCAATGGCTACTGCCACATTAATTTTGCAAAAATTGCAAAGCAAAAGCAAAGCATTATAAATCAAGAAAATTACCCAAAACCCGAAACCAGCGTTTTAAAGACAACGCTCACACCCCTGCAATACGCCGTTACCCAGAAAAACGAAACCGAACCACCCTTTTTAAACGAGTATTGTCAAACCCAGGAGGAAGGGATTTATGTGGATATCACAACAGGCGAGCCTTTGTTTACTTCAAAGGACAAATTCCAATCCGCCTGCGGCTGGCCCGCCTTTGCAAAACCCCTAGATCCAAACACCCTTTTGGAATATGATGACCTTTCCCATGATATGATCCGCACAGAGGTGCGCAGTCGGTCGGGAAATGCCCATCTGGGACATGTATTTCCCGATGGCCCCAAAGAGTTGGGGGGATTGCGTTATTGCATCAACAGTGCGGCTTTGCGTTTTATCCCCAAAAAGGAGATGGAACAGGAAGGATATGGCGAATTTTTGCCATTTCTATAAGAAAATGGTTGTGTTTTTTGCGGCAAAAGGCTAAAATAGGAAACATATGAATTCAGTAATAGGAAAAGGAGCGATCTCTTGTGGATTTGACAACAGTAAAATCGATCTATCGTGATACGGCAGCCTATGCAAGCAAAGAGGTAACCATTGGCGGATGGATTCGTACCATGCGTGTTTCCAAAAATTTTGGCTTTATTGAGCTGAATGACGGCTCTTTCTTTAAAAACCTACAGGTTGTTTTTGAAGCTGACACCTTGTCTAATTATACAGAAATAACAAAGCAGGGCGTTGGCGCAGCTTTGATTGTAAAAGGGCTTTTAGTGGAAACGCCCGATGCAAAGCAGCCTTTTGAATTAAAGGCATCTGAAATCGAAGTAGAAGGCACCTCTACCCCTGATTTTCCTTTGCAAAAAAAGCGCCACAGCGTTGAATTTTTACGCCAAATTGCTTATTTGCGCCCCAGAACCAATATGTTTTCCGCAACCTTCCGTATCAGAAGCTTAATTGCCTATGCAATCCATAGCTTTTTTCAGGAAAGAGGCTTCGTTTATGCCCACACACCAATTATCACAGGCAGTGACTGCGAAGGTGCCGGCGAAATGTTCCGTGTTACCACACTGGACTTAAATAATTTACCTATAACAGAGGACGGCAAGGTGGATTTTTCCAAGGATTTCTTTGGCAAAGAAACAAACCTGACTGTAAGCGGTCAGCTTTCCGCAGAAACCTTCGCTATGGCCTTTCGTAACGTATATACCTTTGGGCCTACTTTCCGTGCAGAAAATTCCAATACCGCCCGTCATGCGGCAGAATTTTGGATGATTGAGCCGGAAATGGCATTTGCAGACCTTGAGGACAATATGGAACTGGCGGAGGATATGCTGAAATACATCATTCGTTATGTCTTAGAAAACGCCCCAGAAGAAATGGAGTTTTTCAACAGCTTTGTGGATAAAACCTTACTAGAAAGACTGCAAAATATTTTGGACAACGACTTTGGCCGTGTAACCTATACAAAGGCCGTGGAATTGTTGATTGAAAGTGGACAAACCTTTGAATATCCCGTAGAATGGGGCATTGATTTGCAAACGGAGCATGAACGCTATTTAACAGAGCAGATTTTTAAAAAGCCTGTTTTTGTCACCAACTATCCCAAGGAAATCAAGGCTTTCTATATGCGCATGAATGAAGACAACAAAACCGTTGCCGCTATGGATCTTTTGGTGCCCGGTGTTGGCGAAATCATCGGCGGCAGCCAGAGAGAGGAGCGCTTGGAGCTTCTGGAAGAGCGTATGGAAGAATTGGGGCTGAACAAAGAGGACTACTGGTGGTATCTTGACCTTAGAAAATACGGCGGCACCAGACACGCAGGCTTCGGTTTGGGCTTTGAACGGGCGGTAATGTATTTGACGGGCATGGGCAATATCCGTGACGTACTGCCTTACCCAAGAACGGTTAAGAACGCAGAATTCTAATAAGCCTTGCCTCGGGAAATCAAAAATAATAATTTGTTTATGAAATGATTTGCCTATGGCAGACTTTGACCTAAAATACAAAAATTTACAGCAAAAAGAGCAGGTAACAACGAAGCTTTACCTACTCTTTTTTTGTTTCCTATCCTCTTGCCCACCGTGCCGGATACCATTTTTGAAACCATGCTGTATAAATACCCATCAGCACAGGCAAAACAGAATTGATTGCGCCTATGTAGGGGGAAAAGCCGGTACCCATCAAAATATAAGTCCATACCGCTGTGACAAGATACAGTCCGCCCCAAGCGGCAGTCAATATACGGTTAGTTTTAATAAATAAACGATTGGCAAAGGCCCTTTCCTTTCCATAATTTTCTGCACTGTAATGGGCGGTAAGGGGGATTTTCGTAAATGCTCCCACGATCCATAGCAGGCCAAATATGAAATAGCTGGCGGAAACGATAAGCCTTATATCCCCACCCAGTAAGACCGCCAACGAAAGTCCCGCCACAATGGGCACACTGACTTGCTCAAAAACCACAGGTCGGAATACAAGCCATAACAACGTAACAAGCGTAGTCACAACAATGCCTGCGGCGCTGCCGATGATGGGATTTATGGCTATGACTGTCCAAATGACAATCCAAGGCACAAGAAAAATCAACATATTGGTCTTGCGCTGAGGGTCTGCAGGGGATGGTTGTGCAGGAATGTATGCTCCAAAAAGCTCATCCCATTTTAGCATCAGGCTAAAATCCCCACGGACTGTATAAAGGCGTTGAAACAGGGCATCCTGCCCGGAAATTTCATTGCGAGAGATGGAACGCCAAAGGGAATACGGCGTTTCAATCCTTGTAGTATATGGCCTGAATCCGTCTGTTATAACGTTAGAGCCTTCCTTTGTTAACAAAATTTGATAGGTTTTTTGAATGTCGGTGTAATGAAACTCCAATACCCGTTCCATTCCATCCGGTCTATATAAAGCTGCCATCTGCACTGTAAAGCGAAGGCTTTCCTCGGCCGGCACCTTTGCGTCCTCCCCCTTGGTAATTCCCCAAGAAGCATCAGCCATTTTTTCAAATACATCCCGAGGATATAATGGCTCTTCCAGCGCCCCTTGGGTTTCCACACGTATTCCTCCGGCGGCGTATTCAGCCCCCCCACGACAGACAATTTCCAAATATGTGTCTATGCGATTTTTCAGTTCTGGCACGCTGAACAGTTCTCCCTGTCCGCAAAGGATTGCCGTGTAGTTACCCTTGCCGCAAAAGTGGTCAAACATAGAGATAACCCCGTCATAATTCCCTTTGGAAGACCAAAAGCCGCAAGTAGAAATAACAATATGCTTTTGACGGCTTAGGTCATAGCGCGACGGATGCCCTCCGCTCTCTACGCCTTCTGCCATAAAGGGCAGATTTAGGGGAAGCTGGCGGTCAATCAGGTTTTTTAAGCCCCCAGGGACGCTGAAATAGTATAGGGGAAAAGACCAAACAATCACATCCGCGGCAATTATTTTATCAAGAATTTCAGCCATTCCATCATTTATAATGCACTTGCCCGGTGTTTTATTCCAACAAGCAAAGCACCCCAGACAGCCCTTTACGTTGGCATTTGCAACATCAACAATCTCCGCATCAGTCCATGCGGCGCCCTTTAAAAATGCACGGGTAAGGTGCATGGTATTGCTATGTTCCCCTTTCGGCGAACCGTTGAAAACCAAGACTTTCATTCTCCCAGCTCCTCTTTTAACAGAACAATCGCTTTGTCCGCCCAGTTCAATCCGGCATCAAAAAAAGCATCCCCATAAAGCGCCGCTATTTGCCAGTATTTTGACTTCTTTTCATCACCCACAATCGCCCCATATTCAGAGATAGCATCATAAGCACTACCCAATCTATTTTTGCTTTCAAGGCACTTTTGACGGTAGGCATACAGCATTTCCAACGATTGTTTTGTACTGGTTTCTCCGGCAAAGAATACACGCATTAGAAATGGGCTCCGAACGCTCATTGCATCCATAATATCTGATTCCGGAGAGGACAGCCACTTCGTAAGTTCTTCTTTCCCCCCCTCTGTTATGGTATACACTCTCTTGTTTGGTTTTTCACTCTGAATCACCCGTTGGCTGGTCAACCAGCCTTGGCGTTCCATAGCGTCCAACTCTCGGTAAATCTGACTGGTCTTTGCCTGCCAAAAAAATGAAAGGGAGGCCTTAAATGCCTTATCCAATTCATACCCCGTCATAGAACCATAATTCAAAAGCCCCAGTAAACCATGCTTAAGCGACATAATCAATACCTCCAAAGTTATATATTCAACAAGTTTAATATACAACATTTTGATTATTATGTCAAGCGCACCTTGCTATAGAGAGCATACAGAGTGTCGAAAAAATTTTTCCGTTAACAAGATTAAGAGCATAGTACCAGTGCTACGAGGAGACAAAACGTAGACAAGGGCAAGACCTCGGGGCGCTGCCCCGAACCTCGCAAGGGATGTATCCCTTGACCCATTTATGTAAGGTTATTTCTTAGCAAAACCCCATGAAATGGGGTTTCAAATAAAAGTTTTTGGTCTTGCTTTTTTCAAAAAGCAAGTAGGTGTGGGCATAGCCCACGGTTTTAGGCGCTTTTTTTAACTTTTCCTCATGCTTCACGAAAAGTGGTTTTCTGCCTTGCCTTGGTTTTCCAATACAAAAAAAGAACTACCATAAAGGAAAGGGTTTGGGCAAGGGCAATACGCATTACCTGCATTTGATCTGCCCCCGAAAGGGCTGTAATATGCAATAAATTAATTATGGTATTATTGAAAAAATGATCCGCCATAGGCACCCAAAGATTCCCGAAAATTTTTGTAAGCATACATAGCTTTAACCCCATAACACCAGACATCACACCCAAGCTGAGCATTGCCATACAAGCAGAAAAAAGCTGCATTTCCCCATCCAAAAAGCTGCGCAAGGGTGCAGCAATATGCCAAAAACCAAACAAAACTGAAGATAGCACCGCCGCTTTAAAAAAGGAGTATTTCCCCTCTGCAATTTTTAAGAATAAGCCACGGAAAACACCCTCCTCCATGATTACATTGATGATATTGCCCATAATGCATAAAAAATAGAAAAGCAATGCTTTATGATTCCCCAAATTTCCTTGGATCCCATAACTGGTAACAAAAAAATTCAGACTTGGCTCGTTACCGGAAGCATATTGCATAAAAAGCTCAATTCCATAGGCAGGAATAAATACAAGCAGCCCAAGCAATAAGCCGTATGCAATATTTTTTCCAACCCTGACAGTTGTAAAACCAATCTCCCTTCCTTTGATACAAAGATACCGCAGTGCCCAAAAAAGAAGGACAATCCCCATCAGCTTATGTATAAATGCTTCCCCAACTATGGTGCGATCCGTTCGCAATATCATATATTCAAAGCCCCGAAATACAAAGCAAAGAACATATATGATCATAATTAACGCCATGCCCCAATTTTTATTTTCCTTTTTCATAACGTGCTCCTTTTTTTGTATTCATTGATGATTGCATATTCATGATTGTTACCATATTAACACCACTTATTTTCCCTGTAAAGCCGAAGCTTGATAAGCTTGCCCTTTATCATGGTTTTTTATAAAAATTCAAGCTTTTTCTTCCTAATATATATAAGGGCCAAAGCGAAAAATCTTTTAATAAAAATGGCAACCCTCCCTGCCCGAAATTGATAACCCTTTTTTATTTAAAGAATAACAAAGAAAAGCAATTTCTTTGGCAGCGCCTGCAATTTATTTTTATACCATGGGCAAGCAGATTTTTTGCATATTATTTAGTGTTAACTCCTGTTTTTTTGTATAACCCCCATGCATAATCACCGCAATTTTGTATATTATTCATATTGAACATAATATGCTTTCCTACTCCCTCACAACCAAATTTGTTTGTGCGCTTATTATTTATGGTATTTACCATAAAATTTTTACCATATCCCTTAATGTTTTTATTTATTTTTATGCTTTCCTGCCATGCAACCCCACAATATTGTTTGCATTTCTCCAAAATTGAATAATTATGCATTTTCCCATTGACTTTAAGTTTTAAAGGTATATAATAATAAAAAATAAAACGTTTAAAGAGGGGAAAGGCTATGAAGCATAAAATTTTTATTGACGGCCAGGTAGGTACCACAGGCTTGCAGCTGCGTCAGCGTCTGGAGCACCATCCGAATATTGAGCTAATGCTCATCAGCGAGGAGCTGAGAAAGGACGAGACAGAGAGAAAAAGGCTGATGAATCGCGCCGACGTTGTGTTTCTTTGCTTGCCCGATGCAGCGGCAAAGGAAGCAGTGACACTGGTAGAAAACCCAGAGGTGTGCATCATTGACGCCAGTACAGCCCATAGAACCAACCCCCTTTGGACCTACGGCTTTCCGGAGCTTTCCCCAAGGCTCAAAGAGGAAATTGCAAAATCAAAGCGCATTGCAAATCCCGGCTGTCATGCAACAGGCTTTATTGCCGCAGTTTACCCCTTGGTAAAGCTGGGCATTGTAAGCCCCGACTATCCTTTTTCCGCCCACAGCATTACAGGCTATAGCGGCGGCGGCAAGGGAATGATTCAAGAATATGAGGCCGCAGACCGCTCCATAGCCTATGAAAGCCCAAGACAATACGCCTTGAGCCAAGCCCATAAGCATCTACCGGAAATGCAGTATATTACAGGGCTTTCCGCTCCACCTGTATTTTCTCCCATTGTTTGCGATTTTTACCGCGGCATGGAAACATGCGTCCCTTTGCAAAGCAGGCTTTTTTCCAAAAAAATAACAAAGGCAGAACTTACATTATTAATAGAGGATTTTTATAAAGAGTCCAGCTTTATCAAAATTGCCCACGAGGAAAGCGGCTTTCTTCCATCCAACCTAATGGCGGACAGTAACGGCTTAATCCTTTATATTGAAGGAAACGACGAACAAATAACCATTACCAGCGTATTTGATAATTTAGGAAAAGGCGCATCGGGTGCGGCAGTACAAAATATGAATATTGTCCTCGGTTTAGACGAAACCGAATCGCTGATATAAGCAAAGGAGGAAATTTTATGCAGAAAATAACAGGCGGTGTCACCGCTCCTAAAGGCTTTCTTGCCGGCGGTTTGCACTGCGGCGTGCGTGCAAGCCAAAGTAAAAAGGATTTGGCCATGATTTACAGCCAAACCCCTTGTACAGCGGCGGCCGTTTATACACAAAACAAGGTATATGGAGCACCCATTACCGTTACCAAAAATAATATTGCCGACGGTATGGCTCAGGCACTCATTTGCAACAGCGGCAATGCCAATACCTGCAACGCCGACGGCGTAGAAAAGGCAGAGGCAATGTGTCAAATGACAGCAGAGGCCTTAGGACTTGCCCCAGAGGATATTATTATTGCCTCCACAGGCGTCATTGGTGCAGTATTACCCTTAGAACCCATTGCAAAGGGCATCAGGGAATTGGCTCCCCAACTTACAGCAGGCGGCGGTGCTTTGGCGGCAGAGGCCATTATGACCACCGACACTAAGGCAAAGGAAGAGGCCTATACCATTGAAATCGGCGGAAAAACAGTAACCATTGGTGCTATGGCAAAGGGCAGTGGTATGATCCACCCGAATATGGCAACCATGCTTGGATTTTTGACAACGGATGCGGCAATTTCCGCTCCCATGCTGAATAAAGCCTTGAAATTAGCGGTAGACGATACCTTTAACATGGTAAGTGTTGACGGAGATACCTCCACCAACGATATGGTTTCCATTATGGCAAACGGAATGGCGGAAAACCCTTTGATTGAGGAGGAAGGAGCTGACTTTGATGCCTTCTTGACGGTAATCAAGGAAATCTGTACCTCCATGGCGAAAAAAATTGCAGGAGACGGCGAAGGTGCCACAAAGCTTATGGAATGCACGGTAAACGGCGCACCCACCACACCTTTGGCAAAGGCAATCGCCAAATCCATCATTACCTCCAGCCTAACAAAGGCGGCAATGTTCGGCGCAGATGCCAACTGGGGACGCATCCTTTGTGCCATCGGCTATACAGACGGGGATTTTGCGGTAGATACCATTTCCGTAGATATTTCCTCGCCAAAGGGCAATATTCACGTTTGTGAAAACGGCGCAGGCGTTGCTTTTGATGAAGAAGTGGCAAAAAACATTCTTTTGGAAGAAGAAATTCATATTCAGGTAGAAATGAACCAAGGCCATGGAACAGCAACGGCATGGGGCTGTGACTTAACCTATGATTATGTAAAAATTAACGGAGATTACCGTACCTAATAGGGAGGCAGAAGCAATGATTGCAGATTGCAATAACATAAAGGCAAAGGTATTAACCGCCGCTCTGCCTTATATTCAAAAATACGCAGGTAAAACCGTTGTGGTAAAATACGGCGGCAACGCCATGGTTCATGCTGACTTAAAAAAAGCAGTCATGAGCGATATTATACTGCTTTCCCTGGTGGGGATTCATGTGGTGCTGGTGCATGGCGGCGGCCCGGAAATCAGCGGTATGCTGAAAAAATTAGACATCCCTTCCCGCTTTGTGGATGGATTGCGTTATACAGACGAGGAAACAGCCCAGGTTGTACAAATGGTGCTTGCGGGAAAAACGAACAAAGACCTGGTTTCCCTCATTGGACAATTAGGCGGAAATGCCATTGGACTTTGTGGCATTGACGGTGGTATGATTAAGGCAAAGAAGATTGATGGTGACTATGGTTTTGTGGGCGAAATCACACAAATTAATACAGACCCCATCACGCAGGCTATTCAAAGCGGTTACATCCCAGTCATTGCCACCGTTGGCACAGATTGCAAGGGCCAAACCTACAATATTAATGCAGATACAGCGGCGGCGGAAATTGCGTCGGCGTTGAAAGCGGAAAGCATTATTACCCTTACAGATATTCGGGGCCTGATGCGAGATATTTCTGACGAAAATTCCTTAATCCCCGTTGTAAAAATAGACGAAGTGGAAACACTGATGAATGACGGTATCATCAGCGGGGGCATGATACCCAAGGTGAAAAGCCTAAAAAAGTCAGTACAGTCCGGCGTGGAAAAAGCGGTCATGATTGACGGGAGAATTGAACACTCCATTTTAATCGAAATGTTCTCCGATGAGGGCGTCGGCACCATGTTTATAAAATAAAAACGCAAGGTCAAGACCGTGGGCTTTGCCCACACCTACTTGCTTTTTGAAAAAAGTAAGACCAAAAACTTTTATTTAAACCGCATTATATGCGGTTTAGAAAAAGAAAAAACGAATAACACATAATCATAAATAAAAATAATTATGCCCCTAGCAAAAACGCAGTTTTTGCATATAAAAGTTTCGCTCAAGCCTTTTCAAAGGCTTGCAGGGTTCGGGGCAACGCCCCGAGGTCTTGACCTTGACCTTGAACTTGACCTTGAACTTGAACTTATATTATTTAAAAAGGAAGGTGAATGAAATGAGCTTTGAAGAAATCAAACAACAAGATGAAGCATATATCATGCATACCTACGGCCGCTATCCCGTTGCACTTGACCACGGAAAAAACGCCACCTGCTATGATGTGGACGGTAAAGAATATATCGATATGACCAGCGGCATCGGCGTAAACGCATTGGGCTTTTGCGATAAGGCTTGGATTAGCGCAGTCACCACGCAGCTGAATAAATTACAGCATATCTCAAACCTGTATTATACTGCGCCTTGCGGCGAGGCGGCTAAATTGGTCTGCGAAAAAAGCGGCATGAAAAAAATGTTCTTTGCCAATAGCGGCGCAGAAGCAAACGAAGGCGTGTTTAAAGCCGCCAAAAAATATAGCTTCTTAAAATATGGCAAGGGCAGAAGCACCATTGTTGCTTTGGAAAATTCCTTCCACGGCAGAACTTTGGCAACCCTTTCCGCAACAGGTCAGGATCATTACCATAACTATTTCTTCCCATTTGTGGAGGGTATTGTATTCGCAAAAGCAAATAATGTGGAAGATACACTTTCTAAATTGACGAATGACGTTTGTGCTGTTATTATGGAAATGGTTCAAGGCGAAGGCGGCGTTGTTCCCTTGGATAAAGAATATGTACAGGCTGTTTATCAGTTCTGCAAGGAAAAGGATATTCTTTTTATCGTAGACGAAGTGCAAACAGGCATGGGCAGAACTGGCACCTTCTTTAGCTATCAGCAATTTGATATTCAACCCGACTTGGTATCCTGTGCAAAGGGCCTTGGCGGCGGCTTGCCCATTGGCGGCGTGTTGTTTGGCGAAAAAACCGAAGCATGTTTATCCCCCGGTGACCATGGCACAACCTTTGGCGGCAATCCCGTGGTTTGTGCCGGCTCCGTTGAAATTTTAAACCGTTTGAACGATGATTTTCTGGCTGAGGTTCAGAAAAAAGGCGAATTTATTAGAAATCAGATTTTAACTATGCCCCATGTAACAGGCGTTGCAGGAATGGGCATGATGCTTGGCGTAAGCCTTGATGTAGATGCAAAAGAGGTTATTAATCAATGTTTGGAGAACGGCTTAATGGTTCTTTCTGCCAAAACAAAGGTAAGATTGTTACCACCTTTAACCATTACCAGAAAAGAATTGGAAAAAGCACTTTCCATACTAGCCAATGTATTAAAAACAATGTAAAATAGAATTAGGTTATTCCGCAAAAACGCAGCTTCAGGCTAAGTGGTTTCAAAGCAATTCGGTTTGCTTTGAATGAAAAATCCACCCTTGTCCTCCTGCGTTTTGCGCTGTATATATTACAATTTCTCACTAGCGCACAAGAAAGAGAGGCATGCACATGAAGCACTTTTTAAAGCTGTTAGATTGCACAACGGAAGAAATCATCGAGCTTTTAGACTTGGCTGATCAATTGAAAAAATATGTTAAAGAAGGAAAAGAGCATCATTTCCTAAAGGGGAAAACCCTGGGAATGATTTTTGAAAAATCCTCCACCCGTACCCGTGTTTCCTTCGAAACAGGAATGTATCAGTTAGGTGGACATGCCCTTTTCATCAGCTCTAAGGATGCGCAAATCGGCCGTGGCGAGCCAACACAGGATACTGCCCGTGTGCTCTCTCGCTATTTGGATGGCATTATGATTCGTACCTTTGAACAAGAGGAAGTGGAAACCCTTGCAAACTTTGGCTCCATCCCCATTATCAACGGCCTGACAGACTTCTGCCACCCTTGCCAAATTATGGCGGATTTGCAGACCATTCGTGAACATAAGGGAAAATTAGACGGACTTCGGATGTGTTACATCGGAGATGGGAATAATATGGCGAATTCCTTAATCGTAGGCGGCTTAAAGGTTGGCATGACGGTAAGCGTTGCCTGCCCTGAAGGTTATCGCCCCGATAGCAAGGTGCTGGATTTTGCCAAGGAATACGGCGACAAATTCCTTCTCACCGACGACCCTAAGGTTGCCGCAAAAAATGCCGACGTTATGATTACCGACGTTTGGGCTTCTATGGGCCAGG
Source organism: Anaerotignum neopropionicum (assembly GCF_001571775.1). Taxonomy (GTDB): domain Bacteria; phylum Bacillota; class Clostridia; order Lachnospirales; family Anaerotignaceae; genus Chakrabartyella; species Chakrabartyella neopropionicum. The sequence continues at coordinate 225,044 of NZ_LRVM01000001.1, forward strand.
AGGAGGAACAGGCAATCCGCGCAAAGGCCTTTGACGGCTATCAAATCAATGACGAATTAATGACGCTGACAAATGACGGCTGTATGGTGCAGCACTGCCTGCCTGCCCACAGAGGCGAGGAAATTACCGCTGAGGTTTTTGAAGCACACGCAGACGAAATTTTTGATGAAGCGGAAAACCGTCTTCATGCACAAAAAGCAATTCTCGTAAAATTAATGGGCTGATAGGATGTGATACCAATGAACAAAGCATATTTAGTTCTGCAAAACGGAAAAGTATTTCCTGGAAAACGCTTTGGTAATCAAGGCGAAATTACTGCGGAGTTAGTTTTTACAACAGGCATGGAGGGCTATTTGGAAACTTTGACCGACCCTAGCTATCATGGTCAAATTGTGGTGCAAACCTTCCCCTTAATTGGGAACTATGGGGTAATTCCCGATGATTTTGAAAGCCAATCCCCTTCTCTTTCCGCATATATCGTAAGAAACATCTGCGATTTACCCTCTAATTTCAGAAATGAGGGCACCTTGGGGGAATATTTGGAGAAACAGGGGATTATCGGCCTTTGCGATTTGGATACCCGTGCCTTGACAAAAATTATCCGTGAATACGGCGTTATGAACGCTGCCATTGTAAATGAAATCCCAGAGGATATGGAGGCTTTCGCAAGAAGTCTTTCCAACGCCGCCTTAAGCAGCAGCGTGGATAAGGTAACCTGTAAGGAAAGCTATGTAAAGAACCCCGAAGGCAGCAAACACGTGGTTCTTTGGGACTTTGGCTATAAGAAAAACATGGGCGATGAATTAATCAAAAGAGGCTGTAAGGTCACCGTTGTTCCCGCCCAAATCTCTGCCGAGGAAATTTTGAGCCTAAAGCCTGATGGAATTTTACTTTCCAACGGCCCTGGCGACCCCTCCGATAATAAGAGCATCATCGAAAATATCGGCAAGGTTGCCCAAAGCAAGGTTCCCGTGTTCGGCATTTGCCTTGGACACCAAATGCTGGCGCTGGCAAAGGGTGCCATTAGCACCAAATTAAAATACGGCCATAGAGGGGCTAACCAGCCTGTATGCTACACCCCAACAGGCAGACTGTATATCACAAGCCAAAATCATGGCTATGCCATTAAATCGGAAACACTACCCCCTTCCGCTGTGCTGTCCTTTACCCATGTAAACGACAATACCTGCGAAGGCATCGAATATACCGATATCCCCGCCTTTTCCGTACAGTTTCACCCCGAAGCCTGCGGTGGGCCTAAGGATACCAACTTTTTGTTTGATCAGTTTATGTCTTTAATGGGAGGGAAATAAAATGCCGCTGAATAAAAAATTAAAACGTGTTATGATTATCGGCTCCGGCCCTATTGTCATTGGGCAGGCGGCAGAGTTCGACTATGCAGGCACACAGGCTTGTCGTGCGTTGAAATCCCTTGGTCTTGAGGTTGTTTTGATCAACCCCAACCCCGCTACCATTATGACGGATAATGCCATTGCGGATAAAATTTATATTGAACCGCTGAAAATTGATGTAATCAAAAGAATCATTAAAAAAGAAAAGCCTGACGGCCTCCTTTCCACCTTGGGCGGTCAGAACGGCTTGACCCTATCCATGCAGTTGGCAAAGGAGGGCTTTTTGGAGGAAGAGGGCGTTTTGCTGTTAGGCTCTCGTTTGGAAACCATTGACAAAGCGGAAGACCGTTTGATGTTTAAGGAAACCATGGAAAAGCTGAATCAGCCCTGTATCCCCTCTGAGGTTGTAACAGATATTGAAAACGCCTTGAAATTTGCAGATTATATCGGCTATCCCGTGATTGTGCGTCCTGCCTTTACCTTGGGCGGAAGTGGCGGCGGTATCGCCAACAATAAAGGGGAATTGGCGGAAATTGCCCACAGTGGCTTGGAGGCCTCCCCCATTCGTCAGATTTTGGTGGAACAGTGCATTTCCGGCTGGAAGGAAATCGAATTTGAGGTAATGCGTGATGGGGACGGCAACGTAATCGCCGTATGTTCCATGGAAAACTTCGACCCCGTTGGCGTGCATACCGGAGATTCCATCGTTATTGCCCCTGCCGTTACGTTGGCAGATAAGGAATATCAAATGCTGCGTACTGCCGCTTTGGATATTATCACCGAATTACAGGTGGAAGGCGGCTGTAATGTTCAGTTTGCTTTAGACCCCGAAAGCTTCCGCTATGCGGTAATCGAGGTAAACCCCCGTGTTTCCCGTTCCTCCGCCTTGGCTTCCAAGGCAACAGGCTACCCCATCGCAAAGGTTGCGGCACTCATTGCCGTTGGTCTTACTTTGGGGGAAATCGAAAACGCCGTAACAGGCAAAACAAGCGCATTCTTCGAGCCTACCTTGGACTATGTGGTTGTAAAGCTGCCAAAATGGCCTTTCGACAAGTTTGTTTACGCAAAGAGAAAGCTTGGCACCCAGATGAAGGCAACGGGCGAGGTAATGTCCATTGCACCTACCTTTGAGCAAGCACTCTTGAAAGCCGTTCGTGGCGCAGAAATCTCCATGAACACCCTGAATTTAGCTCTTTTAGAGGAAAACACCACCGATGAAATCAGAGAAATGCTCTTTGAAGCCACCGACCGCAGACTTTTTGTGGTATATGAAGCCTTAAAGCGTGGCATTTCCATGGATGAAGTTCACGAAATCACATTAATTGACGAGTGGTTCTTGGGCAAGCTGATGAATATTTTAGAGGTGGAAAACCGTCTTGCAAAAGAAACCCTTACCGAGGAATTATATGTTTTGGCAAAGAATACAGGCTTTTTGGATAAGACCATTTTCGCCCTTTCGGGACAAACCCACCCCCACAGAAATGCGGTTTATAAAATGGTTGATACCTGTGCGGCGGAATTTGCGGCGCAAACCCCTTATTTCTACGCTACCTACGACACAGAAAACGAAGCCGCAGAATTCATCCAATCTCATAACAACGGCAAGAAAACAGTTATTGTTTTCGGTTCCGGCCCCATCCGTATCGGTCAGGGTATTGAGTTTGACTATGCTTCCGTTCACTGCGTTTGGACATTAAAAGAAGAAGGCTATGACGTGGTTATGGTAAACAATAATCCAGAAACCGTATCCACCGACTTTGACACTGCCGACCGTCTTTACTTTGAACCCCTCACCCCTGAGGATGTTATGGATATTATCGCCACAGAGCAGCCCTACGGCGTTGTGGTTGCCTTCGGCGGACAAACAGCAATCAAGCTGACAAAGGCCCTCTCCGAGGCTGGCGTGCGTATTTTAGGCACCTCCGCAGAAAGCATTGATGCAGCGGAGGACAGAGAAAAATTTGATGCTATCCTTGAGAAGCTGCAAATGTCCAGACCCAAGGGCTTTGGCGTTATGACAAAGGAAGAAGCCTTGACAGCAGCAACCCAGCTTGGCTATCCTGTTTTGGTACGTCCCTCCTACGTTTTGGGTGGACAGAATATGATTATCGCCTTTTCCGACGAGGAAGTGGAACGCTACATGGATATTATTCTGGCGGGGGGCATTGAAAACCCCATTTTGGTGGACAAATATCTCATGGGCACCGAGGTTGAGGTGGATGCAATTTGTGACGGCGAAGCAGTGCTCATTCCAGGGATTATGGAGCATGTGGAGCGTGCAGGTATTCACAGCGGTGACTCTATCGCCGTATACCCTGCTTGGAATTTGAGCGGCCCCTTGACACGCCGTTTGATTGAAGCAACAGAAAAGCTTGCCTTGGCATTGGAAACCAGAGGCTTGATTAATATACAGTATGTTATTTTTGAAAATGAAATCTATATTATTGAAGCAAACCCTCGTGCCTCCAGAACCATCCCTTATATCAGCAAGGTAACAGGCCTGCCCGTAGTTGACATTGCAACACAGGTAATGCTGGGTCAGAAGCTTGCGGATATGCCTTACGGCACAGGCCTATTCCGCCAGTCCCTATTCTCGGCGGTTAAGGTACCTGTATTCTCCTTTGAGAAGCTGACAGATGTAGATACCCACCTTGGGCCTGAAATGAAGTCAACAGGCGAGGTTTTAGGCATCGGTCGCACCTTGGAGGAAGCCATTTACAAGGGTTTGGCAGGGGCAGGCTATCAAATGGAGCATCGTGGCGGCGTATTGCTAACGGTGAAAAAGCGAGATAAGGTAGAAGTGGTGCACCCTGCAAGAAAGCTCCATGAATTGGGCTTCCAACTCTATGCAACGGAAGGCACTGCTTATGAACTCAATAAATACGGCATCCCTGTAACGGAGTTACCCACTATGGTGGAGGGCATTGACGAAATCATGGCATTATTGGAAAGTGGAAAAATTCAGTACATGGTTTCCACCTCCAACAAAAGCACACTGCCACAGCTTGCCAGCGTAAAAATTCGTAGAAAAGCAACAGAACGTGGTATTTTCTGCCTCACCAGCATTGACACCACAAACGCTTTGGTAAACGCTTTATCCAGCGGCTTCCACCTAAATAACATGGAGCTCATTGATATTGCTCATTTGCCCAGGGAAAAAGAAAAGCTGCATTTTATAAAAATGCGGGGAAGCGGCAACGATTACATTTATTTCGACTGCTTTGATCAGGAAATTAGAAATCCCGAGTTTTTAAGCGTATGGCTTTCCAGCCGTCGCAACAGCATTGGCGGTGATGGCATTGTGCTCATTGAGCCATCCAAGGTTGCAGATGCGAAAATGCGTATGTTTAACGCAGATGGCACGGAATCCGCCGTGGCGGGAAACCCCATCCGCTGCGTTGCAAAATATCTTTATGATCAGGGAATGGTTACTTCCGAAAATGTAACCATAGAAACGGGAATCGGCGTAAAGAACTTGGAACTTTTTATTCGTGAAAACAAAGTTTATTCCGTTATGGTTCATATGGGAACGGCTGATTTTAACCCCACGGCTGTACCCGTTACCCTTGGTGAGGAACCAGTAATTCACAAGGCAGTTACCATTGGCAATAAGGAATACTTCATCACCTGCCTTTCCATGGGCAATCCTCACTGCGTGATTTTCACGGAGGATGTGGAATACATTCCTTTGGAGGAGGTTGGGCCAATGCTTGAGCATGCACCTTTCTTCCCGGAACGGGCAAATATTTCCTTTGCTTCCATAGAGGACCGTACAACACTGCGTATGCGTGTATGGGAGAGAGGCATTGGCGAAACCATGGCTTGCGGCACAGGCGCTTGTGCTGTTGCGGCGGCAGCAGTTGCTTTAGGTCATTGCCCCGACAAACAAGATATTACCGTTAAGCTTCGTGGTGGCGATTTAATTATTCATTGTGATGAAAACAATATCACCATGACCGGTGATGCCCGCAAGGACTTTGAAGGCTTTATAGAAATTTAAAAAATTGACGTGGTATCCCAAAGGGATATCACGTTTTTTAAAAATAAATAATTTATTAGTTGACAATGATTATTATTTAATATATAATAATCATATAAAAGAGAAGTAACAAAAATATATAAAACAATTTCGGAGGTGTCTATATGGATTTAAAAGGATCTAAAACAGAAGCGAATTTACAGTCTGCGTTTGCAGGGGAATCCCAAGCAAGAAATAAGTATACATACTATGCAAGTAAAGCAAAAAAAGAGGGTTATGAGCAAATTGCAGCACTTTTCTTGGAAACAGCAAACAATGAAAAAGAGCATGCAAAAATTTGGTTTAAGCTGTTGCACGAAGGCGATGTACCTTCCACAGAGCAAAACCTGTTAGATGCAGCTTTGGGCGAAAACTACGAGTGGACCGATATGTATGCTACTTTTGCAAAAGAAGCAAAGGAAGAAGGCTTTGACCGTATCGCTTATCTTTTTGAAGCAGTTGGAAAAATTGAAAAAGACCATGAAGAAAGATATCGTCAGCTTTTGGATAATTTGAAAAACGACAAGGTATTCTCCAAAGAAGAAGAAACCGTATGGCACTGCGAAAACTGCGGTCACAGATTTGTTGGAAAAGATGCACCCAAGGTTTGTCCCGTTTGTAATCATCCCCAGTCCTATTTCCGCTTAGTTGCTGAAAATTATTAAAATAAAATTTGAACAATAATGAAAAAAAGAATTGATACTTCCCTATCAATTCTTTTTTTCTGTTTTTTTTGCCCTTCTTTTAAAATGATCCGGGTTTAGTGAAAAGACCTTTCCTTCCAAAAGTTTATGAAGCATTTTTTTGGTAAATTTTATTAAAAAGAGGGTGTCCGTTGTGGACACCCTCAAAAATCAAGTATTCCTTACTTGAAAAACTCTGTAAAGCTTTTCTTTTCCTCAATTGCTTCTGTCACCTTTGCAATTTTTGAGGTGTCGCCCAAAAGGATTGCACCGCAAAGCGTACTATTTAAGAAATAATACTTCTCCAGTATGCCCTTCCTTTCGTCCTTAATTTCCATTGTTTTATAAATCATATCCTCTTTGCTTCCAACATCACCCATGGCAAAGAGCATTGTTCCCAAGGCCGCTAGGGTTATCCCATAGGTTTTTTGGGCATAGCTCAAGTTATCTCCCGCTGCGTTTGCCCCTGCAATCCGTCCCATTTCCGCTGCCACTGGCCAAATTGCAATATTCATGCCTTGATATTGGGCACAATCACCGCAAGCAAAAATGTCTGTATTATTGGTGCGCATTCCTTCATCTACAACCACAGCACGCTCACAGATAATTCCTGCATCCGCCGCCAAGGCTATGTTTGCCCGAACACCCGTTGAAATAATCACCAAATCCGCTGGGATGCTTTCGCCACCTTCTAATACTACGCTGTCAACCCTGCCGTTTCCGCTAATTTCAGATATTTTTGCTCCCGTTACAATACGGATACCCTCATCATCTGCAATCTTTGTAAGCATATCCACAGCTTCCTTGTCTATTTTACCTGCCATCAAAACAGGTGCGCCTTCTAAAACTGTAACCTCCAGCTTCTCCTTCCGCAATTCCCATGCGGCTTCAAGCCCTAAAACACCGCCGCCAATGACAACGGCTGATTTTGCTTCATGTGCCCAAAGGCTTACCTTCTCCACATCTAAAATCGTTCTGATTGCCGTAACACCCTCCAGATCCTTGCCCTTGATTGGAGGAACAAAGCTATAGGAGCCTAAAGCATAAATGCACTTATCGTATGGCAATACCTCTCCATTGGAAAGAAAAATTTCTTTCTTTTGGGTATCTATCTTTACCACCCTTGTATCTAATTTCAGTGCTACATGATTGTCCTCATACCACGCTCTTTCCTCGCTGGCAATGGCATCACCGCTTAAGGCACCAAACATATTTTTTGTCAGCATCGGTCTATCATAAGGCAATTCGCCTTCCTCGGAAATCATGGTAATACTAGCTGTCTTATTGCGCTCTCGAATGGCTTTTGCCCCATTCAAGGCTGCCGTGCCGCCGCCCAAAATAATATATTTTTCCATGCTATCCTTGTAAAAGGATACCGATTCCACTTCAATAGGTGCAAAATTTTCAGGCCCTACACCACACACAGGGCAGCGATCCAAAGAAGAATCCAATATTTCGCCGCAAACCAAGCACTTCACAAGGGTAGACCTTGCACCGGATTTTGGGGGAGCATCCTTTTTCTGCAACTTCTCTCCAAACTGGTAGCCAAATTCAAAGGCCTCCAAAAGCTCTTTTTCAGAAGGCTTAAATTGCACACGGAAACCATCCATGACCCGCATATTCAGCTGCTTTAAGCGCTCAATCAAATGGGGTACACCCTCTCCGCTCCAGCCGTAGCTGCCAAAAGCACTGGCAAGCTTGCCGCCGTGCACAGGGGCAAATAAGGAAGTGGTTAAATCCCAAATGGGTTTTAATGCATCCCCTAAAATGGTAGGTGTGCCCAGCAAGAAGCCCTTGGCCAGAGCGATTTCACCCAAAACGACAGCGGGGTCCGCCGTCACCATATCATAAATTTTCACATCAATCTCTCCGCTTGCACGAATGCCTTGGGCAATTTTTTCCGCCAGCTCGCCTGTATAGCCGTAAGCACTTACATAAGGCATGACAACTGTTGTTTTTTCATTCACAGGAACCTTGCACCAATCTTCATAGATCTGAATCAATTCCTCAATATGGCTATCCAAAACAGGTCCATGCCCGGTGCATATCATGTCGATATCCAAGGATTTTACCACATCCAACGCATTGGTCATATACGGCTGTTTAAACGGCCCTAAAATATTATCAAAATAATATTTGGTAGCACGCATATAGCCCTCTTCATCCGTAACCGTACTTCTCAAAATACCGTCATGGGCATAATGAGAACCAAAGGAGTCACAGGTTACCAAAACCTTATCCTCAACGATATAAGTATACATACTATCAGGCCAATGCAGGTTGGGTAAAACGTAAAAACGCAGAGTTTTATTCCCAATGGGTAATTCAACCTTATCCTTTACCGGTATACTATAAAAATCACGATTTACAATTTGCTTTAAAAACCCGATTGCCGTAGGCGTTGCAATTATTTTGGCACGAGGGCATTTCTCAATAATATTCCTGATGCTTCCCGCATGATCCGGCTCGGTATGGTCAACAACGATATAATCAATTTTTTCTATATCCAACTTTTCGGATAAAGCTTTTTCATATTCACCAAAAAATTTTGCCTTTGCCGTTTCAAAAAGAACGGTTTTATCCCCACACTTTAAAATGTATGAATTGTAGGTAGTTCCAAACTCAGTGTGCATAATAATATCAAAAACGCGTAAATCCTTATCCAAAATGCCGGCCCAATAAAGGTCATCCTTTAGCTGTAATGTTTTCATTCTGCATCCTCCTTTTCCACTCTTTTTTATAAAAAACAAAGACCGGTAAAAACCGGCCTTTTATGGTTATACATTCTTACGCTTCATACTTCCAAAGACCGTGCAAATTACAGTATTCGTACGCAGCAATAAATTTTTCATTTTCTGTCAAAGCAAATTCAGCTTCGGGAGCGCCTGTATGGTCAAGGTACTTCAGCTGTCCGCCCTGAGATGTTTCCAGGTAAATCCAAGCAATGTGATGTTCTTCCAGCATAGGATGGGCAACACTGCCTACAACAACCTTTACCTTATTACCTTCCACAGTAACAACGGGAACGTGCTTTTCTGCCGCACCGTCTGAGGTATTCGCTTTCAACTCCTGCATCGCTTCTCCGCAACAGACAACGGGAACGCCCTTGTCTTCTACCTTAAGAATAATATTTTTACAGTGATTGCATCTAAAAAACTTCGGTGTCATAAATGTCAGCCTCCTTCATAATTAAGTTCTTTGTGTTTTTATCATGTTTTTTCTTGCTTTGCTTTATACAAAAAAGTTTACTTTTGTATAAATTTATGATACCATAAAATCAAAAAATTAAAAGTTGCAAAAGCGACAATTCGAGGTGTTTTCATGAAAAATTTGATTATTAACCCAATTTTTACAGGGGTTTCCATGGAAGATATCGAAAAAATGATTGTTTGTTTTGAGGCTGAAAAAAAAATCTTTCGTGATAAGCAAACGGTTTACGTTTATGATGCGGGCTGTCAAAAGGTTGGCTTGCTTTATCATGGGTGTGTATCCATAAACAGAATCAATGCGGACGGTTCTTTGGACATGATGGAATATATTGAAAATTCAGGTATTTTTGGTGCAACCTTTTCCTTTTTAGAACATGATGAAGAATTTATTGTTTTATGCGAAAAGGACTGTGCTGTTCTTTTTGTCGATAGAGCGCAGATTACAAAGCGTTGTTACAAGGCCTGCGCCCACCATAGCATTGTCATTGAAAACCTTCTTACCTTTATGTCAACAAAAATAGCCAACCTATCGGAAAAAGTGGATATTTTAAGCCGCCGAACCATTCGTAATAAGCTTTTATGCTTTTTTCGTATGCAATCGGCAAAAAGTGGTGCAAGCTCCTTTCAAATGCCCTTTTCTTTTCTTGCTTTGGCCAATTATCTTTGCATTGACCGAAGTGCAATGATGCGAGAGCTTAAGAAAATGAAAGAGGAAGACCTTATAAAAATAGATGGTAAAAAAATTCAACTTTATTAAATACGAAAAAAAGGGGCACAAAAATGTGTCCCCACAGACTGTTGACAAAGTCAAAACCTTGAGGGCTTTGCCCTCAAGCACCCACAAGGGTTTCACCCTTGACCGGCATAAATCCCATAGAATTTGGGTTTTACACAAGTTTTTATTTTGTTTTTTACAAAAAGCAAGCAAGTTTGGGCGGTGTCAAAGGTTTTTCCACCGTTTGAAGGGGACACAAAAATGTGTCCCCTTTTTTCATATTACAAAAGCCCGTATTACCTAAATGATACAGCAAACGGGCTTTTTTCTTATGCCTCCTTAAAAAAGCTTGAGCAACCATAGCTTTTTTCATTTTACCTTCAGCCTTTTAGTCTGTGCAGATATTTCTCCTTGGTGGCCAAACCGCCTCTGATGTGGCGTTCCGCTTTGTTGACTTCAAGCACACGACGAACAGAACGCGCCAAATCCGGATCAATGCGTTCTACGCGATCAGTAATATCCTTATGTACCGTGGACTTACTGATCCCAAATTTTTTCGCCGTTTCCCTAACTGTGGCATTTGTATAGATCATAAACTTTGCCACCTCAACCGCCCTCTCTTCAATATATGTTTTCAACCTTTGCACTCCCCTAAAGATCATCTTGGATTATTTATATGCAAGCACTAGCGTCATATATGAACCTTTTCGGGGATTTCTTTCAGAAGTAAAAAATTCTTTCGTCAAACAGCATAATAATTATTTTCTGTGTTATGTTAAAACGAACTATTGAAATGATTACCAAGCAAAATTTATCATCTTTGAAATGTGTTGTCTAAAAAAGATTAATAATTTTTTGTCAAATTTTATTGTATTCCTTAACGTTAACAATTATAATAATGATTAAAAAAATATTTTTTTATGGGAGGTTGTTATGGAAATGAATCACTCGCCCCAAGGGTTTCGTTCCTTTCTAAGACGGAAAGATATTGAGTTTTCCGCAAAACGTTACGGAATCGAAGCCTTAGGTGCCATGGCACAGGGCTTATTTGCTTCTTTACTGATCGGCACCATTATTTCAACCCTAGGGCAACAGCTTGGTATTGAAATTTTGGTTCAAATTGGCGATTTTGCAAAGGGCGTTACCGGCCCAGCCATGGCTGTTGCAATTGGCTATGCTTTAAAATGTCCGCCGTTGGTACTGTTTTCGTTAATCGCCGTAGGTGGTGCGGCAAATAGCCTAGGCGGGCCCGGCGGGCCGCTGGCTGTTCTTATTGTTACAATTTTTGCCGCGGAGTTTGGCAAGGCTGTTTCAAAAGAAACAAAGATTGATATTTTAGTAACACCTTTAGTCACCATTATTATAGGGGTTTTGTTGTCCATGTGGTGGGCGCCCTCTTTAGGCGCTCTTGCAAACGGCGTAGGAAAAACAATTATGTGGGCGACAGAGCTTCGGCCGTTTTTGATGGGCATTTTAGTTGCGGTTATTGTGGGAATTGCATTAACACTTCCCATTAGCAGCGCTGCCATTTGCGCAACCTTAGGCCTAACGGGTCTTGCCGGTGGTGCGGCTTTGGCCGGCTGCTGTGCCCAAATGATCGGCTTTGCGGTCATGAGCTTTCCCGAAAACAAATGGGGTGGTTTATTCGCCCAGGGCATTGGCACCTCCATGCTGCAAATGGGAAATATTGTTCGTAACCCCAAAATTTGGATCCCCCCCACCCTTGCTTCCGCAATCACCGGGCCCATTGCCACCTGCATTTTTCAAATGAAAATGAATGGCAGTCCCGTTGCCTCGGGCATGGGCACTTGCGGTTTTGTGGGTCAAATCGGCTTATACACAGGGTGGGTCAATGATATTTCTGCAGGAACAAAAACAGCCATCACCGCCTTTGACTGGATGGGTATGGGAATGATCTGCTTTATTTTGCCTGCCATTTTCACGTTGATTTTTGCTTATATTTTAAGAAAAATTGGCTGGATTAAAGAAAACGATTTGAAATTAAATTTGTAATCTACGAGTTTTTTGATATTTTCTTTTTTTGTGGGACAAGTTTGAAAATTAAAAACAAATCCTTTATTTATTCATTTCATTAAAAAAACCCGTTTGCAAGGCAATTTTTTGCCAAGCATTCGGGCTTTTTTCATATTATGCTGATTAAAATTATTTATTTCTTCCTATTTATACCCTGGTTGAAAATTTTTGCTGCAATCTCTCGGGCATTTTTGACAGCGCATTTCTAAAATCCTCTTTCTCAAGAAGACCGCCGGACTTTGCCACCACTGCCGCAGAAATATAGTTTGCCGCTTCTATGGCCTCCCCAAAGCCCAAGCCAAAACGTCTTGCGGCAATCACTGCCCCCATGTGGGAATCTCCTGCGCCTATGGTGTCTACCACTGTTGTTTTCACAGGATGTGCATATAAATCCTTCTCCCCATCAAAGCAATAAGCTCCTTTTTCCCCCAAGGTTACAATCACTGGCCTTTGGGTTTTTTCATGCAAAGCTTTTGCCCCCCCTTCCACAGAGCTTTCATTTGTAAATTCCAATAGCTCTTTTTCATTCAAATGCACAATGGGGTGAAGCGCTAAAACCGCCGCCATTCTTTCTGCCTGTATTTTCATAATTCTTGGGCTGGGCGAAAAATATATTTCATATTCCGGATGCTTTCTCAAATAATCAATAATATTCGTCCCCGTTGTTTCCTCAATTTCTAAGCCGCAAATATACACACTATCAATGGATTTTGTGTGGATCTTCTCCAAATATGCTTCATGAAAAGTATATTCTATTCCATGGTCAACGATAAAGGTACGCTCGCCGCCCTCCTCCACCATGCAATAGCAGCAGCCGTTTTCCTTCTCCCCGCGGCGCACATAAATGGTGACACCCCGTTCCTTTAGCTTTTCCAGTACAAAATTCCCATAAATTCCGCCGCCAACCGCAGTACACAAACTATAAGGCGCCAAAAAATGGCGCAAAATATCCGAAGTTAAATAGGCGCATCCTCCTAGGGATCGACTTTGCTTTGAAATATGTACATCCTCCCCTGTTACAGGCAAATGAGGAATATTTACAATAACATCCACCACAGCAGAACCAATAACCAACGTTTGTTTCATTGCTTTCTCTCCTAACTCAAGTCACTTCTCCTAGTATAGCATAAAGCTTGTAAAAATCGAATCTTTTCTTTTTTTTTGGGGAACTGTTTAAAAAAAGTATCGTCTATTATAATGGAAAATATTACTGCGTATTAGAAAGGAGAACCATATATGAAAAAATTGAAAACCTTATTGCTTACAGCCTCTCTTGCAGCCGCCCTGGCCTTTGGCTCCGCCACATCGGTTTTTGCCGCAGAGGGGGCAACAATCACCACCAACGGCACAGGCATTGTATCCGTTCAACCGGATATTGCCACGATTTCTCTGTCCATTCAAACCACTGGGAAAACCGCCGATGCTGCACAAAGTGAAAACAACAAAATCTCCTCAAAAGTTGTAAGTAAATTAGAAGAAATGGGCATTGCCAAGGATAAAATTATCACGAGCTATTCTTCTGTATACCCTACCTACCAATACGACGATGTTACGGGAAAAGCAACGATTTCGGGGTATCGGGCAAATGCAAATCTTGAAGTAGCCATTAAGGATATTGATAACGCAGGAACCTACATTGATGGCGCATTGAAAGCCGGCGCAACAGGCTTTAACAGCGTTGTTTTTTCCTTAGAAAATCCCAATGAATTTTATATTCAAGCCTTGCAGGCAGCAGTAAAGAACGCTTCCATTTCCGCCAATGCCATTGCAGCCGCTTACGGCAAGCCCCTTGGGCAGATTCAAGCTGTAGAGGAGCATGCATCCTACGCTTCCTATCAGGAATCGGCTGATTATAATCAAAAAGCCCTTTCGGGTACCTCCGCCTACGGCAGCAGCGACAGAGGCACAGAAATTCAGTATAATAAAATACAAGTTACGGCAAATATTACCGCAACTTATGGCCTGTAAAAATGCATAACAGAACCCATTACAATCAATTTTTGAACCTGCCAATGACCTTGGCAGGTTTTATTCTGCTGTTTTTTCATAAAAAAAGCCCGATTTCTGTCAATAAATCTACATTTTAAATCGGACTTTTGCATTTCTTTTATATTTTTCCTATAATGCCGTTTTCGATATGCACCATACATTTTAAGCTTTGCGCCTTTGCCGCCTTGTTTTTTCTGTACCACCTCATTGAATTATCGTCAGGTATGTTCCTGTTTTCATTTCATTTTCTGATAGGTGTATATACCTAGCCTGTTATTGAAAACATACATCATTGGACCAAAAGCTTTTTTACTCCCGGAAGCAGGTGCTTTAATTCATCTGTAAAATTAATTAGACCTTTTTGCTGCAGCGTTGGGCATAAAGCAACAACTTTGCTGCCATCCTTTACGCCCCAGTTAAATTGGGCACTGGTTTTTTTCAGTGTATCATGTATTTTTGCTTTGTTGACAAGCCCTTTGTACAAGAGGTCAAATTGAGCCTCAAAGCTGTCAAAGCCATGTGTAAGAATCTGCAAAAGCTGACTGATTTCATTTTCCTTCAAATACATAAGCATCCCTTCGGAAATAATTAACAGCTTTTTTCCCTCTGTTTTAACATCCTGTGTCCATGTAGGATCTAACGCAGATTTTCCAATATTTATGACCCGATGAGTTTTTTCAAAAAATAGTTCTCTTTGCTCAATCACCTGAGGAAAATCTAAATTATACCACTTTATTTTGCCGTTATCTACCCGAGAAAAACGGGTATCCAGCCCACAGCCCACAGAAACAATGACACAATCGAGATTTTCCGCTATAAATTTGTTCACCTCTTTATCCATGGTTTTCGCCCTTGCCAAAACACCATAATAGGACATTTCACCGCTCTCAAACTTTTTAAAATTATATCTATTTTTTAAATAATCTCAATTGCTTTTTTATCATGAATTACTGGGTTAGTTCTCATAGCATCCTTCGCCCTCACATAAAGGGTAATCAGTAAGGTTTCCATTACTCCGTCTAATTTTATTGGCATAGCTATCCACCAAAATGAAATTTATTTTGTTAGTAATAACTAACTTTTAGACATTACTATACGCCTACATTTTTTATTGTCAAGAAGCAATGAATTATTATATATTTATTTGCATGACTTATAAAATAAAATTCCAACAACGATAACGACGATAAAGCTAATCATTCCTAACAATATTAAGTTAAAACAAAATATTAGAATATCAGTTATTATCATAAAAAAGGTTAGTATGATAAGTAATAACTTTTGATAGCCATTAAATTTTTTCCAATTCTCTTTCACCTTGTTTTTCCTTTCTTAAAATATAAATTCTCTAGGAACTTAAACTACGCGTTTAATCTAATTTGCCAACTTATTGTTTTGCTTCCATTAAATTCATATGGGTTGTTCACAAACTTTTTTAATAGCTGCCACATTTTTTCCATCCCATTTTACTACTTTACCTGCTCCTTTCATTCGTCAGATACCCAATAGAAAAATAAATCTTCGTGATCTGTGAATTTGGCTAAGTAATTCCGTCGGTTTTCTAGATTCATCATCATGTTTTTTAATGTGGAAATTTCGTAATAAGCCAGTAATCCAACAATGCATATCAATCCAATGCATAATAATCGTCCACTTCCTGTACCCCTTATTTATTATAAATAAAGGAAAAAGTCATGTATGAATTAGCCATACATGACTTTTTATGAACGGAGAAGGAGGGATTTGAACCCTCGCGCCGCGTTAACGACCTATACCCTTAGCAGGGGCACCTCTTCAGCCACTTGAGTACTTCTCCAAATGCTTACTGCCAAAATATCATACCATTTTTACTTGGCTTTGTCAAGCCAAAACTATGGGCAATGGTATTTCATATTTTTTCCTTCAAAAATGATATAAATTCCAGTGATTTCTCGTCCTAAATCTTGCGCTTCGCCCCCAAAAATGTGAAAACCTGTACATATTCCACTGTTTTTTATAGGGGCTATGAATTCACAGCCCCTATAATAACAGCAATTACTTCTTTTTTTCTATTTTTTCCAAGCCGCCCATATATGGACGCAATACTTCTGGAATCAGCACCGATCCGTCAGCCTGTAAATTATTTTCTAGGAAAGCGATCAGCATTCTGGGAGGTGCGGCAACCGTATTGTTTAATGTGTGAGCAAAATATTTTTTACCATCTGCCCCTGCCACACGAATACCCAATCTTCTTGCCTGTGCATCGCCCAAATTGGAGCAGCTACCGATTTCAAAATATTTCTTTTGTCTTGGGGACCATGCCTCAACGTCTACGGATTTCACCTTTAAATCCGCCAAGTCACCGGAGCAGCACTCTAGAGTCCGCACAGGAATGTCCATGGTACGGAATAAATCCACTGTGTTTTGCCACAGCTTTTCATACCACATGGGGCTTTCTTCCGGTTTACAAACAACAATCATTTCCTGCTTTTCAAACTGATGAATGCGATATACGCCGCGTTCCTCAATACCATGGGCGCCTTTTTCCTTACGGAAGCAAGGAGAATAGCTTGTTAGGGTATGCGGCAGCTCTTCCTCCTTATTCATTGTATCAATGAATTTACCAATCATAGAATGCTCACTGGTACCTATGAGATATAGGTCTTCCCCTTCAATTTTATACATCATGGCATCCATTTCCGCAAAGCTCATAACGCCGGTCACCACATTGCTGCGGATCATAAAAGGCGGGATGCAATATGTGAAGCCGCGGTCAATCATAAAATCTCTGGCATAGGCCAAAACTGCGGAATGCAGACGTGCAATATCCCCCATTAAATAATAAAAACCATTTCCGGCAACCCTTCTTGCACCTTCTAAATCAACGCCGTTAAAGTTTTCCATAATTTCTGTGTGGTACGGTATTTCAAAATCAGGTACAACTGGTTCTCCGTATTTTTGAACCTCTACGTTTTCGCTGTCATCTTTCCCAATCGGAACGGAAGGATCAATGATGTTGGGAATTGTCATCATAATTTTTTTAATTTTTTCTTCTACTTCCTTTTCCTTTTCCGTCAGTTCATCAACTCTTACTGCTTCCGCGGCAATTTTTGCTTTTACCTGCTCTGCTTCTTCTTTTAATCCTTTTGCCATTAACCCGCCAATTTCCTTGGAAAGCTTGTTTCTTTCAGCACGAAGCACCTCAACCTCTTGCTTAATGGCTCTGTTTTCAAGATCTAAAGCAATCACCTCATCTACCAAAGGCAACTTATTTTCCTGAAATTTTTTTCTGATATTTTCTCTAACTACATCGGGATTTTCTCTTACAAATTTAATATCCAGCATCTTTGTTCCTCCTTCAATTCTTCTAAATCTATCCAAACTCGGGGAATCGGAGTAAATAAAAAAACCCCCGATCCCATAAAAATCAGGGACGAGAGTATTTTCCCGCGTTGCCACCCAGATTGCCCAAAATAAATTTCGAGCCTCTTAAAACAGCGATAAAGGGCTTACCCTTCCGACTTTCATCGGCGGCTGAGAAAGTGGAGCATTTTCTTTTTTCATCGGCTCGCACCAAACACCGACTCTCTGGAGAAATACAGAAAACTTAGCTTTCCTATGGGCGCTATCCACGCCACACACCATTTTGCCCCATTATTATATACCAAATTGCAACAAGAAATCAATAGTTTTTTAAATGTTTTCCCTTTTACGTAGTTAAATATTATGTTAACTAAGTATGAACTTTTCAATTACCTCTGCAATTGCATCCTGCTCGCAGCGACTTTCGGTCACAAAATCCGCAATTTCCTTGACTTCCGGCCATGCATTTGCAACTGCCACACCCAATCCAGCCTTTTTTATCATAGAAATATCATTGTCACTGTCACCCACTGCAATTACCGATTGTATTGGAATTCCTGCTTTTTTTGCCGTTTCTACCATAACATTGCCCTTACTGACGCCCTTTTTTACAACTTCCATAAATATTTTACTTGAAAAAAAGCAATCTAATTCTTCTCCCGCCATGGATTCCACCTTTTTTTGGAGTAAAAGCAATTTATCCCTTTCGCCGGTAATGAGAGATTTTGTAAATTCCCCCGTATATTTTAATGGATCTTTCATGATTTTAACGCCACTTCCCATGACTTCGCAGTAGCGCTTTACCCTTTCTGTTTCCCTTTCCGCAATAAAAATGCGGTCATCATAATAATATAATTCTAAATCAAACTCACGCGCTAATTCCACAACAGGAGCATAAATTTTTGGGGAAAAGCTTTCCCGAATCTCAAGGGACATATCCTTTAAGTTATAAACCGCACCGCCATTTTGGCAGATAACATATCCATTTCGCCCAATTAGGCCTAGTTGCTCCAAAAAGCGTTCCACACCGAATAAACCCCGACCTGTGCAGATAACAAACTGTACACCCTTTTCTACTGCTCTTTTAATTGCTATTTTATTCCCCTCTGATACTTCAGTATCATTTTTTAATAATGTTCCATCCATATCAGAAAAAATCATTTTATAGGACATAAATTTCTCCTTTTTACACTTTTTTATCAACAACTTGTGGATAACTTTTTGTTATTTGTCCCGTGTGCTTCTTGATTTTTTATATTATACCACAGAGTTATCCACAATTTCCACATTTTTTATGCACATAGTCACAGTTTTTAAGAAAAAAAGGTGGTATTCAAAAAAAAATACATTTTTTTCTTCCACCCCTTTTTTATTCCTTTTCTTCCTGCCATTGTTCTTCTATAAAAATAGAATTCTCCTGAAAACCATTTTCTTTATGGGATTCTTCATCATATTCTTCCTTCGTCACAGCTTCCTCTTTCAAAATTTCTACTGCTGCAATTTGGCTGGCTATCATTTCTTCTTGTAGTATTTGTTCTTTTTCAGCTGAGGTAACATCGCCTAATTCTTCACTTATTTCCTTTGTGCTTTCATCCTCTATATTGAGGGGGATCTGCTCCTCCATAACCTCTTTATCCTTTTTGCGGAAGATTGGTTTAAATTTAATTTTTATTACTTTTTCGTGTTCCGGCTGATAAGCCTGGTCCTTTGCCATTTGAACAGCCTTTATTTCTTCCTCAGAAAGCATATAGATGCTAACACCCATTTGAATGGGCTTTGCGTAGGTAAAAGAGCCTGTACGACTATGAATTCCATTTAAAACGATGCCATTGTCCTCTCCATCCAAAAGAGCCAAAGCAAAACAAAGGTTACCGCCCATTTCTTCAAAAGGATTATAGCGCACTAATCCAACCTTTTGAATATTGCTTTTCATGGTTTTATCCAAATCAGTTACCATATCCAGAAGCTGTTGATACTTTTCTTCAATCCCTTTTGTGGATTTATAATATTTCTCTAGTTTACTTTCTAAATTATGGCTTGGTCTTCGATTTGCACCCATAAAAAAATCGTATTTTTTCTTTTGTTTTCCTAGCTTCACAAA
Source organism: Anaerotignum neopropionicum (assembly GCF_001571775.1). GTDB lineage: Bacteria > Bacillota > Clostridia > Lachnospirales > Anaerotignaceae > Chakrabartyella > Chakrabartyella neopropionicum. Next base: position 244,487 of record NZ_LRVM01000001.1, read on the forward strand.
TAATACGATGCACAAAATGAAAAGTACAAGAACCGCTATTCCTAGCCCTAAAAGAATATATATGATATAATCTTGTAACAATTCCATTATAATTATCCTTCCATTCTTTTCATAATGGTTAAAAGTCTATCCAAATCTTCCTGAGAATAATACGTTATTTCTATTTTTCCCTTATTTTTCATTTGACTAATATGAACTTTGGTGGAAAATATAGTTTTCAGCTCATCCTCAACTGCTTTTTGGTTTACATTAAGGTTTTTTTCATTCTTTTCTTTTTTTGCTGATTCTTTTTTATTTAGCTCTGCCTTTACCAGTGCCTCTGTGGCTCTTACACTTAATTCTTCTTCAATTACCCATTCTGCTAACTCAAATTGCCGCTCTTTCTCTGTTATTGAAAGCAGTGTTCTTGCATGGCCGCCTGTCAGCTTATTTTCAATGACAAAATTCAACACTCTGGGATCAAGCTGCAACAAGCGAAGAGAATTGGTAACAGCTGAACGACTTTTTCCAACCTTTGTAGAAATTTGTTCCTGACTTAACCCAAAAACCTCCTGTAAACGTTGATAGCTTTCCGCCTCCTCAATGGGATTTAGGTCCTCCCTTTGTAAATTTTCTACAAGGGCTGCCTCAAACGCCTCCGCATCTTCCCACTTTTTTTCAATTACAGGAATTTTTTTCAGTCCACAAATTTTTGCAGCTCTCCATCGTCTTTCTCCTGCGATAATTTCATAATAATCTTTATTTTTTCTTACAACAATGGGTTGAATCATGCCATAGGTTTTAATGGAAGCTGCCAGCTCCTCAAGGGCTGTTTCATCAAAATGCTTTCTTGGTTGCTTTCTGTTTGGCTCAATCATATTAATATCTAATTCCCAAAGGGCGGATTTGTTGACTTCCTTCCCTGTTTCATTGAAATCCTCCAATTTATTGTTAATTAGAGCTTCTAACCCCTTGCCTTTGGAACCAAGTCCCGTTTTTTTTGCAGCCATAATCAGTTCCACTCCTTTTCTATCACTTCTTCTGCTAATAAGGCGTAGCTTTCCGCGCCCTTTGATTTTGGATCATATAAATGAATGGGCAAGCCATGGCTTGGAGCCTCTCCCAAACGTACATTTCTTGGAACAATGCTGCGATACACGTTACTTCCTAGACTTCTTTTCACTTCTTCAACCACCTGTAATGATAGGTTTGTTCTTGCGTCAAACATAGTAAACACAATTCCCTCAATATCCAAGTATGGATTTAGGCGTTTTTTCACTAAATTTATGGTGTGCAACAGCTGTTCCAGTCCCTCCAAGGCAAAATATTCGCATTGTATGGGTACTAAAACAGTATCGGCGGCTGTAAGGGCATTTATTGTTATTAGGTTTAGAGATGGCGGGCAATCTATGATAACAAAATCATATTCCTCTTTTATTTTATCCAATTCTTCCTTTAATATAAATTCTCTTTTATCTTTCCCTATCAATTCTATTTCTGCACCTGTAAGACTTATATTTGCCGGAAGTATTTCCAATCCTTCTACACAAGTTGACTGTTTCACATCAGTAATTGATACTTCACCTAAAAATACATTATAAATGGTCAATGCAAAATTGTTTTTATCAAGTCCAAAACCACTGGTTGTATTTCCCTGCTGGTCTGCATCAATAACTAAAACTTTTTTTCCGCTAACCGCCAAACTGGCAGACAGGTTGATTGCCGTTGTTGTTTTACCAACACCACCCTTTTGATTGGTCACCGCAATGACCCGCACTTTGCCCATAAAATCCCACCGCCTTTCTCTTTCTACGAAAATTATAACACATACCTTTATAATTGGAAAGAAAAACAGTAACGTTTCACGTGAAACATTACTGTTTAAATATTTTAAAAATAGGAATATTTCACATAAAACATTTATTTTCTTACAGGATTAAAAAACACTCGTATTACCTTAGAAACAACCCTTAACTCAAAAGGCATTTTCGGTCCCATTTCTCCGTCAACCGTTGATTCCATAATATTAAAATCATCCTGTAAACATTCAACCTTAAAATAATTATCCCGAATATAAAGAATATTTTTTTTGTCATTAATATGTTCACCCGTCAACATTTTTAAAAAAACAGGAGATAATTCAATCAATGATTTCGCACGAATGGCTAAAAATTCAAACAGCCCATCTTGAATGGATGCCTGAGGGGATAATTTAGTAAGACCTCCCGTGCCTGCACTATTCATTATCATATATAAATACAAATCATCCTCGATAACCTCACTGCTTGTTGTAATACGAAAAGGAATTTTATGAAAATTTGGAAGCTGCTCCACTCCCTTTAAATAATAAGACAGACTTCCAAGAGCATTTTTTACGTCCTTATCCACCGTTTGCGAAACATTCGTTAACAGTCCGCCGGCACAAACATTGATAAAATAGGTTTCCTCATTCACCAGCCCCAAATCAATAAACACAGGCTTTGCATTTACAATTGCTTGACAAGCCTCCTCCACTTGGCCGCTTTTAAAACCAAGATAAGTTGCAAAATCGTTGGCCGTCCCCGATGGAATAATTCCCAAGGGAATGTTCATTTTTTGCCGCATCATTGCATTAATCACAATATTAATTGTCCCGTCTCCACCGGAAACCACAATAATATCATAGTCACAAGACATTTCTTTAATGTGCTTTTCAATATCACCCTCCACCATAGAGCGAAAAGGGTGAACCTCATAGCCACCCCGTTGAAAAATTCCAATACAAACATCTAAATCAAATTTAAAACTTTTATTTCCAGAAAAAGGATTGTAAATCAGCTTTAGCTTTTTCATGCTAAAACACCTCACTTTACATTTGTTCCGGCGCATCAATACCCAAAAGACGCAACCCTTCCTTCATTACTGTTTTTACAGCCACTACAATGGCCAAACGAGCCTTACGCACATCATCCTCACTGCTCAATATAGGATTATCATGATAAAATTTATTAAATGCCTGGGCAATGGCCACCAAATGCCTGGTTACAACGGAAGGTTCCAACTTATTTGCCGCATCCATAATTTTTTCAGGATAAGCCTCCAACAGCTTGCAAATATCAATAGAAGCCTCATCTGTAATTAAATCAAACGAAATGTTCTCCAAAGAAATATCGCCGGCACGCTTTAAAATACTGCAAGCTCTGGCATGGGTATATTGCACATAAGGCCCTGTTTCTCCATCAAAATTGAGCATTCTTTCCCAAGAAAAAACAACATCCTTAATGCGTCCATTATATAAATCATTAAAAATAATTGCACCAATACCCACCTGCTCAGAAACCAATTCCTTATTTTCCAAAGTAGGATTTTTTTCTTCAATAATTTTTCTTGTTTCCCCAATGGCTTGATGCAATAAATCCTCCATCAAAACCACATTTCCATGACGTGTGGAAAGCTTTCCGCTGTCCAAGCTAACCAAACCGAAAGGTACATGAATCAAATCCTTATACCAATCATACCCCATTTTATGAATGACTTCAAAAAACTGAGCAAAATGTAAATTCTGATCCAACGCTGTCAAAATAATACATTTATCAAAATCATAGGTTTTTTTACGATACAAAGCCGCTGTAATATCTCTGGTTGCGTAAAGAGTACCACCATCCTTACGAATAATCAAACAAGGTGGCATGTTTTTATCCTCTAAATCAACAATCATAGCACCTTCGCTTTCTTTGAGAATATTCTTATCTCTTAATTCTTCCACAACAGGTGCCATTTTATCATTATAAAAGCTTTCGCCGGTATAAGCATCAAATTTCACACCAAGCATGTCATATACACGCTCAAATTCCTTAATACTAATATCATAAAACCACTTCCAAAGAGTGAGAGCCTCTTCATCCCCCTCTTGCATTTTCACAAACCAAAGTCTGGCTTCATCGTCCAATAATGGATTTTTTTCTGCTTCATCGTGAAATTTTACATAAATGCGCATCAATTCCTGTATTCCGTTTAATTCCACAGCATCCTTTGAGCCCCAATTGCGATAAGCCACAATTAATTTGCCAAACTGCGTGCCCCAATCACCCAAATGGTTAATACCAACACAATGATAACCCAATTCCTCATGAATTTTATAAATGGCATTTCCAATGACAGTGGAACGTAAATGTCCAACATGGAAAGGTTTCGCAATATTAGGGGAAGAATAATCAATTACAATGGTTTTACCATGGCCAATATTGCTTTTGCCGTAGCTTTCCTTTTCCTCTAAAACCTTAGACAAAATTTGCTGCGTATAGACGCCTTTTTGCATAAAAAAGTTAACATAAGCTCCAACCACCTGAATTTCTTCAATAAAATCAGCCTTTTCCATCTTTTCAACAATTTCCTGTGCAATCATAGGGGGTGCTTTTCGAAAAACCTTTGCCAAACGAAAACATGGAAAAGCAAAATCACCCATTGTCTTATTTGCAGGGATTTCCACGGTACTCAAGGCATCTTCCAACGGCAGATCGGCCGCTTTCGCCAAGAGCCTTGCAACCTCCAACTTAAAATCCATATCAAAATCCTCCAATCAGAATTATATATTCAATTTTCAATGATAAACATAAAAAAAATAGTGCAACTTATATAACGTTATCACAAAACACCAGTAAAATCAAGGAAAACTCCACTTTTCAAGGCTTTTCCCCTTTCATAAAAAAAGACACATAAAACAGAGGTATGCATCATCTCCCCAATCTTAAGGTGTCTTTTTAATAAATTAAATTAAAAAATATCAACCATATTTCACAGTTAAATTGACATAAGAGATATGCTCTCTCATAACTGCATAAGCCGTTTGATAATCCCCGTTTTTAATTGCATTCAACAGCTTTCCGTGCAAATCAATGGTAACATCAATGGCACGGGGATTTTGCGTAAGCGACTCCCTCAACGCCAATCGAATCCCCTTTTCAAAGGATTCCTTCGCAGCAATCATTGTACTCATCAAAAGCTTATTATGGGTGGCTGCTGAAACCTGCATATGAAACATTGAGTCATAATCCACAAATAAATTCACATCATGCTTACTTTCCATCATTTTTTCATAACAAAAAGCAATATTGGCAATATCCTCAGCCGTTGCCCGTTTTGCAGCGTAGCTTGCAGTTTCCGCCTCAAGCATATATCTAAATTCCAAAAGGTCGCCCAAATCAGAATTTTCAACAGTAATACAAAAAGGAGCAATATTCACGATATTGTCAATTTCATTGATAAATGTACCCGCCTTGGAGCGCTTAATAAAACCAAATACAGCCAAAGCTGTGTAGGCTTCTCTTAGTGTACTTCGCCCTACTCCCAGCATTTCACTAACAATATTTTCATTTGGCAGCATATATCCTGCGGGAAGCACCCCACTCATAATCAATTCTTTGAACCGTTGGAACAAATTTTGAGAAATGTTACATTTACCTAAATCCTTGGTTAAATAAGAAACGTTCTCTGCAAGAAAATCTCTTTCCATATCGATCCTCCCTGTGTTTCACCTTTAACAATCACAAGACTATTTTAACATTACTATCCTTGCATGACAAGGACTTTCCTTACTTTTCAAAAACATATTCCTCTTGTATCTCAGAAAGCGGTACTTTGCGATTTAAAAGAAATGATGCGGTTTCCTCGTGCACCTCTACCAAACGTGCTTGATCAATTTTACGCAACAAACGATCTTTTTCACTTTGTTCTAAAGTTAACATTTCATAAACACTTCGCACTACAAAATGGTTTTTCTCCTGCGCATTTCGAAACTGCGTCCAGATTGGAACAAATGAAACCTCTTTTACATTGGGCGGCTCATTTCCCACCTTTTCAACGGTTAAATGCAAAACAATAGAAGCGTTTCTCGGTGGTGTTGTTTGGGAAGAAATAAAATTACCCAGTGAATAAATGATAAAACCATCATGCGCCCCATCCCCATGATCCACCCTAACATACTCCATGGGCTGTAAAACATGAGGATGACTGGCCAAAACAATGTCTGCACCGGAAAGAAACATCAAATCCGTCCAATCCTGAAATATATTTTTGGGATAGGTTTCATATTCGTTACCCAAATGAGGCATTACAACCACAACATCCGCATTTTCCCTAGCCCTCTTAATATCGTCAACCATTTGCTCATTATCAATCAGATTTACCAAATATGCATCAGGAACGGCAATGCCATTGGTACCATAAGTATAAGATAAAAATGCAAATTTAATTCCATTTACATTTTTGTATAAAATCTTATCCCGCTCCTCCGCTGAGCGATATGTACCCATATGCGCAATTCCATATTCATCAAGCTTGTCCAGCGTGCGAATTAAACCCTGCTTTCCCGTATCCATGGAATGATTATTTGCAGTGGTTAAAATATCAAAACCTGCATCCTTTATTGCATCCAAAAATTCATCGGGCGTATTAAAACAAGGATAGGAGGAATAGCCCCTTTCTTTTCCGCCAAAGGTCAGCTCCAAATTTCCTAAAACCAAATCATAGCCGTCAAAATATTTTTTTACATCCTGAAAATTATGCATAAAATCATATGTACCTGTCATTGGGTCATAGGCCTCATTATATTGATAATCATGAACCATAATATCCCCCACCACAGCAAGGGTTACTTGCTTTATCATAGGCTTAGACAAGCCCGCTGAAACAGAGTAACCGGGCTCCGCTTTTGCACAAGAAGTAAAAAGAAAACAAGAAATAATTAACAAAAAGATTTTTTTTCTCATTCGACACCCCCTAAGAAGGAAAGGAGAACCTTAATTTTAAAAATAAACAAAAAAAGGTTGCATCCATAAAAAGCATGCAAATTCAATGAATTAATAATATATAGAGAAAAAGCCCGATTGCTATACAACAAGATTTAATTCAGAAATCACTGCAAAACGGGCTTTACTTTAAAATATATGCCAGTTATAAAAAAATTTAATTAAAATATATAATACAAAAAAAATCAGCTTTCCTCATCTTGATTTAGGCTCAAAGCCGTACCATTTTTAATGGAGCGACGGCAAATATAAAAGATAAAACAACATAATAAAGCAGGACAAAAAACCAAAATAAAATAAGTAAAATTTTTCCAAGTTAAAAACACCCAAATGGAAAGCATTACCATAATAACTGGTAACAGCAGCCCCGTCCATTTCCCGTTTGGCCTGCTTGCAACAACACCCTCAATAAAAACCATACAAAGCACCAATGATATAAGCTTCCCCACACCTAATATAAAATCAATATCCCACATCTTCCTTAACACCTCAATTTTTTATTCATCTCTATTTCAATTTTAGCAGTATAATGAATATTTGTCAAATAATCATAAAATTTTATAAAAAAATTAGAAATATTTCACAAAATAAAATGCTATGAATTTTAAACAAATTTTTTAACATTTTTTGCCGCATACAATTGCTCATCTGCAAGTCTAACTGCTTCGCTAACCTGACAAAAACCCTTTTTATAATATCCACATCCTAAGGATACCTTTGGTAATCTTTTATCCTTTTCCATGCATTCCAATAGCTTTTTCTTAAAATCTTTCTTTGCATCTATAATTATTTTTTCCTCAATATTTTTTGAAACCACACAAAACTCATCCCCGCCAATACGAAAACATAGGCCTAAGCTTTGAAAAGTATCCTTTATACAACAAGCCACCTTATATAAACATTCATCTCCGTATTGATGACCATAAGTATCGTTAATAATTTTAAAATCATCAATATCAAAAAGTAAAATATAAGCATGGGCTGCATCCTCAATACGTTCCAACTCACATTCGTAAGCACGACGATTAAAAAGAAAGGTCTGCGCATCATATTTTTCGCTCAATTCACAAAAATACGAGTAATAAAAAGAGGTAGAAAGTGCAACACAAATCCAAATGGTATGTACCATTGGCAGCAAAATTTGAATAGTTACACCAATTACCATGAATAATAAAATTAAATAAAGAATATGGCCATTTTTTGATTGGTATCTTTTATCTGAATTTACTGTTTCAAAAATCAATAAAACCCCGCCCAACATAATTGATAGCATAAATAAACCGTAAAATGGCCCTCTAGAATAAACATTATTGGCGGAAACATAAAAAATAAACCCGAAAAAAGGAGAAAGAAGCGTTAAAAATAAATTTACGATTGCAGGTAAAAACCAAATAACAATAACATTAAGGGCTAATTTACAAAATGCCAAGGTAATAAAAAGGGTAATAAACGGCGAAACGCAAAAAATTATTTCACAGCAAATGATCCTTTGTAATCGAAAATCTGTATTGGGTTTTGCGTAATAGTATGACGCAACCTCTGCAAGCGTAACAATAATTATGCCAATAATGGCAAGGGTAAAGAACATTTTCATTTTACGGTTCAAGGTTTCATTATGATTGATTATGATGCAAAGCAACAACATTGCCATAGCACTCACGATACCTAAAGAAACATAGTGCAGTATCATACTATCGCCCTCTTTCGTATTATTCTTGCCACCCTTTTCATTTAGTATAAAAAAAACAAAAAAACTTATATAATCATCTTTTATTTTAAAGCCTTCGTACAAAAAAAGAAACAATAATTTTCGATAATTAAAAATTAATTAGAAAAAAATCAAAAATAAAACTGCACCTTTTATCAGTGCAGCTTCATTTCAAAATGTTTACTCAGTGATTTCTACCTCTGTTTCTTGCAATTCTTCCGATTCATCTTTTACATCTTCCTCAGAAATTTTTGCAATACCCACAACGTAAACACCGTCATTTAAGTTCATCAGCTTTACGCCTTGGGAAACACGGCCAAATGTTGAAATATCCCTTGACCGCAAACGGATAATGATTCCTTCTGAGGTCATCAGCATAACTTCCTCATTTTCCTCAATTAAAAGAACACCTGTCAGTAACCCTGTTTTTTCCGTTAAGTGATGGATTTTTGAGCCCTTACCACCTCTATACTGAACAGAGAATGCATCAATCTCGGTACGTTTGCCATAGCCATTTTCCGTTACATTTAATATTTTTGCGCCATCCATAATTTTGACGGCAGAAACCACAAAATCCTCCTTGCGCAAGCTAATTGCCTTTACCCCTGTTGCGGTACGACCCATAGCGCGCACATCATTTTCAGAGAATTTAATGCCCATGCCCTTTCTTGTGGCAACAAAAATTTCATTCCCGCCGTTTGTTGTCATTACTGAGATTAAGCTATCGTCTTCTCTCAGATTAACTGCAATCAAACCGCCTTTGCGGATATTAGAATAGCATGACATTTCCGTTTTCTTAACAATACCTTGCTTTGTAATCATCACAAGATACTCGTCTTCCTTAAACTCTTTTACAGGAATAACGGCGGTAATACTTTCTCCGGGGGCAATTTCCAGTAGATTCACGATTGCCATGCCCCTTGCGGTACGCCCTGCTTCGGGGATCTCATAACCCTTCATACGATAAACCCTGCCCTTATCTGTGAAGAACAAAATCGTATCATGGGTGGAAGAAAGGAACATATCCTTTACAAAATCCTCATCCCTTGTCTGCATACCCACAATGCCCCTGCCGCCTCTATTTTGGCTCTTATAGGTATCCAACGGGGTACGCTTGATATAGTTCAAGTTGGAGAGGGTCATAACACAGGTTTCTTCCTCGATTAAATCCTCCACATCAATTTCACCGGGATTTTGTATCAATTGGGTACGGCGTTCATCGCCAAATTTATCCCGAACCTCTGTAATTTCATCCTTGATTACACCCAGCATTAGCTTCCTATCCGCCAATATGGATTTATAATAAGCTATTTTTTCCATTAACCCATTGTATTCTGCATCAATTTTTTCATGCTCCAAGCCCTGTAAACGACGTAACTGCATTTCCAAAATTGCCTGTGCCTGCACATCAGAAAGCTGAAAACGCTCCATCAAGCGTTCCTTTGCATCATCATAACTAGTACGTATAATGCGAATTACTTCGTCAATATTATTGATGGCAATACGCAGACCTTCCAAAATATGGGCACGTTTTTCCGCCTTATCCAGATTAAACTTGGTTCTTCTAGTAACTACAATTTCTTGATGCTTCAAGTATTCTGTAATAATTTGCTTTAAATTTAAAATCTCAGGCTTACCATCTACCAATGCAAGCATAATTGCGCCGAAGCTTTCTTGCAGCTGGGTATACTTATAGAGCTGGTTTAAGATAACATTTGCATTAACGTCTTTTTTCAGTTCAATAATGATTTTAATATCATCACCGGCGGAAGCGTCATAAAGATCATTGATGCCTTCTATGCGCTTATCCTTTACCAATTCGGCGATTTTTTCGATTAAACGCAGTTTATTTACCATATAAGGTAATTCAGTGACTACAATTTTTTCACGTCCGTTTGCCATAGGCTGGATTTCCGCCAATGCGCGTACTAAAATTTTCCCTCGACCGGTACGATACGCTGCGCGGATACCGCTTTTTCCAAGGATCGAAGCGCCAGTTGGGAAGTCCGGGCCTTGGATATGCTCCATGAGTTCCTCAATATCCGTTTCCTTATCATTAATTGTATTTTCAATCATACAAACAACGCCGTTAATGACTTCCGTCAAGTTATGAGGAGGGATATTGGTTGCCATACCAACAGCGATACCAGACGAACCATTTATCAGTAAGTTTGGGATTCTAGCGGGCAAAACAGTGGGTTCTTTTTCGTTTTCATCGTAGTTTGGTACAAAATCAACGGTGTCTTTTTCAATATCCGCCAAAAGCTCCGCCGTAATTTTAGACATTCTAGCCTCAGTATAACGGCTTGCAGCAGCACCATAGCCATCGATAGAGCCAAAGTTACCATGACCGTCTACCAGCATATAACGCATAGAGAAATTCTGCGCCATACGAACCATTGCCTGATAGATAGAGCCATCACCATGAGGGTGGTATTTACCCATGGTATCACCCACAATACGCGCTGATTTACGATAGCTCTTATTAGGGTCAAGATTCATTTCGTTCATAGAAAACAGGATACGTCTTTGCACCGGCTTCAGGCCATCACGAACATCCGGCAAAGCTCGGGCTACAATAACGCTCATAGCGTAATCGATATAACATTTTCGCATTTCGTCGTTAATATCTATAGAAACGACCTTATCTATTTCGTTGAATTCGTCGCTCATTTCTTCACCTCTTTTTTATTAAAACTTAAAACCTTGAGGCTCTGCCTCAAACTCCGCAAGGGATTTCATCCCTTGACCCTTTATTTTTCAAAAACTTCGTTTTTGAAGGGTTAATTAATTCATTACAAAATTTTCTTAAGCCTTTATTCCCACCTTGGAAAACGTAGTTTTCCAAATCGGGTCAAGGGCACAGCCCTTGCTAGGTTTTAGGGACGGCGTCCCTAAGGTCTTGACCTTGCACTTAATCTTAAAAATCCATTTCAGCATATTGGGCATTCTCAGCAATAAAATCCCTTCTTGGCTCTACACTGTCGCCCATAAGCATACTGAATATTTCATCGGCAAGTAACGCATCATTGATGTCCACCTTCTTTAAAATTCGGTGTTCCACCGCCATTGTTGTATCCCTTAATTGGTCAAAATCCATTTCACCAAGACCTTTATACCGCTGCACCTCTTTAATACCCGTTTTTCCAATCTCATTGTATAATACCTCAAGCTGGGGATCGTCATATACGTAATAATGCTGCTTGTTCTTCTCCACACGATATAAGGGTGGTTGTGCAATATATACCTTGCCCTCCTGAATCAATTGGGGCATATACCGATAAAAGAAGGTTAATAAAAGCGTACGTATATGCGCGCCGTCAACATCGGCATCGGTCATGATTACAATTTTGTGATATCGTAATTTCTCCAGATCAAAATCCTCGGAAATCCCTGTACCAAAGGCAGTAATCATGTTTTTGATCTCCTCACTGCCTAAAATGCGATCTAATCGCGCCTTTTCCACATTTAATATTTTACCCCTTAAAGGCAAAATTGCCTGTGTTTTGGGATCTCTTGCTTTAATGGCACTACCTCCCGCAGAGTTACCCTCAACAATATAAATTTCGCATTCATACGGGTCTTTGCTTGTACAATCCGTCAGCTTTCCGGGCAGTCTTGTATTTTCTAACCCGGTTTTCCGCCGCACCAGTTCTCTTGCCTTTCTGGCCGCATCACGGGCTCTGGAAGCCATCATACCCTTTTCTAATATAGTTTTACCTACCGTTGGGTTCTCCTCCAAATAATAGGTCAAATATTCGCTTAGAACGCTTTCTACTGCACCTTTTGCTTCACTTGTGCCTAACCTAGCCTTTGTCTGCCCTTCAAACTGTGGCTCCTCCACCTTAATACTGATGACAGCAGAAATACCTTCCCTCACATCATCACCAGAAAGCTTTTTATCCGAATCCTTAACTGCACCGATTTTCTTCCCGTAATCATTTAAAGTCTTCGTTAAACCACTTTTAAACCCAATTAAATGTGTACCGCCATCCGGCGTATTAATATTATTAACAAAGCTGAATATATTTTCCACATATCCATCATTATACTGAAACGCTACCTCAACTAAAACGCCGTCTTTCTCGCCGCAGGCATAAAAAATATCGTCGTATAAGGGCTGGCGGCTTTTGTTAATATAGGCAACAAATTCCTTAATCCCGCCTTCATAATGAAAAGTGCGTTCCTGCTCTATGCCCTCTCGCAGATCAATGAGATTTATTTTCAATCCCTTTGTCAAAAAAGCAGTTTCCCGGAAACGCTGCAATAAAATTTCAAAGGAAAAAACCGTTTCCTCAAAAATCTCAGGATCAGGCAAAAAATGTACAAATGTCCCATGTTCTTGAGAATCACCAATCACACTCAAAGGTGTTAATGAATCTCCCCGACAATACTTTTGTTCATAAACCTTACCCTCGGTATGGATATTCACCGTCAGCCACGTTGACAACGCATTTACAACGGATGCACCAACACCATGCAAACCGCCGGAAACCTTATATCCCCCGCCACCAAACTTTCCTCCGGCATGTAAAATTGTAAAAACCACCTCAACTGCAGAAATTCCTTTTTGCTGCTGAATTCCCACAGGAATACCACGGCCATTATCCATAACGGAAATGGAATTATCCGGATGAATCTTCACCGTAATTTCATTACAAAACCCAGCTAAAGCCTCATCCACCGCATTATCCACAATTTCGTACACCAAATGATGCAGACCTCTTGCACTGGTAGAACCGATATACATCCCCGGACGCTTTCTAACAGCCTCCAAGCCTTCCAGCACTTGGATTTGACTTTCATTATAATCTGATGACATAAAACCTCTCCTTCAACTAAATCTTTTAGGGTTCTTCGTCTTTTCTTTACGCCAAAGAAAAAATAGGTTTGTATCATTAAACCTATTTCAAATCAAATATTCTAGGCAAAATTTAAAAAATTTACGCGCAATCACAGTTTTTATGTTCCCTAATTATATTTTAAAAATAAAACCCTTTTTATTCCTTCAAAAGCAGATCATCCAAGAACCTTGTATCAAAAACACAGCTAGGATTTCTCTGCCTATCAAGAAATTAACATTCTATTTAATATTATACCATCAAAAAACAAATTTCACAAGCATAAAGCCTTATATTTTCAAGGAAAACTCAAATTTTTAATAAATTATTTTGTTTTTTTTCTTCCTTAATTAAAGAAACACTTATATTTTTCACATATTTTCAATATTATAATCAATAAAAAAGGTGTAATTTCATTTATCTCAATCACACCTGTTTTAAAACCAATTTAATTTTCCGGTAAAATCCGACCTTTTTCAACATAAAACAAATTCTCGCTGCGAATATATTTTTTCACAACATCCTCAATTCCCGTGCAGGTTAAAAAAGACTGTAAGCCATCAATGCTTTCCATTAAATATTTTTGCCGCCTTTCATCCAATTCCGAAAGTACGTCATCCAGCAGTAAAACCGGTTCTTCTCCCGTTTCCTCCCGAATTAAATCAATTTCTGCCAATTTTGCAGCCAAGGCCGTTGTTCGCTGCTGTCCCTGAGAACCGAAGATTTTAACCTCCTTGCCATCAATGGAAAATAGAATATCATCCTTATGAGGGCCGTTATTGGTAGTACCCAAATATATATCCCTCTGCAAATTGCGTTTGATTCGCTCCGCCATCTGCCCCAACTCGCAATTTGGCCTATATATGATTTTTAGATGATCTAAGCCACCTGTAAGGGCATTTAGCCTTTGGGCGGCTAATATATCCAATCTTTGCAAAAAACCCTTCCTAGCTGCCATAACGCGCTCACCAAAGTCAATTAGTTGATCATCCCACACAAAAAGCGTTTCCTGCAAGGAAGGTTTTTTCTGAATTTCCTTTAATAAATTGTTTCGCTGCTTTAAAATGCGATAATATTGCTGCAAATCATAATAATAAATTCGGCTGAGCTGGCAAAGCTCCAGATCCATAAAACGTCGACGCTCCCCCGGACCCTCCTTCACCAAAGCCAGATCCTCGGGAGAAAACACAACGGTATATAAAGTACCGAATAAATCCCCCAGCTTTTTCACAGGAACGCCATTTCTGGCAATTCCTTTTTTTGTATCCCGTTTTAAATGAACATCGATACGCTCTTTTCTATTGTTTTTTTGGACCAAAATACGAATATGGCTTTCCTCTTTGTCAAACCCAATCATTTGCCAATCCAATTTCGTGCGCATGGATCTTCCCGTTGCACAAAAATAAAGGGATTCCAAAAAATTTGTTTTCCCTTGGGCATTTTTTCCGTAAAAAACATTAATTCCCGCAGATGGATGAATGTTCAATTCCTCCAAATTACGAAAGCCTCGCAGAGAAACCTCTGATATTTGCATAAATATCCACCTAATATACAATAAAAATAATAAAAACAAAAAAAACAGACAAAATATTTAAATAGTTATAAAAATAACAATCTTTCAAACCCCATATCTATGGGGTTTTTAAAGGGTCAAGGGCGCATCCCTTGTAGGAGTTTGAGGGCAAAGCCCTCAAGGTCTTGTCCGTGCCCTTAATCCTGCCTTGACCTTTACCCTTCACTGTAAACAACCTTGACAGCTTCAAAACCCTTAACCTCAATCACATCATCAGGGCGAATTTTTTTTCCTCTTTCCGTTACAGGCTGGCCATTTACATAAACAACTCCATCCGCAAGAAACGACTTTACATCAGATCCTTGGCCAATCATGCCTGCAAGCTTTAGCACCTGCTGTAATTTAATAAATTCGGTATGAATTTCAACTTCCTGCATTTCTTTATCCTTCTTTCTAAAAGTTAACATAAAATTATTTACATTCTCAACGGAAGAATTAAATATTTATAAGAATCTCCCTCTACAGGCAAAATAGTGCAGGGACTTAAAGAAGCGGTAAAATGAATTCTTACCCTTTCTTCATCAATGGAACGCAATGCTTCAATAAAATAACGGGGATTGAAGGCAATGGTAATTTCCTGGCCATCAATTTCCGCAGAAATTTCCTCAAATGCAGTTCCCATATCACTTTTTGCTGTAATTTCCAGGGATTTTGACTTAATTTGAAAACGAACCGGCGTTTTTCTGTTATCTCTGGAAACCAGAGAAGCCCTTTCCAAGGACTGAATCAGTTCATTTTTATTCACTAAAATTTCTGTTTTATAATCCTCGGAAAAACTTTGCTCATAACGAATAAAATCCCCGTCGATCAAACGGGAAACCATAATTGCCGTACCCAAATCAAATAAAATATGTTTATCTGTAATATAAACGGAAACCAGCTCCTCATCCTCTTGAGATAAAATTTTATTTAACTCACTTAGGGTTTTTCCGGGAACAATTACCTCGGTTTTTTGAAAGCTGCTGATTAAATTATTTTTCCGATAAGAAATGCGATATCCATCCACAGATACTATGCTGAAAAAATCTCCATTAAATTCAAATAATTCTCCGGTTAACACAGGCTTTGCATTATCCTGGGCAATGGAAAAAATCGTCTGGCGAATCATATTTCTCAGATTATTTTGTTTTAAGGTATAGGCTTGATTTTGTTCCACCTCCGGCAAAGCAGGAAAATCCTCTCCACTTTGTCCCATAATAGTAAATTCTGAAGAACCGCAAAGAATGTTAACAGCATTTTTCTCATCTGTAGTAATCGTTACATTTTCTCCGTTCAATCGGCGGATAATGTCATTAAAAATACGAGCCTCAATGGCAATTTCGCCCTGTTCAAAAATTTCTGCTTCAATAGAGGCGGTTTTTATCCCCAACTCCAAGTCATTCCCAGTTAAAAGAAATCCTTTTTCATCCGCCGTTAATAAAATGCATTCCAAAATCGGTAGTGTCGTTCGATTGGAAACAGCTTTATTCACAATGTTAATGTATTGTAGCAGCAAATCTTTATTACAAATCAGTTTCAAGTTGTTCACAACTCCTTTTCACACAGTCTATAAAGAAATAAATAAGATTTTAAGCGTAGTAGTCGTAGTAGGGGCTGTGAGTTTGTGGAAAAGTGGTTTTTCCCCCAAAAAATGGGGATAGTTGTTGTGGGCAAGTAGTGTGGATACCATGTGTGTACAAGAGTGGCTTATCCACATCATACACAGCCCCTTTAAAAAACAAAAACTTATCCACAGCTTTTCCCTATCGTGCTCCACAGGTATATGTGGAAAATTATTGCCCCTTAATTTCCTTTTCAAGCTGCAAAATTGTGTTTTGCAATGCCGTATCATTTTCTAATTGTTTTTCAATTTTAGAAATGGCGTGAATAACAGTGGTATGATCCCGCCCACCAAAGCCTTCGCCAATCTTTGGTAAGGAAATATCTAATAATTTCCGGCATAAATACATGGAAATTTGTCTAGGAAATGCAATATTTTTCGGTTTTTTGCTTCCCTGCAAATCTTCAATACGAATATTATAATGGTGCGCAACAATTTCTTGAATCAAATTAGGTGTCAAGGGTGCCGACGCATTTTCGCTGAAAATATCCTTCAAAGAATTTTCAGCCAAGGTGATAGAAATATTTTGATTTGTTAATGTTGCAAAAGCAACAATACGTGTTAATGCACCTTCTAATTCTCGAATATTGGAGGCAATATTTTTTGCAATATAAGCCATGACATCATCGGGAACCTGAAGGTTGTCCCGCTCAGCCTTTTTACGAAGTATGGCGATTCTTGTTTCATAATCCGGCGGTTGAATATCGGCAATTAAGCCCATTTCAAAGCGGCTGCGCAGCCTGTCCTCCAGAGTTTCGATTTCCTTTGGAGGGCGGTCAGAGGAAATAATAATTTGCTTTGTGGATTCATATAATGCGTTAAAGGTATGGAAAAATTCCTCCTGCGTACCTTCTTTTTTCGAAATAAACTGAATATCGTCAATCAAAAGAACATCGATATTTCTGTATTTGTTACGAAAAGCTTCGTTTCTGTTGTTCTGAATTGAAAGAATCAACTCATTGGTGAAGGTTTCGCTGGTTACATATAATACTTTTGCATCGTTATTATGTTCCAGAATATAATGAGCGATAGAGTGCATCAAGTGGGTCTTGCCCAGCCCGGAGTTTCCGTATAAAAACAAAGGGTTATAATTTCTTGCAGGCGCCTCGGCAACTGCCAGTGATGCAGCGTGGGCCATACGGTTACTGTTGCCAACTACAAAGGAGCTAAACACATATTTAGGGTTTAAATTCCTTGGAATATCATTATGAGATTTTTGTATATTTTTTTCTGTTACTAGTTTTTGGGGAAGTTCATTACCCAGCAAAATAATAATTTCATAGTCCCTTTTAGCCACCTGCTTTATTGTATTGCGTAATAAGTCAAAATACCGTTTTTCCAGCATATCCTTGGCCAAAGGATTTTCAACCTGCAAATATAGGCAATTTCCTTGTATTCCGTACGGAGAAATGGGACGAAACCACGTTTCAAAGCTAACGGCAGAGCTTTCTTCTTCGATAATTTTAAGTGCTTCGTTCCAAAATTCATTCAGTTGTTCCATTATGTACCTCCTGTTAAAATTTTGTGGATAACAGAATAGTTATTCACAAACGAATATAGTTTGGTTGTGAAAAAAATTCTGTTTTTTGGTAGACAAGCTTAGTTATTCACAATTGGTGATTCATATTTACCCACAAAATAAACAGACTAATGTTGAAAGAAAAACTTGAAACATCCTAAATATAAGGTAGCAGCTTAGTAAAAAGGAACAAATTTTTCAAGAGGTTTTTCACAAAAAAATTAAGTTATGCACAGGGTTATCAACAGATTGTGGATAACATAATTTTTAAATCGGTAAAAATTGTGAATTTTGTGGATCCGCTTTCTAATACCTTAAGCATAGTATAACAAAAGTTATCCACAACCGCAATCAAAAAATCTGATAATTCTTCTGGGAATAAGTAAAAAAAAAAATTAATAATTTTGTTAATTTTTACGGTGGAAAATTTTCTTACAATATATAGTAAAGAAAGACAAAGCAAAGACAATATCTTTGTATGAAGAAAAAAAATTAAGTGAAAATATATTTTATGCCATAAATCCCAGCTTTTTAAGGCTTTGAAGGTAAATATTTTTCTTGACGTTCCTTTTGTTTTTTACTATAATAGTAACAGTGTTCATAAATTGGGCAGCGAAACCATGCAACAAAGGAGGTGCGTATAACTATGAAAATGACATTTCAGCCGAAAAAGAAACAAAGAAGCAGAGAACATGGCTTTAGAAAAAGAATGTTAACATCCAACGGCAGAAAAGTGCTTGCAGCAAGAAGAAAAAAAGGTAGAAAAGTATTATCCGCATAATCCTCATACCAAAAGTATATTAGGCCGCTGTAAGTGGCCTTTTGTTCATATGAGGAGCTTTTTTTGGCGGTGCCGAATGAAAGAAGGCTTGTTTTTATGAAGTTTACAGAATCTTTAAAAAAGAATTTTCAATTTCGGTATGTATACAATCGGGGCAGATCCATTGCCAACCGCCATTTGGTTATGTATGTGGTGAAAAATGGGACACAGGGCAACAAGCTGGGGATTTCTGTCAGTAAAAAAGTTGGGAAAAGCGTTGTCCGTTCCCGTGTAACTCGTTTGATTCGAGAAAGCTATCGCAATATGGAAGACGGACTTCGCTCTGGTTATGATATCGTTGTGATTGCAAGAGTGATTTGCAAGGATACAACCTATGAGGAAATCAACGTTTCCCTGCGGCATTTATTGAAAAAACAACAATTGCTTCGTTCTCAGCAACCAAAGGAAGCAGGGAAGGAAGACGAAAAAGAAGAGAGATGAAAAAATGGTAAGAAAAATTTTTTTATTTTTAATCCGTTTTTATCAGGTGGGAATTTCTCCGTTGATTGGACCCCATTGCAGGTTTACGCCCACCTGCTCTCAGTATGCTTACATTGCTATTACTCGTTATGGTATATTTAAGGGCACATATCTTGCCGTCAGAAGAATTCTGAAGTGCCATCCCTTCCATGAAGGCGGCTTTGACCCCGTACCTTAAAAAAATCTTATTGTCCGTGAGCTTGTCCTGCGGGGCAAAAAATTCTATCTGTTTGTTTAAGGAGGCATAAAAAGTGTTAGGAAGTGAACTGTTATCAGGTGTCGTTTTGACGACGTTTTCGTCTGTAAAGATGCCCGGCAGCATATTGGGCCCCATTGCAAAAATTTTGGGACAAATATACAATATGCTTTTTAATGGGCTTTATGGTGTAATGAATGTTGGCGTTTTAGGCTTTGCAATCATTATATTTACGTTAATTGTGAAAATCATTCTATTTCCGCTGATGGTGAAGCAGCAAAAATCTTCAATTAAGATGCAAATGCTTCAGCCAGAGTTAGAAAAGATTAGGAATAAATATAAAGGGCAAAAGGATCAGCTTTCCCAGCAAAAAATGGCCATGGAAATGCAGGATTTTCAAAAGAAAAACGGCATTAACCTTATGGGCGGCTGCTTGCCTTTGTTAGTTCAGCTTCCTATATTATATGCATTGTTCTACATTTTCCAAAATGCATATGTATATGTTGATGTTATTGGTCAAAATTATACAGATATTGCAAACGCAATTTTGCAAATTCCCCAAACTACCAGAATGGAAGTTTTTGGGCCCTATGCTCAGACATTTGTGGATCAATATAAAAATGTTGCAACAATTAAAGCCAATGGCTTTGATTTAAGTCGTTTAAATGACATTGTAATGCTGGTGAATTATCTGAATGTTGATTCATGGCAGTCAATTGTAAGTCAGCTTGGTTCCAATGGAACTGCATTGGTAGATCTTTTGGCAACAAAGAATAATATTGAAACATTTTTATTCCTGCCCTTGGTAAGCCAGGCAGGGTTGAAATGGCCGGGTATCATGGTTCCTATTTTAGCGGCAATTACCACCTATGCCCAATCTAAAATTATGATGTCTATGACACCACCTGCGAGCAATGGCGGGCAGGAGAACCCTGCAATGGCTATGACAAAAACAATGACGTATGTAATGCCGTTTATGATGGGCTTCTTCTGTATTAGTATGCCGGCTGGTCTTGGCCTTTACTGGACAATCAGTAACGTGTTCGGTATTATTCAGCAGGTAATCTTGCAGAAGTACTATAAAAAGAAATTTATGGGGGAGGCTGCTCAGAATGGATGAAATCAGAAAAAGCGGTAGAAGCATTGAAGAAGCGGTGGATGCTGCTTTAGCAGAGATGGGAGCGTCTAAGGAAGAAGTTTCCATAACCGTGATTGATGAGGGATCAAAAGGCTTTTTTGGTGTATTTGGCGGAAAAGATGCAATTGTATTGGTTCGTAAAAATTTCAAACCCGAGCGTGCTGCAGAAAATTTTTTAAGAGAAGTATTTTTAGCTATGGGATTAATTGTAAAAATTGAATCCCAAATAAAGGACAAGCATTTGTTGGTAAATTTAATTGGCAATGAAATGGGCATTCTAATCGGCAAAAGAGGCCAAACCTTAGATTCGTTGCAATACCTAGTAAACCTTGTTGTGAATAAAAACAGTAATTCCTATATCAGCGTAATGTTGGATACGGAAAATTACCGTCAAAGAAGAAAGGAAACTTTGGAAACCCTTGCCTTTAACTTAGCAAAGAAGGTAAAGCACACAAAGAAAAATGTAGTGCTTGAACCAATGAATCCTTATGAAAGAAGAATTATCCATTCCGCATTGCAAAATGACCGCTTTGTAACAACCTTTAGCGAGGGAGAAGAGCCTTACCGCAATGTTGTGATTACTTTAAAATAAACGCAGTCAAAAAAACCCGTTACAGGAGCGCTTGTTGCGGGTTTTGCTATATCTAAAGTCAAGACATAAGGGCAAGATAAAAGGGCAAGACCTTTGGCTTTGCTCTCTCACTGCCCAAGATAGGGCAGACGGCGAAGCCGACTTTTGCGTAGCAAAAGTGATGAACCACTTACTTGCTTTTTGAAAAAAACAAGACCAAAAACTTTTAATGAAAACCACTAGCAAAAACAAATGTTTTTGCGTATAAAAGTTTCGCTCAAGCCTTTACAAAGGCTTGCAGGGTTCGGGACAGCGTCCCGAGGTCTTGCCCTTGTCTTTGCCCTTGAACTTGACTTTGACCTAAATAGGAGGGATAAAATGAATAGATTTAACCAACTAGATGATATAATAGCGGCGATTTCAACCCCCTTGGGTGTGGGCGGAATCGGGATTGTCAGAATCAGTGGAGGGGGCAGTATCGAATTGGTGGATGGCCTGTTTTCGGGAAAAAACACTCTTTTGTCCAAGAAAAGTCATACCCTGTCCTATGGTAAAATCATTCATCATGGCGAGATCATTGACGAGGCGCTGGTTTCCGTTATGAAAGCCCCCCAAACCTATACCAAAGAGGATATTGTGGAAATCAACTGTCATGGCGGTTCTTTGGTCACTCGTAGAATATTAGAAGCGGTTTTAAACGAGGGCGCAAGATTGGCGGAGCCGGGAGAATTTACCAAGAGAGCCTTTTTAAATGGCCGTATGGATTTGACCCAAGCCGAGGCAGTCATAGATATCATCAACTCCCATACTGATCTGTCCCGTCAGGCGGCGGTGAATCAGCTGGAGGGTAGATTGAAAATAGAAGTGGGTTCTATGCGTCAGGAAATTCTGGATATGATTGCCTCCATTGAGGCAGTCATCGATTATCCCGAGCATGACGTGGAAGAAGAAACTTATGGAACTATGGAGCAGGGCACTTTGAAAATTTTAGACCGTATGGAAAAACTGTTGCAAAATGCCGATCGAGGTAAAATCATCCGGGAAGGCTTGGAAACCGTTATCGTGGGCAAGCCCAACGTGGGTAAATCTTCCCTCTTGAATTGGCTTTTGGAGGAGGAACGGGCAATCGTAACGGACATCCCCGGCACAACCAGGGATACCGTTGAGGAATATATTAATATCGACGGCATTCCTATGAAAATTGTGGATACCGCAGGTATTCGAGAAACCGGCGACTTGGTGGAAAAAATGGGTGTGGAGAAATCCAAGGCCCATGCTGAAAAAGCCGATTTAATTTTGATGATGCTGGATAGCTCAAGACCGCTGGAGGCGGAGGATAGAGAGATTTTGTCCTTCATTCAGGGAAAAAAGACTCTGGTTTTGCTGAATAAAACGGATTTGACCCAGGCGCTTTCCATGGAGGAGTTGGAAAAATATATCCCTAAGGAGCAGCTGCTTTCCGTTTCCATTAAGGAAAACCGTGGCTTTGAGGAATTAATCAACGGCTTAAAGGAATTGTTTTTCCATGGCGAAGGTGTAAAGGCGGAGGACGGGCTTTTGGGTAATACCCGCCATAAAAATGCACTATTCCGTGCCAAAGAAGCCATGGAGCAATGCTTGATTACCATTCGTACCCGTATGCCCGAGGATTTTATTTCCTTGGATTTACAAGATGCCAACCGTGCCTTGGGCGAAATTACTGGGGATGTGGCAGATGAGGAAATTATAGACCGTATTTTTACAAAATTTTGCTTGGGCAAATAATTTACAGGAATGTTGTTTAACGATTTTTGTTGAAAATGGGAAATTTTTTCCCACGGAATTGCCCGGAAACCATTGCTTATTTAGCGAACTTATCCTAAAATAGTAGGTTGAGAATAGAAAATAAACCGAGGGGATTTCCCTTTGCGATATAAAGGAGTTTTAATCATGATGTATGAGGCGGGAACCATCGATGTTGCTGTTGTCGGCGGCGGCCATGCAGGCTGTGAGGCGGCGTTGGCGGCGGCAAGAATGGGCATGAAAACCATAATGTTTGCCATCAGTCTGGACAGCATTGCCATGATGCCCTGCAATCCGTCCATTGGCGGCAGCTCCAAGGGTCATCTGGTAAGAGAGATCGATGCTTTGGGCGGGCAAATGGGGAAAGCGATTGATAAAACCTATATTCAGACAAAAATGTTGAATACGGGGAAAGGTCCTGCAGTTTATTCCTTGCGTGCCCAGGCGGACAAAGTAAAATATCAGGCGGAAATGAAGCTTACCTTGGAAAGAACGCCAAACTTGCGGATTTATCAAGGGGAGATTGCAGAGATCTTGACGGAGAATGGCAAGGTTTCGGGCGTTGTGACTGCTGCTGGAGCAATCTTTCGCTGTAAAGCCGCTGTTCTTTGCATGGGTACATTTATGCATGGGCGTTGTTTGCATGGTGAAGTAATTGTGCCCAGTGGGCCTAATAATTTGATGCCAGCCACCCACTTAAGCGAAAATTTAAAGGATATGGGCATCCGTCTGTATCGTTTTAAAACGGGCACACCGGCAAGAATATTGAAAAGTTCCTTGGATTTTGAGAAAATGCAACCTCAATATGGGGATGAAAATATCGTTCCCTTTTCCTTTGAAAATACAGCAGAGGATATTAAAAGAGAACAGCTTTTATGCTGGTTGACCTATACCAACGAAAAAACCCATCAAGTAATACGGGATAATTTGCATCGTTCCCCATTGTTTGGCGGTGTCATCGAAGGGACAGGCCCCAGATATTGTCCGTCTATTGAGGATAAGGTGGTTCGTTTTGCCGATAAGGACCGCCATCAGATTTTTATCGAGCCGGAAGGCGAGGGGACAGAGGAAATGTACATACAGGGAATGTCCTCCTCCTTGCCTGAGGATGTGCAAATTGCCATGTATCGTACCATTCCCGGATTGGAGCACTGCGAATTTACCCGTTTTGCCTATGCCATTGAATATGATTGCATTGATGCCACACAATTAAAGCTTTCCTTGGAATTTAAGGAGTATAAGGGTTTATTTAGTTCGGGGCAGTTTAACGGCAGTTCGGGATACGAGGAAGCGGCGGCCCAGGGGTTAATCGGTGGGATCAATGCGGCGCGCTATATTCAAGGAGAAGTGCCTGTTATTTTACAGCGTTCCGATGGGTATATCGGTGTACTGATTGACGATTTAATCAGCAAAGG
Organism: Anaerotignum neopropionicum; assembly: GCF_001571775.1. GTDB lineage: Bacteria > Bacillota > Clostridia > Lachnospirales > Anaerotignaceae > Chakrabartyella > Chakrabartyella neopropionicum. The sequence goes on from NZ_LRVM01000001.1 coordinate 268,894, forward strand.
GAGCAAAGAGCCATATCGTATGATGACAAGCCGTGCGGAGTTCCGTTTGCTGTTACGCCAGGACAATGCGGACCAAAGGTTATTGCCCATTGGACACGAAATCGGTTTGATTTCCCAGGAGCGTTACTTAGCATTACGGGAGAAGGAACGCTTGGTTGCCTTGGAAATTGAGCGTGTAAAGGGCTTAACCATTGCACCCAATGAAACAACATTGGAAATTTTGGAGAAATATCAAAGCTCGGCCATCAAATCCGGGGTAAGGCTATCGGATTTGATCAAAAGGCCTGAATTGGACTATGAAAAGCTAGCGCCCGTTGATGGGGAAAGACCCGATTTGCCAGAGCCAGTGAAGGAGCAGGTAAATATCCAGATCAAGTACGAGGGGTATATTGGGCAGCAATTAAAGCAAGTAGAGCAGTTTAAGAAGCTGGAAAACCGTAAGCTAGGGGATGACATGGATTATAAGAGTATTCAAGGGCTGCGCATCGAGGCACAGCAGAAGCTAGATGCAATTCATCCCAGCTCACTAGGGCAGGCTTCCCGAATTACTGGGGTATCGCCAGCGGATATTTCCGTTTTGCTTATTTATTTAGAGCAGCAAAAAAGGGCAAGTTCTCGGGACGTTATCCCGAACCCAGAAAGGGCAAGTTCTCGGGATGCTATCCCGAACCCTGCAAGCCTTTGAAAAGGCTTGAGCGAAACTTTTACATGCAAAACCATTCGTTTTTGCAGGGGAATGGGTAAAATGAAAGTTTATATCCCAATCCCCCTGAAACCCCATAGTTATGCGGTTTCAAATAAAAGTTTTTCGTCTTGTTTATTACAAAAAGCAAGTGGGGTTGTTCATCACTTTTGTTACGCTGTTTGCTTTATCATGGGCAGTGAGAGGGCAAAGCCCCACGGTCTTGATTTTTATTCAGAAAGGAGGCGGTTTCATGAAGTTATTTCTGCCTTGGGAGGGCTCTGAAATGGAAAAGCCCAATAAAGACAGAAAAGTATTTCTGCCAAAAAGAAGAGTTCCTTTGGAGGATTCCTGTTTTAAAACAATTGGCGGCCCTTTTTTTTCATTGCCAAATCCCAGTGGAACGGTGCGTTCCTTTTTGAACGCTTTAGAAAAGGATCATCAAGACGAGGCGATGGGCTATCTTTCTACATCAGCAGCTACTATGGTGGATTTTGAGGGAATTAAAAACTTTTTTGGCGAGAGAAAGCTGCTGCGTTTTTTTTCGGATGATATTTTTAACGAAATCAGAACGGTAGCGTTGACTTGTAAAAATGACGAGGGCAATACCGAAGTGATTTTTGTTCAAATGGTGGCTGAACCCAACCGTTTTGGCAAGTGGAAAATAAATTATATTGAAAAGGAGTAGCTTATGGAAAATAAAATGCTATTGCAAGCCTGTTGTGAGGAGATGCAAATTCATCTTTCCCCACAAATGGCAGACCAGTTTATGGCGTATCAGTCCCTGCTTTTGGAATGGAACGAAAAAATGAATTTAACCGCCATAACGGAGGAACGCGAGGTTGTGTTAAAGCATTTTGTTGACAGCCTAAGCCTTGTGCCTTATTTAAAGCTATGGGACGCCACGAAAATAATAGATGTGGGAACGGGTGCAGGCTTTCCCGGTCTGCCCGTGAAAATTGTCTGTCCTCAGGTTTCTATGACCCTATTGGATTCCTTGCAAAAAAGAATCGGTTTTTTGGAGGAGGCCATTCAGGCCATGGGTCTGACGGATGTTGCTTGTGTCCATGCGCGGGCGGAGGATGGTGGGCAAAACCCCATGTATCGGGAGCAGTTTGACTACTGTGTATCCCGTGCGGTGGCGAATTTGGCTGTGTTGGCGGAATATTGTCTGCCTTTTGTAAAGGTAGGCGGCAAACTGGCAGCCTTAAAAGGCCCGGATGCACTGGCGGAAATCGCCGCAGCAGAGGGTGCTTTAGGGAAGCTTGGGGGCAGGGTGACAGAGGTGATTGACGTTGCCATTCCGTTTACGGAGCTATCCCATAAGCTTGTTTTTATCGAAAAGGTAGCTTCTACGCCAAAAGCATATCCCAGAAAAGCAGGTAAAATTACAAAAAACCCCTTAAAATGATAAGGTGGACAATATATGGCCTGTGTGGGTTGTTCCCACACACCTTAAAAAAAGCCCAATTACTTGGCAAAAGCTTTGCCTTGCAAAAAAAGGCTTTTTTATTTTTCGCCAAAATAAAAAAATGAGGGTGTTTTGGAAACAAAGGTTTTTAAAATCATTTTTTGGGAAAATGGCAAAGTAGACCCTTAAATTTTTTTTAAAAAAGGCTTTGTATTGTTTTCAATTAAAAAATGATTGACATATGTAATGGTATAAAACATTGGTGATGATCCCTCACTGCCCAAGACAGGGCAGACGCCAAAGCCGGCTTTTGCGAAGCAAAAGTGATGACCCTTACTGCCCAAGACAGGGCAGACGGCAAAGCCGGGAGAATTTTAAATTTGCTCTCGCCATGGAATTTCTTGGGAAATGTTTTTTTGATAAGGATTTTATTCCTATAAAAATCAAATTCATAAAGTCATAGCAATGGTTATTGTTTTTCAACAAGTTCAAAAATTAAATTTTTATTGAAAAAAACAAGAAAATCTTTATAAATTTTTCTTTGAATGGAAAAATACACTTTCAATATATAGTATTTGAATGTCAAAAAAAGCAGTATATGTAGTATTTATTTAAAAAATTTTGACATAAAAAGGAAATTACCCCATCTCTTTTTCACAACCTCCGCCAATATCTCCAAAGCTTCGAGCTTTTTGTGTCTGTTGCGCTGTCTTTTTGTCGAGGCCACAGTGATTTTGTTGTACTCTTTTTCTGCCCAAATGGGTTTCCTGTGATAAAATGAAAAAAAAGAAAAATGCCGTAGATTTGTAAAGGTATTGCGGTTTCCATAGAATAAAAAAGGAGGAAATACATATGGAGGTTTTGAAATTTCCCGAAATGCGTTTGAAAAAAGAAAAGGCAGTTTATCAGCTACCCATTGAAAAAATCCGCCCCAATCCATACCAGCCAAGAAAGTATTTCAATATGACTGCCTTGGAGGAGTTGGCGGAGTCCATCACTGCATATGGAATATTGCAGCCCATTACCGTGCGAAAAATGAGTGGAGGATTTTACGAATTGGTGGCGGGGGAACGCCGTTTGCGTGCGGCTCAAATGGCAGGGCTTACAACCATTCCCGCCTTATTTGTGCAAGTAAATGACAGCGATAGTGCAGTATTGGCGTTCATTGAAAATATTCAACGGCAAAATCTTAGTTTTTTGGAAGAGGCCGAGGGCTATCGCAACATGATGGAGGACTATGGCTTGACCCAAGAGCAGCTGGCGGCAAAGCTTTCTAAAAGCCAATCGGCTATTGCAAATAAGCTGCGTGTCTTAAAGCTGGAGGAAAGTGTAAAAAAAGAGCTTTTGGATCATAGCTTCACAGAACGTCATGCAAGAGCCTTGCTTCGTCTGCCTGATGAAGAAAGCCGCTTGGTGGTAATGGCGCAGATGATTCGTGAGGAAATGAATGTAAAACGGACAGAGGACTTGGTGGAGTATACCTTGGAAGAAATGCGAAATAAGCATACGCCAAAAGGAGAGCGTAAGGAAAAACGCTTTGTTACTGATTTTCGTTTGTTTACCAATACTATTAAGCAATCTCTTGAGGTGATCCGTCGCAGCGGTATGGATGTGGTATACGAGGATTCGCAGAACGAAGAAGGCTGTGAAATCATAATTCGTATTCGTAAGGGTGTAGTGGAATCGGCGTAATGCAAAAAAAATTTTAATATTGTTGGAAAAAACCTTTTGTGATACAGTGAGTGTAAGCTCTCAATTTCTGTTTCAGATTAGAGAGGAAAAGGAAAAAAGGAAATGCTATCCTTTTATCATAGGAGGTAAGGAATGTGGAGTGGATACAAAGACTGAACCAGGCGGTGGACTATATAGAGAACAATCTTGATAGGGTAATTCATGTGGATGAAGCGGCAAAAATTGCAGCTTGCTCTACCTTTCATTTTCAGAGAATGTTTTCCTATATTGCAGGGGTAACCCTAGGAGATTATATCCGAAAAAGAAGAATGACCTTGGCGGCATTTGAAATGCTGCAGGGTGGTCAAAAGGTCATTGATATTGCAGTAAAATATGGGTATGATTCGCCAACGGCATTTAACCGTGCATTTCAGGCAATTCATGGGATGGCACCCACGGCGGCAAAAAACGAGGGGGTCTCCTTAACGGTCTATCCACGCATTACCTTTACTCTATCAATAAAAGGAGATGAGGCAATGAATTTCAGAATCGAAACAAAGGAAGGCTTCAGAATTGCAGGCTATGCCCTAAAGGAACCCATGACAATGGAGGATTGCTTAGAAAAGGTGCCGGTTTTTTGGCAGGAGGTAGCTGCGAAGGGCGGCATTGAGAAGGTTTGTACTTTGGTAGATGGGACAGAGCCCCAGGGGATATTAGGTGTTTCCACCTGTGACAATGGTGAATTTAGCGGATATTATATTGCCGCGGCAACGAAGCAGCCTTGCGCAGAGGGGATGGAGGAGTATTTTGTTCCCCAAGGAACTTGGGCAATCTTTGATTGTGTTGGCCCTATGCCCCATGCAATACAAAGTTTGCAGCAAAGAATCATTACAGAATGGCTTCCCACATCGGGTTACGAATATGCAGCGGCGCCGGATATAGAGGTTTATTATGAGGGAGATCAAAGTGCAGCGAATTACCGCAGTCAGGTTTGGCTTCCCATTGTGAAAAAACAGTAAAAAAAGGGTGCGGACAAAGTCCCATGTCAATAAGGATGTTTTCAATTTTTAAGATTTGCCGTAGGATTTCAAGTCCTACGGTTTTTCTCTTGTCTTAAACCTTGCCCACAAAGTTGAAATAGACATCAACCTGCTGGGTATAGTTTTTCTTCTTGTATGGCTCGGAACGCTCATGCACCACAATCTTCTCAACAAACTCCCGCACGATTTCAGGTGTCAGCTTTTTAGGCAGTTTTGACTCTTACTCTCAAATGGACGTAAAAATAGCTCCGTGCCAAAAATCACACAGAGCTATTCGGTCACAATTCTATTCTACAAATGAACATACTATTCCCTTGGAACCGGCTGTCTCTTTTTAAAAATTAGACATTCATACAAATAATAAATGCGTATTAAAAAGGTTTTCCAGTCCACAATGCCGATTTGCCGGTTACGCAAATCCCATAACAGCCGCCCCTGATTCTTTCTCAAACCGGGGTGATGCGTGTTGCCGTCTTTCAGACCTGCCGCCATGGCAGAAGTATCATAATTATCATTGGGGTTATTGCAATTCTGCTGTACCGCACAGCAGTAACAGCCGCAAGGTGTATCGCTGGAAATGAACTTCCGTCAGTGCCCTTCGGCTCGTCGCTCGCCCAATGCTCACGTTGCATTGCGGGATACGATGTTCATTTGTCAAGGTTCATGGTTATGTGCTCATCTTACTGCAAAAAATGCAGTTTGTAAAGGCCATCATACCGCTCTGCGGTTTCCAGAATAGAGGAAAAGCCAAGACCGAAGCTGTTTTGCTTATAGGATAAATATTCCTTACCTGTAGGAACTTAATATTCTAAAGAATTAGCCGTTTGGCTAATATCATTTTTGGAATCAATTCTCTATACTTAGGTATAGGGAAATTTTTTATTTTTGAAAATAAAAATTGCTTTGCCAATTTACCTTACCGGAAAGGAGTGGTTTTTTAATCGCAACATTTCAAAGCACTGTTTTCGCGGCGGACGATATTCTTACGATTACTCTTTTTCAACGAAATTTTTCCGGCTGAAGCTACCCATAAACACGATACTCCGTTACTTTGCGTAGGACTTTGAGGTAACAGAAAAACAGGAGAATGAGGAGGAAACTATATGAATCAACACAAACCATCCCGGCGGCTTTTGGCAATGGCTCTGTCCGTTGTCATGGTACTGGGAATGCTGCCTATAACGGCAGCAGCAGAAGACTTGCCCGCTGGAACAAGCGGCGAGATTACTGCATTCGAAAAATTAGTGGATGGGACAGTAATACAAACGGTAGCGCTTGGTACACCGTTTGAAGATTTGGATTTGCCTGAAACCTTGACGGCTACGGTACGCCTTGAAACGGACGCAAGCCAGCAGGCGCAGGATTCCGGTAATTCGGTACAGCAGGAGCAGGTCGCTACTGGAGCAGCCGTAACGCTTGCACAGGAAGAACCAGCTGACGAGGGCACACAGCAGGAGCAAGCTCCCGAAGAGGAAATATCCCCAGAACATGAGGACACTTCCGCATCTGATCAGGAAGCCGTAGACCTAGTACAGGAAGAATCCGATACTGGATATACGGAAATGACTGTCCAAGTGCCGGTCACATGGACGGCTTCGCCGGACTATGACGGGAATGCGGCAGGGGTGTATGTCTATACTGCCGAAATTAGCGGCTTTACAGTTAGTAGCGAGTTACCTGTCATCACCATAACAGTGGGTCAGGCGACGGCTACGGGCACAATCACCGCTTTTGACGAGCTAAAAGATGAAATTCGCTGGCAGAACACCACAAAGGCGGAGCTTCCGTCGGAACTCACCGGTACAGTGGAGGGGGAAAATGTCCAAATCTCAGTAACATGGGAAGCCGACCACGACTATGACTCTGATTCTCCAACAACTGGGCTGTATGTGTTCACCGCGAAACCGGGCGAAGACTATACCCTTGCTGAAGATGTGGAATCGCCTCGCATCACCGTATACATTCCTGCTGTAAAGCGGATGATGAGGCTTATGGCGGGTAGCGGCACCTCCACGAGCCCACTGGAAATTACCACGGCGGCACAGCTTGCAGAAATTGCCGTACTGGTAAACGACGGCAGATTGGAAAGCTTTTTGCTGGGCGACAGCACAGCCACAGTATCACTAAAACTCATGAACGACCTCGACCTTTCCGCTTACGGTGAAAACTTTAACAGCGGTAAAGGTTGGGTACCCATTGGGACGTTAAATAATTCCTTCAAGGGAAGTTTTGATGGAAACGATAATGAAATTACAGGACTTTATATCAACCGCACAGAGGATTACACAGGTCTGTTCGGACGTATAAACGGCGGTACAGTGCAAAACCTTGGGCTTGTAGAGGTAAGCATCACCGGTGGCAATAATGTCGGCAACGTGGCGGGCAGGGTTGACGGCAGTGTGACAAACTGCAATGCTTCCGGTTCGGTTAGCGGTAACGAAAATGTCGGCGGCGTGGTAGGTACAATTGCAAGTGTCGGCAGTGTGACAAATTGCTATGCTATGGGCGCGGTCAGCGGCACAAATGTTGTCGGTGGCGTAGCGGGAGATGTTTACGGCAGTGTGACAAACTGCTATGCCACAGGTGGGATCAGCGGTAACACTCATGTCGGCGGCGTAGCAGGCACGGTTGACGGCAGTGTGACAAACTGCTATGCCACAGGTTCGGTCAGCGGCACAACTGCTGTCGGTGGCGTGACGGGCAGGGTTGATGGCAGTGTGACAAGCTGCTATGCCACAGGTGGGGTTAGCGGCAACGGTACTGTCGGTGGCGTAGCGGGCTATGTTGACGGCAGCATGACAAACTGCTATGCCACAGGTGTCGTCACAGGCATAGACGGTTATGTCGGTGGCGTGGCGGGGGCCATTACTGGTAATGTAACAAGCTGCGCTGCGCTGAATCCAAGTGTAATCGGGAACAGCGATGTTGGTCGTGTGGTGGGCTACATTGTCGATGAAGGTACGCTCTCCGACAATGCGGCATTTTCCGGCATGGCGGTTACGGTAAATGGTGCACCCCAAACCATCAGTGACGATGCGGCAGATAATAAAAGTGGTGCAGATATAAGTGCCACCGAAATCCAAGCGGACGGTAGCATCGGCAACCGCTTCACCACTACCAACGACTGGACGGTTGAAAACGGCAAGCTGCCTATTCTCCAGAATGTGGGCGGTACGCAGAGTGCTGACCTGCCGCCCCACCTTGCGAACGATACTAGCGCACCCTATTTTCTTGGTGAGGGCACAGAAACAGTCCCCTATCAAATCAGCACGGCGGCACAGCTTGCAAAGCTGGCGGAGTTGGTAGATGCATACGACACAAATTACAATGACAAGTATTATAAGCTTACCGCTGACCTTGACCTTTCTGCCTATGGCGAAGGATGGAATAGCGGCAAAGGCTGGATACCCATTGGAACCACGGACTACAGAACCTTCAAGGGAACCTTTGACGGAGATAACCATAAAATTTCTGGGCTTTATATCAACCGAGGCACGGAGAATTACATAGGTCTGTTTGGTTATATAAAAGGCGGTACGGTGCAAAACATTGGAATTGAGGAGGTCAGCCTTGTTGGCCAAGATTATGTGGGCGGCATGGCAGGAAAAATTGATACCGGCAGTGTGACAAACTGCCATGTCACCGGTGCGGTCAGCAATACAGGCGGCTATGTCGGCGGCGTGGCGGGCTATGTCGGCGGCGTGGAGGGCTCTGCTGATGGAAGTGTGAAAAACTGCTATGCCACCTGCACTGTCAGTGGCAGAATTGCCGGTGGTGTGGTGGCCGGTGCTAACATCAATGCTAGTGTGACAAGCTGCTATGCCACCGGTGCAGTGAGCGGCAGCGTGAGAGTCGGCGGCGTGGCAGGTATGGTTGCCGATGCCAGCGTGACAAACTGCTATGCCACAGGTGCTGTCACAGGCACAGGTGCTTATGTCGGCGGTGTGGTGGGATTGCTTGGCGGTAGCATGACAAACTGCTATGCCACCGGTGCGGTCAGTGGTGCAACTGTAGGCGGCTTGGTCGGCGTCATTGGCAGTGGTGGCGATAGCAGCAGTGTGACAAGCTGTGCAGCGTTGAACCCAGGCGTCAACGGCACAGGCTCTGTCATGCGTGTGCTGGGTCAAAATGCCGGTGAAGTCACACTTTCTAACACTGGGGCATTTTCCGGCATGACAGTTATGTTAAACGGTGCACCCCAAACTATCAGTGACGGTGCGGCAGATAATATAAACGGTGAAGATATAAGCGCCGCCGAAATCCAAGCGGACGGTACCATCGGCAGCCGCTTTACCGACACCAGTATCTGGACGGTTGAAGATGGCAAGCTGCCTATCCTGAAAAATGTAGGCGGTACGCAGAACGCTGCCCTGCCACCCCATCTTGCAGGCGGCAGCAGCACTTACTTTCTTGGTGCTGGCACAGACAGTGACCCATACCAAATCAGCACGGCGGCACAGCTTGCAAAGCTGGCAGAGCTGGTAAATGCAGATGACACAAATTACAATGACAAATATTATAAGCTCACTGCTGACCTTGACCTTTCTGCCTACGGGAAAAACTGGAACAGCGGTAAAGGCTGGATACCTATGGGAAGGGACGTTGCCAATTGCTTCAAGGGAAGCTTTGACGGAAACGGCAAGAAAATCACCGGGCTTTATATCAAACGCACGGCGAATTACACAGGTCTGTTCGGTTATATAAGAGACGGCACGGTGCAAAACCTTGGACTTGAGGAGGTCAGCATTGTCGGCATAGGTTCGGAGGTTGGCGGCGTGGCAGGCTATGTTTCTGGCAGTGTAACTAATTGCTATGTAACCGGCGCGGTCAGCGGCACAGGTACGAATGTTGGCGGCGTGGTAGGCTATGTTTCTGGCAGTATAACAAATTGCTATGTAACCGGCTCGATCAGTGGCAAATACAATATCGGCGGCGTGGCGGGTCTGGTTTATGGCAGCGTAACAAACTGCTATGCAACGGGCACGGTCAGCGGCACAGATTATGTCGGCGGTGTGGCAGGCCAACTCCAATGCAACAGCAGTGTGATAAATTGCTATGCCACAGGTGCGGTTAGCGGCTCAAATTATGTCGGCGGCGTGGCAGGCTATGTTGACGGCAGTGCGACAAGTTGTGCTGCATTGAATCCAAGCGTCAATGGTAGTAGTGATGTCGGCCGTGTGGTGGGCTACATTCCCTATGGTGATCCACTTTCTGACAACGTGGCATTTTCTAGTATGACGGTTAAGGTAAATGGTGTACCCCAATCCATCAGCGACGGTGCGGCAGATAACATAAACGGCGAAGATATAAGCGCTGCCCAAATCAAAGCGGACGGTACCATTGACGGATGCTTTGCCGATACCAGTATCTGGACGGCAGTAAACGGCAAACTGCCCATCCTTCAAAATGTGGGTGGTACGCAATCTGGCGACGGCGGCCTATACCTGATCACGCGTGATATTGCGGGTGTCTTGGTAACACTCAATGAAAATACCTATACCTACACTGGCAGTCCCATCCTCCCTACCTTGGAAGTTATCTTTGGTAAACAAGCGCTTGAGAAGGATGTGGATTATACCGTTTCAGCTACAAGCGTAGACGGCACAGACACCAGTGCAGGCACAAATGCTGGAACCGTAACGCTGACCTTGACGGGCATCGGCAGCTTTACCGGTACAAAAACCGGTGTAACCTACAACATAGAAAAGCGGAATGATCGTTCGGCTCCGGCACTGAACTATACCGTGAGCGAAAGCGACTTTCCCAAAACCGTGACTATCACAGAGGTTGAGGGCGCGGAATATCAATTTAACAACGGCGGATATTCTCAAACAAGAATCTTTACTTCAAACAGCGTTGAGGAGGTAATGCTGTCTATTCGCCTCAAAGAAACGGAAGCATATAACGCATCCCCAGAGACTAGCGTAACCGTCAATACGGCAAACCAGGATCAGAGCGCGCCGTCTGCATTTACACTGACCTATGAAAGTGTAGATGATGCAAGCTACACCGTAACGATTCCTGCAACAGCAGGCGCGGAGTATAGCTTTAACGGCACAACTTGGAGCGGAGAAAACACCAAAACCGGCTGCCAGTCCGGCGATAGCATCACAGGCTATAAGCGCATGGCGGCAAAGCCGGGCTATAATGCCAGCTCCAACATAATCGACAGCGTGACTCTGCCTTTGTTTCAGGTGAAAACGCCCGCGGCTTCGCCAAACGGCGGCACATTTAAAGGAAGTCAAAGCGTGATACTCTCTTGCCAGACGGCTGGTGTGCAGATTTACTACACCACAGATGGCAGCACGCCAACAACGACCAGTACCCTGTACAGCGCACCCTTTCCGTTGACGTCTACCACGACCGTCAAGGCGATTGCGGTAAAAACGGGCATGATAGACAGCGGCGTGTTATCCGTGACGTTTACCAAGCAATCCGGCGGCAGCAATGGCGGAGGTTCCTCCTCGGGCGGAAGTTCAACATCAACCACAACACCGGAAAAGAAGCCAAATCAGCCGGTAACAGCAACAGCAGGGGCCAATGGCACTGCAAGTGCATCTATTCCGGATAAAACAGTAACCGACGCGATTGCGAAAGCGCAAGCTGACGCAAAAGCACAGGGGAAAACTGCAAATGAATTTTCTGTGGAGCTGAACATAATTATGCCAAAGGGAGCATCTTCCCTGACGGCAGTTCTCACACGCAGTTCTCTGGATAGCCTTGTGAGTGCAGGGGTAAGCAGCCTTGAAATCAACGGCTCCCTTGTAAAGGTAAGCTTTGACAAAACGGCATTGATGGAAATCCAGAAGCAGAGCAGTGGTAACGTAAATATTGCCATTGCTCCGAAGACAAACCTTTCAGATGCGGCAAAAATATTAATTGGCACAAGACCGGTATATGACATCACTGTGGGTTATGGAAGCGGTAAGAGCGTAGCAAACTTTGGCGGTGGCGTTGCAACGGTATCTATCCCGTATACGCTGGGCAAGAATGAAGTAGTTGACGGTCTGTATGCCGTGTATGTAGACGAAAAGGGCAACGCCACTCCCATTGCAGGCTCTGCTTACGATGCAAACAGCGGCAGTGTTATTTTCACCACAACTCACTTTTCACAGTACGGCATCGGTTATACCGCGCCAACAGAAAATTTTACGGATATTTCCTCCCATTGGGGCAAGGAAAGCATTGAATATGTGGTAGGCAGAGGCCTTGTTTCGGGCATGACGGAAACTACCTTTGCGCCTGATTCTCCTATGACGCGGGGCATGTTGGTAACAGCGTTTGGCAAATTGGCAGGAGCGGATGCGAAGGCTTACACCACAAATAGATTTACAGATGTCAATGAGGAGAGCGCATATCGTCCATATGTTGAATGGGCGTACAGCAAAGGTATTATTCGGGGCATCGGTGACAACCAGTTTGCGCCTGATAGAGCGATCACCCGTGAGGAAATTGCGGTGATCTTTGCAAACTATGGGAAAGCAACAGGATATACATTCCCTGTTACTGGTGAAGCTACAACTTATGCAGACGCTTCCAGCATTGGCAGTGCTTATAAAGACGCTGTAAAGGCCATGCAGCAGGCTGGCATTATGATGGGCGGCGGTGACAATAAGTTTAATCCCAAAGGAAATGCCACTCGTGCGGAGGTTTCCTCCATGCTCAGCCGTTACATTAAACTTACCATTAACGCTGACACAGCGCAGGGCGCTGAATGACACCGGACAGTATCTGTACTATAAGGACGGCAAGGCCCTCACCGGTACACAGACCATCGACGGTGTGAAGTATTTCTTCAATACCGATGGTACGCTGAAAACCGGATGGGTCAAGGACGGCGATAACTGGCGTTTTTATTCCGGTAAGACAATGTTAGTCGGCTTTTGGGATCTTGGTGCAAACGGAAACAACAAGACCTATTACTTTATGAAAGACGGTCTGATGGTATCCGGTAAGTGGCTTGAGATTGACGGCAAATGGTATTACTTTTACACCGATGGTTCTCTTGCTAGAAGCACAAAAATCGACGGCTATGAAGTGGATGAAAAAGGTGTAAGAAAAACAAAGTAACCGACATTCCAAACTTCCATGCTTTTCGGGTATGGAAATAAAGATAGAACGATAATCAACAAATACAAAAAAACAGCATTTTGCTTTTATGGGAAAAGTGCTGTTTTTTTGTATTTAACAAAGTTGCTGTTCATATGATTTATTTCACCTTTTCCTATTCCGGTACTCCCTCCTACCGTATCCCAGAAGAGCTTGCAATTTACAATAGAAAAATTTTGATTAAAGATGTATAATATAGTAATTGTAGTACACAAAGCATGAGGGAAATAACTATTTAGTTATACATGTTTAAATAAAGGAAATACTTTAAGAGAAAGGGGGATGTTGATTGAAGGAAAGCAAAATACTGAGGCGTCAAAGGGTGGAAGAGGATTTGGACAATCTGACCAATTACCCACTCACCATCGTCTCAGCCACTATGGGATATGGGAAAACCACTTCTGTGCGCACATATTTGACTGCACGAGATTTACGGACCATATGGATTCCCTTGCTTGGTTGTGATGGTGACGAAATGATATTCTGGAATAAGCTGTCAATGTCTGTTGGCAGACTCTATCCGGAATTCGGCAAGCATCTTGAACGTCTGGGTTTTCCGATAGATGTAAGACAAACTGTAGCAATTATAGATTTGTTTTGGAACTTAAAAAATGAAGCACCACTTGTACTCGTCATTGATGATTATCATCTAATCAATCAGAGTACACAGCTTGGCACATTAATTGAGCTGCTGGCAGAAGAAGAAATTCCTAATTTACATATTTTACTGCTTACGCGTACCCGACCGAAATTCAATCACATGAATTTAATATCAAAAGGGCTATGCTACTATTTGGATACAGATTCGTTATCCTTTACTATGCAGGAAATAAAGGAATATTTAGATTTAATGGGCTTTTGTGCACTTCCTCAAGATATTGAAAAAATATACAGCTATACCGAAGGCTGGATTTCCGCTGTTTATTTGCTTATGTTGGGAATAAAAAAAGGGTTGCCTTTGACAGAGGTTTCGAATATTACTCAGCTTGTAAGCGACAACCTTTTTTCAACTTTTGATGATTCAGTCAAGGAAGTTCTTCTGAAGCTATCTATTTTGGATACATTTACCCTTCCCCAGGCAGTGCAAATTTTAAAAAATCCAAAAATCCCCCCAATTATTGAACGACTTTTAGCACAGAATGCTTTTGTGGAATATGATGGGAAAACAGGAGTTTATAAACTGCATAATGTTCTTCTGGATTTTCTCAGAGATAAGGTTATCAAAGATAATATCGATATGCGTATGGTATATCATTGTGCAGGAAAGTGGTTTTTTGAGCAGGGTGAAACCATTTCTGCTTTTGATTATTATTACCGTGCAGAACAGCTTGAGGAGCTTCTTAATCGTATTAACAAAATTAAAAATATAGGAAGCTGGTTTATTGGGGTTCATTTGCTGAAAAAGATTTATCAGGAATTGCCAAGCGGGTGGTATGTTAAGTATCCTTTTCCGATGCTACACTTTGCCCGCAGCTTTGTTCTCAGCGGTGAAAAAACGCAAGCTGAGGAAAGTGTAAAGATAATTACTGTCCTAGAGAACCATTATAGCCACACAGAAAAAATCTCGGAGAAATTGCGCAATCGGATACTTGGTGAAATTAATATTGTTAAGATATTTCTTGTGGTCAACGACGCAGATAAAATGGTCAAACTTTCACAAATAGCTGAAAAGCTACTGGGTGCGGGGGAAGTGTCCACTGTTGTTTTGAGAAACGATATATTCACCTTTGGAATACCCCACTTCCTTTATAGCTATTATCGTGAAGCAGGAAAGCTGAAAGAAACCGTTGATTATGTTCAAGCAGGATTTCCGCCTAAGGTATTTGACGGCTGTGGTACAGGGTGTGAATTTGTGGCACAGGCGGAATATGCTTTAGAAATAGGTGATTTCCAAAACGCAGAAATGTTTGCCAAAAAGGCAACTTATAAAGCAAAAACAATGGGACAAACAAGCATCATTTTATGTGCATATTTTACCATAATGAGGCTATGCTTACTTCAGGGGAATTTTTCCGACGCAAAAGAGCAGGTTGCTATCATGCGAAAATTTCTTTTGGATTTAGAAGAAAAAATTAATCTTCAAGATACCATTATTTATAATGCAACCATTGATATGTGTGAAGGATATTTATATGGCTACTTGAATTTTCCTGATTTGATACCCGAATGGTTGCGCAGTGGGGATATCGGTTCCAGAACTTTAATGCTGCGTGGCATGGGCTATCCTTATATTATTTATGGAAAAGCAATCATGTTAACAAAAAATTGGATAGAGCTTGAAATTCTCTCTGAGAGTTTTGATGCAGGCTTTTCCGTCTTTCATAATCAGCTCAGTTTGTTATACAATTCAATTTATTCCGCAACGGCAAAATATAACCTTTATGGTATGGAGGCAGGCATAAACGCAATTCTTCCTGCACTTTTTGAGGCTCAATCGGACGGAATCATGATACCATTTGCTGAAAACGCTGAATCTGTTTTGCCCATCCTCAATGAACTGAAGAAAAGTGAAAAGCTTGACCAGTGCTATTTAGAGGGATTGATACGGCTCTGCGAGCGATGCAATGAGAACTTGAAGTCGTCACAGGGTTGCATGGTTGAATTGACTAATCGAGAAATAGAGGTGCTGTATTTACTGGCGCAGGGGCTGACACAGCGGGAAATGGCGCAACGACTCTATCTTTCAGTTTCGAGTATTAAAAAGCATCTGGAGAATATCTATGGAAAACTTAATGTCAACAATAAAATTAGGGCGGTACAAAAAGCACAGGAACTTAATATCCTAAAGAATTAGCCGTTTGGCTAATATCATTTTCAGAATCAATTCTCTATACTTAGGTATAGGGAATTTTTTTGAAAGGAGAGTTATTTATGATTGTTTGTTTTCAAAGCGCTGTTCCAAGAGAAGATTATACGCTGGACATCATTATGAACAACGGAAATCGTTTATTTTTAGATATGTCAACGCAATTGGAAACTGTGCAGTTTTGTCCACTCAAGGATAAAACGATATGGAACTCTGTGGAGGTGCAGGATACTTGTCTTCGTTGGGGTGGCAATTCTACCGTTGAGCTTTCCATAGACAGGTTGGCAGGATTATTTAAAATGGGGGTGAAATTTGGTGAGGATGCGAAAATAGACAGGGTTACATCAGAAAAAAACTGGCTGCTGCACCTTGAACTTGATAACGGAAATCGACTGGATATGGATATGAGCCAACTTCTGGAGTTTTCGCTGTTTGCACCCCTTTTACAAAAAGGGTTATGGAAAACCATAAAAGCAAAGGAACATTCTCTACTTTGGCAGGATTCTAATATCCAATTAGAGATTCCTGTTAGCACTATATTGCATTATTTTGCTTAAAAAATGAATTTAGAAAGGGAACAACAATCAAAGAAACAAAACGCAAATTACTTTAATGTTGTACCGTTAATTAAGCTCACCATAAATTCTGCCCCAGTGCAGGGCTGGTCGCAAAACGATGCTGGACAGTACCTATATACTACAAAAATGGCCTGATGATATTCTGTAAATGGCATGAATTCGACGGTAAATGGTATTACTTTAACACCGACGGTTCTCTTGCTCGAAGCACAAAGATTGACGGCTATGAAGTCGACGAACATGGCGTGAGAAAAACGAAATAAGGTATTAACACAAAAGAGTGCACAAGTTGAAATTTCAGCCTGTGCACCCTTTTTAATATGAAAAATCACTTGGGATAAAATCTCCGGCATAACTCCTGAGTAACTCTGCCAAAGCAGGTATCCAACCCTATTATTTGAAGATATTCAATATACTCCGGAAGTGCTTTTGAAAAATGCATATAACAATATCGCTCTAAAAGCCAGTCCATAAACCGCATGGGTGTGTAATGGAATGCCAAAAGCATCTGCTCAATGTGCAGATATTTAACCCATCAATTTCAGTGTACTTAAATTCAAACTTTGCCATAAAGCAAACCCTCCAATAAAGATTATTTACAATTCATCGGTAATTGTTCGGCTGTGCGTTAAACAATTATAATTTTCGTAAACATCCTTATTGGAGGGCTATTAAAGTCTGCACCTTTTTTTCGATAAAGTCAAAACCTTGAGGGCTTTGCTCTCAAGCACCCACAAGGGTTTCGCCCTTTTGACCCGTTATAAACCCCATGAATATACGGGTTGTACATAAGTTTTTGGTCTTGCTTTTTACAAAAAGCAGTGAGAGGTCATCACTTTTGCTCCGCAAAAGCCAGCTTCGCTGTCTGCCCTATCTTGGGCAGTGAGAGGTCATCACTTTTGCTTCGCAAAAGCCAGCTTCGCTGTCTGCCCTATCGTGGGCAGTGAGAGGGCGGCGTCCAAGGTTTGTGGACAGCTTTTTCCAACCAAAGTATTATTTTGGCACCTCTATTTGCTTATTTAAAATCATAAACGTGGTTGCAGCCGTTGCCGCAAGGATATTCTCTCTTTTTAATCGCGCTTCCCCTGTCATGCTGACCATATTTTTGCCATGGGAAATAATGCGGACATGGTACTCCACGGTATCCGTAGGAAGAACGGGCTGAATGAACGTGGTGGAAAGATTTACAGTACAAACCATATTTGGCTTCTCAAAATAATGGCATAATAAGCCAAAGGTCATGTCAAACCCTGTTACAATGATACCGCCATGCAATCCACCTTCTGGATTTAATTCCCAGTCCTTAACGTCAAAGGATAAAACCAGCTCTTTTTTTTCAAAGCTGCATTCTTTTAATCGGGGATCTAATAAAGTCAAGATGCCCATTTTTCGCATATAAAAATCAGGTGCGTTTATTTGAGAAAACCAAGTCTCCATATCCCCTTGGTTTAAGTTTTGATTGCCAATCATAAGTAAGTCTTCCTTCCTATACTAATGGGTTATGTTGCATTTCTCTGAGGGCCTTAAAAACTGCGGTGGCACTTGCCGCCAAAACAGAATTGTTTTGTGTCCACGCATCTCCCGTAATATTGCATAAGGAGCCCCCTTGAAATTCCATTTTTGCCTTGATGTAAAAGGCATCGCCCATGAAAATAGGCTTGTGGTAGGTGGTATTTAAACTTACCGTAATCACCACTTGGGGCTTTGTGAAATAATGACAAAGAAGCCCTAAGGTTGTATCAAAGGCAGTGGCAATGATGCCGCCATGAATGACATTTTGCGGGTTCAATTCCCATTCTAAAACATCAAACGAGAGGGTAACGGTTTTTTCTTCAAAATTGCAGCTGACAAATTTGGGTTCGATCTTTGGTACAACGCCATGACTCAAAAGCCTGGAACCGGGAGTGGTTACCTGGCGAAACCAGCTTTCCATTACTTCTTGAGCTTGCGCCGATTCTAATTCATTCATTGCAATAATCTCCTCTATTTCAAAAAATCTTTGATAATACCAGTAAAAGCCTGGTTGTTTTCAAGATGGGGGAAATTACCCACTTCTTCAAAAACAACATATTCCCCGTCGGGGCGAACATCTTTGGCCCATTCTAAGTTTAAAATGGGATTTAGCTTGTTTTCCTCACCCCAAATAATTTCAAAAGGCACGTTAAGGGCAGAAAAAGCCGCTTTTGTTTCCGCACGCCAAAAGCTGGTTTTTAAAGTTGCAAATGAAACCTGTGCTTTCTGGCTTCTTCGGGCAGAATAATAGCAGGCATTTACCAAATCTTTTGAAATGTTCTCCTTTGCAAAAAAGGCTTCTTCCAAGATTTCCTTGATTTTACCTTTTGTTGTTCCAGAAAGATAATGCTGCGTACCCAAAATAGGTAAAAGCAGGCTGTGCAGGGGCTTTACCTCTGCATTTGTTGCAAAACCACGCCCAAAACCCTCCGGCGATACTAGGATCAGACCCTTTATTTTTGCGGGATAAAGCATGGATGCAACCAAAGCCATATCTGCACCGCCGTTGGAAGCCAAAATAAAAGCAGGTCGCCGGATTACCTTCTGCAAAAAATCATCAATGCAATGGGCATATTGATAAGCTGTCCAGGGTTTGCCGGGCACAAAGGATGCGCCAAAACCGGGTAAGTCCATGGCATAAACATGATAGCTTTTCGCCAAATCACGAATGACCATGTCCCACTCCTGTAGGCTTGTCCCCAGCATCATGCTATGGATGAGCAGCAAAGGGCGGCCATGACCCATAGTTGTATAGGCAATATCACCAAAAGGTGAAGTGTAAATTTCAAAATTCGTTATAGCTGCTTTTTTTTGTGCTTGCCAAAAACAAGCTTTTTGCCAAAGAAATAGTCCGCCCAAAAGACCCGCAGCTGCGGCAGAAAGGGAAAGTGCCGCTTCCTTTACTTTTTTGTGCATATTAGACCCTCCTTTTCTATTATTATGAACGAAAAAACGTCATTTGAAAAGAGAAAATTTCATAGTATGTTAATAAGTTTTGGAAAAGGAGTAAAAATATGCAGGATTTTCTAATTTTGGCAGGACAATTTTTTATAATTTTGTGCATTCAGTCCATACTAGAAGTAATGTCATCTTCCAGAAGGCAGTACCATTTGCAAAAACCCATTGCCCTTGGTTGCTATATTGCATCCTTGCTTTTAGTGCTGCGCTTTATGCAGCAATATTTGGCGGATATTTTAAACTCCCTGAGTCGACTTTTTTAAAATATAAGAAAAAGAAATGGTTCATTTGACGAAAGAAGAAAATGCTTGACGAAATATAATTCCTGTGTTATTATATTATTCGTACTCGATTTACGGGTATCTTGCCGATGTGGCTCAATTGGCAGAGCAGCTGACTTGTAATCAGCAGGTTATCGGTTCGAGTCCGATCATCGGCTTTTTATATGGGTGGATTCCCGAGCGGCCAAAGGGGGCAGACTGTAAATCTGTTGCGATAGCTTCGAAGGTTCGAATCCTTCTCCGCCCATAGTAACTTCATAATTTTTTATTGCCGCGGAGTGGAGCAGTCCGGTAGCTCGTCGGGCTCATAACCCGAAGGTCGTCAGTTCAAATCTGGCCTCCGCAATTGTGATAAAAAGGCTTAAAACCTAGGTTTTAAGCCTTTTTTCGTTGGGCATTTGTGTTTAAGGTTTCCTTCCCCTCGAAAATATGCTAATATAATTTTAGATTTTCCAAGAAAAAATAGCCCTCAAAGGAACAAATACCAAAATTCATGAAAGAAGTGATACTGTGCCTCCAAAGAATCGTTTTTCCTCTATACAAAGTTAAAATAAAAATTGTATAGAGGAGTGCATAATAAATGAATCGACTGAAAAAACCAATGATTACCGTTGAAACCATCAAAGCAATGGAGGATATGTCATTTTTTATCCATGCCCTCATTTTTGATGACCTATTGATTGTCGCACAAAGAGAAACCAATTGCTTTGTACTAAAGTCCAAGGAAGGGCTGATAGTGATTGATGCCATTTGGCCCGCAAAAAAGGCATTTGAAGCCATCGTTCATGCAATAAAAGAGGTGGGATGGAACCCAGATACCATCAAAAAACTGGTTTTAACCCATGGACATGTGGATCATACAGGCTGCGGAAGGTGGTTTGTTGACCAATATCATGTGGAGACATACCTCTCCCAGGTGGATGATATTTTCTGGAAGGAGCATCCAACAAAGCCGGATAGACCGGAAACGTGGAAGGATTATTCCATTAGCCATTACCTGAAAGATGGTCATAGTATCACCCTTGGCGATAAAACAATATACGTTTATGCCACCCCTGGTCATACCCCCGGATGTATGAGCTACATCTTCCCTGTAAAGGAAAACGGAGAAAAGCATATGGCGGCCCTGTGGGGAGGGGTGACACCGCCTTGGGAAAAAACCGCAGTGAAACAATATCTGAAATCTTTGGACTACTTTATGGCTGGGGCAATAGAAAAAAATGTGGATGTGGCTTTAAGTAATCATACTGCAATGGACAATGGCCTGGAGCGTATTCAATATTCTCAAAAAAGGCTGGCATATATGCCTAACATCTACATCCTTGGGAGCGAAGGATTCAAAAAATATTGCGAAGTATTTCGTACAATGAGTTTAGACAAATTATAATTATATAGGAAGAAAAACTCAACCTATGGGTGGAAGCAGAAACAAAAAGTATATATAGAAAAGCAAGAAAAGTCCCGGAAATGAAAGCTTTCGGGGCTTTTTTTATGAAAACAATACCGTTGAATGCCTTTTTTCATTAAAATTGCAAGCTTTATATGGCTAAAAGCTGTTTGTAAAATTCTTGTAAAATAATTTTTAAATTTAAAGTAGATTTTAGGTTTCCCCAATATACTTGGTCTTGGAAAACGGAGTAAAGCCTGCAAAATAACAGCAGGTAAGGAGGCGAAAGCAATGGGAACACCAACAACATTTAAGCGTAAGGAAGTTAAGTATTTTATTACTTATGATCAAAGAATTAAGCTGCAGACTTTGATGGAGGAGCATATGTCCCCCGACAGCTTTGGAAGATCAACGATCATGAATATTTACTATGATACGGATAACAAGGAACTGATCCGTCATTCCATGGAGAAACCCGTTTATAAAGAGAAGCTGCGTGTGCGAAGCTATGGCACAGCCACCCCTGAATCAACGGTTTTTGTGGAATTAAAGAAAAAATACAAAGGTATTGTTTACAAAAGAAGGGTTTCTATGAGCCAGGGGGATGCAAAGCTTTGGCTGGAGCGGGATGATATGCCGCCAAAGGATTCCCAGATTATTCGGGAGATTGATTATTTTACTCATGTATATACCATAAAGCCAGCGGTATTGCTTTCCTACGAAAGAGAGGCTTTTTTTGGCAAAGAAGATCCCGAATTTCGAATGACCTTTGATGACGCCATTCTTTGGCGGGATTATGATATTTGCCTTTGCAAAGGTGCCTACGGCAAGGCAATTTTACCCCCAAAAACGCAGCTTTTAGAAGTAAAGGCAGGAATGGGAATGCCTATGTGGCTAACAAAATTTTTTAGCGAAAATAATATTTTTGCAACCAGCTTTTCAAAGTATGGAAAAGCATATACCCAAATGATACAAAAAAATAAGGAAAATATTGAAAGGAGAAATAGATACAGTGCCTAATTTATTAACAGAAAACATTTTAAGTGGGACAACAGAAACAGGAATTACATTTTTACCCTTTATCCTTTGCATTGTGGCTGCGTTATTCATCGGGTTTTTGATTGCTCTTACTTACAAGAAACAGGGGAAAAGCTCCCCGGGTTTTTTGGTTACATTAGCCATTTTACCAACTGTGGTTGGTATGGTAATCCTTATGGTAAACGGAAATATTGGCGCAGGGGTTGCTGTTGCCGGAGCTTTTAGCTTGGTGCGTTTCCGTTCTGTTCCCGGTACGGCAAAGGAAATTTGTGCAATATTCATTGCGATGGCAGCAGGGCTTGCCGTTGGTATGGGATACTTAATTTTGGCGATTTTATTCACAATAATTCTCTGTGTGGTTGAAGTATTTTACAGCACAGAAAAAATGCAGAATTTTTATGGAAGCACACAGCAAAAACAGCTTCGCATCACCATCCCTGAGGATTTGGACTATGCCGATGTTTTTGATGATATTTTTGTAAAGTGCTTTAAAAGCTATGAGCTTACCGAGGTAAAGACCACAAACCTGGGCAGCCTATTCCGTTTAACTTATCTTGTAACGATAAAGGACGGCGTGGCAGAAAAGAAGATGATGGACGCAATTCGCGTTCGCAACGGGAACTTAGAAATCAGTCTATCCAGACCTTTAAACCACAATGAATTATAAGGAGGACATTTAATATGAAGCAAAGAAAAAGAACGGCTTTGGCCGTCGTAACCATGGCTTGCTTATTATGCAGCTGTAATCAGGCAACGGCAAAGGGTGAAACAACAGATGTAGCAGCAACTGACACAACAGCAACACAGCTTACAGCCCTAAACCCCGAGGATTTATTTACAAGCCGAGATAAAGCGGCAACCTATGATGAAAGCGAGGCTGTTTCTGTTGCGCTAAGCACCACAAAAGCCACCACTTCCGACAGCTCTAAGGTGAGTATCAGCGGAGCAAAAGTAACCATAAAGGAGGAAGGTGTTTATGTTTTAAGCGGGCAGCTGACCAATGGGCAAATTATTATCGACGCCGAGGATACCGACAAGGTTCAGCTGGTGCTAAAGGGTGTAACCATTAATTGTGATACAAGTGCTGCCATATACGTTCGTCAGGCGGATAAGGTGTTTATCACCCTGGCTGCAAACACAACAAATACCCTTTCCAACAAAAACGAGTTTGTTGCCATTGATGATAACAGCATTGACGGTGTTATTTATGCAAAGGATGACCTCACGATCAACGGCAGTGGCACCTTAACCATCAACGCAGCCTACGGCAGCGGCGTGGTTGGAAAGGATGACCTTACCATTACAGGAGGTACTTATAAGGTTACTGCGGCGGCGCATGGCTTTGCCGGAAAAGATAGTATTGCCATTGCAGATGGTACCTTCCAGATAACTTCTGGCAAGGATGGCTTCCACAGCGAAAATAAGGATGACGCCACAAAGGGCTTTACCTATGTGGGTGGCGGCAGTTATACGATTACAGCCCAAGGCGATGGCTTTGATTCTGCGGCAATTTTGCAGGTTGATGATGGTACCTTCCAAATCAAAACAGGCGGCGGCGCTACTGCTACCCTAACGGATGCGGATGCCAGTGCAAAGGGGATAAAGGCAGGTGGAAACCTGTTGCTTACAAAGGGCACCTTTACCTTGGATTGTGCAGATGATGCTTTTCATTCCAACGGGAATTTGACGGTGAAAAATGGTACCTATACCATTGCTACAGGAGATGACGGCTTCCATGCCGATGCAGCTACAATTATTGAGGATGGCACCATTAATATTACAACCAGCTACGAAGGCATTGAAGGCGAAACCGTGCTTATTTCCGCAGGTACGATTCATATTGTTGCATCCGATGACGGTATCAATGCGGCAGAAAGCGGCGAGGATACAGAAGATACTGCAATGGGTGGCGGGCAAAACCCTATGGCAAACGGCGAAAGACCGGCCTTTGATGCAGCAAATGCACCTACAGAAAACGGCGAAAGACCAACCTTTGACCCTGCAAACGCACCTACAGAAAACGGCGAAAGACCAACCTTTGACTCTGCAAACGCACCACAGGCAAACGGTCAAGCCCCTGCTGCTGATGGAACTGAGACAGCAACAGAAAATGCAAATTTTGGAGGCGGACGCATGGGAAATGGCGGCGGCTTTGGTGCAAATGCAAATTGTGACATCACCATTAGCGGTGGGAAAATTACCCTTGATACAAAGGGTGATAGTATAGATTCCAACGGAACAATCAACATTACCGGCGGAGAAATTTATATTACAGGAGCTGAAAGCGGCGCAGATTCACCCATTGACAGTGATGGCAGCGTTACGGTGACAGGAGGAATCATTGTTGCCTGCGGTTCCAATGGAATGTTTAACGGCTTTGGTACAGACACAACACAGGGTTGGGCACAGTTTCATTTAACCTCATCCCAGACAGGTGCAATCACAGTAAAAAGTGGGAACACAACTATTTTAAGCTATACACCAACAAGAGCTTATCCTACGGTTTTGATTTCCAGTCCACTGTTAAAGAGTGGCTCCACCTATACTATAACCATGGGCTCTGAAACCCAGACCTTTACCATGGATGGATTAAGCTATACCTCAGGTACTGCAACGAATTCTTTTGGCAACAGAGGGAATAATGGTACTATGACGGGAACGAAGCCCGATAGAACTACAGCCCAAAACGGCACACAAACGACGAAATAACAGCTTCATAAAAAAATATCCCTTCCCACTTGGCGTAAAATGGTGGATTCTTTATAGACACACAAAATTTGTGAACCAAGGGAAGAATTTTATAAAAAAATTTGTTACATAAAGCAGTTAAAAACTACGCATTATGGTTGTAAATTAAAAAAGATTAAAATTTTAACTTCATTTAAGCTTTCAATGTTACTATGAGTAAGCAAAGTATTTGACCCCCATCAATATTTTACTCTTATTCAAAATATTGATTAAAAAAGACCTATTGCTAATACAGATAGGTCTTTTTTTCAAAATGAAGTATGTTACAATAGAAAAAAAGATTAAGATTTACCAACCGGAGGTGAGAACCCATGCGTATTTTATTGGCCGAGGATGAAAAAGAGCTTTCTAACGCTTTGGTAACCATTTTACAAAGAAGCGGCTTTTCTGTGGATGCTGTTTATGACGGGGCCGATGCCTTGGATTATTTGGAGGCGGACAATTATGATGGCGTGATATTAGATATTATGATGCCCAAAGTGGATGGGCTGACGGTGTTAAAAAAGCTGAGGGAGAGAAAGAACCCTATTCCCGTATTAATGCTTACAGCCAAATCCGAGGTGGACGATCGGGTTTTAGGGCTAGACAGCGGTGCAAATGATTATTTGACAAAACCCTTTGCCATGAAGGAGCTGATAGCTAGATTGCGGGCGATGACCAGAAAAACAGAGGTTGGGGGAGATAATCAGTTAACCTTTGGAAATATAACACTGGATCGCAGCACATTTGTCCTTTCCACCGAAGCGGGACAGCTTCGTCTAATGGGCAAGGAATTTCAAATGATGGAATTGATGATGCTGAATCTCAATCAGTTGATTTCTGCGGAGCGTTTTTTGGAACGCATTTGGGGCTATGATACCCAAGCGGAGCTGAGTGTGGTTTGGGTTTATATTTCCTACTTGCGCCGACGCTTAAACACGGTAGGAGCAAATGTGCAGATTAAATCTGCCAGAAATTTGGGCTATACACTGGAGGTTAAAGCATGAGCAAAAAATTGAGGCTTCGCTTTATTGCAATTGCATCCTTAAGTGTATTTATCGTACTTTTTTCCTTTCTTGTGTGCATTAATGTTTGGAATTACAGCAACATGACGGATAATGCAGATAGAACATTATCTGTCATTGCAGAAAATAACGGCACTTTTCCTAAGGTACATAAGGACAAGCCTAAAAGCCAGCCGATTCCGGAAAATAAGACGGAAACCGAAGGTCAGCCTGTTCCGTCAAAGCGAATGGATTTTACCCCGGAGGATCCTTTTTCAACCCGATATTTTTCCGTTACATTAACTGAGGATTTAGAGCAAACGGGAATGAACCTGAATAACATTGCTGCAATCTCCATAGAGGAAGCAACGCAGATGACCAATTCTGTGATGGAAAAGGGGAAGACAAAAGGGTTTTGGGGTGCCTATCGCTACTGTATTACAGAGCTGGACGAGGGCAAGATGGTTGTTTTTCTAGACTGTACTAAGGACTTATTTTTTATGAACAACTTTTTGCTAAACAGCATTTATGTTGGCGGCGCAGGGTTTTTTGCTGTTTGCCTTTTGATTATTATTTTTTCAAAAACAGCCGTACGGCCTATGACGGAAAGCTATGAAAAGCAGAAAACTTTTATCACCAATGCGGGGCATGAATTGAAAACACCCTTGTCTATTATCGATGCAAACACAGAGGTCATAGAAATGGAACACGGGGAAAGCCAATGGACACAAAGCATAAAGCATCAGATAGAACGTCTTACCCGCTTGACCAATCAGCTGACCACCCTTGCAAAAATGGAGGAAGGACAGGTGCAAATTTCTATGGAAAGCCTTGATTTTTCCCAGATTATTACAGAGGTTTGCGATGAAATGGAGGCCTGTGCCCAAGGACAGGACAAGACCATTCAAGCGGCTATTTGCCCCAAGGTAATGGTAAACGGGAATGAGGATCAGCTGCGCCAATTGATTTATATTCTTTTGGATAATAGCGTGAAGCATTCAAAGGAAAATTCGCCTATTGAGGTGGCACTTTCTTCCGGTGGGAAGCTAACCATAAAAAATAAGGCTTATTTAGAGAAAACTGGGAATATGAATATTCTTTTGCAGCGTTTTTATCGCACCGATGCCTCAAGAAGCAGGCAAACGGGAGGCTATGGCTTAGGTCTTTCCATTGCAAACGCCATAGTTGAGCAGCATAGAGGAAAAATTTCCATTATGGCATTAAATGAGGATACCTTGGAAATTACGATTACATTAAGATAAAATAAAAGCATCTCTTTGGTTGTACAAAACAACGAAGGGGATGCTTTTTTGCTATAAATATGGAACCTTTAATTCCTGTATCCGGTTTTGTATTATTTCCCCATCGCCCCAGTACCCATGATTTTAACGCCATTGCCCAGGGAGATTACCCGAGAGATAAATTGAGGGCTGACAGCCATATGCACATAAACAAGACAGCGGGTTTGGCTGTGCTTTTGTACTATATCCGCACCCGCATAGGGATTGAGCATAGAAAGGCTTCGGTTTTCATAAAATAAATGAAAGTTTTGCTTTTTTAAAAAGCATAAAAAACCAAAAAAAATTATTTGTTAAAGGCTTGAAAATCAATACCGTCCTCTCGCATATTTTCCAATAATTGGGCATGGAAAAAGCAGCAGCCGTAGCAAGGATAAAGGAGCATATGGCTCTCCATGACCAAAACAAGACTATCCTCTGTGGCCAAAAAAGGGCTGTCCTTTGCGACCATGGGGGCAATGCGCCCGATTTCTAGGCCGGAAGCTGCCCCCAAAATGACGCAAACCGCCCTGTTTTTTTCGCCATATAGCTTTTCGCCCTTTTTCAAGGAAATAAATTCCCCCGAAAAGCAATCCAGCATAGTTTCCAACCCTTGGGGGGCAATTCCCCGAAAAAGGGGTAGTTTTTGTAAAAGCGCTAATTCAGATTTCATCTTTTGTACCTCCGTCTATGTTATGGCTGGATTTTAGCATGAAGGAAGGGCTGCGTCAAGGAAGGTGTCCTTGACAATATTTAAACAATAACATAAAATCAAAGCAAGCGAAGCCATTGTATCACCAAAAAAGGAGGAGGATATATGTTTCCCAATGCAATAGAAGGGCTGCCCTTTTTTCCCCATCTTACAGAGAACGAAAAAGATTATTTACAAAAAAATATAAAAATTCTGGAGTTTGAAGAAGGTGATTTAATTTATACCCCCATCAAAGGGTCCTTAGGTATGGTGCAGGTATTGGAGGGTGCGGTGCGGGCCTATTTGATTTCCGAGGAAGGAAAAAAAGCAACAATTTTCCGCCTGCGTGAGGGGGAGTTTTGTATGCTGACTATGGCCTGTGCCATGTCCCAAATTACTTTTGATGTCGAGGTGGAGGCCTGTGCAGACTGCCGCCTTTTACTTGTACCCACAGAGGTTTTTGCCGATGTAGAGCAGCAAAATATTTATGTAAAAAACTTCTCCCTAGAGTTAATGATGGAGCGCATGTCCTCTCTCGTGGAAGGAGTACAGCAAATGATGTTTTTGAACTTAGAGCAGCGTCTGGCAGCCTATCTTTTGGATGAAAGCAGTCAGCGCAAAAGCGACGCCCTTTATTTAACCCAAGAGCAAATTGCAGAAAACATCGGCAGTGCCAGAGAAGCGGTCAGCCGCACGCTAAAGCGGATGAAGGAAAAAAAACTAATTTCCGTAGAACGTGGCTGTATTCATTTGCTGGATAAAAAAGAGCTGTATGCTATTTTATAAATCAGGGTATCATTGCTGCCAACGATACCCTTGGAGGGGGATAAAAGAATTACTCCTTATATTTTGCTTTACATACAAGCTGTGTCATCGTCCCCATGGGGCAGTAAACGCACCAGCTGCGGGGGCGGAATAAAACCATGGTCACCAGTCCTAGCAAGGTTGAAGTAAGCATAAGGCTGTAAAAGCCAAAGGCAAACTGCTTTACCCAGTCGGCAATCGGCGCAGCCGAGGCGGCGAAGTGCCAAGGCAGAGAAAAGCTCCAAAGTAGGGTAATGGTTTCTCGTAAACCATGGGTGCCTGCGAAAACCAAATAGGTGGAAAACAGCATATTGGCAAACATGGTGAGAAAAAATACCAAAAATCCATAACGGAACCATTTGCTGTAAAGCCATTTGGGAATGGGCAGATTTTTTGAGAACCGCTTTCCTAAGATAGAAAGAAGCTGACCTCTGCCGCAATAACGGTTGCAATAGCCTTTTTTGCCGCCGGTCAGGGACATAATGAGGGGAATAAAAAAGCAAATCAACCCAAGCCATGCAAACAAGATATTAAAAAAACCTAGGAAGATATAGAGTAAAGAAGCAATCCATAGATAGTCGTACCAATTTTTTTTCTTAGTCAATGGGTGGAACCTCCTTTAACGAAATGATATCTGCGGGACAGGCTTTCACACACAGCCCACAGCCAATGCAAAGGGACTTTTCTACCTTGGCGAAGATGCCGTTATAAACGGCAATGGCATTTTTCGGACAAGACTTTTCGCAGCAGCCGCAGGATACGCAAGCATTTGCCGCTAAGGTTGCAATTTTTTTCATATCAAACCTCCTGTGTCATAAATAAAGCTTTTTTGGGACAAACCATAGCGCATCTACCGCAGCCGATGCAATTGTCCTCATGAACAACGGGGGCGGAAAAAATGTTTTTTTGGGTCAAAGCCCCCACAGGACAAGCCCGTACAGAGGGGCAGCGGTGGTTTTGGGGACATCGATTAATATCAATTTTTACTATTTTTTTCATATCATAATTCCTTTCAAAAATAAAGCGGGTTTTGTGTTTTTATGGTATGATAATAACATAAGACGCATGAGAGATTCCGTAACTTTGTTACGAATGAAAAATATGGATAGGAGGCTTTTTCATGAGTGAAGAACAAAACGAGTTGACGCTGGTGGAGCAGGCAACGCAAAATAGCAGTAACTATTTTCGCCAGGGGCTAAATTGCACAGAATGCATTATGTGTACCTTTTTGGATATCTACAATAAGGATATGCCAAGGGAATGCATGGCGCTGGCAACGGGTTTTGGCTCGGGCATGGGGGAAACAAAAAATACCTGCGGTGCAATCACTGGGGCGGTTATGGCGTTGAGCAGTGTGATCGGCAGAAAGGATCCCTTTGCAAAAGAAACGGTGAGAGAGAGAATTTTAGAGCTAAAAGGCGTTTATTCTCTGGTGGGGGAAATGGTGGAGGAAATTGAGGATCACTATGGAACCTTAATTTGTAAGGAGCTTTCATCTCCACTGGGCGAGTTTGAAGGAAAGGCAAGAAAGAAAAATTGCATGGAAATTATCGGCTATTGCGGCGGTTTAGCCATGAAATATGCCCTAAAGGCAGAGGAACTGGTAAAAGAGGAAGAAATTTTGGCACGGGAAAGCTAAAAAAGAGGTGAAACCATGAAAAAGAGGTTGTTGATGGCACTAACGGTAAGTTTTCTCTTTGCAACGTCGGCATTTGCACATCCGCCCATCAATGTATATGTGGATAGTCAGGCGGTTTCCTTTGACCAAGCCCCTATCATTATAAATGACCGTACGCTGGTGCCCATGCGTGCCATTTTTCAGGCCTTGGGCAGTGAGGTTAGCTGGTATGAGCCTACCAAAACGGTTACTTCAACAAAAGACGGAGATTCCTTTGTTTTGGTTATTGGACAAACAGGGCTCTATAAAAACGGACAGCTCGTCTATAGCATGGATGTGCCTGCACAAATTGTGAACGACAGAACTATGGTGCCTGTGCGTGCCATTGCCGAGGCTTTTGATGCGGAGGTGAATTGGGATTCCGTTGGGTATGTGATAACCATTTTCTCTGCAGAGGATGCAACACAAAACAGCTATTCCACCACAGTTGAGGCAGAGGATGGTACCGTTGTTTTATCCTATAAAATGTCCCTTGCCCAAAGCAGTAATCAGTATGCGGCTCAAATGGAAAAAGTCCTTTTGGCTGAAGCGGAAGAACTTGCCAAAGATTTTGTGAATACTTATGGTGCAAAAGCGAAAAAGGATTATGAAGGGGCAAAGGCAGCGGGCAATTCCTTTGCACCCTATTATTCCGTGGGTTCCTATGAGATAACGAGGGAGGACAGTGCCCTGGTATCCTTTTACGGAACAAGCACTGGGTATACCGGGGGAAGTGAAACAGTGAGGAGTTGTTCGTCCCATACCTTCTCTGCTAAAAACGGGAAGGAGCAAAAGCTTTCTGATCTCATAGATGACAGTCAAAAGGAGATAGAGGCTTTTTGGAGTACCTCCTTTGGTACACTTATTGATGAAAAACCCACAGGTTTTTATTCAGATGCAAAAAAGCGCTTGGAGAAGTGCATGGATAAGGTTGGGTTTTACTTGACGGCAGATGGTATTGCATTTTATTTGCCACCGGAAACCATTGCCCCCAAGGAAGCGGGAATTATTTCGTTTACCATGAAGTATGAATTTTAGGGAATTTTTATTGAATGCATAGAAGCCCGCCCCTTTACAGGCGGCATGGAAACACTGGCCATTTTTGCAAAAAGAATAAAACAAAAGCCTGTATTGTGGGGATTTGCAAGGCAAATCTTAAGCAATACAGGCTTTTTTCTTATTGCGTTGAGGCTCAAAGCTTTTTCCACTCTGCCTTAAGCTCAGCCAAAAGCTCCTCCTTAGTTTGAGGGGGATGGTGTCCCTTGATGGCAAGGCGGAAGTCGATTTTTTCCAATTCGTCAATGTATGCGGTGAGTAAAACCTTATCATAAACCCATTCCTCCCCTTGGGGAACGGAGCAATAGGAGTCCCCCAGAAAGATGACGCTATCTTGAGGAATGATAAATACCACAGAATCCCGACAGTGGGGCGAAACAATTTCTCTTAATATACAGGTAATGTCCCCCAGATCAATGGTCATGGAGCCATTAAAGCTGATTTCCGCCGTTTTTACTTTAATGTCGCTGCGGTGGGTATATTCCTTGCAAATATGGGTGTGGGCAAAAAGGGAATCCTCCCCTGTTTTCAGGCGTTTTTCCATGGCTTCATCATCCCACGCCCAATGGGACATTTTCTCCAGCTCTTTATTGGTTTTTCCTCCGGCAATGGTCGCCGCATTGGTTGCCCAAAGACCAAAGCTATGATCCCAATGGGCATGGGTTATAGAAAGATAGCGGGGAGGCGGAAGCTGATTTTCCTGCAATTTTTCTATGAAGTGATGATGATGGGCAGAGGAATTGCCTGCATCCATCATAAAACCTCCTTTTTCCCCTTTCACATAGCCCAAGGCGGGGCGGTCGGTTTCAGGATCATGCTCCATATAATAAATATGTTCTGATATTTTTGTAAGCTTCATTGTGCGTTTCCTTTCTTGGCAACTTAACATAGCAAAGTACCGCTTATTTTATCAATAAACGGTACTTCCATGCTTACTTAAGTATATCGTTTTTACATAGGAAAAAGCAATACAAAATTTTAATTATGTTATACCGTTGCTTTTTTTTGTGCTTTTAATGCCTTTTTCTCTTTTCGTGCTTCTTTCTTTTGTTTTTTCCGCTCTTTTCTTTCATTCATCCATATGTAAATAATGGGAATAAACACAAGGGTTACAACGGTGGAAAAGGCGAGGCCGAAAATAACACCGATGGCCAAGCTTTTCATCATTTCGCCGCCTTCTCTCATGCTTAATGCCATAGGAAGCATACCCAAAATGGTAGTCAAGGTGGTCATTAAAATGGGGCGCAAACGTCTGGGTCCTGCCGTTACCAAAGCATCATAGCAGCTTAAGCCGCGGCCCATCAGCTGATTTGCATAATCTACTAATACGATACCGTTATTAACAACCATACCGATGAGCATGACAAAGCCCATAAAGGCTGGCGTTGTTATGGTATGCCCTGTAAGGAACAGACCCAAAATACCGCCGGTAATTGCCAAAGGCATGGAAAACATAACGATAAAAGGATAACGCAGGGATTCAAACTGGGAAGCCATAATCATGTAAACCAAAAGCACCCCAATTATCATACAGAGCATTAAGCTTCTAAAGGAATCCATCATCATTTCCATGTTGCCGGAATAAGCGTAGCTGCAACCATCAGGGAAATTATAAGAAGCCATGGCTCCATCAATCAATTTTTGTGCCTCGCTTGCGCTCATATCCTTAGTGTTGGCACTGATTGTAATATAATTCTTTTGGTTTTCGCGAGTAATAGAGGTTGCGCTTTCGCTGATTTCTACGTTGGCAACGTCAGTAAGAGGAATTTGAGAACCGCTTGCTGATGTGACCGTTAGGTTATTTAAGTCCGCCAGATAATTCAGCTGTGTTGTATCGTAGCGCAATACCACATCCAACTCGTTGCCGTCCACCTTATATTTGGTTGCCGTGGTTCCGGAGATTGCCGTGCTTAAAGTATTGGCAATGGCAGCGGTGGTAATACCATAATGGGAGGCCTTGCTTCGATCAATTACAACTCTTGCTTCGGGAACGGTGGTGCCCGTTGAGCCTTCCACATCGCTAAAGCCATTAATATTGCTGATAAGTTCCACAATATCGTTCTCTACGTCCATCAAAACATTATTGTCATAGCCGTAAACATTAAAGGTTACATCGGCACTGCTGCTACTGCCCATTGCCGATTGGGATGCGGATACGGAAAGTTCCATTCCCGGAATATTACCCAATAGCGTTTTGATTTCCTCACAAACCTCTGAGGTACTGCGGCTGCGCTGGTTTTTGGATACCA
Organism: Anaerotignum neopropionicum; assembly: GCF_001571775.1. Classification (GTDB taxonomy): domain Bacteria; phylum Bacillota; class Clostridia; order Lachnospirales; family Anaerotignaceae; genus Chakrabartyella; species Chakrabartyella neopropionicum. The sequence goes on from NZ_LRVM01000001.1 coordinate 302,332, forward strand.
AATTCATATAAATACTTGCGGCTGCGCTATTGCTGGACATGGAGTCAGAACCGATATTGGCATAAACCGTTTCTGCCTCAGGTATGGTTTGCAGGCGATAAAGGGCCTCCAAAACAACCTCCTCTGTGGTATCCAGGGAAGTGCCGTTGGGCAGGGTAATGGAAATATTAGCTGTACCTTCATCCATTTCCTCCATAAAGTCCATTCCCGTCATGGGTACCGTAGCCAAACTGCCAATAAAGACGAGCAGAATGAGGAGAACCGTTTTTTTACGGTTTGCCAAAGCCCAACGTAGGAGATGGTCATATATTTGGGTGATGTAATCTAAAATTTTATCCCACAGAACAAGGCCGGCGGAGAATTTTTTGTATTTTCGTAATTTTGTTTTCTTATCCTTTTGCAGCATTAAAGCACTTGCCATGGGAACGAAGGTAATGGCAACTACAAGGGAGGATAACAGGGCAAAGGTAACCGAGAAGGATAGGTTTTGCAAAAGCTGTCCGACGGAGCCTTTGGTGAAAGCAATGGGTAAGAATACCGCAACTGTTGTTAAGGTAGAAGCGGTAATTGCCATGGTAACTTCTTTTGCACCGATTTCCGCTGCTTCCTTTGGTGAATAGCCCCGTTCATAATATTGGTAAATGCTGTCTAAAACAACAATAGAGTTGTCAACCAGCATACCAATACCGATGGCGACACCGCCCATGGAGATGATATTTAAGGACATACCCGCCAAATACATCAAGGCAAAGGTGCTTAAGATTGATGTGGGAATGGATACGGCAATAATTCCCGAGGTAACAGGATTTTTTAAGAATAACATCAGTACAAAGAATGCAATCAGGGCACTCAGGAATGCGGTTTGGGTTACGTTTGAAATGGAGTCCTTAATATAGTCTGAGGTATCCATGACAATGCTGATCTTTAGATCAGGATATTCCTTTGAAATTTTATTTAATTCTTTTTCAATCTTATCGCTTGTTTTAACTAAATTTGCCGTAGACTGCTTGTTTACTGCAATCAGCATACCCTTTTGATTGTTGACATAGGAGATGGATTCTTCGTCCTTTTCCGTTTCCACAACGGTTGCCACATCGCTTAGCTGAATAATTGCGCCGGAGGGTGTGGCAATGGGCAGATCCCTGATTTCATCAACAGAGGAGAATTGTCCCATGGTACGCACCTGCAGCTTGGTTTCCCCTTGGGAAAGGGTGCCGGAGGGAAGGTTCATATTTTCTGCGGCTAAAACTTGAGAAAGAGCGCTGATGTTCAAATTGTATCCGGCAAGCTTCGTTGGATCAATGGTAATAGCCACTTCTTTTTCAATGCCGCCGTAGGAATCAATAGAGGCAACACCTTCAATACGCTCCAAGCGGGGCATAATATTGTCTTCCAACAGGTCGTTAAGCTCCTTTAAGTCAAGATGATCGGCGGTAACCCCTAAATAAATGGGGATGGCGTTCATATCTATTTTAAAGATAATAGGATCGTTAACATCGTCAGGTAAAGAATATTTTGCTCGGTCTAGTACATCTCGTAAATCTAGGGAGGCCATGTCAATATCCGTACCGTCCACAAATTGAACGATGATTAACGAAGTGTCGGAATTGGATATGGAGGTTACGGTATCCACGTTGTTTACTGTGCCAAGGGCATTTTCCAAAGGCTTGGAAACAATGTTTTCAATTTCTTCGGGGCCTGCGCCTACATAAGAGGTACTCACCAGCACAACGGGAATGTCAACGTTAGGCATTAAGGACAGATTTAGGCTGGTATAAGCCACAATACCTGCAATAAATACCATCAGCGTCACCATGATTGTGGTGACAGGTCGGCGTATGGAGATTCTGGAAAACATAATTTATTCCCCCTTTGCCGTATTTTCTGAGGAGCTTTCTGCTGAAGCGGCCGGGTCTTGAAGGGCGACCTGTTCGCCGTCGGAAATGTAGGTTTGACCGCGGGTAACTACCAGTGTGCCAGCAGGCAAATCGGAGGTGATTTCAATGGTTTCTCCCGTATCAATTCCGGTGGTTACCAGGGTTTTCTTTGCAATATCACCCTCAACAACATAAACATAGGTTTCATCATTTTTCGTGAGGACTGCGCTTCTTGGCAATACCACAACGGCCTCCGCCTTTTCCTTTGTAAAGCTGACATCAGCCAGCATGCCGGCTTTAATGCTTCCATCCTTGTTGTTAAGCTCAACCTTCACAGAATATGTACCTGCTTGACCGGAGGCAGGACTTATGGTAGAAACCTTTCCAATCAACGGAGTGTCAGAAACGGCGCTCATGGATACTTGCACTTCATCTCCAACGTGAATGGAATTTACTGCCTGTTCGGAAACACCCACCTCAACTTTAATTGTAGAAAGATCCATAATGACATAAGCGGGGGTAGCCTGGCTGATAAAGCTGCCGCGCTCCACATTTCTTTGCACAATAACACCGCTCATTGGTGAGGTGACGGTGCAATCGCCGATTTGTTTTTTCAAAACATCCAAGCTGATATCCAACGCTTCCATACTTGCCTTTGCAGAATCATAGGACAGCTTAATTTGATCCATTTCGTTTTTGGAAATAATGCCTTGTTCCAAAAGCACTTGGTTGTTGTTATAGATTTTTTCTGCATTTTCAAGGCTAAGGGCTGAAGCCTTATAGTTTGCTTCGGAACTGCGCAGCTGGTCGGTCAAATTGGAGGAATCAACGGTAAAAAGAACTTGATTTTCTCTTACAGTATCGCCAACCTCAAAGTTGTAGGACATGACTTTGCCAGCAACGGTGGTAACAACGGAAATCTCTTTTACTGCGGCAGCCTTTCCTGAATAAGAGAACGCATTGGAAATTGAGTCTATTCCAACGGCGGCGACTTCAACACTACGTAATACAGGTGTTTCTTCTTCGCTTGCCCCATTGGCGCAGCCCGCCAAAAGAACAGTACAAAGACTTAAAACAATTAGCTTTTGGTTCATTTTAAGGTTCCTCCTGATATGATTAATTGATTGATTGCACTTAGGTGATGATATAAGGTCTGTTTCGTTTCATCATCAAACGAATCAAAGTAGCTGCTGGTAATGTTCATGAGGGCATTTTGGGTAGCATCCACAGTAGCATTTGCCTTATCGGTTAAACGGAAGTAAATTTTTCGACCGTCATCATCATTGGAAGGCAATTCTTTTTCTAAATAGCCTTTTTTTACTAGCTTTGCAATGCTTAGGGACGTACTGCTTTTGCTAAGGCAAAAAGAATTTGAAATTTGGGAAACGGTATTTATGCCTAAATCTCGAATACAAAGGAGGAAATGAAATTGCTGCATTGTTAATTTTCCTACCTCTCCTTTCCCATTTATGCTAAACACCTGCTCCAAATGAAGCTTGCTCCAAAAGGTGATATTCACCTTTAGACTAAAAAAAAGCTCAGCGATCTTTTGACCGCTTACATCGGACATAAAAACTTCCTCCTCTTTCCACTTGTAAGATGCAACTAATTTTATGATAAAACTATTTTAGTGTCAATCGATTTATGGTAAAAAATTATTAAGAATTGTTAAAGATTTTAATGTGTTTTTAAGCTGGGAAGAAAGGCCATAAATTAAACTGATGAAATAGAAAGGTGCAATTTGTATTTTTGAATGATACAAAGTTGGTAAAAGTCCAAGAAAATATAATGTTATAAATTTTTATAGCTGCAATTGGATGGGGAGCATGAGAAAAGGCATTTTTCCAAGGAAGAAAATACGCAGACTGATGACAAGCCTTGGGTGCCACCCAAACCCCCTTGCTTTTTGAAAAAAGCAAGACCAAAAACTTTTATTAAAACCCCATATTCATGGGGTTTTAGATGGGTCAATGGGTGAAACCCTTGTGGGTGTTTGAGGGGAAAGCCCTCAAGGGTTTGACTTTATTGACAGGCTAAGGCATTTTTCTATGCTTTATAAATTAATTTATTTCGTTGGACATCAGTTTTTGCTTGTCAAAGCCAAGGTTTTTCGCCTGTGTGCTTCTAAAACCACTGGTTTATGTCAGTCCCAATGCCAACAACAAATTCATATAGGTTTCAACGCCAAAGCACAGTATTTTTTCGTCAAAATCAAAATCCCCGCTGTGCAGAGGGTGGATAAAGCCCTTTTCTTCATTTCCTGCGCCCAAAAAGAAAAATAAACCGGGCACTGCTTGTTGAAAAAAGGAAAAATCTTCGGCAAGCATATAGGGCGGTGTTGTCAGATAGCTGTCGCCGCAGGCCTTTTCCAAGGCATGAACCAAGACGGCATCGTTGTTTACCACACGGTACATATGGCGAAAGGCAACAACACCCTCACAGCCATAGCCTTCGGCAATGAATTTAACGGCTGCCTCTATCCTTTGCACCATTTTTTCATAGACTTCGTCGGAAAAAGCGCGCATGGTACCCTCGATGCAAACCTCCTTTGCAACGATATTGCAAGCCTCGCCGCCGTGAATGGAGCCAAAGGATAAAATTCCGCTCTCCAAGGGAGAAATATTGCGGGATAAAATGGTGTGCAGGCCATTAATTACTGCTCCCGCCGCCAAAAGCGCATCTGCCCCCAGATGAGGTTGTGCTCCGTGGGAGCTTTTGCCAAGAATACGCACAGAAACCTCTCCGTTTCGTGCCATCATCCCGCCCGCTCTGCAGGCAATTTTCCCTTGGGGAACATCGGGAAAAATGTGGCAGCCAATGACCTTGGAAATGTTGTATTTTTCAATGATTCCTGCTTCAACCATGAGCCTTGCGCCGCCGGGGCCTTCCTCTGCCGGCTGAAAAATCAAAACCACATCCCCTTTGGGACGCTCCTTTTGTGCCATAAGGTATTTTGCAAAGCCAAGGAGAATGGTCATATGGCCGTCATGGCCGCAGGCATGCATCAAGCCCTCGTGGCAGGAGGCATATGGCCGGGGTGGCTCCTGCACAGTCAGTGCATCCATATCGGCACGAAAGGCAATGGGTTTTTCCGTTCCCTTTCCCCTAATTAAGCCGATTACCCCAGTTTCAAGGCAGCGCTCCACTTCGTCAACGCCCAGTGTATGCAGCATATTTTCTATGTAAGCGGCGGTTTTATGCTCCGAAAGCCCTAATTCGGGAATCCGGTGTAAGTCCCGACGAATTTGTCTAAGCTCTTGCTCCATATTTAAAATAGCTTTTCGCAAAGAAATCCCTCCTTTTTATAATAATTTTTACCATTGTATCACAAAATACGCCCGACGACCTTGGAAAATATTATTTTTTCATATATAATAGGTAATTATATTAACATGAATGGAGGAACAAAAATGAACTACGATATGACAAATCCTTATGAGATCGCAAAATATATTAAGGATGCAAAGAAGGTTACACCTGTAAAGGTTTATGTAAATGGCGATTTAAGTGGTGTGAAAAAAGAAAATGTGAAGCTCTTTGGTAACGGAAGCTTCTGGATTATGCTGGGTGATGCTGCTTTGGTAAAAGAGGTTTTAGAGGAAAAAGCCGCAGACATTCAGGAATATCATATGGAATATGATAGAAGAAATTCCGCCGTACCAATGCTGGATATTACCAATTTGGAAGCGCGCATTGAGCCGGGCTGTTTTATTCGTGATCGGGTAAAAATTGGAAAAAATGCCGTTGTAATGATGGGGGCTGTCATCAATATCGGCGCGGAAATCGGCGATGGTACTATGATTGACATGAATGCCGTTTTGGGGGCAAGAGCCACCGTAGGTAAAAATGCGCATATTGGTGCCGGGGCCGTTTTGGCAGGTGTTTTGGAGCCGCCTAGCGCAACCCCTGTTGTTGTTGGCGATGGAGCATTAATCGGTGCAAATGCCGTTGTTTTGGAGGGGGTTCAGATTGGTGCAAATGCCGTTGTTGCGGCAGGTGCCATTGTGACGGAGGATGTACCTGAGGGTGCTGTGGTAGCCGGCTCTCCTGCAAAAATTGTGAAGATGAAGGACGAAAAGACGGAAAGCAAAACCCAGATTTTGGATGATTTAAGAAAATAAAGGATGATTGGCTTGGTGAAAATGTTTTGCCAGGCCTTTTTTCATTGCTTGCAAGATACTAAGGGCTGTGCTACCATATGCATAGATTCCTTTTGTGTGGGAAAAAACAGGAGTGGAAAGGAAAGAAGAAAATGAGAAAAGGTTTGGTTTTTTTAGTTTCGGTTTTTTTGATTTTTTTAACGGCGTGTGGCAGTGGGGAAAATGGGGGAACTGTCTATACGGAGGTAAATGTGGAGGATGGAATTTCCTTTGTTTTAAAGGAGGGAACCCTAAAAAGCTCCGGCGCAACCTTTATTTTGACCAATAATACGGAAGGGCCAATCAATTACAGTGCCCATGAATATCATTTTGAGCAGCTGAAGGATGGGCAATGGGTGGAATTTACGGGAACAGCCCAGGCCAACTGGAGTGAAGAAGCAGCTACACTGGAAGCGGGTCAGGAGGTTGAATTAAGCTATGTCTGGAAAACCTTCTGCGGAAGTACGGTAAAAGGTACACAATATCGCTTGATTATTCTGGTCAATGGCAGCGCTGTTGCAGTTGAAATTACGGGGATTTAACAAGGCATCTTTTTATGGAGGATAACCTCATTTCCAAAACAAAAAATATAGCATAATTTCATGATTAAGGAAGCATGGTTCAACGATTTCCAAGACGTATTTTTAGCTTGGGAGAGGGGAAAATGCTTCTTTTTTTTTGAAATCAAATTGCCATTGGAATAAAATTCATTTTTTTTGCTTATATTTAGGGTAATAGGAAGGAGGCAAGCGGATGAACAAAAGGAAACAAAATAAATACAGTATGCTTACGGAAGGAGAAAAATTACTCCTTGCCATTCAGGAAATTCAGACAAGGCTCATCTGCGCCAGACAAGGCTTTGAAGCGGCGACAGATGAGGCTTTGGTTGACAGCTATATTTTCGAAATTACTGCTTTGCAAAAAAAATACGACTTTTTTTTAAAAACGGCAAAGGAAATGGGGTTGACAATGCCTTTCCGAAAGATAGGCTGAAAAAACGCAAGAGGGGGAAGAAAAAATGACAAAAGTGTTAGCAATTATGATTATTAGCTGTCTGCTTATTTTAGCATTGGCCACATTGGCAAAGCCATTAAGGCTTGTACTTCGCTTTATACTTTCTGCTGCACTTGGGGGAGCCTGCCTTTGGCTTTGCAATCGGTTTGGATTACAGGTAGGGGTGAACCCTGCAACACTATGTACAGTGGGGCTTTTGGGGGCACCTGGCTTTGTGGGATTACTTTTTTTAAGTTTTTTTCTATAAATCAACTGTTATTGTTTGACAATTGAATTAAAATGTGCTATATTCGTTTGTGGATAATATTGTGGATAATGCTGTGGATAATCAAATCTTCCCTGTGTACAAATCTTGGTTATTTACAAATTTTTGCAATTAAAATCCTTAAAACGATAGGATTTAACCCCATTTCTTATCTAAGAGAAACTCACTGCGCTGCAGTGAGTTTTTTCATAAAAAAGTAGGTGAAAATTGTGGATAACTTAATTAATTTTATAGAAAAATTTCATGAGCAATTATTGGCCCACAGCTTTTTGCAAGTAAAGGATCCCAATGGGGATAAAATACCGGGAGTTTATATCCGTATGGAAAACCCTGTGTTATATATTTTAGGTGTGTTTGACAAAGAAACCCAGCAAAAAACAACGGCGCTTTTCACTGCCTATACCAAACAGATGTCGGCGGTATTGGAGGAGATGCGCTGTAATCATCTGATCGCCTTGGGAATACTATTGGCAGAGGAGGACGGGGATGAGCCCCCCCTGGTTTTTACAGATGCGCGGATTCATGGCGTAAACTGGCGTTATTCCCTGCAGGAAAATAAGGTTTTTGCCGGAGAAGGAGAGCCAAACCGCCTTTTTGGAATAGAACGCTTATTGTCCCTGGCTAGGGCGGGGGAGGCTGTGGAAACGCCCCTTACGCCTGTCATGAAAAGCGGAAAGCCGTGGGCATGCTTAACAATTTTTGTGGTGTGTGCGTTGCTCCTTGCAGTTACTATGTTTTCCGGAAACGGTGATGCCATAATACAGGTCTTTGGAATTAGCCGAGGGGGCGTTTTGAAGGGGGAATATTACCGTTTTTTCACTTCAATGTTTTTACACAGCGGCCTGCTTCATTTGGCTTCAAACGGCATTTTCTTATATTATTTTGGCGTTAAGGCGGAGTATATCTTTGGGAATTGGCGTTTTTTGGGTTTGTATTTGATTTCTGGTCTTTGTGGTGGAATTTGCAGCATACTGTTTCACGATGTGTTAGCCATAGGGGCGTCGGGGGCCATTTATGGCGTGTTGGGGGCAATGCTGGTGCTGACGAAGAAAAACGGTCCTCGATACACGGGGATGAATTATGCCACTATGCTGCTTTTGGCCTTTACCTCCATAGGTTTTGGTTTTTTGGATATGGGCGTGGATAATTTTGCCCATATTGGTGGTTTTCTTAGTGGAATTCTGGTATTCTTAATTTATCGCAGATATGATAGTAAAAAATAAGGAGTTATCCCCATGATTTCTGTGGATAATGTGGAAGTTATCCACCTCGAAATTATACAACACAAGGTGCATAATACACGTTCCTTAAATTTCAATGAAATTTTAATGTGAAATTGTCGAAGTGAGAAATTTAACACAAGATATTGGGGTATACATAAAAAGTTATCAACAGAAAACCTGTGGACAAGGTTGTTAAGTTGTGGATAACTTTGTTTATAAAAGGAAGGAACAAAAAATGAATAGGCAAGAGGAATTGCAAAAAAAAATCATTAAAAAATTTGAAAGTGCCGTCCTTGGCCAGAAACGATTGGTTTTTGGGGAAGGGGCGCAGGCACCCCAATTAATGATGATTGGTGAGGCTCCCGGAGGGGAAGAGGAAAAATTAGGCAGGCCCTTTGTTGGAAAGGCGGGCAAAAATCTTTCCTCTTTTTTGGAAGTTATCGGTTTAAGGCGTGAAGAAATTTATATTTCCAATGTTGTAAAATTGCGTCCTACCAAGGAAAGTCCCAAAACGGGGAAAGCGGTAAATCGACCGCCTTCGGGGGAAGAAATCGCTTTTTTTCTTCCTTTTTTAATGGAGGAAATACAGATCATTTCTCCAAAAGTGATTGTTACCCTAGGAAATGTTCCCTTAAAGGCGGTGTGGGGAGAGAAAAGCATAACCATTGGCGATGTTCATGGACGGCCGTATCCCTTGACGGAGGAGCGGTTTCTTTTTCCCTTATATCATCCGGCGGCAGTGATCTATAATCGGGCTTTGGCGGAAACCTATCAGGAGGATTTGCAGAGCTTGAAAAAATTTTTATATGAACAATAAAAAGGAGGAGCTATCTATGGCAAAAACAGCAGTGATCTTTCGTTCCGAATACGGCAGTACAAAAAGGTATGCAACCTATATTGGGGAAAAGTTGCAGGCAGATATTTTTACGACGGAAGAGGCAAAGGATATATCATCCTATGAAACCATTGTTTTTGGCGGAGGAATTTATGCCAGCGGATTGAATGGGAGTGATTGGCTGAAGAAAAACCAAGAGGCGCTGTTGCATAAAAAATTGATTCTTTTTACCTGTGGAATTTCCGATCCTCAGGATGAAAAAAATGTGGAAAACATTCTAAATGGAGTGAAAAAATCCCTTGGGGAGGAATTGATGAGCCACGCAAAGATTTTCTTTTTTCGAGGGGCTATGGATTATAAGCGTCTGAAGCTTACCCATAAGGGCATGATGAAGGTATTATATGAAATGATAAAGCGGAAAAAGGAGCGTACTACAGAAGAAGAAGGCATACTGCAAACACAAAAAACGCCTATGGATTTTGTTGATGTTTCTCAAGGGGAAGCATTGATTTCATATGTAAAGGAATGAGGTTATGGAGTTTGAAGGAAAAGTCGTCGTTATCACAGGCGGCGTTCATGGAATAGGGAAAGCCATTGCAGATGAGTTTTCCAAGGAAGGTGCTGAGGTTTGCATCATTGACCGTGAGGAAAATCCCTATTTTACAGGGGATATTGGGAATAGGGAAACCTTAGAGGCCTTCGCAAAAAAGGTTATCAATGACTACGGCAGGGTGGATTATTTAATCAATAACGCAATGTTTTCCATGGGAGGGCTGAACGCCTGCGGTTATGGTGCCTTTGACTATGCTTTGCGTGTTGGGGTTGTTGCCCCGTATTATTTAACCAAGCTGTTCAATTCTTATTTTGCCACGGAGGGTGGGGCGATTGTGAATATATCCTCCTCCAGAGATCGTATGAGTCAGCCCAACACGGAAAGCTATACGGCGGCAAAGGGGGCAATTTCCTCGTTAACCCATGCCTTGGCCATAACGCTGGCAGGGCGGGTAAGGGTAAATTCCGTTTCTCCCGGGTGGATTGATACGGCATATACCGTTTATGACGGTGCGGATGCAGAGCAACATCCCGTAAAGCGTGTGGGACACCCCATGGACATTGCAAATATGGTGCTGTTTTTATGCAGCCAAAAGGCGGGCTTTATTACGGGAGAAAATATTTGCATTGATGGCGGTATGACACGGCAGATGATTTATCATGATGATAATGGTTGGTTTTTGGACGAATAGGGTGCCAAATAAAGTAGACACCCTTTGAAATAATTTTTTTAACGAAACAGTCTTAATGTCCAAATGGGTAAAAAGGCTGTTTTTTTTACTTTATTTTACCGGAGCAATTTATTTTGCCACTCCTCTTCTCGAAAGCCCACCAAAACAAAATCCTCCCCAACAAGCAAGGGCCGTTTTACCAGTAAGCCGTTCGTACCTAGCAGTTGCAGCTGTTCTTCCGCCGTCATTTGGGGCAGCTTGTCTTTTAAGCCCAGTTGCTTGTATAAAACACCGCTGGTGTTAAAAAAATTTTTTAGGGGCAAGTCACTCATTTCCCACCAAAATTCTAATTCCCATGAGGAAGGGTTTTCCTCCACCATATGACGTTCAAAATATTTTACGTCGGCGGAATTCAGCCATTTTTTTGCCTTTTGGCTAGTGCTGCTTTTGGGTAGTGAAAAAAAATAAGATTCATTCGAAAACCTCCTTTTTTATATTATAATGGCTCCTTTTGGTAGGGGCAAGAATATAGGATTGCTTTTTCAAATAAACGGCTGTAAAATGAGAAAAAGTTTTACATACTTTATTTTTATTAAAACAATTTGTTTCTTTTAAACTTAATGAATAGGCGGATGGGAGGAAGGTAATATGGATTTTGGTTTTATCGGCGCAGGCAACATGGTAAGCGCAATTGTAAAGGGAATGACACTGGGGACAGGAAGCTTTGAAGGAAAAAATATTTTTCTTACAAGTAAAAGTGTAGCCACGGCAAAAAAGTTGGCAGAGGAGTGCGGCGCAACTGCCTGCCAAACCTCTTTGGAGGTAATTGCCCATAGTGATGTGGTGATTCTTGGGGTAAAGCCTAATGTGCTTGCTGTTATTTTGCCGGAGCTGCAGCAGGCATTTGCAAAAAAAAATCCCCTTGTTGTATCTATTGCCGCAGGGAAAACATTAGAATATTTGAGTGAATATTTCCCAGAAAAAACTGCCATTGTAAGGGCGATGCCCAATATTAATGCAAAAATCGGCGCCTCCACAACAGGGCTTTGCTGCAATGAATATGTAAGTGGAGAGCAAAAGCAGTTGGTGAAGGATATTTTTTCTACCATTGGGACCGTTACGGAAATTGATGAGAGTCAGTTTTCTATATTTAGTGTGATTGGCGGTGCATCTGTTGCGTTTGCTTACTTATATATGGATGCTTTGGCCCATGCTGCCCTAAAGGCGGGAATGCCAAAAAAACAGGCCTTGCAAATTACGGCGGAAACCGTTTTGGGCAGTGCAAAAATGGTATTGGAAGGTGGAGAAGCACCTTGGCCTTTGATTGACCAAGTTTGCTCCCCCGGCGGCACTACCATAGAAGGGGTGAGTGCTTTGCAGGCAGGCGGCTTTGAGGCAACGCTGGTGAAGGCTTTTGACGCCGTATTGGCGAAGGATAATGCCTTTGGCCAGAAGAAATAAGCAACAGAATAAAATAAAAAAATTTTAATTTTTTATGCGGACTATTTCTAATTTCTCTTTTTGAAACATAAAAATAAATACCAGAAAACTGAAAAAGGGGAAAAGAAATGTATCCAAACAATATGCGTAATAATAAGCAAAATGCAGCGCAAAATCCGGCACAGAATCCGGCACAGAATCGGGCACAGAATCGGGCACAGAATCAAGTACAAAATTCCGAGCAGAATGTTTATAACACTATTGATTACGGACCTGAGCCTTTTGTTGTAAATATTGATATGGTAACAAAGCATAACCCCAATTACCGTGTTGTATTGTGGACAGGCGAATATTTGCAGTTGACTTTGATGAGCATTCCTCCCGGCGGAGATATCGGCTTGGAAATTCATACGGATGAGGATCAGTTTATCCGTGTTGAAGATGGTATCGGCGTTATCCAAATGGGCAGCAGCAAGGATAAGTTGAACTATCAAAGAAATGTGGATGGACGCTTTGCTATTTTAGTTCCTGCGGGAACTTGGCATAACTTGATTAATATGGGTAATAAGCCACTGAAGGTTTATTCCGTCTATGCCCCGGCCCATCATCCCAAAGGTGCGGTTCATTCTACAAAACAAGAAGCGGAAGAAGCGGAGAAGCATTATTACCAATGAAAATATTTTTTTGATTTAAAATATGGGAGGATAGGAAAAGAAAAACGGATGATGTTTTTGAACGCAACAAAAGGGTGTCAATATATAGTTGACACCCTTTTGTTGTATATAAATGACTTTACTTTTCATTTAACGGATACTGTTTTTCAACGGTATCCGTTTTTTAAAATAAAATTTTGTTCGTAAACAGAAGTTTTTGCTTTTCGTTGAGGCTCATAGCATGGTATCATTAAAAAAAACAGGAAAATAGGTCAAATTTCCATTTATCTCCCTCCATTACCAGAATAAAGGTAAAGTCTTCCGTTGAATAGTCACTCATGTTTTCGGGCTCCGCAAAAAAGAGTTCCCCTTCGTAGCCTTCTTGCGTATTTGCATAATATGCAGTGGCAGTAAATTTGATTTTATCTTCGCTGCGCTCTACAGAATGGAATACACACCCTGCATAAAAAATATTTGAGCCTCGTCCAGCATCCAGCATATATAAAGCGCCATCTTCACCCTCTATAAACTGCGAATCCCCGGGAGCAAGTATTTTTCCGTTAATAAAATCTTGGCTAAAGTAATTTGATAGATAGGTTTTGAAGGAATCGTAAGAATTAAAATGATCCTCGTCTACTTTATAAAAAACATATCCATACTTTTCTATTGGTTGATTAAAGTCAGTGTGAAAATCGAAAAAAACAATTTTCAAATAGATGGCTTCCGCATCTTGATAAAGTTGTTTTAAATCATCTTCCAAAGGGGGCAAGCCATCCTCCGAGGTGTAGATGGTTTCGTCATAAGGAGATGGTGAGTTTGGGGCGGAGTTGCTTGTGCAGGCTGAAAAAACAAGGGCGCAAAGCAACAGGCAAGACAGTATGATAATTACATATTTTCTCATAAAAGGAACTCCTTTCAACATTCTTCATTCAATAATTATTATATCATAACTATTCGCATCTGTAAGTAAATGTAAATAATTGATAAAAACAATTAAGAAATAAAAAATAATCAAAATTATGAGCAAAAAGCATTATAAGAAATGAAAAAAAAATTATGGATCCATGTATTTTATTATTTTACAAAAAAATGGGAGATTATGTAATCATGAAGATTGCTTTTATTCTCGGCTTTTGGTAATGTATAAGATAGGAAAAAAATTAAAACGTCAAAAGTTGTAAGATGTAAAATAAACAGGTTGGTTTCAAATTTAATCCCCCGATATAATGAAAATTGGTGAAAAAATGATCTCGTTTTTATATTTACAAGTAAATATCGTTGGAATGATAATTATATTTATCATTCTTGCAAATCAACAGAATATTGATGACGGTACAGGCAGACAAAAGGCGTTTATATATTTAATTTATTCTGTTTTTACCATTCAGTTTTTTGACTCTGTCATGTGGTTAATTGATGGAAAGCAATTTCTTTATGCCAAAACAATCAATTGGGCAGTATCTGGTTGCTGTTATTTTTTAAACTGTTTTGTTGCCTTTATTTGGTTTATTTATATTTCCTTATTGTTTTATGATAAGAAAATAATAAATAAGAAATTTTGGGCAATCATAGGAATTCCCCTGCTGGTCAATATGGTGTTGGTTATCTTGAATTTTAAATATAAAATTTTCTTTTATATTGATGAAAACAATGTATATGCCAGAGGGCCATTCTTTTTTATTTCGTTTTTGCTGGCGCTACCCTATTTTTTGATCCCATTTTATTATTGTTTTAAGATCTATCGAACTTCAGAGAGTATTCTTGAGAAAAAGGATTGCGCTATAATCATGAGAACCTATTTTTTACCTGTGATTGGTATTGTGTTTCAAATGTTTTTTTATGGACTTTCCTTAATATGGATTTGCGTAGTGCTGTCATTATTAATTATATTTATTAATTTTCAAAACAGAAGAATTTCAACAGATCCGTTGACACAGCTGAACAATCGTTATCAATTTGATATGTATTTGCAAAATATACGCCATGGAATCACCAAGGGTCAGCCTTATTCTATTTTGATTATTGATGTGGATAAATTTAAGGAGGTTAATGATACCTATGGCCATGTTTTTGGGGACAGGGTTTTGATTGAAACAGCTTTAATTTTGCGGCGGGCATGCCAGGGAACGGGCGCAATGATCGGTCGCTATGGTGGTGATGAGTTCTATATCATTTGCAAAGCAGGGGTAAAGAAGGAAATCACCAAAGGAATTCACCAATTTGTGGAGGTGTTTAATGCCGCAGACAGCGTAGGGGTTGGCTTGTCCCTAAGTATTGGTTCGTCGGATTTTCTGGCGGAGGAGTCCTTTTCTAAGGAGTGCATTGTGGAACGGGCCGATAAAGAAATGTATAAAAATAAAATTAAATAGCAGAGGGCGTCGTCGTTTTTTGAAAGATGCCTTCTTTTTTTGAAGCATCTAAAAAACTGTTTTTTTGAAAAAAAGCAATTATAGCAAAAAAAAATGCAAAAGGTTGAGAAGGGGAACTGGAAATGTTAAACTAATCAAATAACAGTGGGGATTCCCCCAAAAGCTGGTGTAAAATAACCTTGAAATGGTTTGATGGGAAACTTTTTGGACGGAATAAAGAGAATACAGCATTATACAGGCAAGTATATATTTTGTTGCTTTTGGTAAAGTGATAACACATTGGAGGGAAAACAATGAGATTGGAAGGTTTTCAAGAAATCCGTATTAATACCGGTGATGTGGAAATTAATGTAAATTATGCAGGCGGAGGAAAACCCATTTTGCTGCTTCATGGCTATCCCCAAACCCATATGATGTGGTACAATCTGGCACCCCGCCTTGTGGAACAAAACTATACCGTTGTGGTGCCGGACCTTCGGGGATATGGGGACAGTGAGAAGCCCGAAGGCTTGGAGGATCATTCCAACTATTCCAAACGTGCCATGGCTAGAGATCAGGTGAAGGTAATGGAGGCTTTGGGTTTTGAGAAATTTGATTTGGTAGGCCATGACCGTGGCGCTCGGGTTGCCCATCGATTGGTTTTGGATTATCCCGAAAGGGTGACTAGCTGCACCATGATGGATATTTTACCTACCTATGATATGTATCATACGACGAATATGGATTTTGCAAAGGGGTATTATCATTGGTTTTTTCTAATTCAGCCCGTGGGAATCCCCGAAAAGCTCATTGGCAGTGATCCAGCTTTTTACCTTCGCAGCCTGTTGGAGGCATGGAGCCGCAACAAAGGGTGCTTTCATGAGCAAATGGTGGAGGAATATGCAAGGGCATTTTGCCTTCCGGGTGCTGTGCATGCCACCTGTGAGGACTACCGCGCTGCCGCAACCATAGATTTAACCCATGATGTAGAGGATCGGAATAAAAAAATTCAGGTACCCCTTCTTGTTTTATGGGGAGAAAAAGGTCTGGTGGGGAAATTATATGATGTGTTGGGGGTATGGCGTGAGCGGGCGAAAAATGTGGTTGGCGGCCCTCTGCCCTGCGGTCATTTTCTGCCCGAGGAAGCACCGGAAGAAACCTATGGGGCGCTGATGGAATTTTTAAAATAAAGGGAATAAGCATTTTTTTGTAACGATTTTTGCAAAGGCACCCAATTTCAAAAAATGAGCGTCAACAAAGATGTTTACTTTGTACAACCCCAAGGGAACAAAAAAATCCTACCTAATTTGACGGGGTCAGCCTGTAGACAAACCTTGGGCGTTTCCCTCTCACTGCCCAAGATAGGGCAGACGGCAAAGCCGGCTTTTGCGAAGAAAAGTGATGACCTCTCACTGCCCAAGATAGGGCAGACGGCAAAGCCGGCTTTTGCGAAGAAAAGTGATGATCTCTCACTGCCCAAGATAGGGCAGACGGCAAAGCCGGCTTTTGCGAAGAAAAGTGATGACCTCTCACTGCCCAAGATAGGGCAGACGGCAAAGCCGGCTTTTAAGAAGAAAAGTGATGACCTCTCACTTACTTTTTGAAAAAAGCAAGACCATAAACTTTATTTAGCTTCGCCTGACGATAAGGAGTTACTGGCAAAAAGAAAGAGGGGCAGACAATCGTCTGCCCCTTAATTAATGGGTCAAGGGTAAAACCCTTGTGGGTGTTTGAGGGCAAAGTCCTCAAGATTTTGACCTTGTCTACACCCCAAAACCCCTTGCCCAATTAGGTAGGGGGTTTTTAGCGGTGATTAATACAAATTAGTATTGCTCTGCCAGCTTTTTATAGGTTTTGTATTTTTCCGCGGCCTGTTCCGCGGCTTCCTTCAATAGAACTTTTGCAGTTTCGGGGAAGGTGCGTACCAAAGAGGAGTAGCGAACCTCGCCCATGATAAAGTCGTTGTAATCCATGGTTGGCTCCTTGGAATCTAAAATAAATGGATTTTTCCCTTGTTTTTTCAATTCTGGGTTGTAGCGATACAAGAACCAATAGCCCGCATCAACGGCTAGTTTGCTTTCTAGCTGGGCATTTGCCATACCCTTCATAATGCCGTGGTTAATGCAAGGGGCATAAGCAATAATCAAGGAAGGGCCTTTGTATGCTTCAGCTTCCTTCATTGCTTTTACCAGCTGTGCAGGGTTTGCGCCCATGGCAACCTGTGCCACATAGATGTAACCATAGCTCATGGCTAGCATCCCCAAATCCTTCTTTACCGTGGGCTTTCCGCCGGCGGCAAACTGTGCCACTGCACCGATTGGGGTTGCCTTGGAGGACTGACCGCCTGTGTTGGAATAGACTTCGGTATCAACAATCAATACGTTTACATCTGTACCCGACGCCAAAACGTGGTCTAAGCCGCCGTAACCGATATCATATGCCCAGCCGTCACCGCCATACATCCACATGGATTTTTTGGTCAGGTGTTCTTTGTTATCCAAAATAAATGCCTTAAATTCTGAACCCTCGGAAGGAACCTTTGCGTTTTCCAAAGCGGTAAGGAGTGCACGGGTATCCTCCTTGCTTCTGTGGCCATCATCGTAATGGTCAAGCCAAGTTTTTGCGGCAGCAAGCAATGCTTCATCATCGCAAAGGGGCAATAAGTCATTTAACTGCATTTTCACCCGTTCTCTTTGCTGTTCTACGGCAAGCACCATGCCCATAGAGAACTCTGCGTTATTTTCGAACAGGGAGTTGCTCCATGCGGGGCCCCAACCGTCCTTATTTGTTGTGTAAGGTACGCAAGGCGCTGCTGCGCCCCAAGCCTGGGTACAGCCTGTTGCGTTGGCAAGATACATTCTGTCACCATAAAGCTGGGTCATGAGCTTTGCATAGGGTGTTTCGCCACAGCCGGCACAAGCACCGGAGAACTCCAGCAAGGGCTGCTCAAACTGACTGCCCTTTACGGTGTATTTATCCAGGGGATTTTCCTTATGGGAGAGGGATAAGGAATACTCCCAGTTTGCCATCTCACCTAATTGGGAATCCAAAGGCTTCATGGTCAATGCCTTTTCCTTGGCTGGACAAACCTCAACACAAGCGCCGCAGCCTTGGCAATCCAGAGGGTCTACTTGAATGCGGTAGCGATAGCTTGCAATTTCGCCGCCGCCGTTTGCCTTCTTTGTTTCGTAGCCAACAGGCGCATTTTTTGCTTCCTCTTCCGACAAGAGGAAGGGGCGGATACAAGCGTGAGGGCAAACGTAAGAACATTGGTTGCACTGGATGCAGTTTTCTATATTCCACTGGGGTACGTCAATGGCAACGCCACGCTTTTCATAGGCAGAGGTACCCAAGGGCACGGTGCCGTCCTCTCTGCCAAGGAATACGGAAACGGGCAGAGTGTCGCCTTTTTGTGCGTTCATGGGAATCAAAAGCTTTTCCACATATTCGGGCAGAATGCGTTTGAAATCCTCTTTGTCCATATCCTTTGCATTTTTCCAGCTTTCGGGCACATCGATTTTCACCAAACCGCTCAAGCCCGCATCTACAGCGGCATAGTTCATATTTACAATCTTTTCACCCTTTTTCCCATAGGATTTTTCGATGGCGGCTTTCATATAGCCAAGGGCATCCTCCGCAGGAATAATGTTCGCCAGCTTAAAGAAGGCTGACTGCAAAACGGTGTTTGTTCTATTCCCTAATCCGATTTCACGGCAGATTTCCACAGCATCAATGGTATAGAAGGAAATATTGTGATTGGCAATGTATCTTTTTACAGCCCCAGGCAAATGGCCATCCAATTCCTCCGCTTTCCATGCGCAGTTTAAAAGGAAGGTGCCGCCGGGCTTTATTTCTGAAACAATGTCGTATTTATTTATGTAGGAGTGCTGATGGCAGGCAACAAAGTCAGCCTTTGAAATCAAATAGCTGGAGCGGATGGGGCGATCGCCAAAGCGCAAATGGCTTTTTGTGATACCGCCGGATTTTTTTGTGTCATATTCGAAGTATGCCTGTGCATATTTATCGGTATGGTCCCCAATGATTTTAATGGAGTTTTTATTTGCGCCAACGGTACCGTCCGAGCCAAGCCCCCAAAATTTACAAGCAATGGTGGATTCATCTGCCACCTCCGGCTCAGCACCCACACGAAGGGAGCTCATACTGACATCATCATTGATGCCTACCGTGAAATGATTTTTCTGTTCTGTCTTCATGTTGTCAAACACTGCAACAATTTGTGCAGGGGTAACATCCTTGGAAGAGAGACCGTATCTCCCCGCAAGCACCCGAAGCACTCTGCCTTCTTCCATCAATGCAGAGCAAACATCTTCATAAAGAGGCTCGCCCAAAGCACCTGGCTCCTTTGTTCTGTCCATCACCGTAATGATTTTTGTGCTTTCTGGCAAAGCCGCCATAAAATGCTCCATGGAGAAGGGACGATATAGGTGAACCTGTAGGAAACCAACCTTTTCACCTTTTTGAGTAAGATGCTCCACAACCTCTTGAATTGCGCCGGAAACAGAGCCCATGGCGATGATAACATGGGTTGCATCGGTAGCACCAAAGTAGTTAAAGAGCTTGTAGCTTCTGCCTGTAAGCTTGTTAATTTCATTCATATATTCTTCCACAATTCCAGGAAGTCTTTTGTAAAAAGGGGAGCAGGCTTCTCTGTTTTGGAAGAAAACATCGGGATTTTGCACCGTGGAACGTTGCACGGGGCGTTCAGGATTTAATGCATTTTTGCGGAACTTGTGGAGTGCATCTTCATCCATAAGACTACCGATGTCTTTGTAATCCATTACTTCGATTTTTTGCAGCTCATGGGAGGTGCGGAAACCGTCAAAAAAATGAATGAAGGGGACACTGCCCTTGATGGCCGCTAGGTGGGCAACACCGCCCAAATCCATAACCTCCTGTACGGAGGCTGCGGAAAGCATGGCACAACCAATTTGGCGGCAGCTCATAACATCGGAATGGTCGCCAAAAATAGAAAAAGCGTGGGTGCCCACTGTTCTGGAGCTAACGTGGAATACACCGGGCTTTAACTGCCCTGCAATGCGGTACATGGGGGGGATCATTAATAAAAGCCCTTGGGAGGCGGTATAGGTGGTGGTTAAAGTGCCTGCCTCCAATGCACCATGCATTGCGCCTGCCGCACCTGCTTCGGATTCCATTTCAACCAAGCGCACGGTTTGGCCAAAAAGATTTTTTTTGCCGTTGGCGGCCCAAGTATCAACATGCTCCGCCATAGGGGAGGAAGGGGTGATTGGATAGATGGTTGCAACTTCAGTAAAAGCGTAAGAAATATACGCAGCAGCTTCGTTACCATCCATTGTTTTCATGATTTTTGGATTCATGGCTAAGCTCCTTTCATATACAGTATACAAAATACGAGAAAAATACATCCTGCATCCCAAACGATGGACACAGGGCAAATCTTCTTTGATAATTTGATGATAGTTTGCCGCAATGTAGTTGTCAATATTTCACGAAAAAATTTTTTTGAAAAACGGTAAAAATCGTGATAAAAAATAATATTTGTGCATTTTTGCTATACATTGATTGTATAAAATTTAAAACATATATAATTATATTAAAAACAAAGAAAGGATATGATTTTAAAACCAAAATATAGGGAGGAAAAGAATGGAAAATTGTACAAAAATACATACAATTCGTTCTTTTGAAGGCTGTCTTAGGTTATTATCAAAGGTTTTGTGGAGATAAAAAGCAAATAAGTTCTCCATTGTATGACAATAAGTACATCGTTTTATACAAAAAGGGGGAGATTATATGAAAATTGCAGAGGTTCGATTTCTGGAAAAAAAGGAGGAAGTGGTATTACCTCGCTGGAGTAAATTTTTGACGCAAAAGTGGCGGGAAAGATATATTCTTTCCAAAAAACCGTTCACCATTGAGGAAAAGGACAACACGCTCTTTGGCGTCCTTTCCCTTACCAAAGGGCAGGGTTTGCCGTCGCCGTGGCGGGATAAGGCCGAAGCCTTGGCAAAAACGCTGGCGGCGGAGGGGGCGGGAATTATTATTCCACCATATGAGGGGGAATTTTCGCAACAAATTTTGCCTGTTGCCAATGGCAGAATTTTGGCGGCTTTATTTGCCTTTGATGGTGCTGCAGAGGCACTGCGCAGACAGGGGAAAAATCCCGAGGAGGCACATTTTTTGATTTGCGGAACAGAAAAAACCGTGTTACCCTTGGTTTTGGCAGGCATGGGAGCGTATGTGAATCATCTTTCGTTTTTTGCGGATAATATTGGGGAGCTGGAGGAAATACAAGACACACTTTTTGCGGAGAAAGGCTTGATGACAGAAGCATTTTCTTCTCCCAAAAACCTCCTGTTTCAGGAAGCAGATGTGATCATTGTTTGCGGTATGGAGCAAACGGGTTATGAACACATTTTAAAACGCTATGCCGTGTTTATTGATGCGGCGGGGAATCGGCCTGCTTTGCGGCGCTTGTCCCAAAGAAGGTGGGATGTTGTGACGGCCGATGGATTTTATTTTAACTATGAAGAAAAGCAGCTGGAGGGCAGAAGGGCTGAGGCTGTGGCGTTCATAAAGCTCATGGAATTTCAAAATTTTTGGCTGAATCATTTCCCGGAACAGGCGGCTGAGGGTATTTATTTAGCCTTAAAGGCAAAGGGTTTTTCCGTCAGCGGCTTTTCCGCCTTGGGCAAACGGGTAAAAATCCAGAAAAATCAAGGATAGTTTGTAACAGTCAGAGTGTCATTAAAGTCAAACCCTTGAGGGCTTTGCCCTCAAACACCCACAAGGGTTTCACCCTTGACCCATTACAAATTGCATGAACATGGAATTTGTACATAAGTTTTTGGTCTTGCTTTTTACAAAAAGCAAGGAGGTTTGGGCAGCGCCCAAGGTTTTTCCACAGTTTGAGTGATAGGATTATTTCTATTTTCGGGGGATTATACATTGACAACTCTTCTTTAAGTATTATATAATTTATCAATGAATTTTGAGGGTCGCGACCCTCTTTTTTCCTTGTAAATGTGATTTTGGCAAGGGCAGGATGAAAAAGCGGAGAAAATCCGAAAAAAAGGGAGATGACGACGGCCATGGCTGATAAAAAGGTTGTTTTAACTTATGATGGTTTGAAAAAGATGGAAGAAGAATTGGAAAATTTGAAAATCGTCAAAAGAAAAGAAATTGCAGAAAAAATCAAAGAAGCCAGAGGGCAGGGGGACTTGTCCGAAAATGCGGAGTATGATTCTGCGAAGGAAGAACAGGCTGAAATTGAAGCAAGAATTGTTGTTCTTGAAAAAATGCTGCGCAACGCAGAGGTAATTGATGACGAAGAGTTATCCCATGATAAGGTTGGTTTGGGCTCTACGGTAGAGCTGTATGATGTGGAATTTGACGAAACTATGATCTATACCATTGTTGGCTCTGCAGAGGCTGATCCTATGAATGGGCGTATTTCCAATGAGTCCCCTGTGGGAATGGCACTTTTGGGACATACAAATGGCGAAAAAATTAAAATCGACACACCGGATGGCGAAGCGGTTTTTGAAGTGAAATCCATTAGAAAATAACAAACTATGAAGTTGGCGAGATACCAAAGCCAAAAGGGAATGGAGGAAGAAACGTGGCAGAGCAAAATGAAAACGTACAGGAGAAGGAATTAACCCAGCAGGAGTTGAGCGAGCAGATTCTCATCCGTCGTGATAAACTGGCACAATTGCAGGCAGAGGGGAAGAATCCCTTTGAAATTGTAAAATTTGATATGACCCATCACAGCGATGAAATTAAGGATGGGTTTGATGCATTGGAAGGCAAGGATGTGGCAATCGCAGGCCGTTTGATGAGTAAACGCATCATGGGGAAGGCATCCTTTTGCAATCTTCAGGATCGAAACGGCACCATTCAGTCTTATGTTAGCCGTAACGATATTGGAGATGAGGATTACGCCGCTTTCAAAAAATTTGACATTGGTGATATCATCGGTATCAAAGGTTTTGTTTTCCGTACAAAGACAGGTGAAACCTCTGTTCATGCAAAAGAGGTTACACTGCTTTCCAAAAGCTTGCAGGTTTTACCCGAAAAATTCCATGGCTTGAAAGATCAGGAATTGCGTTATCGCCAAAGATACATGGACTTAATTGTAAATCCTGAGGTAAGAGATACCTTTATTAAGCGTTCCAAAATCATCAGCGAAATCAGAAGATTTTTGGACGGAAAAGGATTTTTGGAGGTAGAAACCCCTGTTTTGCAGACTATTCCCGGTGGTGCATCCGCAAGACCTTTCATCACCCACCACAATACGCTGGATATTGATATGTACTGCCGTATTGCTCTGGAATTGCCTTTGAAGCGTCTTATTGTGGGCGGCTTCGAGCGGGTGTATGAAATTGGTCGTGTGTTCCGTAACGAGGGGATTTCCGTAAGACATAACCCCGAGTTTACCTTGATGGAGCTGTATCAAGCCTACACAGACTATAATGGCATGATGGACATTACGGAAGAAATGTTCCGTACTGTTGCCCAAAATGTATTGGGTGGAACAAAGGTACAGTATGGCGGACATGATTTAGATTTAGGTCAGCCCTTTGCAAGAAAAACCATGGTTTCCTTGGTGAAGGAATACACAGGCATTGATTTTGATGCAGTGGAGAATACCGAGGAAGCGAAGGCTTTGGCAAAGGAACGCCATGTGGAATTTGAGGAGCGTCATGTAAAAGGGGATATTTTACTGCTGTTCTTCGAGGAATTTGTGGAGAAGAATTTGGTTCAGCCTACTTTTGTCATTGATTACCCTGTAGAGGTTTCTCCTTTGACCAAGAGAAAGCCTGAAAACCCAGATTATACCGAACGTTTTGAGCTGTTTATCATCGGTCGTGAATATGCAAATGCATACTCCGAGCTGAATGACCCCATTGACCAGCGTGGGCGTTTTGAATATCAGGAAATGCTGCGTGAAGCAGGGGATGATGAAGCCAATATGATTGACGAGGACTTCTTAACCGCATTGGAATATGGCATGCCTCCTACCGGCGGTTTGGGTGTGGGCATTGACCGTTTTGTTATGCTGCTGACAGAAGCCGTTTCCATTCGCGATGTCATTTTGTTCCCTACAATGAAGCCTTTGGATAAATAATGTGCCTTGAAAGGCGCAAAACATTTAATTTTTAGTGGATTAGAAGCATTACAGTGTGCATGGATACCGCAACCACTGAAAAAAAATGTTGCAGAGAAAGATGATATAGAACATCCTATGGATGAAATAAAGACCTCGTTGGATAGAGAAATCTACCCGGTGGGGTCTTTTTAAAAGGCAAGGCGGGGGAGCTGCATATGTGAAGCATTATAGGTGATTGGGCGTACCAAAATGCAATGGTTATTTTTGTTTCTTCTTTTATTTCGTTGCTGGTTTCAAGAAAATACTATAAAAAAGGAAATTTCGATGCGTTGCTGATGACAATACGTTACCCCATTCGATAGCTCCATTTCAGAGAGAAAAAAGCTGGTGTTGCTGGTCCAACAGTATGAGAAGGTCTGCAGTTACGGGCAGTCCTCTGGGGGTGCAGCGTGATGATGCCTTATTTTTTGAACAAGCGAGTGCGTGAAGGGGTTAACCCAAAGCTAAGTCATATTTTGTATGAAAAAGATCGGTCTTTTCTCCAAGAGAAATGAAATAACCCCTGTTTCCCAACCCTTTCCCTTGTATAAAAATAACGTTATCTTCAGTCTGAACCTTCTTTATTTATTACAGAAAGCTTAATTTTACAAGGAAAAGATTTTTTTTGACAAATCGTGAAAAGAAAGGTTTTTCAAAGACTTTTTATAACAATTCACTTGTGTTTATGCTATAATAAAATAAAACAATGGAAGTTGGAAATAAAACAGGCAGAGAGATATTTTTCTTTTTTTAAGAATCTATGGGCGAATGTTATGATATAATGGAAAAGATGTCATATTTTCAAGAGGTAGGGTGTGTTGTATGGAGTCAATTAAGGGGTTTTTTGACAATTTAGGGGTAACAGGCTTTGTGCGTCCATCCATCGGGTTTTCTGATTTTTTGGATATTCTGATTGTTGCCTATATTATTTATAAAATTATTTTTTGGATTAAAGAAACAAGAGCGTGGGTTTTGTTTAAAGGAATATTGGTCATTCTTGGCTTAGCGGCAATTGCAACCATATTACAGCTAAATACCATTCTTTGGATTTTGTCGAATACTATTTCCGTGGGCATTATTGCAGTGATTGTTGTTTTTCAGCCGGAGCTTAGAAAAGCGTTGGAGCAGCTGGGAAAAGGACAGTTTTTTTCCTATTTTATACGCAATGAGGAGGAGGACAACCAGAAAGCCTCAGCGCGTACCGTAGATGAAATTATTAAAGCGGTGGATAAAATGGGGGCAGTGCGCACAGGGGCTTTGATTTTGATTGAGCAAGAGGTGCCTTTGGGGGATTTGGAAAGAACGGGCATCCCCATTGATGCGGTAATCTCCAGTCAGCTTTTAATTAATATTTTTGAGCATAATACACCGTTACATGACGGCGCGGTAATTGTTCGTAGAAACCGTGTGGCGGCAGCAACGTGCTTTTTGCCGCTGACAGATAGCAACGAGGTTAGTATGGAATTGGGAACCAGACACCGTGCCGCCATTGGCGCAAGCGAAGTGTCTGATGCCTATGTTATTGTGGTATCGGAGGAAACAGGCTCTATTTCTGTGGCAAGAGGCGGCGTTCTCTACCGTGATTTAACCATGGAGCAATTAAGAACAATGCTTTCGCAAACCAAGAAGGTTGGGAAAAAGAAACTTTCTTTTTGGAAAGGGAGGCAGGATAAATGAAAAAATTTCAAGAATTGCTAATGAAGGATTTGGGGTGGAAGCTACTGTCTATAGGCATTGCTACGATTATGTGGTTTATGGTAATCAATATCAATCAGCCTGTGGATACGAGAACCTATACCAAATTTATTACCTTGAAAAATATGGATGTTTTAACGAATAGAGGTCTTACTGTTGAGAATGCCACGGATTTGACTGCAACAAAAATAAGTATTAGAATTAAAGCCCAAAGAACGGCACTTGACCGTTTAAACCAGACGAACGATTGGCTTCAGGCTACCGTGGATTTGTCGGGGCTGGCTTCTGTCATGGAGGGAGATACGGTTTCATTGCCTGTAAATGTGGAAATGACAGGGGTTTATACGGGGTATACCATTGTAGGGAAGGCGCCAACAACGGTTACTGTGCATATTGAAAGAATGACAAGCAAGGAGATGCCTATTTATGTAGCTGTAAATGGTGAGCTTCCAGCGGATGTATTATATTCCACGCCTGTTTTAAGCGCGGAAAGTGTTTTGGTGAGGGGGCCGGCATCCCAAGTGGATCAGGTTTCCGCGGTAAAAGCTGAGATTAATGCCCAAGATGTTGGGGACAATGTTCAGCTTGGTGCAAAGCTGATTGCCTGTGACGCACAAGGAGCATCGGTAAAGGGAGTTAGCCTTGGGATAGAGGAAATTACTGTAACTTATCATTCAATGAATATAAAAGCAATCCCCATTAAAGTAAATATTTCCGGTGTGCCCGGGGATGGCTTTGTGGTGGGAGAAACCAGCTGTACGCCTCAAACTATAGAGGTGATGGGTGCAACCGAGGCATTGACTGATTTTATGTATCTTCAGCTGCCGGACATCGATATTTCGGGACGCAATGCTGATGTTACCAGAAGCTTTGCAGTGGCTGATTATCTGCCCCAGGGCGTTGAAGTAAAGAATGGAAATAGTCTTACAATATTGGTAAATGTACAAATTATAAGTGCCAATGGCCATGAGGTAACAGTGAATGCGCAACAATTGACGTTGGCTAAGGCGGAAAGTACAAAGAGCTATGAAATCAGCGGAAGTACCACTGTAATGATTACCGGCGATGAGGCGGTGGTAAATCGTATTATTGAGAGTGATCTCACAGGTACTGTTGATGTAAGCGGTCTTTCTGTGGGACAGCATAAGGCGCTCATTGCGCTGGACTTACCGGAAGGCGTAACGGCGGGATATGCTTATATTGATGTTCTTGTTACGGAGGCGATAGCCGCAGCGGAGAATGAATCGTGATTTTTGGAGGAAAAAGGAATATGGGAAGATTATTTGGAACTGATGGTGTCAGGGGCGTTGCCAATACGGAATTAACAGGTGAACTGGCATATCAATTGGGCCGTGCAGGGGCATATGTTTTGACAAAAGAGAAAAGATATGCACCTCGCATTTTGGTGGCAATGGATACAAGAATCAGCGGGGATATGCTGGAATCAGCTTTGGTAGCGGGGATATGCTCTGTTGGTGCCCATGCGGTGATTGCGGGAGTAATTCCTACGCCTGCGGTGGCATATTTGGTGCGCCACTATCGGTTGGATGCAGGGGTTATGATTTCCGCATCCCACAATCCTGTTGAATATAACGGAATTAAATTTTTCAACGATGAGGGCTATAAATTAAGTGACGAATTGGAACAGGAAATTGAGGATATTCTCTTGAGCCGCATGGAGGTTTTGCCTTGCCCTACGGGGAGCGGCATTGGAACAAAGGGCTACGCGGAGGATGCATTGGATGATTATATTGCCTTCCTTAGAAATAGCACAGGGGAGCGTTTTCAGGGGATAAAGGTGGCGTTGGACTGTGCCAATGGGGCGGCCTATAAGGCGGCCCCCATAACCATGCTGGATTTGGGGGCGCAGTTATGCATTATCCATAACGAACCTGACGGAACAAATATCAACGAAAAATGCGGCTCCACCCATATGGAGGACTTGGCGGCATTTGTGAAGGAAAACGGTGCGGATATCGGCTTTGCCTTTGACGGAGATGCAGACCGATGCTTGGCTGTGGATGAAAACGGTACGTTGATTGACGGGGATAAAATTCTTGCAATTTGCGGCTGTGCCATGAAGGCAAAGGGAGAGCTGAAAAAAAATACCGTTGTTGGAACGGTAATGTCTAACCTTGGGCTGACGGTTATGGGGCGGGAAAATGATATTTCCGTTTTACAGGCAAATGTTGGCGATAGATATGTTTTGGAATGTATGCTGGCGGAGGATTATAACTTGGGCGGTGAGCAGTCGGGGCATATTATTTTCCTGGATTATAACACAACAGGAGATGGCATTTTAACGGCAATTCAGCTGTTATCCGTTATGAAGTGCAGCGGAAAAAAAGCGTCAGAATTGGCAAAAATTATGGAGGTTATGCCTCAGGTGTTGGTGAATGCCCGGGTGAACAATGACAGAAAAAATGACTACATGGAGGTGCCGGAAATTAAAGCCGCCATTGAAGAAATGCAGGAGAAATATTCCTCTGATGGGAGGGTGCTGATTCGCACCTCGGGTACAGAACCACTGGTTCGTGTCATGATTGAAGGAAAGGATAAGCTGGCCATGGAAAAAGAAGCAAAAAAACTGGCTTGTTTTATAGAGGATAAGCTCCAATAATATATTTTTCCCCTGTTGCAGAAGAAAATCCTTGACTGCAACGGGGGTTATGCATAAAATAGAGAAGGACTGCTTTGGTCATAATATTTTTTATAAGTGTCTCCGTAGCTCAGCAGGATAGAGCGTTCGCCTCCTAAGCGAAAGGCCGTGGGTTCGAATCCCGCCGGGGACGGTAATAAAAAGTCATGTTTGAGGATTTGAACTCATACATGACTTTTTTATATTTTTGGGATATTGTATTGTAAAGGTAATTATATATTCTTTAGTAGGCTTGGAAATATAGTCTGCTGTTTTTAAGATTGAAAGCTTCATAATAATGTGGTATATTTATAACGTAAAGATATAAATACACCACATTATAGGAGGGGAAATTATGAAATTAAGGTGCATTATGCGTGGGCTTATGGGTTTGCTATCGCTACTGGGTTTCATTGGAATTTATACAGGAAACAAAGGATTCTTGGCTTTTTTTGCTTTTGCTGTTAACTTTGTATACTTTTTCATTAAGTCTGATGAAATGGTGGAGGAATACATGAATAAGGCTGCTTCATTAGGATTTTACTGTGGCATGATTACCACTGCTATTGTTACGCTAATTTGTCTCTTTGCAGGCAGTCAACAAGGAAACGCAGCCCTTTTAGCTGGATTTGCGTCAGGGTGGGGTGTTTCTGTAGCCGTGCATGGTTTTTCCGTTGGGTATTATAGCTTCAGGGAAAGCTGGGTGGCTGGAAATGATAAAGAATAAGATTAAAGAGTATCGGGCAAAACACGACATGAAACAGGATGATTTAGCAAAATTGGTAGGCGTCCGCAGAGAAACCATTGGAAATCTTGAAAAAGGAAAATATAATCCTTCTTTGATCTTATCTTGGAATATTGCAAAAGTATTTAATTGTACAATAGAAGATATATTTGAAGTGACAGATTAGTTCTTGCAATGAGCACAATCTATAGTGATGATAATTCAAATGATATCATAATACGCTGGGGATGGTAATAAAAAACATACCTTCTAGAAAAGGGAAGGTGTGTCTTTCTTTTTGCATAAAAATTTGTTATGATAATTAGAAGATTTCACATAATCATGTAGCTACATAAAAATTTGAAAGGGATCATGCCATGAAAGTATATAGTTGGAAAACTCTTTTGGTGAGTATAGTATTAGGTGGTGGATTTTTTGTATTTACCATCCTTCGTTTTAATGGTTTGGAGGATTTTGTGCAGCTGATCTTTTTGGCATATTACATCATAGACGGACTCTGTGTTTCATTTTCAGAGGATTGCTATAAAGAATATGTTAAGCGTGTGGAAAGAGCAAAACGGGTTAATGGAAAGCTATTCGGAAAATTTACCTTTCTTGTGCGGTGGAGTCCAATGTTTTTTATAGTATTGGGCTTTTGCGTTGTAATGCTGTTGCCAACTTGGGAATGGTTTTTATGGCTTTGCCTGTTATCTGCCTTGGCTTCTGGTATTTATATTTCCACGGTTTATAGAAAGCATATGAAAATTGAAGAGGAGGAGGAACAAATAGCTTCTGAAAAATCGGATGACAGCCACACCATATAATGCGAAGCTGAAATTTTTTTATTGTTCATATCTAAGAAAGGCCTCCTGCATGGGAAGTTCTTTGCTGTCCTGGGAATTTGATGCGCAAAACCCCGCGGTCTGACTGTGCTTATGACAAGAGATTTTATTGCAGTATAACGCCAATAAAAAGGTATGCAAGAGTATATGAACCCATATATGGCTTTTTGTTTTATCTATGATAAAATAGTACAAAGACTATTTGAATGCTGCAAGGAGAATTATTATGAAAAAATTGTTGTTTCTTTGTTGTACGCTATCCATGATACTTTTTTTATTTGGTTATTTAGTTAATCAAGCAAAGATACCAAAAGAAAAATATAGCATGAGTGGTTCTGTATCTTTAGGCGTTGCGGAGGATGAGAGCTTAGATAAAACGAAGGTCATATATTCTGTTGTGATTAAAGGGAGCAAGGAGGATATTGAAAATATCGATGTTCAAGAACCATTAATTAACATGGAATATGATAAGTTCATGTTGGAAAACGGTCCCCATAATGCAGAGATGAAAGACGCAGAAACGAAAAATCCATATTTGGAAATTGGGGGAAGCTTTGTGTTTGATACCCATGATAAAACCAAAGAAGAAATCGATGGCATGAAGTTGTTTCAAGGCATCAAAATAATTGATCAGGATAAAGAAGAATATACTTTGAATTTTAATATTAATCCAACGAAATGACATGCAGCGAGGAATTGCCTGTATTTGTTTGTGTTAAGGATTCAAAAAAAGACATGTATGGAATTGAACGCACACATGCTTTTTTTATTTATGGTAGAATGAAATAAATCAGAGCAAAGACAAACCTTGGGCGTTGGGTCAGGAATTTTGCTCCCAAAACGATCAGTGTGTGAGGGCAGCGTTTTCTTGGCTGTTTTATCCCAAACCCAAGTGCTTTTTGAAAAAAGCAAGACCAAAAACTTATATTAAAACCGCATATTCATGGGTTTTTAGATGGGTCAATGATACATAGGCCAAACAGATGAGTTCCTGCGACCAGAGGTCTTGAAATCCCCTATTTTCCTTAGATGAGCATAGCTCATCCTGTGGATGCCATTCGGGAAGCTCTTTGTTTCCCAACCCCTTCCGTTATAAAAAATGACTTTATGAAAAATCTAAGCCGAAAGCCTTATAAATTAAGGTTTTCGGCTTTTTTTATGTCCCTACACAGCCTTCCGCCAACCCTTGGGTGGTTTTTTCGAGAAAAATGTGCTCAGCTGATTTTTGCAAAGAATTCACCCCTGAAAAAATAAAAATACCCGTTGACAATGTAATATTATAATAATATAATACATTTAAACAAATAGCTGTAATACACATGGAGGTAGACAATATGGATAAGAAGCAAGAAGAAATGTATGCAATTCTAAAAAAAGAACTTGCACCTGCCCTTGGTTGTACAGGGCCTACAGCCGTTTCTTATGTGGCGGCAGAAGCTGCAACCGCCGTTGGGGGAAAGCCGTTAAAGGTAGAAGTTAAGGTTGACCGGCATATTGGCACGAAAAACAGTGATGTGGGTATTCCGGGAACAAGTAGTGTAGGCTTGAAAATTGCTGCTGCCTTAGGGGCCATTGCCGGAGATGCACAGGCGGGTCTTAATGTTTTACATAAGGTGACAAAGGAGGATGAAGCCGTGGCGCAGGCTTTTTCAAAATCCGGCAATGTAAGCGTAATTCCTGATTTAGAAACAGATATTTTGGGCTTGTACATGGATTGCGTGGTTACAACGGATAAAGGGATTGGCCGTGCCATCGTTTTAAAAACACATACCAATTTGGTATACCGTGAGGCAAACGGCATAAAGCAGGTGGATATTCCTTTTGATCGTATTGCATCCATGAATGAAACGAAGGATGCAATGGCCCATTATGAAATTGCCGATTTTTATGCTTTTGCAACGCAAACGCCCATAGAGAAATTGGAATTTTTGAAAGAAGCTGTACAATTGAATAAAGCTCTGGCAGATGCTTGTTTTATGGGTGAGGCAAAGGGTGCTGGGTTTGGCATTTCTATGTTAAAGCATGCAGGAGAGGACATGGTAAAAAAAGCAAAGGCCATGACTGCTGCGGGAGCGGAAACAAGAATGATTGGGTATCCCCTGCCGGCAATGAGTTGTGCGACCAGCGGAAATGTTGGGATTACTGCTTCCCTTCCGTTAGTTAGCATGGCGGAGGATTTGAAATGTAAGGAGGAGCAGTTACTTCGTGCCCTGGCCATGAGCTTTTTAATGACGATTTGTGTAAAGAATCGTATTGGCCGTGTATCCTCCATGTGTGCATGTGTAACAGCTGCCTCCCAAGGGATAGCTGCTGGTGCAACTATGCTGCTTGGTGGAGATTTAGCCTGTATAAACAAAGCAATCAATAATACAATTGTAAACATTTTTGGCGTTGTTTGTGACGGGGCACGCCTAGCTTGTGCGTTAAAACTTGCTTCTGCGGCAGGTATTGCTATAGAATGTTCTATATTAGCCGTAGAGGGTGTGGAAACACCTTTGAATGAAGGGGTTGTTGGTGGAAATGCAGATATGTCTTTAAATTTTATGGGTAAATTTGCTCAGACGGGTATGGCAGAGTCGGACTTGGCATTATGCAAGGCACTGTACGAAAAACAACAGGCACAGGGTTAATTGATTTTTAGTAAACACCCTAGCGCTTTGTTGAAATGGGAGGAGGATAATATGGAATATTATGAGGGCATTAAAACGCCGGCACTAAGAATGATTTATCGGGCGATTATCTCAGTTCAACGATTTGTGTGCTATATTTGTGCAATAGCACTTCCGCTCATTATTACCTATCAAGTGGTTTTGCGTTATGTTCTGAAGGCACCTTTAATGGGCATTGAGGAGCTGTTAACTTTTTTCATTATTTGGCTTTATATGATGAGCGGTTCCGTTGCATCAGAGAGGCGCTGCCATATAGAGTGCGGTATTTTGACACTTTATATTAAAAATGAAAAAACAATAAAAATTTTTAAATGCTTTAAATCCATCTTTTCTTTCATAATTTGTGCATGGCTGACACGCTGGGCATTTTGGTATTTTCAATATTCCCTTGGCCTATGGAAGACAAGCGGTATTTTGAAAATTCCTATGTTTTTTGGTGAAAGCTCAATGTTTTTGGGTCTGGCATTCATGCTGTTTTTTGCAGCCTTAGAAGTGATTGATTCTATCCGAGAGCTAATCGCATTTTTAAAGGAGGGGAAAAGGGTATGAGTACGTTGGCTATTGTAGGGATTGATGTTATTTTACTGATTTTACTTCTTATGCTAAGTGTTCCGTTGCCCTATTGCTTTGGCGGAGCATTACTTTTCATCAGTATTGCCGCCAATGTGTCAATGAAAAGCATGATGTTGTGGGCATATTCCCAGTCTATAGGAACAGTTTTGCTGGCAAGTCCGCTTTTTATTTTAGCAGGTACATATATGGGCGGCAGTGGCGTGGCAAAAAAGCTTTTGGATCTTTGCGATGCGTTTGTTGGACGAATTAAAGGCGGCTTAGGCGTGGTAAGTGTTATTACCTGTGCCATCATTGGTGCAATTTCCGGCAGCGGTTTTACCGGTGTTGCCGCTACTGGGCCAATCATGATTCCCCGTATGGTGGAACAAGGCTATTCCCGGGGTTTTGCTACCGCATTGGTGACGGTATCCTCGGTACTTGGTTTGTTAATTCCTCCCAGTGCTATTATGATTATTTATGGCTGGATTACCGAAACCTCAATTCTTGCCTGCTTTTTGGCTACAGTTGGCCCGGGCATTTTGGTTATGATTTTATTTTGCGTTATTAATTTGGTTGAGTGCAGAAAGTTTGATTTAAAATTGATGCCTCCCATGTCCTTGAAGGAAAAAGCCGAGATCACGGGAAAGAGAACCGTTTCCGCAATTCCCGCACTGATGATGCCTGTGATTATTTTGGGCGGAATTTATTGTGGTGTATTCACACCTACCGAGGCGGCAGCGGTTGCTGCAATTTACAGCATACCTGTAGGGCTGTTTATTTATCGGGCAATGAAGCTAAGGGATATTAAGCAGATGACCTTTGATTCCATTTGTTCCATTGGTTCTATCATGGTTATGATTGTTTTTTGTCTTATGCTAAGCCAGACCTTTGTTATGCTTCAAGTACCTCAGGCCTTGATTCAAATAATATTTAACCTGACTACAAATAGAGTGATCATTTTGATACTTATGAATCTCTTTTTATTCCTTGTTGGTATGATTGTAAATGACTCAACGGGCATGCTGCTTTGTGCGCCATTGCTGCTGCCGTTGGTTCGAGAGCTGGGCATTTCCCCCATACATTTTAGCGCAATTATGGGTGTAAATCTTGCAATGGGGGGCGTAACACCTCCTTATGCCAGTATTCTTTACTTGGGTATGCGCATTGGTAAGTGTGAGTTTCAAGATATTTTGAAGCCGGCCATGAAATTATTGATATTTGGTTATGTTCCGGTTGTGTTTTTAACCTCTTTTTGGCCAGAGTTATCAATGTTTTTGCCAAAATTATTTGGTTTTGCATAGGATTCAAAAATCACAATAACAAAGGGGATGAGGCAGGAATAAAAGTGTTTACCATTGACGAAGGAAACGATCCATCTACTATGGCAGATACTGATGAAAAGGCACAAAAGAAAAAAATGTGCTTAAATGATTTTCTTCATTTAGGGGTAACAGGGACAAGGGTGTTGGCTTTTTTATTACAGGCGGATAAGCCTAAGAATTGGAGGAATGTATTATGAAAAAACTGCTAAGTTTACTACTTACATCAACGATGGTTTTGGCCTTGGCGGGCTGTGGTTCCGGCGCCGACTCCAGCAATCAGGCACAAGAGCAGAAAGAGGAACAAACAGTTACATTATCTTTGGCACATATAAGACCAGTAGGTTCTACTGCCGACTTGGCAATCCAGGCTTTTGCAGAGGAAGCAACAGAGCTTTCCGGCGGCACCTTGCAGTTTGAAGTATATCCTGCCAGCCAGCTGGGTGACTATACAACCG
This sequence comes from Anaerotignum neopropionicum, assembly GCF_001571775.1. GTDB lineage: Bacteria > Bacillota > Clostridia > Lachnospirales > Anaerotignaceae > Chakrabartyella > Chakrabartyella neopropionicum. The sequence continues at coordinate 337,397 of NZ_LRVM01000001.1, forward strand.
TTCAAGAGCGTGTAGGCATCGGGGATGTTGATATGCAAATTGCCAGTTTGGGCAGCAATCTGGACAAGGTTTTTGCCATGTCCAATGCAGCATATCTGTGCAGTACATGGGATGAAGCAAAGGTGATGTTTGCAGGGAATAGTCCTCTGATTGAAATTTACAAAGAGAAAATGGCAAAATATAATATGACCTATTTAGCTTCCTATCCTCTGTATTTTGGTGGTATTGCGCTAAATACCGATCCCGTGGATCCAACAAACCCCAATGCCCGTTCCGGTATTAAAATTCGTGTTCCAGCAATGTCAACCTTCGAGAAAACCGCCACAACCCTTGGGTATTTGGCAACGCCTTTGGCATCCTCCGAAATGTTTACTTCTATTCAGACGGGTGTAGTGAATGGCGCAATAGGGGCAGGTGCGGAAATGTATTATGGCAATTTATCCGGCTTGGTTAAATATTATTTGCCCATTAACGACCATTTTGAACAATGGTATATGTATATTAATACAGACAAGTGGAACAGCTTAAGTGATAATCAGCGCAATGCCCTTCAGACTGCTGCCGATAATATGCAAAAGGCAAGATGGGACGTTGCTGAAGGCGAAACCGATGAATATGAACAGAAATTACGCGACAGCGGCACAATTGTTGTGGATTACACAGATGAGCAATTAGGCGAGTTTGCCAAGGTTGTTCGTGAGGCTGTTTGGCCGGCGATTGCAGAGGAATATGGAACTGAGAATTTTGAAGCAGTAACAAATAGTATTAAGTAAAAAATTGAAAAGAGATACAGAAAAGCCACATAAATAAAGTGGCTTTTTTGTACCGCTAGATTTTCCCCAAAAAGGGCGGCGGAATCAATCAAGAGGGAATAAGCCTTTGACTTTGCAAAGCTTTTTACAATTTATTTTGAAAACGGGTGTTATTAACAATTTTTTGGCTGCTATTTTATGATTTTATGTGATGAGGTTTAAGGCAACGCCGCATAACTTTCAGCGGACGCTTTGTGTACCCATCTGTTTACAGCTGGGTACATAGAATTATGCAGTTTTGCCTTAAACTTATTAAAATAAATATGCGTTTTCATTATGTTATTGTACTTTTATATCAAATATTTTTATACAAAATGGCTTCGCTGCAACAAAGCTTTGTTGATATGCTCTTACCAGTGCTTCTGCAGGCATATGAGCCAAGTTTTGTTGGAAATTTTTAGCGCTCAATAACGGCAAATGATTGGAGGTTATTTATGAGTACTAGTATTTTTGAAATTATAGGCCCAACGATGATCGGGCCATCCAGCTCTCATACGGCAGGCATGGTTCGCATTGGAAGGATGACACACAGGATTGTGGATGGGGACATTCGGTATATCAATATTGAATTCAGCCCCATGTTGCGAACCACCTATCATGGACATCGTTCAGATGCGGCTTTGATTGGGGGCGTAATTGGCTTATGTGAAGGGGATATAGAAATCCGTGACGCAATCGAGCTGGCCCATGAAAAAGGGATTGAAACAAAAATTGATTTTTTGCCCGAGGGTCAATATCCTCAAAACACTGCTCGTCTTACCGTGGGTTGCAAGGATGGAAGGGAGGTTTCGGTTTTAGGCACTTCTGTGGGCGGTGGCAGCATAGTAATTGATGCTGTGGATGATGCCTGCCTGCGGATTATGCCCGAGGCATATCATATCATTCTTTGGAGTGGGGATGCCTTGGATTTACCCCAATCAGAGGCTGTCGTTCAAAGGGGTGAGGGTAAAAAAGGAATGATTACCTGCCTTACCTTTTCCGCCATGCCTTCGGAGGCCTTTGTTGCACACCTTGGGGAATGTAAAGGTATTACAGCATTGAAAATCATTCCTCCCATTCTTGCGTATGGGGTGACTTTAACAGACGAGAAATATGAAAGCTGTTTGGATTTATGCCGCGTGGCTGAAGAAAAAGGACTGACAATTTCAGACTTGGCGGTGGGCTACGAGATGAAACGGTCGGGATTTTCCCAAGAATACATTTGCAATGAAATGCATCAGCTTTTAAAAACAATGAAAAAGTCTGTGGAAGAGGGTGAAAAGCCCAATAGGCTGTTATATGGATTGGCGTCTGGTAAAGATGGGAAGCTGTTAAATAACGCAGTGATGGAGGGGAAAACAATTTCCGGGGGTATTGTCCCTTTGGCTGTTTCTCGTGCCATCGGGGTTATGGAATACAATGCTTCCATGGGCATTATTGTAGCGGCGCCCACAGCAGGCTCATCAGGCATTGTGCCGGGTTGCTTTATTACATTGCAAAAGGAATACGGTTTTTCCGATGAGGAAATTGTGAATGCCCTTTTTGTATGTGGAATCATGGGGGTAATCATGGCGCATCGAAAGGTGTCTTTTTCCGGCTCTGTTGGCGGCTGCCAGGGTGAGGTAGGGGTATCCAGTGCAATTTCAGCAGCGGGCATGGTAAGCCTGTTTACCAAAAATCCTACGAAAATTGTCCATGGAATGGCCTTGTGCCTTAAAAATCTTCTTGGGTTGGTATGCGATCCAATTGCAGGGCCCATTGAAATTCCTTGTATTAAGCGCAATGCAGTGGGTGTGGCAAATGCATTTATTTCCGCAGATATGGCACTGGCCGGAATAGAAAGCTTTATTCCACCGGATGAGGTCATTGATGCCTTGGTGGATGTGGAGGAACGTCTGCCTCAGGAATTAAAGTGTGCTACGGTAGGCGGTTTGGCTTGCACCTGTACGGCAAAAAAAATAAGAGAAAAACTGTCGGGCAATGAATGAAAATAATCTATAGTTTAAAATAGGATACTATGTTATAATGAATAAAATATGGATAAAAACTACATTATCTCTAATAACATTTGAAGAAATAATATTGCTGTGATCAAGTCATCTCATAACACTTTTACCTAATTTTTGCTGCATGTGGGCTTACTTGGTAATACTGTAAGGCTTCTGTAATTGATGGGGCGAAAATGTTTTTTGAAGTATAATTCAAGAAAAGAGTATAAATTAGAAAAGAAGTTTCTCAGTATGATGGGAGTTTTTTTGGATGAGCTTCTCTTGGGATAAGAGGAATATCTATCAGACCAAGGGGTTGCAAACATAATGGCATTTGTCATAAAATTTAGATACGGAAATAATTAATATAGGGGGGTTTTGTTGTGAAGGCTATAAAACGCCAATCTCTGTCTGAACAGGTGGTTGAATCTATTTTTAAATATATTAAGGATAACAATCTGAAGGCCGGAGATCAAATTCCAACAGAAAGCGAATTTGCTGAATTTTTTCAAGTCAGTCGTACCAGCATTCGTGAGGCCATGAAGGCGTTGAGCATTAATGGAGTGGTTTCATCCACGCCGGGGAAAGGAACCTTTTTGCAGCCGAAGGCCATGAATACAGTCATAGGAGAGGATGGAACATTACAAACACAGGCGCGGGCAACAATTGCGCAGATTATGGAGATCCGTACACCTTTGGAGGTTTTAGCCATTGGATTGGCTGCCCAAAGAGGAACGGAGAAGGATTTTGAAGAATTGGAAGAAATTACGCACCAATACAGAGAAGCGGTTTTAGCCAAAGCCGGTTGGGTACAATGGGGTACGAAATTTCATACAAAAATAGCCGAGATGAGCGGGAATCCCCTTCTTATTTCTAACCTTCGCTTTTTGGGCGATACGGTTGAGCAATACAGGGAAAATATGGCTACGTTTTATGAGGATAAGTCCTATTATATTGAAAGCCATAAACGCATATGTGAGGCTTTGCGTTGCCGCGATGTAGAGGCGGCACAGGCAGAGATGCAAAGGCATATGCATATGACAGAAGATGTGCTGAGTATGATTGTTGATGAGAAAAATGCAACAGAATTTCTTCCTCATTAATAAGTTTTTGTTTCTAAAATAACAGAACTCTTTATTGCGGGAACGAATTTTTGGGGCAAAGTATGCATATAGTACCACCCAGCCTTTGCCCATAAGCTTGTCTTTTAAGAACAAATTTCAGTGGATGCCACATAAAATGAGTAGTTTGCTACAAAGGCCAGATGTTTGTCTGGTCTTTTTTTATGGGGGAAACCACACCCTACCAAAGTTGTATCTGTGAATTTCAATGCAAACATGACTTTTTGTTTTATTTGTAGTAAAATAAAGGTAAGACTGTTTTGATAGACCGTCGTAAGGCAAAACAAACGGGCAAGGAGAAGTAACGGAATGAAAAAAATGAGAAAATACATTTCAACAATATTGTTTGTTGTGTGTCTTTTATACTTTGTATGGATGATGCTTGACTATAACGGAATTACCATTCACAAAAAAATTGACCACACAATATCAACGGGAATCTATGCAGATGGTGTGCAGGTGGGGGAAACATCCGTAACGATTTCCGGGAAATACTATCCTCACTTATTGCGTGAAGATAGCTTTTGGGGTAAATTTTCTGTGGCAGAAGTGCCTGAAACGGAAAATGATTCGTTAAATGCTGAAATTACTTGGTACGAGGAGAAGATAGATGGCGTGCATTATGAATATCAGTTGATTACCTTTCACAGCAATCAAGTTGGCAGCGCATACATAGAAGAAACGGGAGGAGCCTTCATGCTTTCTATGAACCGCAGCATGGATGAGATGGTATGGGCGATAGACGCTGATCGTGTGCTTGCAACTTCAGCCCAGGCGTATCAAAACTATGTTGAGAAGCAGCATCAGTAAATTTATATTTGAACGCCAATAAAAAGGGCACAGTGTTTAAGAAATTTCCATTGTTTCTTAATAATCGAAGGGTGTACAGCGTTTCACAAAAAGTCATGGATGAGAAAATGTATATATGCAGGGTCTTTTGCAAGATTTATTATGAAATTTGGTAAAGGGGATCTATAATTCGAGGTGCAAGTATGAAAGAGAAAAAAGCAATGAAAATAGCGGTTGTATGCATAATTGGGCTTTGGATGCTTTCAAAAATCCCATTTAACCAAAATATAAAGCAAGAAGTTTCTGCGAATATATACCAAAACGGAGGGGTAACGGGCAAGACAACCGTTGTTATAGATGGAGAGAAAAGCAACTACCTCTTTCGTGACGATGAAGGATTCTACGGAAAATTTTATATTCTATCCTATGAAAAAACAGGCAGAGAAAATATGGTTGCAGGCATTCGTTGGCGTAACGGTGAAAATGTACAGCAACTGATGTATTCTCAAAACGGGACCTTTCCTTCTATGGATATAATATCTACCATCCTTACCAATGATAAAATAACACAATTTGCAGTAATGCTTACAGATGGTACTGTCATTGCAACATCTGATGAAATCTATCAGCTTTATACAAAATATATCTCTTATGATTCTGATACAAGGATTACACATATTGAACGTGTGAATGAAATCCCCAAAATTGAATGACAAAACAATTTTATGATAAACCGTGTAGAGTAAAACGCCTAAGTCAGGTACCATAAATTGAAAAAAGGATGGGCAGCAAAAGCCATGGTTTGTGATGGCCAAAGCTTGACCATTGCGCAAAGAAAGCAAAGATGGAATTGATTTTTTTTTAAATGTTTTCTTTTTGTGTATATTTTATTGATGGTAATACTTGACAAGGAGAAAAGTAAGTGATATAAAAAGAATAAGAAGCAGTCGATATAATCCGTTAGGTACCTTCGTTTTTAAGACAATCTAAAAACGATGTATTTTTTTGGGATATGGTTAGCTTTAACTAACCTACAAAAAGGATTGCTTTCCATAAATGATTTTAAAGGGGTTAGAAAAACACTCTCACACTATGAAATCCATAGTACAGGGGCGATTTGATGTGCCATTCAATACTTAGTAATCCATGTTTATTGCAGCAGATATTGCAGAAGGCATGGATTTCATTTAGTGCTGGGGTTAGCGTTGGCTAACACTTGTTGCCGAAGGGAAAGTCTTGATAAGAGCAGTATCAAGTCGAAAAAATTGGAACAAAGAGAGGATGAGGTACAGATGCAAAAGAAACGAATGCTGTCTTGGGTGCTAACGGCTTCCATGGCGTTGTCACTGATGCCCACAATGGCATTGGCGGCGGATTTCCCCGGGGAGGGGAGCGGAACAAGAAATGATCCTTACCTGATTGGTACAGTGGAAGAACTGGACGCCATGCGGGAGGATTTGGGCGGCTACTACCGACTGGAAAACGATATTGATCTGTCTGAAACGGATTGGACTCCCGTTGGAGCCTATAGGCCCGATCCCTATGATTCGTCCGGCGAAGCGCCCGATGAGGAATATGCTTTTCATGGTACCTTTGATGGCAATGGGTACACAATCAGCGGCTTGACCGTTGAAGATGAGAGTATGTGTGTCGGCTTGTTTGGCGTTGTGGCAAATGCCACGGTGGAAAACTTCATTATTGAAGATGCCACCATTTCCGGCAATACCATGGCTGCTGCAGCCATCGGCTATGCCTATCACTCTACAATAGACGACGTAGATCTGTCCGGTGCCAATACCATTACCGGCTTTGTGGACAGTGGAACAATGCCCCCGAATATGCTGGCGGGTGTTGTGGGCGCAGGTATAGACACCACCATTTTAAATTGTGACGTTACCGGAACCACCATGACAATGGAGGTAATCGAAGATGCGAGTATGCTGGGTACCAATGTTCACGACATCGGCTTGGTGGGCGGCGGCTTAGAGGGTTGCAATCTGGAGAATTGTACAGCGGATGATAGCAGTATTGCCGTGGACGGTGATTATTGCTTCGGCATTGGCGGCTTGTCCGGCTGCGCCATTTCCGCTGAATATATTATGAATTGTGAAGTGATGGATGTAACCATAACAGTGGGCGACTATGCTTATCTGATAGGCGGGCTGATGGGTTATGTGGGACAGGATGGGGAAAATCCTGCAACGGAGATTTCCAACTGCTCCGCAGGGGTGGACCTCACCGTAGGAAATGATTCTGCAAGAGTGGGCGGATTGATTGGCGGCGGATTCTACCTTGATGCGTACAAAGCCTTTTATCCCATACCCACACGTTTTAAGCTGGCAAATTGTGCAACGGATGGCAGCATATCAGCGGGAGCAGGTAGTGAAGCAGTAGGTACTCTTGTGGGGTATGCTTGCCTGTGCAATATTGAAAATTGCAATAGCGATATGACAGGCGTGTCGGATATGGTGGGCTTTGACCAGCCGCTCTTTGACGGCGGCGACGGTTCGACTGACGATCCATATGAAATTGCCAGTGCGGCACAGCTGTATGCTATGCGCTATGATTTGGAGGCAAGCTATAAGCTGACAGACAATATTGATTTAAATGATTTGGTGTTAAATATGGGCGAAGGACATGTGTATAACAGCTGGAAGCCCATCGGTATCTTAACCTATTCTAATGATGTGGATATGAGTAAGGTTTTCTCCGGCATCTTTGACGGTGACAATTATACTATTTCCAACGTAGATGTTACTACTGACGGGGATATGCTGGCAGTAGGCGGCATTTTTGCCTGCACAACAGGTACCATTGAAAATCTTACCTTGGAAAATGTGACTGTTACAGGGGATGAAACCACCATGGCAACCGGCGGTGTGGTTGGTTATGCCATGGATGGTACAGTTTCAGGCGTTATCTTGACAGGCACCAACACCATTACAGGCACGAACTGCGTCGGCGGTATTGTGGGCGGAAGTGAAGGGGCAATCAGCGATTGTACAGTGTCGGCGGAAGGAGGCACCGAAATTATTGTCATTGGTGACAACGATTTTTTCGATGGTCGTATCATTCAGTGTGATATCGCAGAGTGCGGCGGTCTTATCGTAGGCGGCGGCTTTGGTGGCAGTGTTATCGATTGTGATGCAACGGGAACAATTACGGCAAATGGGCAGGATCCTGTGGGCCTTGGCGGCATCGGCGGCTGCCTGCAATGCATGGCGGAAATTTCGGGAAATACAGCCAATGTTACCATCAATACCACCAATGGCGGTCATGCTATCGGCGGTTTATGCGGCTTTGCCGGTATGGGCGATGATGGCAAAGGCACAGTAGCTGATCCTAGCGAAATTTCAAATTGTGATGTTGCGGTTCATATTAATGCGCCCAATGCCACACATGTAGGCGGCTTGGTAGGTACAGGTCTTTACTACTATGGCATGGAGGATCGTTTTAATGTTACAAATTGCTCTGTAACGGGTACTATCATTGGGGGAACAGATGAAACCTCTGTTTTTGGCGCATCAACACCCGGTGCAGTGGCAGGCCGTGCAGTGGGCTGTGATGTAGACGGCTGCACATTTGATGGCCTTACCATAAATGGCGTTGCCGCAGAAAATAAAATCGGCACCACCGGCCTTATGTACGAAAGCGCAGATCAGTATGATGATGATGTCAGCGGCGCTTTGCTGTATGGCTTGACAGATACCTATCAGGAATTGTTTGGTGATGATGCCACCTTTAACGAAGATTACAACCTCTACTGGTATGACTACGCTGCAACTATTGTTGGTGCGGATAACGCTGATGCCACAGTAGCGCAGTTGAAAAATCATATTAGCGGTACCCTATATGGACAAGAAGCCGAGGCGGCTTACGCAGAAAACCCCGAAAGCATTCGGTTCTTCTGCGGCTTTACCGGAGAGGTTGCAACCATTACCTTTAACGGCTCCCAGATCAGCGGTAAAGATGCTGATGGTGAAGAGCTTTTCTCCCATCCTTACCAATATGTAGGTGAGGATCATATATACTATGGTACATCTCCAGTTATGGATGCATGGGTATTCCAAAGTCTGGATGATAATGAGGATCAGTTCAAGTATTTCTTTATGTGTGGTGATACACCGGATACTACCTACCATATTGAGTTCCGTTATGGCAGTGAACGCGGCGATAATTTGAACCAGTTTGCCAAGGGAGATTGTGCTTACTGGCTGGCAGCAGGCATTCCCACCAGTGCATTGAAGGATCCTGAGGAAACCTTATTAAGAAATGGAATTGCACTGTTCTGCTTGGAAAATATGGATTATACTGCTCCTCGTACTACCGCATCCCTGTCCCAAATCAGCGACTTGGTAGGCACATGGGATTATTATGTTAATGGACAGACCATGTCAGATAAGCTGTATTTCACAGTGGATGCAAAGGGCAACGGGCACACCTATTACAATGGGCAAAATGCCTCCAATTATCAGGTTTTTGCCTATGACAACGATGGCTCCAGCGACACAAAATCCGGAATTTATGCAGCTTATGTAACCGGCAGTGATGAAGATGAAGTGAAGTGGGCAAACTATAGCATTACAACGAGTGGCGGAAAAACCATTTTCACCCTTACAGGCGAAGAAGATGGGGAAGCTTATGTTATTTCCTATGCAAAACGGACAAAAAAGAAGTCCAGTGATGACAGCACTTCCGGTGGTTCAACAGGTGGTTCCAGCACAACCACTACCCCCACTACCCCAACGACAAGTGATTCGGAAACAGAATTCTCTGTGTCTGTTTCCGGCAGTACTGCAACAGTTGTGGCTACAGATGGGCAGCTAAAAGAGATTGCTTCCAGCAAAGATACGGTTAAGATTGACGTATCCAAGCTGAAGGTGGATGAGGTGTTAATCCCTCAGAAGATTATTTCTGCAACAGAGGAAGCTTCCGGCACCAAGGGTCTTGAAGTGGCATTGCCTGAAGGCACCGTTACTCTGGATAAGGAGGCATTAGCCGCTGTGGCAGGCAAGGGCGATATTAAGATTTCTGTGGAAGCCGTTTCCCCTGCCCAGCTTTCTGATGCGCAAAAAGCTGTACTTGGAAAGCAGACGGAAACTGCCCTTGTGGTGGATGTAAATCTTTATGCAGGCGGCACCAAAATTAGTACATTCGGTGATGGGGAAATTAGTGTTTCTGTTCCTTACACACTGCAATCCGGCGAAAGTGCTGATAGTATCACAGTATGGTTTGTAAAGGATGATGGTACCATTGAACCCAAGGAAGCAAAATATAACGCTTCTGCGGGCAGCGTGGAATTTACTACCAACCATCTTTCCCAGTACCTAATTTTGAGCTTCCCCTTCCTGGATGTAACGGAGGATGCTTGGTATTATGGCAGCGTGGCGTATGCTTACAATAACAGCCTGTTTGCCGGTACTGGAGCAACCACGTTTGGCCCCGATGTTGCCATGACGCGCCAGATGATCTGGATGGTACTGGCTCGTATGGATGGCAAGGCTCCTGCCAATATGGAGGCGGCGCGTGCTTGGGCCATGGAAAACGGAATTTCCGATGGAACCAATCCCGCAGCATCCATCAATCGTGAGCAGATGGCATCCATCCTCTACCGCTATGCCCAGTACAAGGGCTATGACCTCAGCGGGGGAGAGGAAACCAATATTTCAAGCTTTAAGGATGCTTCCGGCATCAGTAAATACGCAATTCCCGCAATGCAGTGGGCATGCGGCGCAGGCCTTATTAAGGGAAGTGACAACAGTCTCATGCCCTCCGGCGGTGCTACCCGTGCCCAGGTTGCGGCAATTCTCCAGCGCTTTTGCCAAAACATGGAGAAGTAAGACGATTTTTAGGGGTTAGGCATCCCCAATAAGAAAACATGGTGTCCCTTAAGCTATTTATGACTTTTGGGGTACCATGTTTTTTGTTTATAAGCCAATGGGTTTTAGGAATTACAAGGTGTGCAGCAGCAACAATAACTGTATGTCTTGGCATTTTACTGAGTTTTGTTCGTGTTCTTTCCTTATTATTAAAGAAATTATTAGAGAATAAAAAATACAAAGGGCGAAAATTATATCAGTCAATAAAATAAGCAGAGCTAATAATGTAAAGAAATTGGGTTTTTTAAGATTAAGAGGGAGCTGGGCTTTTGTGATCGTAAATGCACAAGTTGTGACGAAATGTGTTTTGTAAAAATGGAGGCTGTGCCTAAGCGAAGGATCGTAAGTTCAAATCCCGTTGGCAAAGTTAGAAAAAATTAAATTTTACAACAAAAGGAATGCAAAAAAACAGCATTCCTTTTGTTGTATGTCCAATAAATAACGTGTTGTACCAACCAATACAAACGCCGATTCTATGGGCGCATCCTCATACACCTAAGGCAAAAAGCCCCATGATAATTTTTGTTTGTCTATCACGGGGCATTGCCCTTATATTCCGATTGCAAATAAACTTGCCATATGGCTTATTACGGGAGCATTTACCCTTTCGCGGATGAAAGCTATGGCAGTTTTTAATTCATCCATGTTAATATTTGTTTCAATGCCCATCATTGTAAGCATATTTACCAAGTCCTCTGATGAAACGTTGCCCGAGGCACCCGGTGCAAAGGGACAGCCGCCCAAGCCTGCGGCAGCCGATTCAAATTCCGTGACTCCATAATTGAGTGCCGCCAATGTATTTGCCAAAGCTAAGCCTCTGGTATCATGAAGATGCATAGAAATTGCATCAACAGGAATGTATTTTTTTACCTCACTTAAAACCGAGTCTACCAAAACAGGGTTGCCCAGCCCAACGGTATCTGCCAGTAAAATTTTACTTGCACCTGCCTTTAATCCTCGTTCTGCCATGGTGATAATTTTTTGGGTTTCAATTTTCTCCCCAAAGGGGCAGCCAAAGGTGGTGGCCAAAGCCAATCTTACCTTTAAAGCACCCTTGTATTCTTTGCATATTTCTTCAAAATGAAGCAGGGATTCCTCTACTGTGGATTGAACATTTGCCATATTATGCTTTTCACTTACAGATACCACATAGTTAATCTCCTTGATGTTTGACTCAAAGGCAAGCTGCGCACCCTTCATATTTGGCACAAGTGCCACCAAGTCCACCCCTTTGCCCTCAGCATATTTAAGAACTTCCTTGCAAACCTCCTTTGCATCAGACATTTGCGGAACTCTTTTGGGATTCACAAAGGAAGTGATCTCAACCTTTTGAAAGCCGGAATCAATTATTTTTTTAATAATTGCTATTTTATCTTCAGTTTTTATAAACGTCTTTACATTTTGGAAGCCGTCGCGTCCACAAACCTCCACAATTTTCACTTTTTTTGGTAAATTCATCGTTCTACATCCTTTCATCCCAGAATTTAGATTTTAAAAAGCAAAAGGATACTTAAACTTAGTATCCTTTTGCGGCATTATCTGTTACTTACACTCGGTTATTTTTTCGATATTCAAATTGTGACCGCTAAAGGTGCCATCAATAATGGTATTTTCAAATTTTGCAGCAGAAACAATTTTCTCAAAGTCAACGCCGGTTTCATAATCCATCTCATTTAGCATAAAAACAACATCCTCTGTTGCCAAATTGCCCGATGCTCCGGGGGCAAAAGGGCAGCCGCCCAATCCCCCTAGGGTTGATTGGATTTTTGTAATGCCTGCTTCAATCGCCACTAAGGTATTTGTCATACCCATATTTCTGGTGTCGTGAATATGCACCTCAAATTCTACTTCGGGATAGGAGGTCTTTACAGCTGTAACAATCTCTCTTACCTGTTTAGGATTTGCAATGCCTATTGTGTCGCAGAGGCAAACGTTATTTACTCCTAAATCAATATACGCCTTTAAAAATGCAACAACCTCGTTAGGATCTTTTACCTTACCCTCAAAGGGGCAGCCAAAGGCTGTGGCTAAATCCAAGCAGATATTTAATTCGGGATAATTCTCTCGTATTTTTTTAAATTCCTCAAAGGATTCTTCATGTGTACGATTAATATTGGCCTTGTTATGGCTTAAGCTAAGAGAAACAACGTAGGAAACCTTTTTCAGCCCCAATTCCCAAGCCATTTTTGCTCCATAAAGATTGGGAACCAGCGGGAAAAACTCCACGTCGGGATATTTCTTTAAAACAATTTCCGTAATTTCCTTTGCATCCTTAAGCTGGGGGATTGCCTTCGGGCTTACAAAGGAAGTATGCTCGATATGCTTTACGCCGGAAGAAACGATATCGTCTATGACCTTTAGCTTATCCTCCACAGAAATGTAGTCCTTTAGATTTTGGAACCCATCCCTTGGCCCAACCTCAATGATTTCAATTTTTTTTCCCATGATGTTCACCTCCTAAAAAGCACTCGCTTTAGAATATTCCTTTATTGATGCAGTTTTCAATTTCCTCGGCACTTAATCCCACAAAGTCACTATAGATTTCTTCGTTATGCTGACCCAAAGTGGGGGCAGGTGTTCTTACGTCTGCCTTTAGGTCGCTGAACTTAATATGCTCCCCTGTGATTTTTGTTTTGCCTGCAACGGGGTGATCAATTTCAACAAACATTTCTCTTGCCCCTGCAATATGGGGGTCATTTACGATTCGGTCAATAGTGTTAATGGGTGCAGTAGGCACACCAATAGCAAGAAGCTTATCTTGAATTTCATCTATGGTATAATTTACTGTCCATGCCTCAACAATTTCCTTAAGCACAGCATGATTTAAAACTCTTTCTGTATTTTTGTTGAACCTTGGGTCATCAACAATTTCAGACTGACCCATTTCATCGGCCAAAAGCTTAAATAATTTATCATTGCCGCAGGCAATAACAACGCTTCCGTCTTTGGCCTGGAAGGAATCATAGGGGTAGGTTGATTCATATCTGTTTCCGATTCTTTCGGGTATTCTGCCGGAAGCAAGATAAATTTGTGTAATTATTTCAAGGGAGGAAACCACGGAATCTACCAATGCAACATCAACCTTTTGTCCTTCGCCTGTCTTTATTTGATTTACAACGGCTGCAAGAACACCAATGGTAACGCTTAAACCACCCAAAACATCACCCATAGCTGTGCCTGTTCTGGTGGGCTGGCCGCCGGGCCACCCTGTTGTGCTCATTAAGCCGCCCATTGCCTGGCCGATGATATCGTAGCCTGCTCTTTGGCTGTAAGGGCCATAATGCCCAAAGCCGGAAACACAGCCATATACGATACGAGGGTTAATTTCCTTTAATGTTTCATAGCCTAAGCCCAATTTTTCCATGGTTCCCGGTCTGTAATTTTCCAGAACGACATCCGCCTTTTTTACCATTTCGATGAAAACCTTTTTGCCTTCTTCATCCTTAAGGTTTAAGGTTACACCCCTTTTATTTCTGTTCAAGTTCATATAATATGCACTTTCTCCATTGATAAAGGGCCCGAAAGCTCTACTGTCATCACCTTTTTTGGGTCTTTCGATTTTAATTACATCTGCGCCCATATCTGCCAAAAGCATACCGCAATAGGGACCTGCAAGAACCCTGGTAAGGTCCAGCACTACAATTCCGTCAAGTATTCCTCTACTCATTTTCATTACTCCTTTCATACGGCGATAGTAGTAAAGTCGCCGTAAATGTTGCATTTACATTAATGTTAATATTGTTGAATATTGCTTCTTATGTATTTTTAAACTCCAAAGCCGAAAACGCCCATTGTAATACCATAAATGATAACTGGGAATACAATTAAACATATGATTTTTAGACCAAGACCGCACTTAATAAGATCCGCCATCTCAATTTCGCCTGAACCATATGCAACCGCATTTGGAGGTGTTGCAGGGGGCAGCATAAATGCAAAGTTACATGCTAACATACATGCAAGCATCATTGCCAAAGGGTTTACGCCGATGGCTGTTCCCACGCTGGCAAGAACGGGTAAAAACGCTGCAACAACAACAGCATTTGTTGTAAGCTCTGTAATGATTGCTGTAACAACACCAACAATAATTACAATAAGTAATGGGGATAAGCCTGCCAAACCGCCTAATTTTCCTGCAATCCATGCAGCACAGCCGGAATCTTTAAATGCATTACCCATTACCATGGAGCCGCCAAGTAAAATACATGCAGACCAAGGGATTTCTTTAATGGCTGTTTTCATGTCCATCAAATATTCTCCCTCTTTCCAGTTAACAGGGACAACAATTGTAAGTAACGCCGCAAACATAGCGATTGTTTCGTCTGTTGCAAAGGGGATAAATTTGCCCCATACCTGTGAACGGGTCATCCATGCCACAATGGCAAAAAGGAAAATGTAAGCTGTGAATTTCTCGCCCTTAGACATAGGCCCAAGTTTGTGATATTCATTGTCAATTGCAGAAACATCAATATCCTTCATTTTGTCAACCTTGAAAAACTTAACCATATAGATCCATAAAATAGGGATAATTACAATAACAAAGGGGAGGCCTATTTTTAACCAGTCTGTAAAGGTGATATCAAGACCAATGGATTCTCTGATGAGGCCAATGCCCGTAGGGTTTGTTGTTGTACCAATGACTGTTCCGATACCACCGATGGTTGCTGCAAAGGGGATTGACAAAATTAATGCTTTCTTAAATCCGCCATCCGTATCTTTGAGTGCAGCGGTAATGGATAATGCAACGGGTATCATCATAACGGTTGCCGTTGTGTTTGACATCCACATGGAAACGAAGGCGACTGCCAAAATAAAACCTAAAATCAAGTTTTTGGGTTTGGCACCAACTTTTCTAACAATACCCAAGGCGATTCTGCGGTGTAAGTTCCATTTCACCATTGCGCCGGAGAGGAACCCTACACCAACAAGTAAGTATACTGTTGTGTAAGCATAGTGACTAAATAATTGAATATCATTTTGTCCTTTCGCTCCTGTTAAACTGATGATCGGGAAAACGATCAGCGGCAAATATGATGTCATGGCAATGGGGATTGCTTCAGTCACCCAAAAAATAACCATCAAAACAGTTGAAGCCAAAACTTTTTGTGCAATTGGTGTTAGCCCTTCCGGTGTCGGCATTGCAAGCATAATGACAAAAACGATAATACCGATAAAGAAACCAATTTTTCGTATTGCATACTTACCCATAAACTTTCCTCCTTTGATTGAATAGAATTAAAATAATGACTGTTGGCAATGCTGTGGGAATAGCCCTTTGCCATGTGATTATAGTATTAAGCAAGATGCATGCCAAACTGCTATGAAACAAAAAATAATTGTCGAATTTGCCTTATTTTGTTGAGATTAAAAAAATGCCAGCCTAAAAATAAAGCTGACATTTTTAACTTTGTACAAACATATTTTGTTTCATGATGTTGCTCAGTTGTATTAAAATAAGTTAACGTATTGAAACACAATGAAACATCATGGTTTTATATTATATTCCTTCATTTTTCGCCACAGGGTTGTCCTACTGATTCCCAAAGCAATTGCAGCATTTTTCATGCTGCAATTATTGCTTGTAAGTGCTGCAATAATTTTTTTTCGTTCCCAAACAGCCAAATCCTCCTCTTGTTCCTGCCTTTCAAATTTAAGGTCTTTTTTTTCTTTTGCGTAAGATGTATTTATTAAATCCTCAAGGAGAATATTTTTGGTGCCTCCTGACAAAATTGCAAAAATTCGTTCCACAAAATTATGCAATTCCCGAATATTTCCGGGCCAATCATAATCAGTAACATTGCCTATGACTTCATCAAAGTAATTCTTAAATTCATCATAGTTTTCGCCGCTCAGCTTTTTTAGGATAGAATTACCTATTTCAGGCACATCCTCCCTCCGCATCCTTAGGGAGGGGATTTCAAGATTCAAAACATTTAGCCTGTAATATAAATCTTCCCGAAATCTATGGTTTAAAATTTCATCCTCAAGACGCTTATTTGTGGCTGTAATGATTCTTACATCAATGGGCGTTACTGCAACGCTCCCAATTCTTCTGATTTCCTTTTCCTGCAAAACCCGAAGAAGCTGCACCTGCACATCCATGGGGATTTCTCCGATTTCATCCAAAAATATAGTTCCCTTGTGCGCCAATTCAAAAAGACCTGCCTTTCCGCCTTTTAAGGCGCCGGTAAAGCTTCCGTCCTCATATCCGAAAAGCTCCGCTTCCAAAAGATTTTTTGATAATGCCGCACAGTTAATTGCAACAAAGGGCTCATTTTTTCTAGCGCAATAATTATGAATGCTTTGGGCAAATAATTCTTTGCCGCAGCCGGTTTCACCATGAATTAGTATGGTTGAGTTTGACAGGGCATATCTTTTTGCGGTATCTATGGTTTTTTGAATCGCCTCAGAGTGACCTTGGATATCGTCAAAGGTGTATTTTGCCGTTAATCCCTTTTTGTTCAACCGCATTCTTATATTTTTCTCACTGTCTTGAATTGTTTTGATATCCTGAAAGGTAGCAACAGCGCCCTTTACTTTATCATCTATAATGATGGGGATTCTGTTTGTGGAAACCAAGGTTCCGTTTATTTTCATCAACTCATTGATTTCTTTTTCTCCGTTATGTAAAACCTCAATCATTTTGCTGTTGGGGAGAACATCCTCCACCCATTTTCCAATACAGTTTTTCCTGTTTACATTCATGATTCTTTCTGCAACAGGGTTTACTACGGTTAGCTTTCCGGAGGTGTCCACGGAAATAATGGCATCGTGGGTAAAATCAAGCACAGCTTGATAGCTTTTCAGCTTCAGCTTCAGTTTTTCTTGTTTCTTTAATTCCTCTTTTTGAATCGCTAAAATTTGCTTTGCGGTTTCAATTGAATTTATAATTGCCTCCTCAGAATTTTCCACAACAATGTGTTCAAGATTATATTTTAGAGAGAAGGTTTCGGTCAGCGCTCCGCCAATACCAAGCTTTGCTCCATCATCAATTGCCTGTTTTACAATGGCTTCGCAGCTTTCAACATCGTGAAATGTATAGTATTTTGCATTAATATTTAGCAAATAACACATTGTTTTAATGCCTTCTGTGATTTCATCATAAGTAAAAAAAGCAATGACTCCGTCTAGGCTCTTTGCTGTTTTTAAAATGTCAATATAATCCGATAAAATAGTATTTACACCAACAACGGGGATATCCAGATGCTTTTCCATAAATGCCTTCGTACCTTTTCTGCTTATAATAACGCGAGTGCCATTTTTGCGCAGCTCCTTGGCTAAAATATAAGCTTCATTCAAGGCGGATATATATACGTCAATGTCTTCGTTTCTTTCTTTAATTATTTTTTTAGCTCTTATTGCCAGCTTTTCGGATGGTGCGATAAAACTTATTTCCGCATTTTTTGCTCTCTTTGTCATTTGCTTGCCTCCATTCCAACCACAATAATTAAATTTTCCGCTTTTGTGTTTAAAAATGCTTTTGTATTTTTTGCAGCAAAATTATGTTTACTCTTTTTCTGATAAGATTATAGCTTATTTGGCTGGGGTGTTACAATCATATTTTAGCACCACCAATGGGGTTACTGTAAAATGAAAAGAGAGGAAGACTGTTTGCGGAAGGCTTTTGTGTTCTTTTTACTGCTTAATAGAAGGCTGAAAAAATATTTTGGCAGCATTATTCCCGAAAAGCAAAAGAGAACAATTGACAGGAAAACTATGGTTATCTATAATGAAAATAATACAGGTTAAATATTGAAAAGTTATGTTGCTAGGGATTAGAAAAGGGATAGAACTAGGGGTTTTTGAGGATGCCACTTTTTTTTAGGATACAAAAGGGGATTTTATAGTTCTACCAAAACCTTTGATCCACAAGGCAGATATAAAGCCACAAAGCAACAATAAATCACGCAGGGAAAGGGACGGGTGAGTTTAAGGGCGAAACAAGAAAAAGCTGTTGGTGGCAGGGCTTACGCCATTCCCAGTGAAAAACGAAAAAATTGAAGGGACTTTTGTTTATGGCGGCTTTTCAGAAAAAGACCATAAGATTGCTAAGCTGGACAAGCCTACCAAGGATACCAATGGGCTGTTTGTGTTTACCAAGCAATGCAGGGCGTTTTCCAAGCTTCTTGCAGAAAGAACAGAAGTATAGCGCAAAAAAATAACTCATTGAAAGAAAAAAGTTACGAGAATATGGAGGAATGCATATGCAAAACATATTAAGCGCAAAAGGAAGGCGATTCTTGTCGGCAGTGCTGACATTGGTGATGGTGATGGGCCTGTTTGTGGCTTTTCCCCTTGAGGCGAGGGCGGCTGATGGGACGTTGTCTTTTTCAGGCTCAGATGCTGATTTATTTGATGGGAGCAATACAACGATCACCAGAACCATAGGGGAAAAAACCTTTACCTTGACAGGAGCTGGAGGGTTATGGTATGACGGACAGGGACTCTATGCTTATGAAGGGCCCGATGATAAAGTAAAATTAACGATAGAAATCGAAAGCGAATATATGTTTGATTTGTCTTCCTTTGATGCAATGGCAGATGACGGCAATGTTAATGCTGACGTAACCTACGCCAATGGTAACTCCGAAAGTTTTCCGTTTGGCGCTATCAACTCTTCAGGGCTAATGACAATAAATGTATCTGGGCTACCCACACAGAATATAACAAAGGTTGTCTTATCATCCGATAATTATGCGGTTTTCCAGAACATTGAGCTGAAAAATATACAAGCCATCAGTGAGTTAGCCCCCACGGTAACCGGCATATCTCCCTCTGCGGGCACCACCGGAGGTGCCACCATTGTAACCATTACAGGAACCAACTTTATTGATGTATCTGACGTGAAATTCGGCGCAACTGCAGCAAGCAGTTACACCGTCAACTCTGAAACACAAATTACAGCCACATCCCCGGAGGGGAGCGAGGGTACGGTACACGTTACCGTTGAAAATTGGGCTGGCACAAGTGAAACAGGTGCGGCTGACCAGTTTACTTATGTTGAACCTCCTTCGGTGACTACATCTACGCCTGTATCGTACACCGATACCTCAGCGTACGATACGTTTACTAACACCACAGGTACGATTTCAGCCACCTCTGGCGGCAGCATCACGTCTTATGGTATTTCCGACGGTACGGTAGGCAGTTGGGAGATTGAAGGAAAGACTTATGATGCATCTAAGGCGGGAACCTATGGCACGCTGTACGTCGATAGTGGAAGTGGTGAATATGTTTACGTTCCCAATAACGGCGCAATCAACGGTACAATCGAAAATGAGAGCGAAACCTTCACTGTTACCGCTACGGATAACAGTGATTTAGCAGGCTCTGCAACCCTAACGGTGAACATTACGGGCGCCAATGACATCCCTACAGATATTGCACTGTCAAACAGTTCAATACTGGAAAATGCAGGGGAAAATGGAATGGTTGGCAGCTTAAGCACCATCGACATTGATCATGGGGATACCTTTACCTATGCTATTGTGGGAGGGGATGATGCCTCTGCTTTCAACATTAATGGTACAATGTTACGCATGAATAGCAGTGCAAATTATGCTATCCAAAGCAGCTATACTGTATCCATTCGTACCATGGATATGGGTGGAATGACTTTTGATAAGCAATTCACCATTACAGTAAGCAATGTAAATGACCCGCCTACACTGACAGCAACTCCCAGGAATCCCACCTTTACCTCGGGTGGCAGCGCCGTTTTGCTTTTTAGTAATACGGCAGTTGACACAGTAGAGGCGGGACAGATGATTAAACAACTCGCCTTAACGATCACAAATGTAATGGATGGTGCAAGTGAAAAGATTGCCATTGACGGTACAAAGGTTGCTTTGACAACTGGAAATTCTGGAACAAGCGGAGGAAATGACTATACATACCAAGTTTCCCTTACCGGGGGCACTGCCACGGTGGTCATTACCAAGGCAGGTGATATTTCAGTCTCAGCGGTACAAACACTTGTAGACGGACTTGCATATGAAAACTCCAGTAGCAGCCCTACACTTCTCAACAGGGTTATTACGCTGACGGGTATTCGGGACAATGGTGGTACAGAAAACGGCGGTGAGGATTCAACTAGCCTTAGCATTGTTTCCACGGTTATAGTGAGTGTCGAACCACCTAGCGCACCAAGCGGTTGCACTGCCATAGCAGGCGATACATCGGCAACGGTGAGCTTTACGCCCCCAGCGTCTAGTGGCGTAACCTATACCGTTTTAGTGAACCCCTCTCATGTACCCTCTGTGAGTGGAACAGGGAGCCCAATTGTAGTGACAGGGCTTACCAATGGGCAAGCATATACCTTCACTGTAACGGCGACAAACGTGGGCGGTACAAGCGCACCGTCAGACCCATCAAACAGCGTGACACCAAAGTTATCCCAGACCATTACCTTCAATAATCCTGGGGCACAAAACTTCAGCACAACTCCCCAGTTAGAAGCAACGGCAAGCTCGAATTTGCCTGTGACGTTTTCCAGCAGTACAACGGGGGTTTGTACTATAGACGGGAATGGATATCTTACCTTTATCACTGCAGGTACTGCTACGATAAATGCAGATCAGCCAGGGAATGGAAGCTACCTAGCGGCACCGCAGGTTTCTCAGAGCTTTACTGTAAACCCTGTAGCTCCTGGTGCACCAACAAACGTAGTTGCCACAGCTGGAGATGGAAGTGCATCGGTGGCCTTTAGCCCTCCTAATTTCACTGGTGGCACGAATATTTCAGTCTATACCGTTACAGGGAACTCTCCTTATATAGCCCCTGTGAGTGGAGCAGGAAGCCCAATTACAGTGACAGGGCTTACCAATGGACAAGCATATACCTTCACTGTAACGGCGTCAAACGTCGCAGGTGATGGCCCGTCGTCAGCTCCATCAAACAGCGTGACGCCGGCGGCATCCCAGACCATTACCTTTAATAATCCAGGGGCACAAAACTTCGGCACTACCCCTCAATTGACAGCCTCCTCGGATTCAAGCTTGACGGTTTCCTTTAGAAGCGAAACCCCAGAGGTTTGCACTATAACCCCCGAAGGAGTGCTTACCTTTATCAGAGCAGGACAAGCAACCATAACGGCAGAACAGGAGGGTAATATTAACTATCTGCCTGCGATACCCGTTTCTCGCACTTTTTATGTAAATGGCGTAGAGCCCGGAGCACCCACGATTGGCACTGCCAAAGCGGGCAATGGTCGGGCTACCGTAAGCTTTACGCCACCGGAATCAAACGGCGGCTTAGAGATTACAAGTTATATCGTTACTTCAAATCCCGGCGGGATTACTGCCACAGGGACAACAAGCCCTATTGTAATAACGGGACTGACAAACGGTACGGATTATACCTTTACTGTAGCGGCGACAAGCGCCGTAGGTACAGGTGGGGCATCCTTAGACTCAAACAGTGTAACACCCCGTGTCGCTTCTTCCAGTGGTGGTGGTGGATCTTCCAGTACCCCCACAACGACCCCTGTAACGACCCAGGCTTACAAAGCGGAGGTAAAGGGAGAGAGTAATAGTTCTACATTGCCCGTTGCGGTGGATACGAATACGGGAAGTGCTTCTATTGATGCAAGTACGCAAATCAAACTGTTGTCCGAAGGGAAAGGCGCTACAATAACGGTACCCTCTATTCCGGATGTGGCTTCCTATACGGTGGGCATCCCGATTCCAAATCTGTCCACGAATAGTTTAATGGGCAGTCTGACCATAGATACGGCAAATGGAACCATAACCCTTCCCTCTAATATGCTCACAGGAGCAAAGGGTCAGGATGGAAGCAAGGCGCAAATTACCATGGGCGAAGGCGACAAAGATAATTTGCCCGATCAGGTGAAGGATGCAATTGGAAATAGACCGCTCATTCAGCTTACACTTGCTGTTGACGGCAATCAGACCCAATGGAATAATCCGGCTGCACCGGTAATGGTTGCGATACCTTATACGCCCACGGCAAAGGAGCTGGAAAACCCCGAAAGCATTGTTGTTTGGTATATCGACGGCAGCGGTAACGTTGTCACCATACCCAACGGACACTATCATGCTGCAACAGGCACAGTTACCTTTGAAACGACCCATTTTAGTGATTATGGGGTGGCATATAACCCAGTAAGCTTTCATGACGTGGCGGCAGACGCATGGTATAAGAAAGCCGTGACTTTCATTGCGGCTAGAGGAATTACCACAGGCACAGGCGATGGAAATTTCAGCCCCGAAGCAAAGCTGACCCGCGGCGAATTTATTGTGCTGATGATGAAAGCTTATGGTATTGCGCCCAACACGAAGGCGAAGGATAACTTTGCGGATGCGGGAAATACCTACTATACCGGCTATCTTGCAACGGCAAAGCAATTGGGGATTACGTCGGGCATAGGGGACAATATGTACGCACCAAACAAGGAAATTACCCGTCAGGAGATGTTCACTTTACTGTATAATGCGCTGAAGGCAATTGATCAACTGCCCCAGGGCAGTGTGGGCAAGACCCTCTCTGACTTCACTGATGCTCCACAGGTAGATAAATGGGCTGTTGATGCGATGACCCTTCTTGTGAAGACAGGCACAGTAAGTGGCAACGGCGGAAAGATTACACCGACAGGTACAACTACCCGTGGTGAAATGGTGCAGGTACTTTATAGCCTGCTTAGAAAATAATCTAAAATTTTGCAAGGGATAAAAAGCAGAAAATCAGCCGCAGAAAAAGTGGTTGGTTTTCTGCTTTATTTATTATGATATGTGTAGAAGAAAAGGGATATTTTCCCAAAGGGAAAAGACTGCGTGTAGACAAGGTCAAAACCTTGAGGGCTTTGCATTTAAACATCCATAAGGGGTTGAGGGATCATCACTTTTGCTACGCAAAAGCCGGCTTCGCCGTCTGCCCTATCTTGGCAGTGAGGGGGGCAACGTCCAAGGTTTTTCCGCAGTCTGAGTAAGGGTTTTTGTTTTTTGGTGTAATTTGTTTTCTTCTTATTGACAAAACGTAAATAAAAGGCTAACATAAAAACAATAGATAACAGTGTTATGTTGGGGCGAAGGGAAGTGCCAATTGAAAAACGACAAGGAAACGAAGGAACGGCTGTTGCTAAGCGGTAAAAAGGAATTTTTGGAAAAGGGATATGCCCGGGCATCCTTACGCAATATCTGCAAAAATGCCAGGGTTACGACAGGGGCCTTATATTTTTTTTTCGAAAATAAGGAGGAGCTGTTTGTGTCTATTGTGGAGCAGCCGCTGCAGGAATTGCAAGAAATTATGAATCAGCACCAGCAGCACGAATTGGAGCAATTAAAAAGCACGGATACCCAAAGGGTGGATGATCCGGCGCATTTTCAAATTGCGAAAAAAATAATCTGCTGTATGTATCGTTATTATGATGAATTTCAGCTGTTGCTTACAAAAGCCCAAGGGTCAAGGTTTGAGCAAATCGTGGATGAATTTGTGGAAATTATGGAGAAAAAATACCAAGTGTTGGCGAATGGAATTTCCATGCAAAACAATAGCCCCAAGGTAGAAAGCTATATGATTCATTGGTTCACCCATACCCAGGTTGATCTTTTTGTGCATATCATAACCCACGAAAAGTCGGAAGAAACGGCGATAAAGCATTTGGAGACAATGATTCAATGCTTGGTTGCCTGTTGGTATCAATTATTTGAATAAAATATAGTCTGGGGGCAGGGTAAATTATATTTTATGTATCCCAGTGTTTTGAGGAAGGTTTAAAATATGGAAAGCAATATCAAGTTTTGGGAAAGGGTTGCGGCTTTATATGGATTTTTTATGAAAAGGAACCTATCCTCCTACGATATCATCAGCAGTAAAATCCTACAATGCCTAAACAAAGACATGAAGGTTTTGGAATTGGCTTGTGGAAGCGGTCAGCTGACCTTTTGTCTTGCGAAGCAGGTCAAGGAATGGTACGCCACCGATTTTTCTCCGGCGATGCTTGGGGAAGCAAAAAAACAAAGCACGCAAAAAAACATTATTTTTTCTGTGCAGGATGCAACACGCCTGCCGTACGAGGAGCATTCCTTTGATGCGGTGCTCATTGCCAATGCTTTGCATATTATGCCACAACCGGATCTGGCTTTGGAAGAAATATTTCGTGTGCTTAAGCCGGGAGGATTGCTGTTTGCACCCACCTTTATATGGAAAAGTGGCGTGGTCTTTGGTGTGGGAGCTTGGCTGTTGCAAATGTTTGGTTTTAAGGTGTTCCATAGGTGGAGCCAAGCGGAATTTGCACAATTTGTGGAAAAGAAAGGTTTTTTGGTCGCGGAATATTCGTTGGTGGACAGTAATATTACGCCAATATGTTATTTGGCGGCAAAAAAAGCGGTTTAGGGAAAGTAAGGTGAATTAGGATGAAGGAAATTATGATTTTATTTATACCGTTTGTTGGAACTGCCCTTGGCTCTGCCATGGTGTTTTTTATGAAGGAGGAAATGAACCTAAAACTAAAAAAACTACTGTTAGGTTTTGCCGCAGGCGTTATGATTGCGGCATCCGTATGGTCGCTATTAATTCCTTCCATTGCGTTGGCGGAGGAGGGGAACGGGCCTGCGTGGCTGCCTGCCTTACTAGGGTTTTTGCTGGGGGTAGGTTTTTTGTTAGTATTGGACAGTATAATTCCACATTTGCATATGGACAGCGATAAGCCGGAGGGAGTGCCAAGCAAATTGTCTAAGACAACCATGCTGGTTTTTGCGGTAACGCTGCATAATTTTCCCGAAGGCATGGCCGTTGGTGTAGCTTTTGCAGGGGCGATGATGGAGAGCAGTAATATTACCATGATGTCTGCCTTTGCACTGGCATTGGGCATTGCTTTGCAGAATTTTCCCGAGGGTGCCATTATTTCCATGCCTTTGCGCAATGAGGGGGCAAGCAAGAAAAAAGCCTTTTTATATGGTGTAGGCTCGGGGGTTGTTGAGCCTGTGGGTGCTGTGATTACCATTTTGCTGGCAAAGCAGGTAGTACCCATATTGCCATATTTTCTTGCATTTGCCGCCGGGGCAATGATTTATGTGGTCATAGAGGAATTGATTCCCGAAGCCCAGGAAGGAGAGCACTCCAACATTGGCACGATTGGTGCGGCATTGGGTTTTGCGTTAATGATGGTGCTTGATGTGGCCTTAGGGTAAAGGGAAGATGGGAAAAAAAGAAAGGGGTAGAAAACTTGAACAGGCGCAGTAAAATTCAAAGATCATATCAAGCCTTGGGTGGAGAGCATACCTTTTATGACGGTATGATTACATGTGCAACCCTTGGTGGAAAGGCTGTATGCAAGCTTGTTTGGAATATGAATCGGGAAAAAAACAATCACTATATACAGCTTGCACTTTCGGGAATCCCTGGGGATTTTTCGGGGAAAATGTTGGAAATACCCGTAGGCACCGGAATATTGACGATGCCAATTTATGCCACGTTGCCAAAGGCAGAAATTACTTGTGTGGATTATTCCGTAGAAATGATGGCAAGGGCACAGAGAAGGGCTGGTGCAATGGGGATTTCCAATGTTTCTTTTTACCAAGGGGACGTGGGCGCATTGCAATTTCCCCAAGAAACCTATGATTTGGTATTGTCACTCAATGGTTTTCATGCATTTCCAGATAAGAAGGCGGCTTACGAGGAAGTGTTTCGTGTTTTAAAGCCCGGGGGCATTTTTTGCGGTTGCTTTTATGTACGAGGAGAAAACAGACGAACGGATTGGTTTATCCGCAAGGTTTATGTACCGAAAGGTTTTTTTACTCCCCCCTTTGAAACGGCAGAGAGCTTAAAAGACAGGCTGCAAACCATGTTTACAGAGGTACAGGTGAACTGCGTGGAAGGGATGGCTTGTTTTACTTGCAAAAAATAAAAGACAGCTTTAGGCGTTGCCCTATCTTGGGCAGTGAGGGGTCATCACTTTTGCTTTGCAAAAGCCGGCTTCGCCGTCTGCCCTATCTTGGGCAGTGAGGGGTCATCACTTTTGTTCTAAAGCTGTCCTTTGAATAGGTGGCATTTCTTTGCCATTGCATCCTTCACCAAGTAAAAACCCCATGAATATGGGGTTTTTACATAAGTTTTTGGTCTTGTTTTTACAAAAAGCAAGTGGTTTGGGCGTCACCCAAGTTTTTTCCACACCCTTTTACACAGATAAAAGCAATTGGAAAATTGGATGAATTAGGGTAAAATACCCTTGAAAATTAGATTTAATCCAACAAACCTTTGTTTTGTAGGAAATCTTTGGCAACCTGTGCCACATCCGTTTGTTCTACATTTACTTGATAATTCAAGTCTGTCATTTCTTCGTTAGAAATTTTTCCGGCCAATAGATTCAGCACTTCCTCTAGCTCGGGATGGTTTTTTAGGGTTTCATTTCGGACAATGGGAGCGGCATAATATGGTGGGAAGAAGCTCTGATCATCCGTCAATACCTGCAAATCATATTTCTTAATTTCTGCATCGGTGGTAAAAACGTCGGTTACATTCATATCGCCGCTGCCGATGGCTTTGTATTTTAAGGATACATTCATCATTTTTGGATTTCCCTTGAAGGAAATGTCGTACAAATCACAAAAGCCCTCAAACCCGTCTTCACGGTTGAAAAATTCATTTTCGCCGCCAAATACAAGATTTTCCGATACGCCCTTAAGATCAGAGCAGGTTTCCAGACTATATTCGTCAGCCACATCCCTTGTAACGGCGATGGCATAAGTGTTGTTAAAGCCCAAGGGCTCCATCCAAGTAATATCAAATTGTTTATCAAATTCTTCGGAAACAATGCGATAGGTTTCGTCAGGGTCGGTAAGAACGCCCATTTTTAATTGAGCAGTCAAGCCGGTACCGGTATACTCAGCATAAACATCAATATCCCCCTTCTTAAGCGCTTCAAAATTAATAAAGGTTCCTCCCATATTCAGCTTGCGTTCTACGCTTAATTCGGTTTTGTTTTCGATTAGCTGTGCAAGGATTTCGCCAATAATGATATTCTCGCTGAAATCCTTGGAGCCGATGACAACGGTATCCTTGCTGCCGCAGCCTGTTAATGTCATGGACAAAAGCGCCGTAGTGGCAATTGCCAGAGATAGTATTTTCTTTTTCATGTGTTAGCCTCCTATAAAATTTACTTTCCTCGTGCTACAAGTTTTTGTTCAATTTTCGACATAAAAAAATCGAAAATCACTGCCATAATTACAACGGGAATGGTTCCTTTTATGATTGCTGAAAAATTCATCGTTTGAATTCCTCGATAGATGGGATACCCCAGTCCGCCGGAACCGATCAAAACGCCAATTACTGCAATGGATAATGCGGTTACGGTTGCAATTTTAATCCCAGAAAAAATCAGCGGGAACGAAAGGGGAAGCTCTACCTTGAACATTCGTTGCAGCTTGGACATTCCCATACCCTTAGCCGCATCCTTTAAGTGGGGCGAAACGCCTGTCAAGCCAATATAGGTATTGCGCACAATGGGCAAAAGAGAATACAGTATCAGCCCTACAATCAGCGTTACATTACCAAGACCAAAAAAAATCATTAAAATGGAGAGAAGGGCCAAGGAAGGAATTGTTTGTAACGAATCTACAGTCCAGAGGATTATTTTATCAAGATAAGGGGTCCAGTAGGAGATAATTCCAAGGAGTATTCCAAAAGCCGTGGAAATAACAATGGCAATTAAAACAAGTACCATGTGTTCTATTGTCAGAAAAAATAAATCAGCCATTTTTTCACCTCCCAAGCCGTAGGCCTTTGGGCGTAATGGCACGTTGGATAAACCCAATCAGTGCATTCGCCAAAAGAGCCAGAATTGCAGAGGGAATTGCCCCTGCGAGAATATATTTTGATTCATAGGTGGAAAGCCCAGTCCAGATCATATCACCAAGACCGCCTGCACCAATCATGCCGGCTAGGGTTGCCCAGCTGATGATATAAACTGTGGACAAACGCAGTCCACCGATAATTGCCGGCATGGCAAGGGGCAGTTCCACCTGAAACAGAATTTGTTTTTGGCTCATGCCGATGCCCCTTGCGGCTTCGATGCAATGGGCATCCACTTCCAAAATGCCTGTATAGGTATTGCGCAAGATCGGCAAAATTGCATATAGTGATAGTGCCGCAATGGCCGGGGGTTTGCCGATTCCCATTAAAATAAGCATAATACCCAAAAGCACAAGCCCGGGAATTGTTTGAATAACACCGGCAAAGGCCAGAACATAGCTTGCCGCACCTTTATGGCGTGACAGTAAAATTCCAACGGGTACTGCAATGACAACACCGATCCCCACGGAGATCAGCACAATCTCCATATGGGTTAGCAAGGCCTTAAGTATTTCGTTAGAATGCTTTGTGAAAAATGCTAAATAACTCATTGTGTCATCTCCCCCCACAGAGCTTCGCCCATGGCTTTTGCCATGCTGGTTTTTGTAATAAGCCCAGCAACGGTATTGTCATCGTTTAGCACAACCACATAGCCGGTGGGTGAAGCAATTAATAGCTCAAAGGCCTCTTGGGCGTTGGAATTGCGGGTTACCGTCATGGATTCTACGGTGACAAGCTCTTTGATTTCCTTGCCTGCCTTTCCTTGTGCCCTGATTTTGTCAACGGAAACAGTTCCTAAATAGGTATCGTCCTCCTCCACAACAATAAGGGAAGATACGTCCCTTCGGCTCATTAGCTCAATGCATTCCAGTGTTTTCTTTGTTTTTGGTACGGTAAGAACCTTTGCCCGCATAAAATCCGACGCAACTAAATTGGCGGCGTTGTTTTCGTGATTCATATGTTTCCCAAGGAAGCTTTTGATGATGGGGTCAGCGGGATTTTGCAGCATTTCTTCGGGAGAAGCCACCTGTAAAACCTTACCATCGTTCATAAAAACGATGGTATCGGCGAGGCGAATTGCCTCATCCATATCGTGGGTAACAAAAACAATGGTTTTCCCCAGTTTTTTCTGAATTTTTTTTACTTCCTCCTGAAGGGAATCCCTTGTTACGGGATCGAGGGCACCAAAGGGCTCATCCATCAGTACGATGGGAGGGGATGCCGCTAGGGCACGTAATACACCAATACGCTGCTGCTGTCCGCCGGAAAGCTCCGAAGGATATTTTTTTGCATTTTCTTCGTAGGGCATATTAACCAATTCTAACAAACGGTGTACGATTGCGTCGATTTCCTCTTTGCTATAATTGAGCAGCTTTGGTACAACGGCAATATTCTGCTCCACGGTCATATTTGGAAAAAGCCCAATTTGTTGAATGACGTAGCCAATGGTACGGCGCAGCTTTACGGGATCTACTTTGGTAATATCCTTTCCGTCAATGATAATTTCACCGGAATCTGGTTCAATTAAACGGTTGATGGTTTTTAACGTGGTTGTTTTCCCGCAGCCGCTAGGCCCGATAAGGATTACAAACTCGCCCGCTTTTATATCTAGAGTAAGATTATCTAAAATTGTTTTCTTACCATAGCGCTTACTTACATTGCGAAATTGAATCATAGGTTCAAATCTCCTTTCTTTTTTTACGAAACTAACAACTCTATTATACATTTTAAGTTGTCAGATGTCAAATAAAGAGGATTTTCACAAAAAAAACCCCCTGTCTTTTTTTTTGGAAGACAGAGGTAGTATCTCTTAGCTTTATTATTTTTATTCGGGACTTTGCTCGGCCTTTGAAACATAGCTGCTAACGGTTTCAATGGTTGAAATATCCCCCACAAAGATAATCGTATCTTCTTCTAACAAAACGGCATAGGGGCCGGGAGATAAAATAACCTTATCCTTTCGGCGAATGGCGATGATCGTTGCTCCGGTTTTGTGCCAAAACATAAGATCCATCAGGCTTTTGCCAATGAGGGGGGAATCCGCTGGGATATCAATTTCATAATTTTGAAATGGGTTGCTTTTGGAAAACTTATCATTGGTACGTACCAAATGAGATACCATTTCACTAATTTGCTCGTTTAGACTATGCTGCTGCTCCAAAAGCTTTCTCAGGTTACGCTCTATCAGGCGAGTATCATTTTGCTCACTGAAACGCTGAGCAAAGTCCTTTGCCTTTTCCACGGAGAGAATCACCACCCCGCTGTTTTTTCGGACCTCCACAATACCCATATCCTCAAGCAGCTTCAACGCTCTGCGGATCGTTTCCGGGGATACACCATACTCTGAGGACATCACAGAACGGCCATAAATTTTTGT
Organism: Anaerotignum neopropionicum; assembly: GCF_001571775.1. Classification (GTDB taxonomy): domain Bacteria; phylum Bacillota; class Clostridia; order Lachnospirales; family Anaerotignaceae; genus Chakrabartyella; species Chakrabartyella neopropionicum. Next base: position 368,150 of record NZ_LRVM01000001.1, read on the forward strand.
GTTTTCTTTTAATTCTTCTCTGGAAATACGCAGTGCGATATCGAGGGCAATCTGCGAATAGACAGGTGGACTGATTTTTTCCTTCATAATAAACACCATTTCATTTTAAATTTTATTTGCGTTTCTTTGGGCGTGAAACAATTTTAATGCCACTAAGGTTGGAAGCCTTGTTTTTTTGTAAAGATCACAGTGCTTGCAGGGGTTAATATTCCCCAAATTCTAAGATGCATTCTAACATATTTCTTTCCATAAGTCCAGAGGGATTCAAATTTCAAACTTCCCTATAAAAATAAAAATTTACTTGGAGGATAGCTTTAAATAAAAGGCTTCCCTTAGGCAGAAAAAAGGCGGGAGGATTCTTGCATTCAGACGGATACGCCTTGACAATTGGGGCATGTTGCTATATACTTTTTTAGTGTATAAAGCGATTTTCAATGGAAGAGATTTCCTCTTTTAAACAATAGAAAACGCATAGAATTTTCATAATTGGAATGGAGATGAAACCATGGAGAGAATTAAAACAATTAAAACACGTGACTTGAAAAAGAGCGTAGCTTTTGGCGGCTGCGGCGAATGCCAGACATCCTGCCAGTCTGCTTGCAAAACCTCCTGTGGCGTTGCAAATCAGCCCTGCGAGAACAAACAGAAGTAAGCTCAAAAGGATTGAAAACGAACCCGCCGCCTGCTTTCTAAGTAGAGCGGCATTTTTCGTATTGGGGACTGGAAAGGAGCCGCTGACAATGGGCGTTTCCCCGAAAGGCTCCCTTTGGAGTAGAAAGGATTGAATAAATTGGTACATCAGTATAAATTAAACGGATATAACATTGTATTGGATACCTGCAGCGGCTCGGTTCATGCGGTGGACGAGGTTGCGTATGATATCATCGAGCTGTATGAAAAAAGTGAGAAGGAAACGATTGTACGCACAGTTTTGACAAAATATGCAGATAGATCCGATGTAACGGAGGAAGAGATTTTGCTGTGCTTGGAGGATATTCAAGCCTTGGCAGATCAGGGCAGATTATTTACCAAGGATGAATATGAAAATCTTGCCATGGATTTCAAAAATAACAGCAGTGTGGTAAAGGCTCTTTGCCTTCATGTTGCCCATACTTGTAATTTAAATTGCAGTTATTGCTTTGCCAGTCAAGGAAAATATCAGGGAGAGCGTGCCTTGATGACCTTTGAAGTTGGCAAGCAGGCTTTGGATTATTTGATTGCCCATTCGGGAAGCAGAGTGAACTTGGAGGTGGATTTTTTTGGTGGCGAACCCTTAATGGATTGGGAGGTTGTCAAAAAATTGGTGGCTTATGCGAGAGAGCAGGAGCCTATTCATAATAAAAATTTTCGCTTTACCTTAACAACAAACGGGATGCTCATTGATGATGATGTGATTGATTTTGCCAATAAGGAAATGCACAATGTAGTATTGTCCTTGGATGGCAGAAAGGAAATTCATGACCATTTGCGTAAAACCATTACAGGTCAGGGCAGCTATGATACCATTTTGCCCAAGTTTAAGAGATTTGTGGAAAAAAGAGGTGGAAAAGATTATTATATGCGTGGAACCTTTACCCATAATAATGTGGATTTCACAAATGATTTGTTCCATATGGCGGATATGGGCTTTACGGAATTGAGCATGGAGCCTGTTGTTTGCGATCCTTCCGACCCTTATGCATTGACAGAGGAGGACTTGCCAAAGCTCTTTGAGCAGTATGAAATTTTGGCAAAGGAAATGCTTCGTCGTAAAAAAGCGGGCAATGGCTTTGAATTTTATCATTATATATTGGATTTGGAAAATGGCCCTTGTGTATATAAAAGAATAACAGGCTGCGGCTCGGGAACGGAATATATGGCAGTAACTCCTTGGGGCGAGCTATTCCCCTGCCATCAGTTTGTTGGGGATAGCAAGTATAGCTTGGGGAACGTTTGGGACGGTGTAAAAAACACAGGAATTCAGGACGAATTTCGTCATTGCAATGCTTACGCAAGAGAGGAATGCAGAGATTGCTGGGCAAAAATGTACTGTTCCGGCGGCTGTGCCGCAAATGCTTACCATGCTACAGGTAGTGTTCGTGGTGTATACGAATATGGCTGTAAGCTGTTTAAAAAGCGCATCGAATGTGCCATTATGATGAAGGTCGCGGAAAACTGTGAGGAATAAAAGGGATGGATACACCAATTTATGACTTTGTAAAAAAATATCAAGAAAAAGGGACTGTACGCCTGCATATGCCGGGGCATAAAGGCAGCCCTTTTTTGGGTTGCGAGGCTCTAGATATTACAGAGATCAAAGGTGCTGACGATTTGTATCATGCGCAAGGCATTATTCATAAAAGTGAGGAGAATGCAACCCATTTGTTTGGGGCAAGAAAAACCTTTTATGCCACGGGGGGTTCCTCTCAATGTATTGGGGCCATGGTGTATCTGACCATGCTCCATGGCAAAAAGGGACAGCCCATTTTGGCGGCAAGAAATGTCCATAAGGCTTTTTTGCATGCCTGTGCGCTGCTGGATTTAGATGTGAAGTGGGTTTATCCCCAGGGAGAGGCAACCCTTTGTAGCTGCCCTATTTCCCCCAAACAGCTGGAGCATATTTTGCGGTCAATGGAGGTTTTGCCCTTTGCCTTTTATATTACCTCCCCTGATTATTTGGGAGGAATGGCAGATATTCAGGGGCTTTCAGCGGTTTGCAGAAAATTTGGCATTCCTCTTTTGGTGGATAACGCCCACGGTGCATATTTGCGTTTTTTGCCCGAATCCTTACATCCAATGGATTTGGGGGCGGATTTATGCTGCGATTCTGCCCATAAAACCCTTCCTGTGTTAACGGGAGGGGCATATTTGCACGTGGGAACGAAAGCTTTGGCTTCCTTTGAAGAGGACGGGAAAAATGCCTTGGCATTGTTTGGATCTACAAGTCCTTCCTATCTCATCTTGCAATCCTTAGATTTATGTAACCGCATTTTGGCGGAAGGGTATGGGGATAAAATTCATCATTGCGTCAAGCGGATAGCGCAGTTGGCGGAGGGGTTAAGGGATATGGGCTATTCCTTACAGCATTTTGAGCCGTTGAAACTGGTGTTAGAGGGCGAAAAGATGGGCATTACAGGGTATGAGCTTGGGGAATTTTTACGTGAAAATGAGATTGAGCCGGAATTTTCCGATGCAGACCATCTTGTTTTGATGTTCACACCTGAAACAACGGAAGAGGATTTTGAAAAAATTGAGAAGGCTCTTCCCCCTATGATTGCAAAGGCGGGCAATGGGCCAAAAACAGCAATCTCCTCTCGGGGAGAACGGGTGATGTCTATTAGAGAGGCCGTGTTTGCAAAGGGGTGTACTGTTTTGGCGGAGCAAGCCTTGGGGCGAATTTGCGCAGCATCTGCGGTATCCTGCCCGCCTGCCATACCCATTGCCGTCAGTGGAGAGCGGATTACGGAGGAAATGATAAGGCTGTTTTTGCTTTATGGAATAGAGGAAATTCAAGTTGTTTTGGAGAGTTAGAGCAACACTGATTTATGTCATAGGCACATGTGATTGGAAATTATTTTTTTTGGTTTTATCAAAAGTCCGGCAATTGCGGTGCTTGCTGGGCTTTTACTGAAAATGAAAAAAGTTTTCTCCGCGATCTGCAAATTTTCTATGTTAATTCGTTTTTTAGTAAGTAGCTATAGGTGCTGTTTTGCGTAAGGTTGGCTAATGTCGGTGAGGTGAGCAGGTATGGGTGCAGATATAATCATTTCCGTTCCAAGCTTTATCATGTTAATGGTGGCTTGTTTTTTTGCCGGTTTTTTGGATTCCATTGCTGGTGGCGGAGGATTGATTTCTTTGCCAGCCTATACGCTGACGGGAATGCCTATGCATTATGTTTATGGATGTAACAAATTTTCTGCCGTCTGCGGAACAACCATAGCCACACTGCGATTTTGGAAGCATAAGATGCTGGATATTCAAGTGGGTATTTTAGCGGCAATGGGGGCTTTTGTGACATCAGCTTTGGCAGCCAAGGTAGTAATTTACTTAAACGACAGTACCTTAAAAACCTTGATGCTGATTGTTTTGCCCATTGCGGGGGTAGTTACGGTGCTCAATAAAAATATGGGGAATGAAAATCATGCCGATACCTATTCTATGAAAAAAAAGACCGTTCTGGCGTTGTTGATTGGCGGATTGATTGGGTTTTATGATGGGGTGGCAGGCCCGGGGACGGGAACGTTCGCTTTAATGGCTTTTTGTTTTATAATGAAATATGATTTGCGTACTGCTTCGGGCAATGCAAAATGCTTGAATTTGGCATCTAATTATGCGGCTTTGGCGGTATTTTTATTGGAAGGAACGGTAGACTTTAAAATTGCAATTCCGGCAGCGGTTTTTGGCGTTGTAGGAAATTTTATTGGATCGGGGTTTGCCATAATAAAGGGTGCGAAAGCCATTAAATTAATGTTAAATGTTGTAATTGTATTATTATTTATTAAAATGGGTGCAGATTTTTTATTGTAATATAAAAGGACGTCAACACGGCATCAATGTTGGCGGCCATTTTTATTTCCATTTATATGTTTTTTTGCATCAGTACAACACCAAACTTGCGGCCCAATTTTTCTCCGATATTTTTCAGCTCGCCCACTTGCACAAACCCGTTCTTTTTATGGAATTGGATGCTGGCCTCGTTTTCTGAGGATATTTCCGCAAGCAAGTGCTGCACACCAAGGTCTTTCCCCTCTTTTTCCAGCAAAGCAAGGCATTTTGCGCCAATTCCCTTTGCCGTATAATCGGCGGCAATAAAATAGGAAACATCGACAGTTGTCTGAAAGGTGGAGAAGGGGTGAAAAGGACTCAAAGTGCAAAAGCCTATGGTTTGCTTGGTTTCCGTATCAACTATCCCATAGGCACATAAGCCCTCTGATCTTTTTATTAGCATAGAATAAAACTGTTCGGGCAGGGGAGCGGGCGGAAATGCCGCAGTGCTTGTGGTAATGTAGTAGTTAAAAATCTCCATAACCGATTTTTGATGCTCCGTTCCAAGCTTTTCAAAAACAATATTCATGATATACACCTCCTGAAAGTAATGATAAACCAATTTATAGAATAACACAACATGACAACCGTAAAAAGAGGGAAGAATTGTATTGTTTACAAAATACAATTCTTCCCTCTTTGCCGTTTCAATGTCCTTGAAAATCCACGCTCTGTTTTATCCAACAATTCTTATAGAATATGTTCAATAATATAAAGTTTTTTTGTATCTGGAACAAATATAAAGAATATTCTTGAGGAATCTGTTGCTGTTGTTGCATTGTATTGATAGTCCCTTTGAAAATCAGGAATATATTCCGCGGGAATTTGGAGGGAATTAAGAATCTCCATTACGTTTGATTCCATGTCTGTATTTTTACCGCTCATCAAATTTAGAGACGAAAGGAGATCACTACTGTTTTTGTATTGAAAGATATGGTATCTCTCACCATCACCGTGAAAGCTTGCGCCGCTATCGATAGAGTATATTTCGTCATAATTTTTTGAAATATCAATGGACCAATTTAATTGGATGATATCAGCATAGGAGCTTCTGGGTATTTGATACAGAAATGCATCTTTTGCAATAAAGCCCATTAAAATAATGCCGATTATTATAAACATTTTTTTGGCCATTATTTCCCCTTCTCGTTTTCACCCATTTACTAAATAGATATACCGCTGATTGAATTATCAGCTTTTAAATGAATGAAAGGATTTTGAAATTAGTCCGTTTCCACCTTGTCGGATTCCTGATAGGGGGCAAGGGTTGCTACCAATTTTGCTGTTTTGTCGGAATTATTGATTAGATAATGCTTTTCTGTAGGCTCCACATGAATAAATTGACCTTGTGTCAGGGTGAATTTTTTCTCATCCACAAAAATATCAATTTCGCCCTCCATAACATAAAAGTTTTCCTCCATGATGTTGTGATAGTGGGCCTTAAAATCACAGCCAGGAGGGAACTGAACAATTGCAAAATTCATGCGAGGGCCTTTCATCAAATATTTGGGGCCGTTATCTCCATTGCGATACTCTAAATTCTTTTCATCTATAATATACATAGCTGTTCTCCTTTCTATTATAAGCCGGGAGCTGCCCACATAGGGGTGGTAAGCTTTTGATTCGTTAGCTCCAGACTGTCTTTGTATATGTTTCGCCAGTTTATGTAAATTTCGCTGTATATTTTGTGGTTTTCCATGTTTGGCTGATACTCTGCATCCCACCGCACCAATTCCTTGGCTGTGTCGGAGAGGTTATGATAGATCCCAACGCCGATACCTGCGGTAATTGCCGCACCCAATGCCGTTGCTTCTTTTACCTTTGGAACCTTTACGGGGATGCCCAGGACGTCGGAGAGAATTTGGCACCAAATTGGACTTTTTGATGCACCGCTGGCAAAAATCACGGAATCAAGGCGTTTGCCTGTTAATTCGGAAACCAGCTCCACATTTCCTTTGGTTACAAGGGCGGCATTTTCCATCAAAGCCCGATAGAAGGTGTATTTATTGAACTTATCAGGATTGATAGAAAAATTGATAAAGGAGGGTGCGGCGTGTTTCCAATGAATGAAGTCCATCACATCGGAAAAAGTACATAGCATGCCATAACAGCCAGGTGGAATTTTGGCGGCTTCCGCGTTCATAAGGTTATAGGGGTCAACGTCTGTTTTTTCCGCTTCCGCCTTTTCCCATTGACAGAAAGCATCCCGATACCATCGCATAATCAATCCGGGATAGAATGCCAAAGCTTCATATTGCCAAAGGCCGGGCACTGCATGACAGTTTACCCGTACTCTGCAAGCGGGGTCTGTTTTTGCTTCATCCGTATTGAATTCAAATTGCCAAAAGCTGCCGCCAAAAATCGCCCCTTGATTTGGCTCGACTAAGCCAACCCCTACGCATCCAAGCTGGGCATCGCCGCCGCCTGTGACTACGGGAGTTCCTTCCGCCAGACCGGTCCTGGCTGCACATTCCCTAGAAACTTCCCCAATGACAGTACCACTTTCGTAAACGGGAGGAAAAATATCCGATTTTAAGCCGCATTTTTCCGCTATCTCCGGAAGCCAATCTCTTTTGGAAAGATCAAAAATGCCTGTTGTGCATCCGTTGGAGGGCTCGGCGGTTAATAAACCGGTAAGCTTTGCAATCAGCCAATCATTAAACATAGTGACTGTCTTGGTTTTTTCATAAATTTCTGGGAGATGATTTTTTACCCAAAGTATTCTGGGAAGAGCGCCAAGGGCGAAGGTTTGCCCTGACGGAAGATAGATTTCATTTTCCAATCCCTGAGAAATTTTTTGCAGCTGAATTACTTCGTCTGTGGAACGGGCATCCACGTTGGCACATGCCCAAATTTCTTTGCCGCCTTCATCATAAAGCACAATGCCCTCTCGCATGCTTGTGGTTGCGATTGCCGCAATCTCTGTAGGATTGATGCCGCTTTCCCTAAGTACTTCACGGACGCACTGCGCAGCAAGCCCCCAATTGTGCGTCCAGTCAAAATCCATGGAACCTGGGTAGCGAGGATCCTCTTTGTGCGCCCATTCCTGTTGGGCAACACAAAGCTGTTTCCCATCCGTATCGAAGATGACTGCCCTTACACTTCCGGTACCGGCGTCAATTGCCATTAAGTATTGAGCCATATGATTCCTCCTTTAAATATACTTCAATATTTGAAATGCATATAAAATCATACTGCAATATTTTGATTTAACGATGGAGGGTTCTATATCTCCAAGATGGCCTTAGCGGTTTCTTCATCTGTAATCAGAATGTTGATACAGCCGGTTTTTAAAACACCTGCAATTGCTTCTGCCTTTTCAATACCGCCTGCCACTGCAATCACATTAGGGAAGGAAGCCAGAACATGGGGAGGGGTGCTGACAAGGCGGTCGTTAATCGTACCATTTAATACGTTGCCGTCCTTATCCACAAAGTATCCCAAAACATCACCCACGGCGCTTTCCGCCTGAAGTCTAAGCAAATCGTTGGCGGTCATGTTGCCTTCCTTGACGACAGTAGCCTTTTCTGTTACGCCGCCGATGCCCACAATGGTATAGCCCGCAAGGCTGGAAAGCTTCAAGACGTCCTTCACAGAAGGCTCTTCTTTCATTGCACAAGCCATCTGGGGGGTTGAAGCAATAAACGGGGTTGGAACAATATACAATACCGCATGGGGAGCCTCGCTGTTGGAGGGGACGTTGTAATGTTTAACGCCTCCTGTAAGGGAAACAAAGGACACTCGGGCTTCCTCGGGCAGTTCCAGATTGCGCAGCGTACGGGACATGGTATCGCCGAAGCCTACATTAACAAAATCTCCGTCAGTCAGATGGTCGCTCAGATACATGGCGGCGGCATGGGCTACGGTTTCGTTAATATTATTGGAAATGGAAGGAACCAGAATGATTTCTTGCAAGGCATAGCGTTCCTTTAACTGCATGGTGATTTCTGTTTGCTGGTATGCGTCTGTTCTGATTTTAAATTGAATCAGTTTTTTCTCTCTGCCCTTTTCTAAAAGCTTAATCACACGCATGCGGGAAATTCCCAGGTGATCTGCAATGGCCTGTTGTGTCATGTTTTCGATATAATAACACCAGACTGCTTTTATAATTAAAGAATGTTCATAATCCATGTTCATTGTAATACCCCTTCGCTTCTGCTTTTTCTTTACTTTAATAGACTACTTCAAATGTCCCAGGGAATCAAGACAGACGGCAAAAAAATTTTTACAAAAGATAAACAAATGTTTTGCAGTTGATATTTTGTTTTAATTTGTTTCCATTATATAGCGAAAAAACAGACGTGTCAATCTCTTTCTTTTTTTGCGGGAATTTATTAAAATACGAAAATATTGATGAAAACAGAGCGAAAAAGTCGGATTTGATGGTATTTTTTTATATAGAAAAGAAAAGTGGATGCTGGAAACGAGAAAAAAATATATTTTTGCACATCAATTGTTGACAAACTGAACAAAAAGCCTTATGATAAAACAAAAGATTGAATCAATAACTTATGTATAAATTGAAGCGATTTTGTCAAATGGAGGATTCATTATGGGTTCAAACAAAAAGGATGAGGTAAAGATTCCTGCTATCAGCATCAAGAGAATCAGCAAATCGTTTGCATCCAATGTGGTGCTTCGAGAAATCAATCTCCATGTTTTCGAGGGTGATGTTGTGGCATTAATCGGAGGCAATGGCGCTGGGAAAAGCACCTTGATGAAAATTCTTATGGGAATTTATCAGCCGGATGCTGGTGAAATTTTCATGAGCGGCAAGAGGGTAAGTTTATCCTCACCCTCTGCGGCACTGGCCCAGGGCATTTATTTGGTTCCCCAGGAACCCATGCTGTTTCCAAATATGACGGTGGAAGAAAACATCGTATTGGGCTTCAAAGAAAAAAGAAGTCAATTGCATGAGCGCTTGAAGGCGCTTATTGAAAATCTGGGCTGGGATTTGAAATTAGATCGTAAGGCGGAAAGCCTATCCATTGCAGAACAGCAACTGGTGGAAATTTTGCGAGGTTTACTGCGCAATTCAAGGATTTTGATTTTAGACGAACCAACATCAGCCCTGACGTTTCATGAGATTGAATCATTGTTTCGTATTGTAACTGATTTACATAAAAATGGTATCAGCATTTTCTACATAACCCACCGTTTGACGGAGGTGTTTGATATTGCCACAAGAGTTGTGATCCTTCGGGATGGACAAATCACCATGGAAGGCGCTGTGGAAGAGTTTAATCAGGAAATGCTGATTCAAGGTCTGCTGCCTGCCAATTATGAAAGTGCCGTAAAAAAAGAAAGAGAATGTACGGATGTGGAATGTTCCGGTGTAAAGCCGTTGTTAGATATAAAAAATTTTAGTGGCTACGGTTTCAGTGATATTAATCTTGAGGTGTATCCCGGTGAGATTCTTGGTATGGCAGGTGTTGTGGGCTCGGGAAGAACGGAGTTTGCGGTTACTGTTTTTGGCAAGGATATTGTAAAGAGCGGAAAGGTATTTCTTGGCGGAGAGGATATTACAGGGAAGAAATGCAGCTGTATCATTGAAAAAGGCCTGAATTATGTTCCCGAGGACAGACATTTGAACGGAATTTATTCCATAAGCGATGTGGAAGCCAATATAACCTCCGGTGTGTTGGGAAACTTGAATAAGTTTTTTGTGGATAGAAAAAAGGTAAACGAATTAACGGATCAATATATTAATAATTTCCGTATCAAAGTAACGGGGAGGGATCAGGCCATTGGCTCTCTCTCCGGGGGGAATCAACAGAAGGTTGTTTTGGGAAAAACCCTTGCAGCGAATCCTAAGGTGGTAATTTTGGATGAGCCAACCAGAGGGATTGATGCCGGTGCCAGAGGGGATGTTTATCGCATTATTAATGAATTAAGAGCCCAGGGTGTAGCTATTTTACTGATTTCATCTGACATAGAGGAAGTTGTGGAGCTATCAGATCGTGTGGTAACTATGTATCAGGGCCGTATCAATCACACCTTTAAAGGGGAAAGCATAACGGTGGACAATCTGATGGCAGCTTCCTTCGGTGTATATAAGAAGGAGGTGACGGCGTGAATAAGCTGATTGAAAGGATAACTCAGACAAGAGAGGTGTTTACGGTTGTATTCATGTTTGTCTTGTTTTTGGGAACGGGGATTGTTAATCCTGGCTTTTTAGCGCCGGATAATATTTTGCTTTGCTTAAACGGAAGTGTAATTTACATACTGTTGGCAATCGGAATTTCCTTCGTTATCACAACAGGTGACATTGATGTTTCCATTGGCGCTACGCTGGGGTTAACGGCTGCGGTTTGTGCCACAATGATACGAGATGGCAGCTCTCTGCTTGCTGCATCCGCTACGGCTTTACTCATTGGTGCTATAATCGGTTTGATTAACGGTCTTGGGGTAACCAAGCTGCGTATCCCTGCCATTATTATGACATTGGGTGTAAATGGCGTAGTTAGGGGTTCCATTTATGTTTATACAGAAGGTAAGTGGGTTGAAAATCTGCCTGCCGCATTCAAAAGATATGGGCAAATCACCTTGGCAGGCTTTGTAAATTTATTCCTGCTTGTTACAGTACTGATTGTAATTGGGGTATATCTATACATAAAGAAAGCAAATAAGGGGAAATATCTTGCCGCCATCGGGGATAATATGTGCGGCGCCACATTGATTGGCATTCCTGTGGACAGAACACGAATTTTGGCCTTTATTTTATGTGGCATCTTCGCTGCTTTTGCCGGAATTATTTTTGCTAGCAAAATTGGCTTTGTAACGCCAACGGCAGGCAATGGTTATGAAATGAAAGCCATAGCCGCCTGTGTTTTGGGCGGTGTCAGCCTGACGGGTGGTGTTGGCTCGGTTATCGGGGCAATGTTTGGTGCAATCATTATGTCCTCCATCAGTAGAATACTGGTGTTTTTACAGTTTTCCTCCAACTGGGATAATACGATTACCGGAATTCTTCTGATTATCATTGTTGTGGCTGATGCATTGATTCAGAAGCATTTGAAGGAAAAGGCAAGAAGGGAACGCTTGGCCGCCAGAGATTTATTCGTTGCAGAAAAGACCTGCGAGGAAGTGGGAGGTGTATTCCAATGAAAACATCGAGCACATTTAATTGGAAAAAATTAATTTTCAGATGGGAAATGGCATTGGTTTTAATCCTGCTTTTGGAAATTGTTATCTTTGGTTCTATTAATCCAAGGTTTCTCAAGATTCCTGTACTTCTTGGCAGCATCAACGACTACATCAGTATTTGTATTATTGCTTTATTTGGAACCATCGTCATGATTACCGGAGGGATTGATATCTCAGGAGGTGCAATTGTTGGGTTGACCTCCATGGTGCTGGGGCTTCTTTGGCAGGATGTGGGAATGAATATTTGGGTGGCGGTTGTAATCAGCATTTTCACTGGGGCCATCTGCGGCGCATTAAATGGCTTCTTGGTTTCCTATATAGGTGTGCAGGCCATGGTTGTGACGTTAGGGGGAATGTTCCTTTACTCCGGTTTGGCAGTGGTTTTATCTACTTTGTCCGTGTCCAGTGCTTATGAAGGAATCGGTGGCTTTCCTGAGGAATTTTTGCATATCGCAGGGGGAAAGGTATTTGGCGTAATACCCAATCCGTTTATCATATTTTTAATTTTGGTTGTGATTGCTTATATATTACTTCACAAGAGCCGTTATGGCAGATATGTTTTTCTTGTGGGTGTCAATCCCAATGCGGCCGGTTTTTCGGGTATCAATTACAGATTGGTTTCCATGTTTGCTTATATATTCTCCGGCATGGCTGCCTCCGTTGCAGGCGTTGTATTAACCAGCTATTTGGGTTCTTGCAGGGCAGACCTTGGAAATGGATTGACCATGCCCATTGTTACCGCGGTGGTGCTTGGCGGAACTGCAATTACCGGCGGAAAAGGCAGTATTATAGGAACGGGACTTGCGGCTATTGTTATTGGACTGCTAAGATTTGGACTTCAAATGTCCGGTGTGAGCACGCAGTATCTTGATATCCCCGTTGGACTGCTGTTGATTGTAGCAGTTGCGGCAAGAGGAGCCAGTTTGTACATGAAACGCCCGTCTTTTTTGGTAAGAAAACAAAAATCAGTTTAAACAGTTAGACAGCGGAATAACCTTGGGCGTTGGGTCAGGAATTTTGCTTTGCAAAACCATCACTGTGTGATGGTAGCGTTTTCTTGGCTGTTCCAGCCAAAACCAGCTTGTTTTTGTAAAAAGCAAGCGCAAAAATTTTTATTGAAACCGTATATTTATGGGGTTTTCAAAGGGGCCAAGGCTGCAATGGCAAAGAAGTGCCATCTGTCCAAAGGACAGCTTTGCAGAGCAAAGTGCTGAAACGAAACCCTTGTAGGTGTTTGAGGGCAAAGCCCTCAAGGTTTTCACTTTATCCACACCCTGGCTGCTTAATGGGTAAGCGATCAAATTGTTATTAGTATTATCGCCAGATAGTATTTAATAAAATAATTAGATGAGAAAAATTGAAAGGAGAGGTTTTATGCGTAAGTTTTTAGTAGTACTGCTTTCTCTTGCAATGGCTGTTTCTATGGCTGGCTGTGGAGGTGCAGCGAAAAAAGCCGATGAAAGTGCACCTGTATCAAGCGAAGGCGCTGCAGTAGCCGATGCTTCTGATATTTCGGTAGCATTCATCCCCAAATTAACAGGAAACTCATTCTTTGAATCTGCAAATGTTGGTGCGCAGGATATGGCAAAGCAAGTCGGTTTTGAATGTGTTTATACAGGAAATCCCGAGGCTTCCGTTGCAAACCAGGTTCAGGTAATCAACTCTGCAGTACAGCAGGGCTTCAATGCAGTTGCAATCTCCTCCGTTACTCCCGATGGCTTGAACAATGCACTCAAGGCTGCAAGGGATGCAGGAGTTAAGATTGTTTGCTGGGATTCGGACGTTCAAAACGACATGCGTTCCCTCCATGTAGCCCAGGGCACACCCGAGCAGCTTGGCCAAATGTTGGTTGAAATGGTTGTTCAGCAATTACCTGATGACAAAAAAGACAGCATTAAATATTGCTGGCATTATTCTTCTGCAACAGTAACTGACCAGAATTCTTGGCAGGTTGCCGGAGAAGCGTACATAAAAGAAAAATATCCTAACTGGGTAAACGTAGCTCCCGACAATTATTACAGCGATCAGGATGCAGAAAAGGCTGTATCCGTAGGCGAATCTATTTTAAAGACACATACTGACATTGATGCAATCATCTGCAACGATTCCACAGCACTTCCCGGGCAGGCTCAGGCAGTTGAAAACCTTGGCATGGTTGGCAAGGTTATCGTAACAGGCTTCTGTACGCCAAACGGAATGAGAGATTTCTGCAAGAACGGCACAGTACCTGTATTTGGTCTTTGGGATTGTAAGGTACAAGGCGCTATGGGTGCTTACCTTGGTTACTGGCTGGCGGCAGGCAACACCTTCAAGGTTGGCGATAAGATTGATATTCCTGGCATTGGTCAGGTTGAAGTAATGCCCAACACCGTTTTGGATCCTAACGCATACACAGCTGACGACTCAGGCGTAGTATTACTGCCGGAGAGAACTGTATTTACAAAGGATAACATTGACGATTACAATTTCTAAATAAAGTAACAATCACAAGTGAATAAATTAGCTGTGGTGTAAAAGCCACAGCTACATTATTATATTTTATAGAGTTGACATAAGTATTTGACATTTTTGTGACAGCATGATAAAACAAAAAGAACTTACTTATGTTCATACAAAAAAGTGGAAAAAATTTTTAGGAGAAGGAGTTTTTTTATGGCAGATAAAGATGGAAACAGAATTGCAAAGGATTATCAGACGAATGTGGAATTCGGCAGAAAAGGCGGCTTTCATGTAAAAGGAATGGACGATGTTGATTGGGGTATGAAAACACGTTTGTCAACAATTTTTCAGAAGGAAAGTGGCAACACAGTCATGCTTGCTTTTGACCATGGATATTTTATGGGCTCAACGGCAGGCTTGGAGAGAATGGATTTATCCATGCCGCCGCTGATTCCTTATGTTGATGTTTTGATGGCAACGCGGGGTGCTTTGAGAAGCTGTATTCCCCCAGATTTCAAAAAAGGTATTGCTTTGCGTTGCAGTGCTGGCTCATCCATGATTGATGATGACTTGTCCCATGAAGTCATTGCTGTAAATATTGAGGATGCCATTCGTATGAATGCTTCTTGCATGGCAGTGCAAACCTTTATTGGAGCGGCGGGAGAAAAAGAAAGCATCGAAAACCTATGCAAAACCATTGATGCAGGAAACCGTTATGGCATTCCCACACTGGGTGTCGTGGCAGTGGGTAAGACCATGGAAAGAACACCAACCTTCTTCAAGCTGGCAACGCGTATTGTTGCGGAAATGGGCGCACAGATTGTTAAAACCTATTATTGCGATGATTTTGAAGAAATTACAGCAGCTTGCCCTGTGCCCATTGTGGTGGCTGGCGGGAAAAAAATTGAAGAGAAAGAGGCTTTAACCATGGCTTTTAGAGCGATGGATGGTGGGGCAAGAGGCCTTGATATGGGCAGAAACATTTTCCAGAGCGATTGCCCCATTGGTATGGCAAAGGCCATCGGCGCAATTGTGCATAAAAAGGCAACCATTGAGGAAGCATATGAAATCTATAGAGAAGAAAAAAGCCGCAAGTAAGAAAAGCCGATTCAAATGCACTAAGGTATTGAAGATAGGGATTACTTTTATAAAAGAAAAACTGAGGACGTCACCTTTTTGTAAGGAGGACGTCCTCAGTTTTGTTGGCAAAAACCTTGGGCGTTGCCCAAACCCCCTTGCTTTTTTGAAAAAAGCAAGACCAAAAACTTTTGTGCAAACCGCATATACATGCGGTTTGCAATGGGTCAAGGTGCAATGGCAAAGAAGTGCCATCTGTCCAAAGGACAGCTTTGCATAGCAAAAGTGATGACCACTCACTGCCCAAGATAGGGCGGACGGCGAAGCCGGCTTTTGCGAAGCAAAAGTGATGACCCAAACCCTTGTGGGTGTTTGAGGGCAAGCCCTCAAGGTTTTGATTTTATCAACAGGCGAAAGCTTTTTGTTAGGGTTGCCTTCCATGAATGAAACCTTAAAACAGCAACGTTCCCTCTGCCTTTGCAGATTCAATATCCTTTAGAATGCTTTTCTGTTTTTCATCAAACAGTAATTCCTTGTTATACTGATAATATTTTTCACTGCCGTTTTCGCTGATAAATTTTACACTGTAAAAATTGGTGGTCAATTCTGTAATAAAAATAACCATTTCCTGTCCTGCGCCAAAGGCTTCCTCTAAAAACAGAAAGGTATTTTCCAATTCTCTTTCCCCTGTTTCAATAAGCATTTCCCGAAGGGCTACATCCTTGGCAAAGGAAGCTTTGATTTCCTCGAAAACCGCATCCTTTTCCCGAAGCCCAAGGCCTTTTATTTCCTTTTCCATGGCAATCAGCCGTTCTATGGTCATGCGACGGCTTTTTTTGATGTTTTGATCTAAAAGGGCTGCCTTTTGCTCTTGAATGAAGGTGTTTTCTTTTTCTTCCAATAAGCCTTCCATCAGCTGATCCCAAGGGGTTTCCTCACAATAAGGGCTTTGGAAGCGTTCCTTTAGCTCCAAAAGGGCTTGGTGTAATTCGGTGGTAAATAAATCCCCTTCATAAGCCAGCTTGAAATCGTCGGAAAGACGGCTAAGCAGCAACCCAAGGACACTGAGCTTTTCATCAAAGGCTGCGGAGGAAAGCTTGGAAACTGCCTGCCCCGTAAAGGCTCCCTTTAAAATATCCTCCAAATGATAATCCGTTTTGTATTTGTTATATAAATCCAAATAATTGGCGAAATCTCTGGCCATTTTTGGGTGCTGTAAATATTGCACAAGCATCCCTGCATCCACCTCAATGCCCATGGTTTCATATACCTTTAAAATGGTGGAAAGATCCTCCCAACCTCTTGGGGTGACAAAACGCTTTCCGTCCACTGTCGTTTCCATGGCATAAAAATAATTTTTCTTGATTTCTAAATAGGAGAGAATTGCCCCGTGAATGGATTGCTTATAGGCATATTCCTTCCAAACCTGAAAGTCCGGCTCTACGTCGATTTTTTTCACACGGTCAAGGGTGACCACGTCAAATTCGCGCACACTTTTGTTGAATTCGGGAGGATTTCCTGCCGCCACAATGAGCCATCCCTGGGGCACACTATGGGCGCCGAAGGTCTTTGCCTGTAAAAATTGCAGCATAGCAGGGGCAAGGGTTTCCGAGGCGCAGTTGATTTCATCAATGAAAAGAATGCCCTCCGAAAGGCCTGTTTCTTCCATTTTGTTATAAACAGAAGCAATGATTTCGCTCATGGTATACTCTGTTACGGCATATTCCTTGCCACCGTATTCCTTATGGCTGATAAAGGGCAGACCGATGGCGCTTTGGCGGGTATGGTGGGTAATACTGTAAGACACAAGAGCAACGCCGCATTCCCTAGCCACTTGCTCCATAATGGCGGTTTTGCCGATGCCCGGAGGGCCCATGAGTAGTACGGGACGCTGACGTACCCGGGGGATAACGTATTCCCCAAATTCATTTTTCAATAAATAAGCCTGTATGGCTCTTTGGATTTCTTCCTTTGCCTGCTTAATATTCATACTCACTTCTCCTTATCATAAATGGAAAGGTCTTCCGGCCCAAGCACAACCTTCATTGCCCAAGGGGGTACATTCAGGTCTAAATATTCCTCGTGGAAAAAGATAAAAGCCGTATCGTAGCTGGGTCTGCGGCGGGGAAAGGTGCCGTAGCCGTCGGTAAAATAAATCAGCCCCTTTAGGTTATGAAAGGCTTTCTCCAAAATCAGCTTGTCTACATATTCAAATACAGGACGAAAATCCGTGCCGCCACTGCCCATCAGACGAAAGCTTTCCATATATTGCTCCAGTTCTTCTTTGGAGGTAATGATGGTATCCTGCTGTAATTTTGCATCGCACTGGATGAGGTGAATATTAATTTTATGAAAAAAGGATTCACTGGTTCCAAGAATTGTATAGGTTTCCGCCAAAAAGCGGCGAACCGTTTCTCCCTCGCAGGATTCCGAGGTATCAATGGCAATGACCAGTTCCTCGATTTTTTTCACTTCCTTATATTCCAAGGACTCAATCAAAGGGAGATTTCCATAAAGGGATAGGCCGTAGGTATAAAAAATATAGTCATAGGCATCGTCATCCACCCGCAAGTCCTCTTTCAAGGTCATAAATTTCTGAAGAAACCGGCGGTAATCATATTTTTCACGGTTTTCTATTTTCAAAAGCTGTAATAAATCCCCGGCATTTTCGCCCATTTCCTTGGAGAAGGTTTCCAAATTGGTTTCCATTTTTTCTCCGATTTGCTGCCATTTTTCTTCTAACTGCTTTTGTTTTTCCTGTTCCTGTTCTGTTTGGTCTTGGTTTTCGGAAGTATCATCATTTTGATTGTCGTTATTTTGCTCGTCCTCTTTTTTCTTCTCCCAAAAAACATGGTCGTCCACCCAAAATTCAAGCTGTAGCTTCCCGAACTCTTTGTCGGTAAATTTTTTCTCAGAAAGCATGCGGTAAATGCCCTCGGCGGAAAGTACCTTCAAATCTTTTTTTAGCTCATCATACATTTCATTTCTACGGTCGGAAACTACCAAATGGGTAGCCTTTAAGGGCAGGGAGTCCACAATGGATTCCACGGCAATATCACAGGCAACACCCCAAAGGGCTTCATCTCGTTCCCCTGTGTGAAAGGGATGGCGGAAAATACAATGCAAAAGCATATGCAGATAAAGGCGGTTGACCAAAACAGGATCGGACTGATACCGTTCCGCCAGATAGCGGGGGTTAAACAACACCTTTTCGCCGTCCGTTCCCACATAAAGAGAGGAGAGGTTCATTTGATAATTTAATCCACTTAAGGCAATATCCAAAAACCGCAGGGATAAATATAATTCGTTGCGGGAGGCGTTTAAAATTGCGTTGCCGATTTGTATCAGACGTTCATGGTTTTCATTCATAGTGTTTTTCCCCCCTCCTTCCTTTACAAATCAAAGCTTTTTTTCTTTGTCGATATCCCATTTTTATGCTGATAGTCCATAAGAAAGCTGAGTATTTCCGTTTTTCCTTTTTTTTGTGCCAGCGCAATGATTTTGGGCAAGGTTTCGGCGGTAAAAAGTTCCCATTGGGCAAGCTGACGGATGACTTCCAAATCGCTGCTCTGGATATAATAATCTACCGCAAAAAGCAAATGCTCCCGCACATAGGAAAGATAGGTCTCCCGCCGCTCTATGGGCAGACGATAGGGATAGGAAAGGCGGTAAACCGCCAAAAGCAGTACCAAAACCGCCGCATCCTCTCGTCGGGTAAGATAAAACAGTTCGTCATATCTGCGAAAGTCAATGTCTCCATTGCGAATACATTGGCGGAATAAATGCCCTGTGCCGTAATTGATCTGATGAAACATTCTTGCCGGTGTGTCCTCGATATATTCGTATTGAAAATCTGGGATCAATAGTTTTACGTGGGCATCGGGGAAGTCTATGGAAAGCAACAGCTCGTGGTTTAAAACGGCAATTAAATCGGAAATGTGCTTGCATTGCCCAAAATGAATTTCATATAGGCTGTCACAATTCAAAAATAAGCCTGTCTCCAAATGCTCCGCGGTTTTCGGGATATTTATTTTGGTGAGCGCCCTGCAATTATAAAAAGCGTATCGCCCCATGGAGGCCACGTTTTCCGGTATATAAAGGGACCTTAAACTGTGGCAATCATAAAAGGCATAACAGCCGATTTTCTTTACTTTTTCGGGCAATGTCAGTGTTTCTAAAGCAGAACAGCCAGAAAAGGTATAGGGTGCAATTTCCTCCAGCCCTTCGGGCAAAAGAAGAGTCCGCAACGCGTTACAGCCCAAAAAGGCAGAAGCACCAATATGGCGGAGGGTATCGGGAAGAACGATGCGCACAAGGGCATCTCCTTCGTCTGCTTGGAGCGGGGTAGTTCTTTCCCCTAGGGCTGGACAAAGAGTTATTTCCCCAAAGCTTTCCTCATCCCCTATGGGTTGCTCCGTTTCTATTGCAAATGCAAAATCCCCAAGGGCAACCACTGGCTTTCCGTCAATGGTTTCTGGAATATGCAGTTGGCTTGCTCTGCCCTTAATGCCCCAAATAATTATGCCTTCGCCGTAGGCTTTATAGTATAATATAACCTTTTTTGTTGGTTTCATAGTTGTGTCCTTTTCAAATTTTATCTATTTTTTCATTATACTTCCTTGCGTGAACTGTGTCAAAAAAATCACATAGATTTTATAAAAACAATCGTGAATTTTGCTTTCCATTTGGTTCATATAATAAAAAATCGCCACAAAAAAGGTGACGAAAAATGAAAAGTTCTTTGATTTTCTGTATTTATAATACCATAAAAACGGCAAAATTTCAAGTCTTGTACGAATTGAGGAAAAGGTGTATTAAGAATAGAAGAAAAAAATGTTAACAGTGGCAAAAATAAATATCTTTGCAATAAAAGTTTCGCACAAGCCTTTTCAAAAGCTTCCGGGGATGAGGACAGCGTCCTAAGAACTTGACCTTGCTTTAAGACAGCGTCCCGAGAACTTGGTATTATGTTTAAAAAAATAAGAAGGGGGATTTTCCTATGAGAGCATGAAACAGCTTCTTTCTAACCACGGATTTTTAATTTATGAGCATTTGACGCCCCGCAGAAATTACCAAACAGTATTTTGAATTATATGACTGGGCAAATCCTCAGCACCCTATGACTGCTTTTGATAATGTGAATTACTGCATGATGGTAAGAAAACCGAACAAAGGCTTTTAAAAAGGAAATATATAGGCGAACAACGGAGGTTGGATGTATACGCACCTACTTTTTCACCCCACAATGCCCCCGTAATTCCCACAGATTGCCCTGGACCGATATTGTATAATTTGTGTAATATGCTATAATTAATGGAAATGATTTGAATTTTTGAAAATAGGGGTGGAGTATGAAAAAAATTTTATTTGCGTGTTTTTTGGTAATTGCTATGCTATTGGGAATGACAGGCTGCAATACAAATTCTAATTCTGCTTCAAGCACCATCAATCAAGATACACTGCCGGAAGAATTGAAAAAGGCATACACATTAAATATTGCAGGAGATGAGCTTTTCAAAAAATATGAAGAAACCATTACGGTTGGTGAATTATCGGAATTAATTCAAACCACCTTAAGCCAGATGTATCATATTGGTGAGCTTAAGGTGCTTAGTGAAGCGAAAGCTATGTACAATGATGATGTTGCCAAAAGGTATGATATGGTAGAGTTGCTGTATTTGGCAGAAGCGGAGCGGATTTTTGGGTATGAAAAAATTCAGGAGCTTAAAGAACGCTATTCAGCACCTATTATAAACGAAAGATATTCTTTAGTGGAAAAAAGGATGGATAATACATACGGAGAGTGCAGCATACAGTATTGCTGTATAGATCTCTCCGAAATAGATGAATCGCGTTTTTCTGGGCTTCTATTGCCTGGCAGAGCGGGAGCACATGTTGAATTTTTTTTGAAGTATTGTGATTTAAGCACGGGAGAAAAAATATTAACCTTGGATGAGAACCAAAAATTCAACCCAGAAAGCAGTGTTTCAATCCAAGACGCGTTACTTGTAATGACGCGTTATTATGGTTCAAAACTTCCTGAAGCGGTATTTGTTTTACCTAAGGAAATAGGCATACATTCTATTGATAAAGCTCTATATACAGGAAGCACAACCTTGCCTGATGCATCCAATCAGCAGCTTCCCCAATGGAAAGGCATGCTGCTTTGTCATGAAACATGGACAATTGATGGAGCCAATGGCTGTGATGTGGATGATATTGTCATGGAGAATGATATAAAAACCTTAGCAGAGTGTGGCTTTAATTTTGCAAGAGTTGGAATAAGCTTCAGCAGACTGCAATCCGCAAATACATTAACAGGAACGATTTATCCCCAAGAGGGTACGTTAAATTTGCGGGAGATTGAATATTTAGACCAAATTCTTTCATGGGGCATGGAATATGGTGTTCATATACAATTTGTTATGTTTGAGGTGCCGGGTGCAAATGGAGATGTGAAAAAGCAAGAAGTTATGTTTGACCTAAATGACAGCATTTTTACAGATGAACAGCTTCAAAAGGATGTTGCAGATATTTGGGGTGCCCTAGCCAGAAGATATAAGGATATTCCCAATAACTATTTGAGCTTTAACCTAATGAATGAGCCTAATCACCCCAATGATCAGGCATATGTAGCAGCATATCTTCCTTCCATTGAGGCAATCAGAAAAGAATCTGCTGACAGAGTATTGGTAGCGGATGTTCATGATATGGATATTACAGGGGAAGAGATGGCAAAGCAAGGCGTAGCCTTAAGCTATCATCTTTATGAGCCGAGAGAATTCTGTGTTCCCAATATGTATCTTTATGCAAAGAATCCCAGTGCTTTCGACGCTTATGATTGGCCGTATACCGACAAAGACGGCAAGGTTTGGGATGCCAATGCGTGTCTGAATCAATCCGACCTGTTGGTTACTCCATTAGAGTTGAAAGAAATTGCGAAAAAAAACAATGTGGGATTTATGATTGGTGAGTGGGGCTGTTTTTATGATGGGGAAGGGGGAACCTTATTTCCTTTTGCGTATTCCAATGAAATCAGAAAAAAATTTTTTACAGATATAATTCATGCTTTTGAGGAAAATGGAATTGGTTGGAGTTATGGTAGTTATATAGGAGGGTTGGGTTTGGTTACACCCTATCCCGTGCCCGATGCAGATGTGACCTATGAAAAAATACCGAATTCAGCACATTATAAGGTGAAGGAGAATTATGATATTTTTCATGGACTGTTGGCTGAATAGTATTTAAGCTGGATTTAGAGAAGCACTGATTCATTCCGTTGTGCACAGCTAATGGGTAAAATTTTGTTTGGACATCGTCAAAAAGCCTTGCAATAGCGTTGCACTTCATTAGAACAAAAAAGGGCATTCTTGCTTGCAAACGGGATGCCCTAAACTTTGTTCTGTGACGGGTTGAGATAAAGGTGCCTATTTTTTGTTTTTACTGTGTGGTTTTTGAAGCCTTTTATCATGCATCTTTTATCATGCATTAAATATATATGTATCAGCAATTAAGATTGGCTACGACTGATTGAACCAAGCTTTTCAGCAAACAAAAAGCCCGATTGCTTTCAGAGGATTTGATTTTTCAATCCTTGCAATACGGGCTTTTGTGATACATTTTAGTGAGAAGCCTTTACTTTAATCCAAAGCTCCGCCAGCTTCTGCTTTAACACGGGGCTATCCTCAAACACCTCGTCCTTGGCATAATCAATTCTGGGCAGATATGCTTCGTTTTCGGCATAGATACCGTCTGCCGCTGACATTTCGTCCAATACTTCTTGATTGGAGGAAGCGTAGCCTACGGTTTCGGAGTTACCATAGGAAGCGTCATGCGTCAATACATAGTTAATGAATTCATGAGCCAAAAGAGGGTTTTCTGCGTTTGTGGGAATCACCATAGAGTCGCTCCACAGGTTTGTGCCCTCTGTTGGCAGGAAGAAGCTCATATCCTCGTTTTCATCCAGAATGGTTGTGGCATCACCGCTGTAAACAACGGCGATATCCTTGTTGCCGTTAATCATTCCGTCAATGACTTCGTCGGTAACATAAGCAGGATTCATGGTGTCGTTTACCTGAAGGAGCCAGTTGTAGGCTTCTTGAATTTCCCTTTCTTCCTCTGTATTCATAGAGTAGCCCAATGCCTTTAAAGCCATCATAAAGGAATCCCGTTCGGAGTCGTAAACATAAATCCGTCCCTGATAGGCGGTATCCTGCAAAATATTATATCCTAAGCGTTTCACCTCGGCGGGATCAACGTTGTTATGGTTATAAACGATACCCACATTGCCCCAGAAATAAGGAACAGAATAGCTGTTGTCGGGGTCATAGGGGAGATTTTTTACCCCTTCTGCCAAGTTGGAAATATTGGGGATTAAGGACAAATCCAGCTTTTGCAGCATATTTTCTTTCATCAAACGCTCAATCATATAGTCGGAGGGCACGATCACATCGTAAGCATCGCCGGCTTGTAATTTTGTATACATCATTTCGTTGGAATCAAAGTATTCTACAATCACTTTTACGCCATATTCATTTTCAAAATCGGAAATTAGGTTTTCACCCATATATTCCCCACAGTTGTAGAGCTTTAAGGTTGCGGAGCCGTATTTTTGTGCTGCATCTGAGGTAGCGGAACCGCCACAGCCGGAGAGTAATAACGCTGCGCCAAGAGCTAAGGCAATCATTTTTTTCATGTCGTTTTTCTTCCTTTCTTTTCTTTTAGAATAGGGATAATATTTACAATAAATAAAGTCACGGTAATAATGATAATAACCAATGTGCTTAGGGCGTTAATCGAAGGATTGACACGCTTGCTCATGGTATAAACCAAAATAGAAATATTATTGACACCATTGCCTGTGACAAAATAAGAAATCACAAAGTCATCAAAGGACATGGTGAAGGCGATCAAAGCACCGGAAATGATTCCCGGGCGAATTTGGGGAACGATAACCTTCCAGAGTGCCTGCATGGGCGTTGCGCCAAGGTCTAAGGCGGCATCCGCCAAATTCGGGTCTAAGGAACGCAGCTTGGGAGTTACGCTTAATATCACATAGGGGATACAAAACATGACATGGGCAAGAAGCAAGGTTAGAAACCCTTTTTTCACACCCAATGCACTGAAAAACATTAACAGCCCAATACCTGTAACGATTTCCGGGTTCATAATGGGCAGGTTATTTACCTGCTCCACAATACCCCGCATCAGCTTTCGGGATTTGGAAAGTCCAATTGCCGTTAAGGTACCCACAATGGTGGAAATGATGGTGGCTAAAACTGCAATGATTACGGTATAAGCCACAGCCTCCATCATGGTGGAGTCGGAAAACATTTTCTCATACCAGCGCAGGGAAAAGCCTTCAAATTTTGTCAGGGAACGGGAGCTATTGAAAGAAAATAGAATGATATACAAAATTGGTGCATAAAAGAAAATTGCTGTTAAGCCTAATAAAAGCTTGGAAAACAGGCGGATTTTTTTCTTTTCCATTTCTTACTCCCCCTTTCTGTTTGCCGCAGGGTCGGTATCCACTTTTTTGGTAATGTACATGGAAACCATGATGATGACTGCCATAGCCAAGGAAATGGCACTGCCGAAGTTCCAATCCCCTGAGGTCAAAAACTCTGTTTCGATGACATTACCGATTAATACATACTGTCCGCCGCCCAAAAGCTTTGGGATAAAGAAGCTGGATACAGCAGGCAAAAACACCAAGGTGATTCCGCTGATGACCCCAGGAATGGAGAGGGGGAGTGTCACCCGCAAAAAAGACTGTACGGCGTTTGCCCCAAGGTCGCTCGCCGCCTCCAGATAGCTTCTATCCATTTTTGTAAGGGCGGTATAAATTTGTAAAATCATGAAGGGGATAAAGTTATAAACCATACCCAAAACAACGGCAAAGGTTGTGTGTATCATAGTAATGGGACCAATGCCTAAAAAGCCCAAAAAATAATTGATGACCCCTTCATCTTGCAAAATACCCATCCACGCATAGGTGCGCACCAGCATATTAATCCATGTGGGCAGGGTAATCAAAAGAATCCAAAACAGCTTGCTCTTTTCACTGCGGTTTGCGATGGCATAGGCAATGGGATAGCCCAAAAGGATGCAAATTATCGTTGTAATAATTGCAATGTATAAGGAGCGCTTCAATACACTCATAAATACGGTATCGCTAAAAAAACGTGCAAAGTTTTCCAAGGAAAAGCGAATGGTGGCCACATCATTTCCTTTGACAGTAAAGGCATATAGTATGATCAGCAGCATGGGTACAACAATAATTGCCGCCATCCAAACGATATAAGGCAAAGCCATATTTCGAAATTGTTTCACCGGTCACCCTCCCCTCAGTTTTCCTTTGTCATGATATGAATATCCTCGGGCTGGAAGATCAGACCCACCTCGTTGCCGATTTCGTAGCGGTCGGTGGTGTCAACCTTGTATTCGTAGCCTTCGGTGGCGAAGGTTACTTCGTAGGTGCCGGGTGCTACGGTTTCAGGGTCAAAGGTGTACTTTACGTCGGCAATTTCCACGGAAGTGCCGTCCTCCAGGCTCCAGGCCGAGGCATTTGCCCAAGTTTTCAAGTCTGTTTCCAAGGCGATGGATTCGTGGATTTCATCCGCCTTTTTAAAGAAGTTTACGGCAAAAATTTCTTCCTGATATTCCTTATTTGCCACACGGTTTTCGTCTTTCACAATCATGTTTACCGTTACGGAGGTGCCAGCGGCGGTAGAGAAGGTTACGGGATAGCTGCCGTTTTCTTTTTGGATAGAATAACTGATTTCTTTAATGGAAATAAACTCGTCTGTTTCGGGATCCCATGCCTGAGCATCGGCACGGGCTACAATGGTGCCTTCGTCCAATTTTTCAACGTCCTCCACATCAAGGTAAAAGTCGTTGGCAGAAATTTTTTCGTTGGCGCTTTCGTTATAAACAGGGCGGTCGTCGGAAACCATCATTTTTACGGTGATTGAGGTACCCACCTTGGTTTCTACAATGGTTTCGTAATGTACCCCTTTAAACAATACGGATTTTACAATGCCCTTTAGCTTGCCATCTGTTCTTGGGACAATATCCAAATCCTCGGGACGAATGACAACATCCACCTTCTCGTTGGGGGCAAAGCCAAAATCCACACATTTGAATTTTTTATCTTCAAATATAACAAGGTAATCCTCCTGCATGACACCGTCAATGATATTGCTTTCCCCGATAAAGTTGGCAACATATTGGTTGACAGGCTCGTTATAAATATCGGTGGGCGTGCCGATTTGCTGAATTTCCCCATCCTTCATAACCACAATTTTATCGGACATGGTGAGGGCTTCTTCCTGATCGTGGGTAACATAAATAAAGGTAATGCCTACCTCCTGCTGAATTTTTTTCAGCTCTTGCTGCATTTCCTTTCTTAGCTTTAAATCCAGCGCACCCAGAGGCTCGTCCAAAAGCAGTACGCTTGGTTCGTTTACCAAGGCACGGGCAATGGCAACACGCTGCTGTTGACCGCCGCTCATTTCCGTCACGTTGCGGTCTGCGTATTCTTCTAAATTTACAAGCTTAAGCATACGCTTTACCTTTTGCTCGATAATATCCTTTGGCTCTTTTTTGATTTTCAATCCAAAAGCGATGTTATTATAAACATTCATGTGAGGAAACAAAGCGTATTTTTGAAATACCGTGTTGATTTCTCTTTTGTAGGGAGGTACTTTAGTGATTTCCTGGCCATCAAAAAGAACCTGTCCTTCAGTTTGTGTTAAAAAACCACCCAAAATACGCAGGAGGGTTGTTTTTCCGCAGCCACTGGGGCCAAGCAGTGTAACGAATTCGTTTTCGTAGATATCCAAATTGATACCCTTTAAAACCAATTTGCCGTCAAAGTCCTTGACGATGTTTTTGAATTGAATCAGCTTTTTCATGTTTGCCTCCCACATATCAAAATAACGGTGGCGTTGAAATCCATAGAACCTTCGCCTTCGTTTTTTTATCGTTTTTTAAAATATGACTTGTTTTGCCCAAGAGGTAGAAGGTTTCTCCTTTATGCACAGTATGGCGTTCCTCCCCGCAGTCAAGCATAATGCTGCCCTCAAGGACATAGCCGAATTCTTCGCCGCTGTGAGGGTTCATTTGAAAGGATTCTCCACCAGGCGGCAGCTCAATTAAAATTGGCTCCATTTCATTTTTTTGTGTATTTGGCACAATCCAGTGAACGGTGTATTGTCCGCGTTCATCCATAAAAAAATCTTTTTTATGAAAAACCAACTGCTCTTGTTTTTCTTCCTTAAAAAACTCCGCAAGGGTGGTGCCTAAGGCCTCTAAAATATCATTTAAGGTCGCAATGGAAGGAGACGTCAAATTCCTTTCCATCTGGGAGAGGAAACCCTTTGTCAGCTCGCTGCGGCTGGCCAATTCTTCTAAGGTTAGGCCCTTTTGCACACGAAGCTGCTTGATTTTATGTCCGATTTCCATCCTCAACAACTCCTTTTTATCGTAAAAAATTTAGCAGCGCTAAACTTTTGTATTAATTTTACTAAACCTCAATTATTATACAACAAATAAGTCGAAAAGCAATAGAAATGAAACAAAAAATTTGATATATAAAACTTTTTGACAAAATGCAGTAATAAAATTATATTTTATTGCCGTTTTTTAGTTTCTTCGCTCATCAACTGGGGAAAGGAATCCTTTACAAATTGCATACATTCTCTGCTGTTTATCAATATAAAACTTTCTATATTTATATAATAAA
Source organism: Anaerotignum neopropionicum (assembly GCF_001571775.1). GTDB lineage: Bacteria > Bacillota > Clostridia > Lachnospirales > Anaerotignaceae > Chakrabartyella > Chakrabartyella neopropionicum. The sequence goes on from NZ_LRVM01000001.1 coordinate 396,081, forward strand.
CTTTTGTGAGGAAAAGTGAAATAAATTAGAGATTTGAAGCTTTAAAAAAAATCATGAATTTTTGTCATTTTTAAACAAATCTGTTGTTGTTTTGACGGAAATAAGATAAAAGCTAAAAATAAAGAATTCATTTTGTTATAAAAATTAACAGTATTTCGCTGAACAAAGCCTTAAAAATCACTAGTTTAACTGTATTTAAAAACATACAATTTTTACAAAATGACATTGACAGCTAGGGGATTTTGTGGCTTAATAAGTACATGTCTTTATTGAAGTACATTATTATAAGGTTAAAAAACCGACATGAAAGGGGAATAAATAAATATGGTTCGTTTTGCAAAAAGACTTGATTTATTAGATGGTTCGGATATTGGAGATCTTTTAAGACTCATTGCCAGACCCGACATTATTTCTTTTGCAGGCGGCTTGCCCGCACCGGAGCTGTTTCCTGTAGAAGAATTAAAACAGGCCGGGATTGCGGTCATGGAAGAAATGGGCACTGTTGCCTGTCAGTATTCCTCTACCGAAGGTCTGCCTGCGTTAAGACAAAAAATAGCGGAAAGAATGGAAGTAAAAAACAATATTCATACCAGCGCAGATCAGATTTTGATTACCAGTGGTTCTCAACAGGGACTTGATTTTGCGGCACGGGTATTTATAGATAAGGGCGATGTAATTTTGGTGGAAAGCCCTTCCTATTTAGGTGCGATTAACGCATTTAAGGCAAGTGAGCCTACCTTTATTGAAGTGCCTACCGATGATGGTGGCATGATTATGGAGGATTTGGATAAAATTCTTGCCACAACGGAAAATGTAAAAATGGTTTATGTGATTCCTGATTTCCAAAACCCCACAGGCCGTACATGGTCTTTGGAGAGAAGAAAGAAGTTTATGGAAATTATTAATAAATATGAAATCCCTGTCATTGAGGATAACCCTTATGGCGAGCTGCGTTTTGAGGACGAAGATATGCCGGCGTTGAAATCCTTGGATACTAAGGGTCTTGTGGTTTACCTTGGTACACTATCCAAAATTATGGTTCCTGGTTTCCGCTTAGGTTGGGTTTGTGCAGAGGATGAAATCCTTTCTAAGTTCAACACGATGAAGCAAGGGGCAGATTTGCAGACCTCAACTTTGACACAGCTTCAGGCAAACAAGTATTTGGATTTGAATGACCTGGATGCTCATGTGAATAAGATTCGTGAGGTTTATAAGCATAGACGTGATGTAATGATGGCGGCAATGAAAGAGTATTTCCCAGAGGAAGCAAAGTTCACCTATCCCGTTGGAGGCTTGTTTACTTGGGTGGAATTGCCTTCCTACATTAACACAAAGGATATGGCTTTGCAGTGTCTGGAAAAGAAGGTTGCATACGTTCCCGGCGGCAGTTTCTTTCCCAATGGGGGGAAAAATAACTGTTTCCGTATGAATTATTCCTGTATGAGTGATGAAAAAATCATTGAAGGTGTAAAGGCTTTGGCGGAGGTTATTAAGGCAAACCTGAAATAAGCACGCGGGAAAGTTTTCGCCCTCTTTGAAGTTAGATAAAATAGACCCTCGTAATATATCCAAAGACGGATGATATGCGAGGGTTTTTCTACTATAAAAGTCCTGATAATTTTTTAACAAAAATCATGGCGTTTTTTTTAGATAGTTGTTGTTGGGTTTATGGAGAGGAAACGGAACATGTTTGTAAATTAATACAAAATTAGTTTTGAGGTTAAGAAGTTTTTTGTAAAAATTGTTTTTGAATAAAAACAATTTAATGGGTGTTGTTTTAAAGCAAGAAAAATTGTTCTTGAATTTATACAAAAAAATATTGGAGAATGATTTATTTTATGTGATTTTTTAGCTTTAAAAATCATAAGATTACATTGACTTTGGTAAAAAGATATGCTTTAATTAAATTATGTAAGAAATTTTTAATTAATTTGTCAATGTATAAAAAAAATATGATACTTGTCAGACATTAATTGTTTTTTAAGGAGGAAGAAATCGATGATACGTTTTGCAGACAGAATGAATCTTTTAACAGGCTCTGAAATCAGAGAGTTGCTTAAGCTCACTGCTCAGCCTGATATTATTTCTTTTGCAGGCGGTTTACCTGCACCCGAATTGTTTCCTGTTGAGGGAATGAAAGCCGCAGCTATTAAAACCTTGGAGGAAAGTGGAGAGGCTGCCATGCAGTATTCCACTACAGAGGGTTTTCCGCCGTTGAGACAGAAAATTGTGGACAGAATGAAAGCAAAAAACGGTATCCAAACAGATATTGACCACATATTGATTACCAGTGGTTCTCAACAAGGGTTGGATTTTGCAGGGCGTGTTTTCTTAAACCCGGGTGATGTTGTTTTAATGGAAAGCCCTTCTTACTTAGGGGCGATCAATGCGTTTAAGGCCAGTGAACCAAAATTTGTAGAGGTTCCTACCGATAACAACGGTATGCTTATGGAAGAATTGGAAAAAATTCTTGCTACTACAGATAATGTAAAAATGATTTATGTAATTCCCGATTTCCAGAATCCCTCAGGCAGAACATGGACGCTGGAAAGACGTGAAAAATTTATGGAAATCATTAACAAATTTGAAATCCCTGTTATTGAAGATAATCCTTATGGGGAATTGCGTTTTGAAAATGAAAATATGCCTTCATTGAAATCAATGGATACAAAGGATCTTGTTATTTTCTTAGGAACCTTCTCTAAAATTTTAGCACCTGGCTACAGACTGGGTTGGGTTTGTGCAGAGGACGAAATTTTGGAAAAATTCAACTTTATTAAACAGGGCGCAGATCTTCAGTCCTCCACAGTTTCCCAGATAGAAACAAATACCTTCTTGGAAATGAATGATTTGGATCAGCATGTTGCAAAAATCAAAGAGGTTTATGGCAAAAGACGTAACTGTATGTTGAAAGCCATGGAGGAGTATTTCCCCAAGGAATGTACCTGGACCTATCCCGACGGTGGTTTATTTACATGGGTAATTTTACCTGAATACATGGATGCAAAGGAATTGGCGACTCAATGCTTGGAAAAAAAGGTTGCTTATGTTCCCGGTGGCAGCTTCTTCCCCAATGGCGGACACGAAAATACTTTCCGCATGAACTATTCCAATATGCCTGAGGAAAAAATTGAAGAGGGCATTAAGCGTATTGCAGAGGTAATCAAAGCGAACTTGAGATAATCTTGTTGCTTTGAACATACAAACCATAACTCCATATGCGTAAAACCCCCGCAGCTTTTGTTGTGGGGGTTTTATGTTATATAGGATTTGTAAAAAACTTAGTGTAAGGATAGAGGAAAAGGGAAATATGTATTTTGTGATAACATAAATTTTGCATTTAACCAGAGTGTTTGACAAACTTTAGGCGTTGGCCCTGCATCGCCCAAAACAGGGCAGACGGCGAAGCTGGCTTTTCCTTGGCAAGAAGCACAAAAATACAGCGTTTATGCACGAAAAGTGTGCCATGATAAACTGCTTACTTTTTTGTAGGCTGTGGGGTGGAAATTTTTTTGTTCCGAGCAACAGGGGCAATCAATACCTTGCCCGTTCCTCTGTATACATTCACAAGTCCCTCGCCGGAAGCGGCGGAGCCAACCAAAGTATTTGTAGTGCGTTCAACTGTGAATTCTAGGGTGTTTGACCATGCGATTGCCATGTTTCCGTCAATGCGCAAAACATCTTTTTCTAACTCAACCACAATTAGCTCCTCCTTGGGTACGGGGCTTTCAAGCACGGCAATGCCTGTTCCTGTCAATGCTGTATTGAAAAATCCCTCGCCTCCAAGAACCGCAGAAGAAAGATTAGACCTTGCGGTCACCTTCATGTTGACACTATCGTCACATGCCAAAAACATTCCATCCTCAATAACCATGCTTCCGTTCCATGTTGCCAAATCCTCAAAGAAAACGTATTTATAAGTGGGTTCTAAGACCAATAAACCGTTTCCTGTATAGCGTGGTTTAATGGTAGTTTCGCCGGTGACTTTGCTCCCCACAAACTTTTTCATTAAATCCCCTGCGCCCTTTATATTGGTGGTTACTTGAAGCTGACCAATCATCATCTGCATGGTTCCGCCTTGAATAATAACCCCGTTGTCGCCATTGAGGTTGGCAATGACCTGTCTTTTTCGAACATTCATTTTTGAAGCAAAATAAGAAAACTGGGCACTTTCGGGGGTCACAGAAATATCTTTTTCGTACTCCAAAAGGGAAAAGCATCCTTGGCTTGCAACAACCTTGTGTGCGTCGGTGGGCTGAAACAAATTGGTGCGAATCATAAAAAATCCTCCTTTGCGTTATGCGCATAAAAAAAATCAAGATATGCTTTATATTAAGTTATTCAAGGTTTGTCATTCGTCTGGTGTATTTTTGTGAAAAATACATAGTGACTTAACAATTATCATGATAGCACTGGTTTGCAATTTTTTCTACTGTTTTGAATATTTTATGATGGTTTTTACCCAGTGTAAATATTTATAGAAGAAAAATACGCGCTGTCAAAAGCTTGGCTGCAATTGCATTTGAAGTGAAAAAGCGCAGCAAAAAAATGCAATTGGCAACAAAATGTATGGGTTTTTTGAATAATAGGATGCTTTATCAATTTTTTAGAGATAGCTATAAGAATTGACAAAAAAATAGAAGTCAAGCGGTGAGCAGAGAGATTTGTGACTGCATTATATTTTCTTGGAGACACTGAAAGATGTAAAAAACCATTGCTATAGATTATTGTTCTACGTCCTTTTCCACTGGCATAAACTTTGTATGAAAGGAGGCGGTGCCAGTGGAGCAAAAAGGTGGCGGAAGGCAACTTGGTCTAAGCATTTTTGGCCTTCTGCTTTTTCTGCTATCCATGCCGCTTTTTTTGCAGATGGGTGGTGGACAATGGCTTTTGGCAGAAGTATTGCCAGGACAAGTACCCCACGATTCATTGTCCATAGAAAGCTTGCGGTTTGAACGGACAGTGCCCAAGGAAATGGACGACGTTGCTGTTTGGGGTGTGAAGGATGTGGAATTTCAGCAAAAAGACACGAATCTCATTGGCGAAAAGGGTTTGTGTGTAACAGCGGAAGTCCTTGAAAAGATGAAGGACTTTTCTTATTTAAAAAGTAATTTTTATACTATAGATTCAAGAACCTCCCTTTTGGAAGGCGATATCAATGTGAGTGAAGCCTTATCCATGGATTTTTCCATAAAACCTACCTTAGAGGAGCCGAGGATTTTGATATTTCATACCCATACCCATGAGGATTTTGTGGATAGTGATATGTCGAAGGGGCTTCAAGAGGGCATATGCGGCGTGGGTGAGGAATTAAAGGATATTTTGGAGAAAAAATATGGAATAAGCGTATTGCACGATATGAATATTTATGATGCAGTGAATGGTGTTTTACAGCGAGAGGGAGCCTATGAACGCAGCGGCCCTGGGGTGGAGAAAATATTGAAGCAATATCCATCCATTGAGGTGTGTATTGATTTACATAGGGATGGAATACCGGAAACCATGAGATTGGTTACTGAAATTGATGGGAAAACCTGTGCAAAAGTAATGCTTGTAAACGGTATATGCCGTTTGAATAAGGATGGCCAGGCAGAGCCGGTTTCTTGGCTGGAAAATAAATATATTAAAGAAAATTTGGCCTTTAGCCTCCAAATACATACCTTGGCAGGACAGAAATTTCCAGGGTTTATGCGGAAAAATTATTTAAACCCCTATCGTTTTATTTTGCACTATATGCCTCGCTCTGCACTGATTGAAGTGGGAGCGCAAACAAATACAAAGCAGGAAGCACTCAATGCAATGGAGCCTTTGGCAAAAATTTTGGCAGAAGTGCTGTTGGAGGATACCCCCTAGAGAGAATCTTTGGGGGGGCAGGGTGTTGATAAAGTCGATACCCTTTGAAAAAGCTCAGTTCCTTCAAGCTTTTTTAAGTTAGCAGAGGGCAAATAGATGCGTTCCTGTGACCAAAAGGTTTCAAAACGGGTCAAAGCATTTTCCCAGGCGGGGAAACGGCTCCGCCGCCCTGTTATTTTCAGGGTGCAGAACAATTATCCTCGGATGGGCAAAGTTCATCCTGCGGATTCCATTTGGGAAACTCTTCGTTTTCCAAACCCTTCCGTTTATAAAATGGGTTTTTCGACACTCTCACCCCTTAATAAGAATCTTTAAGGGGTTTTTTAATTGCACAAAAGCAGTATTTGGGGTAAAATAAACAAAACTTTCATAGAAGAAAATCAGAAAATGATTGCCTTATTACAGTTTGTTTAGGATAAGGCTAGGTATTGAGGATAGGAGCGACGATATGAAAAAATTACAGCAAAAGGTGATATTATTTGACTTGGACGGTACTTTAACAGACTCCGCCGAGGGGGTAATTCGTTCCGCACAGCATATGCAAGAAAAGATGGGGATTCCCAAGTGGGTAGATGCGGATTTAAGGTTTATTGTTGGCCCGCCCTTGATGCGAACCTTTACCGAGGATTTTAAAATGAGCGTGGAAGAGGCGCAAAAGGCTTTGGAGTATTTCAGAGAACGCTATGCCACGGTGGGTCTATTTGAAAATAAGGTTTATGATGGGATTCCTGAAATGCTGGAGGAATTAGGAAAAAAGGGGAAACGCCTTGCAGTAGCTACCTCTAAAAAAGAAGAAACGGCGGTTCGTATCTTGAAGCACTTTGGAATAGATGAATTTTTTGAGGTAATTGGCGGTGATAACCGAGAAATCGGCCGTGATACGAAGGGAAAGGTCATTGAATATGTGTTGGAAACCATGAAGGTAGAAAAGGAAGATGCTATTATGGTGGGGGATCGGAAGTTTGACGTTGAGGGCGCCCATTTGGTGGGAATTCCTTGTGTTGCTGTGGAATTTGGCTATGGGGACAAGGCGGAATTTGATGCCTGCGGCGCGGATTATATTGCGGCGACACCAAAGGCTGTGGAGGAGCTGTTTTGATGGATGAAAGAAAATCAAAAAATGTTGGTAAGGGTATGGAAAAAGGCAAAACCCGCAGGGTGTCGATAAAGGCAAGACCTTGAGGGCTTTGCCCCCTCACAAACCACTTGCTTTTTACAAAAGCAAGACCAAAAACTTTCATAGAAATTACATAGCTTCCAGCAAAAATGCAAATTTTTGCAAATAAAGTTTAAGTCAAGCCTTTTCAAAGGCTTGCAAGGTTCGGGACAGCGTCCCGAGAACTTGACCTTGATTTGTTAAGGTTCGGGACGCTGTTCCAAGAAAAATTCAAGACCGTGGGCGTTGCCCTCTCACTGCTCAAGATAGACCAGACAGCGAAGCTGGCTTTTGCATATCAAAAGTAATGAACAAACTCACTTGCTTTTTACAAAAGCAAGACTAAAAACTTTCATAGAAATTGCATAGCTTTCAGCAAAATACAAATTTTTGCAAATAAAGTTTAGGTCAAGCCTTTTCAAAGGCTTGCAAGGTTCGGGGCAGCGTCCCGAGAACTTATTGTTTTATGCCAAAGAATCCAGATAAGCCTTATTCCCTTCAATTGCCTTCGTCGTAACTGCCTTCGCCGGGCCGCCAATCACGTTTCTTGCTTCCACGCATTCTTTTACGGAAATGGCGTCATACACGCTTGCATTAAATACAGGGGAGATTGACTGATATTCCTCAAGGGAAAGATCATCCAAATTGGTGCTGTTTTGGATGCAGTATAAAACCAATTTTCCAATAATTTCATGGGCATCACGGAAGGGAACGCCCTGTTTTACCAACCAGTCCGCTGCATCAGTGGCATTGGTAAAACCGCCCTTTGCCGCCTCCAGCATATTATTCTTACGAACGGTAACGGTAGCCAGCATATTGGTAAATACGGGGACGCACATTTTAATGGTGTCTATGGCACCAAACAAAGCTTCCTTATCCTCTTGCATATCCTTATTATAAGCCAAGGGCAGACCCTTCATGGTGGTCAAAAGCCCCATCAAATGCCCGTAAACTCTGCCTGTTTTTCCGCGGATTAATTCTGCCATGTCGGGATTCTTTTTCTGTGGCATGATGCTTGAGCCTGTGGAATACGCATCGTCTAATTCAATAAAACGGAATTCATGACTGCTCCAAAGAATGATCTCTTCGCAGAAACGGCTTAAATGCATCATTAAAATGGATAAATCGGAAACCAATTCAATGCAAAAATCACGGTCGGAAACGCCATCCATACTGTTTGAAGTAACTCCAGAAAAACTTAACTGCTCCGCAACAAATTCCCTATCCAACGGGTAGGTTGTGGTTGCCAAGGCGCCACTGCCCAAAGGCAGTACATCGGTACGCTTGAAGCAATCCGCCAAGCGGTCATAATCACGCTTGAACATTTCAATATATGCCAACAAATGGTGGGCCAAGGTGACAGGCTGTGCTCTTTGCAGGTGGGTATAGCCGGGCATAATGGTTTCCGTATGCTTTTCGGCTAAGGTATTTAAAACGCCCATCAGCTCTTTCACCAAGACTTGAATGGACTTAATTTCCTTTTTGGTATACATGCGGGTATCCAAGGCAACTTGATCGTTTCGGCTTCTTCCTGTATGCAGACGCTTGCCTACGTCGCCAATGCGGGTAATGAGGATGGATTCCACGTTCATATGGATATCCTCCGCTTTTTCGTCAAAGGTTACGTCGCACTTTTCAATATCTGCAAGGATTTCTTGTAAGGTCGTGATAATCAGATCTGCATCCGCTTGGGGGATGATGCCCTGTTTGCCAAGCATTGCTGCGTGGGCCATACTACCTGTAATATCCTCTTGATACATACGGCTGTCAAAGGAGATGGAGGAATGGAAATGGTCGGTGAAGCTATCGGTGGACTTTGTGAAGCGGCCGCCCCAAAGTTTCATAGTTATGCATCCTTTCTTATTGATCCATAAAATCAAAGGGGCTTGTCCCAAACCCATGACATCTTGTTACAGACATTTGGGTATGGGGCAAAGCCCCAAAATGTTTTACGGATATTTATTTATTCTCGTTATTTTGCAGCATCATTGCACGAACCTTCATGGACAGGCCAAACAGGTTAATAAATCCGTCTGCGTCCTTATGGTTATACATTTCGCCTGTTGTAAAGCTTGCAATGGATTCGTTATATAGGCTGTAAGGGGAGGTTGCCCCTGCGGAAATAATGTTGCCCTTATAGAGCTTCATTTTTACTGAACCTGTAACGGTAGCATTGGTATGGTCGAAATAAGCGCAAAGAGCCTCTCTCAAAGGCGTAAACCATTCGCCGCTGTAAACCAATTCCGTCAGCTTATTGCTTGCAACCTCGTTGTACGCTAATGTTTTCTTATCTAGGCAAAGGTATTCCAATTCACGGTGTGCATAGTATAATATTGCACCGCCGGGGGTTTCGTATACACCACGGGATTTCATGCCAACAACACGGTTTTCGCAAATATCAATGATACCGATACCGTTTTTTCCGCCGATTTCGTTGAGCTTTGTCAACAAAGCAACGGGACCTAATTTTTCGCCATTTACAGAAACGGGAACGCCAGCTTCAAAATCAACGGTTACATATTCGGGTACGTCCGGTGCGTTTTCGGGAGAAACGCCCATCTGGAGCAAATGTTCATAATTAGGCTCATTCGCGGGATCTTCTAATTCCAAGCCTTCGTGGCTTAAGTGCCAGATATTGCGGTCACGGCTATAAGAATCATCCTTCTTTGCAGGGAAAGGAATGCCTCTTGCTTCCAAGTAAGCCATTTCGTCTTCACGGCTTTCCATACCCCATGTATCCAGACGCCAAGGCGCAATGATTTTCAATTCAGGAGCCAAAGCTTTAATGGTTAATTCGAAACGAACCTGATCGTTGCCCTTGCCTGTTGCGCCGTGGCAAATTGCCGTTGCGCCTTCTTTTTTTGCGATTTCAACCAATTTTTTCGCAATAATTGGTCTTGCCATGGAGGTACCCAAGAGGTATTTTCCTTCATAAACAGCGTTTGCCTTAATGCAAGGGTAAATTGCCTCTGTGATAAATTCTTCAGTTAAATCTTCTATATAAAGCTTGCTTGCACCGGTGCGCAGTGCCTTTTCTTCCAAGCCATCGGTTTCCTTGCCCTGACCCACATCACCGCAAACAGCAATGACCTCAGCATCATAATTTTCTTTCAGCCAGGGAATAATAACGGAAGTATCAAGACCACCGGAATATGCCAAAACAATTTTTTCTTTCATGATAATTGTATCCTCCTTATATTTGAAAAATGATTTCAGAATGAATAATATAAACAAATTATACATAACGAAGGGGTAAAATGCAATAGAAAATAATAAAAATAAAAAGAATTAAGTTTTTTTGTATATTAGTGTTAAAATGCATTTCTGCCATAAGGCGCATTTAGCTATTTTTTATCAAAAAAATAAATGAAATCAGTATATTTATGCAAAAGGTGAGAGGGATAAGTAGCTCTATTAAGGTGAAGTATACGAAAGAATGGTCTTTGCTTCATACATTTTTTATGATATGATGGATACTAGAAATTAATTTGACTACAAAAGAAAACCGAAAAAGGAGGGTGTTTGATAATGAAGGTTTTAACATTTAAAAATAGTGGTAGAGTAATGGTTGGTGTACTGAAGGATGATGGTTTGGAAGTAGTGCCTGTAAATTACTTAGGCTGTACTGCCCATAATATGAATGAATTTTTAGACTTGATGACACCGGAAAAAGAAAAAAAATTGGAAAAAAATAAGGAATTGATGAAGGGTATTCCCATGAGGGATGTGAAGGTAATTTCCCCCATTCCGGTGCCTAAGCAGGATCTGATTTGTCTGGGAATTAATTACTATGCCCATGCTGAGGAAGCGGCGAAGTTTCATGATGAAGCTTTTGGCGGCGAAAGACCTGCGCCCATTTACTTTTCCAAGCGTGTGAATGTTGCTGTGGCAGACCATGAAATGGTGGATGGTCATTGGGACATTGTGGATGGGTTGGATTATGAGGTTGAATTGGGCGTAATCATTGGGAAGGATGCAAAAAATGTTTCCCAACTGGATGCCTTTGATTATGTTTTTGGCTATACGATTATCAATGATTTTAGCGCAAGAAATTTGCAGACTGCCCACAAGCAGTGGTATTTTGGCAAGAGTTTGGATGATTTTACTGCCATTGGCCCTTGGATTGTAACGAAAAATGAATTTGAGAACCCTCCTGCCCTGGGGATTCGCTGTTATGTGAACGAGGAATTAAGACAAGACGGGAACACATCCTTGATGATTACAGGCGTTGCCGACGTAATCAGCCAGCTTTCACAGGGAATGACTTTAAAGGCAGGCACTATTATTGCCATGGGTACACCGGCGGGTGTTGGTATGGGCTTTGATCCCCCCAAATTTTTGGAAAAGGGCGATGTAGTAAGATGCGAAATTGATGGCATCGGTACAATCACAAATTATATTAAGTAAGTTTGACCTAAATTTAGACATAAAGGAGCGCGGCACCCAGCATGAATAAAATTAAAGTAATGAGTGTTTTCGGCACAAGACCGGAGGCAATCAAGATGGCCCCCCTTGTGAAGGAATTGGAAAAAAACGAACAAGTAGAAAGCATTGTTTGCGTAACGGCGCAGCACAGAGAAATGCTGGATCAGGTTCTGGAGATTTTTGATTTGCACCCGGCCTATGACTTGGATATTATGCAGTCAAGACAAACCTTAGCAGGAATTACAACAAGAGCCTTAACAGGCTTGGAGGGTGTTATTGCAAAGGAAAAGCCGGATATTGTTTTGGTGCATGGAGATACCTCTACCACCTTTGCCGGGGCTTTGGCTGCGTACTACAATCAAACGAAGGTGGGTCATGTGGAAGCGGGGCTGCGTACCTATGATAAATATCAACCCTTTCCCGAGGAGATGAACCGCCGTTTAACAGGGGCGCTGACGGATTTGCATTTTGCCCCCACGCCCTTGGCAAAGGAGCATCTTTTAAAGGAAAATTTGGATGAAAATAGTATTTTCGTTACAGGAAATACCGTCATTGATGCATTGGCACATACCATTGAGGAGGGCTATACCTTTACGGTGGAGGAGCTAAATCATATTGATTTTCAAAAGAAGCGTGTCATTGCCATGACTGCCCACAGGAGGGAAAACCTTGGGGAGCCGTTGGAAAATATTTGCCATGCCGTAAAGCGTTTGGTGGAGGAATATCCCGATGTGGAGGTTGTTTATGCAGTGCATAAAAACCCAGCGGTGATGGAGCCTGTTCACAGAATTCTTGGGCAAACCCAGGGAATTTATTTGACGGAGCCTCTGGATTTAAAGGATATGCACAACCTAATGTGCCGTTCCTATTTGGTATTGACGGATAGCGGTGGCTTGCAGGAGGAGGTTCCTTCCATGGGCAAGCCTGTTTTGGTGCTTCGCAACGTGACGGAGCGTCCCGAGGGGGTGGAAGCCGGAACATTAAAGCTTGTGGGGACCAATGAAGAAGCAATATACTCTGCTGCAAAGGAGCTTTTGGACAACGGCACGGCCTATGAAAAAATGGCCCGGGCAAAGAATCCCTTTGGGGACGGACAGGCTTCCAGACGCATTGTGGAAAGCATTTTATTTGCCTTTGGGAAAAGCGAAAATAGACCGGATGAATATAATGTTTATATAAATTCCCATGAAAAGGAGGAACGATCAATGAATGAAGAACGGATGGCAATTTTAAGTATGCTGGAAAAAGGGATTATCAATGTTGATGAAGCAGAGCGATTATTAATTATTTTACAAAGCAGCGCAGGCTTTGACAAGGAAGGAATCAGCAAATCTGTAGGGGATGTTTTGGGCAAGGCGGGAGAGGCTTTGAATTCCGTAGCCAAGACCGTAGGCGAAAAGGCGGAAAAAATTCAGCCCATGGTTAAGGATATGGCGAACAAGGCTTCCGAAAAGGCTGAAGATCTTGAACCGGCAGTAAGAAGTGCGGCTTTCCGAATGGCAGAGATGATGGACAGCCTAAAGGAGGATGTAAAAAATTACAGGGAAAAGATGAAGGAAAAAAGAGAAAGAGATCAGGCTGAGGACTGGACAGACATGGATGCGCAGGAAACAGAGCCTTCGGCCACGGATAATTCAGATGCTTTTTCAGAAGAGGAGGCATATACGCAAAATGTTGAGTCAGTTTTAAATTCATTGCAAATTCAAATGAATGAAATTGATGATGCAGAAAGTTTTTTGAAGTCCGCCCTTGGGGATTTTGATGCTGCTTTGGAAGAAGATGAGGAAACCAAAGAGGCTGAGGCGCTTGCAGAAGAATTGGTGGAAGGAGAAGCATCAAAGAAAGAGCCTTCCTATGAGGAAAATAAATAAGAAAAAGTAAAAATTGTCACAGCAATATATTAATTTATATTGCAATGGATATTACAACATAAAGAAAACGATAATCACCAGAATTAGTGATTATCGTTTTTTTGTTTATCCCGAAAGTGGAGTATTTGAAATTCACAAACCTTGGGCGCCGCCCTCTCACTGCCCGAGATAGGGCAGACGACGAAGGCGGCTTTTGCTTTGCAAAAGTGATGACCCCCTGCTTGCTTTTGTAAAAAGCAAGACCAAAAACTTTTATTGAAATCGCATAGTTATGCGGTTTCTAAATGATCAAGGTTGCAATGGCAAAGAAGTGCCAACTGTCCGAAGGACAGCTTTGCGAAGCAAAGTGCTGAACGAAACCCTTGTGGGTGTTTGAGGGCAAAGTCCTCAAGGTATTGACCTTGTATTTATGAAAAATGCAATTATACGTTAAAGCGGAACAGAACCACATCTCCGTCTTTAAAAACATATTCCTTGCCCTCGGAACGAACCAAGCCTTGTTCTTTTGCGGCGGTGTTAGAGCCGGAACGAATCAAATCGTCATAGGCAACAACCTCTGCACGAATAAAGCCTCTTTCAAAATCACTATGGATTTTACCTGCTGCCTGGGGTGCTTTTGTGCCGTTGACGATTGTCCATGCACGGGTTTCCTGGGGACCTGCGGTTAAGTAGCTGATTAAGCCCAAAAGCTGATAGCTTGCAGCAATCAGACGGTCAAGTCCGCTGGAGGCTACGCCCAGTTCCGCAAGGAATTCTTTTTTATCCCCTTCGTCTAAATCGGCAATTTCCTCTTCGATTTTTGCACAAAGGACAAATACCTCACTACCTTCGTTTTTCGCATATTCCCGCACCTTTCCAACAAAAGGATTGGTAGTGCCGTCATCAGCCAAATGCTCTTCCAATACATTTGCAGCATATAAAACAGGCTTTGTCGTCAGCAGCGTAAGGGATTCCACGAAAGCCTTATCCTCAGGCGTATCAAATTCCATGGCCCTTGCTGAAATTCCCTGCTCCAAAGTATCTTTTATTTTTTGCAAAAGATCCATTTCGTGCTGCAAGGACTTGTCCGCCTTTGCCATTTTTCCTGTTTTCGCAATTCGACGCTCTAAAATTTCTAAATCGGAGAATACTAACTCCAAATTGATGGTTTCAATATCACGAATGGGGTCTACAGAACCGTCAACGTGGATTACATTGGTGTCCTCGAAGCAGCGTACAACGTGAACAATGGCATCCACCTCACGAATATGGGAGAGGAATTTATTCCCCAAGCCTTCGCCTTTGCTTGCACCGCGAACCAAGCCTGCAATATCAACAAATTCAATGACCGCAGGTACAATTTTTGCCGAAGCGTGTATTTCGGCCAGTTTTGTTAAACGTTCATCGGGAACGGTTACTACGCCTACGTTGGGGTCAATGGTGCAAAAGGGATAGTTGGCCGCCTCCGCTTTTCCCAATGTCATTGAATTAAATAAGGTGCTTTTGCCCACATTGGGCAGACCTACAATACCGAGTTTCATGTTATTCTTCCTTTCCATGGGTTTCACTCATACTGAAATTATTATAGCGAAAAGGGACTCAATTGGCAAGAAAGAAGTAGTGGAACCTTATTTTTTTCGGGGAAAAACAGCAAAAATTGTTAAAATAAAAAAAACAATACCTCCGAAAACACAGAACTTAGCTGCTTCAACATTTGTTAAATAAATTCCATTTGCAGGTGTTTCGTGAATATTTTTCACAATTACACGAAAATGCTTCTTTTTATTGGGCTCCATTTTTTCGCCTCCTTTTTTCTGCCTTTAGTATATCCGATTTTAGGGCAAAAATCAAAATCAACCATAAGTTGCTTTTCATAAATCTTTTTTTTTAAGACATACTAAAGAAAAAGGGAGGCGGCGAAAAATGTGGAAAAAAAGGATGAGTATTTTGATTTTGGCAATATTTGTTTTCAGCGGATGTTCCGCAAAGGTAACGGAAAATAATTTGTCCGGTGTGCATTTTGTAAAAGCGGATGAAAAAATTGGAGATAAAACCTTTGAGGAACGAGCACAAAGCATTAAAGCTTTGCTTCACAAAATTAAAGGGATTTCCGGTAACGCAGTAGTGGTGGAAGGGCATACGGCTATTATTGGGCTGCGTTTGGAGGATGGCATGGAAAATGAGGCGGCTAGAATAAGCAAAGAAGCAGACAATGCTGCCCGGGAAGCTGACGAATATATCAATAATACCTCAATCACAACCAATAAAAAAATTGTTTCCTTGATTGAGGAAATGGAACAAAAAAGAGCAAGGTGAAAGAGAGGAAATGCAGAAATTCATACCGAAACCCTTTAATACAGCCCGATTGCAGCAAACAGAATTTTTTCTGGAAATTGTGGCAAGGCGGGCTGGTTTTTTGCAAAGATTCTTGGAAATTTATGCTAATTATGCGTTTGTAACAGAAAGGCATTCGTGTAAAATATATGATGTTTTTAGCATTTTTCAAAATATAACAGTAAAATAATTTCATTTTTATTCCAATTTGTAAGTTTTTAATAAATCCTTAAGAACGAAAGGTCTAGGCATGTTAAAAAAAATATGATAAACTTGTAAGCAAGAGTAAAATATGGAAGCTCCAAAAAGAACAAAAGGGGGTAAATTCATGAAAAAGAAAATAACACTGGCTATGGCAGCAGTGATGGCATCTTCCTGCATGAATGTAACAGGATATGCAGCAGGTTTTAAGGATATTAATGATGTTCCTTGGGACGGGGCAAAAGCTGTTATTAATAGCGTTGCCGATTTAGGTTTATTAAACGGGTATGAGGACAACACATTCCGTGCCCGTAATAACGTTACATATTGTGAAGCAATACAAATGCTGTATTCTGTTTTGGTGAAAACGGGCACTGCGCAGCAGCTGGATGCAGCAGAGCAATACAAATATACTACATTTATGCAAGCGTATAATATTCCTACCTGGGCACAAAGCGCAGTTTCTTATGGACTGGAAAAAAGCTTGATTACCACAACGGATATGGCAAAGTTCATGACCGGAAAAACCAGCAATTCTGCTACAAGACAGGATGTGGCAAAGATGTTTGGCAATGCCATGGCTGTGCGCTATGATGTGGACAGAAAAGCTGCGACAGCCAGTAAGTTTAATGATTATTATCGTATTTCCGAGGATGCTATTATTTTGGTTGATGTTTTAGCTCGTCTTGGTATTATAAATGGAGATACTGGTAATAATTTTAACCCCACAAACAATATCAACCGTGCAGAAATGGCAGTTATGCTGAATAAAACCTATGAAGTATTAAAGAATGGTATGGAAACCACAGGAACAGTCACTGCTTTTGAGGGGGACGGCAGCACCTATAAAATAACCATAAAAACAGATGCCGGCATGGCTTTGGATTTTAATGCTACAGCGAAGCATGTAAAGCTTTACAGTGGGAGTACTACACAGGAATTGGCTTTATCCCGCTTAAGCGTGGGAGATAAGGTTAGCTTTACTTATAACAGCGGTGCTTTAGATACAATCCGTATTGTGGATGGTTCAACTCTGCAGCAAAAATACAATATTACGGGTTATATTACAGCTTTAGCCACCGACAAAGTAACGATTGAAAATGATAATACGGGAGAAACTGAAAAAATAGAGTTAGATAGCGACTGTCTGTTTTATTTAGATAACAAGAGCATTAAGCGGGCTGATTTGCAAACTGAATTAAAAGATAATTCCGATAAATATGCTTATGCCGGAATTAATACCAATTCAAAGGTGGAAAAGGGCAAGGACAGCAGCGGCAATTCTACTCAGGTTGAAAACACATATGCTACAGAGGTTTATGTGACCTTTTACGAACAATATATGAGCTCCGGCATTGTAAGCACCATGGATGACACTTCTATTACCTTTAAGGCTAGTGATTCCAGTGCGACAAGCAGAACTTACTTTGCATCTGGGTGTACTTACTACATTAATGAAACCTCGGTTTCTTTGTCACAGCTCAAGTCTTTGGCAAACAGCGGAACGGTATATGTAAAAGTTACGGTGGATAAAACAGGAAAAGCAACGAAGATAATATTATCCGAGGAGAGCTTTACGGTGAGCAGTGATACATCCTCCATTTATGAAGTGGCTGATCTTTCGGATACGGGAATTGTTTTGAAAAATGGCAGCAACAATCTTACTTATAAATTTGGCTCAACAAACCCCGTTTCAAATATTACGTTCTATAAGTGGGATACATCTGATGATGATTGGTTATCTTGCAAACTCTCCAATGCGGTAACCTACTTTGACACAAATGACGATAATAATAAAAAAGTTTATGGCAAGGTTGAGTTTAATAGTGGCAAAAAAATAAACAAGGTATATCTGTCTACCCAAAAATCTTCGTGGTCTACAGGCAGTGGTGCGTATACAGAAAGAACTGCCGAGGTTGCTTCTCTTTCCGGAAATACGCTGAAATTTAAAGACTCCACGGTAGCCTATACATTGTTAAACCAGTATAATGTGAAAATTGATGGAAGCAAGGATGTTGACGTAATTACGGGTACTGATTCCAATGGAAATACGGTGAAATATCCCTTGGTTATGTTGGGTTCCCCGGTGAGCTCTTTGACTGTTTTCAGAAAAATGGCAGAATCTAGCGGGGTTACCCTTTATGCGGAAATTAAGGCGGATGGCAATAACGTTATTCAGTCCATTGAAGCAAGGCCTACGGCTGCTAAGGGCAATCTGGTTTCCTATGATATTGATGAAAAAGAATTGGTGCTGGAAACTACGGATGGTAAAAAAATTACATTTACTACAGCTAGAAAGCCATCTACCGGAACGGATGATTATACCTATGAGGACATTGGAACATCGGGCTATATTGGCTCTGCACTTACGCTAAGCTTTGACAAAGATGGCATTGTGCAAAAAATCAATGTTTCTGAAAATGCATATTTATCTGGATCTATCAGCGCAAAAGGTACTGCTGAATCAGCGGCGAACGGTTTGAAATTCTCTGGCAATTCTGCGGTTTATGGATGGTTGAGCAGCTCCAATACAGACTTGCATAGTTATAGCTTGAACACTACTTCCTTAGATCGTGTGAAGTCAGCGATTGAGGACGAGGACGTTACTGTATATGCAGAGGTTCGACTGAATGAAAAGAATAATGTGGAACGCATAAATGTTTACATCAAAGATGCTAAGGGTGCTTTCCAGGAATATAATAATGACACCAAATTATTAAGAATTTTGACCGAGGATGGGAATAAGTTCACGTTTAATACGGTTGCCAACCCTACGATTAATATCAGTGGTGTTGCAAAAGATAAGGTGAATGATCTTGCCGTAGGCAAAACCGTAAAGCTTACATTTAACAGTGACGGTTTGCTGCAATCCGTAACAGGCTGAAATACGATGTATCATTCATAATGCATAATTTGTAGTTATAAATTATGCATTATGAATAAGTAAAGTTTCTTTTCAATAAAAATCAATAAAAAAAACAAGAGCAAAATTGCCCTTGTTTTTTTTCTTTGGATATTGCAACCGAATAAACGCAGACAAGGAATGGGTGTGCCGGAATGACCGGACCTAGCTAGGCTTATTGGGCTGTGGCGTAGAAGGAAAAATGTTTAGTGTAAAAAAACAGCCGAGAGGTTGTATTCTTATCCCCGAAACAATTCATCCAAATAGTCGCAAACAATATACAAAGACCAAAAGTACAAGCTTAATTATATTCAAATTTGTGATCTTTGTCAATTGTAAGAAATGGGTATTGATAATTTTGCAATAATCCCTGTATAATAGATAAGATAGTATGGGAATAGGAGTTGATTATAAAATGAGATATGAAGGAACGGTATATAGACCGCCCAGCGAGGCGGGAAGCTTAATTATTCAATTAACAATTGGCTGTGCCAGAAATACCTGTACATTTTGTAATATGTATAAGGACAAAAAATTTCGTATTCGTCCCTTAAATGAGGTGGCGGAGGACTTGGAAATGGCAAGAAACTATTACAACCGCATTCAGGTGCGCCGCATTTTCCTTGCTGATGGCGATGCGTTGATTGTAAAGACTGAGGATTTGTTGTATATTATTGACAAGTGCCATGAATATTTTCCCGAAGTGGAACGAATTTCCGTTTATGGTGCGCCAAAGGATATTATCAACAAGACTCCCCAGGACTTACGCCGCTTGAAGGAAGCTGGCTTGGATATGGTTTATGTGGGCTTGGAAAGCGGTGCGGATGAAGTTTTGAAGGATGTAAAAAAAGGTGTTACTTCCGCAGAAATGATTGAGGCAGGCAAAAAGGTGAGGGAGGCCGGGATGGTGCTTTCCATGACTGTAATTTCCGGGTTAGGCGGGAAAAAATATTGGCAGGAGCATGCTTTGGGCAGTGCAAGGGTGATTTCTGCCATTAAGCCAGAGTATGTGGGATTTTTGACATTAATGGTTGAACCCGGCACCGAAATATACGATCAGGTGCAAAGAGGGGAAGTTGAGCTTTTGAATCCCCAAGAGGTTTTGGATGAAACGGAATTATTTATTCGTAACGTAGATGCCCAGGGCACTGTGTTCCGTTCAAACCATGCGTCTAATTATACTGCATTGGGCGGTACATTAAATGGAGATAAAGAGAAAATTTTGGCGCAAATTGAGGCTAGCCGCCGTCGGAGCTCGTTCCGCCCCGACAGCTTTAGAGGAATCTGAGTTTTCGGGTAAGGAGAAGGGCATATGGCGTGGTTGGGAATTATTACCTTGATAACAATATATTGGTGCGTTTTTACTTCTGCCACGTCAGGAAGGCTGGGGTGGATTGCCATTTGTATTTGGCTGATACCCATTCTTGCAATGACCATTACCTATGAAGGCGATATATCAATTAACGGGTTGATGGTAATTATTTGCATTTTGATGTTTTGGGTCTGCCGACGAGGCTTGGTGGATGTAAAAATGTGGAATACAAAGGTCAGAAAGCGCCACAGCATTATTTTTGCAATGGTATATATCATTGTGTTCATCATGTTTTTATATTCCTTTGCCCAGGCTCAACTCTATGGGTATATATTAAATGTTCAGGGCTGGAAAAGTGACCACGGAAGTGTTTGGACAATGCTGCTTACTATAACGCCGATGCTGGCCTTGAATTGGATTTTTACACAAATGGTGTTTACTGCGATGGATCGATTATACTGCAAAAAAAAGGAGCTGACGCTTCTTTCCTGTCAGTTTTATATCGCCAGCGAAAGCGGTGTGGAAAAAGGGATTGGTAAGGGCTATTTTCTGGAGGGAATTCAAAATGGAATTACCTATCATTTTAGAATGACGCGGCGCACCTATTTTATGCTGCAGCAGGAATCTATATTAAATCTCAAGGCAAAAATTGGGGTTTTTGGTGGGTTATATATTACGCAGTTGGATGCGGCTGAATTCTTAAAACGAATCCGCAGAACAGACAGACGGGATGCTAAGCTTGGTATATTTGGTTGTATTTTAGTCACAGCCTTTGGTGTATGGTTATTTTTGGTATAGATATTTTTTTATGAAATGAAAAAACCTGTATTGCAAAGCAGATGCTATGTGATACAGGTTTTTTGATTCCTTGATTTTTATAAAGAGGCTTTTTTAAAACCGGAAATACGCTAAATTAAGGAGTAGAGATATTATTTGTCGCCAAAATTTCTACGGAGAAATAAATTTTTTGATAAATTTGAAAAAAGCATTGAAAAAAAACTTTCCGAAAAATCGAGAGCAGGTATTTGTATTGAAATGCACTGTTATCGTCAAAAAATAGCCGAATTTTGCCCCGGATTCTTCCTTCTGCAAAGCATGGAACGTCCCTTTTCTTCATATGTTGGAGGGAGGGGAAGTGAAAACATGGGAAAAAAGCTTTTGGCAATCCTGATTGGATATATTATATTGGCAGTTATCCTTCTTCCGTTGTTCATTACCCTGCTTTGGGGCGGATTTTTCACCCAAGAGGTGAAGGAGGCAAAAACGCTGATCGGGATTGATGATGTGTTTTCGCCGGAGCTGGAGGAATATATTGTGGGGGTTGTTTCTGCGGAAATGCCTGCTTCTTTTCCGGAAGAAGCCTTAAAGGCGCAGGCTGTGGCTGCTCGTACCTATGAAGTGAGAAAGATGCAGGAGGCGGGCTCCGAAGAAGTTCTTTATGATGTAGGACAAGCCTACAATTCCGTTGTGGAGCAAAAGAAAAAATGGGGCGAAAATTATATTGATAATGCAAATAAAATTAGAAAAGCGGTAAAGGAAACCCAGGGCGAAATTATGGTTTATGATGGGGAGCCAATTTTGGCGGTATTTCATGCCCAAAGCGCCGGCAAAACAGAGGCCTCGGAAAATGTGTGGTCCAGTGCTCTGCCCTATTTAAAAAGCGTTGACAGCGAGGAGGATAAGAATGCGCCCAATAACGAATATACTTGTACGATTTCCGCTAAGGAGGTTTGGGATAAGCTGCAAAAATTTGGGGAGTTAAATCAAGATGAAACGAATTTGACCTTCAATATTATAGATAGATCCCAAGCGGGCTACATTCAAAAGTTAAGAGTAGGCGGCATTAGTCTAAGCGGTTTGGAGGTTCGCACCGCGCTGGGGCTGCGCAGCGCAAACTTTGAGGTGGAGCGGCAAGGGGACAGCTTTGTTTTTGTAACCCATGGCTATGGTCATGGTGCAGGAATGAGCCAATATGGCGCTTCTTATTTAGCGGAGGAAGGCATGGATTATCGGGAAATATTATGTCATTATTATCAGGGAATTTCAAAAGAAAAACGGCATTAACCTTATGGGCGGCTGCTTGCCTTTGTTAGTTCAGCTTCCTATATTATATGCATTGTTCTACATTTTCCAAAATGCATATGTATATGTTGATGTTATTGGTCAAAATTATACAGATATTGCAAACGCAATTTTGCAAATTCCCCAAACTACCAGAATGGAAGTTTTTGGGCCCTATGCTCAGACATTTGTGGATCAATATAAAAATGTTGCAACAATTAAAGCCAATGGCTTTGATTTAAGTCGTTTAAATGACATTGTAATGCTGGTGAATTATCTGAATGTTGATTCATGGCAGTCAATTGTAAGTCAGCTTGGTTCCAATGGAACTGCATTGGTAGATCTTTTGGCAACAAAGAATAATATTGAAACATTTTTATTCCTGCCCTTGGTAAGCCAGGCAGGGTTGAAATGGCCGGGTATCATGGTTCCTATTTTAGCGGCAATTACCACCTATGCCCAATCTAAAATTATGATGTCTATGACACCACCTGCGAGCAATGGCGGGCAGGAGAACCCTGCAATGGCTATGACAAAAACAATGACGTATGTAATGCCGTTTATGATGGGCTTCTTCTGTATTAGTATGCCGGCTGGTCTTGGCCTTTACTGGACAATCAGTAACGTGTTCGGTATTATTCAGCAGGTAATCTTGCAGAAGTACTATAAAAAGAAATTTATGGGGGAGGCTGCTCAGAATGGATGAAATCAGAAAAAGCGGTAGAAGCATTGAAGAAGCGGTGGATGCTGCTTTAGCAGAGATGGGAGCGTCTAAGGAAGAAGTTTCCATAACCGTGATTGATGAGGGATCAAAAGGCTTTTTTGGTGTATTTGGCGGAAAAGATGCAATTGTATTGGTTCGTAAAAATTTCAAACCCGAGCGTGCTGCAGAAAATTTTTTAAGAGAAGTATTTTTAGCTATGGGATTAATTGTAAAAATTGAATCCCAAATAAAGGACAAGCATTTGTTGGTAAATTTAATTGGCAATGAAATGGGCATTCTAATCGGCAAAAGAGGCCAAACCTTAGATTCGTTGCAATACCTAGTAAACCTTGTTGTGAATAAAAACAGTAATTCCTATATCAGCGTAATGTTGGATACGGAAAATTACCGTCAAAGAAGAAAGGAAACTTTGGAAACCCTTGCCTTTAACTTAGCAAAGAAGGTAAAGCACACAAAGAAAAATGTAGTGCTTGAACCAATGAATCCTTATGAAAGAAGAATTATCCATTCCGCATTGCAAAATGACCGCTTTGTAACAACCTTTAGCGAGGGAGAAGAGCCTTACCGCAATGTTGTGATTACTTTAAAATAAACGCAGTCAAAAAAACCCGTTACAGGAGCGCTTGTTGCGGGTTTTGCTATATCTAAAGTCAAGACATAAGGGCAAGATAAAAGGGCAAGACCTTTGGCTTTGCTCTCTCACTGCCCAAGATAGGGCAGACGGCGAAGCCGACTTTTGCGTAGCAAAAGTGATGAACCACTTACTTGCTTTTTGAAAAAAACAAGACCAAAAACTTTTAATGAAAACCACTAGCAAAAACAAATGTTTTTGCGTATAAAAGTTTCGCTCAAGCCTTTACAAAGGCTTGCAGGGTTCGGGACAGCGTCCCGAGGTCTTGCCCTTGTCTTTGCCCTTGAACTTGACTTTGACCTAAATAGGAGGGATAAAATGAATAGATTTAACCAACTAGATGATATAATAGCGGCGATTTCAACCCCCTTGGGTGTGGGCGGAATCGGGATTGTCAGAATCAGTGGAGGGGGCAGTATCGAATTGGTGGATGGCCTGTTTTCGGGAAAAAACACTCTTTTGTCCAAGAAAAGTCATACCCTGTCCTATGGTAAAATCATTCATCATGGCGAGATCATTGACGAGGCGCTGGTTTCCGTTATGAAAGCCCCCCAAACCTATACCAAAGAGGATATTGTGGAAATCAACTGTCATGGCGGTTCTTTGGTCACTCGTAGAATATTAGAAGCGGTTTTAAACGAGGGCGCAAGATTGGCGGAGCCGGGAGAATTTACCAAGAGAGCCTTTTTAAATGGCCGTATGGATTTGACCCAAGCCGAGGCAGTCATAGATATCATCAACTCCCATACTGATCTGTCCCGTCAGGCGGCGGTGAATCAGCTGGAGGGTAGATTGAAAATAGAAGTGGGTTCTATGCGTCAGGAAATTCTGGATATGATTGCCTCCATTGAGGCAGTCATCGATTATCCCGAGCATGACGTGGAAGAAGAAACTTATGGAACTATGGAGCAGGGCACTTTGAAAATTTTAGACCGTATGGAAAAACTGTTGCAAAATGCCGATCGAGGTAAAATCATCCGGGAAGGCTTGGAAACCGTTATCGTGGGCAAGCCCAACGTGGGTAAATCTTCCCTCTTGAATTGGCTTTTGGAGGAGGAACGGGCAATCGTAACGGACATCCCCGGCACAACCAGGGATACCGTTGAGGAATATATTAATATCGACGGCATTCCTATGAAAATTGTGGATACCGCAGGTATTCGAGAAACCGGCGACTTGGTGGAAAAAATGGGTGTGGAGAAATCCAAGGCCCATGCTGAAAAAGCCGATTTAATTTTGATGATGCTGGATAGCTCAAGACCGCTGGAGGCGGAGGATAGAGAGATTTTGTCCTTCATTCAGGGAAAAAAGACTCTGGTTTTGCTGAATAAAACGGATTTGACCCAGGCGCTTTCCATGGAGGAGTTGGAAAAATATATCCCTAAGGAGCAGCTGCTTTCCGTTTCCATTAAGGAAAACCGTGGCTTTGAGGAATTAATCAACGGCTTAAAGGAATTGTTTTTCCATGGCGAAGGTGTAAAGGCGGAGGACGGGCTTTTGGGTAATACCCGCCATAAAAATGCACTATTCCGTGCCAAAGAAGCCATGGAGCAATGCTTGATTACCATTCGTACCCGTATGCCCGAGGATTTTATTTCCTTGGATTTACAAGATGCCAACCGTGCCTTGGGCGAAATTACTGGGGATGTGGCAGATGAGGAAATTATAGACCGTATTTTTACAAAATTTTGCTTGGGCAAATAATTTACAGGAATGTTGTTTAACGATTTTTGTTGAAAATGGGAAATTTTTTCCCACGGAATTGCCCGGAAACCATTGCTTATTTAGCGAACTTATCCTAAAATAGTAGGTTGAGAATAGAAAATAAACCGAGGGGATTTCCCTTTGCGATATAAAGGAGTTTTAATCATGATGTATGAGGCGGGAACCATCGATGTTGCTGTTGTCGGCGGCGGCCATGCAGGCTGTGAGGCGGCGTTGGCGGCGGCAAGAATGGGCATGAAAACCATAATGTTTGCCATCAGTCTGGACAGCATTGCCATGATGCCCTGCAATCCGTCCATTGGCGGCAGCTCCAAGGGTCATCTGGTAAGAGAGATCGATGCTTTGGGCGGGCAAATGGGGAAAGCGATTGATAAAACCTATATTCAGACAAAAATGTTGAATACGGGGAAAGGTCCTGCAGTTTATTCCTTGCGTGCCCAGGCGGACAAAGTAAAATATCAGGCGGAAATGAAGCTTACCTTGGAAAGAACGCCAAACTTGCGGATTTATCAAGGGGAGATTGCAGAGATCTTGACGGAGAATGGCAAGGTTTCGGGCGTTGTGACTGCTGCTGGAGCAATCTTTCGCTGTAAAGCCGCTGTTCTTTGCATGGGTACATTTATGCATGGGCGTTGTTTGCATGGTGAAGTAATTGTGCCCAGTGGGCCTAATAATTTGATGCCAGCCACCCACTTAAGCGAAAATTTAAAGGATATGGGCATCCGTCTGTATCGTTTTAAAACGGGCACACCGGCAAGAATATTGAAAAGTTCCTTGGATTTTGAGAAAATGCAACCTCAATATGGGGATGAAAATATCGTTCCCTTTTCCTTTGAAAATACAGCAGAGGATATTAAAAGAGAACAGCTTTTATGCTGGTTGACCTATACCAACGAAAAAACCCATCAAGTAATACGGGATAATTTGCATCGTTCCCCATTGTTTGGCGGTGTCATCGAAGGGACAGGCCCCAGATATTGTCCGTCTATTGAGGATAAGGTGGTTCGTTTTGCCGATAAGGACCGCCATCAGATTTTTATCGAGCCGGAAGGCGAGGGGACAGAGGAAATGTACATACAGGGAATGTCCTCCTCCTTGCCTGAGGATGTGCAAATTGCCATGTATCGTACCATTCCCGGATTGGAGCACTGCGAATTTACCCGTTTTGCCTATGCCATTGAATATGATTGCATTGATGCCACACAATTAAAGCTTTCCTTGGAATTTAAGGAGTATAAGGGTTTATTTAGTTCGGGGCAGTTTAACGGCAGTTCGGGATACGAGGAAGCGGCGGCCCAGGGGTTAATCGGTGGGATCAATGCGGCGCGCTATATTCAAGGAGAAGTGCCTGTTATTTTACAGCGTTCCGATGGGTATATCGGTGTACTGATTGACGATTTAATCAGCAAAGGGAGCAAAGAGCCATATCGTATGATGACAAGCCGTGCGGAGTTCCGTTTGCTGTTACGCCAGGACAATGCGGACCAAAGGTTATTGCCCATTGGACACGAAATCGGTTTGATTTCCCAGGAGCGTTACTTAGCATTACGGGAGAAGGAACGCTTGGTTGCCTTGGAAATTGAGCGTGTAAAGGGCTTAACCATTGCACCCAATGAAACAACATTGGAAATTTTGGAGAAATATCAAAGCTCGGCCATCAAATCCGGGGTAAGGCTATCGGATTTGATCAAAAGGCCTGAATTGGACTATGAAAAGCTAGCGCCCGTTGATGGGGAAAGACCCGATTTGCCAGAGCCAGTGAAGGAGCAGGTAAATATCCAGATCAAGTACGAGGGGTATATTGGGCAGCAATTAAAGCAAGTAGAGCAGTTTAAGAAGCTGGAAAACCGTAAGCTAGGGGATGACATGGATTATAAGAGTATTCAAGGGCTGCGCATCGAGGCACAGCAGAAGCTAGATGCAATTCATCCCAGCTCACTAGGGCAGGCTTCCCGAATTACTGGGGTATCGCCAGCGGATATTTCCGTTTTGCTTATTTATTTAGAGCAGCAAAAAAGGGCAAGTTCTCGGGACGTTATCCCGAACCCAGAAAGGGCAAGTTCTCGGGATGCTATCCCGAACCCTGCAAGCCTTTGAAAAGGCTTGAGCGAAACTTTTACATGCAAAACCATTCGTTTTTGCAGGGGAATGGGTAAAATGAAAGTTTATATCCCAATCCCCCTGAAACCCCATAGTTATGCGGTTTCAAATAAAAGTTTTTCGTCTTGTTTATTACAAAAAGCAAGTGGGGTTGTTCATCACTTTTGTTACGCTGTTTGCTTTATCATGGGCAGTGAGAGGGCAAAGCCCCACGGTCTTGATTTTTATTCAGAAAGGAGGCGGTTTCATGAAGTTATTTCTGCCTTGGGAGGGCTCTGAAATGGAAAAGCCCAATAAAGACAGAAAAGTATTTCTGCCAAAAAGAAGAGTTCCTTTGGAGGATTCCTGTTTTAAAACAATTGGCGGCCCTTTTTTTTCATTGCCAAATCCCAGTGGAACGGTGCGTTCCTTTTTGAACGCTTTAGAAAAGGATCATCAAGACGAGGCGATGGGCTATCTTTCTACATCAGCAGCTACTATGGTGGATTTTGAGGGAATTAAAAACTTTTTTGGCGAGAGAAAGCTGCTGCGTTTTTTTTCGGATGATATTTTTAACGAAATCAGAACGGTAGCGTTGACTTGTAAAAATGACGAGGGCAATACCGAAGTGATTTTTGTTCAAATGGTGGCTGAACCCAACCGTTTTGGCAAGTGGAAAATAAATTATATTGAAAAGGAGTAGCTTATGGAAAATAAAATGCTATTGCAAGCCTGTTGTGAGGAGATGCAAATTCATCTTTCCCCACAAATGGCAGACCAGTTTATGGCGTATCAGTCCCTGCTTTTGGAATGGAACGAAAAAATGAATTTAACCGCCATAACGGAGGAACGCGAGGTTGTGTTAAAGCATTTTGTTGACAGCCTAAGCCTTGTGCCTTATTTAAAGCTATGGGACGCCACGAAAATAATAGATGTGGGAACGGGTGCAGGCTTTCCCGGTCTGCCCGTGAAAATTGTCTGTCCTCAGGTTTCTATGACCCTATTGGATTCCTTGCAAAAAAGAATCGGTTTTTTGGAGGAGGCCATTCAGGCCATGGGTCTGACGGATGTTGCTTGTGTCCATGCGCGGGCGGAGGATGGTGGGCAAAACCCCATGTATCGGGAGCAGTTTGACTACTGTGTATCCCGTGCGGTGGCGAATTTGGCTGTGTTGGCGGAATATTGTCTGCCTTTTGTAAAGGTAGGCGGCAAACTGGCAGCCTTAAAAGGCCCGGATGCACTGGCGGAAATCGCCGCAGCAGAGGGTGCTTTAGGGAAGCTTGGGGGCAGGGTGACAGAGGTGATTGACGTTGCCATTCCGTTTACGGAGCTATCCCATAAGCTTGTTTTTATCGAAAAGGTAGCTTCTACGCCAAAAGCATATCCCAGAAAAGCAGGTAAAATTACAAAAAACCCCTTAAAATGATAAGGTGGACAATATATGGCCTGTGTGGGTTGTTCCCACACACCTTAAAAAAAGCCCAATTACTTGGCAAAAGCTTTGCCTTGCAAAAAAAGGCTTTTTTATTTTTCGCCAAAATAAAAAAATGAGGGTGTTTTGGAAACAAAGGTTTTTAAAATCATTTTTTGGGAAAATGGCAAAGTAGACCCTTAAATTTTTTTTAAAAAAGGCTTTGTATTGTTTTCAATTAAAAAATGATTGACATATGTAATGGTATAAAACATTGGTGATGATCCCTCACTGCCCAAGACAGGGCAGACGCCAAAGCCGGCTTTTGCGAAGCAAAAGTGATGACCCTTACTGCCCAAGACAGGGCAGACGGCAAAGCCGGGAGAATTTTAAATTTGCTCTCGCCATGGAATTTCTTGGGAAATGTTTTTTTGATAAGGATTTTATTCCTATAAAAATCAAATTCATAAAGTCATAGCAATGGTTATTGTTTTTCAACAAGTTCAAAAATTAAATTTTTATTGAAAAAAACAAGAAAATCTTTATAAATTTTTCTTTGAATGGAAAAATACACTTTCAATATATAGTATTTGAATGTCAAAAAAAGCAGTATATGTAG
Organism: Anaerotignum neopropionicum; assembly: GCF_001571775.1. Classification (GTDB taxonomy): domain Bacteria; phylum Bacillota; class Clostridia; order Lachnospirales; family Anaerotignaceae; genus Chakrabartyella; species Chakrabartyella neopropionicum. Next base: position 425,364 of record NZ_LRVM01000001.1, read on the forward strand.
TATTTATTTAAAAAATTTTGACATAAAAAGGAAATTACCCCATCTCTTTTTCACAACCTCCGCCAATATCTCCAAAGCTTCGAGCTTTTTGTGTCTGTTGCGCTGTCTTTTTGTCGAGGCCACAGTGATTTTGTTGTACTCTTTTTCTGCCCAAATGGGTTTCCTGTGATAAAATGAAAAAAAAGAAAAATGCCGTAGATTTGTAAAGGTATTGCGGTTTCCATAGAATAAAAAAGGAGGAAATACATATGGAGGTTTTGAAATTTCCCGAAATGCGTTTGAAAAAAGAAAAGGCAGTTTATCAGCTACCCATTGAAAAAATCCGCCCCAATCCATACCAGCCAAGAAAGTATTTCAATATGACTGCCTTGGAGGAGTTGGCGGAGTCCATCACTGCATATGGAATATTGCAGCCCATTACCGTGCGAAAAATGAGTGGAGGATTTTACGAATTGGTGGCGGGGGAACGCCGTTTGCGTGCGGCTCAAATGGCAGGGCTTACAACCATTCCCGCCTTATTTGTGCAAGTAAATGACAGCGATAGTGCAGTATTGGCGTTCATTGAAAATATTCAACGGCAAAATCTTAGTTTTTTGGAAGAGGCCGAGGGCTATCGCAACATGATGGAGGACTATGGCTTGACCCAAGAGCAGCTGGCGGCAAAGCTTTCTAAAAGCCAATCGGCTATTGCAAATAAGCTGCGTGTCTTAAAGCTGGAGGAAAGTGTAAAAAAAGAGCTTTTGGATCATAGCTTCACAGAACGTCATGCAAGAGCCTTGCTTCGTCTGCCTGATGAAGAAAGCCGCTTGGTGGTAATGGCGCAGATGATTCGTGAGGAAATGAATGTAAAACGGACAGAGGACTTGGTGGAGTATACCTTGGAAGAAATGCGAAATAAGCATACGCCAAAAGGAGAGCGTAAGGAAAAACGCTTTGTTACTGATTTTCGTTTGTTTACCAATACTATTAAGCAATCTCTTGAGGTGATCCGTCGCAGCGGTATGGATGTGGTATACGAGGATTCGCAGAACGAAGAAGGCTGTGAAATCATAATTCGTATTCGTAAGGGTGTAGTGGAATCGGCGTAATGCAAAAAAAATTTTAATATTGTTGGAAAAAACCTTTTGTGATACAGTGAGTGTAAGCTCTCAATTTCTGTTTCAGATTAGAGAGGAAAAGGAAAAAAGGAAATGCTATCCTTTTATCATAGGAGGTAAGGAATGTGGAGTGGATACAAAGACTGAACCAGGCGGTGGACTATATAGAGAACAATCTTGATAGGGTAATTCATGTGGATGAAGCGGCAAAAATTGCAGCTTGCTCTACCTTTCATTTTCAGAGAATGTTTTCCTATATTGCAGGGGTAACCCTAGGAGATTATATCCGAAAAAGAAGAATGACCTTGGCGGCATTTGAAATGCTGCAGGGTGGTCAAAAGGTCATTGATATTGCAGTAAAATATGGGTATGATTCGCCAACGGCATTTAACCGTGCATTTCAGGCAATTCATGGGATGGCACCCACGGCGGCAAAAAACGAGGGGGTCTCCTTAACGGTCTATCCACGCATTACCTTTACTCTATCAATAAAAGGAGATGAGGCAATGAATTTCAGAATCGAAACAAAGGAAGGCTTCAGAATTGCAGGCTATGCCCTAAAGGAACCCATGACAATGGAGGATTGCTTAGAAAAGGTGCCGGTTTTTTGGCAGGAGGTAGCTGCGAAGGGCGGCATTGAGAAGGTTTGTACTTTGGTAGATGGGACAGAGCCCCAGGGGATATTAGGTGTTTCCACCTGTGACAATGGTGAATTTAGCGGATATTATATTGCCGCGGCAACGAAGCAGCCTTGCGCAGAGGGGATGGAGGAGTATTTTGTTCCCCAAGGAACTTGGGCAATCTTTGATTGTGTTGGCCCTATGCCCCATGCAATACAAAGTTTGCAGCAAAGAATCATTACAGAATGGCTTCCCACATCGGGTTACGAATATGCAGCGGCGCCGGATATAGAGGTTTATTATGAGGGAGATCAAAGTGCAGCGAATTACCGCAGTCAGGTTTGGCTTCCCATTGTGAAAAAACAGTAAAAAAAGGGTGCGGACAAAGTCCCATGTCAATAAGGATGTTTTCAATTTTTAAGATTTGCCGTAGGATTTCAAGTCCTACGGTTTTTCTCTTGTCTTAAACCTTGCCCACAAAGTTGAAATAGACATCAACCTGCTGGGTATAGTTTTTCTTCTTGTATGGCTCGGAACGCTCATGCACCACAATCTTCTCAACAAACTCCCGCACGATTTCAGGTGTCAGCTTTTTAGGCAGTTTTGACTCTTACTCTCAAATGGACGTAAAAATAGCTCCGTGCCAAAAATCACACAGAGCTATTCGGTCACAATTCTATTCTACAAATGAACATACTATTCCCTTGGAACCGGCTGTCTCTTTTTAAAAATTAGACATTCATACAAATAATAAATGCGTATTAAAAAGGTTTTCCAGTCCACAATGCCGATTTGCCGGTTACGCAAATCCCATAACAGCCGCCCCTGATTCTTTCTCAAACCGGGGTGATGCGTGTTGCCGTCTTTCAGACCTGCCGCCATGGCAGAAGTATCATAATTATCATTGGGGTTATTGCAATTCTGCTGTACCGCACAGCAGTAACAGCCGCAAGGTGTATCGCTGGAAATGAACTTCCGTCAGTGCCCTTCGGCTCGTCGCTCGCCCAATGCTCACGTTGCATTGCGGGATACGATGTTCATTTGTCAAGGTTCATGGTTATGTGCTCATCTTACTGCAAAAAATGCAGTTTGTAAAGGCCATCATACCGCTCTGCGGTTTCCAGAATAGAGGAAAAGCCAAGACCGAAGCTGTTTTGCTTATAGGATAAATATTCCTTACCTGTAGGAACTTAATATTCTAAAGAATTAGCCGTTTGGCTAATATCATTTTTGGAATCAATTCTCTATACTTAGGTATAGGGAAATTTTTTATTTTTGAAAATAAAAATTGCTTTGCCAATTTACCTTACCGGAAAGGAGTGGTTTTTTAATCGCAACATTTCAAAGCACTGTTTTCGCGGCGGACGATATTCTTACGATTACTCTTTTTCAACGAAATTTTTCCGGCTGAAGCTACCCATAAACACGATACTCCGTTACTTTGCGTAGGACTTTGAGGTAACAGAAAAACAGGAGAATGAGGAGGAAACTATATGAATCAACACAAACCATCCCGGCGGCTTTTGGCAATGGCTCTGTCCGTTGTCATGGTACTGGGAATGCTGCCTATAACGGCAGCAGCAGAAGACTTGCCCGCTGGAACAAGCGGCGAGATTACTGCATTCGAAAAATTAGTGGATGGGACAGTAATACAAACGGTAGCGCTTGGTACACCGTTTGAAGATTTGGATTTGCCTGAAACCTTGACGGCTACGGTACGCCTTGAAACGGACGCAAGCCAGCAGGCGCAGGATTCCGGTAATTCGGTACAGCAGGAGCAGGTCGCTACTGGAGCAGCCGTAACGCTTGCACAGGAAGAACCAGCTGACGAGGGCACACAGCAGGAGCAAGCTCCCGAAGAGGAAATATCCCCAGAACATGAGGACACTTCCGCATCTGATCAGGAAGCCGTAGACCTAGTACAGGAAGAATCCGATACTGGATATACGGAAATGACTGTCCAAGTGCCGGTCACATGGACGGCTTCGCCGGACTATGACGGGAATGCGGCAGGGGTGTATGTCTATACTGCCGAAATTAGCGGCTTTACAGTTAGTAGCGAGTTACCTGTCATCACCATAACAGTGGGTCAGGCGACGGCTACGGGCACAATCACCGCTTTTGACGAGCTAAAAGATGAAATTCGCTGGCAGAACACCACAAAGGCGGAGCTTCCGTCGGAACTCACCGGTACAGTGGAGGGGGAAAATGTCCAAATCTCAGTAACATGGGAAGCCGACCACGACTATGACTCTGATTCTCCAACAACTGGGCTGTATGTGTTCACCGCGAAACCGGGCGAAGACTATACCCTTGCTGAAGATGTGGAATCGCCTCGCATCACCGTATACATTCCTGCTGTAAAGCGGATGATGAGGCTTATGGCGGGTAGCGGCACCTCCACGAGCCCACTGGAAATTACCACGGCGGCACAGCTTGCAGAAATTGCCGTACTGGTAAACGACGGCAGATTGGAAAGCTTTTTGCTGGGCGACAGCACAGCCACAGTATCACTAAAACTCATGAACGACCTCGACCTTTCCGCTTACGGTGAAAACTTTAACAGCGGTAAAGGTTGGGTACCCATTGGGACGTTAAATAATTCCTTCAAGGGAAGTTTTGATGGAAACGATAATGAAATTACAGGACTTTATATCAACCGCACAGAGGATTACACAGGTCTGTTCGGACGTATAAACGGCGGTACAGTGCAAAACCTTGGGCTTGTAGAGGTAAGCATCACCGGTGGCAATAATGTCGGCAACGTGGCGGGCAGGGTTGACGGCAGTGTGACAAACTGCAATGCTTCCGGTTCGGTTAGCGGTAACGAAAATGTCGGCGGCGTGGTAGGTACAATTGCAAGTGTCGGCAGTGTGACAAATTGCTATGCTATGGGCGCGGTCAGCGGCACAAATGTTGTCGGTGGCGTAGCGGGAGATGTTTACGGCAGTGTGACAAACTGCTATGCCACAGGTGGGATCAGCGGTAACACTCATGTCGGCGGCGTAGCAGGCACGGTTGACGGCAGTGTGACAAACTGCTATGCCACAGGTTCGGTCAGCGGCACAACTGCTGTCGGTGGCGTGACGGGCAGGGTTGATGGCAGTGTGACAAGCTGCTATGCCACAGGTGGGGTTAGCGGCAACGGTACTGTCGGTGGCGTAGCGGGCTATGTTGACGGCAGCATGACAAACTGCTATGCCACAGGTGTCGTCACAGGCATAGACGGTTATGTCGGTGGCGTGGCGGGGGCCATTACTGGTAATGTAACAAGCTGCGCTGCGCTGAATCCAAGTGTAATCGGGAACAGCGATGTTGGTCGTGTGGTGGGCTACATTGTCGATGAAGGTACGCTCTCCGACAATGCGGCATTTTCCGGCATGGCGGTTACGGTAAATGGTGCACCCCAAACCATCAGTGACGATGCGGCAGATAATAAAAGTGGTGCAGATATAAGTGCCACCGAAATCCAAGCGGACGGTAGCATCGGCAACCGCTTCACCACTACCAACGACTGGACGGTTGAAAACGGCAAGCTGCCTATTCTCCAGAATGTGGGCGGTACGCAGAGTGCTGACCTGCCGCCCCACCTTGCGAACGATACTAGCGCACCCTATTTTCTTGGTGAGGGCACAGAAACAGTCCCCTATCAAATCAGCACGGCGGCACAGCTTGCAAAGCTGGCGGAGTTGGTAGATGCATACGACACAAATTACAATGACAAGTATTATAAGCTTACCGCTGACCTTGACCTTTCTGCCTATGGCGAAGGATGGAATAGCGGCAAAGGCTGGATACCCATTGGAACCACGGACTACAGAACCTTCAAGGGAACCTTTGACGGAGATAACCATAAAATTTCTGGGCTTTATATCAACCGAGGCACGGAGAATTACATAGGTCTGTTTGGTTATATAAAAGGCGGTACGGTGCAAAACATTGGAATTGAGGAGGTCAGCCTTGTTGGCCAAGATTATGTGGGCGGCATGGCAGGAAAAATTGATACCGGCAGTGTGACAAACTGCCATGTCACCGGTGCGGTCAGCAATACAGGCGGCTATGTCGGCGGCGTGGCGGGCTATGTCGGCGGCGTGGAGGGCTCTGCTGATGGAAGTGTGAAAAACTGCTATGCCACCTGCACTGTCAGTGGCAGAATTGCCGGTGGTGTGGTGGCCGGTGCTAACATCAATGCTAGTGTGACAAGCTGCTATGCCACCGGTGCAGTGAGCGGCAGCGTGAGAGTCGGCGGCGTGGCAGGTATGGTTGCCGATGCCAGCGTGACAAACTGCTATGCCACAGGTGCTGTCACAGGCACAGGTGCTTATGTCGGCGGTGTGGTGGGATTGCTTGGCGGTAGCATGACAAACTGCTATGCCACCGGTGCGGTCAGTGGTGCAACTGTAGGCGGCTTGGTCGGCGTCATTGGCAGTGGTGGCGATAGCAGCAGTGTGACAAGCTGTGCAGCGTTGAACCCAGGCGTCAACGGCACAGGCTCTGTCATGCGTGTGCTGGGTCAAAATGCCGGTGAAGTCACACTTTCTAACACTGGGGCATTTTCCGGCATGACAGTTATGTTAAACGGTGCACCCCAAACTATCAGTGACGGTGCGGCAGATAATATAAACGGTGAAGATATAAGCGCCGCCGAAATCCAAGCGGACGGTACCATCGGCAGCCGCTTTACCGACACCAGTATCTGGACGGTTGAAGATGGCAAGCTGCCTATCCTGAAAAATGTAGGCGGTACGCAGAACGCTGCCCTGCCACCCCATCTTGCAGGCGGCAGCAGCACTTACTTTCTTGGTGCTGGCACAGACAGTGACCCATACCAAATCAGCACGGCGGCACAGCTTGCAAAGCTGGCAGAGCTGGTAAATGCAGATGACACAAATTACAATGACAAATATTATAAGCTCACTGCTGACCTTGACCTTTCTGCCTACGGGAAAAACTGGAACAGCGGTAAAGGCTGGATACCTATGGGAAGGGACGTTGCCAATTGCTTCAAGGGAAGCTTTGACGGAAACGGCAAGAAAATCACCGGGCTTTATATCAAACGCACGGCGAATTACACAGGTCTGTTCGGTTATATAAGAGACGGCACGGTGCAAAACCTTGGACTTGAGGAGGTCAGCATTGTCGGCATAGGTTCGGAGGTTGGCGGCGTGGCAGGCTATGTTTCTGGCAGTGTAACTAATTGCTATGTAACCGGCGCGGTCAGCGGCACAGGTACGAATGTTGGCGGCGTGGTAGGCTATGTTTCTGGCAGTATAACAAATTGCTATGTAACCGGCTCGATCAGTGGCAAATACAATATCGGCGGCGTGGCGGGTCTGGTTTATGGCAGCGTAACAAACTGCTATGCAACGGGCACGGTCAGCGGCACAGATTATGTCGGCGGTGTGGCAGGCCAACTCCAATGCAACAGCAGTGTGATAAATTGCTATGCCACAGGTGCGGTTAGCGGCTCAAATTATGTCGGCGGCGTGGCAGGCTATGTTGACGGCAGTGCGACAAGTTGTGCTGCATTGAATCCAAGCGTCAATGGTAGTAGTGATGTCGGCCGTGTGGTGGGCTACATTCCCTATGGTGATCCACTTTCTGACAACGTGGCATTTTCTAGTATGACGGTTAAGGTAAATGGTGTACCCCAATCCATCAGCGACGGTGCGGCAGATAACATAAACGGCGAAGATATAAGCGCTGCCCAAATCAAAGCGGACGGTACCATTGACGGATGCTTTGCCGATACCAGTATCTGGACGGCAGTAAACGGCAAACTGCCCATCCTTCAAAATGTGGGTGGTACGCAATCTGGCGACGGCGGCCTATACCTGATCACGCGTGATATTGCGGGTGTCTTGGTAACACTCAATGAAAATACCTATACCTACACTGGCAGTCCCATCCTCCCTACCTTGGAAGTTATCTTTGGTAAACAAGCGCTTGAGAAGGATGTGGATTATACCGTTTCAGCTACAAGCGTAGACGGCACAGACACCAGTGCAGGCACAAATGCTGGAACCGTAACGCTGACCTTGACGGGCATCGGCAGCTTTACCGGTACAAAAACCGGTGTAACCTACAACATAGAAAAGCGGAATGATCGTTCGGCTCCGGCACTGAACTATACCGTGAGCGAAAGCGACTTTCCCAAAACCGTGACTATCACAGAGGTTGAGGGCGCGGAATATCAATTTAACAACGGCGGATATTCTCAAACAAGAATCTTTACTTCAAACAGCGTTGAGGAGGTAATGCTGTCTATTCGCCTCAAAGAAACGGAAGCATATAACGCATCCCCAGAGACTAGCGTAACCGTCAATACGGCAAACCAGGATCAGAGCGCGCCGTCTGCATTTACACTGACCTATGAAAGTGTAGATGATGCAAGCTACACCGTAACGATTCCTGCAACAGCAGGCGCGGAGTATAGCTTTAACGGCACAACTTGGAGCGGAGAAAACACCAAAACCGGCTGCCAGTCCGGCGATAGCATCACAGGCTATAAGCGCATGGCGGCAAAGCCGGGCTATAATGCCAGCTCCAACATAATCGACAGCGTGACTCTGCCTTTGTTTCAGGTGAAAACGCCCGCGGCTTCGCCAAACGGCGGCACATTTAAAGGAAGTCAAAGCGTGATACTCTCTTGCCAGACGGCTGGTGTGCAGATTTACTACACCACAGATGGCAGCACGCCAACAACGACCAGTACCCTGTACAGCGCACCCTTTCCGTTGACGTCTACCACGACCGTCAAGGCGATTGCGGTAAAAACGGGCATGATAGACAGCGGCGTGTTATCCGTGACGTTTACCAAGCAATCCGGCGGCAGCAATGGCGGAGGTTCCTCCTCGGGCGGAAGTTCAACATCAACCACAACACCGGAAAAGAAGCCAAATCAGCCGGTAACAGCAACAGCAGGGGCCAATGGCACTGCAAGTGCATCTATTCCGGATAAAACAGTAACCGACGCGATTGCGAAAGCGCAAGCTGACGCAAAAGCACAGGGGAAAACTGCAAATGAATTTTCTGTGGAGCTGAACATAATTATGCCAAAGGGAGCATCTTCCCTGACGGCAGTTCTCACACGCAGTTCTCTGGATAGCCTTGTGAGTGCAGGGGTAAGCAGCCTTGAAATCAACGGCTCCCTTGTAAAGGTAAGCTTTGACAAAACGGCATTGATGGAAATCCAGAAGCAGAGCAGTGGTAACGTAAATATTGCCATTGCTCCGAAGACAAACCTTTCAGATGCGGCAAAAATATTAATTGGCACAAGACCGGTATATGACATCACTGTGGGTTATGGAAGCGGTAAGAGCGTAGCAAACTTTGGCGGTGGCGTTGCAACGGTATCTATCCCGTATACGCTGGGCAAGAATGAAGTAGTTGACGGTCTGTATGCCGTGTATGTAGACGAAAAGGGCAACGCCACTCCCATTGCAGGCTCTGCTTACGATGCAAACAGCGGCAGTGTTATTTTCACCACAACTCACTTTTCACAGTACGGCATCGGTTATACCGCGCCAACAGAAAATTTTACGGATATTTCCTCCCATTGGGGCAAGGAAAGCATTGAATATGTGGTAGGCAGAGGCCTTGTTTCGGGCATGACGGAAACTACCTTTGCGCCTGATTCTCCTATGACGCGGGGCATGTTGGTAACAGCGTTTGGCAAATTGGCAGGAGCGGATGCGAAGGCTTACACCACAAATAGATTTACAGATGTCAATGAGGAGAGCGCATATCGTCCATATGTTGAATGGGCGTACAGCAAAGGTATTATTCGGGGCATCGGTGACAACCAGTTTGCGCCTGATAGAGCGATCACCCGTGAGGAAATTGCGGTGATCTTTGCAAACTATGGGAAAGCAACAGGATATACATTCCCTGTTACTGGTGAAGCTACAACTTATGCAGACGCTTCCAGCATTGGCAGTGCTTATAAAGACGCTGTAAAGGCCATGCAGCAGGCTGGCATTATGATGGGCGGCGGTGACAATAAGTTTAATCCCAAAGGAAATGCCACTCGTGCGGAGGTTTCCTCCATGCTCAGCCGTTACATTAAACTTACCATTAACGCTGACACAGCGCAGGGCGCTGAATGACACCGGACAGTATCTGTACTATAAGGACGGCAAGGCCCTCACCGGTACACAGACCATCGACGGTGTGAAGTATTTCTTCAATACCGATGGTACGCTGAAAACCGGATGGGTCAAGGACGGCGATAACTGGCGTTTTTATTCCGGTAAGACAATGTTAGTCGGCTTTTGGGATCTTGGTGCAAACGGAAACAACAAGACCTATTACTTTATGAAAGACGGTCTGATGGTATCCGGTAAGTGGCTTGAGATTGACGGCAAATGGTATTACTTTTACACCGATGGTTCTCTTGCTAGAAGCACAAAAATCGACGGCTATGAAGTGGATGAAAAAGGTGTAAGAAAAACAAAGTAACCGACATTCCAAACTTCCATGCTTTTCGGGTATGGAAATAAAGATAGAACGATAATCAACAAATACAAAAAAACAGCATTTTGCTTTTATGGGAAAAGTGCTGTTTTTTTGTATTTAACAAAGTTGCTGTTCATATGATTTATTTCACCTTTTCCTATTCCGGTACTCCCTCCTACCGTATCCCAGAAGAGCTTGCAATTTACAATAGAAAAATTTTGATTAAAGATGTATAATATAGTAATTGTAGTACACAAAGCATGAGGGAAATAACTATTTAGTTATACATGTTTAAATAAAGGAAATACTTTAAGAGAAAGGGGGATGTTGATTGAAGGAAAGCAAAATACTGAGGCGTCAAAGGGTGGAAGAGGATTTGGACAATCTGACCAATTACCCACTCACCATCGTCTCAGCCACTATGGGATATGGGAAAACCACTTCTGTGCGCACATATTTGACTGCACGAGATTTACGGACCATATGGATTCCCTTGCTTGGTTGTGATGGTGACGAAATGATATTCTGGAATAAGCTGTCAATGTCTGTTGGCAGACTCTATCCGGAATTCGGCAAGCATCTTGAACGTCTGGGTTTTCCGATAGATGTAAGACAAACTGTAGCAATTATAGATTTGTTTTGGAACTTAAAAAATGAAGCACCACTTGTACTCGTCATTGATGATTATCATCTAATCAATCAGAGTACACAGCTTGGCACATTAATTGAGCTGCTGGCAGAAGAAGAAATTCCTAATTTACATATTTTACTGCTTACGCGTACCCGACCGAAATTCAATCACATGAATTTAATATCAAAAGGGCTATGCTACTATTTGGATACAGATTCGTTATCCTTTACTATGCAGGAAATAAAGGAATATTTAGATTTAATGGGCTTTTGTGCACTTCCTCAAGATATTGAAAAAATATACAGCTATACCGAAGGCTGGATTTCCGCTGTTTATTTGCTTATGTTGGGAATAAAAAAAGGGTTGCCTTTGACAGAGGTTTCGAATATTACTCAGCTTGTAAGCGACAACCTTTTTTCAACTTTTGATGATTCAGTCAAGGAAGTTCTTCTGAAGCTATCTATTTTGGATACATTTACCCTTCCCCAGGCAGTGCAAATTTTAAAAAATCCAAAAATCCCCCCAATTATTGAACGACTTTTAGCACAGAATGCTTTTGTGGAATATGATGGGAAAACAGGAGTTTATAAACTGCATAATGTTCTTCTGGATTTTCTCAGAGATAAGGTTATCAAAGATAATATCGATATGCGTATGGTATATCATTGTGCAGGAAAGTGGTTTTTTGAGCAGGGTGAAACCATTTCTGCTTTTGATTATTATTACCGTGCAGAACAGCTTGAGGAGCTTCTTAATCGTATTAACAAAATTAAAAATATAGGAAGCTGGTTTATTGGGGTTCATTTGCTGAAAAAGATTTATCAGGAATTGCCAAGCGGGTGGTATGTTAAGTATCCTTTTCCGATGCTACACTTTGCCCGCAGCTTTGTTCTCAGCGGTGAAAAAACGCAAGCTGAGGAAAGTGTAAAGATAATTACTGTCCTAGAGAACCATTATAGCCACACAGAAAAAATCTCGGAGAAATTGCGCAATCGGATACTTGGTGAAATTAATATTGTTAAGATATTTCTTGTGGTCAACGACGCAGATAAAATGGTCAAACTTTCACAAATAGCTGAAAAGCTACTGGGTGCGGGGGAAGTGTCCACTGTTGTTTTGAGAAACGATATATTCACCTTTGGAATACCCCACTTCCTTTATAGCTATTATCGTGAAGCAGGAAAGCTGAAAGAAACCGTTGATTATGTTCAAGCAGGATTTCCGCCTAAGGTATTTGACGGCTGTGGTACAGGGTGTGAATTTGTGGCACAGGCGGAATATGCTTTAGAAATAGGTGATTTCCAAAACGCAGAAATGTTTGCCAAAAAGGCAACTTATAAAGCAAAAACAATGGGACAAACAAGCATCATTTTATGTGCATATTTTACCATAATGAGGCTATGCTTACTTCAGGGGAATTTTTCCGACGCAAAAGAGCAGGTTGCTATCATGCGAAAATTTCTTTTGGATTTAGAAGAAAAAATTAATCTTCAAGATACCATTATTTATAATGCAACCATTGATATGTGTGAAGGATATTTATATGGCTACTTGAATTTTCCTGATTTGATACCCGAATGGTTGCGCAGTGGGGATATCGGTTCCAGAACTTTAATGCTGCGTGGCATGGGCTATCCTTATATTATTTATGGAAAAGCAATCATGTTAACAAAAAATTGGATAGAGCTTGAAATTCTCTCTGAGAGTTTTGATGCAGGCTTTTCCGTCTTTCATAATCAGCTCAGTTTGTTATACAATTCAATTTATTCCGCAACGGCAAAATATAACCTTTATGGTATGGAGGCAGGCATAAACGCAATTCTTCCTGCACTTTTTGAGGCTCAATCGGACGGAATCATGATACCATTTGCTGAAAACGCTGAATCTGTTTTGCCCATCCTCAATGAACTGAAGAAAAGTGAAAAGCTTGACCAGTGCTATTTAGAGGGATTGATACGGCTCTGCGAGCGATGCAATGAGAACTTGAAGTCGTCACAGGGTTGCATGGTTGAATTGACTAATCGAGAAATAGAGGTGCTGTATTTACTGGCGCAGGGGCTGACACAGCGGGAAATGGCGCAACGACTCTATCTTTCAGTTTCGAGTATTAAAAAGCATCTGGAGAATATCTATGGAAAACTTAATGTCAACAATAAAATTAGGGCGGTACAAAAAGCACAGGAACTTAATATCCTAAAGAATTAGCCGTTTGGCTAATATCATTTTCAGAATCAATTCTCTATACTTAGGTATAGGGAATTTTTTTGAAAGGAGAGTTATTTATGATTGTTTGTTTTCAAAGCGCTGTTCCAAGAGAAGATTATACGCTGGACATCATTATGAACAACGGAAATCGTTTATTTTTAGATATGTCAACGCAATTGGAAACTGTGCAGTTTTGTCCACTCAAGGATAAAACGATATGGAACTCTGTGGAGGTGCAGGATACTTGTCTTCGTTGGGGTGGCAATTCTACCGTTGAGCTTTCCATAGACAGGTTGGCAGGATTATTTAAAATGGGGGTGAAATTTGGTGAGGATGCGAAAATAGACAGGGTTACATCAGAAAAAAACTGGCTGCTGCACCTTGAACTTGATAACGGAAATCGACTGGATATGGATATGAGCCAACTTCTGGAGTTTTCGCTGTTTGCACCCCTTTTACAAAAAGGGTTATGGAAAACCATAAAAGCAAAGGAACATTCTCTACTTTGGCAGGATTCTAATATCCAATTAGAGATTCCTGTTAGCACTATATTGCATTATTTTGCTTAAAAAATGAATTTAGAAAGGGAACAACAATCAAAGAAACAAAACGCAAATTACTTTAATGTTGTACCGTTAATTAAGCTCACCATAAATTCTGCCCCAGTGCAGGGCTGGTCGCAAAACGATGCTGGACAGTACCTATATACTACAAAAATGGCCTGATGATATTCTGTAAATGGCATGAATTCGACGGTAAATGGTATTACTTTAACACCGACGGTTCTCTTGCTCGAAGCACAAAGATTGACGGCTATGAAGTCGACGAACATGGCGTGAGAAAAACGAAATAAGGTATTAACACAAAAGAGTGCACAAGTTGAAATTTCAGCCTGTGCACCCTTTTTAATATGAAAAATCACTTGGGATAAAATCTCCGGCATAACTCCTGAGTAACTCTGCCAAAGCAGGTATCCAACCCTATTATTTGAAGATATTCAATATACTCCGGAAGTGCTTTTGAAAAATGCATATAACAATATCGCTCTAAAAGCCAGTCCATAAACCGCATGGGTGTGTAATGGAATGCCAAAAGCATCTGCTCAATGTGCAGATATTTAACCCATCAATTTCAGTGTACTTAAATTCAAACTTTGCCATAAAGCAAACCCTCCAATAAAGATTATTTACAATTCATCGGTAATTGTTCGGCTGTGCGTTAAACAATTATAATTTTCGTAAACATCCTTATTGGAGGGCTATTAAAGTCTGCACCTTTTTTTCGATAAAGTCAAAACCTTGAGGGCTTTGCTCTCAAGCACCCACAAGGGTTTCGCCCTTTTGACCCGTTATAAACCCCATGAATATACGGGTTGTACATAAGTTTTTGGTCTTGCTTTTTACAAAAAGCAGTGAGAGGTCATCACTTTTGCTCCGCAAAAGCCAGCTTCGCTGTCTGCCCTATCTTGGGCAGTGAGAGGTCATCACTTTTGCTTCGCAAAAGCCAGCTTCGCTGTCTGCCCTATCGTGGGCAGTGAGAGGGCGGCGTCCAAGGTTTGTGGACAGCTTTTTCCAACCAAAGTATTATTTTGGCACCTCTATTTGCTTATTTAAAATCATAAACGTGGTTGCAGCCGTTGCCGCAAGGATATTCTCTCTTTTTAATCGCGCTTCCCCTGTCATGCTGACCATATTTTTGCCATGGGAAATAATGCGGACATGGTACTCCACGGTATCCGTAGGAAGAACGGGCTGAATGAACGTGGTGGAAAGATTTACAGTACAAACCATATTTGGCTTCTCAAAATAATGGCATAATAAGCCAAAGGTCATGTCAAACCCTGTTACAATGATACCGCCATGCAATCCACCTTCTGGATTTAATTCCCAGTCCTTAACGTCAAAGGATAAAACCAGCTCTTTTTTTTCAAAGCTGCATTCTTTTAATCGGGGATCTAATAAAGTCAAGATGCCCATTTTTCGCATATAAAAATCAGGTGCGTTTATTTGAGAAAACCAAGTCTCCATATCCCCTTGGTTTAAGTTTTGATTGCCAATCATAAGTAAGTCTTCCTTCCTATACTAATGGGTTATGTTGCATTTCTCTGAGGGCCTTAAAAACTGCGGTGGCACTTGCCGCCAAAACAGAATTGTTTTGTGTCCACGCATCTCCCGTAATATTGCATAAGGAGCCCCCTTGAAATTCCATTTTTGCCTTGATGTAAAAGGCATCGCCCATGAAAATAGGCTTGTGGTAGGTGGTATTTAAACTTACCGTAATCACCACTTGGGGCTTTGTGAAATAATGACAAAGAAGCCCTAAGGTTGTATCAAAGGCAGTGGCAATGATGCCGCCATGAATGACATTTTGCGGGTTCAATTCCCATTCTAAAACATCAAACGAGAGGGTAACGGTTTTTTCTTCAAAATTGCAGCTGACAAATTTGGGTTCGATCTTTGGTACAACGCCATGACTCAAAAGCCTGGAACCGGGAGTGGTTACCTGGCGAAACCAGCTTTCCATTACTTCTTGAGCTTGCGCCGATTCTAATTCATTCATTGCAATAATCTCCTCTATTTCAAAAAATCTTTGATAATACCAGTAAAAGCCTGGTTGTTTTCAAGATGGGGGAAATTACCCACTTCTTCAAAAACAACATATTCCCCGTCGGGGCGAACATCTTTGGCCCATTCTAAGTTTAAAATGGGATTTAGCTTGTTTTCCTCACCCCAAATAATTTCAAAAGGCACGTTAAGGGCAGAAAAAGCCGCTTTTGTTTCCGCACGCCAAAAGCTGGTTTTTAAAGTTGCAAATGAAACCTGTGCTTTCTGGCTTCTTCGGGCAGAATAATAGCAGGCATTTACCAAATCTTTTGAAATGTTCTCCTTTGCAAAAAAGGCTTCTTCCAAGATTTCCTTGATTTTACCTTTTGTTGTTCCAGAAAGATAATGCTGCGTACCCAAAATAGGTAAAAGCAGGCTGTGCAGGGGCTTTACCTCTGCATTTGTTGCAAAACCACGCCCAAAACCCTCCGGCGATACTAGGATCAGACCCTTTATTTTTGCGGGATAAAGCATGGATGCAACCAAAGCCATATCTGCACCGCCGTTGGAAGCCAAAATAAAAGCAGGTCGCCGGATTACCTTCTGCAAAAAATCATCAATGCAATGGGCATATTGATAAGCTGTCCAGGGTTTGCCGGGCACAAAGGATGCGCCAAAACCGGGTAAGTCCATGGCATAAACATGATAGCTTTTCGCCAAATCACGAATGACCATGTCCCACTCCTGTAGGCTTGTCCCCAGCATCATGCTATGGATGAGCAGCAAAGGGCGGCCATGACCCATAGTTGTATAGGCAATATCACCAAAAGGTGAAGTGTAAATTTCAAAATTCGTTATAGCTGCTTTTTTTTGTGCTTGCCAAAAACAAGCTTTTTGCCAAAGAAATAGTCCGCCCAAAAGACCCGCAGCTGCGGCAGAAAGGGAAAGTGCCGCTTCCTTTACTTTTTTGTGCATATTAGACCCTCCTTTTCTATTATTATGAACGAAAAAACGTCATTTGAAAAGAGAAAATTTCATAGTATGTTAATAAGTTTTGGAAAAGGAGTAAAAATATGCAGGATTTTCTAATTTTGGCAGGACAATTTTTTATAATTTTGTGCATTCAGTCCATACTAGAAGTAATGTCATCTTCCAGAAGGCAGTACCATTTGCAAAAACCCATTGCCCTTGGTTGCTATATTGCATCCTTGCTTTTAGTGCTGCGCTTTATGCAGCAATATTTGGCGGATATTTTAAACTCCCTGAGTCGACTTTTTTAAAATATAAGAAAAAGAAATGGTTCATTTGACGAAAGAAGAAAATGCTTGACGAAATATAATTCCTGTGTTATTATATTATTCGTACTCGATTTACGGGTATCTTGCCGATGTGGCTCAATTGGCAGAGCAGCTGACTTGTAATCAGCAGGTTATCGGTTCGAGTCCGATCATCGGCTTTTTATATGGGTGGATTCCCGAGCGGCCAAAGGGGGCAGACTGTAAATCTGTTGCGATAGCTTCGAAGGTTCGAATCCTTCTCCGCCCATAGTAACTTCATAATTTTTTATTGCCGCGGAGTGGAGCAGTCCGGTAGCTCGTCGGGCTCATAACCCGAAGGTCGTCAGTTCAAATCTGGCCTCCGCAATTGTGATAAAAAGGCTTAAAACCTAGGTTTTAAGCCTTTTTTCGTTGGGCATTTGTGTTTAAGGTTTCCTTCCCCTCGAAAATATGCTAATATAATTTTAGATTTTCCAAGAAAAAATAGCCCTCAAAGGAACAAATACCAAAATTCATGAAAGAAGTGATACTGTGCCTCCAAAGAATCGTTTTTCCTCTATACAAAGTTAAAATAAAAATTGTATAGAGGAGTGCATAATAAATGAATCGACTGAAAAAACCAATGATTACCGTTGAAACCATCAAAGCAATGGAGGATATGTCATTTTTTATCCATGCCCTCATTTTTGATGACCTATTGATTGTCGCACAAAGAGAAACCAATTGCTTTGTACTAAAGTCCAAGGAAGGGCTGATAGTGATTGATGCCATTTGGCCCGCAAAAAAGGCATTTGAAGCCATCGTTCATGCAATAAAAGAGGTGGGATGGAACCCAGATACCATCAAAAAACTGGTTTTAACCCATGGACATGTGGATCATACAGGCTGCGGAAGGTGGTTTGTTGACCAATATCATGTGGAGACATACCTCTCCCAGGTGGATGATATTTTCTGGAAGGAGCATCCAACAAAGCCGGATAGACCGGAAACGTGGAAGGATTATTCCATTAGCCATTACCTGAAAGATGGTCATAGTATCACCCTTGGCGATAAAACAATATACGTTTATGCCACCCCTGGTCATACCCCCGGATGTATGAGCTACATCTTCCCTGTAAAGGAAAACGGAGAAAAGCATATGGCGGCCCTGTGGGGAGGGGTGACACCGCCTTGGGAAAAAACCGCAGTGAAACAATATCTGAAATCTTTGGACTACTTTATGGCTGGGGCAATAGAAAAAAATGTGGATGTGGCTTTAAGTAATCATACTGCAATGGACAATGGCCTGGAGCGTATTCAATATTCTCAAAAAAGGCTGGCATATATGCCTAACATCTACATCCTTGGGAGCGAAGGATTCAAAAAATATTGCGAAGTATTTCGTACAATGAGTTTAGACAAATTATAATTATATAGGAAGAAAAACTCAACCTATGGGTGGAAGCAGAAACAAAAAGTATATATAGAAAAGCAAGAAAAGTCCCGGAAATGAAAGCTTTCGGGGCTTTTTTTATGAAAACAATACCGTTGAATGCCTTTTTTCATTAAAATTGCAAGCTTTATATGGCTAAAAGCTGTTTGTAAAATTCTTGTAAAATAATTTTTAAATTTAAAGTAGATTTTAGGTTTCCCCAATATACTTGGTCTTGGAAAACGGAGTAAAGCCTGCAAAATAACAGCAGGTAAGGAGGCGAAAGCAATGGGAACACCAACAACATTTAAGCGTAAGGAAGTTAAGTATTTTATTACTTATGATCAAAGAATTAAGCTGCAGACTTTGATGGAGGAGCATATGTCCCCCGACAGCTTTGGAAGATCAACGATCATGAATATTTACTATGATACGGATAACAAGGAACTGATCCGTCATTCCATGGAGAAACCCGTTTATAAAGAGAAGCTGCGTGTGCGAAGCTATGGCACAGCCACCCCTGAATCAACGGTTTTTGTGGAATTAAAGAAAAAATACAAAGGTATTGTTTACAAAAGAAGGGTTTCTATGAGCCAGGGGGATGCAAAGCTTTGGCTGGAGCGGGATGATATGCCGCCAAAGGATTCCCAGATTATTCGGGAGATTGATTATTTTACTCATGTATATACCATAAAGCCAGCGGTATTGCTTTCCTACGAAAGAGAGGCTTTTTTTGGCAAAGAAGATCCCGAATTTCGAATGACCTTTGATGACGCCATTCTTTGGCGGGATTATGATATTTGCCTTTGCAAAGGTGCCTACGGCAAGGCAATTTTACCCCCAAAAACGCAGCTTTTAGAAGTAAAGGCAGGAATGGGAATGCCTATGTGGCTAACAAAATTTTTTAGCGAAAATAATATTTTTGCAACCAGCTTTTCAAAGTATGGAAAAGCATATACCCAAATGATACAAAAAAATAAGGAAAATATTGAAAGGAGAAATAGATACAGTGCCTAATTTATTAACAGAAAACATTTTAAGTGGGACAACAGAAACAGGAATTACATTTTTACCCTTTATCCTTTGCATTGTGGCTGCGTTATTCATCGGGTTTTTGATTGCTCTTACTTACAAGAAACAGGGGAAAAGCTCCCCGGGTTTTTTGGTTACATTAGCCATTTTACCAACTGTGGTTGGTATGGTAATCCTTATGGTAAACGGAAATATTGGCGCAGGGGTTGCTGTTGCCGGAGCTTTTAGCTTGGTGCGTTTCCGTTCTGTTCCCGGTACGGCAAAGGAAATTTGTGCAATATTCATTGCGATGGCAGCAGGGCTTGCCGTTGGTATGGGATACTTAATTTTGGCGATTTTATTCACAATAATTCTCTGTGTGGTTGAAGTATTTTACAGCACAGAAAAAATGCAGAATTTTTATGGAAGCACACAGCAAAAACAGCTTCGCATCACCATCCCTGAGGATTTGGACTATGCCGATGTTTTTGATGATATTTTTGTAAAGTGCTTTAAAAGCTATGAGCTTACCGAGGTAAAGACCACAAACCTGGGCAGCCTATTCCGTTTAACTTATCTTGTAACGATAAAGGACGGCGTGGCAGAAAAGAAGATGATGGACGCAATTCGCGTTCGCAACGGGAACTTAGAAATCAGTCTATCCAGACCTTTAAACCACAATGAATTATAAGGAGGACATTTAATATGAAGCAAAGAAAAAGAACGGCTTTGGCCGTCGTAACCATGGCTTGCTTATTATGCAGCTGTAATCAGGCAACGGCAAAGGGTGAAACAACAGATGTAGCAGCAACTGACACAACAGCAACACAGCTTACAGCCCTAAACCCCGAGGATTTATTTACAAGCCGAGATAAAGCGGCAACCTATGATGAAAGCGAGGCTGTTTCTGTTGCGCTAAGCACCACAAAAGCCACCACTTCCGACAGCTCTAAGGTGAGTATCAGCGGAGCAAAAGTAACCATAAAGGAGGAAGGTGTTTATGTTTTAAGCGGGCAGCTGACCAATGGGCAAATTATTATCGACGCCGAGGATACCGACAAGGTTCAGCTGGTGCTAAAGGGTGTAACCATTAATTGTGATACAAGTGCTGCCATATACGTTCGTCAGGCGGATAAGGTGTTTATCACCCTGGCTGCAAACACAACAAATACCCTTTCCAACAAAAACGAGTTTGTTGCCATTGATGATAACAGCATTGACGGTGTTATTTATGCAAAGGATGACCTCACGATCAACGGCAGTGGCACCTTAACCATCAACGCAGCCTACGGCAGCGGCGTGGTTGGAAAGGATGACCTTACCATTACAGGAGGTACTTATAAGGTTACTGCGGCGGCGCATGGCTTTGCCGGAAAAGATAGTATTGCCATTGCAGATGGTACCTTCCAGATAACTTCTGGCAAGGATGGCTTCCACAGCGAAAATAAGGATGACGCCACAAAGGGCTTTACCTATGTGGGTGGCGGCAGTTATACGATTACAGCCCAAGGCGATGGCTTTGATTCTGCGGCAATTTTGCAGGTTGATGATGGTACCTTCCAAATCAAAACAGGCGGCGGCGCTACTGCTACCCTAACGGATGCGGATGCCAGTGCAAAGGGGATAAAGGCAGGTGGAAACCTGTTGCTTACAAAGGGCACCTTTACCTTGGATTGTGCAGATGATGCTTTTCATTCCAACGGGAATTTGACGGTGAAAAATGGTACCTATACCATTGCTACAGGAGATGACGGCTTCCATGCCGATGCAGCTACAATTATTGAGGATGGCACCATTAATATTACAACCAGCTACGAAGGCATTGAAGGCGAAACCGTGCTTATTTCCGCAGGTACGATTCATATTGTTGCATCCGATGACGGTATCAATGCGGCAGAAAGCGGCGAGGATACAGAAGATACTGCAATGGGTGGCGGGCAAAACCCTATGGCAAACGGCGAAAGACCGGCCTTTGATGCAGCAAATGCACCTACAGAAAACGGCGAAAGACCAACCTTTGACCCTGCAAACGCACCTACAGAAAACGGCGAAAGACCAACCTTTGACTCTGCAAACGCACCACAGGCAAACGGTCAAGCCCCTGCTGCTGATGGAACTGAGACAGCAACAGAAAATGCAAATTTTGGAGGCGGACGCATGGGAAATGGCGGCGGCTTTGGTGCAAATGCAAATTGTGACATCACCATTAGCGGTGGGAAAATTACCCTTGATACAAAGGGTGATAGTATAGATTCCAACGGAACAATCAACATTACCGGCGGAGAAATTTATATTACAGGAGCTGAAAGCGGCGCAGATTCACCCATTGACAGTGATGGCAGCGTTACGGTGACAGGAGGAATCATTGTTGCCTGCGGTTCCAATGGAATGTTTAACGGCTTTGGTACAGACACAACACAGGGTTGGGCACAGTTTCATTTAACCTCATCCCAGACAGGTGCAATCACAGTAAAAAGTGGGAACACAACTATTTTAAGCTATACACCAACAAGAGCTTATCCTACGGTTTTGATTTCCAGTCCACTGTTAAAGAGTGGCTCCACCTATACTATAACCATGGGCTCTGAAACCCAGACCTTTACCATGGATGGATTAAGCTATACCTCAGGTACTGCAACGAATTCTTTTGGCAACAGAGGGAATAATGGTACTATGACGGGAACGAAGCCCGATAGAACTACAGCCCAAAACGGCACACAAACGACGAAATAACAGCTTCATAAAAAAATATCCCTTCCCACTTGGCGTAAAATGGTGGATTCTTTATAGACACACAAAATTTGTGAACCAAGGGAAGAATTTTATAAAAAAATTTGTTACATAAAGCAGTTAAAAACTACGCATTATGGTTGTAAATTAAAAAAGATTAAAATTTTAACTTCATTTAAGCTTTCAATGTTACTATGAGTAAGCAAAGTATTTGACCCCCATCAATATTTTACTCTTATTCAAAATATTGATTAAAAAAGACCTATTGCTAATACAGATAGGTCTTTTTTTCAAAATGAAGTATGTTACAATAGAAAAAAAGATTAAGATTTACCAACCGGAGGTGAGAACCCATGCGTATTTTATTGGCCGAGGATGAAAAAGAGCTTTCTAACGCTTTGGTAACCATTTTACAAAGAAGCGGCTTTTCTGTGGATGCTGTTTATGACGGGGCCGATGCCTTGGATTATTTGGAGGCGGACAATTATGATGGCGTGATATTAGATATTATGATGCCCAAAGTGGATGGGCTGACGGTGTTAAAAAAGCTGAGGGAGAGAAAGAACCCTATTCCCGTATTAATGCTTACAGCCAAATCCGAGGTGGACGATCGGGTTTTAGGGCTAGACAGCGGTGCAAATGATTATTTGACAAAACCCTTTGCCATGAAGGAGCTGATAGCTAGATTGCGGGCGATGACCAGAAAAACAGAGGTTGGGGGAGATAATCAGTTAACCTTTGGAAATATAACACTGGATCGCAGCACATTTGTCCTTTCCACCGAAGCGGGACAGCTTCGTCTAATGGGCAAGGAATTTCAAATGATGGAATTGATGATGCTGAATCTCAATCAGTTGATTTCTGCGGAGCGTTTTTTGGAACGCATTTGGGGCTATGATACCCAAGCGGAGCTGAGTGTGGTTTGGGTTTATATTTCCTACTTGCGCCGACGCTTAAACACGGTAGGAGCAAATGTGCAGATTAAATCTGCCAGAAATTTGGGCTATACACTGGAGGTTAAAGCATGAGCAAAAAATTGAGGCTTCGCTTTATTGCAATTGCATCCTTAAGTGTATTTATCGTACTTTTTTCCTTTCTTGTGTGCATTAATGTTTGGAATTACAGCAACATGACGGATAATGCAGATAGAACATTATCTGTCATTGCAGAAAATAACGGCACTTTTCCTAAGGTACATAAGGACAAGCCTAAAAGCCAGCCGATTCCGGAAAATAAGACGGAAACCGAAGGTCAGCCTGTTCCGTCAAAGCGAATGGATTTTACCCCGGAGGATCCTTTTTCAACCCGATATTTTTCCGTTACATTAACTGAGGATTTAGAGCAAACGGGAATGAACCTGAATAACATTGCTGCAATCTCCATAGAGGAAGCAACGCAGATGACCAATTCTGTGATGGAAAAGGGGAAGACAAAAGGGTTTTGGGGTGCCTATCGCTACTGTATTACAGAGCTGGACGAGGGCAAGATGGTTGTTTTTCTAGACTGTACTAAGGACTTATTTTTTATGAACAACTTTTTGCTAAACAGCATTTATGTTGGCGGCGCAGGGTTTTTTGCTGTTTGCCTTTTGATTATTATTTTTTCAAAAACAGCCGTACGGCCTATGACGGAAAGCTATGAAAAGCAGAAAACTTTTATCACCAATGCGGGGCATGAATTGAAAACACCCTTGTCTATTATCGATGCAAACACAGAGGTCATAGAAATGGAACACGGGGAAAGCCAATGGACACAAAGCATAAAGCATCAGATAGAACGTCTTACCCGCTTGACCAATCAGCTGACCACCCTTGCAAAAATGGAGGAAGGACAGGTGCAAATTTCTATGGAAAGCCTTGATTTTTCCCAGATTATTACAGAGGTTTGCGATGAAATGGAGGCCTGTGCCCAAGGACAGGACAAGACCATTCAAGCGGCTATTTGCCCCAAGGTAATGGTAAACGGGAATGAGGATCAGCTGCGCCAATTGATTTATATTCTTTTGGATAATAGCGTGAAGCATTCAAAGGAAAATTCGCCTATTGAGGTGGCACTTTCTTCCGGTGGGAAGCTAACCATAAAAAATAAGGCTTATTTAGAGAAAACTGGGAATATGAATATTCTTTTGCAGCGTTTTTATCGCACCGATGCCTCAAGAAGCAGGCAAACGGGAGGCTATGGCTTAGGTCTTTCCATTGCAAACGCCATAGTTGAGCAGCATAGAGGAAAAATTTCCATTATGGCATTAAATGAGGATACCTTGGAAATTACGATTACATTAAGATAAAATAAAAGCATCTCTTTGGTTGTACAAAACAACGAAGGGGATGCTTTTTTGCTATAAATATGGAACCTTTAATTCCTGTATCCGGTTTTGTATTATTTCCCCATCGCCCCAGTACCCATGATTTTAACGCCATTGCCCAGGGAGATTACCCGAGAGATAAATTGAGGGCTGACAGCCATATGCACATAAACAAGACAGCGGGTTTGGCTGTGCTTTTGTACTATATCCGCACCCGCATAGGGATTGAGCATAGAAAGGCTTCGGTTTTCATAAAATAAATGAAAGTTTTGCTTTTTTAAAAAGCATAAAAAACCAAAAAAAATTATTTGTTAAAGGCTTGAAAATCAATACCGTCCTCTCGCATATTTTCCAATAATTGGGCATGGAAAAAGCAGCAGCCGTAGCAAGGATAAAGGAGCATATGGCTCTCCATGACCAAAACAAGACTATCCTCTGTGGCCAAAAAAGGGCTGTCCTTTGCGACCATGGGGGCAATGCGCCCGATTTCTAGGCCGGAAGCTGCCCCCAAAATGACGCAAACCGCCCTGTTTTTTTCGCCATATAGCTTTTCGCCCTTTTTCAAGGAAATAAATTCCCCCGAAAAGCAATCCAGCATAGTTTCCAACCCTTGGGGGGCAATTCCCCGAAAAAGGGGTAGTTTTTGTAAAAGCGCTAATTCAGATTTCATCTTTTGTACCTCCGTCTATGTTATGGCTGGATTTTAGCATGAAGGAAGGGCTGCGTCAAGGAAGGTGTCCTTGACAATATTTAAACAATAACATAAAATCAAAGCAAGCGAAGCCATTGTATCACCAAAAAAGGAGGAGGATATATGTTTCCCAATGCAATAGAAGGGCTGCCCTTTTTTCCCCATCTTACAGAGAACGAAAAAGATTATTTACAAAAAAATATAAAAATTCTGGAGTTTGAAGAAGGTGATTTAATTTATACCCCCATCAAAGGGTCCTTAGGTATGGTGCAGGTATTGGAGGGTGCGGTGCGGGCCTATTTGATTTCCGAGGAAGGAAAAAAAGCAACAATTTTCCGCCTGCGTGAGGGGGAGTTTTGTATGCTGACTATGGCCTGTGCCATGTCCCAAATTACTTTTGATGTCGAGGTGGAGGCCTGTGCAGACTGCCGCCTTTTACTTGTACCCACAGAGGTTTTTGCCGATGTAGAGCAGCAAAATATTTATGTAAAAAACTTCTCCCTAGAGTTAATGATGGAGCGCATGTCCTCTCTCGTGGAAGGAGTACAGCAAATGATGTTTTTGAACTTAGAGCAGCGTCTGGCAGCCTATCTTTTGGATGAAAGCAGTCAGCGCAAAAGCGACGCCCTTTATTTAACCCAAGAGCAAATTGCAGAAAACATCGGCAGTGCCAGAGAAGCGGTCAGCCGCACGCTAAAGCGGATGAAGGAAAAAAAACTAATTTCCGTAGAACGTGGCTGTATTCATTTGCTGGATAAAAAAGAGCTGTATGCTATTTTATAAATCAGGGTATCATTGCTGCCAACGATACCCTTGGAGGGGGATAAAAGAATTACTCCTTATATTTTGCTTTACATACAAGCTGTGTCATCGTCCCCATGGGGCAGTAAACGCACCAGCTGCGGGGGCGGAATAAAACCATGGTCACCAGTCCTAGCAAGGTTGAAGTAAGCATAAGGCTGTAAAAGCCAAAGGCAAACTGCTTTACCCAGTCGGCAATCGGCGCAGCCGAGGCGGCGAAGTGCCAAGGCAGAGAAAAGCTCCAAAGTAGGGTAATGGTTTCTCGTAAACCATGGGTGCCTGCGAAAACCAAATAGGTGGAAAACAGCATATTGGCAAACATGGTGAGAAAAAATACCAAAAATCCATAACGGAACCATTTGCTGTAAAGCCATTTGGGAATGGGCAGATTTTTTGAGAACCGCTTTCCTAAGATAGAAAGAAGCTGACCTCTGCCGCAATAACGGTTGCAATAGCCTTTTTTGCCGCCGGTCAGGGACATAATGAGGGGAATAAAAAAGCAAATCAACCCAAGCCATGCAAACAAGATATTAAAAAAACCTAGGAAGATATAGAGTAAAGAAGCAATCCATAGATAGTCGTACCAATTTTTTTTCTTAGTCAATGGGTGGAACCTCCTTTAACGAAATGATATCTGCGGGACAGGCTTTCACACACAGCCCACAGCCAATGCAAAGGGACTTTTCTACCTTGGCGAAGATGCCGTTATAAACGGCAATGGCATTTTTCGGACAAGACTTTTCGCAGCAGCCGCAGGATACGCAAGCATTTGCCGCTAAGGTTGCAATTTTTTTCATATCAAACCTCCTGTGTCATAAATAAAGCTTTTTTGGGACAAACCATAGCGCATCTACCGCAGCCGATGCAATTGTCCTCATGAACAACGGGGGCGGAAAAAATGTTTTTTTGGGTCAAAGCCCCCACAGGACAAGCCCGTACAGAGGGGCAGCGGTGGTTTTGGGGACATCGATTAATATCAATTTTTACTATTTTTTTCATATCATAATTCCTTTCAAAAATAAAGCGGGTTTTGTGTTTTTATGGTATGATAATAACATAAGACGCATGAGAGATTCCGTAACTTTGTTACGAATGAAAAATATGGATAGGAGGCTTTTTCATGAGTGAAGAACAAAACGAGTTGACGCTGGTGGAGCAGGCAACGCAAAATAGCAGTAACTATTTTCGCCAGGGGCTAAATTGCACAGAATGCATTATGTGTACCTTTTTGGATATCTACAATAAGGATATGCCAAGGGAATGCATGGCGCTGGCAACGGGTTTTGGCTCGGGCATGGGGGAAACAAAAAATACCTGCGGTGCAATCACTGGGGCGGTTATGGCGTTGAGCAGTGTGATCGGCAGAAAGGATCCCTTTGCAAAAGAAACGGTGAGAGAGAGAATTTTAGAGCTAAAAGGCGTTTATTCTCTGGTGGGGGAAATGGTGGAGGAAATTGAGGATCACTATGGAACCTTAATTTGTAAGGAGCTTTCATCTCCACTGGGCGAGTTTGAAGGAAAGGCAAGAAAGAAAAATTGCATGGAAATTATCGGCTATTGCGGCGGTTTAGCCATGAAATATGCCCTAAAGGCAGAGGAACTGGTAAAAGAGGAAGAAATTTTGGCACGGGAAAGCTAAAAAAGAGGTGAAACCATGAAAAAGAGGTTGTTGATGGCACTAACGGTAAGTTTTCTCTTTGCAACGTCGGCATTTGCACATCCGCCCATCAATGTATATGTGGATAGTCAGGCGGTTTCCTTTGACCAAGCCCCTATCATTATAAATGACCGTACGCTGGTGCCCATGCGTGCCATTTTTCAGGCCTTGGGCAGTGAGGTTAGCTGGTATGAGCCTACCAAAACGGTTACTTCAACAAAAGACGGAGATTCCTTTGTTTTGGTTATTGGACAAACAGGGCTCTATAAAAACGGACAGCTCGTCTATAGCATGGATGTGCCTGCACAAATTGTGAACGACAGAACTATGGTGCCTGTGCGTGCCATTGCCGAGGCTTTTGATGCGGAGGTGAATTGGGATTCCGTTGGGTATGTGATAACCATTTTCTCTGCAGAGGATGCAACACAAAACAGCTATTCCACCACAGTTGAGGCAGAGGATGGTACCGTTGTTTTATCCTATAAAATGTCCCTTGCCCAAAGCAGTAATCAGTATGCGGCTCAAATGGAAAAAGTCCTTTTGGCTGAAGCGGAAGAACTTGCCAAAGATTTTGTGAATACTTATGGTGCAAAAGCGAAAAAGGATTATGAAGGGGCAAAGGCAGCGGGCAATTCCTTTGCACCCTATTATTCCGTGGGTTCCTATGAGATAACGAGGGAGGACAGTGCCCTGGTATCCTTTTACGGAACAAGCACTGGGTATACCGGGGGAAGTGAAACAGTGAGGAGTTGTTCGTCCCATACCTTCTCTGCTAAAAACGGGAAGGAGCAAAAGCTTTCTGATCTCATAGATGACAGTCAAAAGGAGATAGAGGCTTTTTGGAGTACCTCCTTTGGTACACTTATTGATGAAAAACCCACAGGTTTTTATTCAGATGCAAAAAAGCGCTTGGAGAAGTGCATGGATAAGGTTGGGTTTTACTTGACGGCAGATGGTATTGCATTTTATTTGCCACCGGAAACCATTGCCCCCAAGGAAGCGGGAATTATTTCGTTTACCATGAAGTATGAATTTTAGGGAATTTTTATTGAATGCATAGAAGCCCGCCCCTTTACAGGCGGCATGGAAACACTGGCCATTTTTGCAAAAAGAATAAAACAAAAGCCTGTATTGTGGGGATTTGCAAGGCAAATCTTAAGCAATACAGGCTTTTTTCTTATTGCGTTGAGGCTCAAAGCTTTTTCCACTCTGCCTTAAGCTCAGCCAAAAGCTCCTCCTTAGTTTGAGGGGGATGGTGTCCCTTGATGGCAAGGCGGAAGTCGATTTTTTCCAATTCGTCAATGTATGCGGTGAGTAAAACCTTATCATAAACCCATTCCTCCCCTTGGGGAACGGAGCAATAGGAGTCCCCCAGAAAGATGACGCTATCTTGAGGAATGATAAATACCACAGAATCCCGACAGTGGGGCGAAACAATTTCTCTTAATATACAGGTAATGTCCCCCAGATCAATGGTCATGGAGCCATTAAAGCTGATTTCCGCCGTTTTTACTTTAATGTCGCTGCGGTGGGTATATTCCTTGCAAATATGGGTGTGGGCAAAAAGGGAATCCTCCCCTGTTTTCAGGCGTTTTTCCATGGCTTCATCATCCCACGCCCAATGGGACATTTTCTCCAGCTCTTTATTGGTTTTTCCTCCGGCAATGGTCGCCGCATTGGTTGCCCAAAGACCAAAGCTATGATCCCAATGGGCATGGGTTATAGAAAGATAGCGGGGAGGCGGAAGCTGATTTTCCTGCAATTTTTCTATGAAGTGATGATGATGGGCAGAGGAATTGCCTGCATCCATCATAAAACCTCCTTTTTCCCCTTTCACATAGCCCAAGGCGGGGCGGTCGGTTTCAGGATCATGCTCCATATAATAAATATGTTCTGATATTTTTGTAAGCTTCATTGTGCGTTTCCTTTCTTGGCAACTTAACATAGCAAAGTACCGCTTATTTTATCAATAAACGGTACTTCCATGCTTACTTAAGTATATCGTTTTTACATAGGAAAAAGCAATACAAAATTTTAATTATGTTATACCGTTGCTTTTTTTTGTGCTTTTAATGCCTTTTTCTCTTTTCGTGCTTCTTTCTTTTGTTTTTTCCGCTCTTTTCTTTCATTCATCCATATGTAAATAATGGGAATAAACACAAGGGTTACAACGGTGGAAAAGGCGAGGCCGAAAATAACACCGATGGCCAAGCTTTTCATCATTTCGCCGCCTTCTCTCATGCTTAATGCCATAGGAAGCATACCCAAAATGGTAGTCAAGGTGGTCATTAAAATGGGGCGCAAACGTCTGGGTCCTGCCGTTACCAAAGCATCATAGCAGCTTAAGCCGCGGCCCATCAGCTGATTTGCATAATCTACTAATACGATACCGTTATTAACAACCATACCGATGAGCATGACAAAGCCCATAAAGGCTGGCGTTGTTATGGTATGCCCTGTAAGGAACAGACCCAAAATACCGCCGGTAATTGCCAAAGGCATGGAAAACATAACGATAAAAGGATAACGCAGGGATTCAAACTGGGAAGCCATAATCATGTAAACCAAAAGCACCCCAATTATCATACAGAGCATTAAGCTTCTAAAGGAATCCATCATCATTTCCATGTTGCCGGAATAAGCGTAGCTGCAACCATCAGGGAAATTATAAGAAGCCATGGCTCCATCAATCAATTTTTGTGCCTCGCTTGCGCTCATATCCTTAGTGTTGGCACTGATTGTAATATAATTCTTTTGGTTTTCGCGAGTAATAGAGGTTGCGCTTTCGCTGATTTCTACGTTGGCAACGTCAGTAAGAGGAATTTGAGAACCGCTTGCTGATGTGACCGTTAGGTTATTTAAGTCCGCCAGATAATTCAGCTGTGTTGTATCGTAGCGCAATACCACATCCAACTCGTTGCCGTCCACCTTATATTTGGTTGCCGTGGTTCCGGAGATTGCCGTGCTTAAAGTATTGGCAATGGCAGCGGTGGTAATACCATAATGGGAGGCCTTGCTTCGATCAATTACAACTCTTGCTTCGGGAACGGTGGTGCCCGTTGAGCCTTCCACATCGCTAAAGCCATTAATATTGCTGATAAGTTCCACAATATCGTTCTCTACGTCCATCAAAACATTATTGTCATAGCCGTAAACATTAAAGGTTACATCGGCACTGCTGCTACTGCCCATTGCCGATTGGGATGCGGATACGGAAAGTTCCATTCCCGGAATATTACCCAATAGCGTTTTGATTTCCTCACAAACCTCTGAGGTACTGCGGCTGCGCTGGTTTTTGGATACCAAATTCATATAAATACTTGCGGCTGCGCTATTGCTGGACATGGAGTCAGAACCGATATTGGCATAAACCGTTTCTGCCTCAGGTATGGTTTGCAGGCGATAAAGGGCCTCCAAAACAACCTCCTCTGTGGTATCCAGGGAAGTGCCGTTGGGCAGGGTAATGGAAATATTAGCTGTACCTTCATCCATTTCCTCCATAAAGTCCATTCCCGTCATGGGTACCGTAGCCAAACTGCCAATAAAGACGAGCAGAATGAGGAGAACCGTTTTTTTACGGTTTGCCAAAGCCCAACGTAGGAGATGGTCATATATTTGGGTGATGTAATCTAAAATTTTATCCCACAGAACAAGGCCGGCGGAGAATTTTTTGTATTTTCGTAATTTTGTTTTCTTATCCTTTTGCAGCATTAAAGCACTTGCCATGGGAACGAAGGTAATGGCAACTACAAGGGAGGATAACAGGGCAAAGGTAACCGAGAAGGATAGGTTTTGCAAAAGCTGTCCGACGGAGCCTTTGGTGAAAGCAATGGGTAAGAATACCGCAACTGTTGTTAAGGTAGAAGCGGTAATTGCCATGGTAACTTCTTTTGCACCGATTTCCGCTGCTTCCTTTGGTGAATAGCCCCGTTCATAATATTGGTAAATGCTGTCTAAAACAACAATAGAGTTGTCAACCAGCATACCAATACCGATGGCGACACCGCCCATGGAGATGATATTTAAGGACATACCCGCCAAATACATCAAGGCAAAGGTGCTTAAGATTGATGTGGGAATGGATACGGCAATAATTCCCGAGGTAACAGGATTTTTTAAGAATAACATCAGTACAAAGAATGCAATCAGGGCACTCAGGAATGCGGTTTGGGTTACGTTTGAAATGGAGTCCTTAATATAGTCTGAGGTATCCATGACAATGCTGATCTTTAGATCAGGATATTCCTTTGAAATTTTATTTAATTCTTTTTCAATCTTATCGCTTGTTTTAACTAAATTTGCCGTAGACTGCTTGTTTACTGCAATCAGCATACCCTTTTGATTGTTGACATAGGAGATGGATTCTTCGTCCTTTTCCGTTTCCACAACGGTTGCCACATCGCTTAGCTGAATAATTGCGCCGGAGGGTGTGGCAATGGGCAGATCCCTGATTTCATCAACAGAGGAGAATTGTCCCATGGTACGCACCTGCAGCTTGGTTTCCCCTTGGGAAAGGGTGCCGGAGGGAAGGTTCATATTTTCTGCGGCTAAAACTTGAGAAAGAGCGCTGATGTTCAAATTGTATCCGGCAAGCTTCGTTGGATCAATGGTAATAGCCACTTCTTTTTCAATGCCGCCGTAGGAATCAATAGAGGCAACACCTTCAATACGCTCCAAGCGGGGCATAATATTGTCTTCCAACAGGTCGTTAAGCTCCTTTAAGTCAAGATGATCGGCGGTAACCCCTAAATAAATGGGGATGGCGTTCATATCTATTTTAAAGATAATAGGATCGTTAACATCGTCAGGTAAAGAATATTTTGCTCGGTCTAGTACATCTCGTAAATCTAGGGAGGCCATGTCAATATCCGTACCGTCCACAAATTGAACGATGATTAACGAAGTGTCGGAATTGGATATGGAGGTTACGGTATCCACGTTGTTTACTGTGCCAAGGGCATTTTCCAAAGGCTTGGAAACAATGTTTTCAATTTCTTCGGGGCCTGCGCCTACATAAGAGGTACTCACCAGCACAACGGGAATGTCAACGTTAGGCATTAAGGACAGATTTAGGCTGGTATAAGCCACAATACCTGCAATAAATACCATCAGCGTCACCATGATTGTGGTGACAGGTCGGCGTATGGAGATTCTGGAAAACATAATTTATTCCCCCTTTGCCGTATTTTCTGAGGAGCTTTCTGCTGAAGCGGCCGGGTCTTGAAGGGCGACCTGTTCGCCGTCGGAAATGTAGGTTTGACCGCGGGTAACTACCAGTGTGCCAGCAGGCAAATCGGAGGTGATTTCAATGGTTTCTCCCGTATCAATTCCGGTGGTTACCAGGGTTTTCTTTGCAATATCACCCTCAACAACATAAACATAGGTTTCATCATTTTTCGTGAGGACTGCGCTTCTTGGCAATACCACAACGGCCTCCGCCTTTTCCTTTGTAAAGCTGACATCAGCCAGCATGCCGGCTTTAATGCTTCCATCCTTGTTGTTAAGCTCAACCTTCACAGAATATGTACCTGCTTGACCGGAGGCAGGACTTATGGTAGAAACCTTTCCAATCAACGGAGTGTCAGAAACGGCGCTCATGGATACTTGCACTTCATCTCCAACGTGAATGGAATTTACTGCCTGTTCGGAAACACCCACCTCAACTTTAATTGTAGAAAGATCCATAATGACATAAGCGGGGGTAGCCTGGCTGATAAAGCTGCCGCGCTCCACATTTCTTTGCACAATAACACCGCTCATTGGTGAGGTGACGGTGCAATCGCCGATTTGTTTTTTCAAAACATCCAAGCTGATATCCAACGCTTCCATACTTGCCTTTGCAGAATCATAGGACAGCTTAATTTGATCCATTTCGTTTTTGGAAATAATGCCTTGTTCCAAAAGCACTTGGTTGTTGTTATAGATTTTTTCTGCATTTTCAAGGCTAAGGGCTGAAGCCTTATAGTTTGCTTCGGAACTGCGCAGCTGGTCGGTCAAATTGGAGGAATCAACGGTAAAAAGAACTTGATTTTCTCTTACAGTATCGCCAACCTCAAAGTTGTAGGACATGACTTTGCCAGCAACGGTGGTAACAACGGAAATCTCTTTTACTGCGGCAGCCTTTCCTGAATAAGAGAACGCATTGGAAATTGAGTCTATTCCAACGGCGGCGACTTCAACACTACGTAATACAGGTGTTTCTTCTTCGCTTGCCCCATTGGCGCAGCCCGCCAAAAGAACAGTACAAAGACTTAAAACAATTAGCTTTTGGTTCATTTTAAGGTTCCTCCTGATATGATTAATTGATTGATTGCACTTAGGTGATGATATAAGGTCTGTTTCGTTTCATCATCAAACGAATCAAAGTAGCTGCTGGTAATGTTCATGAGGGCATTTTGGGTAGCATCCACAGTAGCATTTGCCTTATCGGTTAAACGGAAGTAAATTTTTCGACCGTCATCATCATTGGAAGGCAATTCTTTTTCTAAATAGCCTTTTTTTACTAGCTTTGCAATGCTTAGGGACGTACTGCTTTTGCTAAGGCAAAAAGAATTTGAAATTTGGGAAACGGTATTTATGCCTAAATCTCGAATACAAAGGAGGAAATGAAATTGCTGCATTGTTAATTTTCCTACCTCTCCTTTCCCATTTATGCTAAACACCTGCTCCAAATGAAGCTTGCTCCAAAAGGTGATATTCACCTTTAGACTAAAAAAAAGCTCAGCGATCTTTTGACCGCTTACATCGGACATAAAAACTTCCTCCTCTTTCCACTTGTAAGATGCAACTAATTTTATGATAAAACTATTTTAGTGTCAATCGATTTATGGTAAAAAATTATTAAGAATTGTTAAAGATTTTAATGTGTTTTTAAGCTGGGAAGAAAGGCCATAAATTAAACTGATGAAATAGAAAGGTGCAATTTGTATTTTTGAATGATACAAAGTTGGTAAAAGTCCAAGAAAATATAATGTTATAAATTTTTATAGCTGCAATTGGATGGGGAGCATGAGAAAAGGCATTTTTCCAAGGAAGAAAATACGCAGACTGATGACAAGCCTTGGGTGCCACCCAAACCCCCTTGCTTTTTGAAAAAAGCAAGACCAAAAACTTTTATTAAAACCCCATATTCATGGGGTTTTAGATGGGTCAATGGGTGAAACCCTTGTGGGTGTTTGAGGGGAAAGCCCTCAAGGGTTTGACTTTATTGACAGGCTAAGGCATTTTTCTATGCTTTATAAATTAATTTATTTCGTTGGACATCAGTTTTTGCTTGTCAAAGCCAAGGTTTTTCGCCTGTGTGCTTCTAAAACCACTGGTTTATGTCAGTCCCAATGCCAACAACAAATTCATATAGGTTTCAACGCCAAAGCACAGTATTTTTTCGTCAAAATCAAAATCCCCGCTGTGCAGAGGGTGGATAAAGCCCTTTTCTTCATTTCCTGCGCCCAAAAAGAAAAATAAACCGGGCACTGCTTGTTGAAAAAAGGAAAAATCTTCGGCAAGCATATAGGGCGGTGTTGTCAGATAGCTGTCGCCGCAGGCCTTTTCCAAGGCATGAACCAAGACGGCATCGTTGTTTACCACACGGTACATATGGCGAAAGGCAACAACACCCTCACAGCCATAGCCTTCGGCAATGAATTTAACGGCTGCCTCTATCCTTTGCACCATTTTTTCATAGACTTCGTCGGAAAAAGCGCGCATGGTACCCTCGATGCAAACCTCCTTTGCAACGATATTGCAAGCCTCGCCGCCGTGAATGGAGCCAAAGGATAAAATTCCGCTCTCCAAGGGAGAAATATTGCGGGATAAAATGGTGTGCAGGCCATTAATTACTGCTCCCGCCGCCAAAAGCGCATCTGCCCCCAGATGAGGTTGTGCTCCGTGGGAGCTTTTGCCAAGAATACGCACAGAAACCTCTCCGTTTCGTGCCATCATCCCGCCCGCTCTGCAGGCAATTTTCCCTTGGGGAACATCGGGAAAAATGTGGCAGCCAATGACCTTGGAAATGTTGTATTTTTCAATGATTCCTGCTTCAACCATGAGCCTTGCGCCGCCGGGGCCTTCCTCTGCCGGCTGAAAAATCAAAACCACATCCCCTTTGGGACGCTCCTTTTGTGCCATAAGGTATTTTGCAAAGCCAAGGAGAATGGTCATATGGCCGTCATGGCCGCAGGCATGCATCAAGCCCTCGTGGCAGGAGGCATATGGCCGGGGTGGCTCCTGCACAGTCAGTGCATCCATATCGGCACGAAAGGCAATGGGTTTTTCCGTTCCCTTTCCCCTAATTAAGCCGATTACCCCAGTTTCAAGGCAGCGCTCCACTTCGTCAACGCCCAGTGTATGCAGCATATTTTCTATGTAAGCGGCGGTTTTATGCTCCGAAAGCCCTAATTCGGGAATCCGGTGTAAGTCCCGACGAATTTGTCTAAGCTCTTGCTCCATATTTAAAATAGCTTTTCGCAAAGAAATCCCTCCTTTTTATAATAATTTTTACCATTGTATCACAAAATACGCCCGACGACCTTGGAAAATATTATTTTTTCATATATAATAGGTAATTATATTAACATGAATGGAGGAACAAAAATGAACTACGATATGACAAATCCTTATGAGATCGCAAAATATATTAAGGATGCAAAGAAGGTTACACCTGTAAAGGTTTATGTAAATGGCGATTTAAGTGGTGTGAAAAAAGAAAATGTGAAGCTCTTTGGTAACGGAAGCTTCTGGATTATGCTGGGTGATGCTGCTTTGGTAAAAGAGGTTTTAGAGGAAAAAGCCGCAGACATTCAGGAATATCAT
This sequence comes from Anaerotignum neopropionicum, assembly GCF_001571775.1. Classification (GTDB taxonomy): domain Bacteria; phylum Bacillota; class Clostridia; order Lachnospirales; family Anaerotignaceae; genus Chakrabartyella; species Chakrabartyella neopropionicum. The sequence goes on from NZ_LRVM01000001.1 coordinate 461,611, forward strand.
ATGGAATATGATAGAAGAAATTCCGCCGTACCAATGCTGGATATTACCAATTTGGAAGCGCGCATTGAGCCGGGCTGTTTTATTCGTGATCGGGTAAAAATTGGAAAAAATGCCGTTGTAATGATGGGGGCTGTCATCAATATCGGCGCGGAAATCGGCGATGGTACTATGATTGACATGAATGCCGTTTTGGGGGCAAGAGCCACCGTAGGTAAAAATGCGCATATTGGTGCCGGGGCCGTTTTGGCAGGTGTTTTGGAGCCGCCTAGCGCAACCCCTGTTGTTGTTGGCGATGGAGCATTAATCGGTGCAAATGCCGTTGTTTTGGAGGGGGTTCAGATTGGTGCAAATGCCGTTGTTGCGGCAGGTGCCATTGTGACGGAGGATGTACCTGAGGGTGCTGTGGTAGCCGGCTCTCCTGCAAAAATTGTGAAGATGAAGGACGAAAAGACGGAAAGCAAAACCCAGATTTTGGATGATTTAAGAAAATAAAGGATGATTGGCTTGGTGAAAATGTTTTGCCAGGCCTTTTTTCATTGCTTGCAAGATACTAAGGGCTGTGCTACCATATGCATAGATTCCTTTTGTGTGGGAAAAAACAGGAGTGGAAAGGAAAGAAGAAAATGAGAAAAGGTTTGGTTTTTTTAGTTTCGGTTTTTTTGATTTTTTTAACGGCGTGTGGCAGTGGGGAAAATGGGGGAACTGTCTATACGGAGGTAAATGTGGAGGATGGAATTTCCTTTGTTTTAAAGGAGGGAACCCTAAAAAGCTCCGGCGCAACCTTTATTTTGACCAATAATACGGAAGGGCCAATCAATTACAGTGCCCATGAATATCATTTTGAGCAGCTGAAGGATGGGCAATGGGTGGAATTTACGGGAACAGCCCAGGCCAACTGGAGTGAAGAAGCAGCTACACTGGAAGCGGGTCAGGAGGTTGAATTAAGCTATGTCTGGAAAACCTTCTGCGGAAGTACGGTAAAAGGTACACAATATCGCTTGATTATTCTGGTCAATGGCAGCGCTGTTGCAGTTGAAATTACGGGGATTTAACAAGGCATCTTTTTATGGAGGATAACCTCATTTCCAAAACAAAAAATATAGCATAATTTCATGATTAAGGAAGCATGGTTCAACGATTTCCAAGACGTATTTTTAGCTTGGGAGAGGGGAAAATGCTTCTTTTTTTTTGAAATCAAATTGCCATTGGAATAAAATTCATTTTTTTTGCTTATATTTAGGGTAATAGGAAGGAGGCAAGCGGATGAACAAAAGGAAACAAAATAAATACAGTATGCTTACGGAAGGAGAAAAATTACTCCTTGCCATTCAGGAAATTCAGACAAGGCTCATCTGCGCCAGACAAGGCTTTGAAGCGGCGACAGATGAGGCTTTGGTTGACAGCTATATTTTCGAAATTACTGCTTTGCAAAAAAAATACGACTTTTTTTTAAAAACGGCAAAGGAAATGGGGTTGACAATGCCTTTCCGAAAGATAGGCTGAAAAAACGCAAGAGGGGGAAGAAAAAATGACAAAAGTGTTAGCAATTATGATTATTAGCTGTCTGCTTATTTTAGCATTGGCCACATTGGCAAAGCCATTAAGGCTTGTACTTCGCTTTATACTTTCTGCTGCACTTGGGGGAGCCTGCCTTTGGCTTTGCAATCGGTTTGGATTACAGGTAGGGGTGAACCCTGCAACACTATGTACAGTGGGGCTTTTGGGGGCACCTGGCTTTGTGGGATTACTTTTTTTAAGTTTTTTTCTATAAATCAACTGTTATTGTTTGACAATTGAATTAAAATGTGCTATATTCGTTTGTGGATAATATTGTGGATAATGCTGTGGATAATCAAATCTTCCCTGTGTACAAATCTTGGTTATTTACAAATTTTTGCAATTAAAATCCTTAAAACGATAGGATTTAACCCCATTTCTTATCTAAGAGAAACTCACTGCGCTGCAGTGAGTTTTTTCATAAAAAAGTAGGTGAAAATTGTGGATAACTTAATTAATTTTATAGAAAAATTTCATGAGCAATTATTGGCCCACAGCTTTTTGCAAGTAAAGGATCCCAATGGGGATAAAATACCGGGAGTTTATATCCGTATGGAAAACCCTGTGTTATATATTTTAGGTGTGTTTGACAAAGAAACCCAGCAAAAAACAACGGCGCTTTTCACTGCCTATACCAAACAGATGTCGGCGGTATTGGAGGAGATGCGCTGTAATCATCTGATCGCCTTGGGAATACTATTGGCAGAGGAGGACGGGGATGAGCCCCCCCTGGTTTTTACAGATGCGCGGATTCATGGCGTAAACTGGCGTTATTCCCTGCAGGAAAATAAGGTTTTTGCCGGAGAAGGAGAGCCAAACCGCCTTTTTGGAATAGAACGCTTATTGTCCCTGGCTAGGGCGGGGGAGGCTGTGGAAACGCCCCTTACGCCTGTCATGAAAAGCGGAAAGCCGTGGGCATGCTTAACAATTTTTGTGGTGTGTGCGTTGCTCCTTGCAGTTACTATGTTTTCCGGAAACGGTGATGCCATAATACAGGTCTTTGGAATTAGCCGAGGGGGCGTTTTGAAGGGGGAATATTACCGTTTTTTCACTTCAATGTTTTTACACAGCGGCCTGCTTCATTTGGCTTCAAACGGCATTTTCTTATATTATTTTGGCGTTAAGGCGGAGTATATCTTTGGGAATTGGCGTTTTTTGGGTTTGTATTTGATTTCTGGTCTTTGTGGTGGAATTTGCAGCATACTGTTTCACGATGTGTTAGCCATAGGGGCGTCGGGGGCCATTTATGGCGTGTTGGGGGCAATGCTGGTGCTGACGAAGAAAAACGGTCCTCGATACACGGGGATGAATTATGCCACTATGCTGCTTTTGGCCTTTACCTCCATAGGTTTTGGTTTTTTGGATATGGGCGTGGATAATTTTGCCCATATTGGTGGTTTTCTTAGTGGAATTCTGGTATTCTTAATTTATCGCAGATATGATAGTAAAAAATAAGGAGTTATCCCCATGATTTCTGTGGATAATGTGGAAGTTATCCACCTCGAAATTATACAACACAAGGTGCATAATACACGTTCCTTAAATTTCAATGAAATTTTAATGTGAAATTGTCGAAGTGAGAAATTTAACACAAGATATTGGGGTATACATAAAAAGTTATCAACAGAAAACCTGTGGACAAGGTTGTTAAGTTGTGGATAACTTTGTTTATAAAAGGAAGGAACAAAAAATGAATAGGCAAGAGGAATTGCAAAAAAAAATCATTAAAAAATTTGAAAGTGCCGTCCTTGGCCAGAAACGATTGGTTTTTGGGGAAGGGGCGCAGGCACCCCAATTAATGATGATTGGTGAGGCTCCCGGAGGGGAAGAGGAAAAATTAGGCAGGCCCTTTGTTGGAAAGGCGGGCAAAAATCTTTCCTCTTTTTTGGAAGTTATCGGTTTAAGGCGTGAAGAAATTTATATTTCCAATGTTGTAAAATTGCGTCCTACCAAGGAAAGTCCCAAAACGGGGAAAGCGGTAAATCGACCGCCTTCGGGGGAAGAAATCGCTTTTTTTCTTCCTTTTTTAATGGAGGAAATACAGATCATTTCTCCAAAAGTGATTGTTACCCTAGGAAATGTTCCCTTAAAGGCGGTGTGGGGAGAGAAAAGCATAACCATTGGCGATGTTCATGGACGGCCGTATCCCTTGACGGAGGAGCGGTTTCTTTTTCCCTTATATCATCCGGCGGCAGTGATCTATAATCGGGCTTTGGCGGAAACCTATCAGGAGGATTTGCAGAGCTTGAAAAAATTTTTATATGAACAATAAAAAGGAGGAGCTATCTATGGCAAAAACAGCAGTGATCTTTCGTTCCGAATACGGCAGTACAAAAAGGTATGCAACCTATATTGGGGAAAAGTTGCAGGCAGATATTTTTACGACGGAAGAGGCAAAGGATATATCATCCTATGAAACCATTGTTTTTGGCGGAGGAATTTATGCCAGCGGATTGAATGGGAGTGATTGGCTGAAGAAAAACCAAGAGGCGCTGTTGCATAAAAAATTGATTCTTTTTACCTGTGGAATTTCCGATCCTCAGGATGAAAAAAATGTGGAAAACATTCTAAATGGAGTGAAAAAATCCCTTGGGGAGGAATTGATGAGCCACGCAAAGATTTTCTTTTTTCGAGGGGCTATGGATTATAAGCGTCTGAAGCTTACCCATAAGGGCATGATGAAGGTATTATATGAAATGATAAAGCGGAAAAAGGAGCGTACTACAGAAGAAGAAGGCATACTGCAAACACAAAAAACGCCTATGGATTTTGTTGATGTTTCTCAAGGGGAAGCATTGATTTCATATGTAAAGGAATGAGGTTATGGAGTTTGAAGGAAAAGTCGTCGTTATCACAGGCGGCGTTCATGGAATAGGGAAAGCCATTGCAGATGAGTTTTCCAAGGAAGGTGCTGAGGTTTGCATCATTGACCGTGAGGAAAATCCCTATTTTACAGGGGATATTGGGAATAGGGAAACCTTAGAGGCCTTCGCAAAAAAGGTTATCAATGACTACGGCAGGGTGGATTATTTAATCAATAACGCAATGTTTTCCATGGGAGGGCTGAACGCCTGCGGTTATGGTGCCTTTGACTATGCTTTGCGTGTTGGGGTTGTTGCCCCGTATTATTTAACCAAGCTGTTCAATTCTTATTTTGCCACGGAGGGTGGGGCGATTGTGAATATATCCTCCTCCAGAGATCGTATGAGTCAGCCCAACACGGAAAGCTATACGGCGGCAAAGGGGGCAATTTCCTCGTTAACCCATGCCTTGGCCATAACGCTGGCAGGGCGGGTAAGGGTAAATTCCGTTTCTCCCGGGTGGATTGATACGGCATATACCGTTTATGACGGTGCGGATGCAGAGCAACATCCCGTAAAGCGTGTGGGACACCCCATGGACATTGCAAATATGGTGCTGTTTTTATGCAGCCAAAAGGCGGGCTTTATTACGGGAGAAAATATTTGCATTGATGGCGGTATGACACGGCAGATGATTTATCATGATGATAATGGTTGGTTTTTGGACGAATAGGGTGCCAAATAAAGTAGACACCCTTTGAAATAATTTTTTTAACGAAACAGTCTTAATGTCCAAATGGGTAAAAAGGCTGTTTTTTTTACTTTATTTTACCGGAGCAATTTATTTTGCCACTCCTCTTCTCGAAAGCCCACCAAAACAAAATCCTCCCCAACAAGCAAGGGCCGTTTTACCAGTAAGCCGTTCGTACCTAGCAGTTGCAGCTGTTCTTCCGCCGTCATTTGGGGCAGCTTGTCTTTTAAGCCCAGTTGCTTGTATAAAACACCGCTGGTGTTAAAAAAATTTTTTAGGGGCAAGTCACTCATTTCCCACCAAAATTCTAATTCCCATGAGGAAGGGTTTTCCTCCACCATATGACGTTCAAAATATTTTACGTCGGCGGAATTCAGCCATTTTTTTGCCTTTTGGCTAGTGCTGCTTTTGGGTAGTGAAAAAAAATAAGATTCATTCGAAAACCTCCTTTTTTATATTATAATGGCTCCTTTTGGTAGGGGCAAGAATATAGGATTGCTTTTTCAAATAAACGGCTGTAAAATGAGAAAAAGTTTTACATACTTTATTTTTATTAAAACAATTTGTTTCTTTTAAACTTAATGAATAGGCGGATGGGAGGAAGGTAATATGGATTTTGGTTTTATCGGCGCAGGCAACATGGTAAGCGCAATTGTAAAGGGAATGACACTGGGGACAGGAAGCTTTGAAGGAAAAAATATTTTTCTTACAAGTAAAAGTGTAGCCACGGCAAAAAAGTTGGCAGAGGAGTGCGGCGCAACTGCCTGCCAAACCTCTTTGGAGGTAATTGCCCATAGTGATGTGGTGATTCTTGGGGTAAAGCCTAATGTGCTTGCTGTTATTTTGCCGGAGCTGCAGCAGGCATTTGCAAAAAAAAATCCCCTTGTTGTATCTATTGCCGCAGGGAAAACATTAGAATATTTGAGTGAATATTTCCCAGAAAAAACTGCCATTGTAAGGGCGATGCCCAATATTAATGCAAAAATCGGCGCCTCCACAACAGGGCTTTGCTGCAATGAATATGTAAGTGGAGAGCAAAAGCAGTTGGTGAAGGATATTTTTTCTACCATTGGGACCGTTACGGAAATTGATGAGAGTCAGTTTTCTATATTTAGTGTGATTGGCGGTGCATCTGTTGCGTTTGCTTACTTATATATGGATGCTTTGGCCCATGCTGCCCTAAAGGCGGGAATGCCAAAAAAACAGGCCTTGCAAATTACGGCGGAAACCGTTTTGGGCAGTGCAAAAATGGTATTGGAAGGTGGAGAAGCACCTTGGCCTTTGATTGACCAAGTTTGCTCCCCCGGCGGCACTACCATAGAAGGGGTGAGTGCTTTGCAGGCAGGCGGCTTTGAGGCAACGCTGGTGAAGGCTTTTGACGCCGTATTGGCGAAGGATAATGCCTTTGGCCAGAAGAAATAAGCAACAGAATAAAATAAAAAAATTTTAATTTTTTATGCGGACTATTTCTAATTTCTCTTTTTGAAACATAAAAATAAATACCAGAAAACTGAAAAAGGGGAAAAGAAATGTATCCAAACAATATGCGTAATAATAAGCAAAATGCAGCGCAAAATCCGGCACAGAATCCGGCACAGAATCGGGCACAGAATCGGGCACAGAATCAAGTACAAAATTCCGAGCAGAATGTTTATAACACTATTGATTACGGACCTGAGCCTTTTGTTGTAAATATTGATATGGTAACAAAGCATAACCCCAATTACCGTGTTGTATTGTGGACAGGCGAATATTTGCAGTTGACTTTGATGAGCATTCCTCCCGGCGGAGATATCGGCTTGGAAATTCATACGGATGAGGATCAGTTTATCCGTGTTGAAGATGGTATCGGCGTTATCCAAATGGGCAGCAGCAAGGATAAGTTGAACTATCAAAGAAATGTGGATGGACGCTTTGCTATTTTAGTTCCTGCGGGAACTTGGCATAACTTGATTAATATGGGTAATAAGCCACTGAAGGTTTATTCCGTCTATGCCCCGGCCCATCATCCCAAAGGTGCGGTTCATTCTACAAAACAAGAAGCGGAAGAAGCGGAGAAGCATTATTACCAATGAAAATATTTTTTTGATTTAAAATATGGGAGGATAGGAAAAGAAAAACGGATGATGTTTTTGAACGCAACAAAAGGGTGTCAATATATAGTTGACACCCTTTTGTTGTATATAAATGACTTTACTTTTCATTTAACGGATACTGTTTTTCAACGGTATCCGTTTTTTAAAATAAAATTTTGTTCGTAAACAGAAGTTTTTGCTTTTCGTTGAGGCTCATAGCATGGTATCATTAAAAAAAACAGGAAAATAGGTCAAATTTCCATTTATCTCCCTCCATTACCAGAATAAAGGTAAAGTCTTCCGTTGAATAGTCACTCATGTTTTCGGGCTCCGCAAAAAAGAGTTCCCCTTCGTAGCCTTCTTGCGTATTTGCATAATATGCAGTGGCAGTAAATTTGATTTTATCTTCGCTGCGCTCTACAGAATGGAATACACACCCTGCATAAAAAATATTTGAGCCTCGTCCAGCATCCAGCATATATAAAGCGCCATCTTCACCCTCTATAAACTGCGAATCCCCGGGAGCAAGTATTTTTCCGTTAATAAAATCTTGGCTAAAGTAATTTGATAGATAGGTTTTGAAGGAATCGTAAGAATTAAAATGATCCTCGTCTACTTTATAAAAAACATATCCATACTTTTCTATTGGTTGATTAAAGTCAGTGTGAAAATCGAAAAAAACAATTTTCAAATAGATGGCTTCCGCATCTTGATAAAGTTGTTTTAAATCATCTTCCAAAGGGGGCAAGCCATCCTCCGAGGTGTAGATGGTTTCGTCATAAGGAGATGGTGAGTTTGGGGCGGAGTTGCTTGTGCAGGCTGAAAAAACAAGGGCGCAAAGCAACAGGCAAGACAGTATGATAATTACATATTTTCTCATAAAAGGAACTCCTTTCAACATTCTTCATTCAATAATTATTATATCATAACTATTCGCATCTGTAAGTAAATGTAAATAATTGATAAAAACAATTAAGAAATAAAAAATAATCAAAATTATGAGCAAAAAGCATTATAAGAAATGAAAAAAAAATTATGGATCCATGTATTTTATTATTTTACAAAAAAATGGGAGATTATGTAATCATGAAGATTGCTTTTATTCTCGGCTTTTGGTAATGTATAAGATAGGAAAAAAATTAAAACGTCAAAAGTTGTAAGATGTAAAATAAACAGGTTGGTTTCAAATTTAATCCCCCGATATAATGAAAATTGGTGAAAAAATGATCTCGTTTTTATATTTACAAGTAAATATCGTTGGAATGATAATTATATTTATCATTCTTGCAAATCAACAGAATATTGATGACGGTACAGGCAGACAAAAGGCGTTTATATATTTAATTTATTCTGTTTTTACCATTCAGTTTTTTGACTCTGTCATGTGGTTAATTGATGGAAAGCAATTTCTTTATGCCAAAACAATCAATTGGGCAGTATCTGGTTGCTGTTATTTTTTAAACTGTTTTGTTGCCTTTATTTGGTTTATTTATATTTCCTTATTGTTTTATGATAAGAAAATAATAAATAAGAAATTTTGGGCAATCATAGGAATTCCCCTGCTGGTCAATATGGTGTTGGTTATCTTGAATTTTAAATATAAAATTTTCTTTTATATTGATGAAAACAATGTATATGCCAGAGGGCCATTCTTTTTTATTTCGTTTTTGCTGGCGCTACCCTATTTTTTGATCCCATTTTATTATTGTTTTAAGATCTATCGAACTTCAGAGAGTATTCTTGAGAAAAAGGATTGCGCTATAATCATGAGAACCTATTTTTTACCTGTGATTGGTATTGTGTTTCAAATGTTTTTTTATGGACTTTCCTTAATATGGATTTGCGTAGTGCTGTCATTATTAATTATATTTATTAATTTTCAAAACAGAAGAATTTCAACAGATCCGTTGACACAGCTGAACAATCGTTATCAATTTGATATGTATTTGCAAAATATACGCCATGGAATCACCAAGGGTCAGCCTTATTCTATTTTGATTATTGATGTGGATAAATTTAAGGAGGTTAATGATACCTATGGCCATGTTTTTGGGGACAGGGTTTTGATTGAAACAGCTTTAATTTTGCGGCGGGCATGCCAGGGAACGGGCGCAATGATCGGTCGCTATGGTGGTGATGAGTTCTATATCATTTGCAAAGCAGGGGTAAAGAAGGAAATCACCAAAGGAATTCACCAATTTGTGGAGGTGTTTAATGCCGCAGACAGCGTAGGGGTTGGCTTGTCCCTAAGTATTGGTTCGTCGGATTTTCTGGCGGAGGAGTCCTTTTCTAAGGAGTGCATTGTGGAACGGGCCGATAAAGAAATGTATAAAAATAAAATTAAATAGCAGAGGGCGTCGTCGTTTTTTGAAAGATGCCTTCTTTTTTTGAAGCATCTAAAAAACTGTTTTTTTGAAAAAAAGCAATTATAGCAAAAAAAAATGCAAAAGGTTGAGAAGGGGAACTGGAAATGTTAAACTAATCAAATAACAGTGGGGATTCCCCCAAAAGCTGGTGTAAAATAACCTTGAAATGGTTTGATGGGAAACTTTTTGGACGGAATAAAGAGAATACAGCATTATACAGGCAAGTATATATTTTGTTGCTTTTGGTAAAGTGATAACACATTGGAGGGAAAACAATGAGATTGGAAGGTTTTCAAGAAATCCGTATTAATACCGGTGATGTGGAAATTAATGTAAATTATGCAGGCGGAGGAAAACCCATTTTGCTGCTTCATGGCTATCCCCAAACCCATATGATGTGGTACAATCTGGCACCCCGCCTTGTGGAACAAAACTATACCGTTGTGGTGCCGGACCTTCGGGGATATGGGGACAGTGAGAAGCCCGAAGGCTTGGAGGATCATTCCAACTATTCCAAACGTGCCATGGCTAGAGATCAGGTGAAGGTAATGGAGGCTTTGGGTTTTGAGAAATTTGATTTGGTAGGCCATGACCGTGGCGCTCGGGTTGCCCATCGATTGGTTTTGGATTATCCCGAAAGGGTGACTAGCTGCACCATGATGGATATTTTACCTACCTATGATATGTATCATACGACGAATATGGATTTTGCAAAGGGGTATTATCATTGGTTTTTTCTAATTCAGCCCGTGGGAATCCCCGAAAAGCTCATTGGCAGTGATCCAGCTTTTTACCTTCGCAGCCTGTTGGAGGCATGGAGCCGCAACAAAGGGTGCTTTCATGAGCAAATGGTGGAGGAATATGCAAGGGCATTTTGCCTTCCGGGTGCTGTGCATGCCACCTGTGAGGACTACCGCGCTGCCGCAACCATAGATTTAACCCATGATGTAGAGGATCGGAATAAAAAAATTCAGGTACCCCTTCTTGTTTTATGGGGAGAAAAAGGTCTGGTGGGGAAATTATATGATGTGTTGGGGGTATGGCGTGAGCGGGCGAAAAATGTGGTTGGCGGCCCTCTGCCCTGCGGTCATTTTCTGCCCGAGGAAGCACCGGAAGAAACCTATGGGGCGCTGATGGAATTTTTAAAATAAAGGGAATAAGCATTTTTTTGTAACGATTTTTGCAAAGGCACCCAATTTCAAAAAATGAGCGTCAACAAAGATGTTTACTTTGTACAACCCCAAGGGAACAAAAAAATCCTACCTAATTTGACGGGGTCAGCCTGTAGACAAACCTTGGGCGTTTCCCTCTCACTGCCCAAGATAGGGCAGACGGCAAAGCCGGCTTTTGCGAAGAAAAGTGATGACCTCTCACTGCCCAAGATAGGGCAGACGGCAAAGCCGGCTTTTGCGAAGAAAAGTGATGATCTCTCACTGCCCAAGATAGGGCAGACGGCAAAGCCGGCTTTTGCGAAGAAAAGTGATGACCTCTCACTGCCCAAGATAGGGCAGACGGCAAAGCCGGCTTTTAAGAAGAAAAGTGATGACCTCTCACTTACTTTTTGAAAAAAGCAAGACCATAAACTTTATTTAGCTTCGCCTGACGATAAGGAGTTACTGGCAAAAAGAAAGAGGGGCAGACAATCGTCTGCCCCTTAATTAATGGGTCAAGGGTAAAACCCTTGTGGGTGTTTGAGGGCAAAGTCCTCAAGATTTTGACCTTGTCTACACCCCAAAACCCCTTGCCCAATTAGGTAGGGGGTTTTTAGCGGTGATTAATACAAATTAGTATTGCTCTGCCAGCTTTTTATAGGTTTTGTATTTTTCCGCGGCCTGTTCCGCGGCTTCCTTCAATAGAACTTTTGCAGTTTCGGGGAAGGTGCGTACCAAAGAGGAGTAGCGAACCTCGCCCATGATAAAGTCGTTGTAATCCATGGTTGGCTCCTTGGAATCTAAAATAAATGGATTTTTCCCTTGTTTTTTCAATTCTGGGTTGTAGCGATACAAGAACCAATAGCCCGCATCAACGGCTAGTTTGCTTTCTAGCTGGGCATTTGCCATACCCTTCATAATGCCGTGGTTAATGCAAGGGGCATAAGCAATAATCAAGGAAGGGCCTTTGTATGCTTCAGCTTCCTTCATTGCTTTTACCAGCTGTGCAGGGTTTGCGCCCATGGCAACCTGTGCCACATAGATGTAACCATAGCTCATGGCTAGCATCCCCAAATCCTTCTTTACCGTGGGCTTTCCGCCGGCGGCAAACTGTGCCACTGCACCGATTGGGGTTGCCTTGGAGGACTGACCGCCTGTGTTGGAATAGACTTCGGTATCAACAATCAATACGTTTACATCTGTACCCGACGCCAAAACGTGGTCTAAGCCGCCGTAACCGATATCATATGCCCAGCCGTCACCGCCATACATCCACATGGATTTTTTGGTCAGGTGTTCTTTGTTATCCAAAATAAATGCCTTAAATTCTGAACCCTCGGAAGGAACCTTTGCGTTTTCCAAAGCGGTAAGGAGTGCACGGGTATCCTCCTTGCTTCTGTGGCCATCATCGTAATGGTCAAGCCAAGTTTTTGCGGCAGCAAGCAATGCTTCATCATCGCAAAGGGGCAATAAGTCATTTAACTGCATTTTCACCCGTTCTCTTTGCTGTTCTACGGCAAGCACCATGCCCATAGAGAACTCTGCGTTATTTTCGAACAGGGAGTTGCTCCATGCGGGGCCCCAACCGTCCTTATTTGTTGTGTAAGGTACGCAAGGCGCTGCTGCGCCCCAAGCCTGGGTACAGCCTGTTGCGTTGGCAAGATACATTCTGTCACCATAAAGCTGGGTCATGAGCTTTGCATAGGGTGTTTCGCCACAGCCGGCACAAGCACCGGAGAACTCCAGCAAGGGCTGCTCAAACTGACTGCCCTTTACGGTGTATTTATCCAGGGGATTTTCCTTATGGGAGAGGGATAAGGAATACTCCCAGTTTGCCATCTCACCTAATTGGGAATCCAAAGGCTTCATGGTCAATGCCTTTTCCTTGGCTGGACAAACCTCAACACAAGCGCCGCAGCCTTGGCAATCCAGAGGGTCTACTTGAATGCGGTAGCGATAGCTTGCAATTTCGCCGCCGCCGTTTGCCTTCTTTGTTTCGTAGCCAACAGGCGCATTTTTTGCTTCCTCTTCCGACAAGAGGAAGGGGCGGATACAAGCGTGAGGGCAAACGTAAGAACATTGGTTGCACTGGATGCAGTTTTCTATATTCCACTGGGGTACGTCAATGGCAACGCCACGCTTTTCATAGGCAGAGGTACCCAAGGGCACGGTGCCGTCCTCTCTGCCAAGGAATACGGAAACGGGCAGAGTGTCGCCTTTTTGTGCGTTCATGGGAATCAAAAGCTTTTCCACATATTCGGGCAGAATGCGTTTGAAATCCTCTTTGTCCATATCCTTTGCATTTTTCCAGCTTTCGGGCACATCGATTTTCACCAAACCGCTCAAGCCCGCATCTACAGCGGCATAGTTCATATTTACAATCTTTTCACCCTTTTTCCCATAGGATTTTTCGATGGCGGCTTTCATATAGCCAAGGGCATCCTCCGCAGGAATAATGTTCGCCAGCTTAAAGAAGGCTGACTGCAAAACGGTGTTTGTTCTATTCCCTAATCCGATTTCACGGCAGATTTCCACAGCATCAATGGTATAGAAGGAAATATTGTGATTGGCAATGTATCTTTTTACAGCCCCAGGCAAATGGCCATCCAATTCCTCCGCTTTCCATGCGCAGTTTAAAAGGAAGGTGCCGCCGGGCTTTATTTCTGAAACAATGTCGTATTTATTTATGTAGGAGTGCTGATGGCAGGCAACAAAGTCAGCCTTTGAAATCAAATAGCTGGAGCGGATGGGGCGATCGCCAAAGCGCAAATGGCTTTTTGTGATACCGCCGGATTTTTTTGTGTCATATTCGAAGTATGCCTGTGCATATTTATCGGTATGGTCCCCAATGATTTTAATGGAGTTTTTATTTGCGCCAACGGTACCGTCCGAGCCAAGCCCCCAAAATTTACAAGCAATGGTGGATTCATCTGCCACCTCCGGCTCAGCACCCACACGAAGGGAGCTCATACTGACATCATCATTGATGCCTACCGTGAAATGATTTTTCTGTTCTGTCTTCATGTTGTCAAACACTGCAACAATTTGTGCAGGGGTAACATCCTTGGAAGAGAGACCGTATCTCCCCGCAAGCACCCGAAGCACTCTGCCTTCTTCCATCAATGCAGAGCAAACATCTTCATAAAGAGGCTCGCCCAAAGCACCTGGCTCCTTTGTTCTGTCCATCACCGTAATGATTTTTGTGCTTTCTGGCAAAGCCGCCATAAAATGCTCCATGGAGAAGGGACGATATAGGTGAACCTGTAGGAAACCAACCTTTTCACCTTTTTGAGTAAGATGCTCCACAACCTCTTGAATTGCGCCGGAAACAGAGCCCATGGCGATGATAACATGGGTTGCATCGGTAGCACCAAAGTAGTTAAAGAGCTTGTAGCTTCTGCCTGTAAGCTTGTTAATTTCATTCATATATTCTTCCACAATTCCAGGAAGTCTTTTGTAAAAAGGGGAGCAGGCTTCTCTGTTTTGGAAGAAAACATCGGGATTTTGCACCGTGGAACGTTGCACGGGGCGTTCAGGATTTAATGCATTTTTGCGGAACTTGTGGAGTGCATCTTCATCCATAAGACTACCGATGTCTTTGTAATCCATTACTTCGATTTTTTGCAGCTCATGGGAGGTGCGGAAACCGTCAAAAAAATGAATGAAGGGGACACTGCCCTTGATGGCCGCTAGGTGGGCAACACCGCCCAAATCCATAACCTCCTGTACGGAGGCTGCGGAAAGCATGGCACAACCAATTTGGCGGCAGCTCATAACATCGGAATGGTCGCCAAAAATAGAAAAAGCGTGGGTGCCCACTGTTCTGGAGCTAACGTGGAATACACCGGGCTTTAACTGCCCTGCAATGCGGTACATGGGGGGGATCATTAATAAAAGCCCTTGGGAGGCGGTATAGGTGGTGGTTAAAGTGCCTGCCTCCAATGCACCATGCATTGCGCCTGCCGCACCTGCTTCGGATTCCATTTCAACCAAGCGCACGGTTTGGCCAAAAAGATTTTTTTTGCCGTTGGCGGCCCAAGTATCAACATGCTCCGCCATAGGGGAGGAAGGGGTGATTGGATAGATGGTTGCAACTTCAGTAAAAGCGTAAGAAATATACGCAGCAGCTTCGTTACCATCCATTGTTTTCATGATTTTTGGATTCATGGCTAAGCTCCTTTCATATACAGTATACAAAATACGAGAAAAATACATCCTGCATCCCAAACGATGGACACAGGGCAAATCTTCTTTGATAATTTGATGATAGTTTGCCGCAATGTAGTTGTCAATATTTCACGAAAAAATTTTTTTGAAAAACGGTAAAAATCGTGATAAAAAATAATATTTGTGCATTTTTGCTATACATTGATTGTATAAAATTTAAAACATATATAATTATATTAAAAACAAAGAAAGGATATGATTTTAAAACCAAAATATAGGGAGGAAAAGAATGGAAAATTGTACAAAAATACATACAATTCGTTCTTTTGAAGGCTGTCTTAGGTTATTATCAAAGGTTTTGTGGAGATAAAAAGCAAATAAGTTCTCCATTGTATGACAATAAGTACATCGTTTTATACAAAAAGGGGGAGATTATATGAAAATTGCAGAGGTTCGATTTCTGGAAAAAAAGGAGGAAGTGGTATTACCTCGCTGGAGTAAATTTTTGACGCAAAAGTGGCGGGAAAGATATATTCTTTCCAAAAAACCGTTCACCATTGAGGAAAAGGACAACACGCTCTTTGGCGTCCTTTCCCTTACCAAAGGGCAGGGTTTGCCGTCGCCGTGGCGGGATAAGGCCGAAGCCTTGGCAAAAACGCTGGCGGCGGAGGGGGCGGGAATTATTATTCCACCATATGAGGGGGAATTTTCGCAACAAATTTTGCCTGTTGCCAATGGCAGAATTTTGGCGGCTTTATTTGCCTTTGATGGTGCTGCAGAGGCACTGCGCAGACAGGGGAAAAATCCCGAGGAGGCACATTTTTTGATTTGCGGAACAGAAAAAACCGTGTTACCCTTGGTTTTGGCAGGCATGGGAGCGTATGTGAATCATCTTTCGTTTTTTGCGGATAATATTGGGGAGCTGGAGGAAATACAAGACACACTTTTTGCGGAGAAAGGCTTGATGACAGAAGCATTTTCTTCTCCCAAAAACCTCCTGTTTCAGGAAGCAGATGTGATCATTGTTTGCGGTATGGAGCAAACGGGTTATGAACACATTTTAAAACGCTATGCCGTGTTTATTGATGCGGCGGGGAATCGGCCTGCTTTGCGGCGCTTGTCCCAAAGAAGGTGGGATGTTGTGACGGCCGATGGATTTTATTTTAACTATGAAGAAAAGCAGCTGGAGGGCAGAAGGGCTGAGGCTGTGGCGTTCATAAAGCTCATGGAATTTCAAAATTTTTGGCTGAATCATTTCCCGGAACAGGCGGCTGAGGGTATTTATTTAGCCTTAAAGGCAAAGGGTTTTTCCGTCAGCGGCTTTTCCGCCTTGGGCAAACGGGTAAAAATCCAGAAAAATCAAGGATAGTTTGTAACAGTCAGAGTGTCATTAAAGTCAAACCCTTGAGGGCTTTGCCCTCAAACACCCACAAGGGTTTCACCCTTGACCCATTACAAATTGCATGAACATGGAATTTGTACATAAGTTTTTGGTCTTGCTTTTTACAAAAAGCAAGGAGGTTTGGGCAGCGCCCAAGGTTTTTCCACAGTTTGAGTGATAGGATTATTTCTATTTTCGGGGGATTATACATTGACAACTCTTCTTTAAGTATTATATAATTTATCAATGAATTTTGAGGGTCGCGACCCTCTTTTTTCCTTGTAAATGTGATTTTGGCAAGGGCAGGATGAAAAAGCGGAGAAAATCCGAAAAAAAGGGAGATGACGACGGCCATGGCTGATAAAAAGGTTGTTTTAACTTATGATGGTTTGAAAAAGATGGAAGAAGAATTGGAAAATTTGAAAATCGTCAAAAGAAAAGAAATTGCAGAAAAAATCAAAGAAGCCAGAGGGCAGGGGGACTTGTCCGAAAATGCGGAGTATGATTCTGCGAAGGAAGAACAGGCTGAAATTGAAGCAAGAATTGTTGTTCTTGAAAAAATGCTGCGCAACGCAGAGGTAATTGATGACGAAGAGTTATCCCATGATAAGGTTGGTTTGGGCTCTACGGTAGAGCTGTATGATGTGGAATTTGACGAAACTATGATCTATACCATTGTTGGCTCTGCAGAGGCTGATCCTATGAATGGGCGTATTTCCAATGAGTCCCCTGTGGGAATGGCACTTTTGGGACATACAAATGGCGAAAAAATTAAAATCGACACACCGGATGGCGAAGCGGTTTTTGAAGTGAAATCCATTAGAAAATAACAAACTATGAAGTTGGCGAGATACCAAAGCCAAAAGGGAATGGAGGAAGAAACGTGGCAGAGCAAAATGAAAACGTACAGGAGAAGGAATTAACCCAGCAGGAGTTGAGCGAGCAGATTCTCATCCGTCGTGATAAACTGGCACAATTGCAGGCAGAGGGGAAGAATCCCTTTGAAATTGTAAAATTTGATATGACCCATCACAGCGATGAAATTAAGGATGGGTTTGATGCATTGGAAGGCAAGGATGTGGCAATCGCAGGCCGTTTGATGAGTAAACGCATCATGGGGAAGGCATCCTTTTGCAATCTTCAGGATCGAAACGGCACCATTCAGTCTTATGTTAGCCGTAACGATATTGGAGATGAGGATTACGCCGCTTTCAAAAAATTTGACATTGGTGATATCATCGGTATCAAAGGTTTTGTTTTCCGTACAAAGACAGGTGAAACCTCTGTTCATGCAAAAGAGGTTACACTGCTTTCCAAAAGCTTGCAGGTTTTACCCGAAAAATTCCATGGCTTGAAAGATCAGGAATTGCGTTATCGCCAAAGATACATGGACTTAATTGTAAATCCTGAGGTAAGAGATACCTTTATTAAGCGTTCCAAAATCATCAGCGAAATCAGAAGATTTTTGGACGGAAAAGGATTTTTGGAGGTAGAAACCCCTGTTTTGCAGACTATTCCCGGTGGTGCATCCGCAAGACCTTTCATCACCCACCACAATACGCTGGATATTGATATGTACTGCCGTATTGCTCTGGAATTGCCTTTGAAGCGTCTTATTGTGGGCGGCTTCGAGCGGGTGTATGAAATTGGTCGTGTGTTCCGTAACGAGGGGATTTCCGTAAGACATAACCCCGAGTTTACCTTGATGGAGCTGTATCAAGCCTACACAGACTATAATGGCATGATGGACATTACGGAAGAAATGTTCCGTACTGTTGCCCAAAATGTATTGGGTGGAACAAAGGTACAGTATGGCGGACATGATTTAGATTTAGGTCAGCCCTTTGCAAGAAAAACCATGGTTTCCTTGGTGAAGGAATACACAGGCATTGATTTTGATGCAGTGGAGAATACCGAGGAAGCGAAGGCTTTGGCAAAGGAACGCCATGTGGAATTTGAGGAGCGTCATGTAAAAGGGGATATTTTACTGCTGTTCTTCGAGGAATTTGTGGAGAAGAATTTGGTTCAGCCTACTTTTGTCATTGATTACCCTGTAGAGGTTTCTCCTTTGACCAAGAGAAAGCCTGAAAACCCAGATTATACCGAACGTTTTGAGCTGTTTATCATCGGTCGTGAATATGCAAATGCATACTCCGAGCTGAATGACCCCATTGACCAGCGTGGGCGTTTTGAATATCAGGAAATGCTGCGTGAAGCAGGGGATGATGAAGCCAATATGATTGACGAGGACTTCTTAACCGCATTGGAATATGGCATGCCTCCTACCGGCGGTTTGGGTGTGGGCATTGACCGTTTTGTTATGCTGCTGACAGAAGCCGTTTCCATTCGCGATGTCATTTTGTTCCCTACAATGAAGCCTTTGGATAAATAATGTGCCTTGAAAGGCGCAAAACATTTAATTTTTAGTGGATTAGAAGCATTACAGTGTGCATGGATACCGCAACCACTGAAAAAAAATGTTGCAGAGAAAGATGATATAGAACATCCTATGGATGAAATAAAGACCTCGTTGGATAGAGAAATCTACCCGGTGGGGTCTTTTTAAAAGGCAAGGCGGGGGAGCTGCATATGTGAAGCATTATAGGTGATTGGGCGTACCAAAATGCAATGGTTATTTTTGTTTCTTCTTTTATTTCGTTGCTGGTTTCAAGAAAATACTATAAAAAAGGAAATTTCGATGCGTTGCTGATGACAATACGTTACCCCATTCGATAGCTCCATTTCAGAGAGAAAAAAGCTGGTGTTGCTGGTCCAACAGTATGAGAAGGTCTGCAGTTACGGGCAGTCCTCTGGGGGTGCAGCGTGATGATGCCTTATTTTTTGAACAAGCGAGTGCGTGAAGGGGTTAACCCAAAGCTAAGTCATATTTTGTATGAAAAAGATCGGTCTTTTCTCCAAGAGAAATGAAATAACCCCTGTTTCCCAACCCTTTCCCTTGTATAAAAATAACGTTATCTTCAGTCTGAACCTTCTTTATTTATTACAGAAAGCTTAATTTTACAAGGAAAAGATTTTTTTTGACAAATCGTGAAAAGAAAGGTTTTTCAAAGACTTTTTATAACAATTCACTTGTGTTTATGCTATAATAAAATAAAACAATGGAAGTTGGAAATAAAACAGGCAGAGAGATATTTTTCTTTTTTTAAGAATCTATGGGCGAATGTTATGATATAATGGAAAAGATGTCATATTTTCAAGAGGTAGGGTGTGTTGTATGGAGTCAATTAAGGGGTTTTTTGACAATTTAGGGGTAACAGGCTTTGTGCGTCCATCCATCGGGTTTTCTGATTTTTTGGATATTCTGATTGTTGCCTATATTATTTATAAAATTATTTTTTGGATTAAAGAAACAAGAGCGTGGGTTTTGTTTAAAGGAATATTGGTCATTCTTGGCTTAGCGGCAATTGCAACCATATTACAGCTAAATACCATTCTTTGGATTTTGTCGAATACTATTTCCGTGGGCATTATTGCAGTGATTGTTGTTTTTCAGCCGGAGCTTAGAAAAGCGTTGGAGCAGCTGGGAAAAGGACAGTTTTTTTCCTATTTTATACGCAATGAGGAGGAGGACAACCAGAAAGCCTCAGCGCGTACCGTAGATGAAATTATTAAAGCGGTGGATAAAATGGGGGCAGTGCGCACAGGGGCTTTGATTTTGATTGAGCAAGAGGTGCCTTTGGGGGATTTGGAAAGAACGGGCATCCCCATTGATGCGGTAATCTCCAGTCAGCTTTTAATTAATATTTTTGAGCATAATACACCGTTACATGACGGCGCGGTAATTGTTCGTAGAAACCGTGTGGCGGCAGCAACGTGCTTTTTGCCGCTGACAGATAGCAACGAGGTTAGTATGGAATTGGGAACCAGACACCGTGCCGCCATTGGCGCAAGCGAAGTGTCTGATGCCTATGTTATTGTGGTATCGGAGGAAACAGGCTCTATTTCTGTGGCAAGAGGCGGCGTTCTCTACCGTGATTTAACCATGGAGCAATTAAGAACAATGCTTTCGCAAACCAAGAAGGTTGGGAAAAAGAAACTTTCTTTTTGGAAAGGGAGGCAGGATAAATGAAAAAATTTCAAGAATTGCTAATGAAGGATTTGGGGTGGAAGCTACTGTCTATAGGCATTGCTACGATTATGTGGTTTATGGTAATCAATATCAATCAGCCTGTGGATACGAGAACCTATACCAAATTTATTACCTTGAAAAATATGGATGTTTTAACGAATAGAGGTCTTACTGTTGAGAATGCCACGGATTTGACTGCAACAAAAATAAGTATTAGAATTAAAGCCCAAAGAACGGCACTTGACCGTTTAAACCAGACGAACGATTGGCTTCAGGCTACCGTGGATTTGTCGGGGCTGGCTTCTGTCATGGAGGGAGATACGGTTTCATTGCCTGTAAATGTGGAAATGACAGGGGTTTATACGGGGTATACCATTGTAGGGAAGGCGCCAACAACGGTTACTGTGCATATTGAAAGAATGACAAGCAAGGAGATGCCTATTTATGTAGCTGTAAATGGTGAGCTTCCAGCGGATGTATTATATTCCACGCCTGTTTTAAGCGCGGAAAGTGTTTTGGTGAGGGGGCCGGCATCCCAAGTGGATCAGGTTTCCGCGGTAAAAGCTGAGATTAATGCCCAAGATGTTGGGGACAATGTTCAGCTTGGTGCAAAGCTGATTGCCTGTGACGCACAAGGAGCATCGGTAAAGGGAGTTAGCCTTGGGATAGAGGAAATTACTGTAACTTATCATTCAATGAATATAAAAGCAATCCCCATTAAAGTAAATATTTCCGGTGTGCCCGGGGATGGCTTTGTGGTGGGAGAAACCAGCTGTACGCCTCAAACTATAGAGGTGATGGGTGCAACCGAGGCATTGACTGATTTTATGTATCTTCAGCTGCCGGACATCGATATTTCGGGACGCAATGCTGATGTTACCAGAAGCTTTGCAGTGGCTGATTATCTGCCCCAGGGCGTTGAAGTAAAGAATGGAAATAGTCTTACAATATTGGTAAATGTACAAATTATAAGTGCCAATGGCCATGAGGTAACAGTGAATGCGCAACAATTGACGTTGGCTAAGGCGGAAAGTACAAAGAGCTATGAAATCAGCGGAAGTACCACTGTAATGATTACCGGCGATGAGGCGGTGGTAAATCGTATTATTGAGAGTGATCTCACAGGTACTGTTGATGTAAGCGGTCTTTCTGTGGGACAGCATAAGGCGCTCATTGCGCTGGACTTACCGGAAGGCGTAACGGCGGGATATGCTTATATTGATGTTCTTGTTACGGAGGCGATAGCCGCAGCGGAGAATGAATCGTGATTTTTGGAGGAAAAAGGAATATGGGAAGATTATTTGGAACTGATGGTGTCAGGGGCGTTGCCAATACGGAATTAACAGGTGAACTGGCATATCAATTGGGCCGTGCAGGGGCATATGTTTTGACAAAAGAGAAAAGATATGCACCTCGCATTTTGGTGGCAATGGATACAAGAATCAGCGGGGATATGCTGGAATCAGCTTTGGTAGCGGGGATATGCTCTGTTGGTGCCCATGCGGTGATTGCGGGAGTAATTCCTACGCCTGCGGTGGCATATTTGGTGCGCCACTATCGGTTGGATGCAGGGGTTATGATTTCCGCATCCCACAATCCTGTTGAATATAACGGAATTAAATTTTTCAACGATGAGGGCTATAAATTAAGTGACGAATTGGAACAGGAAATTGAGGATATTCTCTTGAGCCGCATGGAGGTTTTGCCTTGCCCTACGGGGAGCGGCATTGGAACAAAGGGCTACGCGGAGGATGCATTGGATGATTATATTGCCTTCCTTAGAAATAGCACAGGGGAGCGTTTTCAGGGGATAAAGGTGGCGTTGGACTGTGCCAATGGGGCGGCCTATAAGGCGGCCCCCATAACCATGCTGGATTTGGGGGCGCAGTTATGCATTATCCATAACGAACCTGACGGAACAAATATCAACGAAAAATGCGGCTCCACCCATATGGAGGACTTGGCGGCATTTGTGAAGGAAAACGGTGCGGATATCGGCTTTGCCTTTGACGGAGATGCAGACCGATGCTTGGCTGTGGATGAAAACGGTACGTTGATTGACGGGGATAAAATTCTTGCAATTTGCGGCTGTGCCATGAAGGCAAAGGGAGAGCTGAAAAAAAATACCGTTGTTGGAACGGTAATGTCTAACCTTGGGCTGACGGTTATGGGGCGGGAAAATGATATTTCCGTTTTACAGGCAAATGTTGGCGATAGATATGTTTTGGAATGTATGCTGGCGGAGGATTATAACTTGGGCGGTGAGCAGTCGGGGCATATTATTTTCCTGGATTATAACACAACAGGAGATGGCATTTTAACGGCAATTCAGCTGTTATCCGTTATGAAGTGCAGCGGAAAAAAAGCGTCAGAATTGGCAAAAATTATGGAGGTTATGCCTCAGGTGTTGGTGAATGCCCGGGTGAACAATGACAGAAAAAATGACTACATGGAGGTGCCGGAAATTAAAGCCGCCATTGAAGAAATGCAGGAGAAATATTCCTCTGATGGGAGGGTGCTGATTCGCACCTCGGGTACAGAACCACTGGTTCGTGTCATGATTGAAGGAAAGGATAAGCTGGCCATGGAAAAAGAAGCAAAAAAACTGGCTTGTTTTATAGAGGATAAGCTCCAATAATATATTTTTCCCCTGTTGCAGAAGAAAATCCTTGACTGCAACGGGGGTTATGCATAAAATAGAGAAGGACTGCTTTGGTCATAATATTTTTTATAAGTGTCTCCGTAGCTCAGCAGGATAGAGCGTTCGCCTCCTAAGCGAAAGGCCGTGGGTTCGAATCCCGCCGGGGACGGTAATAAAAAGTCATGTTTGAGGATTTGAACTCATACATGACTTTTTTATATTTTTGGGATATTGTATTGTAAAGGTAATTATATATTCTTTAGTAGGCTTGGAAATATAGTCTGCTGTTTTTAAGATTGAAAGCTTCATAATAATGTGGTATATTTATAACGTAAAGATATAAATACACCACATTATAGGAGGGGAAATTATGAAATTAAGGTGCATTATGCGTGGGCTTATGGGTTTGCTATCGCTACTGGGTTTCATTGGAATTTATACAGGAAACAAAGGATTCTTGGCTTTTTTTGCTTTTGCTGTTAACTTTGTATACTTTTTCATTAAGTCTGATGAAATGGTGGAGGAATACATGAATAAGGCTGCTTCATTAGGATTTTACTGTGGCATGATTACCACTGCTATTGTTACGCTAATTTGTCTCTTTGCAGGCAGTCAACAAGGAAACGCAGCCCTTTTAGCTGGATTTGCGTCAGGGTGGGGTGTTTCTGTAGCCGTGCATGGTTTTTCCGTTGGGTATTATAGCTTCAGGGAAAGCTGGGTGGCTGGAAATGATAAAGAATAAGATTAAAGAGTATCGGGCAAAACACGACATGAAACAGGATGATTTAGCAAAATTGGTAGGCGTCCGCAGAGAAACCATTGGAAATCTTGAAAAAGGAAAATATAATCCTTCTTTGATCTTATCTTGGAATATTGCAAAAGTATTTAATTGTACAATAGAAGATATATTTGAAGTGACAGATTAGTTCTTGCAATGAGCACAATCTATAGTGATGATAATTCAAATGATATCATAATACGCTGGGGATGGTAATAAAAAACATACCTTCTAGAAAAGGGAAGGTGTGTCTTTCTTTTTGCATAAAAATTTGTTATGATAATTAGAAGATTTCACATAATCATGTAGCTACATAAAAATTTGAAAGGGATCATGCCATGAAAGTATATAGTTGGAAAACTCTTTTGGTGAGTATAGTATTAGGTGGTGGATTTTTTGTATTTACCATCCTTCGTTTTAATGGTTTGGAGGATTTTGTGCAGCTGATCTTTTTGGCATATTACATCATAGACGGACTCTGTGTTTCATTTTCAGAGGATTGCTATAAAGAATATGTTAAGCGTGTGGAAAGAGCAAAACGGGTTAATGGAAAGCTATTCGGAAAATTTACCTTTCTTGTGCGGTGGAGTCCAATGTTTTTTATAGTATTGGGCTTTTGCGTTGTAATGCTGTTGCCAACTTGGGAATGGTTTTTATGGCTTTGCCTGTTATCTGCCTTGGCTTCTGGTATTTATATTTCCACGGTTTATAGAAAGCATATGAAAATTGAAGAGGAGGAGGAACAAATAGCTTCTGAAAAATCGGATGACAGCCACACCATATAATGCGAAGCTGAAATTTTTTTATTGTTCATATCTAAGAAAGGCCTCCTGCATGGGAAGTTCTTTGCTGTCCTGGGAATTTGATGCGCAAAACCCCGCGGTCTGACTGTGCTTATGACAAGAGATTTTATTGCAGTATAACGCCAATAAAAAGGTATGCAAGAGTATATGAACCCATATATGGCTTTTTGTTTTATCTATGATAAAATAGTACAAAGACTATTTGAATGCTGCAAGGAGAATTATTATGAAAAAATTGTTGTTTCTTTGTTGTACGCTATCCATGATACTTTTTTTATTTGGTTATTTAGTTAATCAAGCAAAGATACCAAAAGAAAAATATAGCATGAGTGGTTCTGTATCTTTAGGCGTTGCGGAGGATGAGAGCTTAGATAAAACGAAGGTCATATATTCTGTTGTGATTAAAGGGAGCAAGGAGGATATTGAAAATATCGATGTTCAAGAACCATTAATTAACATGGAATATGATAAGTTCATGTTGGAAAACGGTCCCCATAATGCAGAGATGAAAGACGCAGAAACGAAAAATCCATATTTGGAAATTGGGGGAAGCTTTGTGTTTGATACCCATGATAAAACCAAAGAAGAAATCGATGGCATGAAGTTGTTTCAAGGCATCAAAATAATTGATCAGGATAAAGAAGAATATACTTTGAATTTTAATATTAATCCAACGAAATGACATGCAGCGAGGAATTGCCTGTATTTGTTTGTGTTAAGGATTCAAAAAAAGACATGTATGGAATTGAACGCACACATGCTTTTTTTATTTATGGTAGAATGAAATAAATCAGAGCAAAGACAAACCTTGGGCGTTGGGTCAGGAATTTTGCTCCCAAAACGATCAGTGTGTGAGGGCAGCGTTTTCTTGGCTGTTTTATCCCAAACCCAAGTGCTTTTTGAAAAAAGCAAGACCAAAAACTTATATTAAAACCGCATATTCATGGGTTTTTAGATGGGTCAATGATACATAGGCCAAACAGATGAGTTCCTGCGACCAGAGGTCTTGAAATCCCCTATTTTCCTTAGATGAGCATAGCTCATCCTGTGGATGCCATTCGGGAAGCTCTTTGTTTCCCAACCCCTTCCGTTATAAAAAATGACTTTATGAAAAATCTAAGCCGAAAGCCTTATAAATTAAGGTTTTCGGCTTTTTTTATGTCCCTACACAGCCTTCCGCCAACCCTTGGGTGGTTTTTTCGAGAAAAATGTGCTCAGCTGATTTTTGCAAAGAATTCACCCCTGAAAAAATAAAAATACCCGTTGACAATGTAATATTATAATAATATAATACATTTAAACAAATAGCTGTAATACACATGGAGGTAGACAATATGGATAAGAAGCAAGAAGAAATGTATGCAATTCTAAAAAAAGAACTTGCACCTGCCCTTGGTTGTACAGGGCCTACAGCCGTTTCTTATGTGGCGGCAGAAGCTGCAACCGCCGTTGGGGGAAAGCCGTTAAAGGTAGAAGTTAAGGTTGACCGGCATATTGGCACGAAAAACAGTGATGTGGGTATTCCGGGAACAAGTAGTGTAGGCTTGAAAATTGCTGCTGCCTTAGGGGCCATTGCCGGAGATGCACAGGCGGGTCTTAATGTTTTACATAAGGTGACAAAGGAGGATGAAGCCGTGGCGCAGGCTTTTTCAAAATCCGGCAATGTAAGCGTAATTCCTGATTTAGAAACAGATATTTTGGGCTTGTACATGGATTGCGTGGTTACAACGGATAAAGGGATTGGCCGTGCCATCGTTTTAAAAACACATACCAATTTGGTATACCGTGAGGCAAACGGCATAAAGCAGGTGGATATTCCTTTTGATCGTATTGCATCCATGAATGAAACGAAGGATGCAATGGCCCATTATGAAATTGCCGATTTTTATGCTTTTGCAACGCAAACGCCCATAGAGAAATTGGAATTTTTGAAAGAAGCTGTACAATTGAATAAAGCTCTGGCAGATGCTTGTTTTATGGGTGAGGCAAAGGGTGCTGGGTTTGGCATTTCTATGTTAAAGCATGCAGGAGAGGACATGGTAAAAAAAGCAAAGGCCATGACTGCTGCGGGAGCGGAAACAAGAATGATTGGGTATCCCCTGCCGGCAATGAGTTGTGCGACCAGCGGAAATGTTGGGATTACTGCTTCCCTTCCGTTAGTTAGCATGGCGGAGGATTTGAAATGTAAGGAGGAGCAGTTACTTCGTGCCCTGGCCATGAGCTTTTTAATGACGATTTGTGTAAAGAATCGTATTGGCCGTGTATCCTCCATGTGTGCATGTGTAACAGCTGCCTCCCAAGGGATAGCTGCTGGTGCAACTATGCTGCTTGGTGGAGATTTAGCCTGTATAAACAAAGCAATCAATAATACAATTGTAAACATTTTTGGCGTTGTTTGTGACGGGGCACGCCTAGCTTGTGCGTTAAAACTTGCTTCTGCGGCAGGTATTGCTATAGAATGTTCTATATTAGCCGTAGAGGGTGTGGAAACACCTTTGAATGAAGGGGTTGTTGGTGGAAATGCAGATATGTCTTTAAATTTTATGGGTAAATTTGCTCAGACGGGTATGGCAGAGTCGGACTTGGCATTATGCAAGGCACTGTACGAAAAACAACAGGCACAGGGTTAATTGATTTTTAGTAAACACCCTAGCGCTTTGTTGAAATGGGAGGAGGATAATATGGAATATTATGAGGGCATTAAAACGCCGGCACTAAGAATGATTTATCGGGCGATTATCTCAGTTCAACGATTTGTGTGCTATATTTGTGCAATAGCACTTCCGCTCATTATTACCTATCAAGTGGTTTTGCGTTATGTTCTGAAGGCACCTTTAATGGGCATTGAGGAGCTGTTAACTTTTTTCATTATTTGGCTTTATATGATGAGCGGTTCCGTTGCATCAGAGAGGCGCTGCCATATAGAGTGCGGTATTTTGACACTTTATATTAAAAATGAAAAAACAATAAAAATTTTTAAATGCTTTAAATCCATCTTTTCTTTCATAATTTGTGCATGGCTGACACGCTGGGCATTTTGGTATTTTCAATATTCCCTTGGCCTATGGAAGACAAGCGGTATTTTGAAAATTCCTATGTTTTTTGGTGAAAGCTCAATGTTTTTGGGTCTGGCATTCATGCTGTTTTTTGCAGCCTTAGAAGTGATTGATTCTATCCGAGAGCTAATCGCATTTTTAAAGGAGGGGAAAAGGGTATGAGTACGTTGGCTATTGTAGGGATTGATGTTATTTTACTGATTTTACTTCTTATGCTAAGTGTTCCGTTGCCCTATTGCTTTGGCGGAGCATTACTTTTCATCAGTATTGCCGCCAATGTGTCAATGAAAAGCATGATGTTGTGGGCATATTCCCAGTCTATAGGAACAGTTTTGCTGGCAAGTCCGCTTTTTATTTTAGCAGGTACATATATGGGCGGCAGTGGCGTGGCAAAAAAGCTTTTGGATCTTTGCGATGCGTTTGTTGGACGAATTAAAGGCGGCTTAGGCGTGGTAAGTGTTATTACCTGTGCCATCATTGGTGCAATTTCCGGCAGCGGTTTTACCGGTGTTGCCGCTACTGGGCCAATCATGATTCCCCGTATGGTGGAACAAGGCTATTCCCGGGGTTTTGCTACCGCATTGGTGACGGTATCCTCGGTACTTGGTTTGTTAATTCCTCCCAGTGCTATTATGATTATTTATGGCTGGATTACCGAAACCTCAATTCTTGCCTGCTTTTTGGCTACAGTTGGCCCGGGCATTTTGGTTATGATTTTATTTTGCGTTATTAATTTGGTTGAGTGCAGAAAGTTTGATTTAAAATTGATGCCTCCCATGTCCTTGAAGGAAAAAGCCGAGATCACGGGAAAGAGAACCGTTTCCGCAATTCCCGCACTGATGATGCCTGTGATTATTTTGGGCGGAATTTATTGTGGTGTATTCACACCTACCGAGGCGGCAGCGGTTGCTGCAATTTACAGCATACCTGTAGGGCTGTTTATTTATCGGGCAATGAAGCTAAGGGATATTAAGCAGATGACCTTTGATTCCATTTGTTCCATTGGTTCTATCATGGTTATGATTGTTTTTTGTCTTATGCTAAGCCAGACCTTTGTTATGCTTCAAGTACCTCAGGCCTTGATTCAAATAATATTTAACCTGACTACAAATAGAGTGATCATTTTGATACTTATGAATCTCTTTTTATTCCTTGTTGGTATGATTGTAAATGACTCAACGGGCATGCTGCTTTGTGCGCCATTGCTGCTGCCGTTGGTTCGAGAGCTGGGCATTTCCCCCATACATTTTAGCGCAATTATGGGTGTAAATCTTGCAATGGGGGGCGTAACACCTCCTTATGCCAGTATTCTTTACTTGGGTATGCGCATTGGTAAGTGTGAGTTTCAAGATATTTTGAAGCCGGCCATGAAATTATTGATATTTGGTTATGTTCCGGTTGTGTTTTTAACCTCTTTTTGGCCAGAGTTATCAATGTTTTTGCCAAAATTATTTGGTTTTGCATAGGATTCAAAAATCACAATAACAAAGGGGATGAGGCAGGAATAAAAGTGTTTACCATTGACGAAGGAAACGATCCATCTACTATGGCAGATACTGATGAAAAGGCACAAAAGAAAAAAATGTGCTTAAATGATTTTCTTCATTTAGGGGTAACAGGGACAAGGGTGTTGGCTTTTTTATTACAGGCGGATAAGCCTAAGAATTGGAGGAATGTATTATGAAAAAACTGCTAAGTTTACTACTTACATCAACGATGGTTTTGGCCTTGGCGGGCTGTGGTTCCGGCGCCGACTCCAGCAATCAGGCACAAGAGCAGAAAGAGGAACAAACAGTTACATTATCTTTGGCACATATAAGACCAGTAGGTTCTACTGCCGACTTGGCAATCCAGGCTTTTGCAGAGGAAGCAACAGAGCTTTCCGGCGGCACCTTGCAGTTTGAAGTATATCCTGCCAGCCAGCTGGGTGACTATACAACCGTTCAAGAGCGTGTAGGCATCGGGGATGTTGATATGCAAATTGCCAGTTTGGGCAGCAATCTGGACAAGGTTTTTGCCATGTCCAATGCAGCATATCTGTGCAGTACATGGGATGAAGCAAAGGTGATGTTTGCAGGGAATAGTCCTCTGATTGAAATTTACAAAGAGAAAATGGCAAAATATAATATGACCTATTTAGCTTCCTATCCTCTGTATTTTGGTGGTATTGCGCTAAATACCGATCCCGTGGATCCAACAAACCCCAATGCCCGTTCCGGTATTAAAATTCGTGTTCCAGCAATGTCAACCTTCGAGAAAACCGCCACAACCCTTGGGTATTTGGCAACGCCTTTGGCATCCTCCGAAATGTTTACTTCTATTCAGACGGGTGTAGTGAATGGCGCAATAGGGGCAGGTGCGGAAATGTATTATGGCAATTTATCCGGCTTGGTTAAATATTATTTGCCCATTAACGACCATTTTGAACAATGGTATATGTATATTAATACAGACAAGTGGAACAGCTTAAGTGATAATCAGCGCAATGCCCTTCAGACTGCTGCCGATAATATGCAAAAGGCAAGATGGGACGTTGCTGAAGGCGAAACCGATGAATATGAACAGAAATTACGCGACAGCGGCACAATTGTTGTGGATTACACAGATGAGCAATTAGGCGAGTTTGCCAAGGTTGTTCGTGAGGCTGTTTGGCCGGCGATTGCAGAGGAATATGGAACTGAGAATTTTGAAGCAGTAACAAATAGTATTAAGTAAAAAATTGAAAAGAGATACAGAAAAGCCACATAAATAAAGTGGCTTTTTTGTACCGCTAGATTTTCCCCAAAAAGGGCGGCGGAATCAATCAAGAGGGAATAAGCCTTTGACTTTGCAAAGCTTTTTACAATTTATTTTGAAAACGGGTGTTATTAACAATTTTTTGGCTGCTATTTTATGATTTTATGTGATGAGGTTTAAGGCAACGCCGCATAACTTTCAGCGGACGCTTTGTGTACCCATCTGTTTACAGCTGGGTACATAGAATTATGCAGTTTTGCCTTAAACTTATTAAAATAAATATGCGTTTTCATTATGTTATTGTACTTTTATATCAAATATTTTTATACAAAATGGCTTCGCTGCAACAAAGCTTTGTTGATATGCTCTTACCAGTGCTTCTGCAGGCATATGAGCCAAGTTTTGTTGGAAATTTTTAGCGCTCAATAACGGCAAATGATTGGAGGTTATTTATGAGTACTAGTATTTTTGAAATTATAGGCCCAACGATGATCGGGCCATCCAGCTCTCATACGGCAGGCATGGTTCGCATTGGAAGGATGACACACAGGATTGTGGATGGGGACATTCGGTATATCAATATTGAATTCAGCCCCATGTTGCGAACCACCTATCATGGACATCGTTCAGATGCGGCTTTGATTGGGGGCGTAATTGGCTTATGTGAAGGGGATATAGAAATCCGTGACGCAATCGAGCTGGCCCATGAAAAAGGGATTGAAACAAAAATTGATTTTTTGCCCGAGGGTCAATATCCTCAAAACACTGCTCGTCTTACCGTGGGTTGCAAGGATGGAAGGGAGGTTTCGGTTTTAGGCACTTCTGTGGGCGGTGGCAGCATAGTAATTGATGCTGTGGATGATGCCTGCCTGCGGATTATGCCCGAGGCATATCATATCATTCTTTGGAGTGGGGATGCCTTGGATTTACCCCAATCAGAGGCTGTCGTTCAAAGGGGTGAGGGTAAAAAAGGAATGATTACCTGCCTTACCTTTTCCGCCATGCCTTCGGAGGCCTTTGTTGCACACCTTGGGGAATGTAAAGGTATTACAGCATTGAAAATCATTCCTCCCATTCTTGCGTATGGGGTGACTTTAACAGACGAGAAATATGAAAGCTGTTTGGATTTATGCCGCGTGGCTGAAGAAAAAGGACTGACAATTTCAGACTTGGCGGTGGGCTACGAGATGAAACGGTCGGGATTTTCCCAAGAATACATTTGCAATGAAATGCATCAGCTTTTAAAAACAATGAAAAAGTCTGTGGAAGAGGGTGAAAAGCCCAATAGGCTGTTATATGGATTGGCGTCTGGTAAAGATGGGAAGCTGTTAAATAACGCAGTGATGGAGGGGAAAACAATTTCCGGGGGTATTGTCCCTTTGGCTGTTTCTCGTGCCATCGGGGTTATGGAATACAATGCTTCCATGGGCATTATTGTAGCGGCGCCCACAGCAGGCTCATCAGGCATTGTGCCGGGTTGCTTTATTACATTGCAAAAGGAATACGGTTTTTCCGATGAGGAAATTGTGAATGCCCTTTTTGTATGTGGAATCATGGGGGTAATCATGGCGCATCGAAAGGTGTCTTTTTCCGGCTCTGTTGGCGGCTGCCAGGGTGAGGTAGGGGTATCCAGTGCAATTTCAGCAGCGGGCATGGTAAGCCTGTTTACCAAAAATCCTACGAAAATTGTCCATGGAATGGCCTTGTGCCTTAAAAATCTTCTTGGGTTGGTATGCGATCCAATTGCAGGGCCCATTGAAATTCCTTGTATTAAGCGCAATGCAGTGGGTGTGGCAAATGCATTTATTTCCGCAGATATGGCACTGGCCGGAATAGAAAGCTTTATTCCACCGGATGAGGTCATTGATGCCTTGGTGGATGTGGAGGAACGTCTGCCTCAGGAATTAAAGTGTGCTACGGTAGGCGGTTTGGCTTGCACCTGTACGGCAAAAAAAATAAGAGAAAAACTGTCGGGCAATGAATGAAAATAATCTATAGTTTAAAATAGGATACTATGTTATAATGAATAAAATATGGATAAAAACTACATTATCTCTAATAACATTTGAAGAAATAATATTGCTGTGATCAAGTCATCTCATAACACTTTTACCTAATTTTTGCTGCATGTGGGCTTACTTGGTAATACTGTAAGGCTTCTGTAATTGATGGGGCGAAAATGTTTTTTGAAGTATAATTCAAGAAAAGAGTATAAATTAGAAAAGAAGTTTCTCAGTATGATGGGAGTTTTTTTGGATGAGCTTCTCTTGGGATAAGAGGAATATCTATCAGACCAAGGGGTTGCAAACATAATGGCATTTGTCATAAAATTTAGATACGGAAATAATTAATATAGGGGGGTTTTGTTGTGAAGGCTATAAAACGCCAATCTCTGTCTGAACAGGTGGTTGAATCTATTTTTAAATATATTAAGGATAACAATCTGAAGGCCGGAGATCAAATTCCAACAGAAAGCGAATTTGCTGAATTTTTTCAAGTCAGTCGTACCAGCATTCGTGAGGCCATGAAGGCGTTGAGCATTAATGGAGTGGTTTCATCCACGCCGGGGAAAGGAACCTTTTTGCAGCCGAAGGCCATGAATACAGTCATAGGAGAGGATGGAACATTACAAACACAGGCGCGGGCAACAATTGCGCAGATTATGGAGATCCGTACACCTTTGGAGGTTTTAGCCATTGGATTGGCTGCCCAAAGAGGAACGGAGAAGGATTTTGAAGAATTGGAAGAAATTACGCACCAATACAGAGAAGCGGTTTTAGCCAAAGCCGGTTGGGTACAATGGGGTACGAAATTTCATACAAAAATA
Organism: Anaerotignum neopropionicum; assembly: GCF_001571775.1. Lineage (GTDB taxonomy): Bacteria > Bacillota > Clostridia > Lachnospirales > Anaerotignaceae > Chakrabartyella > Chakrabartyella neopropionicum. Next base: position 494,791 of record NZ_LRVM01000001.1, read on the forward strand.
GCCGAGATGAGCGGGAATCCCCTTCTTATTTCTAACCTTCGCTTTTTGGGCGATACGGTTGAGCAATACAGGGAAAATATGGCTACGTTTTATGAGGATAAGTCCTATTATATTGAAAGCCATAAACGCATATGTGAGGCTTTGCGTTGCCGCGATGTAGAGGCGGCACAGGCAGAGATGCAAAGGCATATGCATATGACAGAAGATGTGCTGAGTATGATTGTTGATGAGAAAAATGCAACAGAATTTCTTCCTCATTAATAAGTTTTTGTTTCTAAAATAACAGAACTCTTTATTGCGGGAACGAATTTTTGGGGCAAAGTATGCATATAGTACCACCCAGCCTTTGCCCATAAGCTTGTCTTTTAAGAACAAATTTCAGTGGATGCCACATAAAATGAGTAGTTTGCTACAAAGGCCAGATGTTTGTCTGGTCTTTTTTTATGGGGGAAACCACACCCTACCAAAGTTGTATCTGTGAATTTCAATGCAAACATGACTTTTTGTTTTATTTGTAGTAAAATAAAGGTAAGACTGTTTTGATAGACCGTCGTAAGGCAAAACAAACGGGCAAGGAGAAGTAACGGAATGAAAAAAATGAGAAAATACATTTCAACAATATTGTTTGTTGTGTGTCTTTTATACTTTGTATGGATGATGCTTGACTATAACGGAATTACCATTCACAAAAAAATTGACCACACAATATCAACGGGAATCTATGCAGATGGTGTGCAGGTGGGGGAAACATCCGTAACGATTTCCGGGAAATACTATCCTCACTTATTGCGTGAAGATAGCTTTTGGGGTAAATTTTCTGTGGCAGAAGTGCCTGAAACGGAAAATGATTCGTTAAATGCTGAAATTACTTGGTACGAGGAGAAGATAGATGGCGTGCATTATGAATATCAGTTGATTACCTTTCACAGCAATCAAGTTGGCAGCGCATACATAGAAGAAACGGGAGGAGCCTTCATGCTTTCTATGAACCGCAGCATGGATGAGATGGTATGGGCGATAGACGCTGATCGTGTGCTTGCAACTTCAGCCCAGGCGTATCAAAACTATGTTGAGAAGCAGCATCAGTAAATTTATATTTGAACGCCAATAAAAAGGGCACAGTGTTTAAGAAATTTCCATTGTTTCTTAATAATCGAAGGGTGTACAGCGTTTCACAAAAAGTCATGGATGAGAAAATGTATATATGCAGGGTCTTTTGCAAGATTTATTATGAAATTTGGTAAAGGGGATCTATAATTCGAGGTGCAAGTATGAAAGAGAAAAAAGCAATGAAAATAGCGGTTGTATGCATAATTGGGCTTTGGATGCTTTCAAAAATCCCATTTAACCAAAATATAAAGCAAGAAGTTTCTGCGAATATATACCAAAACGGAGGGGTAACGGGCAAGACAACCGTTGTTATAGATGGAGAGAAAAGCAACTACCTCTTTCGTGACGATGAAGGATTCTACGGAAAATTTTATATTCTATCCTATGAAAAAACAGGCAGAGAAAATATGGTTGCAGGCATTCGTTGGCGTAACGGTGAAAATGTACAGCAACTGATGTATTCTCAAAACGGGACCTTTCCTTCTATGGATATAATATCTACCATCCTTACCAATGATAAAATAACACAATTTGCAGTAATGCTTACAGATGGTACTGTCATTGCAACATCTGATGAAATCTATCAGCTTTATACAAAATATATCTCTTATGATTCTGATACAAGGATTACACATATTGAACGTGTGAATGAAATCCCCAAAATTGAATGACAAAACAATTTTATGATAAACCGTGTAGAGTAAAACGCCTAAGTCAGGTACCATAAATTGAAAAAAGGATGGGCAGCAAAAGCCATGGTTTGTGATGGCCAAAGCTTGACCATTGCGCAAAGAAAGCAAAGATGGAATTGATTTTTTTTTAAATGTTTTCTTTTTGTGTATATTTTATTGATGGTAATACTTGACAAGGAGAAAAGTAAGTGATATAAAAAGAATAAGAAGCAGTCGATATAATCCGTTAGGTACCTTCGTTTTTAAGACAATCTAAAAACGATGTATTTTTTTGGGATATGGTTAGCTTTAACTAACCTACAAAAAGGATTGCTTTCCATAAATGATTTTAAAGGGGTTAGAAAAACACTCTCACACTATGAAATCCATAGTACAGGGGCGATTTGATGTGCCATTCAATACTTAGTAATCCATGTTTATTGCAGCAGATATTGCAGAAGGCATGGATTTCATTTAGTGCTGGGGTTAGCGTTGGCTAACACTTGTTGCCGAAGGGAAAGTCTTGATAAGAGCAGTATCAAGTCGAAAAAATTGGAACAAAGAGAGGATGAGGTACAGATGCAAAAGAAACGAATGCTGTCTTGGGTGCTAACGGCTTCCATGGCGTTGTCACTGATGCCCACAATGGCATTGGCGGCGGATTTCCCCGGGGAGGGGAGCGGAACAAGAAATGATCCTTACCTGATTGGTACAGTGGAAGAACTGGACGCCATGCGGGAGGATTTGGGCGGCTACTACCGACTGGAAAACGATATTGATCTGTCTGAAACGGATTGGACTCCCGTTGGAGCCTATAGGCCCGATCCCTATGATTCGTCCGGCGAAGCGCCCGATGAGGAATATGCTTTTCATGGTACCTTTGATGGCAATGGGTACACAATCAGCGGCTTGACCGTTGAAGATGAGAGTATGTGTGTCGGCTTGTTTGGCGTTGTGGCAAATGCCACGGTGGAAAACTTCATTATTGAAGATGCCACCATTTCCGGCAATACCATGGCTGCTGCAGCCATCGGCTATGCCTATCACTCTACAATAGACGACGTAGATCTGTCCGGTGCCAATACCATTACCGGCTTTGTGGACAGTGGAACAATGCCCCCGAATATGCTGGCGGGTGTTGTGGGCGCAGGTATAGACACCACCATTTTAAATTGTGACGTTACCGGAACCACCATGACAATGGAGGTAATCGAAGATGCGAGTATGCTGGGTACCAATGTTCACGACATCGGCTTGGTGGGCGGCGGCTTAGAGGGTTGCAATCTGGAGAATTGTACAGCGGATGATAGCAGTATTGCCGTGGACGGTGATTATTGCTTCGGCATTGGCGGCTTGTCCGGCTGCGCCATTTCCGCTGAATATATTATGAATTGTGAAGTGATGGATGTAACCATAACAGTGGGCGACTATGCTTATCTGATAGGCGGGCTGATGGGTTATGTGGGACAGGATGGGGAAAATCCTGCAACGGAGATTTCCAACTGCTCCGCAGGGGTGGACCTCACCGTAGGAAATGATTCTGCAAGAGTGGGCGGATTGATTGGCGGCGGATTCTACCTTGATGCGTACAAAGCCTTTTATCCCATACCCACACGTTTTAAGCTGGCAAATTGTGCAACGGATGGCAGCATATCAGCGGGAGCAGGTAGTGAAGCAGTAGGTACTCTTGTGGGGTATGCTTGCCTGTGCAATATTGAAAATTGCAATAGCGATATGACAGGCGTGTCGGATATGGTGGGCTTTGACCAGCCGCTCTTTGACGGCGGCGACGGTTCGACTGACGATCCATATGAAATTGCCAGTGCGGCACAGCTGTATGCTATGCGCTATGATTTGGAGGCAAGCTATAAGCTGACAGACAATATTGATTTAAATGATTTGGTGTTAAATATGGGCGAAGGACATGTGTATAACAGCTGGAAGCCCATCGGTATCTTAACCTATTCTAATGATGTGGATATGAGTAAGGTTTTCTCCGGCATCTTTGACGGTGACAATTATACTATTTCCAACGTAGATGTTACTACTGACGGGGATATGCTGGCAGTAGGCGGCATTTTTGCCTGCACAACAGGTACCATTGAAAATCTTACCTTGGAAAATGTGACTGTTACAGGGGATGAAACCACCATGGCAACCGGCGGTGTGGTTGGTTATGCCATGGATGGTACAGTTTCAGGCGTTATCTTGACAGGCACCAACACCATTACAGGCACGAACTGCGTCGGCGGTATTGTGGGCGGAAGTGAAGGGGCAATCAGCGATTGTACAGTGTCGGCGGAAGGAGGCACCGAAATTATTGTCATTGGTGACAACGATTTTTTCGATGGTCGTATCATTCAGTGTGATATCGCAGAGTGCGGCGGTCTTATCGTAGGCGGCGGCTTTGGTGGCAGTGTTATCGATTGTGATGCAACGGGAACAATTACGGCAAATGGGCAGGATCCTGTGGGCCTTGGCGGCATCGGCGGCTGCCTGCAATGCATGGCGGAAATTTCGGGAAATACAGCCAATGTTACCATCAATACCACCAATGGCGGTCATGCTATCGGCGGTTTATGCGGCTTTGCCGGTATGGGCGATGATGGCAAAGGCACAGTAGCTGATCCTAGCGAAATTTCAAATTGTGATGTTGCGGTTCATATTAATGCGCCCAATGCCACACATGTAGGCGGCTTGGTAGGTACAGGTCTTTACTACTATGGCATGGAGGATCGTTTTAATGTTACAAATTGCTCTGTAACGGGTACTATCATTGGGGGAACAGATGAAACCTCTGTTTTTGGCGCATCAACACCCGGTGCAGTGGCAGGCCGTGCAGTGGGCTGTGATGTAGACGGCTGCACATTTGATGGCCTTACCATAAATGGCGTTGCCGCAGAAAATAAAATCGGCACCACCGGCCTTATGTACGAAAGCGCAGATCAGTATGATGATGATGTCAGCGGCGCTTTGCTGTATGGCTTGACAGATACCTATCAGGAATTGTTTGGTGATGATGCCACCTTTAACGAAGATTACAACCTCTACTGGTATGACTACGCTGCAACTATTGTTGGTGCGGATAACGCTGATGCCACAGTAGCGCAGTTGAAAAATCATATTAGCGGTACCCTATATGGACAAGAAGCCGAGGCGGCTTACGCAGAAAACCCCGAAAGCATTCGGTTCTTCTGCGGCTTTACCGGAGAGGTTGCAACCATTACCTTTAACGGCTCCCAGATCAGCGGTAAAGATGCTGATGGTGAAGAGCTTTTCTCCCATCCTTACCAATATGTAGGTGAGGATCATATATACTATGGTACATCTCCAGTTATGGATGCATGGGTATTCCAAAGTCTGGATGATAATGAGGATCAGTTCAAGTATTTCTTTATGTGTGGTGATACACCGGATACTACCTACCATATTGAGTTCCGTTATGGCAGTGAACGCGGCGATAATTTGAACCAGTTTGCCAAGGGAGATTGTGCTTACTGGCTGGCAGCAGGCATTCCCACCAGTGCATTGAAGGATCCTGAGGAAACCTTATTAAGAAATGGAATTGCACTGTTCTGCTTGGAAAATATGGATTATACTGCTCCTCGTACTACCGCATCCCTGTCCCAAATCAGCGACTTGGTAGGCACATGGGATTATTATGTTAATGGACAGACCATGTCAGATAAGCTGTATTTCACAGTGGATGCAAAGGGCAACGGGCACACCTATTACAATGGGCAAAATGCCTCCAATTATCAGGTTTTTGCCTATGACAACGATGGCTCCAGCGACACAAAATCCGGAATTTATGCAGCTTATGTAACCGGCAGTGATGAAGATGAAGTGAAGTGGGCAAACTATAGCATTACAACGAGTGGCGGAAAAACCATTTTCACCCTTACAGGCGAAGAAGATGGGGAAGCTTATGTTATTTCCTATGCAAAACGGACAAAAAAGAAGTCCAGTGATGACAGCACTTCCGGTGGTTCAACAGGTGGTTCCAGCACAACCACTACCCCCACTACCCCAACGACAAGTGATTCGGAAACAGAATTCTCTGTGTCTGTTTCCGGCAGTACTGCAACAGTTGTGGCTACAGATGGGCAGCTAAAAGAGATTGCTTCCAGCAAAGATACGGTTAAGATTGACGTATCCAAGCTGAAGGTGGATGAGGTGTTAATCCCTCAGAAGATTATTTCTGCAACAGAGGAAGCTTCCGGCACCAAGGGTCTTGAAGTGGCATTGCCTGAAGGCACCGTTACTCTGGATAAGGAGGCATTAGCCGCTGTGGCAGGCAAGGGCGATATTAAGATTTCTGTGGAAGCCGTTTCCCCTGCCCAGCTTTCTGATGCGCAAAAAGCTGTACTTGGAAAGCAGACGGAAACTGCCCTTGTGGTGGATGTAAATCTTTATGCAGGCGGCACCAAAATTAGTACATTCGGTGATGGGGAAATTAGTGTTTCTGTTCCTTACACACTGCAATCCGGCGAAAGTGCTGATAGTATCACAGTATGGTTTGTAAAGGATGATGGTACCATTGAACCCAAGGAAGCAAAATATAACGCTTCTGCGGGCAGCGTGGAATTTACTACCAACCATCTTTCCCAGTACCTAATTTTGAGCTTCCCCTTCCTGGATGTAACGGAGGATGCTTGGTATTATGGCAGCGTGGCGTATGCTTACAATAACAGCCTGTTTGCCGGTACTGGAGCAACCACGTTTGGCCCCGATGTTGCCATGACGCGCCAGATGATCTGGATGGTACTGGCTCGTATGGATGGCAAGGCTCCTGCCAATATGGAGGCGGCGCGTGCTTGGGCCATGGAAAACGGAATTTCCGATGGAACCAATCCCGCAGCATCCATCAATCGTGAGCAGATGGCATCCATCCTCTACCGCTATGCCCAGTACAAGGGCTATGACCTCAGCGGGGGAGAGGAAACCAATATTTCAAGCTTTAAGGATGCTTCCGGCATCAGTAAATACGCAATTCCCGCAATGCAGTGGGCATGCGGCGCAGGCCTTATTAAGGGAAGTGACAACAGTCTCATGCCCTCCGGCGGTGCTACCCGTGCCCAGGTTGCGGCAATTCTCCAGCGCTTTTGCCAAAACATGGAGAAGTAAGACGATTTTTAGGGGTTAGGCATCCCCAATAAGAAAACATGGTGTCCCTTAAGCTATTTATGACTTTTGGGGTACCATGTTTTTTGTTTATAAGCCAATGGGTTTTAGGAATTACAAGGTGTGCAGCAGCAACAATAACTGTATGTCTTGGCATTTTACTGAGTTTTGTTCGTGTTCTTTCCTTATTATTAAAGAAATTATTAGAGAATAAAAAATACAAAGGGCGAAAATTATATCAGTCAATAAAATAAGCAGAGCTAATAATGTAAAGAAATTGGGTTTTTTAAGATTAAGAGGGAGCTGGGCTTTTGTGATCGTAAATGCACAAGTTGTGACGAAATGTGTTTTGTAAAAATGGAGGCTGTGCCTAAGCGAAGGATCGTAAGTTCAAATCCCGTTGGCAAAGTTAGAAAAAATTAAATTTTACAACAAAAGGAATGCAAAAAAACAGCATTCCTTTTGTTGTATGTCCAATAAATAACGTGTTGTACCAACCAATACAAACGCCGATTCTATGGGCGCATCCTCATACACCTAAGGCAAAAAGCCCCATGATAATTTTTGTTTGTCTATCACGGGGCATTGCCCTTATATTCCGATTGCAAATAAACTTGCCATATGGCTTATTACGGGAGCATTTACCCTTTCGCGGATGAAAGCTATGGCAGTTTTTAATTCATCCATGTTAATATTTGTTTCAATGCCCATCATTGTAAGCATATTTACCAAGTCCTCTGATGAAACGTTGCCCGAGGCACCCGGTGCAAAGGGACAGCCGCCCAAGCCTGCGGCAGCCGATTCAAATTCCGTGACTCCATAATTGAGTGCCGCCAATGTATTTGCCAAAGCTAAGCCTCTGGTATCATGAAGATGCATAGAAATTGCATCAACAGGAATGTATTTTTTTACCTCACTTAAAACCGAGTCTACCAAAACAGGGTTGCCCAGCCCAACGGTATCTGCCAGTAAAATTTTACTTGCACCTGCCTTTAATCCTCGTTCTGCCATGGTGATAATTTTTTGGGTTTCAATTTTCTCCCCAAAGGGGCAGCCAAAGGTGGTGGCCAAAGCCAATCTTACCTTTAAAGCACCCTTGTATTCTTTGCATATTTCTTCAAAATGAAGCAGGGATTCCTCTACTGTGGATTGAACATTTGCCATATTATGCTTTTCACTTACAGATACCACATAGTTAATCTCCTTGATGTTTGACTCAAAGGCAAGCTGCGCACCCTTCATATTTGGCACAAGTGCCACCAAGTCCACCCCTTTGCCCTCAGCATATTTAAGAACTTCCTTGCAAACCTCCTTTGCATCAGACATTTGCGGAACTCTTTTGGGATTCACAAAGGAAGTGATCTCAACCTTTTGAAAGCCGGAATCAATTATTTTTTTAATAATTGCTATTTTATCTTCAGTTTTTATAAACGTCTTTACATTTTGGAAGCCGTCGCGTCCACAAACCTCCACAATTTTCACTTTTTTTGGTAAATTCATCGTTCTACATCCTTTCATCCCAGAATTTAGATTTTAAAAAGCAAAAGGATACTTAAACTTAGTATCCTTTTGCGGCATTATCTGTTACTTACACTCGGTTATTTTTTCGATATTCAAATTGTGACCGCTAAAGGTGCCATCAATAATGGTATTTTCAAATTTTGCAGCAGAAACAATTTTCTCAAAGTCAACGCCGGTTTCATAATCCATCTCATTTAGCATAAAAACAACATCCTCTGTTGCCAAATTGCCCGATGCTCCGGGGGCAAAAGGGCAGCCGCCCAATCCCCCTAGGGTTGATTGGATTTTTGTAATGCCTGCTTCAATCGCCACTAAGGTATTTGTCATACCCATATTTCTGGTGTCGTGAATATGCACCTCAAATTCTACTTCGGGATAGGAGGTCTTTACAGCTGTAACAATCTCTCTTACCTGTTTAGGATTTGCAATGCCTATTGTGTCGCAGAGGCAAACGTTATTTACTCCTAAATCAATATACGCCTTTAAAAATGCAACAACCTCGTTAGGATCTTTTACCTTACCCTCAAAGGGGCAGCCAAAGGCTGTGGCTAAATCCAAGCAGATATTTAATTCGGGATAATTCTCTCGTATTTTTTTAAATTCCTCAAAGGATTCTTCATGTGTACGATTAATATTGGCCTTGTTATGGCTTAAGCTAAGAGAAACAACGTAGGAAACCTTTTTCAGCCCCAATTCCCAAGCCATTTTTGCTCCATAAAGATTGGGAACCAGCGGGAAAAACTCCACGTCGGGATATTTCTTTAAAACAATTTCCGTAATTTCCTTTGCATCCTTAAGCTGGGGGATTGCCTTCGGGCTTACAAAGGAAGTATGCTCGATATGCTTTACGCCGGAAGAAACGATATCGTCTATGACCTTTAGCTTATCCTCCACAGAAATGTAGTCCTTTAGATTTTGGAACCCATCCCTTGGCCCAACCTCAATGATTTCAATTTTTTTTCCCATGATGTTCACCTCCTAAAAAGCACTCGCTTTAGAATATTCCTTTATTGATGCAGTTTTCAATTTCCTCGGCACTTAATCCCACAAAGTCACTATAGATTTCTTCGTTATGCTGACCCAAAGTGGGGGCAGGTGTTCTTACGTCTGCCTTTAGGTCGCTGAACTTAATATGCTCCCCTGTGATTTTTGTTTTGCCTGCAACGGGGTGATCAATTTCAACAAACATTTCTCTTGCCCCTGCAATATGGGGGTCATTTACGATTCGGTCAATAGTGTTAATGGGTGCAGTAGGCACACCAATAGCAAGAAGCTTATCTTGAATTTCATCTATGGTATAATTTACTGTCCATGCCTCAACAATTTCCTTAAGCACAGCATGATTTAAAACTCTTTCTGTATTTTTGTTGAACCTTGGGTCATCAACAATTTCAGACTGACCCATTTCATCGGCCAAAAGCTTAAATAATTTATCATTGCCGCAGGCAATAACAACGCTTCCGTCTTTGGCCTGGAAGGAATCATAGGGGTAGGTTGATTCATATCTGTTTCCGATTCTTTCGGGTATTCTGCCGGAAGCAAGATAAATTTGTGTAATTATTTCAAGGGAGGAAACCACGGAATCTACCAATGCAACATCAACCTTTTGTCCTTCGCCTGTCTTTATTTGATTTACAACGGCTGCAAGAACACCAATGGTAACGCTTAAACCACCCAAAACATCACCCATAGCTGTGCCTGTTCTGGTGGGCTGGCCGCCGGGCCACCCTGTTGTGCTCATTAAGCCGCCCATTGCCTGGCCGATGATATCGTAGCCTGCTCTTTGGCTGTAAGGGCCATAATGCCCAAAGCCGGAAACACAGCCATATACGATACGAGGGTTAATTTCCTTTAATGTTTCATAGCCTAAGCCCAATTTTTCCATGGTTCCCGGTCTGTAATTTTCCAGAACGACATCCGCCTTTTTTACCATTTCGATGAAAACCTTTTTGCCTTCTTCATCCTTAAGGTTTAAGGTTACACCCCTTTTATTTCTGTTCAAGTTCATATAATATGCACTTTCTCCATTGATAAAGGGCCCGAAAGCTCTACTGTCATCACCTTTTTTGGGTCTTTCGATTTTAATTACATCTGCGCCCATATCTGCCAAAAGCATACCGCAATAGGGACCTGCAAGAACCCTGGTAAGGTCCAGCACTACAATTCCGTCAAGTATTCCTCTACTCATTTTCATTACTCCTTTCATACGGCGATAGTAGTAAAGTCGCCGTAAATGTTGCATTTACATTAATGTTAATATTGTTGAATATTGCTTCTTATGTATTTTTAAACTCCAAAGCCGAAAACGCCCATTGTAATACCATAAATGATAACTGGGAATACAATTAAACATATGATTTTTAGACCAAGACCGCACTTAATAAGATCCGCCATCTCAATTTCGCCTGAACCATATGCAACCGCATTTGGAGGTGTTGCAGGGGGCAGCATAAATGCAAAGTTACATGCTAACATACATGCAAGCATCATTGCCAAAGGGTTTACGCCGATGGCTGTTCCCACGCTGGCAAGAACGGGTAAAAACGCTGCAACAACAACAGCATTTGTTGTAAGCTCTGTAATGATTGCTGTAACAACACCAACAATAATTACAATAAGTAATGGGGATAAGCCTGCCAAACCGCCTAATTTTCCTGCAATCCATGCAGCACAGCCGGAATCTTTAAATGCATTACCCATTACCATGGAGCCGCCAAGTAAAATACATGCAGACCAAGGGATTTCTTTAATGGCTGTTTTCATGTCCATCAAATATTCTCCCTCTTTCCAGTTAACAGGGACAACAATTGTAAGTAACGCCGCAAACATAGCGATTGTTTCGTCTGTTGCAAAGGGGATAAATTTGCCCCATACCTGTGAACGGGTCATCCATGCCACAATGGCAAAAAGGAAAATGTAAGCTGTGAATTTCTCGCCCTTAGACATAGGCCCAAGTTTGTGATATTCATTGTCAATTGCAGAAACATCAATATCCTTCATTTTGTCAACCTTGAAAAACTTAACCATATAGATCCATAAAATAGGGATAATTACAATAACAAAGGGGAGGCCTATTTTTAACCAGTCTGTAAAGGTGATATCAAGACCAATGGATTCTCTGATGAGGCCAATGCCCGTAGGGTTTGTTGTTGTACCAATGACTGTTCCGATACCACCGATGGTTGCTGCAAAGGGGATTGACAAAATTAATGCTTTCTTAAATCCGCCATCCGTATCTTTGAGTGCAGCGGTAATGGATAATGCAACGGGTATCATCATAACGGTTGCCGTTGTGTTTGACATCCACATGGAAACGAAGGCGACTGCCAAAATAAAACCTAAAATCAAGTTTTTGGGTTTGGCACCAACTTTTCTAACAATACCCAAGGCGATTCTGCGGTGTAAGTTCCATTTCACCATTGCGCCGGAGAGGAACCCTACACCAACAAGTAAGTATACTGTTGTGTAAGCATAGTGACTAAATAATTGAATATCATTTTGTCCTTTCGCTCCTGTTAAACTGATGATCGGGAAAACGATCAGCGGCAAATATGATGTCATGGCAATGGGGATTGCTTCAGTCACCCAAAAAATAACCATCAAAACAGTTGAAGCCAAAACTTTTTGTGCAATTGGTGTTAGCCCTTCCGGTGTCGGCATTGCAAGCATAATGACAAAAACGATAATACCGATAAAGAAACCAATTTTTCGTATTGCATACTTACCCATAAACTTTCCTCCTTTGATTGAATAGAATTAAAATAATGACTGTTGGCAATGCTGTGGGAATAGCCCTTTGCCATGTGATTATAGTATTAAGCAAGATGCATGCCAAACTGCTATGAAACAAAAAATAATTGTCGAATTTGCCTTATTTTGTTGAGATTAAAAAAATGCCAGCCTAAAAATAAAGCTGACATTTTTAACTTTGTACAAACATATTTTGTTTCATGATGTTGCTCAGTTGTATTAAAATAAGTTAACGTATTGAAACACAATGAAACATCATGGTTTTATATTATATTCCTTCATTTTTCGCCACAGGGTTGTCCTACTGATTCCCAAAGCAATTGCAGCATTTTTCATGCTGCAATTATTGCTTGTAAGTGCTGCAATAATTTTTTTTCGTTCCCAAACAGCCAAATCCTCCTCTTGTTCCTGCCTTTCAAATTTAAGGTCTTTTTTTTCTTTTGCGTAAGATGTATTTATTAAATCCTCAAGGAGAATATTTTTGGTGCCTCCTGACAAAATTGCAAAAATTCGTTCCACAAAATTATGCAATTCCCGAATATTTCCGGGCCAATCATAATCAGTAACATTGCCTATGACTTCATCAAAGTAATTCTTAAATTCATCATAGTTTTCGCCGCTCAGCTTTTTTAGGATAGAATTACCTATTTCAGGCACATCCTCCCTCCGCATCCTTAGGGAGGGGATTTCAAGATTCAAAACATTTAGCCTGTAATATAAATCTTCCCGAAATCTATGGTTTAAAATTTCATCCTCAAGACGCTTATTTGTGGCTGTAATGATTCTTACATCAATGGGCGTTACTGCAACGCTCCCAATTCTTCTGATTTCCTTTTCCTGCAAAACCCGAAGAAGCTGCACCTGCACATCCATGGGGATTTCTCCGATTTCATCCAAAAATATAGTTCCCTTGTGCGCCAATTCAAAAAGACCTGCCTTTCCGCCTTTTAAGGCGCCGGTAAAGCTTCCGTCCTCATATCCGAAAAGCTCCGCTTCCAAAAGATTTTTTGATAATGCCGCACAGTTAATTGCAACAAAGGGCTCATTTTTTCTAGCGCAATAATTATGAATGCTTTGGGCAAATAATTCTTTGCCGCAGCCGGTTTCACCATGAATTAGTATGGTTGAGTTTGACAGGGCATATCTTTTTGCGGTATCTATGGTTTTTTGAATCGCCTCAGAGTGACCTTGGATATCGTCAAAGGTGTATTTTGCCGTTAATCCCTTTTTGTTCAACCGCATTCTTATATTTTTCTCACTGTCTTGAATTGTTTTGATATCCTGAAAGGTAGCAACAGCGCCCTTTACTTTATCATCTATAATGATGGGGATTCTGTTTGTGGAAACCAAGGTTCCGTTTATTTTCATCAACTCATTGATTTCTTTTTCTCCGTTATGTAAAACCTCAATCATTTTGCTGTTGGGGAGAACATCCTCCACCCATTTTCCAATACAGTTTTTCCTGTTTACATTCATGATTCTTTCTGCAACAGGGTTTACTACGGTTAGCTTTCCGGAGGTGTCCACGGAAATAATGGCATCGTGGGTAAAATCAAGCACAGCTTGATAGCTTTTCAGCTTCAGCTTCAGTTTTTCTTGTTTCTTTAATTCCTCTTTTTGAATCGCTAAAATTTGCTTTGCGGTTTCAATTGAATTTATAATTGCCTCCTCAGAATTTTCCACAACAATGTGTTCAAGATTATATTTTAGAGAGAAGGTTTCGGTCAGCGCTCCGCCAATACCAAGCTTTGCTCCATCATCAATTGCCTGTTTTACAATGGCTTCGCAGCTTTCAACATCGTGAAATGTATAGTATTTTGCATTAATATTTAGCAAATAACACATTGTTTTAATGCCTTCTGTGATTTCATCATAAGTAAAAAAAGCAATGACTCCGTCTAGGCTCTTTGCTGTTTTTAAAATGTCAATATAATCCGATAAAATAGTATTTACACCAACAACGGGGATATCCAGATGCTTTTCCATAAATGCCTTCGTACCTTTTCTGCTTATAATAACGCGAGTGCCATTTTTGCGCAGCTCCTTGGCTAAAATATAAGCTTCATTCAAGGCGGATATATATACGTCAATGTCTTCGTTTCTTTCTTTAATTATTTTTTTAGCTCTTATTGCCAGCTTTTCGGATGGTGCGATAAAACTTATTTCCGCATTTTTTGCTCTCTTTGTCATTTGCTTGCCTCCATTCCAACCACAATAATTAAATTTTCCGCTTTTGTGTTTAAAAATGCTTTTGTATTTTTTGCAGCAAAATTATGTTTACTCTTTTTCTGATAAGATTATAGCTTATTTGGCTGGGGTGTTACAATCATATTTTAGCACCACCAATGGGGTTACTGTAAAATGAAAAGAGAGGAAGACTGTTTGCGGAAGGCTTTTGTGTTCTTTTTACTGCTTAATAGAAGGCTGAAAAAATATTTTGGCAGCATTATTCCCGAAAAGCAAAAGAGAACAATTGACAGGAAAACTATGGTTATCTATAATGAAAATAATACAGGTTAAATATTGAAAAGTTATGTTGCTAGGGATTAGAAAAGGGATAGAACTAGGGGTTTTTGAGGATGCCACTTTTTTTTAGGATACAAAAGGGGATTTTATAGTTCTACCAAAACCTTTGATCCACAAGGCAGATATAAAGCCACAAAGCAACAATAAATCACGCAGGGAAAGGGACGGGTGAGTTTAAGGGCGAAACAAGAAAAAGCTGTTGGTGGCAGGGCTTACGCCATTCCCAGTGAAAAACGAAAAAATTGAAGGGACTTTTGTTTATGGCGGCTTTTCAGAAAAAGACCATAAGATTGCTAAGCTGGACAAGCCTACCAAGGATACCAATGGGCTGTTTGTGTTTACCAAGCAATGCAGGGCGTTTTCCAAGCTTCTTGCAGAAAGAACAGAAGTATAGCGCAAAAAAATAACTCATTGAAAGAAAAAAGTTACGAGAATATGGAGGAATGCATATGCAAAACATATTAAGCGCAAAAGGAAGGCGATTCTTGTCGGCAGTGCTGACATTGGTGATGGTGATGGGCCTGTTTGTGGCTTTTCCCCTTGAGGCGAGGGCGGCTGATGGGACGTTGTCTTTTTCAGGCTCAGATGCTGATTTATTTGATGGGAGCAATACAACGATCACCAGAACCATAGGGGAAAAAACCTTTACCTTGACAGGAGCTGGAGGGTTATGGTATGACGGACAGGGACTCTATGCTTATGAAGGGCCCGATGATAAAGTAAAATTAACGATAGAAATCGAAAGCGAATATATGTTTGATTTGTCTTCCTTTGATGCAATGGCAGATGACGGCAATGTTAATGCTGACGTAACCTACGCCAATGGTAACTCCGAAAGTTTTCCGTTTGGCGCTATCAACTCTTCAGGGCTAATGACAATAAATGTATCTGGGCTACCCACACAGAATATAACAAAGGTTGTCTTATCATCCGATAATTATGCGGTTTTCCAGAACATTGAGCTGAAAAATATACAAGCCATCAGTGAGTTAGCCCCCACGGTAACCGGCATATCTCCCTCTGCGGGCACCACCGGAGGTGCCACCATTGTAACCATTACAGGAACCAACTTTATTGATGTATCTGACGTGAAATTCGGCGCAACTGCAGCAAGCAGTTACACCGTCAACTCTGAAACACAAATTACAGCCACATCCCCGGAGGGGAGCGAGGGTACGGTACACGTTACCGTTGAAAATTGGGCTGGCACAAGTGAAACAGGTGCGGCTGACCAGTTTACTTATGTTGAACCTCCTTCGGTGACTACATCTACGCCTGTATCGTACACCGATACCTCAGCGTACGATACGTTTACTAACACCACAGGTACGATTTCAGCCACCTCTGGCGGCAGCATCACGTCTTATGGTATTTCCGACGGTACGGTAGGCAGTTGGGAGATTGAAGGAAAGACTTATGATGCATCTAAGGCGGGAACCTATGGCACGCTGTACGTCGATAGTGGAAGTGGTGAATATGTTTACGTTCCCAATAACGGCGCAATCAACGGTACAATCGAAAATGAGAGCGAAACCTTCACTGTTACCGCTACGGATAACAGTGATTTAGCAGGCTCTGCAACCCTAACGGTGAACATTACGGGCGCCAATGACATCCCTACAGATATTGCACTGTCAAACAGTTCAATACTGGAAAATGCAGGGGAAAATGGAATGGTTGGCAGCTTAAGCACCATCGACATTGATCATGGGGATACCTTTACCTATGCTATTGTGGGAGGGGATGATGCCTCTGCTTTCAACATTAATGGTACAATGTTACGCATGAATAGCAGTGCAAATTATGCTATCCAAAGCAGCTATACTGTATCCATTCGTACCATGGATATGGGTGGAATGACTTTTGATAAGCAATTCACCATTACAGTAAGCAATGTAAATGACCCGCCTACACTGACAGCAACTCCCAGGAATCCCACCTTTACCTCGGGTGGCAGCGCCGTTTTGCTTTTTAGTAATACGGCAGTTGACACAGTAGAGGCGGGACAGATGATTAAACAACTCGCCTTAACGATCACAAATGTAATGGATGGTGCAAGTGAAAAGATTGCCATTGACGGTACAAAGGTTGCTTTGACAACTGGAAATTCTGGAACAAGCGGAGGAAATGACTATACATACCAAGTTTCCCTTACCGGGGGCACTGCCACGGTGGTCATTACCAAGGCAGGTGATATTTCAGTCTCAGCGGTACAAACACTTGTAGACGGACT
Organism: Anaerotignum neopropionicum; assembly: GCF_001571775.1. Lineage (GTDB taxonomy): Bacteria > Bacillota > Clostridia > Lachnospirales > Anaerotignaceae > Chakrabartyella > Chakrabartyella neopropionicum. The sequence continues at coordinate 511,726 of NZ_LRVM01000001.1, forward strand.
TGCATATGAAAACTCCAGTAGCAGCCCTACACTTCTCAACAGGGTTATTACGCTGACGGGTATTCGGGACAATGGTGGTACAGAAAACGGCGGTGAGGATTCAACTAGCCTTAGCATTGTTTCCACGGTTATAGTGAGTGTCGAACCACCTAGCGCACCAAGCGGTTGCACTGCCATAGCAGGCGATACATCGGCAACGGTGAGCTTTACGCCCCCAGCGTCTAGTGGCGTAACCTATACCGTTTTAGTGAACCCCTCTCATGTACCCTCTGTGAGTGGAACAGGGAGCCCAATTGTAGTGACAGGGCTTACCAATGGGCAAGCATATACCTTCACTGTAACGGCGACAAACGTGGGCGGTACAAGCGCACCGTCAGACCCATCAAACAGCGTGACACCAAAGTTATCCCAGACCATTACCTTCAATAATCCTGGGGCACAAAACTTCAGCACAACTCCCCAGTTAGAAGCAACGGCAAGCTCGAATTTGCCTGTGACGTTTTCCAGCAGTACAACGGGGGTTTGTACTATAGACGGGAATGGATATCTTACCTTTATCACTGCAGGTACTGCTACGATAAATGCAGATCAGCCAGGGAATGGAAGCTACCTAGCGGCACCGCAGGTTTCTCAGAGCTTTACTGTAAACCCTGTAGCTCCTGGTGCACCAACAAACGTAGTTGCCACAGCTGGAGATGGAAGTGCATCGGTGGCCTTTAGCCCTCCTAATTTCACTGGTGGCACGAATATTTCAGTCTATACCGTTACAGGGAACTCTCCTTATATAGCCCCTGTGAGTGGAGCAGGAAGCCCAATTACAGTGACAGGGCTTACCAATGGACAAGCATATACCTTCACTGTAACGGCGTCAAACGTCGCAGGTGATGGCCCGTCGTCAGCTCCATCAAACAGCGTGACGCCGGCGGCATCCCAGACCATTACCTTTAATAATCCAGGGGCACAAAACTTCGGCACTACCCCTCAATTGACAGCCTCCTCGGATTCAAGCTTGACGGTTTCCTTTAGAAGCGAAACCCCAGAGGTTTGCACTATAACCCCCGAAGGAGTGCTTACCTTTATCAGAGCAGGACAAGCAACCATAACGGCAGAACAGGAGGGTAATATTAACTATCTGCCTGCGATACCCGTTTCTCGCACTTTTTATGTAAATGGCGTAGAGCCCGGAGCACCCACGATTGGCACTGCCAAAGCGGGCAATGGTCGGGCTACCGTAAGCTTTACGCCACCGGAATCAAACGGCGGCTTAGAGATTACAAGTTATATCGTTACTTCAAATCCCGGCGGGATTACTGCCACAGGGACAACAAGCCCTATTGTAATAACGGGACTGACAAACGGTACGGATTATACCTTTACTGTAGCGGCGACAAGCGCCGTAGGTACAGGTGGGGCATCCTTAGACTCAAACAGTGTAACACCCCGTGTCGCTTCTTCCAGTGGTGGTGGTGGATCTTCCAGTACCCCCACAACGACCCCTGTAACGACCCAGGCTTACAAAGCGGAGGTAAAGGGAGAGAGTAATAGTTCTACATTGCCCGTTGCGGTGGATACGAATACGGGAAGTGCTTCTATTGATGCAAGTACGCAAATCAAACTGTTGTCCGAAGGGAAAGGCGCTACAATAACGGTACCCTCTATTCCGGATGTGGCTTCCTATACGGTGGGCATCCCGATTCCAAATCTGTCCACGAATAGTTTAATGGGCAGTCTGACCATAGATACGGCAAATGGAACCATAACCCTTCCCTCTAATATGCTCACAGGAGCAAAGGGTCAGGATGGAAGCAAGGCGCAAATTACCATGGGCGAAGGCGACAAAGATAATTTGCCCGATCAGGTGAAGGATGCAATTGGAAATAGACCGCTCATTCAGCTTACACTTGCTGTTGACGGCAATCAGACCCAATGGAATAATCCGGCTGCACCGGTAATGGTTGCGATACCTTATACGCCCACGGCAAAGGAGCTGGAAAACCCCGAAAGCATTGTTGTTTGGTATATCGACGGCAGCGGTAACGTTGTCACCATACCCAACGGACACTATCATGCTGCAACAGGCACAGTTACCTTTGAAACGACCCATTTTAGTGATTATGGGGTGGCATATAACCCAGTAAGCTTTCATGACGTGGCGGCAGACGCATGGTATAAGAAAGCCGTGACTTTCATTGCGGCTAGAGGAATTACCACAGGCACAGGCGATGGAAATTTCAGCCCCGAAGCAAAGCTGACCCGCGGCGAATTTATTGTGCTGATGATGAAAGCTTATGGTATTGCGCCCAACACGAAGGCGAAGGATAACTTTGCGGATGCGGGAAATACCTACTATACCGGCTATCTTGCAACGGCAAAGCAATTGGGGATTACGTCGGGCATAGGGGACAATATGTACGCACCAAACAAGGAAATTACCCGTCAGGAGATGTTCACTTTACTGTATAATGCGCTGAAGGCAATTGATCAACTGCCCCAGGGCAGTGTGGGCAAGACCCTCTCTGACTTCACTGATGCTCCACAGGTAGATAAATGGGCTGTTGATGCGATGACCCTTCTTGTGAAGACAGGCACAGTAAGTGGCAACGGCGGAAAGATTACACCGACAGGTACAACTACCCGTGGTGAAATGGTGCAGGTACTTTATAGCCTGCTTAGAAAATAATCTAAAATTTTGCAAGGGATAAAAAGCAGAAAATCAGCCGCAGAAAAAGTGGTTGGTTTTCTGCTTTATTTATTATGATATGTGTAGAAGAAAAGGGATATTTTCCCAAAGGGAAAAGACTGCGTGTAGACAAGGTCAAAACCTTGAGGGCTTTGCATTTAAACATCCATAAGGGGTTGAGGGATCATCACTTTTGCTACGCAAAAGCCGGCTTCGCCGTCTGCCCTATCTTGGCAGTGAGGGGGGCAACGTCCAAGGTTTTTCCGCAGTCTGAGTAAGGGTTTTTGTTTTTTGGTGTAATTTGTTTTCTTCTTATTGACAAAACGTAAATAAAAGGCTAACATAAAAACAATAGATAACAGTGTTATGTTGGGGCGAAGGGAAGTGCCAATTGAAAAACGACAAGGAAACGAAGGAACGGCTGTTGCTAAGCGGTAAAAAGGAATTTTTGGAAAAGGGATATGCCCGGGCATCCTTACGCAATATCTGCAAAAATGCCAGGGTTACGACAGGGGCCTTATATTTTTTTTTCGAAAATAAGGAGGAGCTGTTTGTGTCTATTGTGGAGCAGCCGCTGCAGGAATTGCAAGAAATTATGAATCAGCACCAGCAGCACGAATTGGAGCAATTAAAAAGCACGGATACCCAAAGGGTGGATGATCCGGCGCATTTTCAAATTGCGAAAAAAATAATCTGCTGTATGTATCGTTATTATGATGAATTTCAGCTGTTGCTTACAAAAGCCCAAGGGTCAAGGTTTGAGCAAATCGTGGATGAATTTGTGGAAATTATGGAGAAAAAATACCAAGTGTTGGCGAATGGAATTTCCATGCAAAACAATAGCCCCAAGGTAGAAAGCTATATGATTCATTGGTTCACCCATACCCAGGTTGATCTTTTTGTGCATATCATAACCCACGAAAAGTCGGAAGAAACGGCGATAAAGCATTTGGAGACAATGATTCAATGCTTGGTTGCCTGTTGGTATCAATTATTTGAATAAAATATAGTCTGGGGGCAGGGTAAATTATATTTTATGTATCCCAGTGTTTTGAGGAAGGTTTAAAATATGGAAAGCAATATCAAGTTTTGGGAAAGGGTTGCGGCTTTATATGGATTTTTTATGAAAAGGAACCTATCCTCCTACGATATCATCAGCAGTAAAATCCTACAATGCCTAAACAAAGACATGAAGGTTTTGGAATTGGCTTGTGGAAGCGGTCAGCTGACCTTTTGTCTTGCGAAGCAGGTCAAGGAATGGTACGCCACCGATTTTTCTCCGGCGATGCTTGGGGAAGCAAAAAAACAAAGCACGCAAAAAAACATTATTTTTTCTGTGCAGGATGCAACACGCCTGCCGTACGAGGAGCATTCCTTTGATGCGGTGCTCATTGCCAATGCTTTGCATATTATGCCACAACCGGATCTGGCTTTGGAAGAAATATTTCGTGTGCTTAAGCCGGGAGGATTGCTGTTTGCACCCACCTTTATATGGAAAAGTGGCGTGGTCTTTGGTGTGGGAGCTTGGCTGTTGCAAATGTTTGGTTTTAAGGTGTTCCATAGGTGGAGCCAAGCGGAATTTGCACAATTTGTGGAAAAGAAAGGTTTTTTGGTCGCGGAATATTCGTTGGTGGACAGTAATATTACGCCAATATGTTATTTGGCGGCAAAAAAAGCGGTTTAGGGAAAGTAAGGTGAATTAGGATGAAGGAAATTATGATTTTATTTATACCGTTTGTTGGAACTGCCCTTGGCTCTGCCATGGTGTTTTTTATGAAGGAGGAAATGAACCTAAAACTAAAAAAACTACTGTTAGGTTTTGCCGCAGGCGTTATGATTGCGGCATCCGTATGGTCGCTATTAATTCCTTCCATTGCGTTGGCGGAGGAGGGGAACGGGCCTGCGTGGCTGCCTGCCTTACTAGGGTTTTTGCTGGGGGTAGGTTTTTTGTTAGTATTGGACAGTATAATTCCACATTTGCATATGGACAGCGATAAGCCGGAGGGAGTGCCAAGCAAATTGTCTAAGACAACCATGCTGGTTTTTGCGGTAACGCTGCATAATTTTCCCGAAGGCATGGCCGTTGGTGTAGCTTTTGCAGGGGCGATGATGGAGAGCAGTAATATTACCATGATGTCTGCCTTTGCACTGGCATTGGGCATTGCTTTGCAGAATTTTCCCGAGGGTGCCATTATTTCCATGCCTTTGCGCAATGAGGGGGCAAGCAAGAAAAAAGCCTTTTTATATGGTGTAGGCTCGGGGGTTGTTGAGCCTGTGGGTGCTGTGATTACCATTTTGCTGGCAAAGCAGGTAGTACCCATATTGCCATATTTTCTTGCATTTGCCGCCGGGGCAATGATTTATGTGGTCATAGAGGAATTGATTCCCGAAGCCCAGGAAGGAGAGCACTCCAACATTGGCACGATTGGTGCGGCATTGGGTTTTGCGTTAATGATGGTGCTTGATGTGGCCTTAGGGTAAAGGGAAGATGGGAAAAAAAGAAAGGGGTAGAAAACTTGAACAGGCGCAGTAAAATTCAAAGATCATATCAAGCCTTGGGTGGAGAGCATACCTTTTATGACGGTATGATTACATGTGCAACCCTTGGTGGAAAGGCTGTATGCAAGCTTGTTTGGAATATGAATCGGGAAAAAAACAATCACTATATACAGCTTGCACTTTCGGGAATCCCTGGGGATTTTTCGGGGAAAATGTTGGAAATACCCGTAGGCACCGGAATATTGACGATGCCAATTTATGCCACGTTGCCAAAGGCAGAAATTACTTGTGTGGATTATTCCGTAGAAATGATGGCAAGGGCACAGAGAAGGGCTGGTGCAATGGGGATTTCCAATGTTTCTTTTTACCAAGGGGACGTGGGCGCATTGCAATTTCCCCAAGAAACCTATGATTTGGTATTGTCACTCAATGGTTTTCATGCATTTCCAGATAAGAAGGCGGCTTACGAGGAAGTGTTTCGTGTTTTAAAGCCCGGGGGCATTTTTTGCGGTTGCTTTTATGTACGAGGAGAAAACAGACGAACGGATTGGTTTATCCGCAAGGTTTATGTACCGAAAGGTTTTTTTACTCCCCCCTTTGAAACGGCAGAGAGCTTAAAAGACAGGCTGCAAACCATGTTTACAGAGGTACAGGTGAACTGCGTGGAAGGGATGGCTTGTTTTACTTGCAAAAAATAAAAGACAGCTTTAGGCGTTGCCCTATCTTGGGCAGTGAGGGGTCATCACTTTTGCTTTGCAAAAGCCGGCTTCGCCGTCTGCCCTATCTTGGGCAGTGAGGGGTCATCACTTTTGTTCTAAAGCTGTCCTTTGAATAGGTGGCATTTCTTTGCCATTGCATCCTTCACCAAGTAAAAACCCCATGAATATGGGGTTTTTACATAAGTTTTTGGTCTTGTTTTTACAAAAAGCAAGTGGTTTGGGCGTCACCCAAGTTTTTTCCACACCCTTTTACACAGATAAAAGCAATTGGAAAATTGGATGAATTAGGGTAAAATACCCTTGAAAATTAGATTTAATCCAACAAACCTTTGTTTTGTAGGAAATCTTTGGCAACCTGTGCCACATCCGTTTGTTCTACATTTACTTGATAATTCAAGTCTGTCATTTCTTCGTTAGAAATTTTTCCGGCCAATAGATTCAGCACTTCCTCTAGCTCGGGATGGTTTTTTAGGGTTTCATTTCGGACAATGGGAGCGGCATAATATGGTGGGAAGAAGCTCTGATCATCCGTCAATACCTGCAAATCATATTTCTTAATTTCTGCATCGGTGGTAAAAACGTCGGTTACATTCATATCGCCGCTGCCGATGGCTTTGTATTTTAAGGATACATTCATCATTTTTGGATTTCCCTTGAAGGAAATGTCGTACAAATCACAAAAGCCCTCAAACCCGTCTTCACGGTTGAAAAATTCATTTTCGCCGCCAAATACAAGATTTTCCGATACGCCCTTAAGATCAGAGCAGGTTTCCAGACTATATTCGTCAGCCACATCCCTTGTAACGGCGATGGCATAAGTGTTGTTAAAGCCCAAGGGCTCCATCCAAGTAATATCAAATTGTTTATCAAATTCTTCGGAAACAATGCGATAGGTTTCGTCAGGGTCGGTAAGAACGCCCATTTTTAATTGAGCAGTCAAGCCGGTACCGGTATACTCAGCATAAACATCAATATCCCCCTTCTTAAGCGCTTCAAAATTAATAAAGGTTCCTCCCATATTCAGCTTGCGTTCTACGCTTAATTCGGTTTTGTTTTCGATTAGCTGTGCAAGGATTTCGCCAATAATGATATTCTCGCTGAAATCCTTGGAGCCGATGACAACGGTATCCTTGCTGCCGCAGCCTGTTAATGTCATGGACAAAAGCGCCGTAGTGGCAATTGCCAGAGATAGTATTTTCTTTTTCATGTGTTAGCCTCCTATAAAATTTACTTTCCTCGTGCTACAAGTTTTTGTTCAATTTTCGACATAAAAAAATCGAAAATCACTGCCATAATTACAACGGGAATGGTTCCTTTTATGATTGCTGAAAAATTCATCGTTTGAATTCCTCGATAGATGGGATACCCCAGTCCGCCGGAACCGATCAAAACGCCAATTACTGCAATGGATAATGCGGTTACGGTTGCAATTTTAATCCCAGAAAAAATCAGCGGGAACGAAAGGGGAAGCTCTACCTTGAACATTCGTTGCAGCTTGGACATTCCCATACCCTTAGCCGCATCCTTTAAGTGGGGCGAAACGCCTGTCAAGCCAATATAGGTATTGCGCACAATGGGCAAAAGAGAATACAGTATCAGCCCTACAATCAGCGTTACATTACCAAGACCAAAAAAAATCATTAAAATGGAGAGAAGGGCCAAGGAAGGAATTGTTTGTAACGAATCTACAGTCCAGAGGATTATTTTATCAAGATAAGGGGTCCAGTAGGAGATAATTCCAAGGAGTATTCCAAAAGCCGTGGAAATAACAATGGCAATTAAAACAAGTACCATGTGTTCTATTGTCAGAAAAAATAAATCAGCCATTTTTTCACCTCCCAAGCCGTAGGCCTTTGGGCGTAATGGCACGTTGGATAAACCCAATCAGTGCATTCGCCAAAAGAGCCAGAATTGCAGAGGGAATTGCCCCTGCGAGAATATATTTTGATTCATAGGTGGAAAGCCCAGTCCAGATCATATCACCAAGACCGCCTGCACCAATCATGCCGGCTAGGGTTGCCCAGCTGATGATATAAACTGTGGACAAACGCAGTCCACCGATAATTGCCGGCATGGCAAGGGGCAGTTCCACCTGAAACAGAATTTGTTTTTGGCTCATGCCGATGCCCCTTGCGGCTTCGATGCAATGGGCATCCACTTCCAAAATGCCTGTATAGGTATTGCGCAAGATCGGCAAAATTGCATATAGTGATAGTGCCGCAATGGCCGGGGGTTTGCCGATTCCCATTAAAATAAGCATAATACCCAAAAGCACAAGCCCGGGAATTGTTTGAATAACACCGGCAAAGGCCAGAACATAGCTTGCCGCACCTTTATGGCGTGACAGTAAAATTCCAACGGGTACTGCAATGACAACACCGATCCCCACGGAGATCAGCACAATCTCCATATGGGTTAGCAAGGCCTTAAGTATTTCGTTAGAATGCTTTGTGAAAAATGCTAAATAACTCATTGTGTCATCTCCCCCCACAGAGCTTCGCCCATGGCTTTTGCCATGCTGGTTTTTGTAATAAGCCCAGCAACGGTATTGTCATCGTTTAGCACAACCACATAGCCGGTGGGTGAAGCAATTAATAGCTCAAAGGCCTCTTGGGCGTTGGAATTGCGGGTTACCGTCATGGATTCTACGGTGACAAGCTCTTTGATTTCCTTGCCTGCCTTTCCTTGTGCCCTGATTTTGTCAACGGAAACAGTTCCTAAATAGGTATCGTCCTCCTCCACAACAATAAGGGAAGATACGTCCCTTCGGCTCATTAGCTCAATGCATTCCAGTGTTTTCTTTGTTTTTGGTACGGTAAGAACCTTTGCCCGCATAAAATCCGACGCAACTAAATTGGCGGCGTTGTTTTCGTGATTCATATGTTTCCCAAGGAAGCTTTTGATGATGGGGTCAGCGGGATTTTGCAGCATTTCTTCGGGAGAAGCCACCTGTAAAACCTTACCATCGTTCATAAAAACGATGGTATCGGCGAGGCGAATTGCCTCATCCATATCGTGGGTAACAAAAACAATGGTTTTCCCCAGTTTTTTCTGAATTTTTTTTACTTCCTCCTGAAGGGAATCCCTTGTTACGGGATCGAGGGCACCAAAGGGCTCATCCATCAGTACGATGGGAGGGGATGCCGCTAGGGCACGTAATACACCAATACGCTGCTGCTGTCCGCCGGAAAGCTCCGAAGGATATTTTTTTGCATTTTCTTCGTAGGGCATATTAACCAATTCTAACAAACGGTGTACGATTGCGTCGATTTCCTCTTTGCTATAATTGAGCAGCTTTGGTACAACGGCAATATTCTGCTCCACGGTCATATTTGGAAAAAGCCCAATTTGTTGAATGACGTAGCCAATGGTACGGCGCAGCTTTACGGGATCTACTTTGGTAATATCCTTTCCGTCAATGATAATTTCACCGGAATCTGGTTCAATTAAACGGTTGATGGTTTTTAACGTGGTTGTTTTCCCGCAGCCGCTAGGCCCGATAAGGATTACAAACTCGCCCGCTTTTATATCTAGAGTAAGATTATCTAAAATTGTTTTCTTACCATAGCGCTTACTTACATTGCGAAATTGAATCATAGGTTCAAATCTCCTTTCTTTTTTTACGAAACTAACAACTCTATTATACATTTTAAGTTGTCAGATGTCAAATAAAGAGGATTTTCACAAAAAAAACCCCCTGTCTTTTTTTTTGGAAGACAGAGGTAGTATCTCTTAGCTTTATTATTTTTATTCGGGACTTTGCTCGGCCTTTGAAACATAGCTGCTAACGGTTTCAATGGTTGAAATATCCCCCACAAAGATAATCGTATCTTCTTCTAACAAAACGGCATAGGGGCCGGGAGATAAAATAACCTTATCCTTTCGGCGAATGGCGATGATCGTTGCTCCGGTTTTGTGCCAAAACATAAGATCCATCAGGCTTTTGCCAATGAGGGGGGAATCCGCTGGGATATCAATTTCATAATTTTGAAATGGGTTGCTTTTGGAAAACTTATCATTGGTACGTACCAAATGAGATACCATTTCACTAATTTGCTCGTTTAGACTATGCTGCTGCTCCAAAAGCTTTCTCAGGTTACGCTCTATCAGGCGAGTATCATTTTGCTCACTGAAACGCTGAGCAAAGTCCTTTGCCTTTTCCACGGAGAGAATCACCACCCCGCTGTTTTTTCGGACCTCCACAATACCCATATCCTCAAGCAGCTTCAACGCTCTGCGGATCGTTTCCGGGGATACACCATACTCTGAGGACATCACAGAACGGCCATAAATTTTTGTGTTTTCTTTTAATTCTTCTCTGGAAATACGCAGTGCGATATCGAGGGCAATCTGCGAATAGACAGGTGGACTGATTTTTTCCTTCATAATAAACACCATTTCATTTTAAATTTTATTTGCGTTTCTTTGGGCGTGAAACAATTTTAATGCCACTAAGGTTGGAAGCCTTGTTTTTTTGTAAAGATCACAGTGCTTGCAGGGGTTAATATTCCCCAAATTCTAAGATGCATTCTAACATATTTCTTTCCATAAGTCCAGAGGGATTCAAATTTCAAACTTCCCTATAAAAATAAAAATTTACTTGGAGGATAGCTTTAAATAAAAGGCTTCCCTTAGGCAGAAAAAAGGCGGGAGGATTCTTGCATTCAGACGGATACGCCTTGACAATTGGGGCATGTTGCTATATACTTTTTTAGTGTATAAAGCGATTTTCAATGGAAGAGATTTCCTCTTTTAAACAATAGAAAACGCATAGAATTTTCATAATTGGAATGGAGATGAAACCATGGAGAGAATTAAAACAATTAAAACACGTGACTTGAAAAAGAGCGTAGCTTTTGGCGGCTGCGGCGAATGCCAGACATCCTGCCAGTCTGCTTGCAAAACCTCCTGTGGCGTTGCAAATCAGCCCTGCGAGAACAAACAGAAGTAAGCTCAAAAGGATTGAAAACGAACCCGCCGCCTGCTTTCTAAGTAGAGCGGCATTTTTCGTATTGGGGACTGGAAAGGAGCCGCTGACAATGGGCGTTTCCCCGAAAGGCTCCCTTTGGAGTAGAAAGGATTGAATAAATTGGTACATCAGTATAAATTAAACGGATATAACATTGTATTGGATACCTGCAGCGGCTCGGTTCATGCGGTGGACGAGGTTGCGTATGATATCATCGAGCTGTATGAAAAAAGTGAGAAGGAAACGATTGTACGCACAGTTTTGACAAAATATGCAGATAGATCCGATGTAACGGAGGAAGAGATTTTGCTGTGCTTGGAGGATATTCAAGCCTTGGCAGATCAGGGCAGATTATTTACCAAGGATGAATATGAAAATCTTGCCATGGATTTCAAAAATAACAGCAGTGTGGTAAAGGCTCTTTGCCTTCATGTTGCCCATACTTGTAATTTAAATTGCAGTTATTGCTTTGCCAGTCAAGGAAAATATCAGGGAGAGCGTGCCTTGATGACCTTTGAAGTTGGCAAGCAGGCTTTGGATTATTTGATTGCCCATTCGGGAAGCAGAGTGAACTTGGAGGTGGATTTTTTTGGTGGCGAACCCTTAATGGATTGGGAGGTTGTCAAAAAATTGGTGGCTTATGCGAGAGAGCAGGAGCCTATTCATAATAAAAATTTTCGCTTTACCTTAACAACAAACGGGATGCTCATTGATGATGATGTGATTGATTTTGCCAATAAGGAAATGCACAATGTAGTATTGTCCTTGGATGGCAGAAAGGAAATTCATGACCATTTGCGTAAAACCATTACAGGTCAGGGCAGCTATGATACCATTTTGCCCAAGTTTAAGAGATTTGTGGAAAAAAGAGGTGGAAAAGATTATTATATGCGTGGAACCTTTACCCATAATAATGTGGATTTCACAAATGATTTGTTCCATATGGCGGATATGGGCTTTACGGAATTGAGCATGGAGCCTGTTGTTTGCGATCCTTCCGACCCTTATGCATTGACAGAGGAGGACTTGCCAAAGCTCTTTGAGCAGTATGAAATTTTGGCAAAGGAAATGCTTCGTCGTAAAAAAGCGGGCAATGGCTTTGAATTTTATCATTATATATTGGATTTGGAAAATGGCCCTTGTGTATATAAAAGAATAACAGGCTGCGGCTCGGGAACGGAATATATGGCAGTAACTCCTTGGGGCGAGCTATTCCCCTGCCATCAGTTTGTTGGGGATAGCAAGTATAGCTTGGGGAACGTTTGGGACGGTGTAAAAAACACAGGAATTCAGGACGAATTTCGTCATTGCAATGCTTACGCAAGAGAGGAATGCAGAGATTGCTGGGCAAAAATGTACTGTTCCGGCGGCTGTGCCGCAAATGCTTACCATGCTACAGGTAGTGTTCGTGGTGTATACGAATATGGCTGTAAGCTGTTTAAAAAGCGCATCGAATGTGCCATTATGATGAAGGTCGCGGAAAACTGTGAGGAATAAAAGGGATGGATACACCAATTTATGACTTTGTAAAAAAATATCAAGAAAAAGGGACTGTACGCCTGCATATGCCGGGGCATAAAGGCAGCCCTTTTTTGGGTTGCGAGGCTCTAGATATTACAGAGATCAAAGGTGCTGACGATTTGTATCATGCGCAAGGCATTATTCATAAAAGTGAGGAGAATGCAACCCATTTGTTTGGGGCAAGAAAAACCTTTTATGCCACGGGGGGTTCCTCTCAATGTATTGGGGCCATGGTGTATCTGACCATGCTCCATGGCAAAAAGGGACAGCCCATTTTGGCGGCAAGAAATGTCCATAAGGCTTTTTTGCATGCCTGTGCGCTGCTGGATTTAGATGTGAAGTGGGTTTATCCCCAGGGAGAGGCAACCCTTTGTAGCTGCCCTATTTCCCCCAAACAGCTGGAGCATATTTTGCGGTCAATGGAGGTTTTGCCCTTTGCCTTTTATATTACCTCCCCTGATTATTTGGGAGGAATGGCAGATATTCAGGGGCTTTCAGCGGTTTGCAGAAAATTTGGCATTCCTCTTTTGGTGGATAACGCCCACGGTGCATATTTGCGTTTTTTGCCCGAATCCTTACATCCAATGGATTTGGGGGCGGATTTATGCTGCGATTCTGCCCATAAAACCCTTCCTGTGTTAACGGGAGGGGCATATTTGCACGTGGGAACGAAAGCTTTGGCTTCCTTTGAAGAGGACGGGAAAAATGCCTTGGCATTGTTTGGATCTACAAGTCCTTCCTATCTCATCTTGCAATCCTTAGATTTATGTAACCGCATTTTGGCGGAAGGGTATGGGGATAAAATTCATCATTGCGTCAAGCGGATAGCGCAGTTGGCGGAGGGGTTAAGGGATATGGGCTATTCCTTACAGCATTTTGAGCCGTTGAAACTGGTGTTAGAGGGCGAAAAGATGGGCATTACAGGGTATGAGCTTGGGGAATTTTTACGTGAAAATGAGATTGAGCCGGAATTTTCCGATGCAGACCATCTTGTTTTGATGTTCACACCTGAAACAACGGAAGAGGATTTTGAAAAAATTGAGAAGGCTCTTCCCCCTATGATTGCAAAGGCGGGCAATGGGCCAAAAACAGCAATCTCCTCTCGGGGAGAACGGGTGATGTCTATTAGAGAGGCCGTGTTTGCAAAGGGGTGTACTGTTTTGGCGGAGCAAGCCTTGGGGCGAATTTGCGCAGCATCTGCGGTATCCTGCCCGCCTGCCATACCCATTGCCGTCAGTGGAGAGCGGATTACGGAGGAAATGATAAGGCTGTTTTTGCTTTATGGAATAGAGGAAATTCAAGTTGTTTTGGAGAGTTAGAGCAACACTGATTTATGTCATAGGCACATGTGATTGGAAATTATTTTTTTTGGTTTTATCAAAAGTCCGGCAATTGCGGTGCTTGCTGGGCTTTTACTGAAAATGAAAAAAGTTTTCTCCGCGATCTGCAAATTTTCTATGTTAATTCGTTTTTTAGTAAGTAGCTATAGGTGCTGTTTTGCGTAAGGTTGGCTAATGTCGGTGAGGTGAGCAGGTATGGGTGCAGATATAATCATTTCCGTTCCAAGCTTTATCATGTTAATGGTGGCTTGTTTTTTTGCCGGTTTTTTGGATTCCATTGCTGGTGGCGGAGGATTGATTTCTTTGCCAGCCTATACGCTGACGGGAATGCCTATGCATTATGTTTATGGATGTAACAAATTTTCTGCCGTCTGCGGAACAACCATAGCCACACTGCGATTTTGGAAGCATAAGATGCTGGATATTCAAGTGGGTATTTTAGCGGCAATGGGGGCTTTTGTGACATCAGCTTTGGCAGCCAAGGTAGTAATTTACTTAAACGACAGTACCTTAAAAACCTTGATGCTGATTGTTTTGCCCATTGCGGGGGTAGTTACGGTGCTCAATAAAAATATGGGGAATGAAAATCATGCCGATACCTATTCTATGAAAAAAAAGACCGTTCTGGCGTTGTTGATTGGCGGATTGATTGGGTTTTATGATGGGGTGGCAGGCCCGGGGACGGGAACGTTCGCTTTAATGGCTTTTTGTTTTATAATGAAATATGATTTGCGTACTGCTTCGGGCAATGCAAAATGCTTGAATTTGGCATCTAATTATGCGGCTTTGGCGGTATTTTTATTGGAAGGAACGGTAGACTTTAAAATTGCAATTCCGGCAGCGGTTTTTGGCGTTGTAGGAAATTTTATTGGATCGGGGTTTGCCATAATAAAGGGTGCGAAAGCCATTAAATTAATGTTAAATGTTGTAATTGTATTATTATTTATTAAAATGGGTGCAGATTTTTTATTGTAATATAAAAGGACGTCAACACGGCATCAATGTTGGCGGCCATTTTTATTTCCATTTATATGTTTTTTTGCATCAGTACAACACCAAACTTGCGGCCCAATTTTTCTCCGATATTTTTCAGCTCGCCCACTTGCACAAACCCGTTCTTTTTATGGAATTGGATGCTGGCCTCGTTTTCTGAGGATATTTCCGCAAGCAAGTGCTGCACACCAAGGTCTTTCCCCTCTTTTTCCAGCAAAGCAAGGCATTTTGCGCCAATTCCCTTTGCCGTATAATCGGCGGCAATAAAATAGGAAACATCGACAGTTGTCTGAAAGGTGGAGAAGGGGTGAAAAGGACTCAAAGTGCAAAAGCCTATGGTTTGCTTGGTTTCCGTATCAACTATCCCATAGGCACATAAGCCCTCTGATCTTTTTATTAGCATAGAATAAAACTGTTCGGGCAGGGGAGCGGGCGGAAATGCCGCAGTGCTTGTGGTAATGTAGTAGTTAAAAATCTCCATAACCGATTTTTGATGCTCCGTTCCAAGCTTTTCAAAAACAATATTCATGATATACACCTCCTGAAAGTAATGATAAACCAATTTATAGAATAACACAACATGACAACCGTAAAAAGAGGGAAGAATTGTATTGTTTACAAAATACAATTCTTCCCTCTTTGCCGTTTCAATGTCCTTGAAAATCCACGCTCTGTTTTATCCAACAATTCTTATAGAATATGTTCAATAATATAAAGTTTTTTTGTATCTGGAACAAATATAAAGAATATTCTTGAGGAATCTGTTGCTGTTGTTGCATTGTATTGATAGTCCCTTTGAAAATCAGGAATATATTCCGCGGGAATTTGGAGGGAATTAAGAATCTCCATTACGTTTGATTCCATGTCTGTATTTTTACCGCTCATCAAATTTAGAGACGAAAGGAGATCACTACTGTTTTTGTATTGAAAGATATGGTATCTCTCACCATCACCGTGAAAGCTTGCGCCGCTATCGATAGAGTATATTTCGTCATAATTTTTTGAAATATCAATGGACCAATTTAATTGGATGATATCAGCATAGGAGCTTCTGGGTATTTGATACAGAAATGCATCTTTTGCAATAAAGCCCATTAAAATAATGCCGATTATTATAAACATTTTTTTGGCCATTATTTCCCCTTCTCGTTTTCACCCATTTACTAAATAGATATACCGCTGATTGAATTATCAGCTTTTAAATGAATGAAAGGATTTTGAAATTAGTCCGTTTCCACCTTGTCGGATTCCTGATAGGGGGCAAGGGTTGCTACCAATTTTGCTGTTTTGTCGGAATTATTGATTAGATAATGCTTTTCTGTAGGCTCCACATGAATAAATTGACCTTGTGTCAGGGTGAATTTTTTCTCATCCACAAAAATATCAATTTCGCCCTCCATAACATAAAAGTTTTCCTCCATGATGTTGTGATAGTGGGCCTTAAAATCACAGCCAGGAGGGAACTGAACAATTGCAAAATTCATGCGAGGGCCTTTCATCAAATATTTGGGGCCGTTATCTCCATTGCGATACTCTAAATTCTTTTCATCTATAATATACATAGCTGTTCTCCTTTCTATTATAAGCCGGGAGCTGCCCACATAGGGGTGGTAAGCTTTTGATTCGTTAGCTCCAGACTGTCTTTGTATATGTTTCGCCAGTTTATGTAAATTTCGCTGTATATTTTGTGGTTTTCCATGTTTGGCTGATACTCTGCATCCCACCGCACCAATTCCTTGGCTGTGTCGGAGAGGTTATGATAGATCCCAACGCCGATACCTGCGGTAATTGCCGCACCCAATGCCGTTGCTTCTTTTACCTTTGGAACCTTTACGGGGATGCCCAGGACGTCGGAGAGAATTTGGCACCAAATTGGACTTTTTGATGCACCGCTGGCAAAAATCACGGAATCAAGGCGTTTGCCTGTTAATTCGGAAACCAGCTCCACATTTCCTTTGGTTACAAGGGCGGCATTTTCCATCAAAGCCCGATAGAAGGTGTATTTATTGAACTTATCAGGATTGATAGAAAAATTGATAAAGGAGGGTGCGGCGTGTTTCCAATGAATGAAGTCCATCACATCGGAAAAAGTACATAGCATGCCATAACAGCCAGGTGGAATTTTGGCGGCTTCCGCGTTCATAAGGTTATAGGGGTCAACGTCTGTTTTTTCCGCTTCCGCCTTTTCCCATTGACAGAAAGCATCCCGATACCATCGCATAATCAATCCGGGATAGAATGCCAAAGCTTCATATTGCCAAAGGCCGGGCACTGCATGACAGTTTACCCGTACTCTGCAAGCGGGGTCTGTTTTTGCTTCATCCGTATTGAATTCAAATTGCCAAAAGCTGCCGCCAAAAATCGCCCCTTGATTTGGCTCGACTAAGCCAACCCCTACGCATCCAAGCTGGGCATCGCCGCCGCCTGTGACTACGGGAGTTCCTTCCGCCAGACCGGTCCTGGCTGCACATTCCCTAGAAACTTCCCCAATGACAGTACCACTTTCGTAAACGGGAGGAAAAATATCCGATTTTAAGCCGCATTTTTCCGCTATCTCCGGAAGCCAATCTCTTTTGGAAAGATCAAAAATGCCTGTTGTGCATCCGTTGGAGGGCTCGGCGGTTAATAAACCGGTAAGCTTTGCAATCAGCCAATCATTAAACATAGTGACTGTCTTGGTTTTTTCATAAATTTCTGGGAGATGATTTTTTACCCAAAGTATTCTGGGAAGAGCGCCAAGGGCGAAGGTTTGCCCTGACGGAAGATAGATTTCATTTTCCAATCCCTGAGAAATTTTTTGCAGCTGAATTACTTCGTCTGTGGAACGGGCATCCACGTTGGCACATGCCCAAATTTCTTTGCCGCCTTCATCATAAAGCACAATGCCCTCTCGCATGCTTGTGGTTGCGATTGCCGCAATCTCTGTAGGATTGATGCCGCTTTCCCTAAGTACTTCACGGACGCACTGCGCAGCAAGCCCCCAATTGTGCGTCCAGTCAAAATCCATGGAACCTGGGTAGCGAGGATCCTCTTTGTGCGCCCATTCCTGTTGGGCAACACAAAGCTGTTTCCCATCCGTATCGAAGATGACTGCCCTTACACTTCCGGTACCGGCGTCAATTGCCATTAAGTATTGAGCCATATGATTCCTCCTTTAAATATACTTCAATATTTGAAATGCATATAAAATCATACTGCAATATTTTGATTTAACGATGGAGGGTTCTATATCTCCAAGATGGCCTTAGCGGTTTCTTCATCTGTAATCAGAATGTTGATACAGCCGGTTTTTAAAACACCTGCAATTGCTTCTGCCTTTTCAATACCGCCTGCCACTGCAATCACATTAGGGAAGGAAGCCAGAACATGGGGAGGGGTGCTGACAAGGCGGTCGTTAATCGTACCATTTAATACGTTGCCGTCCTTATCCACAAAGTATCCCAAAACATCACCCACGGCGCTTTCCGCCTGAAGTCTAAGCAAATCGTTGGCGGTCATGTTGCCTTCCTTGACGACAGTAGCCTTTTCTGTTACGCCGCCGATGCCCACAATGGTATAGCCCGCAAGGCTGGAAAGCTTCAAGACGTCCTTCACAGAAGGCTCTTCTTTCATTGCACAAGCCATCTGGGGGGTTGAAGCAATAAACGGGGTTGGAACAATATACAATACCGCATGGGGAGCCTCGCTGTTGGAGGGGACGTTGTAATGTTTAACGCCTCCTGTAAGGGAAACAAAGGACACTCGGGCTTCCTCGGGCAGTTCCAGATTGCGCAGCGTACGGGACATGGTATCGCCGAAGCCTACATTAACAAAATCTCCGTCAGTCAGATGGTCGCTCAGATACATGGCGGCGGCATGGGCTACGGTTTCGTTAATATTATTGGAAATGGAAGGAACCAGAATGATTTCTTGCAAGGCATAGCGTTCCTTTAACTGCATGGTGATTTCTGTTTGCTGGTATGCGTCTGTTCTGATTTTAAATTGAATCAGTTTTTTCTCTCTGCCCTTTTCTAAAAGCTTAATCACACGCATGCGGGAAATTCCCAGGTGATCTGCAATGGCCTGTTGTGTCATGTTTTCGATATAATAACACCAGACTGCTTTTATAATTAAAGAATGTTCATAATCCATGTTCATTGTAATACCCCTTCGCTTCTGCTTTTTCTTTACTTTAATAGACTACTTCAAATGTCCCAGGGAATCAAGACAGACGGCAAAAAAATTTTTACAAAAGATAAACAAATGTTTTGCAGTTGATATTTTGTTTTAATTTGTTTCCATTATATAGCGAAAAAACAGACGTGTCAATCTCTTTCTTTTTTTGCGGGAATTTATTAAAATACGAAAATATTGATGAAAACAGAGCGAAAAAGTCGGATTTGATGGTATTTTTTTATATAGAAAAGAAAAGTGGATGCTGGAAACGAGAAAAAAATATATTTTTGCACATCAATTGTTGACAAACTGAACAAAAAGCCTTATGATAAAACAAAAGATTGAATCAATAACTTATGTATAAATTGAAGCGATTTTGTCAAATGGAGGATTCATTATGGGTTCAAACAAAAAGGATGAGGTAAAGATTCCTGCTATCAGCATCAAGAGAATCAGCAAATCGTTTGCATCCAATGTGGTGCTTCGAGAAATCAATCTCCATGTTTTCGAGGGTGATGTTGTGGCATTAATCGGAGGCAATGGCGCTGGGAAAAGCACCTTGATGAAAATTCTTATGGGAATTTATCAGCCGGATGCTGGTGAAATTTTCATGAGCGGCAAGAGGGTAAGTTTATCCTCACCCTCTGCGGCACTGGCCCAGGGCATTTATTTGGTTCCCCAGGAACCCATGCTGTTTCCAAATATGACGGTGGAAGAAAACATCGTATTGGGCTTCAAAGAAAAAAGAAGTCAATTGCATGAGCGCTTGAAGGCGCTTATTGAAAATCTGGGCTGGGATTTGAAATTAGATCGTAAGGCGGAAAGCCTATCCATTGCAGAACAGCAACTGGTGGAAATTTTGCGAGGTTTACTGCGCAATTCAAGGATTTTGATTTTAGACGAACCAACATCAGCCCTGACGTTTCATGAGATTGAATCATTGTTTCGTATTGTAACTGATTTACATAAAAATGGTATCAGCATTTTCTACATAACCCACCGTTTGACGGAGGTGTTTGATATTGCCACAAGAGTTGTGATCCTTCGGGATGGACAAATCACCATGGAAGGCGCTGTGGAAGAGTTTAATCAGGAAATGCTGATTCAAGGTCTGCTGCCTGCCAATTATGAAAGTGCCGTAAAAAAAGAAAGAGAATGTACGGATGTGGAATGTTCCGGTGTAAAGCCGTTGTTAGATATAAAAAATTTTAGTGGCTACGGTTTCAGTGATATTAATCTTGAGGTGTATCCCGGTGAGATTCTTGGTATGGCAGGTGTTGTGGGCTCGGGAAGAACGGAGTTTGCGGTTACTGTTTTTGGCAAGGATATTGTAAAGAGCGGAAAGGTATTTCTTGGCGGAGAGGATATTACAGGGAAGAAATGCAGCTGTATCATTGAAAAAGGCCTGAATTATGTTCCCGAGGACAGACATTTGAACGGAATTTATTCCATAAGCGATGTGGAAGCCAATATAACCTCCGGTGTGTTGGGAAACTTGAATAAGTTTTTTGTGGATAGAAAAAAGGTAAACGAATTAACGGATCAATATATTAATAATTTCCGTATCAAAGTAACGGGGAGGGATCAGGCCATTGGCTCTCTCTCCGGGGGGAATCAACAGAAGGTTGTTTTGGGAAAAACCCTTGCAGCGAATCCTAAGGTGGTAATTTTGGATGAGCCAACCAGAGGGATTGATGCCGGTGCCAGAGGGGATGTTTATCGCATTATTAATGAATTAAGAGCCCAGGGTGTAGCTATTTTACTGATTTCATCTGACATAGAGGAAGTTGTGGAGCTATCAGATCGTGTGGTAACTATGTATCAGGGCCGTATCAATCACACCTTTAAAGGGGAAAGCATAACGGTGGACAATCTGATGGCAGCTTCCTTCGGTGTATATAAGAAGGAGGTGACGGCGTGAATAAGCTGATTGAAAGGATAACTCAGACAAGAGAGGTGTTTACGGTTGTATTCATGTTTGTCTTGTTTTTGGGAACGGGGATTGTTAATCCTGGCTTTTTAGCGCCGGATAATATTTTGCTTTGCTTAAACGGAAGTGTAATTTACATACTGTTGGCAATCGGAATTTCCTTCGTTATCACAACAGGTGACATTGATGTTTCCATTGGCGCTACGCTGGGGTTAACGGCTGCGGTTTGTGCCACAATGATACGAGATGGCAGCTCTCTGCTTGCTGCATCCGCTACGGCTTTACTCATTGGTGCTATAATCGGTTTGATTAACGGTCTTGGGGTAACCAAGCTGCGTATCCCTGCCATTATTATGACATTGGGTGTAAATGGCGTAGTTAGGGGTTCCATTTATGTTTATACAGAAGGTAAGTGGGTTGAAAATCTGCCTGCCGCATTCAAAAGATATGGGCAAATCACCTTGGCAGGCTTTGTAAATTTATTCCTGCTTGTTACAGTACTGATTGTAATTGGGGTATATCTATACATAAAGAAAGCAAATAAGGGGAAATATCTTGCCGCCATCGGGGATAATATGTGCGGCGCCACATTGATTGGCATTCCTGTGGACAGAACACGAATTTTGGCCTTTATTTTATGTGGCATCTTCGCTGCTTTTGCCGGAATTATTTTTGCTAGCAAAATTGGCTTTGTAACGCCAACGGCAGGCAATGGTTATGAAATGAAAGCCATAGCCGCCTGTGTTTTGGGCGGTGTCAGCCTGACGGGTGGTGTTGGCTCGGTTATCGGGGCAATGTTTGGTGCAATCATTATGTCCTCCATCAGTAGAATACTGGTGTTTTTACAGTTTTCCTCCAACTGGGATAATACGATTACCGGAATTCTTCTGATTATCATTGTTGTGGCTGATGCATTGATTCAGAAGCATTTGAAGGAAAAGGCAAGAAGGGAACGCTTGGCCGCCAGAGATTTATTCGTTGCAGAAAAGACCTGCGAGGAAGTGGGAGGTGTATTCCAATGAAAACATCGAGCACATTTAATTGGAAAAAATTAATTTTCAGATGGGAAATGGCATTGGTTTTAATCCTGCTTTTGGAAATTGTTATCTTTGGTTCTATTAATCCAAGGTTTCTCAAGATTCCTGTACTTCTTGGCAGCATCAACGACTACATCAGTATTTGTATTATTGCTTTATTTGGAACCATCGTCATGATTACCGGAGGGATTGATATCTCAGGAGGTGCAATTGTTGGGTTGACCTCCATGGTGCTGGGGCTTCTTTGGCAGGATGTGGGAATGAATATTTGGGTGGCGGTTGTAATCAGCATTTTCACTGGGGCCATCTGCGGCGCATTAAATGGCTTCTTGGTTTCCTATATAGGTGTGCAGGCCATGGTTGTGACGTTAGGGGGAATGTTCCTTTACTCCGGTTTGGCAGTGGTTTTATCTACTTTGTCCGTGTCCAGTGCTTATGAAGGAATCGGTGGCTTTCCTGAGGAATTTTTGCATATCGCAGGGGGAAAGGTATTTGGCGTAATACCCAATCCGTTTATCATATTTTTAATTTTGGTTGTGATTGCTTATATATTACTTCACAAGAGCCGTTATGGCAGATATGTTTTTCTTGTGGGTGTCAATCCCAATGCGGCCGGTTTTTCGGGTATCAATTACAGATTGGTTTCCATGTTTGCTTATATATTCTCCGGCATGGCTGCCTCCGTTGCAGGCGTTGTATTAACCAGCTATTTGGGTTCTTGCAGGGCAGACCTTGGAAATGGATTGACCATGCCCATTGTTACCGCGGTGGTGCTTGGCGGAACTGCAATTACCGGCGGAAAAGGCAGTATTATAGGAACGGGACTTGCGGCTATTGTTATTGGACTGCTAAGATTTGGACTTCAAATGTCCGGTGTGAGCACGCAGTATCTTGATATCCCCGTTGGACTGCTGTTGATTGTAGCAGTTGCGGCAAGAGGAGCCAGTTTGTACATGAAACGCCCGTCTTTTTTGGTAAGAAAACAAAAATCAGTTTAAACAGTTAGACAGCGGAATAACCTTGGGCGTTGGGTCAGGAATTTTGCTTTGCAAAACCATCACTGTGTGATGGTAGCGTTTTCTTGGCTGTTCCAGCCAAAACCAGCTTGTTTTTGTAAAAAGCAAGCGCAAAAATTTTTATTGAAACCGTATATTTATGGGGTTTTCAAAGGGGCCAAGGCTGCAATGGCAAAGAAGTGCCATCTGTCCAAAGGACAGCTTTGCAGAGCAAAGTGCTGAAACGAAACCCTTGTAGGTGTTTGAGGGCAAAGCCCTCAAGGTTTTCACTTTATCCACACCCTGGCTGCTTAATGGGTAAGCGATCAAATTGTTATTAGTATTATCGCCAGATAGTATTTAATAAAATAATTAGATGAGAAAAATTGAAAGGAGAGGTTTTATGCGTAAGTTTTTAGTAGTACTGCTTTCTCTTGCAATGGCTGTTTCTATGGCTGGCTGTGGAGGTGCAGCGAAAAAAGCCGATGAAAGTGCACCTGTATCAAGCGAAGGCGCTGCAGTAGCCGATGCTTCTGATATTTCGGTAGCATTCATCCCCAAATTAACAGGAAACTCATTCTTTGAATCTGCAAATGTTGGTGCGCAGGATATGGCAAAGCAAGTCGGTTTTGAATGTGTTTATACAGGAAATCCCGAGGCTTCCGTTGCAAACCAGGTTCAGGTAATCAACTCTGCAGTACAGCAGGGCTTCAATGCAGTTGCAATCTCCTCCGTTACTCCCGATGGCTTGAACAATGCACTCAAGGCTGCAAGGGATGCAGGAGTTAAGATTGTTTGCTGGGATTCGGACGTTCAAAACGACATGCGTTCCCTCCATGTAGCCCAGGGCACACCCGAGCAGCTTGGCCAAATGTTGGTTGAAATGGTTGTTCAGCAATTACCTGATGACAAAAAAGACAGCATTAAATATTGCTGGCATTATTCTTCTGCAACAGTAACTGACCAGAATTCTTGGCAGGTTGCCGGAGAAGCGTACATAAAAGAAAAATATCCTAACTGGGTAAACGTAGCTCCCGACAATTATTACAGCGATCAGGATGCAGAAAAGGCTGTATCCGTAGGCGAATCTATTTTAAAGACACATACTGACATTGATGCAATCATCTGCAACGATTCCACAGCACTTCCCGGGCAGGCTCAGGCAGTTGAAAACCTTGGCATGGTTGGCAAGGTTATCGTAACAGGCTTCTGTACGCCAAACGGAATGAGAGATTTCTGCAAGAACGGCACAGTACCTGTATTTGGTCTTTGGGATTGTAAGGTACAAGGCGCTATGGGTGCTTACCTTGGTTACTGGCTGGCGGCAGGCAACACCTTCAAGGTTGGCGATAAGATTGATATTCCTGGCATTGGTCAGGTTGAAGTAATGCCCAACACCGTTTTGGATCCTAACGCATACACAGCTGACGACTCAGGCGTAGTATTACTGCCGGAGAGAACTGTATTTACAAAGGATAACATTGACGATTACAATTTCTAAATAAAGTAACAATCACAAGTGAATAAATTAGCTGTGGTGTAAAAGCCACAGCTACATTATTATATTTTATAGAGTTGACATAAGTATTTGACATTTTTGTGACAGCATGATAAAACAAAAAGAACTTACTTATGTTCATACAAAAAAGTGGAAAAAATTTTTAGGAGAAGGAGTTTTTTTATGGCAGATAAAGATGGAAACAGAATTGCAAAGGATTATCAGACGAATGTGGAATTCGGCAGAAAAGGCGGCTTTCATGTAAAAGGAATGGACGATGTTGATTGGGGTATGAAAACACGTTTGTCAACAATTTTTCAGAAGGAAAGTGGCAACACAGTCATGCTTGCTTTTGACCATGGATATTTTATGGGCTCAACGGCAGGCTTGGAGAGAATGGATTTATCCATGCCGCCGCTGATTCCTTATGTTGATGTTTTGATGGCAACGCGGGGTGCTTTGAGAAGCTGTATTCCCCCAGATTTCAAAAAAGGTATTGCTTTGCGTTGCAGTGCTGGCTCATCCATGATTGATGATGACTTGTCCCATGAAGTCATTGCTGTAAATATTGAGGATGCCATTCGTATGAATGCTTCTTGCATGGCAGTGCAAACCTTTATTGGAGCGGCGGGAGAAAAAGAAAGCATCGAAAACCTATGCAAAACCATTGATGCAGGAAACCGTTATGGCATTCCCACACTGGGTGTCGTGGCAGTGGGTAAGACCATGGAAAGAACACCAACCTTCTTCAAGCTGGCAACGCGTATTGTTGCGGAAATGGGCGCACAGATTGTTAAAACCTATTATTGCGATGATTTTGAAGAAATTACAGCAGCTTGCCCTGTGCCCATTGTGGTGGCTGGCGGGAAAAAAATTGAAGAGAAAGAGGCTTTAACCATGGCTTTTAGAGCGATGGATGGTGGGGCAAGAGGCCTTGATATGGGCAGAAACATTTTCCAGAGCGATTGCCCCATTGGTATGGCAAAGGCCATCGGCGCAATTGTGCATAAAAAGGCAACCATTGAGGAAGCATATGAAATCTATAGAGAAGAAAAAAGCCGCAAGTAAGAAAAGCCGATTCAAATGCACTAAGGTATTGAAGATAGGGATTACTTTTATAAAAGAAAAACTGAGGACGTCACCTTTTTGTAAGGAGGACGTCCTCAGTTTTGTTGGCAAAAACCTTGGGCGTTGCCCAAACCCCCTTGCTTTTTTGAAAAAAGCAAGACCAAAAACTTTTGTGCAAACCGCATATACATGCGGTTTGCAATGGGTCAAGGTGCAATGGCAAAGAAGTGCCATCTGTCCAAAGGACAGCTTTGCATAGCAAAAGTGATGACCACTCACTGCCCAAGATAGGGCGGACGGCGAAGCCGGCTTTTGCGAAGCAAAAGTGATGACCCAAACCCTTGTGGGTGTTTGAGGGCAAGCCCTCAAGGTTTTGATTTTATCAACAGGCGAAAGCTTTTTGTTAGGGTTGCCTTCCATGAATGAAACCTTAAAACAGCAACGTTCCCTCTGCCTTTGCAGATTCAATATCCTTTAGAATGCTTTTCTGTTTTTCATCAAACAGTAATTCCTTGTTATACTGATAATATTTTTCACTGCCGTTTTCGCTGATAAATTTTACACTGTAAAAATTGGTGGTCAATTCTGTAATAAAAATAACCATTTCCTGTCCTGCGCCAAAGGCTTCCTCTAAAAACAGAAAGGTATTTTCCAATTCTCTTTCCCCTGTTTCAATAAGCATTTCCCGAAGGGCTACATCCTTGGCAAAGGAAGCTTTGATTTCCTCGAAAACCGCATCCTTTTCCCGAAGCCCAAGGCCTTTTATTTCCTTTTCCATGGCAATCAGCCGTTCTATGGTCATGCGACGGCTTTTTTTGATGTTTTGATCTAAAAGGGCTGCCTTTTGCTCTTGAATGAAGGTGTTTTCTTTTTCTTCCAATAAGCCTTCCATCAGCTGATCCCAAGGGGTTTCCTCACAATAAGGGCTTTGGAAGCGTTCCTTTAGCTCCAAAAGGGCTTGGTGTAATTCGGTGGTAAATAAATCCCCTTCATAAGCCAGCTTGAAATCGTCGGAAAGACGGCTAAGCAGCAACCCAAGGACACTGAGCTTTTCATCAAAGGCTGCGGAGGAAAGCTTGGAAACTGCCTGCCCCGTAAAGGCTCCCTTTAAAATATCCTCCAAATGATAATCCGTTTTGTATTTGTTATATAAATCCAAATAATTGGCGAAATCTCTGGCCATTTTTGGGTGCTGTAAATATTGCACAAGCATCCCTGCATCCACCTCAATGCCCATGGTTTCATATACCTTTAAAATGGTGGAAAGATCCTCCCAACCTCTTGGGGTGACAAAACGCTTTCCGTCCACTGTCGTTTCCATGGCATAAAAATAATTTTTCTTGATTTCTAAATAGGAGAGAATTGCCCCGTGAATGGATTGCTTATAGGCATATTCCTTCCAAACCTGAAAGTCCGGCTCTACGTCGATTTTTTTCACACGGTCAAGGGTGACCACGTCAAATTCGCGCACACTTTTGTTGAATTCGGGAGGATTTCCTGCCGCCACAATGAGCCATCCCTGGGGCACACTATGGGCGCCGAAGGTCTTTGCCTGTAAAAATTGCAGCATAGCAGGGGCAAGGGTTTCCGAGGCGCAGTTGATTTCATCAATGAAAAGAATGCCCTCCGAAAGGCCTGTTTCTTCCATTTTGTTATAAACAGAAGCAATGATTTCGCTCATGGTATACTCTGTTACGGCATATTCCTTGCCACCGTATTCCTTATGGCTGATAAAGGGCAGACCGATGGCGCTTTGGCGGGTATGGTGGGTAATACTGTAAGACACAAGAGCAACGCCGCATTCCCTAGCCACTTGCTCCATAATGGCGGTTTTGCCGATGCCCGGAGGGCCCATGAGTAGTACGGGACGCTGACGTACCCGGGGGATAACGTATTCCCCAAATTCATTTTTCAATAAATAAGCCTGTATGGCTCTTTGGATTTCTTCCTTTGCCTGCTTAATATTCATACTCACTTCTCCTTATCATAAATGGAAAGGTCTTCCGGCCCAAGCACAACCTTCATTGCCCAAGGGGGTACATTCAGGTCTAAATATTCCTCGTGGAAAAAGATAAAAGCCGTATCGTAGCTGGGTCTGCGGCGGGGAAAGGTGCCGTAGCCGTCGGTAAAATAAATCAGCCCCTTTAGGTTATGAAAGGCTTTCTCCAAAATCAGCTTGTCTACATATTCAAATACAGGACGAAAATCCGTGCCGCCACTGCCCATCAGACGAAAGCTTTCCATATATTGCTCCAGTTCTTCTTTGGAGGTAATGATGGTATCCTGCTGTAATTTTGCATCGCACTGGATGAGGTGAATATTAATTTTATGAAAAAAGGATTCACTGGTTCCAAGAATTGTATAGGTTTCCGCCAAAAAGCGGCGAACCGTTTCTCCCTCGCAGGATTCCGAGGTATCAATGGCAATGACCAGTTCCTCGATTTTTTTCACTTCCTTATATTCCAAGGACTCAATCAAAGGGAGATTTCCATAAAGGGATAGGCCGTAGGTATAAAAAATATAGTCATAGGCATCGTCATCCACCCGCAAGTCCTCTTTCAAGGTCATAAATTTCTGAAGAAACCGGCGGTAATCATATTTTTCACGGTTTTCTATTTTCAAAAGCTGTAATAAATCCCCGGCATTTTCGCCCATTTCCTTGGAGAAGGTTTCCAAATTGGTTTCCATTTTTTCTCCGATTTGCTGCCATTTTTCTTCTAACTGCTTTTGTTTTTCCTGTTCCTGTTCTGTTTGGTCTTGGTTTTCGGAAGTATCATCATTTTGATTGTCGTTATTTTGCTCGTCCTCTTTTTTCTTCTCCCAAAAAACATGGTCGTCCACCCAAAATTCAAGCTGTAGCTTCCCGAACTCTTTGTCGGTAAATTTTTTCTCAGAAAGCATGCGGTAAATGCCCTCGGCGGAAAGTACCTTCAAATCTTTTTTTAGCTCATCATACATTTCATTTCTACGGTCGGAAACTACCAAATGGGTAGCCTTTAAGGGCAGGGAGTCCACAATGGATTCCACGGCAATATCACAGGCAACACCCCAAAGGGCTTCATCTCGTTCCCCTGTGTGAAAGGGATGGCGGAAAATACAATGCAAAAGCATATGCAGATAAAGGCGGTTGACCAAAACAGGATCGGACTGATACCGTTCCGCCAGATAGCGGGGGTTAAACAACACCTTTTCGCCGTCCGTTCCCACATAAAGAGAGGAGAGGTTCATTTGATAATTTAATCCACTTAAGGCAATATCCAAAAACCGCAGGGATAAATATAATTCGTTGCGGGAGGCGTTTAAAATTGCGTTGCCGATTTGTATCAGACGTTCATGGTTTTCATTCATAGTGTTTTTCCCCCCTCCTTCCTTTACAAATCAAAGCTTTTTTTCTTTGTCGATATCCCATTTTTATGCTGATAGTCCATAAGAAAGCTGAGTATTTCCGTTTTTCCTTTTTTTTGTGCCAGCGCAATGATTTTGGGCAAGGTTTCGGCGGTAAAAAGTTCCCATTGGGCAAGCTGACGGATGACTTCCAAATCGCTGCTCTGGATATAATAATCTACCGCAAAAAGCAAATGCTCCCGCACATAGGAAAGATAGGTCTCCCGCCGCTCTATGGGCAGACGATAGGGATAGGAAAGGCGGTAAACCGCCAAAAGCAGTACCAAAACCGCCGCATCCTCTCGTCGGGTAAGATAAAACAGTTCGTCATATCTGCGAAAGTCAATGTCTCCATTGCGAATACATTGGCGGAATAAATGCCCTGTGCCGTAATTGATCTGATGAAACATTCTTGCCGGTGTGTCCTCGATATATTCGTATTGAAAATCTGGGATCAATAGTTTTACGTGGGCATCGGGGAAGTCTATGGAAAGCAACAGCTCGTGGTTTAAAACGGCAATTAAATCGGAAATGTGCTTGCATTGCCCAAAATGAATTTCATATAGGCTGTCACAATTCAAAAATAAGCCTGTCTCCAAATGCTCCGCGGTTTTCGGGATATTTATTTTGGTGAGCGCCCTGCAATTATAAAAAGCGTATCGCCCCATGGAGGCCACGTTTTCCGGTATATAAAGGGACCTTAAACTGTGGCAATCATAAAAGGCATAACAGCCGATTTTCTTTACTTTTTCGGGCAATGTCAGTGTTTCTAAAGCAGAACAGCCAGAAAAGGTATAGGGTGCAATTTCCTCCAGCCCTTCGGGCAAAAGAAGAGTCCGCAACGCGTTACAGCCCAAAAAGGCAGAAGCACCAATATGGCGGAGGGTATCGGGAAGAACGATGCGCACAAGGGCATCTCCTTCGTCTGCTTGGAGCGGGGTAGTTCTTTCCCCTAGGGCTGGACAAAGAGTTATTTCCCCAAAGCTTTCCTCATCCCCTATGGGTTGCTCCGTTTCTATTGCAAATGCAAAATCCCCAAGGGCAACCACTGGCTTTCCGTCAATGGTTTCTGGAATATGCAGTTGGCTTGCTCTGCCCTTAATGCCCCAAATAATTATGCCTTCGCCGTAGGCTTTATAGTATAATATAACCTTTTTTGTTGGTTTCATAGTTGTGTCCTTTTCAAATTTTATCTATTTTTTCATTATACTTCCTTGCGTGAACTGTGTCAAAAAAATCACATAGATTTTATAAAAACAATCGTGAATTTTGCTTTCCATTTGGTTCATATAATAAAAAATCGCCACAAAAAAGGTGACGAAAAATGAAAAGTTCTTTGATTTTCTGTATTTATAATACCATAAAAACGGCAAAATTTCAAGTCTTGTACGAATTGAGGAAAAGGTGTATTAAGAATAGAAGAAAAAAATGTTAACAGTGGCAAAAATAAATATCTTTGCAATAAAAGTTTCGCACAAGCCTTTTCAAAAGCTTCCGGGGATGAGGACAGCGTCCTAAGAACTTGACCTTGCTTTAAGACAGCGTCCCGAGAACTTGGTATTATGTTTAAAAAAATAAGAAGGGGGATTTTCCTATGAGAGCATGAAACAGCTTCTTTCTAACCACGGATTTTTAATTTATGAGCATTTGACGCCCCGCAGAAATTACCAAACAGTATTTTGAATTATATGACTGGGCAAATCCTCAGCACCCTATGACTGCTTTTGATAATGTGAATTACTGCATGATGGTAAGAAAACCGAACAAAGGCTTTTAAAAAGGAAATATATAGGCGAACAACGGAGGTTGGATGTATACGCACCTACTTTTTCACCCCACAATGCCCCCGTAATTCCCACAGATTGCCCTGGACCGATATTGTATAATTTGTGTAATATGCTATAATTAATGGAAATGATTTGAATTTTTGAAAATAGGGGTGGAGTATGAAAAAAATTTTATTTGCGTGTTTTTTGGTAATTGCTATGCTATTGGGAATGACAGGCTGCAATACAAATTCTAATTCTGCTTCAAGCACCATCAATCAAGATACACTGCCGGAAGAATTGAAAAAGGCATACACATTAAATATTGCAGGAGATGAGCTTTTCAAAAAATATGAAGAAACCATTACGGTTGGTGAATTATCGGAATTAATTCAAACCACCTTAAGCCAGATGTATCATATTGGTGAGCTTAAGGTGCTTAGTGAAGCGAAAGCTATGTACAATGATGATGTTGCCAAAAGGTATGATATGGTAGAGTTGCTGTATTTGGCAGAAGCGGAGCGGATTTTTGGGTATGAAAAAATTCAGGAGCTTAAAGAACGCTATTCAGCACCTATTATAAACGAAAGATATTCTTTAGTGGAAAAAAGGATGGATAATACATACGGAGAGTGCAGCATACAGTATTGCTGTATAGATCTCTCCGAAATAGATGAATCGCGTTTTTCTGGGCTTCTATTGCCTGGCAGAGCGGGAGCACATGTTGAATTTTTTTTGAAGTATTGTGATTTAAGCACGGGAGAAAAAATATTAACCTTGGATGAGAACCAAAAATTCAACCCAGAAAGCAGTGTTTCAATCCAAGACGCGTTACTTGTAATGACGCGTTATTATGGTTCAAAACTTCCTGAAGCGGTATTTGTTTTACCTAAGGAAATAGGCATACATTCTATTGATAAAGCTCTATATACAGGAAGCACAACCTTGCCTGATGCATCCAATCAGCAGCTTCCCCAATGGAAAGGCATGCTGCTTTGTCATGAAACATGGACAATTGATGGAGCCAATGGCTGTGATGTGGATGATATTGTCATGGAGAATGATATAAAAACCTTAGCAGAGTGTGGCTTTAATTTTGCAAGAGTTGGAATAAGCTTCAGCAGACTGCAATCCGCAAATACATTAACAGGAACGATTTATCCCCAAGAGGGTACGTTAAATTTGCGGGAGATTGAATATTTAGACCAAATTCTTTCATGGGGCATGGAATATGGTGTTCATATACAATTTGTTATGTTTGAGGTGCCGGGTGCAAATGGAGATGTGAAAAAGCAAGAAGTTATGTTTGACCTAAATGACAGCATTTTTACAGATGAACAGCTTCAAAAGGATGTTGCAGATATTTGGGGTGCCCTAGCCAGAAGATATAAGGATATTCCCAATAACTATTTGAGCTTTAACCTAATGAATGAGCCTAATCACCCCAATGATCAGGCATATGTAGCAGCATATCTTCCTTCCATTGAGGCAATCAGAAAAGAATCTGCTGACAGAGTATTGGTAGCGGATGTTCATGATATGGATATTACAGGGGAAGAGATGGCAAAGCAAGGCGTAGCCTTAAGCTATCATCTTTATGAGCCGAGAGAATTCTGTGTTCCCAATATGTATCTTTATGCAAAGAATCCCAGTGCTTTCGACGCTTATGATTGGCCGTATACCGACAAAGACGGCAAGGTTTGGGATGCCAATGCGTGTCTGAATCAATCCGACCTGTTGGTTACTCCATTAGAGTTGAAAGAAATTGCGAAAAAAAACAATGTGGGATTTATGATTGGTGAGTGGGGCTGTTTTTATGATGGGGAAGGGGGAACCTTATTTCCTTTTGCGTATTCCAATGAAATCAGAAAAAAATTTTTTACAGATATAATTCATGCTTTTGAGGAAAATGGAATTGGTTGGAGTTATGGTAGTTATATAGGAGGGTTGGGTTTGGTTACACCCTATCCCGTGCCCGATGCAGATGTGACCTATGAAAAAATACCGAATTCAGCACATTATAAGGTGAAGGAGAATTATGATATTTTTCATGGACTGTTGGCTGAATAGTATTTAAGCTGGATTTAGAGAAGCACTGATTCATTCCGTTGTGCACAGCTAATGGGTAAAATTTTGTTTGGACATCGTCAAAAAGCCTTGCAATAGCGTTGCACTTCATTAGAACAAAAAAGGGCATTCTTGCTTGCAAACGGGATGCCCTAAACTTTGTTCTGTGACGGGTTGAGATAAAGGTGCCTATTTTTTGTTTTTACTGTGTGGTTTTTGAAGCCTTTTATCATGCATCTTTTATCATGCATTAAATATATATGTATCAGCAATTAAGATTGGCTACGACTGATTGAACCAAGCTTTTCAGCAAACAAAAAGCCCGATTGCTTTCAGAGGATTTGATTTTTCAATCCTTGCAATACGGGCTTTTGTGATACATTTTAGTGAGAAGCCTTTACTTTAATCCAAAGCTCCGCCAGCTTCTGCTTTAACACGGGGCTATCCTCAAACACCTCGTCCTTGGCATAATCAATTCTGGGCAGATATGCTTCGTTTTCGGCATAGATACCGTCTGCCGCTGACATTTCGTCCAATACTTCTTGATTGGAGGAAGCGTAGCCTACGGTTTCGGAGTTACCATAGGAAGCGTCATGCGTCAATACATAGTTAATGAATTCATGAGCCAAAAGAGGGTTTTCTGCGTTTGTGGGAATCACCATAGAGTCGCTCCACAGGTTTGTGCCCTCTGTTGGCAGGAAGAAGCTCATATCCTCGTTTTCATCCAGAATGGTTGTGGCATCACCGCTGTAAACAACGGCGATATCCTTGTTGCCGTTAATCATTCCGTCAATGACTTCGTCGGTAACATAAGCAGGATTCATGGTGTCGTTTACCTGAAGGAGCCAGTTGTAGGCTTCTTGAATTTCCCTTTCTTCCTCTGTATTCATAGAGTAGCCCAATGCCTTTAAAGCCATCATAAAGGAATCCCGTTCGGAGTCGTAAACATAAATCCGTCCCTGATAGGCGGTATCCTGCAAAATATTATATCCTAAGCGTTTCACCTCGGCGGGATCAACGTTGTTATGGTTATAAACGATACCCACATTGCCCCAGAAATAAGGAACAGAATAGCTGTTGTCGGGGTCATAGGGGAGATTTTTTACCCCTTCTGCCAAGTTGGAAATATTGGGGATTAAGGACAAATCCAGCTTTTGCAGCATATTTTCTTTCATCAAACGCTCAATCATATAGTCGGAGGGCACGATCACATCGTAAGCATCGCCGGCTTGTAATTTTGTATACATCATTTCGTTGGAATCAAAGTATTCTACAATCACTTTTACGCCATATTCATTTTCAAAATCGGAAATTAGGTTTTCACCCATATATTCCCCACAGTTGTAGAGCTTTAAGGTTGCGGAGCCGTATTTTTGTGCTGCATCTGAGGTAGCGGAACCGCCACAGCCGGAGAGTAATAACGCTGCGCCAAGAGCTAAGGCAATCATTTTTTTCATGTCGTTTTTCTTCCTTTCTTTTCTTTTAGAATAGGGATAATATTTACAATAAATAAAGTCACGGTAATAATGATAATAACCAATGTGCTTAGGGCGTTAATCGAAGGATTGACACGCTTGCTCATGGTATAAACCAAAATAGAAATATTATTGACACCATTGCCTGTGACAAAATAAGAAATCACAAAGTCATCAAAGGACATGGTGAAGGCGATCAAAGCACCGGAAATGATTCCCGGGCGAATTTGGGGAACGATAACCTTCCAGAGTGCCTGCATGGGCGTTGCGCCAAGGTCTAAGGCGGCATCCGCCAAATTCGGGTCTAAGGAACGCAGCTTGGGAGTTACGCTTAATATCACATAGGGGATACAAAACATGACATGGGCAAGAAGCAAGGTTAGAAACCCTTTTTTCACACCCAATGCACTGAAAAACATTAACAGCCCAATACCTGTAACGATTTCCGGGTTCATAATGGGCAGGTTATTTACCTGCTCCACAATACCCCGCATCAGCTTTCGGGATTTGGAAAGTCCAATTGCCGTTAAGGTACCCACAATGGTGGAAATGATGGTGGCTAAAACTGCAATGATTACGGTATAAGCCACAGCCTCCATCATGGTGGAGTCGGAAAACATTTTCTCATACCAGCGCAGGGAAAAGCCTTCAAATTTTGTCAGGGAACGGGAGCTATTGAAAGAAAATAGAATGATATACAAAATTGGTGCATAAAAGAAAATTGCTGTTAAGCCTAATAAAAGCTTGGAAAACAGGCGGATTTTTTTCTTTTCCATTTCTTACTCCCCCTTTCTGTTTGCCGCAGGGTCGGTATCCACTTTTTTGGTAATGTACATGGAAACCATGATGATGACTGCCATAGCCAAGGAAATGGCACTGCCGAAGTTCCAATCCCCTGAGGTCAAAAACTCTGTTTCGATGACATTACCGATTAATACATACTGTCCGCCGCCCAAAAGCTTTGGGATAAAGAAGCTGGATACAGCAGGCAAAAACACCAAGGTGATTCCGCTGATGACCCCAGGAATGGAGAGGGGGAGTGTCACCCGCAAAAAAGACTGTACGGCGTTTGCCCCAAGGTCGCTCGCCGCCTCCAGATAGCTTCTATCCATTTTTGTAAGGGCGGTATAAATTTGTAAAATCATGAAGGGGATAAAGTTATAAACCATACCCAAAACAACGGCAAAGGTTGTGTGTATCATAGTAATGGGACCAATGCCTAAAAAGCCCAAAAAATAATTGATGACCCCTTCATCTTGCAAAATACCCATCCACGCATAGGTGCGCACCAGCATATTAATCCATGTGGGCAGGGTAATCAAAAGAATCCAAAACAGCTTGCTCTTTTCACTGCGGTTTGCGATGGCATAGGCAATGGGATAGCCCAAAAGGATGCAAATTATCGTTGTAATAATTGCAATGTATAAGGAGCGCTTCAATACACTCATAAATACGGTATCGCTAAAAAAACGTGCAAAGTTTTCCAAGGAAAAGCGAATGGTGGCCACATCATTTCCTTTGACAGTAAAGGCATATAGTATGATCAGCAGCATGGGTACAACAATAATTGCCGCCATCCAAACGATATAAGGCAAAGCCATATTTCGAAATTGTTTCACCGGTCACCCTCCCCTCAGTTTTCCTTTGTCATGATATGAATATCCTCGGGCTGGAAGATCAGACCCACCTCGTTGCCGATTTCGTAGCGGTCGGTGGTGTCAACCTTGTATTCGTAGCCTTCGGTGGCGAAGGTTACTTCGTAGGTGCCGGGTGCTACGGTTTCAGGGTCAAAGGTGTACTTTACGTCGGCAATTTCCACGGAAGTGCCGTCCTCCAGGCTCCAGGCCGAGGCATTTGCCCAAGTTTTCAAGTCTGTTTCCAAGGCGATGGATTCGTGGATTTCATCCGCCTTTTTAAAGAAGTTTACGGCAAAAATTTCTTCCTGATATTCCTTATTTGCCACACGGTTTTCGTCTTTCACAATCATGTTTACCGTTACGGAGGTGCCAGCGGCGGTAGAGAAGGTTACGGGATAGCTGCCGTTTTCTTTTTGGATAGAATAACTGATTTCTTTAATGGAAATAAACTCGTCTGTTTCGGGATCCCATGCCTGAGCATCGGCACGGGCTACAATGGTGCCTTCGTCCAATTTTTCAACGTCCTCCACATCAAGGTAAAAGTCGTTGGCAGAAATTTTTTCGTTGGCGCTTTCGTTATAAACAGGGCGGTCGTCGGAAACCATCATTTTTACGGTGATTGAGGTACCCACCTTGGTTTCTACAATGGTTTCGTAATGTACCCCTTTAAACAATACGGATTTTACAATGCCCTTTAGCTTGCCATCTGTTCTTGGGACAATATCCAAATCCTCGGGACGAATGACAACATCCACCTTCTCGTTGGGGGCAAAGCCAAAATCCACACATTTGAATTTTTTATCTTCAAATATAACAAGGTAATCCTCCTGCATGACACCGTCAATGATATTGCTTTCCCCGATAAAGTTGGCAACATATTGGTTGACAGGCTCGTTATAAATATCGGTGGGCGTGCCGATTTGCTGAATTTCCCCATCCTTCATAACCACAATTTTATCGGACATGGTGAGGGCTTCTTCCTGATCGTGGGTAACATAAATAAAGGTAATGCCTACCTCCTGCTGAATTTTTTTCAGCTCTTGCTGCATTTCCTTTCTTAGCTTTAAATCCAGCGCACCCAGAGGCTCGTCCAAAAGCAGTACGCTTGGTTCGTTTACCAAGGCACGGGCAATGGCAACACGCTGCTGTTGACCGCCGCTCATTTCCGTCACGTTGCGGTCTGCGTATTCTTCTAAATTTACAAGCTTAAGCATACGCTTTACCTTTTGCTCGATAATATCCTTTGGCTCTTTTTTGATTTTCAATCCAAAAGCGATGTTATTATAAACATTCATGTGAGGAAACAAAGCGTATTTTTGAAATACCGTGTTGATTTCTCTTTTGTAGGGAGGTACTTTAGTGATTTCCTGGCCATCAAAAAGAACCTGTCCTTCAGTTTGTGTTAAAAAACCACCCAAAATACGCAGGAGGGTTGTTTTTCCGCAGCCACTGGGGCCAAGCAGTGTAACGAATTCGTTTTCGTAGATATCCAAATTGATACCCTTTAAAACCAATTTGCCGTCAAAGTCCTTGACGATGTTTTTGAATTGAATCAGCTTTTTCATGTTTGCCTCCCACATATCAAAATAACGGTGGCGTTGAAATCCATAGAACCTTCGCCTTCGTTTTTTTATCGTTTTTTAAAATATGACTTGTTTTGCCCAAGAGGTAGAAGGTTTCTCCTTTATGCACAGTATGGCGTTCCTCCCCGCAGTCAAGCATAATGCTGCCCTCAAGGACATAGCCGAATTCTTCGCCGCTGTGAGGGTTCATTTGAAAGGATTCTCCACCAGGCGGCAGCTCAATTAAAATTGGCTCCATTTCATTTTTTTGTGTATTTGGCACAATCCAGTGAACGGTGTATTGTCCGCGTTCATCCATAAAAAAATCTTTTTTATGAAAAACCAACTGCTCTTGTTTTTCTTCCTTAAAAAACTCCGCAAGGGTGGTGCCTAAGGCCTCTAAAATATCATTTAAGGTCGCAATGGAAGGAGACGTCAAATTCCTTTCCATCTGGGAGAGGAAACCCTTTGTCAGCTCGCTGCGGCTGGCCAATTCTTCTAAGGTTAGGCCCTTTTGCACACGAAGCTGCTTGATTTTATGTCCGATTTCCATCCTCAACAACTCCTTTTTATCGTAAAAAATTTAGCAGCGCTAAACTTTTGTATTAATTTTACTAAACCTCAATTATTATACAACAAATAAGTCGAAAAGCAATAGAAATGAAACAAAAAATTTGATATATAAAACTTTTTGACAAAATGCAGTAATAAAATTATATTTTATTGCCGTTTTTTAGTTTCTTCGCTCATCAACTGGGGAAAGGAATCCTTTACAAATTGCATACATTCTCTGCTGTTTATCAATATAAAACTTTCTATATTTATATAATAAACTTTTGTGAGGAAAAGTGAAATAAATTAGAGATTTGAAGCTTTAAAAAAAATCATGAATTTTTGTCATTTTTAAACAAATCTGTTGTTGTTTTGACGGAAATAAGATAAAAGCTAAAAATAAAGAATTCATTTTGTTATAAAAATTAACAGTATTTCGCTGAACAAAGCCTTAAAAATCACTAGTTTAACTGTATTTAAAAACATACAATTTTTACAAAATGACATTGACAGCTAGGGGATTTTGTGGCTTAATAAGTACATGTCTTTATTGAAGTACATTATTATAAGGTTAAAAAACCGACATGAAAGGGGAATAAATAAATATGGTTCGTTTTGCAAAAAGACTTGATTTATTAGATGGTTCGGATATTGGAGATCTTTTAAGACTCATTGCCAGACCCGACATTATTTCTTTTGCAGGCGGCTTGCCCGCACCGGAGCTGTTTCCTGTAGAAGAATTAAAACAGGCCGGGATTGCGGTCATGGAAGAAATGGGCACTGTTGCCTGTCAGTATTCCTCTACCGAAGGTCTGCCTGCGTTAAGACAAAAAATAGCGGAAAGAATGGAAGTAAAAAACAATATTCATACCAGCGCAGATCAGATTTTGATTACCAGTGGTTCTCAACAGGGACTTGATTTTGCGGCACGGGTATTTATAGATAAGGGCGATGTAATTTTGGTGGAAAGCCCTTCCTATTTAGGTGCGATTAACGCATTTAAGGCAAGTGAGCCTACCTTTATTGAAGTGCCTACCGATGATGGTGGCATGATTATGGAGGATTTGGATAAAATTCTTGCCACAACGGAAAATGTAAAAATGGTTTATGTGATTCCTGATTTCCAAAACCCCACAGGCCGTACATGGTCTTTGGAGAGAAGAAAGAAGTTTATGGAAATTATTAATAAATATGAAATCCCTGTCATTGAGGATAACCCTTATGGCGAGCTGCGTTTTGAGGACGAAGATATGCCGGCGTTGAAATCCTTGGATACTAAGGGTCTTGTGGTTTACCTTGGTACACTATCCAAAATTATGGTTCCTGGTTTCCGCTTAGGTTGGGTTTGTGCAGAGGATGAAATCCTTTCTAAGTTCAACACGATGAAGCAAGGGGCAGATTTGCAGACCTCAACTTTGACACAGCTTCAGGCAAACAAGTATTTGGATTTGAATGACCTGGATGCTCATGTGAATAAGATTCGTGAGGTTTATAAGCATAGACGTGATGTAATGATGGCGGCAATGAAAGAGTATTTCCCAGAGGAAGCAAAGTTCACCTATCCCGTTGGAGGCTTGTTTACTTGGGTGGAATTGCCTTCCTACATTAACACAAAGGATATGGCTTTGCAGTGTCTGGAAAAGAAGGTTGCATACGTTCCCGGCGGCAGTTTCTTTCCCAATGGGGGGAAAAATAACTGTTTCCGTATGAATTATTCCTGTATGAGTGATGAAAAAATCATTGAAGGTGTAAAGGCTTTGGCGGAGGTTATTAAGGCAAACCTGAAATAAGCACGCGGGAAAGTTTTCGCCCTCTTTGAAGTTAGATAAAATAGACCCTCGTAATATATCCAAAGACGGATGATATGCGAGGGTTTTTCTACTATAAAAGTCCTGATAATTTTTTAACAAAAATCATGGCGTTTTTTTTAGATAGTTGTTGTTGGGTTTATGGAGAGGAAACGGAACATGTTTGTAAATTAATACAAAATTAGTTTTGAGGTTAAGAAGTTTTTTGTAAAAATTGTTTTTGAATAAAAACAATTTAATGGGTGTTGTTTTAAAGCAAGAAAAATTGTTCTTGAATTTATACAAAAAAATATTGGAGAATGATTTATTTTATGTGATTTTTTAGCTTTAAAAATCATAAGATTACATTGACTTTGGTAAAAAGATATGCTTTAATTAAATTATGTAAGAAATTTTTAATTAATTTGTCAATGTATAAAAAAAATATGATACTTGTCAGACATTAATTGTTTTTTAAGGAGGAAGAAATCGATGATACGTTTTGCAGACAGAATGAATCTTTTAACAGGCTCTGAAATCAGAGAGTTGCTTAAGCTCACTGCTCAGCCTGATATTATTTCTTTTGCAGGCGGTTTACCTGCACCCGAATTGTTTCCTGTTGAGGGAATGAAAGCCGCAGCTATTAAAACCTTGGAGGAAAGTGGAGAGGCTGCCATGCAGTATTCCACTACAGAGGGTTTTCCGCCGTTGAGACAGAAAATTGTGGACAGAATGAAAGCAAAAAACGGTATCCAAACAGATATTGACCACATATTGATTACCAGTGGTTCTCAACAAGGGTTGGATTTTGCAGGGCGTGTTTTCTTAAACCCGGGTGATGTTGTTTTAATGGAAAGCCCTTCTTACTTAGGGGCGATCAATGCGTTTAAGGCCAGTGAACCAAAATTTGTAGAGGTTCCTACCGATAACAACGGTATGCTTATGGAAGAATTGGAAAAAATTCTTGCTACTACAGATAATGTAAAAATGATTTATGTAATTCCCGATTTCCAGAATCCCTCAGGCAGAACATGGACGCTGGAAAGACGTGAAAAATTTATGGAAATCATTAACAAATTTGAAATCCCTGTTATTGAAGATAATCCTTATGGGGAATTGCGTTTTGAAAATGAAAATATGCCTTCATTGAAATCAATGGATACAAAGGATCTTGTTATTTTCTTAGGAACCTTCTCTAAAATTTTAGCACCTGGCTACAGACTGGGTTGGGTTTGTGCAGAGGACGAAATTTTGGAAAAATTCAACTTTATTAAACAGGGCGCAGATCTTCAGTCCTCCACAGTTTCCCAGATAGAAACAAATACCTTCTTGGAAATGAATGATTTGGATCAGCATGTTGCAAAAATCAAAGAGGTTTATGGCAAAAGACGTAACTGTATGTTGAAAGCCATGGAGGAGTATTTCCCCAAGGAATGTACCTGGACCTATCCCGACGGTGGTTTATTTACATGGGTAATTTTACCTGAATACATGGATGCAAAGGAATTGGCGACTCAATGCTTGGAAAAAAAGGTTGCTTATGTTCCCGGTGGCAGCTTCTTCCCCAATGGCGGACACGAAAATACTTTCCGCATGAACTATTCCAATATGCCTGAGGAAAAAATTGAAGAGGGCATTAAGCGTATTGCAGAGGTAATCAAAGCGAACTTGAGATAATCTTGTTGCTTTGAACATACAAACCATAACTCCATATGCGTAAAACCCCCGCAGCTTTTGTTGTGGGGGTTTTATGTTATATAGGATTTGTAAAAAACTTAGTGTAAGGATAGAGGAAAAGGGAAATATGTATTTTGTGATAACATAAATTTTGCATTTAACCAGAGTGTTTGACAAACTTTAGGCGTTGGCCCTGCATCGCCCAAAACAGGGCAGACGGCGAAGCTGGCTTTTCCTTGGCAAGAAGCACAAAAATACAGCGTTTATGCACGAAAAGTGTGCCATGATAAACTGCTTACTTTTTTGTAGGCTGTGGGGTGGAAATTTTTTTGTTCCGAGCAACAGGGGCAATCAATACCTTGCCCGTTCCTCTGTATACATTCACAAGTCCCTCGCCGGAAGCGGCGGAGCCAACCAAAGTATTTGTAGTGCGTTCAACTGTGAATTCTAGGGTGTTTGACCATGCGATTGCCATGTTTCCGTCAATGCGCAAAACATCTTTTTCTAACTCAACCACAATTAGCTCCTCCTTGGGTACGGGGCTTTCAAGCACGGCAATGCCTGTTCCTGTCAATGCTGTATTGAAAAATCCCTCGCCTCCAAGAACCGCAGAAGAAAGATTAGACCTTGCGGTCACCTTCATGTTGACACTATCGTCACATGCCAAAAACATTCCATCCTCAATAACCATGCTTCCGTTCCATGTTGCCAAATCCTCAAAGAAAACGTATTTATAAGTGGGTTCTAAGACCAATAAACCGTTTCCTGTATAGCGTGGTTTAATGGTAGTTTCGCCG
This sequence comes from Anaerotignum neopropionicum, assembly GCF_001571775.1. GTDB lineage: Bacteria > Bacillota > Clostridia > Lachnospirales > Anaerotignaceae > Chakrabartyella > Chakrabartyella neopropionicum. The sequence goes on from NZ_LRVM01000001.1 coordinate 553,834, forward strand.
GTGACTTTGCTCCCCACAAACTTTTTCATTAAATCCCCTGCGCCCTTTATATTGGTGGTTACTTGAAGCTGACCAATCATCATCTGCATGGTTCCGCCTTGAATAATAACCCCGTTGTCGCCATTGAGGTTGGCAATGACCTGTCTTTTTCGAACATTCATTTTTGAAGCAAAATAAGAAAACTGGGCACTTTCGGGGGTCACAGAAATATCTTTTTCGTACTCCAAAAGGGAAAAGCATCCTTGGCTTGCAACAACCTTGTGTGCGTCGGTGGGCTGAAACAAATTGGTGCGAATCATAAAAAATCCTCCTTTGCGTTATGCGCATAAAAAAAATCAAGATATGCTTTATATTAAGTTATTCAAGGTTTGTCATTCGTCTGGTGTATTTTTGTGAAAAATACATAGTGACTTAACAATTATCATGATAGCACTGGTTTGCAATTTTTTCTACTGTTTTGAATATTTTATGATGGTTTTTACCCAGTGTAAATATTTATAGAAGAAAAATACGCGCTGTCAAAAGCTTGGCTGCAATTGCATTTGAAGTGAAAAAGCGCAGCAAAAAAATGCAATTGGCAACAAAATGTATGGGTTTTTTGAATAATAGGATGCTTTATCAATTTTTTAGAGATAGCTATAAGAATTGACAAAAAAATAGAAGTCAAGCGGTGAGCAGAGAGATTTGTGACTGCATTATATTTTCTTGGAGACACTGAAAGATGTAAAAAACCATTGCTATAGATTATTGTTCTACGTCCTTTTCCACTGGCATAAACTTTGTATGAAAGGAGGCGGTGCCAGTGGAGCAAAAAGGTGGCGGAAGGCAACTTGGTCTAAGCATTTTTGGCCTTCTGCTTTTTCTGCTATCCATGCCGCTTTTTTTGCAGATGGGTGGTGGACAATGGCTTTTGGCAGAAGTATTGCCAGGACAAGTACCCCACGATTCATTGTCCATAGAAAGCTTGCGGTTTGAACGGACAGTGCCCAAGGAAATGGACGACGTTGCTGTTTGGGGTGTGAAGGATGTGGAATTTCAGCAAAAAGACACGAATCTCATTGGCGAAAAGGGTTTGTGTGTAACAGCGGAAGTCCTTGAAAAGATGAAGGACTTTTCTTATTTAAAAAGTAATTTTTATACTATAGATTCAAGAACCTCCCTTTTGGAAGGCGATATCAATGTGAGTGAAGCCTTATCCATGGATTTTTCCATAAAACCTACCTTAGAGGAGCCGAGGATTTTGATATTTCATACCCATACCCATGAGGATTTTGTGGATAGTGATATGTCGAAGGGGCTTCAAGAGGGCATATGCGGCGTGGGTGAGGAATTAAAGGATATTTTGGAGAAAAAATATGGAATAAGCGTATTGCACGATATGAATATTTATGATGCAGTGAATGGTGTTTTACAGCGAGAGGGAGCCTATGAACGCAGCGGCCCTGGGGTGGAGAAAATATTGAAGCAATATCCATCCATTGAGGTGTGTATTGATTTACATAGGGATGGAATACCGGAAACCATGAGATTGGTTACTGAAATTGATGGGAAAACCTGTGCAAAAGTAATGCTTGTAAACGGTATATGCCGTTTGAATAAGGATGGCCAGGCAGAGCCGGTTTCTTGGCTGGAAAATAAATATATTAAAGAAAATTTGGCCTTTAGCCTCCAAATACATACCTTGGCAGGACAGAAATTTCCAGGGTTTATGCGGAAAAATTATTTAAACCCCTATCGTTTTATTTTGCACTATATGCCTCGCTCTGCACTGATTGAAGTGGGAGCGCAAACAAATACAAAGCAGGAAGCACTCAATGCAATGGAGCCTTTGGCAAAAATTTTGGCAGAAGTGCTGTTGGAGGATACCCCCTAGAGAGAATCTTTGGGGGGGCAGGGTGTTGATAAAGTCGATACCCTTTGAAAAAGCTCAGTTCCTTCAAGCTTTTTTAAGTTAGCAGAGGGCAAATAGATGCGTTCCTGTGACCAAAAGGTTTCAAAACGGGTCAAAGCATTTTCCCAGGCGGGGAAACGGCTCCGCCGCCCTGTTATTTTCAGGGTGCAGAACAATTATCCTCGGATGGGCAAAGTTCATCCTGCGGATTCCATTTGGGAAACTCTTCGTTTTCCAAACCCTTCCGTTTATAAAATGGGTTTTTCGACACTCTCACCCCTTAATAAGAATCTTTAAGGGGTTTTTTAATTGCACAAAAGCAGTATTTGGGGTAAAATAAACAAAACTTTCATAGAAGAAAATCAGAAAATGATTGCCTTATTACAGTTTGTTTAGGATAAGGCTAGGTATTGAGGATAGGAGCGACGATATGAAAAAATTACAGCAAAAGGTGATATTATTTGACTTGGACGGTACTTTAACAGACTCCGCCGAGGGGGTAATTCGTTCCGCACAGCATATGCAAGAAAAGATGGGGATTCCCAAGTGGGTAGATGCGGATTTAAGGTTTATTGTTGGCCCGCCCTTGATGCGAACCTTTACCGAGGATTTTAAAATGAGCGTGGAAGAGGCGCAAAAGGCTTTGGAGTATTTCAGAGAACGCTATGCCACGGTGGGTCTATTTGAAAATAAGGTTTATGATGGGATTCCTGAAATGCTGGAGGAATTAGGAAAAAAGGGGAAACGCCTTGCAGTAGCTACCTCTAAAAAAGAAGAAACGGCGGTTCGTATCTTGAAGCACTTTGGAATAGATGAATTTTTTGAGGTAATTGGCGGTGATAACCGAGAAATCGGCCGTGATACGAAGGGAAAGGTCATTGAATATGTGTTGGAAACCATGAAGGTAGAAAAGGAAGATGCTATTATGGTGGGGGATCGGAAGTTTGACGTTGAGGGCGCCCATTTGGTGGGAATTCCTTGTGTTGCTGTGGAATTTGGCTATGGGGACAAGGCGGAATTTGATGCCTGCGGCGCGGATTATATTGCGGCGACACCAAAGGCTGTGGAGGAGCTGTTTTGATGGATGAAAGAAAATCAAAAAATGTTGGTAAGGGTATGGAAAAAGGCAAAACCCGCAGGGTGTCGATAAAGGCAAGACCTTGAGGGCTTTGCCCCCTCACAAACCACTTGCTTTTTACAAAAGCAAGACCAAAAACTTTCATAGAAATTACATAGCTTCCAGCAAAAATGCAAATTTTTGCAAATAAAGTTTAAGTCAAGCCTTTTCAAAGGCTTGCAAGGTTCGGGACAGCGTCCCGAGAACTTGACCTTGATTTGTTAAGGTTCGGGACGCTGTTCCAAGAAAAATTCAAGACCGTGGGCGTTGCCCTCTCACTGCTCAAGATAGACCAGACAGCGAAGCTGGCTTTTGCATATCAAAAGTAATGAACAAACTCACTTGCTTTTTACAAAAGCAAGACTAAAAACTTTCATAGAAATTGCATAGCTTTCAGCAAAATACAAATTTTTGCAAATAAAGTTTAGGTCAAGCCTTTTCAAAGGCTTGCAAGGTTCGGGGCAGCGTCCCGAGAACTTATTGTTTTATGCCAAAGAATCCAGATAAGCCTTATTCCCTTCAATTGCCTTCGTCGTAACTGCCTTCGCCGGGCCGCCAATCACGTTTCTTGCTTCCACGCATTCTTTTACGGAAATGGCGTCATACACGCTTGCATTAAATACAGGGGAGATTGACTGATATTCCTCAAGGGAAAGATCATCCAAATTGGTGCTGTTTTGGATGCAGTATAAAACCAATTTTCCAATAATTTCATGGGCATCACGGAAGGGAACGCCCTGTTTTACCAACCAGTCCGCTGCATCAGTGGCATTGGTAAAACCGCCCTTTGCCGCCTCCAGCATATTATTCTTACGAACGGTAACGGTAGCCAGCATATTGGTAAATACGGGGACGCACATTTTAATGGTGTCTATGGCACCAAACAAAGCTTCCTTATCCTCTTGCATATCCTTATTATAAGCCAAGGGCAGACCCTTCATGGTGGTCAAAAGCCCCATCAAATGCCCGTAAACTCTGCCTGTTTTTCCGCGGATTAATTCTGCCATGTCGGGATTCTTTTTCTGTGGCATGATGCTTGAGCCTGTGGAATACGCATCGTCTAATTCAATAAAACGGAATTCATGACTGCTCCAAAGAATGATCTCTTCGCAGAAACGGCTTAAATGCATCATTAAAATGGATAAATCGGAAACCAATTCAATGCAAAAATCACGGTCGGAAACGCCATCCATACTGTTTGAAGTAACTCCAGAAAAACTTAACTGCTCCGCAACAAATTCCCTATCCAACGGGTAGGTTGTGGTTGCCAAGGCGCCACTGCCCAAAGGCAGTACATCGGTACGCTTGAAGCAATCCGCCAAGCGGTCATAATCACGCTTGAACATTTCAATATATGCCAACAAATGGTGGGCCAAGGTGACAGGCTGTGCTCTTTGCAGGTGGGTATAGCCGGGCATAATGGTTTCCGTATGCTTTTCGGCTAAGGTATTTAAAACGCCCATCAGCTCTTTCACCAAGACTTGAATGGACTTAATTTCCTTTTTGGTATACATGCGGGTATCCAAGGCAACTTGATCGTTTCGGCTTCTTCCTGTATGCAGACGCTTGCCTACGTCGCCAATGCGGGTAATGAGGATGGATTCCACGTTCATATGGATATCCTCCGCTTTTTCGTCAAAGGTTACGTCGCACTTTTCAATATCTGCAAGGATTTCTTGTAAGGTCGTGATAATCAGATCTGCATCCGCTTGGGGGATGATGCCCTGTTTGCCAAGCATTGCTGCGTGGGCCATACTACCTGTAATATCCTCTTGATACATACGGCTGTCAAAGGAGATGGAGGAATGGAAATGGTCGGTGAAGCTATCGGTGGACTTTGTGAAGCGGCCGCCCCAAAGTTTCATAGTTATGCATCCTTTCTTATTGATCCATAAAATCAAAGGGGCTTGTCCCAAACCCATGACATCTTGTTACAGACATTTGGGTATGGGGCAAAGCCCCAAAATGTTTTACGGATATTTATTTATTCTCGTTATTTTGCAGCATCATTGCACGAACCTTCATGGACAGGCCAAACAGGTTAATAAATCCGTCTGCGTCCTTATGGTTATACATTTCGCCTGTTGTAAAGCTTGCAATGGATTCGTTATATAGGCTGTAAGGGGAGGTTGCCCCTGCGGAAATAATGTTGCCCTTATAGAGCTTCATTTTTACTGAACCTGTAACGGTAGCATTGGTATGGTCGAAATAAGCGCAAAGAGCCTCTCTCAAAGGCGTAAACCATTCGCCGCTGTAAACCAATTCCGTCAGCTTATTGCTTGCAACCTCGTTGTACGCTAATGTTTTCTTATCTAGGCAAAGGTATTCCAATTCACGGTGTGCATAGTATAATATTGCACCGCCGGGGGTTTCGTATACACCACGGGATTTCATGCCAACAACACGGTTTTCGCAAATATCAATGATACCGATACCGTTTTTTCCGCCGATTTCGTTGAGCTTTGTCAACAAAGCAACGGGACCTAATTTTTCGCCATTTACAGAAACGGGAACGCCAGCTTCAAAATCAACGGTTACATATTCGGGTACGTCCGGTGCGTTTTCGGGAGAAACGCCCATCTGGAGCAAATGTTCATAATTAGGCTCATTCGCGGGATCTTCTAATTCCAAGCCTTCGTGGCTTAAGTGCCAGATATTGCGGTCACGGCTATAAGAATCATCCTTCTTTGCAGGGAAAGGAATGCCTCTTGCTTCCAAGTAAGCCATTTCGTCTTCACGGCTTTCCATACCCCATGTATCCAGACGCCAAGGCGCAATGATTTTCAATTCAGGAGCCAAAGCTTTAATGGTTAATTCGAAACGAACCTGATCGTTGCCCTTGCCTGTTGCGCCGTGGCAAATTGCCGTTGCGCCTTCTTTTTTTGCGATTTCAACCAATTTTTTCGCAATAATTGGTCTTGCCATGGAGGTACCCAAGAGGTATTTTCCTTCATAAACAGCGTTTGCCTTAATGCAAGGGTAAATTGCCTCTGTGATAAATTCTTCAGTTAAATCTTCTATATAAAGCTTGCTTGCACCGGTGCGCAGTGCCTTTTCTTCCAAGCCATCGGTTTCCTTGCCCTGACCCACATCACCGCAAACAGCAATGACCTCAGCATCATAATTTTCTTTCAGCCAGGGAATAATAACGGAAGTATCAAGACCACCGGAATATGCCAAAACAATTTTTTCTTTCATGATAATTGTATCCTCCTTATATTTGAAAAATGATTTCAGAATGAATAATATAAACAAATTATACATAACGAAGGGGTAAAATGCAATAGAAAATAATAAAAATAAAAAGAATTAAGTTTTTTTGTATATTAGTGTTAAAATGCATTTCTGCCATAAGGCGCATTTAGCTATTTTTTATCAAAAAAATAAATGAAATCAGTATATTTATGCAAAAGGTGAGAGGGATAAGTAGCTCTATTAAGGTGAAGTATACGAAAGAATGGTCTTTGCTTCATACATTTTTTATGATATGATGGATACTAGAAATTAATTTGACTACAAAAGAAAACCGAAAAAGGAGGGTGTTTGATAATGAAGGTTTTAACATTTAAAAATAGTGGTAGAGTAATGGTTGGTGTACTGAAGGATGATGGTTTGGAAGTAGTGCCTGTAAATTACTTAGGCTGTACTGCCCATAATATGAATGAATTTTTAGACTTGATGACACCGGAAAAAGAAAAAAAATTGGAAAAAAATAAGGAATTGATGAAGGGTATTCCCATGAGGGATGTGAAGGTAATTTCCCCCATTCCGGTGCCTAAGCAGGATCTGATTTGTCTGGGAATTAATTACTATGCCCATGCTGAGGAAGCGGCGAAGTTTCATGATGAAGCTTTTGGCGGCGAAAGACCTGCGCCCATTTACTTTTCCAAGCGTGTGAATGTTGCTGTGGCAGACCATGAAATGGTGGATGGTCATTGGGACATTGTGGATGGGTTGGATTATGAGGTTGAATTGGGCGTAATCATTGGGAAGGATGCAAAAAATGTTTCCCAACTGGATGCCTTTGATTATGTTTTTGGCTATACGATTATCAATGATTTTAGCGCAAGAAATTTGCAGACTGCCCACAAGCAGTGGTATTTTGGCAAGAGTTTGGATGATTTTACTGCCATTGGCCCTTGGATTGTAACGAAAAATGAATTTGAGAACCCTCCTGCCCTGGGGATTCGCTGTTATGTGAACGAGGAATTAAGACAAGACGGGAACACATCCTTGATGATTACAGGCGTTGCCGACGTAATCAGCCAGCTTTCACAGGGAATGACTTTAAAGGCAGGCACTATTATTGCCATGGGTACACCGGCGGGTGTTGGTATGGGCTTTGATCCCCCCAAATTTTTGGAAAAGGGCGATGTAGTAAGATGCGAAATTGATGGCATCGGTACAATCACAAATTATATTAAGTAAGTTTGACCTAAATTTAGACATAAAGGAGCGCGGCACCCAGCATGAATAAAATTAAAGTAATGAGTGTTTTCGGCACAAGACCGGAGGCAATCAAGATGGCCCCCCTTGTGAAGGAATTGGAAAAAAACGAACAAGTAGAAAGCATTGTTTGCGTAACGGCGCAGCACAGAGAAATGCTGGATCAGGTTCTGGAGATTTTTGATTTGCACCCGGCCTATGACTTGGATATTATGCAGTCAAGACAAACCTTAGCAGGAATTACAACAAGAGCCTTAACAGGCTTGGAGGGTGTTATTGCAAAGGAAAAGCCGGATATTGTTTTGGTGCATGGAGATACCTCTACCACCTTTGCCGGGGCTTTGGCTGCGTACTACAATCAAACGAAGGTGGGTCATGTGGAAGCGGGGCTGCGTACCTATGATAAATATCAACCCTTTCCCGAGGAGATGAACCGCCGTTTAACAGGGGCGCTGACGGATTTGCATTTTGCCCCCACGCCCTTGGCAAAGGAGCATCTTTTAAAGGAAAATTTGGATGAAAATAGTATTTTCGTTACAGGAAATACCGTCATTGATGCATTGGCACATACCATTGAGGAGGGCTATACCTTTACGGTGGAGGAGCTAAATCATATTGATTTTCAAAAGAAGCGTGTCATTGCCATGACTGCCCACAGGAGGGAAAACCTTGGGGAGCCGTTGGAAAATATTTGCCATGCCGTAAAGCGTTTGGTGGAGGAATATCCCGATGTGGAGGTTGTTTATGCAGTGCATAAAAACCCAGCGGTGATGGAGCCTGTTCACAGAATTCTTGGGCAAACCCAGGGAATTTATTTGACGGAGCCTCTGGATTTAAAGGATATGCACAACCTAATGTGCCGTTCCTATTTGGTATTGACGGATAGCGGTGGCTTGCAGGAGGAGGTTCCTTCCATGGGCAAGCCTGTTTTGGTGCTTCGCAACGTGACGGAGCGTCCCGAGGGGGTGGAAGCCGGAACATTAAAGCTTGTGGGGACCAATGAAGAAGCAATATACTCTGCTGCAAAGGAGCTTTTGGACAACGGCACGGCCTATGAAAAAATGGCCCGGGCAAAGAATCCCTTTGGGGACGGACAGGCTTCCAGACGCATTGTGGAAAGCATTTTATTTGCCTTTGGGAAAAGCGAAAATAGACCGGATGAATATAATGTTTATATAAATTCCCATGAAAAGGAGGAACGATCAATGAATGAAGAACGGATGGCAATTTTAAGTATGCTGGAAAAAGGGATTATCAATGTTGATGAAGCAGAGCGATTATTAATTATTTTACAAAGCAGCGCAGGCTTTGACAAGGAAGGAATCAGCAAATCTGTAGGGGATGTTTTGGGCAAGGCGGGAGAGGCTTTGAATTCCGTAGCCAAGACCGTAGGCGAAAAGGCGGAAAAAATTCAGCCCATGGTTAAGGATATGGCGAACAAGGCTTCCGAAAAGGCTGAAGATCTTGAACCGGCAGTAAGAAGTGCGGCTTTCCGAATGGCAGAGATGATGGACAGCCTAAAGGAGGATGTAAAAAATTACAGGGAAAAGATGAAGGAAAAAAGAGAAAGAGATCAGGCTGAGGACTGGACAGACATGGATGCGCAGGAAACAGAGCCTTCGGCCACGGATAATTCAGATGCTTTTTCAGAAGAGGAGGCATATACGCAAAATGTTGAGTCAGTTTTAAATTCATTGCAAATTCAAATGAATGAAATTGATGATGCAGAAAGTTTTTTGAAGTCCGCCCTTGGGGATTTTGATGCTGCTTTGGAAGAAGATGAGGAAACCAAAGAGGCTGAGGCGCTTGCAGAAGAATTGGTGGAAGGAGAAGCATCAAAGAAAGAGCCTTCCTATGAGGAAAATAAATAAGAAAAAGTAAAAATTGTCACAGCAATATATTAATTTATATTGCAATGGATATTACAACATAAAGAAAACGATAATCACCAGAATTAGTGATTATCGTTTTTTTGTTTATCCCGAAAGTGGAGTATTTGAAATTCACAAACCTTGGGCGCCGCCCTCTCACTGCCCGAGATAGGGCAGACGACGAAGGCGGCTTTTGCTTTGCAAAAGTGATGACCCCCTGCTTGCTTTTGTAAAAAGCAAGACCAAAAACTTTTATTGAAATCGCATAGTTATGCGGTTTCTAAATGATCAAGGTTGCAATGGCAAAGAAGTGCCAACTGTCCGAAGGACAGCTTTGCGAAGCAAAGTGCTGAACGAAACCCTTGTGGGTGTTTGAGGGCAAAGTCCTCAAGGTATTGACCTTGTATTTATGAAAAATGCAATTATACGTTAAAGCGGAACAGAACCACATCTCCGTCTTTAAAAACATATTCCTTGCCCTCGGAACGAACCAAGCCTTGTTCTTTTGCGGCGGTGTTAGAGCCGGAACGAATCAAATCGTCATAGGCAACAACCTCTGCACGAATAAAGCCTCTTTCAAAATCACTATGGATTTTACCTGCTGCCTGGGGTGCTTTTGTGCCGTTGACGATTGTCCATGCACGGGTTTCCTGGGGACCTGCGGTTAAGTAGCTGATTAAGCCCAAAAGCTGATAGCTTGCAGCAATCAGACGGTCAAGTCCGCTGGAGGCTACGCCCAGTTCCGCAAGGAATTCTTTTTTATCCCCTTCGTCTAAATCGGCAATTTCCTCTTCGATTTTTGCACAAAGGACAAATACCTCACTACCTTCGTTTTTCGCATATTCCCGCACCTTTCCAACAAAAGGATTGGTAGTGCCGTCATCAGCCAAATGCTCTTCCAATACATTTGCAGCATATAAAACAGGCTTTGTCGTCAGCAGCGTAAGGGATTCCACGAAAGCCTTATCCTCAGGCGTATCAAATTCCATGGCCCTTGCTGAAATTCCCTGCTCCAAAGTATCTTTTATTTTTTGCAAAAGATCCATTTCGTGCTGCAAGGACTTGTCCGCCTTTGCCATTTTTCCTGTTTTCGCAATTCGACGCTCTAAAATTTCTAAATCGGAGAATACTAACTCCAAATTGATGGTTTCAATATCACGAATGGGGTCTACAGAACCGTCAACGTGGATTACATTGGTGTCCTCGAAGCAGCGTACAACGTGAACAATGGCATCCACCTCACGAATATGGGAGAGGAATTTATTCCCCAAGCCTTCGCCTTTGCTTGCACCGCGAACCAAGCCTGCAATATCAACAAATTCAATGACCGCAGGTACAATTTTTGCCGAAGCGTGTATTTCGGCCAGTTTTGTTAAACGTTCATCGGGAACGGTTACTACGCCTACGTTGGGGTCAATGGTGCAAAAGGGATAGTTGGCCGCCTCCGCTTTTCCCAATGTCATTGAATTAAATAAGGTGCTTTTGCCCACATTGGGCAGACCTACAATACCGAGTTTCATGTTATTCTTCCTTTCCATGGGTTTCACTCATACTGAAATTATTATAGCGAAAAGGGACTCAATTGGCAAGAAAGAAGTAGTGGAACCTTATTTTTTTCGGGGAAAAACAGCAAAAATTGTTAAAATAAAAAAAACAATACCTCCGAAAACACAGAACTTAGCTGCTTCAACATTTGTTAAATAAATTCCATTTGCAGGTGTTTCGTGAATATTTTTCACAATTACACGAAAATGCTTCTTTTTATTGGGCTCCATTTTTTCGCCTCCTTTTTTCTGCCTTTAGTATATCCGATTTTAGGGCAAAAATCAAAATCAACCATAAGTTGCTTTTCATAAATCTTTTTTTTTAAGACATACTAAAGAAAAAGGGAGGCGGCGAAAAATGTGGAAAAAAAGGATGAGTATTTTGATTTTGGCAATATTTGTTTTCAGCGGATGTTCCGCAAAGGTAACGGAAAATAATTTGTCCGGTGTGCATTTTGTAAAAGCGGATGAAAAAATTGGAGATAAAACCTTTGAGGAACGAGCACAAAGCATTAAAGCTTTGCTTCACAAAATTAAAGGGATTTCCGGTAACGCAGTAGTGGTGGAAGGGCATACGGCTATTATTGGGCTGCGTTTGGAGGATGGCATGGAAAATGAGGCGGCTAGAATAAGCAAAGAAGCAGACAATGCTGCCCGGGAAGCTGACGAATATATCAATAATACCTCAATCACAACCAATAAAAAAATTGTTTCCTTGATTGAGGAAATGGAACAAAAAAGAGCAAGGTGAAAGAGAGGAAATGCAGAAATTCATACCGAAACCCTTTAATACAGCCCGATTGCAGCAAACAGAATTTTTTCTGGAAATTGTGGCAAGGCGGGCTGGTTTTTTGCAAAGATTCTTGGAAATTTATGCTAATTATGCGTTTGTAACAGAAAGGCATTCGTGTAAAATATATGATGTTTTTAGCATTTTTCAAAATATAACAGTAAAATAATTTCATTTTTATTCCAATTTGTAAGTTTTTAATAAATCCTTAAGAACGAAAGGTCTAGGCATGTTAAAAAAAATATGATAAACTTGTAAGCAAGAGTAAAATATGGAAGCTCCAAAAAGAACAAAAGGGGGTAAATTCATGAAAAAGAAAATAACACTGGCTATGGCAGCAGTGATGGCATCTTCCTGCATGAATGTAACAGGATATGCAGCAGGTTTTAAGGATATTAATGATGTTCCTTGGGACGGGGCAAAAGCTGTTATTAATAGCGTTGCCGATTTAGGTTTATTAAACGGGTATGAGGACAACACATTCCGTGCCCGTAATAACGTTACATATTGTGAAGCAATACAAATGCTGTATTCTGTTTTGGTGAAAACGGGCACTGCGCAGCAGCTGGATGCAGCAGAGCAATACAAATATACTACATTTATGCAAGCGTATAATATTCCTACCTGGGCACAAAGCGCAGTTTCTTATGGACTGGAAAAAAGCTTGATTACCACAACGGATATGGCAAAGTTCATGACCGGAAAAACCAGCAATTCTGCTACAAGACAGGATGTGGCAAAGATGTTTGGCAATGCCATGGCTGTGCGCTATGATGTGGACAGAAAAGCTGCGACAGCCAGTAAGTTTAATGATTATTATCGTATTTCCGAGGATGCTATTATTTTGGTTGATGTTTTAGCTCGTCTTGGTATTATAAATGGAGATACTGGTAATAATTTTAACCCCACAAACAATATCAACCGTGCAGAAATGGCAGTTATGCTGAATAAAACCTATGAAGTATTAAAGAATGGTATGGAAACCACAGGAACAGTCACTGCTTTTGAGGGGGACGGCAGCACCTATAAAATAACCATAAAAACAGATGCCGGCATGGCTTTGGATTTTAATGCTACAGCGAAGCATGTAAAGCTTTACAGTGGGAGTACTACACAGGAATTGGCTTTATCCCGCTTAAGCGTGGGAGATAAGGTTAGCTTTACTTATAACAGCGGTGCTTTAGATACAATCCGTATTGTGGATGGTTCAACTCTGCAGCAAAAATACAATATTACGGGTTATATTACAGCTTTAGCCACCGACAAAGTAACGATTGAAAATGATAATACGGGAGAAACTGAAAAAATAGAGTTAGATAGCGACTGTCTGTTTTATTTAGATAACAAGAGCATTAAGCGGGCTGATTTGCAAACTGAATTAAAAGATAATTCCGATAAATATGCTTATGCCGGAATTAATACCAATTCAAAGGTGGAAAAGGGCAAGGACAGCAGCGGCAATTCTACTCAGGTTGAAAACACATATGCTACAGAGGTTTATGTGACCTTTTACGAACAATATATGAGCTCCGGCATTGTAAGCACCATGGATGACACTTCTATTACCTTTAAGGCTAGTGATTCCAGTGCGACAAGCAGAACTTACTTTGCATCTGGGTGTACTTACTACATTAATGAAACCTCGGTTTCTTTGTCACAGCTCAAGTCTTTGGCAAACAGCGGAACGGTATATGTAAAAGTTACGGTGGATAAAACAGGAAAAGCAACGAAGATAATATTATCCGAGGAGAGCTTTACGGTGAGCAGTGATACATCCTCCATTTATGAAGTGGCTGATCTTTCGGATACGGGAATTGTTTTGAAAAATGGCAGCAACAATCTTACTTATAAATTTGGCTCAACAAACCCCGTTTCAAATATTACGTTCTATAAGTGGGATACATCTGATGATGATTGGTTATCTTGCAAACTCTCCAATGCGGTAACCTACTTTGACACAAATGACGATAATAATAAAAAAGTTTATGGCAAGGTTGAGTTTAATAGTGGCAAAAAAATAAACAAGGTATATCTGTCTACCCAAAAATCTTCGTGGTCTACAGGCAGTGGTGCGTATACAGAAAGAACTGCCGAGGTTGCTTCTCTTTCCGGAAATACGCTGAAATTTAAAGACTCCACGGTAGCCTATACATTGTTAAACCAGTATAATGTGAAAATTGATGGAAGCAAGGATGTTGACGTAATTACGGGTACTGATTCCAATGGAAATACGGTGAAATATCCCTTGGTTATGTTGGGTTCCCCGGTGAGCTCTTTGACTGTTTTCAGAAAAATGGCAGAATCTAGCGGGGTTACCCTTTATGCGGAAATTAAGGCGGATGGCAATAACGTTATTCAGTCCATTGAAGCAAGGCCTACGGCTGCTAAGGGCAATCTGGTTTCCTATGATATTGATGAAAAAGAATTGGTGCTGGAAACTACGGATGGTAAAAAAATTACATTTACTACAGCTAGAAAGCCATCTACCGGAACGGATGATTATACCTATGAGGACATTGGAACATCGGGCTATATTGGCTCTGCACTTACGCTAAGCTTTGACAAAGATGGCATTGTGCAAAAAATCAATGTTTCTGAAAATGCATATTTATCTGGATCTATCAGCGCAAAAGGTACTGCTGAATCAGCGGCGAACGGTTTGAAATTCTCTGGCAATTCTGCGGTTTATGGATGGTTGAGCAGCTCCAATACAGACTTGCATAGTTATAGCTTGAACACTACTTCCTTAGATCGTGTGAAGTCAGCGATTGAGGACGAGGACGTTACTGTATATGCAGAGGTTCGACTGAATGAAAAGAATAATGTGGAACGCATAAATGTTTACATCAAAGATGCTAAGGGTGCTTTCCAGGAATATAATAATGACACCAAATTATTAAGAATTTTGACCGAGGATGGGAATAAGTTCACGTTTAATACGGTTGCCAACCCTACGATTAATATCAGTGGTGTTGCAAAAGATAAGGTGAATGATCTTGCCGTAGGCAAAACCGTAAAGCTTACATTTAACAGTGACGGTTTGCTGCAATCCGTAACAGGCTGAAATACGATGTATCATTCATAATGCATAATTTGTAGTTATAAATTATGCATTATGAATAAGTAAAGTTTCTTTTCAATAAAAATCAATAAAAAAAACAAGAGCAAAATTGCCCTTGTTTTTTTTCTTTGGATATTGCAACCGAATAAACGCAGACAAGGAATGGGTGTGCCGGAATGACCGGACCTAGCTAGGCTTATTGGGCTGTGGCGTAGAAGGAAAAATGTTTAGTGTAAAAAAACAGCCGAGAGGTTGTATTCTTATCCCCGAAACAATTCATCCAAATAGTCGCAAACAATATACAAAGACCAAAAGTACAAGCTTAATTATATTCAAATTTGTGATCTTTGTCAATTGTAAGAAATGGGTATTGATAATTTTGCAATAATCCCTGTATAATAGATAAGATAGTATGGGAATAGGAGTTGATTATAAAATGAGATATGAAGGAACGGTATATAGACCGCCCAGCGAGGCGGGAAGCTTAATTATTCAATTAACAATTGGCTGTGCCAGAAATACCTGTACATTTTGTAATATGTATAAGGACAAAAAATTTCGTATTCGTCCCTTAAATGAGGTGGCGGAGGACTTGGAAATGGCAAGAAACTATTACAACCGCATTCAGGTGCGCCGCATTTTCCTTGCTGATGGCGATGCGTTGATTGTAAAGACTGAGGATTTGTTGTATATTATTGACAAGTGCCATGAATATTTTCCCGAAGTGGAACGAATTTCCGTTTATGGTGCGCCAAAGGATATTATCAACAAGACTCCCCAGGACTTACGCCGCTTGAAGGAAGCTGGCTTGGATATGGTTTATGTGGGCTTGGAAAGCGGTGCGGATGAAGTTTTGAAGGATGTAAAAAAAGGTGTTACTTCCGCAGAAATGATTGAGGCAGGCAAAAAGGTGAGGGAGGCCGGGATGGTGCTTTCCATGACTGTAATTTCCGGGTTAGGCGGGAAAAAATATTGGCAGGAGCATGCTTTGGGCAGTGCAAGGGTGATTTCTGCCATTAAGCCAGAGTATGTGGGATTTTTGACATTAATGGTTGAACCCGGCACCGAAATATACGATCAGGTGCAAAGAGGGGAAGTTGAGCTTTTGAATCCCCAAGAGGTTTTGGATGAAACGGAATTATTTATTCGTAACGTAGATGCCCAGGGCACTGTGTTCCGTTCAAACCATGCGTCTAATTATACTGCATTGGGCGGTACATTAAATGGAGATAAAGAGAAAATTTTGGCGCAAATTGAGGCTAGCCGCCGTCGGAGCTCGTTCCGCCCCGACAGCTTTAGAGGAATCTGAGTTTTCGGGTAAGGAGAAGGGCATATGGCGTGGTTGGGAATTATTACCTTGATAACAATATATTGGTGCGTTTTTACTTCTGCCACGTCAGGAAGGCTGGGGTGGATTGCCATTTGTATTTGGCTGATACCCATTCTTGCAATGACCATTACCTATGAAGGCGATATATCAATTAACGGGTTGATGGTAATTATTTGCATTTTGATGTTTTGGGTCTGCCGACGAGGCTTGGTGGATGTAAAAATGTGGAATACAAAGGTCAGAAAGCGCCACAGCATTATTTTTGCAATGGTATATATCATTGTGTTCATCATGTTTTTATATTCCTTTGCCCAGGCTCAACTCTATGGGTATATATTAAATGTTCAGGGCTGGAAAAGTGACCACGGAAGTGTTTGGACAATGCTGCTTACTATAACGCCGATGCTGGCCTTGAATTGGATTTTTACACAAATGGTGTTTACTGCGATGGATCGATTATACTGCAAAAAAAAGGAGCTGACGCTTCTTTCCTGTCAGTTTTATATCGCCAGCGAAAGCGGTGTGGAAAAAGGGATTGGTAAGGGCTATTTTCTGGAGGGAATTCAAAATGGAATTACCTATCATTTTAGAATGACGCGGCGCACCTATTTTATGCTGCAGCAGGAATCTATATTAAATCTCAAGGCAAAAATTGGGGTTTTTGGTGGGTTATATATTACGCAGTTGGATGCGGCTGAATTCTTAAAACGAATCCGCAGAACAGACAGACGGGATGCTAAGCTTGGTATATTTGGTTGTATTTTAGTCACAGCCTTTGGTGTATGGTTATTTTTGGTATAGATATTTTTTTATGAAATGAAAAAACCTGTATTGCAAAGCAGATGCTATGTGATACAGGTTTTTTGATTCCTTGATTTTTATAAAGAGGCTTTTTTAAAACCGGAAATACGCTAAATTAAGGAGTAGAGATATTATTTGTCGCCAAAATTTCTACGGAGAAATAAATTTTTTGATAAATTTGAAAAAAGCATTGAAAAAAAACTTTCCGAAAAATCGAGAGCAGGTATTTGTATTGAAATGCACTGTTATCGTCAAAAAATAGCCGAATTTTGCCCCGGATTCTTCCTTCTGCAAAGCATGGAACGTCCCTTTTCTTCATATGTTGGAGGGAGGGGAAGTGAAAACATGGGAAAAAAGCTTTTGGCAATCCTGATTGGATATATTATATTGGCAGTTATCCTTCTTCCGTTGTTCATTACCCTGCTTTGGGGCGGATTTTTCACCCAAGAGGTGAAGGAGGCAAAAACGCTGATCGGGATTGATGATGTGTTTTCGCCGGAGCTGGAGGAATATATTGTGGGGGTTGTTTCTGCGGAAATGCCTGCTTCTTTTCCGGAAGAAGCCTTAAAGGCGCAGGCTGTGGCTGCTCGTACCTATGAAGTGAGAAAGATGCAGGAGGCGGGCTCCGAAGAAGTTCTTTATGATGTAGGACAAGCCTACAATTCCGTTGTGGAGCAAAAGAAAAAATGGGGCGAAAATTATATTGATAATGCAAATAAAATTAGAAAAGCGGTAAAGGAAACCCAGGGCGAAATTATGGTTTATGATGGGGAGCCAATTTTGGCGGTATTTCATGCCCAAAGCGCCGGCAAAACAGAGGCCTCGGAAAATGTGTGGTCCAGTGCTCTGCCCTATTTAAAAAGCGTTGACAGCGAGGAGGATAAGAATGCGCCCAATAACGAATATACTTGTACGATTTCCGCTAAGGAGGTTTGGGATAAGCTGCAAAAATTTGGGGAGTTAAATCAAGATGAAACGAATTTGACCTTCAATATTATAGATAGATCCCAAGCGGGCTACATTCAAAAGTTAAGAGTAGGCGGCATTAGTCTAAGCGGTTTGGAGGTTCGCACCGCGCTGGGGCTGCGCAGCGCAAACTTTGAGGTGGAGCGGCAAGGGGACAGCTTTGTTTTTGTAACCCATGGCTATGGTCATGGTGCAGGAATGAGCCAATATGGCGCTTCTTATTTAGCGGAGGAAGGCATGGATTATCGGGAAATATTATGTCATTATTATCAGGGAATTTCATTTGAAAATATTGCATAAGTCTTTTTTCCCTGTAAAATCAAGCATTTTTTTCAATTCGTCAAAAATCCGTCAAAAAATTTGATTGATTTTTTCCGCTGCTTTCCGCATCATGTCATTAGTAACGTGGGAATAGACCTTCATTGTCATTTCCACGTTATGCCCCAATATGGCGGCAGCGGTTTTAAAGTCAACGCCGTTCGCTATCAAATCGGTGGCGTAGGTGTGGCGTAGCATATGGATGTTGATGTTGATACCGACTTTTTTTGATATATAAGCGACGTTTCTCGTGACGCTTTTGCCTGAAAACGGAAATACCCTGTTGTCCATATTGATAACATTGAACACCTTTTTATATTCTGCTAATTCATTCATAGTATTTTTGGCAACCGGTACAACTCTTTTGCTATTTTTCTTTTTAAGTGTTCCGAAACCTTCCTCATTACCGTCCAATAGCTTCCATTGGCGCACCACATGGATTTCATTGTTTTTAAAATCAACATTATCCCACGTCAGCCCCAACAATTCGCCACGCCTTAAGCCTGTACCGAGGGCGAAAGAGCAAAGATAATAATATTTTGTATATACTTTTTTAGATTGCAAAAAAACAAACAATTTTACAGTCTGGTCTTTTTCTAGTATTTTTACTTCCTTTTCATCATCATTGTACTGCATAACAGGAAGCTTAATTTCTTTCATTGGATTAGATGGTATTATTCCATAAGGTGTTACAGCTTGGTCTAGGATATATTTTATTTTGGTTAAATACGTTTTAATTGTGGAAATCTTAAGCCCGTCTTTTATCAGCTCGTCCGCACATTTCTGTATGTTCATGTTCTTCAGTTCAGCTAATTCGATATCTTTTATATCATCAAATTTCTTCACGGCGGTTTTCTTTGATTTTATGGTATTTGCGGTCATGTGTAGTTTCTCGTGTTTGATTAAGTCCTCTGCAAACTTCCCGAACGTGATGCCCTTATATTGTGGCTCAACATTGGCGGTCATTTCGACTTCTTTTTTCAGCACGTCAAGATGCTTTTCGGCTGCCGTCTTTGCATCTTTTTTCAGTGAAAAGCCTTGTTTGCTTTTCTGTTTCCACTTGCCATCTACCTTATAACTTATAATATACTGCCATCCTTTGTCTTTTTCACGATATGTGATGTTGTAGTCCATGGTATCCCTCCTGAGTTTATTTCGATATTTGTTGATATTTTTTTACACAAGTGGTAAGATATACCTACCTGTCGGCATACAGGGAAAGGAAAGAATTGCATGTCACCGTATGAAATTACCATGATTGTTATTGGCGTAATTGGATTGACGTACAGCATCGCAAAAGACATACATAAGCGGTAGCAAAAAGCAGTAAATGAATGCCATCGTCTGCGAGTTGAAAACAAAAAGCTGACCACTTTTCCGTCAAATATTACAAAACCTGTGTGAGTTTTGGTGTAGCAGATTGGCGGTATTCCAATTGACAACGCTGTTTTTACATGATAATATAAAAATATCATACGGGGTCGTGAGTATTCGATTTCCTTTTTAAAACTTTAGGTTTGGTCACCTAAAAAAACCTGTGACAAATTGTGATAAATTACAGGAGGACTACAATGAACTGATTAACCAATCACAAGAGAGAGCGAGTAGAGATACTCGCTTTTTCTCTGCCCATTTTTCAATCAATTTGCATTTCCTCCATTCGCCCTACCATACAATAGGGCGTTTCTTTTTTTGCTTGAAATCCTCCATTCTTATGACGTTTGCTTTCTCGGAACCTGTTGTTCTGGAACCAATTCCATATCTAGGATGCAACGTACCTTGTTTCGTGTCCTGCTGTCTGCGGCTTCATATTCAGCGGCAACGGCTAGAGTGTCGGGGGAAAAGGTAGGCTGTGTGTTTGGTTGCTCTTTATATCTTTCAGTTTCAAATAAATAGTCAGGGTTAATATCCAAAATAGAAATAAGTTTTTTAATTTTTAAAAGGTCAGGTTCCCTGTTTCCCTTTTCATATCCTGTTAATGTTGATTTTGCAACACCTATCATTTCGGCTAGTTGCTCCTGTGTCAATCCTTTTTCTTTTCGTGCTTTTGCAATCTTTTCACCAAATAGCATATCAATTCCTCCTTAGATAGCTACATTGTACAACGTATATTATATGCACGTCAATTAAAAAAGTTGCATTTTGAAAACTTTTTTTTGCAAAAACTATTGACAAGTTTTCATTATGCAACTATACTAAAGCTGCAAGGTTGCAAAACGCAAACAACAAAGGAGATGGCAGTATGACATTAGCAGAGGCAAACGGAAGATTGAGAACAGTGCAAATAAACGAGGAACAGCTTTGGTACATAAATTCTCTTTACATTTTACTTGACCTTGACAAAGATGATTTCTGCAAAATCATTGATGCGGTTGGACTTGATAAGCTACTTAAAAAGCGGTTGCATTACGACAGACTTCTAATTGCAGAGGAAGAGCTTTCAAAAAAAGAAAAATACATCCAAGCGAAGCAAAGGCTACAAGAAATTGCATTCGAAAAAATGGAACTCGAAGAAGTTGTGAACGCTTATAAGCATGATTAGAATGCACCTACCTGATGATGGCTGGATGGTTACCAGCCGAAACCGCCATTCGTGGTGGTAGTGGGAAACCGCAAATAAAAAGAAAGGAGCTGATTAAATGTTTAGAAATCTCGAAGCGGAACAAAGAAGATTAGGTTTTACAAATGCTCAAATGGCTGAAAAACTTGGAATCGCAAGACTTACATATGAATCTAAGAAAAAGAACGGCAATTTCAACAGAACGCAAATCACAACCATGTTGAACCTTTTCAACTGTGATTTTTTCTATCTGTTTGAATGTGACGAGCAAGACAAAGCATCTTAAAGGAGGATATGTATGGATAAGCAAGAAAAATGCGCTCTAATGCAAGAGCGCATAGACAATGGCGATATTTTCAGCAAAGCAAAAAACAAAGACACTTGTCCTAACTGCGGTGCAGTTACTGACAAGGACAATGATAATTATTGCTGGAAGTGCGGAGAAAAGCTTGTCTAATCTCCATCGTCAACAAAAGTTATTTTGACATCGTAACAGTCCAAATAAAATGTACTTTCATTGCCACACATAGGGCAAAACATGGTGCTGTAATTAAGGTGTTTTCTACATTCTGGATTTGCACATCTGTTTGAGTTGAAATCAAATCCACATTTTGGGCAAGTTGATAATCCATACAATTCATCTTCGTGCTCGAATTTTATTCCGCAGTCGCAGATAGGGCAACGAGCAATAAACATCATCTTCACCTCCCTTCTAGGGAAATAGTACCACAATATTCCACAAAATACCACAAAAGGAGGGATACCATGCATGAAATGCTCACGCAAACAGACCTAGCCAAACGCTGGGGGGTTGACAGAAAAACCATAACAAATTGGATTGCGGAGAAGAAAATCAAGCCGAACAAAGTAACAAACATGTTCCCATCTGATTACATAGAAGCAATTGAACGTGAGGGAATCGACATAAACACCGTCAGCGTATTTGCATTGAGGGCGAGAGATAGACGGATTGAACGGCTAGAGAACGAAAATGCAATGCTGAAAAGCACATTATATCAAATGGCGGTCACAGCCAACGAAGTGGCGGCGAAATTGGCAAGACAAGCATAGGAGGGAACATAATGAACTTAGAAGAAAGCATCAAGAGCATAACCGAACAAAAGTTATCCGACGGCACCATTGAGAAAATTATTTCTGAGCAGTTTGAAAAAGGTGTGAATACAGCCGTGTCAGATTTATTGGGGCATTACGGAGCTGTAAACAAGGTTATCAAGGCTAAAGTAGAGGAAATAATGGTTCCAGCACTCGAAAGATACGATTTTTCTAGCTATCTGGTAAAGTTGGATTCCGTATTGACGGAAATTATTAACAGTACCGCATTAGTTGAAAACAAGAAGCTGCTGGAAAATTTCAAGGAATTAATGATTGAAGATGAAAGAATCAAGGCAATTAAAGTTTCCGAGCTTTTCGGGAAATGGTGCAATTACGTTGCGGCAGAGGTTGAAACAAGTGGATTGGAAGTTAATTGCGAGGATGGTGAGCCTAGTTATGAAAATGTAGAAGTAACCATGACGGTTGAACACGAAGAAGGGCGAGCATGGTCAGATTTAAAGAAAGCCAACATCATTTTCGAATGCGAGCATGACGAAAAAATGAATGTTCTAATTCCTATTCACAACTGGGAAAAGTATGACGGCAATGGTTGGGATATTGAATTAAAGATAGACCCCGATATTAACAACCTTAGATATTTGAACAGTTTTGAAATTCTACTTTTGAAGCTGAAAAGAGGTTTCTGTAAAATCGTTTTGGATGAAGAAGAAATGGAAGAAGAAGTGTCACCGGAAGCGGAACCAGAAGCAGATTGGAGCTAAGGAGGGAACGCTATGAAAATCACTAAAACAGAATACGAACTCAGTCCCGAGGAATCGGCGGTAATGCTCTGCGAATTGGCGCACGAGAATGTGACCATTAACATCCAGAAGGTTTCAGCCAGTGACAAGACAGTTAATGACCTACTGCAACAGGCTGAATTGTATCGGATGCAGAAAAGATGGGGTGGTAATGTTTGAAAGTATTAGTAGCCTGTGAGGAATCGCAAGCGGTAACAATCGAACTAAGAAAGCTAGGTCATGAAGCGTATTCTTGCGATATAGAACCGTGCAGTGGCGGCCATCCTGAGTGGCATATACAGGGCGATGCACTCGAATTATTAAAAATCAAATGGGATATGATTATCGCCCATCCTCCTTGCACATATTTAAGCAATGCAGGAGCGTGTAGGCTTTATCCACAAAAAGGCGTTTTAAATGAAGAAAGATACATGAAAGGCTTAGAAGCAAAGGGATTTTTTTTGAAATTCTACAATGCTGATTGCGACAGAATCGCAATAGAAAACCCTGTTTCAAGCAAAGTATTTCAAATGCCACGACATTCACAAGAGATACAACCATATGAGTACGACCCCGAAAACGAACATCCTTACACTAAGAAAACTCGTCTATGGCTTAAAGGATTGCCGCAATTAATACCCACTTCACCAGATGCAAAACCAATAGGGCCATATGTACCAGCTGGTACAGGTAGAAAAGACCGCAACAAATACGGAGCCGCAAAACGTGGCGATGATGCTAAAAACAGAGCCAAAACCTTCCCCGGAATAGCCAAAGCGATGGCGGAACAGTGGGGTGGTCAGCTATGAAACGATACGTCCGCCGTGTCCGCTGTTCAAAGTGCGGCGTTATGTGGAAAATCGACAAAGACGCGGACACAAGCAAAGGATACATATGCCCCGATTGTAGCCGGGCAAGGATGAAAAGAGAAGCGATTGAAAACAAAATTGATTATTCGGTGTTCACGTTCAATGGGGCGTGGCACGGGGTAAATGGATGGAAAAGGGAGGAAATAATGTGAGTGAAGCTGAACGACGGCAACAACGAATAATTGACCGCCGAGTGAGCCGTTTAAAACGTGCTAGAGCGGTTCTGGTTGCAAAGGTAGTGTTTATATGGTTGTTTGCTTTTGCGGCGAATATCGGGTTTATTTTCGCCATGTACGATGCTTTACCGAATAACCCAGTTCTAAAATATTTCTTGATCGTAGTGTTTACATATTCTTGGGTGAGCCTGTTTGACGAGCTGACCGAAAGAATTGCAATAAAAAGTCCCCAAGGAACTGCAATTCCAGAAGGGGACAGAGATAAATAATCACTTTAAGTTTAGATGAAACTAGGAGGAATGTCAATCATGGGAATTAAAGGTTATAAAGTTTTCAATCCAGACTGGACTTGCAGAGATTTTCAATATGAGGTCGGAAAAGAATTTGTTCACAACGGAAATATTGAAATGTGCGGAAAAGGGTTTCATTTTTGCCAAAAAGCAAGCGATTGTTTTAATTATTACAATTTTAACAGTAATAACAATGTTGCAGAGGTTGAAGCGTTAGGTTTGGTCGAGAGTAGCGACAATAAAAGCGTTACCGACAAAATTTTGATTGTGCGTGAAATCCCGTGGCACGAGTTGCTGACAATCGTCAATGAAGGAAATGATTGTACCGGACTTTGCAACACAGGCGACTGCAACACAGGCAACCGGAACACAGGCAACCGGAACACAGGCGACTGGAACACAGGCGACCGGAACACAGGCGACTGGAACACAGGCGACTGGAACACAGGCGACCGGAACACAGGCAACCGGAACACAGGCAACCGGAACACAGGCAACCGGAACACAGGCGACCGGAACACAGGCGACTGGAACACAGGCGACTGGAACACAGGCAACCGGAACACAGGCAACCGGAACACAGGCGACTGGAACACAGGCGACCGGAACACAGGCAACCGGAACACAGGCGACTGGAACAGTTGTGATTTTTCCACAGGTTTCTTGAATTCCGAACGCCAAAAGATTGCGATGTTTAATATCCCTACGGATTTAAATAGGGATAGCATTACATCGCTCAAAGGAATGCAAGTTTTACGCTGGAATTACGAAAACTCATGGTGGATTTATTCACAAAACATGAGTGTTGAAGAAAAAGCAGTGCATCCAGAGCATGAAATTATGGGTGGCTACTTAAAAACAGTTGATTTTAAAACAGCATGCAAAATGATGTGGAAAAAACTGGATGATGATGATAAAAAGGCAGTTATGGATTTGCCGAATTTCGATGAAAAAGTATTTTTGGAAATTACAGGAATTGAGATATAGGAGGAATGTCAAATGGAATTCGATAAGTTTGGAAAGAAAACGCCACTATCAGCAGAGATAATTCCCGAAACCGACCAACAGGAATTTTGGGAACAGAACGGCAGAATTAAGGCGTTAAAGGCTTTTGTCGCATTGAGAGAAACCATGTCAACCAAGGACATTATCGCAATGTTGGGCGGTGAGCCGAATGAATGATTTTTACGGCGTGATGCTAATTTGCCCAGTACATAAGGCACCATTCGAGGTGCTAGCGGATTGGAAGTATATTGGCGGCATTTGGTACGGGAACGGAAGTAGCTACCCGGAAGAGATTTGCAAGAAAAAGGAGGATGCAAAATGAGTACATTGTACGAATTAACCGAAAATTACACACAATTACAGGACATGCTTTTGTCTGAGGAATATGACGAACAGGCCATAGCCGACACCATGGAAATTACGGAATTTGAGATTGAGGAAAAGGCGGAAAACTACGCCAAAATTATGAAAAATATCGACGGCGATATTGTTGCAATCGAGGAAGAAATTAAACGCCTTACCGAAAGAAAAAAACGCTATGAAGCTAGGAAGAAAGTTCTTTCTGATAATTTGTTTACGGCTATGAAAATCACAGGAAATACAAAGTTCAAAACACCAATGTTTAGTTTTTCAATTGCTAAAAACGGTGGGAAGCAATCTATTGATGTTTTTGGAGACGTTCCGGAAGATTATAAAAAAATTGTTGCCGAAACCGATAATGAAAAAATCAGAAAAGCCTTGGAGGGCGGAGAAACCCTTAAGTTTGCAATATTAAAAGAACGTGGTGAACATCTTTCGATTAGGTAGGGGGTACATATTATGCAATTCAGAGATTTAAAAGCCGATGAAATCGACGTCAGGGTGGCGCAGATTAGCGAAAAAGGCTGTGCGCTACTATTATACAAAGATGCTAGATGTGACATGAATATTCTCGATGAAACCGTAGGCGCATTAGGTTGGGAGCGCAAGCACAGTAGAGATAATGCAAATTGCACCGTATCCATATGGGATGCCGAAAAGCAACAATGGATTTCCAAAGAAGATACAGGCACCGAGAGCAACACAGAGAAAGAAAAAGGGCTTGCATCTGACAGCTTTAAAAGGGCGTGTTTTAACTGGGGAATAGGCAGGGAACTATATACAGCCCCATTTGTATGGGTGAATGCTAGTGACATGAATATTTCTGACAAAAACGGCAAAAAAACTACGTTCGATAAATTTTCCGTTGAAAAAATAAAAGTCGAAAACAAGGTAATTACAGGGTTATCAATTAGAAATTTAAAAACAAAGAAGAGGGTTTTTGTTTACACCCAAAAAGAGCAGGAGTGATTAAATGTTCACATTGACAGCAAATAACCCTGTTTTAAAAATTATTTCTAATAAAATTGAAATATCATTTGAAACCGATTACAAAAGCTATGAAGTCGATGCCTTAAAAGAAAAATTTAACTCTTTAAATGCGGACAAGCTGACCTTGAAAGTCAGCAAGTTCCGCAAGAATAGAAGCCTAGATGCAAACGCTTATATGTGGGTTTTGTGCGATAAATTAGCAGAGAAATTAAATATCGCAAAGCTTGAGGTTTATCGGCAACATATAAAAGATATTGGTGTTTTTCGTGAAGTCGAGATTGATGAAAAATCAGTTGATACATTGATACATAGTTGGAGCTTGAACGGCACTGGGTGGATTGCTGAAAAATTAGATTATTCCAATCATGACGGGTTTACAATAATCGCCTTATACTACGGTAGCAGCGTATACAACACAAAGCAAATGTCAAGGTTGATTGACGGCATTGTCCAAGATTGTAAAGACCAAGGCATTGAAACATTAACACCTGACGAATTGCAGCAGTTAAAGGAGGCGTGGAAGTGAAAGGTAGTCATTTGGTATCGGTTTTGCAAGGAAAAGAAAAACAATGTTATTTGACAGGAAGAACCAATATTTTACACAAACACCATATTTACGCAGGCAAAAATAGAAGCGTATCGGACAAGTTTGGATTTTGGGTTTGGCTTATACCTGATTTACATAATATGAGCAACAACGGGGTTCATTTTAACAAAGAATTAGATACGAGAATTAAACAGGATTGTCAGCGGCAATTTGAATCCGACGGAAATTCACGGCAATATTTTATGAACCTTATTGGCAGGAATTATTTGTGAGGTGAAACATGGAATTTAAAATCGAAATACCCGGCGCACCAGTAGCAAAAGGCCGCCCTAGAGTTTGTAAATTTGGCACCTACACGCCGAAGAAAACAAAGGATGCCGAGAAATACATACAGCAATGTTGGGATGCGAAATACGGCAATTTAATCCCGACGGAAAAGCCTTTAGCGGTGCAGGTGGCGTTTTATATGCCAATACCAAAAAGCACACCAAAAAAGACGGTCAAAGAAATTCTTCTTGGTAAGGTATTCCATACAAAAAAACCAGACTTGGACAACCTGTTAAAAACCGTTCTGGATGCGCTGAATAAGACGGCATACAAGGACGATGGGCAAATATTCATGTTGTCGGCAAAGAAAGAGTATTCCGAAAACCCTAAGACGGTTGTGTGGTTGCAGGAGGTGGAATGATTGGCACAAAAAAGAATGTTTACAATGCACATTTTGGACAGCGATGCCTTTCTTGATATGCCACTGTCAAGCCAATGCTTATACCTCCATCTAAATATGCGTGCAGATGATGATGGGTTTATCGGAAACCCAAAAAGAATACAGCGCATGATCGGCGCAAGTGATGATGATTTAAAAATTCTTATCGCAAAAAGATTTGTTCTGGTATTCGACGATGGCGTGATCGTTATTAAGCACTGGAAGATGCACAATACCATCCAAGGTGATAGATACACGCCTACAGTTTATCAAGAAGAGGTTAGCAGATTGCTGATAAAAGGCAATAAATCATACTCTTTTGACGATAGAAACAAAATGTTTCCAGAATGTAAACAAAATGATAACACAGGTTTAGGTTTAGGTTTAGGTTTAGGTTTAGATAAAGGTTTAAAAGAGAGTAGTAAAAAACGTACCGTTTTTACCCCACCCACCATTGAACAAGTAAAAGAATACTGCACTGAAAGAAAAAACAGCGTTGATGCAGAAAGATTTATTGACTTCTACGCTTGTAAAGGCTGGATGGTTGGTAAAAACAAAATGAAGGATTGGAAAGCAGCCGTAAGGAATTGGGAAAGAGGTGACAGCGGTGGAAGGTCTGGAGCATCTTCAAAGCCTAAGGAGAGCGACAACAGTAAATACAACGGAATGGTCTTGTGATGATAAAGCAAAGGCCTATAACAGCAGAGAAGGAAATTTAACCGGGTTCGACTGCCCTGTTTGCAAAAACAAAGGAAATATCATGGTTTTCGAAAATGGGTATGAGTATATGCAAGAATGCGAGTGCATGGAAAAGCGCAGGAGCCTAAGCAAGATGGACATTTACCTTCTCAATGACCGCATCACAGAGGAACAGTATACTGAGTTGTTGGGGTTAATGGGGTGATTTGATGATTACCATACACGAAAAAAATAGCACAGCATTTGACACATTAGGCTTGGGGGCATTGCTCCCGAGCCTTTGTAGTGTCACAGAGGAATTAAACGGTGTTTATGAGTTGGAAATGGAACACCCTTATGACGAATGGGGGAAGTGGGAGAAGCTTGAAAAGGAGCGGATTATTTATGCATCCACGCCGAGGGGAAAACAGCCGTTTCGGATTTATCATGTTAAGCCGGATATGGAAGGGATCAAAGTCAATGCCCGTCACATCTTCTATGATTTGCTGGATAATCTTTGTTTAACCGTCAATGCAACAGGTACGCCACAAGCCATTTTAAACGCCATTAAAGCGGCTTTTGTATTTACCCAACCATTTACACTATCCACAACAATGAGCGGCACAGGAACGGTAAATTTGACCAAGGTCAACCCAATAACTGCCTTATTGAGTATGGATGATGATACAACCAGTTTTGTCAAAGCGTTTGGCGGTGAGATTCTGCGTGATGGGTTTACCGTGACCATGAAAACCTCAATCGGGCAGGATCGGGGCGTGGCTATTCGATACGGCAAAAACCTAGTAGGTTTGGAAGTCAGCGAGGATATTTCAGAGGTAGCCACCAGAATTTACGCTTACGGAAAAAATGGCGTGGCTATGTCGGGGGCGTATCGGGACAGCCCACATATCGGCAATTATCAGTATCCAAAAATTTATGTTTTTGAGGACAGCAGTTTGACCGCCGCTCAACTTCCCGATGCCGTACAGGAGCTATTTGACGGTGGATGTGATTTGCCAAAAGTAAATATCAAGGCTGATTTTCAAGAGTTATCAAAGACGGTCGAATACGCAGATTACGCCATTCTGGAAGAGGTTCAACTAGGTGACGTGGTGACGGTATCCAATGTAAAAATGGGATTCCACAAGAAAGCAAAGGTTATCTCATATGAATGGGATTGCTTACTTGAACGATACAATAGCGTGGAATTGGGCGATTTTGTACCCGATTTGACATCATCCGTTACCAGCGGAGAAAAGAGCCTTGCGGCGGCTACAAGCGCAAGCACAGAGGTAAAACAGGTATATGGCTTGATTTCAGGGAAGGTAACCATTGATAGCATGGGGCTTTATATCTGCGTAGATGGCACAAGCACAGCGGATGCGACAAAGTTGTTCCATTTTGGCAGTTACGGCTTAAGGCACAGCAGTACAGGTGTAAACGGCACATGGAAAACAATTATAAATGCAGACGGAAACATCGTATAAAGGGGGCGGTAAAATGACACATGATGAAATTTCAGAAAAATTAGTTGAAGTAGACCAGCGAAGCAAGAGCAATAAACACAGGTTGGACAAGGTGGAGGAACGGCAAGACAATTTGGAACAGCTGACCAATGCCTTTGCCAAGATGGAAACGGAACAAGGCTACATAAAAAAAGACGTAAGCGAGATTAAGGCTGATGTAAAGTGCCTAGCGGAAAAACCTGCTAAGCGGTGGGAAAGCGTGGTGTCTACCGCAATCACGGTAATTGTCGGGGCATTGATTGGATATATACTTTCCGGGGGTGTGATGCCGTGAGAAAGAAAAAGCGGACATTCTCCAAACAGGCGGTCAAATGGATTCTCATTGCCGCCTTATTTGATTTACAGCTTTCCTATCTTCTTGCCTTTTTGGGGCGTGAACAGATAGCTGAAACCCTGTCAATTACCGTTGTAACAAGCCTTATCGGGGTGATGCTTGGGTATTTCATGAAGTCATTTAAGGAAACAAGAGAAGAGGAAAAAGTAAGATTGTTGGAAGAAAAAAGACAGCAAGAGGATAAACAAGCATTCATGAGTGATTTGAAAGGGGATAATAATAATGACGTGGCTGGTTGAGAATTGGTTTATTGTATTTGGTATTTTTGCCATCGCAGTGATAGCCGCTGTGGCTGTTTATCGCTTCTATGGGCTACCCAGTAAGAAGCAGATAGAAACAATCAAGGAATGGTTATTATACGCTTGCATACAGGCAGAAACAGCCCTAGGCGGTGGCACAGGGCAACTTAAATTAAGATATGTATACGATTTATTTATAACAAGATTCCCAGCGGTGGCAAAAGTGATTTCTTTTAATGTTTTTTCTGGTTGGGTGGATGCTGCGTTAGAGCAAATGAAAACGCTATTGCAGCAGAATAAAGCTATCCAAGAGGTTGTAAGGGGGGAAACTGCATGAGTTTAACAAATTTAGGTCTGGTTGAATTCGTCAAAACCAAACTTGGCACAAAATACGTTTACGGAATGAAGGGCAAGGTCATGACACAAGCCAACTATGACTATCTGAAAAATACATACGGTTCTAAAATGGTATGGAATTCGGACGAAAACAAGGTGGGTCAAGTGTGTGTAGATTGTTCTGGTCTGATTAGCTGGTACACGGGCAAGCTGAAAGGATCAAGCCAATTCGCCGCAGAAAATAAGCTGCAGCCAATCAATACGATCTCCCTAGCCCCTCCCGGTGTGGCTGTGTGGCACCAAGGACATATAGGGGTATACATTGGTAATGGTGAAATCATCGAAGCAATGGGGAGCGCATACGGCACTGTACGGACTAAGGTA
Organism: Anaerotignum neopropionicum; assembly: GCF_001571775.1. Taxonomy (GTDB): domain Bacteria; phylum Bacillota; class Clostridia; order Lachnospirales; family Anaerotignaceae; genus Chakrabartyella; species Chakrabartyella neopropionicum. The sequence continues at coordinate 584,822 of NZ_LRVM01000001.1, forward strand.
GCCAAGAGAGATTTTACGCACTGGTTTAAAATTAGTGACATTGAATATGTAGAGGAGGAAACAGAAATGGTTGAAAAAGGGAAAATTATTGTGTACGGCGAGGAACAAATTGTTGATATGATCCGCAAGGATGGTATTACATATATCAAGACTAGAGATATTGCGAACGTGCTTGGGTTGAAGGTTGGCAACAAAGGAAGCGTACCCACATTAGATAGATAGAAATAAGCCCCCATTTCGGGGGCTGTTTTTTATTGCCGTCAAAAAAACGTCAAAAATAAATTCTACAACATTCCAAAAGCGAGAATTTTACATTTTAATAAAATGCCGAGTTTACGCGGTTTGCTTGCAAATTTCCGCTATGTTCCGCAATGGTTCGCAGTGCATTTTATTTCATTTGAAAATATTGCATAAAAGCCCAAAAGGCTGGCAACAATAGCCTTGGAGGTGCAATATATGAAAAATAAAAATAAGAATAAGAGAACGGCAATATGGACCGCAACGATTTGCGGATGCTTGTGTTTATTGGCTGTAGGTGCAGGCGTTGTCTGGCAGGCAGTGGATTATAAAGAAACTGTGCCGCCGCAAACACAATCTCAAGCAAGAGTGATTCAGTCTACTGAAGGAGAATTGCAGCCTGTTACCATGGCACAGACCCCGAAGGTGGATGAAACCAAGCTGGAAAAGCAGAATCAGACCAACGAAGAAAAACCCCCTGTTGTGCAGACGGCTCCCCAACCAAAGGCTACAGCCTCGACAGAGTCTAATTTTGGTTATCCCCTTTCGGGAGAAATTGTCATGCCCTACAGCGTGGAGAGTGCAATTTATGACCCTACCTTGAATCAGTATCATACAAATGACAGCATCAGTATCTCTGCTCAGGCGGGATCAGCGGTTGTGGCAGCCCAAAAGGGAACGGTAAAAGAAATTACAAAGGATGAAGAAAAGGGAAATACTGTTATAATTGAGCATGACAATGGTTGGCTGACTACATACAGTCAGCTGGCGGAGGATATTTCCGTAAAGGTCGGCGAAACTGTAGAAAAGGGCCAAAAAATTGGTACGGTGGGTGAACCCACAAAGTATACAATTGCCTTAGGCAGTCATGTTCAATTTGCCATGGAGAAGGATGGCGAAACTGTGGATCCTGAAAAAACCATTCAGGATTAACGGATTATACTAAGGAAGAAATTTATAAAAAAGTAATTTTTTGCGAAAATGCCTTTACGAACTTCTAAAAAACAGCTACAATGAAACGTAAGGGAATAAGCTGTTTCTAAAGATAGGGGGTTATTGGTATGCAACGTTTTTCTATCGTAAAAGGAGATATCGTAAAGGCAAAAACTGACGCTATCGTAAATGCAGCAAATACGTCCCTTTTAGGGGGCGGCGGTGTTGATGGTGCAATTCATCGTGCTGCCGGCGAGGAGCTTTTGGAAGAGTGTAAAAGCCTCAATGGCTGTGAACGGGGCGAGGCGAAAATTACAAAGGGGTACAATCTTAAGGCCAATTATGTAATCCATACGCCGGGACCTATCTGGAGAGGCGGCAAATGGGGAGAGGATGAGCTGTTGAAAAACTGCTACGAAAACTCGTTGCGTCTTGCCAAAGAAAACGGGCTGAAAACCGTTGCGTTTCCATCGATTAGCACCGGTGTATACTGTTTTCCTGTTGAGCGGGCGGCAAAAATTGCTGTGAATGTGATATGCAGCTTTTTGCAGCTGGATACTTCTTTGGAAAAAGTGATCATGATCTGCTTTGATGAAGACACAAAAGAGGCATATATTAATGCTTTTGAGGAATATAAAGGAAAAGATTTCGTGTAAGCATTGCGGATTTATAAATAAAATTCATGAATTGTTTTGAGCGGACAGTATATTCTTGCTGTCTGCTTTTTTTGGCAAAAATTTGAGGATATGTACAATAAATTTTTTGCAGCTTTAATAAAGAAAGGAAACATATTAATTTAGGAAAAACGCATAATAAAGATGTGGCGAACAGAAAAGCAGAACTTTCGTAAAAATTTTATGTCTACTTGTTTGTCGAAATGTTTTTTTTCCAGCATGTGAATAATGTGGAAAACTTCTTTGTTTTTTCCACATTAAAAACCCTTTAAATCCAAGTTATGCACAAAGTTATACACATTATCCACAGGTCAGCAAGGGCATAAACTGTAGAAAAAAATGAGAAATTGCTTATTTTGTCGAAGGCAAAATCTACTAAAAATTGGACAAAATTCTGTAAAATATAAAATTATACGAGGGTAGAAGAAATATTTTGTAAACCGAACAAAGAGGATATACGCTTTTTTTCGTTTAAATTCAGACAAACCCAATAGAAAAATAAAGAATATAGAATTTTTTGTTTTTTTCTTACAGAGGAAAAGGATTTTTTTACTTTATGACGAATTATATTAATATAAAGGTATAACCTTTTATGAAATACCTCTTTTAAGGAAATGAGGCAGTGGAACAAGATCCTCAAAAAAAGGATCACGAAGGGAGTTGTTGTTTATGTTATATAACATCATCGGTAAGAACATTGACGTATGGGACAAGACAAAGGAAGCTGTGGAACACAAGATGGATCGCATTCATAAGCTGTTTCCGGAGGATGCGGTAGCTACCATTACTTTGAGTTTGGAGAAGCTTGTTTCAACAGTAGAAGTGACGATTCCTATGAACAAGAGAATTATTCGCGCAGAGGTGAGCGATTATGATATGATAGCTGCCCTCGATAAAGCGGTGGATATTTTGGACGGCCAGATTGTGCGTTATAAAAAACGGATGCGCACAAAGGTACGCCAGAATGCCGAAAATTATATGGCGGAATATCAGACGATTTTGGTTCCAGAGGCTGAATTGGACGAAGAGCCTCTGTATAAAATCGAAAGAGTGAAGCATTTTGAAGTAAAGCCCATGGATGCCGAAGAGGCTGTTATGGAGATGGAGATGATTGGTCACAATTTCTTTGTATTTCGTAATGGAGAAACAGACGCATTGAACGTTGTTTACAAAAGAAAGAATGGATCTTATGGCGTGATTGAGCCGGAATATTAATATTAGCCGACAAAACAGGGGTGATATTTCATCCCTGTTTTTTTATGGAGTTTTCATGGGTATGCGCTTGATTCTGGGCGGATGAAGTTCCCTCTGTAAGGAATATTTTTGTGAATCTCATTCGTTGGAAAAAACCTATAGAAAAAACTCGAAATTCTATAGGCTTTATGATATGATGAAGAACAGAAAAATGGGGAATCATAATGGAGGGGTAGTATGGCGAAGCTATATTTTAGATACGGTGTGATGGGCAGTTCAAAATCTGCCCAAGCACTGATTACAAAATTTAACTATGAAGAACAAGGGATGCATGTTTGGCTGCTTAAGCCTGCAAGGGATACAAGAGATGGTTCAAACATTGTTCGCAGCCGAATTGGCCTAGAGCAAAAAGCGGATGCCATCGGCGAAGAGGTTGACTTATTCGCGGTATTTCAAGCCAGAGAAAAAGAATTTTATGAGGTAATCATCGTGGATGAGGCACAGTTTTTAATGCCATCTCAGGTGGAACAATTGCGACATATTGTGGATACTTATCATATTCCCGTGCTTTGCTTTGGCTTAAGGACGGATTTTCGCACAAAGCTTTTTCCGGCAAGTGCAAGACTGTTTGAACTGGCTGATTCCATCTCGGAATTAAAAACGGTTTGCGCTTGTGGCAGCAAGGCTATGGTAAACGCCAGATTAGACAAAGAGGGCCATGTTCTTACAGAGGGTGAGCAGGTGTTTTTGGGCGGTAGCGAAAGTTATCGTCCTATGTGCTATCGCTGTTGGAAGAAAGCGACCAAAAAGGAGCTGGAAGAATGACAGAAAAAGAATTTTTTGATTTTATCCATATTGCAGAAAATTTAAAAAATAATACAAGGCATTCCGTAACCAGCACAGGAAGAGCTGAAAGTGTGGCGGAGCATAGCTGGCGTGTGTCGCTGATGGCTTTATTGCTGGAGGATGAAATTGCCGATGTCGATTTTAACAAAATTATTCGTATGTGTATCCTCCACGATCTGGGGGAGGCCATAACAGGAGATATTCCCTCGTTTTTAAAAACGGAGGCTGATTCTGCTTATGAGGATCAGATGGTTTTTGGGCTAATGGATACCCTCCCTCAGCCCCAAAGGGATAAATTTAAGGCGTTATTTGAAGAGATGTTGACATTGGTAACAAAAGAGGCTAAAATTTATAAAGCTTTGGATAAGCTGGAGGCGGTGATTCAACATAATGAAGCACCCATTTCCAGTTGGCTGCCTTTGGAATATGAGCTGAATCAAACCTATGGGACAGAGGAGGCAAAAAAGGCAGATGACGTGTTGCAGCGCCTGCGTTTGGCGGCAATTGAGGCAACGAAAAGAAAAATAAAAACAGAATGCCCTTAATCCCATGAATGGGGGAGATTGTATTTTATGAAAAAGGTTGGATCGGGACGGCTGCGGCTGTCCAACTTACAAATTGTTGCTATTGGCTATTTTTGTGTATGCATGATTGGTACAATTTTATTACTTTTGCCTATTTCCGCGGTAAAGGGAAATACCACATTATTGCAAGCTATATTTACCGCCGTTTCTGCTTGCTGTGTAACGGGGCTTGTGTTGGTGGATACCAGTACACACTGGACTTTATTTGGCCAGCTTGTGATTATGATTTTAATCCAAATCGGCGGCTTGGGCTTTATGACAATTGGCATGCGGTTTATGCTGTTGGTGCGCCGTAGAATAAGCTTACGTGAGCGGGAGGTAATGGTGGAAAGCATTAATGCCTACCAGTTGGGAGGGATTATTCGTTTAACCCAAGAAATTGTTACCGGAACCTTGATTGTAGAAGGGATTGGTGCGGCGTTATTGGCAATTCGTTTTATTCCGGAATTTGGTTTGACAAAAGGCCTGTTTTACAGTGTGTTTCACGCTGTATCCGCTTTTTGCAACGCCGGCTTTGACTTGATGGGAATCAAAGAGCCTTTTTGTTCCTTAGTGCCTTATGCCAACGATTTTTTGATAAATTTTACAGTGATGGCATTAATTATTATTGGTGGTATCGGCTTTTTTATTTGGGAAGATTTATATAAGCATGGACTGCAATGGAAAAGATATTATTTGCACACAAAAGTTGTGTTGGCAACCACAGGTATTTTAATCTTTGGCGGTGCCCTGCTGTTTTTCATATTTGAACGTTCTGCAACAGGGGCGGAAATGCCCATGAAGGAACGCATGGTGTCAGCCTTGTTTCAGTCCGTTACTTGCAGGACGGCAGGCTTTAATACCATTGACACCGGAAGTATGAGTGAGGGAAGCAAGCTATTGTCAATACTTCTGATGTTTATTGGTGGCAGCCCCGGCTCAACGGCAGGTGGTATTAAGACAACAACGTGTGCTGCTTTTGTGCTATATATGATTTCCGGAGTGAGGCGAGAGGGAAGTGCAACTGTTTTTGGTAGAAGCCTTATGCCGGATGCGTTGGGAAGGGCCATTTCTATTTTTACAATTAACCTGGGGGTTGTTTTAATCGGGGCATTGATTCTTTGTGCTTTGCAGCCTTTTTCGGGGATAGATGCGATGTTTGAGGTGTTTTCAGCTATGGGAACGGTTGGATTGTCCACAGGCATTACAAGACAGCTAACAGCTGCTTCCGCTGGGGTAATAACATTGGTGATGTTTTTAGGCAGAGTGGGAAGTGTTTCCCTGGCATCGGCTTTATTGGAAAAAAAGGCAAAACCGCCCGTGACGTTACCTACGGAGAAAATTATAATCGGATAAAGGTGAGATGATATGAAATCTTTTTTAATCATTGGTATGGGGTCTTTCGGACATCATTTGTGTCGAAGCTTTGAGAGACAGGACTGTGAAATCATGATTGTTGATGAGAAACAGGAGAATCTTGAGGATATGCTTCCCTATGTTACCAGCGCAAAAATTGGGGACTGTACCAACCCGGACGTGCTGCGCAGTTTTGATGTTGCTTCCTTTGATGCGTGCTTTGTTTGTATGGGTACAAATTTTCAAAACAGTCTGCAAATTACCAGCTTGTTGAAGGAAATGGGCGCAAACAAGGTTTATAGTAAAGCAGATGAGGACATCCAAGCGAAGTTTTTGCTGCGTAATGGTGCGGATGAGGTCATTTATCCTGAAAAGACGGGGGCGGATCGTGTTGCTGTTCGCGCAAGCTCCGACAATATTTTCGATTGCATTGAAATTTCCGATGACTTTTATATTATGGAGATCAAGCCCCGCCTGGAATGGGTCGGCAAAACCATAGGGGAATTGGATTTTAGAAGAAAGTATCATATGAATATTATGGCGACAAAAATAGGAGAGGAAATTTTTCCTATGCCTCGTATAGATTATACGTTCCATGCAGAAGAGCATCTGATGGTATTAGGCCATATTGATGATATTCAAAAAGTAATTAAATAAAAATGCCGCTGGATTTTTGGATGAAACAGTACACCTGTTTTTTAAGACTTTGATGGCTAATATTGGCGATATATTTACATTCAAAATTAGTAAAAGGTGAAAAAAAAACACATAATCATGCAAGTTTTTCTAAAAATAACATAGAAAGCTTAAATCTTTGTTAAGAACCCCCGAATGGGGCAAATTATCCTTGCCTACGGGGGTATTCTAATGTTAAACTATGAGAATGTAATAGTCTGCCCGTTTTTGGGGCAGGAAGAAAGAATGAGGTGGACCATAATGGGTTTTTTTGAAAAAATATTTGGCAGCTATAGCGACAAGGAAATTAAGCGTATTACGCCAATTCTGAAGAAGATCGAAGATCTGGCTCCTCAATATGAGAATTTGACAGATGAAGAATTGAGAGGAAAAACACAGGAATTCAAAGACAGATTGGAAAAAGGCGAAACGCTGGATGATTTGCTGCCTGAAGCATATGCGGTTGTGCGTGAGGCGTCTTCACGCCCCCATGTATTAAATATGCGCCATTTCCCTGTGCAGTTAATGGGCGGTATCGTTATGCACCAGGGGCGTATTGCCGAAATGAGAACAGGTGAAGGTAAAACGTTGGTTGCAACCCTGCCTGCATATTTGAATGCGCTGGAGGGAAAAGGCGTTCACGTTGTAACGGTAAATGATTATCTTGCGCAGCGTGACTCCCAGTGGATGGGTGAAGTTTTCCGTTTCCTCGGCTTAACCGTAGGCTGTATTTTAAATAATATGGACAATGAAGATAGACGGGCGGCTTACGCTTGTGATATTACCTATGGTACCAATAACGAATATGGCTTTGACTACCTGCGTGATAACATGGTAGTCAGAAAAGAAAGCATGGTACAAAGGGAGTTGCACTTTGCCATTATCGATGAGGTCGACTCTGTTTTGATTGACGAGGCGAGAACGCCGTTGATTATTTCCGGCAGTGGCTCAAAATCTACGGATTTGTACCGTGTTGCAGATCTTTTTGTGAAGCAATTGAAAAAGGGCCGTATTTTAAATGAAGAAGAGGCAATGAATCCCTTGCTTAGAGAAGAACTGCAAGAGGAAGGGGACTTTGTTTTGGATGAAAAAGCAAAGTCTGTTGTATTGACCCAGGAGGGTGTGGAAAAAGCGGAAAAATTCTTCTCCGTTGAGAACCTTTCTGACCCCGAAAACTTGGAATTGCAGCATCATATCAATAATGCACTGAAGGCAAATTACAATATGCATTTAGATAAGGATTATGTGATTGCCGAGGGCGAAATTGTCATCGTTGATGAATTTACAGGCCGTATGATGCCCGGCAGACGCTATTCCGATGGCTTGCACCAGGCAATTGAGGCAAAGGAAAACGTACAGGTTAGAAGGGAAAGCAAAACCCTTGCAACCATTACCTTCCAGAATTACTTTAATAGATATAAGAAAAAATCGGGTATGACCGGTACCGCAAAAACAGAGGAAGAAGAATTCCGTAATATTTACGGTATGGACGTTGTGGAAATCCCCACAAACAGACCTGTGCAAAGAAAGGATATGCAGGACGTTGTATATCGAACCGAGGCAGGGAAATTCCGTGCGGTGGTAAAGGATATAATGGAGGCCTATGAAAAGGGCCAGCCTGTTTTGGTGGGCACGGTAACCATTGATAAATCCGAGGAATTAAGCAAGCTTTTGAAAAGAGAGGGCATTAAGCATCAGGTTTTGAACGCAAAATATCATGCGCAGGAAGCGGAAATCGTTGCCCTTGCAGGACAGATGAATGCAGTAACCATTGCAACCAACATGGCAGGCCGTGGTACGGATATTAAGCTGGGCGAGGGTGTTGCGGAAATCGGCGGCTTAAAAATTATCGGTACGGAAAGACACGAATCCAGACGTATTGATAATCAGCTGCGCGGCCGTTCCGGACGTCAGGGCGATCCCGGTGAGTCTCGTTTCTATATCTCCTTGGAGGACGATTTGATGCGTCTATTCGGCGCGGAAAAGACCATGAAGCTGGTGGATGCCATGGGAATGAGCGAGGATGACCCCATTGAAGCGGGAATGCTGACAAAGGCAATTGAAAATGCCCAAAAGAAGGTAGAGGGTAACAACTTTGCCATCCGTAAGCATTTGCTGGAGTACGACCAGGTAATGAATGAGCAGCGTGAAATTATTTACGGTGAACGCCGCCGTGTATTATATGGTGAGGATTTGCGTGACAGTATCATTGCTATGATTCGTCAGGTGGTGGAACGCTGTGTGAATACCCATATTTCCGATGAGCAGCTGCCTGAGGAATGGGATATGACTTCCTTCAGCGAGCATTTTGCCACAATTATTCCTGTGGGCAAAGTGAACATTAAGGATGAGGCTTTGGTACAAATGACCAAAGATAAATTAAAGGAAAATCTGACAAAGCTTGGGGAACAGCTTTATGCAATGAAGGAAAAGGAAATTGGCGAAGCAGAGCGTATGCGTGAGCTGGAGCGAGTAATCATGCTTCGTGTCATTGACCAGAAATGGATGGATCATATTGATGAAATGGATCGTATGCGCCAAGGCATTGGTTTGCATGCATATGCCCAGAGAGATCCTTTGATGGAATATAAATTTGTTTCTTATGATATGTTTGAGGAATTAAGCAATAATATTCAAGAGGATACACTGAAAATTCTATATCGTATTCGCATCCAAACGGAGGTGAAGCGTGAAGAGGTTCAGCAGCCTATGTTTACAAATAAGGACGATTCGGCGGTAAAGCAGCCCAAAAAGCGCAGTGATGAAAAGGTTGGGCGTAATGATCCTTGCCCTTGCGGCAGTGGCAAGAAATATAAGCATTGCTGCGGCAGATAAGAACGATTGGGGGGATGATATGAATAAAATCATAGAAATACCCTTTCCTATCCCCTTTTATACCCAAAGGGTGACGGAGGCAAGCTGGGAAAAAGACGGTTTTTCGGACTTTGAGGAAGGCTTAAACTGGGAAATGCGGGGGTGTGGCATTGCCTCCTTGCGGATGATACTTGATGCTTTTTTGCAGCAAGAAGGAAAGCCTGCCTGTGAAGGACAAGGTGAAATGATACACAAGGGACTTTTGCAGGAAGCCTATAAACCCGGAGTTGGATGGATTCATCAAGGCCTTGCAAAAATGGCGGCGGAATACGGTCTTTTGGGCATTGCCCACCGGGAGAAAAACGCTCAGGATATTGCGATGGAAATTTTGGAGGGAAGGCCCTGCATCATTTCTATTTCCCCTAGATTTGCCGGCGGAAAGCTTGACGAAAATGGGAATCCTTATGGCAAGGGCGGTCATTTGGTGGTAGCTTATGGCTGTGAGGTGGATGGGGAAGGAAAGCCTTTGGCTTTTCTGGTGCATCATCCTTCCTGTTTTTTGGAATATAATTGGCCGGCGCATTGGGCTTCTCTTGCGGAAGTTGAGGCGTCGTTTTCCGGAAATTATATTGTATTTGAAAAAGCCGAAAAATAATTTTGGATAAACAAATTGTTTCATAGAGCCTGAAGGTGAAGACCGTGGGTTTTGGGTCAGGAATTTTGCACCGCAAAACCATCACTGTGTGATGGCAGCGTTTTCTTCGCTGTTCCACCCTGCACCCACTTGCTTTTTGAAAAAAGCAAGGCAAAAACTTTTACCCTAAACTGCATATACATGTGGTTTTAGAGTAAATAGCCGTACCGGCAAAAATGTATATTTTTGCATATAAGGTTTAGGTCAATCTTTTTCAAAGGCTTGCAAGGTTCGGGACAGCGTCTCGAGAACTTGGTTTTGAACTTGTCTTTGACCTTGAACTTCATTTTGCCTTTGACCTTGTATTTTGCACAGAACTATATTTTTTTATTTTAAAGGAGTTGATTTTTAAATGTTCGAATTAGAACAGATCCGTCTGGGGCTTTCTGCTTACGACGAAAAATTAGAGGAAATGGGGGCTTCACTTTGACGTCGCTGGCGCAAAGGAGAAGATCACAGAATTAGAAGAGCTTTCCGCAGACCCCGAATTTTGGGGGAATTTGGAAAAAAGCCAAAAAACCTTGCAGCAGCTAAAAGCGCTGAAAACCAAGGTTAGTAAGTTTGAAACATTGGTTACTACCTATGAAGATATTCTTACCTTAATCGAAATGGGCATTGAGGAACAAGACGACAGCGTTTATGAAGAAGTAAAGGCAATGCGTGTTACCTTTGAAAAAGAGTATGAAGAGCTGCATATCGCCACCATGCTGGATGGAGAATATGACCGTAATAATGCCATTGTCACTCTTCATGCGGGTACCGGCGGTACCGAAGCCTGCGATTGGACAAATATGCTGTTTCGTATGTATAGCAAGTGGGCGGCAAAAGCCGGCTATGAGTTGGAAATTCTGGATATGCTTGACGGCGAAGAAGCCGGCTTGAAATCTGTTACCATACAGGTAAACGGCGAAAATGCCTATGGCTACCTGAAATCCGAAAAAGGCATTCATCGTTTGGTTCGTGTTTCACCCTTTGACAGCTCAGGCAGACGACACACGTCCTTTGCCTCCTGCGATGTTATGCCGGAAATTGAAAACGATAATGAGATCGAAGTAAAGACGGATGATATTCGTATTGATACCTACCGTGCCAGTGGTGCTGGTGGTCAGCATATCAATAAAACCTCTTCGGCCATTCGTATTACCCACTTTCCAACGGGAACCGTGGTGCAATGCCAGGATGAAAGAAGTCAGTTTAGCAATAAGGAAAGAGCCTTTAAAATGCTCAAAAGCAAGCTCCTTGCCTTAAAAATTGAGGAGCAGATGCAAAAGCTTGCCCAAATTAGAGGGGACGTAAAGGAAATCGGCTGGGGCAGTCAGATTCGCTCTTATGTTTTTATGCCCTATACTATGGTAAAGGATCATCGTACAGGCGAGGAAACAGGCAACGTAGGTGCTGTTATGGATGGGGAAATCGATCCCTTTATCAGCGCATATCTTGCTTGGATTCATAGCTAAAGGAGACAGTATTGAAAGAGATCAGAATTACCAAAAACGAGGAAAACCAAAGGCTGGATAAATTCCTGCTGAAATATATGAATAAGGCATCTAAAGCTTTTATTTATAAAATGCTGCGCAAAAAGCGCATCAAATATAATGGAAAAAAAGCGGAAGGGAATGAGCTGCTCCGGGCGGGCGACTCCCTTTCGCTGTATCTTTCCGAAGAAACCATGACTTCTTTCATGGAGGAGAAAATTCTTCCCGAAGCAAAACGTCATTTTGCTGTTATTTATGAGGATGATGACGTTCTTGCGGTGGCAAAGCCGGCAGGACTTTTGACTCATCCTGAAAAAAGTGAGGATAAGGATACGCTCATTGACCAAATTTTGTTTTATTTATATCAGAAAGGCCAATATGCGCCCTCCATGGAGAGTACCTTTACCCCTGCACTGTGCAACCGTTTGGATCGTAATACCAGTGGTATTGTTTTGGCGGGGAAAACCTTAAAGGGCGTGCAGAGCTTGAATGAAGCCATTCGCAGCCGTCAGGTGGACAAGTACTATCTTACAATGGTTCGGGGTGAGGTAAAAGAGGCCGGTGAAATTTCCGCTTTTCTCTCCAAGGAGGAGGGGAAAAATCAGGTGCGTATCTCAAAGGAAGCGGGGATTCACGGAAAAGAAAGCATTACCCGCTACCGCCATCTAGCCTATCATAGTGGCTATACCCTTTTGGAAATTCACTTAATCACAGGAAAAACCCATCAAATTCGTGCTCATATGCAAGATATGGGGCATCCGGTTGTAGGAGATCGAAAATATGGAGATACCAAGGTAAATCAAGAGTTCAGACAGGTTTTTGGGCTGTCCAATCAATTTTTACATGGAGCAAGGCTTGTTTTTTCCGACACAAACGGTTCTTTAGGCTATTTAAAGGGAAAGACGCTCATTGCACCGTTACCGAAGGTATTTCAGCAGATTGTAGAGGATATTTTTGGGAAAAATGTAGAGTTGGAGTAACGAAGGAGGCGCAAATATGAAAGCCATTATTTTGGCGGCAGGCTATGCCACAAGGCTGTACCCTTTAACTGTGCATAAGTCTAAGGCTTTGCTTCCGATCAATAAAAAACCAATTATTGATTATATTATTGATGAAATGAACCATGTAGATGGTTTGGATGAAATTTATGTGGTTACAAACAGCCGTTTTTATGAACAGTTTTTAGACTGGGCAAAAATGGTACACAGCAAGGTTCCTGTTTCTATTTTGGACGACGGAACGACGGATGACAGCAACAAACGTGGTGCCATCGGCGATATTGCTTTTGTCATTGATGAAAAGCAAATTGATGATGCGCTGATGGTCATTGCGGGGGATAATTTCTTTACCTATTCCTTAAAGGACTATGTTGACTTTTTCCATGAGAAAGACAGGGATTGTGTATGCGTAAAGGTTTGGGAAGATGAGGCATCCCTATCCCAATTTGGCATTGCTCTTTTGGATGAAAAGGGCATGGTTCTGGATATTGAGGAAAAACCAAGTCAGCCAAAGTCGAATACTGTTGTTTTTGCAACATACCTATATAAGCGGGAAACCGTACCCCTTTTTGCCACTTATTTGGCGGAGGGGAATAAACCCGATGCACCTGGAAATTTTCCAGCCTGGCTGTATCGCCAAAAGGAAGTGTATGCCTATACATTTACAGGAGAGTGCTACGATATTGGTACGCCCGAAAGCTATCGTGAGGTATGCGAAATGTTTGAGGATTAGGGAAGTACTGATTCATTACAGATGCACAGCTGGTCGGTTTATTTTTCGTCTGTCGGCGTCAAAAAATGTTCTCGATCATCTGCACACCTTTCATTAGATCACGTTTCCTTAAGTCCAATTCAATTGCGGCGGCTGACAAGGAAATAGCCGCTTGATGCTCTCCCGTAAGGAAGTAAAAAAACTTGCTTCTTTATGAGAGCGCGTCCCAGCGGTTTTTTTGTTTTGATAAAGAATAAAGTTGAAAATGCATAAATAAGGAGAAAAACCATGGAATGGATTGAGGTTTTTGTAGCAGTAAGCCAAACGGGGTTAGAGCCTGTGGCGGGATTGCTGTATGAATGCGGCCTAACAGGGCTGATGATTAGCGATGAAGCGGATTTTCAAGAGTTTTTGGACTCCCCCAACAGAGATTGGGACTATATTGCCGATGAATTGGTAGAGGAAAAGCAAAAGCTGGAAACAGGGATTACTTTCTTTTTGAGGGACAACCTATATGGAAGGGAGCAGTTGGCGCAAATCAAGAGTGCGTTGGCTGTTATAAAAGAGCAGGAAAAGGAGCTGGATTTAGGCACCTTGGAAATGACCATGAAAAACGTGCAGGAGGAGGATTGGGCAAATAATTGGAAGAAATACTTTAAGCCCTTTCCCGTAGGCGAAAAAATCATGATTAAGCCCTCTTGGGAGGAATTAACGGAGCCGACAGACAAGGTGGTTTTAAAAATCGACCCCGGCCATATTTTCGGCACAGGAACCCATGAAACCACCCAGCTTTGCATGGAATTAATTGAAACCTATTTGAAAAAAGACGATATGGTTTTGGATATTGGCTGTGGCAGCGGCATTTTGTCTATTGCGTCCCTTTTATTGGAAGCAAAGGAAGCAGATGCCGTGGATATCGACCCCAATGCCATGGAGATTGCTTATGAAAACAGCGATCGGAATGATATTCCCAGAGAAAAATACCATGTTTGTGCAGGAAATATCTTGGAGGACGAAGCCCTTCATGAAAAATACAGCGGGAAAAAGTATGATATGGTGGAGGCAAATATTGTTGCCGATGTGATCATTGCGCTGACAAAAAAAGTGCCTGACTATATTAAGGACGGGGGTATTTTTCTTTGCAGTGGTATTATTATTGAACGTAAGGAAGATGTGCTGGGAGCATTGGATGCGGGAGGTTATTCTGTGTTGGAAGTAAAAGAGAAAAAGGGTTGGGTAGCCATTGCGGCTCGATATGAGGGATAAGACATGCCAAAATTTTTTGTGGAACCCCATCAAATAAAAGAAAACCTCATCCAAGTTACTGGGGAGGATGCAAAGCATATCAAAACTGTACTGCGCTCTCGTGAGGGGGAGGAAATTACCCTTTGTGATGGACTGGGGACGGATTATTTTTGCCGCATTGCTTCTTTGGAGGAAGGCGTTACGGCGGAGATTATTTCCAGTGAGCCTTGTCGGTCGGAGCCGAAAACGAAAATTACCCTTTATCAAGGCTTGCCCAAGGCGGATAAAATGGAATTGATTATGCAAAAATGCGTAGAATTGGGCGTGGACCGTATTGTGGCCGTTTCTACGGAGCGGTGCATTGTGAAGTTGGATAAAAAAGAGGAAAAAAAGCTGGAGCGATGGCAAAAAATAGCCGAGGCGGCGGCAAAGCAAAGCGGAAGGGGTAAAATACCCGAAATTGCACCGAAGGTTCTGCGCTTTTCTCAAGCTTTAGCAGAAGCAAAAACCTTATCCAGCGCAATCATTCCCTATGAAAAAGAGGAAAACAGAGGGATTCGCTCCTTTGTGGAAGGCTTTTCTGGAGCGGAAATAGGTGTTTTTATCGGCCCTGAGGGGGGCTTTACAGAAGAGGAGGTTCAAGGGGCTATGGATGCAGGCGTGTTACCCGTTACCCTTGGGAAACGGATTTTGCGTACAGAAACGGCGGGCATGACTGCCATAGCTATTTTGCTGTACGAATTAGGTTAGGAGGAAAACAAATGATATATTTGGATAATGCTGCTACCACAAGGGCTTTGCCTGCTGTGGCGGAAAAAATGACATATATGCTCACAGAGCAGTTTGGAAATCCTGCCTCCGTAAGCATCATGGGCTTGGCGGTGGATAAGGAAATCCGCCATGCGGCGCAGATTTTAGCCCGTGGCATTCATTGTAAGGAGGAAGAAGTATTCTTCACCAGTGGAGGTACAGAAGGGGATAACTGGGCAATTTTTGGCACGGCGGCAGGCTATCGTAGGCACGGCAGACATTTCATTACAACCCAGATTGAGCATCCTGCTGTGAAAAATCCCATGAAGGCATTGGAGGAGGAGGGGTGCGAGGTAACTTGGCTTTTGGTTGATTCCAAAGGGCATATTTCTTTGGAAGAATTGGCGGCGGCCATCCGCCCCGATACCGTTTTGGTGAGTATCATTTTAGTAAATAACGAAACTGGCGTTGTGCAGGACGGGGCGGCAATCGGCAAGCTGATTAAAGAAAAAAATCCCCAAACCCTGTTTCATGTGGATGCGGTGCAGGCCTTTGGCAAGTACCCTATAGATGTGGAAAAAATGAAGATAGACCTCTTAACCATGAGTGGACATAAAATTCACGGGCCTAAAGGCGTGGGTATGCTGTACATGCGAAAGGGTACCAAGGTAAAGCCCTTTATTCTTGGCGGCGGTCAGCAAAAGGGGCAAAGAGCAGGCACGGAAAACGGCCCTGCTGTGGCGGCTTTAGGCATTGCCGCAGAGGAAGCCTTTAACCATATGCAAGAGAGCATTGCCCATGTGTCAGCCTTGAAGAAAGCTCTAGCTGAGGGGATTTTGGCCATGCCCAATACCAAAATCAATGGGGATGGCTTGGAAGGCGCAAGTCCCTATGTTTTAAATGTTACATTTCAAGGCTTGCGCAGTGAAGTTTTGCTTCATGATTTGGAAAGTAAGGGTATTTTTGTTTCCGCAGGCTCTGCTTGTGACAGCAAGAAAAAAGTAGGAAGCTCTGTTTTAATGGCAATGGGCATGCCCTTTTCGGAAATAGAAGGGGCGGTTCGCTTTAGCTTTTCCAGATATAATACTATGGAAGAAATTCAGATTTGCTTGGCGGCACTGGAAAAATCTGTGCCGTTTTTGAGAAAATATAATAGATAAAGGGGCAGCGTTATGGCAGAAAAGGTTTTAATTATAAAATACGGTGAAATTGCTATGAGAGGCAATAACCGTTACATTTTTATTAACCGATTGATTTCGGCAATCCGTAGAAATATTGACCCAATGGGTAATTATTATGTGGTAAGAGATCCGGGGAGATTGATTGTTGAGGATAGAGGCGGCGAATTGGACTACGATTTGCTGATTCCTCGAATCGTGCCTATTTTTGGTTTGGTGGCGGTATGCCCCGGTGTTCGTTTGGCGGATATGACCTTTGAAACGATTTTAGAAGAATCCTTACAGCACATGAAAGAGCAGTATGGCGACCAGCAGATTTCCTTTAAAGTTCGTACGAGAAGGGCGAATCAGGGCTTTACGATGCCCTCTATGGATGTCAATATGAAGGTTGGGGAGTATCTGCTGGAGCAAATGCCCAATTTAAGGGTGGATGTGCATAACCCCGATGTAATGTTGAATATTGAAATCAGAAACAGTACCTATGTGCACTCAAAAGTAATTAAAACCTACGGAGGTTTGCCTTACGGTAGTTCAGGCAAGGGAGTCAGCCTGCTTTCCGGCGGCATTGACAGCCCTGTGGCCACTTGGATGATGGCAAAACGCGGCGTTGAGGTGGAAGGCGTTTATTTCCACAGCCCCCCTTACACCAGCGAATGGGCCAAGGAGAAGGTTATTGATTTGGCAAAAAGAATTGCCGATTTTACAGGGGAATTCCGTCTGTATGTGGTGCCTTTTACAGAATTACAGCTGTATTTATTGGATAACGTTGCCCATGATAAGCTTACTATTCACTTGAAACGTGCCATGATGCGTGCGGGAGAGATGATTGCCAAAAAGGACGACGCCATGGCACTGATTACCGGTGAAAGCGTGGGACAGGTTGCCAGCCAGACCATGCAAGGGATTTTCGCCATTAATGCTGTTTGTGAAATGCCTGTATTGCGGCCTTTGGCTGGGATGGATAAACAGGAAATTGTTAACCTTGCCCAAAAAATTGGTACTTTTGAAATCTCCGCAAGACCTTACGAGGATTGCTGTACGGTTTTTGTGGCGAAGCACCCCGTTACAAAGCCTAGATTGAGTTTTATTGAAAAATCTGAGCGCCGTTTGACAGAATTGGACAGACTGCTGGAAGAATCTGTTCAAAATGCAGAAATTATTGACTTGTAAAAAATTTTTAATGGAAATTAAAAATGAAAAAAGATAGAATGTAATAATGAGTAGTCGTTGTATCATAATTTTTGCGAGTAAAGTAATAGGAAAGCCTTATGTAGGCTTAAGCGGTTAGTCGGTGGCCGTGGACTTTGAGGTGTTAGCCAATGTTTGCTTCAAAACGGAGAAGAAAGATTTTTGTAAGTTGCATGGCTATAGCATGGTTAGGGCTGCTGTTGCTGTGGTTTCGCATTGACCAAGGACTATATTATTGGGGAATTTTCGCTTTTCCTTTTGTTATGATACAAGGGATGCTAATTGCTGTTTTCTGTAGCAAGGCAATGGAAGAGAAAACGAGAGGCATAGTCTTTCCTATGTTAACAGAATTACTGTTGATTTCCTTTCTAATCATATATCTTTGCCTAATGATGTCGTGGAACACACCGTTTTATTTTTTTGAAGATTGTTTTTCAGAAGGCTTATATTCATCGATGCCTACGTTTTGGATTGCCTTTCTCCTTTCTTTTATTCCAATCTTTGCATTTCCTTTTCTGCGACGGCGAAAGAAGGATAGTATTGAATCAAATATAGTAAAAGAGGATAGAATGTTTGCTTCTAAGTGGGAAAAAAAGACGTTTGCAAGAATTGTGTTGCTTTCTTGGGCAGGGCTGTTTTTACCATGGTTTTCTTTTGAACCCAGCATGGAGGGGTATGTGTGGGGATTTCTTTTTTTTCCTTATTTCATGATGCAAATGGCAGTATTGGTTGTATTTTATAACAATGAACCGAAAGACGAATTGGGCGTATTTATTGTTTCTATTATAACAGAGCTATGCCTGGTCACTTTTCCTATTATTTATATTTGGCAGATGTTCACATGGTATACACCTTTTGTTTCTGTAGACAATATTTTTGAAACAAGCTTAGAAATAACTTATCCTTCGTTTTGGATTTCCCTGGTTTTAGCCATTATTCCAATTCTTGCTTTTCCTGTTCTTAGACGTTGGAAGAAGGACGAAGCCAAATAAATAGTTCTTTCCATGAAAAAAGATTAAGTCAAAATATTGAGGGCGTTGCCCTCAAACACCCACAAGGGTTTCACCCTTGACTCATCTTAACCCGCATAATATGCGGGTTGTATAAAAAGTTTTTGGTCTTGCTTTTTTCAAAAAGCAAGCAGGTTTTCATCACTTTCGCTACGCAAAAGCCGGCTTCGCCGTCTGCCCTATCTTGGGTAGTGAGAGGGCGGCGCCCAAGGTTTTTCGACAGTCTGAGGTATTTGCAGTTATTGCGAACACCTCTTTTCTGTATGGAATAAAACGAACAATCAATTATGTTTCATTTCTCAATTTTTGTACTGCATATTTTATAAATTCAATCGGGTGTTGGCACTTCGCCCCTGCGTGGTACTTGATTCTGATATGCTTTTATGATACTTTGGTTGTTTGGATTTCCAAAGGCATAGTCTAGTGCTGATTGCATAGACTGTTTGACTTCACACATATTTATTTTGTTTTCTTTTGCTATTTTTTGATATATCTTTCGGTTGCTCATTTTATCTCTCCCTCTGAATGTATCTAAAATTCCTTTTTACATATATTATCATAAAATTTTCGGTTAGTACATGTAAAGGGACTAATTTCATTTTTTTAAATTCTATAATTAATATAGTATAGCTACAGGGACAGAGGGGCTTATGAGATTAAACGAAGCGATTAGTAAAAGATTAGAAGAAATTTTAATATCCAAAGGAATGACCCAATATGAATTATTTAAGAGAAGTGGTGTTCCTCGTTCAACGATAGGTAATGTTATGAACTGTTCTTATGATTCCGTTAAACTTCGAATCATACATGAAATGTGTTTGGGTTTAGAAATAGGTATTGGAGAATTTTTTACATCCCCATTATTTGATGAAAATAATCTTGAAGATTAAAAACGCATACGTTTTATTTAGGGATAGATAAGAGAAAAAGACCAAGTCATTGACTTGGTCTTTTTTATCGCGGTTATATATTTATTTTCTTTGGTTAGGATAAAACGTAAACCGTTACGTTTTGCACCCCCCAAGAATAAGCTTCACTTTTGGTTTCATAGCAAACATCAATGCGGTTGCCGTCAATTGCACCGCCTGTATCCGCAGCAATCGCCACGCCATAGCCCGGAACGTATACCTTAGTGCCCAAAGGAATTACCTTGGGGTCTACAGCAATAACACCCTTTGTTGCTTTCGTTCCTGTTGCTGTAATACCGTTACAACCGGCATCATAGGGGGTATATGCTGTTGCTTTTGCATTAATTGCTTTTTTATAAGTCATACCGTTAATGACGTTAGAAGCACCAACTTCTATAATCTCGTCAACAGCATCCGTAACAACTTTCGTTTCTACCAACTCAGAACTAACAAATTGATCGCCGTGGTATATTTGCTTGCTTACAACTGAGGTTTGACCCTCTTGCCCTTCTTGAACGACACGACGTTCGCCGGGTTGCAATGTGGCAGAAGCTTTCTCAATTACTTTGTAAGGTACAACATCTGTTGTGGCAACAATTTTTTCCGTTACTGAGGTAAGAGAAATGGCCATCATATTTGTTACAGCGTCTGCTTCGTTAAAATCTTCTAAAAGGTATCCTGTGTCGATGGTGGCAGAAAGCTCCTTCAACAATTCACCGACAGTTTGGGCGTCGGTGGTTACCATTCGGGGTACGCCGTCCAAATTAACAATTACAGACTGTGTGTTAAGTTTGCTATAAGCAGAGGCTGTGCCGCAGCCAATCACCAATATAAATACCACGATAGCAAATACTCTAAGATGCGTTTTCATTTTTTCCTCCTTGAACATTACCCAGCTTTTGCCGATTTGTGGGAAGGGCATTGGGGCTGTTCCTCTCGTATTTATGATAGACATATAGATCTTTATGCCTTTGCCCAAGCCCCTTTGGGGCATTGAGCCGCAGTCGTATTTACGCGGGGGAGTCGTCACTTCCGCATGTTTTTTCTTTATAATTTACAAACAACTGCAAAAATAAAGACATATCGTAGGGATATATCTTTACTTTACTAGTAGTATATTAACACATTTGTAACATTTATGCAACTTTTTTTTAAAAAAATAAATTTTGTCCATTTTTACCAGTAATTTCAGCTACAATTTCTGGGGTTGTTTCTTTTATTTCAGCGATTTTATTTACAATAAATTCCAAATTTCTGGAGTCATTTCGTTTACCTCGATTGGGTATGGGTGCCAAATAGGGGCTGTCAGTTTCAATCAAAATCTTCTCCAGGGGGAGGGCTTCCACCACTTCCGCTATTTTTTTTGAATTTGGGAAGGTTACTACTCCACCAATGCCAATATAATAGCCCATTTTTGTATATTCCACCGCCATTGGCGCTGCGCCCGAATAGCAGTGTATCACACCACGGCGGACGTTGCTTGCGGCGATAATATCAAAGGTTTCCTGGGATGCATCTCTTGAATGAATTATTACAGGTTTGTTAACAGATTCCGCAAGGCGAAGCTGCTGACGAAACCAAAATTGCTGAAGCTCTCTGGGGTGCGTATCATAATAATAGTCCAAGCCCATTTCCCCAAGGGCAACTACTTTTTTATGTTGGGAAAGCCGACGGAGCTCTTCCATGGTTTTAGAGGACATATCATACAATTCATGGGGATGAATGCCTACAGCGGCATAAATGTAGTCATAACGTTCAGCCAGGCGAATGCTTTGCTTTGAGCTTTTTACATCGCACCCCACGTTCACCAAATAGTCTATACCACAAGAGGGGAGAAGCCCTAAAAGCTCCTCCCGATCCTCCTTGAATTGTATGGCATCAAAATGGGCATGAGATTCAAAATACATTAGCTGATTTCGCTTCCGCTGGGGAAGTCTTTCTTTTCGGTGGTCAAAAGACTCAGATTGCCGTTTCCGTCGTCGGCGCAAAGAATCATTCCGTAAGATAGCTCACCCATCATTTTTCTTGGCTTTAAGTTATAGGCAACCACTACCTTTTTGCCAACCATTTCTTCAGGGCTATACCATGGCTTAATCCCTGAGAAAATGACTCTTTCTTCATCACCTATTTTAATGATGCTGCGCAAAAGCTTTTTCGAACCCTCCACAGCAGCGCTTGAGATGACCTCGCCCACCTTAAGTTGTACCTTACAGAAATCATCAATGCTAATTTCCGCAGGATATTCGGGTTCATCATGCTGCTTTGGCGCTTCCTTCTTTTCCTCTTTTGGTTCTTCCTTTGTTTGATTTGCAACGGCGGTAGACTGAGAGGCTTTAATTGCCGCTTCCAGCTCTGCTAGTTCCTTTTTTATATCAATACGAGGGAAAAGGGTTTCGCCCTTTTCAATCTTCAATTCTATGGGAAGTAAGCCCCATTCCTTTGCCATATCCCATTCCACAAGGCTGCTGTCAATGTTATATTGTGCCCAGATTCTTCCCGGTGTGTTAGGGATGAAGGGTTGAATTAAGATAGAAATAATTCGGATGCTTTCCGCAACATGGTACAAAGCATCAGCCAGCTCGCCTTTTTTTTCGTCATCCTTGCAAAGAATCCAAGGTTGGGTTTCATCAATATATTTATTTGTTCTGCGGATTAAGTTCCAAATTTCAATTAAAGCATCGCTGAAGAACATTTTTTCCATAGCAGCTTCCACTTTTTGAGCAGTTCCTAAGGCCATCTCCTCCAGGTCTGCATCAAAGGGTGTTTGGGTGCGGGCCTCGGGCAGTTTGCCGCCGAAATATTTGTCAATCATACCAACGGTTCTAGAAACAAGGTTGCCCAAATCGTTTGCTAAGTCGGAATTAATCCGCTGAATCAAGGCTTCATTGTTGAAGTTACCATCCTGACCAAAGGCAATTTCTCTAAGCAAGAAGTAGCGGATGGCGTCTACGCCGTATTTTTCCACTAAAACGTTAGGGTCAACTACGTTCCCCACGGATTTTGACATTTTGCCGCCGTTAATTACCAGCCAGCCATGACCAAAAATTTGCTTGGGCAGAGGGATATTTAATGCCATCAACATTGCAGGCCATATAATGGAATGGAAACGAACAATTTCCTTGCCTACCACATGGATGTCAGCGGGCCAATATTTTTGGAACAGACTGTCATCGTCAGAGCCATAACCCAAAGCTGTGATATAGTTGGAAAGAGCATCAATCCAAACATATACAATATGGCCGGGGTCAAACTCTACAGGGATGCCCCATTTGAAGGAGGTACGGGAAACCGCCAAATCCTCCAGGCCAGGCTTTAAGAAGTTGTTAATCATTTCGTTCATACGGGTATTGGGCTGCAAAAATTCTGCATTCTCTTCCATGTGCTTCAAAATACGATCCTGATATTTGGAAAGACGGAAGAAATAGCTTTCCTCTTTTACCAATTCCACGTCACGTCCGCAGTCGGGACACTTCCCGTTTACCAGCTGATGCTCGGTAAAGAAGGATTCGCATGGTGTGCAATACCAGCCCTCGTAGGAGCTTTTATAGATATCCCCCTGCTGGTAAAGTTGAGTGAAGATTTTTTGGATTGCCTTTACATGGTAATCGTCGGTGGTGCGGATAAACTTATCGTAGGAAATATTCAAGGTTTTCCATAATTCTTTGATGCCTACAACTACATTATCAATATATTCTTTTGGCTCCTTGCCTTGGGCAGTTGCAATACGCTCAATTTTTTGACCGTGCTCATCCGTTCCTGTAAGGAACATAACATCAAACCCACGAAGTCTTTTGTAGCGCGCCATGGTATCCGTTGCAACGGTGCAGTAGGAATGGCCGATATGCAGCTTATCACTGGGGTAATAAATGGGGGTGGTGATATAAAATTTTTCTTTTTCCACTGTTCTCTCTCCTTTTTTATGTCAATTCACTGGCAGTACTTTTCAACCCTTGTGTAAAGTTCTAAGAAATAAAAAACCGTCCTTTATAAAAAATACAAAGGACGGATATTCACCGTGTTACCACCTTAATTTGTCTTTTTTTCGCAAAAAAGACCTTAGTAGGTACAAAAGAAAGTACCGTTGCGCTTTAACGGGCGCCCTCGTCGCAGCCTAAAGAAGTAATTCTTTCGGTGCGCAGCTCCAAGACCATGTTCAACGGGTGCTTCTGTACCTTTTTTCAGCTAGGTAAAAAATACCGTTCAGGCTCTCTTTCACACAGCGTACCGTTTACTCTTCTTTTCACAGCCAGTTTATCATATAACAGGATTTTACTATATTTTAAAGACCTATGTCAACAAAAAAGCCTTGTTTTTCCACTTTTTTTGTCATTATTTTAATTTGTCCGGGTTTAGGACTTCCAACTCAGGCAGAACAAAAACTCCATCCTTGCGGATTAGCTTATCATCAAACCAAATTTCCCCGCCGCCGTATTCCGGAGTCATAATCAAGACCAAATCCCAATGGATTGCGGAGTGATTGCCATTAAAAGCGTCATCATAGCAATTACCGGGGGTAAAATGAATACTGCCGGCAATTTTTTCGTCAAATAAAATATTATTCATGGGCTTTGTAATGTAAGGATTGACACCAATGGCAAATTCTCCCACATATCTTGCGCCCTCGTCGGAATTAAAGATTTTTTCAAGGCGCTCCTTGTCGTTTCCGTCACAATCAATAATTTTTCCGTCTTTAAAGGTTAATTTCACATGCTCAAAGGTAAAGCTGTTGTATTCCGAAGGGGTATTATAGGTAATAACACCGTTAATGGAATCCTTTACAGGGGCGGTATAAACCTCACCGTCGGGGATATTGCAGCGGCCGGCGCACTTTACGGCGGGAATGTCCTTGATGGAGAAGGTAAGATCTGTATCCTTAGCCACAAGGCGCACTTTGTCGGTTTTGTTCATCAATTCCACCAAAGAATCCATAGCACTGCTCATTTTGCTGTAATCCAGATTGCAAACGTTGAAATAGAAATCCTCAAAGTCCTCCAAGCTGGTGTGGGCAGACTGTGCCATGCCGTGTGTGGGGTAGCGCAAAACCACCCATTTCGTATGGGGTACACGAATGCCGTGATGCACAGGGTCGGTATAAAGGCGGTTTTGCAAATCCAGCTTTTCGCCCGGCACGTCTGCCTGTTCCGTTATATTATCCTCGCCACGAACGCCGATGAAGGCATCCATCTGCTCCATCAGACGGCTGTCTACCTCCGCCATGATTTTTTGCTGTTCCTCGGTGGCACCCAAAAGCAACTCTCTTTCCAAAGAGTTTGTCATAACTTGTAAAAAAGGCGTTCCCCCCGCTTTATAAACTTCTTTAATTATTTGCTTTACCAATGGGGCGGGATGAACCCCATTACAATTGATTAATAATTTTTCTCCCTTTTGCAGGCGGCAAGAATAGTTTACTAAGTTATATGCCAAGGTTTTTATTCTTTCATCCAATGCAATCAGCTCCTTTATTTGTAAAAATACTTACAGGTAGTATTTTACACTTTATTTGAAATATATGCAAAAATAATATAGAGAAAATTGACAAATAACCAAAAAAGCGGATACAATAACCATATGTTTTCACTGCATGGAAAGCTTCTCCCTTTTTGAGAAGCAGGCATCATCCAAAGCATGGGTGCCGGTGACAAGAAAAAAGGAAGCCGTGGGCGGTGAAAACCGTAAAATTAGCCGAGCGTTTGGGGGGGGTTTTTTGCGTGTAGCAATACCTACAAGGAATGGAAAAATTGAAGCTTTTTTTTCAAGAGCAGAGGAATTTACCATATATGAAGTGGAAATTGAATTGGTAAAATCAAAGGAGCTTGTTCCCATTGGCGCAAAGGATTTGGGGCGCTTTTTAATGGAAGAAGCAATTAACGTTGTGATTTGCGGAAAAATACGTTCCGGGGTGCGAAATATTTTGCGTTTAAAGCGGGTAGAGCTGATTTATGGCGTCAGTGGCGATGCAGACGATATTATGATTCGTTATTTAAGCGGCGAACGGCTGGGGAATGTGGATGAAAATGCATATTGGAGCAAGGATGAAGAAGGGTTGGAATAACATGATTTTAGAGCGGTTTTTTCCGGATATTTATGTGAAGTCGGTTTATGAGCTGCCTTTGGAGGAGCTGAAGGCAAGGGGAATCAAAGGGCTGGTGTTTGATATTGATAATACGGTGGCCCCGTTTGACATTGCGGAGCCTGAGAATGATTTGATTGAGCTATTTTTATTTTTAAAAAAGCAAGGCTTTCGCCTTTGTATTCTTTCCAATAATAATCAAGAAAGGGTAAAACTCTTTAATAAAAACTTGAAAACCCTGGCGGTGCATAAAGCGGGAAAGCCGGGTGTGCGCAAGCTAAGGCTTGCATTGGAAAAATTGGAGCTTTCTGCCAAGAACACAGCCATGATTGGGGATCAGATTTTTACGGATATGTGGTGCGGCCACAGGGCGGGACTTACCTGTATTCTTACCGCGCCCATTTGTAACAGGGATCAGCTGGTTACAAAGGTAAAGCGAGGATTGGAAAAACAGGTATTAAAGGTATATTTTAAGCGGAACAGAAAATAAATAATAGAAAATACGGTATTTCATTAAGTTTTTATTGAAATTAAAAGGGTTTTCTATTAAAATGTATAAGGATATGCTTATTTTTAAAGAAAGAAAGCATGAAAGGCTAACGGACTATTGTAAGGGTATAAAAAAGAGAGCCTTACGAAAGAAAACAGAGGGGGATAAGCTCAAGCTGATTTCAAGGGCGTTTTATAACGCTACAGACTAAAGACAAACCTTGGGCGCCGCCCTCTCACTGCCCAAGATAGGGCAGACAGCGAAGCTGGCTTTTGCGTAGCAAAAGTGATGACCACCTGCTTGCTTTTTGAAAAAAGCAAGACCAAAAACTTATATAAAAACCGCATGTTTATGCGGTTTCTAAAGGGTCAAGGTGCAATGGCAAAGAAGTGCCATCTGTCTAAAAGACAGCTTTGCGCAGCAAAGTGCTGAGATGAAACCCTTGTGGGTGTTTGAGGGCAAAGCCATCAAGGTTTTGACTTTGTCTACGTTCTGGAGTGTTTTATAACGCTGTCTGTTATAAATACAAAAATTTTGACTGAGTGCAATGAATTTGAGGAGGAAATACGAATGATTTCTGCAGGTGAATTTAGAAATGGTGTAACAATGGAATACGAAGGCGCACCCTATGTAATTTTGGAATTCCAGCATGTGAAGCCCGGTAAAGGCGCAGCGTTTGTGCGTACAAAAATTAAAAATTTGAAAACAGGGGCTGTTTTGGAAAAAACCTTTAGACCTACTGAAAAAATGCCCAGAGCACACATTGAAAGACAGGATATGGAATATCTTTACAACGATGGTGATTTATATCACTTTATGAACTCCGAAACCTATGAACAAATTGCAATCAATGCCGACGAGGTTGGTGATTTCTTGAAATTTGTAAAGGAAAATGAAGTTGTGAAAATTCTTTCTTATGATGGACAGGTTTTTGGTATTGAACCTCCTTTGTTTGTAGAATTGAAAATTACAGAAACAGAGCCTGGTTTTGCTGGGAACACAGCACAGGGTGCGACAAAGCCTGCAATTTTGGAAACAGGCGCTCAAATTCAAGTGCCTTTGTTCATCAATCAGGATGAAGTGGTTAAAATTGACACAAGAACAGGCGAATATTTAGGCAGATCAAACGCCTAAGAAAGCTGGGAAGTTACCCTATATCGTTTTTGGGGAGGGCTTTCAATTTTATTTTTTGGTTTTGGCGGTACTTTGAGAATTCCTGAAAGTATGAAAAAGGGGGCTTTTGGCATGGAATACTTTGAAAAAAAAATTACTTATCTTCGAGGTGTGTGCGATGGAAGCGGCTTTGATGAGAACAGCAAGGAGGGAAAGATCTTCCACGGCATGTTAGATATTTTGGATGATATGGCGTTTATGCTGGAAACTTTCATGGATGATGAGGATATGGAAGGCTTGGATGAATATGGGGAAGATGAGGAAAATGAGCCCATATTTTTCTATTCCTTTATTTGTCCCAGTTGTGGCGAGGAAATTGATGTGGACGGCGAAACCATGGAGGCGGAAACGGAAATTCAGTGTCCAAAATGTGGAAGTGCTATACCAATGGGAACCGCAAATACAGACGATATAAGCTTTTAAAAAAGGGACGGGTTCGGCAAATTGTCGAATCTTCAGGGTGTCGATAAAGTCGACACCCTTTGAAAAAAGCTCAGTTCCTTCAAGCTTTTTTCAAGTTGGCAGAGGACAAATAGATGTGTTCCTGCGACCAAAAGGTCTTGAAACGCCCTATTTTCCTCGGATGGGCAAAGCTCATCCTACGGATTCCACTTGGGAAACTCTTCGTTTCCCAAACCCTTCTGTTTTATAAAATAGGTTATTCTACAATCTAAGGGTTCGGCAAATTGTCAAATCCTTTTTTTGTTGGAAATAAAAATAATTGCTTGGCGTGGTTGTAAAAATAACCAGAAAAAAAAGCAAAAATCGTAAAAAGACACGAAAAACTACCAAATTGAATTTTTTGTATTGACTTGTATTGACAAAGATACAATTTCATCGTAAAATTTATCCAATAAAACCGATGAGGGAGAAAAGTACTTTCAAGAAGAAACAACAGAGAGCTGCCGAGGGTGGAACGGCGGTGTGGATTTTTGAGAGGAATGGCCTCCTGAGGGCGCGCAGAACGGTTAGTATGCAAGCCGGAGCGGATACTCCGTTATCAACGAGGACATATGTTAGTATGTCATGAGAGGGTACATTTTTTGTACCAAGCCGGGTGGCACCGCAGGAGTGAATATTTGCTCTTGTCCCTGCAAAGGATATTTGTTGGGACAGGAGCTTTTTTGTTGCATTAAAAACGTTTCTATCTCCCAACAGGCGAAAAATTATCGTATTGAGAGGAGAAAAAAGCATGAAAAACAAGGAAATCCCTTACAAAATTTATTTGGATGAGAACGAAATTCCCAAGCAATGGTACAATGTGCGTGCAGATATGAAGATTAAGCCGGCGCCCCTATTAAACCCCGGTACCCTAGAGCCTATGAAGGCGGAGGAATTGGCCCCGGTATTTTGTGAAGAATTGGTGGCGCAGGAGCTGGACAATACAAATGCTTATATTGATATTCCCCAAGAGATTCAGGATTATTACAAAATGTATCGTCCCTCCCCCTTGGTTCGTGCTTACCGCTTAGAAGAAAAGCTACAGACACCGGCAAAAATTTATTATAAATTTGAAGGGAATAATACTAGCGGCAGCCACAAGCTGAATTCCGCCATCGCTCAGGCGTATTATGCAAAGAAACAGGGGCTAAAAGGGGTGACTACGGAAACGGGAGCAGGTCAGTGGGGGACGGCGCTATCCATGGCATGTGCCTATTTGGGTTTGGATTGCGATGTTTACATGGTTAAGGTTTCCTATGAGCAAAAGCCTTTCCGTAGAGAGGTAATGCGTACCTACGGCGCAAAGGTAACACCTTCTCCTTCTATGAAAACAGAGGTCGGCAAAAAGATTTTGGCAGAGCATCCAAATACCACAGGCAGCTTAGGCTGTGCAATTTCCGAGGCCGTAGAGGCAGCGGTAACACGGGAAGGGTATCGCTATGTATTGGGCAGCGTGTTAAATCAGGTGCTTTTACATCAGTCTGTAATTGGGCTTGAGGCAAAAGCCGCTTTGGATAAATATGGCGTTGTTCCCGATGTAATCATTGGGTGTGCCGGCGGCGGCTCAAACCTTGGCGGGTTGATTTCTCCTTTCATGGGCGAAATGCTCAGAGGAGAAAGGGCGTATCGATTTATTGCCGTGGAGCCTGCTTCCTGCCCAAGCTTAACAAGAGGAAAATATGTGTATGACTTCTGCGATACGGGCATGGTGACACCGTTGGCAAAAATGTATACATTAGGCAGTGGTTTCATTCCTTCTGCAAACCATGCCGGAGGCTTGCGGTATCATGGTATGAGCCCCGTAATCTCTGAATTGTTCCATCAAGGGTTGCTGGAGGCATGCTCCGTGGAGCAAACCGCCGTATTTGAGGCAGCGGAGTTATTTGCAAGGGAAGAAGGCATTTTGCCTGCGCCTGAGAGTGCTCATGCAATCCGTGTTGCCATGGATGAAGCATTGCGCTGTAAGGAAACGGGAGAAGAAAAAACAATTCTCTTTGGCTTAACAGGCACAGGATATTTTGATATGGTTGCCTATGAAAAATTCAATGATGGCGTAATGAACGACTATATTCCTTCGGATGCTGACTTGGAAGAAGGCTTTGCAGGAATCCCCAATATTCCTCAAAATAAATAGGATTTTTGATTGGTTTGTGTAAGCTAGGGGTACTCAAGGTGTCGACAAAGTCGACACCTTGAGGGCTTTGCCCTCAAATACCTACAAGGGTTTTACCCCAGACTCATCCAAAACCCCGGAAATACGGGGGGGGCTAATAAAGTTTTTGGTCTGGCTTTTTTCAAAAAGCAAGTGGGTTTGGGTCATCACTTTTGCTGCGCAAAAGTCAACTTCGCTGTCTGCCCTATCTTGGGCAGTGAGAGGGCGACGCCCAAGGTTTGTTTTGAGCCTGTAACGTATTCTTGTGGAAAGTTCTTGTGGTGAAGGAATATTTATGCTAGGCTAAAGAAAATATAATTTTTGAGGTGGCAAAATGCGGCTTATTCCCAATATATTAACTGTTGCAAGAATCATTGGCGCATTTTTGTTGCTATTGGTGGAACCATTTTCAAGGGGTTTTTTTGTACTATATCTTTTTTGTGGTATCAGTGATGCTTTGGATGGTTATATTGCAAGAAGGTTTGGACTGAGCTCCTCTTTGGGGGCAACCTTGGATAGTATTGCGGACTGCATTTTTGTTTTTATTTTGCTGTACCGCTTTCTACCGGTGATGTTTTTGCCAACATGGGCATGGTATTGGATCGGGGGAATTTGTTTTATCAAAATATGTTCCCTTGTTATTGGAATCCTTCGGTATCGGGCGCTGGCTTTTTTACATACCTATTTCAATAAAATCACAGGAGCGGCACTATTTTGCTTTCCAGTGCTGTATTATTTTTGGGGGCTGGAGGTTACGGCGGTCGTGCTTTGTACAATTGCAACAATTGCCGCAATAGAAGAATTGGTCTTGAATCTTTCTCAAAAGGAATTGCAAAGAGATAGGAAAAGCCTGTTTATGAAATAAAAGGGATACTGCCACACAACATGGCAATATCCCTTTTTTATGTAATGAAGTTTTATTATGCGGCTAAATTTGCTTTTGGGCGGTTTGTAAGGAGAACGCGCTCCACGCTCCAATAGAAGTTTTCTTCGCCGATGATATTTTTTAAATCAGTGCGGTGCATCATTTTCATGGTACGTGCCGGCAAGCCGCAAAGCGCCACATCTACCCCTTGATTGCGCAGGCCTTCAATCAATTCCCGCAGGGTTTGAGCGCAGGAAATATCGATATTGGAAACACCCCGCATGGAAAAAAGAACGGTGTCGGCACCTGCAACCTTTGTGCCAATATCAGCCACTGCTTGTGTGTTTGCAAAAATCATGGGGCCTGTAATATAAACAACCTTTGCATTTTTGTATCTTTCACAAAGAATGGGGTCTGTTATGTTCATGCGGCTCATATCCACGTCTTCGTAGTTGATTTCTATAAAGGAAAGGCGTGTTACCAAGAATACCAAGCCGATTAAAACACCAACCAAAATGGCTATGGTAAGATCGAAAATGATGGTAGCCGTCATGGTTGCCACAAACTCCAGCATTGCGCCCTTAAATTTATGGGAAAAGATATAATGGATAGATTCCCATTCGTTCATGCGCCATGCCGTAACCATAAGCACCCCTGCCAAGGCGGACAGAGGAATTTGAGACATGACAGGGGCCAAAAGGAACATGGAAATTAAAAGGCCTATTGCATGAAAAATACCAACCAAACGGGTTTGCGCACCGGATTTTACGGCAACACTGGTACGAGCAATGGCAGCGGTAGACGGAATGCCGCCAAAAAAGGGAAGCAGAATATTCCCCACACCCTGGGCGATTAATTCCTGATTGCTGTTGAGGCGAACGCCTGTCATTCTGCCAGCGCTGGCGCCGCATAAAAGGCTTTCAATCATGCCTAAAATGGCAATACTAAAGGCAGGGGCAATCAGTTTCCCCGCAGTTTCTAGGTTTAAAGCGGCTAAAGTCAAACGGCTTTCAGGAATAAGTGTTTTTGGAATTTCTCCCACAGCGGCCACATCCAGCTTCAAAAAAGAGGAGGCTGCGGTGGCAAGAATAATGCTAAGTAAGGACGCAGGAACAACAGCGTTCCATTTTTTCGGAAAGAAAACCATAAATAATACGACAAATGCACCCAAAAGCAATGCATTCAAATTAGGGGAAAAGCCTAAATGTGCATAGCTGAATAATTTTGCAATGGCAGAGGTGCCTTGGGAGTGGGTACCGAAGAAGTTATCAATCTGCCCTAAGGCAATAATTACGGCGATGCCCGAGGTAAAGCCCGTGATTACAGGGGCAGGAATAAAGGAGGTTAGCTTGCCAAGGCGAAGGAGTCCTGAAAGCAGTAATATACCTCCAGCAATCAAGGTGGCAATATAAACACCGTCAATGCCGTAGGCAGCAACCAAAGACATCAAAATTGCCGCCATTGCACCCGTAGGCCCGGAAATTTGGTAATACCCACCTGCCAAGGGGCTCATAATAAGCCCCGCAATAATTGCGGTAATTAAGCCTGCCGCCGCAGTGGCGCCACTGCTCACACCAAAGGCGAGGGCCAAAGGCAAGGCAACCGCCGCAACGGTAAGGCCCGCCATTAAATCCTTTGTTAATTTAGAAGCGTTGTAACCCATGAATTCTTGTTTTAAGCTGTCTGCAAAATTGCGCAGCATAAGAATATCCCCTTTCGATATATGAAAAATTAAAATTTGCTTAGAAATCGCACCTGCTTATCATAACAAAGCTAAGATGCTTTCACAACAGTAAAAATGGGGATTTTAGTGAGGTTTACAGAAAAGTTTTTGTGCATATTTGAAAAATTTATATAAAAATGCCTAATAATAAAAAAAGCCCGCTTTCCCAGGCGAAAAATCATGGAAAACAGGCTTTTTTCTCTGCTATTTTAAAAAACATTGAAGGTTGAGCTTTTTGAAAGGGTGTCGATAAAGTCTAAACCTTGAGGGCATTGCCCTCAAACACCCACAAGGGTTTGGGTCATCACTTTTGCTACGCAAAAGCCGGCTTCGCCGTCTGCCCTATCTTGGGCAGTGAGAGAGCGGCGTCCAAGGTTTTCAGCCTTAACGCTCCTCTCTGAAATAGGGATTATTTAAATCCGCCGGAGGCATATCTTCTTTTTTATTTTTTCTTGTGCTGATAATTACAATAATAATGGTTGCCGCATAGGGAAGCATGTCAATCAGATACTGGGAAATGCGAATTCCCATGCTCTGCAAACGAAAGCCCAAAATGGATAAACCGCCGAATAGGAATGCACCAAGCATGGCTTTGATTGGGTTCCAGGAAGCGAAAATAACCAATGCAACAGCAATCCAACCGCGCCCAGCAATAATATGCTCCTGCCAAACGGGAACGGTTACCAAGGACATATAGGCGCCGCCCAAGCCGCACAACGCACCGCCCAAAAGGATATGAGCATACTTGTACAAGGTTACGTTAATCCCCGAAGCATCCGCCGCCGCAGCGCTCTCGCCTACTGCCCGAAGGTTTAAGCCCTTTTTGGTACGGAACAGATAGTAGGTTGCCAAAATAATGGTAAGGTACCCAAAATAGACAAAAACGTCTTGTTTAAAAAAG
Organism: Anaerotignum neopropionicum; assembly: GCF_001571775.1. Taxonomy (GTDB): domain Bacteria; phylum Bacillota; class Clostridia; order Lachnospirales; family Anaerotignaceae; genus Chakrabartyella; species Chakrabartyella neopropionicum. The sequence goes on from NZ_LRVM01000001.1 coordinate 618,087, forward strand.
ATTTCCCCAATATAGGGAATGGAGGAAAGCAGAGGGATGGGCCTTGCCACAAAAAAGCTTTTGATATCCCCCGGAACAATAGAGCCCATCACTCTTTGACCTAAAAAGCTGGCAAAGCCTTCGCCGAAAATGGTCAGTGTTAAGCCGCAAACTGTTTGATTTACCCGAAGGGATACGGTTAAAAAGGCATATAGCAATGCACCCGCACTGCCTGCAAAAACTGCCCCCAGCATGGCAAGGATGGGGTTATGGGTATTTAATCCCACAATAAACCCGACAATGGCACCCATATACATCATGCCCTCCACCCCTAGGTTTAGATGACCTGCCTTTTCGGAAAAGATTTCGCCCAAGGTGGCGAAAAGAAGGGGAGTACCCGCGATGATAGCCGCAGCAAGAAAACCGACTAGCATATTATTTCGCCTCCTTTTTCACTTTAAAATACTTATGGAAAGTAACCTTATATTGCAGGAAAAATTCGCTGCCTAATACAAAGAATAAAATAATTGCTTGAATCATATCCGCAACAGAGGCGGGAACCTGCATGGAAATTTGAATATAGTTGCCCCCCTGTACCAAAATTGCAAAGGCAACGCAGACAAACAGCGTAGCAATGGCATTTAAACCAGCAAGCCAAGTGGTAATAATTGCCGTAAAGCCGTAATTGGCAGAGAGGGAGGCGGACAAGGTTTTCTCCACTGCAGAGGCCTGAATCATACCTGTTAAGCCGCACAGTCCGCCGGAAAGCAGCATGGAAATAATGATAACAGAGGAGATATTCATGCCGGCATAACGGGCAGTTTCAATGCTTTCCCCAACGACAGAGATTTCATAACCCTTCTTTGTGTGGTTCAAAAAAACATAAACCAAAACCACTAAAATTAAGGCGATAATCCATCCCATATGCACACCGCCAACGGAAGGTAAAATTGCTTCCTTGGAAAAGGTGGCAATTTTTGGAAATCCTTGGGCGGCGGGGTCTTTCCAAGGACCATATTGCAGATAGGTTACAAATTTAATTGCCAAATAGTTTAACATCAAGGTAAAGATGGTTTCATTTGTACCCATTTTTGCTTTAAAGAATGCGGGAATAAATGCCCAAAGACCGCCCATAACCATGGCGGCAACGGCCATGGATAAAAGCATCAAAGGCTTTGGAAGGTTTAAATTCAGTGCAACGGCGGAAGCCGCAAAAGCACCCATCATAATTTGACCTTCGCCGCCGATATTCCAAAACTTCATTTTAAAGGCCACTAAAATACCTAAGGAGGTAATCAGCAAGGGAATCGCCTTTAATGTTGTTTGCTGAACACGGATTTTTGTACCCAAGGCACCCTTTACCATGGAGGTAAAAATGGTAATTGGGTTATAGCCCAAAAGGGCAATGACCAAGCCTGCAAACGCAATAGAAAGTGCCACAGAAGCAATACGAATCAGCATTGCTTTATTGCGGGGCAGATCATCCCGTTTTACAATTTTTAAAGGAATCATGACTGCACCCCCTTCTCCAACGAACCGCCTGCCATTAAAAGTCCGATATCTTCTTTTGTAATTTCTTCGGGGTTAACGATACCTGTCATTTTACCGCCGCAAAATACCATAATTCTATCGCAAAGGGCCATCAAAACGTCCAAATCTTCGCCGATGAACAGCACGCCGACGCCCCTTTTCTTTTGCTCGTTCAGTAAATCATAAATTTTATAGGAAGCACCGATATCCAAGCCTCTTGCAGGATATGCGGTAATTAAAACCTTTGGGTTGGAGTCGATTTCCCGTCCCAAAAGTACTTTTTGAATATTTCCGCCGGAAAGCTTTTTAATGGGGTGATGCACATTGGGGGTCAAAATCTCCAGCTGTTCCACCAAACGCTCCGCTTTTTTTGTACTTTCTTTTCTACGAAGGAAAAAGCCGGGCTGATTGGGGTAATCTCTTAAAATCATGTTATGCACCATATCCATAGAGCCGACTAAGCCCATACCCAAACGATCCTCGGGGATAAAACCCATACGGATACCAAGGCGGATAATATCTCGGGGGGTTTTCCCTAAAATATTTGCATTTTCAAAGAAAATACGTCCCTTCTCCGCAGGCAGAAGCCCTGCAATGGTTTCACAGATTTCCTTTTGACCACTACCGGCAACGCCAGCAACACCTAAAATCTCGCCGGGAAATAGGTCGAAATTGATATCCTCTAAAGCATGCTTGTTTTCTTTTGTGGAAACGTAAAGACCATCAACCTTTAACAAGGGTGTATCTTGACAGCAGTGGGGTTTTTCCAGCGCTAAATCTACTTTTTTGCCAACCATCATTTCAATCAGACGGCTTACTTCCACATCCCTTGTTTCCACGGTTTCGATGGACTGCCCACGGCGCAATACGGTAATACGGTCGGAAATTTCCATAACCTCATTGAGCTTATGGGTGATAATTACAATGGCACAGCCTTGTTCCTTCATATTTCTTAAAATGGCAAAAAGACGCTTGATCTCCTGAGGGGTTAAAACTGCCGTTGGCTCATCCAAAATAAGGATTTTAGCCCCACGGTACAACACCTTTATGATTTCCAGCGTCTGTTTTTCACCTACAGACATTTCATAAACTTTTTTATCGGGTTTAATATCCAGACCATACCGGTCGCAAATGGCTTGCATTTCCTTCGTTAGCTGTTTGCCACGCAAAGCAATGCCTTTGCTGCCCATAACCATGTTTTCCTTTGCCGTCATGACATCCACCAGTTTAAAATGCTGATGAATCATTCCGATGCCTAAAGCAATAGAGTCCTTGGGGGAGGAAAATTCCACTTCCTTGCCCAGAATAGAAATGGAACCGCTATCGGGAGTATAGATGCCGGAAAGCATACTCATGAGGGTACTTTTTCCCGCACCGTTTTCTCCTAATAGCGCATGAATCTCACCGTTAAATACAGTGAGATTCACGTTTTCATTCGCCTTAACGGACCCAAAAGCTTTGGAAATGTTTTTCATTTCTATTGCTATTACGGGTTCCATATTTTTTCTCCTAATCTTATAAAAAGGGGATTTTTTAGTTTACAGCGGAAACGCCCTTTACCAAGCTCTGCATTACTGTCCAGATGCCTGCTCTGTCCAGAGCTTCGCCTTCGGGAACAAGCACACTGCCGTCTGTATCATAGATAGGTCCGGCAAATACAGGGAACTCGCCTGCTTCCATTTTTGCTGCTACTTCGTTCACCTTATCCTGTACATCCTGAGGTACCAAGTCTGTCATTGGTGCAAGGCCAATATAACCGTCCTTCATGGTTCCGTAGTAGGATTCGGGAACATAAGTGCCAGCAATAATTTTTTCAATGGTAGGTACCAGGTACTTATCGTGATGCCAAACGGGAGCTGTCAAGAAAGCACCGGGAACGATTTCGGAGTTATCAAGGTTGTAGCCGATTGCCAATTTGCCTGCTGATTCTGCTGCCAGCTGAGGACCTGCGGAGTCAGCATGCTGTGTGATAATATCGCAATCCTGTGCCAAAAGAGATTCTGCCGCTGCTTTTTCACCGGCGGGATCGCCCCAGCTGTTTGTGTAAACAACCTTAACCTCAACGTCGGGGTTCACGCTCTGTGCGCCCAATGTGAAGGCATTAATGCCAATATGAACTTCTGTGTAGGGGAATGCTGCAACGTAGCCCAGCTTATTTGTTTTTGTCATCATACCTGCAATCATACCGGACAGGTATCTGGGTTCTTCCATAGCACCAAAGTAGTTACCAAAGTTTGTATCATTCATTTTGTTGCCGGAGAAATGTAAGAAAGTCACATCAGGGTATTCTTCTGCCAGCTCGTCCAAGGCATCCATAAAGCCGAAGCTTGTACCAATGACAATTGTACAGCCTTGATCAATCATATTGATTGCTGTGGTTTTTACAGTTTGCTTTTCTTCTGCTACGTTTTCAGCAATAATGGTTTCCACCTTATCGCCAAAGTATTCCTGCACAGCCTTTGTGCCGTTGTGCTGTGCCTGAGAATAACCGCCATCATTCTGAGAGCCAATGTAGATAAAACCAACCTTTGTTGCTTCTGCTGTATCGCCAGCTTCTGCTGCTTGATCTGCAGGTTTAGAAGCACTGCCGCCGCAGCCAACCAGAGCTGTCATAGACATTGTTACTGCCAACGCCAATGCCAAAAATTTTGTAAACTTTTTCATGGTTTCTCTCCTTTTCTTTTAAACATATAGTAATAAAATAGTGACAGGTATGTTAAACGCCCTCCCCTTTTTTTTGAAGGCGATATAACCAAATGAAAATGCTTCCTTTGCAATAATACCAGAAAAAACAGAAAACAGCAAAGAAGGACGCATTAATCTTTAAAAAAGATTTTTCCGTCCTCAATTTTTGTAATCACAGCTAAAGAATCAACATAATAACCAAGCTCCCGCAGCTTTTTGCTGCCACCTTGAAATTCTTTTTCCACAATGGCGGCAATGCCGCAAACGGTTCCCCCTGCTTGTTCAACAAGGCTTGCAAGCCCTGCAGCCGCCTCACCGTGGGCAAGAAAATCGTCAAGAATTAAGACCTTGTCATCTTTTTCTAAATATTTTTTGGACACTTTGGCAATAGAAACTGTGCCTTTGGTGAAAGACTTCACAGGAGCACCATAAAAACCCTCAGTCATTGTATTCGGTTGGGATTTTTTAGCAAAAACAACAGGCACAAGATCAAAATAAATGGCTGTAATGGCGGCAATGCCGATGCCCGATGCTTCGATGGTAAGGATTTTATTGATCCCCATGCTCCCGAAGCGGCGATAAATCTCTTTGCCTAATGCCATAAATAAGCCAATATCCATCTGGTGGTTCAAGAAAGAATCCACCTTAACGATCTCTGTGCCTATCTCTGTTCCGTCGTTTATAATTCTGCGTTTTAATAATTCCATGATAGATGGCTCCCTCTTATGTATAAAACTCGTTAATAAAAAAGGTATTTTTATTATACGGTTGTAAAATCACGATGTAAATAGGGTAAAGTCGAATTGTATAATTTTTTGTTACCATGTATAAGCATGATGGAAAAATAAGCGGAAAAACCATAATAAATCTACTAGGGTTTGGGGAAAAGTAATGAAAGAAAATGACAACAATTTGAAAAACAACGCTGCCTTGTGTTTTTTTTTGTAAGTGTTTAAAAAAAGGAGGACAACGAATAAAGTTGTCCTCCTAAAACAGATCAACTTATTTTTCGCCATTTGCCTTTTCCAATTCAGCCAGTGAGTTGTGCAGGGCAATACGACCAAGAATATCTGACCGTTCTTCGGTGGTTAAGGTGTAAAAACGTTTCATATCCGCATCGTTATGAGCGATTTCCTGCACTAATTCAGGGCGAAGGGTAGAGATATCTTGAAAAATTTTCATACTTTCACCTCCTGTAATTATTATGTGAAAAAAGCAGAAAAATGATTCAGCGAGAATTGATTTTTGTGCTGGAATGCATGTATAATTTATGGGAGTTGTTTTTTGGAAAGGAATGAGGTAAATGGAATTTTTTGATAAATTAGGCGAGGCCGCCAGAAGCTTAACGGAAAAAGCCGGCGACAGCTTGGAAACAAACCGTTTGACGGGAGAGATTTCCATTGAAAAAGGAAATATCCAATATTATCAAAGGGAATTGGGAGAGCACTATTGGGCGAAGTTTGCCGTTGGCGAAAAATTGGATGACGAGGCAATGCTGATTTGCGATAAGGTTGTTGTAAGTCAAGACCGTATTCGTCAAATGGAAATGGAAATTGAAAAAATAAAGAAGGAACGAGAAGGGATTTTAGAGGAACGGGCAAAGGCAAAGCGTTTGCAGGCAGAGAAAGAAGAACAAGCAGAAAGTGAAATTCCGAAAACCGAGGAGTCTGCTTTGCCTGGTGTGGCTGAAGAAAAAGGAGCGGCTGTGCCTAGGTTTTGCTCCAATTGCGGTGGGGCAATAAAAGAAGGGCAGCGGTTTTGTATTTTCTGTGGCACAGAGGCGAAGTAAGGATATCGTTGACTTGTTTTTTTCCATGTGTTACCATCAAAAAAGGTTAGACGCCTAATTTGAGTTGGAAATATAATTTTCTCCATAGGGCTTGGCATATATATAAATGAAATGAAAAATTCTTTGGCGTAAGGAGAAACCATATGGGCGGCAAAGAATGAGAGTGTGAGGTAAGCCAAAGAAGGATAAGATGAAAAGAAAAGTCGGCATTCAGTGGGAATGAGGGGAGAAGGTCACGAAAATTCACATTGGTGGTGTGCCTTTTTCTCGAAAATTCAAAGAAAAAGGAAGGCATTCTATCAAATGGGGTAGGATGCTTTTTTGATGGTAAAATTTATTTTTGCATATAAGTTTTGTGCAAGCTTTTTTAAGGTTTGCAGGCTTGGGGAAAGAGTCCAGAGAGTTTGTTATTTTTCATATGTCTTTTTTCTAAGGGGGAGCGTATGGCACAGGAAAATGTACTGGGTACGGAAAAGGTTGGAAGGCTGCTGTTCAAATTCTCAGTCCCTACGGCGCTGACTTTGATGGTAAACAGCCTATATAATATTGTAGATCAAATTTTTATTGGCCGTGCCGTTGGGATTGATGGTGTGGCGGCCACCAATGTTAGCTTTCCTCTTTTTATTTTGGTAGCGGCGGTATCCCTATTAATCGGGGATGGATGTGCCGCCAATATCAGCCTTTCTTTGGGACGTGACGAAGGAGAGATTGCCAAACGATATTTTGTCAACGGATTTTTACTGCTTTTTATGGCAGGGGCAGTAATTTTTTTTGGTGGAATAATATTTTTAAAGCCTATGCTGCTATTTTTTGGCGCATCCACGGCGGTGATTGATATTTCTGCGGCGTATACAGGAATTATTTTATGGGGCTTTCCCTTTTCCATGTTTACCATGGCACTAACGGCAATCATTCGGGCAGACGGAAACCCAGGCTATATGATGCGCACCATGATGATTGGGACGGCAATTAATTTGGTATTAGACCCGATTTTGATTTTTTGGTGTGACATGGGTGTGCAGGGGGCAGCCCTTGCCACCATTGCAGGACAAATGATATCGGGAGGGCTTGCCTTGGCGTATCTGCCAAGGATGGAGCATTTACGCCTACATAAGGAAAAAATCAGGCTGGAGAGAGCGTACGTTTTTTCTATTTTTAAACTGGGTTTTCCCAGCTTTTGTATGCAGATGGCTACGGCTGCCACACAAATCGTAATGTACAATTTAATGCGGCGCTATGGGGAAATAAGCGTTTATGGCAGTGAAATTACCCTTTCCGCCTATGGCATTATGACGAAATTATATCAGATTGCCCATTCCATGTTCGTTGGCCTGGCAGCTGGAACGCAGCCCATCCATGGGTTTAATTTTGGCGCAAAGCGGTTTGGACGGGTGCGGCAAACCTATCGTGTGGGGTTTGTTGCTTCTCTTGTCATTTCTTTTCTTTGGTTTAGTATTTTCCGTTGGGGCGGTACCATTATTGCGGAAATTTTTGTACAAAATGAGCCTTTGTTTTTGGAATTTACAAGGGACTGCTTTCGGGCATATATGCTGGCGTTTTTTCTGTATGGGCCGCCGCAGATTACCGCTTCCTTCTTTCAGGCGGTGGGTAAGCCCATGAAAGCCCTTTTAGTTGCGCTGGCAAGACAGGTTATTTTTTTGATTCCCTTGGCATTATTGCTTTCAAGGAGATTTGGTCTGGAGGGTGCCTTATTTGCCGCACCCATAGCGGATACCATGGCGTTTTTACTGGCGATAGCTATGGTTTTCTATGAATTTCATACTTGGAAGCAGGTCTACAATATTGCAGATTAGAATAAAACTTAAAAGACGAAAAAGAAATATATTTTTTCACCAGATGGATGACAAACCATGGGCGTAGGGTCAGGAATTTTGCTGCGCAAAACCATCACTGTGTGATGGCAGCGTTTTCTTCGCTGTTCCATCCAAACCCACTTGCATTTTGAAAAAAGCAAGACCAAAAACTTTTACTAAAAATGCATATTCATGTGGTTTTAGATGGGTCAATGGGTGAAACCCTTGTGGGTGTTTGAGGGCAAAGCCCTCAAGGTTTTGTCTTTGAACTTCGTCAGATAAATATTTTTTTCGTTTTTCTATGGGTAAAAATACGGAATATTGGACAAATTTTTCGTGTATGTTAAGAACAAACGGCATAGAAGGGCTGAGAAAAATGAGGAAATTTTGGAAAAACAGTTTTTGTTATGTATTGTTATTTGCCTTTTGCTTTGTAGGTGGTAGATTGACTGCCGCAAGACAGGCGGTAAAGGTGTCAAATATGGCTTCCACGGGAAAGCTTGCCATTGTCATTGATGATTTTGGGTATAACGGGGAGGGTACGGATAAAATGCTAGCCTTGCCCGTTCCTTTCACGGCGGCGGTAATGCCCTTTTCCCAATATTCCGTGGAAAATGCAAAAAAAGCGGTGGAAGCAGGGAAGGAAGTTATTATACATATGCCTATGGAGGCCTTGACGGGTAAGCCCGAATGGGTGGGAGATAAGGGCGTTTTTCGAAAAATGACCGACGAGGAAATTAAGGCTGTGGTGGAGGAGGCATATTCCATTTTGCCCGATGCTGTGGGGATGAATAATCATATGGGCTCGGCCATCATGGAGGACACAAGGTGTCTTGGAGTCGTATTGGATATACTCAAAGAGGAAAACGGTTTTTTTATTGACAGCGTGACTACTGCGAAAAGCCAAGGAAGAGCATTGGCGGAGGAAAAAGGTGTGCCGTTTTTCGCCAGAAGCGTATTTTTAGATGGCACAAACGACGTGGGAACGGTGAAGGAAAATCTGCGCAAGGCTGGGAAAATTGCCTTAAGGGATGGAAAAGCCCTTGCAATCGGCCATGTTGGCCCCGAAGGTGGGGAAGTTACCCAAAAGGCAATTGAAGACCTAATTCCTGAATTGGAGGAAGCAGGAATAACCTTTGTTGCCGCAGGGGATTTGATAGAAGAATAAATCAAAACAACAATATTTGAAGAATCTTTTGACGGATAGATTCAATTTTCTTTTCTTGGGGGATATGGTATAATCAGAATGTCGAAAAACTTGGGCGCCGCCCTCTCACTGTCCAAGATAGGGCAGATGGCGAAGCCGGCTTTTGCGTAGCAAAAGTGATGACCACCTGCTTGCTTTTTGAAAAAAGCAAGACCAAAAACTTTTATACAAACCGCATGTTCATGGGGTTTCTTAGGGGTCAAGGGTGAAACCCTTGTGGGTGTTTGAGGGCAAAGCTCTCAAGATTTTGACTTTATTGATCGCTGAGGTGTTCTTGTAGAATAGGAACGGCAATGAGGAGGAAGTATGTCTCACTGGAATTCAAGGGGGCTAAGAGGTAGCTCATTCGAAGAAAATATTAACTTTACCAATGAAAAATATCGGCAGAGGGGTCTTGCGCTATTTCAAAAAATTCCTACGCCGATTACACCGGTAAAGATCAACCAAGAAAACAAAACCATTACGTTAGCCTATTTTGAAAAGCAAAGCACAGTAGACTATATCGGTGTGGCGCAGGGTATTCCCGTTTGCTTTGATGCAAAGGAGACCGCCCATAAGCACCTTCCATTGCAAAATATACATCAGCACCAGATGGAATTTATGGCAGATTTTCGGGCACAGCGAGGGTTGGCTTTTCTTCTGGTGCATTTTACTGCCTTGGATGCCTATTATTTGCTGCCTTTTGAAATTTTGGAGGACTTTTGGCTGAAAGCGGAACAGGGCGGAAGAAAATCTATTCCCCTTGAGGCTTTTGAAGAAAAATATCGAATACAAAAAACGGGGAACGGCTTATTGCATTATTTGGAAGCGGTTAGTCAATACTTAGAGGAAATGGAAGAAAAACGAAGAAGGGATGGAGGTCTATGCTAAAGAAAAATGTGGTGGAAAATACCGTATTGGCCGCCTTGGGAACAGGGGCTGATTTTGCGGAAATATATATGGAAGAAACCAAGCGAAATACGCTGAGCGTTGTAAACGGAAGGGTGGAGTCCGCCCAAAGCGGCTTGGATTATGGCGTGGGCATACGGTTGTTTTTTGGAAACAAGGCGATTTATGGCTTTACCAATGATACCTCGGAAAAAAATCTCATTCGCATCGCCAGAGAAGCGGCGGCGGCCGCAAGAGGAGAACGGGTATATGCTTTGCAGGGCTGGAGGAAAATGAACTTTTCTTGCAGAAATCCCATTCGCATCATGCCTGATGAGGTGGAAAAGCGGAAAAAGGCGGAAAAGCTTTTTTTGGCATCGGAAGCGGCGAAAAATTACAGCTCGCTCATTACGCAAACCAGAGCAAATTGCCTTGATGTTGTGCAGAATGTTTTCATTGCAAATTCCGAGGGCTTGTGGGCGGAGGAACAGCGGGTGCGCAGTCGTTTTAACGTAGAAGCCATTGCTTCTTCAGCCACGGAAAAGCAAAGTGGACACTTGGGGCCTGGGGGTTCCGTGGGATTTGAATTGTATGAGCAAATTGACGTGGAGGAAAGGGCAAGAGAAGCGGCTCGCATTGCCGTAACCATGCTGGGGGCGAAGCCTTGCCCAGCGGGGAGAATGCCTGTTGTCATTGAAAATGGCTTCGGCGGGGTAATTTTCCATGAGGCCTGCGGTCATAGCTTGGAGGCGACGGCGGTGGCGCGGAATGCTTCTGTTTTTTGCGGAAAAATGGGACAGCAAATTGCCTCCTCTGTGGTTACCGCCATTGACGACGGAACCATTCCCAACGGCTGGGGCTCTGCCGCCATGGATGATGAGGGAACGCCGACCCAAAGAAATGTTTTGATTGAAAACGGAGTTTTGCGCTCCTATTTGGTGGATAAATTAAACGGACGGCGCATGGGCGCCAAATCCACAGGCTCCTCCCGACGGGAAAGCTATCGTTTTGCCCCCACAAGCCGCATGACAAACACGTTTATTGATAATGGAAAGAGCACACCGACGGAAATTTTGGGGAATACGGAGTTTGGCTTATATGCAAAACAAATGGGCGGCGGCAGTGTTGACCCGGCAACAGGTTCCTTTAATTTTGCCGTTTTGGAGGGGTACATGATTCGGGATGGAAAAATTGCCGAGCCTGTAAGGGGTGCTACTTTAATCGGAAAGGGCACGGAGGTTTTGCAAAAAATAGATATGGTGGGTAACAATCTTGCCCGTGCCCAAGGGATGTGCGGTAGTATCAGCGGCTCCATTCCCACGGATGTTGGACAGCCTATGATTCGTGTCAAAGAAATCACCGTTGGCGGAAGGGGGTAAGGAGTTTGGAGAAAAAGGCTTTTCAAAAGCAAATCATAAATCAGGCATTAAAACAAGGTTTTAGCGATTGCGAGGTATTTTATTTAGGTGGCGAAAGCTTCGAGATTTTGTTGATGGAGGGAGAGGTTTCCAACTACGAAAATAGCAGCGAAGCAGGGGTGTCCTTTCGTGGAACCTATAAAGGGCGCACAGGGTATGCTTTTTCCGAGCACTTGGAGGAAGAAAGCATCGGCTTTTTAATTGAAGCGGCAAAGGAAAACTCCCTGCTTATGTCCGCGGAGGAACGGGAGGACTTGTTTGGCGGCGAGGAATATCCCGAATTTCACGGATATTATCCTGAGCTGGAGCAGGTTTGCGTGGAAAAACGCATTCAGCTTGCAAAGCGTATGGAGGAAGCGGCATTGAACGGTGCGGAAAGCATTGCCTCTTTGGATTATTGCGTTTTGGGCATGGGAAAGAGAGAGGTAGCTATTGTCAATAGCCTTGGCTTAGATATTTCCTATACCAAAAATTTCGCTTCGGGCTATGTGAGTGCTATTGCAAGAAATGGCGAGGAAACCAAAAAAGGCTCTGCCTTTTGGAAGGGAACTGATTGGGCAGATTTTAATCCTGAGGAAACAGGCAGAAAAGCGGCAAGACGGGGTGCGGCTCTTCTTGGCGCGGGAACGGTGGATAGTGGTACCTATGCCGCTGTTTTGGACGGAAAGGCCATGACATCTCTGTTGGCCTCCTTTAGCGGTATTTTCTTTGGGGAAAACGTACAAAAGGGGTTTTCCTTGCTGAAGGATAAGTTAGGGGATAAAGTTGCGGCTTCCTGCGTTACCCTGCGGGATGATGCCCTTTTGGAGGGCGGCTATGCCTCTGTACCCTTTGACAGCGAAGGGGTTGCAGGAAAAAATAAAGCGGTGATTGATAAGGGATGTTTGAAAACCCTACTGTATAATCGGAAATCTGCAAAAATGGATGGTGTGGCATCCACAGGAAACGGCTTTAAAGCAGGCTTGACTGCGCCTGTGAAAACGGCGTGTACCAATTTCTATATTCAAAAAGGTGAAAAAACGTTAGAGGAACTTCTTGGTCAAATGGGAAACGGTCTTTATATTACTGACTTTATGGGGCTGCACGCAGGAACAAATGCTGTTTCTGGAGATTTTTCCCTTTCGGCGGAAGGGTTTTTGGTGGAGAAGGGAAGAATCACAAGACCTGTGGAGCAGATTACCATTGCGGGGAATTTTTATGCTCTTTTGCTAGATATTTTGTCCGTAGGAGTGGATTTGTATTTTGCGGCTGGCGCAAAAGGCTCACCCTCTGTTTTGGTTGGGAAAATTGCAGTGGCAGGAAAATAAAATTTATTGCAAAACGTAGACAAAGTCAAAACCTTGAGGGTTTTGCCCTAAAACACCCGCAAGGGTTTCACCCATTGATCCGTCTAAAATCCTATGAATATGCGGTTTCAATAAAAGTTTTGGTCTTGTTTTTTTCAAAAAACAAGTGGGCTTGGGTCATCAGTCTGAAAAAATAAAATTGTAAGAAAAAATTTATTTACTGTGTTAGTATGGGTATGCTATACTGGAAAAATTAGGATGATTATGATCTTATTTAGGGGGTGAAGCTATGGATACAGTAACCATGGCGCAGTCGGCTTTTTCAATGGGGACTTTTTTTACGATATATACCATTGTTGTAGCAATCGGGCGTTTAGGATTAGGCATTACGCTGTCGGTTTTAGCCATAAAATGCATGCTTAAGTATTTAAAAAGCAATGAGGGCTAATTTTTTATCCACGCATAACACAAAGTAGGGCATCTTCGTTTTGATGAACGAGGATGCCCTTTAAATTTTCTGGCACACTTTCTTAATTGATGAGGCTGTAAAAAGGAAAAAATTATTTTTCTATTTTATCGGAAAATTCCTGTAGCTGCTTCAACAGTTGTTCCATATCTCTATTTGCGCCGCCCTTATTTTGATTAATGATTTTAAGTAATCGCTGTCCTGCCAAATCAAGCTGCTCCGCCAAATAGGCCGCCCGCTTTCCTCCCTCGGAAACAGTTTTTTGCTGAGGATATTTTTTGGGCGTTACAGAGATTTTTACACCCTCTGCCAACAATGCGCCGTTTGCCAAGTCGTAGCAGGCACCACTAAAGGGAGCATCGGCTTCATATTGATATTCTTCCCTAAGGCAACGGGCAAATTCATCGGCAACAAGGTCATCGCCGTGGACAACAAACACCTTTGTGGGTTGGGGATCAAAATGGTTGATCCAGCGGAGCAAGCCATTTTGATCTGCATGACCGCTTACTCCTGCCAACTGTTCAATATGGGCGTTGACGGTAATGGTTTCGCCAAACAAACGAACCTCCGTTGCACCTTCAATAATGATCCTGCCTAGGGTTCCTATGGCTTGATAGCCTACAAAAAGGACGGTGGATTCTTTACGCCATAGGTTATGCTTTAAATGATGACGAATACGTCCTGCTTCGCACATTCCTGAGGCGGATATAATAACCTTGGGGGATTTATCAAAATTAATTGCCTGAGAATCCTGGGGGGTTACGGCTGTAACCAAACCGTTGAATTCCAAGGGGTTAATGCCTTTTTTCACTAATTCCATGGCAGCGGTATCGTAGCAGTCCATGCGGTTCTCTGTAAAAATCTTGGTTGCATCAATGGCAAGGGGGCTATCTACATAAACCTTGAAATTTTCATGATTTTTTACAAGCTTTCGTTCTTTGATTTCCCGAATAAAATATAATATTTCTTGGGTTCGTCCTACGGCAAAGGCGGGGATGATCAGGTTTCCACCTCGATCAAAGGCTTCTTGAATATATCTGGCCAGTTCTGCTACATAGTCAGGGGGCGCATTATGTAAGCGGTCGCCGTAGGTGCTTTCCATAATGACATAGTCCGCTTCTTTTGTGTAGCGGGGGTCGTGGATAATAGGTTGATTGGTATTTCCAATATCCCCGGAAAACACGATTTTTTTGGTGGTTTCCTCTTCTGTCAGCCAGATTTCTATGCTGGCGGAGCCAAGAAGATGGCCTACATCGGTAAAGCGCAGGGTAATTCCTTTCGTTACGAAAACTTCTTTTTCATAATCGCAGGGAACAAAGTGAGAGGCAACGGCAGACGCCTCCTCGGTGGTATAAAGGGGTTCAAAGGACGCCTTTCCAGCTCTTTTTGCCTTGCGGTTTCGCCACTGTGCTTCAAATTCTTGAATGTGAGCGCTATCCAAAAGCATGATGCGGCAAAGATCCGTTGTTGCCTCTGTTGCGAAAATTTCCCCACGAAACCCGTTTTTGTAGAGCAAGGGCAACAGTCCGGAGTGGTCAATATGGGCATGGGAAAGAAAAACGTAGTCAATGGCAGAAGGCGGTACGGGAATTTCTTGATTTTCGTAGGTGTCACGCCCTTGCTCCATACCGCAGTCAAGCAAAATACTTTTGCCGCAGGCTTCAATATAATGGCAGCTGCCTGTGACCTCGTGGGCGGCGCCTAAAAACATTAATTTCATTTGGATTCCCCCTTAACGTTCAATTTTTAGATATTTTTTTTATTTTAGTATATCCTTATTTGAAGGCTATGACAAGACAACTCTATTTTTGTCAAATTTATATTAGGTGCTGTCGAAAATGCCTGCTTTTATGTATGGTAAGATGTGGACATGTGGTATATAATAAGAATAAAAACTTTGGGTGGGCGCAAGGCACAACGGAGAGAGGGGATGATATTATGGAAATAACAGAATTATATGATATCTTTCAAATCGTGAATGGCGAACACTATGACCCCCATAGAGTGTTGGGGATGCATGAGATTGAAATTAACGGCGAAGCAGCCATTGGCGTAAGAGCCTTTTTGCCCGGTGCGCAAAATATAACCGTAATTGATATGAAAAATAAAAAGAAACAGTATCCTATGATGAAAATCCATGAGGATGGTTTTTTTGAGGTACTCCTGTGGGATCGAAAAGAATGGTTTCGCTATATGCTGGAATTTACCAATGACAGCGGAATCACTTGGCGCAGCTATGATCCGTATTCTTTTTTGCCCACGATTTCCGAATATGACAGATATTTATTTGGCGCCGGAAATCATTATGAAATTTACGATAAAATGGGTGGACGGTTGATTCGCCACGGTGGAACCACGGGGGCTGCATTTACGGTTTGGGCGCCCAGTGCAAAAAGTGTAAGTGTGATTGGAAATTTCAATCAATGGGATACCCGCCGCAACCCTATGCGCCGTTTGGGCGTTTCCGGGGTTTGGGAGCTTTTTATTCCCGGTTTAGCGGAGAATGACCAATACAAATTTCATGTGATACAATGTGACGGAACTCCGGTGGACAAGGCAGACCCTTACGGCAGGTTTTCTCAGGTTCGGCCCGAAACGGCTTCTGTGCTTTACAATGCCAAGAAATATAAGTGGCATGATAGAAGGTGGCTTACAGCGAGGGATAAGAAAAGCCCGTATGAATCGCCAATGAATGTATATGAGGTGCATTTGGGTTCGTGGATGCGGGTGCCTGAGGAGGACAATCGTTTTTTGACCTATATAGAGCTGGCGGATAAGCTGATCAGCTATGTTAAGGAAATGGGCTACACTTATATTGAGCTTCTGCCTATTTTGGAGCACCCCTTTGACGGAAGTTGGGGCTATCAAGTTACAGGCTATTATGCCCCTACCAGCCGCTTTGGTACACCGGATGAATTTAAGTATTTTATTGACACCTGTCATAAAGAGGGCATAGGTGTTATTTTGGATTGGGTGCCTGCCCATTTTCCCAAGGATTCCTTTGGCCTTGGGCGCTTTGACGGAACTGCTTTGTATGAGCACGCAGATCCCCGTCGCGGTGAGCACAGACAGTGGGGCACCTATATGTTCAATTTTGGCAGAAAGGAAGTCAGCAACTTCCTTATCAGCAATGCCTTGTTTTGGCTGAAGGAATACCATATTGACGGTTTAAGGGTGGATGCCGTTGCCTCCATACTTTATCTGGATTTTGGGAAAGAGGCGGGAGAGTGGCTGCCTAATCAGTATGGCGGCAGAGAAAACTTGGAGGCTGTGGAGTTTTTAAAGCATATGAATTCCGTTGTGAAGGAATGCGTGCCGGGGGCAATGATGATTGCCGAGGAATCTACCTCATGGCCCGGGGTGACCAAGGACCCCCAGGAGGGCGGCTTGGGCTTTACTCTAAAATGGAATATGGGCTGGATGAACGATTTTCTGTTTTATATCAAGAACGACCCGCTGTTTCGCAAAAATCATCATAACCGCTTAACCTTTGGCATGGCTTACCATTATTCGGAAAATTTCGTCTTAGTGCTTTCCCATGACGAGGTGGTTCATGAAAAAAGCTCCATGATTGGTAAAATGCCGGGGGATGACTGGCAAAGGTTTGCAAATCTTCGCCTTGCCTATGGCTTTATGTATGGGCACCCCGGAAAGAAGCTGCTTTTTATGGGCGGCGAGTTTGGGCAGTATCATGAGTGGAGCGAGGAGAGAAGCTTAGATTGGCATTTATTGCAATATGCTGATCATCGGCATATGCAAACTTATATGAAGAACCTCAATGCGTTCTATTTGGAAAACGAGGCTTTCTGGAAAGAGGATTTTGATCCGCATGGGTTCCAATGGATTGATTGCGATGATAAGGATTCCTCTGTTGTTTCCTTTATCCGCCGCAGCGAGGACAAAGAAATTTATTGTATATGTAATTTTACGCCTGTGGTTCACTTGGATTTTCGTCTGGGTGTGCCTAAGGAAGGCGCGTACAAGGAAATTTTTAACAGTGACAGGATTGTGTTTGGCGGCAGCGGCGTGGAAAATACAGAGGAAATTCTCTCGGAGGAAACGCCTTGGAATCATTTTGGACAAAGCATATTCTTAAAGATACCGCCCCTTGGAATGGTTGTATTGGAGCAAGTGACGGATAAAAATTAAAAAAAAATATGAAGGAACTGAGCTTTTTTTTAAAGGGTGCCGATTTTGTCGACACCCTAGGCTTTGGATATCAATATATAGTGAATTCCCCTCAGAAGATGGAAGATGTAGGGAGGTTGATTTTTTTCTTACGAAAATCACAGTCTCTATATTGACGGTTGTTGCTTTTTTGTGTATAATTCTTTAATGTATGGTAAAAATGGCGAATCTGGCGTGGATTTTTATCATTTGCAACAAACGAATCTCGCATCTGGAGGGAGGGAAATTCATGTCGGAGGTAAAAGTTAAAGAAAATGAATCCTTAGACAGCGCACTGCGTCGTTTTAAAAGAACGTGTGCCAGAGATGGTATCATGGGCGAAGTTCGCAAAAGAGAGCATTATGACAAGCCCAGCGTAAAGCGCAAAAAGAAATCCGAAGCCGCAAGAAAACGCAAGTTTAAATAAAATCTATACGGCGAAAAGGGATGATGATATGTCATTAAAAGAGCAATTATTTGCAGATTTAAAAACTGCGATGAAAGAAAAGGATTCCGTGCGAAAAGATACTGTTCAGTTGATTCGTTCGGGTATTCTTCAGATCGAAAAGGACAATAAAGTCGAGTTGGAGGATGACGCCATTATTGACGTAATCACCAAACAGTTGAAAAGCAGAAAAGATTCCCTTCCTGACTATGAAAAAAGCGGAAGAACAGATCTGATTGAAAAACTCAATCAAGAGATCGACATTTTGTTAGGTTACCTTCCAGAGCAATTGAGCGAAGCCGAAATCCAGACGATCGTAGAAGAAGCGGTAAAAGAATCCGGTGCATCCAGCATTAAAGATATGGGCAAGGTCATGGCGGTGATTACACCGAAGGTTAAAGGTCGTGCCGATAACAAAATCGTTGGCAGTTTTGTAAAGAAAATGCTCCAAGGCAATCAATAATCATTAGTTAAAATTAAAAGACCTATTGGTAAAAAGCCAGTAGGTCTTTTTGTTTTTTTTTGAAATTTGTGAAAGTGCATGGAATTAGATTAGCATTTTTGTGCAAATATAAATACAGATTTGCTTGACTTTGGTGGGAAGCATGTTATAATTACTTTAATTGTTTAAAGCATAACCGCATATATGCATTAAAGTATGTGGTTTATTTTTTTGAGGGAGTGGTATGATATGAAAAAGAATAAAATACGTTTGGTTGCTGCAACGGCTATGGCGGCAATGGTAATTTCCATGACTGGCTGTGGCGGTAATCAAGCAGCGGCACCTGCACCTGCGGAGGGGGAGAATGCTGATGCGAAAGCCTATACTGTAGGAATTTTGCAGTTGGTTGAGCACCCTGCTTTGGATGCAGCTACACAAGGCTTCCAGGATAAGCTGACAGAGCTTTTGGGTGATTCCGTAACCTTTGACTTGCAAAATGCCCAGGGGGAAAGCACAAACTGTACAACCATCGCAACAAAATTTGTTTCTGACGACGTTGATTTGATTATGGCAAATGCAACGCTTGCTCTTCAGGCTGCGGCTGCGGCTACAGGGGATATTCCTGTGATTGGTACTTCCATAACAGACTTTAAAACAGCTGGCGTTGTTGATTCCAATGAAGCGCCGGGAAGAAACGTTACAGGTATATCTGACTTGGCACCCATTGATGAACAAATTAAATTATTGCAGCAGGTTTGCCCAGATGCAAAGAAGGTTGCCATTGTATATTGCAGTGCGGAACCAAACTCTATCTTCCAGGCTGAACAGGCAAAGCAATATTTGACAGAAGCTGGGATCGAAAGCAAAGAGTATACTGCAGCAGATTCCAATGAAATTCAGGCTGTCATTACAAGTGCAGTAGGAGATTGTGACACAGTATTTATCCCTACGGACAACACAATGGCAAGCAATATGGAAATCATTAAAAATGTAACAGTGCCTGCGGGTATTCCTGTTATTGCAGGGGAAGAAGGTATGTGTGCATCAGGCGGTTTGGCGACTCTGAGCATCAGTTTCTATGAGTTAGGGCTAAAAGCCGGTGAAATGGCTTATGAAATTTTGGTAAACGGTGCAGACCCTGCAACAACACCGATTGGCTTTGTTTCCGATAATATTGTTCCAAAATATAACGCTGAAATCGCAGAAGCTTTGGGCATGACATTGCCAGAAGGATTTGAAGCAATTCAGTAATTAAGCTTATAAAAAAATAAAAGGCAGAGCGGGGCAGTTTACTGACCGCTCCCTTTTTTCTACAAAAGAGATGCGAAAGAATGGGGGAGAATGGCATGAATGTCATAGCATTAATGAAGGCGTTACCCGGTTCTGTGGCGCAGGGCCTCATTTGGGGTCTTTTGGCCATGGGGGTTTATATTACATATAAAGTGTTGGATTATGCGGATTTGACCGTAGACGGAAGCTTATGTACAGGCGGTGCCGTAGCGGTTATGATGATGCTTGCAGGCTATCATCCCTTTCTTGCCTTGGTTGGCGCAACCATAGCAGGGATGCTGGCTGGCTTGGTAACTGGAGTGTTCCATGTAACCTTTGGTATTCCCGCAATTTTGTCGGGTATTTTGACACAGCTGGGTTTGTATTCCGTAAATATGCGCATTATGGGAAAGTCCAACCAGGCAATCAGCGTTGATAAATACAATTTGCTTTTAAGCTTGCGCAATATTCCAAAAGCAATTTTTGTTGCCTCAATTTCTTGCGTGATTGTAATCGTAATTTTATATTGGTTTTTTGGCACGGAGCTTGGACGCTCTATCCGTGCAACAGGCAACAACGAAAACATGTCCAGAGCTCAAGGGATTAATACTAAAACAATGAAAATTATTGGGTTAATGCTTTCCAACGGTTTGGTTGGCTTATCCGGTGCATTATATGCGCAATATCAAGGCAATGCAGACGTAAACATGGGGCGTGGCGCCATTGTTATCGGCTTGGCGGCGGTAATTATCGGCGGTGTTTTATTTGGCAAGCTGTTCCATAACTTTGCGTTCCGTTTGGTTGGTGTTGTTTTTGGAGCGATTTTGTACTTTGTTGTTATTACCATTGTATTGCAGTTAGGCTTGGAAACGACAGACTTAAAGTTGGTTAGTGCGTTGATTGTAGCTGTTTTCCTGGCGGTGCCGTATTTAAGAGGGCAGTATTATACGAAGCACGGAAAAAAAAGGAGGGAAGGCAAATGCTTGAATTAAAAGAGATTTATAAAACCTTCAATCCCAATTCACCTAACGAAAAAAGGGCGCTAAATGGCGTAAACCTTACCCTGGAGGCAGGAGATTTTGTAACAATTATCGGCGGAAATGGAGCAGGAAAATCAACGATGCTCAACGCAGTTGCTGGTGTTTGGCCTGTGGACAGCGGGCAGGTTATGATTGATGGTGTTGATGTTACAAAATTGCCGGAGCATAAAAGAGCTATCTATTTAGGACGTGTGTTTCAGGACCCTATGAACGGAACGGCGACGGATATGGAAATTGAAGAAAACCTTGCCATTGCTTATCGCAGAGGACAATCCCGTGGGCTTCGCTGGGGGATTACTGCCAAGGAAAGAGAATGGTATAAGGAGCTTTTAAAGACCCTTGATTTAGGCTTGGAAACACGTCTTAGAGCCAAGGTTGGGTTGCTTTCCGGCGGGCAAAGACAGGCGCTCACCTTACTTATGGCGACATTGAAAAAACCCAAGCTTCTTTTGCTGGATGAGCATACGGCGGCTTTGGACCCCAAAACAGCGGCAAAGGTTTTGGAGCTGTCCGATCGAATGATTGAGGAAAATGGCTTAACGGCTTTGATGGTTACCCATAATATGAAGGACGCCATTGCCCATGGAAATCGTTTGATTATGATGAGCAACGGACGAATCATCTTGGATATTAAAGGGGAAGAAAAACAGAAGCTCACCGTAGAGGATTTGCTGCAAAAATTCTCGGTGGCAAGTGGAAGTGAGTTTGTAAATGACAGAGCCCTTTTGGGGTAACAGAAGAGCCATGAAAGACCTTGGGCGTTGCCCTCTCACTGCCCAAGATAGGGCAGACGGCGAAGCTGGCTTTTACGGAGCAAAAGTGATGAAAACCTACTTGCTTTTTGAAAAAAGCAAGACCAAAAACTTTTAATTTGCAACCGCATATTCATGCGGTTGCAAAAGGGTCAAGGTGCAATGGCAAAGAAGTGCCATTTGTCCGAAGGACAGCTTTGCGTAGCAAAGTGCTGACCACTCACTGCCCAAGAAAGGGCAGACAGCGAAGCTGGCTTTTGCGTAGCAAAAGTGATGACCTGAAACCCTTGTGGAAGCTTGAGGGCAAAGCCCTCAAGGTCTTGACCTTATCTTTTAACATTAACAGCCCTTCAGTACGATTTCTTATGATAAGAGGTCGTACTTTTTTTGTTTTGATAGAAGGCTTATTCTTATGGCAGGAAGCATTGAACATTGGCAGACAAGGTATTTCTTCACGTTTTTTCGCATAATGTAAACAAACGGTTTTGCGGATGGTGATGAAAAAATGGATTTACGCAGGGACGTGTCGGAGGCTTTGGACCTGCCAAAGGAGATTACGCTGGATTTGCCATTGATTTCTTTAACGGGGCGGGAGGAAATTACCGTTGAAAATCATAAAGGAATATTAACCTACGGCGAGGAAAGCATTCGCATTGGAACAAAGGCGGGAACGCTGTGTATCCGTGGGCAGGGCTTGGGGCTAAAGCAGCTTACCGGCGAAATGCTGGTGATACGGGGAAGGCTGATTGCCCTGGAATTTTTAACCTGATGAGGTGAGGATTTTGTTTCTTGCATTATGGTATTATTTTCGTGGATATGTTATGATAAAAGTGAACGGTTTTGCTGCAGAACGCTTTATGAATATGCTTTCCTACCGGGGCGTATATTTATGGGACGTGGGAACTGATGGTGCCGGAGTGAAAATAAAAGTGCCATTGGGAAGTATGGATATAGTTTCCATGTGTGCGGAGAAAACCGGGTGCAGGCTTGAGATACGGGGCTATGGCGGCTTACCGGGAAAGCTGCGGCGCTTTCAAGGGCGTCAGGTTTTGACTGCGGGGATTTTGCTTTTTGCAATCGGCCTATATTTCCTCTCCTCCTTTATTTGGGTGATTCGTGTGGAAGGAAATGAACGGGTAGCGGCCACGGATATCCTAAGCTATTGCCAGGAATTGGGGCTAAAGCCTGCGGTTTGGAAAAGAGGAGTTAACCCTGAGGAGATTACAAAAGAAATATTGATTCAATTTCCGGATATTTCTTGGGTAAGTGTAGGAATAAAGGGAACCGATGTAACCATAAAGATAGCGGAAACCATTGAAAAAACTGAAGTGGTTGATAAGGAAACGCCTTGCGATGTGGTTGCTGCCATGGATGGTGTTATTTTAAAAATAACGGCGGAAAGGGGCACGCCTCAGGTGAAAGCAGGGGACGTTGTAAAAAAAGGGGATGTACTGATTTCCTCTCAGGTTTTAATTGGACTGGAGGGGGAGGAGCAGCATACGGAGTATGTGGCGGCAGAGGGCACGGTTACGGCCAAGGTTTGGCAGAGGTTAAGTGGGGAGTTGCCCCTTACATACGATGAAAAGGTTTATACCGGCGAAACAAAGGCGAATCAAATTTTAAGCTTTTGGGGCAAAGATGCGGACTTTATTCGGCCATCCTTGGAAGATAAGGATGCGGATGTAGAAATTATTTTTCAAAAAGATTTGGCCTTGGGCGATTATAAGGTGCCTATTTCTTTAAAAAAAGAGCAATATAATATATATACCCTAGAGAAAAAAAGCCGCACAGTGGAAGAAGCAAAGGCTGAGCTGGCGGAAACCTTAAGAGAAAAGACAAAACAAAGCTTAAGTCAATATGGTACAATTGAAAAAATTGATGTGCATTACGAGGAGTATACCGATTGTGTACTTGCGAAAGGGCAGGCAGAATTGATAGAGCGAATTGAGGAAAAACAAAAAGCTGAGAAAGGGCGGGATGCCATAGATGGCACAGATGGAGAAAACGATACAAATGGATAACAGGGTGATGCTGCCTGTTTTTGGGCAGTTCGATGTAAATATAAAGAAACTTGAAAAAGAGTGCAAGGTGAAGATTGTAAACCGTGGGGATGACGTGAAAATCAGCGGTGAGGAGAGCAATGTGCATAAGGCTTGGAGTGTGATGAACTCCATGGTGGCTTTGGTGAAAAAAGGCGAGGAAATTACGGATCAAAATTTGAATTATTTTATTTCTGCCGCCGAGGAGAAAAACTTGGAGGAAGTGGAAAAGGTTTATAACGATTTGATCTGCATTACTGCAAATGGCAGACCTTTGAAGCCGAAAACCCTAGGGCAGAAAAAATATGTTGATTTGATTAAAAATAATACCTTGGTGTTTGGCGTTGGGCCTGCGGGAACGGGGAAAACCTATCTAGCAATGGCAATGGCAATTACCGCGTTTAAAAATAATGAGGTTGGGCGAATTATTTTGACACGCCCTGCCATTGAAGCAGGGGAAAAGCTGGGTTTTTTGCCCGGGGATTTGCAGCAAAAAGTAGATCCCTATCTACGACCCCTTTATGACGCTCTTTATGAAATTATGGGTGCGGAGAATTTTTTGAAAAACATGGAGCGGGGCTTAATTGAAGTTGCCCCCTTGGCATATATGCGTGGGCGTACCCTGGATAATGCTTTTATTGTTTTGGACGAGGCGCAAAATACAACACCGGAACAGATGAAAATGTTCTTAACTCGCATTGGCTATGGCTCCAAAGCCGTGATTACCGGCGACTTGACACAGATCGATCTAATGGAGGGGAAGCGCTCAGGCTTGATGGAAGCAACCAGAATTTTATCGGGCATTGAAGGAATCGGTATGATTACGCTAACCAATAAAGACGTTGTGCGTCATCCGTTGGTACAAAAAATCATTCTGGCGTATGAAAAATTTGAAACCAAGAAGCGGAGTGATCAGGATGGCAAAAAAGACAAAAGAGGCAGGTATTAGAGGCTATTTTCAATGGGTTTTATTGGCCATTGCTTTGATTGTAACCGTACTTTCCATTGGAATTGGGCCTTATGGAAGAAATGAGGATATTGTCCAGGTGGGAGATGTGGCTGCAAAACGATATGTCGCCCTCAGCGATACGGTGGATGAGGTTACTACGGAAAAGCTGAAAACAGCGGCAGCAAACAGTGTTGGGCCAATTTACAAGAGCGATATTACCGTAGAGGCAAACAGCACGAAGCAGGTAAACGATGTATTTCAGGAGCTGAACGATCTGATTTTGAAGCTGGAGAATGGGGATGATTTTTATCAAATGGTGCAAGAAGCATCCTTGAAGCTCCCTGTGGTGCTGAGCAATCGTCAGCTGACGGCTTATCAGGTCATGTCCCTGGCAAACCGTATTTTGTTTGCCGAGGATTGCGTTGGGGTATTGAACCAAATTTATAGCGAAGGCATTTCCGCAGATGAGCTGGAGCAGGGCAAAACTCAGGTGAAGGAAGGGCTTGACGCCACACCTTGGAGCTCTGATTTAAAGGATATGGCCTACACCATTGTTGCGGCGGCGCTGGATCCCAACCTTGTGCTGGATGATGCCGCCATGGAAGCAGCTAGGGAGGAAAAACGAAGTGAAGTCAGTAGTGTGTTGATTCGCAAGAACCAAAAAATTGTGGATGAGGGGGAAATCATTACCCAAGATATTTACGACAGACTGGTTTCCTTAAACCTTGTTGGAGATGCTGAAAAACACGGAAATTTATTTCACTTTTTAGGAAGTACTGTAATTGTTCTTTTGATTTTTGGTGCTGTTGGGTTGTTTTTCTTTTGGAAAAAAGGCGGAACGGTGTTAAAAAAGAATGAAATCCGCATGATGTTTACGATATACACAATTATGATTCTTTTATGCAAAGCAATGGCGCTATTGCCTTACTATACCTTGATTCCGTTATGCTTGTTTTCTATGATGATCAGTCTTTTAGTTGGGCGGCGGATGGCACTTCTAATGAATTGCTTTTTTAGCATCATAGCCTGTATGATTTTTAGCGGTGATGTGGAATTTCTAACCTATGCCCTCATCAGCGGTTCCTTTGGGGCTTTGTTGATTCAAAAAACTGTAAAACGTTCTCATATGGTTCCTGTTGCGGCGGGAATGGCAGTGGTAAATTTTATCACTATGTTTGCGGGGGGGCTTTTTTTCAGAGATGGATATACTACCCAGCTGCTCATTTCATCGGGCGTGGGTGCGGTAATGGGATTGATTGCCGTAGTGATTGCCGTTGGCAGCCTGCCTTTTTGGGAAGGTGTATTTGAGGCAAATACGCCTTTGCGCCTTTTGGAATTGACCAATCCTAACAATGAGCTTTTACGCAGACTGATGATTGAAGCACCCGGTACATATCACCATAGCCTGATTGTGGCAAACTTGGCAGAAACCGCAGTTTATGAAATTGGCGGAAACACCGCTTTGGCACGGGCGGGGGCCTATTATCATGATATTGGGAAGCTGAAATATCCCATGTTTTTTGCAGAAAATCAAACGGGGCATAACCCCCATGACGATATTGAGCCGAAATCCAGTGCCCGTATCATTACCCAGCACACAAAAGCGGGGGCGGAGCTGGGATTGGAATTTGGTTTACCAAAGGCAATTATAAACATTATGAAGGAACACCATGGTACGTCTCTGGTTAAATTTTTTTATTTTAAAGCATTAAAAAACTATGGTGCGGAGAATGTGAATGAAGGGGATTATCGCTATGACGGGCCCATCCCTACGGGCAGAGAATCAGCAGTGGTGATGCTTGCGGATACGGTGGAGGCGGCTGTTCGTTCCATGCTGGGCAGTGGAAAGACGCTGGAGGAGGTAGAGGGTGCCATTCAGGGTTTGATTAAGGACAAGCTGGATGATGGACAGCTAAACCATAGCGGCTTAGGGATTCATGAATTGGAAATGATACGAAATGCATTTATAGAGGTTTTCCATGGTATGTATCACGAAAGAGTCAGCTACCCCAAAAACGAGGAAATTGAGGCGGCATCCCGCAAGGCAGAGAGCGGAAAAGAGGAGATAAACAGTGACAATACTCATTGACAATCGAACGGAGGAAGCGCTTTCTTTGGAGCATTCCCAAGTGATTGAAAAAATAATCGATGATTCCTTGGCTTATGAAAACTTTACAAAGCCCTGTGAGGTCAGCATTTCTATTGTGGATAATGAAGAAATTCGCCAAATCAATAAGCAGTACCGTGGGATTGATGGAGCAACAGATGTTTTAAGCTTTCCCTTATTGACCTTTGAAGAAGGCGAACGGCCGGATTTCAATGAAAAAAATGAGGTGCTTTTGGGGGACATTATTATATCCTTGGAGCGCGCCAAGGAGCAGGCGGAGGAATATGGACACTCCGTAAAACGAGAGCTTGCTTTTTTGACCGCCCACAGTATGCTCCATCTTTTGGGCTATGACCATATGGAGGAAGAAGAAGAAAAGGAAATGTTTCAAAAACAACGGGAAATACTAAATAAAGCCGGAATCCCCCGAGAATAAAGGAGATGTTTGTATGGAAAATCAAGAATTGGTTGTTTTGGCAAAAGAAGCGATGAAAAAAGCCTATGCGCCTTACTCGAAATTCAAGGTTGGTGCGGCTTTATTGGCAAAGGATGGAACGGTTTTTCTGGGGTGTAATGTGGAAAATGCCTCCTTTGGGGCTACCATTTGCGCAGAGAGAACGGCAGTAACAAAGGCGATTTCGCAAGGCGTGCGAGAGTTTGAAAAAATTGCCATAGTTGCCAGCTCAGAGGAATATGCAGCGCCCTGCGGTATTTGCAGACAGGTGATGTATGAATTTATGCCCGAGGGCGAAGTGATTTTGGATAGCCAAGCAGAGGGCATAAAGGTGATGAAGCTGAAGGAATTATTGCCCATGGGCTTTCGTGGAGAGGATATTAAGGAACCGCTGATTCATACGATGCGCACATCTGATCGGTAAATTTTTCCCTTGGCAGCGTCAAAAAGCCTCGCAATAGTTCTTCACTATTGCTACGTTTTTTTTCTTGCCAATGGAAAGATTTCCGCGACCATCTGTACACTCTTAATGAAATCAGCACTTCCTTTAGTAAGCGGGGGAGGACTATGGCACAAAAAAGCTGGGAAGCGTTGGAAGAAACTTGTTACAGCTGCAAAAAATGTAGGCTTTGGGAGCTGCGTACCAATGTGGTCATCGGCAAGGGAAACCCGAAGGCGGACATTTTGTTTGTTGGAGAAGGCCCTGGTCAGCAGGAGGATTTGCAGGGGCAAGCTTTTGTTGGTGCGGCAGGAAAGCTTTTGGATAAAATGCTGGCAAGCGTAGGGCTTTCCTTGGAAACGGTGTATATAACCAATATTGTAAAATGCCGACCGCCAGGCAACAGAGATCCCCAGGAGGACGAAAAACAGGCTTGCTTAAACTATTTAAGATACCAGTTAAAATTAATTGAACCCAAAATCATTGTTTGCTTGGGAAGAGTGGCGGCGACTACGATCATTGACCCTGAATTTCGTATTACACGCCAAAGGGGAATTTGGTTTTCCAAAAAAGGCTATGATTTCATTGCCACCTATCACCCTTCGGCATTGTTGCGTGATGAGGAGAAAAAACGCCCTGCCTGGGAGGATATGAAAGCAATCCGCAAAAGATGGGACGAGCTGAAGGGGCAGTAGAAGGACAAACCTTGGTTCTGCGTAACCTTGGGCTTTGCTTAAACCCACTTGCTTTTTGAAAAAAGCAAGACCAAAAACTTTTATTAAACCGCATATTTATGCGGTTTTAAGGGGTAAAGGATGAAACTCTTGTGATTTTTGAGGGTTAAGCTCTCATGATTTTGTCTTTATGCTGAGCAAAAATGAATATTTTTGCGTGTAAAGTTTCGCTTAAGCCTTTACAAAGGCTTGCAGGGTTCGGGACAGGGTCCCGAGAACTTGTCTTTTAGGGTTCGGGACGGTGTCCCAAGAACTTGTCTTTTTAGGGTTCGGGACGGTGTCCCAAGAACTTGTCTTTTTAGGGTTCGGGACAGGGTCCCAAGAACTTGGTCAATAAAGAAATAGGAGGAATTTAAAATGAATGCTTTAAAAGAAAAATTTGCAAATATCGAAGTAAAACCCAACGCAAAAACCATGGAGGAAGTGGTGGCGTATATTGAGGAGCAATGGAAGGCACAGCGGGTAAAAATTAAGGAAAGTGAATATGTTGCGCATTATAAAAACGCAATGGAATTTATGCGCCAAATGGGCAAAAGCACCGAAGGCGTGCAGGAGGAGATCAGAAGGTATGCCCTGCCAAACAAGATATGTGTTGTGCTGGGTATGAAGTCGGAATATATGACGGCGGAAAATGGTATGAAATATTATCAGGCGTTAACCTTAATCAAGGGCTTAACCCAAGAGGATATTGATACCCAAAACGATCGTTGGCTGCAATATATGATTTTGTTGGACATGCAAAAGGATTGGGATGTAAAGGAAGCGGAATATAAGGCGTATATGGCGGCGGAAAAAGCGGAGGGACAAGCATGAAAAAATTCCATTCCGGCTTTGTTACCCTAATCGGCAGACCAAATGTGGGGAAATCTACGCTGATGAATTGTCTGATCGGTGAAAAAATTGCCATTACCTCCCATAAGCCCCAAACAACACGAAATAAAATCACCAGTATTTTGACAAAAGAGGACTTTCAATGCGTATTTTTGGATACACCGGGCATTCATAAGCCTAAGCATAAGCTGGGTGAATTTATGGTGCGTTCTGCGGAAAATACCTTTAATGAGGTGGACTTGGTTTTAATGCTCATTGAGCCTACGGAGAAGGTCATGGAGATGGATCAATACGTCATTGACCGTCTGGAAAATGTAAAAACACCAGTGGTTTTGGTGATTAATAAAATTGATACCATCGAACGGGAGAAGCTATTGCAGGTCATTGAGGCTTATCGGAAGCTGTATTCTTTTACAGAGGTTGTGCCTATTTCTGCCATGAAGGGTAGTAATACGGATGAGCTTATGCGAGTGATTAAGAAATATTTACCCGAAGGCCCTCAGTATTTTCCCGAGGATATGGTTACCGATCAGCCGGAGCGTCAAAT
Source organism: Anaerotignum neopropionicum (assembly GCF_001571775.1). Lineage (GTDB taxonomy): Bacteria > Bacillota > Clostridia > Lachnospirales > Anaerotignaceae > Chakrabartyella > Chakrabartyella neopropionicum. Next base: position 647,343 of record NZ_LRVM01000001.1, read on the forward strand.
TGCCTCTGAAATTATCCGTGAAAAGGCGTTGTATCTGCTTCAAGATGAAATCCCCCATGGTATTGCAGTGGAAATTATGTCCATGAAAAAGCGTCAAGATCAGAATATGGTGGACGTGGAAGCAATAATTTATTGCGAAAAGGATTCTCATAAGGGAATTATTATAGGCAAGCAGGGAGCTAAGTTGAAAAAAATTGGCTCTTTGGCAAGAAGAGATATGGAACGCTTGCTGGGCTCACCCATTTATTTGGAGCTTTGGGTGAAGGTAAAAAAGGACTGGCGGGATAGCGATTTTTTGTTGAAAAATTTTGGATACGATAAGCGAAATATCTGATAAAATCAGTGATTAACTCTTATTTTGGAACTGTTGGCATTAATTTACCAGTATGGTTTTTATTTTGCTCCATAACATAACCACAGAAAGGGGACGGTTTTATGGACGAACGGAATAAAAAGGCATACTGGCAAAAGTTTGTACAAACGGGTCAGATCGAAGATTATTTGCGTTACAAATCCAATTTGGGAGATAAACCAAATCCCCGACGGAGGATGATAGATAGTTCAAAAAATAAGAATTTTTATTAAAATTTATTAAAATAGGAAGACCTTGGGGCGTTGCCCTCTCACTGCCCAAGACAGGACTAACAGCGAAGCTGGCTTTTGCGAAGCAAAAGTGATGACAAACCTCACTTGCTTTTTGTAAATGCAAGACCAAAAATTTTTATAGAACTCGCATTCTATGCGGGTTCAGGTGGGTCAAGGGGGCAACCCTTGTGGGTGTTTGAGGGCAAAGCCTTCAAGGTTTTGATTTTGTCTTCAATCTGAAGCAAAAGTGCTTGACCAGCTTGTATGGTTCGGGACAGAGTCCCGAGAACTGAATCTTTTATATGGAAAACGAGGGGGAAAAGTGAGCGTAGTTAAGTTAAGGGGCATTGTGATTGGGGAAAGCCAAAACGGCGAGAGCAGTAAACGCATTTTGGTTCTGGCAAAGGACGTTGGACGGGTTATGCTGAACGCCCGCGGTGCGAAAAACACTAAAAGCAAGCTGCTTTCAGGTACGCAGCTTTTTTCTTATTGTGATTTTATGGCTTATACGGGCAAGGGTTTTTATTCCTTGACCCAGGCGGATCTAATTGAAAGCTTTTATGATATTCGAATGGATATGGATAAGCTGGCGGAAGCTGTTTATTTGGCGGAGCTGGTGGAGAAAACCTGCCCCGCAGGAATGGAACAGGATGAAACCTTAAGGCTTCTGTTGTATACCTTGACGGCATTGGAAAAAACACAGGTGCCGCCAAGGCTGATCTCTCGTATTTTTGAGGTGAAATATCTGCAGCTTTCCGGCTTGTTATCCGATGAGGGCTGTATGGTTTGCGGTAAAGCCGAAGAACCCTTGTTTTTCAATGAAGCTGATGGTGAGTTTCTTTGCCGCAAGCATTGCCGTGGCGGAGAAGTCCCAATGCTTGGGGCTGTGCAAAAGGCAATTTCCTTTGTTACCCAAAGAGGGGAAAAGCAAATTTTTGCCTTTGTACTTTCCCAGGAAGCAATGGTGCAAATGGACGAAATTTTGCGGCGGTATTTGGAGGTACATATGGGCGTGCGTCTAAAAAGCCGTGAATTCAGCAAAGAACTATAGCTTGTGAAAATAGGTATTGACAGAAAACGGGGAAAGTGTTAGCATAAAGGCTAAATTGAATAACTGCGTTGAAAAAGAGGAGTATCCGTAGTATGTTTTCAGAGAGTCGTCGGTGGGTGAAAAGACGACAGCAGAGTACGGGGAAGGGCACTTTAGAGCAGGACTTCACAAGAGTGGATTTATGCAGCCTGCATAGATCAATAAGGGTGGAACCGCGGAAGACAGACTTTCGTCCCTTGCTTTTACAGCGAGGGAGGGAAGTTTTTTTATTGCCTTTCCTCGGTAAAAAACTTATCGTACTTTTTTGAAGGAGGAATTATTATGACAGAAAAAACAATGGAAAAAGTAGTTGCGTTGGCCAAAAACAGAGGCTTTGTTTACCCCGGCTCGGAAATTTACGGCGGCTTGGCAAATACTTGGGATTACGGCCCCATCGGTGTGGAGCTGAAAAACAACGTAAAAAAAGCATGGTGGAAGAAATTCATTCAGGAAAGCGCTTATAATGTTGGCGTGGATTGTGCCATTTTGATGAACCCCCAAACTTGGGTGGCTTCCGGCCACGTTGGCGGCTTCAGCGATCCTTTGATGGATTGTAAGGAATGTAAGGAGCGTTTCCGTGCGGATAAATTAATTGAGGATTATATTGCACAGCACGATATGCCCGAAGCGGCTGTTGATGGTTGGAGTAATGAGGAAATGAAAAATTTTATTGACGAGCATCAGGTTGCCTGCCCTTCTTGCGGCGCCCATAATTTTACGGATATTCGTCAGTTTAACTTGATGTTTAAAACCTTTCAAGGCGTTACGGAGGATGCGAAAAACGTGGTTTATCTTCGTCCCGAAACAGCCCAAGGTATTTTCGTAAACTTTAAAAACGTACAGCGTACCAGCAGAAAGAAGCTGCCCTTTGGTATTGGACAGATTGGCAAATCTTTCCGTAACGAAATTACACCCGGTAATTTCACCTTCCGTACCAGAGAGTTTGAGCAGATGGAGCTTGAATTTTTCTGCGAGCCCGGTGCTGATTTACAGTGGTTTGAGTATTGGAGAAGTTTCTGCAAGGATTGGCTGTTAAAGCTGAATATGAATGAGGACAGCATCCGTCTGCGTGATCATGAGCAGGAAGAGTTGAGCCATTACAGCAACGCCACCACAGACATTGAATTTAAATTCCCCTTTGGCTGGGGCGAGCTTTGGGGCATTGCGGACAGAACCAATTTCGATTTAAGATGCCATCAGGAAGTGAGTGGCCAGGATATGACCTATTACGATCAGGAAAAGAACGAGAAATATATTCCTTACTGCATTGAGCCTTCCTTGGGTGCTGACCGTGTGACTTTAGCATTTTTATGCGAGGCTTATGACGAGGAGGAGGTTAGCGAGGGGGATGTAAGAACGGTATTGCGTTTCCATCCTGCGCTTGCGCCGGTTAAGGCTGCGGTTTTCCCTCTTTCCAAGAAGCTGAGTGAAAAGGCAACAGAAGTGTACGCTATGCTTTCCAAGGAATTCAACTGCGAATTTGATGAATCAGGTTCCATCGGCAAGCGTTACCGCAGACAGGACGAAATCGGTACGCCTTTCTGTATCACCTATGATTTCGAATCTGAAGAGGATCAGAGCGTAACCGTGCGTGACAGAGATACCATGGAGCAGATCAGAATGCCTATTGATGAGTTAACTGCTTACTTGAAAGGGAAAATGGAGTTCTAATAATAAAAACCTTGGGCTTTGCCCTCTCACTGCCCAAGATAGGGCAGACAGCGAAGCTGGCTTTTGCGTAGCAAAAGTGATGACCAAACCCACTTGTTTTTTGAAAAAAGCAAGACCCCAAATTTTTATTTAAGGGGTGCCCCAAAATTCTTTTGGAGCACCCCTTTCGGGTCAAGGTGCAATGGAAAAGAAGTGCCATCTGTCCGAAGGACAGCTTTGCGTAGCAAAAGTGATGATCCGAAACCCTTTTGGGTGGTTGAGGGCAAAGGCCTCAAGGTCTTGACCTAATCCAAATGATTGCATTGTTTTCGGGTGCACCGAAAACAATGGCAGTGATGTTCGTGCCTGGCGCAGTTGACTAAGCGTATGGATAGCCTGTCTTTATTTTGCCCGGCAACTCGCAAAAATGTTGATTCTTCCATAATGAGTGATATCTTGCTTTTATTTTTGAAAAGCTTTTCATTCTAATATCTTAGAAAGAAGGAAAATATCACATAAAAATAAAAAAAATTTTTGCCTATTCGTTTAGTCTGCTGTATACTTACCACTTATAGATAAAACTGCAGCACGAAAGAGTGAAAAAGCAGAAATTTAAGTGGGACATTAAATGACCCATAATGCAAATTGCCGACCAACATGAATTGGAGGCGATTTTTTTTTGGCAACATGAATTAAAATAAAGAATAAAATTATAAAAATTATTGCACAATGACAACGAACTTGCTCATTACTAGAACAATACAGTAGAATACGCATTTTCTCGCAAGGAATAACATTGTGATTTTCTAGGGAAAATGCTATAATTTAGAAGGACTGGTTTTTCCAAAAATTCCAGAAATAAAATTCCAAGTCTGATATCCAGATGGAAAACAGGAGGTAATGTGTATGAGCAAGAAGTATGTTTACATGTTCAGCGAAGGCAATGCAGCCATGAAAAACCTTTTAGGCGGTAAGGGCGCGAACCTCGCGGAAATGACAAGGTTAGGTCTGCCTATTCCCCAAGGCTTTACCATTTCAACAGAAGCCTGCACAGATTATAACGAAGGCGGTAAAAAACTGACAGAAGAAATGATTGCACAGATTGAAGTGTCACTGAGTAACCTTGAAGAAATTGCCGGCAAAAAATTGGGAGATCCCGAGAACCCCCTTCTGGTTTCCGTTCGCTCCGGCGCTAGAGCGTCTATGCCTGGGATGATGGATACTGTTTTAAATCTTGGTTTGAATGATATTTCCGTTGAGGGTTTGGCTAAGAAAACGGGCAACCCCAGATTTGCTTATGATTCCTACAGAAGATTTATTATGATGTTTGCGGATGTTGTTATTGGTGTTTCCAAATCTAAATTCGAGAGAAAGTTTGATGAGTTTAAGGAAGAGGCTGGTGTGCGCTATGATACGGAATTAACAGCCGAAGATCTGAAAAAGGTTACAGCAATGTTTAAGCAGATTTATTTGGACGATCAGGGCAAGGAATTTCCTCAGAATCCTAAGGAGCAGCTTTTTGAAGCCGCAATGGCGGTATTCCGCAGCTGGGATAACCCTCGTGCCTTTGTATATAGAAGAATGAACGATATTCCTTATAGCTGGGGTACTGCGGTTAACGTGCAGATGATGGTATTTGGTAACATGGGGGATACCTCCGGTACGGGCGTTGCCTTTACAAGAAATGCAGCAACAGGCGAAAAAGCAATGCTGGGCGAATATTTAGTAAATGCTCAGGGCGAGGATGTTGTTGCTGGTGTTCGTACACCTAATCCCATTGCAAAGCTGGCAGATGATATGCCAGAGGTTTACAAAGAGTTTATGGAAATTGCAAATAAATTAGAAAATCACTATAAAGATATGCAGGATATGGAATTTACCGTAGAGGAAGGAAAACTGTTCTTCCTTCAGACAAGAAACGGCAAGAGAACTGCAAATGCAGCGTTGCGTATTGCCGTTGATTTGGTAGAGGAAGGCTTGATTACCAAGGAAGAAGCGTTGATGAAGGTTGATCCCAAGCAGCTGGATCAGATTTTGCACCCTGCTTTCGACCAGAAGGCATTAAAGGCAGCAAAGCCCCTTGGAAAAGGCTTGCCCGCATCTCCCGGCGCAGCTGCCGGTAAGGTTTGCTTTACCGCAGAGGATGCAAAGGCGCAGGCAGAAGGCGGCGACAGAGTCATCTTGGTTCGTCTGGAAACCTCTCCTGAGGATATTGAAGGTATGGCGGCCGCGCAAGGTATCTTGACGGTACGCGGCGGCATGACTTCTCACGCAGCGGTTGTTGCTCGTGGTATGGGTACTTGCTGTGTATCCGGCTGTGAAGAAATTAAAATGAATGAAGAAGCGAAAACCTTTACATTGGGCGGCAGAACCATTAAGGAAGGGGATTATATTTCCTTAGATGGTTCTACAGGGAATATTTACGGTGAGGATATTCCTACGGTTGACCCTGAAATTAGCGGAGATTTTGGGAAATTCATGGCTTGGGCGGATGAAAAAAGATCCCTTAAGGTTAGAACCAATGCCGATACACCCCATGATGCTCAGGCAGCCATTGATTTTGGCGCAGAAGGCATCGGCTTGACAAGAACGGAGCACATGTTCTTTGAAGGCGATAGAATCATGAAGTTCAGGAAAATGATTCTTTCAGAATCCGTTGAGGAAAGAGTGGCTGCTTTAAAAGGCATTGAGCCTTTCCAAAAGGAGGACTTTAAGGGGATTTATAAGGCAATGCAGGAAAGACCGGTAACCATCCGTTTGCTGGATCCTCCTCTTCATGAGTTCATGCCTAACACAGACGAGGAATTTGAAGTGTTGGCAAAGGAAACAGGTAAGTCTGTGGAAGAGCTTAAAGTGAAAGCAAAAGGTCTGCACGAATTGAACCCTATGATGGGTCATAGAGGCTGCCGTTTGGCAGTAAGCTACCCTGAAATTGCCGAAATGCAGACAAGAGCAATCATTGAAGCTGCAATTGAGGTTTCTATTGAATTGGGTATCAATATTAAGCCAGAAATTATGATTCCGTTGATTGGCGAAATTAAGGAATTGAAATTTGTGAAAACCATTGTGGTTGAAACAGCGAAAGCAGTTATGGCCGCAAAGGGTAAAGAGCTGGAATACCTTGTTGGTACCATGATTGAAATTCCAAGGGCTGCATTAACAGCCGATGAAATTGCAACGGAGGCTGAATTCTTCTCCTTTGGTACCAATGACTTGACGCAGATGACCTACGGCTTATCCCGTGATGATGCTGGGAAAATTTTGGCCGATTATATCGACAAAAATATTTACGAATGCGATCCTACTGCCAGATTGGATAGAAACGGCGTTGGTATGCTGATGAAAATGGCAGTTGAAAAGGCATTACCTGTTCGCCCTGACATTCACTTGGGTATCTGCGGTGAGCACGGCGGCGATCCTTCCTCCGTTGAATTCTGCCATTTGATTGGTTTGGACTATGTATCCTGCTCTCCTTTCCGTGTTCCAATTGCAAGGTTGGCAGCGGCACAGGCACAGATTAACTTCCCAAGGGAAACAAGAAAGCACGAATAAAGGATTGAAAAACATCGCCTGTTATAGTAAAATTATGAAATTTTATGCAAAAAGGTTGTGTTAATTTATAATAAAAAACCGAAGCGGAGAAATACTGCTTCGGTTTTTTGTTGTCCTATTTTTCCGTAAAAAAATATTTTTAGCCAGCAAGTTACACTTTTATAATTATTTAGTAATTGTATTTGATAAATAATGACAGTAATAATGGAAAATATACACTAAATATGTAATAAAGATTAAACTTTGTCGTATAAAATAAAAAATACAGGAATAATGTTGATTTTTAGTAAGGAATTCTCTATAATAATTATACATAGTAAAATTGAGTTGGTAGAATCTGAGTACGAATCAGAAACCGAAAGGCAGTTGCTGGAAACAAAGAAGGTTTTCATTGGTACTTTATGTTGTAATTAAAAGTAGCAGACTTAATAATGAAATAAGGGAAGTTGTAATTTTATAAGAATTTTATTATCAGGAAGTTAGAGAGGTGTGTAGCATTGTTTAATAATTCAATATTGGTTTCTCAAAGAATGGCTGATTATTTATGGGAAAAACAGCAGGTGACATTAAATAATATTGCCAATGTTTCCACTCCCGGCTATAAAGCGCAGTATGTTACGTTTCAGGATGAATTAAAGAACAAATTGGCTTCTTATAATCAAGAAAGCGCAAGTAAAATAAGGAATCAAATAGATCAAACATTCATAAAAGTGCATACTAAAGAGGATGAATCCAGCCGATTGGACGGCAATAACGTAAATATGGATGTGGAACAGGTAGAATTGGCCAGCTCCTATATCCAATATCAAATGACAATCAATAATATCAATAGCGAGTTTGACCGAATTCGGAGCGCATTGAAGTAAAGAAGTAAATAGGAGGGGTTTTGGTGGCTTTTTTAAATGCGATGAATATCAGTGCATCGGGCTTAACTGCACAAAGAGCAAGGCTGGATGTTATCTCGGAAAATATTTCTAATTCTAACATAACACGAACTGAGAGCGGAGATCCCTATAGAAGGCGTATGGTGGTTTTTGAACCCAGAACGCAGGGGAGCTTCCAAGAAATTTTTAATAAAACTGCATTTGGTGGAGCTTCTACGCAGCGTGGTGTTATCGTGAGTGAAATTGTGGAGGACGAAAGTCCTTTTAAGTCGGTATATGATCCGACCCATCCCGACGCTGATGAAGATGGGTATGTTATGATGCCCAATGTTGATCTTTTAAAGGAAACAATTGACAGTATGGAGGCATCAAGGGCGTATGATGCAAATGTTACAGCTTTTAATGCAATAAAAGCAATGGCAACGAAAGGGCTTGAGGTTGGTAGATAATAAACCGGAGGGAATTTATGTCAATAACACAAATAAACAAATTGCAGCCAATGCAATTATTAGAACACTTAAACACAAAAAATAGTGGGACGAGCAGTCAATACGATTTTAGAAATATTTTTTTGGAGGCTGCTTCCAATGTGGTGGAAACCCAAAATGATGTAGCAAAAGAACAGTATTTGTTTGCCACAGGACAGTCCGAAGACACCCATTCACTGGGAATTGCAGCCTCTAAGGCGCAGATTTCCGTGGATCTTTTGGTGAATTTAAGAAATAAAGCGCTAGATTCTTATAATGAATTAATGAAAATGAGTCTTTAATTTTTGGGATAAGTTTGATAATTCATTGAAATTAAAAAGAAAATTTAACGTAAGAGGGGTACCGGATTGAATGCAAAATTAAAGGAATTGCTTGAAAAGGGAAAAAATCAATTAAATAAAATAAACCCAAAGCTGAGAAAACCACTATTGCTTGGGGCTTGTCTGGTTATTATTTTTTCAGTGGGCACTGCTGTTTTTCTTAATTTTTCCAAGTCGTACGAAACACTTTTTAGCGGATTGAACCAAGAGGAAGCCACTGAAATTATGACCAAGCTGCAAGAGATGGGCGTTGAGTATAAATATGGTAAAGATGGTGTTATTTATGTTCCAAAAGAACAAGAGGAAAAACTAAAAGCCCAGCTTGTATATGAAGGTTATCCTAAGAGCGGTTTTACATATGATATTTTTAAGGATAACATAGGTTTAACGACGACGGATTTTGAAAAAAACAGCTATAAGCTGTTTGAGCTTCAAAACAGGATGGGCGCAACCATACGGCTTTTTCAAGGCGTAAAGGATGCAAAGGTTACCATAGCCTTGGCAGAAGAACAAAAATATGTTCTGAATGAAAGCAGTACGCAAAAAGCACAAGCTTCCGTTGTTGTTGTTATGACCAATGGTGGATCGCCTACGGCGGAGCAGGTGAAGGGTATTCAAAGGTTGGTTTCCAAAAGCATACCTTCCATGGAGATGGAGGATGTTGTGGTTTTGGACGGAAATGGGAATGATGTTTCCTCATCGGGGGATAGTATTTCCGAAGGGGCAAATAAGCTGAAGCTTGAGTTTGAAAAGCATATGGATGATTCTATTCGTGCTAAAATATTGGCTGTATTAAGTCCTATTTATGGTGCGGACAATGTTAAGGTTTCCGTAAGAACAACGGTTGATGTGGATAAAAAAATCCGTGAGATTATTAATTATAAAGCACCGGTAGAGGGTACGAACAAGGGGATTCCTAGAACAGAGACCAACGGCGTTGAAATGGTGAAGGATGGAACGGCCGCTGGCGGTGTTCCCGGGACAGAAACCAATGCTGAAGTGCCAACATATACTCAGGTTACCGCAGATGGCACGGAATCTTACTATAAACAACAAAGTACCATTGATTATTTAGTAAATCAGCTTACGGAGCAAGGACAAATCGACTCCGGCAGTATCCAGGATATTTCTGTTTCCGTTGCAGTTAACAGTGAAACACTAGGCAATATTTCTGAAAAGAATTTGAAGGGTTTAATTGCTAATGCAGCGGGGATTGACAAAGAAAATCAAGAGGATAAAATTGCCGTTGTTGCCGCGCCGTTCTTTGGAAGTGATGCAATACCAACGGATCTTGACAATATAGGAAGAAACAACTGGATTATTATAGGGTCAATTGCTTCGGGTGTATTTCTTATTCTTTTGTTGACGGTGATTCTTATCATTACCAAAAGAAGAAAGAAAAAGAAGCAGGCGCAGCTTAACGCTGCCTTTGATGGGGAAAGAACAGAACCTATTTCTCAGGAGGCATATTTACAACGGCTAAAGCAAAAGCAGCAGGATGATACTGAAAACCAAATTCTAAACCTGTCAAACGAGAGGGGCTTAGAATTGAAAAATAAGGTGCGCGACCTTGCAGGTGACAATCCTGAAATTTCAGCACAGCTGCTTAGGACTTGGCTAAGAGGGGGAGAATAAAAGTGGCAAAGGAAAATACAATAACACCGGAACAGAAGGCTGCTGCGGTCGTTATCTCCCTTGGGGCAGAAAAGGCCGCACAGGTTTATAAATATTTAACGGAAGACGAAATTCAAAGGATTACCATTGAAGTTGCAAAATTAGGATTTTTACCCTCAGAGGTAACCGAGTCAATCTTAGACGAGTTTTATAAAAACTGTATGCTTCATAAGGTTGTTACAGAAGGCGGCATGGAGTACGCCAGAAGTGTTTTGGAAAAGGCCTTTGGTGAAGAGGTGGCACACAATTTATTGGGCAAGGTTGAGAAAACCCTTAAGTCAAGAGTATTCTCTTTCTTAAGCAAGTATGATGATTTGTCTATTTTCTCCATATTGAGCAATGAGCGCCCCCAGACCATTGCGCTGGTGCTCTCCTATATGGATTCCGATCGGGCGGCAAGTATCATCTCTGGGCTTCCTGAGCAAAGAAAGATAAACGTAGTTGAGGCAATTGCAAGAATGGATAGTGCTGCACCTGAAGCTATGAAAATTGTGGAACAGGAAATAGAAAAGAAGCTTTCTTCTGTAATGACTACAGATTATACCAAAATTGGTGGTATTGATTATATTGCGGAGGTTATGAATTATGTTGACCGAGGCGATGAAAAATATATCTTTGATGAATTGAGCAAGAAGGATATTGAGCTTGTTGAAGAAATTCGCAAGAAAATGTTTGTATTTGAAGATATTGTTGGAATGGATAATCTCTCCATACAGAGAGTTATTCGAGAGGTTGACCAAAAAGATCTTGTATATGCGCTTAAGGGTGCCCAGGGTGAAGTGGCAAATGTTATCTTTGCAAATATGTCTGCTCGTATGACAGAAACAATTAAATCTGAGCTTGAGATTACAACCAACGTCCGCGTTCGCGATGTTGAGGATGCACAGCAAAGAGTTGTTGCTGCAATCAGAAAGCTTGAGGACGCAGGTCAGATTGTTGTTTCCAAGGGTGGAAAGGATGATATTATTGCATAATGGTGATTTTTCAGTAAATTCCTTTCTTTTTGATCAATTTGGTGATGATTCTAAGAAAAAGGATCATCTAAATGAAAACGGTAAAAAAATTGACTTTCCCTGCTTTGATAAGGACGAGCCGCAGGAGCCAGAGGAAACGGCGGGAGTTCAAGAAGTTGACGAGGAGAAGGAAGCCGCATCCATTGATAGCAGCTTGATGTTACGAGAGCTTGAAAAAAAAGAGGCACAGCTGAAGGAAAAAGAAAAAAAGGTGATTGCCGAGGCCCAAAAAAAGGCGGAGGAAATTATAAAACAAGCCCAAATGGATGGGGAAGAAATTAAGAAATGTGCTTTTGACCAAGCAATGGAGGACGGTTTTCAGGCCGGCTATCAAAAGGCTTATGATGAGCATAAAGCCGAAATGGATGAGGAAACTGCGGTCTTTCTCCTTCAAGTGCGAGATATGCTTCAGGCATATGAAGAAGAAAAACAATTGCTTATTTCACAAAACATAGACGAGCTTAAGGAAGTGGCAATTGCCATTGCGGAAAAGGTAATTCAGATTAGCTTGAAAACCAGTGGTGAAATCGTTAAAAAAATGATTATTACAGCCACAAATAAAATGAAATTGAAAGAATGGGCAAAGATTTATATCTCCAAACAAGATTCTGCTCTAGTTGTAGAGTCAAATGCAGAGTTGCTTGATGCACTTTCCCATTTATCCGAACATATTAAAATTATTGTAATGGAGGACTCGGCGCCGGGAACCTGTATTATTGAGTTGCCGGATCAAATTATTGATGCCAGTGCAAGCACCCAAATTGAAAACATTAGAGGGATCATAAAGAGTGCTGGCAAGCTGGGAGGGAATGATATTGTTTAACGAATTGGTGGATGTCATTAAACGGTCAAATACCATAAGCCATATCGGTAAGATTGAAAATATTGTTGGACTAGCAATTGAAGCCTCCGGCAGAAAAGCCAGTATCGGCGAAATTAGTATGATTTATAACGAAAATGAAAAAAAGCAAATTATGGCGGAAACCGTTGGTTTTCGAGATGACCGCATTTTGCTGATGCCCTATGAAAGTATGAAGGGGGTTTCAGCAGGGACTTTTGTGAAAAATACAAACGAATGCCTAAAAATACCCGTTGGAGATTTTTTGCAAGGCAGAATTATTGATGCATTGGGAAGACCTATGGATGGCTTGGGACCTCTTGACTATAACCAATTTTTTCCGGTGGACAGCGTTGCAACAAATCCACTGACCAGACCTCCCATTCAAGAAAGAATGGAGTTTGGCGTTAAAGCCATTGATGGCTTGCTTACCATTGGCAAGGGTCAAAGAATGGGGATTTTTGCGGGAAGCGGCGTAGGGAAAAGTACCCTTTTAGGGATGCTCGCAAGGAAAGTAAAAACGGATATTAACGTGATTGCGCTTGTGGGGGAAAGAGGGAGAGAGGTTCGAGAGTTTATTGAGAGGGATTTGGGGGAAGAGGGACTGAAACGTTCTGTTTTGGTTGTTGCCACCTCAGACCAATCTGCAATGCTGAGAATGAAGTGCCCTTTGGTTGCCACAGCCATTGCGGAATATTTTAAAAATCAGGGCAAGGATGTTTTGCTTATGATGGACTCTCTTACCAGATTTGCCATGGCGCAAAGAGAAATTGGACTAGCCATCGGGGAACCGCCAATTGCAAGAGGCTATACACCGTCAATCTATGCAGAAATGCCAAAGCTCCTTGAGCGAACGGGTAATTTTAAGGAAGGCTCTATCACAGGAATTTATACAGTGTTGGTTGAAGGGGATGATACCAATGATCCAATTGCGGATACAGTAAGAGGTATTATTGACGGACACATTGTATTGTCAAGGAAATTGGCAAATGGCAATCATTTTCCTGCAATTGACATTAATGCAAGTATCTCAAGATTAATGAATTCTATTTCTGATAAGAAGCACTTGGAGTTGGCCTCGAAATTGAGGGATATTTTAAGTATTTATGAGAAAAACAACGATTTGATTTCTATTGGTGCTTATAAGCAAGGGACAAACCATAAATTGGATTTTGCCATTTCCAAAATAGACAAGATTAATGCCTTTTTGAAGCAAGGCGTAGATGAAAATTTTTCTTTTGAGGAAACGCTAAAGCAGATGGAGGAAATCCTCAAGTAACAGTAGGCCTTTTATGTGGGGGATAAAATGAAAAAATTTACTTTTCAGCTTGAATCGGTTATGAATTTTAAAAATCAGCGTTTAGAGAGCAAAAAGGCTGAGCATGCCAAAGTAATTGCCTTGGTAAATGAGCAAATTGAAAAAATCGAGGCTCTTTTGGGAAAATTTAAAGGTATAAATGCAGAGTTTAACGGGAAGAAAATGATGGGACTTTCTATTAATGAAGCTATGGGGTATTCCGGCTTTCTTTATAAGCTGGAAGTGGAAATTCAGCAGGAAAAAAGGCAGCTTGAAAAGTTGAAAAAAGTGGAAGAAGAAAAAAGAGCCGAAGTGGTGGAAGTGAAAATTGAAACATCAACCTTGGAAAAGCTGAAAGAAAAGAAACTGGAAATCTATAATAAAGAAGTTCAAAAATGCGAGGAACTATACATAGAAGAGTTCGTATCCCGAAGTTTATAGAAAGTGAAGGCTGGATACATAAAAATACTAAGAAAAACCCTTTGAAATCATTGATATGAATATTCAGAGGGATTTTTTGTATTAAAGCTAAGCAGGATCTTAAAAATATTAGGGCAACTACCACAATTCCCAAACTGCGCAGGACAACGAAGGTTGATCGGGGAAACTGTAAATTTTGTACTGTTTGCTTCCGAAGTTTGCTAAACATTTCTGTTATAAGCAATAGTATTGCTTGAATTGCGCCTTATGAAAAATTTAGAGGTATCTTTTAAAATTTATAACATATTTCTAACAACCAGTGATACAAAGCAAAATAGAAAAACAGAAAGGAAAATTGTATGGCTTATTACAGGCTTGTCTTCCTTGATTTGTTTTAACATATGTACAAACACAGGAAAAACAAAAACGGAAAAAATGATGCAAAAGTAATGTATAAAGTCCAAAATAATTCCCTCCTACTAATGTTACTACCCTATAAATTCAACGCAATACTTATATATTTCTTGTGATAACTCTTATCTTTCTTAGACTAAACTTTGTAGTTAGGGAATCATCCACTGATAAATCTGGCAATGCTTTTTGTTTTTTATGAAATTTTTATGAATATATTTCCACTAAAAACAATAAAATCCGTTATTTCCAATATTTTTTGCAATAAAAAATCCCTAAAACCTTGAGTTCTACGGATTTTCTTGATTGCGGAGGTAGGATTTGAACCTACGACCTTCGGGTTATGAGCCCGACGAGCTACCGGACTGCTCCACTCCGCGGCAATATAAATATACTATACATTTCATTATATGCCTTATGAAAAGATTTGTCAACAAAACATATTCGCAAATTTCACACACCATCCTTAAAGTTCGACTCTAGCTTATTTTTTCGAGCTTTCCAATCGGGCATTAATAGGCTGAGCAACGTATAAAAACCCTCCCCGTGATTCTTATAACGAAAATGCACCAGCTCATGGAGTATAACCTGTTCGATGCAGTCTTGGGATGCCTTCATTAGCTGGAGGTTTAAGCGAATTGTATTTCCCTCGGTGGTACAGCTTCCCCATAGGGTTTTCATGTTCCTGATTTGTATGGTTGGCTGCAAAATTCCATAAGGTTCAACCAAGGGATAAATTTGCTGCAAAATTTCTTCGAATTTGATATTTGCCTGTTCTTTTAGCCAAGAGAGATATTCGCTATGCAATGCATTTGTCGTGGTGCTTGTGGAAAACATAAAAATTTTATCTCCCTGAATTTGTATTTTTGAAGGCCCATTTGAAATTACTAAACAGTAGGGGTTCCCCAAATAATAAAGAGTTTTTCCGTTACAAAACCCACAGGGGGGCAAATTTTGGCGTATTTTTTCAATTTCTGCAAGATGTGTAATAATCCAAAGAGATTTTGACTCTACAAATTCTTTAATAATGGGAAAAGGAACTTTTTTTGATGCAGAAACCACAACATTTCCATGCTTATTTACACGGAGATTGATATATTTAACATCTTTACGAATCAGCTCAAACTCTAATTCAATGCCTTTATATTGAACTGTGTGTATAGACATGGGGATTCTCCTTTGCAATAAACAATTTATCTATCTATTTTACACGCATCAATTGGGATTGTCCAGCACGGGAATACAAAATAATTTATGCGTATTTCTTTTATATATTCACTGATTTTTTCTATAAAATAATTAAAACTAATGAAAGTAATGAAAAAAATGCATAGTGTTTTATAAAAGCTAAAAAGTAATTTATTTAGTATTTATATAATTATTCATTTTTAAGCTTAAACATATTAGTTTTTTAAATAATTAGGCCGCTAATTTGTAAAAAAATATTGGAAAAATGAATTAAAATAAAGACATGGGGGCAAAACCATAAATTATGGATTGAAGTATAAAATAATATATGCTAAAATGAAAATTGAATATAAATGAAATAACTTGCATAATGCAAAAATGAAAAGATTAAGGAGATGGGTAAATGAAAAAGAGTTTAGTAACATTAACAGCTTTGGCAGTAACCGCAATGATGGCGTTTACTGGTTGTGGTGGTGCAGCGAACAATGATGCTCCTAAGGGTGATGAAGAAAAAGCGCCTGCCGGCAAGCAGGTATTAACCTTGGGTACAGGTGGTACAACTGGTACATATTACGCAGTTGGCGGTACAATGGCTACAGTATTAAATAATGAGATGGAAAATGTTAGCCTAAAGGTTGTTTCTTCAGGTGCTTCCAAAGCAAATATCTTAGACATTGATGACGGCGTTTCTGACATTGCAATTGTTCAAAACGACGTAATGTATTATGCTTTTAACGGCACAGACCTTTTTGTACAAAATGGCAAATTCGATACATTCTCTGCAATTGCAGGGGTTTATGATGAAACCTGTCAGATTATTGCAGCTCCCGGCATTACCAGCATTGCTGATTTAAAAGGCAAAACCGTTAATGTTGGCGATGGAGGCAGTGGTGTTGAATTTAATGCAACACAGATTTTGGCAGCTTACGGAATTGACATCAACAGCGATATCAACAAGGTAAACGGCAGCTTTGGCGATGCGGCGGACTCCATCAAGGATGGGAAGATTGATGCGGCATTTATCACAGCCGGCGCGCCTACAACAGCAGTTGTTGACTTGGCAATTTCCAAAGATATTAATTTGTTGATGATTGATGATGAACATGCAGAAGCTTTAATGGCTGAATATCCATTCTATACAAAGACAATCATCCCCGGCGGCACATATGCTTGCGTTGCTGATGATGTGCAGACATTAAGCGTTCGTGCAACCTTAATTGCAAGTAATAATTTGAGTGAAGACGCGATTTATGAATTTACAAAAGCACTTTTTGAAAACAAAGATGCTTTGGCAAATAGTAATGCGAAATTTACCGAATTGGATTCAGAGGCAGCAGTGCAGGGTATTTCCGTTCCTTTCCATCCCGGTGCTGAAAAGTACTTTAAAGAAATTGGCGTTCTTAGCTAATTGTTCCAATTTGGCAGTATGAGCTTCAAGCAGATTGTTGGTATAGTGGTTGCAATAATGGTTGTCATTATTGCAACTGCTATTTTTCATATGAACCACACAGAAGATTGCCTGATATTGCGGAACGGGAGAACAGGCAATATTCTCGTAAGTTACCCCATGGAAGAAGGCGGGGAATTTTCTGTACGATTCATGCATTCTGTGAACAAATCGCCGGTGGAAGATCGCTACCGGATTGAAAATGGAGAAATTGTAGTATACGAAACGGTTTATTATAACTTTGGAGCAGGGGTGCAGACAGAACTGGAGGATGGGCAGACATTAACCTACGGAGAGGATGGAAGTATGATCGTTTCCGGGTTTCATAAGGTGATGCTTGACCTTTCTTACAATGTTAGTCCGGTTTATGATCATATTTTGGTTGTAAATGGAGAGGAAGTCAGCCTGCGCCAGCTTTGCGGTGAGGATAGATTTATTACTATTGGCTATGAGAAGGGGAAGAAATAGAGAAGGGGTTGTTCGTTTCAAAGTTATTGAAACCCTTGAAGGCTTTGTTTTTTTGCATATTGTTTGGTTCTGAGAGGAAGTTAAAGAAAAATGACCTTTGCTTGAGATATGTAAAATGCTAAATTTGGTTTGGTTACTTTGAAAAATACTGAACAAAAGGAGGATATACGGTGTTTAAAAAGAAAGAAAAAATATCTTTGGAAAACATAGCTGCATTTCATGCAGAAGTAAATGATGCGGATTTGGAAGCAGTCATGAAAAAATACGATAGAGAAGCAAATATACGCCACTTTGAAGGAATTCCAAAGATAATTGTAAAATGTATGTTGATTGCATTCGCTTTATTTATGGTTTATATGAACCTATTTGCAAATTGGGGTGAGCAGGTTCGGCGTTGTTTATTTTTAGGCTCGGTAATAATTTTGATTTTTACTGTTTATCCAAGAAAGAAGGGTATGGCGCAAAAGCCAAACCATATTCCCTGGTATGATTGGATTTTAGGGATTGCAGGCTCAGCCAGCTTTTTCTATTATGTGATACATTTCAACGAGATTATTCAGAAGGCAACAAGAATTGGGCAGCTTGAAGTGGTTTTAGGGGTTATTGGAATTTTGGTGCTGACGGAGGCTTGCCGCAGGGTTACAGGCATTCCTATTATTCTTGTGGCAACGGGATTTGTACTGTATGCCTTTTCTACGGGTCTGCCTCTTAGAAGAATTATTTATAACTTGTTTTACACAACAACGGGTGTCATTGGTGTGCCCATTGGTGTTTGTTCTACGTTTATTGTGCTGTTTATTATTTTTGGTGCTTTCTTGGAGGCAACGGGTATTTCCAACTTTTTCATACAATGCGCAAACTCCATTGCCGGCGCCAGCTCGGGCGGACCGGCTAAGGTTGCAGTCATTTCCAGTGCTCTTTGCGGTATGGTTTCGGGCAGTTCCGTAGGAAATACGGTGACTACGGGCAGTGTTACCATTCCTATGATGAAAAAGACAGGTTATCCCCCAGAATTTGCCGGTGCGGTTGAGGCGGCAGCTTCTACCGGTGGACAGATTATGCCCCCGATTATGGGCGCAGCAGCGTTTTTGATGGCAGAAATGTGCGGTGTAGAATATGCCAGCATTATTCAAAAGGCGATTTTGCCTGCATTCTTATATTTTTCCGGCATTTTTTTGATGGTACACTTTAAGGCAAGAAAACTGAAGTTGATGGGGATTCCCAAAGAAGAATTGCCAAAATTCAGCCATCTGGTGAAAAATATTTATTTGCTTTTGCCTTTGGTTGTGTTGGTGTATATGATTATTGATGGCTACACCATGTCTCGCTCTGCCATTTTTGCAACTCTGGTTGCAATTGCAGTGAGTATGTTTAACAAAGAGAATCGTATGACTGTGAATGGCTTTTTTTCAGCATTGGAAAATGGTGGAAAAGGAACCCTTTCTGTTGCAGCCGCTTGTGGTATGGCGGGGATTATTGCCGGCGTTGTAAGTATGACAGGATTGGGGCAGATTTTTATTTCCGGTATCGTTTCTATTGCTGGGAATAATTTGATTATTGCGTTGATGCTGACTATGGTATGCTGTATTATTTTGGGCATGGGCGTTCCTACGACGGCAAATTATATCATTATGGCAACAACCTGTGCGCCAATTTTGATTACAGGTATGAATATGGATATCATCGCTGCCAATATGTTTGTATTTTATTTTGGCATCGTGGCGGATATTACACCGCCGGTGGCTTTGGCTGCATATGCGGGGTCTGCCATTGCAGGGGCGAATCCTATGAAAACGGCGTTTAACGCCACGATGCTTGCTATTGCGGCGTTTATTATTCCCTATGTGTTTGCCTATAACGAAGCGTTGTTATTTATTAATACAACACCTTTGCAGGTAATTCAGGTAGTAGTTACTTCATTTGTTGGTATGTTTGCCATTTCGGGAGGTATGATTGGATATATGCTTAGGGATTTAAATCCCATCCTGCGCATTATTTCTATCGGATGTGGATTGATGCTAATTTATCCTAGCATAGGTACGGATGTGCTGGGCATTATTGTGATCGGCTCCATTGTTGCTATGCAATTGATTGCAAGCAAAAGAGAATTGAAGACGGCAGCATAGATTTTAAAATGATTAGACGGGTAGCAATAGCTACTCGTTTTTTTATATGAGAAAAGAAATTAAAATTTTACTTGACTTTAACGTTACGTCAAGATGTATTCTTTTTATACAATAGGAGGTGGCGATATGGAATATGGCATTAAGGAATTATCGGAATTGGCGGGGGTAAGCGCGCGTACCTTGCGATACTATGATGAGATTGGTCTGCTGTTGCCCTTGAGAACAAATGCTGCGGGATACCGCTTTTACGGCGAAAAAGAAGTTGAGCTATTACAGCAAATTCTTTTTTATCGGGAGCGGGGGCTTGGCTTAGATCAGATCAAAAATATTATGTATCAAAGAGATTTTGATATTCTATCCGCGTTGTATGGCCATTTGCAGGAGCTTGAAAATCAGAAAAAACGGTTGGATGGGTTGATTTCTATTGTGAAAAAAACAATTTTGACAAAAAAAGGAGAGGGCGTTATGAGTGATAAGGAGCGTTTTGAAATATTGCGGGAAAAAATGATACAGGAAAACGAGGAAAAATACGGACAGGAAGTGCGGGAAAAGTATGGCCATGCTTCCATGGAGGCGGCAACACAAAAAATAAAGAATATGTCAGAGAGGGATTTTGAACATTTTCAAAAGCTGGAGAATGAAATCCTTCTGCGCTTAAGGGATGGGGTGGCGAGTGGGAAGATGCCAGAAGATGAGGAAGGCAGGGCAATTGTTTTACTGCACAAGGAATGGCTGGGGATGACATGGAAAACCTATTCAAAACAAGCACATAAGGGCTTGGCAGAAATGTATGTAAAAGATGTACGCTTTACTGCATACTATGACAAAAAAGTGCAGGGGTGTGCGGAATTTTTAAAAAATGCCATTGAATTTTGGGTTGACAAAATATAAAGGCAGTTTTAGGGAAACGCTGATTGATTTCGTGTGCATAGCTAATCGGTAAATTTTCCACTTGGACAGCGTCAAAAAGCCTCGAAA
The DNA here is from genome assembly GCF_001571775.1 of Anaerotignum neopropionicum. Taxonomy (GTDB): domain Bacteria; phylum Bacillota; class Clostridia; order Lachnospirales; family Anaerotignaceae; genus Chakrabartyella; species Chakrabartyella neopropionicum. The sequence continues at coordinate 667,772 of NZ_LRVM01000001.1, forward strand.
TAGCGCTGCTATTGCTGTGTTTTTCCCCTTGCCAATTGAAAAATTTCCTCGACTATCTGCACACCCTCCATTAAATCAGCACTTCCTAAGATTTAGAGGGGAAATGTGAGGGAAAAAAATTTATAAAGCTGAAAAAGGCCCCACTCCTTGGCTAGTAAGCCAAGGAGTGGGGTTTTTTAGTGAAAAAGTGTTAGTGATGTTGGCACTTTTTATTTTTAACTTTTTATAAGCTTGCAATAAAGGTATATGCACCAATTAAACATTTTCCTCCCAACGCCAATGATCTTGGATTAGGGTTTTGGCAGTGTCAAAATCTTTTTTATACACATAAAAAACATATTCAATTGTCTGGGTAAATAAAAGCTCCGGTGAAATTGCAGGGAAAAGCCCTTGGGGGGCGTTTCTATCTATTGCCGAAACAGAGTGCTCGATGCCTGCCTGCTCCAAAAATTGGCGCATTTGTGACTGTTCCTCCAAGGAGTGGGCAGCATAAACGGCAAGACTATTAAAAAATGTAAACATAACCATCACCTCCATTTCGTAAAGTATACCACGATTTGAAGGTGCTGAAAACATATAAATAAAAGGTGAAAATTCAAATGAAATTATTATTTTCAGTAAAAATTTTTTTCTAAGGGCTGTTACATTAGGCGAAGGAGTGCAATAAAAATAAGCATACTGCCGGATAGGGCAGACCATAGGTTTTCCCTGAGTTTTATGGAGAGCGCAAGCTTTTTGCCTAAAAACGCCCCTATAGAAAGAAAGCTGACTTGGAATAATGCCGCCAATAAGGGAAGACTGCTAACCCTTATGCCGGCGGCGGCGGCGCTGATGCCGATGCCCAAGGAATCGAGAGAAAGAATAAAACCAAGCAGGAGGGCTTCCTTGGGTTCCAAGGTTTTGGATGCGTCTTTATCGCAAGAGGAAGGCTGATGAACCGTTGCCAGCGGAGATGGCGGCTCTTTTGCCTTCCGAAAGCCCTGTAAGCAAAGCCATAGACCAAACAGAAGTAAAAAGCAGGCAGCTAAGGTCTCGCCTGTGGCGGAGGGAAGAAGCAGTGCAAGCCCGCGGCCTGCTAAAATAAAACCTTCCATCATGAAAAAAGTCTCTAATGCTAATATAAATTTGGATGTGGTTGGGAAAGTAATGCGGCGCAATCCATAAGAGATGCCAATGCCTAAAGCATCTACGCTGAGGGAAAAGGCAAGCAGCAAACAAAAAACCATAAGGAAACACCTCCTGCTTTCTATAGTATGCAGGAGGAATTTTTTTGGGCATGACCACATACATATGAAAAAGAGGACAAACTGACTAAAATGACAAAGGACGGGTGTGAGGATATGGATTGGTGGAATCAAGAGACAAAGGAAGTGAGCCAGTCTTTAGAGACTTTTTTAGGAAATGGGCTCTCCATGGACGAGGCGAGAAAAAGATTGGCGACCAACGGAAAAAATCTTCTTCGCCACGAGGGAGAAAATACTGGAATTATGAAAAGATTTTGTGCCCAGTTTAATGACTTTATGGTTATGCTACTTTTGATGGCTGCGGTAGTTTCTTTTGCGGTGTCTTACCTGAATGGGGAAAAGGACTTTATCGACTCCGTTATTATTATTGCAATTGTTGTGTTAAATGCCCTTTTGGGTGTAATACAAGAAAGCAAAGCGCAAAAGGCGCTGGAGGCATTAAAAAAAATGTCGGCACCCAAGGCAGTGGTGCTTCGAGATGGAAAGCGCAGAGAAATTCCCTCGGAGGACGTTGTGGTGGGGGATATTATGTTGCTTGAAACAGGCGGTTACATATGCGCCGATGGACGGGTGAGCGAAAGCCGAAGTTTAAAAACAGAGGAAAGCGCAATCACAGGGGAATCTTTGGCGGTGGAAAAGGATACAAAAAAATATCCCAAGGAAACTGCCTTGGGCGATCGAAAAAATATGGTGCTTTCCGGTAGTTTTGTGGTTGGGGGAAGCGGACGAGCCATTGCCATTGCAACGGGCATGGATACAGAAATCGGGCGTATTGCAGATCTTTTGGCCCAGCAAGATGATCAGGAAACGCCGTTACAGAAAAAACTTGGACAAACGGGGAAGACTCTTGGCATTGGAGCGCTGGCAATTTGTGCCGTAATTTTTGCCATGGGCCTTTTGCGCAACGAACCGCCTTTTTCTATGTTTATGACCTCCGTAAGTCTGGCGGTAGCTGCAATTCCCGAGGGTCTGCCTGCCATAGTGACCATTGTATTAGCCATTGGAATGCAAAGAATGTCTAAGAAAAACACAATCATCCGTCGTTTGCCCGCAGTGGAAACGCTGGGGAGTGCGGCGGTTATTTGTTCTGACAAAACCGGCACTTTAACGCAAAATAAAATGAAGGTTGTAAAGATTACTGATTATGAAAAACAAAAGGACGAGGAGAAAAGGCAGCTCATTCTCACGCTATTTGCTCTTTGCAATGATTGTCACAGAGAGAAAGAAAGGTTGGTAGGAGAACCAACGGAACGAGCACTGGCTGAGGCGGCGGAGGAGGGGGGCGTTAAGCCCGAGGATGCGCAAGAGGAAATGCCAAGAGTGGGAGAGATTCCTTTTTCATCGGAGCGAAAAATGATGACAACACTTCATACCATGGGGGATGGAACGTGGATGACAGTGACCAAAGGGGCACCGGAAATTTTATTTGACCGTTGCAGTAAATGCTTAGAGGGACATGCCCAGGTGAAATTTGACGGCAGCAAAAAAAGCAAAGCACGGATGCAAAACGGTGAAATGGCAGCAGGAGCATTAAGGGTAGTTGCGGTTGCTTTTCGGGAATGGGCGGAAAAGCCGGACTTGACAAAGGGAAACGCAGTGGAGCAGGATATGGTTTTTGCCGGCATGGCTGGCATGATTGATCCCCCTAGACCCGAGGCTGCAAAAGCAGTTGCCCTTTGCAAGCAGGCGGGCATTCGCCCGGTTATGATTACGGGGGATCATGCCTTAACGGCCCAGGCCATTGCTACGCAGCTTGGTATTTACAAAAAAGGGGATACCTGCATTACAGGACAGGAATTAAGCAAACTTTCCGATGAGGAATTGGAAGCCGCCGCCGCCCAGTGTACTGTATTTGCAAGGGTTGCGCCGGAGCATAAAGTACGTATAGTTAAGGCATATCAAAAGGATGGCAGTGTTGTTGCTATGACAGGGGATGGGGTCAATGATGCTCCGGCATTAAGGGCGGCGGATATCGGCTGTGCCATGGGAAAAAGCGGCACAGAGGTGGCAAAGGGTGCGTCGGATATGATTTTGACGGACGATAATTTTGCCACCATTGTAGAAGCGGTAAGGGAAGGACGCGGCATTTACGATAATATCCGTAAGGCGGTACATTTTTTGTTATCCAGTAATATAGGAGAAATTATTACGATTTTTGTCGCTATGTGCTTTGGCTGGGCAACGCCGCTACTGCCCATTCAACTTTTGTGGGTAAATCTGGTAACGGATTCTTTGCCGGCCATTGCGCTAGGGTTGGATCCGGTGGAGCAAGATTGCATGAATAGACCTCCCAGACCGCGGGAAACCACCGTATTTGGGGGCGGCATGGGGAGCAAAATTATGGTTGAGGGTATGATGATTGGTATGCTGGCTCTGCTGGCCTTTGGCATTGGACATGTGTATTTTGATGGTGAAAAAATGTATGTAACAGGCAGAACCATGGCTTTTGCCGTGCTTTCCATATCACAGCTGGTTCATGCGTTTAATATGCGTTCGGAGCATTCCTTATTCGCGATTCGACCGTTTGGAAATTTATGGTTGGTGGGGGCTTTTATGATGGGTCTATTACTTCAAGTAAGTGTTATCATGGCTCAGCCCTTGGCAACGGTGTTTAAGGTTGCACCTTTGGGCGTTACGGAATGGCTTATTGTGGCGGCTTTGGCGTTGCTGCCGTTACCCATTGTGGAGCTTGAAAAATGGAAAGACAGGCTTTTGGAGCGCAGAGAAGCAAAAAAACAAATATAAATATTTTAAAAATACAAAAAGGCAAGCTTGAGCCGTCCCTCAGGCTTGTTTTTTTCTTGACAGTGGCATATGGATTGTTTGTATTCATTGAATTTGCTATAATATAGGAAAAAGGTAAGATTAAGGGACAATGAGTGCAGATGGAAAAGAAAGAGGGGAAAGGATATGTATCGAACCGTTTATAGTCCCCAAGGGGCGCGGATTAACCTAGATGGGCGAGAGGTTGTAAATATGGCATCCAACAATTACTTGGGGCTTGCCAGTCATCCAGACGTAATACAGGCAGCAAAAGCGGCGTTGGATCAATACGGCGTGGGGCCTACAGCCAGCCGAAATATTGTGGGAAACTTTCCGGTGCACGACGAATTGGAGAAGGCGTTGGCAAAATTTAAGGAGGTAGAGGCCACCCTTGTTTTTAATTGCGGCGTTTCCGCAAATACGGGGGTGATTCCATTCTTGGTGGGAAAGGGCGATGTTATTTATAGCGATGCCCTTAACCATGGCAGTATTATTGACGGCTGTCGCCTTTCCGGTGCCCAGGTGAAGGTTTATCATCATAAGGATATGATTTCTTTGGAAGAAAGATTAAAGGAGCCTGAGGAAGGGAAAAAGCTGATTGTTACCGACGGCGTGTTTAGCATGGATGGGGATTTGGCACCCCTTCCTCAAATCGCTGATTTGGCAGAGAAGTATGGGGCGATGCTCATGGTGGACGATGCCCATGGCGATGGGGTTATGGGGCCCATGGGTAGAGGCACCGTTGACCATTTTGGATTGCGCAAGCGTGTATTTGTGGAAACAGGCTCTTTATCTAAGGCGTTTGGTTCAGCCGGCGGGTTTGTGGCTGGTTCAAAGGAATTGATTGAGGCGCTCCGTCCTAAAGCAAGAAGCTTTATTTTTACGGCTTCCCCCATGGCCCCTTGCTTGGCGGCGGCAGCGTTAAAGGTGGTAGAAATGATTTCTGAGGATGAGGCATATGTGAAAAAATTATGGAAAAACAGAGAATATTTTGCAAATAGGATTACAAAGCTGGGGTTAAATATAGGGACCACGGTTACTCCTGTGATTCCTGTGATTGTTGGAGATGGAGCACTGGCGCAAAGAATGAGCGAGGATTTATTTGAAAAGGGTGTGTTCGCCCAGGCAATCCAATTCCCCATGGTTCCCAAGAATGCCGCTCGCCTAAGAGTGATACTCTCTGCAGGCCATACCAGAGAGGATTTGGATTTGGCCGCAGATGCCATTGAAGAAAGTGCTAGGGCAATGGGTATAATATAATAAACGCGGGGAGATATTTGGTTTTGTAAAATTTTTGGCAGCTTTGCGTAGCAAAAGTGATGACCATTCACGGCCCAAGATAGGGCAGACAGCGAAGCTGGCTTTTGCGGAGTAAACAGATGAACCCAAACCTTTGCGGGTGTTTGAGGGCAAAGCCCGCAGGAGTTTGACTTTATGGATACGCTGAAGGATATTCTTAGGCGTATCTTTTTTATTAGAAAATGACTTTACAGGTTTTTTCAGCATTGAAATGTTTTTTGTTGGCAATACTGAAAAAAGGAGGTGATAAAAATGTTAAAAGACGGTTTATTTGAATTGCAGGAAAAAGCGAGAATAGACAGCAAGCTGCGTAAAAAAATATTGGAAACAAGGAAAGCTCGGGATCCGGAAGCGGCCCTTTGTGAGCTGGCCACGGAATTAGGCTGTGGGATTACCGTAGGGGAAATTTATCAACAGGGGCAAAGATATCTATCGGATTTAGAGGACGGCTGCATTGGTGCCACGGAGCCTAGGAAAAAATGGGGGGACACATACGAGCAGTTTTTTGCTTCAATAGAAGGAATGGAAACGAAATAGGACTAACCGTAAGAGAACACCTCATTTGTTGAAAGGATTTTTGGTCTTTCAAATTGGGGTGTTTTCTACGGAAACAGCAGTATAGGGGAAAGGTATAAATAATAGATTTAAAGCGTGTATTTTTATGATTAAACATATAATTAAGTTTTACATTTCTAAAAATGCAGCTGCACATTAAAAAATAAAAATTTCCGCATACAAAACAAAACAAGACATTTTTCCCCAAAAATGGATAAAAATATTTTGTGTTTTCCTACATTGACAGGGGTTTAGCAAGGTGTTAACATTAAAATAAGGATACAATTTGATAAAGCTGTTCATAAGGGGGAATTGGGATGATAGAATTAAACAATGGTATGGTTAATTTGGACAAGCTGGAAGTAACAGATATTATTGATATTAGGGTGCTGCAGGATTTTTTGGATAATTTTGCTTTGGGAATGAATTGTGCGGCGGTTTGCGTGGATCGAGAAGGAAAGGAAATTACTTCACCAAGTCACTATCGTGAATTTTGTAATAATTATATACATATGTCATCCATCGGGGATGCCAGATGCGCTACTTGCCACCATGATATGGGAGAAAAGGCAGTTCATATGGGTCGGCCTTATATTGGCTCCTGTCATGCAAATATGGTGGACTTTGCCTGTCCAATTGTTATAAAGGGATGCCATCTGGGGACTGTTTTGGGAGGGCAAATTTTAGATAGCCAGCCTAAGGAGGATGTAATTAAAAGAACCGCAAAGGATTTAAACCTTAGCCCGGATGCATTATGGACGGCGGCACAAAGGATAGATGTTGTCCCACAGAAAAACATTCAGGCGGCGGCAGATGTTTTATTTATCGTCGTAAACGGTCTGGCGGAGAATGGATACAATAAATTGGAAATAGAAATATTGTCGAAAGCATTAACCAATAATTTTAGGGATATTTCTAGCACAATAGGCACCTTAACAGGTTCCGCACAGGAGATGAGCCAAAGTCAAAACAAGCTATCCGAAAAAATATCAGAGGTAAGCACTGTTGCCAAGGAGATTTCTGATGTGCTTAAATCCATTGCAAAAATAATAAGCCAAACAAAGCTGTTAGGCTTAAATGCTTCCATTGAGGCGGCTAGATTAGGGAACGACGGAAGGACTTTTGCAGTTGTGGCAAAGGAAATTCATACCCTTTCTGAAAGCTCCAATGATACCGTTATAAAAATTGATGTTTTAAACGAACAGATAAGGGAAAAGATTGATTTTACCATTCAAGATTCCACGGCAACGGTAACAAATACAAACAAGCAGACGGAAGCCATGGAAAACCTGCAAAAGATGGTAAATAGTTCCGTTGTGATTGCGAAAAACTTAGAGGATTTATTTCAGTAAAAAAGCTTGGTTTTCTAAGAATTAAGTTCTATTTTGAATCAAAGAGGAATGATAGAAGTGTTAAAAAATGATTCCACCGGGTCTTTCGAGAAGGCCCGGTGGTTTTGTGAGTTTATAGGTTTGGTGCATATAAAACATGAAAATGCGATTTCTGCGGAGTGGTTGCTGCTGCTTCCCTTGGTTACCAGGTGTGGCGGTGTAATTGACCTTCGGTAAGCATGCCGGGAAAGCCTTGCTGGCGGAAAGCTTCGTAAATAACGATTGCCACGGAGTTTGACAAATTTAAGCTCCTTGCCGCTTCAAGCATAGGGATGCGGATGGAAGTTTCTTCGTGGGCCATAAGAATTTCTTCGGGAATCCCTGCGCTTTCTCGCCCAAACATAATGAAGTCGTCTTCTTTGTATTCTACATCGGAATATACATGCCTTGCTTTTGTGGTTGCCATCCAAAGTCGAATTCCTTGATTCTTCTCCACAAAATCCTGAAAGTTTTCGTAATAACGAATATCAAGCAGCTTCCAATAGTCTAAGCCTGCTCGTTTTAAATATTTATCATCAACAGAAAAGCCTAAGGGCTTGATTAAATGCAAAACAGAGTTGGTAACTGCGCAGGTTCTGGCAATGTTCCCGGCGTTTTGCGGAATTTCAGGCTCTAAAAGTACGATATGCATACTGCGTTCCTCCTTTAAATTATGTAATAAATTGTAGCATAGAGGTAAGAATAAAACAATACTTGACGGCAGGGAGTTCAAAATTGGAGAAAATACCTATTGACTAATTCCTTCTTGTATATTATTATTAAATAAAAATAATTATCATTTAGGGGTTTTGATTATGAAAGCGACCGCACAAATTTTAAAGGAAAAAGGGTTAAAGGTGACACCGCAGCGTATTGCCGTGTATAATATGCTCTTAAACACCACGGAGCATCCCAATGCGGAAACCATTTATAAAGCATTAGAGCCTACAAATCCAACAATGAGTTTGGCTACGGTTTACAAAACCTTAGACTATTTTAAGCAGCTTGGCCTTGTGCAGGAGCTGAATGTTGGAGAAGGTAGTTCCCGCTATGATGCTGTTGTGAAATGCCATCCCCATACGGTTTGTATTCAATGTGGCAAGGTAAGGGATTTATACTTGGAGGAGTTAACGGAGATTCATAAAAAAATTGCCGAAGAATTGGATTTTGAAGTAAGATGTGAGCAGCTGATACTTTATGGAATCTGCGGCAAATGTCGCAGGGAAAACAATGAGAATTCATGAAAGAAAGCCTGAATAAAGTGTTTCTTTTCTACGAGATTTTGAAACTACAGGATTATGCCTGCGAACATCTGCTTGGTGGAACCCTAGGGGTTACGAATAAAAACTTACAAATTTTTGACAGTTTAAGGTTAGTCCCTATGGACTAGCCTATTTTGTTGACAAAATTTAGTCAAATTGGTATAGTCAATATGCTATTATTAGAAATTTAAACATGTAAGGAGGCTTTCCATGGAAAAGCGACTTATTCCTGTGAATATATTTGACACCACAACTGTGGAGCAATGGTTAGAGCAAATGGCTGAAGAAGGGTTCATTTTAAACTCTTTTAAGGGAAGAAAAGCAGTGTTTGAAGATGGGCATTGTCAAAAAATAAAATACCGCTTTATTCCTCTTGAAGATAAAGATGAGGCTCCATCAAAGGAAATGAGGGAGCTTTTTGAAGAAAATGGATGGAATTTTGTTACAACTGTGGAAAAGTTCTTTTTTGTTTTTTCTAATGATACAGAATTTCCAAAGCCCATTCCTTTTTCAAAAGAGGAAGAACGAAGGATTTATGAAGACTTAAAGGGAAAAAAGCGAAATAGTATGCTTTTGGCAGTGCTTGGTTTTTTCGTTTTGGTGGGGTTCCAGCTTGGAGTAAGTTTATACTTTAGGCTAGATGATTATATTCTTGGCAATGAAATCAATACTGGTTATGCATATATTCTAGCGATATTTTTAAATATTATGGCGGTGATTCGTGAATATCGTTCTTATGCAATCCTTAAAAGAAGACTGGAAAGCATGGAGATGGAAGAGGAAGAGGACTCGCCATATATGCCTACTACGAAATGGATTCGTGTGGAAACGGTTTTGCAAGTTTTTGCTTTTATATTGATGCTTGTTCCCTTATTATCAGAGTTCAATGGGGCGAATGATCCTGTTACCATCACTGAAAACGAATTGCCAGTTTCCTATGTATCCCTAGAGGAGATTGAATCCGCCATTCCTGGTATGGAATATTTTAATAGATATACATATATGAGTAAGAAAACTTCGTTATTAGCTCCTGTACAGTACATTGTTGAGCAGGGGGGGACAACATATAATGATGCAGACGAAAATGTGATAGGGGATGAACCCCATCTAAGTTTTTCTTATATTGAACTTAAATACAGTGAATTAGGAAATGTGGCACTGCATTCCTTGATGCGCCTTTATCATACGACAAAGGTGGAGCAAGAAGGGTTGGATCAGGCTTGGGTTGAAAAATCGGAGAACAGGGCGTTCATCTTCTTGTTAAAAGACAATAAAATTTTAAAAATTAAATATTGGGGAGAGGCAGATATTCTTTCTCATCTGGACAGTTATATTGCTATTATGCAGTCGTCTGCTTCGTAAAAAGCAAGACCAAAAACTTTTGTGCAAATCCCATGTTCATGGGATTATCATGGGTCAAGGATGCAATGGCAAAGATGTGCCATCTGTCCGTAGGACAGCTTTGCGCAGCAAAAGTGATGACCACTCACTGCCCAAGATAGGGCAGACAGCGAAGCTGGCTTTTGCGGAGCAAAAGTGATGACCACTCACTGCTCAAGATAGGGCAGACAGCGAAGCTGGCTTTTGCGGAGCAAAAGTGATGACCCAAGCCCTTGTGGTGTTTGAGGGCAAAGCCCTAAGGTCTTGATTTTATTAACAGACTGAAGCGACAGAGATTAGCTCTGTCGCTTTTATGATTATGGGTTGACGATTTATGCTGTGGGAATGCGATCTTTACTTTGGCCGTTGTGGCGAATTTCTGTCCAGCTTTTTGTTTCCTGAAATAGGCTGATCACCTGCAAGGGAATCCAGGAGGCCATAAAAATGGGAAACAATAAAATTGCGGCTCGCATTTTCTTTGGAATTTTCCCATTTTCATCATGCAAGGTAAGTATTGCAGCCACAAAGCACATTATGACATAATAAAATACGAAGTAAAGCCCCATAACTTGCATGAAATTAAATATTCCTTCTTTACCGTCAAGGATTGCCGCCAAAAGGGTAAGACTTAGGGGAAAGACGGACAAGGCTTGGGCGAAGGCCCCTATGAGAAACATGGAAAAATCTGCGGCATAGGCTCTGTTTGGCCTATGAAGCCGCTTAACTAAATTTTTCAAATGCAGCTTCCCTACCTGCATAATGCCGCTGCACCAACGGCGGCGCTGTAATAAGGAAACCCGAAAGGAAGTGGGCTGTTCGTCATAGGTGATAGCCTGGGGAACCCACCAAACACGTTCCCCCAAAAGGGCGCACTGCGCAGAAAATTCCGCATCCTCAGCAATGGTTGAGGTATTCCAGCCGCCTAGGCGGTTCAAAACATCCTTATCTACTGCAAACCCTGTACCTACCAGCTTTGCGGAAAGACCACAGACGCCTCTTGCCTTATTGAAAAACAGATGAAAAAGGTTAAAATAAATATGATAGCAGCCGGAAACCCAAGAATCCTGGGCATTGCTTGCAAGTTGCCGTCCCTTTGCAACCTTTGCGCCTGCATGAAAGGCATCATTCATTTTTAAAAGAAAGTTGGGGTCTACAATGTTATCGGAATCAAAAACACAAAAAGCATCATAACCTTTTTTCTGTAATTGTATCATTGCCTGATGCAAGGCATCCCCTTTGCACGTTACTGAAAAGGGACAGTTGATAATCTCGGCACCGTGGGCTTTTGCGGCTTTCTCTGTATTGTCAGTACAATTATTGGGGATGACAAATACATCAAACAATTCAATGGGATAGTTTTGCTTTTGTACGCTTTTAATGAAGCTGCCAATTACCCTTTCCTCATTTCTGGCGGCAGTGATGACTGCAAATCGTCGCATTTTTTTTGCAGAAGGATAAGGTATTTCTTTTTTTAAAGCAAAACAGGCAATGCCTCCAAAATATAAGCTAATCAGTTTCAACAGTGCTCCAAGGATCACTGCGGCCCATAATAATTCGTCCACTTTTAGAACCACCTTTCAGAAATTACAATTTTTTTATTGTCTTCACCAAATATAGGGTATATATTTTAAGAAGAACTTAACAAAAATCTTAATAAAATCTAAACAACTGAATCTTAAAGGAAAATTAATTTTTTTCATGCTGGATTCTTAAGGGCAGTTTTATACAATGAATTTACAGAATGACGGAGGTGTAATGCATGTACAATATTTTAATTTGTGATGATGAGAAGGACATCGTTTCTGCGTTATCAATTTATCTTTCCACCGAGAATTATAAAATTTTTACTGCAAATACGGGAAGAGAGGCCTTGCAGGTAGTGGAAAATAATGATATTCATTTGATTTTAATGGATATTATGATGCCCCAAATGGACGGCATTTCGGCTACGGCAAAGCTTCGTGAGTCCTCCAATATCCCGATTATTTTATTGACCGCAAAAAGTGAGGACAGCGATAAAATTCTTGGCTTGAATATCGGTGCAGACGATTATATTACCAAACCCTTTAACCCCATTGAGGTGATGGCGCGGGTGCGCTCTCAGCTAAGACGATATACCTCCTTGGGCGGCATGGCAAAAAAAGCGTCCCATCTGGTGATCGGCGGCATTGACTTGGACGATGAAGCCAAAACGGTTACCATTGATGGAGAACCTGTTTCCTTAACCCCTAGCGAATATAATATTTTAAAGCTTCTTATGGAAAATCCCGGACGTGTTTTCTCATCCACACAGATTTATGAGCAAATTTGGAATGAAGATGCTTATGGCTCAGGCAGTGTTGTTGCGGTACACATTCGTCATCTGCGAGAAAAAATTGAAATCAATCCCTCGGAACCCCGCTATTTAAAGGTGGTTTGGGGGCTTGGCTACAAAATGGAAAAGGAGGCAAAGGAATGACAAAGGTCACCCACAATCTTGGGTTTAAAGTGCTGGCCTTATTTCTTGCGGTTATTTCTGCCGTTTTGAGTTTTATTAGCGTATCCGCAGTTGTTGTGGGCGGGGAAAGCGGTTTTTACAGCGGAAAGCCCCTTTCCTATTACGAAACGCCTTGGTGCAAATGGATTACCAATCAGTATGTGGATCGGGTAATGGGTATGTATCAATATAATCCTGATGACCTGGAAGATTGGGTGGAAAACACCAATTTTGGATATGTAATTATAGACTCCGGCGGAGAAAAGGTTGGGGAAGGAAATGTTTCAGAAACAGCTGTTTTAGCGCAGAGCATCCCCTTTCCTGTTTATGAAACGTATACCGTGAGTGAAGGCTGGATTTCCTACGATGCGCCCTTGGAGCTTCAGCTGCGGGCATATATAAAAAATCCATTAACCGCCTATGATGATTATTTTTTGACGTATAGACTTTACGAATTAGCCCATGAGTTTCGAATGTGGCTGCTTCTTTTGGCGCTGGGAAGTGTATTGACGTTTTTTGCTTCCATCATTTACTTGCTTTGCGCTGCTGGACATAGGGGAAATACCGAGGAAATTACGCCAAACCTTCAGGATCGTATCCCGTTGGAAATTTATTTTGGCTTACTCATGATGCTGGCTGTAGTTCCTATAATGGGATTACAGGTGATTTATCCCTTTGATCACTTTAGGGACATAATCCTTTTATTCGGCGTCCTTGTTTACACAGCCGTATTGGGCATAGCAGCCTTGATGACCATTGCAACAAGGCTGAAAATGGGGAAATGGTGGAGAAACTCTATTACTTATTGGTTTTTTCGTATTGGATGGAAATTTGTGGTGGGAATTTTTGTGACCATAAGGGATACAATTACTGCCCTGCCTATGACGTGGAAATATGCAGTGACATGGTTTATGCTTTCTTTATTTTACTTTGCAAATTCCCATAACAGTGGGGGGGTTTTTTTGGTAAATTGCATTATAATGGTTTTGGTGCTCTCTGTTGCAAGCCAGCTGCAAAATCTAAAAAAAGCGGGGGAGCAATTGGCCAATGGTAATTTGGATTACAAGGTGGATACCTCAAAGATGTTTCGTGTTTTTCGCAGACACGGAAACAATTTGAACAGCCTGTCCAAGGGTGCCGCCATTGCCATGGAGCAGAAAATGAAAAGCGAGCGGTTAAAAACGGAGTTAATTACCAATGTTTCCCATGATATTAAAACGCCGTTAACCTCAATTATTAATTATGTTGACTTGCTTAAAAAAGAAGAGCAGACAGGAAAAGCACAAGAATACCTGGAGGTTTTAGACCGTCAGTCCAGAAGACTGAAAAAGCTTACGGAGGATTTGGTTGAGGCCTCCAAAGCATCTACGGGAAATATCTCCACCCATTTGGTGCCAACGGATCTTTGCGAATTGGTGCATCAAGGTGTGGCAGAGTATGAGGAAAAGCTGGAGCAAGCAAATCTTGAGGTGGTTGTTAGCGCGGCAGAGCCTGTTTTTGGCATGGTAGATGGAAATTTAACATGGCGTATATTAAGCAACCTTTTGAGCAATGCGTGTAAATATTCCCAAATAGGCACAAGGGTTTATGTGGAAATTTCTAAAAAAGGAAACGCTGCTGTAATTTCTATGAAGAATACCTCCAGAGATCAGCTGAATATTGCCCCTGATGAGTTGATGGAGCGCTTTGTACGAGGAGACAGCTCCCGTTCCACAGAGGGCAGTGGGCTTGGACTGAACATTGCCCGCAGTTTGGTTGAGCTGCAAAAGGGGAGATTTACCATTTCCATTGAGGGAGATTTATTTAAAGCCTATGTGCAATGTCCTTTAGCAAAGGCGCCGGCGCCACCGCCACCGCCGGTACAAGAGGAAAACACAAAAGTGCCGGAGGAACACCCAAAAGCGAAGGAAACAAAAGAAGATAAATTAGAAGAGAATAAATAAGCCAAAAAATGCCCGCCTTGCAGAAATCATGAAAGACGGGCATTTTTTTGTGGGGAAAAAGCAAAGCAAAGGAAGGTTGCGTTGGAAAATCAAAAAAGCAAATTGTATTTGTCCCTATGAATTTTGGTGAATTTTACGCCCAAGGGGCATAAACTGGTATAAAAGCAGTGGGAAGGGGCTGGGGAATTCATGCGATGGGAGAGATTTTCGTGCCTAAGGGAAAAAGAGGTTATCAATATTTGTGATGGAAAGCGGTTGGGCTTTGTTTGTGATCTAGAATTTGATTCATGTACAGGGAAGATTTGCACATTAATAATTCCGGAAGATGGTGCGAAGTGGAATTTTTTTTGCAAAGAGCGGTTATATTTCGTACCATGGCGATGTATAAAGCGCATTGGGGACGATATTATTCTAGTAGAGGTGGATGCTGTGGAGGTTTTGATCGCCGAAGAATGAATTCTTGACCGATGGGTGATTCTTGCGTATAATTATAGATAATTGGTAAGAATTCAGACAAAGGGGGATACCATTTTGAAATGTCCTTTTGCAACTATGCAGATACAAAGGTAATTGATTCTAGGGCGCAGGATGACAACGCAGTTATTCGTCGCCGTCGGCTTTGCGAAAGCTGTGGAAAGCGTTTTACCACCTACGAAAGAATAGATAGGATTCCCATTACTGTAATTAAGCGGGATGGAACGCGGGAGATTTTTGACAAGACGAAGGTGATCGGCGGTATCATGAAATCTTGCAATAAGCGTCCTGTTACCGCAAAGCAAATTGAAGAGTTGGTTGATGATGTGGAGAATACACTCATTGGCGGCGGGGAACGGGAAGTGGACAGCAAGGTGATTGGCAACATGGTGATGGATCGCTTAAAAGAGCTGGATGAAGTTGCTTATGTTCGTTTTGCATCCGTTTATCGTCAGTTTAAGGATATTAATACATTTGTGGATGAGCTTCAAAAAATGCTCAGCGAAAAGCGGGGTATACTTTAAAAGTATTTTATTTTACATCAAAAAAGTCCCTTTGGGTGTTTGCTCAAAGGGCTCTTTTTTGTACAGTATTTGTGGAGGTTTCCCATGGGACAAAAGGTAAAGGCGTTGTTTGCCTGGACAAAAAACGGAGAGAATACGGCAAGGCTTTTTGGCGAAAAATACAAAACGGCAGGTGTTGAGGTTACGTTATATGGCGAAGCCACAAAAGAGGGGCTGATTTTTTTGGGCGAAACACGAAGCGCCACCCATGTGCTGTATTTTTTAGACCATGAAAGGGTGTTATTGGTGAGCCTTGCCGATGAAATGGGTGGCTTTCATGTGGAGATTACCGTGGGGGATTTAGTGTTGCCCACATGAGCTTGTTTTGATATTTCCCGACTTTTGTATGAATAAGAAAGAAAAAAGTATTAATAAAGACAGGCAATATTTTACAAAATACCTCATAAGATAAAAATGTAAGCAAAACATATTTACTTAAGGAGGTATTATTGTATGAGTGGTTTTGGTTTTGGTTGTGGTGGTAGTGACAGTTCTTGCTTGTGGATTATTATTTTGTTATGCTGCTGCGGTGGCGGCCTTGGCGGCATTGGCGGCGGTAGTGGATGCGGAAATGACAACTCCTGCTTATGGATTCTGATCTTATTGTGCTGCTGTGGCGGTTGGGGCAATCAGATTGGAAGCGGTGGCTGCTGCTAATTTGTCGCACGAAAAAGGGCTTTTTCTTTAAAAGGCCGAAATGCGGTTTGCAATGGTTCGTTTTGTGACCGAAAGGTTGTAAAAAGAAGGTTTTCTTTGTTTTTTTGGAAAAGAAATTGTTTTGTATAAGGAAAACCTCTAGTATGGTTGGACTTTTAAAAGGAGTTTGGCAAAAAGTGTTTTTACTTGGTGTAGTGATTACACCGCCGGGCTTCCCGATTTTTGGGGAAGCCTTTCTTTTTTTGCGGACGAAATAGAAGGCATCTTTGGCCATATTCCTTTACAATAGAGGAGTAAGAAAGCCTATTGTTGAAGGGAGTTTTCGCCGTGCTAGAGGAAAGACTAAAAAAAGATGAACGCTGCAAGGTGCTAATCGAATATTCAAAGACTTATTTTTTAGACAGAGCATATCAATTGGAAAACCGTTTTTATAGTGATTATTATGTGCAGTGTACGCAAAGCACTGCCGCAGATGCATATGAAAACTTTTTGGAAACAGCCATGGAGCATAATTATTTTAAAAATAAGCTTCAGCGTTTGGATGAAACAGCAATGCTGCGCTTTTTTAAGCTTGCGGCAATCCATCATACAATCAGGATGGTGAGAAGGCGAAAAAAGAGTCTGTCATGGGAGGATATGAAGGACAACTTGTTTCAGGTATATGACTTAACGAAGAATGAGAAGGAAATGGCGGATATTTTGCAAAGATGCGCCTTTCTTTATCAATCGGGTTTTCAGGATTTATTTATAAAAACAACGGCAAGGTATATTTTTGGTGATAAGGAGCTTTCCGCATTTTCATTCGCTTTCATCGGGAATTTCTGGTATAATTCCTATAGTAGCTTTATGGGCTCGTTTACCGGATATGTTCCTTTTCATGTTCGTATGGAGCGGGCCATGGGGGAATGAGTTTTGGAGGATGATGGCCCATGGGGGAAAGCAGATGGACAAAAGAGCAATTACAGGCAATTGAGGCAAGGGGTTGTGACCTTTTGGTTTCGGCGGCTGCCGGCAGCGGTAAGACGGCGGTATTGGTTGAGCGTATTATTAGACGCATTACAACGGATGCTCCACCTATGGATATTGACCGCTTATTGGTTGTGACCTTTACAAAGGCGGCTGCATCTGAAATGAGCCAGAGAATTGGGGCGGCCATTGCAAAAAAGCTGGAAAAGGAGCCGCAAAATTTGCATTTGCAAAATCAGCTTACATTGCTTGCCCGTGCGGATATTAAAACCATACATGCCTTTTGTTTGCAAACCATTCGGGAGTATTATCATCTTTTGGACATTGACCCTGCTGTAAGAACCGGCGATCCAGGTGAGGTGAAGCTGTTACAGCAAGAGGTTTTAGAGGATTATTTTGAGGAGCTTTATCAAAAAGCGGATGAAGTTTTCTTTCGATTGCTGGAAACTTTTGGGGAGGAGACGAAGGACAGCAGGCTGAAGGAGTTAATATTGCAGCTTTACAATTTTGCCCAAGGCTATCCTGACCCCGTGGGTTTATTGGAGGAAATGGCGGAGCAATTTGCGCTGGAGGATGGCGCCACGGTGGATTCTTGCAGATGGATTGACATTATACGGGAGGGCATCCGAGGAAATGTTTCCTTTGCAAGGGATTTATTGGAAAGGGCAATGAAGGTTGCCGCCGCAACCACTGGGTTTGAGGCTTATTTGGAATGCATGGAAAAGGAAGCCGAAGGGCTGGAGGGACTGGAGGAGTCATTGGAATACGGTTATGCCCAGTGGCACATGGCCTTTATTCAAACGGAATTTCAAAGACTGCCAAGCTACCGTGGAGAGGAAAAGGAAGTGGCAGAGGAAATCAAGACTTTGCGTAACGAGGCAAAAGAGGTGCGCAATAAGCTGGGGGAAACCTATTTCTCCTTTGGACAGGAGATGCAAAATGAGTTGATTTGCTCCTTATATCCTGTGGCAAAGGGTTTGGCACAGTTGGTTTCGGGGTTTCTTTGTCGTTTTCAAGAAGCAAAAAAGGAAAAGCTCATGATCGATTTTCATGATTATGAGCATTTTTGCTTGCAAATTTTAGTGGAAAAGGGAAGCACCGTGCATCACGTCATTCCTACAGGTGCGGCAGAGGAAGTTCAAAAGCGGTACGATGAAATTATGATTGACGAATATCAGGACAGCAATATGGTGCAAGAAATGATACTAGCTGCTGTTTCCGGAGAGAGCAAGGGGAAGAATAACCGTTTTATGGTTGGGGATGTGAAGCAGAGCATTTATCGGTTTCGTTTGGCAATGCCTCAGCTTTTTAATGGAAAATATCAGGCCTATCCTTTGGAGGAAGGCGGAAAATGCAGAAAAATTATACTTTCTAAAAATTTTAGAAGTCGAAAAAATGTATTGGATGGGGCAAATTTTTTATTTCGTCAGCTAATGTCCTTGGAATTTGGTGATGTAGATTATAATGACGAAGCGGCATTGTATCCGGGGGCTGTTTTTCCCGATACCCAAGCCCTTCATGGGGGCGCCAACGAGGTGCTTTTGGTGGAAAGCCAGAGCGTTTTGGAGGAGGATGACATGGAGGAATTGGAGGAGTTAAACCGCCGCCAGCTGGAAGCCATGGCAATTGCCAATAAAATTAAGGAAATGATGGCTGAAGGGTTTTGCGTGGTGGATCAGGAACGGGGCAGTTATCGTCCTTTGGAATATAGGGATATTGCAATTTTGTTGCGCAGTATGAAAAACTGGGGGACTGTGCTTGATGATGTTTTTGGACAGGCAGGCCTTCCTTATTATGCGGAAACGGCGGAAGGGTATTATGATGTGCCTGAGGTGGATACGGTTTTAAATCTCCTGCGGCTTTTGGATAATCCAAGGCAGGACATTCCTTTGATTTCTGTGCTCCATTCTCCCTTGTATAGCCTTTCAGCAGATGATTTGATGCAGATGCGCCTAAATGGTGGAAATGGGCTGTTTTTCGACTGCATTGAGGGATATTTGAAGCAAGGAGAGGACTTGAAATTAAAGGAAAAGCTTCAAGCTTTTATGGAGGATTTGACAAAATGGCGGCAAAAGGTGAAGGAATTGACCCTTCATGAGCTTTTGCGCTATCTCTATGAAGAAAGTGGCTATTATGATTATGTGGGAATGACCGCAGGTGGCAGCTTGCGGCAGGCAAACCTTAGGCTGCTATTGGAAAAGGCGGAGCAGTTTGAAAAGGGGAGCCATAAGGGGTTGTTTTTCTTTGTCCGCTATGTGGAGGATATGAAAACAGCGGAAGCGGAGTCTGCATCGGCAAAGCTGCAAAGCGAGGGGGAAAATCTGGTGCGGGTGATGACCATTCATAAGAGCAAGGGATTGGAATTTCCCGTTGTTTTTGTTGCGGATTGTGGGAAGCAATTCAATGAAATGGATGCACGGGCAACGGTGCTTACCCATCAGGAGTGGGGCTTTGGCATGGATTATAAGGATTTGGAGAGAAGGGCGGTATACCGCACCTTATCAAAAACGGCTTTGGCAGAGGTCATTCGCTTGGAAAATTTATCCGAGGAGCTGAGGGTGCTTTATGTTGCCTTAACGAGAGCCAAGGAAAAGCTGATTTTAACGGGAGCGGTAAAGGACTTGGAAAAAGCTGTGAAAAAATGGGCAGGCGTGGCTGAGGGCAGGGAAAGTCGACTATCGGTGTTTCGCTTGCGGCGGTGCAAGCGCTATTTGGATTGGGTAATGCCGGCATTGCTGCGCCATCCTCATGGGAAGGGGCTTTGTGAGAAATATGAAATACCCCGGGAAGCAGAAATTTTCCCCGAAGAACCCTCCCCATGGATATTTACCTTAAAAGACAGAGGGGATATACTGCTACGATTAGCGGAGGAAAAGGCGGAGGCAGAGGAACAGGAAAATTATTTTGCCCAATGGAACACCGAGGCGGATTTTACCGGCAGGAAGGAAGAAATTTTTGACTTGCTGAAATGGCAATATCCCCATATTGCGGCAGCAACCCTTTCCTCAAAGCTTTCCATTTCCGAGGTGAAGCGGCGAAATATGGAGGAAATAACCGGCGAGGGGAGGCTGCCTAACGTAGAATTGAAGCTTCCCCAAGCTGTGAAAAAGGACAGGCCGTTAACTGCGGCGGAAATTGGTACGGCCATGCACGCAGTGATGGAGCATGCAGATTTTCGTGAGGAATATGACGAAGAAAAATTGGATGCTTTAATCGGAGAAATGATTACAAAAGGGAAGCTTTCCCAGAGGGAGGCTTTGGCATTAAAAAGGGATGAACTGCTGAAATTTTTTGCCTCTCCCTTAGCAAAACGCATGAGAACTGGGGATGCCATGGAGAAGGAGCGCTCCTTTGCCATGCTTGTAGCGGCAAAAAAGCTTTTTTTAGAGGATGTATACCAAGATGTTGATGACATGGTGTTATTAAACGGCATTATAGATTGTTACTTTTTAGAGGGCGAAAATATAATTCTTTTGGATTATAAAAGTGATAGAATGTATCAAGAGGAGGCTTTTCGCCAGCGGTACAAAACGCAGTTGGAATTATATCGGCGGGCGTTGGAGCAGGCTTTGGGCAAAACGGTAACAGAGGTTTATATTTATTCTTTTGCCATGGGGCGGGAGATTTTAATTTAGAGAGGATTTCGTTATGGCTTATTTGTGGATTATTATTGCCGGTGCTTGCTGGGGGCTAATTGGTTTATTTTCTAAAGCAATTACAAAGTTCGGTTTTACCGAAATGGAAATGCTATTTATTAAGGGCGTTGTGAGCGTAATATTTTTAGCGATCCTTCTTTTGGTAAAGGATAAAAAAAGCTTTCGGTTGAAAAAGAAAGGCGACCTCTTTTATTTTGTGGGTACAGGGATTTTAAGCTTTACTTTTTTTAGCTGGTGCTATTTAAAGGCCATCAACTTAACCAGTGTTGGGGTTGCAGCGGTTTTGCTATATACTGCCCCGACGATTGTTATGCTGCTATCCATTTTTTTATTCAAGGAACGGATGACAAAGCGTAAGGGAATTGTTTTGCTTATGACTCTATGTGGGTGCGGATTGATTACAGGGCTTTTGGAAGGGCAATTTCTATTGACACCGTTAGGGCTTTTGGCAGGCTTGGGCTCCGGTTTTGGCTATGCATTATATAGTATTTTCGGAACATTTGCTTTGCGTAGAGGCTACAATTCCTTTACAATTTCTTTTTATACGTTTACCATGGCATCTGTATTCATGTGCTTTTGCGTGAATCCTGTGCATGTTGTGCTGCAAATTACAAGTACAGGGCAATGGCCCCTTTACATTACCTTTGCAGTCATGACTACGGTTGTGCCGTATTTATGCTATACAAAGGGCCTTAGCGGCTTGTCTGCCAGCAAGGCGTCGGTAACAGCTACAATAGAACCTGTGGTTGCGGCGATTGTAGGGATTTTGGTTTTCAAGGAAGGTATTACGATTTCAAAAATAGGGGGCATTTTACTGGTTGTTGGCGCTGTTGCGCTGATGAACCTAGGAAAAATGCCTGAGGCAGTGGAAATTGAGGAGAAAAGCGAGGAAGCATAAAAAAGGATGGCCTAGGGCCATCCTTTCAAAGCGTAGAAAAAGTCAAAACTTTGAGTGTTTTGCTTTCGAATACCTACAAGGGTTTCACTCATTGATCCGCTAAAACCCCATAAATATGTGGTTTTAATAAAAGTTTTTGGTTTTGTTTTTTTCAAAAAGCAGGTGGGGGGTCATCACTTTTGCTGTGCAAAAGCCGGCTTCGCCGTCTGTCCTATCTTGGGAAGTGAGAGGGCAACGCCCAAGGTTTGTATGCAGACGATGAAAAAAGTTTGAAGGAATTGAGTTTTTTAAAGGGTGTCGACAAAGTCGACACCCTTTTGGTTTACTGATAATCCATAGGGTCTTGAAAAACCCCATTTAATATGACTTCATAGTGGCAATGAATTCCTGTAGATTGGCCTGTAGCACCCGTTGTTGCAATGACATCGCCTTTTTTTACAACATCCCCCGGGGATACCAGGTTTTCCGTATTGTGGGCATAGCGTGTAACAAAGCCGCTTCCGTGATCAATTAATACATAGTTGCCATATGCACAATGGTAATCGGCTTCTATCACGGTTCCTGCTGCAGTTGCAACAATAGGAAGAATACGGCTGCGTGTGGATATGTCAACACCATAATGGACTCTGCCATCGCTAATGGATGAAAGTCCATTGGGGTTAAACAAGGAGGAAAGCATTCCGTTAACAGGCAGGCCGCTTGGGATGTTACTATATGCCGAAAGGGTTTCGGTAACGTCGGTTGCCACCACAGAAAACGATAAGCCAGTTTGGTTTATGCGGGAATCAATACGATCCAGCTGAACACCTAGGGATGTAACCTTATTGAAGGAAGTGGTTACAATAGGAGTGAAGTTAGCGGCTGCAGGTTTTGCTTCTACAAAACAACTGGCAACGGCGTTGTAAATTTCTGCTGAAGCGTTATCGTTTGCGCTAATATGGTTTAACTGGTCGTTTAAGCTGTTTTTTACATCTTCCAACTCGTTAATTTTTTGTTCCAATTCCGCCGCTTTTTCTTGCAGGGAATCAATATTTTGTGTATATTCGGTATGCTCATCTTGCAAAACCTCTGAGGTTTGCTCTAATTTTCGATTGGTACGTTCCGCCTCCATTAGTTCTTGCTGTGAGGCTAGCAATTCGTTTTTCGTATGAAAATAGGAACCAAGGGTAACGGCAGATCCGCCGATAAACACACAAGCAGCAACACAAATTGCCAGAGTATGTTCTTTTTTTAAATGAAAGGCTTTTTGGTTCCCTTTGTGTGAAATATGGAGAGACAAAAAGTGTTTCGAAGACTGATTATCTGGTGATAGCTTTTCGTTGGGTTCCATTGGTTTATCCTTTCTAATTAAATTATATGTAACATTATAGTACAAAAATTGGTAATTGTAAATATTTATTTCATTAAAAATTCAAATTTGTTAACAATTAGTTAATAATTGTTGATTTGCTTTCTAAGAGTAACAAAATATGGTATGATGTGAAAGGCCGTCAAAGCGGTTTTCACTATGAGAATTCTGTTAAAAATACGCAATCTGTTTTCATGAAAAAAAATGAAGAACTGTAACTGAGAGGAAGTTTGCTGCTTTTTATTACGGTGGAAGGGGTTGTTTTTGTGAATATGGAACCAAAAAAAGTGATGCAATATGTAAAAGCAGGTTTTATAGTTTTAAATGTAGGAAGGCATGCTTTTTCATTGCTTTGGCGACGATTATTTTGTAAAAATAAAAAACAAAATACACAAATGAAAAAATATAAAAAACAAAAAAGTTGGCACGGATTTGCTCTGGCGAAAAGAGGCGTTTTCAAGGGAACAAAAATGGGCCATAGGGTGTTACGAATTATAAAAGAATATTATTTTTAGAAATAATACAAGGAGGCTTTAAATTGGAAGAACAAAGAAAAGAAGGACAGGAGTTGGCAGATACTTCTGTGGATAAGGAAATAAAAAGTGTGGAAAGCAATGTGGATGAAGCAGAACAGGATGTAGATAACATGGGGACAAAACAGGCCGCTGTGGATAATAATTTAGAAAATGTGGATAATTCTGTGGAAAAGCAGGTGAAAGATGGGGATGGATCTGTGGAAACGGAAGTGGAGCCTGTGGATTTCTACGAGAATGAAGATGAGAATGACGGTAACACTGTGGAAGAACCTGTGGAAAATGTGGATAATTCCGCCTGGGATGTGGAAAATAATTCAGATGTTCCTAATAAAAAAGGTGGAATTTGGTGGAAGATAGTTTTAGGACTGGTTGTATTTGCCGGTTTTTTGGGCTACTGTTGGTATGCCACAGGCGGGGGTTTTGGAAAAAATAAGGATATCGCCCTAACCTACGCAAAGGACAATGGCTTGTATATTTTCGATTTAAAAAATGAGCCTTATTTGGTGAATGATTCCATTAGCGTTGGCGGTGAATATAATTATTATTACTCCGCTTGGGGTGCAATGGCATCGGAGGATAATGAGGCGTTATATTATTTAGTTGGAATAAATGAGGATAATGTCGGTAATTTATATTACAAAAATATAAAAAACAAAGAATCAGAAGGCGTTATCATTGCAGAAAATGTATTTCACTTTATTACAAGTACAGATGGCAAGGAATGCGTTTATTTAGTGAAAAATGGAGCGGCAATTGATTTATACCTTTATCGTGACGGCCAAAGCAGGCTGATTAGTGACGGCATTTTGCAGCAAAACGGTGCTTATGATTTAAGCGAAGATGGTTCTTATATTTTATTTAGAAAAAGCAACAACGATCAAGTTGCTCTTTATGCAAGTGTTATTGGGCAAGAGGAACCCATTAAGCTGTCCGATTCCGTTGTTTTGGATTTAATAACACAAAAAACCAATGTTACTTATTATTTGGAGCAGCAAGGAGATTCCTATCAGCTCTTTAAATATGCGCCGGGAAATGCTCCCCAATTGGTCGCCGAAAAGGTTACCTATGCTGAGCTAATGCCCAATGGTCAGGATGTATTATATTGTGCGATGAGGGCAAAGGATAGTGATCTTGCTCAGCTGATTGAAGATGATATTACGGATTTATCCGCTTATGACGAAAAGCGTCAGGCTGAAATTCAAGAAATGCGAAGCAAAATGAGTGAGGAAGAAGGCTTAGACCCTATTTTTCAAGATTGCTATGTAATCACCTCCGCAGGAACAAAGAAGATTCAGGGTGCTGTGGTTTCAGCGGTTTCCTTGGAAGGAAAAAGCGGATTTGTTGTAGGATATTCTATGGATGAGCCTCAGGCTGTGAAATTATCTGAAATCAGTTCCTTCGATGAGGCGTTATACGCCTATTATTCTGAATTAATGTATGGAGAAAAACAAGTATTTGTTGCAGATAAGGCCGGCAATGTGTATACTTTACAAGATAAGGGCGTGGATCCCACCTCCATTAAGGTTTCTAATGATGGTAAAATTGCCGCTTATTTCGTACAAGGGGAACAAAACGGTGAAAATGTGCTAATGGTAAAGGCGCTTGATGGTAAAAGCGAGGCCGTAGAGGTGCAAAAGGGAGTAGAAACCATAAGCTTTTTGGGAGATAGTGAGGCTTTGGCATACTTTTACAATTATAATGGCGGTTTGGGCAGTGTAGGCCTGTTTGCAGAGAATGCTTCTCAAGAGATTGCTCAAAATGCAGTGGGCTTCTATACGTCTACCGACAGAAAAGAGATGTTTTATTTGGCGGAGCTGGATACCACAACAGGCAGAGGCACGCTGATTCAGTATGACGGAAAAGAAAAACAAGAAATTGATCAGGATGTTTTTAGCTTCCAATACAAAGAAAACGGAAAGCTCGCATATTTAAAGAATTACGACATCAATAAGGAAATTGGAGATTTGTACTATTACGATGGAAAAACCACACGTTTGGTGGATTCCGGTGTGACAGCAATTTATATGTATTGAAAATGAGGTTGAAACGTATGAAAAAAGTTTGGGAAACCTTTTCTCCCCAAGAAACGGAGGCCCTAGGTGAAAAAATGGGGCAGGATGCCAAGCCTGCCCAAGTGTTTTGCCTAGATGGCGACCTTGGTGTGGGGAAAACCGTTTTTACGAAGGGGTTTGCAAGGGGTCTTGGTATTATGGAACATATCACAAGCCCCACCTTTACAATCATAAACGAATACATGGGAAGAATGCCCTTGTATCATTTTGATGTTTATCGTATTTCCTGCGAAGAAGAGCTGGACGATACGGGCTACGAGGAGTATTTTTACGGGGAAGGGGTTTCTCTGGTGGAATGGGGGGTATTATTCCCTGATTTAATGCCAAAAGATGCCATTCACATTAATATAGAAAAAGATTTCTCAAAGGGCGAGGATTATCGCCGGATTACCGTCAGCCAGGGGGAAGATGTATGAAAATATTGGCCATTGATACAACAGGGCAAACTGCCAGTGCAGCCATTGTGGAAGAGGACAAGCTTATTGCTGAATTTACGCTGAATTATAAATTGACACATAGCCAGACAATCCTGCCAATGATCGATGAAATTTGTGAAAAATCGGAAACCAAACCGGGAGAGGTTGACTATATTGCCTGCGCTTGCGGCCCCGGTTCCTTTACGGGTTTGCGTATTGGCGCGGCAACGGTAAAAGGATTGGCCTTGGCGTTGGGGAAGGAACTTGTTCCCGTTCCCACATTGGATGCTTTGGCATATAATGTGTTTGAAACAGAAAATATTATTTGTCCGATTATGGATGCAAGGCGCAGTCAGGTTTATACAGCTTTCTATCATTGGGAAAACGGGAAATTGTGTCGTTTGACCGAAATGCTGGCCATAAGTATTGAAGAAGTGCTACGGATGGCAGAAGGCTATGGACAAAAGGTTATTTTTTTAGGAGACGGCGTACCGGTTCACCGGGATAGGCTATCCCGTTACCCTGATTTTCTCTATGCACCTGCCCACTGTTCTTTGCAAAGAGCTGCATCGGTTGCGGCTTTGGCTATGGTTTTGGCAAGGGAAGGAAAGGCTGTAGCAGGCAATGCTTTTGAACTGATCTACTTGAGAAAATCCCAAGCGGAGAGGGAAAGAGAAGCACACTTGCAAGGAGAGGGGGAAAAAAATGATTAAGATTGTACCAATGCAAGAGGAGCATATTGACGGGGTTCTGGTGGTGGAGGAAGAGGCGTTTTCAATCCCCTGGACCAGAAAGGACTTTGAACGTGAAGTAAAAGAAAATGCTATGGCGATCTATTTTGTTGCCATGGACGGAGAAAAGGTAGTTGGCTACGCAGGAATGTGGCATGTCATTACGGAGGGTCACATTACCAATGTTGCTGTTTTGCGGGAATATCGCAGGCAGGGGATTGGAGATCTTTTGATGGTGAGCATGGAGAATGCAGCGGCAGAAAAGGAAATGATCGGGATTACCCTTGAGGTTCGCATTAACAACGAACCCGCCCAGAGATTGTATCATAAATACGGCTTCCGTGCAGAAGGAATTCGGAAAAATTATTATTCCGATACCAATGAAGATGCCGTAATCATGTGGAAATATTATCCTGTTTATGAGGATTACGAGGAACATTGCAATAAAGGATAAGAAAATGTCGGCCAAGGGTGCATCTAAATAAGAACGCCAGGTGCCGATATTTTTGAAAGGAGGAGAAGAAGGATGGCGCAGGAATTAAAATATTCGCAGCTGAAAAATGGGTGCTTCCCTGAGGATTTTTCGTTCCGCACAACAGGTGAAATTTCCCCCTTGGAAGGGATTATTGGGCAAGAACGTGCTGTGCGGGCTTTTGATTTTGGCTTGATGGTGAAAATGAAGGGGTATAATATTTATATGGCCGGCCCTTCGGGAACGGGCAAAACAACTTATGCCAGAACCAGTACTGAAAAGCTGGCGGCAACAGAACCTGTTCCCAGAGATTGGTGCTATGTTTACAATTTTCAAAACCCAAGGAATCCCTTGGCGTTACGTTTTGAAAAGGGCCTGGGTAGACAGTTTAAAGAGGATATGTCTGAGCTTGTTCAGCTTTTAAAGACAGAAATTCAGAAGGTATTTCGTGCCGAGGACTACGAAAAGCAAAAAAGCAATGTAATGCGTTCGTTTGATGAGAAAAGAAGCAGCCTGATGGAAGAAATGAGCAAAATGGCAGCAGAATATAGTTTTCAAGTGAAAACAACCAATTCGGGAATTTATTTTATGCCTGTTGTGGATGGAAATGCCATTGCGGAAGAAGAATATGACGCCTTAGATGAGGCGGTGAAAAATGAAATCGAAAAAAATTCTCAGATTGTACAGGAAAAAGCCGGCGCAATTATGCGTGATATTAGAGAGCTGGATAAGGCATCAAAGAAAGAGCTGGAGCAGCTTGAATATAAAGTGGGTATGTTTGCCATCGGGCATCATATCAGCGCAGTACAGGAAAAATATCAAGACTGTAAGCGGGTGATTGAGTATATCAACGAGGTACGAGAAGATGTTTTAGAGAACCTCAGTCAATTTTATGAGGATGAAGAAGAAAGCGATGAGGGTCTTTCCTCGTTATTGCCTATGCTGGGGAAGAAGCCGGCAGAGGATGTTACTTTAAAATATAAAGTAAACTTAATCGTAGATCATTCCAAAAGTGAAGGAGCGCCTGTGGTAGTGTCCTTTAATCCCACCTATTCCAACCTAATGGGTGAGGTAGAGTATGACAGCGAATTTGGTAATTTAACCACGGATTTTATGAAAATTAAAGGGGGCTTGCTGCATAAGGCCAATGGCGGTTATTTCATTGTGCAGGCACAGGATATTCTTTCTATGCCCCAAGCCTGGGAGGCCTTGCGCCGTGTGATAAAAACCAAGGAAATTAATATGGACAGCAGCAGAGATCAGCTGGGGGCAACGGTGGCGCCAACCCTAAAGCCTGAGCCCATTCCTGCGGATATTAAGGTGATTATGATTGGCAGCAATTATTACTATGAGGTGTTGAGCGAATACGACGAGGAGTTTGATAAATTCTTTAAAATTAAAGCCGATTTTGATTATGAAATGCCTCGAAACAATGAAAATATGTGGAAGCTGGCAAGGTTTATTAAGCGCTTTGTAGCCCAGGAAAAAACCATGGAGTTTGACGCCGGCGCAGTCTGTACCATCTTGGAATATTCATCAAGATTGGTGGAGCGGCAAAATAAGCTTTCCACACGCTTTAACCAGCTGGCGGAAATCCTTTGTGAAGCTGTAACATGGGCGAAAATGGAGTCTGCAAAGGTGGTTACGGCGGAGCATATTCGTAAGACCATTTATGAAAAAGAGCAAAGGCTTAAGCTTTATGAAGAAAAGCTTGGGGAAATGCTGGATGAACATGTTATTATGATTGATACGGAGGGCAGCCAGGTTGGGCAAATCAACGGCCTTGCCGTATTGGATATGGGCAGCTATGCCTTTGGCAATCCCAGTCGTATTACAGCCACCACCTACGTGGGGAAATCGGGTATTATTAACATTGAAAAAGAGGCTCGCTTGAGCGGTCAAACTCATGATAAAGGCGTTCAAATTATTAACGGCTTCTTGGGGCAGACCTATGCACAGGAATTTCCATTATCCCTTTCTTGCAGAATTTGTTTTGAACAAAATTATAATGGAATCGACGGCGATAGCGCCTCCAGTACCGAGCTTTATTGCATCCTTTCCTCCCTTTCTCAGATGCCCATAAGGCAGGATTTGGCGGTAACAGGTTCTGTGAATCAAAGAGGGGAAATACAGGCCATTGGCGGCGTTACCCATAAAATAGAAGGGTTTTATGACCTTTGCAAAAAACGAGGTCTTACAGGAAGCCAAGGGGTTATGATTCCTGCTTCAAATAGTAAGGATTTGGTTTTAAAGGATGAAGTGGTGGAATCGGTGAAAAATGGAGAATTTCATATTTATCCCATCAGCCATATTGAAGAAGGAATTGAGCTTTTAATGGGGCTGCCCGCAGGCAAAAAAGATGGCAACGGCAATTACCCTGAAAACAGTATAAATGGCTTGGTTATGAAAAAATTAAAAAGATTTCATCACTTAGCACAGTGCAGCGAAAAAGAATAATAAGAAGGCTCCTTCTCGTTTCTTAAAATGAAGGAGCCTTTTAATTATTAAAAATATATTTCAATTGCAACAATTCTCTTTTCTTTACGACAAAATTTGATATACTAAATATTAATAATATAAAAAATAAGGCTTTTTGCCTTTTATTTGGATATTTTTGGGGGGTTACTATGAGAGTTAAGTGTAAGCGGCTGCTAGTTGCAACAATTGCCATTGGGATGGCCATGACAACCATTACATATGCAAAAAATGTAAGCATGAATTTATTTTATGATGGGAAAAACCATGCGTACAACGCATCAGAGGTTAAAATAAATATTGACGGAAAAGAATTGGTGCCGGAGGATATGCCTCCTGTCATCATTGATGGCAGAACCGTACTACCCATGCGTTTGATCGCCCAAGCATTGGGGTGCGAGGTTCTTTGGAATGAGGATACAAAGCAGGCTTTTGTTATGAATGATGATTATACGGTGGCGTTTACCTTGGGGAGCAAAAAAGGGATCAAAAACGGAACGGAATTCACTATGGATGTGCCGGCTATGATCATCAATGACAGGACGATGTTGCCGGTGCGCGCTTTGGCAAATGCATTGGATATTAATATTACTTGGGATGACCCAAATAGAACGGTGAATATTGGCGGGGGGGGGAATGGCACAACAACTCCAACAACCCCAACAACTCCAACAACCCAGGCTGCAAAGGTTTTTAGGGTTTCGGTGCCTACGGCAGCAACCGCCACCCAGGAGTTTTCCATTGAAGCAGATAGTTCAATGTACAGCTATGACCAGGTTTATGTGGACGATTTGAAGGTGGTCATTGATATTCGAAATGCAACCAGCGGGTTATCGGATAAAATTACAGCAACAAACAGTAATATTGTAACTGCAATTCGTTCTGCCCAGCATGACGAAAATGGTGTACCCTACACTCGTGTTGTACTTGATTTGGTGGGGAAAAAGGATTATACCGTAACCCAAAGCGCAGATAAGAAAAAAATAACCATTTGCTTCCAGCAGACGGTTGTTGATGAAATTTCTTTAACCAATCGCAATGGCGTGGACAGGCTGGTTGTGGGCGCAGACGGGACACTTGGACCCCAGGTTTCCACATTATCAAATCCTCAAAGGATTGTTGTGGATTTTTCAAATGCGCAAGGGAAAGTGGAAAATGAGCTGAGCACAAAGGGACTATCCTATGTTACAGCTGCGAGAACTGGAATGTTTGATGTCAATACGTTCCGTATTGTATTGGAGGTTGGACAACTGACGGAATTTGAATGGAAAGAGGAGGATGGCGAATTTATCCTTGAGGTGAAAAAGTCAACCCTTGAAAATCTTTCGTATGACGTTGGTTCCAATGTTTTGACGTTGGAAAATGTAAAATCTATTGACATTGATGATATTGAAAAGAACGACCGCTATACCCAAGGGTATTATGAGATTACACTACCTGGAAATTATGAAAGTGTTTATGGATATGGCACATTAAAGATTGGAAATACTGTAATTGATAATATTACCGTTTCAACTACGAATAGGGAAACTGTAATTCGTTTTACACAAAACCGATATAATGAATATGTGGTGAAAGAAACGAAGAGCGGCTATGAAATTAGCGTGAAGAACCCCAAGGATGTTTATGATAAGGTTTTGCTGTTGGATGCGGGGCATGGCGGAAATGACCCCGGTACCAGTGGAAATGGATTGGTTGAGAAGGAGCTTACTTTAGCAGTGATGCTTAAGGTACAAAAATATCTGGAAGATTCTGATATTAAGGTATATGTAACTAGAGATAGTGATACCCGTCCGGATAATAACCTTCGCGCACAAACGGCGAACCAAATTGCCGATTTAATGGTTTCCATCCACATGAATTCGGCGGGAACAAATACCACGGCCAACGGTACGGAAACACTGTACCAGGTACATAGCAATGATAACAGTAGCAAGCTGACCAGCTTAAAGGCGGCGGAGATTATGCAAAGCAGCTTAATTCAGGCCTTCGGTACAACCAACCGTGGAGTGAAGCAAAGAACGGATTTGTTGATTTTGAATGCAACCACGGTGCCCACGATTTTGGTGGAAGTCTGCTTCCTTTCTAACCCTGGGGATGCCTTGAAAATTTCTACTTCGGCAAATCAGGAACTTGTGGCAAAGGCTATGGCAGAAGCCATTATTGCGATGATGGACGATTATCGTCTTCGATAATTTTTGATTATAAAAGGCATTACAAAGATGGTTCACGGTTCAGTCTTTGTAGTGCCTTTTTGTTGTTTTTGTGACCCCTTGGGGTTGAATATAAAATAGGGCGAGGAGCTTTGCTTTTGAGCGTTTTTTAATAAAAAATTTTATTGGTGAATTTTTCTGCGTAAAATTTTTTTGTTTTTCATAAAATAGAGATTGCTTGGCAAAAGGTTGCTCAATATTTTTTGGTTAAGCATGCGGGCAAAAAAACCAATGGGGATACAGAGAACCAACCAAATTGTACTGAACAATAAGGAAATTTGACCAAATAAATTGCAGGGCAGCCTTGAATAATCCCATACATGCCAGCCAAGTAATTTATTTACAACAATGCCCACAGTAAATTCTATTGTCGTGACAATCAATGCTCCGGCAATACAGCGAGCCCAAAACGGCAGGGGAAATGCAGCGGTAAATAGGGCAAACAGGCAAAAAAAAGCAAAGCCGCCTGTGAAAAACATGGTCCAATGGGAGTAGCCGCGATAAAGGATTTCAAGGCTGACGTAGGCAAGGCCGCCAATTAAAAAAACCATAATTCTGCGAAAAAAAGCATCCATGGAAATCCTCCTTTCTGTAATGAGAATAGTATTAGAGTTTTTTCACAAATTATTTGAATTTGCAATTGGCAATTTTTGAATGATGGATCGGCAGTGGAAGGGCGGATAAAAATAAAGGATCGGAAAAAATTAATAAGCAACCTATTTTAAATTTTTGTTGTTTCAATGAAATGATTTTTGAAATTCGCTTATGAAAACCGGGTAAATGGGACGGACGAAAATACTCTGTTCAAAAAGGGCAAGAGGGGATATAATAAAAAATAGAACCTACAAAGGAGGAAAAAAATGGGAAGATTTGACGAAAGAGAGAAAGACCAGCTAAGACCAATCAAAATAACGAAAGGTTTTACTCGTTATGCAGAAGGGTCTGTTTTCATAGAATGGGGAAACACAAAGGTACTTTGCAATGCCACAGTGGAGGAGAGCGTACCTTCATTTAAAAAAGGCAGCGGCGAGGGTTGGGTAACGGCGGAATATGCCATGCTTCCTCGGGCTACACACACGAGAAATAAACGTGATATCAATAAATTAAAGCTAAACCCAAGGGCTACGGAAATTCAACGTTTAATTGGCAGAGCCTTGCGGGGTGCTGTTGACATGAAGGAGCTGGGAGAAAGAAGCATTACCGTTGATTGTGATGTAATTCAGGCGGATGGCGGAACGAGAACAGCATCCATTACAGGAGGTTTTATTGCACTGGCATTGGCGTGCCAAAGCTTGGTTGAACGGGGGCTGATAGAAAAAGTGCCCATGCACCACTATATTACGGCGGTAAGTGTTGGTATTGTGGAAGGAAAAGGCCTTTTAGATCTTTGCTATGAAGAGGATTCTGCAGCAGAGGTGGATATGAATATCATCATGAGTGATGGAATGGGATTTATTGAATTGCAAGGAACGGGTGAGCATGGAACGTTTTCCCAGGAGCAATTGGAGGAAATGCTTGGCCTTGGCAAGAAAGGGATTCTTGATTTAATGGAAATACAGAAAAGGGCTTTGCATGGCTTAGAGTTGAAGGAAAATTAAGATAGGGGAGAAGGCAGCAATGGAAACAATTATTTTTGCAACAAAGAACAAAGGAAAAATTAAGGAAATTAATGCAATTTTAGCTGATATGGATGTAAATGTTGTGTCTATGGAGGATGCGGGCATTACGTTTGATGTGGTGGAGGATGGAAATACATTTGAAGAAAATGCGATGAAAAAAGCTGTTCAGATTATGGAGATTAGCAAAAAAATAACCTTATCCGACGATTCCGGCCTGGAGATTGATTATATGGACAAGGCACCCGGAATATATTCTGCCAGATTTATGGGGGAAGAAACTCCTTATGGGCAACGGTTTGAGGCTATTTTTGAAAAGCTTTCCGGCGCAGCTGAGGAACAAAGAACGGCAAGATTTGTCAGCTGTATTGCGGCGGCGTTTCCTGATGGGAGAAGGCTGATCAGCTATGATACTGTGGAGGGGATCATCGGCTGGGAGATAAAAGGAAAAAATGGTTTTGGTTATGATCCAATTTTCTATATACCTGAAAAGGGAAAGTACATGGCGGAGCTTTCTCCGGAGGAGAAAAATGCCATTAGTCATAGGGGAAAGGCATTGCGCAAAATGAAAGGAATGCTGCAAAAGGAATTGGTAAAATGAAGATTTTAGTTTTTAGCGATAGTCATGGGCGAATTGAAAATGCAAAGGCTGTACTGGGAAGGCTGGAGCATAAGACGGATATGGTATTCCATTTAGGGGATAATGATGAGGATGCCGTGGCGTTGCAGTCAATGTTTCCAAAGCTGCCGTTTCATTATGTAAAAGGGAATAACGATTTTAGGTGGGATACGCCTTCTCATAAGCTAGTGACTGCGCAAGGCAAGCGTTTTTTATTAACCCATGGGCATAAACAAAGGGTGCACTATAATCTGAATACCATTGCCTATTGGGGAGAAGAACAGGGCGCGGATGC
This sequence comes from Anaerotignum neopropionicum, assembly GCF_001571775.1. Lineage (GTDB taxonomy): Bacteria > Bacillota > Clostridia > Lachnospirales > Anaerotignaceae > Chakrabartyella > Chakrabartyella neopropionicum. The sequence continues at coordinate 702,071 of NZ_LRVM01000001.1, forward strand.
AGTTGTGTTTGGTCATACCCATGTGGCCTTAAATGATAGCTCAGGGCGGATTTATTTAGTGAATCCGGGAAGTATAACACTGCCTAGAGATAGCCATATCCCTACTTTTGCCATTATTACCATTGAAAATGGGAAAATGGAGGGAGCTATTATGGAGTATACGGAACAGGCAGAAATCAGGCGCAGAAAAGGGTTTTGAATCTTGCGTGAGGAAGGGATGAGTTTACGCTGTGTTTGAAACAGGAAGGGCAAGAATTTTTAAAAAGATATGTTTCAAGATACAGCGGAACTCTTGATTTTACTTGCTGGAAAAAATTGAAAAAATGATAACTTTGCAGTTTTTGAAAAAAAGTGTTGACGAAACGGAAAATTTGTGGCATAATAATTTTTGCGTAATCGCTATGAATCAGTAGCTCAGTTGGATAGAGCAACGGCCTTCTAAGCCGTGGGTCGGGGGTTCGAATCCCTCCTGGTTCAGTTTTTGCGGGTGTAGTTCAATGGTAGAACGTCAGCCTTCCAAGCTGAACACGTGAGTTCGATTCTCATCACCCGCTTTTTTTTATGCGAATCAATCCCTTTGTTGGATAGAATAGCGGCTCTTTAAGCCGTAGGCTTGAATCCTCTGGTCTTTAAAATCGGCTCGTTATGCGAGCCTTTTTGATAGTTACAGCAATTTATTCCTTGACAATGGTTTTGAGGGAGCTTACAATTAATTTTATCATGCGGATGTGGCGAAATTGGCAGACGCGCTGGATTTAGGTTCCAGTGGGCAACCCCCGTGCAGGTTCAAGTCCTGTCATCCGCAGTAAAAGCACATTATCCGAACATTCATTTTATAGGTGAATCGTTCGGATTTTTGTTTTTCTTTTATTAAAAGTGAATACGAAATAAGGGATAGAGATTAAGCTCTCCCTCAGGATGTCGATAAAGTCCGGCTTGAAGACCATGTAGAATGTCAGACGATAATCTTTTATTTTTATAAAATTCGGGAATTGGGAGACGCTTTAGGGTATGAGGTAAGTAGCAAGGGTAAAATCCGGTACTTTAAAAGAAATAAAAAGTAAGGCGCCTAGCCATAAGAAAGATAGATTTTGGCCATCGATAATAAAGTAAGAAAGCCCTTGAAACCTTGGTTTCTTGGGCTTTTCTTTCTGCACTCTACAGGATTCGAACCTGCGGCCTTTCGGTCCGGAGCCGAACGCTCTATCCCCTGAGCTAAGAGTGCATAAACTGTACTACATATTTTACATGGATTAGGACAGGATGTCAAACTTTTCTGTAATTTTTTACGAAAAAAGCGAGTAAAGCTTGTGAAATATTAAAGAAGTAATGGTATTTTTTGTTATAAATAATAAATGAAATGGAAAAAAACATACTTTTAAAGGGATTAAAAATAGTTTTTATATGAAAAAATGGCAATTTGGTAACATTTGTTTTTGAAAAGTGTAACCGGATTAAAAATCTAATGTTAAATGAATAGTCTTACTATTGAAAATCAAGGGTTATTATGCTATTATATAAGTAATAATAGGTTTAAATGACATAAATTGGAGCTTTTATACATAAATATTAAATGATTATCTAATAATTACAATTATTATATAATATATAGGATGGTTAAAATTTGCCTTGGTGCTGCTTTTCTTAATTTATATTTGTTAATTTGATATGAAAACAAAAATAGCATAAAAAGGCCATTTTCAAGGGAAGAATTACCCGCTTGGGTTGGATGCAGAAATCGCAAAAAAAGAAAGAATCAAGTTACAAAATAAAATTCCATATAAAGCAGCAAAATAATGACACATGAGAATGTGGGTAATCGATGAATTTAAGGGGTGATTGCTTGAATACTGGTTCTGTTCCAATGAATAAGAGTATTCCTGAAACTGGAAAAATAGGGACAAAAACAAAAAGCAATAAATCTGAGGACAGTTTCAAAGATATGATAAAGAATGTATCTTCGAAAACATCGTCTGACCAGAGTGGACAGGCTATCAAAGAGGGTAAGAATTTAAAAAGAGCAAATCCAAAAGGAGCAAGGGAGAATGGAGAAACTGAGAGGGACCATGGCGTAAGCGCGAAGGGGCTAGAAACGCTTATTGTTAATGCTTCTGTCGTATTTGATCCTGCTCAACTCACAAAGGTTGTTAATTTATTCCCTGAAGGACAAGACGATATAAGTGCTTTGGTGACTGAAGAAAGCGGTGCAACGCAAGCTGCAACGCTTGCTATGCAAGGGGAAACAAACTTTACAGGTGTGCAGATGGGTTCTGCTTTAGATGAAATTGCCAGGGTGCAAGTGCCGGAGGGAGCGTCTTTTGCATACGCAGGGCAGGCCGTTGCGGAGGATGAAAATAATGGAACCTCCCCTTCTTTCCTAAAACAAGATACAGCAGCAAGTGTTATAGAGAATGCTTTGCCTGAGGAAACTGGTGTGAAACAAAATGTATCCTTGAAGGAACAAAATAGTGGGGCCGCTTTTTTTCAAGAAAAAGAAGGGGCGGACAGTAGTGTAATCGCAGCGAATGAGTTACAATTGCTCTCTTCGGACAATGGGTCGGATAACGTAATTACGATTAAAGTTGGCGAGCCTTCCTTAATATCTTCTTGGAAACAGGTTTCGGAAGAAATTGGCAACATGATTGTTGAGAAAATAAATAGTGAGGTGCAGAAGATCAATATCAAGCTGACTCCCAAGGAATTGGGAGAAATAGATGTGGAGTTTTTGATTGATCATGGCAAAATTACAGTATCTCTTCAATGCAGCAATGAAGGAACAAAAGCATTATTGGCCACAAATTTAGATTCTCTGTCTAAAGTTGTGCAATCCAGCTTGATGCAGGATGTAAACGTCAATTTGAATAATTATGATAAAGCCCAGGAGCAGAGCTCGGGCAGTGAAAATTTTGATGGCAGTGGAAATAACGGGCAATACCAAGAAGATTCAAATCATAAACGAAAAGAACAGGAACAGCCAAATTTAGACTTTGCCCAAAGATTGCGTTTGGGTATTGAAAGCGTGGAAGGCGGGGAGGCTTAAAGATGTCCAGCATAAATGATTATATGACAAATATTCCCACTAAGAACACTTCGACAAGTGGTACCCAGATCCTTAAAACTCAAACCACGGGAAAAAGCAGCTTGAATATGGATGATTTTTTGCAGCTCTTTGCGGCGCAAATGCGAAACCAGGATATGACAAATCCTATGGATAACAGTGAATTTATGAATCAATTAACAATGATGTCTACAATTCAGGCAATACAGGACATTACAAATGTTTCCCTGATTTCTTATGCCGCTTCCCTGGTAGGGAAAGAGGTAACCATTGGTCAGATAGGCAGCGATGGAAATGTATCAGAGCTTTACGGAACTGTTACAGCCACCGGAATGTATAACGGAGAGCAGGTTATTTTTGTAGAGGGAAAAAGTTATAAATTATCGTCTATTATGGCCGTTGGAAAGCTTCCGGATACCAGTACCGAGGTGAGTGATGATGGTGATACGGATGCTGACCCCGGCGGTACAGATACTGATGACACCACAGATGGGGTTTAGGGAAGTGGGGCCTTTGAATTAGATACATCTTCAGATAATGTATAGTAAAATATCGAGGCGAACAACTATTTTTCTATATGACTTACAAAATGCAATATAGTTTTATATTTATTAATAATTTATTTTTCTTAGGAACTCGAAAGGAGATTTCATTTTATGGTAAAGTCAATGTTTTCTGCAATTGCAGGGCTTCGTGCGCACCAACAAAAAATGGATGTTATCGGTAACAATATTGCCAACGTAAATACTTATGGATATAAAGCGGGGAGAGTTACTTTTAAGGAATCTATTTATCAAACCACATCCTCATCAAGCAACGGTAATGATGTTTTTGGTGGTTCCAACCCTTCTCAGGTAGGTTATGGTTCCCAAGTAGGAACCATAGATTTAATGTTTTCCAGTGGTGCTTATGCACCCACAGACAGCGGGCTGGATTGCATGATTGATGGAGAAGGATTTTTTATTATAGGGAATAAGGGCATAGAGATTGAGCTTGACGGTGATGATCCGGCGGAAATTTCGGAACAAATGACGCAGCTTATGTTATCGAGAGTAGGTAATTTTACCTTTGATGGTGATGGTTATCTGTGTGATGGCAGCGGTAATATCGTTTATGGATTTGGATATACGGGAACAGATGGAGCTATAGATACAGGTTACCTTCAGGCCATAAGAGTTCCTGATGATGATGATGGTATTCCGGTGAAATTAAATAGCGTGAGCATTTCCAAAACCGGTGAAATCACTGGGAATGATGCCAGTGGAAAAAGTATTTCGGTAGGCGTTTTGGCCATTGCAAATGTGCCCAATCCAAATGCTTTGGAGAAATCACAGGGGCCTTACTATTCAATTCGTGAAAATACCGGATATGTTGCGCCTTACAAGCCGGGTGAAGGGACAACTGGATCAATTATAAATTACGGTTTGGAAATGTCAAATGTTGACTTAGCCAAAGAGTTTTCAGAAATGATTACCACACAAAGAGGCTTTCAGGCAAATACAAGAATTATTTCTGTGACAGATGCAATGCTTGAAGAACTGGTAAATATTAAGAGATAATTAATGTTTACTACATATGAAATTGCGAGAAATCGATTTATGAAATAGGGAGTAAACCGCTGCCGTATTGGTTGCGGTTTACTCTGCTATAGACTATTTTACGAAACCGGGATGGAATTTGTTAAGGCATCCATTGTTAATGAGGGGGTGCAATGCAAAAGGTATCAAGGCGGCGTAAGCTTAAGAGTCATTGCGAGAATGGTTTTTAGGCAAAATGACTGGGTTGAAGAAGTATTTAAGGACTGCGATTTTAGAATAGGGTTGTATTCATTGTATTTTTATAAACGGACGGTGTTAAAAAACTAAATTTTATTATTTCAGAAAGATTTCGGGAGGGTTTTATGATAAAATTGACGAAGCTAAATGGGGAAAAATTCGTATTAAATTGTGAACAGATCGTTGCGATTGAATGTATTCCGGAATCAAAAATTACGTTGCATAATATGAGCTTTTATATCGTAAGAGAAACACCGGATGAAATTATAGAAAAAGCGATGAAGTATTTGTCATTAATACATGCACTAAATATTCACCCTAAGTTGTAAAACGCAAATATGGATACAAGAAATAACGGTTTTGGAGGCGCATTATGGATTTAACAACTTTCATAGGGATTGTAGTAGGTTTAGTGCTTATTATATTCGGTATTGGGTTAGACAGCATAGGGAATTTTTGGAGTTTGCAGAGTATACTTATTGTTGTTGGTGGAACATTTGCAGCGTTAATCGCAAGTTATCCGGCAAGGATTCTAAAGCAATTACCGAAGCAGTTTAAAATATTATTGAAAAACCCATATAATCCTTTAGAATTCATTGATCAGCTGCATGACCTGGCAATTATTGCCCGCAAAAGTGGGCTTCTTGCATTAGAAGAAAGGGCCAATGCTATGCAAGATCCCTTTTTTCGAGAGGGCTTAATGTTAATTGTCGATTCCACAACACCCCAGCAGGTAAGTGATATATTGGACAATACATTGGAGCATATTGAAGAACGGCACAGTGAAATTATTGAGTTTTATGAAAAGGGTGCAGGGTATGCGCCGTCGTTTGGTATGGTTGGTACGCTGATTGGTCTGGTTAATATGCTAATGTCAATGGATTTAGACGAAGGCGCGGATGGACTGAGTGTCAGCATGGGTATTGCCTTAATTACAACGTTTTATGGTACCGTACTGGCCAACTTGTTTTTTATTCCCATTGCAAAAAAGCTAAGAGTCCGCAGTGATGAAGAGATTTTATGCAGAAAAATAATTATTGAGGGAATTTTGGCAATTCAAGCAGGCGAAAATCCTAATTTTTTAAAGGAAAAGCTAATTACCTTTTTACCACAGTATGAAAAGGGGATGGGTAAAAAGAAAAAGGGCAAGGATGAACCTCCTGAAGAATAATACAATAAGAAATTATTGTAAAATAGAAATTTATAGAAAAATTTTTGGCAAGGAGGGTCAGCTATGAAAAAGAAGGATAAGAAGGGCAAAATCTCCACTGATTGGCTGAATACCTACAGTGATATGGTTACACTTCTCCTGTGTTTCTTTGTTTTGCTTTACTCAATATCTTCGGTGGATAGCTCTAAATGGGAAAAAATTGTAAGAAGCTTTAATCCCACAGATAAAGAAGTAAGTCAGATCGTTGAAAATTCCGAGGGAAGCTTGGGAAACTATGACTTAGAGGGTGGCTTTAACGGCGATGGTGAAGACACAAATTTTAACGATGAATTTGATGAGCTCTATTACAAATTGTCAAAATATGTAGAAATGAATGGTCTTGATTCTGATGTAGAAATCAGCAAGGGCGAAGGGTTTACGTTTATTACGTTTCGAAACAACATTTTTTTTGACGGAGACAGCTATATATTGAAGCAAGAAGGGAAGGATGTTCTCGATCAACTATGTTATGCCATAGAAGATGTTAGCAGTTCTGTCAAAGAGATACAGATATTGGGACATACCTCACAGGCAAGCCCCACAATACCAAATGAGATTGTCAGTGATCGATTTTTATCAGCAAACAGAGCAACAGAGGTTCTTGTGTATATACAAAAAAAGAATATTATTGGACCTGAAAAGTTGGTTTCCACTGGATTTGGTCAGTTTAGACCCATTAGTTCCTTTGAAACAAGGGAAAGCAGAGCGAAAAATAGACGAGTGGAAATTTTAATTACCAAAAATGATAGTGTTGTTAGATCTTTAGATAACTATTATAATGAGATATATGGTATTGAAGCTGACGAAGCGCAAACCCAAAATACGGAATGATTTTTTGAAGGTGTTTGGGTGAATGGGAAAAGGGATCAATAAATAATGCTAGGGGTGAGTACAATAAATGTCTGAAGTTTTAAGCCAAAGTCAGATAGATGCGCTTCTTGCTTCGGTGATGGGCGGAGGCACTGTAAAGGAAGAGGTTTCTAAAGACGCTGGGAAGAATTATCGCAAATATGATTTTTATAGTCCTAAGAAATTTACGAAGGACAAATTAAATATATTAAGAAGTGCCTATGAGAATTATTGCAGGATGACTTCTTCCCGATTAAATAGCTTGCTTAGAATATCAAGTGAGGTTTCCCTTGTTACGGTGGAAGAGGAGCGTTATTATGAATTTAGTAACGCTTTATCCGATAATGATGCACTTACCATGATCCGTGCTACTCTAGGGGAAAAAAACGGGGGCGGAACGATTTTTATGCATGTTACAACCCCACTAATGCTTAGCATGATTGATCGAATGCTAGGGGGGAAGGGCGAAGAACCGGAATACATTCCCTCTCAGTATTCATATACGGATATAGAGCTTTTACTCTATGAAAATATTGCAAAATATTTGGTTGCGGTCATGAAGGACGGCTGGGCCAACTATCTCGATATGAACTTTGCAATAGAGAAGGTTGAGACTTCCCATGGACTGATGCAAGAAATTGGTATGGATGAAATTGTAGTTATCGTAGTAATTGAGGTGAAAATCCAAGGCGTAGAAGGAAAAATAAATGTTTGTATTCCGGGTACACTGCTCACAAATATTTTTTCCTTTCTGGAGCACAAAAAAAGCTCAAGCGGTAAGGCCGCGGGAGGCGAAGAGGATAATACTTCACAGGATATTTTTGAATTTATTAAAGATTCGAATTTGGAAGTAACAGCAAAAATAGGCGATGCAACCGTAATGCTGCAAGACATTTACGATTTGAAACAGGGCGACATCATAAATATGAATAGACCCCAAAACTCGTACGTTGATGTTTTTGTTGAGAACAATATTTGGTTTCAAGGGAAGCTGGGTACGCAGAACAAAAACATGGCGGTGCGGATAAGTGAAATAAATAAACAAAAGGATAACAAAAGGGGGGATTTATAGTTATGGATGAGAATATTTTTAACTCATTGGAGATGGATGCCATTGGTGAAATTCTAAACATCAGTCTTGGCGCATCGGCCACAGCCGTCTCTACTATGCTTGATAGACGAGTTGATATTACTGTTCCCAACGTAATGATATCGAGCAAGGAAAACTTTGAGTTTGCATATATGGAACCGGCAGTTGCCGTAGAAATTACCTATGTTTCGGGTTTAAGTGGTAATAATATTATGCTGTTGAAAAGACACGACGTTAAGGTAATTGTCGAGATTCTTATGGGAACGGAAATTCCAGACGAAGAATTTGAACTTAATGAGATTAACATGAGTGCAATATGCGAAGTAATGAACCAAATGATGGGAGCATCCTCTACTGCTTTGGCAGAATTGCTGGGAGAACCCGTTAATATATCCACACCCAACTCCTTTGAAATCAATACAGTGGCAGAATTTAGTGAAAAATATTTATTGGACAACGAACCGATGGTGGTTGTAAGGTTTTCGCTAAAGGTTGGAGATTCGTTAGAGAGCGAATTTTTGAACGTTATGACCGTAGACTTGGCCAGAAAGCTGCTGTCATGTTTTGGGTTGACCGGTGAGGATGAAGTGGCAGCTACGACTGAGGAGCTTGTGCCTTTGGTTGAAACCCAAGAGATGAATTATCAGAGCTTTTTTGAAGAAGAGCCTGAGGAAGAGCCTGCTTCCAACAGGATGATGTCGCAAGACGAAATAGAAAAGCTGTTGGCACAAAGCTTTCAGCAAGATACAAGCAGCAATTCACAACCTCAGCCTGTGGCTAACGAAACAAAGCAAAATACCACTGTAACAGCCAGTGAGCAAACAATACCGAATAACACACCACCTGCGAGGGCGGAAAGCATACCCATGCAAACCAGTGCGGAGCCTAGTCAAGTACAGCAGCAGAATACTTCAGCAGCAAAGTCGAGAGTAATCAACGTTAGACCAAACGCTGAGTTGCCCCAAAACAAAATGGGCGACGGGCCTCAGGAACGGGCAGAAAATCTTGAACTAATTATGGATGTGCCCTTAGAAATTTCTGTTGAAATTGGGCGAACCAAAAAGAATGTTCGGGAAATTCTTGAGTATAACAAAGGTTCACTGATTGTTTTGAATAAGCTTGCAGGTGAGCAGGTTGATATTTATGTAAATGGTCAATGTATCGCCAAAGGAGATGTTGTAGTAGTAGAAGATAACTTTGGCGTACGTGTAACAGAGGTTTTTAAGAAAATATAAAGAGATAGGTTCATATAGAGAAAGAGAGGAATGATTTAAATGTCTAAAATTTTATTGGTAGATGATGCTTCTTTCATGAGGATGATGATTAAGGATGCCCTTACAAAAAATGGATATAGCGATATCTACGAAGCAGCTGATGGTGTTGAAGCGGTGACAAAATTCACAGAAATTAAACCCGATTTGGTAATTATGGATATTACCATGCCCAATATGGATGGGCTTGGAGCGTTAAAAGCCATTAAGCAAATCGACGCCAACGCAAATGTAGTTATGTGTTCCGCTATGGGGCAGGAAGCAATGGTTATTGAAGCAATTAAATCAGGTGCAAAGGATTTCATCGTAAAGCCCTTTAAGCCCGATAGAATTTTAAAGACGGTTACCACTGTACTTGGTGGCTAACTGAATAGGGGGAGATACTGATTTTTGAAGACTTTTTTATGATATTTTTTACTTTTTTGGCTGTTGTCTTGATTTTATTTTTGAGCTATTGGTTCACAAAATACATTGGCGTTAGGGCAATGAAAAACAGAAACTCCAGACATATGCAGATTGTTGACAGGCTTTCTATTTCTCAGGATAAATCAATCTTGGTTTTGAAAGTAGAAAAAAACTATTATTTGCTGTCTTTATCTCAAAGTGGTCTTAGTTTGATTAAGGAATTGGAAAATATTGATGAAGAGGCATTTCAAGATGTGCAAGAGATGCAGGGCAAAATGGAACATGATTTTAAGGAGGTTTTGTCCCAGTATTTTACCAACAAGAAGAAATAACATGCGTTGATTTTTAAAAGGCTGGAAATATTTTGATGCAAGAGGGAGTTTATCATGAATGATGCTTTTATTAATATAAACGGCGGACAAGTGCAAACGTTAGAGCTGATTTTAATGCTTACTGTGCTTTCGCTGGTGCCTTCCATTATTATCATGATGACGTCGTTTACCAGAATTATCATTGTGATGTCTTTTTTAAGGAACGCCATGGGGCTGCAGCAAACGCCACCCAATACGGTTTTGGTTGGAATTGCACTATTTCTTACCTTATTTATTATGTCACCTGTGATAGACCAAGTAAATGAAAACGCATACATACCTTATAAAAATGAGGAAATAACCGGTACGGAGGCGCTGGATCGCGCTTCTGCTCCAATGAAGACCTTTATGCTAAAGCAAACAGAGGTAGATACCTTGGATATGTTTATGAAATTTTCCGGGGATGAGGCAACAGAAAAGTATGAAGAGCTGCCCATGACGGTTATCATACCCTCGTTTATTACCAGCGAGTTGAAACGGGCATTTATCATAGGCTTCCTTTTGTTCCTTCCATTTTTGCTGATTGATATTGTGGTATCTAGTACACTGATGTCCATGGGTATGATTATGCTGCCGCCGGCATTGATTTCACTACCGTTTAAGATTTTGTTGTTTATCACGGTAAATGGCTGGCAGCTGTTATTCTCTACATTGATTAAAGGCTTTAATTAGTTAGGGGGATAATATATGACAAATGGTGAGGCTATAGACATTATGCGTTCGGCGATTATTGTCGTCATGAAAATTGGAGGGCCCATCCTGCTTTTAAGCATGGCAATTGGTGTTTTTATTTCCATCATACAGGCGGCAACCCAGATTCATGAACAAACAATTACTTTTGTACCCAAGGTTATAATCATTGTTATTGTTTGTCTGGTTTTTGGCCCATGGATGCTTGAAACGCTGCAGGATTTCATGTATGAGGTTTTCAACCTTATGATATAACAAATATAAGATAGGCCGCCGGCTTTTTCGGCGGGCGGCACTACGAGAATACGCTTGACAGATAAATTTATTTGTCAAAAAAACGACGAGAAAGTATAGAAAATACATTCAGTACAAAAGGTAATTTCGGAGGCAATGAGCAGATGGATTATGTGGAAAATTTTGTGTTTTTCTCGTTTGTTTTAATGAGAATGTCAGGGTTTATTTTTTTAAATCCCATATTTGGCAGGAGCAATCTTCCTGTTTTAATAAAATCTGGATTGGTTCTTGCTTTGTCGATGATTGTATTTACTTCTTTACCGTCACAGCAAATGCAGCTGTCTGGAATGTTTGAATATGGAGTTCTTTTGTTGAAAGAGTTCGCCGCAGGCGCTGCCATTGGCTTTGTAATGAGCCTATTCTTATTTGTAATTATTTTTGCCGGTGAAGTAATTGATATGCAGCTGGGGTTATCTATGTCAAAGGTATTTGATGCCCAGAGCAATGCTTCCATTGCGTTAAGTGCTACTTATTATAATATTTTATTTATGCTTTTATTTTTCTCCACCAATGCACATTTAGCAATTATTCATATTTTATTAAATTCCAGTAATATTATTCCCTTTGGACAGGTTGTTTTGGGGCAGAATGTGGCACAGGCTGTTATGGATACCTTTATTCTGTGCAATGAATTGGCGTTAAAGATGGCGTTCCCCATTATTGCAATTGAATTTCTTTGTACCATAGGTATGGGGATACTTATGAAAGCAATACCGCAGATTAATGTCTTTGTAATCAATTTTCAGCTTAAAATTTTTATAGGGCTATTGGTAATTTTTTTGATTTTTTCGCCAATGTCGGATTTCTTAAATCAACTGGTGATAACGATGGTTGATGGCGTAAGAAATGTTTTCGGACAAATGGCCTAGTGAAAAATGCCCCCTATATTAATCGATGTTTTTCTATGAAAAATCATAGTGTTGCAGCAAACTTTATATTTAAAAAGCAAGGAGTCGTGAAAAAGGGGGGAGAACATTGGCAACGGATTCAAAAACCGAAAAGGCCACGCCCAAGCGAAGGCAAGACGAACGAAAGAAAGGTAATGTTTTAATTAGTAAGGACGTGATCGCTGTTGCAAGCCTCATTGGGTCGTTCTTTACGCTAAAATTAATTTTCCCTCAGATGGTAGAAAAAATTTACATATATTTTTATAAGACCTTTGAATATGCCCAAACGCAAACGGAAATAACCAATGGTTTTGTTACGCAAATTTCATGGGAAATTGCCCTTGCCTTTGTGCAAATTGCAGCCCCTGTTATATGCATACCAGCATTTTTTTCTATCCTTGCAACGGTTGCCCAAACCAAGCCCATATTTGTTACAGATAGTTTAAAACCGAAATTTAACAGAATTAATCCTCTGGAGGGGATGAAAAAACTGTTTTCTATAAGAAGTTTGTTTGATGTTATCAAAGGCATCATAAAAATTACAATACTGATTGTAATTTTATATTCTTTTATTTCCAAAAGCATTCTGACGGTTTCTAGAACAATTCAAATGGATGTTATGCCATCTAGCGCAATGATTTTGGATTTGACAATGTCCCTAGCTTTTAAGATATGTTTGGCATTTATAGTGATTTCTGCTTTTGATTACTTTTTTCAGTGGTGGGAATATGAACGTCAAATTAAGATGTCCAAGCATGAATTGAAGGAAGAATATAAGCAAATGGAAGGGGACCCTCAGATAAAAAGCAAGATTAAAGAGCTGCAGCGTAAAATGGCAATGTCCCGCATGATGCAGGATGTTCCCAAGGCTGATGTTGTAATTAAAAACCCTACCCATTATGCCGTGGCTCTAAAATATGATTTGGAAAAAGAGGGAGCGCCAATTCTTTTGGCAAAGGGGCAGGATGCAGTTGCCCTTCGTATTATAAAAACTGCCGAGGAGAACGATGTTTTTGTTCTTGAAAATAAACCGTTAGCTAGGGCAATTTATGCAACAACTGATATTCATCAGGAAATACCCGACGATTTCTATGGAACGGTTGCGGAGATATTGGTACATGTTTATAAGTTGAAAAACAAAAAGCTAATCTAACTGAAATGGTGTGAGATATGAAAAAGTTATTACAAAATGCAGTTTCATTATTTGTAATAGTAATTGTATTACTGTTATTTATTCCCCTGAATCCCTTTATGCTGGATATATTATTTATTATTAATATTTCAGTTTCTTTGATTATTTTGCTGATTACCATGAACATTCGGGAGTCGTTGGAATTTTCTATCTTTCCATCACTGCTTTTGATCACTACGCTTTTTCGTCTTGGCTTGAATGTATCCTCAACCAGATTGATTTTGACAGAAAAGGGTTCTGCTGGCCAGGTTATTGCTGCATTTGGCAGCTTGGTTTTGCGGGGAAACGTGGTTGTAGGTACCATTATATTCATTATTATCGTACTTGTTCAGTTTATCGTAATCTCCAAGGGTGCGGAGCGTGTGGCTGAGGTTGCGGCAAGATTTACCTTGGATGCAATGCCCGGAAAGCAGATGGCAATCGATGCCGACTTAAACTCAGGGCTTATTACAGAAGAAGAAGCAAAAACGAGAAGATATAAAATCCAAAAGGAAGCGGATTTTTATGGGGCGATGGATGGTGCTACAAAAATTGTAAAAGGCGATGCCATTATGTCCATTATTATTACGGTAATTAACTTTGGGGCAGGTGTTATCATTGGCTTGGTGCAATCTGGCATGAGCTTTTCCGATGTTTTACAGGTTTATTCTATTGCCACCATTGGTGATGGTTTGGTTTCCCAGATTCCCGCCCTTTTGATTTCAACGGCCACGGGCATGATTGTTACCAGAGCCGTATCCGACGGAAGCTTAAATACTGATGTGGCTACCCAGTTCTTAGCACAGCCCCAGGCATTGATGATTGGCGGAGCAATTTTAGCCTTGTTGGCAGTAGTTCCTGGGACACCTACCTTTCCGTTGATATTAATTTCGGCAATGTTCCTTTCGTTAGGCATTTATGTGCAACGGAATATGAAAATGGCAATTGCCCATGAAGCCGTGGGGCAGGATGCTCAGTATGTACAGGAAATGCCCAATGAAGAGGATTATTATAAAGATGTGAATAATATTTATCCCTTGTTAAATGTTGAGCCGGTGGAAATGGAATTTGGCTATAGCCTCATTCCCCTGGTTGATGATGCAGGCGGCGGGAAATTGATCAATAGAATCGTTATTTTTAGGCGGCAGTATGCCCAGGATATGGGGTTTGTTATTCCTTCCATTCGCCTGCGGGACAGTGCATCCCTCAATCCTAATCAATACAGTATAAAGGTAAAGGGCGAGGTTATTGCATCGGGAGAAATTTTGGTGGATTATTACCTAGCGATTGAGCCGTCGGAGCTGGCGGGGGATGTGGATGGGATTGAAACCATTGAACCGGCCTATGGAATACCAAGTAAATGGATATTGCCCGAAAACAAGGAATTGGCTGAAATCTATGGATATACGGTTATTGACCCTCTTTCTGTTATGGTAACCCATTTGTCTGAGGTGGTTTCTCAGCACTCGTATGAGCTTCTTTCCAGAGCGGAGGTATTGCAGCTTATAGAAAATGTGAAGGGCAATATTCCGGAGCTGATTGAGGAGGCTTTTCCCAATATCATTTCCTACAGCAGCTTTCAAAAGCTTTTGTCCAACCTCTTAAAAGAGGGTGTGCCAATAAAGGATTTGGTTACCATTATAGAAACAATTTTGGATTCTGCTTCCGTTACCAAGGATTTGGATATTATTACCGAAAACATTCGGGTTGCTTTAAAGCGTACCATTACCAGAAAATTCTGCGAAGGCGGCCAAATGAAGGTGATTACCTTGGATGCTGAGCTGGAGAAGGTCATTGTATCAAGTATGGCGAAAAGTGAGCATGGGGTATATCTGTCTCTAAGTCCCGATGTTTTGCAAAAGGTCTTGCTGCAGGTTGCGGAGAACGTAAAAAAATTCAACGATATTTCTCTTAAGCCGGTAATTTTGACAAGCCATGTGGTAAGAGTGTATTTCTATCGTTTAATTGAGCAGTTTTATCCCAATGTTAGTGTAATTTCGTTTAATGAGATAGCAAATAATGTTCAAATTCAATCTATTGGAAATATTGTGTTATAGCATAGGAGCGAATAATCTTGAAGAAGAAACGCAATGAAATGACAAATGAAGAACTATTTGCTGAATATAAAGCAACCGGCGATTTGGATATTAAAAACGAATTGGTTTTAAGGTATGTTTATATTGTAAGAAATGTTGCGTTCCAAATGCGCGGCGTTTATTGCGACTTTGCGCAGATAGATGATATAATAAATGAAGGTGTTCTTGCCTTAATGAGCTCCATTGATAAATACGATATGGACATGAATGTGAAGTTTGAGAGCTTTATTTCCAAGCGTATTCGTGGCATTGTAATTGATATTGCAAGAAAAAACGATTGGGTACCAAGAAGTGTCAGAAAGGCTGCTAAGGATATTGATAAAGCCATTGGGGCACTGTATACCCAGTTGGACAGACTCCCAACGGACGAGGAAATTGCAGCTTATCTAGATGTTTCCGTTGAGAAATATTACGAAAATTTGCGCAAAACCAATCTTATGAATGTGCTTTCCTTTGAAATGCTCCTTGAGGAAACGGGAGGTGGCGGCTATAACAACCAAGTGGTAAATACCAATTTGGAAACTATGCCGGAGCACCACCTGGATAGTATGGAGTTGGAGCAGGAAATAAAACGGGGGTTGGAAAGCCTTAGGGAAAAGGAAAAGCTTGTTATTTCTCTTCACTATGTTCAGGATTTAAATATGAAAGAGATTGCTGCTGTTTTAGGTGTAAGTGAGCCTAGAATTTCGCAAATACATTCCAATGCACTAAAAAAGCTTAGACTGTTTTTGAAGGAATAATTGTTGTTTTTGGGAGGGATAAAATGTATAAGGGGTTTTATAATTTATCATCAAGTATGCTTACACAAAATAAAAATCTAAATGTCATTAGTAATAACCTGGCCAATGTTTCTACCAGTGGTTATAAGTCGGACCGCATGGTTTCGGGCACCTTTAAAGACCAAGTGGTATCCAGAACGGGCAACAATATTTTAGGGGCAGTGGGCGAACCCTTGGGCAATTCTTCTATGATTACGGTGCCCTACGAAACAGTAACTGATTTTACTGACGGTGGCTGGGAGCAAACAGGCAGCATATTGGATTTTGCAATCAATGGAAGAGGTTTTTTTGAAGTCGATAGGCAGGGCGAAAAAGTGTATACCCGAAATGGCTCCTTGAGCCTGGATGAGGAAGGCTATGTAGTGCTGCAGGGGATCGGTCGAGTGAACGGCGATGCCGGCCCCATCAAAATAACCACGGACGACTTTAATGTGTCCCCTGATGGCAGAATTTACGATACTTCTGGAGACTTAATTGCAAAGCTGAAGCTTGTGGATTTTAATAATTATGATGATCTAACTAAGGTTGCCGAAGGCGTTTTTACCGGGGGCGAGGCACAAGCAACAGATGCCACAGTAATGTGGAAACATGTGGAAGCCTCCAATGTGAATCCTGTGCAGGAAATGACGGATATGCTGGTAACCCAGAGAACACTGCAAAGTGCTGCTCAGGTATTAAAAATGTATGATGCTATGGCGGCGAAGGCAGCAGATATCGGCAGGGTACAATAAGTGAAATTTGAAGTCAGGGCAAGGGGTTTGTTAAATAGATAAAAAAAGTGGAACTGTTGGCTGCTATTGGTAGAGTTTTAAAATAATTTTACCCATTGTTTTACTTGTAAAGGAGAAATGCCTTATGGAAATGTCATTTTATAATGGAAGGGTTGGTGCAGCTGCCCAGCAAACAAAGCTGGACGTAGTTGCAAATAACATTGCAAATGTGAATACGGCAGGCTACAAGTCAAAAAGCTTAGTTTTCTCCGATTTGCTTTATAATAATATGGCGGGAATTGATGGCAAGGATTCAAATGTAAAGTCCGGCAGCGGTGTGAAGCCGGAGAAAACCAATATTTCATTTGAAAAAGGAAGTGTGAACTTATCTGGATCTCAATTGGATTTTTCCATTGAGGGGCGAGGTTTTTTCGTATTGCAAAATCCCCAGACAAAGGAATATTACTACACAACAAGTGGAAGCTTTGTTTTATCCGAAAAGGAGGACGGGTTTTATTTGGCCTCAAAGGACGGGAATTTTGTCATTGGAGCTAGCGGAGATCCAATTATTATTAATGCTGGTGATACGACAGATGGGATTTATGATAAGGATGGAAATCTTTTGGAGGGTACAGCGATTGCGCTGAAGGATGCCGTGCCTATTGTTGTGGATTTTCCTAAAACAGAAGGGCTTTTAAGTATTGGCGACAGTAACTTTATTGCTACGGAAAAAAATGGAGCACCCTTTGTTGTTGATGCCAATGTTACAAGGGGAAGTTTTGAAGGCTCAAACGTAGATATTGCAAACGAATTTGCAAAGGCAATTGAAGCACAAAGAGCTTATCAGTACTCCATTAGAATGGTTCAAACGACGGATGAAATTCAGAACTTAATTAACAATTTAAGACAATAGAAAATTAAATTAGATGGTTGGTGAAACGATGAAAATCAATAGTTATCAGGAAATGAACGGCTTTGCCATAGATATGTTTCGAGAAATAGGGAGCATAGGCACTGGTAATGCAGCAACTGCACTTTCGCAAACATTGTCCGCAAAAATATCCATGTCATTACCGGAGGTAAAGATAATGGGATATAATCAGGTGATTGATTTTTTAGGCGGGCCTGAAAAAATTGTTGCTGCGGTATTGGTGCATATGACAGGTGAGTTTAGTGGAATCATGCTTTACTTGTTGGATTTTAATTTTGTAAATATTGTTTTTGAACGGCTTTCCCTTGGTAAAATCGAGCATTTTGAGGAAATTGATGAAATGAGGGCTTCAGCAATTGCGGAGATAAGTAATATTATTATTTCTTCTTATGCAAACGCAGTAGCTCAGCTAAGCAGTATTTCAATCAATCTTTCTGTTCCTGCAATGGCAATCAATATGCTGGGTGGAATTATGTCTGTACCTATGATAGAATATGGATATACCACCGACAAAATTATGATTGTTGACGGAAAATTTATCTAAAATGGCGAAGATATGACGAGCAATTTAATTATGCTGCCGGATATTAAGTCGTTGAATTTTTTATTGAATAAGCTGGGTGTTATGAATGGGTAAAGAGATTACAGTAGGGATTGCCGATATGAAGTTTACCAGGATGGAAGGGCGCTTAATAACTTATGCTCTTGGTTCGTGCGTTGGGGTTTGTTTATATGATCCTATTGCAAAGGTTGGGGCCATGGTGCATGTTATGCTGCCCCAAAAATTAGAAAACAGTGTGGATTCCAACGTATTTAAGTTTGCGGATACGGGAATTCGGGCTACAATTAGAAAAATGGAAGTTTTTGGAGCAGTAAAAAGACGACTTATTGCAAAAATTGCCGGTGGAGCGAAAATGTTTGATATTCCGGGGGGTGGTTCCTTGGGAAACATTGGACAGCGTAATATAGAAAGTGTTCGCCAAACTTTAAAGGCAGAGGGAATTCCCATTGTTGCTGAGGACGTAGGCTCTAATTACGCAAGAACTTTGGTTTTTGATTGCACCAACGGGCAAGGAAATATCCGCTCGTTTGGCAGGAAGGAAGTTATTTTTTAATGCGTTCAAGCAATTTTCGGTTTGCATTTGAAATTTTTTTGTGAATCGTTCTGACTTTGCTTTCTTTTAGAAGAATTTGTGGTAATATGTAAATAGAGAAAATATTTGCAGAGAATTACAAGTATGTTGTTTTGGTTTTTTTGTTAAATTATAAATGCAAGAAAAAGAAGAGATGACTACAATAATAATGGAGGAATACATATGGCCGTAAAAAACAAGAGCGAAATTTTACTTGAAACAGGAACAAATGAGATAGAAATTATGGAATTTAAAATTAATAATAAGCTCTACGGGATCAATGTTGCCAAGGTGCGTGAAATTATGGTAGCAGAGCCTGTTACAGCTATGCCTTTGGCTCATCCTGTTGTAGAGGGTGTTTTTAAGCCAAGAGGAACCGTTATTACTGTGGTTAATTTAGCAAAATATTTGTTTGGTGATGAAAAGACAGAGGACGAGAGGGATTTATTTATTGTTACCAACTTCAATAAAATGCACATTGCTTTCCGCGTAGATAGTGTGGAAGGAATTGTTAGGTTATCCTGGACAGAGATTCAAAAGCCGGATAAGACCGTTAGCGGCGGCGAAGAAGGAGTAGCTACGGGAATTACTGAAATAAATGGGAATTTAGTTGTAATTTTGGACTTTGAGAAAATAGTATCTGAAATTGCGCCTCGTACAGGGATACAAGCAGAGGATATAATGAAGCTTGGAGAAAGAAATACAACAGAACTACCAATTATTCTGGCGGAAGATTCCATATTATTGTCGAAAATGATACTGGAATGCTTACATCAAGCAGGGTTTAAAAATATTATAAAATTTGATAATGGGCAAGAAGCGTGGGACTTTTTACAAACAATTAAAGACGAGCAGGCTTTGGAAGAAAAAGTGGCTTTAGTGATTACAGATATTGAGATGCCCGCTATGGACGGGCACAGATTAACAAAACTAATTAAGAGCAATAAGCTCCTTAAGCAATTGCCAGTTATTATTTTTTCCTCTCTGATTAATGATGAGTTATACATAAAAGGAAAACAAATTGGTGCGGATGAGCAGATTAGTAAGCCTGAAATCGGAAACTTGGTTGAGGTGATTGATCATTTGCTTGCAAAAGGAAGCAAAAAAGAGATGCAACAAGTCAATAATTAATATCAAATGAAGCAAAAGAGTTGTCTTAAGGGGCAACTCTTTTTATGTAGTATTATTTGATTTGCGGTAGGATGAATTTGTTGATCAGCTCAATTCTAGGTTTGGCACGGGGCTTGAAGCGGCAAGCAATGGCAATGACCACCTGTTCTTTGGGGTTAACATAGATGGTGCTGCCACTATCACCAAGTGCTGCGAAGGTACCGCTCCCATCAGTATCAAGGCTCCACCAGAGGTAACCGTAGGGAAGGTCATTCCAGCGGGCGTGTTCCTTCGTGCTTTCTTTCATCCAGCAGGCAGAAACAAGCTGTTTGCCATTCCAATTACCTTGGTTTAGACAGAGTTGACCTATTTTTGCCATATCTTTAGGGCTTAGGGTTAAACCCCAGCCGGAGGTTGGTGAGCCTTTCGGATCCACAACCCAACCGCTTACATTTTTATTTTTAATGAAGGCTATATGCTCCTCTTTGTTGGCAAAGCTTATTGGTGTGGGTACGCTAATGGCAAGTGGGGTAAACAGGTTCTTTTCGGAGAATTTCAGCATCGACTCTCCGGTGGCATTTTCAAGTACTCCAGTGAGAATTTGTGCCCCAACGGTTGAATACTTGAAATCTCCAATGGTTCCGTTTCCTCCTAATAAGTCCAAGGCTGCTTTTATCCAATCTTCGCTGCTATATACTTTTGTATAGGGTTCCCACTTGTATTTGTAGGGGGCTGTCATGGTCAGTAGGTTTTTCAAGGTAATGTTTTGGATGGTATTCTCTCGCCTTTTAATGATATAGCTTGGGAAGAATTCTAATACCTTCTGGTCTACACTCTTGATATATCCCTGATCAATTGCTATTCCAATCAGGATGGAGGTGATGCTCTTGGTTACGGAAAAAATGTGGATTGAATCTGTTTCTTTGTGTCCATCAAAATAATTTTCATAGATCAGCTTTCCGCTTTTTTGCACTACAAGCCCAGCGGAATTACTGTATTCCGCCTGAATTTCTCGAAGCAACATTGCGTCATTCATAATATCGATTTCTCCTTTTCTGTTTTAGGGAAGTGCTGATTGATTCCGTATGCACAGCTAGTGGGTACATTTTTCGTTTGGACATAGTCCAAAAGCCTCACAATAGTGTTGCTATTCCTACGTTTTTTTCCTGCCAAACAAAAAAAATCCTCCACCATCTGCCCACCCTCTATTAAATCAGCACTTTAGTAGATTACATCGATGTATGAATCATTGTATTTTGATTAAAAATTTTTTTCAAGAGTTTTTTTAATTTCTTGCAACGTTATTATATATTCACAATGCTTTTCCACAACAAGATCATAAACGAAGGTTTTAAGCCATAAATTTATCAGTTTTATGTAAAATAATTATCAAGTTCATGTTTTACATACAGTACATTTAGAGGCAAGAGCTTTTTTTGCACAAAAAATCCGAGGTACACGCCTCGGACTTTGTTTGCTTATTTATTTTCTACGCTATATTAGTGAAGCGGATTTTGTTTTACCATTACACATGCATTTGATAATTGTGCGGCAACAGCGGTTTTATATTTTTCTCGATAAAAACTGAGCAAAGGAATGATGCGGGGGTTATCGGTAACGATATACTTTGCAGGAAGATTTGATAGGGCAATGGAAATAATATCCGCCTTGCATCTTTGACAAGGGCAAACACCAAACATATTTTGAAATTCTTCCAATCTTTCCAGTACAAGCCTTTCGTAAACATTCAAGTAATGAAAGACCCGTTCCGTAGGAGTTTCTACGGAACGCATCTGTGTATGATTCTCTGGGGGAATAGGTGCTTCCCTTCCTTCTTCAGGCATTGGTGCCAGTATTTTTTCAGTGACATCATTTGTAAAACCTTCTCTTGCCGACAAATTAGTTTCCTGACTTACTGGGGTTTCCGCTTGTTCGGCTTTTTCAACGTTTTCTTCTTTTGCGTACTCGCTGCTGTTTTGCGTCGGAATGGTTTCCTCCAAAATCCCGTTTTCTTCTTGTTCTACAAAAACTTTTAAATTTTCGTCGATTTTTTCAGCAATGGATTTATCATTGGCGGGTTCAATCCCCATAAACAATAAATCATTTGAAACATCCAATCCTGTATTATCAATTTGCATTTGTTCTTCCATAGCTTGATGCTCATCTTTAGCCTTAGAGATAAGGTTTAAGACGTGGGCGGTTTTGTTTGTTTTACGCGCCATTATACTACCTCTTTTCAAAAATAATTAGACTTCACAGGTAAGAATAAAGCAATATTGTTCTTACCTGAAAATATAGCTTGGGGATAAAAGACATCATTTGGCAGGATGTTTCTTTTTTGCTGCCTTACAACGAATAAGAACCTCCTCCACAAAGTCAATATAATCATGTGTTGGCTTTGATCTTGGTGAATATAAAAGGATACAGGTTCCGTGTGCCGGGGCTTCCGCAACGGCAACGCCGGATCTTATTCTGGCTTTAAACACTGAAGTATTCAGTTGTTTTGCAATTTCATCGGCCAAATCAGCGACCTCATTTGCAAGGTTCGTACGACTATTATATTTCGTAAGCAACAATCCTAATACATTTAGCTTGGAGTTGTAGAATTTTTTCACTGTTTGGGTGGTTTCCTTTAGCTGACTAACGCCAAGAAGGCTTAATATTTCGGGAACCATAGGCACAATCAGATGATCAGAGCATACATAGGCATTCACCGTTAATATGTTTAATGCGGGCGGAGTGTCAATTATGATGTAATCATATTTATCCATTACAGATTGAAGGGCCTCTTTTAAAAGGTATTCTCTGCCGGAACGGTTAAATTCAAGCTCTGCACCACTTAATAAAATATTTGATGGGATAATATCGCCATATTCCGTTGTTTGTATTACGTCTTCAATTTTTGCAGTACCACGGAAAACATCGTAAATCGTTTCTGTGTTTTCAATATCCAGCCCTAGTGAAAAGCCAAGATTTCCCTGTGGATCAAGATCGATTCCAAGAACTTTGTATTCTTGAAGTGATAAGCCTGTGATAAGCGTAGCGGTAGTTGTTGTCTTCCCTACGCCGCCTTTTTGATTGGTTAATGTAATGATTACTGACACGAGTATCACCTCATAATTTTATTTTTGTGGAACTAAACTATTAATAAAAGTATACTATATGTCGAAAAAGAAGTATAGAGAAAAATTTGTTATGATTTTCAAGAAATCATTTTTTATAAGGAGGAATACGATGGCAACAATAAATAGCCTTACATCAACCTCGTCTAGCAGCAATGCATATGGAAGCCAATCAAAAGCCATTGGCGGTCTTGTCAGCGGGTTAGATACTGACACTTTAATTGATGGTATGACGATTGCTACGCGAAGTAAAATTGCAAAGCAAAAACAAAGTAAAACTTTATTATCATGGAAAACAGATGCCTATCGCGCAATCAGTGATAAGCTGGTTAGCTTTGCCCAGAAATACACTTCATATACTTCAAGTACAAACCTGACTAGCGAGAGCTTTTATAAAAAAAGTGTGGTTAGCGCAACAGGCACAAACAATAAGTATGTTTCTGTTTCTGGAACAGCTGCAACAGGAGAGCGGCTTTCCTTACTTGGGGTGAAGCAGTTGGCAAAGGATGCAAGCTTTACTACCACCGACACCTTATCCAATAACATCATAAAAACTGGGGCGATTAATTATGGTGATAGTGATTCTTGCACAATCACAGGGAAAAATCTTACCGTTAAATACGGAAGTGAAAGCTATACGCTAACTATGCCGGAAAAAGAAGGCGGCGGGGTATATACAAGTGCTGCCGAGGTTGCGGAGGGACTGACCAAAGCAATGGAAGGTGTGGAACTTAGTAACGGGAAGAAGCTTAGTGAAGTAATGAGCGTTACAGCAAACGGAGAAACGCTAAGCTTTAAAAATATTGACGGTGTTGGGAACGGATTAGAAATAACCGGTGGAAATGCTGATTTAATGAAAATTTTGGGGATAACTTCGGGATCCTCTTCTCTTGTTAACAAAAGCATTACCGATGAGGGCGTGGATGCTGTTGCCGCTATTGATGCTGAAGATCTTCATGCGAATGTAAGCTTTGCCGAAAAAATGAAAGGGAAATCCCTTACCTTTGAATACAACGGCACAAAAAAGACGATTACCTTTGATGATGAAACAAAATTAGACGAATCAAAGTTTATGGAATATATTCAGGATGAATTGAATTCCGCATTTGGAAAGGGAAGAATTCAGCTGACCCAGGATGGCGAAAAAAGAATTCAGTTTGAAACGACTGTGCCTGGGGGCGGTGTGGATCAATCCTCTATATTATATATTACCAGTGGCTCAACTGGGGTTATGGGGGATGGCAGTGTTTTGGGAATTAGAAATGGTTCTTCCAATAAGGTGAATTTGGATTCCACCCTTGCCGAATCAGGAATTAAGGATGTGGCAAGCGTTAACCTTGAAAATGGCACTGAATATGAAATTACAATCAATGGAGAAAGCATTAAGTTTACATACGAAGAAAATAAAACCACGCTGCGAACCATTATGTCAGCAATTAATGCCAATGAAAAAGCTGGTGTAAAAATTTCCTACCAAGCCAATAGTGACTCTTTTTCCATCACTTCCACCCAAAAGGGCGCTTCAGGCTCTGTAGAAATTGGAAAAAATGGAGTATTAACTGATTTTGAAAAATTGCTTTTTGGGAAGCGAAATGATGATGGCACAATAAGTAATACTATAAACGGAAACACGGTTGACGGGCAGGATGCGATCATTCTCGTGGACTTTGACGGAGAGGGCGGAGCCGAGGCCATGGAAATTTCCCGCGGTACCAATTCCTTCTCGCTAAACGGCTTAAATATTGCCGTAAATGGCACCTTTGGCTATGAAAAGGATGAATTAAACGAATTGCAATATGTAGAGGGAACTGAGGCAGTTAAGTTTGATGCCAGTGTTGATACAGATAAGATTGTAACTGCGATTAAGAGCATGATTGATGATTACAATGAATTGGTAGAGGCAAGCAACTCTGCCATAACAGAAAAACGCAACAGAACTTATGCCCCTCTTACAGATGAGCAAAAGGCAGATATGTCTGAGTCTGAAATTGCAAGCTGGGAAGAAAAGGCAAAATCTGGTATGCTTTATGGGGATTCGGATGTTACAAGCTTAACGAATGACTTAAGATATATTTTTATGAATATGGGCAGCAACGGTTTTTCATTATCTGATATTGGAATAACAGTTTCCTCCAATTGGCAGGAGAATGGTAAAATATCTCTGGATGAAACAAAGTTAAAGTCTGCATTGGCAGAAGATGCGGACAGCGTAAAGGCATTGTTTACGGAGGCAAGCACCGAGGGGAAGCTTACAACAGGCGGCATTATGACAAGAATGAAGGCTTTAACAGACAAGTATGCAGCAACCACAGGAGCAACCAAGGGCATTTTGGTTGAAAAAGCCGGAAACTCAAAATCACCAACCTCGTTATTGAGTAATAGACTGCAAAAGCAAATGGACGATATTGATAAAATTATTTCTAGGCTTGAAGATAAATTAAAAACAGAGCGTACTAGATATCAAAAACAATTTACGCAATTAGAAACACTTATGCAAAAACTAAATTCCCAGAGCAGTTGGCTGTATGATTATAGCAGCTAATAATTTGTTGAAAGGGTTGGCGAGAGAAAATGAATCAGTATGGTTATCAGCAATATAAGCAGCAATCAGTGAATACAATGACCTCGGGGGAGCTTTTATTGCTTTTGTTTGACGAATCTGCCAAAAGGCTTACAAAAGCGGAAATGTGTTTGAAAAATGATGATTTTGATGGGTTTGATGCTTCTATGAACCGGGTTTCGGAAATTGTCCGATATTTGGATAAAACGCTTGATAAGACCTATTCCGTTGGAAACGAAATTTCTAAATTGTATGAATATTTTCAGTTTCAGGTTGCCAGAATTAAGGCGGGAAGAAATCTGGATATGATAAAAGAACTAAGAACTATGATCCTTGAGCTTAGGAATACTTTTAAGGAAGCAGATCGTATTTCTCAAACGCAGCTGGTGAAAAATTAGAGAACCTAAAGGATGTGCGCAAAATGAATACTGTTTTTACTGGAATACTCTTAAACCTCCAGAAAAAATACAACAAAGTAAATGAATTTCAAGATATTACAAAGCAAATGGCAGCAAGCCTGCAGCGTAATGATTTGTACTCCTTTCAGTTGCTAATGAATATGCGTACAGAGTTGATGATTGATATTGAAAACATGGATTATGCTGAGGAGGAGCTAATAAAAAGTTTGTCCGAAGATGATGAAAAGCAGATTAGAAGTGCCCTCAGCAAGGAGATGGAGGGAAAGCAGTTTGCAACTCCGGATTTGCAGCGCATAAATGATATTTATAACAAAACCAAGAGAAGCCTGCAAAACACAGTTCAAGTGGACAAGGCGATTAGTCTAAAGGTTGGCGGGGAGAATTCTTTCTATCATAATTAAAACAGAAAAAAAGGCTTGCGTGCTTAACAGCCGCAAGCCTTTTTTATGCTTTGTTAATAGACCAAAAAGGCCCACCTGCGCTGGCAGAATACTTTGCTTCGTTTAAAATCGTATTAATATCCCAAGCCTGTTCACTGTTTTCGGGACTCTGAGAATCTGCAACTAAAACCTTCCCATCCTCCGTAACACCACGCAGGAGGATAAAGTGCCCTTGGGAGGTGAAAATACCTCGATTCATAAGCACAACCACAAGATTTCCGTTGGAAAGCTCCTGCAAAATGGTTTCCTTGGAAGGGCTTTTAAGGCTTTTGGAAGTAAGACCATAATTATCTGCACCTTTTGGGATAATGGAGTGATAAGAGCCACTGTTATTACAAAAATGACCGTTTTCATAAGCCCATTTTGCCGTTATGTCAGGGGTGACCGCTTGATCCGTAAGGGTGCTTACAAGCATGGCAAGGGTAGTCGGCCCGCAGCCAAAAACGCCAATAATATTATCTCCGCCATAAATCGTGGTTTTCCAACGGGGATCATTTTGGTCAAAATAAACCAAATTGATTGTACTAGACTCTAAAAGCTTCTCGTCTGTATCTTTTTTATCATCGTCCTTGGACTTTTTGGTTTCCGTGGAATCCTTTTTTTCCTTTGCAATGGCTTTTGCGATTGCCGCTGTTTCTCGTTTTGCATCAAATGCGGCCTTTTGGGATTTTAAGGTGGATACCAGGGCAGAGGTGTGTTGTTGGGTTTCTTTAATAAAATAATTAATGTCCCAAGGGGTGACACGCGTTGCAAATAGATACAGAAAGCATATGAAGCTGACGTATGTTCCAATAAATACAGTATTAAAAAATTTTTTTCTTATATTTTTTTTCTTTTTATATTTTTTCATATAATCCAACCATATTTTCCTTTACTAACATCACCCAAAATTTTTCCGTTTTGTAAAGTAATGACTCGTTTTTTCATGATATCTACAAATTCCTTTGCATGGGTAGCAATAATTACTGTGATTCCCAACTGATTAATATCGCTGAATAAAGACATAATATCAAGAGAGGAATCATAATCCAAATGTGCTGTGGGCTCATCGGCAATGATGATTTTAGGGTTATTTACAACAGCCCTTGCCATTAAGATTTTAAATATTTCACCACCTGACAAATTTTGAGGGTACTCTTCCATTTTTTTTGTCATTCCCACAAGCCCAAGAGCCAATGGAATGGCTTTGCGTATAGCTTTGCCGGACTGTCCTGTTGCCAACATGGCAATTTCTAAATTTTGATAGACGGTTTTGTTTTCAATGAGCAAATAGTCATTATGAATGATACCCAAAATTCGTCTGTAGTATGGAAAATCTTTTTGAGACAACTGATTTAATAACAGGTTGTTTACAATAATATCCCCTGAGGTGGGTTTGATATCTCCTGTTAGGAGGTTGATAATGGTGCTTTTCCCGGAACCTGTTTTTCCAACAAGAAATACAAAATCTCCGTCTTTAATTTCCAAAGAGATTTTTTCAATGCCGAACTCGTTGTTTGGATAGATTTTTGATACATTGTTGAATACGATCAATATTCTCATGCCTTTCAAAGTTAATATAAATGCAATAAAGACAGTTTTTTACCCAATTAAAGTATAACACTGATGCGAAAAAAAGTACATACTGCAAACTAAGAGAAAAAAATGTGGAAAATTAGTTTTTTATTGTACTGCTGTTATTTTTTTCGTTTGCTTTCGTTCATTGTATGTAAATTAGTATAAATTTAAACTGGTTAAGCCCATAAATTATAAACAAGAATTTTATGCAACAAAAAACCCCTCTGTTGAGGGGTTACTTTCGTTTTTTTAACATACTTCGTGTTGATATGTTGGCAGTTTTGACTGTTCACCAAACTTTTGTACCCAAAAAAAATTTAAGAAAATTAAATTTGCTTTTATATTGTAAGTATTTTTGTTATTTTCTCCTTTTTTTGGTAATACTGGAAAAAAGCGGATGATGGGAATCGAACCCACCTCTAAAGCTTGGGAAGCTTTCATTCTACCGATGAACTACATCCGCAGGACATGTATCTATTATACCAGAAGTTTCAAAACTGTAAAGTACGAATTTAAACAAAATTTTTACAAAATCGGCTGATATTTTATCGGTTGTTTTTATATCCTGCGGATATACTAATGGAGCAATCATCATATTTATTTTTTTCAAGAAATGCGAGGGATGGTTATGGAAAAATTTGTAATTCATCATGCGGATTCACTGCAAGGAATGGTTCGTGTCAGCGGAGCAAAAAATGCCGCTTTACCAATTTTAGCCGCTTGTCTTTTGACGCAAGAACCATGTGTTATTGAAAATGTTCCACCTCTTACAGATATTTTGAACATGCTGGAAATTATTAGGGGATTTGGAGCTGAGGTTTCTTACGATCAGGAGAAGGAATCCATTGTTATTTGTGCAAAAGAGTTGACATCTTTGGAAAGCTATTATGAGCAGGCAGGAAAAATGCGAGCCTCTATTCTTGTAGCAGGACCTCTTTTATCCAGATATGGGCAGGCAAAACTGCCACATCCGGGAGGATGTCAAATTGGAAGCAGGCCTATTGATTTGCATTTAAAAGGCTTTCATGCCATGGGAGCCAAAAGCAAACAAGAGCACGGAATCATAGAGTTAACTGCTAAAAGAATGAAGGGTACCAGTATTTATCTGGATTTTCCAAGTGTTGGAGCAACGGAAAACATTATGATGGCGGCGGTTTTGGCAAGGGGAACCACTGTAATCGAAAATGCGGCGGCAGAACCGGAAATTATTGATTTGGCAGATTTTTTAAAAGGGATCGGGGCAAATATTCAAGGTGATGGCACAGATACCATAGAAATTACTGGCGTAAAGGAATTAACCGGCAGCACCCATCCTGTCATTCCCGATCGAATAGAGGCAGGTACGTTTATGGTTGGAGCGGCAATCACCGGTGGGGATATTATATTGCAAAATGTAAGAGAGGAGCACTTGAAACCCGTTATTGCAAAGCTTGCGGAATGCAATGTGAAAATTGAAACGGTTCCTGAGGGACTTCATGTTTGCAGAAAAGGAAAGCTTCAGCCTTTGCAATTAAAGACCATGCCTTTTCCCGGCTTCCCTACAGATATGCAAGCCCCATTTATGAGTTTAATGGCTTTGGCAAAAGGGACAAGCGTCATTACAGAAACAGTTTTTGAAAACCGTTTTACCCATGCGGGCGAGCTTCTGCGTATGGGTGCGGATATTCGTATTGAAAGCCGAAATGCGGTGATTGAGGGGGTTGAGGAATTGACGGGAAGCAAGGTTCGTGCAACGGATTTGAGAGCTGGTGCAGCTTTAATCCTTTCGGCATTGGCGGCGAAGGGGGAAACGGAAATCGGGGACATTCATCATATTGAGCGAGGGTATTATAAAATAGATGAAAAGCTAAGGGCGCTGGGCGCAGATATTCAACGGCAGGAGGAAAATTAAGCAATGATACACAAATGTTAATGATTATTTAATTGCCTTTCGGTTGTTAGGATGCTATACTGTCAGCAACCTAACAATCGGAGGTGAAATTGTGGACAATAATTCAAAATTTTGTGTGGAGCTAAAAGTCTTGGTGAACTCAATTTGCCGTTTTTTAGGGCAAAATTCTTGTGATAGGGAAGGAAAGAACTTAACTTCCATCCAGCTTTGGATTATTCACTATCTTTATGAGAATCAAGGCAATGATATTTTCCAAAGAGATTTGGAGGTTGATTTTAACATAAGAAGATCAACCGTATCGGGAATTATCCAAAACATGGAGAAAAAGGGATTAATTTCAAGGGAAAGCGTAGAACGGGATGCGCGATTGAAAAAAATAACCCTTACAAATGATGCAATGATGCTGTATCAAGAAATGTTGGCTCAAATTACATTGATAGAGAAAAAAATGACAGAAAATATTACGGAGGAAGAATGGACTGTATTTTTTCGTGTACTGGAAAAAATTAAAAAAAATATACAATAATGTTCTGAAAATTCTATGTTATGTTGGAAAAAAGAATGCTTATACATAAGCCAAGGGTGGACAGAAAGAGAGTGAATCTATGAAAAATAAAAAGTTACCGTTTATTTACTATTGGCTGTTGGCTGTGATGTTAATGGGGATTATCAATGTGTTTTTATTGCCCTTATTCACAAAGAATGCAATTGAAAAAGTAACCTATGATGTTTTTTTAAGAGAATTAAAGAGTGAAAATATAAATGAAGTTCAAGTTAATGATGATAATATTTATTTTATATTAAAAGGTGCAAGTGACGAGGAAACCCAGGGTGAATCGGAAAAGGTGTATGCAACAGGGCGCATGGACGACAGTATGCTGGTGGAGCGGTTGGATGATGCAGGAGTAAAGTTTAACGAGGTAAAGCCTAAGCAAATTTCTCCTCTTGTCAGCACGTTGATTATGCTGCTTTTGTTTGGTTTGTTCTGGCGCTTTGTAATGAGCAAGATGATGGGCAAAGTAGGGGGGATGGGAGGAAACGCCATGTCCTTTGGAAAGGCAAATGCAAAAGTATATGTTAAGGCGCAAACGGGCAAGACCTTTGTTGACGTTGCGGGACAAGATGAAGCAAAGGAAGCGCTTACGGAAATTGTTGATTTTTTGCATAATCCATTCAAATATACGGTGGTTGGCGCAAAAATGCCGAAAGGCGCTTTACTAGTGGGTCCTCCGGGGACAGGGAAAACCCTTTTGGCCCAGGCGGTTGCAGGGGAAGCAAATGTACCGTTTTTTTCGATTTCTGGTTCCGAATTTGTTGAAATGTTTGTAGGCATGGGTGCGGCAAAAATAAGGGATTTGTTTAAGCAGGCAAATGAAAAAGCTCCTTGCATCGTGTTTATTGATGAGATTGATACCATTGGGAAAAAAAGAGATGGCGGCGGTATGAGCGGCAATGATGAGAGGGAGCAAACCTTGAATCAGCTATTGACGGAAATGGACGGTTTTGATGGTCAAAAAGGTGTTGTCATTTTGGCGGCGACAAACAGGCCGGAAACCTTAGACAAGGCCTTGCTGCGCCCCGGTCGCTTTGATAGGCGAATTCCTGTAGAATTGCCGGATTTAAAAGGACGAGAGTCTATTTTGAAGGTTCATGCCAAAAAAATCACAATGGAGGAAAACATTGATTTTGCATCTATTGCAAGGGCAACCTCCGGCGCATCGGGAGCGGAGCTTGCAAATATTATAAACGAAGGCGCCTTACGTGCCGTTAGAATGGGGCGTTCTTCGGTAGGGCAGAGTGATTTAGAGGAAAGCGTTGAAGTTATTTTGGCGGGATACCAGCGAAAGGGAGCGGTAATTTCCAAGCATGAGAAGGATATTATTGCTTACCATGAGGTTGGACATGCCTTAGTTGCCGCAAAGCAAAAAAATTCTGCACCTGTTCATAAGATAACGATTATCCCTAGAACCTCCGGCGCCCTTGGTTATACCATGCAGGTGGATGAGGGGGAATTTTTCCTAATGGACCGGGAAAAAGCCTTTAATAAAATCGTAACGTTGACGGGTGGTCGTGTGGCGGAGGAAATTATTTTTAATTCCATTACCACTGGGGCTTCCAATGACATTGAGCAGGCCACAAGAATGGCACGGGCGATGATTACCCGATACGGTATGAGTGATGAGTTTGGCATGGTTGCCTTGGAAACGGTGCAAAATCAATATTTAGGTGGAGATACAACCCTGGCATGCTCTAACGAAACTGCTGCAAAAATTGATAAAGCGGTGATTCAAATGATAAAGGAAGCCCATGATAAGGCATATGCCATTATTTCTGAATACAGAGAAAAAATGGATGAAATTGCAGCATATCTCCTGGAAAAAGAAACCATTACAGGTAAAGAATTTATGGAAATTCTGAATGGGGAAACCACTGAATTAAAAAACGAGGTTGTTGAAACGCAGAGCTAAACAAAAATCATCACCACCAGCTCAGCTGGTGGTTTGCTCTGCCCCTAGAAGGGGCTTTTACCAACTTGCATCTAAAGATGCATTGAACGGTTTGCCAACCGTTTCTTATTCTCTGGCTACTGCTAAAGCAGTTTACTTCTTGCCTGTGCTCACTTGCTCACCCGTAAACGGGTCAATGTATTCT
>NZ_LRVM01000002.1 GCF_001571775.1 Anaerotignum neopropionicum
CTTCGGAAGTAAGGTCCCTTGAAGATAACGAGGTAGATAGGTTGGAGGTGTAAGCATGGTAACATGTTCAGCTGACCAATACTAATAGACCGAGGGCTTGACCAATAAATCGATTGATGATATAATAGCGAGGTAGTTTTTTTCCTAACGGAAAAGACCGCTAAATTTTCTTCGCATCAACAACCTCTTTACACCTTCGGTGTCTGGTTGGTAGTTGATAAACGCTTAGGAAAACGCTAATTCTTGTATTCAGTTTTGAAGGTGTAGAGATACATCTGATAAGGCAAAGGGAAAAGCGAAAGCTTGCCCGAAGCTTTTAATATTTCTGGTGACGATGCGCTTAGGGGACACACCCGTTCCCATTCCGAACACGTCGGTTAAGACCTAAGCGGTCGATGATACTTGGTGGGTAGCTGCCTGGGAAAGTAGATGGTTGCCAGAATTCAATTTTTTTGCTTTCGGGGTGTAGCGTAGCTTGGCTAGCGCGCCTGATTTGGGATCAGGAGGTCGCAGGTTCAAATCCTGTCACCCCGAGCCTTGTATCAGTGGAATTTTAGTTCCTTATGGTGGGTATGGCGCAGGTGGTTAGCGCGCCAGATTGTGGCTCTGGAGGCCGTGGGTTCGAGTCCCACTATCCACCCTTTATTTACGGGTCACTAGCTCAGTTGGTAGAGCACTGGACTTTTAATCCAGGTGTCTCGGGTTCGAGCCCCGAGTGACTCATGCTTTTGCAGTCGTGGCGGAATTGGCATACGCGCTAGACTAAGGATCTAGTCCGGGTTTCTGGGTAGGGGTTCAAGTCCCCTCGACTGCATATTTTTTGCGCGAATGGCTCAGTGGTAGAGCATCGCCTTGCCAAGGCGAGGGTCGCGAGTTCGAATCTCGTTTCGCGCTTTTTAGCTTTTGCATTATCGTATAGTGGGCTATCGCCAAGCGGTAAGGCACAGGACTTTGACTCCTGCATTCGCTGGTTCGAATCCAGCTAGCCCAGGTTTCAAGTTAAGCTAGATTTATTAGTTTAATGGGGTATCGCCAAGTGGTAAGGCACCGGATTCTGATTCCGTCATTCGCAGGTTCGAATCCTGCTACCCTAGTTTAAAAGTCTGTATGTATACAGGCTTTTTTATTTTGTTCAAATAGAGATGAAAGCCTTTTTTGTTAATGGATTATTTAAGTCAAGTAGACCATTTCGTGTAGAAATATATGAATCACTTTTTCAGCCAAAACATTTACGGGTTTGGAATTTATAAGAAAAAGGTTGAGATACAGTTTTTTTAGCTTGTAAAAGGTAAGATTTGTTTTCTACGGATAAAACTTTTGTACGCTGCCATATGTACTGATGCCAGTGGGACTTCAAAGAGTTGCAGTTTTTTTGCCATTAACCCAAGGAATAAAATTACTAAAAGCAGCCTCAATAGGTCTTTCGGCCGACAGCAATTATGTTCCTGTAATTGTAATGGTTGTAATAGCATGCGGGTGTGTTATGTTTTACATTCATTTTTTTAAATGCGAGTAAGCAATACTCATTTTTGCCACATTTTTTCGAAGCCTTCTAAAAGCGACAATGCCTTTGGAAGGCTATTTTATTGTAAGCATATTAAAGAAAATTAATTGTAAAAATTGTATTTCTTAACCCTAGACTCTAATTAAACAAGCAAAAAGTTGCTGTCACATATTTTTAATTTAAAATACAAGTAAAAGTGTTCAAAAACTACACATAAGTTTTATTCTTTTGTTACAAAAAACAGATTAATAAAAAATAGCATAATGACGAAAGTATAAAATACTAAAAAATAACATTGACATAAGCTTTTATTAGTGATAATTTTAAGTCAAGCAATAATTGAATTCAAAATATAATATATCTGTGTTCAAAAAATAATGTTGAATATGCAAAACATAAGGTGGAATTGGAGGTTATGCAATGGACTTTGGAGGCAAAAATATTATTGTAACTGGTGGTGCAAGTGGGATTGGGAAAGCAATTACTGAGGGTGTTGTTGAAGGAAACGGTCATGCAATTATTGTTGATATAAACATGGAAATGGCAGAGGGGATTCGCGAAAGACTAGGTGAAAAAAATGTTTCCTGTTACAAGGTAAATTTAGCAGATCAACAGGAAACGCGAAAGGTATTTACTCAAATTCTCGCTGATTTTGGTCACATACATGGCTTGGCAAATAATGCTGGAATTGTCAGTACAGTGCCCTTTGAGGAAGTAACACAGGCGGAGTGGGACAAGGTGGTTGCAGTTAATCTCACAAGTGTATACGCGACAATTAGCGTTTTATTCCCTTCGATGAAGGCAAACGGATACGGAAGAATCGTGAATGTTGCATCCGTGGCTGCGAAAAGAGGCGGCGGATTATTAGGAACAAGTGCGTATGCGGCATCGAAGGCTGGGGTTATTGGACTAACAAAGGCCATTGCTAGAGAGGGGGCGTTATTTGGGGTTGCTTGTAACGGTGTATGTCCAAGCTATACGATTACACCTATGACGTCTATTCTCAGTGAGGAAAAAAAGGAACTTGTCTTAAATGCGATTCCCATGCACCGCGGGGCTAATCCCGAAGAAATTGCCAATGTAATTTTGTTTTACTTGTCTGATCTTTCTAGCTTTGTAACAGGTGAAATCAGTGATGTGGACGGTGGGGTAACGATGGATGGCTGAGATTCAGCTTATCATAGTATTTAAATTTAAGGAGGAGAGTACATGAAAAAACGTTTATTTGCAAGTTTATTGGCAACAGCAGTAGCTGCATCCTGCTTGACAGGCTGTGGTGGCGGAGGGGCTCAGAGTGATGGTGGAAAGGATGTCAAAGCAGGCGGTGACGGTGAAACAACGTACACTTGGAAAATGGCATTAAACTCTACCGGAGGTGACAACGCGTATGATACAGCCGAAGTCTTTGCTAATAAGATGAAAGAGCTGACAGACGGCAGAGTAAATATTGAACTGTACGGCGGAGCAAGCCTGGGCACCACCTCTGAAGTATTAGAAGGCATGAGCTATGGTGTAGCGGATGTTCTGTGTGAATCCGTTGGAACGCTGGCTACGTTTTCCAATTTAGCAAATATTGATGCGATGCCGTATATGTATAACGGATATGATCATTTCATGGATGTTTGGAGCAGCGATTTCGGGCAGGAAATGAAAAGAACAATAGGTGATGCGGCAGGATTTAGGCTATTTGGCGGTACATATAGGGGTCCAAGAATTGTAACTTCAACAAAGGAAATGTCAAAAATTGAGGATTTCAAAGGGTTTAAGCTAAGAGCACCTAACCTTGAAGTTTACTTAAAAACATGGCAATGGTTAAAGGCTACACCTACGCCGTTGGCAATGGGAGAAACATACACGGCATTGCAGCAGGGAACGGTTGAAGGACAAGAAAATCCCATGGTCGATTCTATGAACTATGCAGTACAGGAAGTGTGTAAGTATTGGATTAAAACGAACCATGTATATAGTTGCAATGTAATCATTATGGACAAGACATATTTCGATAGTCTTCCTGAGGATATACAAGCAGCAGTTGAGGAAGCATCAAATTATGCAAGCAAAGAAATCAGTGAACAACAATTAGAGGCAAGCCAAGCGGCTGAGGCGAAATTAAAAGAAATTGGTTGTACAGTCATTGAAGTGGATACAAAAGCGTTTGCGGCATATTTTGATGGGTTTGCAGATGAGAACTTCCCCTACTTGGAGGACTGGGCAAACAAAATTAAAGCTATGGACGATGGGGAATAAGTTCTGCAAAAGAAAAATGAGGTGATTTGATTGATAAAGGCTTACTCGAAGTTTCTGGATAAGCTGGAAACGGTTGAAAAGATTTTTTTAGGAATTACCGTTGCAATTATGGTAACTGTTATGATTTACCAAGTTATCTTACGATATTGCTTTGCCTCGGCAAACTCCTGGAGCGAGGAATTGGCCAGATATATATTTATCTATGATGTTATGATTGCAGCAGCCATTGCGACAAGAAAAAACGCGCATCTACAAGTGGATTTTTTAATCAATTTATTTAAACCAAAGGTAAAGTGCCTGTTTACCATTGGTGCCACCATTGCTGGGATTGTGTTTTTGGGGTTTTTATTTAAATATTCTTTAACATTATGTCAAACTGCGGCAAGCAATATTTCTGCTGGTTTAAAAATTTCCATGTCTGTTTTCTATGCGTGTATGCCTATTGGTGTAGTGCTTATGATTTTGACTTCCATAGAGGTTGTACTTAAAAATATAGCACAAATTCAAGCGTTAAATAAAGAGGAGGTGAGCGGCAAATGAATGCTGGGTTAATTGTTATTCTTGCATTGCTTGGGTTGTCCTTTTTAGGAATCCCTATCTATTTGGCATTAGGCATTGGCACGCTTGTCGCCTTAAACGTAGCAGATATGCCGCTGA
This sequence comes from Anaerotignum neopropionicum, assembly GCF_001571775.1. Taxonomy (GTDB): domain Bacteria; phylum Bacillota; class Clostridia; order Lachnospirales; family Anaerotignaceae; genus Chakrabartyella; species Chakrabartyella neopropionicum. Next base: position 4,409 of record NZ_LRVM01000002.1, read on the forward strand.
TAGTATTGCCACAAAAACTATTTGCAGGCATGAACTCCAGCTCTTTATTGGCAATTCCATTTTTTATGCTGGCGGGCAATATTATGTCACGCAGTATTACAGGAAGGCTGATTGATGTTTCAAATGCATTTATTGGATGGATTAAAGGCTCTTTGGCTGTTGTTACCGTATTAGCCTCTGCTTTGTTTGGTGCAATTTCCGGTTCGGGTGTTGCAACTGCATCGGCCGTTGGCGGAACTACCATACCTGCCATGAAAGAAGAAGGATATCCTTCCCATTTTGCAGCTGCAATTTCAGGAATTGCATCCATTTTGGGTCCCATTATTCCTCCCTCCATTACATTGATCGTATATGCAAGCATTACGGATCTTTCCGTTTCTAAGCTTTTTTTGGGATCTGTACTTCCCGGGGTTCTCATGTCAGGTGGTTTAATCATTTATGCTTTATTCTATGGTAAAAAAAATGACTTGCCTGCCCATCCGAAAAAAACGCCCAAAGAAATTGCACTGACATTTAAAGATGGTATTTGGGCATTATTAATGCCTGTAATTATCCTTGGTGGTATTTTTGGCGGCATCTTTACACCTACGGAATCAGCCGCGGTTGCAGTTGCGTATGCTTTGGCAATCAGTCTTTTTGTATATAAGGATATGAAGTTTAAAGATATATACACTGTATTTGTTGAGGGTTCAATCAGTACAGCAACAATTTTGATGTTGGTTGGTCTTTCTAAGGCTTCAAGCTATGTAGTAACAACCTCCGGGCTGCCCCAGCAGGTATTGGAGGGTTTTAGCTCCCTAACTTCAAGCAAAATTGTTATATTATTGCTATTAAACCTGCTATTCTTTGCAATTGGCATGCTGATGGAGGCAAATGCGGCAATCATTATGATGACACCAATTTTGCTGCCCTTACTTTCAGCATTTGGGATTGATTTGCTGCAGTTTGGTATTATCATGAGTTGTAACCTTTGTATTGGTTTGGTTACGCCACCCGTTGGTATTTGTCTGCTGATGACAAACCAAATAGCAAAAGCAAGCTTTGTTCAAACATTGAAGTCATTGCTGCCAATGCTTGCAATTTCAATTTTAGTACTTTTGCTGGTAACATTTTTACCCCCCATTACTCTTTGGCTGCCAAGCTTACTAAAATAAATAGATAATCTCATTTTTCAAAATAGATTTACCCTTCCCAAAATCCCTCTTCTTTCATATAAGAAGAGGGATTTTAATTTAAGGCCGTAGTGGAAGATTAATAAAAATTTCTTTGAAAACAACGAAAAAAGTGATATAATATATGCGACTATGCAATCGTAAGAGAAATCCTCGATTTTCTAGGATTAAGATAGGAGGCTGGTTAATATGGCAGCGAAATTAGAAAATGAATATGGTGTAATTAGCATTGAGCGCGAGGTGATTGCAAGAATTGCGGGATATGCTGCAATTGAATGCTATGGCATTGTTGGCATGGCAGCGAAGAATATGAAAGACGGCTTGGTGCAGCTTTTGAAATTGGAGAGCTTAACAAAAGGGATAAAAATGCAGATCAATCAAAATAAAGCAAGTTTGGATTTGCATATTATTGTAGAATACGGCACTAATATTTCTGCGATTGCAGACAATATCATCAGCACGGTAAAATATTCCGTAGAGGAATATGCGGGGCTTGAGGTAGAAGATGTAAAAGTCTTTGTTGACGGTGTCAGAGTCGACAATTGAGTATGAGGAGGAACTATCGGTGAGTATTTTGAAGTTGAATGGACTGCATCTAAGCAGATTAATTATAGCCGGAGCCAATGAATTAACTGCGAATAAGCAGTTGGTTGATGCGATGAACGTATTCCCTGTGCCCGACGGAGATACAGGTACAAATATGTCGCTTACGGTTTTAGCCGCGGCAAGAGAGTCTGAAAAAAGCAGTTCATTAAGAGTGGATGAAGTGTCAAAATTAGCCGCTGGAGGCGCATTAAGAGGCGCCAGAGGTAACTCCGGGGTAATTACATCTCAGCTTTTCCGTGGATTTTCTAAAGGCTTGGAAGGGCTTGAAGAAGCGACCGTAACGGATTTGGCTTTGGCATTGGAAGGAGGCGTCCAAACCGCATATAAAGCGGTAATGAAGCCTAAGGAAGGAACTATTTTGACCGTTGCAAGAGCTTGTGCCGACGCAGCTGCAAGATTATCACTGGAAACAGATGATATTGAGGTTTTTCTCAAAGGAATTATTGAATATGGTCATGAAGTGTTGGCAAAAACCCCGGATATGCTTCCTGTTTTAAAGCAGGCAGGTGTGGTTGATGCCGGTGGACGTGGCTTTCTTTATGTTTTGGAGGGTGCTTATAATCATTTAAATTACGAAGGACCCATTTCAGTTGTGCAGCAAACAAAGTCAGAAACGGTAAATTACGCTGTATTGGCATCGGTTGAAAACGTGGACATTACCTTTGGTTATTGTACCGAATTTTTTATTAATGTTCATGAAGCGGATGATGCAACGGTTCAGATACTAAAGTCTTATTTGGGAACCATTGGTGATTCTATTGTTTGTGTGAATGACGAGGAAGTCATTAAAATTCATGTGCATACAGACCATCCCGGACTGGCACTGGAAAAGGCACTATCAATTGGCAGCCTAAGTGGCTTGAAGATTGAAAATATGCGGGAACAGCATACAAATTATATTGATTTTACTGCAAAAGCAGCTTTAGTGGATCAAGCAGATATGAAAATGCAGGTGCAGGAGAAAAAAGCGGAGCTTCCGCCAAAGCCCATTGGCTTTGTATCTATTTCTGCAGGCAAAGGCCTTTGTGATATTTTTAAAAACCTGGGTGTAGATGTTATCATTGAGGGTGGACAGACAATGAATCCCAGCACGGAAGACATTTTAAATGCTATTGGCCAAATTAATGCAGAGAATATCATTATTTTGCCAAACAACAAAAATATTATTTTGGCGGCGGAGCAGGCAGTTGCGCTTTGTGAGAATAAAAAGCTTTTTGTGGTTCCTACAAGATCAATACCTCAGGGAATCAGCGCTATGTTTTGTAACGCGGAAGGCCTTGGGGCTGAAGAAATGACAGAAGCTATGAAGGACGCAATTCAGGCTGTTTCAACAGTTTCCGTTACTTATGCAGTAAGAGATACTTGTTTTGGAGATAAAGAAATTTTCGAAGGCGATATTTTGGGGATGTTGAACGATGAAATTTCTGTTGTTGCCAAAGATGTTGCAACAGGAACAAAGGAAGTATTGAAGCAAACCATTACGGACGATAATGAAATGGTTAGTATTTACTATGGAACTGATGTAGATGAGAAGTCTGCAAATGAAATTGCAGATTTTATCAAAGAAAATTATCCCGATTGTGAAGTTGAGATTCAAAAGGGTGATCAGCCGTTATATTTCTATATTATATCCGTTGAATAAAATGAAAAATGACCGCAGAGCTTGAAATTATGGGTTTTTGCGGTCTTATTTTTTGTTCAGCGTACTAAAGCTGAAAATACTTAGTTCTGTTGTGTTTTTACAAAGTATTTAGCTCAAGCAGGGCTATTTTTCACCCAAATGCAGTTGTAAGGGACAGCAGTGGCAGGGCTGTCCCTAAAAAACGAAGCGATTGGTTATAAAATTTTTACATATGCAATTACCCTACAACTGATACAAATATGAAGTTTAAAATAGGTTTAATCTTCAAACGTGATGGAATAATAAAGAATGGTTTGTTTCAAGCCACAAGGACCTACGCATCCCAGAAATACGGTATCTTCTTCCTGGAAGCAAACTCCCAAAAGAAATCCAAGCAAATTGACTAAGAACAGGAAAAAGTCTAATTGGTATTCAAATTCATTGGTAGTGCAATAAGTGAAAACCTTAGCCTGCCAAATTTTGCAAGGTCCCTGGGTGAAATCCCAATTTAAATTGAAATTTTGGCTTATATATATCAGTTTTTCCTCAACGGTTTTTCCGTCTAAGGTTCGTAATACATCTTCTTTTCTTAACATCTCATGACCCCCTTTTTTATTTGTTATCTACCACATAATATTCCGAAGGATATATTTTGATATTGAAATGAGAGGAACTTGCACAATTATTTTAGTTAGACCAAGGAAAATTAGTTTTATAGGAAGTTGACAAGGACGTTAAAAAGAAAATATCCTGGACAGCTTATGTTGGGGCGGACGGAGTGGAACAAAAATGGACATAATTTATTGAAAAGTTTTATCAATAGCAGGTTTTGCGTGGGGGATATAGAAAAAACTTTTCATCCCCGAGGAAAAACATTATAATATTAAGATACATATTAACGATGCAATTGGGAATTGATTTTTGGGGGTGGTTATATGGAGTGGAAGGATGCTGTTTCTCAGCTGAAAGGTGTGGGAGAGCAACGGGAAAAAAAACTAAATTGTCTTGGAATTTACACCATAGAAGATCTTTTAACCCATTATCCCAGAGATTATAAAGACCGCACCAGATTGGCAAAGATATTAGAATTAGAGGTAAACACGGAAAGCACCTTTATTGCTTGTTGCAAGGGGAGCGGAGAAGTGCTAAAGCATGGAAGGTTTACGCTTACTAGGCTTAGAGTGGCTGATGAAACCGGGGAAATCGGTTTGTTATGGTACAATCAGCCTTATATGAAAAATATTTTAAAACCAGGGGAGTGGTATCTTTTTACAGGAAAGCTGCAAAACAAATATGGGCGGAAAGAATTTTCTGTAACCGAATGGGAGGGAATTGGTGATCATTTTGCAGGGGGACGCATTATTCCTGTGTACCCAAGTGTTGAGGGAATTTCTCAAAAAATGCTCCGAGGCCTTATGGCGGCGGCTTTGGCTGAGATAAGAGGTGGGTTGGCAGAGGATATTCCATTATGGATACGGAAGGAATATCAATTAGCAGAACGAAATTTTTCCATAGAAGAAATACATTTTCCAAAGACGGAGCAAAGCTTTTTTGACGCAAGGCGAAGATTGGTCTTTGAAGAATTTTTTGTGTTGCAAGGCGCATTATTTTCGTTAAAAGCCCATTTGGAAGAAGGCAATCGGGGGTTTGTAATGAAAAAGAAAAAGGTAATAGAGGACTTTCAAAATTATTTGTCTTTTCAGCTTACCAATGGACAAAAAAAAGTATTGAAGGAAATAGAAAAGGACCTGTCAACGGGCAAACAAATGAACCGATTGATACAGGGAGATGTGGGAAGCGGTAAAACGGCGGTTGCCATGGCGGTGTCCTATTGGGTAATACAAAACGGATATCAAGCTGTTTTGATGGCACCAACGGAGGTGCTGGCGCAGCAGCATTATCTTTCTTTTTCGGCTATTTTTGAGAACCTTGGAATTACAACCGTGCTTTTAACGGGAGGGCAGACTGCAAAGGAAAAGCGGGCGGCCTTACAAAAAGTTGCTTCGGGTGAGGGGCATATGATTATTGGCACCCATGCGGTGATTCAAAATGGTGTGGAATATCGTAAGCTGGGCATTGCCATTACTGATGAGCAGCATAGATTTGGCGTTCGCCAAAGGGGTGCATTAAATCAAAAAGGGGAGAACCCCCATGTTTTGGTTATGACGGCTACCCCAATTCCTCGAACGCTGGCATTGATTTTATATGGAGATTTGGATATTTCTATCATTGATGAATTGCCACCTGGCAGGCAGAAAATAGATACTATGGCAGTTACAACCAACTACCATGAAAGAATTTATCGTTTTATAGAAAAGGAAGTTGCAGAGGGCAGGCAGGCTTATGTGATTTGTCCTATGATTGAGGAAAATGAGAAGCTTGAGGTGCAATCCGTACTCAACTATTCGGAGGAATTGCAGCAGAAATTAAATGGTTGCAAGGTTGCGTGTGTTCATGGGAAAATGAAGCCCAAGGAAAAACAGGAAATTATGAATTGCTTTGTAAAAGGAGAAATTCATGTTCTTGTATCTACAACGGTAATTGAGGTGGGCATTAATGTGCCCAACGCCGTGATTATGCTGATTGAGAATGCCGAGCGCTTTGGTTTGGCACAGCTCCATCAGCTAAGGGGGCGTGTGGGGCGAGGCAGCGATAAGTCCTATTGTATCTTAGTTAGTGATGCAAAGACGAAAATTGCCAAACAACGGCTCAAGTCCTTGACAGACTCCGAGGATGGCTTTGTTATTTCTGAAATGGATTTAAAGCTGCGGGGGCCGGGGGAGTTTTTCGGAATTAGGCAGCACGGTTTGCCGGAATTAAAAATTGCAAATATTTATGAGGATATGCCTATTTTAATGGAAGCACAAAATGCGGCGAAAAAACTAATGGCTATAGATCCATTTTTAAGCTTAGATGCTCACGAAGGGATCAGAAAAAGGTTTACCAGGTTTTTGGACGGCAAGCAGTTGGAGATATAAATTAATCTTTATAAAATGGATCCTTATATTTAGAACAAGGTGTTTGCAGACAGTAGCGGTGCATTCCCAATGGGATTATGTTATACCCATGTTTGTTCTCCTTTACTGCTTGCGTGAGTCACAAAGGGGAATTTGGGAGGGAAATGTAGGAGGAACAGAGTTGTTTTATCTGCTGCTTATAGATATACAAAAAAAGTAACGGTTTTTTTTATTTTAGTTATTAAATTAGAAAGAACAGGGACACATTAGCGTAGGTGCGTGTTCAAAATTGCGTTAGGACAAGCTTTACAGCAAAAAGAACAAAGACTATGGCGAAGCATTTTTGAAGCATTTCCATATGCTTTGGCGAGGAGATGATGAATTTCTTTGCTGTCCCTGCCAGTATGCCATAACCAATAAAAATAATCAACGTAAGAAGCATAAAGGCCACCCCCAAAAGGAAACTTTGAAAAGCAAAGTTGTCTTTATTTCCCCTTATATATTGGGGCAAAAAAGAAAAAAAGAACAGCGTCAGCTTGGGATTGAGCAGATTTATAAGTATTCCCCGTTGAAGGATGGTCAAGGGGGCAGTATCTTTTTTTGCTGGCTGAAATTCCAAATTTTCTTTGGAAAACATTATTTTGCATCCCAGATAGAGCAAATATAAAGCGCCGGTGAGCTTTATTATGGTAAAAACTTTAGGGTTCATTTGCAAGAGTAAGGTGGACAAGGCAATGCTGGTACACAGATGGGGCAATATGCCCAAGGTGCAGCTAAATGCTGCAAGGACACTAGCTTTTTTGCCATTAAGGATTCCAACGGAAATGGTATATATAACGCCGGTGCCTGGCAGCAGAATAATGATTAGGGAAGTAATAAAAAAAGTATAGGTGGTCAACAATTATCCCTTCTTTCTAGGGATGCTGTATCAAGAATTTTTAGCTCTGACAACGAGGAAGTGGGAGCAAACACGCGCACATAGCTTAGGAGTGTTTTGAGGCCATCCTCCACATATTTTTCCCCAAGGCCAGGAACACCGTCAATCAGAAAAAGGACATCCGTTGTGTTTTCTGTGATACGCGTATTTTCGTCCTGTCCATAAATAATGCTCAAAATGAAGCTCTCATTATCTTTAAGGCAAATGTCATTTGGCTTTAACACAACACTACGGTTGCCCGAGCCCATATAGGTTTCGCCGCCTTGAGATTTTTGTATTGTCAATGGCAGGCGGCACTTTTTTAAATCATGGCCTGCAATCAGTAAGGCGGTTTTTAATTCTGTGAGAAACAATGCCTGTATCAAGGGCGTTGTTTCTGGAAAAGCTTTTCCGTTTAGTATGGACTCCAATTGGGGGAGAACATGATATGTTTTTTTGAACTTTTTATAGTAGCGGATATAAGGTTTTATCACTTCGTTCGTTTGGGAAAAAGTTTTTCGTTCATAGTTTAAGTGTGTTTTGTTGATGTCGTCCAATTCCTGCAAAACTAGGGTTTTAAACGCTTGTTTTCCCTCTTTGGTTACGGCAATATCCTTTAAAATAAGGACACCGAATACTGTGCGTTGGGAATCATTCATATTGGGATGTAGTTTTATCATGGCAACCTCCTGATTTTGGTTTTTTTCTGTGATATAATTTACCATAAATAAACGGTTCTTTTAAGCTCCGCTTTTATGATTTCTATATAGAACCGCTTTAGAGGAGGATTGGCATATGATTCATATAAATATTGATAGAAAGACAAGCTGCTCTCTTTCAAGGCAGATTTATGATGCATTAAAAGAAGCGATTCTTTTTGGAACAATACAGCCGGGAGAAAAGCTGCCGTCTACAAGAGAGCTTGCAAAATATTTAAATGTAGCAAGAAACGTTGTGATTGAATGCTATGAGCAGCTGGCGGCAGAGGGGTATGTCTATTCCAAAAACGGCGCGGGAACTTATGCTTGTGATGGAGTGAGGTTTCATCCCTTGGAAAAGGACACCGCAGCAAAGGGGGGAAGCAATGAAAAGTATTCTCCCCAATATGAGGTTTCCTTTCGCACGGGTATTCCGGATTTGGCTGAAATTCCTATCAAAAGGTGGGCGCAAATATATCAAAGGATTGCCCTTGATATCAAGCCTTCCCAGCTGGATTATCAGGATCCTTTCGGTGATTACCGATTGAGAACGCAGCTTTCTTTATACTTAAATCGGGCAAGGGGTGCCCAAACAGCTCCGAAAAATATTTTGATAACCAATGGAGCGGCGCAATCCTTTCATTTGCTCTGTGGGCTTATTGCTCAAAATGAGTATGCTTTGGTTGAAAATCCATTAAGCTTCGGTATTTTGCATACCCTTTGTGCCAACAGTGTAAACATGGAGCCAATTTATATGGATGAACAGGGGATGGTGACGGCAGCGTTGCCTGATAAGCCACCCAAGCTGATTTTTACAACGCCGAGTCATCAATTTCCAACGGGCGTTATTCTTCCTGCCGGGCGTCGAATTGAAATGATAAAATATGCCCGGCGGCAGAACGCTTACATTGTTGAGGATGATTATGACAGTGAGTTTCGATTTGACGGCAGCCCCATACAGTCAATGCAGTTTCTTGATCCACAACGGGTCATCTATGTGGGGACTTTTTCAAAAACCTTGATGCCGGCGCTGCGGCTTGGATATATGGTTGTGCCGGACGAACTTTGTGAAAAAATGCGTGAGGCAAAGTATGTGGCGGATTTACATTCCCCTATTTTGGAACAGCTTGTCCTTGGGGATTTTCTTGAAAGGGGTTTATTTGAGAGGCATATTAGAAAAATGAGAAAGCTCTATCTGAAAAAGAGGAATGCATTGGTGGGTAGTCTGAGACAGTCCTTTGGGGAGAGGGTGAAAATTTCCGGTGCGGAAGCGGGGCTGCATTTTATTGCAGCCTTTGAGGGGGTGCACTTTCACGAAGGCTTAATGAAAAAAATTGAGGAAAATGGCGTTCAAATTTCTGCTGTCAGCCAGCATTGCTTATCCGAAAAAACAAAATCGCAGTATGATCAAGGGCTTATTTTTGGTTACGGCAACACGACAATGGAGGATATTGACAGGGGTGTAAAAATTCTATCTAGGGTAATAAAAGGAGAACGATAGCAGTGGTATCCTGTTTTTGCATAGAAAAAATTGTACTTGGGCTATTATTTGAAAACACACTGTGCTGTGAAACTTTTTTCTGAAAAAGAAAAAGCCCCATTGCGGTGGGCTTAATTTTCCTAGCAATTTGGGCTTTTGTCTATCAGGTCTAAAGGGATTATTTCAATAACGCAATGACTTCAACTTCACATAAAACATTTTTGGGAAGTGTTTTTACGGCTACGCAAGAGCGAGCAGGTTTATTTGTAAAATACTTGCCATAAATTTCGTTGAAAGCACCAAAATCGCCCATATCAGCCAAGAAGCAGGTTGTTTTAATAGTATCGGCAAAGGTTAAGCCGTTGGCTTCCAAAACTGCGCTAATATTTTTCATAACCTGTTCTGCCTGGCCTTCGATGGTGGTTGCTACGACATCGCCAACAGCAGGATCAATGGCAATCTGGCCGCTTGTGAAAAGGAAGCCGTTTGCAGACACTGCCTGAGAGTAAGGGCCGATTGCTGCGGGTGCTTTCTCTGTGCTTGTAACTTTAATCATAATGAATACCTCCAAATGTTTGTTTTTTATGGCTGTGTGACGGTAAACTTCCCCTTTGGGGGAACAGTCACCAGCAGGATACTTAAAGCTCCAAAAAAATTTTTATGAATCACGTTACATTTTTTTGATAATTATATTTTAGCCCAAAGACATTTTTTCGTCAATGTGTTTTTCTCACATACATGCAGTTTGTTTAGTATGAATAAATTGTTCATCTTTTTGTTTCTTTTTTTCCTGATTTCGGGTAAAATAAAAACAGTATGTATTTTTATGGAACAGAAGAATCTACAATGGATAGAAAGGAATTTAATGTAATGAGTATTTTGGAAGAAATCCAAAGAAGACGGATTTTCGGTATTATTTCCCATCCGGATGCCGGTAAAACAACTTTAACAGAAAAGCTTCTGCTTCATGGGGGCGCAATTCGCGAAGCGGGGACTGTAAAGGCAAGAAGAAATGCAAAGTTTGCAAAAAGTGACTGGATGGAGATTGAAAAACAGCGTGGTATTTCTGTTACATCCTCCGTAATGCAGTTTGAATACAATGGGAAGGTTGTTTCCATCATGGATACACCCGGACATAACGATTTTGGTGAGGATACTTACCGTATTTTAACCTCTGTGGATAGTGCGGTTATGGTAATTGATGCGGCAAAGGGTGTGGAAGCCCAGACGGTTAAGTTATTCAAGGTTTGCAGTATGCGACAGATTCCCATTTTTACGTTTATTAACAAGCTGGATCGTCAGTCAAAGGACCCTTTGGAATGTATGGCTGACTTGGAGGATGCTTTGGGACTGCCATCCACGGCGGTTACTTGGCCAATTGGAAATGGACTTACCTTTGAGGGTATTTATGATAGACTGGAAAACAAGGTTTTTTTGTACCGCCAAAAGAACGGTATCATTGAGCTTGGGCCAAAGGGCGTTTTTGGCGATGCGCTGGAGGGCGTGATTTCTCAAGCAAATTTGGATATTTTGCGGGAGGAAATGGAGCTTTTAGACGGTGCAGGCAACAGCTTTGATTTGAAGGCCATCAAAGAAGGAAAGCTATCTCCTGTATTTTTCGGCTCAGCTTTGGCGGATTTTGGTGTTACTGCGTTTTTACAGCATTTCCTGGAATGGGCGCCGGGGCCGGGGACAAGAAAAACTACAACTGGAGAGGTTCTGCCCACAGATGAGTTTTTCAGCGGTTTTATTTTCAAAATTCAAGCGAATATGAATCCTGCCCATAGAGATCGATTGGCATTTTTGCGCATCTGCTCGGGTACCTTTACGAGAGGAATGACGGTAACCTTATCCAGAACGGGAAAGCAAATGAAGCTTAGCCAGTCGACACAGCTGATGGCAAACGAAAGGGAAACATTGGAAACTGCCGTTGTGGGGGATATTATCGGTATCTATGACAGTGGAAATTATCAGATTGGCGATACTTTGACAGACAGAAAGGAAAAACTGTTTTTTGAGCCGTTGCCAACCTTCCCACCGGAATTGTTTATGCGTGTGCATCCTATAAATTCTTTAAAGGCAAAGCAGTTTCAAAAGGGTGTGCAGCAGCTGGCCCAGGAGGGCGCTATTCAAGTTTATCATAACGAGTTTAATGACGTTATTTTAGGTGCGGTAGGACAACTGCAGTTTGAAGTTTTTGAATATCGATTAAATAATGAGTATAACTCTGAGGTGCGCATGGAAGCCCTGGATTACGGCGTTGCAAGATGGGTAAATCCTGTTTCGGTGGAAGATGTGAGGGATCATTTGGTGGCAAGAAGCACATTGGTTTTTGACCGCTTTGAACGGCCCATTCTGCTTTTTGCAAATCAATATACGTTGAATAATTTTATGCAGAAAAATCCAGATATAGAGCTTTGGGAGGCACTTAATCTGGATGACAGTGAATATCAAGAAGGATAAATTTAAAGGGCAAATTTCTTTATGAAATCTGCCCTTTTGTTTTTCAAAAATATATACTTAAAAAACAAAAAAGATACGCAAATTTGGAACAAAATGGGGAAAGCTTCGTCTAAAAAATTTACGGCGTATGCCTTTTTAGACCAAAATTTTGGATACTTCATTAGGAAAAGGAAGGGTAATTATAAATTACTTTTGCTTCTTTATGGGATCTATATTATGATATTGGTATTGGAAAGAAGAAACGGAGGTGATCAAAAGTGGCGGGAGAAGTTTCTGCAGAACAAGGAAGCAATCATTTGATTTCACAGGCAAAGCAGGGCGATTTGGCGGCATTTGAAGCGTTGATTTTACAGCATGAAAAAATTGTTTATAATGTTGCCCTTAGAATGATGAATCATACTGAGGATGCCAAGGATATTTCCCAGGAGGTATTTTTGAAAGCATATCGCAATATCGCCAATTTTGACGAACGCTCAGCCTTTTCTACATGGATCTATCGGATTACGGTAAATACTTGTATCGATGAGATGAGAAAGCGCAAAGGGAAGCAAACCCTATTTTTGGATAATGAATTTGAGGATGAAGAGGGAACTTGGAAACAGGAGGTTGCTGATAGTGGCGAGACGCCGGAAGAAAGCTTAATGCGAAAAGAGGAAAAAAATGAAATATTGCTGGCGTTGAAAACAATTTCTGAGGATTATAAAACTGTTTTTATCCTAAGAGATATCCGCGGGCTTTCTTATGATGAAATTGCTGAAATTACAGGGCTTGCCCTAGGTACGGTGAAATCTAGAATTTCACGGGCCAGAAATCATTTGAAAAAAGAAATCTTTAGAATTTGGGAACGAAACGGCGTGGAACCTCGTCATAATGCCAGAAAGGAGGGTGAATTCCATGAGCTGTGAGAAATGCAGAGAATTTTTGTGGGAATATTTGACGCATGGATTGACAAAGGAAAATGCGGATACTGTCGCAAAACATTTGGAACAATGCATGGACTGTCAAAAAGAAGCCATACAATTGCAAAAAATCATAGATTCCTTGAAAAGCCTTCCTGAGGAGGAATTGCCGGAAGGATACCATGAGGAATTGATGGGGAAATTGGCACAGGAACAGAAGGGAATTTCTTTGATTGTTCCCAAAAAGCCTAGACATAGATGGAAGCAATTCAGCTTGATTGCGGCGGCAATCGTACTTGTTGCTGCAATTGGAGGTGGGCAGGACATATTAAGCTTGCGGGGAAATCGGAACCAAGTGACGAAGGATTTTGCCAACCAAGAGAAAGATGAGACAGCTAATGATATTATGATGAAGTTTTCAGCTGTGCCTGAAGAAAGTGGAACAGGCATGACGGATCAAGCCATGTTTCAGATGAAAAGTTTGCCCACTGAGGACGGAGAGATTGGGCAGGTGGCGGAGCAAAATAGTATTGCCCAGGAAACAGGAAGCAATGGGGAGCAAAATGCAAAGCAGAAAGATATACAAATTGTGCAGGAGGCTTTACCCAAAGAGGCAAGCCAAAATGAAGAATCACAAATACTTATGGGCAACAGCGATGAAGAATCGGTGTCTCAAGTATCCGATGCCCAAACAAGGGGCATGATGCTTTTACAAGCTGACAAAGGAGAAGAAGCGTATGAACGGCAGCAAGTAATACTAACGGTTGAGCGTGAGGATGGTGTGGCGGATAAAATTAGTGATTTGGCAAATTCTTTTGGAGGGTTTGAGGTGGAGCGAACATTGGACAAGAGCATAGTCGTTTCTATACCTTCCAATCATGGAGAGGATTTCAAGAATGGGTTAAAGGCTATGGGAGAAATGCGATATTTGGAAGAAATTTCTGGGGGAATGGATGATGTTCAATTTGAAGTAACATTAGAAACAAAATAGATTAAAACGCTTTTTTTCTATGATATTAGAGAGGAAGCGTTTTTTATTTTAAGAAAAATTGAACAAGGAAGGTAATCAATAGGATGGGGAAATGGAAAAATATATATCAATCTGCATAAAGGTTTCCCTTAAAATGATTTTTATTCAGCAGAGATGATAAACTTCATCATGCTACTTGACTAAAGTGGTAAACTGATATAAGATTAAAGTAAATTGATGTACGGAGGTGCGATATGACATTGCCGAAAATGCTTTTGAAAAAAGAAGAAGAAGTGATTTTTCGTTTGCGTGCTTTATTTGAGCAGTTTGGTTATAAAAAATTTAAAATGAGTAAGTTTGAGGAATATGATTTTTATGCGGAAAACCGAAGTTTTCTTAGCAGTGAAAATATATTGACCTTTAGCGGCTTGGATGGTAAGCTTTTGGCGCTAAAGCCTGATGTAACCCTTTCCATTGTAAAAAACACAAAGGGCAATTACGAAAATCCTGAACGGGTTTATTATAATGAGAATGTTTACCGTGTCAGAAAAGGAGCGGGGGAATTTAAAGAAATCATGCAGGTTGGGCTAGAGTATATTGGTGAGGTCGACCGCTATGCTACCCTAGAGGTCATTCGCTTGGCTCAAAAAAGCTTGGAAATTGTCAGCGATGATTATATTATGGATATTTCCCATATGGGCTTTGTTATGGGGTTGATTGAGGAATTGGGCTTAAGCAATAGTCAAAATGAGGCATTGCTCAAGGGAATCAGCGAGAAAAATACCCATAGCATTCAGACCCTTTGCAAGCAGTATGATGTAAAAAAGGAAATGATAGGGGCATTGGTTTCCATGGCTTCCCTTTATGGTTCCATGGAAGAAAGCCTGCAAAAAGCAAAGCTTCTTTGCCTAAATGAAAAAATGGAACAGGCGTTGGAGGAATTGGAGGTCGTTTTTTCCGTCCTTAAGGCAAATGGCGGCAGTGAAAAATTAAAGTTGGACTTTTCCGTCGTAAACGGCATGGATTATTATACGGGGATTATTTTTCAGGGCTTTATCAATGGTGTGCCTAGCAGTATTCTTTCCGGTGGTAGATATGATAACTTGGTTCGTAAATTGGGGAAAAACAGCGATGCCATTGGCTTCGCCGTTTATCTGGATTTATTGGAACGATATGAGAGTCAGCAAAAAGAATATGACACGGATATATTGCTGTTATATGAAGAAAATACGGATACTGCCGCATTGCTTAAGGCCGTTGAAATGCTGACAGACAACGGGCAAAGCGTGATGGTGCAAAGGCAGAACAACCAAACGGTAAAATATAGACAGCTTTGGAGCATGAAGGAGAGGGGGCTTGAAATCATTGCGGAAAATGATTAATATTGCCTTGCCAAAGGGCAGACTTGGCGAAAAGGCTTATGGTGTATTTGAGGAAATTGGCTATGGCTGCCCCTCCATTCGGGAAACAAATCGCAAGCTGATTTTTGAAAACGAGGAAAACGGCGTTCGTTATTTTTGGGTAAAGCCCTCGGATGTGGCGGTTTATGTGGAACGGGGCGTTGCTGATGTTGGGGTTGTGGGGAAGGATATTTTGCTTGAGCAGGCTTCCGATGTTTATGAATTATTAGACCTTGGCATGGGAAAATGCCGCATGGCGGTGGCAGGGAAAAAGGGTGGCAGGATAGATACAGACTGTACCCTTCGGGTAGCTACAAAATTCCCCAATATTGCAAGGGAATATTATAGAAAGCAGAGCTTGGAAATTGAAATTATTGAGCTTCACGGTTCTATTGAAATCGCCCCCATTTTAGGAATGTCCGACGTAATTGTGGATATTGTGGAAACGGGAACCACGCTTTTGGAAAATGATTTGGAGCCATGGGAGGATATTGTTTCAATCAGTGCAAGGCTCATTGCAAATAAAGCCAGCTACAAGTTTTTAAATGCACCCATTCGCCAAATGTGCGAAAAGATGAATGAGGTTATTACAAAGAAATCCTGAGGTGATACCATGATAAAACAGTATACTTATAATGAAATTCATATAGATGATATTTTTTCTCGCATGGAAGAAAAGAATGAAATAGCTGATGTAGTGGCAGAAATCATAGCAACAGTTCGGAAAAAAGGGGATAAGGCTTTACGAGAGTATAGTCTGCGTTTTGATGGGGCGGACTTAGAGAAAATGGAAGTCAGTGCAGAGGAAATACAAGAGGCATATGAAGCTGTAGCTAAGGAATTTATTTTCATATTGGAAGAAGCGGCAGAGCATATTCGAGGGTATCACGAAAAGCAAAAGCGTACGGATTTGATGTATATGCCGAGGGATGGCGTTATTTTGGGACAAAAAATTACGCCTCTTGACAAAGTTGGGTTATACGTTCCCGGAGGAACTGCAAACTATCCTTCAACGGTTTTGATGAACGGTATTCCCGCAAAAATTGCAGGGGTAAAAGAGGTTTTTATGGTCACGCCTGCCAAGGGCGGCAAAATCAACCCTGAAGTTTTGGCGGCGGCGAAAATTGCGGGAGTTGACCGTATTTTTAAAATCGGCGGCGCACAGGCGATTGCCGCTTTGGCATACGGAACGGAAACAATACCAAGGGTGGATAAAATTGTAGGACCTGGGAATGCCTTTGTTGCTGAAGCGAAAAAACAGGTTTTCGGAAAGGTTTCCATTGATATGATTGCAGGGCCCAGCGAAATTTTGGTAATTGCCGATGGGCAATCGGATGCGGCGGTTGTGGCGGCGGATTTGCTTTCCCAGGCGGAGCATGATACCATGGCAAGTGCTGTTTTGGTTACAGACAGCAAGGCCTTGGCGGAAGCTGTTTCAGCTTGCTTGGAGGAGCAAATTCCGCTTTTGCCAAGAAAAGAAATTGCTAGAAAATCCATTGATATCAACGGGAAAATTATTTTGGCGGAAAGCATCCAAGAAGCAATTGAGATTGCAAATCAAATTGCTCCAGAGCATTTGGAATTGTGTGTGGATCATCCCTTTGAATATTTAGGGGATATTCGCCATGCAGGCTCTATCTTTTTAGGGCGATATGCCCCCGAAGCCTTGGGCGATTATTTTTCGGGTACAAATCATACCCTGCCTACGGGGGGAAGCGCAAGATTTGCAAGCCCTTTATCGGTGGATGATTTTATTAAGAAATCGTCCTTTACCCATTACACAAAGGATGCATTGGCAAAAGAAGCAGACAAAATCAATGCATTTGCCCAACGGGAAGGCTTGGCTGCCCACGGGAAATCTGCTATGATACGTTTTGAAAGGGAGGCGAAGAAATGAGTCGTTTTTTAAGTCCTAGATTTGCCGGATTAGAGGCATATACCCCAGGGGAACAGCCTAGAGATCAACAATATATTAAGTTAAACACCAATGAATCTCCTTATCCACCCTCGCCCGAGGTTTTGGCGCGGTTAAATGCCGATGAAGTGAAGCGGCTGAATTTATATCCAGACCCCGAGGGGAAAATTTTAAAGGAAAAGCTTGCTAAGTTATATGGGGTGGAAAAAGAAAATATTTTTCTCTCTAATGGCTCCGACGACATTTTAAATTTTGCTTTTATGGCTTTTTGTGACGAGGAAAGAGGGGCTGCTTTTCCCGAAATCAGCTATGGGTTTTATCCTGTTTATGCGGATTTATATCATGTGCCCCATGTGAAGCTTCCCCTTAAGGAGGATTTTTCCATAGATTATAAGGATTATTGTGATATTAATAAAATGGTTGTCGTTGCCAATCCAAACGCACCTACGGGTATGGAAATCGGTTTGTTTGAAATTGAAGAAATTTTGAAAGCTAACCCCAATCATGTGGTTTTGATTGACGAGGCATATGTAGATTTTGGCGGAACCTCTGCCGTTGGGCTTGTGGGGAAATATCCCAATTTGTTGGTTTCCATGACTTATTCAAAATCCCGTTCCATGGCAGGGGCAAGACTTGGCTTTGCCATTGCATCCAAGGAAATCATTGAGGATTTGGAAAAAATCAAGTTTTCCACAAATCCTTATAATATTAACCGCTTAACCTTGGCGGCAGGGGAAGCGGCGGTAGATAGCGATGCTTACTATAAAGAAAATGCAAAAAAAATTATGGCGACCCGTGAAACAACGGTTAAAGATTTAAAGGCTTTGGGATTTACGGTTTTAGACTCAAAGGCAAATTTTATTTTCGCAAAACCCCCAAAGATTTCGGGGGCTGACTTTTATGCACAGCTAAAGAAAAAAGGTGTTTTGGTACGTCATTTCGAAAAAGAGAAAATTCGGGACTTTGTGAGAATTACCATTGGAACAGACGAGCAGATGGAAGTGTTTTTGCAGAAAACCCAAGAGGTTTTAGCCGATAGATAGGAGAATTGCCATGGGAAACAGCGAAATTACAAGAAAAACAGGGGAGACGAAAATTCAACTTTCCCTTTCTTTATACGGTACAGGCGAAAGTCAAATTTCCACAGGCTGTGGATTTTTGGATCATATGCTGACGCTCTTTGCAAAACATGGACGTTTTGATTTAACGGTGGAGTGCAAGGGAGATACCTATGTGGATGACCATCATTCTGTGGAGGATATTGGAATTTGCTTAGGAATGGCCTTTGCTGAGGCACTGGGAAACGGCGCAGGAATCACAAGATACGGGCATATTATTTTGCCCATGGATGAGGCTTTGATTTTGGCGGCGGTGGATATTTCCGGTCGTGGACATTTGGAATATGGATTGGAAATTCCCACGGAGAAGGTGGGTACCTTTGATACGGAGCTAGTGGAAGAGTTTTTGATTGCCTTTACCAGAAAAAGCAATATGACTTTGCATATACAGCAGATGGCGGGTAAGAATTCCCACCATATTATAGAAGGTGCATTTAAGGCCATTGCCCGTTGCTTAAATATGGCGGTAATGATACAGGAAGCTTATCGGGATGAAATTCCTTCAACGAAAGGGGTGCTGTAAATGATAGCCATCGTGGATTACGGCGTGGGGAATTTGTTTTCCCTGAAAAGCTCTTTGCGTGTAATTGGGGCGGAGGTTCAGGTGACAGGGGATGCAGAAGTCATCCGAAACAGTGAAAAAATCATACTTCCCGGTGTTGGTGCCTTTGAAGATGCAATTAAAAAGCTGCGTGAAACAGGTCTGGACAAGGTGATTTTGGAAGAAGTTGCAAAAGGGAAGCCTTTGCTTGGCATTTGTTTAGGAATGCAAATGCTGTTTGAAAAAAGCTACGAATATGGTGAGCACCAAGGTCTAGGGCTGATTTCAGGCAGTGTGAAGCCCATTGCGCCTGTGATTACAGAGGGCTTAAAGGTTCCTCATATTGGTTGGAATGCATTGCTTTTTCCAAAGGATAAGAGTGGATTGTATCGATATATAAACGAAGGAGAATGTGTTTATTTTGTGCATTCTTTTGCGGCTATGGATTGCGATTCGGCGGTAACGGCAACGGCGGAGTATGGGGCTATGCTTACGGCGTCCGTAGAAAAAAAGAACGTTTACGGAACCCAATTTCACCCCGAAAAAAGCGGTGAAGTAGGGCTTAAAATATTAAAGGCATTCTGTGAATTATAAAGTGTTAAGACCTTGGGCGTTGCCCAAACCTACCCGTTTTTTGGAAAAAGCGGGGCAAAAACTTTTATAGAAAACCGTGCGGGCACGGTTTTAAGTAGGGGTCAAGGGAGGAAATCCCTTGTGGGGAATTGGGGCAAAGCCCCAAGGTCTTAGGTTTTAACGAATAGAAAGTGAGGGATTTATGAAGCTTTTTCCTGCGATTGATATTATTGAAGGCTGTGCCGTAAGGCTTGTAAAGGGCGATTATGCACAAAAAACAGTTTATAGTACCCAGCCTGTAGCTGTGGCAAAAGAATTTGCTGCGGCAGGTGCAACTTATTTGCATTTAGTGGATTTGGAGGGTGCAAAGGACGGCAGCACCCCGAATCTGGAGGTCATTCGAGAAATTGTGAAAGAAAGCGGCCTGTTGGTAGAGGTAGGCGGTGGAATTCGCTCTGAGGAAACCATCCAAAAATACTTAGAGGCAGGCGTTTTTCGTGTGATTTTAGGTACGGCGGCGGTGCAAAACCTGGAATTTTTAAAGGAAATGGTGAGAAAATACGGCGAAAAAATTGCTGTTGGCGTGGATATTAAGGATGGAAAGGTTGCCATTAATGGCTGGACTGAGGTTTCTCAGGAAAGCTGTTATGATTTTTGCGAAAAGCTTGAAAAAATCGGTGTAAAAACCGTTATCTGTACTGATATTTCAAAGGACGGCTTGCTTGCCGGTACAAATATGGCGTTGTATCAAGAAATGTCTGAAAAATTTAGCGTGGATATTGTGGCATCGGGGGGCGTAACCACCTTGGAGGATGTTGACCAATTACAAAAAATGGGTCTTTACGGTGCGATTTTAGGGAAAGCTCTTTATACAGGAAATATTGACTTAAAACAAGCCGTTGACTTAACAAAGGGGGAAGGCTTATGATTACAAAAAGAATTATCCCCTGCTTGGATGTGCGGGACGGACGGGTGGTAAAGGGCGTTAATTTCGAAGGGCTTTCTGACGTTTCCTCACCTGTTGCCTTGGGGAAATTTTATAGTGATAACGGTGCAGATGAGCTGGTTTTTTACGACATTACCGCTTCTGTTGAGGGACGTGGGTTGTTTACAGATATTTTGCGTGAGGTTGCCTCTCAGATTTTTATTCCCCTAACCGTTGGCGGTGGCATCAATGCCCTTGAGGATTTTGATCGTGTTTTAAAGTGCGGCGCGGATAAGGTTAGTGTAAATTCCGGTGCAATCAAAAATCCAAGCCTTGTTTTGGAGGCCGCCAAAAAATACGGCGATCAATGCGTGGTTCTTTCCGTTGATATGAAGCGGGTGGACGGGAAATTTATGGTTTTCGCCAAGGGCGGCAGAGAAAATACAGGGATGGAAGCGTTAAGTTGGATTAAGCGCTGTGAAAAAATGGGCGCTGGGGAGATTGTGGTAAACAGCATTGATACCGATGGAGTAAAGAAGGGCTTTGATCTGGAAATGCTTGAAGCGGTTTGTGATATTACTTCTGTACCCGTCATTGCGTCCGGTGGAGCCGGCTGTATGCAGGATTTTGTGGACTTGTTTCAGGCTTTGCCCAAGGTTGATGCAGGCTTGGCCGCATCTATTTTCCATTTCGGTGAGGTGGCTATTCCCGATTTGAAAAAGACTTTGGCGGAAAACAATATTATTGCTAGAAGATAAAGGAGAATACCATGTTGAATATAGCGGAATTAAAATTTGACGAAAAAGGGCTGATTCCTGCGGTAGTAGTCGATGCAAGAACCAAAAAGGTATTGACCTTGGCTTATATGAATCGGGAAAGCTTGCAAATCAGCCTAGAGGAAGGCAGAACCTGCTTTTGGTCCAGATCCAGACAGGAGCTGTGGCGTAAAGGTGAAACCTCCGGCAATGTACAACGGATTGTGTCCATTACCGCTGATTGCGATATGGACGCACTGACTGTTGAGGTTGATAAAAATGGACCTGCCTGCCATTTGGGTGAGGATTCCTGCTTTCATAACCCTGTATTTCTCAAAGACGGGTATCAAAATTTTACCATGGATAGCCTAATGGAACTGATTGAGGGCAGAAAGGCAGAGAAAAAAGAGGGATCTTATACAACCTACTTATTTGAAAAGGGCGTTGATAAGATTCTAAAAAAAATCGGGGAAGAGGCAACTGAGGTTATCATTGCCGCAAAGGATGAGGATAAACAGGAAACGATCTATGAAATTGCCGATTTGGCATATCATGTTATGGTGCTTATGGTTGAAGCGGGCATTTCCTTGGAGGATGTTCGTGGTGAGTTGGCTTCCCGCCATGTCATAGACCATAAAGTGAAGCAGGAGAAGATGACAAAATGATTCCAAAAATGAATTTTCATACCCATACTACTTTTTGCGATGGAAAAAATACAGCGGAGGAAATGGTTATAGCAGCCATTGAGAAGGGGTTTACTGTTTTAGGCTTTAGCGGACACAGCTATACGTATTTTGACGAGAGCTATTGCATGAGCAAAGAGAATGTTAGGGCATATCAAAAGGAAATCCAGAGGCTAAAGGAAGCTTATGCCGACAAGATTGTCCTTTATTGCGGCGTGGAGCAGGATTTTTATTCTGAAGAATCTGTGTCCGATTTTGCTTATGCCATCGGCTCTGTTCATTATATCAAAAGGGATGGGCAGTTTTTACCTGTGGATGAAGGGACGGACATTATGGAAAGGGATATTCGGGAGTTATTTGGTGGTGACCCCTATGCCTATGCAAAGGTCTATTTTGAAACTGTGGGCGAAGTTTTGAAAAAAACAGGGGCGGATATTATTGGGCATCTTGATTTGCTGTCGAAGTTCAATGAGAAGCAAACTTTTTTCAACACAAAGGATAAGCGGTATCGTGAATATGGAATTGGTGCCATTGAGGCTCTAATACCATATGATAAGCCCTTTGAAATCAATATGGGGGCCATTTATCGTGGACTGCGCGGGGAGGCATATCCATCTGTTGATTTTCTAGGGGAAATTAAGAAGCGGGGAGGGAATATTCTTTTTTCCAGCGATAGCCATGATTGCAATTCATTAGGGTATCACTTTGAAGAAATGGCAAAGGTGGCAATGGAAATTGGGTTTCTTTCCGTATTGATTTGGACGCCAGAAGGCTTTGAAGAAGTTGGCTTAAGGTAGCCATATTACTTAATATGATAATCGAATAATGCGAATAAGGTTTTAACCATCTAGGGTTCTGTTTTTCCATAGGTGGTTTTTTTCATGGGCTCCCGCAATGAATTATTTTTGAGATTTGGAAAAAGCGAAGGGGAGTTTTAAGGTAGCCATGGTACGAAAGGCGGGGATTTACAAAAGGTTTCAAAAAAACCTGGGATAAGGTGAAATAGCGGTAATGATATAGCTAAAAAAATTTGGCTTTTGAAAAAGTTTAGACAAAAGGGACGTAGGAATGTGATAAATTAATATTGTGAAAAAAACAAGATTACAAAAGGATGGCCCATTATCATGCATAGTCTGCACAGTTTTTGGAAAACTATTTTTGAGGTGATAAAAATGGCAAAAGCAGGCATGAGACGTCCAAGTCCGGAAGAACCCCATGGGACAGAAAGCAACCACAAAACAAAATTCCCCAAAAATGATGCGCCCCCTGTTCCGGAAATTCAAGGGAAAGCAAAGCATGGGCATGAGAAGGCGGGGAGAATTAATTAGGATATGAAAGCCGGAATTTTTTTGCAAAGGCTTTTTGATGACAAAACCTAAGAATGAGGTGATTTCATGGACAAAACACGAAAAAGACAGCAGGACCAAATAAGTAAAAATAAATTTAACAACGAATCCAAATCTCTAAAGGTGCAAAATCAAAATGGTACCCATAATTCGGTGAAAGAGGGTTTGGGGCCGAACACAAAAAGATAAAGCAGAAAAGACATCCAAAAAAGAGGGTGTCTTTTTTTTGTGTACAAAGTGGTTTTTCCATTAAGGGGTAAAATAGGGATAAAAAAATTGGGGGGGGAAGGAGGGGGCCTTTCATGCCGAAAAACAGCAAAAAGAGCGTGCCCCATTATGAAAACAAGGAGGAGGTGGAGACGTTAGCGGATAAATATTTTGAAAAATGCAAGGGAGAAGCCTTACGGGATGACTATGACAACGTGGTTTATCAAAAAAATGGGGAGCCGACAATGGTTGGGGCAAGGCCACCAACGGTGTCCGGTCTTGCTTTTGCGCTGCGCTTTCAATCCAGACAGGACTTCTTGAACTACACGGGAAAATTTGCGGAAACCGTTGCAAGGGCAAGGCTGAAGCTTGAGAGTTATGCGGAGGAACGTCTTTATGATAAAGATGGGTTGCAGGGGGCGAAATTTACGTTGACCAATAATTTTCAAGGGTGGGCAGAAAAAACAAGGGAGGATTTTGATACACAAATTTATGAAAAGTTAGACGGTATTTTGGAGGGGATAAACAATGCAGCTAAGCAGTAAGCAAAAGGAATATTGGAATCATGCCAACTGCCGCTGGAACATCAAATCGGGGGCAACACGTTCGGGGAAAACATATTTGGATTATTACATCATTCCCAGAAGGATTCGGGCGGTGCGGGGGAAAGAAGGGCTTGTAGTGATTCTGGGCAACACAAAGGGGACGCTGCAAAGAAATATCATTGAGCCGTTGCAGAAGATATTTACCCCGGCACTGGTTTCGGATATTCGATCGGATAATACAGCAATGCTGTTTGGAGAAAAGTGTTACTGTTTGGGGGCAGACCGGGAAAATCAAGTGGATCGTATTCGTGGGGCAAGTATTAAATATTGTTATGGGGACGAGGTGGTGACATGGCACGAGGGAGTTTTCCACATGCTGAAAAGTAGATTGGACAAGCCTTACAGCTGTTTTGACGGAACTTGCAATCCGGAAAGTCCTAATCACTGGTTTTATAAATTTTTGCAAAGCGATGCAGATATTTATTTGCAAAATTACATTTTAGATGACAATCCATTTTTGAGCAGAGAGTTTGTGGAAAATTTAAAAAAAGAGTATCGTGGTACGGTTTTGTATGACCGATACATATTAGGAAAATGGGCATTGGCGGAGGGCTTGATTTACAAGGAATTTGCGGATAATCCCAAAAAATTTATGATTGCAAAGGAGGATTTGCCCAAGCAGTTTGACTATATTGGCATTGGGCATGACTTTGGGGGCAACAAATCCAACCATGCCTTTGTTGCTACGGGGATTTCCTTTGACAATCATGTGTACAAGCTGCGGGCGAGGAGCATACAGGCAACGGGCATGAGCTTTCATGCTTTGGAGAAGGAGTTAATTGATTTTGTGGAGGGAATTATTGGGGATTACGGCTATCCCAGCGGTGTTTACTGCGATAGCGCAGAGCAAACCATGATTAACAGTTACCGCCAGCATACAACATACCCCATTTACAATAGTATTAAGCGACCGATTAATGATAGGATTCGCTGTACACTATTGCTTATGGGTGGGGAGAGATACCATATTGTTGAGGGAGAGTGTGATGATCTTGTGAGGGGGCTTACTACGGCAGTTTGGGACAGTCAGGTTTTGGAGGACAAGAGGCTGGACAACGGCAGCAGCGACATAGATATTTTGGATGCGGATGAATACAGTTTTGAATACTACATATACAGATTGGTGGGGAATTATGATGCTTAAAGCAGTTTGGAATTACATTTTACAGATTTTTGGCATTACGAAAACAAATACAACAGGGGAACAGCTGACGGAAAACATGGGTTTTACCCAGAAATATGAGGCAGTGGAGGAAATGAATTTTACTGCTATTTTTGCCAACAGGCTTGCTACCCTTGCCATGAGCGAAAGCACGGCAGATGTGGTTGGAAATAATGGCAGAGTGGCTTTGTTAGACCAATGCTTAGGGGAGGTTTGGGGATGGATGAAGCGGGTTGTTTCACGTATGCTGGGTACTGGTGGGTGCATCATTGTGCCTTATGTCAGGCTTGGGGGGATTCAATTCGATGTTTTATCTCAGGAGAGAATTGTAATCCATGAAAAGCAAGGAAACCGCATTACCAGAGCAACGGTTTTAGCAGACAGCGTGAAGCAAAAGGAAAAGCAATATTTCAGATGGGTGGACTATCGGGTGGCTGAGGGGAATCTTTATATTACAAACAAGGTTACCGACCAGTGGGGGAATAATGCTTTCTTGGAGCAATGGGCGGAAATTGAGGATATCGCCATTTCTGGCGTGGATCGTGTATTAGTTGCCTTTTTTCAATCGCCTGTGGATAGCAGGCGGTTTAGCGACGAATATGGTGTCCCCATTACTTATGGGTGTGATGGTTTAATTAGAGAGATTTTTGAGTGTTTTGAGCAAATTCGGGACGAGTATAAGCTTAAAGAGGTAAAAATTTTTGCCGACGAGCGTATGTTTCAAAAAGATGCCAAAACGGGGAAATATCGAATGCCAAGCAAGGTATTTTTTGCCGCTCATGGCAAGGAAAGCGGCGATATGATTGAAGTGTTTAGCCCGGAAATTCGCCACAGCAGTTATTATGAACGGCTGCAATACTTATTTGGGCTTTTGGAAAAAAGTATAGGCACAAGCAAGGGGGTTTTAACGGCACCGGAAACGCGAGGTGCCACAGCTACGGAGATTAAAGCGGGGCTTTATGATACTTATTCTATGATTGGGGACATCCGTAATGCCATTGAAAAAGGGGTACGGGATTACATTTATGCGTGTAATGTTTTAGCCAATTGTTATGAGTTGGCACCTATGGGGGAATACGGTGTTCGCTTTGACTGGTCCTATGAGATGATAGAAAGCAGCAGTGAAACATGGGGGCAGTTGAAGGATGCCTTGGACTTAGGGGTAAAAAGCAAGGTGGAGTTAAGGCAATGGCTGAATCCAAACGAAACAACGGATGAAGCACAAAAGGTTTTAGATAAGCTAGCAGAAATGCAAGACCTCGGGAAAGGGAAAGGCCTTGGGGATGTGCAAGACCTTGAGGAAGTGCCCCAAACCCTATGAACTTTTGAAAAGGTTCAAACAAAACTTTAGCAAGGCTTCACTTAGAATAATTATCAATTCTATTGAAAACCAAAGGTTTTCAATAGAACGTAGACAAACCTTGGGCGTTGCCCTCTCACTGCCCAAGATAGGGCAGTCGGCAAAGCCGACTTTTGCTTGGCAAAAGTGATGACCAAACCCACTTGCTTTTTGAAAAAAGCAAGACCAAAAACTTTTACACAACCCGCATTTTATGCGGGTTTAGATGGGTCTAGGGACGACGCCCCTTGCAGAGGTTTGGGGATAGAGTCCCCAAGGTCTTGACCTAGGTCTTGCCATTGCCCTTTTCTTGTCTTTGGGCAATAGACGTTAAACAGGCCTTTTTTTGTACCCTTTCCCAGGGATAAAAGGGGTGGCTCAATATCGGGACTGGCCGAATAAAAAGGATAGAGCCTGAATGATTACATATTATTGTAGAAGCGAAAGGAGCACATAATCATGGAATGGTTGAAGGAAATTTTGAATGGATTGGAAAATGCACAGGAATTGGAGAAAAAAATTACCGAGGGTATCGGGAAAAATTTCGTTGCAAGAGCTGATTTTAACGCAATAAACAGTGCCAAAAAAGGATTGGAGGCACAGCTTTTGCAGCTTCAGGAGGACTCTAAACAGGAGGACAGCTTTAAGCAAAGACTGGAGGAATTGGAACGAAAAACTGCCGCTGAAAAAGAAGAAGTTCTTCGCAAGGAAAAGGAAGCCGCGCAAGAGGTTTATTTGAAAAAACGCTTTGATGAGGCTGTTGGTGAAAACAAATGGCGGGATGAGCTGACGGAAAAGTCTGTTTTTGCTGAGTTTCATGCCGCTGTTGCTATGGACGTAAACAAAGGTAAGGAGGATATGGAAATCTTGGCCGAATTGACCAAGGATAAAAACTACTTTTTAAACCCCAATAGACCTATTGAAATGGCAGGTATGGGTCGTGTTAGTCTGACCAAGGTGGAAGAAAACAAAATGAGAGCATTGATGGGATTAACTTTGAAGGATTGAGAGGAGAGAGAAAATATGGGAATTACATTGGCAAAAAACTACACAAACTTGATTGACGAGGTATATAAAAGCGCTTCGGTAACAGCAGACTTAACCAGTGACAGTAATATGATGAAGGCAGGGGGTAACGGTAACGAAATTTTATACCCCCAAATTAGCGTTTCCGGCTTAGGTAACTATGACAGAAACAGCGGCTATACCAACGGTTCTGTTGATGTGGTATGGAAGACAGCTGCATTTAACTATGATAGAGGTACAAAGCTTTCTATTGATACTATGGACGATGCAGAAACCTTCCAGGTAGCTTTCCATATGGCGGGTGCAACCTTGCAGAGGGAAAAGGTCGCACCCGAGGCGGATGCCTTTACCTTTGCAACCTTAGCAGGAACAGAGGGGATTTCTACGGCAACTGCAGCAACCTACGCATCAGCAGAGGTGTTTTTGGAGGCCTTGATGGCGGCAAAAAGCAAGATGGATGAGGACGAAGTGCCTGAGGAGGGCAGAATTTTGTATGCCACCCATGCCCTTTTCAACAGCGTAATGGCATTGGACACTACAAAATCCAAAGAGGTGTTAACCAGCTTTGAAGTCATTCGCAAAGTGCCTCAGAGCCGCTTCTACACAGCCATTGACCTTTTGGACGGCAAAACTGCAGGTGAGGAGCTGGGGCATTACAAAAAGGCAATGGACGGTAAGGACATCAATTTTATGATTGTACATAAGGGTGCGGTGATTAAGTTTGACAAGCACGTTGTAGGCGATGTTATCGATCCTGCGGGGAACCCTGATGCGGATAGCTACATTGTGAAATACCGCAAATATGGCATTGTTGATGTTTACAAAAATAAGGTGGCAGGAATTTACTTGTCCCATAAGGCATAAGGAGGCTTTTAATTATGGCAAAAACAGTAGGTTTGGGTACAAAGCCGGAAAAATTAAATCCGAGTTTTTTGGAAGAAGACAGTAAGAGTTTGCAGACTGAAATGGACAAGCTTCGCAAGGAAAAAAAGAAGGTGCTTGAGGAAAACAAGTCTTTGAGAAATGAAATAGCTTTGTTGAAAAAAGGGGTTGCAGAGAAAAAGCAAGAGGTAGCGGAACAGTCAGAAGATAAGGCGTAAGAAAGGGGGAAACGGCAATGGCTTATGCAACCTATGATTTTTATCAGGAAAGCTTTGGGGGAAATGCCATCTCTCAAGCTGATTTTGACCGCTTTGCAAAACGAGCGTCGGAATATCTTGATTTGGTTACCCATGGGAGGGCGGCTTTCTATTGGGATGATGAGGATTTAGTGAAAAAAGCTTGCTGTGCAGTGGCGGAAGCAATCAAAATCAACGAGGAGGGGGGCGGCGTTGTGGCAGAAAGCGTTGGGAAAATAACCAGAAATTATGCCGCCGGAATTACCAATACGCCCAATGAAGAGGAGCGCCTTTCCATTGCCGTTTGCCGTTATTTATTGCCAACAGGGCTTTTGTATTTGGGGGTGTAGGGCTTGAATTCAAAGGAAGTTTGTACGGTATTCAATAGAATTTACGACCCGATTTTTCGCAAATATATTTTACAACCAACAGTAATCACAGGGGTTTTTTGGCAAGCAGAATTGGGGGCAAGGCTTACGAAAGAGGAGATTTATGAGGCAAATGAGGTGCATATCTTCATACCGTCTTTGGCGGAAGCTACTCGGATTTTTGGTACCAATGAAGAATTTCAGGAAAACCCAACGAAGTATTTTGCGTTGCGCCCTGAGGATAAAATTATGCGGGGAATTTCTTCCGGAAGAAGTCTTACCATTGTATCGGTCAGTACCTTTGACTATGGCAGTAAGGACTTACAGCATTGGGAGGTGGTGGCAAAGTGAGTTTTTCCGTGGATTTGGGCAGTCTGGATGCATTGAAAAAACGCCAAGGCTTAGGCGTGAATGGTAGAATACAGCAATATATTGACCAAGAAGTACTTCGTCGGATGGCGCCTTTTACACCCTTTGATACAGGGGCGTTGCAAAACAATGTGTACGTGAAAAACGGAGAGGTGGTGTATACTGTGGCTTATGCAAGATATTTATACTACGGGAAGGTCATGGTTAGCCCAAGTACTGGCTCTACATGGGCAAAGAGCGGCGAGAAAAAAATGCGAACGCAGAGGTCGTTGCAATTTAAAGGAGCGCCTATGCGAGGGGCATATTGGTTTTTGCGCATGAAGTCCCAATATAGCCAGGAAATTTTAAAGGGGGCAGGGAAGCTAATTGGAAAATAAAAGTATAACACAGGCCATTCGAGAATTTTTTTGTACTTGCCCATTGCTAAAGGATGGGGCCATTCATGTGGACTATCTTGGAATTTGCCCTACAGAATACAGTATTGACGGTATGCCTGCCAAAAAAGAAATAAAGTCTTACATTGACGGGAGTGCTCTTTGTCAGTTTGTATTTACCTTTGGAAGTGTAGAGAGATATGGTTCTGATGTGGATACAAACGTGGAAAATAGCGGATTTTATGAAAATTTTGTGAAATGGTTGAAGGAAAAAAGCCAAAAAAAAGAGCTCCCGTTTTTGGGGATTGGCCGTGAGGCGTTGCGTATAGAGGCGGAGAGCGAAGGCTATGTAATTGACGCAAGAGAAAATACGGCAAGGTATCAGATACAATGCCGATTCATTTATTTTGAGAAAGGGGTAGAAAAAATATCATGAGTGATACAGTAATGAGACATCAAATTGCAGATTATTTAAATACAAGTAGTACCGAAACACCAAGTTTTGCGTTGATGGGTGTGGGGTTTAACACCTTAGACGAAAATCCCAATGCCCAGACGGATGGGAAAACCTATATTCATCAAAAGGCGCAGTCAAGCCAGATTAAAAACTATCAGACACAGTTTCCCTTTGATACGGATTTGATTGCATCGGAGGAAGCGGTTATGGCGCTCTATAGCATCGGGCGAAATCAAAGAACAGGGGCTGATGCTGAGCTGGAATATGTTCGTGTGGAGCTGTTTCAGCCTCATGTGACCTTAGAAAATACCTTTAGCGCAAGAAAATTTAAGGTTGCTGTTGCCGTGACGGGCATTACCGGCGCAGGCGGCGAAGCGGTGAAGGTAACAGGCACCCTCCACGGGGTGGGCGATCCTGTTTATGGTACTTTTAACACAACAACGAAAATTTTTACCGAAACGGCATAATTTTTCAGGGCAAAGGGGGATTGTTATGAGCAGCTTTCTAAGAAGAGAAACCAAACGCGAGGTTCATATTTTGGGGCAAGGATATACAGTGGATTTTGGCAGAGATGCTATTGCTCTTATTTTTAAAAAGGTTCAAGGCGAGTTTGAACAAATTGAGAATAAGGACAGAGGCGATTTAGGGCAGGCGGAATGCTTCCATGAAATGCAAAACGAGGAAAAAACAGTGCTGAAAAGGGCAATCGGAGAGATTCTGGATTGCTCTGAAGGAGTTCATAATATTTTTCAAGGAGAGGATACCATTGTACTGCACAGGGATATTTATACTTATTTGGTGGAGGAATATATTGATGTTATGAGAAAAAAATCCCCCTATGACGTGGAAAGGATTGAAGGTCTATGAACCTCTTGATTGATGCACTGCCCCAAAAGCTGTGGATTGACGAGAAGGAATATCCCATTCGATGGGATTTTCGGGTTGGGATATTGTATGAATTATTAATGCTAGATGAGGATGTGGAAGGGGCTGAGAAGCCCCTTCTTGCATTACGCTTATTCTATCCCGTTATTCCAGAAAATTGGAAAATGGCTTTGGAGGGCATTCAATGGTTTTACCGCTTAGGGGAAGAGGAAAAGAATTTCAAAAAAAATGGAACCCATAAAAAACAGGAGAGGATTTATTCCTTTGAGCAGGATGCTGCCTATATTTACAGTGCTTTTTTGGAGCAATACAGCATGGATTTAACCCAAGAAAAGCAGCTTCACTGGTGGAAATTTCGGGCATTATTTCAAGGATTGGGAAAGGATACTGCATTTTGCAAAATTATGGGTTATCGTTCCATGGAGATTTCTGAGAGCATAGGAAAGGAGCAAAGGGAGTTTTATCGCAGGATGAAAGCGTTATATCGTCTTCCTTCTTCCAAGGGTGAGGAAGAAAAGCTTGCGGCTATTGAAAATGCTCTTTTGTTGGGGGGAGATTTAACGGGGGTATTGTAATTCATATGGAAAGAGGTGAGAAAAATGGCATACAATTACGACGGATATTTGACATTTGGAACAAAAGTAGATGAAACGGGGTTTGAAAAGGGTGTTGTTGATTTAAAAAACTTAGCAAACCTTAGTGCAAAGGCGGTATCGTCCTCCTTCCTTAGTTCGGCAAGCACCCTTTCTTTGTTTGCGGCCTCGGTTAGCAATGGTCTGGAAAAGATTACAGAGCAGGCTTTGCAGCTTGGGGATCTAGCCCAAAACGGTGTGATTCAAAGGGCTTTTGTGATAGAAGAATCCATGAGCAGTCTGGAAAAAACAGTGGCCTCTATTTCTGAGGCATCTCTTCTAAAGGCAAAGATGGGGGCTACTTCCTATAAAGAATTGGGAAGTCTTTACTTAAAGTTCATGAAGGAGGGCATGGCGGAAGCGGCTTCTGGGGCTATTTCAAGCATGGGTTGGCAGGTTGATGCTAACGTGAATGCCTTTGCTGAGGCAAATAAAAAAGCAGCCCCGGCATATAGGAAGGCTGCCAAGGAATTAATGGCGGTTTATAAGGACGCAATCAATAACGGCACAAATGAGGCTTATAAGCTGGTGTCAACAAAAATTGAGAGCATTACCGAGGTGGCGCAGAAGCAATACGATGCTATTATTAAGGAAAGGCAGCGCATGGAAGAAAAGCTTTCAGGCTATGGAAAGTTGTTTTCCTTTGACGCAGATGGTGAGGTACAGCTTGAAAAAATCGACCGCCAAATTGAAGGGTTGGAGAAATATGCCCAAATACTAGATAAGCTTCGGGAAAAAGGAATTTCCCCGGGTTTATTTAATGAAGTTTTGGGGATGGGCGTTGAGGATGGAATGGCTTTCGGGGAGGAACTGCTTTCCAAAAGCGATAAGTTTTTTGAAGAGTATTCAAAGGCATGGGATGAAAAGCAGGATTTGGTAAAGGAAATTGCGGCTAAGTTTTACGAGAAGGAACTGGAGGCCTTGGAAGAGGACTTTACTTCTGAAATGGAAAAAGCTTTGAGCGATATTCCTGCTCTTTGTCAAGGTGTTGGTGTGGATGCCATGGAAGGCGTTGTCAACGGCATGGAAAGTAGGCGAAGTGAGGCCGTTTCAACTGCAAGAAGTATTGCAGATGCCATTATTGCTGAACTAAAGCGTGCTACAGAAACGGCAAGTCCTTCCAAAAGAGCGGCACGGGAGGTAGGCGCACCCATCACCCAAGGTGTGGTAAAGGGGATGAAGGATGCCTATGATCCATCTGAAATGCAAAGATATACAGATTGTATGATGGAGGACATTGGGCAGGCGCAAAATAGAGCTGCACAAAGTGTTTTGCAGAAAAATACCTCGAATATCTGGAGTAGTTCCACCATCAATGGCGGCGACTTTATCTTGAAAATTGAAAAAATAGTAAATGACGGCAGAGGCTCTGTTTCAAGCCTATTGCAAGAGGCCGAATTCTACCGCAAACAAAAAGTATCAGCGACAGGGGGGGCGTAATTATGGAGCCTTTTTTTATTTTTAAAGGTAAAAACAGCAAAGACTATGGAATATTGATTTCCGCTATGCCCGACATTGTGAAGCCCCAACGCAGAGAACAGGAGGTCACTATCCCCGGCAGAAACGGTGTATTGACCATAGATGAAAATACATACGAACCGTATACGCTTTCAATTGAATGCGGCAAGAGGGGGGCGGCAAGGCTTTCAGAGTTAGCGGTGTGGTTGGACGGCAGTGGGGATTTGATAGTATCAACGGAACCGGATAAATTATACAAGGCAAGAATCAGCAATGCAATCGCCATTTCTGATGTGATTTATTTGTACAATTCGTTTCTTGTACAATTCAAGGTATTTCCGTTCAAATATTCTGTGAACGCCGTCATTTCCCATGCTGATGACGTGATATTGACAGCCCCGACCACAATCAACAACAAAGGCACCGTCTACTCCCAACCAACCATAACCGTTTATGGCACAGGCAACATTACATTGACCATAAACGGTACCGGGTACGGTCTGACGGGGGTTGACGGCTACATTACCATCGATAGTGAAATGATGGAAGTCTACAAGGGGACTGCAAACGCAAATAATAAATATTCTGCTATGGATTTTCCGAGGTTTGAGGTCGGACAGAACACAATTAGTTGGACAGGGAACGTGACAAAGGTGGAAATAATCCCAAAATGGAGGTGGTTATAACATGGCACAAGTTTTTAACAAGCTGTATGTTGATGTGCGAACAGAAACAAATGACATTATTACAGCGGTACAAAATGATAGCAACAGCCGTTTTTTAGATGTGTTTTTATTGGACAACGGATTACCCATTGACCTAACGGGGCATGATGTGAGGATTTACGGCGCAAAACACGACGGAACGGAAATATACAACGATGGCACAATTACCGAAGCCGCAAACGGTCGGTGTCAGTTTGAATTGACGGATCAAGCCTTGGCAGTTGCAAACGATTTGACGGTGCAAATTGTAATTTATCATGATAACGTACAGATTTTACAGTCTTTGCCGTTTAAAATTCACGTTGTAAAAAGCCTTATTTCTTCTAGTGCAATCGAAAGCAGTAATGAATACGGTGCATTGGTTGTGCTATACCAGAACCTTTACGAAGCCTATGATTTAATGACAGATATGGTACAAAATATGGGTAAAAAAGGCACGATTGCAACCGAGCGCAACGTTGATACCTTTTGGAAGATGCTAGAATATATGGCTAAATATTTGGATACCGATTTGACCACACTGCTCAACACTGTTTTGTCCGAAGCAAGCGTGCAAGGGGTTATTGACCGCTTAGGCGAAACTACCGATACAGGTGGCACGACAACAGCAGGGACGGTAATGGGGAAACTGAATGGCTTGCTTAGTGTCAAAAAGTACAAAGTTTATAAAAAATTAATAGCAACTATTCCTCCTGGTACCACTCCAAAAATCATTTTATCTGTATCTGGTGCAGGGGAATTTTATGGATTGCAAGGCACGCTTACAGATGTAACAGTTATCGCTGACGGAGTTGAATATTCAAGCTTGTCTGGAGGTTCGAACTATATTTATAAGCCGTCTGTAGCATCGAGCGTGGATGGGCTATTCTACGCGTCTCCCAGCAGTTCCCAAATGCCAAGTTATTCGACTGGAGTTATGCCGTTTAAGGATTCTTTTGTTGTTGTGGTAAGCGGAACTGCAGGCGCAAATGTGGGTATAGCATATGCCCTGTACGAATAGAGGAGGGGGAGTTATGTATTATAAAAAACAAGGAAATGAGCCGCCTGTAATTAAAAGTGGGTGTGCATACACGGAAAGTTATTATTTTGATGGCTATTTGTTTTTGAAATATTCCATCGGTAATACTCCGTCAGAGGAATTGGCAGAAATTACACAGGAGGAATTTGAAGCGAATAAGCCTGTTATTCCAGAACCAGAACCGCAGCCAACGGAGCAAGATATTCTGCAAGCCGAATTGTTATTGAACCAAATGTCGATTCTGGATAATCAAGGGGCGCAAGATGCGGTTATGGCTAAAATTTTACTAGGACAATTGGAGGTGTAAATATGTATGCGATTGTAAAACGGTATTACGATATGGGACTGTATTCTGCTAGTGATGTAGCAAAATTTGTCAAGGCTAGAAGATTAGTAGCCGAAGAATACAAGCTAATTACAGGGTTGGAATACGAGGTGATTTGATGATTACCATACACGAAAAAAATAGCACATCATTTAATAATTTAGGCTTGGGAGCATTACTTCCGAGCCTTTGTAGTGTCACAGAGGAATTAAACGGCATTTATGAGTTGGAAATGGAACACCCTTATGACGAATGGGGGAAGTGGGAGAAGCTTGAAAAGGAGCGGATTATTTATGCATCCACGCCGAGGGGGAAACAGCCGTTTCGGATTTATCATGTTAGGCCTGACATGGACGGAATAACGGTAAACGCTCGTCATATCTTTTATGATTTGCTGGATAACCTTTGCTTGTCCGTCAATGTAACAGGTACGCCCCAAGCCATTTTAAACGCTATTCAAGCGGCTTTTGTATTCACCCAATCATTTACACTATCCACAACAATGAGCGGCACAGGAACGGTCGTAACAAGCAAAGAAAATCCTATTTCTATCCTATTAAATGGTGACGATGATGCAAGCAGTTTTGTCAAGACATTTGGCGGCGAAATCCTACGGGATGGCTTTACCGTAACCATGAAAACCTCCATCGGGCAGGATCGGGGCGTTGCCATTCGATACGGCAAAAACCTTGTGGGTTTGGAAGTCAGCGAAGATATTTCAGACGTCGCCACAAGAATATACGCCTATGGAAAAAATGGCGTGGCAATGTCGGGGTTGTATCGGGATAGCCCATATATCGGCAATTACCAGTATCCCAAGATTTATGTTTTTGAGGACAGCAGTTTGACTGCAGCTCAACTTCCTGCGGCTGTACAGGAACTATTTGACGGTGGATGTGACTTGCCAAAAGTAAATATCAAAGCTGATTTTCAGATGCTTTCTAAAACGGAGGAATACAAAGAATATGCTGTTTTGGAAGAGGTGTGGCTGGGGGACGTGGTGACGGTTTCCAATGTAAAAATAGGATTCCACAAGAAAGCCAAGGTTATCTCATATGAATGGGATTGCTTACTTGAGCGGTACAACAGCGTGGAATTGGGCGATTTTGTACCCGATTTGACATCATCCATTACCAGCGGAGAAAAAAGCCTTGCGACGGCTACAAGTGCGAGTACCGAGGTAAAACAGGTGTTCAATATAATCAACGGAAAGGCCACAATCAACACCGACGGTCTTTATATCTGCGTGGATGGTACTTCCACAGCAAATGCAACGAAGGTATTTCATTTTGGAAGTAACGGATTAAGGTATAGCAGCACCGGGGTAAACGGTACCTATACAAGCATAATTGATGCAAATGGAAATTTGGCGACGTAAGGGGGTGAGGGCAATGAATCAGGATGAAATTTCGGAGAAATTGGTGGAGGTAGATGCACGAAGCAAGAGTAAC
Organism: Anaerotignum neopropionicum; assembly: GCF_001571775.1. Classification (GTDB taxonomy): domain Bacteria; phylum Bacillota; class Clostridia; order Lachnospirales; family Anaerotignaceae; genus Chakrabartyella; species Chakrabartyella neopropionicum. The sequence continues at coordinate 40,966 of NZ_LRVM01000002.1, forward strand.
AAGCATAGACTGGACAAGGTGGAGGAACGTCAGGACAACCTTGAACAGCTTGCAAATGCTTTTTCTGTGATGCAAAAAGAACAAGAGTATATCAAGGAGGATGTAGGCGAGATCAAAGCGGACGTAAAAATACTTGCACAAAAGCCTGCTAAGCGGTGGGAAAGCATGGTGGAGCGGGGAATTACTGTTGTTGTGGGGGCAGTGGTTGGGTATTTGCTTAGCGGGGGGCGGTTGTTATAAGAAGAATGAGAAAAACATTCTCCAAAAAAGCAGTAAAGTGGATATTTATCACTGCTTTGGTTGATTTGCAGCTTTCTTACCTTCTTGCGTTTTTGGGACGGGAGCAGATAGCCGAAACACTGTCTATTACCGTTGTCACTGAGATTATTACGGTAATGCTAGGATATTTTATGAAGTCGTTTAAAGAAACGAGGGAGGAAGAAAGAGTTCGCTTAATTGAAGAAAAACGGGAAAGGGAAGAAAAGGAGACATTTGTTGAGGATATGAGAAAGGGGAATAACAATGATGTGGCTGATTGAAAATTGGTTTATCTTGGTGGTAGGTATTGCGGCTATAGTGATAGGAGTTTCCGTTGCATATGATTTTTCCAAGCTGCCAACACAAAAACAGGTTGAAATGATTAAGGAATGGCTGTTGTATGCCTGTATCCAAGCGGAAAAGGAGCTAGGGAGCGGCACGGGGCAATTAAAATTAAGGTATGTATGGGATTTATTTATTGCGAGATTCCCGTATTTCACCAAGGCTGTATCTTTTGAATTGTTTTCGGGATGGGTGGATGCTGCATTGATTGAAATGAGGATGTTATTGACACAGAACAAAGCAATTCAAGAGGTCGTAAAGGGGGAAGCAGTATGACGGGACAGGAATTAGTGGATTTTGCTCGTTCTAAGTTGGGAACACCTTATGTTTATGGCATGAAAGGGGCAATCATGACCCAGGCGAACTTTAACTATCTACAGAGATTGTACGGAAAAAAGCTTGTTTGGGATAGTGATGAAAAAAAGGTTGGTAGCGTTTGTGTGGATTGTTCGGGATTGATTTCATGGGCAACGGGAAAAATATTTAGTTCTTCTCAGTTATTTGAGTATGCAATTCACAAAGAGCCTATTAATACCATAAAAAATGCCCCCGTTGGTGCTTTGGTTTGGATGCGAGGGCATGTAGGCATTTTTGCAGGTATGAAAGAAAATGTTCCTTACTATATTGGGGCAGATGGTTCGGCTTACGGTGTACGAGAGGTACCCTTAAGCAAAAACAATTTTACCCATTGGCTTTTGATGGATTATATTTTGTACAAGATGGAGGATGATGAAATGGTTGAAAAGGGGAAAATTATAATAGATGGAAAAGAATTTCAGGCTGATATGATTCGCAAGGATGGTGTGACATATATCAAGACAAGGGATATTGCTGAGTTGCTGGGGTTAAAGGTTGGCAATAAAGGGAGCGTTCCCACTTTGGATAAAAAATAACAAAGCCGCAAAAGGGAAAAGCCTGTGGGGAAACCCGAGTTCGTTTAGCTAAAATCGGGTTTTTCTGCGTCATTGAAGAATGCCCAAAGGTATGGTAATTAACGTTTTTTGCAGTGAATTTTATGGCTTAATACAAAGAAGTCCGCACTTGGCGGACTTCTTTGACCGGCAGAACGCTAAGAGGGAAGGCTGCGTTCAAAGAGTGATTAGATATATATCTTGTGTTTTCAAGATAAAAGCTTAGATTTTTCTGTCCTCTTTCATTTTCGTGTATAAAATTTCTGATACAGGAATGCCTTTCCATCTACCATAAATATAATGCTTTTTGATAGAAAAGTAGAAAATAATTCCCAATACAGTCCAAACACCTAGAATAATGAAAGAAGGTATGGACAAGAAACCGGGCATACCAGGGATGAAAGTAATAATCAAGAAGATTGATGCAACTGCAATACCTAAGATGCTAATCCACATTTGTCCTTTATCGCCATCTCTTTTTGCAATCTTTGCTGCAGATGCACAGGTATATGTAAAGCCCATGGCTGCGCCAACGCAAGTCATGTCAACAATCCATGCTAATACTTGACGACCAAACCAAGGTGCAATCAAGGCCAAAAGCATCATAAAAAGAATACTGTTTTTTGGTGTGCCTTGTGGAGTCAAATGTGCAAATTTTTTAGGTAATGCATCAGCGTAAGACATGGAGTACAGCAGACGGCTGGATGCAATATAGAAACCGTTCATACCAGAAATGACTGCACAAAGCATTGCAATACCGATAAAGAAAACACCGATATAACCGATTGCTTTTAAAACCATTTCGCCAGTTGCCCAGTCAGGGTTTGCAGCCAACATAGGCGCCCAAGGATTTACAACTGATGTAATAAATACAACGGCTGAGTAAATAATGCCGCCAACCAAAATTGCACCAACCATTAAGCCCAATGCTGCCTTATGGGAAAAGCTATATTCTTCGGCAGCCTGAGGAATACAGTCAAAGCCTACGAAACAATAAGGAGCAAAGGCCAGCACTGCCAGAATGGAGGAAAATTTTGGCTGCCCTTCCAAGAAGAAAGGCTTTAAGTTGTTAAAATCAGGTTTTGTCAATAATACACCGACCAAAGCAAACAGTACCGCAGCAAACAATGAAATTGCTACTAAAGTCTGGAACCAACCAGCACTCTTGACACCCCGCATATTTACAATACCTAAACCAATAATAAATGCATAAGCCAATGCGATTTCTCCAAGATATACATCCCAACCTGCAATGGTATATAAATAACCAACCTGCAAAGGGGACCCTGGCAGAATATAACGTGAAATCATAGCCAATGCGGTAGAGTTCAAAGGAATCAGCGACCAATATGCCAAAACAATGAACCATCCGCAGATGAAAGCGTGTTTTTTTCCAAAAGCAGCGTCGGCGTAAACAAATTCTCCGCCGGAAAGAGGAAATTTTCGAATCATGTAACCATAGCTGAAACAAATAATACACATAATAATTGCGCCAAGCATTAATCCTAAAATAGAACCAAGCGGTCCTGCTTTTGGCAAGAAGGATGTTCCCGGCATAACGAAGCAGCCCCATCCTATAATTGCGCCTAAAGCCAATGACCAAATATCAATTTTGCGTAAGTCCTTTTTAAAAGCGCCTTCTTGTTGCTGTTTATTTCCAGACATAAGCATAACCTCCTTTGATGTTATCCTTTCAAACCTTTCATAAAAACAGTTTAAAAATTGCCATTACAAATAATTGCTTAGGGTGACATGTGATAAGTACTATGTGATTTTGCCACAACAATGACCTGCCAGATCCTCAGGATTTTTGTTTAACGAAGCCAAAGGAATTCAGCTTGGTGTCAAAAAAGCCAATGCAGGCCTGGTTTTATAGAATTTCACAATAATGTATCCGCGGATATACAATTATTTTTCAAAACGACAAAATAATGAATAAAAAAATAATTCAAATCTCATCTTTTTTAGTGATATACTATAAGTCAATTTAAATATAGTGCATCTATCTAAGGTATAGTCAACAATTATTTTTTTCAATATTTTTTTGTTTTATGTTGTAGAAGGAAAAAAGTATCCATTTAGAGGATTGTTTTAAAATCTTCAAATAATAATTTAGTTGCACTAAATTTCATTTAGCATTTGAAAAAAAATTGTCGGAATTAAACAGAGAAAAATGTGAATAACATTTTTTTCGGTTTTTTTTCTAAAAACAAGCTTTTTAAATTGGTAAAAAAAAATCTCCCATAAGTTTAATACTAACTATTAAAATTTATTGAATTACTTGTAAAATTATAGGGGTGCTTCACAAAATTCATTTCAAAGGGGAAATGAAACAAGTTTTTTTAGGCTTGAAAAGAGCAGAAGAGAATGTTTTCCAAATGTAATTTTAGACTTAAGATTTGTCTAGGAAACCATTTTAAAAATGCTGCGAAAGAAGTAAGCTGTAAATAAATTGTAAATGTCCAATTTTATAAAGAGGGGCGCTGGAATTTTTGCTGGCTTTGTAAAAGTTATGGTTCACTTGTCTGTAAAAAAACTTATTTAAATTAGCCTTGATCTAATTGGCTTGCTTATATGTATGGATTTTGTATAATAAAAAAGGCCAGAGAGAGAAGCCCTCTGGTCTTTTTTAGCACCCAAAATGTAAATTAGAATATGGGTATAATAATTTTTGTAATGTGATTTTCTTCGTTATTAATATCTACCGGAGAAATAATGTATTCTTCCGAAATTGGGCCAACTGTCTTATAACCTTGCTGATTCAGCCATTTTATTGCTTTGATATGGGTTTGTATAATTTCGTCATTACGCCCGATGTGCAGGGCAGTTACGGCCTTAAAGCCGCCAAACTGCTTAAACTCCGGCAAATCCTCTCGGGTTTCATCAATTGGAATACAAATTTCCAAATCACAATCTGTTTTGAAAAATTGCTCCAAAGGGTTGTTGTGGTAAGTTAAAATAACGGAGCCAACCATACGCAAATTATGCTGCGATACCATTTCAAATAATTCAAACCACCGATCCACTGAAACGTCACTATTTTTGTAATTCTTTTTAACGCGTCTTGTAAACAATACGTTGCGCGCGGGAATTTCCTCGACGCGAATCCCCTCTGTTGACCAGTTGGATTGCCCTGTTTCAAGAATATTATATCCCTTTTCCAGTCGGTCAAGCAAAAGCTGCCCCTCCGCATACTGGTTGTTCAGAGATTCTATAATACTGCTGATTTCAAGCAATCTTTCTTTGATACAGGATCCCATAGCCGTTGCGTTTTTCTGACAAACGATTTGTTTGATATCCTTCAGGGGGATACCTAAATGCCGTAGCTTGCGGATAATGAATAAGGTTAAAATCTGATCCTGAGCATAGTATCGATAATTGCTGTCGGATTTTCGATACTCCGGCACCAAAAGGCCAATCTTGTCATAGTAGCGTAGCGTTTTAATGGGAACATTACAGAGAATAGAGACTTTTCCGATCGAATAATAGTTGTTTCCATCGGACATAAAATCGCCCCTCCTTGCATTTTCGCTATGAAATATACTGTCTTGTTCCTCAGTATACCACAACGGCAAAAATGGCTCAACAGAAAACGATGGTTCATCACGCTGTTTTTTTGAGGCATTAAATAACATTATTCTCTTCTAGTGCCTTAATCTCTTCTGCGGAAAGACCTAAAACTTCGGAGTAGACCGCAACATTATCTTCACCGAGGATAGGGGCGCCTTTCTGTGCTTTGTCTTCTTCACCATGAATTTTAATGGGAGAACCGGGGATACGAATGGTTGTATTCATTCCTGGCTGATAAACATCCCAAAGCATATTTCTTTCCTTCGTTAAGGCATGCTCTGCAATTTCTGGAATTGTATAAATTGGGCCAAAAGGAATAGATAAGCTGCTAATGATTTCTTCCAATTCGTCAACTGTCTTTGTTTGTGTCCATTCTTCAATAATAGGCTTTAAATCCTTCAAATAATTTTCGCAGCGATCCAAATTTGTTTTAAAACGTGGGTCGTCGATCAAATCTTCTTTACTCATTGCTTTACATAAGCCTGCAAACATTCTGTCTGTGCCGCAACCCATAACGAAATCTGCATCTTTTGCATGGAAAGAATCGAAAGGTGCAATGCTGGGGTCTTGGTTACCTGCACGATGGGGGTGCTTTCCAGCAATGGTATATTCCACTACAAAATTCTCCATTGTAGAGAATAGGGTATCTACCATTGCCACATCAATACGACGGCCAACGCCGGTTTTTTCTCTTTCATACAGCGCCATCAAAACGCCCATGCACAAATAAGCTCCAGTATAGCTGTCACCTACGGAGGGGCCGATTTTGCAAGGGGGGCCATCAGCAAAGCCTGTTACACTCATCATTCCGCTCATAGCCTGGGCAACAATGTCATAGCAGGGGCGGGAAGCCAAATCGCCTGTAAGGCCAAACCCGCTAATGGAACCATAGATAATGCGAGGATTAATTTCCTTTAATGCCTCATAGGAAAACCCTAATTTTTCGAGAACGCCAACCTTATAGTTTTCACAAACCACATCAGCGGTTTTCACCAGTTCTGTAAAGATTTTCTTTCCCTCTTCAGAGGCGAGATTTAATGTAATTCCTTTTTTATTGCGGTTAATATAGGCATAGTAGCCACTAAAATCGTTTTCCATAGGGCCCCAGCTTCTTGTTTGATCGCCGGCGCCAGGGCGTTCAATTTTAATTACCTCTGCGCCATGATCAGCAAGATTCATCGTGCAAAAAGGGCCACTGTAAGCCTGTGTTAAATCAAGCACACGAATACCTTCCAACGGTCTATCCATGGTTATTCATCCTCTCTGTTTACATAATGAGCAAATTAACGATAAAAATTGTGAATTTTGGTGAAAAAGAAAGAGCGGATTGATATCCGCTCCTTCGAAAATGTCACCAAAAACTTACTGAGGGTGCTTTGCATCCTTGAAGGAAGATTCCTGAGGACCTCTTTGATCTTTTTTCGCAATGAAAAGGCTGCCTGTTGCAGTGCCGCACAATACAGGAGGCTCGCAAGCTGTTGCACGTGTATCCTGAGGATTTGTGATATCAACCATCTGAGCAACTTTCCATGCTTCAAATTTACATGCATAGGACTGGTTACCAACTTTTTCAATCCAGCCGTGGTATTCCATGAAGTCACCAACGTAAACAGGAGCTGTGAATTCGATGTCCTTGTAGCCCAAGAACAAGCTGATGTCACCATCAACATAAACCATTAATTCTGTACCAACGTCGCCCCACTGATTAACGATTCTAGCGCCGTTTACCAAATTGCCAGTATAGTGACCGTCTTTTGCGCTCATCATTAAATGATGTACAACCTTTTTACCTACCATTGAGAATTCCTCCTTTAAATTTATGTATGTTGTTTGTTTGATTTGTTAAGTGCTTTCCTTAACTCTGATTTTAGTCTATCTGGTACAGTGAATGGAAAGTCAACAGTTTCTTTAAATTTTTTTTGGAGAATTAAAAAGCAAATACCCTAAAGTGTACACTAAGGGGACAGTTTTTTAAAAATATGACAACCCTTTATAAATCCTGTTTTTTAGGGGCTTAAGCCAACGCTAAAATGAAGAAAAGACTTTTTTTGATTGTATAGATAAAAATTAGGTGGAGAGTTTTTTTCGAAATATAAAAGAAAATTAGTTTATGAAAAAACATTTTGAAATCGAAAAGCGCTCTAAATCCTGCTTCCAAATTTATTTTAGAAAAACTTTTTGAAATCTACAAAAACTTCTAATATATAAGCTGACCCCAAAATTGTTTTTTATACATATTTTTTAGATGATCTCAAAAAATTAAAAAGCGCTGTTTTTCAAGAAGTGCTAATTCAGCCATGTTTGCCCCAATGGACTTCATACATATATAAATGGGAATGAACGAAGTCCTAAAGGAGGCCTATGGAGAAAAATCAGTTTTTATCCGGTTTTGCTGATGAAACAAGGGGGTAGAGGCTTTTTATACAATAAGCCCCAGGCAAAACGAACACTGCTTATAAAACGGCAGAGATCAGCAGAAATCTGCCGTTTCAAAATTAAAAAGAAGTTATTGGTTATCATTGCTTAGCCGCAAGGGCTTCAGCAGGAATTTCAAAATCTTCTACATTATCAAATTCATTGCAGCGAACGGAAATATTTGCAGACTGCACGGAAATCTTCATATCTTCATCAAATTGATCGGCACCGATTAATGCAATGGTTTTGTCCATTACCACTTGAATGAGCTTTTTAATATCCGTTTCATATTGGTACACCAAGCCGTCCTCGCCAATCCACAAGGTAAGAGGCAACCCGTCAATTTCACTATACATTTCCTTTAACTGTGCTTCGGAGATTCCTACGCTTTGGGCTGAGGATAGTAACCCGGATTCCTCAATAATTTGTTCCATAGTTTCGCCTTTTAAAATACCCTTCACTCGAACCGTTGAAACGTCTCCAATTTTTTCTGTTCCCTTGCTTACAGGACTGTCGATTGCCGAAAGGTAGCCGGAAATATTATCATAGATTTGAAATTGACCAAGGCTGCTATCTTCTGCGGTTGTTTGAACCCAGCCGGTGCCTGCGTTTGAAAATACGTTAATCTCATTTTTGTTTTTTTGCACATACATTTCCATAATGGTTTTTTGGTCAGTATCCTTTTCCATGTAAGACGATACGTCCAGTTTCATTTTTAAAGGCTCCACAAAAGCGGCAATATCGGCTGATGTGACGGTGGAAATTTCCTCACTGCCCATGGTCATCTTTACGTTCATGGTCATTGTTGCCTGAAGGCTTGTTATTTCTGTCATTTTTTGCTGCGCTTTTTCCAGTAATGCGGCGGTGTCGCTATCCTTGTTGCTGCACCCGGCAAAAGCCATGACTGCGATCATAGCCATGCAAAAATATCGAAGTTTTTGTTTCATTGAGTAATCCTCCAATCAGATTTTTTGTTCCTTAAAATTATTGTTTCCATTTTTATAAAAATATTATTTTTCTTTTTGCTGCTTTTGACCACCTGTACAATAGGGCAGTAAAAGACATTCGGCGCATTTTGGCCGTCTTGCGATACAAATTTTTCTGCCGTGGGCGATTAGCTGGGTATTAATTGCAATCCAATTTTCCTTTGGGATGATTTTCATTAAATCAAATTCGATTTTAACCGGGTCTTGGTTTTTCGTCAATCCCAATAAATTTGAAAGGCGTTTTACATGGGTATCCACTACAATGCTTGGAATGCCGTACCAGTTGCCCCGCACAACGTTTGCGGTTTTGCGCCCAACCCCGGCCAAGGACGTCAATGCTTCCAGGTCTGAAGGCACCTGACCGTTGTATTCGGCCAATAGCTTTTGACAGCAGGCAATGATATTTTTTGCTTTGTTATGATAGAAACCGGTAGAGTGGATATCGTTTTCCAACTCCTTCAAATTGGCTTCTGCAAAGTCCTTCACCGATTTATATTTTTGAAATAAGTCCATTGTAACGATATTTACCCTCTCGTCGGTACACTGTGCCGATAAAATGGTGGCAACGAGTAACTGCCATGGATTTTCATGATCCAGATAGCATTTTGTTGGGCCATATTGTTCTTGCAATAAGAAAAGAATCTGTTTAACCTTCTCTTCCTTTGTCATTTTTCCACACACCTTCCCGAAAGGAGCATATTTCCCGAAAATACGGAAGATTTCCCAAGAAATATTTCCCTTTTTCATTTTTTCTGTAAAACAAGGGAATTTGCCGCTGTTTTTTCGTCTGCTGCGTCTTGTTTTTCCGTGATTTTATTACTATAACATAGAATAAGGATGATTAAAATATAAAAATCATTCATGGGTTTTAAGATATATAATTCAAAACAGGTACGGGCGCACTGCTTTTTCAATCATTTTCCATAAGGGCCATTTTTTTGAAAAATTACTATTATTTATTCTTAATAGACATAGGAACAAATTCTTACAATTTACGTCATATTACAAAAAAGCGCATAAATTCAATGTTTTTGCCAGTGTTTAGACAACAGTGCAGCCAGTCGTTTTCTTGCATCCCCAAAAAAAGTGTAGTATAATTAAGCATAATAGACTAGCTATGCTTTTAAAGGAGATCAATATGGAAGATACCGTTATTGTGGTAATGCTGAAAGATAGAGAAACGGGTTTTTTGGAAAAAGAGCTGGGGAGCTATTCCTTTTCAGAGGATGTGGGAATGGTTTATAATATATATGCGGTGGAGTCGGAGGAAGGCAAAAAAGTGGTTTTGCGTTTGTCCTGTGATAAGGAAATTGAAGATTGGGAATATGATGCGATTTTCGATTATTACGATATGGAGCCTTTGGCTGCACAGGTGGAAAGTGTAGAGGAGGAAGAAGGGCACTATAATCCAGTATGGGTGATTCAGTTTACTTTTTCTGATACACATGAAGAAATGGAGAAAAAAATTTCCCATATTGTAAATACGCATAAAAAAGAACTGCTTTCGGTTTACGATGCTATAGCGGACAAAAAGGATGATTATATTGAAGAATAAAAAGTGGAGATATGCCTATGTTCTGATAGGTATTTTGCTTTTCTTGTGTGCAGCATGTGCATGGGGGAAAGCAGGGGTGGAGAATCCCTTGCCGCCAGTGAGTCAAAATGATCAACAAGATGATGACCCTCCCGCAGAGATACCATCTTCCAATGAGGATCCTGAAAATAATAACAAAGGCGATCAAGAAGACCCTATTTCGGATGAGACTGTACCTGTAATAAATAAAATTGAGCCTGAAAAAACACAAACCGTGGATACAAAGCCTTTTTGGCAGAGCGAAGCGGCAAGAATAACGAATAATTTGATATCCATTGCTGCTGCTGCCCAGAAGGATTATAAAGAAAACGGCGCAAAAAGAGGCTGGATGAGCAAAGACGGCTTGCTTTATAACTATTATGAGGGAAAGTACATAACTACAGATACCTTAGTGGCGGATGGGTACTTGGAAAAGGGTCTGAATCCGTCGGACTATAAAATATTGCTCCTTAACGGAAGCGATTTGGAGGAGATGGATGGAGCCACGGTTCCTGCAGCAAGTGCGGATTTTGGCGTGTTTGCCGCGATAAAACAGTCAAATAAGTATTTGATTGCATCGACTAGCGGAAAAATCGGAACGATCAGTGAAGAAAGCTTCAACAGTTTATTGGCGAAGAATAATCAAAATAACGGAAAAATTGTAAGACTATCCTCCGCATCGGTGGAGTATGAACGAATACTGAATTATATTAGCCTTTTTGAAGGGCGTTTTGATGAGTATTATGTGAGAGAAATCCGTATGGATAATAAGCATGCCGTTGTTGTTTTCTCAAACAAAGCAAATACTGCAAATATCAAGGAATATATTTTAGAAAATGAGAATAATTTCTGGGAAGTTGTTTATCCCAATGCACAGATGGAATATTATCCCATCACTACAATTAACCGCTATATTCCTACTTTAAACGTGGAATTATTGCCCACCTATACCCTAGCGTCATGGCGGGGCGGTATTTACCGTGAGCAAGGCGGGGTTGAGGCTGCACTTTTTAGTGCGAAGGCAATTTCAAGCTCTAGTGAAATTGCATATCAATGCGCAACAGCTGCTTGCGCGTATGCGGTTTTAACCAATGGAAGCCGTTATGCCTGTTATAGTGAGGGTGGCATTTGGAAGGCAAAATTTGTTGCTTCTGATTATGAAGCACGGAAATTCCTTAAGGAAAAAACGGGAATAGATTATGGTTTCCTGATTTTAGATGATTAAAATTAAAAAGGTGTGTTTGACAAATGGAAAAAGTCTATTGGGATTGCCCAGACTTTTCTCTGTCCCAAACTTTAGAATGTGGACAATGCTTTCGCTATCAAAAAGAAGACAATGATTGCTATACTGTCATCTCCGGCCAAAGGGTGGTTACCCTTGGCCAAGCGGGGGGCAGTATCGTTTTTTATGGTGGGGAGGATATCTCGTTTTGGAAAGGATACTTTGATGGAGAGAGAAACTATGGGGAAATTAAACAGCAATTAAGCCGAAACGACCCCGTTATGTCGGAGGCCATTTCTTTTGCACCGGGTATCCGCATTTTAAAGCAAGAATTTTTTGAGATGCTAATGTCCTTTATACTATCCCAGAATAACCATATTCCAAGAATACGAGGGCTGATACAAAGGCTTTGTGGGGAATACGGAACATGTATAGGCCCGGGGCAATACAGCTTTCCAACACCTGAACAGCTATCGGGGGTTTCGGAGGAGGAATATCGCCGCCTTGGCTGTGGGTTTCGTGCCAGATATTTGACAGATGCTGTGGGGAAAGTGCTGGCTGGGGGCTTTTGCCCAGGGGAACTGGATCAATTATCAACGGCTGAGCTTCGCCAACGACTAATGTCAATTTGTGGCGTTGGACAAAAGGTGGCGGATTGTATTTTGCTGTTTTCTTTTGGTAGATATGAGGTTTTCCCTATGGATGTTTGGATTAATCGTGTTTACAGCCATGCATATTGCAGTGGAAAAAAGCTTTCTTTGTTGGAGCTGCAAAAATCGGCGGCAGAGAATTTTGGTGAGAACGCAGGGTTTGCGCAGCAATATTTATTTCATTACGGAAGAAATATGAAAATTGGGAAGGGGTAAGAAGGAATGGTTAAAACCAACGTGATGCGGCTATTGGAAACGGCAGGGATTTCTTACCGAATATCCCAGTATGAATATGACGAAAATAATCTTTCCGGAATGGATGCGGCGGAAAAAATAGGAATCCCACCGGAGCAGGTTTTTAAAACCCTTGTAACCAGGGGGGATAAAGCTGGAGTTTTGGTATTTTGCATTCCCGTTAATACGGAGCTGGATTTGAAGAAAGCAGCGACGGTATCGGGCAACAAAAAGCTGGAAATGACTCATGTAAAGGAGCTTTTAGCGTTAACGGGGTACATTAGAGGGGGCTGCTCCCCTATTGGTATGAAAAAGAAATACCCCACCATTATCGATGAAACGGCCATTTTGTTTGATGAAATTGCCGTCAGTGCGGGTATTAGAGGAGAGCAGGTAATTCTTTCCCCCTATGCTTTGATTGCATATACAGAGGCAACTGAGGCAGACCTAACAAAGGAACTCAGCTAAGAACTTCATAATAAGAGATGAAATTTGCTTCACAAATCATATTTTTTATGGAAGGGAAACAAAACTTATGAAAAAGATGATATTAGGAATGGGATTATTTGTATGCGGCTTTTTGGGCGTGATTGCTTTATTGACAGCAACAGTACTCTGCCCTATTATCCCCTGGAGCTACAATAATATAGAAGGTTGGCTCGGGGTTATTTTAGGGATGCAACTTCAGCTGCCTTTGATTGTTTTTTTTGCCACTGGGGTAATGGGTCTGGTTATTTGTGTAAAGGAAGCCTATCAAACAAAATAAGAAATATAAAAACAGGGCATCATCGTTTGCAAGGGATGATGCCCTGTTTCTTATAAGTCGTTTTATTGGCCTGCGTGCAATAATGAAATTTAATTGAACTGAATTTCCAATGCATCGGTGGTTGGGGTTTCAATACCGTTTCTGACTGCGGAAACCTTAATATAAACAGCCCGATTGTTGATCGTACTAATCCCAAAACATTGTGGAAAGCCCCAATACCACGTATCGCCGCCCAGTGCTTTGTTTTGCAGCTTGGCAAAGGTTCCGCCTTTTGTGTAGGAAATATAAACATAAAAATAATCAGCATCATACACTGGCGCCCAGGTTACATAGGCAGAGTTGTTTTCCAGCCGGTAGTCCAAATTTTGGGGTGCACTTGGCGTGTAGGAATAAGACTTCATTTGCCGAATGGGAATCGAAAGATTCTTCGGCACCTTCATAATTTCACTAACGGGGATGGCAAAGGATTCCTCATCGCTATAAGATGAGGTCATACCAATCAGCTTGCCACTGCTGTTAAACAATGCGCCGCCACTGCTGCCGTGGTCAATAAAGGCGCTGGCGGAAATGATATCTTGATTAAAGTCGTTTATAAATCCTTGGGATACAGTGTTACGATTGCCTTTAGGCGCACCAACTGTGGTTACGGCGTCCCCCTTTACAATAGAGGCTGCCACGGTTGCCGGAATTAAGTTTTCTTTATCAATTTGTAGCAGGGCAATATCTCTTTGGGCATCTAAGCCCACAACGGTAGCGTTTCCTTGGTATATGGAATTATCAGCAAACACCATTTGCACTAAGGATGCACCTTCGATTACATGAAAATTCGTTGCAATCAAGCCGTCAGAGGAAAGGATAATGCCACTTCCTTGCATTTTATTTGTCTGCAAATAAACTACGGAATCGGTTAAATCCCCTTGGGATATTTGGCGGGTGGTGATAATCACTGTGTAGGTTTCCCCATTCCATTCAACCGTTGCACCACTGTACTCCGCCACAAAACGAAGGGGAACCATGGTTGTATTGTCTGATAGGGTAGCTGCCGCATCTAAAGTCACAGACTCTTGATTTACAAGGGCAATAGGGTTATTAATGGTGAGAAACAGCTGTGTGTCATCTTTGGTTGCCTCAACGGTGCGGCTATCCTGATGCCACACAACGGTATAGTTCAATGCTTCCATAATACTGCGCATGGGAACCAAAACCCGGTCATTTTCAATGAGGGCGGGTGCTGAAAGGGGCAGGGGGTATCCGTTCAGGGTTACTGAAATATTTTTCGCCGTAGCAGGCATAATTGCAGAAAAACAAAGTATCAAAAAGAGGATAAAGCCTCTCGAAATTTTTCTCATTCTTTCACATCCTTTTCCGGTAGAGTATAGCACAATTTTTATAAAATGGCTACAAAAAAAATCTATTATTCTGTGGACAAAATTGGAAACACTAGGAAAATCAGCATACATTTGCATACCCATAGAATGGTTGATAAGTTTACTTTGGGAGAAAAGTGGAATGAATGCTTCTCCTCCCGCCTTGAGGTGTATTGGCATAGGCGTGGAAAGACAGTGCGAATGCCGATACTGGCAATATTTTGGATAATTACCTTTTTGGTATAATCTGTGCTTTGGTATTTTTTGACAAATACCATAAAAAAATGAAAAAAATCAACAGCTTGCTTTTGGCATTTTGGGGAAAATACCTTGGACGGCATCCTTTTTAATATATCATTTTAACAGAAGGATTGAGATTGCATTTTCCTTGCATTTGTAGTATTCTTTGGAATAAGGAGGAAGGTTTTTATGTTTGAACGTATATATAAGGATACATTTTGCACAGTATATCCGATTTTAGAGGAAGCCTTTCCAGTGGAAGAATTGCGAGAAGAACAACGGCAAAAAGCCCTTTTGGATCAGCCGAGGTACCGTTTATATGGGATGAAGGAAGATAACGGGATACTCCAAGGGGTAATTGCACTATGGGATTTTGACGACTTTTTATATTTTGAGCATTTTGCCATACAGCCATCTTTTAGAAACGAGGGGTTTGGTGGAAAAAAGCTTGCTGAAGTGATTGCCTGGGCAAAGAAGCCAATTGTTTTGGAAGTGGAAGTGCCAAAAGATGATTTTACATTAAGGCGTGTTGGTTTTTATGAAAGGCATGGTTTTTATTTCAATGAGTATCCTTATTTGCAGCCACCCATGAGAGCGGGGCAGGGGATGCTGCCTTTGCGGCTCATGACAATGCCTGAAAAAATATCCGAGGACGAATATAAAAGGTACAAAAGCTTAATTTACAAGGATGTTTACAATTATGAGGAGGCATAAGATGGAATACTGTTTTGGGGTGGATATTGGCGGTACCACAGTGAAAATGGGACTGTTTTCCGGAGAGGGCGAGCTTTTGGAAAAATGGGAGATTCCAACCAAAAAAGGAACGGATTCTAAGCCGTTACTGAAGGCTGTTGGGGAAGAAATGGAAAAATGCCTAAGCCGAAAAGGCATTAAAAAAGAAGAAATTGCCGGGGTTGGCATGGCGGCGCCGGGGCCGGTAAACGAGGAAGGCTTATTGCGAGGTGCGGTAAACATTGGATGGGGTGATGTGTTTCTTGGAAGAGAAGCGGAAAAAATCATGGAGATTTTCCCTGTATTTATTGGAAATGACGCAAGTTTTGCCGCATTGGGAGAGTTTACCTTTGGCGCAGGCAAGGACGTAAGCAGTCTTATTATGATTACCTTGGGAACAGGCGTTGGCGGCGGTGTTGTTTTAAATGGCCAAGTTCTTATGGGAAAGACGGGAACCGCCGGAGAAATTGGACATACAACCATTAATCCCTTTGAAACGCTCACTTGCAATTGTGGGAAAAAAGGTTGTCTGGAGCAATATGCTTCTGCTACGGGCATGGTTCGAATGGCGGAAAAGTTTTTGCAGGAGTCGAATAAACCCTCCCCCCTTCGTCAATTGGATAAAATTACGGCGAAAGATCTTTGGGAGCAGGCGAAAAAAGGCGACGAGCTGGCGCTGGATATAACAAAATATGTATCCCATCTTTTAGGTATGGCGATTGCTAATGCATGCTATATTGTTGATCCTGAAATGGTTGTTATTGGCGGGGGGGTATCCCAAGCGGGACAATTTCTTTTGAAGATGATTCAAGAGGCCTATGCCCAGCATGTTTTCCCCCATTGCAGAGATAAAAAATTTGCCTTGGCCAAGCTTCATAATGATGCGGGCATTTATGGAGCAGCAGCGATGGTGTTTGAGAAAAAATAAATTGGTTAATCATTACAAAAAAAAATTAAAATCCATATTAAATCTAAGGGAAAGTTGTGAAAACCAACCAATTGTGTTTTTTTACAGAAAAGAATGAAAATTTAAGAGGATTTTTTAAAATTTTGGAGAATACTAATTACAAACAGATAGAAAACTATTTGTTTGAAAAATTATATAACATAAATCCAGAGGTATTTCACCAGTATAAAGGGGGAGATTGCAATGGTACAGATTCTTGCAGGCGAAAAAGGTGTAGGTAAAACAAAACGACTGATCGCTATGGCGAACGAGGCAAGCAAGGAAGCAAAAGGCTGTGTTGTATTTATTGATGATGACAATAGTCGCATGTATGATCTTCATTATAGTGTGCGGTTCGTGGATACTCCAAAATTTATTATGGAAAGTCCTCAGGTTTTTAAAGGTTTCGTATGTGGCATACTCTCTCAGAATAACGATATTGAAAAGGTTTACATTGATGGATTAAATTATATTATGGAAAAAATTAATAATAGTGAATTTACTGAGTTTATTTGTCAGTTGAACGATATTTCAAAGGAAACGGAAACAGACTTTACAATGATTATTAGCCGCAAGCAAGAAGAACTTCCTAGTGAGATTCATCCTTATATCATATCGTAAAATAAAATAGGAAAACAAACCGGTCAGCGATTCCCAAAAGGGATCGGCTGGCCGTTTTTTATCTAATTTTTTCGAAAAGAGTATTATGTTGTTTGACAAATTTTATAATTAGATAAAAAACATAAAATCATTGATTTTAAAGGGTTTTATAGTAAAGTTTGTAATGATAATTAAAATTTTTGAAAAGTAAAATTCCATAAAAAAGTATCAACAAAGAGTACTAAAAATATAAAAATAATTAATTTTTGTATAATTTAAAAAACATGGTGTGTTTAGTCTTTACGAATAACCTTTTTTCATGCTAAAATACGGTGAACAGATAGTATTTTGTATTCAATTAATTGTATTTTCGTATTTTTATTGTGCAATTTGCCAAAGGAATAGAGATGATAAATAGGAAAGGTGAGAGAAATATGAATAAGTTTCGGGAAATGTATCTTGCAAAAAGAATGACACCTGCAGAAGTTGCGTTGTTTGTAAAATCCGGTGACGTTTGTGCCAGCCCTACTGGTTTGGAAATGCCTACCGCAATTTGCGAGGCAATTGGGCAAAGGGCAAGAAATGGAGAATTAACAGGCGTGGTTCATCATCAGACCTTATGTGTAGAAAATGCTCCGTTTTTGCATTATGAAGAGCTGAAGGGGAAATATGACTATGTTTCCTGGTTTACGGGCGCTGTAGGCAGAAAGGGTATTCAAGAAGGGCATTATACATATGTCCCCAATAATTATAGCACAATTCCCAGCTACTGGAGAGATGTGAAGCCAAAGCTGGATGTTTTTTATGCAGAGGTTTCTCCCATGGATGATCATGGATTTTTTAGCTGTGCCATGGCGGGGGCAGAGGTTGTTGCTATGCGTGAGAAAGCGAAGGTCATCCTTTTGGATGTAAATGATAAAATGCCCCGTGTTTTGGGAAATAATCAGATTCATATTTCTCAGGTTACAGCCCTTTGTGAATCCTCAAGACCACTTTCCATTTTGCCCAATGCACCGTTGACGGATATTGATAAAAAAATTGGACAGATGATTGCGGACGAAGTAGTCAATGGTGCCACCTTGCAACTGGGGATTGGTGGCATCCCCAATGCCGTTGGTGTTCTTTTGAAGGATAAAAAGGATTTGGGTATTCATACGGAAATGTTTACAGACAGCATGGTGGATCTGATTGAATGCGGTGCTGTTACAAATATGAAAAAGCCGATTAATGTAGGAAAAACCGTTGCAACCTTGGCGTGGGGTACCCAAAAGATGTACGATTTTATGAACGACAACCCTGCTTTTGAAATGCATCCGGTGGACTATACAAATAACCCCTATATTATTGGACAGCATGACAATTTTGTTTCCGTAAATGCTTGCATTGAAATTGACCTTTTCGGCCAAGTTTGCTCCGAAAGCATTGGCACAAAGCACTTTAGCGGTTCCGGCGGACAGGTGGATTATGTTCGTGGTGCAAACTTGTCCAAGGGCGGCAAAGGCTTTATTGCAATGACCTCTACAACAAAGGGTGGAACGATTTCTAAAATTAAACCGACTTTGACACCCGGTTCCATCGTTACAACTACAAAAAATGAAGTAGACTTTTTGGTAACGGAAAATAATATTGTACGCTTAAAGGGTCAAACAGCAAGCGATAGAGCAAAAATGATTATTTCTCTTGCTGATCCTCAGTTCCAAGAAGAATTAAAGTTTGAGGCGAAAAAAATGAACCTGATTATCTAATGGAACTTTTTTTTCATTCGTTAGAAAACGTACTTGTCCAAGAGGTATAAAAACATTTTATAGCTTTTACATTTGCATAGGGGCTAGTGTGTTTTTAATTCTAGATTGGAGCCTAGGAAAATTTTTAAAGAACGATGAAAGCCGGCAAAACCTTATTTGCAAAGGATTTATAAAAAAAGTCTTTTATCTGAAAAGAAAGCAGGTTTATTTGACCAGCAAATATTTCGGATTGAGGGCTTTTTTTGAGAAAATGATTTTTGACAAAGATACAAAGATATGTTATTTTTGATAAAATAATGTTTGGGGAGTGGAATCGGTGAGAGCCAGTTGGGACGAGTACTTTATGCAAATTGCAGAAATTGTGAAAACAAGATCCACCTGCCTGCGAAGACAGGTGGGAGCGGTGATTGTTAAGGACAACCGCATAATAACCACAGGATATAACGGAGCCCCCTCGGGGCTAAAGCATTGTACGGAGTTGGGGGGATGCGAAAGAGAGCGCCTGGGTGTCCCTTCGGGGCAACGTCACGAGTTGTGTCGGGCGTTGCATGCGGAACAAAATGCCATTATTCAGGCGGCAAAGCTGGGGATTTCAACAGATGGCGGGACGATTTATATTACCCTTCAGCCATGTGTCATTTGTTCCAAAATGCTGATTAATGCGGGGATTAAGCGTATTGTTCATAAAGGAGAATATCCCGATGAGCTTTCTCAAAAAATATTGGCGGAGGCTGAAATTGAAATTACCGTTATGCCTGATTAAAAAGCCCCATTTTTTTTGCCACAAAAAATAATTTTTAGCGTATAGAGCACCATATCTACATAAGTTTTGCAAAGGTGCTGGAGTAAAAAACACTTTGCTTATTTGGCTAATTTGGATCTATTTAGAAAGAAGTTATAAAGCAAACTGTATTGAATAGTTTACATAATAGAAGCGTTGGTTTCCATATTTTTAAAGAAACCAACGCTTGTTTATTTTACCTGATAGTATGTACGGCTAACCATAAGAATAGCTTCAAAGGGCAAAAGCCTTTTATTGTGTTTCCTTCCAAAAGAAGGAGTGATTATTTATACTGCGCATGACTGCCAGAATTCCATCCAGATGGTCAAATTCATGTTGCAATAATTCGGATAAGTCGCCTTCAAGCTCCATTTTGCAGCTGCATTGTTCCATATCTGTATAGCGGATGATACAGCGCTTATAACGTATTACCTTCACCAATAGATTTGGGAAGGACATACAGTCGTCCAAAACCTCCATTTGTTCCTCATCGGGAAATTCCAAATGGGGATTGATAAATACCACAGGTTGGTCAATATACATATACAAAATACGTTTTTGTACCCCGATTTGCGGCGCTGCAATGGCACGGCCGGCGCCGTATTTTTTGCGAAATGCCATAAGCGTATCGTGCAAATCCTCAATGATTTTTGGCAGTCCCGAATAATCATCTTCCCCTACGGCAGAGGAAACCTGATATAAGGCAGGGTTGCCCAAAAGTAATATTTTTTGCTCCATTTGAATCTCTCCTTTCCTTTTCTTGAGTATATACCTTTTTTTCCAAAGGAACAATGGCGAACGTAGTTTCTTTTTTTCCATGGTTTGGGTTGCTCTTTGGAGGTTTGTCCAGTATAATAAAACAATAGAGCATGAGAGGAGCGGGGATATGATCTCGTATATCAAGGGTACCTTGGCACATCGGGGGGAAAGCTATATTATACTGGAAACAGGGGGGATTGGATATCAGATTTTTGTTTCCACTGGGATGCTTTCCAGAATGCCCGAATTGGGGAAAGAAACAAAGGTTTTCACCTATATGAGCGTAAAAGAGGATGGAATCTCCCTCTTTGGTTTTTCTTCAAAAGAGGAACAGGAAATGTTTTTAAAGCTTTTAACCGTTGGCGGCGTGGGTCCAAAGGGTGCCTTGGGCTTTTTATCCCAATTAACACCCCAGGAAATTATTATGGCCATTTTATGCGGTGATGTAAAAACCCTTTCCAAAGCCCCAGGGGTTGGAACAAAAACCGCCCAGAGGGTCATACTGGAATTAAAGGATAAGTGCAGCACAGAGGATGCAGTTACAATTTCTGCCCAGCTTGATGATGAAGTTGGGGTAGTAGGCGGTGCCAAATTTGAGGCGATTGATGCGATGACGGCCTTGGGCTACAGCCGCAGCGAGGCAGCGAAGGTGGTTGGGCAGGTTGCAGCCGAAGGAATGACCACGGAAGAAATTTTGAAAGCAGCATTGAAAAAAATGATTACATTTTAGTATAGAAGCGGGTGTTACCATTGGAAAATCGGCGGATTTTAACAGCGGCATTTGGCGAGGAGGACAAGGACTTTGAACCGAAGCTCAGACCACAGCAGCTGGATAGCTATATTGGACAAGAAGGTGTTAAGGAGAATTTAAAGGTGTTCATTCAGGCGGCAAAGCAAAGAGGGGAATCCTTGGATCATGTGCTGCTCTATGGCCCTCCCGGCTTGGGGAAGACAACCTTATCCAACATTATTGCCAATGAAATGGGGGTTCATATTAAAACCACATCGGGCCCTGCCATTGAGCGGGCAGGAGATATGGCGGCGGTTTTGAACAGTCTCAGTGAGGGGGATATTCTTTTTATTGACGAAATTCACCGTCTAAACCGTATGATAGAGGAAATATTGTATCCAGCGATGGAGGATTTTGTGATTGACATTATGATTGGCAAAGGCCCAGGGGCAAGATCTGTGCGGTTGGATTTGCCAAAGTTTACGTTGATTGGGGCAACAACCAGAATTGGACTGCTTACAGCACCCCTACGGGATAGATTTGGCGTTGTGCAGAGATTAGAGCCCTACGACATTCAAAATTTAAAGACCATTATTTGCCGTTCCGCAGAGGTTTTGCAAATTGAGATTGACGGGACAGGCGCAGAAGAAATTGCTCGGCGGGCTAGGGGAACACCGCGTATTGCAAATCGTCTTTTAAAAAGAGTGCGGGATTTTGCGCAGGTGCGTTATAATGGTGAAATTACCGGTGAGGTGGCACGTTTTGCCCTAGATTTATTGGAAGTGGATCGCATGGGGCTGGATTTTATCGACCGCAAAATGCTCATGACCATGATAGATAAATTTGAGGGAAAGCCCGTTGGACTGGATACCCTTGCTGCATCCATCGGGGAGGAATCGGAAACTATAGAGGATGTTTATGAGCCGTATTTATTGCAGCTTGGCTATATTCAGCGCACCCCAAGAGGTAGAATTGTGACGAGGGCGGGCTATGCCCATTTTGGAAGGGAACCGAAAGAGGCTTAAGAATAAAAACAGGGAAAGAAAAGTAAAATAAGAAGGTAATAAAAAAGTAATATGAAAGGCTCAGGCTGAAAACAAAGTCAAAAGCTTGAGGGCTTGTCCTCAAATACCTATAAGGGTTTGGTCATCACTTTTGCTTCGCAAAAGCCAGCTTCGCTGTCTGCCCTATCTTGGCAGTGAGTGTCATCACTTTTGCTTCGCAAAAGCCAGCTTCGCTGTCTGCCCTATCTTGGCAGTGAGTGTCATCACTTTTGCTTCGCAAAAGCCAGCTTCGCTGTCTGCCCTATCTTGGCAGTGACAATGAAACGTTCAAAGTTTGTCTAAGTTCTAAGCGCTTATGGTATGAAAATTTAATTATACACAAAATCCAAGGAGAAGGTTATGAAATTAAGCATTGAAGAATTAATGGAAAATGTGAAGGACGAATTGCTTTGTTATGAGGATATGGAGCAAGCTAGCCGCCGCTGGGAAAAGGAATTTCTGGATTGGGTGGAAAAAAACAAAGGGAAACATAAGGATATTGCCCTTGAACAAAATGGAATTTTCTTTAAAATAAAGGATGAAGAGGAAGTTTTTGAAATTGCCAACGCATATATTGATGCCTTAGATGAGGGAAACGTAAAGCAGTATTGGGAAAAGTTTTAAACCGGTGCAAGGAGTTTGTGGCTTCTCTGCCTTTGTAAGAATGTAGCACATGGGTAGCCGTTGGATGAATATTCAAGGATCGTCCTTTGTGGATTTCTAAAAGCTTCTTTTCGTTAGGCGTTTGACAACCACCACCAGAATTCAATGAAGAAAAACGCCCTTCAAACTGTTTAGATTGAAGGGTATTTTTGTAGCACAAAGAATATGAGAGGGTTACTCTTAGTTTTTGCAGAGCCATAACTTACTACAAAATTTTGTTTTATGCCTTGTATTGTTGGTAATGTTCAGCTATGACAAGGATTGCTGCCTAAATATCAAGTTCTATTGCAAGATACAAACGTAAAAGTATAATGCAAAAATAAAGCGTGAAATACCATGTAATTTAAAATATTTAGAGAAAATCAGCTAATTGCTTTTAAGGGGATTTGGAGAAAATTACACAGGTGTATATTTGAAAAACAGTGTAAAAAAAGGGAGTTATTGTTATATTGAAACCTATAAATGCAATTTTGCGCCAAGCTCTTTAAGGTAAGCCGTTACTGGATGTATTCAGTAATAGAAATAAGCAAGCAGAAAAATATAAAAATTGGATTGACAATTTATGAAGGTACCTTTATAATTAATTTAAGAAGGTACCTTTGCAATTAGAAGCGGAAAGCGAAGGTCTCCAAATAAAAATAGTATAGGTATTTTTTAAAAAATTGTGTTGGTTGTTATTATCACGTTTCGGTGGGGTTGCAAGTATGTTTTAAGGGACCGTGAATTTTCTATGGGAAAAATTTGGGGAAATAGCGGGAGAAGCTGGGAAAACCCTTGCTGCTTCAATCTTGGTTATAAGTAATTATCGTCAAAAGGGAAAGAATTAACGTTTGGAGGGAATGGATTGGACACCTATATTTTTTACGGAATCGCAATGGTATTTTTGACGATTTCTTTTAGAAAGGACAAAGGGAAAACCAGGATAGCTTTGAAAAAGGCATGGAAATCCTTTGAAAACCTTTTGCCGCAGCTTTTTTCTGTCCTGCTGATTGTGGGGCTTATGCTTTCTGTGATGAATGCGGATGTCATTTCAAAGATTATTGGTGGGGATTCGGGCTTGGTGGGCGTTGCTATTGCGGCGGTTGTTGGGGCGATTACATTGATTCCACCCTATGTTGCCTTTCCAACGGCGGCAATGCTGCTCCAAAATGGAGCGGGCTATATGCAAATTGGGACATTTGTTTCTGCTTTAATGATGGTGGGTATTGCAACAATGCCCGTTGAAATAAAATATTTTGGAAAGAAAATGACGATTTTAAGAAATGTGTGTGCTTTTATTTTTTCGTTTTTCGTTGGATTTATAATTAAACTGGTGGTGGGATAATGTTGAACTTATTAAAAAAATTTGCAAAAAGGTATCGCTTATTTTTGATAACTGCTGTTGTGGTTGGGTTTGTGAGTCTGATTAACGTGGAGGTTGGCAAACAGACATTAAATATTTCTGTGTTTCAGCTGAAGCAGATGCTGCTAATCGTACCGCCGATTTTTGTTCTGCTGGGACTTTTGGATGTATGGATTCCAAGGGAAACCATGGTGAAATATATGGGCGAGGGCTCCGGCTTGAAAGGGATTTTGTTGTCCTTTATCATTGCGGCAGCGGCGGCAGGGCCGCTGTACGGAGCATTTCCGGTGGCGGCAGTTTTTATGAAAAAGGGTATAAAGTTTACTAATTTGCTCATTTTTATTGGAACTTGGTCTACCATGAAAATACCTACGCTGCTTTTTGAAGCATCTTCGCTTGGAGTGAAATTTACATTGACAAGGTTTATTTTGAATATTCCTGGAATTATTCTGATCGCCTTTGCGTTGGCGAAGCTGATTCCCAAAAACGAAGTTGAGGAAATTTACCAAAATGCAGAAAAACTGGAGTTGTAATAGTCCTTATTTGAAAAATGAGGGTGTTTTATAGAAATCCACCAAAGGAGATAATACGAAAAATTATGGAGCTTTTTAAAAAATTTACAAAATATTACAAACCCTATCGTTTTTTGTTCTATATGGATTTGTTTTGTGCGTTGTTGGTCTCGCTGATTGATCTTTCCTTTCCGTTGATCCTTAATATTCTTAACAGAGGAGTTTTTCTGGGAGAGACAGAAAATATTATAAAAACCATTGGTTACGTAGGTATTGCGTTGCTTGCAATGTATGTAGTCCGTTATTTTGCCCAGTATTTTATCACTTCATGGGGGCATATTATGGGTGCTAGAATGGAGAGTGATATGCGTCGGGATCTCTTTTCACATTTGCAAAAATTGAGTTTTTCTTACTACGATAAAAATAATACGGGCGATATGATGTCCCGCATCGTATCTGATCTCTTTGATATTTCTGAGCTTGCCCACCATGGGCCGGAAAACATATTTATGTCAGTGCTGAAGCTCTCGGGGGCATTTATCATTTTATTGTTGTTAAATTTTAAGCTGACGTTGATTTTGATTGGGGTTACATTGGGAATGATTCTTTTTTCCTTTTATCGAAATAAAAAAATGCGGACAATTTTTATGGACAATCGCCTAAAGATTTCCAGTGTCAATTCTCGCGTGCAGGACAGTCTTGCAGGGGTTCGTGTGGTAAAGTCTTTTGTCAATGAAGAATATGAAAACGAGAGGTTTGAGGAAAGTAATCGTAGATTTTTGGACTCCAAGAACAAAAGCTATCGGGCTATGGGCGGTTATATGGCGGGGAATTCCTTTTTTCAAGGTCTTTTCTATACGATAATCATCACCGTGGGTGGAATTTTAATTGCAAAAGGTGAGCTTGTTGCTACCGATCTTGCCCTTTATGTTTTATATGTAAATATTTATATGAACCCCATCGAGCTGTTGCTTAATTTTACCGAGCAGTTTCAAAAGGGCTATGCTGGTTTCCGACGGTTCACGGAGGTTTTGGATACAGAGCCGGAAATTGTCGATGCTTTGGATGCGACGGATTTGGAGCAGGTGAATGGTGAAATCGAATATAGGGATGTTTCATTTAGTTATGAGGATTCTGTTAAGGTTTTGGATCATATAAGTGTGAAAATCAAGGCCGGGGAAACCATGGCACTGGTTGGCCCCTCCGGTGGGGGTAAAACCACTTTTTGCTCCTTGCTGCCGCGGTTCTATGAGGTGACCGGTGGAAGCATCTTAATTGACGGCAGGGATATCCGTTCTTTGACCTTAAATTCCTTGCGCTCCGCCATTGGCATTGTGCAGCAGGATGTGTACATATTTTCTGGCAGCATTAAGGATAATATTTCCTATGGCAGGCTAGACGCTACCGACGAGGAAATCAAGGAGGCGGCGAGAAACGCCAATATCCACGAATTTATCCTGTCCCTGCCCGAGGGATACGATACCTATGTGGGCGAGCGGGGAACCCGTCTTTCGGGAGGGCAGAAGCAGAGAATTGCCATTGCCCGCGTATTTTTGAAAAATCCGAAAATATTAATTCTCGACGAGGCCACCTCTGCCCTTGACAATGAGAGCGAGAAGTATATTCAGGAATCCCTGGAACGGCTTTCCCAAAACAGAACGACAATCGTCATTGCCCATAGACTTAGTACCATTCGTAACGCAGATGAAATCTTGGTTTTGACGGACGAGGGCGTTGCGGAACGGGGGAAGCATGCGGATCTGCTTCAAATAGACGGCATTTACGCCCGATATTATAACATGCAGTTTGAAGGGATTGAGGGTAATATTAACGCGGAACATAATGAATGGCACTAAATGAGGAAAAAGACTGATAAAGGCGGCGTAAAATCGCACTTATCAGTCTTTTTTTGGAGATGATTAAATTTTTGAGATAAACTTGTTTGTCAAAAGATTTTTCGTCGCACTACCCTCAAATGTTTTGGGATACCTTTGATTAAATATTTTTTGTTTCTTTTACTCCTCAATCATCCCCCAAAAATCCTTTTTCCCTATTTTCTTCAAATTCCGCCATTTTGGTTCGTCTGCATAGTCGTAGCGGCAAATTCCTTTGAACCGACAATAGGAGCAGGGGGTTTGGTCGCCTTTGCGATAAGGAGATGGAGTGATAATGCCCTTTTGTATGGAATTTCCCAGTTCCGCCGCCTGCTTGACAACAAAGGAAAGCAGTTTTTCATATTGCGTTTCATCTGCAAGGTAGGCGGAGGAGGAGGGATCTCCTTTTTTTGTATACCCAATGGGAACAATGGCAGAGCTTTTTCCCTTTACATCCTCAATAAAAATGCGGTCGAGGCCTTGAATGACTGCGTCATTTTCTAAAATTAAACCGGACATTTGCATTTTTTCATACAATGCCTCCTCAATTTCCTCTGCACTCATTTCTTGACTGAGAGAAATATTTGGATCCATAATTCTAAAGTAGAAAACGCCTCCCGGCTTCAAAGGGGTAGTTGTTTTTTCGTAATGCTTTAAATAGGCATCCAAATAAACCAGCAGCTGCAGCTGAAGACCGTAATAAATATCTTGAAAGCTAAAGGCTTTAGAGCCGGATTTGTAGTCAATAATTTTTGCATATCGGTTTCCGTGGGCATCCAATAAATCCACACGGTCAATTTTCCCCGAAAGAACCAGCTGGTTGCCCTCCGCCAGTTGAATGATGATGGGGGGGAGCGCTTCGTGATTACCAAAGCCGATTTCATAGCCCGCGGGAACAAAATCTCCACTTTTTAAATGGCGTACCAGTGTCCAAGCGGCACGTGCAGAAATACGTTTTAAACGACGGATGAGATACTGATTTGCCGCAGTATCCATTAAAATTTGATCGCCCAATTTGGGTGCGGCAAGGTCAACAGCTTCAAAAATAAGTTCCTCTGTTTTTTCCTGGGATAAGGTATCCCACGCAAGGTTTTCTGTTTTGATTTTATTGGAAAATAGCTCTAAAACCTCATGGAACAGGGACCCCAAATCCGGTGTATGCAGCTGATAAAGCTTGCGCTCTGTTGCCTTAAGTCCGTATTCGGCGAAATAGGAGAAGGGGCAGGCGGCAAAGCGTTCCAAGCGAGATACACTGGAGAAAATCTTTTCGCTATAAAGCATTTTAAGGGTTTTTGGGGATAGCTTTTCTTGTTTTTTTGTGGTTACAAAGCCTTTGCGGAGCAAGGCAAGCCGTTTTTCCCATTGAGGTTCTGTGGCAAAAAAGCTATAAATATCCTGCCAAAGAGGCTCCATAGGTAATTCTTTTTTATGCTCCCGCATTTTTTCGCCCAATAGTTGAAAGGCGGAATGGGGAACCATTTCCTCCAACCGAAAACCGGAATAAGGTTGAACCTTTAATTCGCCATCCATGCGGCAAAGGCGGTCTAGGATGGAAGATGGAAAGAGTGCCTTTCCTTCCGTTTCGCCGTTTGCATAGGTTAAAAACAAGCCTTTGGAAGGTCGGGTAAGCCCACGATAAATGAGAAATTGCTCCTCAAAGGCTTTTTGTTTGCCGCCGCTGGCCAATTCCATGCCTGTTTCTGCCAAAAGCTGTCGCTCAGCTTCGGTAAAAATACCTTGGGGCTGAGTGGGAGAGGGAAGAATCCCTTCGTTTACCCCAAGGACAAAAAGAAATTTGATTTCCGCCAGACGGGAGCGTTCAATATCTCCCACCACAAGGCAATCGGTGGTAGGGGGGATGACACCCATCGTACATTTTTGAAGGCCGGCAGATAGTATTTTTGCAGCATCGGCCATAGTCATAGGCTCATCGCCTAAAATTTCCGTTGCCTTCTCCAAAACCTGCATCAAAAGCTGCCAGATTTGCCGATGTTCCTCTGCCTTTGCGGGACTGCCGTATTTTGTGGCTTCCTCCGTCCACATTGCAAGGGTTTCGGCAACACCAAGGGATTCCAAATGCTGTATGAGCATAGAAATAAACTCTTTAAGAGGATGCTGTGCGTTCTTTTTTCTTTCCAGGAAGGGCAAAAAAGGCTCCATAAACCGTTGCCGTAAACAGTTCATTTCCCGTATAGCTTCTTCCCCCTCTTTTTTTCGCCCATACTCCCACGCTTCCTTTTGCCACTTGTAACCTTTGATTCCGTAAGCAAGCACATAGTTTTCCAAAGCATCAAGCTCCTCGTAGGAAAATGGGGTAAGACCGGATTTCAAATAGGAGAATACATTTTCATACCGAAAGTCGTAAACCAAGCAATCCATAAGGGCCGTTACCATTGTAATGAGGGGATGGGAAGAGATTTCTCTGCGGCTGTCAATGAAGCAGGGGATATTGTATTCTCGTAAAATGCCCCGCAGGCTTTTTTCATAAACCTCCATTGCATTGGTCACGATGGCAATTTCCTTATAACGCACGCCTTTTTCCCGCACAAGACTGGTTATTTTTCCTGCGGCAAACATAATTTCCTCTTGTTTGGTGGGGCAGGATATGATTTGTACACCCTGTGTTAAGCTGCATTTTTTATAGTATCCTTGAAAGTAATATTTTTCTAAGGACTTTAAAGCCTCATTTTGTGCCCTGTGATTTTCCGAAAGAAAAACTGGGGGTTCCACGGAGATCCCGCTTTCTTCCGCAAGATGCACTAACTTATTTTTTGCGGTGTAGGGCGCATAAAAGGGCGCGGATGAAAGTAGAAACGGCGCTGTAAAACTTTTTTCATCCATAGGCAGGGTAACGGTAACCCTTGTGGAAAGCTTGAGCAAATTTTCAATGACGGAAAATTCCTGAGGCGTAAAACCATAAAAGCCGTCAAGCCAAATTTCTGTGTCTTGAAAGAGCTTCGATGTGGAAAGCTGTGCCGCCAAAAGGGCAAGGGTTTCGTCGGCGGAAATGTAGTCCTTTTTTGTAAAGCTGATATAAGCTTCATATATTTTTGCCAGATCGGTAAGCTTTTGCGTAACACCCTTGGTCAGTGTCTGCGCTTGTGCTTTTTCTATAAGCTGGCTGGGCGCTATGTAATACTGAAAAAATTCGGAAATGGTCAGGCTAAGCTGATCCACAAAGCCGCTTTTGTTCATTACGTTGCGGAAAAAGGTGAGATTTTCTTTTTCATCCAGCAGAACCTTCTGCAATGCCATGGATTTTCCAACGTCCCCTAAGGGTACCTTTTGCCCAATTCCGTTTTTTGAAAAAATTCCATGGGCAAGGCGGCCAAAGCTAAGCACTTCTGCCAAGAGAATGGCATTTTGCGGGCTATGGGTAATCAAGTCACGCTCTGCTTGGGAGGTAAATTGCTCAGGCACGATAAAGATTTGACGTCCCGTGCCAGTGCTTTGTTTTTTTATAATTTCATCCATACAAAGATGGGTTTTTCCTGTACCGGCAGTTCCAATGATAAAGCGCAATGCCATTTTATTACCCTCCTTTTTCTTTCCATGATACCTAAGAGTAAGCTTTTTTTCAAGGCAAACTTGTACGCGGGAATAAAGGCGAAATGACAAACATATGGTAAAGATAAGAAATGTTTTCTTAGGAGGGAGCAAGGTGAGCGGCACAAGGTTTGTGGTGGTAAAGTTAAAGGAGCTCATCAAGACGGTTGTATTTGCTGTGCTGGGCGTCGTTATTCTGGTTGGGCTGATTTGGTTTTTCTTAAGCTTGGGGGATAATGATTCAGGTACATATCGGGATGGTGTATACCATACGCAGGTTGCCTTAGGCGACGAAAACGCCGTGGTTTCCGTTACCGTTAAGAAGGGGAAAATTGAGGATGTTGCTCTTACTGAGGTGGATGAAAGTACAATGGTTTTTTATCCTCTCTTACAAACGGCAGCGGAGGAGGTATGCAAGGAGGTAGTGAAAACTCAATCCTTGACGATTCAGGTTTCTGAGGAAAATGCATATTCTGCCCAGGCAATCTTGGAGGCTGTTGCCCAAGGCTTAAAAGCTGCAGCGAAGTAAATGATTTGTGTTCAAAGAAAAAGGCAGGGATTACCCTGCCTTTTTTGTGCGTTAAGGTTGAATATCTTCACAATCCATTACGGGGATGCCTGCATCCTTCAGTGTTTTTGCAAAAAGCCCTTCCCCTTGCATCAAAGCACCTTGAAATGTTCCGTTGTATATTTGATTTACACCGCAGCTTGGGCTTCTGGATTGCAAAATTGCCAAGTCTATCTTTTGTGCGTAAACTTGTTCCATAGCAAGAGCCACGCCCTTTTGAAATTCGGCAGTGACGTTTTTGCCGCTTTTTGTTGTGAAAACCCCGTCAATCAGCTCTACGCATTCCCTTGGACAGCCTAAGCCACTAAGCATTTCCGGACAGCTGCTGATGACGATATGTCCTTGAATATAGTCAACAACAGCTTGATTAAAATTGTTTCCGCCGTTATATTTGCAATTTTCTCCTAAAAGACAGGCACTGACTAAGATATTCATAATAACCCCCAATTTTTAATTTTTTTTCTGTTTCATATTTTACCAGAGAAAAAAAGAGATGTTAATATGAAAATGAAAGTTTTTGCAAATAGCATTACAATATATTAGAGCAACAGAAACCATGTAAACAGATGGACATGCAAAGCATCCGCTAGAAATTGAGCTGTGGTAGGAAGTAACAATAAGGCCAACTCTACGGAGCGTTTATTTAAAAAACGATAGCTATGCGCTACAATTATTTCGTGGAGGGAAGATTATGCAAAACGATAAAGTGGGCAGTATCATCCGTAAAGCACGATTGGCACATAATATGACGCAAAAACAACTTGCTGATAAAATGGATATTAGCGATAAAGCCATCTCAAAATGGGAGTGTGGGGCTGGCAAGCCGGATATATGTTTAATTTTAGAACTATCAAACGTTTTGGGCATTGATGTTCGAGAGTTATTAAAGGTATATGAAAAATCTTGAGTAACGCAACAAATGATATAACAACACCTATAGTTTTAGCAAGTCAAAATTGTATTATTTTAGATGGATGGTGAAAAATATATGGATAAGCTTTCAAAAAAAGCATTGAAGGAGCAATATAAAAACAGAACACTTATCGGAGGAGTATGCTGCATTAAATGTCATGGCAGTAGTGATCTTTGGATTCGTGCAGCATCAGATATGCAAGGTTTGAAGAATCGCTTTCAATTTGCCGTATCAATTGATTTTTGCCCGGAACCATGCATGAGTGAAGCATGGAAACAGTTTGGGGCAGCTGCTTTTTCCTTTGAAGTACTAGAGGAAATAAAAAAGAAGGAAACGCAAACAGAGCGGGAATTTTCCGATGATGTAAATACCTTGTTGGAAATATGGACAGAAAAGTTAAAAAGTGAATAGAGAAGAGAAAAAGGCTTTTACACAAAAAATTGAAGTAAGCAAATTTCATGATGATTTCCGGAAAATTACCCGGTTATTTCAAAAGAAAAGCGTGAGAGTTCCAACGCTCAACGATTTAGCGGAAAAATTGAAGCAAATTACAATTAACCTGCTACAATAAAGTTGTAACACCTCGGTATAGTTTGATATAATAAAACGAATACAGGGAGATGTGCTAATGTCAAGTAATCATTATGAGACTAAGCGCAAAGAAAAAGCACTCCGCCTCAATCTGGAAGAGGGTTGGACGAAGAAAAGCCTTGCCCAAGAATATTACCTAGGAAAAGGTACCATTAACTGTTGGTTAAACAGCGCCGGTAAGGATGTCAGCCGAATCCCAAAATTTAAGAAGAAAACCATTTCTAAGAAGAAATCATATGCCCTCGAAAAGAACTTGCGTAGGCACAACATATAGGCATTACGCAGCACTGCATAAGCAAATTTTATACTGTAGTATTACAATTTTAAAAGAGTGCAAATTTGAGTGGCACCAACCAAGATTAGCAGATGAAGATAGAAACCTAGGTTTTTTGCTGTTAAAGGAATCGCAAAGGTTTTTAGAGAATACATGGAAAACAAGCGGATTTCCGACAAAGGCTTTTTTGGTTACTAATGCATAGTTAAACAGAATTTTGGTGTTTTATGGCATGGGGTTATAAACTCTATGTCTTTTTATTTTGAATATATAGTTACTTTCTTTCAAATAATAGCATGGTGTTAATAAAATTAAACTTTATTATAAAAAACCAACATTAAAAATTATGAAAGGAAGGTGATGCCAAATGCATAAATTAAGTAAGGCCAATCGATTAATCCATGAAAAATCTCCCTACCTTCTACAGCATGCTCATAATCCGGTAGAGTGGTTTCCTTGGGGTGAAGAAGCTTTTGAAAAGGCAAAAGTAGAGAATAAACCGATTTTTTTGAGTATTGGATACAGTACTTGCCACTGGTGTCATGTTATGGCACACGAGAGCTTTGAGGATGAAAAAGTTGCGGAACTTCTCAATCAAAATTACATTTCCATAAAGGTGGATAAAGAGGAGCGCCCGGATATTGACAGCATATATATGTCGGTTTGCCAGGCGTTTACGGGAAACGGGGGATGGCCTACCAGTATTTTTATGACATGGGAGCAAAAGCCTTTTTTTGCCGGCACCTATTTTCCCAAGGAAAACGGCTATGGCATCATTGGTTTTAAAAAACTGCTGTCTACAATTCACGAAAAATGGGAAACAGATCGGGAAGAATTGGTGCAATCGGCAGAGAAGATTGTGGAAACCTTCGGAAAAGAAAACGTAACCAAGGACAAAGCCGAGGACACTTTGATTGATTCTGCTTTGGAACAGTATCGACAAAGCTACGATGAAGAATATGGAGGCTTTGGCATTGCACCCAAATTTCCCGCACCCCATAATCTACTATTTTTGTTGCAGCAATATGAAAAAAGAGGCGATAAAAATTCCTTGAGCATGGTGGAAAATACACTTTTGCAGCTATACAAAGGGGGGATATTTGATCATATAGGATATGGATTTAGTCGATATTCCACAGATCGCCGCTTTCTGGTTCCCCATTTCGAAAAAATGCTTTATGATAATGCACTGCTGATACTTGCGTATTGCAAAACCTATTGGCTTACACAAAATTCATTCTATCTTCTGGTGGCAGAAAAAACAGCAAAGTATATTCTTCGTGAGATGACATCGGAAGATGGAGGCTTTTACAGTGCCCAGGATGCGGACAGCGATGGCGAGGAGGGAAAGTATTATGTGCTTGAGCCCGCAGAATTGATTGGAATTTTGGGAGAAGAAGTTGGGGAAGCATTTAATAGATATTATGATATTACGCCTAAGGGGAATTTTATGGGTAAAAATATCCCCAATCTTTTGGAAAATCCCCATATTTCAGATGGATTTTTGCAGGAACTGCCGAAGGTTTACGAGTACCGCAAGCAAAGAACGAAGCTTCATTTGGATGATAAAATACTGACTTCGTGGAATTCCCTGATGATTGCTGCTTTGTGCTGGCTATATCGTGTCAGCAAAAACAATGTATACCTAAATGCAGCAAAAAAAGCACAGCAGTTTATTGAGGAACGATTGTACCAAAATGGAACGCTGTTTGTAAGTTTTCGTGATGGGAAAAGCAAACAAAAGGGATTCTTGGACGATTACGCAAACAACATCTTTGGGTTGCTTGCGCTTTACGATGCAACCCTTGAAAATAGTTATGTGGACAAGGCAAAACAATTGTTAAGTAAGGCAACCACTGATTTTTTTGATGAAAAAAATGGGGGCTTTTATCTTTATGGCAAGAATGACGAAAAGCTTATTATGCGTCCAAAGGAAAGCTATGACGGCGCCATTCCAAGTGGTAACTCCGTAATGGCATACAATCTTGTAAGGCTTGCTCAGCTTTTTCCAGAGGAAGGATTTGATATAAACCTCAAACGCCAGTTGGATTTTTTGTACGGAGAGGCAAAGCAGTATCCTTCCGGATTTGCAATGTATTTGATTGCGCTATCCAACTATTTTGAGCCTTCGCAAATGATTACAGTTGTGCCTGAAAATAAGGAAGATGCGCAGAACCTTCCTTTTATAACTTCAACGGGCAGCGTGGTTAAAGTATTAGATGGGCCTACCGAAGCGTATCCCTTGGTGAATAATAAAACAACCTATTATATTTGCCAAAAATACAGTTGCTTGCCGCCTGTAAATGAATTGAGTACTTCTATGAAATAAC
The DNA here is from genome assembly GCF_001571775.1 of Anaerotignum neopropionicum. Taxonomy (GTDB): domain Bacteria; phylum Bacillota; class Clostridia; order Lachnospirales; family Anaerotignaceae; genus Chakrabartyella; species Chakrabartyella neopropionicum. Next base: position 75,449 of record NZ_LRVM01000002.1, read on the forward strand.
AAAAGCTACAAAAAGCTTTTATGAAACCTTAATTATATATTACGTTTTAACCCCATATTCATGGGGTTTGTAATGGGTCAAGGGTGAAACCCTTGTGGGTGTTTGAGGGCAAAGCCCTCAAGGTTTTGACTGCAAAGCCCTCAAGGTTTTGACTGCAAAGCCCTCAAGGTTCTGACTGCAAAGCCCTCAAGGTTTTGACTTTATTGACACGCTGAGTCCAAGGGATAATCCTTGTGGGCTTGAAGGAAAAATATTGCAAAGATTAGAGGTGCCATTTTTTGACACCTCTACATGATTTCATAAAGACGAAGGAATTTGAATTTCGCCCTTTAAATATAAGACCGCACTTCCTTCAATGCTCACTGTATTTTCATCTACCTCACAAAGCAGCTGTGCTGTTCTTTGTGAAAGCTGCAGGGCGGATAACTTGGTTTTTTTCAACCGAGAAGCCCAAAAAGAGGCGAGGATACAGTTGGAAGAACCTGTTGCCATATCTTCGTTAACGCCTAGCTTTGGGAAGAAACAGCGAGAAACGAAGTCGGTATCAGTTCCTTTTGCAGTAACAATTACGCCAAGCCCTTGAGAAAGCTGTTCCATTTTGGGAAAATTGGGCTGAATGCTTTGTACTTCTTTTGGCGAATCCAATAGGAAAAATAAATCACGGGAAACATAGCTTTCCTTTGGATGGACACCTAAAATATCCTCAATTTCTTCTGTTCCATGCCAAGGGGCATAAGAAAAGGCAGGAGTAAAAATTTTGTATTTATTTCCATTACATAAAACCCTTAGGTCGCCACCTTTTGTTTCAAAATGGATGGAGTGTGCAGCCTGTTGCAAAAAATGATGGATGACGAAGGAGGCTGCCAAAGTGGCATGAATACAATAAGGAACCTCTTTTGTTGGCGTAAAAAAACGAAGAGAATAAGCGGCATTTATTTTTTGGACAAAGGCTGTTTCAGAATATCTATTTTCCTTGGCGATTTTTTGCATAACTGCATCTGTCAAATTATTTTTTGCAATACAGACACCTGTTGGATTTCCCGCAAAGAGAGTATCTGTGAAAGTATCGACGATGTAGTAGTCCATTATGAAAACTCCTTTTAGATTTTTGTACCAAGGGAATTCTGAATTTTTTGGAGCATACCATTTTTCTTTAATGTTATTAAAAATAAGTATGCCACACTGCCGCCCATTAAGGTTGCGGTTAAAAACATGGGTGTGTAAAAAAATAATGTTAAGGAACCCTTTCCTACTAAAAATTTCATAATTGGATAGGAAACAATGGAGCCGATGATACCCGTACCAATGACTTCCCCAATTACGGCAAGCAAAAGGCTTCCTTTGGAAGCGCGGTACAAAAGACCGGATAGGGTGGCACCGAACACGGCTCCTGTCAAAGCCAGGGGAGGAATGCCCAAAAAGAGCATACGAATGATGCCGATGAGTGTGGCGTTTAAAAGGGCGTACCAAGGACCCATAAAGACTGCACAAACGATATTAATCAAGTGTGCTGTTGGACACATCCCCTCGATGCGCAAAAGGGGTGAAATGACAACGCCGATTGCTACCATCATGGAAAGCAAAACGAGTTTTAATGTGCTGCTGCTTGTTTTCATTTTATTGACTCCTTTCAAAATGCAAATAAAAAACCCATGAGAAACTCAGGTTATCTCATGGGTGCAGAAAATTCGTATGAAAAATAGCGCTCCCATGGGAAAACCTTAAATTTAAAGGCGGTCGAAACTCAAAAGTTCCCTCTCAACCGGAAACACCGGCTCCCTCGCTATTTGATTGTTTTGTAAAAGGTCTAGGACGCTCCTCCTCTACCTTTGGGAATAAAGAACATAAAAAGACAAAACCAAAAGCTGCCGCTGAAGAGCCCGTGAAATTATCTGCAGTGGCATACCAAATTAGGCTTTGGGGATAAAACTATCGTTTCCCCCTGTTCACATGTTCCTCATATGTACTTTATTCATAAAAATGGCTTGCGTTTTGATAGCAATCCATCCGTTCAAATATAGCATTTTGGGAAAAAGTTGTCAATAATTAAATATAAAGCAATTGCAAAGGAAAAGCATATTGAAAATTGCACTTACCAATAGAATATTAAAATAAATTACACCACTTTTTGCTTTTTAAAAGCAGTGTGATTTTAGATTAAAAGGAAAAAGATATAAAATATTTTGATGGCTAAGGCTTTCACAATACCGTCATTCTTTAAAAACATTGAGAACGTACCTGTTGAAAAGTTTGGAACTTATTAAAATAAATGGTTGCAATAGGATAAAAGGATGGATTATTTTTCATTTGAATTTAAAAAAATTATAATTTAATAAATATTTAAAATTGTGCAATTGATGTACGGTGTATACAAAATAATTACATTTTTTGATAAATTGAAATATAAAAGTCCTTGAAGGAAAATAATTATTCAAAAAAATACTTAAAAAACAAAAAAAACGAATAAGAATTGTCTAATTCCTATAAAGCAAAAAAAATAAAAATGTTTTATTGTCGATAAAAATCAGTTCATCATGCACAAAAATATATGTTGATTTTTATAGAATTCAAACAAAAATATTTAAAATCGCTATTGACAATATTTTTTTTTGATGTTAAACTGCCTTAAGTAAAGCAAAGGGGCTGAGGGATAATCTTTCAGCGCCTTTTTTAATGAAAACATTTAAGGAGGTTGTGTGTATGAATGCTTTAGAATTGTTTGAGCAAGCGTCGTCTGATTTATTTGGCATTTGGTTTCTGATGGGCGCAGTATTGGTATTTTTTATGCAAGCTGGGTTTGCGATGGTAGAAACGGGGTTTACCAGAGCAAAAAATGCCGGAAACATTATTATGAAAAATCTCATGGATTTTTGCATTGGTACTGTGGTGTTTTTGATACTTGGATTTAATCTCATGATGGCCGAGGATACATTATTTGGATTTATTGGTATTCCTAATCTCAATCTTTTTAATGATTTTGCAAATTTTCCTTGGTCCTCCTTTATTTTCAACTTGGTTTTCTGTGCTACTGCAGCCACAATTGTTTCTGGAGCAATGGCAGAAAGAACAAAGTTCAATGCATACTTAATTTACAGTGCGGTTATAAGCTGTCTGATCTATCCGATTGAAGCAGGTTGGGTATGGAACGGCAGCGGCTGGTTATTCCAGATGGGCTTTGTTGATTTTGCAGGTTCTGCTGCCATTCATATGGTGGGCGGTGTTTCAGCACTTATTGGTGCAAAATTGTTAGGACCCCGTATTGGAAAGTATGTTAAGGATAAAGATGGGAAAACTGTTGTACGGGCAATTCCCGGACATTCTTTAACATTAGGGGCATTAGGTGTATTTATTTTATGGTTTGGTTGGTACGGCTTTAACGGTGCTGCCGCTACAGAAGTTGGGCAGCTGGCTCAGATTTTTAGCACTACAACAATTGCAGCAGGCTTTGCTACTGTGACTACCATGATTTTTACTTGGCTTAAAAACGGAAAGCCGGATGTTTCTATGACATTAAATGGCTCCCTGGCAGGTTTGGTAGCAATTACAGCGCCTTGTGCAAACGTTGATGCTTTAGGCGCAATCATAATTGGTATTGTTGCTGGATTTTTAGTTGTTTTGGCTGTTGAATTTTTAGATATGAAATTACATATTGACGATCCTGTTGGTGCCGTTGCAGTACATGGAGTAAATGGTATTTGGGGCACTTTAGCCGTTGGGTTGTTTAATATTTATGAGGGCGATGGCATTACGAAAGGCTTGTTCTATGGCGGCGGTGCCCATCAGCTTATTACGCAGCTTATTGGCGTTGTATCCATTGCGGCATGGACTGCTGTAACTATGTATATTGTGTTTTCGTTAATTAAGAAAACAAATGGACTTAGAGTATCTCCTGCTGAAGAAATTGAGGGCCTTGATGTAAGTGAGCATGGTCTTGCAAGTAGCTACGCAGATTTTATGCCTGTTACAAATTCCTATGGTGGATTGGTTGGCAGTGCAGCTACGAATGAGTTGGTAGAAGAAAAGCTTTCTGTACCTGTGGATGCAGCGGTTCCTGTTCAGTATAATTATACCGAAAGCGAAAATCCCGGCGCAAAAATTACAAAGGTTACAATTATTACACGCCAGAGCAAGTTTGAGGATCTTAAGAGAGCAATGAATGAAATTGAAGTAACGGGTATGACAGTAATTCACGTTGTTGGCTGCGGCTTACAAAAAGGCAGCAACCAGTTCTATCGTGGTGTTCCTGTTGAAATTAACCTCTTGCCTAAGATTCAGGTTGAAATTGTTGTAACAAAGGTTCCTGTTGAAAAGGTTGTTGAAGCAGCGAAGAAAGCCCTTTATACAGGTAATATCGGCGATGGTAAGATTTTTATCTACAATGTTGAGGATGTTATCAAAATCAGAACTGGTGAAACCGGCTATGATGCAATGCAAGGTGAAGAATAAGCATTCAACGGCTGAGAGGCCTTTGAAGATATAATTCCCAAATGAATAATTTAACAAGAGAAATACCATCAGCGCTAGCTGATGGTATTTCTCTTGTATTTGCAAAAAAATGCTGGCAATGCCTTCCCCTCTATGCATCCGAGAGAGAAAGAGATTTTTTTGATCCCACTGATGACCTAAACCCCTTTGCTTTTTGAAAAAAAGCAAGACCAAAAACTTTTATATAAACCTCATATTCATGGGGTTTATGATGGGTCAAGGGTGAAACCCTTGTGGGTGCTTGAGGGCAAAGCCCTCAAGGTCTTGACAGTTGACAAACCTTGGGCTTTGCCCGAAGCCCTCAAGGTCTTGACTTTGTATCGAATTAGTTTTTGTTTATAACTTCTTCGCTGATTTTTACCATATCCGCCTTTGTAAGATTATCATCATAGCAAAATACAGAATAGCGAATATTATTTTCTTCCCATTCAACTACTTGACAATGCTGGATGAAGTCTAAGTCTTCGCCAAAGGCAAATTCATAAGTGCCGTTTGCTTGGTCAATTTTATCTTGTTCTGTCATAACATAATCTGCTGGTTTAAATTTGTGCATCCAATCATGATAGTAAACATTTTGACCGTTTGTCAGAGTTACTAATTCGCCTTCCATATCGGGGATAGATGCATTCTTTGGCTTTTGCATCGCTTCAATATAAAATTCGGCACCATCTTTTTCGTAGGTAAAATCGGCGGTTTTTATTTCTGACACCTTGTTTTCATCCGCATCGTTTGCGTCTAGTGTGCCTGCGAATACTACCTCAAATTTGTATCCGTTTGAAAATTCTTCTACATACTTTGGCGTAAATCCTGCGGTTGTTTCCATTTGCTTTGTAGTGGGGAACGTATCTAATTTTTTGTCAATACTTCCGGAAATGGAAGCGATTTTTGAAGCTGCAAAACATGTAGCAGTTGTTAATACTAAAATTGCGCAAGCAACCATAATTCCTTTGGAATGTTTCACTGATTTAATTTTCATGTTATTATCCTCTTTTCTATCTGTGATTTGTTTTTGAATGTTACTAAGCATATGATCAGAAGGGGAAATGTCATCCACCTCCTGCGTTAAGGCTTTTTTTATTTTCTCATCAAAATTTGTAAATGACCGCATTGTTTAAACCCTCCTTTAGATATGCTTCCTTTTGGTCCAATTCTTTTTTTAGGTTCTTTCTTGCCGTATGCAATCTTGATTTCACAGTGCCTTCAAAGCAACCCATTACTGCTGCAATTTCTGAAATGGAAAATTCGTTGTAGTAATACAATAGGATTGTGGTTTTTTGTTTTTCGTCTAAGGTGTTAATAATTTTCATAATATCTGCTGAAAATTCTTTTTTTAGAAAATCCTTTTCTATTTCTCCACATTCGTTTGTATCTGCCATTTCAAAGATATTTTCAACAGGAGTAGCTGCTTTTTCTTTATTTGCCATCTTCCACGCAATCCTTGTCAAACACTTAAAAAACCAGGTTTTAAATTGGCATGGATCTTTTAGCGTATGAATTTTAAGAAAACATTGAACAAAAGCTTCTTGTGCAATATCATCTGCCAAAATTCTGCTGCCTGTCAGCAGATATGCTGTTCTCACTGCCTTTACTTTATAAAGCTCAAAAAGGGCTTCAAAAGCTTTTTCGTTTCCGTTTTGCAGTTCTTGTACTAGGGTTGCACTATTTTCCAAGATGATGATCTCCTTTCTGTGTACACATATATAAGAGACTTTATCTGTCATTTTGGTTCATTTTCATTGTTGAAAATACTCAAATTGTTTTTTCGTTGGAGAAAGAGCGGAATCTCTTCGTTATATATTTTTTTAAATTTAAAGAGAGAAAAACCCTCTTTATGGTACGTATTATACCACAAAGAAGGTTTTAGATAGAGGATAAACTACCGCAAATTCCTAAGCCATATTTGCTTATTTTCTTGCTTTGTTTGTGAAATTGCAGGAAATAGATTCGACAAATTCCTCTACGGTAGGGATGTCCCCATGATATGTAATGCACTCCTGTGCATTTTTTTCTGTTTCTGATTTCTCGACATTTTTATAAGCGCTATCAATGGCGGCTTGCATTTCTCTTTTTACCTCCGCAACGGAAATTCCATTTTCTTTTGCTATTTTTTGATATATTTTTCTCATATACATATTATTTTCACCTCGGATTCTGAATATAATTTAATTATAGATTACTGTAATTATATATAATCAAATTCCTTGTGTCAATAAAAATGGGGAATACAATTCTGCGTATTGCGGATTCTATGGAGTACAATTACATCATAGGTGGTGATAATTATGTATGAAGAGTATTTTAGTAAACGGGTTTCTCAGTTACGAACCGCAAAAGGAATTTCTGCAAGGGATATGAGTTTGTCCTTAGGACAAAGTGAAAGCTATATAAATAAGATTGAAAATGGGAAAGCATTTCCCTCAATGCAAGTGTTTTTCTATATCTGTGAGTATTTTGGCATTACCCCAAAGGACTTTTTTGACGAGGGGACAAGCAATCCAGCATTAATGAACGATCTTGTGAAAGACTTGAATACGCTCGATGAAAAACAAATCCTAAATATTCATGAAGTTATAAAAGGCTTAAAAAAATGAAGCAGGTGGCTTGATAGCACCTGCTTCATTTATATATATTTCCTTGGGAAATATAAAATTTAATTCTTCAAGAGTACACTTTTTGTTTCTGCATCCCATGAAACCTGATCATCTGAAATGTCCATAATTTTCATCCAATCCCGCAAGGAAACGAATAACCGTCCGTCTTTAATTTCTGCTGCTGTGGCCAAGGAAACTGCTTCGGTTTCTTTTGTCATTGTTTTTTGATTTGCAACTAACGTAAAGGTTTTTCCATTGTAGGAAATGGTTGCGGTTTTTAAAGGGGAATCCCATTTGATTTCTACGTTTGGATCAGAAAGAACCAGCAAAGCCCGCAATGGTAACATGGTATAGCTATTGCTCAAATAGGGTGCCGCATCAGAGGTATAGGCAACCTCACCGTTTTTCTGAATTTCTTTGCTGCCAATAGAAATAATATAAGTGTTTTCTGCAGCTTCATCCTCTGGCTTTTCTGCAGGCTGTTCGTCAGGCTTTTCTGCGGGGGTTTCCTCGGTTTTTTCCGGAGTGGTTTTTGATTTAAGCTTTGTTAAGGTGATGATTTCTTCTGCTTTATCATGAGTTTCTTCATAATCAAAAGTAATGCTGTTAGGATCAACACCTTTTTTTGTGACAACATAAATTGCATCCGCACCTAAATCATCAGGGAAGGTGAGTTTAGCCTCATCTTTCACAGAAATGGCAGTGCTATTGGATTTTAAATTATAGATGTAAATGGCATGTTTGGGAGAGTCCGTATTGATTTCCACTTCATCCTCAATGGATAAAACGCCGCTGTTGACGTAGATTGGGCTGGCGCTCATACTATCGATATTTATTTCCAATTTTCCGTCGCCTGCGATAATCAAATCGCCATCGCTATAAATGCCGTTACAGTGATATGAATTTGTTGTGATTGCGTTGTTCTTTCCCTTTAAGCAAAGCATACTGTCATCAGGAAGGAGAATCGCGGCACTGTTTTCACGAACACCTACATTTACTACACCTTGAAAATTGTTTAGGGTAAGGGTTTTCGCCTTTGCATCCCAAACCCAGTTGGTGCCTTCTTGATCCGTTTTAACCTCTCTAAAATCCATGGCTGTTGAATGAATCTCTGTTGGGGAATCATCTGCGAAAGCCATAACAGGAAGCAGCCCAACGACTACAGAACATGTTAAAAGAATAGAAATTATTTTTTTCATCATTTTAAATCCTCCTTTGTTATATTCTAACATTCTATATGGGGAAAAGTGAAGCCCCAAAAGCAATTTTTTGTTTTGACGTAGCGTATTTGGGAAAGTTCCCCTCTAAAGTTAAAATTTGAGTGCGTTTCTTGTGGCGTGTAATTTTCATATGGTGTATAATATAGATCAATTGGAATTTGCAGTTGGAATAGAAAAGTGGAGGATATGCATGAAATATATCAATGAGTTAAGAGAAGGCGAAAGCGTGGTTGAGCACTACTTGTGTAAAAGTAGACAAAGCTTGAAATCAAGGAATGGAAAAACCTATTTGTCCCTGAAATTACAGGATAAAACAGGCATTGTTGATGCAAAGGTATGGGATATGAATAAGGATATTCAAAGCTTTGCGGAAAACGATTTTATAAAAATTGACGGTTCTGTAACTGTTTTCAATAATGATTTACAGGTTAATGTTAAGCGTATTCGCCGTAGTATGGAGGGGGAATATGACCCTAAGGAGTATGTTCCCACTACGGATAAAAATATGGATCAAATGTTTCAGCAACTGCTGGACTATATTAACACAATTGAAAGCCCTTATATTAAGACTTTGCTGGAGGAAATTTTTTTGCGCCATCCATTAATCAGTAAGGAATTTAAGTATCATTCCGCAGCAAAAAGTATGCATCATAGCTTTCTTGGCGGTTTGGTTGAGCATACTTTGTCTGTCACTCAAATTTGTGAGTTTATGTCGGGACGATATCAGTTTGTAGATCGGGATATTTTGATTGCTTCTGCCATGCTGCATGATGCTGGTAAAATTATGGAGTTGTCGGATTTTCCGGAAAATGATTATACAGACGATGGTCAGCTTTTGGGGCATATTTTCTTGGGTGCTGAGTTAATTAAAGATACGGCGGCAAAGATTAACGGGTTTCCTAAGCAGCTGGAGTCCTTATTAAAGCATTGTATTCTTTCACACCATGGGGAATTGGAATATGGCTCTCCAAAGGTTCCTGAAACAATAGAGGCCTTTATTTTGCATTGTGCCGATAATATGGATGCAAAAACAAAGATGATCGAAGAGATGCTGGCAGCGGATAATACCCAGGGAAATTGGGCAGGCTTCAGCCGAATGCTTCAGAGAAATATTCGTCGCTCGGATTATAAATAAGAGGGGAAAGTTATGGAGAGAAAAACAATTTCTGCCCACGAAATTAATAAATATTCATATTGCCCATACCAGTGGTATTATGAAAAGCTCTATGGAAGGAAGGAATTGCGTCGGTTGTATCAAGAAAGAAATGAGGCGCTTTCTTTACAGGATGGCATGACTGCAAATTTTACAAAAGGCTTAGAATATCATAGTCGCAATTACAGGCTTCTTCGTTTGCGGAGCTTAGTATGGAAAATAGGGATTCTGCTGTTAATTTTCGCAATTGTGGCTGGATATTTCCTGTTTAGAAGTGGTGCCAGTGTTTAGTTATTTTCAGAATTTTTCTTGGGCGGATTTATTTTTTTTGATATTATTAATGGTTTTAATATTGCTGTTTATTTTTCGTCGGCAAAACTGGTCTATGAAAAAGATACCTTCATCGAATGGAATGGGTGGGTATTCTTTAATTTATGCCGATCAAAAGCAAAACGGTAAAAAGGATGAAGGTTTTGGCAAGCTGTTATATTCTGCCGAATATGAACTGCAAGGCAAGCCGGATTATATTTATAAAAAACGTTTTGGGAAGGGTATTGTTCCTGTGGAGCTAAAAAGCGGCAGCATTGGTGAGAGTTCACTGCCCCATAGAGGGGATTTGCTGCAGTTGGGGGCATACTTTTTAATTCTTGAGGATGTTTATAAAGTGCGGCCAAAGTTTGGAAGATTGGCATATCAGGATTATATATTTGTGGTGAAGAATACAAGAAGCTTGCGAAAGGAAGTTATGAAAACGACGAAAGAGATGCGAGAAATGCTGCTTTACGGCGTTGGAAAGGCGAATCCAAGCTTTGCAACTTGTAGATATTGCATATGCAATGGTACAGTTTGTAAGTATTCAGAAACGGAAATAATTGGAGGAAAAGCAAATGGAGCTTCCGGTGGAGAAGAATGAAATTTATGAAATGACGATTGATGCGTTAGGTAGTAATGGGGAAGGAATCGGAAGAATTGATGGATTTGCGGTTTTTGTAGAAGGAGCCTTGCCGGGAGAGGTCATAAGGGCTTTAATTGTCAATGTAAAAAAGAGCTATGGTTATGGGAAATTGGTAGAAATTGTATCGAAATCGCCATATCGTGTGGAACCGTGCTGTCCAGTGGCAAAAACTTGTGGCGGTTGTCAGCTGCAGCATTTTTCCTATGAGGGACAGCTTGCGTATAAGGCTAAAAAGGTGAAGGATGATCTTGAACGCATAGGTGGCTTGAAAAATATTGAGGATTTGCCCATTTTTGGTATGGAAAATCCATGGAGGTATCGGAATAAAGCCCAGTTTCCCGTTGGGAGTGGGCGAGAAGGTTCGACGGAAATTGGCTTTTATGCAAAGCGTAGCCATAGGATTGTAGATACACAGGTGTGTTTTTTGCAGAATCCTGTGAATGACGAAATTATTGCTATTGTGAGAGAATTTATGGAGGAGTATAAAATTTCTTCCTATGATGAGGGAAAGCATAAGGGATTGGTACGCCATATTTTGACTAGAGTGGGGCGAAATAGCGGCCAAATCATGGTTTGTGTTGTAATAAATGGGAAGAAGCTTCCGTATGGTGAAGTACTGGTTGAACGATTAAGAAAAATAAATGGTGTAGTATCTGTTGTGTTAAATATCAATAAGGATCAAACGAATGTAATTTTAGGGAAGAAAGTAATAACGCTTTGGGGCAAGAGCACAATCGAGGATGCTTTAGGAGGGATTATTTTTGAAATTTCTCCTCTATCCTTTTATCAAGTGAATCCTGTTCAAACAGAGGTTTTATACAATAAGGCCGTAGAAATGGCGGGCTTGAAGGGTGATGAAACGGTTTTAGATTTATATTGTGGGATAGGTACAATTTCTTTATTTTTTGCAAAAAAGGTGAAGAAGGTTTTTGGTGTGGAGATTGTGCCGGAGGCCATAATTGATGCGCGGAAAAACGCGGAACGGAACGGAATAGAGAATGCATCTTTTGAGGTTGGTGCCGCAGAGGAAGTGATTCCACGAGTATTTGACGAACAAGGGATTACAGCGAATGTTATTGTTGTAGATCCCCCAAGAAAGGGATGCGAACAGGTGCTTTTGGATACGATTGCTACCATCGCACCGGAAAAATTGGTGTATGTTTCGTGCAATTCTGCCACGCTTGCTAGGGATGTGGCAATATTAATAGAAAGAGGGTTTCAAGTGAAGGATGTGCAGGTGGTGGATCAGTTTCCTATGACGGGGCACGTTGAGAGTATAATTCTGATGACGTATTGTGGTTCAGATGGCAAAGAGTAGAGATTGACCACAATATATAGTGGTTCAAGGACGATTTTGGAGCGAAAAAAGAGTAAAAAACACCGTTTTTTGACCCCTGTTTTTGGGGTGATTTATAGATGACATAGGGTAAATTGAGTGAAGACATCATAAAGGTGGAGAAATTGATGGCTCAGAAAGAGGGAGAAATAATCCTCTGGGATGATAAGAATTTTATATAATCTAAAGTAGTGGTAGTTGTTTTGAAACAGCTACCACTATAGTTTTTTATTAGATTGAAATTTTATTTCAAACTATTTTAGAACCTACAATAATATTTTTTAAAAAAATGTTTGTATTAAAACCACCCTTTTATGGTACTAATGTCGTAGTAGATAGTTTTGAGATATTTCAAATAATATTTGAAAAACACTTGAATAAATGCTCATATAACTATTGACATATGAGAAAAACAATAATATAATAAATACACAACATATGAATAACTGCTCAAGTATTCAGATGAAATGATTTAAAAAGAGGTGATAATATGACTGAGAAATTTAATTCAATTGAAAGATGTGACTGCAATGTAATTCATGAGGATATTGTAAATCAAGTTAGAGATAAAATGCCTCAAGAAGAAAGCCTTTACGATTTAGCAGAATTATTTAAAGTATTTGGAGATTCAACGCGAATCAGGATACTATGGGCTTTACATGAATCTGAAATGTGTGTTTGTGATATCGCTGTATTACTTAACATGACACAATCAGCAATTTCCCATCAGCTGAGAGTCTTAAAACAAGCTAATTTAGTAAAAAACAGAAAAGAAGGCAAAGTAGTATATTATTCATTAGTTGACGATCATGTAAGAGAAATATTTGACCAAGGTCTAATTCATATCAATGAGAAGTAGTAATGCGGTAGAATAGAATATTTTTTGAAGATATTTGAGCAGATATTTAAGTCTTCATTTCAAATGAGCAATGCTTCAAGAAAATTTGAAAAAGACTTGTAGTATTCAAAATAAAATTACAAATAATATTTAGGAGGATTTAATAATGAAAAAGAAATTTATACTTGAAGGTTTAGATTGTGCAAATTGCGCGGCAAAAATGGAAAAGGCTATTAATGAGCTTGATGGAGTGAAAGAAGCTACTGTTAACTTTATGACCACAAAACTCGTTATTGATGGTGAGGATGAAAAAATGCCAACAATAATAGAAGAGGCCGAAAAAATAATTAAAAAAATTGAACCCGATACAACTATGAAAAAGGCTTAAAGGAGGCTATTTAGTATGACAAAACGACTATGGCGAATAATTATTGGTGCAGCCTTGTTAGCTACAGCAGTATTGCTTAATTTAAATAACGAATGGTTACAGATTGCTCTCTTTATAATAAGTTACATTATTGTAGGTGGAGATGTTGTAAAAAGAGCTGTAAAAAATATTTTTAAAGGTCAAGTTTTCGATGAAAACTTTTTAATGAGTATTGCAACAATTGGTGCATTTTTTATTGGTGAGTATCCTGAAGGTGTTGCAGTTATGCTGTTTTATCAAGTTGGAGAACTGTTTCAAAGCTATGCAGTTGGCAAGTCGAGAAAGTCAATTGCAAGCCTTATGGATATTCGACCAGATTATGCAAATGTTAAAAAAGGCGATGAACTTGTCAAAGTTGACCCAGATGAAGTACAAATTGGAGATATTATTGTAATTAAAGCAGGAGAAAAAATTCCTCTTGATGGCAAGGTAATAGAGGGAAGTTCAATGATTGACACATCAGCACTTACTGGTGAATCTGTTCCTCGTGAAGTAGAAGTAGGAAGTGATATCCTGAGTGGTTGCATCAATATTAATGGAGTTATTACAGCAGAGGTTACCAAGGAATTTGGAGAATCTACTGTAAGCAAAATTCTTGATTTAGTTGAAAATGCAAGTAGTAAAAAATCCAATTCAGAACAATTTATTACTAAGTTTGCGAGATATTATACACCAGTTGTGGTTATAATTGCAGTTTTTCTAGCTATTATACCGCCTCTTGTTATAGACGGGGCGACTTTTAGTGATTGGATATATAGAGCACTAGCATTCCTTGTGGTATCCTGTCCGTGTGCTTTAGTTATTTCAATTCCTTTGAGTTTCTTCGGTGGAATAGGTGGAGCTTCAAAAAAAGGTATTTTAGTTAAAGGTAGTAACTACCTTGAAGCATTGGCTCAAACAGAGATTGTTGTTTTTGATAAAACAGGTACACTAACGAAAGGTGTATTTAATGTACAGGAAATTCATCCAGAAGGGGTTTCCAAAGAAGAGCTACTTGAATTAACTGCATATGTGGAGAGCTATTCCAATCATCCAATTTCACTTTCACTGAAACGTGCATATGGCAAAGAAATAGACAATGGACGTATTTCAGATGTAGAAGAGATATCAGGTCATGGTGTTATTGCAACAGTAGATGGCAAAAAGGTTATGGCAGGAAATATCAAACTTATGAAAATGATGGATATCCCTTATTTCAAGGGAGAGCTGATTGGTACTGCTGTACATGTTGCTGTTAATAATAAATATATAGGTTACATTGTAATTGCCGATGAGGTAAAGGAAGATTCAGCACAAGCAATCAAGGAACTTAAGGCAGCTAATATTAAGCAAACAGTTATGTTGACAGGTGATAATAAAAGTGTTGGTTCAAAAGTTGCTAAAGAGCTTGGTCTTGATAAGGTTTATGCAGAACTATTGCCAGCAGACAAAGTTGAAAAACTAGAAGAATTATTTTCACAAAAATCCACAAAAGGTAAACTCGCCTTTGTCGGTGACGGAATCAATGATGCACCTGTATTAGCTCGTGCAGATATTGGAATAGCAATGGGTGGTTTAGGTTCTGATGCAGCCATTGAAGCTGCTGATATTGTAATTATGACTGATGAGCCATCGAAAATTGCTACTGCAATGAAGATTTCTAAAAAGACATTAAAAATTGCAAATCAAAACATAGTATTTGCAATTGGAATAAAGATAATTGTTCTTATTTTGAGTGCTTTTGGAATAGCTACTATGTGGGCAGCTATATTTGCAGATGTAGGTGTAACTATCATTGCAGTATTAAATGCTTTTAGAGCTTTGAATGTAAAGAAGCTATAACAGTACAAAAAATGTTTTTTAATCGCTGATTAAGAGTGTAACATTTCATTAGCATAAAATGAGCATATCTTTTATACTAACAATAACATGTAAAAACTTCAACAGCACTGAGATAAAATTCTTGGTGCTTTTGTTTTATATAAAATCCAAAACTAAATATAGCAATTCTAAGAGGCGAAGTCTTCGGTCAACTTATGATCGATAGTCTTCGCCTCTTTCTTATTTCAAAAACTATGAAGGGATTGAGAACAATGTCAAGATATTTTATGTATGGTACATCATTGGGAGGGATAGAACAGCTGATGATGCTGGCACCTAATTTTCCTAAAAGAAGAAGTGGAATAGTCATTAATAATCATTTTAATTGTGAAGGAGGTATTAAGATTTGTAATGGATGTATAGCAAAGGTTAAAAGCAGAGGTAACACCAATGATTGTTTTTGTTTTAAAGAAAAACTAGAGGCAGATAAAATTGTATATGCAGATCTGACAAAAGATTGCTTTGGAGGAATAAAAAACTATGCTCTAAAAGAAAGATTGAAATTACTTAGTAATAGATTTACTGGTCAACTATTTTTAAATCATAACCACAAGGAAAGATTTTATCATTTAATTCAGAAACAAGATATTGATATAGAGGATGGAGCGCCAAGCTACCTTGCAGTAATATTTCTTCTTACTGCTGATGAAGTATTATGGAACATCTCGGAGGATGCAGTCTTCTTAAATGGCTTTGATTTTTCAAGTATACATCTTAGACAAATCAGTACGGAAGAATATGCTCTATACCAAACAGCAAAAACTATATGGTCAGGAAAAGAATATATAAGAATCAGCGAGATAGCAGATAGAGAACTCATTGATGATACTACATTTAGGATAATAATTAACGCATCATTAATTGCAAAGTATGGTGCAAATGTATTTTCAATTAAAAAATAGGATGGAGGAGAACTATGCTAATTAGATTAAAAAGTATCGACAGAAAAGAAGAATCAATTATGTTTAATTTCCCTTATGATGAAAGTGAAATATCCAATGTATATAATCAACTAGATATTGAAATTTCAGCTGCTCACAACTGCTATATTGAAGAAGTAGTCTATGATTCAGATATGAATGAAGTTTTAAAAGGTAAAGAGTGCAATATCGATGAATTAAATTTCTTATTTAAGAGGATGGATAGTTTCGATATCAAGGAAAGAAAAGTGTTTTTTGCTTCTGCCTTTGCAGAAAATCCTAAAACAATAGCAGAGTTAATCAATATAAGTTTTAATACTCATTGCTATAGCCTTGTAAGTGACTTTAATAATCTAGAAACTGTAGGAAAAGATTTATACCTATCAGAGAAGCAAGCAGTAGCAGTAAAAGAATTAGATGAACTTGATGGTGAATCTTTTGCTATGGGAGTGATAAAAAACAATCCTAATTCTAGAATTACTCCTTATGGAGTCCTATATAAAAATATCAATGAACCAGAGCAAATATATAATGGCAAGCAGTTTCCACAATAGCATTGGAAAGAAACTGTGGCAACAATACAGTTAACTTCCAAAGATGCGAATGAATTTATCTATCTTCCTTGTTCTGATGTTGAAATTGAAAAGGCACTGATGAGATTGGAAACACCTTACTTACATGATTGTGAAATTACAATTGATAGCCATAACTTCTCTGAAAAAATATTAGAAATTGTTTCTGATGATAAAACACCATTAGTTAAGATAGACAATTTAAATAATTTAGCAAAGTACTATAAGGAAATAGGCAACCATAATATAGAATATTTTGAAAAACTTATGGACTATGTTAAACCCCGAACTGTTGAAGAAATCTTTACACTAGCAGATGCTATGTATGAATTTGAACTATTTGATGGTATCCATAGTGTAGAAAGCTATGGAAGATATATGATTTGTGACTCAGGTCATTTTGAATATGATTCAAATCTTGAAGAATACATTGACTTTAAAAGATATGGACAGGAGAAAATGGCACATGAATTTGGAGCGTTTTCAGAGAAGGGATATATCACTTACCATGGATATAATCAAAAACTTGAAAGTTTATTATTTGAAAATCTTGGAATGGTATTTCCTGAACAAGAAGAACTAAAAACCTTAAAACTGTATATGCCTCTTAGAATAACTACCTATGATATAGAAAACGAATATGGTTATAAAGAATATGCAAATGAACCACAGGAAATTTCAAATGCTGAAGTAGCCCAGTATCTAGATGTAATCCTGATGGCAATAGAAGAAAATAATCTTCCAGAAGAAGAACAAAGAGGTCTGATGAGATATTATGATGACCATGACAGTGTGAATGCAAAAGTATCAAAGTATGTGTTCTCCGTTGAACTTGTAGAAGGAGAACTAATGGGGGTAGCTGTTCTTATTTTAAATAATGAACTGACTCCAAAGGAGCTTGAAAAGATTAAAGAAAATGTAACTGGACAGGCTTCAGATGGCTGGGCAGAGTGTTTTGAACAGAGAGAAATTAATACTGAAATAGGAGATATTTATATTAGCTTTTGGAACAGCGATAACTGGTTTATTAAGACAGCTGAGGAAATGGGTATAGAAGAAAATCAAAAAATGGGAGGTATGAAATTTGAATAATAATAGGAATCAAGTAGAAAGAATTAAGAACGGCTATCCTGTAGGTACACGAATTGAATTAATTCAGGCAATGGATGATGTGCAAGGCGTTGAAAAAGGTACAAAGGGAACAGTGATAGGCGTAGATGACATTGGAACCATACACATGAAATGGGATAATGGCAGAGGTCTTGGTCTTATTCCTGGAGAAGATAATTTTAAAGTGTTATCTCGTCCGCAGGAAGAAGAGATTAAAGAGTCAGATGAGCCGTCAAAAGAGCAATCACAGGGTATGGGAGGAATGAGTTTATGAAAAACTTAGAATATCTATGGAAAGATATTGAAGTAACAGAGAAAGAAAATGAATATCTAGAAAAGAGATTTGCTGAAATGTCAGTCAAAGAAAAATATATTCTAGAGGGTGCTGTTCAGATTGTGGAGGTCAATAATGCATCAGATTTGATAAATCTAACAGAGCAACTAAGTAATTTTGATTTTTATTATAAAGCTACCGATAATAAGACCCTTGGAGAATACGTAGCAAGACACAAGGAATGTGCATCTAATGAGATCCTTCCTTTTATTAAAATAGATCATCTTGGTAACGAATATCATGAAGATTTTAATGGAGTTTTTACGGACAATGGATATGTATATCAGAGAAATACTCTCAAACAAATCTATGATGGCTCAAACTTAGATAAGATGACAGGGGATGATTGGACCGTTAAAATTAAGGTAGGTAATAAAGATTATCCTGAAGGTGTATGGATAATCTTGCCTGACTATGAATTTTCTAGTTTAGAACCTGATGAAATGGCAATAGCTTTAGATGCACTTGGTACAAATAAGTGGAGTAGATGTGCCTTATTAGATGCAAAGTGTGTAGTCCCTAATATTAAAGAGCTGGCAGAACAATATGACTCCATAGAAGAATTAATATCTGATGGTAATAACTTTGGATATGTCTGTGACGAGCAAGGACAAGGGAGAGCTTTCTTTACAGAGCATTTAGAGTCAGCAATGGAGCTTGAAGGTTGTACTAGACTTGACTTTGCTCTTGATATTTCACAGAATCTAAACTGTTATGATTTTGCGCCAAAGGAAGATAAACTTGAAAGATACGGCAGACTACTTGCAAGTAAGAATGGCATTGTAGAACCTGATACCATACTTGGAGACAATTTTGATTATACTCTATATGCAAAAGCAGATATTGATAATAGAGGGTTAGTGCCTTGCAAAAATGGTTTTATAAAATCAAACGGGGAACAGTTTCACTATGAATTCAGTAAAAAACTAGATAGTATGGGAATATCAATGGAGTAGTAAATTTTCTTATTGATATATCACATAACTTAATATTCTAAGGTAGCACGGAAAATGTCCGTGTTTTTTTAATACCAAAAAATAAAAAGGCCGATTGTTTGCTGTAAATTACAGCATAGCAGTCGGCCTTTTTTGTTGCCCAAAAACAATCATATCCACAGTGTTATGAAACATGGCATGAGAAAGGAGGCGAGGAGGTGGAACATGATTTTTTAATTTATATGAAAGTGTATCATACAGGAATCTCTAAGGCAGTCCCCAGTGCATATCTACAAAGTAGATTCTGTATCAGTTCAAGAACTGTCAGGAAATTAGTCAATCAATTAAGAAATAATGGCAATCCCATATGCAGTGGTGACAACGGATATTATTATGCTGGTGATAGAAAGGAGCTGCTTGCTAGTATAGGGCAGATGACAAGTCGAATTAGAGAAATTGCGAAAGCAAAGAGAGGACTAGCCAAAGCTTTGGAGCAATTTCCAGATACAAACGGACAATTGAGATTAGACCTTGATAAAGAGGTAAGAGAGAGGTGATGAAGTATTAATAGTTTTATGAGCTGGATAGGTGGCAAGAAATCTTTAAGAGAATTAATTGTATCTCTCTTTCCCTTATATTATGAACGATATATAGAAGTGTTTGGAGGCGGAGGCTGGGTACTATTTCATAAGCCACCGGGCAATGATTTTGAAGTATATAACGATTTTAATGGTCTTCTAACGAACCTCTATCGATGTGTAAGGGAAAAACCAAATGAATTAATAGATGCACTATATTTTGTGTTAAACTCCCGTGAGGATTTTGACATAGTGAAGAAGTCACTTGCAAGAGACAGCCCTACAAGTGATGTAATAAGAGCCTCATATTTTTATCAATTGATTCGCTATAGTTATGCATCAGGCCTTACTAGCTATGGGAGTCAACCCCATGATATGTGGAGTAACTTTCCTTTAATTGAACAGGCACATAGAAGACTTAGTAAGGTAGTGGTTGAAAATAAAGATTTTGAAAAGCTGATAAGGCAATATGACCGCCCTGTCAGCTTTTTCTATGCAGATCCACCGTATTTTGAAACAGAAAAGTATTATAAAAATGTTGGTGAAGATGGATTTAAGAAAGAAGATCATATAAGACTCCGAGATACCTTGATGGGCATTGAGGGAAAGTTCTTACTTTCCTATAATGACTGTTCTTTTATTAGAGAGCTATACGATGCTCCAAACATTCAGATAGAAAGCTACACCCGTATCAATAATATTAAACAGCGCTATGATAATGGTGCTCAGTTTCCTGAAATACTGGTGGCAAATTATGATATGCACGAAAGGGAGATAAATTCTCCATCACAAATTAATTTATTTGAAATGAAAAATGGAATAGGAAAACAGGAGGGAATTTATAATGAAAATGATTAAAGAATGCTTTGACAACAACATTAGTTTGCCAAATGAAATACTTAATGCAGCAGACCTTACAGGGTGTGAAGAAATCGAATTTAATACCTTAGAGAATGCTGTTGTAGCTATGAAAACAACGATGAATGCAATGGAGCTTATAAAGGTAGCAGAAGGACTTAAAAATCTCTCAGAAGAGTTAATTGTTCATCTAGCAGGGATTTGTGGGAGATGTCATGATTGCTCCTACTGCGATAGATTTGAAGAGTATGATGAGATTATCGTTCCTGATTATCTCCTTGAAGAAGCTGGTATTCCAAAGGATGCAAAACTTTGTGCTTGTACAGAAGAAGACAGCGGGGAAATCATAGTGATGCAGGCAGATTATGACTATGATATAGCCGATGTACCAAAGTTTGTTATCGATATCTTTGAGATGTCAGGTATCTGCATCAGAGAATTAGAAGAAAGGATTATGATGGAGGATATTGTCTATGGAGATTAAATGATGGGAGGTACTTTATGAGAGGCATTGAACTAAAAAATGGCTGTATATTTTATTATGGAAATCCTTCAGGATATGTGGAAGACGGTACTGCAATAGTAGATTCTATGTTTCAAAATGAAGAATTCAGTCAGTGGCTTGGTAACCGTAAGCTTACAGCAAAATGGACAGAGGGTGTATTTGAAAGGCTTTCAAAAGAAGGTGTACTCCTTATTAATAATGAAATACCAGTGCCACTTAAAGACTGTCGTATCTGGCAGTTAAGAGCTGATATAAGTCCTGAATGTAAGTTTATTGGATATGAGGAACTTAAAGAAAACTTTGGAGAGCCAGATAAAAATAACTATGAGCTTGTATATGAAGGAGAAATAGAAACAAATGATTTAGAATCCATCTATACAAAGTTTAATCTAAATCATCCCAATGGGTTTGCTGGTCACTCACTGTCAATGTCTGATGTAGTTGAGCTATATGATGACAATGGCAGTGAATTTTATTATGTAGACCGTTTTGGATTTAAAGAAGTTAATTTTGAGCAACAGAATCAAATACAAGATATGGATATGAGTATTTAAAAATTAAAATCCTAGAAAATTAAAAAATAATGGAGGAAAACAGGATGAAAAATATGTTAAGAAAAGCAAATGAATTTATAACAAGAAAGGCTGTCGCAGTAAAGGTAGCAGTTAGTAATACCCGTGGAGAAGGATATATTGATACAGCTGTAAAAATCCTTATTGCTGTTGTGTTAGGAGCATTGCTCCTTGCAGGCCTGTATGCATTATTTGGTGAAGTAGTAATGCCAACATTAGAAGAGCGAATCAATGAAATGTTTAACTATGCAGGCTAAAAGGGGGAAAGTTTAAAATGAATCATAAATCAAAGAGAATAATAAATATTCTTTTGGTAGTTTGTATTTTAATTACCAGTTTTGTAGGCTCTGCCTATGCAACAAGGTTTGTATTTTCTGATAGTGTAGGTCATTGGGCTGAAGATGCAATTAATAATCTTGCAAGAAAAGGTGTAATTCATGGATATCCGGATGGACTTTCTCATCCAGATGAAATAATTACAAGAGGAGAATTTTCTGCCCTTTTAGCAAGAATTATGGAACTTGAGCCAAAGGAAACAAATACGGTCAATATAGTATTTGAGGACATTGCAGGACATTTTGCTCAAAAAGAAATTGAGGCACTTATTGATGAAGGTATTATCATCAAAGAAGAATATGATGCTAAATATTTTCCTGATGAGCCTATCACTCGATTGGAAATGATTAAAATGTTAGTTAGAGCTATAGGCAAGGAAGAGCATAATATGGATTGTGCTTGTAATACAGGGTTTACTGATGAAGATGATTTGACGGAAGAAGAACGTGAGTATATCTGTGCTGGCAAACATTATAATATAATCTCTGGTTATCCAGATGGAACAATACGTCCTGACGGAGAGGCAACACGAGGTGAAGCCTTTGAAATCCTTGATAGGCATGATGAAATTAAAGAGATAATTGAGCAAGAAGATATTGTAAATGAGAGTCCAGTAGATTCTCCTGATGTGGAGCAAGAAGATAAGCCTTCAGATAATGGTTCATCCTCAAATGGAGGTTCATCTTATGTTCCTGCACCGAAATATGATTATACACTTCCAAACACTGCTTATGTTGGAGAAGAAATAAAAATTATTCCAACTAGCAGAAATGTAAAATCCGTAGCATGGACAGTTACTAAAAATGGTATTCCTACTGAGATTTCCTCTGTGTTAGATGGAGAATTGAAAGCAGAAGGTGGAGTAATTAAAATTAAGTCTACAGGTAGTTATACATTTTCTGCTACGGCATTAAACAGTAGGGGCAGAACAGTTGTCTGTGAACAGACTGTCAGCATCTATCCAGTTATATCAGCACAATTTAGCTTGCCTGAAACAGCACATACTGATACAACAGTAGCTGTGGATCTTGTCACTGAGAATCTAGGAGATAATTCCTTGATATGGACGATTAAAAAAGATGGCAAAGAAGTAGACCTTGAAACTGTAATTACAGGAGAACTTACAGGTAGTGGTGGTTTAATATTATTTAAAACTAATGGAGTATATGAACTAAGTGCCACAATTACTGATGAGTTAGGTAAAGAAGTTACAGTATCAGATATTATTACTGTATATCCATTAGCAGAAATAAAAATGGAGCTTGCAAATATTACTCATACGGATAAGACCATAACATTAAATACAGAAACAAAGAATGCAGAAGAGATGGAGATTGAATGGTCACTTACTCAAAATGGCAAAGTAGTTATTATTGAAGATTTCATTGAGGGCAACATTCAAATAGGAGAAAGTGATATACGTTTTAAAGAAAAAGGTGTATATAATCTAACTGCATCATTGACTGATAAGACCGGACGAGTATTCAAGGAAACTGTAGCTATTACAGTATATCCTGTAGGCTCAGCCGGTTTTTATCTTCCCGAAATATTTCATACAGACGATACCATAAAGGTTGAAGCTACATTTGGAGAAATCGGATATCATATTGCTGATTGGTCCCTTGTAAAAGATGGTAAGGAGGTTGAGCTTCCTGACTTTATCACTGGCAATCTTTCCAATGATGGTGGAATGATCCAATTTAATCAGAAGGGAGAATACACTCTAAAGGCATCGTTCACTGATGATGGAGGAAGAACTTATAATTATAAGCAAGCACTCAAAGTCTATCCTGTGCCATCCGTGAGCTATACACTCCCTAAATATGTTCATACTGATAGTGATATTAGTGTAGATGTAGATAGTACAGAACTTGATGGACTAAAGATTGAATGGCTAGTTGATAATACCTTTGGTTTTCAGGACTGGTCAACCTATGTAGATGGCAATTTAGACAACTACGGTGGAAATATTCAATTTAAAAGGGCTGGCATATATGAATTGGTAGCTAGAATTACTGATGATACTGGCAGAGTATTTCTTTTTGAAGTGGGTGGTAAAACAGAAGTACTTCCTGTGTTAAGCATAGGATTCGAACTGCCTGTCCTTGCATACACCGACAGCATAATTGATATTAGAACTCATGGCAGCAATAACGTACTGCCAGTGGAATGGGGTATTACAAAAGACGATAAACCTATTTCTGAAATTAAAGCATTTGATGGCAGCTTAAATGCACATGGTGGAAAAATCACTTTTCTTGAAGAAGGGGAATATGTTCTAACAGCAACAATGACAGACTTTCTAAAAAGGAGTTTCTTATATTCCCAAAACATAACCATAAAGCCTGTTATAAAATATAATTTTACAATGCCTGAATCAATTCATTATGGCAAAGAGTTTGAAGTAGAAACCACTTCTGAAAACCTTGGAAATAATGAGGTTCAGTGGAAATTAGAAAAGATAAGTGAACCAGCCTCTTTTAGTGGAGAACTTTCAAATGACGGAGGTAAGATTTCAATATCAGATGTAGGGGTATTTACTTTTATGGCTACAATTACAGATAGTGAAGGTAGAATATTCACCTACAATGACACTATTACAATTACTAATACTGCACCAACAGTGACGATAACAGCTACACCAACACGAACTGTTAAAAATGGTAAATTCTTTGTTGATATCAAGGTAGTTGCTAATGATGCAGATGGGGATGCAGCAACCTTGGAATATGAAGGAACAACAGTTGATAACTACTATTCAGTAGGTACACACACCATTAAAGTGCGAGCAAAGGATATAGCTGGTGCTTATTCACCATGGTTAGAAAAGAGTTTTACAGTTATAAATTCAGCACCAACAGTAACACTAACAGCTACACCAACTCGAACCGTTAAAAACGGTAAATTTTTCGTTGATATTAAGGCAACAGCTAATGACGCAGATGGAGATGCAACAACTTTGGAATATGATGGAACAACAGCTGATAACTATTATTCAGTAGGTACACACACAATTCGTGTCCGAGCAAAAGATATTGCAGATGCATATTCACCATGGATGGAAAAGAGTTTTGCAATTATAAATTCAGCACCAACAGTAACACTCACGGCTACACCAACCCGAACCGTTAAAAACGGTAAATTCTTCGTTGATATTAAGGCGACTGCCAATGATGCAGATGGAGATGCAACAACCTTGGAATATGAAGGTAAAACTGCTGATAACTACTATTCAGTAGGCAAACATACCATCCGAGTACGTGCAAAAGATATTGCAGGAGTTTATTCACCTTGGGTAGAAAAGAGTTTTACAATTGTAAACTCAGCACCACCGGCTCCTGTAATTAGTAGAACTCCAAATGGAAATAGTGTTGCCCCTGGAACAAAGGTGACTATTACAGCTAGTAGTACTGATGCAGATAACGATCCAATCACTTATATTTGGGAAGGACGTAATGCAGAACAACAGGTATATCCGTTAGGGAAAAATGTAGTTCGTGTTAAGGCAGTAGATTCCACAGGTGCAGAATCTCCTTGGGCAGCAATTGTGTTCTTTGTTGCTGATTCCAATGGTGGTGGAGGAATGACTTTGACAGGTCCAGATTCTGTTATTTTAGAAAATGGATTAGAAGGAGCAACTATAACAGAATATACTTTTACTGTTCCACCTGTATCAGGACATAGCGGAAGTGACCATGGCCGAGTTCGAGGATACAATGTATTGACAAAGCAGTGGGATCAGCTTGATTATGGAACTACAAGCAATGGTATTACATTTAGTAGGACTCTTGGTGCTGGTGTTTATTCTAAACTAGAATTTTATTACTATACCAACCATAACTGTATGTATAACAAATCAAATATCACTTATTCCGTTAATTATCACTTTGAATAAATGGAGGAATCGCTATGAATAAGATAATGATAAAAACAAAAAACTTTTCAGTAAGACAAGCTGTGGCTGTAAAGATTGCAATTAACAATAACCGTGGAGAAGGGTATATTGATACTGCAGTAAAAATCCTTATTGCCGTAGTTTTAGGAGCATTGCTCCTTGCAGGACTGTATGCATTATTCGGTGAAGTGGTTATGCCGACATTAGAAGAACGGATCAAAGAAATGTTTAACTATGCAGGCTAATAGCATCCTACAAGGGGTGCTGTTTTCTTCTCTGCTTTTGGTAGCATCTTATACGGATATTAAAAGAAGAGAAATTCCAGACACGGTCTGCGTACTCCTTGTATTAACAGGATTTCTGAAATTTAGTTTTCAAAATCTATTAGGAATATTTGTTGCCTTGCCATTTCTTATAGCAGCAATGTTTAAAGAAAAGAGTATTGGAGGCGGAGATATTAAGCTAACTGCCACAGTTGGGTTTGTTCTTGGATTTTGGAAAGGAATCTATGGATTAATAATAGGACTTACCTTATTGATATTGTTTTATATCATGTTAAGAATTTTATTAATCATCAGAAAAAAGCAGGTGGCAAAGAATTTATCTATGCCACTTGCTCCCTTTTTAGGGATAGGTTTTTTAATCATGTATTTTTAAATATCAGAAGTAATTGCGTAGCGATTACTTCACACCATTGCAACGAGGTGTGGATATCTTCGCCTCGTTATAAATTAGGAGGAATATACTATGAGATTTTTTAAGAATAGGACAGTAGTTGGAGTGATTTGTATCGTATTGTCGCTCCTTATATGTTTTGGTATTACACCATTATTTAATAAAGGGATCAGTCAAAAGACAGAAATTGTGCGTGTGACAAAGGAGATAAAATCAGGTGATGAAATCACAAAGGATATGGTTCAAGTAGTAGAAGTAGGTGGATTTAATCTACCTGAAAATGTAATTCGTACCAAAGAAACAGTGATTGGTAAATATGCAACTTCAGATTTGGGAATTGGAGATTATATTTTAAGTACAAAATTATCAGAAATACCAGCAGCTGAAAATGCCTATTTATATAATCTAGATGGAAGTAAACAGGCAATGTCCATAACTATTAAGACCTTTGCAAATGGTCTTTCAGGAAAGCTACAAAGTGGAGATATTGTATCTGTTATTGCTCCCGATTATAAAAAGCAAGGTGCGACAGTTATCCCAGCAGAACTTAAATATGTAGAAGTAATTTCTGTAACAGCCTCATCAGGATATGATGCCAATACAAATGAACAAGGAACAGAAGATGAAAGAGAACTTCCATCAACGGTAACACTTCTAGTAACTCCTGAGCAAGGTAATATTCTGGCAGAACTAGAGGCAGATTCCAAATCCCACTTATCACTTGTATATCGTGGAAGTCCAAAGAATACAAAGAAGTTTATTGATATGCAAGAGGAAATTATAGAAGCTCTCTATTATCCAGGACCAGAAGAACAGACGGAAGAGGTATCTGAAGAAGACATAGTAGAAGAGGCGATAGATAACTCAAACACATCCTCTGAAGGAGTAGAAGAAACAGGAAGTGAGGTAGAGTAAAGATGTTAAACTTTAAGAAAAACAGTATTTTTACTCGCAATTTAAAGGAAGAAAGTGTTCAGGAAGAAATCTTACATGGTGGTGTTTTAGCTGTTTGGGGGAGTCCCGGGAGTGGAAAAACAACAGTAGCTACAAAGATTGCAAAATATCTTGCGGATAAGAAAAAGAATGTAGTACTGGTATTATGCGATATGACAGCTCCAATGTTACCTTGTATCTGTCCTTCACAAGAACTTGAATGCGAAAAATCATTAGGAAGTATCCTTGCTGCAACCCATGTCACAGAGCCACTCGTAAAACACAATATGATTACTCATAAAAAGCTGTCATATCTTACAATCCTTGGAATGTTAAAGGGAGAAAACGAATATACCTATCCGCCCTATTCAGAAGTACAGGCAAGAGAGCTAATTGATAGCCTTCGTGAAATCGCGCCATTTATTATTATAGATTGTGGCAGTTATATCGCAAATGATATTTTATCTGCTATTGCTCTAATGGAGTCTGATTCTGTATTAAGACTTGCCAATTGTGATTTGAAAAGTATCAGTTATCTATCAAGTCAATTACCTCTTCTTCGTGATGGGAAATGGGATGCAGATAAGCAATATAAAATAGCTTCTAACATTAAACCACAGCAAGGGGTAGACCATATGAGTCAAGCACTTGGAAGTGTAGCCTTTAAGCTTCCACATTCACAGGAACTTGAGGAACAATACCTAGCTGGAAATCTATTCGAAGAATTATCCATGAAGGACAGCAAGGCATTTCGCAAAGAAGTTGAGAAGATAGCAAGGGAGGTGTTTGGGTGTTAGGAAAGAAAAGAAATAGTTCTGTGTTTCTAAAGACAAAAGGGAAACAAAACGTGTCATCTACAAATGAAAAGGCAATATCAAAGACCTTCAAAAGGGCAATTGAAATGCTGGAAACTCAAGGAGTAGAGGGAAAAATAGAAGAGATACAAGAATCACAAGAAGTTCAAGAAACACAATGGGAGTTAGGTTCTGAAAATAGAACTCACTCCCTATTTTTCACCCCTGAAACAGAGGGTAAGGACTTTTCTACTGTTCTAAAGGACGTTCAAGAATATATTTCAAGCAATTATTCTGTTCTTATTACCGATGGAACATTGAAGGATTCTAAAGAGCAGATGAAACGATATATCTCTAAATATGTTCAGGACAGCAGAATCTCAGTAAAAGGTATGAGTGGCAATGAGTTAATTGATGCACTTTATACAGAGATGGCTGAGTATGGTTTTTTAACAAAATATATTTATGGAGAAGGTATTGAAGAAATAGACATTAACTCATGGAAAGATATCGAAGTGCAGTATTCTGATGGAAGAAATGAAAAGCTTAATGAACATTTTGATTCTCCTGAACATGCAATTAATGTAATAAGGAGAATGCTCCATGTTTCTGGTATGGTACTTGATAATTCCAGTCCAGCTGTTCTTGGGCATTTAACAAAAAATATTCGTATTGCTGTTCTTAAAACTCCCTTAGTGGATGAAGATGTTGGGATTTCAGCCTCTATTCGTATTGTTAATCCTCAAAGTATGAAAAAACAGGATTTTGTGGATGGTGGTACAGCAACAAATCCTATGCTTGATTTTTTATCAGAGTGTATTCGCTATGGTATTTCTGTCTGTGTGGCAGGAGCAACCAGCTCTGGTAAAACAACAATTGCTGGATGGTTGCTTACTACCATTCCTGATAATAAGCGAATATTTACCATTGAAAATGGATCACGTGAGCTTGCCTTAGTTCGTGAAAAAGAAGGAAGAGTAACTAATTCTGTTATTCATACCATAACACGTGACAGTGAGAATGAAAGGCAAAGAGTAGATCAGATTACTCTACTTGATATGTCTTTGCGTTTTAATCCAGATATTATTGTAGTAGGGGAAATGCGTGGAGCAGAGGCTAATGCAGCACAGGAGGCAGCAAGAACAGGGGTAGCTGTTCTTACTACCATCCATTCAAACTCCTGTGAGGCAACCTATCGTAGGATGGTATCCCTTTGTAAACGAGCAGTAGATATGTCAGATGAAACATTGATGGGATATGTAACAGAGGCCTATCCTATTGTCGTGTTTTGTAAGCAGCTTGAAAATAAGGAAAGAAAGATGATGGAGATAATGGAATGCGAGATCCTTCCAGATGGCACAAGGAATTACCGTCCATTATATCAATATGTGATTACTGAAAATCGTATGGAAGATGGGAAATTTATAATTAATGGTTACCATGAGCAGATCAATAGCATTTCAGGTAGTCTTAGTAAAAGATTCTTAGAAAATGGCATGCCAATTGACATTATAGAAAAACTGAAAACAAAGGAGGTGGAAACTATATGAGTACCATCTTGTTGATTGCCTGTATCGGAATGATTGCAGGTTTTTTTATTTTATTTGGAATCTCACCAATGGAGTTTACGGAAAACATATTTAAAAAGCTGATAAGTAAACCAAAGAGTATTAAGGATGAGATAAATGAGACTACAAAACGAAAGAAAGTATCTTTTTTAAGACGAGAAATCATGGAAGTACAAGAGGTTTTAAAAGTTACAGGGAGAGAGAAGAGGTTTCCTTTGCTTTGTGCCTTATCCTTATTGTTCTTTACTATGGGAGGATCTATTGCTATCATGCTGGGTAACTTTTTCTTAGTACCAGTGATGGCAATAGGCTTTATGTTTCTGCCATTTTGGTATATAAGGCTTACTCAAAGTTATTTTAAAAGGGATATTGCTGCAGAGTTAGAAACAGCACTAAGTATCATAACAACTGCTTATTTAAGAAATGAGGATATCCTTACAGCCGTTGAGGAAAATATGAACTACCTAAACCCACCAGTTCTGTCTGTATTTAAGGGTTTCGTTTCGAGGATAAAACTGATAAACCCAGATATTATAGGGGCTTTGCAAGCTATGAAAGAACAGATTGATAATGCTGTGTTTCGTGAATGGTGTGATGCTTTAATCGCTTGTCAGCTTGATAGAAGCTTAAAGACAACCTTAACACCCATTGTAAGTAAGCTATCGGATATGCGTGTAGTAAATGGAGAACTTGAAAACATGGTCTTTGAACCAAGAAAAGAATTTATTACTATGGTAATATTGGTCATTGGAAATATACCTCTTTTGTATTTTCTAAACAAAGACTGGTACCACACACTCATGCACTCAGCTTTGGGACAGATTATTCTTTCTATTTGTGCTATGGCTATTTTTATATCTACAGCTTTCGTAATTAAATTAACTCAACCAATTGAGTATAGGAGGTAGCCGAATATGACAATTTTAATCTTTACATTTGGCATACTGCTTGCCATTGGTTTGTTTCTAATTTCAGCTGATTTGCTGAAATTGCCAAGCATTGCAACACAAAAGGCTATGTTATCTGCTGGTAAACAAGGGAAAGAAAAAGCCAAAACTGTAGATGTATTTCTTATGGGATGGGCAGTAAATCTTGCTAAATATATTCCTATGGATGAGTATAAAAAAAGCAGAATGAAAAATACACTAAATGCTGCTGGAATGAATCTGACTCCAGAAGAGTTCATTGCATCAGCGATATTAAAGTCGGGAATAATTGCACTACTAATTATTCCTTGTCTCATGATACTTCCACTCATTGCACCAATACTTATGTTTTTAAGTATTATCATATATTTTAAGGAAATTCGTAAAGCAGATGAGATATTAAAGATAAAGAAAGAAAAGATTGAAGTAGAACTGCCAAGATTTGTAGCAACCATTACTCAGGAGTTAAAGGCAAGTAGGGATGTATTGTCTATTATAGAGAACTATAAGAAGAATGCAGGAGAGGAATTTGCTGATGAGCTGGATATCTTAACAGCAGATATGCGCTCCTCTTCCTATGAGGCGGCACTTACAAGATTTGAGGCAAGGATTAATTCACCGATGCTATCGGATATAACGAGAGGGTTAATTGGTGTTCTTCGTGGAGATGATGGATCCATGTATTTTCAAATGCTATCCCATGATATGAAACAGCTTGAACTTCAAAGGTTAAAGGCACAGGCAATGAAAATACCACCTAAGATTAGAGTGTTTTCCTTTGTAATGCTTATGTGTTTCTTAATGACCTATATGGCCATCATTGTATATGAAATTATACGTTCCCTTAGTGGAATGTTCTAGGAGGTGTCTATGTGTTAAAAATTTTAAAATCCAAACAAGGAGAAGGATATATAGATGTGGCAATTCTTGTGCTTTGCGCCATGCTTGTTATTGCCCTTGCAGTGAGAGTATTTCCAGCTTATATCATAAAACAACAGGTAGATACCTTTGCTACAGAGCTTGTAAGGGAAGCAGAAATTGCAGGAAGGGTAGGATCAGAAACTTCAAACAGGGAACTTTTACTTCGAGAAAAGACAGGTATTACACCAACGGTTAAATGGTCAAAGTCAGGAAGAATTCAGTTAAATGAAGAGATAACTGTAACCGTCACTTTTGGAACGAATATCGGTCTGTTTGGAGGATTTGGTTCTTTTCCTGTTACCTTAAGAGCTGACGCCGCTGGGAAATCAGAAGTATATTGGAAGTAGGTGAAATCTTGCATAAAATAAAAAGAATATTAACCGATAAAAAAGGCAGTTCTTTTCCGTTGATTGTTGCAGTGACTTTGTGTCTTGTAATGATTTTTACAGGAGTATCAGAATATTTTAGGTTGATGATCATAGCACAAGGTGTGCGTGATGCTGTTCAAGATGCAGTAATTTCTACTGTTAATGACAATTATGATGATGTATATCATGGAGTTCGCGAAGGGTATTCAGGAGGATATCAGCCTATGGCAGATGACTTTGAAGAATCTCTTGATTATGGAGCAATTTATGATAGACTAGATACAATTCTTGGATTAAGTAGGAAAAGTGGATATCATGTTAATACTACATCAGAAGGAAAAGTAGAGTTTAAAATATGGAATTTAGAAGTAGATATAAGAAATGCTCCTTTAGCTTTAGGGGACAGGTCAGATTCAAGATTTGAGGCAGATAGCAGCATAGTGCTTGAAGTCCCAGTATCCTTTGGAGGCAGACTTCTTCCAAGTATGAAGATGAAAATAAAGACAAGTGCAGGCTATACACCTAAGTTTTAAAAGATTCAAAGAATTTAATAGACTTTCAGGAAATCTTGTGGTAGTTTGTAGCTTGAAAGAAACAGATAATTAAGATTAATAAGGAGGCAGAAACCTATGAATAATATAAATGATAAGACCAAAAGAAGATTAATTGTAGCAAGTGGATTAATAGTCAGTGTAATACTTATAACTTTAATAACAAATCAGTTAAAAAAAGAACCCATAGAGGATGCAGTACTGCCAAATCAAAGTGTAGAAACGAATGATATCATAGTAGAAGAACCTGTAATTGCAGAAAAAGAAGATGAAATCATAGTTTCAGAAATAAAGATTCCAGATATGGAGACGATAGATAATGGTGCAATAGATACAGGCACTGAGCAAACCATTCAAGGAGATGTAGAAAAACCAAAAGAGCCTACAAAGGAACAACTTACAGATCCAACACAGAATCCAAATGGTGAAAAAGTGGAAACACCACCTGAACCTGTAGCTCATGACAAGGTGGAGAAACCTACAGAAACACCGAAAAATAATGATGTACCACAAGGTGGAGATACCAATATTCAAGGGAAAACTTACTTGCCTGGTTTTGGATGGATAGAGAATAGTGGAGAAAATCAAGGGACTGTAGCTGAAGATATGTATGAGAATGGAAATAAGATAGGAAATATGGATTAAATATAAATAGTAATGAAGAACACTGCAGAGATGCAGTGTTTTTTGTTGTAGAAAGGAGAGCAGATGAAAAAAATATTAAAGATTTTGATAGTATTTATAATGCTATTTAGCTTAATGATGCCGATTGTGGTATTTGCAGTTGGAGATGGAAATATTGACTCGGGTGGTGGAGGTATGGGAGATGGAACGAGTACTGATAAGTGGTCTCCTGGTTACGATGGTGTGCGTATAACTGTAGTTCGAGCAAGTGACCATGCCACAGTAACTACCCCTATTGATTTAGCAAATAAACAACCTCCATCTACTATGTTTCACTTTGGTAAGGTATCTAAAATTCAATATAATGGTGGAAGAAAATTATCTCCTATTCAAGGTGCATATTCTTACATTAATCCATCTCAAACAATGCCAAGAATAGTGAGTACGAATGGTAGTAGCAATATAGCAGCTATAAAGAGCTATTTTACAGATGAGCAAGTTATCCGCTCAATTGCATCAATAACAGGAATGGATTTCGATATTCTAATTGGTGGGGATTACAAATTACTTTTAGAACCAATGGCATATTACACATTTCAAGGAGTTATGATTGCTACAACTGCAACGGAAGCTGCCATATATGATGAACAGTTAAGTGGATTGCTTAGAAATAAGATGGTATCTTTATCCCATAAAAACTTGCCCCTTGCAATGTTTCTAGAGATAGGAGATTTGGGATATCCAGCATGGGGTGGAAGCACTACAAAACCAGCATCCAATGCAGATATAAAATCCTCTCTTGGACTTGGTATTGTGCGATTTGCAGAACAGCCAGAGCCACCAACTGTTAGCACATATGATTATGAGTATAGAGTAAATACTGAGGTAATCACTGCCGTTATGGTTAGTGGAGGACAATCTGATCCTGATAATCCGACTCGTGTGAGCTTTATTATTGATGGTAGAACCTATAATGTTGGGAATGTATATTACCCAAGTGGCGACTCTCAGCTTGCATGGGTGAAATGGACAACTCCTGATACGGAACAAGATATGGTAATAGATGTAATAGTGAATGGACCGGGTAGTACTACTAAATCAATTATTAATGTTAAGATTATTGATTTAGATAAAAATCCACCACCAAATCCTGTAGCAGATGATAGAAATGACTCTTTTTCTCATTCCTCTGTTCCAAACAGAGAAGAAAAAACAAATGCTTATTGGAGTATATGGAGTCCTTGGTGGCGGGCATATTGGGTGTGGCATAGTACAGGAGAGGACTCAGGATATTGGTGTGACCATGGTTGGTGGGAGTTTGACCTTGACCAATATACAGCGAGACTTTCAAGTGATATGAAGATTACAAATGATAGTAAAAACCCTACTGCAAGTGGAAGTGCTTTTAAAAGTGGATATGGAATCAATCAAACAGCGACTGCAAATGTGAGTAGTAATCAAAGTTCAGCTATTACTTATGCTCAAAATGCTGTTTCCTATTTTCCGGAATTTCGCTATGAAACCTACTGGAGATTATTAGAACGTGTTTCAAGTGGTTCGAATGCTAGGTTTGAGTTCAGTAAAAACAATTATTCTACTTATAAGAATCGTACACATTTTACTCCAATATGGATGCCAGACGGTGAATATAAAGTAAATACATGGCTTATAGATGCATGGACGCCTGATGGAATGCTCTCAATGAATCTTACAGACACATTAACAATAAAGGGGAACTTGTGGCAAGACTGGCATATAGCACCCTTAAATCCTTAAACACTACAGAAAAAGAAAGGTGGATTTTATGAAGATAAACAAGAAAATAGCACTAACAATGTGCATGGTGCTGATTGGCATATTGATGTTTAGCACTACTGCATTAGCTTCAGGTACAGGAGATGTTGCAGGGGCAATTGAAGATACTTGGAGTGATGCATCAGAACAGATAAAAACGGTTGTAAATAAGGTTGTGTTCCCTGCAATTGACCTTGTGTTAGCAGTATTCTTCTTTGCAAAACTTGGTACTGCTTATTTTGATTATAGGAAACATGGACAATTTGAATGGGCGGCACCCGCAATCTTGTTTGCCTGCTTGGTGTTTACTTTAACAGCACCAGCATATATTTGGAAGATACTTGGAATGTAGAAAACTTAGCGTTAATCTGGCACATCACATAAAGAAGAAGTGTTTTTTTGTTGCGAAAAGAGGTGAAGTGAAATGTTTATCTGGGATTTTCTCTTAGGGGATGTGATGGATCAAATCATTGATTGGTTCTACGGTCAGCTTATAGGTTTTCTTGCTGATTTCTTTGCCCAAATGGGAAATATGGGAGTAGAACTTTTCGAGATGAGCTGGGTACAGTCAATTGTTCTGTTCTTCTCTTACCTTGCTTGGTCACTTTATGGAATAGGACTTGTAGTGTCCTGCTTTGAAACAGGGATTGAGTACCAATATGGTAGGGGCAACGTGAAAGATGCAGCCTTAAATGCAATTAAAGGATTTATGGCAGTCAGCCTTTTTACTACAGTGCCTATAGAACTATTTAAGCTCTCGGTCAATTTACAAGCAAGTTTAACTGCTGGTATCACAGGATACGGAAGTGGAATTGGTGGACTTGCAACATCTATTATTGGAGAATTAAATAATGTAGGCGATATTACAAGTGTTGGTAGTTCGGGAATATTCGGTGGAATCACTATGATAACAAGTCCATTTATGGCTCTGTTTATTATTATCCTTATGGGATACGCAGTAATTAAAGTATTTTTTGCAAACCTAAAAAGAGGTGGAATTCTACTTATTCAGATAGCAGTGGGAAGTCTATATATGTTTTCTGTTCCTCGTGGTTACATTGATGGCTTTATTCAGTGGTGCAAGCAGATAATCGGTTTGTGCCTTACCACATTTCTTCAGGCAACCATACTAACTGCAGGACTTATGGTGGTTAAAGATCATGCACTGCTTGGATTAGGTTTAATGTTATCAGCAGGAGAAGTACCAAGGATTGCTGGAGCATTTGGACTGGATACATCAACTCGTGCCAATGTAATGAGTGCAGTTTATACTGCACAGGCAGCTGTAAATACAACTAAAACTATAGTACAAGCAGTACCAAAATAAAAATAGAAAGAGAGGATTTAATGAAACTAATATATGTTGCATCTCCCTATGCAGGAGATATTAAAAAGAATATAGAATATGCGAAACAGGCTTGCCGATATGTATTAAACGAAGGTAATGCCTTTTTTTGTCCCCATCTTCTCTACCCCCAGATTTTAGATGATGATAATCCAGAAGAAAGAAGATTGGGAATCAGCATAGGAAAAGAGTTTTTATCAAAATGCAATGAACTATGGGTATTTGGTGAACATATTTCTCAAGGAATGTTTGAGGAAATTGAATTTGCTAAAGGGATAGGCATTCCTATAAAAAGAATTATGAAACTAGATATTGAAATAAAAGAAGAGGCTCTATTTTGTATGAGGATAGATAAATGATCACCTTGGGGAGTCTTTTCGATGGGATTGGGGGATTTCCCCTTGCAGCTATTCATAATGGAATTACTCCTATATGGGCAAGTGAAATTGAATCCTTTCCTATTGAGGTGACTAAAATACGATTCCCTGATATGCTCCATGTTGGCGACATTACAAAATTAAAAGGGGAAGAATTACCTCCTGTTGATATCATTACAGGTGGTTCACCATGCCAAGATTTATCTGTTGCAGGTGCAAGGGCAGGGTTTGCTGGTGAGCGCTCAGGATTATTTATGGAGCAGATAAGAATAACAAAGGAAATGAGGTGGGCAGATGCAAGAAGAGGAAAGGCAAATCACCTTATCAGACCTCGATACTTCGTTTGGGAAAATGTCCCTGGAGCATTTTCAAGTACAAACGGAGAAGACTTCCATGCGGTCCTTGAAGAAACCACAAGAATTGCAGACAGCAACGTATCTATACCTAGACCTCCGGGAGGGATATGGAAATCTGTTGGGTGCATATTGGGATATGAATTCACCATTGCTTGGAGAGTTCTCGATGCTCAATACTGGGGTGTCCCCCAAAGACGTAAAAGAATCTTTCTTGTCGCAGATTTTGGAGGACACACCGCTCCCAAAATATTATTTGAGCAAGACAGCTTGTTTGGGAATACTCAGAAGAGCTAGAGTAAGAGGAAAGGAACTTCCTAAACAATTAAAAATAGCTTTAGAAATTCAAGGAGAAGATGAAAGGGCAGAGGAAGATTCTAATGACAATATGATTACCGAATATAAAGCATATCATATCAATCAACGAAATGAGGGTATTGACTTAAATGGAATTTCAGGAGCCTTGATGGCAACTCAAAATATGCAGATGCAGACATTTGTCACAGAACCTATGCTATGTCTAAATGATCAGGGTGGTGATCGAATGGATATAACAGAAAATATTACTTCAACATTACGAGCTAGCATGGGAGGAAATCAACCTATAGTCATGGCAACACAGCAAGGTGGTGCAGAAATATGCTTTGACCTTTGTCCTACTATTACATCAGCAGCAGGAACAAGTGGCAATAATCAACCAGTTCTATTTGATAATCATGCAAAAGACTGCAGATATAATGGTCCACTTAATGTAGCACCAACAATATCAGCAACATATGGAACAGGCGGAAATAATGTACCATTAGTATCAAAACCAATTGATTCAGACAGTTATTGTATTGCAGGAAATACCATTGATAGACAAGATCATAATGGTGGAAATGGATGCGGATTTCAAGAGAATATTAGTTATACTCTTACTACCAGCGATATTCATGCTGTTTGCTATCCGCCTAAAACTTATCAAGATATAGTAGGAGCATTATGTGTAGGAGATGAAAAAGGCAATGGAAATCAATATGTAAGCCAAGATAAATGCATTGTAGACTGTGAAAAAATGATGTTTGGACAATCGGAATTTGCTAATTATAAGGAAGGATGTGCAACACTTAGAGCAGAGGGTGGAGATAATGGAGGCGGAAGTGAAAATCTTGTAACTACTAAGAATCTTGTACGCAGACTAACACCAATGGAATGCGAAAGACTTCAAGGATTTCCCGATGGGTGGACTAAAATAGAAAAATCATCCGATAGTGCAAGATATAAGGCATTAGGTAATAGTGTAGCAATCCCATGTGTAGATTTTATAATGCAAGGGATTGCTTATTTTTTAAGAAAATTTAAACATGAAGTGGAGGAATAAACGGTGTATATGTATCCCGACAATTTAAAGGCCAAAGCAACATTATGGCTATGGGAATTAAAAGATATAGGAATTATTGGAGTTGAACTTCTTATTTCTGTATTTGCCTTAGCACAACTTGGATTTATGCCACCTATTGTAATAACAGCAGTATATAGCTTTTTAACTATACAATTTGAAGACACAAGCATATTGAATTTCATTCGTTATGCATGTGGCTTTTTTCTTTTAAAGCAACAGAAGTTTGAATGGAGGTTATAAGAGTGGGCAGAAAACAGAAACAAAAGGAAAGGCAAAAGCAGTCTACAAAAGAGCTGATGGGTATTGATGAAATAACAGATTACAGTCTTAAGACCCCATATGGGGAGCTAGTGTATTTTATTATCCGTCCAACCAATATATCAGTATTATCTGAATCAAGTGTAAGTGCAAGGATCTATGCACATATGACGGTACTAAAGGGGATTGCAGAGATTGAAATGTTATGTCTTAATTCAAAAGAAAACTTTGATGATAATAAGCAGTATTTAAAAAGAAGAATGGATACAGAGCAAAATCCTGTTATTCGTAAGCTACTACAGCAAGACAGTACAAATCTTGATAGGATGCAAGTTCAGATGGCTACAGCTCGTGAGTTTCTAATTATTATTAGGCTTAAAAATGAAAAAGAATCTGATGTATTTCCTTATCTTTCAAGGATTGAAAAGAGCTTAAAAGACCAAGGATTTACTACTAGAAGGGCTGATAATTTGGATATTAAAAGACTACTTGGTGTTTATTATGAGCAGAATGTAACAACGGAAAGGTATGAAGATTATGATGGGGAGAGGTGGGTGGTACTTGGAGATGTGTAAAAATTAATAAAGTGTAAGTTTATTTGATAGAGTGTACGTGATATAATAGGTATAATTAAAAATTAGTTAAGCAATTTTAAAAGGGTAGTTGTACTAAGCGAGGTGTTAGGTATGCAAAATGAAATAATATGTTATTGCTCCAATGTTAGTAAGGAAAAAATACTAGAAGCCATAGCAAATGGGGCAAAATCTCTACAAGATATTAGAAATATGACAGGTGCTTGCACTCTGGGTAAATGTAAAGAATTAAGTCCAACAAAGAAATGCTGTTCTGCCAATATTATTAAGATTCTTAATGAGAATACAATAGCATGAGCATAAAAGAAAGTGAAAGATTCCAAAAAACAGAACTGATATTTAAACATAAAAATAGGAATTTGTAATAAGGAGATGTATAGTATGAAAAAGATGATTTTAGGAGCATCTATGCTTTTAAGTGGTATGATTGGATTTGTGGGATTGATTATTGCTTGCGTAAACAAAGTTCAGGCCGGTGCAATAAGTACGGTTATTGGTTGTCTGCGTGGATCGGATTATATTTTTGCCGCAATATTCATGATTTTAGCTATAGTTGGTTTGTTTATTGAGATTATTGAAGCAAAAAGAGAAGGGTGACAAATTCGAATTTAATGGATGTATATGCGTGAGAAAATGTTTAAGATGTGAAACCGAAATGATTGAAAATTGTTCAATAAAATTGAAGGTGCTGGCTATGGAATATTAATGGCAACAGACGATAAGCGTTTATTCGCCAATAGAATAGGAAAACCAAAAGTAGCCATCTGCCCAAGCTGTGATGAAGTATCTATCTACATTGAAAATACAGATAATTTAGGTTAACAAATTTTAGTTTGATATTTTACTTGAATGAAAGTAATAAGGAATTCTGTAAAGAGGTTATGGGCTTAAGCACCGCAACGTGATGCTTAGGCCTATTTATTTCTAGCGATGTTAATACTTATCTGCAAATGGATCATAATCATCGTGAACGAAATCTCCAGTTTGAAGTTCCATATCTAGAGCCTGAATTTCTGACAAGGACATTTTCTCTATATCTTTAGAGGTCCACCATCTTGGAGGATGGGAGATAAATTCTTCCTTTCGTTGCTGGAGCCAGATATTCATATAATGTTCTTCTTCATACTGATCAATATGAATACTATTGAGTTGCAAGTTGGGTAGACCAGCATTTCCGTAGGCATCCTGTATAAAGAAATGATCTATTACAGGCACAATTGCAGTATCTAGAGTACGTAGAAATTCAATCTTTCGTTCAAATGGAAAATGTTCATATTGCGCTAATGAAATATCATAGAGCATTAGTACGTTTTTAAGAAAATAATTAATCTGATATTCATCATTTTCTTTCATAAAATAAGGGTAATTATTTATTTTTAGTGAAGATAATGCAGCATGTCTTAGCAAATCATCTTTTTTTGAACATATGGAAAGATATATTTCACCAGAAAGAAATGCTGGATATACATCAAGCTCTTTTGCAATGCTGTTTAGCAGATCTCTACTCATTTCCCCAGCATTTAAAGATCTACGGATGGTTCTTTCAGAGTTTATGATTTTTTCATTTCTTCCAAGTTTTCGTATACTACTCTTTTTTTCCTTTAAAGTTTGCATAAAGAAATCTTTTTCAATGGTTACATAATTTGGATCCATTGGATTCACCTCTTTCTAAAGTGCGGTCAAATTAGTAAATTTGACAACTTTTCGCGGTCGTCATATCTGAGTATAATGATATTAGAAAGTTAAAGTAATTACAAGAAAAAAAAGAAAAGGAGACAAGATATGAAGAAAACAATACTAAAAACAGATGAAGAAAAAGGGTTGCTTGCAAAATTGGCAAGTGGCATATTAGACGGTATGGTGGGTAATGAAAAAACCTACAGTGGATATAAAGATGTATACTGTGGTAAGTATATAAAAGACGGAGAGCCAATCTCTTATCGTGAGGGAGAATCAAGTCGTTTCTTTAACGGTAAAGAAAACGAAAGGGTACCGGGTAAAAGAACAGAAGAACACTATGATACAGAAGAACGTAAGTTAGAATTTCTACAAAGATATGGATGGCTGACAGATGACGAAGATGCTAAGGCTTATAGTGCAAAATTTAAACCTAAAAAATAATAAGGTGAATTGATTGTGATATATTCTAATTCGACAGAGAAGAGTTTCTATCAACAGTTAACAATTATGTTATGACAAGACTGTTTTACTAAAAATTCAAATATGTCAAGTTGGTTGAGTGGAATAAAAGCATGGTTGAATCAAATTGAAAATCCAAATTATCTATAAGATTATGGAACAACTTAATAATAAATCTATTTATATCTATAGCCTTGCATTAATGTGTAGGGCTTTTTTTAATGCAGAAAAAGAAAGCGAGGTAAGAAGATACTATGGTAAAAAAGAAAATACCAATCATAGAAGATGAAAAGATCAAAAGCTTTGTAGATATGATTGCTCCATCCATCATCAAATTCAACACAGATCATTTTATCTGTGGAAATACCTATAGATGTGTATGGGCACTCCGTGAATATCCTACAAGTACCAGTGAACAAGCAATCCTACGTCATTTAGGAGAAAAGGATGGAGTAACCCTTAGAATCTATACCAGACAGGTAACTCCCAATGAAGAAAAGAAAATCATTCATAATGCAGCCAATAAAAACAGGATGAATACTGCAAATACAAATGATTTACAGCAGACAGTAACAGCAGAAAGTAACTTGCAAGATGTTGTTACCCTTGTATCAGCAATGCATAGAAATAGAGAACCACTCCTTCACTGTGCAGTATATATTGAGATTACTGCAAGTGATTATGACAGCTTGAAACTGCTACAGACAGATGTATTAACAGAACTTGTGAGATCCAAATTAAATGTAGATAGGCTTATGCTACGACAACAGCAAGGCTTTTTATGTGTTGGTCCAACAGGCAGAAATGTATTTGGTAGTCAATATGAAAGAGTACTTCCAGCATCCTCAGTTGCAAATTTATATCCCTTTAACTATTCAGGCAAAACGGACAGCAATGGATTTTATTTAGGTAGAGATAAATTTGGTTCTAATATTCTCGTTGATTTTGATAAAAGAGATGATGATAAAACAAATCCTTGTATCCTTATTCTTGGTAATTCAGGACAAGGAAAAAGCTATTTATTAAAACTGATATTATGCAATATCTTAGAGTCAGGAAAGAATGTTATATGCCTTGATCCAGAGAATGAGTATGTGGAGCTTGCAGAAAATATAGGTGGATGCTTTGTAGATTTAATGAGTGGAGAGTATATGATAAATCCACTAGAACCAAAGACTTGGGATGAGGGAGGAAGTCCGCAGAACAAAGATGCTCCTCTTGCATTTAGACAAGCAACAAAGCTAAGTCAGCACATTAGTTTTTTAAAAGATTTCTTCCGATGTTATAAGGATTTTGATGATAGGCATATTGATGTTATAGAAATTATGCTAGGAAAACTCTACACTAAATGGAGAATCAGTGATAGTACAAATTTCAGCCGATTAGAATCTGTTGAGTATCCTATCCTTTCAGACCTATATACATTAATAGAGGAAGAATATAAAGGTTATGAAAAAGGAAAATATCAGCTTTACACAGCAGAACTATTACAAGAAATTTTGCTTGGACTTCATTCTATGTGCCAAGGGGCAGAAAGTAAATTTTTCAACGGACATACCAATATAACTTCTAATAGATTTATTGTATTTGGTGTAAAAGGGTTGTTACAGGCTAGTAAAAATGTAAAGAATGCATTGCTATTTAATGTATTATCTTTTATGTCAGATAAACTGTTAACAGAGGGAAATACTGCAGCTGGAATTGATGAACTGTATTTATTCCTTACTAATCTTATTGCAATAGAATATATTCGTAAT
Source organism: Anaerotignum neopropionicum (assembly GCF_001571775.1). Lineage (GTDB taxonomy): Bacteria > Bacillota > Clostridia > Lachnospirales > Anaerotignaceae > Chakrabartyella > Chakrabartyella neopropionicum. The sequence continues at coordinate 118,289 of NZ_LRVM01000002.1, forward strand.
TTTATGAAGCGAGTGCGAAAGAAAGAATCAGCAGTAATACTTAGCAGTCAAAACCTTGAGGACTTCAATATTGAAGGCATTAAGGAGCTGACAAAACCGCTGTTTTCTATCCCAGCACACGCTTTTTTATTTAATGCAGGAAATATTGATAAACAGTTTTATATGGATACCTTACAGCTTGAAGAATCAGAATATAATCTAATTAAATTTCCACAGAGAGGGGTGTGCTTATATAAGTGTGGCAATGAAAGATATAACCTTGCTGTCCATGCTCCAGCATATAAAGAAAAATTATTTGGAAAGGCAGGTGGAAGGTAGTGACTATTGAAAGTGCTGAATGGGTAAAGAAACAAGAAAAAATCGAATCCTACCGGGAACAAAAGCAAGGCATTATAGATGATTTGAGGGTGTGCATCAGATATACTCCAAACAGGGATAATGACTTGCTTTGTTTTATGGAACAGTATTTAAAAGCAGAAACAAAGAATAGGCCAAGATTATTGGAGCAAATAAAGTATTGCATTAATGGTGAAAAATATGAAAATCCTTTCCTAGCATATAACCATTATGATGAGGGGCATATTGAAGAATTTGACCATATTCTCAATGAATATATTAATAAGCTAAAGCTATCTGGTGGAGAATCCACGCAAGCATCTAGAATTATTGAAAGCACTATACTAAAGATAAATGAACTCCATGATATATGCCGTGGACAGCTGATAGACTCTTGGAGAAATGAAAGACTTACAGAATATATTGTCACTGCTTCTAGGTATGCAGGATTTAAAAAAGCTCAGGACATCATCGAAGCAAAAAAGCAATGGTAAGGTGGTGAGGCTGTGGATTTAAGAAATCAGAACTTTGGAATTGAAATTGAGATGACAGGCATAACAAGAAGAAGAGCTGCTGAAGTAGTTGCCGAATATCTCAATGAGATAGCTGAACATGAAGGTGGTGGTTATGACACTTATAGTGTAAGGGATAATGAAAACCGAAAGTGGAAGTTTGTAAGTGATGGTAGCATAAGCTGTCAGAAAAAAGTGGGAAATAGAAAGCAAATAGCTGACAGAGAATACAGTGTAGAGCTTGTTAGTCCCATTTGTAAGTATGAAGATATCGAAAAGATACAGGAGATGGAGCGTAAGCTCAGAGAGGCAGGAGCATTTAGTAATAAGTCCTGTGGAATCCATATTCACATTAATGCGGCACCTTTTGAGGCGTACCAATTAAGAAATCTTGTTAATATTGTAGCTGCAAAAGAGAATATGATATACAAGGCATTACAGGTGGATTCAGATAGGGAAAGACGGTATTGCAAAAAGATAGATACGGATTTTTTGGAGAAGTTAAATAAGCAGAAACCAAAAACAAAGAGTGGAATCCAAAAGTTATGGTACAAAGGTAGTGATGGCAGTCATCAGCATTATCATGATAGTAGATACCATTGCTTGAATCTTCATTCTGTCTTTCAAAAGGGAACGATTGAGTTTCGAGCCTTTAATGGTTCCCTACATGCTGGGAAGATGAAAGCATATCTGCAATTTTGTATGGCTATTACAGCTCAAGCCTACAACCAAAGGTCAGCAAGTCCAATAAAAACTGTATCAGAAAATGAAAAATATACATTCAGAGTATGGCTATTAAGACTTGGTTTAATAGGAGATGAATTTAAAACAGCAAGGAAACATCTCCTTGACCATTTAGAAGGAAATATTGCATGGAAGTCACCTGAACAGGCAGAAGCACAGAAAGAAAGGTTAAGGAAAAAGAGAGAAGTTGAGCTTTCGAATCCACAAGAAGAAACAATAGAAACACAAAATAATGATATGGAAATAGATGAGCAGGAGGAAGAATCTCCTGCTTTTACTATGTCTATGAATCAGTAGGAGGTCAGGATGAAAAATAAAAAATCAAACGAGTCAGTACCAGAAATATTATATATCGCATATGGAAGTAATTTAAATCTATCACAAATGAAACAACGATGCCCTACTGCAAGAGTCATTGGAGCATCAGAAATAAAGGATTATGAGCTTGTATTTCGTGGTTCAAGATATAGTGCAGTGGCAACTATTGAACCATGTAAAGGAAGTAGCGTTCCCGTTTTGCTATGGGGAATCCAAACAGAAGATGAGAAATCACTAGATAGGTATGAAGGTTATCCTAATTTTTATGGAAAGGAAAATATGGAGATTGTGTTAAATGGTAGGAATGTTTCAGCAATGGTTTATGTGATGACACCTGGTCATGAATTTGGAATACCATCAGAACGTTACAAAATATCCATTAAAGATGGCTATATGGATGCAGGTTTTGATACAGATATTTTACAAAATGCAGTAGATAAAACTGTAGGTAAAATGGAGGATGAGATGAAAGATATGGGCGAACAGGGAAATTTATTCGGGATGAAATGGTGGTGATAATAAAATGTCAGACCCTACAACCATAGGACTTATTGCAAAGGCAGCTATATCAGCATTATCAGATGAAAGGCTGAGAAAAGGTATTGGGTGGACTATTTCTGCAATCATGTCTCCATTTATTCTGATTATTGTTATTATCTGTGGTCTGCTTTCAGGAACAGCAAATCATAACAATACTGCTATTCAATTATCCTTTCATGGAGGTGCTATATCAGAAAATATTCCTGAAGAATATCGAGGTCAGATAGAAGATATGCGTAATAGCTTTACAATGCTAGAAGAAAGAATAGAGGAAGTAAATGGTCAAATGGAAGATGGAGATAGTCTGGACTCCATAATGGTTAAGGCTATTTTTTATTCTCTGTATTTCGCCTCTGACCAGCCATCTGGTGTAGATCAAGGTAAATATATTGACTGCTTTGTCACTTATGAGGAACGAACAAGAACCATAATTGATGCAGACGGAAATGAAGTGGAAGAAACATATCTTGTGGCAGTACCAATTGATACTCTACCAGAAGTCTATACAAATATTGAAACGATTATGGGAAAGGCAACTACTTATGAGGATATGGCAAATGCCAATGAAATCTATTACCGAATTAAGTATGGAGTTCCAGCACCAAGTGAAGGAGATGGTTTTGAGGAATGGGGCGATTGGACACATAGCATTACTCCAGAAGAATTAGAGCAATTGTATCATGATTTGCCAGAAGGAGAGAATGGATCAGAGATAGTAAAGCTTGCTATGACAAGGCTTGGAGATCCGTATTCACAAGAAAGAAGAGGACAAGGAAATTATACGGATTGCAGTTATTTGACCATGTGGAGCTACAGACAGATTGGAATAATTATACCTGGAACTGCTGCGGAGCAAGGAAGATTTTGTGTTAATAATAATCTTACTGTTTCAAAAGAAGATCTAGTTCCTGGAGATTTGGTATTTTGGAGTCACAAGCCAAACGGAAGATTTATGAACATTACACATGTAGGAGTCTATGCTGGAAATGGAAAAGTAATAGATGCCGCATACTCGAAAGGACAGGTGGTATACAGAGATTTATTTGATTCAAACAAACAGGTTCTATATGGCAGGCCGCATATTTTAAAATAAGAGGAGGAGCTTATGCTAACTACAAAAGCAATATTTGAACGAAAGATTTCAGCATTTGATGCACAAGTATGTGTGATTAATGGAATTGAAGTAATGGATGAAAATGAATTTGAAGAATTTAGCAACAATCTATTAGATGACAGAACCTTTATTGCAGATAGAAAAGAAGAAATGTATATAGATTCAACAAGACAAATCCATGGACTGCTTGCACTAAATATAGATAGTGGAGATGGGATTTTAATTGATAGTCAAGGATATGATTATCCAAGATATGTTGCATTTATGCCAAACATTAAGCCATATATAGATAAGCAAATTTCTATTGTTGCAGAGCAAATAATTAAGGAATCTGCTGAAAATACTTCAAATGGTAGTTGGGCTATTTATTTTGATGAGATAGAAGAATCCCATGGGCTAGTTGTAAAAGAAAACAATGGTATTGGAACTTTACTCTTAGATGAACTAACAAGCAGAGATGAAATCGCAGAAATTGAAGTACTCGATGACTGCTTTGATATGACAATATATCTTGACTATTGTAGTAATTTAGACGAAGAAATAAAGCCAAGTCAAAACATGAATATGTAGGAGGATGATTTAATGGATAATATAGAAAAGACAATTCGTATCTTAAAGATTGAGCCACAAAACTTACCTTATGAAAAAGAAATAGCGAATGACTTGGAGGGTATTCAAGGAGAGGTTGAGGGATTATTTGAATGTATTTATTTAGATGATAATTGTATTTTGGTATGTAATGAAGAAGGAAAATTAAATGGAATGGAACTAAATCGAAGGGTTGGTAATGACATCATTGCTGGTCCTTTTTTTATTGTAGGTGATAGCCAAGATGGAGAATTTGTATCCCTAAGTGATGAACAAATAGAAAGATACACACAAGAATTTGGTAAAATTCAAGAATTCACAGGAGAAGAACCAGATGCACAACCAAGGATGGAGTTTATAGGATTTGACTTTTAAGGAGGGGAAAAAGATGAGTGTGTCAACAGAAAAAGCAACTTTACAGGTAACTTTTTCAAAAGAAAAGTTAGAAGCATTACGGTTTTATATGAACGAAAAGGATCTGACTGTAGAGGGAGAATTGCAAAAACATATTAGTAGTATCTACGAGAAATATGTTCCGTCAGCTACTAGAAGATATCTAGAGAGAAATGATAATGAACAGGAAAGTCAGAGGGAAATAACTGCACCTATTAGTGAAAGTTCATCAGATGCTACTCCAAGAGCCACCTCTAATCGTGGCAGAAGAAGGACTGAAAGGGTGCAAAGTGAACAGGCTGAAGTTCCTACAGAAACTATAAATGCAGAAGAAATTGAAGAGTCTCAAGAGCAGACAGAGGATGAAAATCAGGGAATGGTCATGAGTATGTAGTGACTATTCCTTTTCATTTTTTTCAATGGAAACCATAAAAAAGTTAATAAAATGAAGGAGGCATGTTCGAATGAAAAAAGATACTATTAGCGTAAGTCTTGAGGCTGAAAAGCTAAGAGCAATCAAGAAATATATGGAGAAGAAAGAGATCAATGTACAAGATGAACTAGCAGAACAGCTACAAAAGCTTTATGAGAAATATGTGCCAGTCAATGTCAGAGAATATATTGATGAAAAGAATGAGGAAGAAAGTAGAGCTAAAAAGCCAAGAAAACCAGCTAAAAATACTGGTGCAGCTACTTCTACATCTACACAACAGGAATAAAACCATTTTGGGGGCGATATTTGCCCCTGTGTGCGATTGTATTGACGAGAGTGGCACAAGTTATCCTTAAGGAAAGATAAAACGATTTGTGGGCGAATTTGAAGAGATTTGTGAATAGAGCAGATTAAGCCTTAAGATATTTGGATTTTAGGAGAAATATAAGCCTAAAATGTAAGTGAACCCCCCTATTGATTTTGGTGCAGGATAAAGATAGGTGGTCGCAAGCGACCTCCTATCGCTCACATCGCCCGGCAGTGCCGTGCGCTTGAAAGAATTAAGGAAGGTGGTCAAGAAATAGGGTTTGTGTCTATCAAGGTGGTCAGCATTTAGAATAAAACCCATAAAATAAGCACTTGTCAGTGTCATATAGAGGTGGTCAAGTTAAAAGAAGAGAAATTTGAGGTGAAGTTAAAGTGGCAGAAATAAAGAGTACATCAAAGAAACGGACAGCAGTATGGCTATATCCTGAAACAATAGAAAAGATGGACAGTTTATTGGAAATGGATAATTGTAAAAGTCGAAGTGAATTTATAGATAAAGCCTTAAGTTTTTATATGGGATACCTTGTAAGTGAAGATACCACAGGATATCTGTCTAAGTTACTTATCTCAGCTATACAAGGGATATTAAAAGAAACAGAAAACAGAAATTCCAATAATTTATTTCGTCTATCAGTTGAGATGAATATGATGATGCATATACTTGCAGCTGGTTTAGAAATTAGTGATGAAGAACTTCGTAGTCTTCGAGGAAGGTGTGTTCAGCAGGTGAAAAAAACAAGAGGTAAAGTATCCATGGAGGAGGCGATAAAGTTCCAACAAGGAATTGGAGAGTGATAATTTATGCCAAGGCTTATTTTAAAGTGCCCATATCTAAAAGGTGGAAGTAAAAGAGCATCAGCTCATATTACAAACTTAGTAAATTATATCGCTAATCGTGATGGAGTAGAAAAGATAAGAGTAGAAAACAAAGATATCTCTCCAACATTAAAACAAGAGGAATTAGTTTCTCAAATAATTAAGGAGTTCCCAAATACTAAAAATCTATTTGAGTATGAAGATTATATAGAGAATCCTACAATAGAAAATGCTTCTGAATTTATTGGGATAGCAATAGAACAAAATGTTGATAAGATTGGTAAACGGAAGAATTATGTGGATTATATTGCAAATAGACCAAGGGTAGAGAAAATGGGCAAGCATGGTTTATTTACAGGAGGAAATGATAGTCTTGTACTTAATAGAACTGCTAATGAAGTTGCAAATCATAAAGGCAACATATGGACACCAATTATTTCTCTAAGACGAGAGGATGCTACTAGGCTAGGATATGATAATGCTGAAAGATGGCACAATATGCTTTCTTACTACGCTATAGATATAGCTGAATTTTTAAAGATAAAGCTTGAAAACTTTCAGTGGTATGCAGCATTTCATAATGAGGGGCATCATCCTCATGTTCATATGATTTGTTACTCTACAGATCCTAAAGAGGGATACCTTACTAAAAAAGGTATCGAGAAAATGAAATCAGGATTTGTAAAAAATATCTTTGGTCAGGAACTAGAGGGAATTTATATAGAGCAAAGTAAAAGACGAGATGAGTTGAAACAAGAATCAAGGAAAGTATTAATCAAACTAATTACTGAGATGAAAAATGGCACAATGCAGAATAGCAATATTGAAGAAAAGTTAATAAATCTTTCCGATCGTCTGAAATTTACTAATGGAAAAAAACAATATGGTTATTTACAGCCAAAGCTTAAAGCAATGGTAGATGAGATTGTAGATGAGCTTGCAAAGGATGAAAAGATTAGTAAGGCATATGCTCTTTGGTATGAAATGCGTAATGAAGTGCTTTATAATTACATGGGTAATTTGCCTGTACCTCTTCCTTTATCACAGCAAAAAGAATTCAAGTCAATTAAAAATATGATTATTAAAGAGGCGGATAATTTCAATAAAGGAACTATTACGTTTGAAGAAGTAACTGATGATAATATTGATATTACTGATGAAAGAATAGATAAAGCAATAGATGATGTATTTATAAATGATACTGGATTTATTGAAATAGAAGGTTATACTCTAGATTTAGTTAGTGAAATAGAAGTTAATGATGATACCACTGAAGATGTTTACTTAAAATGGAGTGATGAATATAAAGAGGCTCGTGAATTTTTATTTGGCACAGATGATATAGTACAAGATTTAGAAAGAGCTTTTGAGATGTTTGTATTAGAAGCAAAAAATGGGAATGCTCTTGCCATGTTTGATATTGGAAGAATGTTTGCAGACGGACTTGGTCGAGAGATTGATGTATCAAAAGCTTATGAGTGGTATCAAAAGGCTCTTGCAGCTTTTTATAAGGTTGAAGATAAAAAGCCATGGAAATATACAGAATATCGTATAGGTAAAATGCAGTTACAAGGTCTTGGTACAGAAGAAAGCTATGAAGAGGCTTTCTATTGGTTCACTTTATCAGCAGAACAAAAATATAAATTTGCCGAGTATTCCTTAGGTGGACTTTATTATAGGGGTCAAGGCGTAGAACAAAGCTATATAAAAGCTTTTAATTTGTATTTAAGATCTGCAAAACAGGGTTTCCCATATGCTGATTTTGAAGTTGCAAAAATGTATAATGATGGAGTTGGAACCTATAAGAATGAAAAAGAATCAAATAAATATTTTCATTCTGCATTCATCGGTTTTGAAAAGTTAGAAAAGCAAAGCAATGATGATAAAATACAATATAGACTTGGCTGGATGCTTCAAAATGGGATTGGTACTGAAAAGGATATAGAGAGAGCAAAAAAGTACTATGAAAAGTCTGCAAAGCTAGGAAATTTCTTTGCTTGTTACTCACTTGCAAAATTAATCCTTGCAAAAGAAAATCCAACTATAACAGAAATAAAGAAAGCAGTTGAATATTTAGAACAGGCATCGACAAGTGGTAATCAATTTGCACAGTATTCTCTTGGCAAGCTTTATCTTAACGGAAAATATGTGGAGAAGGATATTTATAAAGTTGTAGGACTGTTTGAACTATCATCAGAGCAGGGGAATGAGTATGCAGCATATCAGCTTGGCAACTTATACCTTAAGGGGGAGGATATACATAAAGACATTCCGACAGCAATAAAATGGTTACTTATATCTGCAGAAAAAGGAAATCAATATGCACAGTATTTATTGGGGAAATTATATTTGATGGGTGAAGGTGTGCCAAAGGATAAAGATGCAGCAATAAAATGGTTTACTCTATCCGCAGAGCAAGGAAATGAATATGCTAAGTTTTTTCTTGAAAATATGGATAAGTTTAAAGAAGTGTCTGTATGTCTTACGGTAACAAGAATGTTTCATCATATGAGTAAAACATTTGAAGATAGTATTCCGCTTAAATCATCAGGGGTAGGACTAAAGATAGATAGTAAGCTTATGAGGAAACTAAGAGAAAAGAAAGCAGCACAAGGGCATAAGAGAGATGAGCATGAGCAGGACATGAAACTGTAAATATAATAATTGTAATAATTCAGATAATTATATTTGATAAAAAGAATAAATGGTGTAAAATAAGTATACTTGTAATTATAATATTTGATTAAATTAAAATGGTTTTTACATATTTGAATGAATATTTAAATAGACTTAGGAAGGAATGTATAACTCATGAATAATTTAGAATCAATATCACAAATATTTCAAAATAAAATATTCCGTATTCCAGATTATCAGCGAGGTTATGCATGGCGGAAAGAACAATTAATTGATTTTTGGGATGACATTATGAACCTTCAAATGGATAGATACCATTATACGGGGCTTTTATCTCTTAAAGAACTCAATCGAAAATCAACTGAAAGATGGAATAATGATTTATGGCTTTTGGATAGTGGATATAAAGCTTGTCATGTTGTAGATGGTCAACAAAGACTTACAACGATTTCAATCCTATTAAATGAGATAATAAATTTTATTAAAGCTATTGATGAAAACAAAGACAAAAATGATGAGGAGATAGTTCTAGCTTATGAAACTATTAAGGACATCAGAACAAAGTATATTTCACGAAAACAGCCGCCTCATAATATTATAACCACATATTTATTTGGTTACGAAGAAGATAACCCAAGCTTTGAATATTTGCAATATAAAGTCTTTGGTCAACAATTTTCAAAATCAATACAAGAAACATATTATACTAAAAACTTAAAATATGCTAAAGAGTTTTTTTGGAATTGCCTTTCACAGTTATATGAGGATGAAGGATTAGAGGGTATTGAAAAGATTTATAAAAAGCTTACACAAAAATTGATGTTTAATATTCATGAAATTGAAGATGACTATGATGTTTTTGTAGCTTTTGAAACGATGAATAATCGTGGAAAAAAACTTACCAACCTTGAACTTTTGAAAAATCGATTAATTTATTTAACTACTCTGTTTGATCACAACAAACTTGATGAATACAATAAAAATGCTCTTAGAAAGAAAATTAATGATGCATGGAAAGAGGTTTATTATCAGCTTGGTAGGAATAAAAAGGTATCGCTTTCTGATGATGAGTTTTTGAGAGCACACTGGATTATGTTTTTTCAATATTCTCGTCAAAAAGGTAATGATTATATTAAATTTTTATTAAATAGATTTTCAGCAAAAAATGTTTTTGAAAAACAAATCATACCTATTGTAGAAGAGACTAGTGAAGAAATAATGGATTTAGATTCTGATGAAGATATTATAACTGACGAAGAAGTTGTAGCAATTGCAAAGCTTGAGCCTAGTGATATCGATACTTATGTACTAAGTCTAAATGAAACAGCTAAATATTGGTACTATACATTTTTCCCTAATGAGAGTAATTTAACAGATGATGAAAAAATATGGCTTGATAAATTAAATCGAGTAGGTATTGGATACTTTAGACCTCTTGTTACATCTGCAATAACACCATCTTCAAAGTCAACAAGCATTGAAAGGGTAGAACTGTTTAAGCAAATAGAACGGTTTATATTTGTTTGCTTTAGAATGGGTACATTTCAATCTAGTTATAAAAGTAGTGATTATTATAGAAAAGCAAAAGATGTTTATGCTGGGGTTATTTCTATAAATGAAGTTGCCAATGATCTTAAAACTACAACAGATAATGATATAAAAGCTGCAATTAATAATTTTATGACTAGAATAGATAAAAGGTTTGATAACGGTGATGGGTTTTATGGATGGAAAGATTTAAAATACTTGCTTTATGAATATGAATATAGCTTAGCAGTTAAAGGCAATATTGAAAAACTTGACTGGAACTTATTCACTAAAACTGAGAAGGATAAATTAACTATAGAGCATATTCTTCCACAAACACCTTCTAAGTGGTATTGGAAGAATCAATTTAGAAAATACACTGATGCAGAAATAAAAATTCTTTCTTCATCTATTGGGAATCTTCTTCCTCTTGCGCAGAGTATAAATTCGAGCCTACAAAATGATAGCTTTGATGATAAAAAAACAAGTAACTCCGCTGGAAGGCGAGGTTATGAAAATGGTTCTCACAGTGAGATAGAGGTGTCAAAGGAAGATGATTGGAGCGACATGCATATTTATAATCGTGGCTTAAAGTTACTTTCATTTATGGAAGGGCGTTGGATGTTTAAGTTTGCAGGAAATGAGCAAAAATCAGAACTTCTACACATTAACTTTATTTTCGATGAAAGAGAGGAAGTTCCAGAAGTACCTGAATTTACAGAGATAAAAGTAACACCGGCATTTAACAAAGATATAAATGTTAGCAATACACAGCAATTAAGACTAGCTTTTTGGACAGGCTTTGTTGATTATTGCAAGTCAGTCGGTAGAGATACTGATATTGGTAGGCGTAAACCTTCAACAGATAATTGGTATGATGTTGCAATTGGAGGTAATGGATATCATATATTTCTAAATATAATTGGAAAGAAGATTTTAAAAATTGGTTTATATGTCTATGATAAAGAGACCTTTGAACGTCTTGAATTAAAAAAACAAGAAATTGAAGCAATGTGTGGATTTGCACTTGATTGGTATTCTAGCCGAGAGTCTAGTACTCAAAAAAGGATATTATATTCCATAAATACTGATATTTATAATGAAGAAAATCAAAAATATTGCTATGACTGGTTAATTAAACATTCTGATAAATTAAAATTAGCACTTCACACTTACGATCCAAGTGATATAAGAGCTGTTGAACCAAAAGTGAATATCGGTAATACGTTAACAAAGGATATGGCTGAAGTTGCATATAGGATTGCAAAGAAAGTATATCTAGGAGACTTAGGTAGAACTGAAGGAAGAAATGAAATAGTTAAGTTAACTGGAATGAATGAAGGATCTGCTGGAGACTATGTAACTGATTTTCTTGGTATGATGAACGGAGAGCAATATGCAAGAACACTAAATGAATATTCAACTCGCTATTTTTTGGATAATATTTTAAAGGATTTTGGAATTGAATATTTAAAGAGTGCTCTTTTAGCTTGTAAAAAACATGCTAAATACTATGCCTCTCTTGGTAGAGGAAGATTAGCATATGTAGAACGATTAGTTGAGGAATTTGAGAAATTCATTAAATGATGTTTTAAATTACAAAAATCTTATGTCCTTGCAATGTAACTATAAATAAAAATGAAATTACAGCCTTTTAAGCTAGAGGCTGTTTTTCTATGCCTAAAATTAAAGAGAGAGATAGGTCGTTCTGAATAAATATAAAATTAATTAGGAGGAAATCTATGAGTACTTATATTCATTTTACAGAAGAACAAAAACTAAGAGCTAATGAAGTTGATCTTGTAGAATTTTTGCAAAGGCAAGGTGAGAAACTATTGCCATCAGGTAGAGAAAAAAGAATTGCAAGTGACCATAGTATTACAGTTAGAGGTAACGAATGGTACGATCATGCATTAGAGCAGGGAGGTCTTGCAATTGATTTTGTACAAAACTTTTATGGCTTATCTTTTCCAGAGGCAGTAACAAAGCTCCTTAGTGGTGAACAAGGTGAGTTATATAGTAAGGCAAAAAAAAGAAAGCAAATAAAACGAAAACCCTTTGTACTCCCTCCGAAGAATTCAGATATGCGAAGGGTTTTTGCGTATCTCATTAAAAATCGTCATATTGATCGTGATGTGGTTAGTTTCTTCGCTAAACAAAAATTACTCTATGAAAGTTGTGAACAATCTGCAAACAAGACGAAAGAATATCATAACGCAGTATTTGTAGGCTATGATGAAAATGGAGTTTCTTGTCATGCACACAAACGTGGAATTTATTCTCATGGTAATGGATTTAAAGGTAATATTGAAAGCGGTAATCCAGGTTATAGTTTTCATTACACAGGAATAAGTAACAGACTCTATGTTTTTGAGGCTCCCATTGATATGCTGTCTTTTATTACAATATATAAAAACATCCATTGGCAGGAACACAGCTATGTCGCATTGTGTGGAGTATCGGAACAAGCAATGCTTAAAATACTCGAAATTAATTCTAATTTAAATCATGTTCTATTATGTTTAGACCATGACGCAGCGGGTATTGAAGCAAGTGAAAAATTTCAGGATTTACTTTCTAAGAAAGGAATTAAATGTAGCAGATTGCTTTCTAAATGCAAGGACTGGAATGAAGATATTAAAGAAAGCTTCAACCTCTCAGCAATTCCATCCGAGGAACACCCACAATATATTATTCGTGATGAGGTTTGCTCTGAAATTCAAAAATATATTATTGAAATCGATAAGAATGACATTTCACCTTCAAAACTAAATACCTTATTTAAAAAATGTAATACTGATGATACAGAGCAGATGGTTGAAAATTTAAAACAACTGTCTGCTCTTTCTTTATGCCTTGCATCCAATGAATACAGACAGATGGGTTATCCTTCAGAAACGGACAAATTGCTTACAGGATTACATGACGGATTCAAGGCATATGAAAATCGTAGCAAACTTAATAATCGTTTATTAGATATTCAAAAAGAACTTGAGCAAGTTGGAAAACAGCAGGATGTTATTTGCGAAAATGATAAGAAAGATATTGCCAGAAGATATGAAACTATTGCTGGACATTGCTTAAAAACAATTATTACTATTGTAATGCAGCAACAAAAGCAAGAGCAAAAACAGTTAATGATGATGTCATAAAATCTATTGGACAGTTTTAATTTACTTAAGACATTTTAGAAATGGAGGTTAATTTAATGCAATCACAGGTACTTTTATTGATAGGAGTTGGTACCATAATGTTTTTAGTTATTGGTGGGTTGTCTTTACTTGCTCATTATTATACCTTAAATGGAATCAAATCTAAAACAGTAGGAGATGGGCAACATGGAGTTGCTCGTTTCGCAACGCAAAAGGAAATTATTAAAACATATGAGCATATTCCTTTTAAAGTATCACAATGGAGAAAGGGTAAGAATCTTCCACGTGATGAGAGTGGTAATTTGATACAGGGGTTAGTGGTTGGATGTAAAGGAAATAAAGGAGATATTGTAGGTCTTGTAGATATAGGAGATGTTCACTGTCTTATGATAGGAGCAGCAGGGGTTGGTAAAACAGCTTTTTTTCTATATCCAAATTTAGAATATGCATGTGCGAGTGGGATGAGTTTTATAACCACTGATACAAAGGGAGATTTAGCTAGAAACTATGGAACGATAGCAAAAGAGAATTATGGATATAAAGTTGCAGTTATTGATTTAAGAAATCCCACACGCAGTGATGGAAATAATCTTCTGCATTTAGTAAATAAATATATGGATGCATATCGAGAGAATAGCAATAATCTATCTGCAAGAGCCAAGGCAGAAAAATATGCAAAGATAATTTCAAAGACAATCATAAATTCAGGTGGTGACAGTTCAGCTTATGGACAAAATGCATTCTTCTATGATGCTGCAGAAGGACTTTTGACAGCAGTTATTTTGCTTATAGCAGAATATCTCCCACCTACTGAGGAAGATGGACATGTAATAGATACAAGACATATAATAAGTGTGTTCAAATTGGTTCAGGATTTAATGGCTCCAAGCAAGGTAAAAGGGAAAAGCCAGTTTCAGTTATTGATGGATAAACTTCCACCAGATCATAAAGCTAGATGGTTTGCTGGCGCAGCTCTTAATTCAGCAGAACAGGCAATGGCATCTGTTCTTTCTACAGTACTATCGAGACTCAATGCATTTCTTGATTCTGAAATGGAACAGATATTGTGCTTTGATACAACAATTGATGCAGAAACCTTCTGCTACGAAAAATCTGCAATTTTTCTTATACTCCCGGAAGAAGACAATACAAAGTATTTCATGGTCAGTTTATTTTTGCAACAGTTCTACCGTGAAATGTTAACAGTAGCAGATGAAAATGGTGGTAAGCTTCCTAATCGTGTAATGATTTATGCAGATGAAATAGGTACAATCCCAAAGATAGAATCCTTCGAAATGATGCTTAGTGCAGGGAGATCAAGAAGAATTTCTATTGTACCAATCATTCAATCCTTTGCACAGCTTGATAAAAACTATGGAAAAGAAGGTAGTGAGATTATAACTGATAACTGTCAGCTCACTATATTTGGAGGGTTTGCACCAAATTCAGAAACAGCACAAGTGTTATCCAAAGCACTTGGTAGCAGAACTGTTATGAGTGGAAGTATCAGCAGAGGTAAAAACGATCCTTCTCAAAGCTTACAGATGATAGAGCGGCCATTACTGACGGCAGATGAGCTCAAGTCATTACCAAAAGGAAATTTTGTAATTATGAAAACAGGAGTACATCCCATGCAGACGAAACTTCGATTATTTTTAGATTGGGGCATCACTTTCGAAAAGCCATATGAGATGGAAGAAAAATCTAATCGTAAGGTACGTTATGCCGACAAACATACTTTAGAAGAAAATGTTATTAGTCAGTATATGTCTGATGTAATAGTTGAAGAAGGAACTACCGAATCTACAGTAAAGAGACAAGGAGGCATACTTCATACTCCTGTACATGAACAAACTGACGAAAGTAAAGGAGATTCAAAACGTAAATCAATACTCAGGACATAGGGGGTGTTTCATTGAGCTTTTTTGGGAGGATTTATAAAGAGGAACTTCCATCTCGTGCTAAGTGTGTATATATGTATTTGAAAGATAGATGTGATGCAAAGGGTGAATGCTGGCCAGCAATTAATACTATTGCAAAAGACACATCGATGTCAAGGAGTACAGTAAAGAGAGCCATAGCTGATTTAATTCGTTGTGGCTTTCTCAGAAAAGAGTCACGTTATAGGGAGAATGGAAGTAATTCCTCTAATAGATATTTTTTAATTATAGGGTAATTTTTAATAATATATAGATTAAGGAGCATGAAAAAACACGTATTTCCCACCAAGGGAAAATTACGTGTTTTTTGTGGACTGAGGTGAGGTTCATAGTGAACCAACTAGAAGGACTCACTTTAAGAATATATTTAACTTCAGAAAAAGAACAATATATTTTGGAAGATGCAATAGACATTAAGTAATGTCAAAGTATTTGAAATGGCCAGATGCCATATTTATTATGAATAGCAAAAGCATCAATTGACTAACCTAAGTATTTTTGATACAATAATATTGGATTATTATGCTCTTGCTAAATATTGCTTATGTTTAGTTTGTCGATGAAAGGAGATAACAATAATGGAATTAATTAAATACTCCATAAAAAGTAAGGAATATGAAAAATCTCTTGATTCGGGTTACAAAAAGGAAAATGGTATTTTTTATACGGATATTGAATTAGCACAGAAAATAATTCAATTTCTTAATATCCCCAAAGATGCTACTATTATGGATCCATGTTGTGGAACGGGTAGCTTTTTAATATCAGCTAAACACTTAGGTCACACTTCAATATATGGTGCTGATATTGATAAAAAAGCGGTTAATGTAGCGAAAAAAGAATATGGCATTAATAATGCTAAAATTATAGATACTCTTGCAAATAACGGGCAAGAAGTTTTAAAGAAGTTTAAAATGAAAACACCTGCTGATTTTGTAGTAGGTAATCCACCTTATGCGCCTATAGCTAAGGACATTGTCATTGACACTTCGGATTATTTGTTCTTAAGAAATGTTAAAGATTCAGGAAGTAATTTATTTATTGCTGCTTTATATAGAGCTTTTGAATTAGCTAAACCTACAGGAACAATATCCTATATTATACCTAAAAACTTTCTTCATGTAGCTTCTTATTCTATGTTAAGAAAGATGATATTAAATGAAAAAAAAATAGCTTCAATTATCGATATTGGCACTTACTTTAAAAATGTAAGAGGGGAACAAATTGTCCTTACACTTGAAAATAGCTTTGTAAAAGATAATAACATTACTATTTACAAATACGAAAATAAAGAATTTATAAAAAAAGCTGAAGTTCCTCAAAATTTTTATAGAGATGAAGTTCTTTTGTTTGATAGCAAGGAAGATTTTACAATATATAGAACTTTAGAATCTACATATAAAAAGTTTAGTGATATTTGTACAGGATATGTTGGTAGAGGTAAATCAAAATCAGATACAGCAATAAAAGGAAAAGATATACGTAAGTTTTCTTTTAAAAATATACCTGTCCCCCAAAAGGGTAATAAAGTATTTATACAAAACATTTACAGTGCAGAATCTGGAATAATAGCAAGTTTTGCAGGTGATTTAGAAGCTACTGAAACGGTAACTGTGTTTACTGATGGTGATGAAAAAATGTGTCGATATATTTTAGGCTTTTTACATTCTAGACTTTGTAATTATTATTTATTGAAGTTTTGCTATAATAATTCAAGGCTTACTATGCATACAGATGCAAGATACTTGAAAAAACTACCTTTGATTATTAATGATACAACTTTTCGACAAGTAATTAGTATTGTTAAATCTTTGGAAAATATTGAATATATGAATGATACATGGTTTGAAATGGTTGAGTCTTTAAATAATTTAATTTATCAAACCTATAACATTGGCGAAGAAGAACGTTATCACATTGACAATCAAATGAAAAACATACAATCACAGAGGTGGAATAATGATAAACGAGGATAAAAGGTGCAACAATTTAACGGGAAAAGAATGGCTTCAAAATTCTTTCAGTATATGGAGAGATTTAATTAAAACTAAGGAAGAAAAAGACTTGAAACATCCTGCATCATACCCTGTTTCTTTATGTGAAAAGTTAATTAGAACTTTTTCAAAAGATGGAAATTCTATTTTAGACCCATTTAATGGTGTGGGTTCAAGTCTTGTAGCAGCTCACAATCTCAACAGACCTGCTACAGGCATTGATTTGTCGGAAGAGTTTTGTGAGATTGCAAAAAATAGAGTGGGTAATGATGATAAAATAAATGTAATCAATGGAGATAGTTTTATTGAATTAGAAAAACTCGAAGAAAATTCTTTCGATTTATGTGTTACTTCACCACCATATTGGGATATTTTGAATATGAAACGCAGTGCTGACGGTAAAGAAGCGGTTAATTATTCAGAGAAAGCCAATGATATGGGTAACATACCTAACTATAGTGAATTTATAAGTAGATTAGGTGAACTATTTGCAAAAGTTAATAGAGTTATAAAACCAGGTGCTTATTGTTTGGTTAATGTTATGGATATCAGAAAAAAGAGTGAGTTTTATCCATTACATAGTGATTTAGCAACTGAATTACAAAAACATGGTTTTATCTTTGATGATATAATTATATGGGACAGGCAACAAGATTACAACAATATGCGTCCTCTTGGATATCCATACAAATATCGTATTAATAAAGTGCATGAATACATTCTTATTTTTATAAAAAAATAGAGGAGCGGAATAGTAATGAAGGCTATTACTTTGCAAAAATCATTATTTAATAGAGGATATTGTTATATTTCAAACTTCAAGGGAAGAGCTGAAGATATTTACTTCGATTCGACCGATGATTTATGTTTTGCATTAGGTTATATATTAAAAAATGTACGCAGAGTTGATGCTGAAATACCAGATGATAGAGATGATGTATTGGCAGAGATAATTCCCAATTATCCAATTACCTCTGGTATTACATCTGGTGGTAATGATATGAAATGGGCACCACAATATAGAATTTACTTTAGTTCTATTTACAATATGCCTTCAGCATTGAAGTATAGACTACAAGATGATAATCAAATGAGAATTACTGGTAGTTTATTTGTTGAAGCTTGTATGTATGTTGGTTTTAATCCAGGGAATATGCAGGATAAGGAAATGATTAAAGAGGCTATATTGGAAGTTTTTTGCGATGAAAATGAGCAAAGTGCGTTTTGGGATGGATATATAGGATAGGATGGTGATATTATTATGAATATAGAAATGGCTTACCTCTTGGGTATGATTTGTGGTAACGGAGAAATTCAAAGAACTGTTACGACTACAATCGTGTCAATAGATATACCCCATAAAAAGTTACAGACAGAAGAAATACACGATGTTAAGCTATATGTAAAAGCTAGTATCGCTGACATAAGAAGCATTATAGAGCCTTTAGTAGGTGCAGGGCTCGATTTCATCCAAAATAAGTCATCTACTGTGCTATCATTTACAAAACCTAACACAGATTATTTAATACGAGAGATAAATAGATTCATAGGTAATGCGGTATCCCATAATGATATAAACATACACTCAGATATATTTAAGTGTACGCTTGATGAACGTAGACAGTTTATAAAAGGCTTTGCAGATGTTACAGGATATATTCGACGCAGTAATTATTATGTCGGTGCAAAATATCAGCATAGAGTTTATCTTGAAATACCGCATAATTGGCAGATGGTAATAGATATTTGTAACTTATTAAAATCAACAGATATTCCTGTACAAAATATAGATTGGGCACATCCTAATATACGAGACGGTAAGCTAACTAAATACAATGAAGGTAAGCCTAACTTTTGGAAAAAGGAACATCAGGTTAAGATATGGGCAAATGAATTTATACCTGTAGGATTTGGGATTATTCATAAGCAACAAGCTTTAGAAATGTATTCAGACGAACTATTGGCGGGCTATCGACAAAATAATAAAGACCCTGAAAAATATACACATAGGTATTATTGGGAAACACGTAAAATTCAAAATAAAGAAAAGCCAATACACCCTAGTGAGGATGATGAGTTTATTCCACTTGTTATAAGAGGAAAGCACTTTAACTCATGGTCTGAAATAGCAAAGGAATTAGGCTATGCCGAATAGTAAAAATGTAAAGAGTGAGTTTGAACTTTATGAACCTATGCGTAATTGGTTACATAAATACTTGGAAGATAAATATAGAGGTTTTGAAATAGTAACACTGGATGCTCATGCAGAAAGATTAGATAGAGTTTTAGTTAAATTAGGTATTGTAAATGAACTTGCCACTGGTGTGGACATTCAAATAGATATTTTGGGTATTGCTCGTAAAAAAAATATAGTAAAATTATTTTTTATTGAAGCAAAAAAGACGAATCTAACTTTGAGAGATTTAGGGCAGTTGTGGTCATATTGCAAGTTGATTGATCCTGAAGAAGCCTTTTTAATGACCTCAGCAGAATTAGGTAGCCTAAATAAGCTATTACATATTTTCAAACGAGAGGATTTACTTGATTTTGGTGAGGGTAAACATATTAAGAAAATGAAAGTTGCTGTATGGAATTTATCTTCAAACTCTCCTGATTTAGCTAGCATGTTACCTAAAATATGAGAGGACAATATCACAAAGCCATTTTTCTTGAAGAAGGAAAGTATCGATTTTTATGTACAATTATAAAAGAAGAACTCAGAGAAGAGTGTTATGTGTCTTCTTCTTCAAAATTATCAAAATACCTATCTTTGGAAAATTGTAAAGTTTTAGTTTCAGAGAATAAAGGAAATAAACTTCGTACACGCTATACATTAGAAGCTGTAGAATGTGAGGGAATACTCTACTATGTAAATTTTAATAGAGTTAATCAACTTTATGAAAAATACCTATTAACTAATAAAATAGCAAAAGAAAGTATTTATAGAGAATACACTGTTGATAATATGGTTAAAACAGACTTTTTTATGGAGAGTTATGGTTGTATTGAGGTAAAGTCATTGCTTAGCAGTACAAGTAAAATTATATATCCAGACAATGCTTCCAGTAGACTTGAAAGACAATTAATAAAATATATTGAATTATTGAAAAGAGGAACAAATGTAACTTTTGCTTTTGTTTCAATGTCACCTTCTATTTTAGATTTTGAATGGCAGAATGTAAAAGAAGTAGTGAAATTACACTTTTGCAAAGCAGTTTTGTTAGGGCTGAAAATCAAAGCATTTTCTGTTGTTTATGAAGATAACGAATTTAGAATAACTGAGAATATGGTATTAGAACAAAATATAATAAAAACTATGTTATTTTAGTAATTACAAATGTGTTAAGACAATAGCTATGTTATATAGAAAATTGAGGTAAAAATGAAAATTGAAAACTTATTAGAAAACATAGGACTTGATTTTAAGATTGTAGATGAAACAAAAAAACTGAAGATTATAAAAATACCTTCCAAGCTTCATATTTGTTTTATGATTCAAAAAGGAAATCAGTTCCTTATTGATAGAGAAACCTTTGAGTATTTAGATGCAAATTCATTACCGTATTGCTTGTTACTGCAAGATATAACAAAAAATAAATATTACTATATTTCGTTAGAAAAGGAAAACAACTGGATAAAATCTTGTTTTGCAGGATGTGACAAAGAAGAAATATATCTGGGGAAGCAGGTTTTAAATGCCCAAATACAGCTTGAAGAATTGGGAAAAAAGCTAAGTAAATACAAGTAATATTATAATATTTTTATAAATAAAACTTATCAAAATGCTAATTATATTGTAAGTACCTTTGCTTTATGAATAAGGAAAATATGAGTTGAAATGGTTTTAGATTAACTTGGATATTTAGAAAATTATTTGAATTCTTGAATGAAAACCTAAATTCTTGCGTATATGTGTAATTAGACTGTATTTTTATAGCAATAATAAAAAGTTCCCGCTGTCTCAAAATAAACAGCAGGAGCTTTTATACTTTTATCTTCTTCAAAAAATCACCTTCAGGACGATAAGGTACATTAAAATCATACCCCATTTTATTCATTTCCTGCATTTTTATCAGCAGCAGATTAATATGTGAATTTAGCATGCTTGAAATCTGCACTATATCATAACCATCACGTGCTAGAGCTAATACCTCATCATTGTCAATTAACAAATGAGAACCAAAGATATTGGCTTCGTATTCGGTAGTGTTTTTCATATCAAAAAGCTCAAATTCCTTAAGACCATGACTAGCTAAATTTCTATGAAAAATGTCATGACCGATTTCATGAGCTAATACCATCTGTCTCATATGGTCATCTAAATTATTATTAATAAAGATCACACGTTGCTTCCAACGATAGGTATACATGCCCAATAGGTCATTGTAACTCTCATAATAAATCTTAATACCAAGTTCATTGGCAATCTGTCTGGTATCCCTTGTCCCTATACGTTTGACAAGAGCATTTGCTTTCTTATATATTTTGAAAGAGTCAATCAAAGCAGCACCCCCCTATAAACAATCTACTATTCCCCTGTGATTATAGTAAAAAAGTTGTACATTTAGTTGGACTTAATTATTATTATTATCGTCATCTGTTCTATATTTTTTAGGAGTATACTTCTTGTTTTCCTCTTTGGCATCCCAATAAGCTTGTTGTAAGGAGCGCATAACAGCATCCTTATCTGTTTCTGATAATTCACCACCTGCAAATAACCCACCAATTTCAGCAACTAAGTCTTCAGCTTGTCTTGCACCACGATTACCATATTTAGCTTTGGCCTTTGTGATAAATTCCTCGTCTTCTGTTAAAAGATAATTAATATCTACATTAAAAAATGCAGCTAATTTGGAATAAACTTCTCGTTTCTTTGGATAGCTGTTACTATTTTCATAGCTAATAATTGTGCGTAGCGAAACACCGATTTCTTTTGCCAATTCAGTCTGGGTCATATCTTTCCCTTTCCGTAAGTCTCTAAGTTTTTCTCCAAATCTCATAATATCCTCCTTGAATATGAAATTATATTTCATAAAATGTATTTTACTATTGACATATGATGGTTATCTTCATATAATATAAATGTGAAGAATAACTACACATACTATAGTACATAAATCTTCACATTTTGTCAATAGTCAATAAAAATATGGGGTGGGGAATATAACATGTAAATTAAGTACCCCTAAAACAACGGAGGTATGGGATGAGACTTACAAGAAACATGAAGAATATTTCAAAGATGTATGAGGGTATGAACCTTGATGAGGAACAGGTTTTTCATAAATCAAAACTTGTTCTTGCTATATACAGGGATGTAGTATGGAGAACCATTCAAGAAGCTAATTATGTAAGGGAAGCATGTGAGTCATATTATAGCAATGAGCTTGCTACAGCTTTAACATATTTAAATGATTTTGCACCTACTGAAAAGAAGGACAAGTTTAGTGATAAAGTTTCCTGTATTTTTGAGACTAAATGGATGATAGATCTTGTAGATACAGCAATGATTAAAATTTATAATTATCATACAAATGGAAAGCTGTATCATGAAATATTGTCAAAATGCTATATTACAGCATATCCAATGACAGAAACAGAAATACTGGAATATCTTTCTATAGAGCGGACAAGTTTCTATACAAAAAAGAAAGAGGCAATAAAACTATTTGGAATTGCACTTTGGGGATATTCCCTTCCCAAATATCAAGCTATTTTTAATGGGACAAGTACTATAGAGGAAAAAGACTTACTATATTTCTTTGAAGAAATACAAAATGCGTACTAAGTGTGAACTAAAGTTGAACTAGATACGAACCATATACGTACTGACTTTGAATTGTAGGTAGCCTATACTCTGTATTATGGGGAGTTAATGGTCTAAAATAAAATAACAATCAAGAGCCTCGGCATTTCATTTATGTCGGGGTTATTTTTATGCCCATTTCTCCAAATATGGTGATGAAGAAGCCTGGAATAACAAATTAATGTTGTTCTGGGCTTTTTCTTTACCCAAAAACAGGGGGAAAGATGGAGAAGACAAAGTCTAGCTTACATACTAAATGCCGTTCTCCTCCTTTTTCTGATGATTACATTCATTTTTAAAAATCAGAAAACGGAGGAATTCAAATGGGTTTTAATTATAGTAGAGAAAAGTTGATATTTGATAGAGAATGGGAAAAGTTATGTGGACAATACAAAAAAGCAGGAATGAGTGAGAAGGCAATACAGGAGCTATATGAATTTGATTGGAGCTGGTTTCGTATGAGAAGAAACTACGAAAATCGTGTACAAGCTATACCAGAAGAAAATATAGATGAGCAAAATGCAGAAACACGCTCCAATTTATTTCAGAGGTTTGCATCTTTATCTACAAGTTTTGATGAAATGGAGTTTTCAGGACGTTATGCTTGGATAGATACTATTTCTGATGATGCACTTTCTAGAAAACTAAGAGATTTAAGTGATGATGAATTAGAACTTTTAACCTTATTGGCTATAGAAGGATATACGCAGCGTGAAATTGCAAGGAAAATGCACTGTTCACAAAATGCCATCTCTAAAAGATTAATCAAAATAAAAAGAATTTTAAAAGAAAAATAAAATATTTTCAAAAATGGTTGTCAAAAAGGTCTTCTCGTTGCCTACACATTGAGGGGATCTTTTTTATTCCCTGTCTTGTACTTTGAAAACTAAATATCCGATTACATAAATACGTTAGCTGATGAGCCAGAAATGGAAAAGCGACAATGGAGGATGCGCCAAGACCACCTGTAAGAGCAGAAATTTTAATCTCTGTTTTTATTAAAGTCGGCAAAGTAAGGTGCAAAGCGATACCCATCCGTCCCAAGAAACAATCTATGGTAGATTGTTCGCAATAACCTCATCAGCCTATAATGATACTTCTGCCCAGCCACAGACATCGCAATGGGGGCAGCCAGCGGAGATCCCGGTGGAGGTGAGAGTCCTATGATGCAATAACTGCTAAAGCAGTTATAACCAATTGCAGTTTATGTAATCGCCCTATAAGTCTTGCTTGCAAGGCTTTGTGTGTTGGGGAAGGTAGTGTCTAAGTACAACACAAATTCTTAATATTAGAAGCAATGGGGATCGCTTGAAATAGACAAGAGTCTATTTATAAGTTTTTTATTTAAAATGGCGGTCCCTATTTTTGTGATATTAAAAAGATGAAAAATACTTACATAAACAATAATAAAATTTACATGAATGGAGGAATGGTGATGACAAAAGAGCAAACAGCGAAAGAAGTAGAATATAAAATGGCTTTAAAACTGCTAAAGATCTTACTTTGTAGAGGAATTATAACGGATGTAGAATATGCAAAAATTGATGAATTAAATCGTCAGACCTTTTCTCCACAACTTGCAAAAGTATATGTGTAATAACACTAGCTATATTTGAATTCTTGTGATAATGTGTGTTGCTAACAGGAACTAAAGTTCTAAAGGAAAGGAGGAAAAACCATGGCAAAGAAAGTAAGAAAAATAGAACCTGTAAAGCAAAAGGTAATCTTAGAATTACAACCTAAAAAACGAGTTTGTGCCTACTGCAGAGTAAGTACTGATTCAAGAGAACAACAGAATTCCTTTTCTGCACAAGTAGAATATTACAAGACTTTTATCGGAAAAAGAGATGACTGGGAATACACAGGAATCTACGCTGATGAAGCCAAAAGTGGTACACAAGTAAAAAAACGTGATGAATTTCTACGGATGATAAAAGACTGTGAAGACGGCAAAATTGATATGATCATTACAAAATCCGTCACAAGGTTTGCTAGAAATACAGTAGACAGTATTGAGGCTATCAGAAAGCTAAAAGCACTTGGTATCGGGGTATATTTTGAAAAAGAACATATTAATACCCTATCAGAAAAAAGTGAGCAGATGATCACCATACTAAGCTCTCTTGCACAAGGAGAGGCAGAAAGCATCTCCACTAATAACAAGTGGGCAGTTAAAAAGAGATTTCAAGATGGAACATTTAAACTTAGCGATCCTGCTTATGGATATACCAAGGATGAAGATGGAAATCTAATAATAAAAGAAGATGAAGCAAAGATTGTCCGTAGAATTTTTCATGAATATCTAAATGGCAAAGGCTCATATGTAATAGCAAGGTATTTAAATGACGATAATGTCCCAACGATACGTTCAGCAGAAGAATGGCAAGACAGTGTAGTAAAAGAAATCTTACAAAATCCCATCTACGAGGGAGACTTATTATTACAAAAGACATATACAACTGAGGTACTTCCCTTTGAAAGAAAAACAAATAAAGGGGAACTGCCTCAGTATTTTATTGAAAACAATCACGAACCCATTATTACAAGAAAAGAAGGGCGGATGGTCCGAGATATTTATGAATATCGAAGAAATCAAATGGGAGTAGATGATAGTGGAAAATACCAAAACAGATATGAATTTAGCAGCAAAATCATCTGCAAGGAATGTGGTAACATTTTTAGGAGACAAAAGATTTATATCGGTAAACCGTATGAAAAAATTCAGTGGTGCTGTGTCCAGCATATAAGGGATATAAGTAAATGCAGTATGAAAGCTGTAAGGGAGGATATTATAAAAGAAACCTTCCTAACCATGTGGAATAAACTTCTAAGCAATCATACAGATATTTTATATCCACTACTTGAATCCTTGAAGAATTTAAGAACTGATCATGAGCAGGAAGAAGAAATTAAAAAACTAAATAATAGAATTATGGAATTAACAGAGCAGAGTCATATCCTTAGTAGAGTTGTATCTAAAGGATATATTGACTCTGCTATTTTTATAGAAAGACAAAATGCTCTGACTGTAGAACTTGAAGCCATTAAGAAAATGAGGAATCAATGTCTTGATGATAACGGTTATGAAAAAGAAATCGTAGGAACAGTAAGGCTGCTAGAAATAATAAGGTATAATCCAGAGATTATAGAAAAGTATGACGAAAACCTATTTATCCATACAGTGGAAAATATCATTATCGGAGAAAATAGTGAGATTACCTTCAAGCTAATAAACAACCTAGAACTGACAGAGTATTATGGAAAGTGAGGTGAGGTAGATGTTGCAAAGACATATGCCACATGGCTATAAGATAGAAGATGGAAAAGTAATATTTGATGATGAAAGGGCAGCAGTAATAAAAAAGATATTTGAGGAGTACCATAAAGGATCATCTTTACATGCCATAGCAAAAGAGCTTACAAATGCCGGATTTTTAAATGCTAATAACAAATCTAATTGGAATCATGGCTCCGTAGGAAAGATACTTCAAAATATTAAGTACTTAGGAGATGACTTCTATCCTCGGATGATAGACAAGGAAATCTTTGAATCTGTGCAGAAAAGAAGAAAGAAAAAAGAGCAAGAACTAGGAAGAACCCTACAACCAAATAGTATGAAAAATCAAAGCATTTTTAGTAGCAAATTAAAATGTGGTGAGTGTGGTGATATCTACCGTAAATACATTGAACATGCTGGCAGACCATCCGAGAAGAGCAATTGGAAATGTAAAAGATACATCTACCAAAATAGAGTACACTGCAGAAACTTATTTTTAACTGAAAAAGATATAGAAACTATCTTTATATCAGCAACTAATAAAATCATATCAAGAATGTGGATGCTAGATAAAGAGAAGAAAAAAGAGCCTCCAAGGATGACTTTGGAAATTAGAAAGCTGGAAGAACGAATTAAAGAGTTAGAGGAAGAAGAACATTTCTCATCAAAGGAATTATCAGAGCTAATCTTTAAAAGGGCAAAGGCTTATTATAGCATCACTAAAATAGATGATTATGATTATAACACTGAAAAAATAAAACAATCTCTGGCTGAGAAAGAACAGCTAACAGAGTTTGATGAAGATATATTTATAGCCATAATAAAGCAGATAGTTATTTATAAAGATGGAAGAATCCTAGTAGAATTTATCAATGGCATAACTATGGAGGAATATCATGAGAAAATAAGAGAGGATGAATGAAATGGCAGTAGCAGTAGCAAAAAAGAATGTAGCATTTATACCAGCACAAACCATATATGACAGGAATGTAAGGGTGGAGCTAAAAACCCTAAGAGTAGCAGCTTACTGTAGAGTTAGTACCACCTTAGAACAACAGGAGGGCAGTTATGAGGCTCAAATATCCTACTACACAGAGAAAATTAAAAGCAACCCAAATTGGAAGAGTGCAGGGATTTATGCAGATGATGGAAAGTCAGCCACGAATACAAAAAAGAGAGATGATTTTAATGCTATGATTGATGACTGTATGGCTGGAAAAATAGACATGGTCATAACAAAATCAGTCAGTAGATTTGCAAGAAATACAGTAGACTCCCTTCAGACCATAAGAAAACTTAAAGAAAAGAATATCGCCATATTTTTTGAAAAAGAGGGTGTTAATACCTTAGAAAGTACAGGAGAATTACTGATTACTATCTTAAGCAGTCAAGCACAGGAAGAAAGCAGAAACCTAAGTGAAAATACAAAATGGGGCTTAACAAGAAGATATGAAAATGGAATTGTCACCATCAATCACAAGAAGTTTATGGGATATACCAAAGATGAAAAAGGTGAACTTATCATAGTACCTGAACAAGCAGAGATAGTGAAACGAATTTTTAGAATGTATTTAGAAGGAAGTAGTATTGGGGAGATTACGAAAGCTCTGGAGGCAGATAAAATCAAAACAGTCACAGGAAAGGAAACATGGCATCCTGGTGTAATTGAAAAAATGTTAGTCAACGCTTGTGTTATTATAAGCATAACCCAATAAACCCAGTAAAAATGCGGTTTTCAAAGGTTATGCTTATTTTATTTCCCCAAATTAAAATAACACAAAGGAGATTACATATTATGAAAATCATAGCTATAGTAAATCAAAAAGGCGGTGTAGGTAAAACTGTTACAGCAGTAAATCTAGCCGTTGGACTTGCCCGTGAGGGTAAAAAAGTAATTGCCATAGACTTTGATGCGCAAGGTAGTTTAACGGTTAGTTTAGGTTATAGTGAACAGGATAAAATGGATACCACTGTTTCTACCGTCCTTGAGAAAATTATCGAGGACAAGCCAATCGCACCTGATGAGGGTATTTTACACCATGAGGAAGGTATCGATTTGCTACCAGCTAACATAGAATTATCTGGACTTGAGGTTACTTTAGTTAATACAATGAGCCGCGAATGTGTATTGCGTGAATACCTCAAGACAATCAGCAATTCCTATGATATAGCAGTCATTGACTGTTCTCCCTCGCTAGGTATGCTTACAATCAATGCACTTACCGCAGCAGATGAAGTAATTATTCCAGTACAAGCACAGTATTTATCAATTAAAGGTATGGAACAGCTTTTCAGAACGATTGGTAGAGTAAGAAAACAGCTGAATCCGAATCTACAAATTGGTGGTGTTCTAATCACGATGGCGGATTTACGAACCAATTATACCAAGGACATCATTAGCCTTTTACATAATAGCTACGGCAGGAAAATTAAGATATTTGATAGTGTTATCCCACTATCGGTAAGAGCTGCTGAAATGAGTGCTGAGGGCAAAAGCATCTATCTCCACGACCCTAACGGAAAGGTTTCTATTGCATATAAAGGGTTCATCAAGGAGGTTGGATAAATGAAAAGTAGTGCAAGCAAAATAAAAATGACTTCCTATGATGACCTATTTGGCAGAAATGAGGGAGCCATATGTAGCCTGAATAGCGAAAATGCAATACAGGATATAGAATTATCCAAGCTGTTTCCATTTTCACAGCACCCGTTCAAGGTGCTAGATGATGACAAAATGGAAGAAACCAAAGAAAGTATTTCAAAGTACGGTGTACTGATTCCTATTATTGCAAGAGGTAAAACAGATGGGAATTATGAAATCATTGCAGGACATCGAAGAAAGCGAGCGTGTGACCTTCTAGGATTGGATACTATTCCTACTATTGTTCGAGATTTGGACGATGAAGAAAGCACCATTGTAATGGTGGATAGCAATATTCAGCGGGAAAATTTGCTGTTTTCTGAAAAGGCTTTTGCTTACAAAATGAAGTTGGATGCGATAAAACGTAAAGCTGGCAGACCGAAAAATAATGGTGACCAAGTTGGGTACAATTTAGAAGGTAAAAAATCTATTGAAGTAGTGGCGGAACAATCAGGAGAAAGTAGAAATCAAGTACAAAGATATATCCGCTTAACAGAGCTTATAGCCGATCTAATAGAATTAACAGACGAACGCAAAATAGCCTTTAATACAGCGGTAGAGCTGTCCTATTTACCCCAAGGTGAACAGGAAATGTTGCTATCCAAAATAGAAGAATTAGCGGTTGTCCCCTCTATGGCGCAAGCTATAAAGTTAAAGAAATACAGCACAGAGGGCAGTTTGAATGAAGCTGTTATTGATGCTATTTTATTGGAAAGCAGTGATAAACCCGTTTCTGTCACACTTAAAAGCGAAAAGCTAACCAAGTATTTCCCCCAAAGCTACTCTAAAGAGCAGATAGAAGATGTTATTACTACCTTGCTTGAAAAGTGGCACAGTGAACACAAATAAATGAATATGAATTTGTAATGTCCCCTTGACTGATTTAATTCGGCCAGGGGATTTTTCGTTTATAGATAAAATCTAGGAGGATTTTAAAATGACTGATTTAAAACTTAATTATCATTACGGAAATGAAGCTGAACAATATTCTTTTTATCGAATACCTAAGATACTATTTACCGATGAACGTTTTAAAAGCCTATCCATTGATGCAAAAATGCTTTATGGACTTATGCTTGACAGAATGGCGTTATCCGTTAAAAACAACTGGTTTGATGGTGAAAATCGAGTATACATTTACTTTACACTTGAAGATGCCTGTGCTTTTATGGGGCAGAGTCAATCTAAAATGGTGCGTATTATGGCAGAGCTCGACGATAAAAAAGGCATTGGACTGATTGAACGCAAAAAGCAAGGGCAAGGTAAACCTACCATTATCTATGTCAAAAATTTTGGCTCTTTAGAAATGAAAAAAGACCGCAGTCCTAAGAAAGTATTGAAAAAATACAGTAAACCTAATCTTATAGCAGAAAATAGGACTTCCGATAATGACAAGTCTGAACAGAGGAACATCGACGAAACATGCATAATACAGCCGTTACCTGTGGGTATTTCTATGGATAACTGTAGTGCTACAGGTGATTTTTCTCATTTTTCTTATGAATCAAAGGTGCAGACTTCTGAATATGAAAGTTCTTTACTTAGCAAAAAAGGAAGTCAAGACTTTTCAAAATGGAACACTAATAATACTAAGATTAATAATACTGATTTGAGTGATACTGAGTCTATCGATCTATCAAAAGAGAGGCAGACACAAAAGGAAGTCTTGACAAGCTCGGCATTCTTGATGGATAGGATGGATGAAAGAAAATTGTACAGTGAAATTATCAAAGAAAATATTGGGTACAATCATTTTGTAGAAAAAAGGCCATATGATACAGATGAAATTGATGGAATTGTGGAATTGATGCTTGAAATTGTGTGTAGCCATGCTCAGACTACCCGCATAGCTGGACAGGATATTCCAACGACAGTTGTAAAAAGTAGATTTTTGAAATTGGATAGTAGCCACATTGCGTATGTGTTTGACAGTCTTTCCCAAAATACTACAAAGATAAATAACATTAAGGCATACTTGTTGACAAGCTTATATAATGCACCTGTTACCATGAGTAGCTACTACTCGGCCCTTGTCAATCACGATTTATACGGAAAATAAAATATAATCAGCTGAGAGTAAAGCTATCTTGATCGATTTTGGTTAGGATGGCTTTTTTATATATAACAATCTCAAGAGGGGAGGTTCTTTATGCAGAAATATCGTTTATACAGATTGGTGATACCGCCTTAATTATCAAGTATGGAAAAAGTTAAAATAAATATGAAAAGGAGTTTTTTGATGAAACTAAAGTTGAATAAATCAACCCAAGTCATTTTGATTGTATGCTTGGTGCTAATGAGCTTAACCGGTTCAGCTTTTGCAATGCAAAAGCTGTTCTCGGACAGTGATGGGCATTGGGCAGAAAACATTATCAATACACTTGCGGCAGAAGGGGTTGTAAGTGGCTATCCCGATGGACTGGTTTACCCCGATGCTACGATTACAAGAGCAGAGTTTTCGGCATTGGTGGCACGAAACACAAACAACACTACCACAAATGGCAATATCCTTGATGTCGAGTTTACAGACATCAAAGGCCATTGGGCAGAAAAAGAAATAAATCATCTTATTCTTACTGACATAATCGAGCCAAACGATTACGGCAGTAAATTTTCCCCTGATGAACCTATTACACGCTATGAAATGCTCCGTATGCTTGTAAGAACATTAGGTAGTGACTTGCATGAAGAAAATTGCAAATGTGAAACAGCCTTTACAGACCTTGAATCACTATCGAAAACACAGCTTGAATATATCTGTATTGCAAAGAAGTACAGCATTGTAGACGGTTTTCCTGATGGAACACTGAAACCTTTTTGTAATGCAACCAGAGCAGAAGCCTTTGCTATGCTGTTAAACCAAAACAAAGCCGATAAAATAATAAAAGAGGAATCAGCAGACAAAGAGTTAGTAAATAAGGAACAGAAACAGCAGGAGGATGAAAAAAATAAGCCTATAAAACCTTCAACGCCTTCAAGCGGTTCTTCCTCCAGTGGTGGTAGCAGTGGTAGTGGGACTGATAACCCTACCCCTGTTTTTAGCTTTGATTTGCAACAAGCAAGCTATGTTGGAGATGCTATAAGTGTTACTACTGATAGTAAATATGTAAGTTCTGTTACTTGGTCTTTGGAAAAAGACAGTGTTACCGTTGCCTTTGACAAATTCTTTGACGGCGAACTTGGCGATAACGGTGGCAGTATCAAAGCAAAAGAAAGTGGCAACTACACATTAATTGCCACTGCCAAAAACAGTCAAGGGAAAAACACAATCGCCAGGAATAGTTTTACAGCATATGCAGTAGCTACAGTACAACTTGATGCACCAAAGAGTAGCTATACCGATAGGGAGGTTGATATAGATTTTGTCTCTGAAAGTCTTGGTAGCAGTGCAGTAAATTGGACCATTTCCAAAGATGGGACAGTCGTAAATATTGATGATGTAGTAGACGGAATACTTGGTGATAAAGGTGGTTCTGTCTTTTTTAACGAAAAGGGCTTATATACCGTAACAGCTTCGGTGGTAGATGGTATGGGCAACCCTAGTTCAGCTTCAGCAGAAATTACGATTTTTTCTAAAGTTTTACTTAGTATGGATTTGCCAAACAATACCTATACAGATAAGCCTGTTTGCATTGATATAAATTCCCAGAATGCAGATATGCTGAAAATCAACTGGGAGTTATCCCGTAATGGTACAGTTGTCATAATTGACGAATACATTGAGGGCATTTTAGAAGACGGTGAAAATATCCGTTTTAAAGAAAAAGGTGTCTATAAGCTGACAGCTTCCATTACTGACGATAACGGTCGGAACTATTCGTGCAGTATAGATATTACCGTATACCCTGTTGGCTTTGCCGGATTTTATTTACCGGAGATATTCCACACCGACAACTTGGTTATGGTAGATACCAATTTTGCTGAGATTGGTAACAGTACAGCAAACTGGGTACTTAAAAAAGACGGTAAAGTAGTTTCTATGGCTGAATTTATGGAGGGTACACTTGATAATGACGGTGGCTCTATAAAATTCATAAAAGCTGGTAAGTACACACTTTCCGTATCCTTTAGAGATGAGGGTGAAAGAGCATACAGTTATGAGCAAAATTTTCAAGTGTTTGCAATTCCTGTTGTAACCTACAATTTACCTGAATTTGCTCATACGGATAAAGAAATTGAGATTACAACAACACTTGTAAATGTAGGCGATTTGGAAATTGAGTGGCTTATCGATAATACCTACGGGTATCAAGATTGGAATACCTATGTTGATGGGAACTTGGATAACAATGGAGGTAAGATTTATTTCAAACGAGCCGGTGTTTATGAGTTGGTGGCAAGAATTACTGACCAAACTGGACGAGTATTCCTATTTGAGTCCAAAGATAAAATTGAGATTTTCCCTGTTTTAGACTTTGGATTTACACTTCCAAATCTTGCCTATACCGATACCGTGCTTGATTTCAGAACCCACGGAAACAATCAAGTATTGCCTGTGGACTGGACAATTACTAAGGACAGAATTGCAATAGTGTTTGACAGTGCGGTTGATGGCACACTGAATGCTAATGGCGGTAAATTCCGTTTCAAGGAATATGGCACTTATGTTTTAACAGGCACCATGACAGATTACCTTGGTCGTGAGTTTTCTCACAGCGAAGAAATAACTGTTATGCCATTTGTTGAATTTAGCTTTTCGGTACCGAACAGTATCCACTATGGAGCAGATTTTGAGGTTACCATAGATAATATCCTTCACGCTGATATGTATGATGTGAACTGGGTACTGAACGATAAAAACGGTGTAGTAACCTTTGATGGTTCTCTTGGCAATAGTGGTGGTACGATGGCTATTGGCCAGTTGGGAACATTCACATTAACAGCAACCATTACCGATAAAGAAGGAAGATTGTTTGATCACAGCGAAAATATTGAGGTGCTAAACACCGCACCCAGTAAGCCAGTTGTTTCAGCCGAATCAACTAGAACTACGAAAGATAACAACTTTTTAGTAAAAATCAGTGCCATTGCCACGGACCCGGATAATGATGAAATTACGTTTGAATGGGACGGAAGAACGGCAGATGATTATTATCCTGTTGGGATACATGAAATTCGAGCAAGAGCAAAGGATATTGCAGGAACATACTCTGAATGGGAAAGTATTACCTTTGAGGTTACCAATCATGCACCTACAGTTACGGTGACGGCAGTCCCTACAAGAACCACCAAGAATGGTAATTTCTTAGTAAATATCTCAGCTATTGCAAATGACGAAGATAATGACAAAACCACGCTTGAATGGGACGGACGTATGGCAGATGATTACTATTCTGTTGGTAGCCACATTATTAAGGTAAGAGCGAAGGATATTGCAAATACCTATTCCGAATGGGAAAGCATAACTTTTGATATTATGAATCATGCACCTACGGTTACAGTAACAGCGGTTCCCACAAGAACTACGAAGAACAGTAATTTCTTAGTAAATATCTCAGCCACAGCAAATGATAC
The DNA here is from genome assembly GCF_001571775.1 of Anaerotignum neopropionicum. Lineage (GTDB taxonomy): Bacteria > Bacillota > Clostridia > Lachnospirales > Anaerotignaceae > Chakrabartyella > Chakrabartyella neopropionicum. The sequence goes on from NZ_LRVM01000002.1 coordinate 152,898, forward strand.
TGACGGTGATACAACGACCCTTGAATGGGATGGACGTACAGCAGATGATTACTATTCTGTTGGTAGTTACACTGTTAGAGTAAGAGCAAAAGACATTGCTGATACCTATTCTGCGTGGCAGGCTGTTACTTTTGAGGTTGTCAATCATACACCTATGGTTTCAATGACAGCAGTGCCTACAAGAACTGCAAAAAACGGAAATTTCTTTGTAAAAACTTCTGTTGCTGCTACGGATGCAGATGGGGATAAAACAACACTTGAGTGGAGTGGTAAAGCAAGTGACGATTATTATGCAATTGGCACTCATACTATCAAGGTTAGAGCAAAAGATGAGGCCGGGGTTTATTCGGAATGGGTAAGCCAAACATTTACGATTAACAATTCAGCACCAACTACACCGGTGATTACAAGAACCCCAAATGGTAATTGTGTAGCCCCCGGAAGCACTGTTACAATCTCAGCAAGCAGTACCGACCCCGATGGAGATACCGTCACATATATTTGGGAAGGACGAGATAGTGAAAGACAGTCTTATCCTCTCGGTAAAAATGTGGTGCGTGTAAAATCTGTTGATGCTACAGGTGCAGAATCACCTTGGGCTGCTATTGTATTCTTTGTAGCAGATGCAACCAATGGTGGCGGTATGACTTTAACAGGACCTGAATCCACTATTAATGAAAACGGTCTTGACGGCGCAACCATCACAAAATATACCTTTACTGTACCACCTGTTAGTGGACATAGTGGTCAAGACTATGGTCGCGTGCGTGGCTATAACATTAAGACCAACCAATGGGATCAGTTAAGTTATGGCACAACAACCAACGGTATCACCTTTGACAATACCATTGAAGCGGGAATTTACTCAAAATTGGAGTTTTATTACTATACAAATCATAATTGTAGTGCGACACGTTCCTAACTGAAAAGGTTAGGCGTCGATTGAAAGGAGGACAGATAATCGATAGAACTAATGCTCTGAGAAGTGGAATGACGGAGTAACGTCCCGAAACGCTTCCCTTAATACTCCGACTGGCAATTTGAAATGTAATGAGAGAATTGTCAGACGCTCGGTGAAGTCGAGAGAGAGTTGCCCAAACAGGACAAATATGTTGCTGTGGAAAGCTATTCAGCGATGAATGGTGCAACCTATATTGCGGAGGTCTATAAAATACCTACGGTGAGAATGGGCAGTTGCCCTGACGAACTTGCGAATGTACGGGTCTAAAGTGGTGTATACAGAAATGTATATGTGCCTTCGGGCAAGTGCGTGAGGTAGAGTAAGAATTGCACTTATGAAATACCTTATACTGTTACAGGCAGTATCCAGCGTACAGGCTTAAAGCAAGCACCTAAGGGTATCATGAACAGATAGGAGCATTGGAACGTGGTAAGCCGTAAAACGTGGAGATGATTACACATCTGTGATGCGGTGGTGTCGAAGAACAATAAGCGCCTTTAATTACGGTGAAAGCGATGGCATGACCTTAAAAGACAGAACCAATTTGTTAGAGGAATAGCCATTAGTCGTTAGTGATTTTAATTTGAAGTGATGTGAATTAAAAAATATCTTTTCTAAGAAATATGCAAATACACAAAGCATAATCAAAATCAAAATCTTCTAACGATGGAACGCCGTGTGAAATGAAAGTTTCATGCACGGTGTGGGACGGGGGAAAATCCAGAGATGATTTCAAAGGATTACCTATCGTCATTGTACAACAAATCCAACATTACTTATTCTGTTGAATATTACTTTGAGTAAGTATTTTCCGATGGAAGGAGTGGTTTTTTGCAAGAAGATATAAACCATAGAAGCATAACCTTTGCTGTAAACAGCTCTAAGATGACAGGGAAGTTGTTGCTAAAGCTAATCAAGCTATATCTTGCACACCAAAAGGAACTGCCCCACGGTAAACAGACGGTCAAACAGCTCGCAAAGCACGGTCAAGGGATGACAAACATTGAGGTTACGAATAAAAATATCAAGTGTTTTGAAAAGTATGCGAAAAAATACGGCGTGGATTTTGCTCTCAAAAAAGACATTACCGAAACACCACCTAAGTATCTTGTTTTTTTTAAGGCAAAAGATAATGATGCTATTCTCTCTGCTTTTAAGGAATTTACAGCAGACAGAATGCGAAAGGCTGAAAAACCGTCCGTATTGCAAGAACTACGGGAACAAAAAGAAAAAATCAAAAATGCCGTGGTGGAAAAGGTCAAGAAAAAGGAGCAGGTGCGATGACAGATAAATGGAAAAAACTAATAATTCTGCAAATTCCGTATCTGTTCATCGGCTTGTTTATGACTAAGGTGGTGCAGGGCTTCCGCCTTGCGAATGGTGTAGATTTATCAGAAAAGCTACTTCATATTGATGATGGATTTGCCCTTGCTTTTAAAAGCTATTTTCCAAGTTTTCACCCTGCAGATTTACTTTTCGGACTGCTTATTGCAGTTGTTATAAGGCTTGTGGTGTACATACGAGGGAAAAGTGCAAAAAAGTATAGGCACGGTAGAGAGTACGGCTCTGCTCGTTTTGGTACTCCAAAGGATATTGAGCCGTTTGTCGACCCTGTATTTGAAAACAATATTATTCTCACCAAAACTGAAAGCCTAACAATGAGCAGTAGGACCAAGAACCCAAAGGATGCGAGAAACAAAAATGTTCTGATTATAGGGGGTTCGGGTAGTGGTAAAACAAGATTTTGGTTGAAACCCAACCTTATGCAGTGCCATTCTTCATACGTTGTCACTGATCCCAAGGGTAGTATTGTAATCGAGTGTGGGAATTTGCTATTGAAAGAGGGTTATAAAATCAAAATTCTCAACACCATTAACTTCAAAAAGTCGATGAAATACAATCCTTTTTCATATATCCGATCAGAAAAAGATATTTTGAAGCTGGTTACAACTCTAATTACCAATACCAAGGGCGACGGCAAAAGTGGCGATGATTTTTGGCAAAAAGCTGAAACTTTGCTCTATACAGCATTGATTGGATACATCTATTATGAAGCACCAGAGGAAGAAAAGAATTTTAACACCCTTATTGAAATGATTAACGCAAGTGAGGTGAGAGAAGATGATGAGAACTTTAAAAATTCCGTGGATAGAGTGTTTGAACTCTTGGAGAAGAAGTCCCCAGACCACTTTGCAGTAAGGCAGTATGCAAAATATAAGCTAGCTGCCGGTGATATATGCTCTAAGTGACTTCTTAATCATGATTTTGTCATGGTTAGTGAAGCAATCACTTAGAGCATTTTTGTTTCAGGAGGTACAGCCATGAGAAATGAAAAAATTACCCCACTGTACGAGCGCCTGAGCCGGGACGATGAGTTACAGGGCGAGAGCAACTCCATATCCAACCAAAAACAGATGTTAGAGGATTTTGCCCGCCGGAACGGGCTGCCCAACCCTACGCACTTTACCGATGATGGTATCTCAGGCACCCGTTTTGACCGCCCCGGATTTTTGGCGATGATGGAGGAAGTGGAGGCAGGGCGTGTAGAGGCAATCGTCATCAAGGACATGAGCCGGTTAGGACGCGACTATCTGAAGGTCGGTCAAGTTATGGAGGTTTTGCGGCAGCGAGGCGTTCGTCTGATTGCCATCAACGACGGTGTGGACAGTCTGAAAGGCGATGACGATTTTACCCCGTTCCGCAACATTATGAATGAATTTTACGCCCGTGATACCAGCCGGAAAATCCGCTCTGTGTTTAAGTCAAAAGGCATGAGTGGCAAGCACCTGACCGGCACTGTGATTTACGGCTACTTATGGGACGAAAAACGGGAGCATTGGCTGGTAGATGAGGAAGCCGCCGAAGTGGTACGCCGTATCTTTTCCCTCACGCTGGAGGGATATGGGCCTTATCAGATCGCCTGCAAATTATCCACAGACCGGATTGAAATTCCTGTCGTACACCTTGCCCGCTTCAACGAGGGTGTGAACCGTTCAAAGCCGGTCAAAGCCCCCTATGGATGGGGATCATCTACCATCGTGAACATTTTGAAAAAACGAGAGTATTTAGGGCATACCATCAATTTCAAGACCCGCAAGCACTTTAAGGACAAGAAAAGCCACTATGTTTCTGAGGACGAATGGACGATCTTTGAGAATACCCATGAAGCCATTATCGACCAGCAGACCTTTGATTTGGCGCAGAAAATCCGCAGCAATGTACGGCGTTATCCAAACGGCTGGGGCGAAGCGGCTCCCCTCACAGGCTTGCTCTATTGTGCCGATTGCGGCGGCAAGATGTATGTCCACCGCACCAACAATGGCAAGCGGGTTTCTCAATATACCTGTTCCAATTATACCAAAGTTCCGTGTGGGACACTATGCCCTACACAACACCGTATCAATGAGAGTGCTGTCCTGACATTGGTTTCCGACACGCTTAGGGCTATCGCTGAATATTCCAAAAATGACCGGACGGAATTTATTCACACTGTTCAGGAGACGCAGGTTGCTCAACAGAGTGCCGATATATCGAAAAAGCGCAGGCGTATGGCTGCTGCCCAAAAGAGAGCCGGAGAACTGGAAAAACTGATTTGCAAAATCTATGAGGACAACGCCCTCGGCAAGCTGCCGGATGCACGATATAGGGCACTTGATGCACAGTATACCAAAGAGCAGGACGCACTTGAGATTGAAATTGCAGAGCTAGAAAAGGCTGTTACCGGCTATGAGCAGAGCCAGAAATCCGCAGAGAAATTTATAGCCCTAATTGATAAGTATGAGAATTTTGACACTCTGACAAACACCATGCTCAACGAGTTTGTAGAGAAAATCCTTGTCCACGAACGCGCCCGAAAAGGCAGCCAGGACACCACGCAGGAAATTGAAATCTACTTCAATTTTTTAGGGCGCTATATCCCACCATCCTTACAGCCGGTTCCTTTAACCCCGGAGGAACAGGAAGAACTGCAGAAAAAAGAAGAACGCAAGGACAGGCTTCATCAGAATTATTTGAAGCGGAAAGCCAGCGGCGCACAGAAACAGTATGAGGACAAAATCAAGGCGAAGAAAAAAGCGGAAATGGACGCTAAGAAAGCCCTGATCCGGGCTGAGGATATGAATAAAGGTGTTTTTTCTACTATCGGTCAGCTACCAAAAGAAGAACCGCGCAAAGGCAGCATAGCAGCCAGCGCAGCAGTCTAATCATCACGAAGCAAAGGAGAATGAATATGAGTAAGTTGACGTACATTCGTTGTGGAGATTATGATATACCCAACCTAAAACTTTCTGAACCGCCGGAAACTTCTATCGGCAAGTACGGCAGAATGCGAAAATCCTACCTAAAGGAACATCGCCCCATTCTCTATAACCATCTGCTGATGAGCGAGAAGCTGTATCCACACCTGTTAGAGATTGAGCGGACAGCACAGGGGCGTGTGGAAACCATGTTGCCCCGCATGATGGAGGCGGCGGACGTCATTGAGGAACTGAAAGCCCGTGACCCCATGCGCTGGGTGGGCCTGATGAACACGCTGAAAGCTCAGGCGGAGGAAATTGTGCTGACAGAGCTGATTTATCAATAATTTTGCAAGCGGAGGCTGCTACTCTTGCGGCCTCTGTTTGTTTTGCAATTCCGCCACATCTTTTCCTTGAACTTTTATCCTAAATGAAATATAAAGAATATGTCGTCAGAGGTTGACGAGAGCAAAAAAACAATTTAACATATAATTAGTTACCGCTAACCAAAAAGGAGGAAGATATGAGTGAAAGAGTTACATGGAACAGAATGGTACGGTGAATATGCTACGCTAACTGATGAACATAATGATTATGTTCAAATCGAATATAAATGTAATGGAACAGGTCGTCTCTATGACTACACTCTTTTCCCTGGTATTGACTTAATTTTTATGGATTTTAACTGCTCAGATACATTCCATGAGCCTATTCCTAATAAGAATATCATCGAAATCCGTCATTACCAAAAAGGACGCGTTGAGTTTGAGCTAAGAAATAATAAAGTTTTCCACATGAAAGAGGGAGAATTTTGCATCAATGCCCTTGCTAATATTCCTGCGGCCTATTCCTTTCCCTTTGGATATAGTGTAGGACTAAGCTGTGTGATTGATAAGGATTCTGTCGATGTGGAAACACAACAGATTTTTTCGTACTACAACATTGATGTTCTAAATCTCGGACGAGAATTGGAATTAGAAAAAAAGTGGTTTTTATGTCGGACACCACAGCGATTATTACATATCTTCGATGAACTGTACGCTGCAAAAGGTGTTGAAGGGCGAGATTATTTCCGTATCAAATTATTGGAACTCTTTTATCATATCAAACAGCTGCGGATTGAAGATCAGTATGAGGCAACATATTATGCCAAAGAACAAATTGAAATCATCAAACGCATCCGCCAACAGCTCATAGAAAACCTCGACAAAAAAATATCCATAGAAGAACTTTTGCGAAAGGAGCCAATGAGCAAGGTCACATTTCAAGCTATTTTCAAACAGATTTATGGCGATACGCCCTATGCACATATCAAAAAGTATAAAATGAATCTTGCGGCTGTTTATTTGCAGGAAACAGATCAATCAATCACGCAAATAGCCGGTGAACTTGGATATTCAAATATTAGTAAGTTTGCGAGGGCTTTTCAAGAAGTGTTTGGAATGCTTCCAAAGGATTACCGTAAAGCAAAAAAGTGATTTAACTTTTGAGCTGTTTTCTTGATTTACATTTCCCTTTGGAGTAGTTAGAGACTGCAAACCGGTGTAAAATGACAGTGTAGTTAGTTATTGCTAACTACACTGTCATTTTATTTTAAGGAGGTTTCAAAGATGGAACAAATGGTAAAGAAAAAAATTGGCGTTCGAGATATTATGACGATTGCCGCAATGATGGTCATCAATTTTGCAATTGCAATGGTGATTGGTATGGTTACATTGCCTTTCCCAGCAGTATATTTATACGGCTCTGCTGGTATTGATGCCTTTATTGGAGCAACATTTTATTTGGTTGCGGCAAATCGCATCAACAAACATGGATTGTTGTTTGCTTGGGCTGCTGTTTATGGACTAATCCAAGGTGTTATGGGTTATATGTTCTTGGTTCCCTATTTCTTGATTGTAGCCCTCATTGCTGAGTTATGCATGGTTGGCAAGAATACATACCGAAGTGCAGTTCGTAACCGAATTGGTTGGATGGTCAACTCAATCGGAAATTTTGTAGGCTGTGCCGTACCGCTGTGGTGGTCTTGGGACAGCTATCAGGAAATGGCAGCAAGCAGCGGTTTTGATGCAAATACCTTGAATATGCAGCTCTCTATGGTGACTTCTCCGGCGCTCATGCTTTTAGGTATTGTCATTACTGCGGTTCTCGCAATTCTTGGTACGTTGTTCGGCCAGCGCCTGCTCAGAAAGCATTTCCAAAAAGCTGGCATTGTAGGATGATGGCCGGAGAAAAAAAGCAAAGGCGGATTGACCGGATTGACGGGCGCACAGTTCTTTTCCTGACGCTGTGCGCCTGCCTTGTGACTTTCCTTACCACGAGTTTTTGGGGACATGGGATTTTTACCTTTTGGATTTTTCTGATCCTGTGCTGGTTCGGCTTGTATAAGCAGGCTATTGGATGCTTTGCGGTCTATTTGGTAGCGATTGTATGGCTGATGATCGAGACAAAGTATCCGATCAGTATCCCATCACCGCTGTTACTCAGCATGATTTACAAGCTGCTACTACCCGCTATGCCAGCCTATCTTCTGGCGAAAATTCCGTCCGGGAAACTGACGGCCAGCTTGAGGAAAATGCCGATCCCCACCCGTATCATGCTTGTTTTGATCGTCATGCTCCGCTTTGCTCCGACTGTGCTGCATGAATTTGGAGAAGTCAGGGAAGCCATGAAAATCCGTGGCTTCTTAAAATCGGTTGGCAATGTTTTGAGGCATCCAATGGACACGTTGGAATACGCCATTGTTCCGATGGTGTTCCGCTCCTTAAAGATCGCGGACGAGTTAGCCGCTTCTGCCATTGTCAGGGGAATTGAAAGCCCCTACAAGAAAGAAAGCTACTATGTCAGCCGGATCGCTGCGCTGGATTACTTTTTGATTGTTGTCAGCGTGGGAGCTGCCGTGTGCTGCTGTCTTTTATAGGAGGAATGGAATGGGAAAAGAAATTATGATCCGTGACCTGACCTTTTCCTATGGTGGGAACGGAAATCAACTGGAACACATATCGTTAGACATTGCCGCTGGGGAGGTCATTGTTATGACCGGCCCATCAGGGAGCGGGAAAAGCTCTTTGACGAGAGTGATTAACGGCCTGATCCCCTACTTCTACGAGGGGGATTTAAGCGGTGAGGTTTTTGTGGACGGAAAACCGCTGAAAGAGATTCCGTCTTGGGAGCGCGGCAAAATCGCAGGGAATGTATTTCAAGACCCCAGGAGCCAGTTTTTTGCCAATGAGGTAGCTGGTGAGATTGCTTTCGGCTGTGAGAACTACGGGTATTCCCATGAGGACATTCAGAGCCATGTTCACCGGGCGGCGGCGGACATCAAAATTCAGGACATTCTGGATCACAGTCTGCACAGCCTGTCTTATGGGATGCGCCAGAAAGTTGCGATTGCGTCTGCGGAGGCGATTGACCCGGAAATCTATGTCATGGATGAACCGTCTGCCAATCTGGATATTGCATCCACCTACCGCTTTGCAGACATTATCCGCGATTTGAAACAGCAGGGAAAAACCATCATCATAGCGGAACACCGACTTTACTATCTGATGGATCTGGCAGACCGTTTCCTGTGTGTGCAGAAAGGGAAAATTGTGCGGGAATTTACCGCACAGCAGATGAAAGTCCTGTCCAATCAGGAAATCCGGGCGCTGGGGCTTCGCACTCCTGACCTGCACCAGATCGAGCAGGCGGAAATCCCATCTGCGGCAACCAGTGAGGTTGTTCTGGAAGTGAAAAAGCTGAACCACTCTTTTGGTGAGACGATTGTGGCAAAGGATATTGACTTTCAATGCCGCAAGGGAGAAGTGGTAGCCCTGATTGGCCCTAACGGGACGGGCAAAAGCACCATAGGACGAATCCTGGCAGGGCTATTGAAAGAGAAATCCGGCGAAGTCGTTTTGTTCGGAAAGTATTGCAGACCGAAAGACCGTTTGGGAAAGGTCTGGTACATTCCCCAGGATTTAGACAGCCAGCTTTTCGGTGAGGACTTGCTGGACGAACTGACTACCGGCGCAGAGGTCAGCCCAGAGCGGAAAAAAGCGGCGGAGGAAATTCTGGAGGCCCTGGAGCTGATGCCGTTTGTCAAACAGCATCCCTCCACGCTGTCAGGAGGGCAAAAGCAGCGGCTGGCCCTTGGCGTGGCGCTGATGCACGAAGCGCCGATCATCGTACTGGACGAACCGACAAGCGGGCTAGACGGTACAAATATGCGGAATGTCAGCCGGATGATCCGCAAGCTGGCAAAGATGGGGCGCACCATTATCGTCATTACCCATGATGCGGAGTGTGCGCTTGCCTGCTGTGAGCGGGCAATACGCCTGGAGAACGGATATATTACTGATGATTTTCAAATCAGAGGAGCAGAGCTTCTTTTAGAAAAAATTGGGTATGACCAAAAGGAGGGTTAGGAATGACACGACAAAATGAGAAACAGCCGAAGGCGAAGACTGGACTGGCGCGTTGCCTGGAATTAGCTTCGGGTCATAAATGGCTTTTGTTTCTATCAGGGTTTCTGGCTGCACTGGCAGCAATTTGTTCTTTTGCACCTTATTTATCAATTTATTACATCGTTCGGGAAATCCTGTTTGTTTACCCGGATATGTCGCTCTTGAATGTTTCTGCAATCTCAACCTGGGGCTGGCTTGCCCTGGCTGGTATTTTGGGGAACATCGTATTTTACTTTTTTGCCTTACTGTGTTCCCACATTGCAGCGTTTGGAACGCTTTATGAATTGAAGGTAGCCTTTGCCGACCACATCATGCATATTCCCCTTGGGTATCATCTGACCCTGGGCAGCGGCAAAATGAGAAAGATCATGGATGAAAACATTGAAAGCGTTGAGAAATTCATCGCTCACCAGCTCCCGGACTTTGTGGCCTCGCTGGTCGCGCCGCTTGTTCTGGTCATCATTCTTCTTGGAATTGACTGGCGGTATGGTGTGGTTTGTCTGGTCGGTATTGTTCTGGCCTTTATCGTGCAGTTTGCGGGTTTCAACGGAGAGGCAAAGGAAAAAATGCACCGTTTCCAGACCTCCCAGGAAAACATGAACAGCGCCTCCGTGGAATATGTGCGCGGTATGTCGGAGATCAAAGCATTTAATCAGACCGCCGATTCCTTTAAGCGGTTGAGCAAATCCATTACAGACTATACCTCTTTCGTGCTGGAGTACGCATTGGGCTGGCAGAACTGTATGCCTGCTTTTACCACGATCATCAACAATATTTATCTGCTTTTGATTCCCGTGGGCGTTCTGATTGGGATGCACACCACGGATTTCAGGGAGTATTCGCTGACATTCATTTTCTACCTGATTATTGTCCATGCGATTTCCGGCATCCTGAATAAGATCATGTATATCTCGGAGTCCTTCACGCAGATTGACGGCAGCGTGGAGCGTATGGATGAAATCCTGCGTATCCCGGTCCTGCCCGAAAAGAGTACGGCGGCAACAATCGAAAACTATGGGATTGCTTTTCAGGATGTCAGCTTTTCCTACGAAGCCGATTCCCAGGTCAAGGCCCTGTCTCATGTTTCTTTCTTTGCGGATCAGGGCAAGGTGACAGCCATTGTCGGCCCCTCCGGTGGCGGTAAGAGTACCATCGCCAGCCTGATCTCCCGGTTTTATGATGTGACGGACGGAAGTATTCAGATCGGCGGCGTTGACATTCGGGACATTCCGCTGGATGCGCTGATGGATAAGGTCAGCTTCGTATTTCAGGATACGTTCCTGTTCAAGCAGAGCATCCTGGATAACATCCGTATGGGAAATCCAAATGCTACGGAAGAACAGGTGATTGCGGCGGCAAAGGCTGCAAGATGCCATGAATTTATTGAGCAGCTTCCGAACGGGTATCAGACTGTAATCGGCAGCACCGGCGTCCATCTTTCCGGTGGTGAGCGCCAGCGGATTGCCATTGCAAGGGCTATCGTAAAAGACGCGCCCATTATCGTTCTGGACGAGGCAACTGCGTTCAGCGACCCGGAGAACGAGTACCTGATTCAAAAAGCCTTTGAAAAGCTGATTCAGAATAAAACGGTTGTAATGATCGCCCATCGCCTGTCTACGATTCGTAATGCTGACCAGATCCTTGTCATGGAAAAGGGCTGTCTGATTGAATCCGGCACCCATGACGAGCTGCTGAAGAAGGACGGAAAATACGCGCAGATGTGGAGCAGCTATACGGAGTCGATCAACTGGAAAATTGGCACAGGAAAGGCGGTGTGATCTATGAGTAAGCTGAAAGAAAAGTTAATGCTGTCGGAGAAAGGCTACTCCGACCTGAAAAAAGCGATTACGGCCTGCACAATAACTAATATTGCGCTGTTGCTTCCGTCTATGGTAGCCTGCCTGCTCTTTTGGGAGTTGTTAAAGCCATTTACTGGAGAAACAATTTCGTGGGCCGCATTGTGGAAATTGCTCGGCTTGGGGCTGGTGGCGGCTATTCTGGTGTTTCTGGCCGCGAAAAACGATTATAGGAAAACCTATATTGCTTCCTATAAGGAGGCCAGCACGACCAGACTTCGGATCGCGGAGCATCTTCGCAAGCTCCCCATGAGCTTCTTTAACACAAAGGATTTGTCCGACATTACCACAAACATGATGGCGGATTGCAGCAGCATGGAATCCATGCTCAGCAGTACCATCCCGCCGCTGATTGCGAATATAATCTCTGTTACTCTGACTTGTATTTGTCTGGCGTTTTTTGATTGGCGCATGGCCCTTGCGATTTTCTGCACGATGCCGGTTACATTCCTTATCATCTTGGGCGGGCGCAAGCTGCAACTTCATCTGTTTGACAAACAGGTGGATGTGAAATTGGAGGCGTCCAGCCAGATTCAGGAATACCTGGAAGGTATTAAGATCATCAAATCTTGTGGTCTTGGCGGTTCCCGCTTTGATGCGTTGGATAAAGCACTCCAGGCCATGAAAAAAATCGCCATTAAAGTGGAACTGGCCTCCGGTATTCTGGTTCAGGGAGCCAGCCTGATCCTGCAAGCAGGGCTTGGCATTACTATTTTCATTGGAACGGTGCTGATAACCGGCGGCAAAATCGAATTGCTCCCTCTGCTGGTGCTGCTCATGTTCTCCACGCAGATTTACGGCCCGATCCTTGCCATTCTCTCACAGTTGACTTCTCTGTTTCATTTGGAGACTGTCACCAACCGTATGCGTACCCTGCTGACCACGCCCGCTATGGAGGGCGAGGATAAGGATGTATCCAAGTATGACATTGAACTGAAAAATGTCACTTTCGGATATAACCAGGACGATGTTATCAAGGATGTGTCTTTTTCTATTCCTGCTGGCAGCGTAACGGCCCTGGTAGGGCCTTCCGGCAGCGGCAAAAGCACAATTTCCAAACTCATTGCCCGCTTTTGGGATGTAAGAAAAGGTCAGATTTCCATTGGTGGTATGGATGTTCGCACCATTGAACCGGAACACCTGATGCGCTGTATGTCCTTTGTATTTCAGGATGTGACCTTGTTCAACGACACTGTTTTTAACAATATCCGTGTAGGCAACATGAACGCTACCGAGGAGCAGGTCATGGCGGCGGCAAAGGCGGCATACTGTGACGAATTTATCCAGAGATTGCCGGACGGTTATCAGACTGTCCTTGGAGAAAACGGCAGCACTCTTTCTGGTGGTGAGCGTCAGCGGATTTCCATTGCCCGCGCTCTGCTGAAAGATGCCCCGATTATTCTTCTTGATGAAGCAACAGCATCTCTTGACCCGGAGAACGAGGTTTTAATCCAGCGGGCCATTGCAAAGCTGGTGGAGGGTAAGACAGTCATTATGATTGCTCACCGGCTTCGTACCGTTGTGGATGCCGACCAAATTCTCGTTCTTGATAACGGTAGACTGGTGGAACACGGTACACATGATGAATTGATGAAAAAGAACGGATTGTACCATAAACTGTTCCATATCCAACAGGAGAGTCTTGGTTGGGCTGTGTAAATTGTTTTAGAAGGGAGATGTTCCATGAAACTTCGTGCGTCCGGGGAGGACTATCTGGAAACCATCCTTGTTCTCCATAAGAAAACGGGTATGGTGCGCTCCGTAGATGTGGCCCGGCACATGGAGGTGTCAAAGCCCAGCGTGTGCCATGCAGTGGCTACCTTGCGGGACGGCGGCTTTCTCACAATGGACGAGGATCACTTTCTCCATCTGACCGATGTGGGCCGCGAGGTAGCCGAAAAAATCTACGAGCGTCACTGCTTCTTTACCGAGCAGCTTATCACCGCAGGCGTTGACCCCAAAACTGCGGAGGCCGATGCCTGTCGTATTGAACACATCATCAGCGATGAGAGTTTTGACCGGCTGAAAGAGGCAGCCGAACAAGAGCAAAACTAAAACCGAATAAGCCAAGCGATCCTGCCCCGCAAGACGGGGAAAGAAAAAAACCGTTGCAGGGCAGGCAGCTTTGTGCGCCCAAAATGGATTTTCCGGGTACTGCGGCGGTTTTGAGTACATCAAGGCCGCCGTTTCTTATGCCCTCGACAAAGGAGTGACGACTACACGCTGACACGGCGGCTTTAGGAGGGAACCGCCATGAAGCACATTGACCGCCGACAAATTCAGACGATATTTCACTACCGTCAAAAAAAGCCCAGTCAACGAACAGGCCCCGTCTGGCAGCCGGTGCGAAAATTGTCATTCTGTAAGTGAATATTGGAGTTTTTGCGCTCGAATAGCTTTCTGCTGTCCGGGCGTTTTTTCATACCTGTGGGGCCGTAACATCGGGCCAGCATGGCCCGAACCCTGGCCCCAGTGCCGTTCTCCGCCGCCCCATTCAGATTTACCAAAAAAATCTGAATGGAGGAAAGGCAGATGGAAGTTACCATCAATTATAACGGACAAGCTGTGGCCGTGGAGGTTACGCTGGAAGTCTATGAATTTCTTGACCGGGCCGATCATAAAACGGAGAACCTGTTCCATGAACAGCGGCGGCATTGGGATGGCCGGGAGTTTGACGAGTACATCATTACCACCGAGGGTGTAGGGGTCTACGGCGAAACGCCGGAGGAATACCTTTGCCGCAAGGAAACGCTGCATGAGCTGATGGCTGTTCTGGACACCTGTACCGAGGCCCAGCGCCGCCGGTTCCTGCTCTATGCGCTTGACGGGCTGAGCCTTGCAGAGATCGGTGTGCTGTGCGGCTGCTCCAAAGTGGCTGTTTATCAAAGTGTGGAGGCGGTCAGAAAAAAAATTATAAATTTCTTTGAGAACAGGCTTAACGAATGACCTGTTTTTTGGCTACCAAGTGAAAGGGATCATTTCCCTTATCTCAGCGAGGGGCGGACAGCGGACGAGCTGTCCGCCTCTCCGATTTTCAGGAGGTAAGCCTATGAAAACAATCAATCTGCGGTGGATGTATCCCCACTACCGGCATGACGAGTTTGTGGATGTTACGGACGAGGTATGGGCAGCGATGTATCAGGCCCAGCGGGAGATGGAGAACTATGAGCGCCGAAAAGTCTACCACCGCGCCTACTACTCTCTGGACGCATACAGCTGGCTGGAAAATTACGCACTGGAACACAGCAGATCGCCGGAAGATATTTTGCTGGAACGAGAAGAAATGACCACCCGCCTATACCTGATTGCAGCTCTGCCGGTGGCTCTGGCTCATGCCACTCCGACACAGGCCCACCGTGTTCACGCCTACTACATTGCTGGTATCAAGCAGCCGGAAATCGCCCGGAGAGAGGGTATCCATAGCAGTAAGGTCAGCGTTGCCATCCACCGGGGGCTGCGGAATATGCGCCGCTGCTATGATGGCCTTTTCCAAACAGAGTGAGGGCGTGCCTATGCAGACCATCAATCTCAAACAATATTATCCATTTTGCAAAGAGGACATTTTTGTGGAGGTGTCCGATGAGATCGTCGAAGCGTTTCTTCTGGACAAGAGAGCCGAGGCCGCCAGAGATCGCAAGATGTTCCGGTATAAGGCGTTTTATTCCCTCGATTGTAACGATGGAATCGAAAATGCCGCCATCGGCTGGGCGCAGCCATCGCCGGAGGACTACCTGATAGAAAAAGAAGAATTAGCCGAATACGAAGAACTGATACGGCGATTGTATGAAGCCATTTCTTTCCTGCCGCCTATGCAGGCTCGCCGTGTCCATGCCCGCTATATGCTGGGTATGAAAGTGAAAGATATTGCCGCAATGGAGGGTATCACGCCATCACAGGCGGGAAAATCCATCCATGCCGCACTGCGGAGGCTGCGCCGGTACTTTGCTTGACAGAAATGGACGGTCAATCTATGAGTATTTCCAAAGAAAAGAGGTGCCTGACATGAACGAAAAAATTACAGCCCACCCCCAAAAAGAAGAACGGGAGAAAGTCCTGAAGGAGATTCGGCAGCTTGAAAACCGAAAGAAGATTTTGGAGAACAAGCAGCGGAACGAAGAACGCAGGGTTCGCACCCGCCGCCTGATTGAGCGTGGAGCCGTTTTGGAGGGGATTTTCCCGTTGGCTCCCGACCTTTCCGGCGCGGAGGTCAAAGCATTTCTGATTACCCTGTCCCATCTTCCGGGGGCTGCGGAATTGACTGCAAACCTGCCAAAATCCGGGGACACGCCATAAGTCCCTTGTTTACAAGGGCGCACTTATACACCGTTGCCGGTGCTGTGCGCCCTGCCGGGGGCGTTGCGTACTTCGTCCACGATGGGAAGCTACGCTCCCCAAACCCCTTGTGCGCTCTGCGCAGCCAGACACCCACTTTGCGTTTGTCCGGCTCCACAGAGCCTGTTATCCCCTCACTGAAAGGAGGTGTTCCCCATAGATTTCTGTCATATCCCCATCAGTATCATCAAGCGCAGCGCAGGCCGTTCTGCTGTTGCCGCAGCTGCTTACCGCAGCGGAACCAAGCTGACAAATGAATGGGACGGCATGACCCACGACTACACCCGGAAAGGCGGCATTGTTCATGCGGAGATCATGCTGCCTGCCTACGCCCCGCCGGAATTTGCAGACCGTTCTATCCTCTGGAACAGCGTGGAGCAAATCGAGAAGGCAAGGGACAGCCAGCTTGCCCGCGAGATTGAAGCAGCCCTGCCCCGTGAACTGTCCGGCGAACAGCAGCTTGCCCTTGTGCGTGCCTATGTGAAGGACAACTTTGTAGACAAAGGAATGTGCGCCGACTTTGCCATCCATGACAAGGGAACCGGCAACCCCCATGTCCATATCATGCTGACGCTCCGGCCTCTGAAAGAAAATGGACAGTGGGGCGCAAAGTGCCGCAAGGCATACGATCTGGACGAGAACGGCCAACGCATCCCGGACGGGAAAGGCGGCTGGAAGAACCACCGGGAGGACACCACCGACTGGAACGACAAAGGGAATGTGGAGATTTGGCGGGCGGCATGGGCGGCCTGCACCAACCGGGCATTGGAGGCCGCCGGTCATCCCGCCCTGGTAGACCACCGCAGCTACAAGCGGCAGGGCATTGATAAAATTCCCTCTGTCCATCTGGGGCCAGCCGCCAGCCAAATGGAAAAGCGCGGCATCCGCACCGACAAGGGCGAAGTAAACCGGCAGATCGCCGCCGACAATAAGCTGCTGAAAGAAATCAAGGCCCGCATTACCCGCCTCTACAACTGGTCGAAGGCCGAGGCCGAGAAGCCGGAGGGCCAGCAGCCCAGCATGATTGACTTGTGGGAGGCCCAGCAGCAGCTCAAGCGGCCCGACACCCGCAGCGGAAAAATCCGGGCTTTGCAGGAGAGCGCCGCCCTGTTCAGCTTTTTGCAGGCAAACGGTATCCAGTCCATGCAGCAGCTCCATGAAAAAATTTCCGATATGAACACCCGTTACTATGACCTGCGGGGAGAGATCGTTAAGGCCGAGCGCCGGGTCGCTGTCCTCACCGAGCGCGGGGAGATGTGGGCGCAGTACAACAAGTACAAGGCTGTCCATAAGCAGCTTGCCAAGGTGAAGCCGGAGAAACGGGAACTGTTCGAGCAGCGCCACAGCCGGGAACTGATCCTGTATGATGCAGCAGCCCGGTATCTGAAAGAACTGAAAGACAGCGGCGAGGGGATAACCCCGAAGGCATGGCAGCGGGAGATCGACCAGCTGGCCGCTGGAAAGCAGACGGACACGCTTGCCATGAAAGCCATGCGGGAGGATTTGAAAGCAGTGGAACGGCTCCGCAAAACCGCCGAGCAGCTGTCCAGACAGGAACGGGACAAGTCTCACGACCGTGGGCCGGATCGGTAAAGGATACTGCATTTTGGCGTACCCCTGTCAAGTGCGTCGCGTTTCACGACATACTTTTGCACACAGAAGAACCGCCGTACAGGTTTCCCCATACGGCGGCAGACTGTTTATTTGCCGAACAAGTCGCTGTGTGTGCCGGTGCGGGCCAGCGTCAGCACCAGAACATCATCTTCTATGCGGTAGACAAGCAGCCAGTCCGGGAGAATGTGACATTCCCGATGGCCTGCCCAATCGCCGGACAGGTCATGGTCACGGTTCTTATCCGGCAGCGGTTCGCCCATCGCCAGCAACGCTACGACCTGCTCCAGCACCTCGATCTTCAAGCCACGCTTGATGGCTCGTTTGTAGTCTTTTTTGAAACTGGTCGTGTACTTGACGGTATATTTGGTTTCTTTCATCTTTTCAGGTCAGCAAACAACTCGTCAAGGTCATTGTAGCCCTTTACAGACGGGTCTTTTGCAATCCTTTCCGCTTCCAGCATGGCAGCAACCGTTTCTTTGTTCGGCTGTTCCAGCCTTACCTCAAAGGGAATGCCGCCTTCACGAAGCGACTGGCGCACAAAGATGTTAAACGCCGTAGTCAGGTTCATGCCAAGTTCAGTAAACAATGCGTCCGCTTGCGCTTTCAAATCTGCGTCCATGCGGATACTGATGTTTGTGGTATTTCCAGCCATACGATCAACCCCTTTCTGCTGGCAATTATAGTATATGCCATTTGCACGAATAAAACAATGCTTTGCACGAATATTTAACAATAAATTCATTCAAGGAGGATACCTGCTTTATGAAAGAAATCATTTATGAAGAACAACAAGTCTGAACCTATCCCCGTCATGGATTACCGCCAGTACCGCAGAGTGCGGAGGCTGGTGCATGAGTGCTGTAACTACATCGACGGAAACTGTATCGCCCTGGACGATGGGGAGAAATGTGTCTGTGTCCAGTCCATTTCCTATTCCCTGTTGTGCAGGTGGTTTCGGACGGCGGTATTGCCGCAGGATAAGGAACTGGAAACGGCGCTGTTCCACCGGATGAATGCGAAGAAATGCGCCGTATGCGGGGCGCTGTTTACCCCCGGTTCCAACCGGGCCAAATACTGCCCGGAATGTGCCGCACGCATGAAGCGGGTCAACGCCGCAAAGCGCAAGCGAAAACAACGGGAGAAATGTCACGCTTTAGGGGCTGAAAAACCCTTGTAAATCAAGGCTTTTTTCGAGGGTGTCAAAGGCAGGCTGATAGATTTATCCTCCGCCCCCTAAAACGGCCTTAAAATGCGTACAGAATCCCAAGAGAACCCCAAGGAGGAACCCTATGTCAGACAATCGAAAATATTATTATCTGAAACTCAAAGAAAACTATTTTGACGATGATTCCATCGTGCTGCTGGAAAGTATGCAGGATGGTGTGCTGTATTCCAACATTCTGCTCAAGCTGTATCTGAAATCGCTGAAACATGGTGGACGGCTTCAGCTTGACGAGGACATTCCTTACACGGCGCAGATGATCGCCACCATCACCCGCCAGCAGATCGGCACTGTGGAGAGAGCCTTGCAAATCTTCCTGAAGTTGGGCCTTGTGGAGGTGCTGGACAGCGGCACATTCTACATGAGCAACATCGAACTTTTAATCGGCCAGTCCTCTACCGAGGCCGAGCGAAAGCGGGCGGCGAGGCTCCAAAACAAGGCTCTTTCCGCGCCCCGGACAAACGGCGGACATTTGTCCGACATTCGTCCACCAGAGATAGAGATAGAGTTAGAGAAAGAGATAGAGATAAAGAGAGAGATAGAGAAGGGACGCTCCGCCCGCGCCTATGGCCGTTACCAGAATGTTTTCCTGACGGACGGGGAACTGGCAGACTTACAGGCCAGCTTTCCCACTGTATGGGGCCAGTACATCGAAAAGCTGTCCGAGTACATGGCTTCTACCGGCAAGCGGTATCAGAGCCATGCCGCCACCATCCGGCGCTGGGCCGATGAGGACGCGAAGAAAGCAGCCCCGCCCACCCGCAACCGGGATTACAGCGTAAAGGAGGATGAAACCGTATGATTGAGATTACCGCAGAAATCCGGGCGCTGATCGACAAGGCAGCCGTCGGTGTGGAACTGGCCGGGGACGAGTACATAGACCCGGCAGACGGGCTCATTCACTGTAAGAAATGCGGCGGCCAGAGGCAGACCGTTGTGCCATGCTTTGGGAAATCCGGCTACTTTATGCCGCGCTGCATCTGCCAGTGCCAGCGGGAGGCTGAGGAGCAGCGCAAGGCTGCTGAAGAACGGCAGCGCCGCATGGAGCGTATCAAACGCCGAAAGGCACAGGGCTTGCAAGACCGTTATCTGTATGACTACACATTTTTCAATGATAACGGGCAAAACCCATTGATGGACAAGGCTCATGCCTATGTGGAGAACTGGAAGGAGGCATATAAGAGCAATATCGGGCTTTTGCTGTTTGGAGATGTGGGAACCGGCAAGTCTTTCTTCGCCGGATGTATTGCCAACGCTTTGCTTGACCAGGATGTGCCGGTGCTGATGACAAACTTCCCCACCATTCTGAACCGCCTGACCGGGATGTTCTCTGAGGACAGGTCGGAGTTTATTGCCAGCTTTGACGAATATGACCTGCTTATCATTGACGATTTGGGTGTGGAGCGCAGTACCGAATATGCTATGGAGCAGATGTTTTTCGTCATCGACAGCCGCTACCGCAGCCGCAGGCCCATGATTATCACAACAAACTTGAAACTGTCCGAGCTGAAAAACCCGCCTGACCTGGCTCACGCTCGTATCTATGACCGTATTTTGGAACGGTGTGCGCCGATTCTTTTTGACGGGAAGAATTTCCGGGAAGAAAATGCCGGTGCTACCCGACAGACAGCAAAAGACATTGTAAGCAGTAAGCAAGACTGATTTTTTACCGGGCGGCACAGACCCGTTCGGAGAAAGGAGCGCCATGAACAGAGAACCCCGTACTATGCAGGTGGCAGACGCCGCTACTGCGTCCAGAGCGCCGGAAAACACGCCAGCGATGGTAAAGAAAATCGGCAAGACAACCTACAAGGTTCATGTCCATTTCAGCAATACCAGCACAGAAACCATGAGCGATAAAATCAAGCGTATGCTCAAAAATGAAATTCAGCAGATGTGACCGGCTGATAAAGCCAGCCGCCTTGTGTTAAACTGATGATGGTACACGCCAAAACTTTTAGCCAAGGAGGACATGAAAATGCTGTACACAAAAAAAGAGAAAAATGAGATTGAGCGCGTCCGTAAAGTGTTCGAGAAACACATCCAACAAATGACTGCTTATGATTTGGTTTGGTCGGACAAGGTCGGCTATGTGTGGCTGGCAATATCTATCGACCCAGTCTATATTGATACCGGCAACTGGATAGAGTCCGCTGCTGGCCTTTGTTATGAGTGCTTGAATGATATAGCACTGGATGTTTTTGGAATGACCGGAAACGACCATGACTTCGAGGACGCCGATCCGCTGGAACTGGCCGAGATTAAGCGGCGCTGGAAACCCTATATCGGCCAACTGCCGGAATATGCGTACCTTTGCGACGAACTGTTAAGCAGGAGCAAATAACCCATCCGCAAAAGTGTCAGGAGCTAAAATCTGCTTCTGGCACTTTTTTGTGGCTTTTTTGTGAATTTGATTAAAAAGTCCTTGACAATTTGTCTCTGGCAAGACCGCCAAAAGTATTTTGATTTCTTGTGGGGCAAGGCTTGCCCCCTTTGACATTAAGGAACTTCGGGATTTAACAGAATATGACGAACTGGAGCTTGATACCCTGGGTGATAGAAAGACAGCATTGTTTTTCATTATTTCCGATACTGATGATACCTTTAATTTCTTGGTATCAATGGCATACACACAGTTATTTAATCTACTTTGTGAAAAAGCTGATGATGTGTATGGTGGCAGACTTCCTATCCACGTTCGTTGTCTAATTGATGAAGCTGCTAATATTGGGCAGATACCAAAGCTGGAAAAGCTAATGGCAACCATTCGTTCCAGAGAAATATCTGCTTGTCTTGTATTGCAGGCGCAGAGCCAGTTAAAGGCACTCTATAAGGATAATGCCGATACTATTATCGGCAATTGCGACAGTATGATTTTTCTCGGTGGCAAAGAAAAAACTACATTAAAAGAACTAACTGAAACAATGGGCAAGGAAACGATTGATACTTATAATACTTCCGACACAAGAGGAAGTCAGAGAAGTTATGGGCAAAATTATCAGAAGTTGGGAAAGGAGCTTATGAGCATAGACGAGCTTGCTGTTATGGACGGCAGTAAGTGTATTTTACAGCTTCGAGGTGTTCGCCCATTCCTCTCGGATAAATATGATATAACAAAGCACAAAAACTATCAATATTTAGCCGATTATGATAAAAGAAACACCTTTAGTATAGAAAAGTATCTGTCCACAAAACTGAAAACAAAGCCCAACGATGTATATGAGGTTTATGAAATGGGCGAAATCGAAGAATAAGGCACTACCGGTAATGGTGGTGTCTTTTCTACTACAAAAAACATTTAAAGGAGATTTTATATTATGGATTTTTTTAATGAAGCAATAAAAGTATTACAAACTCTTGTTGTAGCACTTGGCGCGGGGCTTGGTATTTGGGGTGTCATCAACCTTTTGGAAGGCTATGGTAATGACAATCGTGCGACACGTTCCTAACTGAAAAGGTTAGGCACTAAGTCGAAAGGCATAATAGCCTGAAATCTTAGGAGAACTAACAATTCGATAGGTGGAATGAGGGAGTAACGACCTAAAACGCCTACACTGATACTCCGATTGGCGGTGGTAATAGACTACCTAACCGTCAAAAGCTCGGTGAAGTCGGCAGAGAGTGACCGTAAGTAAAGGATTTTTCTTTACACGAAAGCTGTTCAGCGGTGAATGGTGTCACCTATATGTCGGGTGTCGAATACTCATGGTGAGAATGTGCATACCAAAGCACTGACTACTTCCGAATGTACGGGTCTAAACGTTTGAATTTGCCTAACGGCAATTCCCATCAATGATGGGGTGTTCGTGGATAAGTAAGATTGGTTGTTATGAAAGTCCATATACCGTTACAGGCGGTAAGGTGTAAAAACTGAACACAGGCTTAGAGGAAGCACCTAAAAGTATTCAGCGTAAATATATTTACGCAGATAGAATTGTTGGAACGTGGTAAACCGAGAACAAAGAGGCGGCCTAAAGCCATTGACGTGTTGGATGGGAAAATCCGTGGAATGTTCCTTGGATATAACCATTCTTTATCTCGGTGAAAGTGGAGGCACAGTACCTATGAAGCGAGAATAATAAGCTCGTGGAGGGATAGCCTCTAGTCACAAGAAAGAATAAGAACTGAAATTAAGACAAACACAGCTTCGAGTAAGACAAAGAAAATCAATTCCGAAAGGAGGCGATGACTGTGTCCACTTCGGAACAACACACGCTAAAACAAAGCAAAATCCGTTATACGGAATACTATGGACTGCAAAATCTTTATGATACTTTGTACAGCGACAGCGGTGGAAACAAAGTGTTTTCCAATTTAATGGAGCTAATTACTTCTAGGGAAAACATTAAACTTGCTTATCGCAATATCAAAGGAAACAAAGGCAGTCACACGGCTGGGGTGGATGGAAGAACTATCAAACATCTATCAAAGCTTAACGAGGAGCAATTCATTTCTCTCATACAAAAACAGTTTCATTGGTATAAATCTCGCCCTGTGAAAAGGGTGGAAATTCCAAAATCAAACGGTAAGACCAGACCCCTTGGAATACCTACCATTGTTGACCGCATTGTACAGCAATGTATTTTGCAAATCTTAGAGCCTATATGTGAGGCGAAATTTCATGAAAACTCACATGGCTTTAGACCCAATAGAAGTACCGAGCACGCTATCGCCCAATGTTGCCGATATATGCAGATACAGCATTTGCATTATGTTGTGGATATTGATATACAGGGCTTCTTTGATAATGTATGTCACACAAAGCTCATGAGGCAGTTATGGCAAATGGGCATTCGGGACAAACGGCTACTATGTATCATCAAGGAAATGTTAAAGGCACAGATTGTTATGCCAAATGGCGAAACAGTCACTCCCACAAAAGGTACACCCCAAGGTGGTATTTTATCCCCACTACTCTCCAATGTCGTGCTAAATGAATTGGATTGGTGGGTATCTTCCCAGTGGGAAACTATGCCGACCCATTACCCATATAAGCATAGGTGTAATCAGCAAGGTACAGAAATCAAAAGTCACACTTACAGAGCCTTACGGCAGAGTAATTTAAAGGAAATGTATATCGTAAGATATGCTGATGATTTTAAGATATTTTGTCGTAGTCACCAAGAAGCAAAACGTGCATACACTTCCGTTAGCCTCTGGTTACAAGATAGGCTGAAATTAACAGTAAGTGAAGAAAAGTCAACAATTACAAATCTAAAACAACGGTATTCTGAGTTTTTAGGGTTTAAATTGAAGGTCAGACCAAAGGTTAAAAAGTTTGTTGTCAATTCTCATATGAGTGATAAAGCGGTCAAAAATGCCAAGGAAAATATCTCTAAGTGCATTAAGGCAATGAAAAGACCGTCAAATGAACGGGAGCAATACAAGGAGATAATCCAGTATAATGCCACCGTTGCAGGACTGCACAACTATTATCGTGTAGCTACAAATGTGAGTTTGGATTTTGCAAAGATTGCTTTTCATACGAAAAAGCAGATGCACAACAGGCTAGAAATAAAAACCAGTGGAACATTAGCAAAAGGATTTATCAAAGAACGGTATGGAAAAAGTAAGCAACTACGCTTTTTAAATGGACATCCCCTGATACCAGTGGGATATGTTCAAACAAAGGACGCACAGCATAGGCGGAAAATAATCAATAAATACACCTTAGAGGGTCGGGAATGTATTCACCAAAATTTACGCATAGACGTGGATACAATGTTATGGCTCATGCGACATCCAGTGCTTGATAAAAGCATTGAATTTGCAGACAACCGTATATCCCTATTCGCCGCCCAATATGGAAAATGTGCTGTTACAGGGGTAGCACTTCTACCCCATGACATTTACTGTCACCATAAAATCCCCCTTGAAAAAGGTGGTACTGACAGCTATAAAAATCTAGTCCTTGTTACAGAAAGCGTACATAGACTTATTCATGCCACCAAAGACGATACAATCCAAAAATATATAAAAGAGCTTGGTCTAATAGGCAAGCAACTTGAGAAATGTAATAAACTCCGAACACAGGCAGAATTGCCAACGATTTAATCAGTAATATTAACTTGTTACGAAGTGTGTAAGTCTTAGTTAAAACGTGAAAATCTTTCTTGTGATGGAACGCCGTGTGCGGTGAAAGTCGCATGCACGGTGTGAAGCGGGGGAAAATCCAAAGATAACTTCAAAGGATTACCTATCGCTATCGGGGGCGAAATCGCAAGGTATTAAGCAGTTCATGGCTAATTAAAGGGAACAAAAAGAAAGGAAAACCAATCCAGACGGTATCAGCGGTAGGCTACAAGAATAAATTGTGATTTCACAAGATTGGTGTTATAATAAGAGAAAAGTTCCTGCCGGGGCAGCCGCCCCGGTGGTATGGATAGAAAGGCAGGAAAACAATATGCACATCAGCTATAAACCACTCTGGCACACACTGTTAGAGCGTGATATGAGAAAAGAGGATTTAAGGCTTGCCGCTGGTATGACAACAAATATGATTGCCAACATGAGCAAAGAGGGAAAGCACATCAGCATGGATACATTAGCCCGTATCTGTGAAACTCTGAATTGTGAGATTACTGATGTGATTGAGTTAGTACCAGACGAGCCTGCTTCCACAGGAGGTAAGGAACATGAGCGAATTGAAACCAAGAATAACGGAAAACGGAATTGATTATATCCTTGTCGGAGATTACTACATCCCAGACTTGAAACTGCCGGAGGAACACCGCCCTATCGGAAAGTATGGACGGATGCACCGGGAATATTTAAGAGAAGTCCACCCAGCCAGATTGAATACATTGATACTGACCGGAGAATTGTGGACATATCTTGCAGACCTGAATGAACAGGCACAGGAACGGTTAGACACCATCATGGAGCAGATGAAAACAGCCGAAGGCATAACCGAGAAATTGAAGCGTACCCAACAAATGGAATGGGTGCAGCGTTGCAATAACATTCACAACCGGGCAGAAGAAATTGTTTTGCATGAGATGATTTATTCATAACGGTATGGATAGAGTGTTTTTTTATTCAATCGGAAGTTAGTGAGGTGTTGAATCATGAATGAAAGAGAAAAAATTATTCAATTGTGGTTTGAAATGTGGCTTACAAAACAGGATTTAGGCATTGATAATATTTTTACGGAAGATGTAATTTATACTGAAAGTTGGAGTCCTCAATATAATAATCGTCAAATCGTAAAACACTGGTTTCAGGAATGGAATACCCGTGGCAAAGTCGTTGTTTGGGAAATTAAACAATTCTTCCACAAGGAAAATACGACGATTGTAGAATGGTATTTCAAAAATGAAATGAACAATGGGGATATAGAGGAATTTGATGGGATTTCTCTGGTTGAATGGACAAAGGATGATAAAATAAAGTCATTGAAAGAGTTTGGTTGTAATTTGAATAATTATAATCCTTATGAGTATAGCGACCAACCCGAATTTAGGGAAGAAAGAGCAAGTTGGTTTTAATATTAGGAATAGTTTATTTGAGGTGGTATGGAATGGTTAAAGTGATAAAAGAAAAATTTGTTGTCATTGGAAAAGAGGGGTCAACATTAGATGGCGAAGGATTTATTCAGAAATTATGGGATGATGCCAATAGTCATTTTAGTGAGGTAGCACATCTGGCAAAGAAAGACGCAAACGGTGGCATTGTAGGAATATGGGGTGCCATGTCTGATATTTCTCGCTCATTTAAACCGTGGGAAGATGGCTTTAGTAAAGGCTTGTATCTGGCAGGAGTGGAATGTGTTGATAATGCAGAAGCACCTGATGGATGGATAAAATGGACAATACCAAGTTATGAGTATATAGTTGTTGAAAACCATAAAGGAATGTTTGAAGAAACCATTGGACAAATGAATGAGGATGGTATTTCTCTTGTGGGAGCAGTTCACGACTATACCGACCCAGTAACAGGAAAGGGCTATCTGTATTTCCCGATAAGAGAAGTTTAATAAATCAGAATTGAGGTAAAATAAAAATGGTTGAATTACATGGAAAAGCACCATATAAGACCGTCTTAATTCATGGAGGTCCCGGGGCAGTAGGTTCTTTAAAAACCTGTTCAGAAGAATTGAGCCGATTGACGGAAAAGGGAATTGTTGAAGCATTGCAATCCCAATATTCTATAGCTGAATTGATTGAAGAATTATATTTGCAGATTATAGAATATTGTCAAGAAAAACCGACTTTAATCGGTCACTCATGGGGAGCATGGTTAGCTGTTTTATTTGCAGAAAAATACCCAAAGCTATGTAAAAATATTATCTTAGTTGGTTGCCCGCCACTTGCAGATAAATATGTCAAAGAAATATCTTTGCGAAGATTGCGAAATCTTTCGGGCGAAGAAAGTAAAATCTTTCAGAGAATGATAGATAATGTGGCTACTGATGAAGATATAAAAAAGATACCCAGTATTTTAGAAAAATCGGATAATTATTACCTTGAAAGCAGCGAAAAACTCATAGTAGACAAAGCAGATAATGAAATGTATAACAGCATTTGGAACGAGGCTGCTAAGTTGAGAACGAATGGAGAATTATTGACAGCATTTAAGAATATTCAGAGCAAACTATTTTTAATACAGGGAGTTTGTGACCCTCACCCGATAGAAGGAGTAATTAAACCATTAGAAGAAAACGGTATTCCATACAAAACTTATATTTTAGAAAAATGCGGTCACAATCCATTCATGGAGAAATACGCAAAAGAAAAATTTTATGATATTCTTCAAGTTATTATATAACTTACAGTTTACCGAACTAAACTTTCAACTGAATAACCACAGCACAAACCGCTGCTACATGGAAGTAAAAACAACCATGCAACAGCGGTTTTTCTTTACCGTTTTTTCCTCTGGCTGATAGGCGTTCCCATTTTCTTTGATTTTTGGAGAATCCGAATCAGCCAGCGAAATTCTTCTTCTGATAAATTTTTGTAGTTGATACCAAGCTGCTTGCAGTAAAGAAGTGCCAGTTTTTCCAAACGGCTGCCCTTGAAATTTTCGACCGCTTCCAGATTTTCTTTCAGTTCATCGGCAACAGTGGTCTGGGGCGCACTCTCACTGTCCTTTTTGTGGGCTTCCCGAATATCCCGGATAATGAGGTTGAGGTCATCCAGAACCATGTGACTGAAATATTCATCATCGCTGATATGGGCAGCTTGCAGCACCTTCAAATGCGGGTCATCTTCGCCGGGGCGATACCGTTCAATGATTTCATGCCGGACGGTATCGACAAGGGCATTGAGGTTTTGAATCTGCATGGTAGCAATCCCGTCCACATAAATCTCAATGTCTGCAAGAAACTTGATAAAATCTTTATGTGTGGCAAGCTCACAGAGCAGACGGTTGTTAATCCGACCGCTTTTTAGAAGTGCAACCATCTCATCATTCAAATGCAGCTCCGTCAATGGCGTGTTGATCTGCTCCCTGTTCTCTGTCCGGCACAGTAGATAATCGACGGAAACCTCATAGAAGTCTGCCAGCGTGATAAGGTTGCCATGATTGATTTCTTTATAATCCTCTTTTTCATAACTTCCAAGAGCTGATTTGGAAATGCCCGTCAGCTTTGATAGTTCTTCCAGATTTAAGCCTTTGTCCTTGCGGAGTTCCCAAAGGCGTTCCTGTATGCTTGTTGCTCCTTTCATGGGCGCACACTCCTTTCCGGCGGTTTCACTGTTGCCGCTTAATTGGATTATATCACACTTTCCGCAATCGTGGAAATTTCTGATTTTTACCCCTGATTCCTACTTTGTGGACATACGGCACAGGGCACAAAAATGTTCTATGATACAGGTAGTTCATCGATGGATTATTCCAATCGAATGACCAGCCTGTGTGGGATATGCTTCCCCGGCGATGTAGCGCCATGACTTTTGGCAGGGATATGGAGGAACCCCGACCAAAACGAGCGTACCAAAGGGAGCGATACGCCGCTGTGAGATTCAGGGGAGGAACGACACCGGGGAGAACTGGCGAACTGACACCGAAATGATACTGAAACACGACAATCTGATAGGGGGATAGCCTACCCTATCGCTGATACTTCGGGAGATTTTAAGCGGCTCTATGACCGTAATTTTGCCGAAAATCGCCCCGAAACCATACACTAAAACGGGAGGAAGCGCAATATGCCGAGAATGAGCAAAAAGAGGAAGCAAGAGCTTTCCTTTTACCTCAATGAACGGGGGCGTGTCACTTACAACGAATTATGCCGGAAATGCCAGCATGGGTGCAAGCAGAGCTTCCGGGCGGTTGTGGTTGACTGCCCCCGTTATTTATCCAAACGAGCAAAAAAGAAGGAGGAACACACCGAATGAATTTTGAATTTATGACGATAGACACACCCTTGCCGCCCTGTATGCCATTTCCCAGAGCGTTGACAGGATTTCCAGTCAGCAGCACCGCAAAGGTCATGTACTGCCGGATGTTAGATGCTATGCTATCCAAAGGACAGGAGGACGAGAACGGAATCCTGTTTGTCTGCTTCCCTGTCACAGCCATTGCCGCCGTTCTGTCCCGCAGCCCCATGACGGTCAAGCGTTCTCTGAATGAACTGGAAACCGCCGGACTGATCATGCGAGTGCGTCAGGGTGTTGGAGAACCAAACAGGATTTATGTACTGATACCGGGAAAGGAGGACGCTGCCCTTGCCTGATACCTCAAAGCTGGAAAAGTTAAACCGGGAGCTGGAGAAAAGCGAAAAGAAACTGCGGAAAGCCATCAATGATGAAAAGGCATTGCAGCACCAGTTAAAGCAGCTTACCCGAAAGGAACGAACGCACCGGCTCTGTACTCGTGGCGGTATGCTGGAAAGCTACCTTCCCCACCCGGAAGCCATCATGGATGAACAGGTCAGTTTGTTTTTGAAACTGCTGTTCCATAAAGATAGTACCCGGCAGCTTATGGAAAAAGTATTTGCCGAAAACAGTACAGCAAAGGAGGGCGCAGAATAAAGATGAATTTTTCTAAAGACGAGCTGGCTATGGTCTATCAGTACGCCGCTGGTACAAAGGAGGACACCATTGCGGGGCTGAAAGAAATCGTGCCAGTTATCCGTGACCAGCAGACAAGGGAGATTGTGGAGAGTACCATCCGAAAGCTGGACGCCATCCCGGAGCCGGAGTGCCGCCGTTTTATCGCTGATACGAAGCAGCGGTTTATCCAGAAGCGGGACAATTCCATCCGGCGCAGGCTTGCAGAAGCCAAGGCACAGACGAGGACGCAGAAGCCACAGCCCAAGAGAAAGCAGCCAGACCGGGAACGGTCATAATCGCTTCCAGAGCCGCCGTCAGTAGGCTGCCCCTCTGGAAGAGGGCGCAATTATACACCACCCAAAGGTTGGTGCATTGCGTTCTCCGAAGGCTCCTCGCCGGAGGGCTGTGATTTTCCGCAGTCATGGTCTGCTCCAAATCAAACAGGGGACGCTACGCTTCCCCTGCGCTGGCTGCCGCCAGCTACCCTTTTGTGGACTTGCCATCTGGGGATACCTTGCGTTGCAAGCTGTTCCCAGACGACAAGTTTCATAAAATATGCTATCTTTTCGATAGGCAGTGAAGTATAATGAAGTCAGCAATAAATTTGAAGTTATACGGGAGATAAAGTAAATGAAAAATAGACCAAAAATTATTATCGCAGTTATTGTTTTACTTGTACTTTTGATACCTGTTCCTATAAGATATAAGGACGGAGGTAGTGTTCATTATAGGGCAATTTTGTATGACATTACGAAATATCATCAGTTAGATTTAGAATCAGAAACAGGTTACAATGATGGGTTGAAGATAAGGATTTTAGGAATACCAGTTTATAATAGTTTTGATGAATAACTTTCCGTTTGCTATTCCACACACATCGGGTCAACTTGTCCCGAACTTTTACAATTAAATACTCGCCGCCCACACAGCGGCACAACGAGCAGGAAATCTGAAAAAAGGTCTCCTGCTTTTTTTCTGCCCAAAATGAGGTGGTAAAACGCCACCCCATCCACCAATTACCGAAAGGAGGGACACGAAATGCCCTGTCCACACAACGAAATCACGATTGTTCAGCGCAGCCAGCGGCAGTCTGCGGTTGCCGCCGCTGCTTACCAGAGTGGCGAAAAGCTGTTCTGTGAATACGACCAGCAAGTGAAGCACTACCCGGAAAAGCGTGGTATCGTCCACAATGAAATCCTGCTCCCACCTAATGCCCCGCCGGAGTATGCAGACCGCAATACCTTATGGAATGCCGCCGAAGCGGTGGAGAAGCAATGGAACTCCCAGCTTGCAAGGCGGTGGGTGCTTACCATCCCAAGAGAGATACCGCCTGACCAGTACGCTGTCCTTGTCCGGGAGTTTTGTGAGCAGCAGTTTGTTTCCAAAGGCATGATCGTTGACTTTGCCATCCATGACCCCCATCCGTCGAGACACAATCCCCACGCCCATGTCCTGCTGACTATGCGGGCAATGGACGAACATGGAAAATGGCTTCCCAAGAGCCGCAAGGTTTATGACCTTGATGAGAACGGGGAACGGATAAAACTTCCGTCCGGCAGGTGGAAAAGCCACAAGGAGGATACGGTGGACTGGAATGACCAGAAGTATTGTGAAATCTGGCGGCATGAATGGGAGGTCATCCAGAACCGCTATCTGGAAGCCAATGACCGCCCGGAGCGTGTGGACTTGCGTTCCTATGCCAGACAGGGGCTTGATATAGTTCCCACTGTCCATGAGGGTGCTGCCATCCGGCAGATGGAAAAGCGTGGTATCCAAACAAATATCGGCAACCTGAACCGGGAAATCAGAGCCACCAACCGCCTGATGAAGTCTATCCGGCAGCTTATCCAAAACCTCAAAGGCTGGATTACCGAGCTGGGAGAAAAACGGAAGGAGCTGCTTGCACAAAAAGCGGCGGAGGAAGCGGTCTTTCTTCCAAATCTGCTGATGAAGTATATGGAGATACGAAAGGAAGAACGGAAGGACTGGACGAGGGCTGGACAGAACCGGGGGACTTCACAGGACTTAAAGGCAGTCAGCGAAGCCCTGTCCTATCTCCGGCAAAAGGGGCTTTCCACTGTGGAGGACTTAGAAGCATTTCTGGAATCTTCCGGGAAATCAGCCGCAGATTACCGCAATCAGATGAAGCCAAAGGAAACCCGCAGCAAAGTGATTGACGGGATTCTTGCCAGCCGGACAGACTGCAAGGAATGTAAGCCTGTCTATGAGAAGTACCAGAAGATATTTTTTAAGAAAACAAAGGAGAAATTCAAACAGGAACACCCGGAGGTTGCCCGGTATGCGAAAGCCGCCGCCTACCTTGCCAAGCACCCAGACGATAAGGACAGCACCCAAAAGGAGCTGCAACAGGAGCAGGAAAAACTTCTCAGCGAAATCGCAGAGCTGAAAGTACCGCTGACCGAGGTGCAGGCTGATTTGAAG
Source organism: Anaerotignum neopropionicum (assembly GCF_001571775.1). Classification (GTDB taxonomy): domain Bacteria; phylum Bacillota; class Clostridia; order Lachnospirales; family Anaerotignaceae; genus Chakrabartyella; species Chakrabartyella neopropionicum. Next base: position 185,005 of record NZ_LRVM01000002.1, read on the forward strand.
AAACTGTGGGACATCCGCTACTGGGTACGGAAAGCCACACCCGGCACAGAGGAAAGCAAAGAGCCGCCAAAGAAGCAGCCCATCAAAGAAGTCTTGCAGGATAAGGCAGACGAGAAAAAGGTTCAAAGAACTGCCCCGGCACAGGCGAAACACAGACAACAGGATATGGAACTTTAACAGGCACTTGCCATTTTCAATCAGAGAATGTCAGGTGCTTTTCTTATTTGCACGAGTGACGAGCTGGGCGGATATGCTTGCATATCCATTCAGCGACCACCGTGACAGCGTGGGAAGCTTTCCCACGAATCAAGGAGGGATAGATTTGAATGTATTTGAAGCTGTGAAGCAGTCCGTCACAACAAGACAGGCTGCAGAGCATTATGGAATCCATGCAGGTCGGAACGGGATGGCTTGCTGCCCGTTTCATAACGATAAGACCCCAAGCATGAAGCTGGACAGGCGTTACCACTGCTTCGGCTGCGGTGCGGATGGGGATGTGATTGATTTTACCGCCGCCCTGTATGGGATGGGAAAGAAAGAAGCCGCCGTACAACTGGCACAGGACTTTGGGCTTTCCTATGAGGACTGGAAGCCGCCGGAAAAGGCAAAAAAGCCCAAACCCCGGCAGAAATCCCCAGAGGAACAGTTTCAGGAAGCAAAGAACCGCTGCTTCCGTATCCTTGCCGATTATCTTCACTTGCTTATGGCATGGAGAACGGACTACGCCCCGCACTCCCCGGAGGAAGCCTTTCATCCCCGGTTTGTGGAAGCCTTACAGAAGCAAGACCAAGTGGAATATCTGCTGGATGTGCTGCTGTTCGGGGATACAGAGGAAAAAGCGGCTTTGATTACGGACTATGGAAAGGATGTGATACAGCTTGAACAGCGAATGGCAGAGCTTGCAGCCACAGACGCAGCAAGAACTAAAAAACACCATGAACGCTATGCAGCCACCCCAGAGTGTTGAGGAAATCAAGGCGGGGCTGGAAACTACCGAGAAAGGCGGTGTCCGTCAGAGCATACGGAACTGCCTGACCGTATTCCAGCGTGACCCGCTGCTTTCCGGGGCTATCGCATACAACATCCTGACTGACCGCAAGGACATTATAAAGCCCATCGGCTTCTACAGAGAAAGCACCGCCCTGAACGATACGGACATGAAGTATCTGCTTCTCTATCTGGAAGAAACCTATGGGCTTACCAATGAGAAAAAGATTGATAACGCCATCGGGATTGTGGCGAATGAAAACAAGTACCATCCCATCCGGGACTATTTAAGTGCCCTTGTGTGGGACGGTACAGAACGAATTCGCTTCTGTCTGCGGCACTTTCTGGGGGCTGACGCAGACGATTACACTTATGAAGCGTTGAAGCTGTTCCTGCTGGGTGCAATCTCACGAGCCTTTCAGCCGGGGTGCAAGTTTGAAATCATGCTCTGTCTGGTCGGCGGTCAGGGGGCTGGCAAGTCCACCTTCTTCCGTCTGCTGGCAGTCCGGGATGAGTGGTTCTCCGATGATTTGCGGAAGCTGGACGATGACAATGTGTACCGCAAGCTGCAAGGTCACTGGATTATCGAAATGTCGGAAATGATGGCAACTGCAAACGCCAAGAGCATTGAGGAAATCAAGTCATTTTTAAGCCGGCAGAAAGAGGTTTACAAGATACCCTATGAAACCCACCCGGCAGACCGCCCCCGTCAGTGCGTGTTTGGCGGCACTTCCAATGCCCTTGACTTCCTGCCCCTTGACCGTTCCGGCAACCGCCGCTTTATCCCGGTCATGGTGTACCCGGAGCAAGCCGAGGTTCACATTTTGGAGGACGAAGCCGCTTCCAGAGCCTATATCGAGCAGATGTGGGCGGAAGCGATGGAGATTTACCGAAGCGGCAGGTTCAAGCTGGCATTCAGCCCCGCCATGCAGCGGTATCTCAAAGAACACCAGCGGGATTTTATGCCGGAGGACACCAAAGCAGGGATGATACAGGCGTATCTTGATAAGTACACCGGGAGCATGGTCTGTTCCAAGCAGCTCTACAAGGAAGCCTTAAACCATGCCTTTGACGAGCCGAAGCAATGGGAAATCCGGGAAATCAACGAGATTATGAACCAGTGCATTGACCGCTGGCGGTACTTCCCGAACCCAAGAATGTTTTCAGAATATGGCAGACAAAAGGGCTGGGAGCGTGAAAACCCGGCAACGGACTCCGGCAACCCGTCTGAAAAAACGATGGACGGTTTTGTGGAGGTCACAGAACAGATGGAGCTTCCATTCTGAAAATGACAGCCCGTTGCACCCCCTGTTGCTGTCCCGTTGCCGAGCCGGTTGCCGGGGAAAATCCCATAACTGCGGGCTTTTCTCCCCTATGACAACCAAAACAACAGAAAAATAAAAGAAAAGTATAAATAGTAACCACCGCCAGATTGAGATTGTTTGCAAGGTCTTTTGAAGCCCGTTGCCGGACTTCGTTGCCGACACCATGTGTCTGGCTATTTTCATGTATGGAGGATAACTGCCTATGGCAAAAAACAAAACAGAGATTCATGTGACCACTGTATTTGACGGGGAACTTGACGCTACTGATGTGTTCGTCAGCCTGATTTCCCAGAAATACGGCAAGGCAAATACGAAAGAATATCTTGCTAAAAAGAAAGATTTGAAGTATAATGAAGATGAGGTTCAAAAGAGCCAGATACCGTCTGGATTGTGTGGGTAAATGGCTATGATGAACGAAATGGAATATAGGACAATCGGTTCGGCACTTGCCGGAGGGTATCGTGCAGCGGTCTATTGCAGGCTGTCAAAGGACGATGACCTGCAAGGCGAAAGTGCCAGTATCGCAAACCAGCGTGATATGCTGGAAAAATACTGCGAAAAGCAGGGATGGGAGGTTGTGGCAGTCTATCAGGACGATGGCTTCACAGGTCTTAATATGGAGCGTCCTGATTTACAGAGAATGTTGAGAGCCATTGAGCGCAGGCAAATCAACCTTGTCATCACGAAAGACCTCAGCCGACTGGGGCGTAACTATCTGCAAACCGGGCATTTGATTGAGGACTTTTTCCCAAGAAACGGTGTCCGCTATATCGCCATGAATGACGGTATCGACACCCTGCGGGATAACAACGACATCGCCCCGTTCAAGAATATCCTGAACGAGATGTACAGCAAGGATATTTCTAAGAAAGTCCATTCCTCTTATCTTCTGAAAGCGCAGAAAGGACAGTTTACCGGATGTCTTGCCCCGTTTGGGTATCGGAAAGACCCGGAGGACAAAAACCATCTGCTCATTGACGAGGAAACCGCCCCGATTGTGCGGCTGATTTTCGGATATGCCCTAAACGGTCATGGTCCGAACTATATCCGCAGACGGCTGGAGGAAGAAAAAATCCCCTGCCCCACATGGTGGAACCGGGAACGGGGGTTTCGCAATACCCGCACCAAATGGGAAAAGAAAGACCCGGAAAACGGGCGGTATATGTGGGACTTCTCCGTTATCAAAGACCTTTTGATGAATCCCGTCTACACCGGGGCGATTGCTTCCCAGAAAAAAGACTACCGCTTCAAAATCGGCACGATTGGGGAAAAGAAGCCGGAGGACTGGATTGTGGTGGAGGGACAGCATGAACCGCTGATTGACCGTATGAGCTTTGATATTGTGCAGAACAAGCTGAAATCCCGCCAGCGTCCGGGGCAGACCAATGAAATCAGCCTGTTTGCCGGACTGATAAAATGCGGCGAGTGTGGGAAGTCGCTGACGATACGCTACACAAACGCAAAACATCCCCAGCGGATTTACTCCTGCAAGACCTACAATGCCTTTGGGAAGAACCACTGCACCCAGCACCGGATTGACTATGACACCCTTTACAGCCATGTGCTGCGGAAAATCCGGGAATGTGCCAGAGCTGCCCTGATGGACGGGGAAGCGGTTGCCGACCGCCTGACCAATACCTGTGAAGCCGAGCAGCGGGAACAGCGGGAAGCAATGGAACGCTCCATTACAAGGGACGAGGAACGGATTGAGGTTCTGGACAAAATGGTCATGCGGCTTTATGAGGACATGGTTGCAGGGCGTATCAGTGAGCAGAATTTCAACACCATGCTGGAAAGGACACAGACCGAGCAGACGGAGCTTAAAACAAAAGTGTCCGAGGGCAGGAAGCGGCTGTCCGATGAAGTCCAGCTTGCCAATGACGCAAAACAATGGGTGGAAGCCATTCAGGAATACGCCAACATCACAGAGCTGGACACAGCCACCCTCAACCGCTTAATCAAAGAAATCGTCGTGCATGAGCGCATTGACGAAGATAAAACAAGACACATTTCTATCGAAATTCATTTTAATCTCAAACCCATCCCGGAGGTGGAACAGGTCACTGCCTGACCTGTCCCGCCGGGACGGTTCTCTTAAAAACACCATATAGATTTTTTGTACGCCGCCGCCCGCCATCGAGCAGAGTTTTACACCTAATTGGGGATAAAACAGCTTATGGCAGGCGGCGGGGTTGGACTCATTGGAATGACACTTGTTCCTCTTCTTTCTGGACTTTTCGGTTAATAGGAGGTAACAAATGCAAAGTATCATCGACGCTATAACCAAATGGATTAAGGAGATTTTAATCAGCGGTATTATTGGAAACTTGACAGGGATGTTTGATACCGTTAATTCCCGTGTCGGTGAGATTGCAAGTGAAGTGGGAAAAACTCCGTCAGCGTGGAATGGCGGAGTTTTTTCCCTTATTCAAAATCTTTCCGAAACCGTTGTAATTCCCATAGCAGGGATAGTATTAACCTTTGTAATGTGTTACGAGCTTATCTCAATGATCATTGATAAAAACAATATGCACGATTTTCCACCCTCCGATATTTTTAAATGGATTATGAAAACCTTTATTGCAGTGTTAATTGTTACTAATGTGTTTGATATTGTAATGGCGATTTTTGATGTATCTCAAAGCGTTGTGGCAAGCTCCGCAGGCTTGATTATAGGCGATACAGGTATCAATATTGAAAGTGCCATCGGCAACTTGGAAACGGTATTGCAAGAAATGGACATTGGACCATTAATGGGGCTTTTTATTCAAAGCTTTGTGATACAGGTAACGATGCACGCATTGTCATTCTGCATTTTCATTGTCATTTACGGAAGAATGATGGAAATCTATATGGTAACCTCCCTTGCACCAATTCCCTTTGCTACAATGACCAATAAAGAATGGGGTGGCATGGGACAAAACTACATTAAATCCATCTGTGCCTTGGCATTTCAAGCGTTCCTCATTATGGTGTGCGTGGGCATTTACTCCGTACTGATCAATGATATTGCAATGGGCGATGACCCAATGGGTGCAATTTGGGGCTGCCTTGGCTACACATTGCTATTGTGCTTTACTTTATTCAAAACAGGAAACATTGCTAAGGGTATTTTCAATGCCCACTAACTTTATAAAGGAGAACGCTTATATGAATATGAAAAACGCACCTACCATTGATAATGAAGCTGTTGACGAGTTTTTTGGCAACCTAGAAGGGTGCTTAGAAAATATGGTAGACAGCCCCTATGAGCAGATTGAGGGTAAAACCTTTGTGATTATGACGGCGAGGGATTTCCACTATTTGCAGAACTGTCAAGCTCAGCAACCTTTTATTAATTTGCTTTTGGAAAAGCTTGAAGATTTCTCTATACAGCAGCTGGAGCACATCCGTACCCTTGCCACCTCGCAGCTAAATATAAAAATGGCAAGGGATTATTTTGAAAGAAAGGAATTAGCCTAATGGATACAAGACCTTTTTATCCCCACAGCTTTGGGGAAGCAAAACGAAATGAGGATACCGAGCGATATGTACTTTCCCACAGTGCCAATATTGATTGTAAAAATGCTATTGAAAAAGTTATCAGAGAAAACTACGATGGTTATAGACTTGGCAAGGATATCGCTAAGCCTGTCATTGAGGAATTTGGCTTTGATCGTATGAAATATGTGCTTTCTTATATGGTACAGAATTTTGACTATGATGGTCGTATCAGCAGCAATAACAAGGCTTGGGCAAAAGAAACCTTTGTGCCGGAGGACACAGTTATGGATAGAGATAGAAGAAATGAATTTTTAGTCAATTCTTCTACGGGGCTTGTAGACCTCTTTATCAACCAGTACAAGCAAGAATTTGAAAACCTGAATTTGTGGGATAAAACACAGGTGAACCCTCCCAAGGATATGAATTTTGAGGGCAAGGTTATGGTTTTAAAGCCGGAAATTCTAAATGAACAGCATAAAACAAGGGATGAGCAGTTGTTCTATGCCTTTGGTGGTTTTGGCTGTGATAGTGACAAGGGTAATAAAAAGGTAATGGGTGAATTTCTCACTGATGGAGAAAAAACCAACTTCTATCGCTTTGATTTTTTGGGCGAAGCCAAAATAGACCTATTACCCGACTGGGCAAAGGAAAAACTTGCTGAGAAGACGAAGGAGCGAAAGCCCTCCGTTCTACAGCAATTAAAGGAAAACAAGGATCAAATGAAGAAGGGTAGTCTTGCCCCTGTGATAGACAAAAAACAGGATAAGGGGGAACGCTAATGGCTTATGTATCTGTTCCAAAAGACCTTAATGCGGTCAAAACAAAGGTTATGTTTAACCTTACCAAAAGACAGCTTATTTTCTTCTCTCTTGCAGGGATTGTGGGATTACCCATTTTTTTCATCTTAAAAGGCAGTATTGACATTACCATCGCCACTCTTGCAATGATGGTTGTTATGCTACCTTTTTTCTTATTTGCAATGTATGAAAAGCACGGACAAAAACCCGAAGTGATCATTAAACAGATATATATGGTCAAAAAAGGCTTGCCATCGGAGCGACCCTATAAAATACAAAATGCCTACACACTTTTGGAAAAGCAATATAATCTCAATAAGGAGGTAACGCAAATTGTCAAAAGACAACACAAAACAAGAAGTAAAGCTCACAAGAGCTGAGAAAAAGGAAATCAATAACATTATCGCAAAGTATAAAGGCGATGGTAAAAAAGCGATGTCTGCACAGCAAAGTATCCCCTATAAACGCCTTTATCCCGATGGTATTTGCCGTGTGGATGAGGACTTTTATTCCAAGAGCATTTTATTTGAGGACATCAACTATCAGCTTGCAGAAAACGAGGATAAATCCGCTATTTTTGATGGTTGGAGCAACTTTCTCAACTACTTTGATACATCCATTAAATTTCAGCTCTCTTTCCTTAATATCACAGGCAACGAAAAGATATTTGAAGATAGCATTACCATTGCACCACAGGAGGATGATTTCAACTCTATCCGTGAGGAGTATTCCGATATGCTTCTGAAGCAGCTTTCCAAGGGCAATAACGGAATTATCAAGCGCAAGTATCTCACCTTTGGTATTCACGCAGACAGCTACAAAAAGGCAAAAACAAGGCTTGAACGCATTGAAACTGACATCTACAACAACTTCAAAAAGTTGGGTGTGCGTATGGAAAGCCTCGACGGAAAAGAACGGCTCCATCTACTTAGAAATATGCTTTATATGGACGAGAAACAATCCTTTAACTTTGAATGGAATTGGCTACCTGTATCGGGGCTATCCACCAAAGATTTTATTGTTCCTTCGTCCTTTTATTTTGGCGATGCCAAGCGATTTAAGACCGGAGATAAATTTGGTGCAGTATCCTTTATGGAGATACTGGCGCCTGAACTTTCCGACCGTGTGCTTGCAGATTTTCTTGAAATTGAGGGAAATCAAAATGTAACAATGCACATTCAGTCTATCGACCATAGCAAAGCCATTAAAATGGTAAAACGCAAGCTGTCTGACCTTGAAAAAACGAAGATTGACGAACAAAAAAAGGCGGTTAGAAGTGGTTATGATATGGATATAATGCCTGCTGACCTTGCGCTGTTCCTCACGGAGATGAAAAAGCTATTACAGGATTTACAAAGCAGAAATGAGCGACTTTTCTATTTTACCTTTATGATTGTGAACACTGAAACTTCTAAAGACAAACTAGATAATATCGTTTTTGGAGCAACTAGCCTTGCCGGAAAGCATAACTGCATTCTCCATAGGCTTGATTATCAGCAGGAGCAGGGTTTTATGAGCTGCTTGCCACTGGGGAAAAACCTAATTGACATCAGAAGGTGTATGACCACCACAGCAACGGCGGGATTTGTACCTTTTACCACTTGTGAACTGTTTCAAAACGGCAATGCCCTCTATTATGGGATCAATGCCTTGTCGAGCAACCTTTTAATGGCCGACAGGAAATTGCTTAAAAATCCTAATGGACTGATTTTAGGAACACCAGGTTCGGGAAAATCTTTCTCAGCCAAACGAGAAATTGTCAATGTGTTTCTTATTACTGATGATGATATTGCGATATTAGACCCAGAAGCCGAGTATGCACCACTGGTGCAAAAGCTGAACGGTCAGGTTATTAAAATCTCCCCACTTTCCAAACAGTTTATCAATCCAATGGATATTAGCCTTGACAATATGGAGGAAGAAAATCCACTTATCTTAAAGAGTGATTTTATTCTTTCTCTCTTTGAGGTGATGATGGGAAAGGTACAAGCTGATGAAAGAAGTATCATTGACAGCTGCTTGCAACAGGTTTATATGCCGTATTTTCTAGACCCCCAAAATACTCAAATGCCAATTTTAGAGGATTTGTATAACACGATTTTAGAGCGAAACAGCCCACAGGCAAAGCACATTGCCGAATGTATGGCGATTTATGTCACAGGCTCATTGAATGTGTTTAATCATCGTACCAATGTGGATATTAGCAATCGTGTGGTGTGTTTTGATACCAAGGAGCTGGGCAACGCTCTAAAAGAGTTTGGTATGCTTGTGGTGCAAGACCAGATTTGGAGCAGAGTCAGTAGAAATAGAAATGATAAAAAATCTACCCGTTATTATATTGATGAAATGCATCTGCTTTTGGGCAAGGAGCAAACCGCTAATTACACGGTGGAGATTTGGAAACGTTTTCGTAAATGGGGAGGTATTCCCACAGGGTTAACGCAGAACGTGAAGGATTTTCTGTGCTCTCCACAGGTGGCAAACATCTTTGAAAACTCCGACTTTGTATATCTACTGAACCAAGCAGGCGGTGATAGAGAAATCCTCTCCAAACAGCTTAATATCTCTCCCCATCAGCTTTCCTATGTGACTAATTCCGGTGCTGGCGAAGGATTGCTTATTTATGGCAGTATCATTATTCCCTTTATTGACCACTTCCCGAAGGATACCGAGCTTTACAAGATTATGACTACAAAGCTTGAGGAAGTGTAAAATGGAGGGTAAATTAAATAAATCTCGTTTGAAACTGAAAAAATCTGAGTTAAAACGAGATAAAGCATTGGAAAAGGTACTAAAGAATAAGAAACAACGCAAAATGCAAAGAAAGTTCTATGAGAAAGAAAAGCCAAAGTCAAAGCTGGATTTTGGCGAAAATAAGGCAAAACCATCTGATAGGCTAATAGACAACCCAAAACCATCTGATAGCTTGGTGGATATAGTAAAACCACAATCTAACATAATAGGAAAATTCAAGAATGTACCACAAAAGGCAGTTGCCAGTAATATTCATAAAGAAATTTCAGAAAGTGGAGATGACAATGTGGGAGTGAAAGCTACCCACGACAGCGAGCAGTCTGCTGAATTTATGGGTAGAAAATTGAAATCAGCATACGAGCATCAGAAATTAAAGCCCTATAAAACCCTCGCAAAAGCGGAAAAAAAGTTGCAAAAATCACAGGTTAATTACACCTACAACAAGGCTATGGCTGAAAATACGCAGTTAGGTAGCAGTCCATTTTCCAAGTGGAAACAAAAGCAAAATATCAAAAAGCAATATGCCAATGCTCGCAAAGCCGGTAATGTTACCCGTAACACAGCCACCACCATTAAAGATATTGCAAAAAAAGGTATTGATACAGTTGCTGCGATTGCAGCGAATGCTGTGAAAAACCCTAGGATTTTAATTATCAGCGGGTGCTTTCTGCTAATCATCATCATTTGCGGTGGTTTGTTCTCCTCTTGCTCTGTGATGCTCCAAGGTGGTTTTAATTCCATTGTGGGTACTTCCTATAACTCTGAGGATGAGGATATTGTAGAGGTTGACAACGATTACAAAAACCTTGAAAAAGAGTTGAAGGATAAAATTGACAACATCGAAAGTGATTATCCCGGTTACGATGAGTATCGTTATAACCTTGATGAGATTGGTCATAACGCCCATGAGCTTGCGTCCTATCTTACAGCCTTATTGAAATATTATAAGCCAAGTGAGGTGCAAGGCGAACTGCAACAGATTTTTGATTTACAGTATGCGTTGGAATTGGAACGAGTGGTAGAAATTCGTTACCGTACTAAAACGAGAACGGACAGCGAGGGTAATTCTTATAAGGTAAAAGTACCTTATAAATACTATATTTTAAACATCGCTCTTACCAATACACCTATCAAAAACGTGGCTGAGGATTTGCTTACTGCCGAGCAATTTGAATTATTTAGAGTATATCTTGAAACCAAAGGCAATAAGCCCAACGTTTTTGGAGACAAATACAGTGAAACCGATAGCAATCAAGATTTAGAATATCAAGTACCCGCCCATAACCTTACTGATGAGGAGTTTGGAAAAATGCTCAAGGAAGCTGAGAAATATATAGGTTACCCCTATGTTTGGGGAGGCAGTAATCCCTCTACCTCTTTCGATTGCAGTGGTTTTGTATGCTGGGTTATCAATCAATCGGGTGTTGGCAACATCCCTCGTACCACAGCAACAGGGATATATAATCAAACAACACCAATTCCCAAAAGCGAAGCAAAGCCGGGAGATATAATCTTCTTTGAGGGTACTTATGATAGTGCTGGGGCTGTGTCCCATGTTGGTATTTATGTCGGTGATGGAATGATGATCCATTGCGGAAATCCCATTGGTTACGCCAATGTAAATAGCGGATACTGGCAAGATCATTTTTATGCTTATGGCAGAATACAACCGTAGAGTGGATTTTTTGTTTCAAAGGTAGTATCATTATATGTAAATTATTTTGATAATTAAGCAGCCTTTGGAATAAGGCTTTTTGTGAGGAATATATATTAGGTGGTGAGAAACAATTGGGATATAAGCATTTACATTCACCTGAAATAACAAGCGATTGTAAGAAAGAACCAGAGTCTGAAAAAATTTGTGAAGCAAAAGGAATTTACCCTTGTCCATGTTGTGGTTATCGTACATATCCTGTTCCTAAAGAAGAAGCTATAGCATATATATGTCCTGTTTGTTTTTGGGAGAATGATATGTTCACATCAAGTGATGATGAGCCAAGTGATGAAAACCATGGGATGACATTAAATGAAGGTCGAAGGAATTACAGCTTGTTTGGAGCTTGCTCCCAAGATATGCTTTTTTATGTTAGAAAACCAAAACCAGAAGAACTTGTAAAATGAGCACCATCGCATTGAGAACCAAAACAGCAAAAGCGAATAAAATCTAAATGATAAATTATGCGAAATCAAGAAAGACGGGAGAAATCTCGTCTTTTTGCGTATTTAAGGAGGAAAATTTATTGCAAAACAAGTTAACTAAAATCAAAAAGGATATTCATAGAACAGAAGAAAAAATCACTGAATACCAAAGCAAGCTAAAATCCTTGCAAAAGGAAAAGACAGACCTTGAAAATCTAATGATGATTGATGTGCTTAGAAAACACAAGGTAAATCACAACGATTTGCCTACAATATTGCAGATTTTCGAGGAAGAAAAAGGTTCAAGTGTACCACTTAAAATAAACAATACGGAGGAATAACAAAATGAAAAGATTTAAAATGTTTACTACAATGTTGGTAATGAGCGTACTATCTTATTCAATGTCAACCGTAGCCTTTGCAGGTGGCGGTTCTGAATACGACGAAACCTCACCTGTGGCTGTGACACCAAAGGACGAAGCCGTACCCCTTACACCGGAGGGCAATTTGACTCTTGTAGATGATATTACCACCACTGACGAAACTGACAAGCAGTTTATCACGGCAGTTTCAAAAAATGGTAACTATTTTTACTTAGTCATTGACCGTGCAGGAGATAGTGATAATGTATACCTACTTAATATGATTGATGAAGCCGATTTAATGTCATTGATGGAGGGTGAACCCGCTAAGATGGAGGAAAAGCCAACAATCCAAGAACCCGTGCCTACTCCCGCAGAGCCAACAGAAGAACCAACAGATGATAATACAGATGAAACCAAAAGTAACACCTTACCGCTGTTAGTGCTTGTATTGGCTATGTGCGGCGGAGGTGCTTTTTATTATCTCAAATTTGTTAAGGGCAAAAATACTCATAAAGGTTCTACCAATTTGAATGAACTCAGCGACGATGAATATTCCGACGATGAGGAAGAATACGAGCTTGACGAGGATGATAGCTATTTAGCAGATGATGAAAATACAGATTACAGGGAGGAATAAAAATTGAGACTAGTCATTGCAGAAAAACCATCGGTGGCACAGAGTATTGCAAAGGTGCTGGGTGCTACCGATAAAAAAGAGGGATACCTTGAGGGCAATGGGTATTTCGTATCGTGGTGCGTTGGGCATTTGGTAGGTCTTGCCGGTACCGAGAAATATAATGAAAATTATAAAATATGGGATTTAAAGGATTTGCCTATTATTCCACAGAGCTTTGAATACGAGGTATCAAAGGGTAAGGAAAAACAGATTAAAATCCTTTGTAAGCTGTTAAATGATCCTAAAGTAGATGTAGTTATCAATGCCTGCGATGCCGGGCGTGAGGGTGAGCTTATCTTTCGCCTGGTGTATCAATTTGCCAAGTGTCAAAAGACGATGAAAAGGCTTTGGATCTCTTCTATGGAGGATAGTGCCATACAAAAAGGTTTTGAAAATCTAAAAGACGGAACTGGTTTTGATCTGATTTATGAAAGTGCTGCTTGCAGACAAAAAGCTGATTGGATTGTGGGCATTAATGCTACAAGGTTGTTTTCGCTGCTCTACAATCAGCAACTAAACGTAGGCAGAGTGATGTCTCCTACGCTTTCTATGATTGTGGAGCGTAATGCAAGCATAAAAGCCTTTCGTCCTACACCATTTTATACCATTGTCCTTGATAACGGCGCAGTGGTCTTTACCTCTGAAAAAAAGGAGGGAAAGGTACATGCGGAGGAACTTCTTAAAAGGTGCAAAAATCAGCATTTAGTAGTTACAAGCATTGAAAATAAGGAAAAGGCAGAAAAACCGCCAAAACTGTATGACCTTACCACTTTGCAGCGAGAAGCCAATCGTAAATTAGGCTTTACTGCCAATCAAACATTGGAATATATCCAAAGCCTTTATGAAAAGAAGCTATGTACCTATCCAAGAACCGACAGTCGATTTTTAACTGAGGATATGGTAGATATCTTACCGGAGCTGTTACTATATGCTTTGACAACTTTGCGATTTCCAAGGGACGAAGAATTTGATGTACCTTGCAATGCTCAGCTTGTGATTGACAGCAGCAAGGTTACAGACCACCATGCCATTATTCCCACCAAGAGCCTAGCAAACTATGATATAGAACAGCTTCCATACGGAGAAAAAGCAGTCTTGACACTCATCATGTTAAGGCTGCTTTCTGCTTTAGGGGATAACCACAGATATAGCGAAACGGTGGTAACTGCAGGCTGTGGCGATGTTGTTTTTACGACCAAAGGCAAAACTATTTTGCAAAATGGCTTTATGGAATACGAAGTGCTCCTTAACTTGGCGGAGAAACAGGACGAAAAATCACTTCCTCTTATGGCTGAAGGCGAAGTTATTGAAAATTGTAACGCAGAAATGAAGGAAGGCAAAACTTCTCCACCTAAGCAATTTACCGAGGACACCTTGCTTTTGGCTATGGAAACAACGGGTAAAGACGAAAATATTGAAAAAGAGTTTTGCGGTATTGGAACCCCTGCTACTCGTGCAGGCATTATTGAAAAACTCATTAGTGTAAATCTCTTGGAACGCAAGGGGGATAAGAAAACAAAGTATCTTCTGCCGACAGATAAGGGTAACGCCCTCATCACTATTTTGCCCGAAAGTATCCAATCCCCACTGACTACGGCTGAATGGGAAGAAAAGCTAAAATTCATTGAAACGGGCGATTTGTCTGCAAATGAATTTCTATCGGAAATTTCTAAAACGACCGAGAACCTTGTCAGGACCTATGATGTGGTAAAAGGAAGTGAACAGCTTTTTCCCTCACAAAACAAGGTGATTGGAAAATGCCCAAGGTGTGGTAGTAATGTAATCGAGAATAAAAAAGGATTTTGCTGTGAAAATAGAACCTGCGGTTTTGCCCTCTGGAAAGAAAATAAGTTTTTTACTTCCAAGAAGAAAACCCTAACCGAAAAAATAGTAAAAGACCTTTTAACCACAGGCAAATGCAAGTTAACAGGCTGTTATTCAGAAAAAACAGGTAAAACTTACAATGCTACTGTTTCCATTGATGAAACAGGAGGTAAATATGTCAACTTCGTTTTAGAATTTGAAAAAAGGGGATAAGTGATGAGTGATTATCAAGTAAAAGATTTCATGGAATTGGTCAATCAAAATCCAAAAGAGGTTTTGTTTGCTCTAACCAACGATCAGAATTTGAGGGATAGAGTGAAAAAGCTTGTAAATATGTGCGATATTGGGCAGGACTTGGATACTCCCCACAGTTTTGAGGAGCTAAGTATGATTTACGATTACACAAAGGATATTTGGTTAAAGTCAGAAGATTATGCTCTGGCGGATATTCAGTATTTTGCAGCAAAGGCAATCAACTACAATATAATTGATGTGTCCACTCTTTCCATTATTCCTCACAGAGAGTTTATTGATGCCCTTTGTGATGATAATACCGATGCGCTATATAAAGCTGCACTGAATGTATTAGAAAATACCGATGATCGGCTTTTCTTTGACAAAGAAAATGGTTCACTGACTTGGCTATACTACAATCCCGATAGCATTGCAGGTGGACAATTTGTGCAGAATACGCTGTCCTACGAACAGATTTTAGAGGTTGCTAAAATTACAAGTAATCCACAGGATTTTTTCTATGACCAGTTAGAAAGCAGAGCAAAACAAGAACTGGGCGATATTGATACCGATGAATTTGTTGCTAGGCGGGCAACTTTTTTAAGTGGTAGCCATACTCTTTCCGGCATATCGGAAAACACAATGAAAGCTCTAATTACTCTTGCAAAGGAAAGAGAAAACTACCTCAAGACCGCTGAAATGAGCAGTGAGCAAAATTATAATCAAATTGATGGTATTATCAACAACGAGCTCCCTCGCACCATTGGTGGATATGCTGTTACCGAAAACCATATTGTTGGCAATTATGAGTTTGCCTTTGGTGAAAATGAAAAGGCTCCCTCACCTTATGGCTCTTGGCAAAGGAATATTAAAAACGATGAAGAACGAGCTGATGGCGATAACTGGTTTTGGGGGCATTATTTCATTGACAAAGACAAGGCTGTTTCCGATTTTAAGGAACGCATCAAAGATGCTTTGGAAGAAGTGGCTACGAAAAGCCACTCAGTTACCACAAAGCTAAAAGCCTTTAAAGAACTGGAAAACCAAAGCGAAGGTGCAATTCATAAAAACAAAAACTTTGAGCGATAATACCCGTTGACAATATGGGATAAATCCCATATAATATTAGTGAGGATAAACACATATCCTATAAAGGTGGATTACAAATGACAGATTTTGAAATCGAATTTTATAAAAATCAAAATGGAGATGTTCCGGTTAAAGATTTTGTCCTTTCTCTTGATACAAAAATGGGAGCCAAGATGTTGCGGTGCATTGAAATTTTAAGGAAGAACGGAAATGATTTACGAGAGCCATATACAAAGCCTTTAGGTAATGGCATATTTGAACTTAGAGCAAAACAAGGGAGTGATATTTCAAGGGTGTTATATTTTTTCGTAATAGGGAGAAAAATAGTGCTAACAAACGGTTTTATCAAAAAGACGGCGAAAACACCACCTAAAGAAATTGACCTTGCTGAAAAGTACCGCAAGGATTATTTAGAAAAAAATGGAAAGGAGTTGTAATTATGCATGATGATTTTGATAGACTTTTAGAACAAGAATTGAAAGATCCTGAATTTCAAAAAGAATGGAATGTTCTTGAGCCAGAGTTTAATATCATTCAAGCAATGATAGATGCTAGAAAAAATAGTCACCTTACACAAAAGGAGCTTGCACAAAAAACCGGCATCAACCAAGCAGACATCAGCAAACTTGAAAATGGCAATGCAAATCCCACTCTTTCCCTTTTACAAAGGCTGGCTGAAGGAATGGATATGCAGTTGAAACTTGAGTTTATTCCAAAACAAGAAATTGTCATAAAATAATGAAAAACAATCCCGATACAAGGATGAATTTTTTTGTATCGGGATTGTTTTAGTTTTTCCTAGGTGGCTTTACATTGACATCAGGAGCAATAGCTCCTTCAATTTTACCATGTATTTTCTCGAAGTCTGCAATGTTTTGACGCACAAGAACCAAGACGTGGCTGTTAACAGAACGTCCCTCGTAATCGGCAACATACGCTATTTTATCTAACATTTCTTGAGGAAAACGAATAGTTACACCTTTTACATTCATAAGAACACTCCTTTTAGTTATACTGTATGTTTATTCTATAACTAAAGTATGATATAATTAGATTTATAATTATACAGTATAACCATAAAATGAAAAAAGGAGTTGTTAATATGAGTAATCGTAGTGTTTACAGAAAAATAGCAAAGCAAAATGGTATAAGCATGAAAGAAGTCAAAATCGAAATGCAGGCAGCACTTGAATACGCTTTTACATCGAATGACGATAGTATTATAAAAGCCTATCAGGAGCAGGTTCCCCGCAGGGGAGAAGTCCCCACACCCGAAGAATTTATAAAATATGCTGTCAACAATCAAATATCAAAAATTCAATCCCGATATAAGGACTAACCTCTTAGTATTGGGATATAATTAAAAGCTGGACATGTTGGATTACGTGTGCAGCTTTTAATCATATTTTCATCAAATAGCGGCAATGTGAAAAATTCTATAAGACCTATTTCTAAGCCCCAATATATCTCATGAATTACCCAAAGTTTTATAAGTGATAGGATCACTTAAATACACGTATATGTCGTAAGGGAGAAGTCCCCGCACCCGGAAGAATTTATAAAATATGCTGTCAACAAGATAAAAGCAATCAAATAACAAAAAATCAATCCCGATACAAGGGCAAACCTCTTTGTGTCGGGATTTTTTTGTTCAAAATCAAATTTAAGGAGGAGCGAATGAGCAGAATAAACGAAGTTTCAAAGCTATTTACCGATACCAAAGAAGATGTCTTGAAAAATATCAGTAACTGGCAAGACTATCTTACTACCGCAAGCAAACTCTATAAGTACAGTTTTGATGACCAAATTATGATTTATGCACAACGTCCCGATGCCACCGCATGCGCCAATATGGAAATTTGGAACAAGAAGATGAACCGCTGGGTGAAACGAGGGAGCAAAGGTATTGCCCTTATCCGTCAAAATCAAGGTGGAAAACCTCGGATTGAATATGTTTTTGAGGTTTCCGATACCAACGAGGTACGAGGAGCAAAAACGCCGTATCTGTGGGAAATGCAACCAAACTATCACGAGGATGTGCTAAAGCAGCTCACAGGGTTTTATGGCGAGATTAAAAAAGATGATTTTGCAAGTAGCCTTATGGAGCTGACTGAGCGAGCCGTGGGGGAGCATTACCGAGAGTTTTTGCACGATTTAAACTATGATCTTGAGGATAGCTTTTTAGAGGGAATTGACGAGCTAAATATGGATGTTGCCTTTAGAAATGCTGTTACCACAAGCGTTCAGTATATGGTGCTTACACGGTGTGGCATTGATGCAAGAGAATATCTTGAGGAGGACGATTTCAGAGGAATTACCGACTTCAATACCCCTGCCGTATTCTCTCATTTGGGCAATGCCATTAACTTGGTATCAAATGAAATGCTCCTCACCATCGGTGCAGTGATAAGAGAAAGTGAGCGAAATTTACTTGCAAAATCTATTGATAATAAGCGGAAAGTAGATTATACTGACAATATAGAATTTAACGCTCTAAAGCGTGAAAGTGAAAATATAAAGGAGGAAAATGGCAATGGTAGAAAAGGTGAATTATATTCAGAACGGAGACTATCGGATACCGGATTTACAGATGGAGGATTTGGACAATCTACCCGACACAGTGGGCAAGTATGGAATGATGAGAGAAACGCATCTCAAGGAGAACCGCAGGGGAACCTACAGCCGAATGCTGCAAGATGGGAGTCTGTGGCCGCATTTGGTGGAGGTGGACAGGACAGCTCACAGTCAAGTAGAACAGATGACAGAAGAAATGATGAAAGCACAGGGAGTAACCGAGGCGCTGAAAGCCAAAGATCAACTTCTTTGGGTGCAGATGGCAACAAACATCAAACTACAAGCCGAGGAAGTGGTGATGAAGGACTTGATTTACGCAAGGTAAGTGGCAATCAAGTATCTTTATTTCCTACTATCCATGAACAAATTGAGTCTATTGCAGAAAGTAAAGCAGTAAGCGACGAAGTCCTAAATGGGTCAAGCGTCACGCTTGCTGCTTTTTCTTTTGCCCAAAACAGCCTATTTGATGCTGAATCTATCTCCTTTGAAGTGGTGGATAAGATTTTAGCAACGGGTGGGGAAGAAAAAAACAGCACTTCCCTTATCGCTGGATATATGGCATTTAATACTGACCTTTTTGAAAATGCAGATTCTCTAAAAAAACATTATGGTAGAGGTGGCAAGGGCTTTGAGATTGATGGAGTAAAATACTCTTTTTGGTATGATGAAGACGGCATTACCATTGCAAGGGGAAATCAGACCTATCATGCACAGAACAAAATAAATCTATCTTGGGTGCAGACCGCCGAAAGGATTAGAAATCTACTGGAAAAGGGCGAATATCTCACTGCCGATAAACTGGAACAGTCAAAAGAAGTTTATCAAAAATATGTGGCTGAATATTTTTCCTTTATGTATCGGGACAAAGCCGAGGATTACACCAACGAAAAACTTGATCCTATTGTAACGCGGTTTGTATATCCTGATTGCACAGAGGAAATTTGTACTCACTTGACGGATAAAGAAAAGTTGTCTACTTTAATGCTTGGATTAAAGCAAATGGAGCAGGATTTTATTGCAGATAAAGATGCAACTATGCGAATGACCTTTCATACACCAACTGAAATTATCGGCATGGCAAAGAATTTTCAAAATGAGCCTGTTATTTTCCCATCCAAAGAGGAGTTTGCTCCAATTATCCCGTCTTTTATTACCCAAGACGAACTAAATGCCATCTATGCAACTGATAACCGCACAAGGCATTTTAATACTTCTCGCATTGATACCTATGCCTTTTTCAAGCGAGGGCATACAGAGAAAGAGAAATCCGACTTTCTAAAAAATCATTATGGCTGGAGTGGCAGTGGACACTGGGGTATTAGCTTGAACCATTCCGCAAAGGGTACTATATACGCAAGGGAAATTGATTTTAAGCCCTACGCAACCGTTATGGAAAACTGGGGGCAGGTAACGAAGCGAATTGACCGTCTAATTGCTGAAAATCGCTATCTTAGCAGTGCGGAGCTTGCATATATTCCCACCTATGAAAAAGAAAAAATTGCAAGAGGCATCGTTCACTTTTACAGTTATACTCCAGCGGATATAGAAAAACCTTTTACTGCTCCAAGCAGTGATTACAGCTATATGGATAAGGTTGTAAAAGAGGTTGCGGAACAGCTTGAGGATAGCGAGTTTGTAGATAATCTTATTGGACAGATGGAATATGTGCTAGGACATACCCTCTCTGATGCGCGTGGGTTTGACTATATGCAGAAGGCTTTTAAGAATTTAAAGGATTTTCAAACCGGTGATTACTCTATTTTCAAAAGCCAAGAATACACCATAAAGCGGGTGGAAAAAGACCAAGAGGAACTGGACGACACTATCGACGATATTACCAATATCGCCAAGAAACTGGAACGCAAGCGAAAATCCATCCACAAAGAAACGGGCAGTGGACAGCTCACCCTCGATTTGGTAGGCGGTTCCGTATCCTCCATATTAGAAGATAGGGGGCTTATGGTATCCGACGAACTTATCGACTTTGCTACAGAAAGCCTTGAAAATCCTACAAATGAAAATATAGTTGCCAAGGTAGAAGAAATTATCAAGAAAGAAAGCAGAATAGCCGAGCCTGCTAAACTTGCATATCAAGTGGGCAACTGTTATTTCTCCATCCAAGAAGTTGACGAAGGCTACGATTATTCTATCTTTGATGAAAACTTCCAGCTTATTGATGGTGGCGTTTATGACGATCCATCTATTTCTATGGAGCAAGCCATTAATCTGATCTGTGAAGATGATTTATTAGAGGGGATTTCTGCACTTACTGACAGGGGCAATGCAAAGGAGATTGACTATAACTACCTTTTAGAGCAAACAGAAACACAAGCAATTGAGGAACTACAAGTAGTTACTGCTTTTGATGAAAATCTTGGTGATTTTGATGAGGTAGTCGAAACAGCCATTGTAGAAGAAATTGGTGAAAAGCTCTCCCATGAGCGAATGGAACAGCTCCTTGGCGATGAAGAAACCATAACCGAATATTTAAACCAAAAAGCAGACCACCCACATCAGATTGTAGGTATACAATCGGGTAGTCTGCTTTTGTTTTATGGTGATGATGCCGAGATAGCAGCGCCCGTTCTTGGTCGCAAGCTAATTGAGCGAGACATACCCCTTATCGGTAATACCAAAGTAACTGGCGGTTATGTGGCGGATTGGCAAGTGGCAACAAAAAACCTTAAAGATAAAGGAATTAACTTCTGTTTCATTGGAGAAGAAAACGGCGTGTACCACACCATTACCGAGCATTATGCAAAGGATTATATTCCTATTGGTATGGAGCTTACAATCGGTGGTAGAGATTTTGTTATTGACAGCGTAAATTATGACTTTGACAAGGTTTCCTTGCGTGATACAACCTTCCAAAATGGCACTGGGTTTCCTATCTTTCGCAGTGAAACTGTGGATTATATCCGCTATTTTGTGGAGCAAACGCAAGCCCAGTTGCAAGAGCAAAATACCTCTATTATTTCTGATGAAAAAAAACCAGGGCCACAAACAATGATCAATTTTGATTTTGACGGTGGCAGTTTAGAGGATACACCTTTTGCCCCTTCCACTAAACAAGTAGAAAAAGAAATTACGGATACTTCACCTAAAATCAATTACACAATTACCAATGATGATTTGGGTGTCGGTACAGCCAAAGAAAAATATGCCCACAACATTCTTGCCATTCAAACCCTAAAACAACTTGAAAAGGAAAATAGACGGGCCAATGCTGAAGAGCAGGAAATTTTATCAAAGTATGTCGGTTGGGGCGGTCTTGCCGATGCTTTTGACGAAAACAAGGATAATTGGCGAAGTGAGTATGCCGAGTTAAAAGCCATACTCACACCCGATGAATACGAAATGGCAAGAGCTAGTACCCTTAATGCCCACTATACCTCACCCGTTGTTATCCGTGCGATGTATAAGGCTTTAGAAAATATGGATATTCCAAATGGCAACATTTTAGAACCTGCAATGGGCAGTGGTAACTTTTTCGGGATGCTGCCACAGAGTATGCAAGCCTCAAAGCTCTACGGTGTGGAATTGGATAGTCTAACCGGAAGAATAGCAAAGCAGCTTTATCAGAAGGCAAATATTCAAATCAAAGGCTTTGAGAAAACCGATTTTTCCAATGACTTTTTTGATATGGCAGTGGGTAATGTGCCTTTTGGTAACTACAAGCTCAATGACAAAAAATATGATAAGCTGGGTTTCTTGATACATGATTACTTTTTTGGAAAATCCCTTGATAAGGTTAGAAGTGGTGGTGTGGTAGCCTTTATTACTTCTAAAGGCACTCTTGATAAAGCAAGCAGTGAAGTGAGAAAACACCTTGCTGGGAGAGCCGACCTGCTTGGTGCTATCAGACTGCCTAACACAGCCTTTAAAGCCAATGCAGGAACGGAAGTCACCAGTGATATTATTTTCCTCCAAAAGCGTGACCATGCACCGGAGCGTTTACCTTCTTGGGTAGAGCTTGGCGAAACTGAGGACGGTATAGCAGTCAATAAATACTTTGAGGAAAACCCTCAAATGATTATGGGCAGTATGAAAATGGTATCGGGTCCTTTTGGAATGGAAGCTGCCTGTGTTCCAAACCATGAAATCCCCCTTGCACAACAGCTTGAACAAGCAATACTCCACATTCTACCGCCCGATAAAGCACTGCTAAAAGACCCTGTTACCGCCATAGATGGAGAAAAAGAAGCCGCCACTATTGAAGCTACTCCTGATGTGCGAAACTTCAGTTATGCTCTTGTTGATGAGAAGCTATATTTTAGAGAAAACAGTAGAATGAAGCCGGTTTCACTGTCTGATACAGCAGAAAAGCGAGTAAATGCCTTACTTGGCATTCGTGATAAAACCAGAGAAATCATTGAAATGCAGTTGAATGAGTGTTCTGATGATGATTTGCAAAAGGCACAGCTAACATTAAACATACTTTATGACGATTTTAATAAGAAATTTGGACTAATTAACAGCAAAGCTAATAAGCAAGCCTTTGCAGATGATGTTTCTTATCCTCTCCTTTGCTCTTTGGAGCAATTAGACGAGAATGGCAATCTAGAACATTATACGGCGGAGCTTATGATGCCTTGCACTATGCAGAAAATCAAAAGAAAAAAGTAATCAACTTAGGGGGACAAAATGCCGAATTACAAAGAGATGTATTTTGAATTGTTTAATAAAATAACCGATGTAATTATTGATTTACAAGAGGTGCAAAAGAAAACCGAGGAAATGTATTTAAGTAGTGAAGAACCTCAAATAATTGAGTTGAAAAGAGTTTTTGATTGCGAGGAAAAAGTTGAAAAATAAATAATTAGGAGGTGTCCTTATCGCCACTACACGAATTATATCAATGCACATAAACAAGGGTAAAAGCCTTGCACAGTGCCTTGCAGACAGAACAGACTATGCTAAAAATCCCGACAAAACAGATGGCGGAGAGCTGGTCAGCAGCTTTATGTGTGATAAGGATTTGGTAGATAGTCAGTTTCTTTTATCCAAGAAAATTTACTTACAAAAAACAGGCAGAACACAGACAAATGATGTCATTGCCTATCAAGTCCGCCAATCGTTCAAGCCGGGGGAAATTACCCCCGAACTTGCCAACAAATTAGGCTACCAATTAGCTGAGAAAATAACAAAGGGCAGCCACGCATTTATTGTGGCTACCCATATTGATAAATCGCATATTCATAACCACATTATTTGGAACTCTACCAATCTGAGCTGTGATAAAAAGTTTCGAGATTTCTTCAGAAGCGGTCGAGCTGTGGCAAAAATGAATGACCTTATTTGTTTGCAAAATGGACTTTCTATTATAGAAAATCCAAAGGGAAAATCAAAGCATTACGGTAGTTGGCTGGAGGAAAATAAACCGCTTAATCTTTCCGATAAACTCCGAATTGTCATTGATGAAGTCTTAGCCGAAAAGCCGAAAACCTTTGATGAATTTTTGCAAAAAATGCAAAGCAAAGGCTATGAAATCAAGACCGGAAAGCACCTCTCTTTTAAAGGTTCGGAACAGAAAAAATTTATCCGTTTGCGTTCCTTGGGGGAAAGCTACGCAGAAGATATTTTGCGTGAAGTTATTGAGGGTAAGAAAGAGCATAAACCGCAAAAACGAGTTGCTCGTTACAATGATAAACGCATTAACCTTGCCCTTGATTTGCAAAACAAAATCAATCAAAAGGGTGCCGGGTATGAACGCTGGGCAAAGACCTTTAACCTCAAACAGTACGCCAAAACCATTAACTATTTAACGGAAAATAATCTGCTGAATTATGAAGAATTAAAGATAAAAGCCGAGGGTATAACCGAGGAGTTTTCCACCATCTCCGACAGCATAAAATCAGCCGAAAAACGAATGACGGAAATCTCTATTTTACAGAAGAACATCGCTCAGTTTGCAAAGACAAAGGCTGTCTACGAGGACTATAAAAAGTCGGGATATTCTTCTAAATTCAAAGAGGAACACATTACAGAAATACTTTTGCACCAAGCAGCAAAAGACCATTTCAAAAGTTTGAATTTGAAAAAGCTGCCCAAAATGGCAGACCTAAAAACAGAGTATGCCACGCTCCTTACCGAGAAGAAAAAGGCATACTCTAAATACAATTCGTTGAAGAAAGAAATAGTTGAAATTCTAAACGCAAAAGCCAATGTAGAACAGCTTCTCGACATTCAAACTAACGAGAAACAGCAAGAGAAAAAACGCACCGAAAAGTCCCTATAAACCGAAGTGAAACAAGGTGATGCTACTCTCAAAAGAGAGTATTAAAAGCACAGCCCAAGAAGGCTGTGCTTTTGTAGGGTTTGGGGATACTTCCCCAACAAGCAAAAGCAAGGTGTGTACCGCCTTGCCCTGCTTGCCAAGAATGTAAGAGGATGTTATTAAAGATCCTGAATTTTGAAAATTTCTAGCAAAAGCTATGATAATTATTTTATTTGGTTTAATGTAATGTTCTATTCAGGCTGAAAGAGTGGTTTTGAGTAACAAATATAATCATTGCTGATGTCGTTAAAATCTTAAAACTATACAATAAAGTTTTACATAGTCGCTATACAACGTTGTATTTTTCTTTTGGAAAGCGTAAAATATTAATTGTATTGTCAAAAAAAGCAAGAAACAGAGGCGCAACTATTATGGGAGTAAGCTATAAACGGTTGTGTAAGCTTTTGATTGATCACAAATGAAAAAGGTCGATTTGAAGATGCAACAAAAATCAGTATTGCAACGATGTTTAAGCTTAACAAGGACGAACTTGTACCTTTTGAAGTTCTCATCAGAATTTGCAAGGTTCTTGTGTGCGATATCGAGATATCATACAGATTGTGAATGAGGTGTAATTATGGGTATAAATTCAAGTTTCAAGCCGCCTAAAATGATTGATAACAAAAGAAATGGAAGGGTTATTGATGAAATAAAGGATAATATTAGGAAAGGCTCTAAACTCAGTGTAATCTCAGCCTATTTTACTATATATGCCTTTTCTGAATTAAAAAAAGAATTGTCTCATATTGATAATATGCGTTTTATATTCACGGAACCAACTTTTATTAATAAAGATGCGGAGTTGATTCGTGAATATTATTTAGAAAAAAGAAATGAGCTTTCAATTTCAGGCAACGAATTTGAAATTAAGTTAAGAAATGAAATGAAGCAAGCAGCGATTGCAAAAGAATGTGCAAGATGGCTTGAGGATAAAGTTCAGATAAAAAGTTTGAAAGTTCCCAATGCTGCGCAACCTCGACTTGTTTACATAGAAAATCAAAACACTGATACTTCGATTAGCGGAACAGTAGATTTTACATCTGATGGTCTTGGGATAACGAAATCCGACCGTATCGATAGCAATATGTGTATTTACGGCAAAGAGCTTAGTTGGACTTTTTTGAAACAATTTGATGATCTGTGGTCTGACCCAAATGCTGTTGAGGATGTTAAGGAACAAGTTCTTGAACACATGCGTGTTCTCTATAAAGAAAACACGACGGAGTTTATTTACTTCGTTACACTTTATCATATATTTGAAAAATATCTTGATGAGTTGACAGAAGATAATATCGTAAAGTCAAAGACTGGCTTTAAAGAAACAGAAATTTGGAATAAGCTCTATAAATTTCAACAAGATGGCGTTATGGGTATCATTGATAAGATTGAAAAACATAATGGCTGTATCTTAGCAGATAGTGTAGGTCTTGGTAAAACATTTACAGCACTCGCAGTTATAAAATATTACGAATTGCGCAATGATAGAGTCTTAGTCCTTACTCCTAAAAAACTCCATGAAAATTGGAGCGTTTACACGCAAAATGATAAACGAAACCTATTTTCAAAAGATAGGTTCAATTATGATGTTCTAAATCATACAGACTTAAGTCGTGATGGCGGATATAGCGGTGAAATCAATTTATCAACAATTAACTGGGCGAACTATGACCTTGTGATGATAGATGAGAGTCATAATTTCAGAAATAATTCTCCTGTTAAGGGCAGAATTACACGATATGAGAAGTTGATGAACGAAGTAATCAAAGCTGGCGTAAAAACAAAAATATTAATGCTTTCTGCTACGCCTGTGAACAACCGAATGAACGATATAAAAAATCAGATTGCCTTTATTACCGAAGGGAAAAGTGGCGCGTTTGCTGATGTGGGACTGAATAATCTTGAACATATTTTGAGAAAGGCCCAGCTTGTATTTAACAAATGGTCTTCACTTTCAGACGAAGAAAGAACTACAGACACTTTTGTTGAAATGATGGATTTAGATTATTTTAAACTATTGGATACCGTTACGATTGCAAGAAGTAGAAAGCATATTGAAAAATATTATAATCTAGCAGAGATAGGAAAATTCCCTGAGCGTATGCCCCCGAAAAACAAGTATACAGATATTGACTTGAAAGGTGAATTTCCTTCAATAAGCGAAGTAAATAAACAAATAAAGAAATTAACACTGTGTGTCTATTCACCACTTGCGTATGTTCGAGGGGAAATGCGTAATTTTTATAGTGAAAAATATGATGCAAAAGTTGGTAATAGCATATTTAAGCAAACCGACCGTGAAAGCAGCTTGGTTGATTTAATGCGAGTAAACATTTTAAAAAGAATGGAAAGCTCCATTCACTCCTTTTCATTAACCGTTGAAAAAATACTTACGCAGATTATTGAGACAATTACTTCTATTGAAGATTTTAAAAGCGGTGCTTTAAACATTTCGGTATCGCAAAATATTACAGAAAGCGATGAGGAAGAGGACTTTGACGCATTTTCCGTTGGGAACGCGGTTAAAGTAAATCTTGCGGATATGGACCTTATTAAGTGGAAGCAGGATTTATTGTGGGATAAGGAACAATTGCAATATTTACTTGATGAAGCAAGAAAAATTACGCCTGAGCGTGATGCAAAGCTTAAAGAACTTAAGAAAGTAATAAAGGACAAGCTTGAGAATCCCATTAACGAAAATAACAAAAAAATAATTATCTTCTCTGCTTTTGCAGATACGGCTGCTTACCTCTACATGAACCTTTCACCCTATTTGAATGAATTTGGTATAGCAAGCGCAGTTGTAAGCGGAAGCACCGACAACAAGACCACACTAAATATTCCTAAAGAACTAAAAAAGCAAATCAAAATATCTGATTTGAATACTGTGCTTACCCTTTTCTCACCGGTATCAAAAGAACGGGCAAAAATTTTTCCTGAAATGAATGGTGAAATTGATTTGCTGATAGGCACAGATTGCATTTCGGAAGGACAAAACTTGCAAGACTGCGATTTCCTTATCAATTATGATATTCATTGGAACCCAGTTCGCATTATTCAGCGATTTGGTAGAATTGACCGTATCGGTAGTAAAAATGGGAAAATACAGCTTGTGAATTTCTGGCCTACGAAAGATCTTGATGAGTACATAAATCTTCAACAGCGTGTTAAGGGGCGTATGGTTCTGTTGGATGTTTCTGCTACTGGAGAAGAAAATTTAATTGAACAAAATGAGAGTAGAGAAATGAAAGACCTTGAATATCGGAAAAAACAATTGATTAGCCTACAAAATACAGTTGTTGATCTTGAAGATATTTCTGGCGGTATTTCAATAACCGACCTGACTTTTAGTGATTTTAAAGCAGACTTAATGGAAGCACTGAAGGAAAACAGAAAACAGCTGAATGATGCGCCCCATGGTATGTATGCAGTTGCTACGATACCTGACAGTGTAAAAGATGTGGTAAAGCCTGGTGTAATTTTTACACTGAAACAGTCAAAAGGTGCAAAGCAAACAAAAGAGCAAAATCCACAGTTCCCATATTATATGGCTTATGTTACGGATGACGGTGAAGTTAAACTTAATTTTGTTCACGCAAAGAAAATTCTTGATATTTATAAAAAGCTTTGCAAAGGACAAAAAGAGATATTGCAAGATATTATTGCAGAGTTTAATGAGCAAACTGATGATGGTCGCAACATGGATGAATATACGATTCTTTTGCAGCAGGCAATAGAAAACTTGATTGGAAAAAAACAAGAAGTTGGTGTAGCTAGTTTATTTAGCAAAGGTGGAGGAATCATCAGTCATGAGAATTTTGATGGCATTGAGGATTTTGAACTGATTACATTCCTTGTTATAAAGTAGGTGATAAAATGTTTGGTATTCCTGATAGATGTGCAGTGAATCAATTCATAGCAAAAAAGAACTTTCTAAGCTTTGGCAACTTAAATAAGGTGGAGAGAGAGGTTTTATCAAGCAATGTCAGAAAGATAACTTTATCATTTCAGCTTGAACCATCAAATAGTAATGTTCCTGCGTACAAAGATGATATTAGAGAATATCCTCTAATCAATATTTTCAATGTTGATGTTACATTAGATGCCAATACAAAGAGAATTACTGATTTTATAATGAGTGCCATTCCATATCCGTCAATTATAATTTTTCAGACTGAGGAGCAAATGCAACTTGCAGTCTGCCATCAGAGGACGAATTTAAATGATAGCTTAAAAAACGTACTGGAAGAGGTAATCATTACCGACTGGTTGCCGTTTTCTGAAATGCTTTTTGATTTAAATGAAATGAACCTAAGAAATTGCTATACACTCTATTGCGATATTGTTGATTTTGTATCAATACAGAATGCAAAAAAAATTACAAGGGTTGAAATAATATCGGGGGAGCAGGCACGGCAGTTACTGCATAAGGCAGAAGCGCTGGAAGCAAAAATCACTGCCCTACGAGCGCAGTTGAAAAAGGAAACCCAGTTTAACCGAAAGGTGGAACTGAACATGGAGATAAAGAGATTGGAGAAAGAGAAGGCTACTATATGAGTGAAAAGAAACCTTGGTATAAAAAATGGTGGATAGTGGTTGTTATAGGTATTATGTTAGCTAATATGATTGCCGTACCATTTATAATAAACTGGGCATATATGGCGGGTAAAGATTTAAAGGAAGCCAACACCGCCTATTCTGCAAGTGATTTGATTATTTTTTATGGTTCATTTCTTTCTTTTTTAGGTACAGTTGCTTTGGGTGCGTTGGCACTGTGGCAGAACAAAAAAGCAAATGATACAAACGAAATGATAATGGAAATGACACGGCGTGAGAAAATGACGTATTTTTATCCTACTGGGTTAAATGCAATATTAGATGAAAACCCATCAATAAATTTTATTAACAAAGGGAATTCTTTTGGAACAATCAATAATATTGAAATCAGAATAAATAGCAGATTCCATAAAAAAGGTGCAGTAGGATATTTTATTGATAATAATGAAAATCGTGGTATTCAAGTTAAACTAAGAAAAGAGGATTTTCAAAAGGATGAACTTAACATCAGTTTTATTTTTACTTGGAACAATTCATTTGGCTTTAGATACATTCAAGAAATGGATTTAATATTTGAAAAATATAACGACCCGATTTTGAAAACGGATGGATTTTTGTTTAAAAACTCATTAAATCGGTTTAAAGAATATAAGGAGGAAGTAACGAATGACTGAAAATAATTTAAACGGACAATCCCTGAATATATTACAGGAGAACATTTCGGCACTGCGACAGCTATTCCCTGAGGTATGCTGTGAGGATAAGGTGGATTTTAATAAATTAAAGCAACTACTGGGCGAATATGTGGACGACAGTAAGGAGCGTTATAGCTTTACATGGAATGGCAAGGGCAAAGCTCTGCGCCTTTCACAAACGCCGTCGCTGGGTACACTGCGTCCATACCCCGAAGAGGAAGAGAGCAAAAATTGGGACACTACGCAGAATATGTACATTGAGGGCGATAATCTGGAAGTGCTAAAGCTACTGCAAAAAAGCTACCATGGAAAAATTAAAATGATTTACATAGACCCACCTTACAATACAGGTGGCGACTTTGTGTATCCCGATGACTTTTCTGACAGCATAGAAAATTACAAGCGTATTACTGGACAGGTGGACGATGAGGGCAGAAAGCTTGGCACAAACAGCGAAGCCAACGGCAGATATCACACCGATTGGCTAAATATGATGTATCCGCGTCTGCGTTTGGCGAGGAATCTGTTGACTGATAATGGGATTATTTTTATTAGTGCTGATGACAATGAAATAGGTAATTTATATAAACTGTGTTGCGAAGTGTTTGGTGACGCCAATTTTGTCGCAAATTTTATATGGGAAAAGAGAAAAACTAGAGAAAACAGGAAAATAATTTCTGTTAGGCACGATTACGTTTTATGTTTCGTAAAAAATTATGAATTTAGATCTGAAGCAATAGGGCTAGATATAATGACAGAAGATGCAATAGAAAGGTATAAAAACCCTGATAATGATTCTCGTGGAGTTTGGACTTCTGTCCCTGCTATTGCACAGGCTGGGCATGGAACGAAAAGTCAATTTTACACTCTTACTACCCCAAACGGAAGAAAAGTAGACCCACCATCTGGTTCTTGTTGGCGCTATACCCAAACTAAAATGGAAGAAGCAATAGCTGATAATCGCATTTGGTTTGGTTCGGATGGTAATGGTGTTCCGAGAATAAAAAAGTTTTTGACGGAAGGAAAGCAGGGGTTAACACCCGAAACATTATTATTTGCAGATAATGTGGGGACTAACGATTCTGGTAAGAGGGAACTTGTTTCTTTATTTGACGAAATTGCGGCATTTGAAACACCTAAGCCCTCAACGCTTATAAAGTATCTTCAACAGATTTGTAACGATTCAAGCGATGCTATAATACTCGACTTCTTCTCTGGCTCTGCCACAACAGCCCATGCAGTAATGAAGTTAAATGCCGAAGACGGTGGTAACCGCAAGTTTATTTGTGTGCAACTGCCCGAGCCTTGCGCTGAGGGTACGGAAGCCGCTAAAGCTGGCTACAAAACTATATGCGAAATTGGTAAAGAGCGCATCCGCCGTGCTGGAGAGAAAATCAAAGCAGAGGTCGAGGAGCAAAATGCCCAGATAATGCTTGGTGAAGAGCCGAAACAAGTGCCTGACATTGGCTTTAAGGTGTTTAAGTTGGACAACTCCAACCTGAAAAAGTGGAGTGATGCAGGTGCATACATACAAAACGAAAAAGGCGAATTGGAATTTGATATGGATAAATTCCAAACCATCCTTAAAGACACAGTAGGCAACTTTTTAGATGGCCGCAGTGAGCTGGATGTGGTGTATGAAATCATGCTCAAAATGGGACTTGATCTTACCTATCCACTAGAACAGCATAGCTTTGAGGGCAAAAATGTATATTCCGTCGGCTTTGGTGCCTTGATGATTTGTCTGGATGATAACATCACTGCGTCCGTCGCTGAGGGTATGGTAAGTCTGTATCAGGAGCTTGCACCTAATGTATGGAAGGCCGTATTCAAAGATAACGGCTTTGCATCCGACAGTGCCAAAACAAACATCAAAGAAATCCTCAAATGCGCTGGTCTGGAGGAAGATGCATTTATAACGATTTAAGGGGCGGAAAATATGAAAAGGGATATGGATTTAATAAGAAAGATATTATTTAAGATAGAAGAGGAATTTCCTGCAGGGCAGCTGTTATTACACTGTATCAACATTGAAGGGTATGATATGGAGACAGTTGCGGATCATTGTCAACTTATGTATGAATCTGGTTTAATTAATGATTATAGACCTACAAGGGGTGGCAAAGGGGCAAGCGTGCTGTTTTATTCAATCGGTAATTTAACAAATGAAGGGTATGACTTGCTGGACAAAATTCGTGAAGATACTATCTGGAATAATACAAAAACAACGATTACAGAAAAGGGACTCCCTCTTGTTATTGATGTCATAAAGGATGTATCATCGACTATCATTTCTTCAATGGTTGAGGGTGTTATAAAGGGGGTGAAGCCATGAAACTACAATTTGACGCAAAACTTCCTCACCAAAAGCAGGCGGTTTCTGCGGTGGTCGACCTCTTTCGTGGACAAACGCCAAAGCAGTCTAACTTCACCGTTTCTGCCTATGCTGGGCAGATTGGATTGAATGATACCGAGCATGGTATCGGGAACAAGCTGGAGCTGACCGAGGATGAGATTCTTGCCAACCTACAGGACATTCAGTTGCGTAACGGCTTGCCCCAAACAAAACGCTTAAAGAAGGGTGCCTACGATTTTGATGTGGAGATGGAAACTGGCACGGGCAAAACGTATGTGTATCTGCGTTCAATCTTTGAGCTAAACAAAGCCTATGGTTTTTCTAAGTTTGTCATTGTTGTGCCTGGCATTGCCATTAAAGAGGGCGTTTATAAGTCCCTAGAAATTACCAAAGACCATTTTGGCAATCTTTATGACAACACTGTGTATGACTATTTCATCTATGATAGAACCAAGCTGGAGCAAGTACGTTCCTTCGCCGTTAGCGACCATATTTCCATTATGGTCATCAACATCGAAGCATTCCGCAGAAGCTTTGTAGACGAAACTGCCGAGAACAAAGCAAACATCATTCACCGCCAAAACGACAAATTGAACGGGATGCGTCCTATTGAGCTGATTCGTGAAACGAGTCCTTTTGTCATCATTGATGAGCCGCAGTCTGTAGATACTACCCCGAAATCAAAAGAAGCTATTGCGTCTTTAAATCCACTTTGTACTTTACGTTATTCGGCTACTCACGTTGAAAAACATAATCTTTTGTATAAACTAGATGCGGTAGATGCCTTTGACCTAGAGTTAGTAAAGCAAATCGAGGTGGCCAGTTTTGAAAGCGTGGACTACCACAACAATGCGTATATGAAACTTATCAGCGTGGATAATAAAAAGAGTCCCATCACTGCCAAGATTGAGCTGGACTGTGATGTGAAAGGCTCTGTAAAGCGCAAGGCGGTAACGGTGCGCCAAGGCGATGAACTTTCTGCAAGCAAGCTGGGCAATCGTGAAATTTATGATGGTTATATCGTTGATGATATTTATTGCGAAAAAGGCAACGAATATGTTAGCTTTTCTACCAAACCCACTATTTTGCGCATTGGTGAAGCAGTAGGGGATATTGACGACCTTGCGATTAAGGAACAGCAGATTCGCAAGACCATTGAGGAGCATTTAAATAAAGAGCTTGTGCTAAACCACCAAGGTATCAAGGTGCTAAGCCTGTTTTTTATCGATCGTGTGGCTAACTACCGCTACTATGACGGGGCGGGAAATCCACAAAAGGGTATTTACGCTCAGCTGTTTGAAAAGCACTATACCGAACTAATTCAGCGTCCAAAATACCGCACCCTATTTAACGATATTGATTTAGATACCACTGCCAACGAAGTACATAATGGTTACTTTTCCACTGATAAAAAGGGTGTGTTTAAGGATACAAACGGCACGACTGCCGCTGACGATGATGCGTATAACCTGATTATGAAGGAGAAAGAAAAGCTGTTATCCTTTGATACTAAGTTGAGGTTTATTTTCTCTCACTCAACCTTGCGTGAGGGCTGGGACAACCCTAATGTGTTCCAGATTTGTACGCTCAACGAAACTAAGAGCGAAGTAAAAAAACGTCAAGAAATAGGTCGTGGTTTACGTTTATGTGTTAACCAAAACGGAGAGCGTCAACATGGATTTACAATCAATACGCTTACTGTCATGGCAAACGAAAGCTATGAGGATTTTGCCGCTAAGTTACAAAAAGAGTATGAAGCAGAAGAAGGCATCCGCTTTGGCATTATTGAAAAACACACATTTGCTAACATTCCTGTTAAAAAGGAAGGCGGCAGTGTAGAATATCTGGGTGTGCAAAAATCTGAGCAAATTTACAGTGTATTTAAGGCCTGTGGCTATGTGGATGCTAAGGACAATGTGACGGATAAGCTAAAAGCAGCGCTGAAAACAAATACTCTTGCGGTGCCTGAAGAAGTGGTAGAGTACAAAGCGGCCATTGCAGCAGTATGTAAGAAAGCAAGCGGCAATCTTAATATCAAACCAGCTGCGAATAGGCGCACAGTCAGCCTGAATAAAAAGCTGTATTTAGGCGAAGATTTCAAAGAGTTATGGGATAAAATTAAGTACAAAACCACTTATGCAGTAGATTTTGATTCCAAAGTATTGATTGAAAAATGCTGCGAGAGCCTGCATCAAACCTTGTCCATCAATGCCGCAAAACTGGTATATTCTAAAGCTAAGGTTAATGTTTCTGTCGGTGGTGTTGATACAGCTGAAACACAGCGATTGTCGGTAATGACTTCTGATATCAAAGAGACACTGCCAGATGTAGTGACCTACCTACAAAACCGCACCAACTTGACCCGTAAAACCATTGTGGAAATATTGATACAGAGCAGTACGCTACACCTATTTAAAAAGAATCCGCAGGCCTATATGGAGGATGCCGCCAAGTGCATCACTTCCGTCATGAAGCTGTTAATTGTAGACGGCATCAAATACACTAAGCTGGGCGAAAGCGAATATTACGCTCAGGAGCTATTTGACACTCAGGAACTGACTGGATACTTAGAACGCAACATGATTGAAAGCCACCGTTCAGTCTATAACTACGTGGTTTATGACAGTGGAGTGGAGCGTAGCTTTGCAGAAAGCTTTGAAAGCAACGAAAGCGTTAAAGTGTATGCCAAACTGCCCGATTGGTTTAAGATTGCTACACCACTTGGAAGTTATAACCCTGACTGGGCTGTAGTAATTGAGGACAACGGACAGAACAAGCTTTACTTTGTGGTAGAAACCAAGGGTAATATTTTAGACGAAGCCCTACGCCCCACTGAACGAGAAAAAATCAAGTGCGGCGAAAAGCATTTTGAGGCACTTGGCAAAGCGACACAGTTTGTTAAAGCAGATAGCTTTAAAGACTTTTTTGAAACCAACATTTGAGGGGGATATTATTATGGAGAAAAATCAAGAATTCTCTATCTTCTCGAATATTTGCACGAAAACTCTGATGAGCTGATTCAATTTCCTCAACTGAGCTTATGGAGTATCTTAATTCCGTTGGTATTAAAATACACCGAACAACCATTAATCCAGATATGCGTTGATGGTTGAAGCCGGAATTGACATTATTACCGTTCGCTCCTCCCCAAATAAGTATTTTATTGGGGAACGACAGGTTATCTATATGTATGATAAGATTCCATACTTGATTAAGTTAGATATAAATACTATGTTTCTAAGGTGCTACCTCGTCCTACTATTTTTTATCAAATAAATATTGGACAGGGATTTACGGGCGGTATACGCTGTTTGAGAATCATATTACAATAAGTCGTTTGCTTGAAAAGGTATGCTTCGCCAAGTATTTGTCGAAGAAGAATTAGTGGTCATTCATATAACCTTTTAGAAAAAATTTTGAATATATGGGAAATTGTGTTAAAATATACAAAGGATTTGTTGATTTTATATTTATTGAAATATGTGTTTTTAGTGATATATTCTGCTGGTTAAAGATTTTGGAACGTAGGTATTTATAGGGGGTTTATAATGGCAAAGAATATTGATGCAAAGTTAAAGAATATCCAAGGGATATTTTCAAATACTCAAGATTCCATACTAGGTAGGGATGGGATTTTTATTATTCCGGATTATCAAAGAGCCTACAATTGGAGATTTAATGAGCAGTGTGATAAGCTGTGGCAGGACATTGAATCATTTATAGAAAACGGAAAAAATGAAACTTACTTTTTTGGCTCAATTATAATTAACAATGACAATGAACAATTGTATATTATAGACGGACAGCAACGAATGACTACTTTCATATTATTATTAAAAGCATTACTGATTAAAATTAATTTTATTTTGAAAAATATATCAGCTGATGAAGATGCTGAGAGCATAAAAAATGCATTGGAAAACCGAAGACGGGAAATTATAAACTGCCTATATTCCATTGATGAAGATGATGTATCTTTGGTAATAAAAGGTAGCAAACAACTTTCTGAATTACATACAAAATATGAGAATAAATCAATTAATGAAGAATACCCCAATGAAATAAAGGCAATTCTTCAAGGACAGGTTTTTGATGAAATAGAAAGAAACGTTGTTACAATTAAGCACAAACAAAAAGATAATAAATATACTAATTTTTTTAGGAATTTTAAATTCTTTTCAGAAAAGCTTGATTATTTTGATTCAACGGAAGTAAACAGATTTGCCAAAGCTTTATTAAAAGAATGCCAAGTGATTGCTGTTATTTCATACCAAACAGAAGAGGCTATAGAAATATTTAACTCACTAAATTCTACTGGTATGCCGCTTGCGGATGCTGACATTCTTTCTGCAAAGTTATATAGCAATTATGATGTAGATAAAACAGAATTTAAGAAAAGTTGGAGCGAGATTATAAAAAATACAAATAGTTTAGGGGCGCAAAGAATTTCTACTATTGATGATATTCTAAATCAGTATATGTATATTCTTAGAGCGAAGAATAATGAGAAGGACACTACATTGCCTGGTGTCCGAAGATATTTTACTGATATAAATAAGGAACCGCTTAAAACTCCAAAGGCCTTTATTTCTGACATTGAAAAAATTATTGGCATATGGCAAGACGAAGAAAATTATAGTGGTTCCTTTGTCAAGGCAGCCTAAAGTAAATTCTTAATGAACCATTTTTTACCAGTGATTGTTTGTCAGAAGGAATATACATATTTGTAGGTATGACAAATAATCCTCCATTAAGATGCTACTTTTACCCCATGATAAATTTCATATGGTGTTTTGTAACCATGTGTTGAATGAGGATGTTCTTCATTATAGGATTTCATAAACTTATTAATACCAGCCCGTAGCTCTCTAGGGGTTTGGTAATGATAAATATAAATATCATCATATTTAAGTGTTCTAAAGAATCTTTCAACAATGATATTATCTGCCCATCGCCCTTTACCATCCATACTGATTTTGATGCTGTGATGCTTTAAGAGATTAGTATATTCAAGGCTAGTAAACTGACTGCCCTGATCACTATTAA
This sequence comes from Anaerotignum neopropionicum, assembly GCF_001571775.1. Classification (GTDB taxonomy): domain Bacteria; phylum Bacillota; class Clostridia; order Lachnospirales; family Anaerotignaceae; genus Chakrabartyella; species Chakrabartyella neopropionicum. The sequence continues at coordinate 222,180 of NZ_LRVM01000002.1, forward strand.
TAATTTCAGGTACTCCATATATGGCAATAGCCTTTTTAACACAAGCTATTACCGATTCAACTTGTAATGTGTCCGAAAGCTCATAACCTACTATGTAACGAGAATGCCAGTCAATAATAGCAGTAAGATACATAAAGCTTCTGCCAAGGGGAATGTATGTGATATCAATAGACCATACTTGATTAGGCCTATCAATAGTAAGATTACGCAGTAGATAAGGGTAAACCTTATGCTGCTTATTAGGCATTGAAAGGTTTGGTTTTGGATAGATGGCATAGATTCTCATTTCTTGCATGTAACGTCTCACAAGCTTTCTTCCTACGAAATAGCCTTGCTCTATAAGATGTGCAGATATTCTCCTAGTTCCCCATGCTGGATGATCCATATGAATACGATCAATAAGATGCTTAATTTTTATTTCACATACAGTAGGGGCTTGTTCTTGGTAGTAAATACTACTACGATTAAGCTCAAGGAGTTTACACTGTCTACTGATAGACAGTTTAGGATCGTCCTTTGTAACCAGTTCTTTCTTCCCAGCCATGTCCAAGAGCTTGATCAGATTTTTTTTTGAGCCAGTTCACATCTACCGTAAGCTGGCCAATTGTATTATAAAGTTGATCGATTTTCTTTTCGTAGTCAATACGTTCTTGTTCAAAAGAAGCTTCTTTTTTATTATCAAAGGCACTTGATGCATTAGCTAAAAATTCTTTCTTCCAGTTACGAAGAACATTTGGAGCAATCTCATGCTCAGCAGCTATTTGATTCAGCTCCTTTTCTTCACGAAGAAGCTCTAGTACAACTTGTATTTTGAATTCTGGTGTAAAACTACGTCTTTTTTTCATGTGAATACCGTCCTTTTTTAGATGTATTTATTATAACAGAATTCACTAAGAAATTTGAAGTAACCTGTCTAGATTACAGGTACCATTATAGTCAATTGGCGATGCAGTGATTTCTACAGACCAAAACGAAAATATAGTATTAATGAATACTGTTTCCGAAGAATTAACTGGCTGGAAACAGGAAGAGGCATCTGGTAAACCTTTTGAGGAAGTATTCAAGATAATTAATGAATACACACGAGAAAAATGTGTGAATCCAGTGACAAAAGCTTTGCAACTTAAAAAAGTTGTTTCTCTTGAAAATCATGCTGTTCTTATCACGAAAAACGGGGATGGGATTCCTATTGAAGACAGAGCTTCTCCCATTACAGATATGAATGGAAATATCATTGGTGCAGTTTTGGTATTTAGAGATGTTACTGACCAAAAAGAAAAACAGAAAAAAATAGAATACCTAAGTTATCATGATCAGTTGACAGGACTTTTTAATAGGCATTTTTTTGCAGAAGAAATAAAACGATTAGATGTAGATAGAAATTTACCCTTTACTATTGCAATGGTAGATGTCAACGGCCTTAAGCTTACAAATGATGCCTTTGGTCACGAAGTTGGAGATTTGCTTTTGCAAAGTGTAGCAAAGGTTTTGAAAAGCGAATGCAGAGCAGAGGATATTGTTTCAAGAATTGGTGGCGATGAATTTGTCATATTGCTTCCACGAACGAGTTCAGTCGAGGCAGAGTTAATCATCAAAAGGATATACAAGGCTATGGAACTTCAGAAGGTAGATAATGTTGTAATTTCTGTTTCCATTGGTTGGGAAACAAAAGAAAGTAGTCATGATGATATTAGGGAAGTGTTTGCTAAGGCTGAAGACTTTATGTACCGCAAGAAAATAACAGAGAGTCAGAGCATGCGAAATCAAACCATTAAAGTTATCATGCATACCCTTCATGAGGCGAATGCCCGAGAAAAGATACATTCAGAAAGAGTTAGTAAGTTGTGTCGCAAAATCGGTGAAGCAATGAAGTTAGATAATGAGGTCATAAAGGAACTAGAATTAGCAGGCTTAATGCACGATATTGGTAAGATTGCAATTAATAACGATATTTTAAATAAGCCAGGAAAACTTACAGAAGCCGAATATGAAGAAGTTAAAAAGCATCCTGAAATCAGTTATCATATTCTGAAATCGGCAGACGTGTATACAAGACTAGCTGAATATGTGCTTTCGCACCATGAGCGCTGGGATGGTAAGGGGTATCCAAGAGGTCTGTCAGGTGAAGATATACCTTTAGTTTCAAGAATTATAACCGTTGCAGATGCTTATGAGGCTATGACTGCAATTAGGACATATAAGGGTGCGTTTTCTCATGAACAAGCGATTGAAGAACTAAAAAGATGTTCAGGAACTCAGTTTGATCCTGAAATCGTTCATGCGTGTCAAAAATATTGTTGGACGAGGAAAGGCGAATTCTAATTGCATTGTTTTAGCAGGTATAAAGCTCCTTATATGAGAGGCATGATGCCTTATGCTGCACGATGTGCTTTATAAGCAAATTTTATACTGTAGTGGTGCAATTTTGATTGACCTAGACAATAATAGCTAAGCTAGGAGGAATAGGAGATGATGGAAATTTCATTATTAAAAATGAGAAGAGTATCTGTAAGCTTATTTCTTATATATACTTAAGGTTTAGGAGATGAAATAATGGATAATGTAAATGTACTTCTAGAACATCTGTCTGTTTTCAAAAATTTATATGAAATGGTAAGAATAGTTGATCCTATAAATAAAAGAGTAATTATTGATAATAAAGGTTACATTCCTACAGTTGGTAATTGCTTTGACCTTTGGAAATCCAAGAGCTATTGTTCTAACTGTATATCGATGAGGGCATATAATGAAGAAAACACCTTTGTTAAAATAGAGTATAATAAAGAGAAAATTTACATGGTAATTGCTTCACCTTTTAACATTGGCACTAATAAATATATTTTGGAGCTATTAAAAGATATAACAGATTGTTCGATTATTGAAAATTATGTCAATAAAACAGTCGACGAGGTTCAAAAAATTATAGAAGAGATGAATAATAAAATTATTAAGGATGAGTTAACTGGCATATATAATAAAAGATACATTAATGAGAGATTACCTATTGATATAATAAAAAACAGCAATGAAAAAAATTCATTTTCAATTTTGATGACGGATATAGACCATTTTAAATTTGTTAATGATAATTATGGACATTTAGCTGGAGATAAAATTTTAGTTGACTTTGCATACATATTATCAAAATCGATACGAGAAGGAATTGATTGGGTAGCGAGATATGGAGGAGAGGAGTTTATTATTGTATTAAACTATGCCGATAATAGTATTGCTTATGAAATAGCGGAAAAAATCAGGAGAAGTATTGAAAATAATATATTTACTTACGAAGGGCAAGAAATAAAGATCACAGCTAGCTTTGGAATATGTACTATGCCTAATGATGACATGGATTGGAAGGCAAACGATATGATTTTGCTTGCTGATTAGAAGCTTTATGAGGCAAAAAATACTGGACGAAATAAGACTGTTAAATAGAAATTACTTTGATTGTGAATTGTCTGTTTTAGTTTAAACAACTTAAAAGCATATTTTATAATGTTTTTAATTTACCCGGAAAATAGGAATAAAAAGACATTATGTTCTGTAAATCTTGAGGAAACATAAAAAAGCGATACTTATGACAAAATTTTTGTTAACTTAACATAAACATGGCTTGGCTTGAAAAAATTGGGGAATTTCTTACCTACCAAGAGGGAATTAGTAGAGCGAGTAAGAGGAGCAAAAAGCTTGGAAAATACGGTTTCCGAATTTTTGAATGAAATTTCTCTGTGATATGAATTCTTGAATTTCCTTGTAAAATCACTTGTTGGGAACTGGCAATCCTTAGGATTGAGTGGACTGATTAGCTTTTGGTGGTTGAGGAGTATTATATAAAATAGGAATTGGTTTGATGCACCCATTAGATTTTACTGATGGGTGCATTTTACAGTTGTAAAGGATAGGCTGAAGATATACTGCATAATGAAAAAAGTAACAAATTAAAATATTGTTTGATTACCTTTTGGATTTTAATAAGACTAGAAGAATGATAATTATTTTCTTGGAAGTATAGTTGAAAAAAGAAGAAAAGATCCCTTATTATGATGTGATTGATGGGAATCAACGGTTGACTACATTGACATTTTTTTCTGAAATTGCGCCACATCTGAGTCAGATGCCTGATAGAAAAGGTGTCATGTCTGGCATGAAAGTTTAGCACATCAAAATGTAAATACCAGATATATTTGTGACGAATTTGGTGGCAATTTTTGTTGTTTTGCTTTCTTCGATGTAAACACGAATCCAGTTTGAAAGAAATATTATTTAGTAACATATATTGCATTAGATAATGTGTTCAGCTACAATATTATTAAGAGGTTGTGCAAAAACGGAGGTGTGATTTTGAAATTTAATAAAATCAACTTTAATGATATTGTAAATACGATAGGTTTTTATATTTGTATGTATGATAAAGAAGGTATCATAAGATATTATAATTTGGCCTTTAAAAATGCTTATCTCCATGGTTCAGAAGCATTTGTAGGTAAACATTTTTCTTCTATTGAAAATGTTGAGTATCAAGGGGTTACTGGAATTAAAGCCGTCATTGAAACAAGTGAGGGGCAGTCTTATCAAAAAAAGATTGAAAATTTAGGGTTGTTTTATATTAATACTGCTCCCATATTACATAATGGTGAAATTAATTATATTATTGAAACAATTGCAACACCGTTTAAAGCACCCATCCTTCCAGTTAAAGAACATGTACCCGAAGCTCCTGCGCAAGATATGTTTTTAGGTGATATTAAAATGCAGTCTATCCTCGAAACAATAAGCAGAATATCTAATTTTGATTCTACAATTCTTATAACAGGTGAATCAGGGACAGGGAAAAGTATGTTGGCAAAATATATTCATTCAAAGAGCAAACGGGCAAATAAACCATTTATTACTATAAACTGTGCGGCTATCCCTGAAAATTTGATAGAATCAGAACTTTTTGGTTATGTCGCAGGTGCTTTTACAGGTGCAAGTCAAAAGGGGAAAAAAGGACTTGTTGAAGCAGCAGACACAGGAACCCTTTTTCTAGATGAAATAGGGTTATTGCCGCTGCAGCTTCAATCGAAGTTTTTACAGCTTATTCAGGAAAAAACTTACACCCCCATTGGTGCTTTAAAGTCTAAAACGGTAGATGTAAGGATTATTTCTGCAACTAATCTTAATCTAAAAAAACAAGTAATGGAGCATAAGTTTCGTGAAGATTTATTCTATCGTTTAAGGGTAATTGAATTTCATATGCCCCCCTTACGAGAACGTGTTGATGCCATTAATCCTCTTATAGATTACTTTTTGCAGTTATATAACAAAACATACCACATAAACAAAAGTATTACCTTTGAAACAAGGAAGTTGCTTTGTTCTGAGGGATGGAGTGGAAACATACGGGAGTTACAGTACGTTATGGAAAGACTAGTTGTGACTTCGCGTGACGATCAGATTACTGTTGGGGATATTCCAAGCTTCCATGAGACAGATACTGTCGCAGAAAATAATGAAATAAAAAACATTAAATTTGAAGATGAAGTAGAAGCCTTTGAAAAAGAGTTGCTTTTTAGATATTATTCAATATACAAAAGTACCTATAAATTGGCAACTGCCATTGGCATAAGTCAGACAAAAGCATCTAGGCTTCTCCGAAAATATAATATTCAATAATAGGAACATTCTAAATTTACAAATGGCAGGTGACGACATGAATTTTAAAAAAGAAATAAACGATGAGAGGGAGAAAATTATTTCCTCCTTACAGGATTTAGTAAAGATTATAAGTATACAACAAGAAGGCTCTGAAGGAATGCCATTTGGCAAAGAAATGAACGATGCTCTTGTTTATGTATTAGATTTAGCGGAGAACATGGGATTTCATGTTAAAATGTTAGATGGGTATTGTGGATATGTGGAATACGGAGAAGAAGATTTATATATAGGCGTTTTTAGTCATGTAGATATTTGTAGCGCAGGAGATATGTGGGCGGTGCCGCCGTTTGAAGGTCGTATTATAGATAACAAAATATATGGTAGAGGTACTATGGATAACAAAGGGCCGCTTATTGCTGCATTATATGCTCTTAAAGCAGTTAAGGAATCAGGAAGAAAATTGAATAAAAAAGTTAGACTTATCATTGGCACCGATGAAGAGCGTTATTTTAAAGATATGGCTCATTACTTGCAAATTGAAAAGCCTCCCATTGCAGGCTTTACACTAGATGGTCATTTTCCTGTTGTATATGCAGAAAAAGGTCTTGCTATGCTTGAATACCGTGGTGATTTTCCACAAAACGATGATGAACGAATCGTTTATTTAAAAGGGGGCACTGTTGAAAACACTGTCCCAGGATACTGTGAAGCGTTTTTAAGCACGAACCGTCCGGAAGAAATCGTAACGAACCTTTCTAAATTTGCAATAGAAAACAGACACAATATGTCTGCAAGAATTGTAGAAAATGGAGTCGTGATAGAATCATATGGTATGGAAACACACAGTATGGCCCTGGAAATGGGTATAAATTCCATATGTCCGATGATCAGCTTTTTGTATAGAATCGGTTTTGGAAAAGGACAGGTAAGAGGACTTATTACGTTCCTAAATGATTATCTAGGCCATGATATCTACGGCGAAAAGCTAGGTGTAGACTACAGTGATAGTTTCTCAGGGAAACTGACGATAAACTTTGGCATTATAGAGTTTGACGGTGAAAATGCAGTGATTAGACTAGATATTCGGTATCCGGTTACATGCGATTTTGTAGAAACTCTAGAGAGGCTTAAGCATATTTTTGATTCAAATGGATTTAAGGAATACGAACGTTCTTACTGGGATCCTGTTTATTTCCCAAAAGAACATTTTTTAATCGAAGCCCTTTTAAAAGCATACAGACAGGTTACCAAAGATAAATCTGAACCTATAGTTAGTGGAAGTGGAAGTTATTCAAAGGTAATTCCTAATGTTGCTGCTTTTGGAGCAATCTTCCCGGGAGGAAACCAGGCATGGCATAGAGTAAATGAATATATTGAAATTGACAGTCTAATAAAAATGACTGAAATATATGCGCATGCTATTTATGAATTAGTATCACTCTAGTACTAAGTCGAAAACAACTTATTAATTATTGCGAAAATAATTAGCGAGTTGTTTTCGACTTATTTTTTTGGCATAACAAGTTGATTTTAACTTAAATTCTATCTTATGAATGTCTCGGTTGAAAATAAAGTTGAAAAAACTACTTAAATAAAAATTTTTTTTGTGGGTTTTTAAGTGTTTTAAAGGATTTGATTTTTCTTTGGCACCAATTTTGCTCATAAAAGATATGTAGACATCTGTATTATACTATTTATTTACTAAAGGAGCGTGTAATTATGAAAGAAAAGAAAAAAATCAAAATGCCGTCATCATTTGCAATTATTATAGGTATTATAATTCTAGTTGCAATACTATCATGGATATTACCGGGGGGTGCATATGATTATGTAGATCCGACAGCTTCAAAGCTTCAGCCTATTGCAGGAACATTCCATATTACGCAATCAAATCCGCAGGGACTGGGAGCAATTATATTGGCACCTGTTAACGGCTTTATGGATTCGGTAGATATTATTCTTTATACACTTGTTATAGGTGGTTTCTTAGCAGTTGTTATGAAAACCGGTGCAATTGATGCAGGAATAGGGCATACGATTAGAAAGCTCAAAGGTCGTGAAAAACTTTTGATTCCTATTTTAATGTGCATCTTCTCCTTTGCTGGGGCAGCTTTTGGAATTGAAGAAGAAACTCTTCCATTCTTCCCAGTACTCATACCCGTTCTTTTGGCAGCAGGGTATGATACTTTAGTTGGTTTAAGTGTAATTAAAATGGGGGCCGCACTCGGTGTTATGGGTTCAATTGCTAATCCTTTTGCGGTGGCTATTGCAAGCCGTTTTGCTGGTATTTCCATTGGCGACGGTATTTTAGTAAGAATTGTTCTTCTTGCAATTTATATCCCTGCCGGCATTATATTTACAATGAATTATGCTGAAAAAGTTCGTAAGGACCCAACAAAGTCTCTTGTATATAATCAAGCAGAAGAAAATAAAAAATTTTTTTTAAAGGATGCAGATTATGACAATCTTCCAGAACTTACTGGAAAACGAAAATTAACTCTTATTATATTTTTGATTTCATTCCTTATTATGCTTTGGGGTGTACTTCCTTGGGAAGACCTTGGTATTTCATTTATTCCTACTATGTACTGGTGGTTTGGTGAACTTTCCGGAATATTCATTGCAGGTGCTATTGTTGTTGCAATAATTAACCGAATGGACGAAGATGATTTCATCGATACATTTATTAATGGTGCAAAAGATCTGCTTGGCGTGGCCATAATCATTGGGGTAGCACGCGGGGTAGCTGTTATTATGAACGATGCTATGATTACTGATACTATTCTTCATGCTGGCGAACAACTTTTAATGAATGTTTCTTCTGTGGTATTCTCAGTGGCGACATATATTATTTATTTAGTACTTTCATTCTTTGTTCCCTCAAGTTCCGGTCTTGCAACATTATCAATGGGTATCGTAGCACCGCTTGCGGATTTCGCAAATGTAGGTAGAGAAATTGTAGTTATCGCATACGCAGCTGCAAACTCGATGATTGCTCTAGTTGCACCAACAAGTGGTCTTTTGATGGGCGTACTTACAATGACAAAAACATCTTATAGTATATGGATGAAGTTTGTAGGAAAATTTCTATTTGTTATCGCTTTAGCAACTATAGGTGTACTTGTAGCTGCTACTCTCATTATGGCATAGGAGGAGTTATGTTATGAAAAGAATTTTAGAAAATATTGAACCTTGCTATGTATTTCGTTACTTTGAAGATCTTACAAGAATACCAAGAGGTTCGGGCAACGAAGATATGGTGTGTGAATATCTTATAAAGTTTGCAAAGGATCATGAATTTACATATTATAAAGATGACATGAAAAATGTGTTAATCAATGTTCCTGCAACCCCAGGTTATGAAAATCACCCAGTTATTATTCTTCAAGCACATACCGACATGGTTTGTGAAAAAAATGAAGAAACAATACATGATTTTACAAAGGATCCAATCAAAATAGAAATAGAGGGTGACAAAGTCATTGCTAAAGAAACAACTTTAGGTGCAGATGATGGTATGGGTATTGCGTTAGCAATGGCGTTAGCAACTGATCCCGAAGCTGCTCATCCAGCTTTGGAAATTGTTTGTACAAGTGATGAAGAAAGAGGAATGTCTGGTGTTGAATTCTTTGATGCCTCTGTGTTAAAGGGAAGGACGCTAATCAACCTTGATGCTGATGATGAAGGAGTGTTTGTAGTTGGCTGTGCAGGGGGGCCAGTGATAAGAACAGAAATCCCTGTTGTATGGGAAAATGTTACAGATGAGTTTATTCCTTTACAAATTAAAATTGCAGGTTTAAAAGGAGGTCATTCTGGCGAGGATATTCATCGGGGTAGAGGAAATTCGAATATACTACTCAATAGAATATTAAGAAGAATTGAAAGTGCTATGCATTATTATATCTCTGAAGTTAGTGGTGGCCTTCAGTATAATGCTATTCCACGAGAAGCGGAAGCTACAATATTTGTACCTAACAAAAATTTAGAAGAAGTATTGAAAATTGTGAACGAAATGACAGCTATATTTAAAAACGAATATTATTTGATTGAAGATGATATGAAAATTAGTGTGGAAAAAGTAGTCGCAGTTTCCAGAAGGGTTTTATCCAAAGAATCTCAGAAGCGTTTTATGAATTTTATTACATTTTCGGAATGTGGAATTACGAGGATGAATCTCCAGCTTGACGGAGTGGTGGAAAGCTCTGTAAGTGTTGGAGTTGTGCGTACTGAAGCTGACAAGCTTATTGTGATGACAATGACAAGAAGCTCTATGAAAAGTATGTATATGGAAATGTATTATAAGATTGTAAAATTGGCCCAAGAGGTAAAAGGTAAAATACAAATTCTTAACAATTGTCCCGAATGGGAGTTCAATCCTAAATCTGAAGTGAAACAACTATTTGAAAAAACATATGAGGAAATATTTGATAAAAAGCCTAAGGTGACTGTTTTGCATGCTGGTCTTGAATGCGGTATATTCGCAAAGAAAATTCCTGAATATGTGGATATGATAGCTGTTGGACCTGATATTCGTGATTTACATACACCAGGTGAATATGTTTTTATTTCTTCAGTGCAAAAATTTTATAAATTTTTTAAAGAGGTTTTTAAACGATTGTAATAAATAGATAAAATAAAAGGTAAATCATAAAAACAAGAATGCAGTGCTGGTGCTTGAAATAAGCTTCCGACACTGCTTTTTTTATGCCATATAGGTTGCAACTGAGGAATTATGACAGCCATCTTCTGATGGACCACCAAGGGCAAGAATAGCTCCTCCCAAGAGGTGTTATTGTGCCATATATCTGCATTTTTCCAATTAAAGAGACTATAAAAGCAAATAATTTTAAATCAAACAGTGTTATATCTTTTTATCTTAAAGGTATAGCACTGTTTATTATTTTCCGCTTAAAAATAATAGTACCTTGTTGCCGTTCTCCTCCCTTTTAAATTTGTCTGAAAAAACTACTTTTAAATTATGGAGGAAAATATAATGTCATTTTATGTAACGGTAACAGATTTACAAGGCAAGGAAATCACGGTTAAGGTTTCTATTGAAATATTTGAACTTTTTGAAGAAGAACGAAAAGAGATTGCGCGTTTACGCAAAGAGAAAGAAAGACACTCATCTGATGAAGATGTGGAAAGTGACTTTGCTGGATATTTACATAGTCTTCACACAGCATCCTTGGAAGAACGAGCTATGCAAAGACAAGAATTGAAATCTGCTGTTGATGCGATTAAAAGCTGCACTTCTGTTCAGCAAAGAAGATTTTATTTCAATCGTATTTTGGGTTATACCTTTACAGAGATTGCCGCAAAAGAACATTGCTCAGAAAGAGCAGTGAAATTTTCGGTTGATGCTGTAATCAAAAAATTAGATGATTTAAAAAATTCTTTATAAAAAATACTTCAAAATGGCTTTACTTCTGTCCTATATAGTAGAGGGATAAATTTACAAAGGTTCATGTCCTCGTTGTAGCTTGATAATAGAATATCGGTATAGAAGTTTTTGCCTTTTATTTGTGTAAGCACCGAAGTAAGACCGCCAAGACTCCCTGCAAGGCTTTTGGCCATGTAAATAAGATAATATCAAAGGGTAATGAGCGATAAGTCTATGGACTTCTAAAAGCAGTGGTTCTGCGTAATATGCCAAGACCTCAAGTAAAGCAAAACATCAATCCGTGTCCAACGGTAAAAGGGATATTCTGCGAATATGGTGGACAGCTTAGTCACCTGTCATAACACCTATCGGCGGAATAATGCAGCCTACATCATCACTTGTGATGAATAAACCTGTAAGCTAACTTCTATACTCCAGTATCGGGGGCGAGCAGTAGGATAATCATTCAGTACTTTTGCTTTTCGCAAAAGCCACCTTCCGTGGTCTGAATTCTTTCAGATACCCATTATCCGAAAATACGATACAGCTTGAATAAAAAACGTACTACAAAAGGCAGTTAATGTTATTTTTGAATAAACACAAATATTCTGCCTTTTGTATATGGTGAGATGCAAGACTTGCCCCCACAAGTGAAGAACTTCTTGTGGGGCATAGTGTTGTATTTCATAAGAAACAAAAAAGATTTGGAGGTTATAAATATGAATTGCATTGATTTTGAAGCTATGAAAAAAGTAGATGTAAGAACTGTTGACCGTTCTACGCTTAAAGATATTAACGATGTTGTTGTGGACACAGCACTTCCCAAGGAAGAACGACTGCGCAGCTTTATTGAGCAAATTGGTAACCCTTATTGCTACAAATGTGGTGATTTGGTAGTAAAGGTATCCTTTGCCGAAAACACATCGACAACTTTAGAGGATAGATTGGAGCATTATCTTGCAACGATGTAATTTTTCAAATGCAATGGAATCATGTTGACTTTATCGCTTTAAAGTGATATCTTTAAAAGCAAATAAGCAAACCTTTGAAAATCCATTGTGAATGTTTTTGGGGAATTACATTTACTCAGTACATTTTCTTTTTGAAAATGTTGATTGCCATGCAATCAACCCGATCTTTTCGGGTACATAATGGAGGTTTCAAAATGGAAAAATTAAATAGAGATACAAAATATCGTGCAAGTATCTATCTCCGTCTTTCAAAAGAAGATGGGGATAAAACAGAAAGCGACAGTATCGGCAATCAAAGAGATTTGATTTATCATTTTCTAAAGGATAAGTCGGAAATTCAGGTTGTTTCAGAACGCATTGATGATGGCTATAGCGGTGTCAACTTTGACAGACCTGCTGTTAAGAAAATGATTGAAGATGCTGAAAATGGTGTTATTAACTGCATAGTGGTAAAGGATTTATCACGCTTTGGTCGTAACTTTGTGGAAGTAGGAAAATATATAGACCAAGTGTTTCCAGCTTTGGGTATCAGAGTGATATCTATCAATGAAAACTTTGATAGTATCAACGGTCGAAGCCAAAGTGATAATATTTTACTGCCTTTTCTCAGTTTGATAAACGATGCTTACTTGCGTGATATTTCCATAAAGGTTCGGAGCCAGTTGGAAATCAAACGCAAAAAGGGCGATTTCATTGGCTCTTTTGCTGTTTATGGGTATTTTAAGCACCCCGAAGATAGACATAAACTTGTGATAGATGACTATGCCGCTGATATTGTCCGTGATATTTTCAAATGGAAAATCGAGGGTCAAAGTCAGCAGAGAATAGCTGACAAGCTGAATGAACTGGATGTTCTGTCCCCTATGGAATATAAAAAATTCTGTGGTATGGAATATCAAACAAGTTTTCAAATCAATGCAAAAGCAAAATGGTCGGCTGTGGCTATTGGGCGCATACTGAAAAATGAATTTTATGTAGGCACACTGGTGCAGGGCAAACGCACCACCCCCAATCATAAGGTGAAAAAGACGGTAACAAAGCCAAGTGATGAATGGATAAGGATTGAAAATAATCATGAACCTATTATCACAAACGAGGAATTTGTCATAGTTAATGAACTCTTAAATCGTGATACAAGGGTTGCTCCAAACAAAACCGAGGTGTATACCTTTTCGGGACTTCTCTACTGTGCTGATTGTGGCAATCAGCTTATTCGCAGCAGTGTGTGCAAGAATGGAAAAACCTATTTTTACTATATGTGTGGCAAAAATAGGACTACCAAGAAATGTACAAGCCATCGTATCAGTGATACAGCCATTACCGATGGAGTTTTGGTTGCGTTAAGACAACACATTGCAAACATTGTAGAGATGGAAAGAATATTAAAATATATTGATACTCTGCCTTACAAAAGCGTTAATGTAAAGAAATTGAATGTTCAAATTATCAGCAAGGAAGATGAGGTAACACGATATGAGCATTTAAAAACAGCTCTATTTGAAAATCTTTCTGATGGTATCCTGGATAAAAACGAGTATCTTCGTTTGAAATCGGTTTATGATGAAAAGCAACAATCCGCAGAATGTGCGATTACAAATTTAAAGCAAGAAATTGATAAACTGGTGCTAAATCGTACTCAGGAAACTTTATGGATAGAGAAATTTAAGCTCTACCAAAATATCGACGCTATTGACCGAAAAATAGCCGTCAACCTCATTGATAAAATAACGGTGTATGACGATAAAAGGCTTGAGATTAGCTTTAAATATCAGTATAACTTTGACCTTGCTCTTTCTTTCATTCAAAGTATGGAAAAAGAACTATCGCCTCGAAATAAAGTGAAGGAGGCGGTATAGTATGGCACGAGCAAGTAGAAAAAACAAGGCTCAGGAGATTTTGGAACCAATAGAACACATTTATAATACAGCAATTTATATCCGTCTTTCTATAGAGGATAGTGGTACAAACAGCAGTGAAACTATTGAAACACAACAATATATGGTGGAGCAGTTTGTCAATGCTCAAAAGGATATGAAACTGTACTCCATTTACAAAGATAATGGTTTCACAGGTACAAACTTTCAAAGACCAGCCTTTGAGCAGATGATGGACGATGTGAGAGATCGAAAGATAGATTGTATCGTAGTGAAGGATTTATCCCGTTTTGGCAGAAACTACATTGAAACAGGCTATTATCTTGAAAAGATATTTCCGTTTTTAAATGTTCGTTTTGTAGCAATTACAGATAATTACGATACTCTGAAAAATAGTAGCAGCGATGATATGGTAGCTTCCCTGAAAAATATCGTTAATAGCTTGGTTGCAAAGGATATATCTCATAAGTCGGCTACTGTTCTTCATCAAAAACAGCAAAAGGGGGAATATATCGGTGCCTTTGCTCCCTATGGTTATATGAAAAATTCCGATCAGAAAAACCATTTAATAATCGACCCTGTAACAGCGCCTATCGTAAAAGAAATTTTCAAGTGGAAACTTGAGGGCATGGGTTATATTTTAATTGCAAGAAAACTAAATGAAATGGGTATTCCCTCGCCATCGGTGTATAACTTCCAAAGTGGACGATATAAGCAAAAAACAGTGCCAACAGGTAGGGCGACAATGTGGCAGGGACAAATGATAAAGCGTATTATAAATAATTTTACTTATACAGGAAATGTGACACAGGGGAAAACTGTGGAATCCCTTTGCAACGGGTTATCTCTTACCAAGAAAGATAAAAAACAGTATGTAGTGGTATATGGTACACACGAGGCGATCATTGACGAAGCAACTTTTCGCAACTTAGAAAAGATGTCTGAAAGCGTAGCTAAACAAAATAATTATAGAAGGAAATACCCATTTAAGGAAAATATCTTTAAAGGAAAAGTAATCTGTGCTGATTGTGGAGAAAAAATGATACGCTACAAAGATGTCTCTAGAATTGGAACAGCAAGATACACTTTTCATTGTAATCAATATGAACATAACTTGAAATTATCTAAGTGCAGTAAAAAATGTTTGGGTGAGCCGGAGCTTATCAATGCCATTCTTTTAAGTTTGAGAGTACAAGTAGAATTAACTTTTTCATTGGAAGAGAAACTAAAAAAACTGAAAAGTACAAAAGAATACAAAGCAAAGCAGAAAAAAATCAAAACCGATTTAGTAAATACCGAAAAGCTGATTACTAAGAACTTGCTGTTATGCTCTGCTCTTTTTGAAAATTATACCGACGGGACTATAAACCTGGTAGAGTACAACCGTTTGAAATCCGATTATTTAAAACAGGCTGAGGAACTGGAAGAAGCCAAAAACAGCTTGCTAAAAGCACAAGCGTTAGATGAAAAAATATTATCCCCTCAAAATGAGTGGATCAAGGCTTTTAGGAGACAAAAAGATACTACAGTATTAAGTGGTGAGTTTATTGAATTGATGATTGACAAAATTATTGTCAGTGGCTATAACGATGTAGAAATCATATGGAAATTTTCTGATGAATTGGCGGTCCTCACTAATTTTGTGGGAGGTGCTGCATAATGAAAACCATTGCGTTATACCTCAGATTATCCAACGAGGATATAAATGAGGGGGAAAGCGACAGCATCTCTAATCAAAGGGATTTACTTAGAAACTACATATCCTCAAAAAAAGACCTGCAAGACTATGAGATTTTGGAATTTATTGATGATGGATATGGCGGGGCAACTTTTGACCGCCCTGCTCTTAATAAACTGCTTAGGCTGACTGGTAAAACCATTGATATCGTAATAGTCAAGGATTTTTCACGATTTGGCAGAAACCTTATTGAAGTTGGAAATTATATTGACCAAGTATTCCCTTTTTTAGGTGTAAGGTTTATTGCTGTTAATGAAGATTACGACAGCAATAATTATAAAGGTAGTACCGCATGCATTGATGTAGGGCTAAAGGCTTTGATTTATGAAATGTATAGTCGAGATATTTCCCAGAAAATACGTGCAGTGCAGAAATCTAAGTTTCAAAAAGGAGAATATCTTTGCACTTTGCCGTTGTATGGTTATATGCGGTGTTCAAATGTAAAAAATAAGCTGATACAAAATCCAGAGACAGCACCTGTTGTAAAACGAATATTCGAGCTTGCTTGTGAGGGTAAAACAGCAACGCAAATAGCTGTGATTTTTAATACTGAAGGTGTGCCTTCTCCTTATATGTATCATAGAGCAAAAGGTACGGATAAAAAGAGAGGGTGGAAATTAAGCAGTGAAAATACAATTTGGACGAATGCCATTGTTCATCGTTACCTTAGTGATGAGCGATACACGGGTAAACAAATAAGCCGCAAACGAACAAAGATTGATATTAACACAAAGAAAACAAAGCAAATTCCCAGAAGTGAATGGATAATCTGTGAAGATGCTCATGAACCAATTGTTTCAAGGGATGTATGGAAGCAAGCACAGTTGGTCATGAAACCATATAGGTCTAAGCCATATGCAATCGCAGACTATAACCTGTTTAAAGGATTATTAAAATGTGAGTATTGTGGGCGAACGCTTACTTTTTTCAAAAACATAAAAGAACCTTGTTATCGTTGCCCAACAAGAAGGTTTGTTACTTTTTGTGAGTGTAAAGATGTTCGTATTAATGAACAACAGCTAAAGGATTTTGTTCTGTCTGAAATTCAAAGGCAAATAAGGGTGTTCGTATTTGAGGAGATTAAGAATGGTAAGCCCGATAATAACAGGTTTCAAGTTGAAGTAGAACGCTTAGAAAAGCAGTTGAAACAGCTTGATTGTAAAAAGACCTTACTTTTTGAGAATTTGGCAGATGGTAAGTTGATAAAAGAAGATTTTAAGGAAAAGACAGCAGAGCTATGTGAAAAGAAGATTGCACTGGAAAAAGAGAAAATGGAGCTATTACAAAAGCTGAATTCAATTTATGCAAGCGAGGATAACGTACCTAAAGAATGGGGTAAGTATGCTGGCATACAGGAACTAAGCCAACAACTTGTTGCAGAGTTAATTCAAAGAATAAAGGTTTTTCCAGATAATAGTCTTGAAATTGTTTGGAACTTTAAAGACTGTATTAAAGATTAAGTTATTTTTTTATGTATGTCTTGACACAAGCTAATGAGAAATACATCGGTGATGCACTTTTGCAAAAGACCACTACAGTTGATTTTCTTACAAAGAAAAGGGTCAAGAATGAAGGTCATCTCCCGCAGTATTATGTTGAAAATAACCATGATGCTATTATTCCAAAAGAACTTTTTTTACAAGCACAGGAAGAGCTTCATCGCCGGAATAACATTTACACAGGTGAAGACAAGAACAAAAGGATTTACAGCAGTAAATACGCTTTGAGCTCCATAACCTTTTGTGGCGATTGTGGTGATATTTACAGACGAGTTTACTGGAACATTCACGGTAGAAAAGAAATTGTTTGGCGATGCGTAACAAGAATCGAGCAAGGCCCCGAAGTTTGTAAGAGCCGAACAGTAAAGGAAGGCGATTTATATGATGCTGTTATGACCGCCATTAATAGATTACTTGCTGGCGGTGACAACATGATAAAAACACTGGAAGAAAACATTCATGCAGTAATCGGTGACGCTACAGATTATCAAATTTCAGAGATTAACACCTTGCTTGAAGAAAAGCAGAAAGAGTTAATTAGCCTTGCGAATAAAGGGAAAGACTATGAACCTCTTGCAGATGAGATTGATAACTTGCGTGAAAAACGGCAGAACCTTCTTGTGGAGGATGCATCCTTAAGTGGAGAGAATGAGAGGATCAACGAGCTGATAGAATTTATCCGCAACAATAAATACCGTACCCAAAGATATGATGATGCACTTGTAAGAAAGTTAATACAGAATGTTACTGTTTACAATGACCACTTTGTAATATGCTTTAAATCTGGCATTGAAGTTGAAGTATGAAAAAAGGAACTTAGATGGCCCATGACTCTAACGTAGAGTTGTGGGTTTTTCTTTTGGTTTATAATTGTAGCAATATTGAAAAAACTATTGTTATTATCAACCAAATGGTTTATAATATATTTTAGTGTAAATTGGAGGTGCTGTATGACTACGGCAGATATGATTAAGCAACTATGTGAACAAATGAATATTAGCGTCGCGGAACTTGCTAGACGTATTGGTCAGACTCCACAGAATTTCAATAAGAAATTAAAACGTGAAACTGTAACCTTGGATGAGTTGAAGGCTATAGCCGATGTATTGGATATTAAGTTTGAGCAGGCGTTTATTTTGCCTGATGGCAATGAAATAAAGACAGGCAATGAGTAAAGGAGGCGGTCTAATATGATGATCAGTCCAGAAAGTTATTACGAAGAGTATCTTAAAGGAAAAACTAAAGAACAGATAATGACCGCTATCCGGGGACTTAAGCAAGAAATAGGTCGTCTAAAAAACTCAATGGAAAACCCGCATGGTGGCATTAAAACTGTTATGCATCCAAGTGAAGATACTCGCCTACACTGGAATCGTGAATATTTAGAGAAAGCCAAAGAAGCCTATGCTGAAGCTGGTGGAACGTATACCTTATCAAAGGCAGAAGAAAAGGCAGCTGACTTTGATGCAAATATAGATGCCATCAGTAAGATAACCTTTAGCATTGGAGGTTACTTTGGTGGCTATAGTAATTATGTTGTAGAACTAACTGATGAATTGAAAGCCTATACAAAGTTATGGGAAGATGAAGAACCTCTCTCATTATGGGATGAAGATAACCAGGAGCCGTGTACAAAGGATACTTTTATAGTTGCACTTAAAGATCTTCATATCGGTGAGTGGCGTAGACGATACTCAACAAAGCGTTTCGGATACATGGTACTTGATGGTACACAGTGGGAGCTGGAATTTGAATATAGCAATGGCCATAAATCGGTAAGCTTTGATGGTGATAACTCATACCCCTATAACTTCGATAAATTTCAGATGTTATTTGGTATCGATGTTACTGAGGAGGACGAGGATGAGGATGAGTAGATTTGATTGGGTAAGGGAGGAGCAACCTTGGAGATAAACAATATGAAAGCTTTATCTTATGAAGAGTTACGATCATTATATAAAAAATTCTTACATAGCCTGAACCTTTCCAAATCAACAGTCAGCACTTCTTACTCTGATTCCTTCTATCTTTGGAAAAAAGGGAGTAAAGAGCTGTTCTGGAATGTAGTGACATCTACTGATTTTGAGAGTGATGCAAAGGAAGAGTTATTAAAAGCTCTTTCTAATAACTCGACCGGTAACGTTGTTTCACTTGTTAATAGCTACTTATCTCATTTAAGAAGGTTTCGTTTATTTTTGTCATCAGATGGGAAATTAGTTCCAGTTGAGAATAGAAAACAAATCACAGAAAAGCCAAAACATAAGAGTAGAGAAATAATAATCAACAAAATGTATGTTGGAGGCTATTTGTCTGAGGGCGATAATATAGGTCATGAAATAATTAACTTATATAAGGCTGATGATGGAAAGAACTATATTTATCTGAATTCACAAGGAACAATAGAATTATCTCATGGAGAAAGTTGTATAACCGTTTTGTTGGTACGGAAATTTGCCTCGAAAACATATAAAATACTAGCGAAGGCAGAGGGTGTTAAAATTCTTGATTTTGCCGACAGTAAACTTACGCGAAAAGAGAGATATCAAGGGCAAGTTGAATTAGGGCTGACCTATGGTGGAGTAAGCCTTGTTGATTTATTTAATGAAAATTCATATCAAGGTAGCCTTGAAGAAGAAAAAAATGCTTATACTACGTTTGTTGCGGATAGGGTTATTAAGCCAAAAAATCAGATTTATATTACAGACGATGAATCTGTAAGTGGAGATAACACTTTTTTCATTCGTACAAATAAAGGATTTGGCAAACAAACATTAAGAGAGTTCTACAACGAAAATGAAAAGCCGGATTCCTTTGCTGATTTGAATCAGATAATTGAGGCCAAAGAGCTATGGGAAGATACTAATACGACCCAAGCAATTTCTGAATTGCCAAAGCTACAAAAAGATCCACATTTCAATTTCCTTAAAATAATTAAGCAGGAAGACAATGAACTCGCTTTTTCCAATATGCTTGCTTACTTTTTCAATATAAATAGAGAAGCTTTTTCTAAGTTTGCGCATGAAGTTTTATCTATCAAGATACAAACAGATTTCAACATAGAGAGAGAAAAGAGAAATATTGACCTGCTAATCTCTGACAAAAACAATGCCATTGTAATAGAAAATAAAATCAAATCAAGCATCAATGGTATTGATGACCGACACGATATTTACAGTGATAAGGTACAATCACAGCTTAAAAAATACTATCAACAAGTCACAACTGATGATGAGTATCGCAAGAAATCTGTGAGTTGCTTTATTTTTTCACCTAATTACAATCGCATTGAATTAAGCAAGTTTTCGTGCGGTGAAAAGTATACTGTCATTTATTACAGAGAAATTTATAATTTCTTTATTGAAAACAGGAGCCTGTTTGATGATGTGACTTATTTTGAAGATTTCATTAATGCAATGCATAAGCACACAAAGGACTACGATAATGATTTAGAAGAAGAAATGCAAAGAAGATTTCTAAATACTATTTACAAAGCAAAAAAGGAGTAAAGAGACCGTCGTCTGTGGAGATATATTATTTTCAAAGATGTCATCAGATGGAAAATGATATTACAGCAAATAAAATATTGGTATTGCCTTGGATTTGTTCATGCTCATCGGATAAGTTCCTTTGCTTTATTAAGTCCGAGAGCTTTTCGGATGCTTTTAAATCAGAGATTTTTTCATCTGTATGGCTAATATCGAACAGGAAAGCTTTAAAAGAGTTGTTGAGACAAAATGCGGATTAGGAAAAAGTTTCTCGAATAATATTGAATTATAGAAAGGGATCGTTATGGAGTATATAATAAAAGAATTTTTGCTTTTTTTAACATACAGCTTTATTGGCTGGGTATGTGAGGTAATATATTGTTCGTTTCCGGATAAAAAGTTTGTGAACAGAGGGTTTTTAATAGGCCCGTATTGTCCTATTTATGGCTTTGGAGCACTTGCAGTCATAAATATTTTGACACCTTTTTCAGATAATCCTATAATAGTTTATTTTCTTGCAGTGATTGTAACTAGTCTTTTGGAATATGTTACGGGATATTTATTAGAACGAATATACCATTTAAAATGGTGGGATTATTCAAATTATAAGTTGAATATTCATGGAAGAGTCGTATTACATAATTCGTTGATTTTTGGAGGATTATCATTAATCGCAATATATTTTCTAAATCCTATTTTACTTAATATGATTAACAAGTTGCCATTAAGCATGCGTTACACATCAAGTTTAATATTACTATCCATATTCTTGACTGATAATATAATATCTACTCTAAATGCTTTAAAATTGAATACCAACCTATCGAAGCTTCATATGATTGCGGATGAAATCAAAGAGACGATGTCAGAGGAATTTTTTATAAAATTAAAATCAATACAATCTGACGAAGAACTGTCTCAGATTAGGGTATTAACAAATAAAATCGATGAGCTTAACCAAAAATTTAATGATATATCAAAACAAAATAAAGAGTTTGTGAAAAGAGTATTTGCTGCTTTCCCCAATATAACGTCAAAATTACATAAAGAAACACTAATTAATTTAAAAGCAGTAAATAAAATGAACACAAACAAGAAAAATAAAAAAAGCAATTGATAGTATAAAAAATAAAGCACATGGGTGAATAACCCGATGTGCTTTATTTTGCCTTATTCAACATCAATTGTAATGCTGTTGTTTGGCTTTTCTTCTTTAGGAACTACAACTTTAAGTAAACCATTTTCCAGTTTTGCTTTAATACCATCTGGCTTGGCATCTTCCAAATAAATTGAACGACTCATAGAACTATAACGTCTCTCTCTGTGGATGAAATTCTTTTTCTTTGATTCACTGTTTTCATCCCTAGTAATAGAAATCATAAGTTTTCCATCGTTAAGTTCAACATTGATGTCTTTTTTATCTATACCTGGCACTTCAGCCTCAATTAGGTATTCATTGCCATTATCTTCGACATCAACTTTGAAAGTGTCATGTGTGAGGGTTCTTCTAAAAGGCCAGTCATTGGAAAAAAAGTCATCAAGTACGTTGTAGAAGTCCTCAAAGCCAGTGTTTGTAGAGATTTCTTTGTTCTTTTTGTTAAAAGGTACTAATCCAGCCATAAATAACAACTCCTTTTCAATTTATTTTTTGTTAGCACTCTCGATTGTTGAGTGCTAATTATTATATAACACAGAATGTTCCACTTGTCAATATATTTTTGAGAATTTTTTTATTTAAATTTGACTTTGATATTTTTCCATAAACGAGAGTCAATCTTGGATATGTTTCCATTTACGAGCGTGGATATGTTCCTAAGTTCGAGAGTAGGTAAAAATAGAACTAAAACGCCGTTTTGACAGCTATCAAGACCTCTCAAAACACGTTGAGACGATAGCGTTGATTACAAGGGCGGACAAGTAAGGGGTCTAAAAAGGCTTAAAATATAGGGTTTCCGAGAGTTGGGAGTATTTTCCTGACTCTCTGTTTTTTTGTTTTTGAGAGAAGGGAAAAGACAATTTGTAAATGTAAGCCGTAGGGTTGAGTGGACAGATTAGCTTTTGATAGGTTGATGAGACAGCATTGTTGAAAATAGGCAAGTTAACAATTATGTAAAAATTAGGATTTATATATTTACTCAAAAAGTGAAAATAAAGATAAGCAAAAGGATACTATGTTAGCAAAAAAAGTAGTTCTTTTGTAAAAGTTGATTTTTAGAGAAACTAAAATAAATAATGTAGATTAATCTTGAAACATAACGGGGCATAGTGAGATAGAACTGGGAAAATTACTAAAATTATAAGCAATAACATATTGAAAAAATTTTATTTATGTTGTTTTAACAACATAAATGTTGTGAATTACATGATATTATTGTGTCAACAAATAAAAATAACATTTTAACGAGTGATTCTGAAAAGGAGATGTTCTTATGAAGTATTTTGTGAACGACAGTTGTATCGGGTGTGGGTTATGCGCAATGGCTTGTCCAGAGGTTTTTGAAATGACGGATGCAGGGATTGCAATTGCTTCCAAAAAAGAAGTTCCCACAGATGTGCTGGATGCAGCCGCACAGGCCCAAAGTGGCTGTCCTGTGAATGCCATCGAAAACGATGACTGAGGAGGTTCTTGAGTGAATTATATCAAAAACATAGAACATGAAGCAGCCTTGTTTTTAAAAGACGAAGTTTCTGTTCAAGCTGGGCAAATTGTAAGTAAAACGCTGACACAAAATCACCATATCAGCATTACTCTTTTTGCATTCTCGAAAGGTGAGGAAATCAGCTCTCATGATTCTAGCGGTGATGCAATGGTTTTGGTATTGGAAGGAACAGGTCAGTTCACTGTGGATGGCTCTGAATACGTTTTGAGTGCAGGGGAGACCTTGATTATGCCTGCAAAGAAACCTCATGCGGTATTTGCCAAAGAAGCCTTCAAAATGATGCTTACCGTTGTTTTTCCACCAGTGAGCTGATAGAAAACAAATGATAAAAACGATAAAAATTAAAATCATATGAAGATAAAGGAGTAATAACCATGGAAAATAAAATGTTTTGTTATCAATGTGAGGAAACTGCAGGATGTACTGGATGCACTCAGATGGGTGTTTGTGGCAAAAAGCCCGATGTTGCTGCAATGCAGGATCTATTAATATATGTAACTAAGGGTCTGTCAGCTGTTACTACGGCCCTTCGCGTCCAGGGTGGGGAGGTTTCCTCCGCAATAAATCATTTGATTTCATTAAATCTTTTCATAACGATTACCAACGCCAACTTTGATAAAGAAGCTATCACAGCCCGTATCCGTGCAACACTGGATGCAAAGCGTGAACTGCTTGCCCAAGTAAGAAACGGCCAAATGTTGCCTGAGGCGGCACATTGGGATGGAGATGAAGCTACATTTGAGGCAAAGGCGGCTATGGTAGGTGTGCTTTCTACAGAAAATGAAGATATTCGCTCTTTGCGTGAACTGATTACTTATGGTTTAAAAGGACTTTCTGCCTACTCCAAGCATGCCAACGTTTTGCTGGAAGAAGATACTGAAGTTGATGCCTTTCTCCAGCGTGCTTTGTCTGCCACTCTGGATGATAAGCTTTCCGCAGACGATTTGGTGGCGCTGACACTGGAAACTGGAAAGTATGGTGTTTCCGGTATGGCTCTGCTGGACAAGGCCAATACACAAGCCTATGGCAATCCCGAGATTACCAAGGTAAGCATTGGCGTGGGTTCTCGCCCAGGTATTTTGATTTCCGGGCATGACCTGAGAGATTTGGAAATGCTGCTTCAGCAGACCCAAGGAACCGGTGTGGACGTATATACTCACTCGGAGATGCTTCCTGCTCACTACTATCCTGCATTTAAGAAGTATTCCAATTTTGTGGGTAACTACGGGAATGCTTGGTGGAAGCAGAAAGAAGAATTTGAGTCCTTCAATGGCCCAATCCTTATGACTACCAATTGTATCGTTCCTCCTAAGGATAGCTATAAAGACCGTTTGTATACCACTGGTGCGGCAGGCTTCCCTGGTTGCAAGCATATTTCTGGTGTAGTTGGAGAAGAAAAGGATTTTTCGGAAATCATTGAACA
The DNA here is from genome assembly GCF_001571775.1 of Anaerotignum neopropionicum. Classification (GTDB taxonomy): domain Bacteria; phylum Bacillota; class Clostridia; order Lachnospirales; family Anaerotignaceae; genus Chakrabartyella; species Chakrabartyella neopropionicum. The sequence continues at coordinate 246,853 of NZ_LRVM01000002.1, forward strand.
AGCAAAACGTTGTGCAGCACCAACGGAAATTGAAACTGGAGAAATCATTGGTGGTTTTGCCCACAATCAGGTTCTGGCACTTGCCGATCAGGTGGTTGGGGCTGTGAAATCCGGTGCTATCAAAAAGTTTGTGGTTATGGCAGGTTGTGATGGTCGTTCTAAGAGCCGTAATTATTATACTGACTTTGCTAAGGCGCTGCCCAAAGATGCGGTTATCCTCACTGCTGGTTGTGCCAAGTATAAGTACAATAAGCTTGATTTAGGGGACATCGGTGGCATTCCTCGCGTATTGGATGCAGGACAGTGCAATGACTCCTACTCCTTGGCCGTGATTGCCCTGAAGCTGAAAGAGGTTTTTGGATTGGAGGACATTAACGATTTGCCAATTGTTTATAACATTGCTTGGTATGAGCAAAAAGCCGTGATTGTACTTCTGGCCTTGCTGCATCTGGGTGTGAAAAACATTCATTTAGGGCCAACACTCCCTGCTTTCCTAAGCCCCAATGTTGCAAAGGTACTGGTGGAGAATTTCGGAATTGCTGGTATTGGAACCGTTGAGGACGACTTAAAGCTGTTTTTTGATGAAGCTGACGTAACTGACGCTGTTACGGGGGATATGATAATGGGTGAAATTTTGCGCAAATACCCTGAAACTGCTCCCGCACTGATGGAGTGTGGAATGCATTGCTTAGGTTGCCCTTCGTCCCAAATGGAGACTTTGGCAGATGCATGTATGGTTCATGGTTTAAATGTGAATGATGTGCTAAAAGCTGTAAATGATAAGGTAAATAGATAAAAAAATCATGGTCATGGGATAATTTATTGTCCCATGACCACATTTTTAGAAAGGGATGAGCGTATGAGTGCATTTTTAGGGCCAATTCATTATTGGCTTTATGGTAAAATTCAGTTGCAGGAGAGCTTGACGGAAGCAATGCTGTCTTCGATTGCGTCTAAGGAAGACCTTATTGCCTTGGAAAACAAGTTGAATACAGTTTATGGAATTGTAGAACGTGGACAACTGGAACAAGTGATAGATAGTGGCAATATTCATGGGTGGCTGCAAGGGCAAATTGGCATTGCAGAAAAGCGCTTTGCCGCAGCAGTAACAGAAATTTTGCAAGACGATGCTTTAACACAAATTGAAAAGCTCAAACAGGTGGCATATCAGCTGGGATTGCAAAATCCCTTGCCTGCTTCTAGTGATGCCCAAGGAGTTTACCGCGCATTGAATGATGTACTGTTGGAGGGGATGCCCTGTGATCATGTCAATGAAATTTTGGAACAGAGCTCAGAACATGTTCTTTGGCACCAGACGGTAGATTTGCATTTGCCTTTTTGGGATGCAGTAGGCGGAAAGATTGAAAACTATTATTTATTACGAGGTGCTTTTATTTCCGGAAGTCTCTCGGGCAGTGGTTTTTCTTTTCAGCAAATAGACAAGCAGTTTTTCATTCAGGAGGTGTAGAAATGAACTCTATTGATTTAATGGTACAGGAGCATAAAAATATTCTTACCCTTGTAGCGGTAATCCGTAATGCGTGTTGTCGTATATTGGAGGGTGATTCTGTGGAAGTGAATGATTTTCGGAATATGATTACCTTCGCACGAACTTATGCAGATCAACATCATCATGGAAAAGAGGAGCAGATTTTGTTCAGAGAGATGATGGGTAGGCTGGGTCCCGCTGCCGTAAAGCTGATTCAAAATGGCATGTTGGTTGAGCATGATATGGGGAGGTTTCATTTAGGGGAGTTTGAAAGCGCATTAGGGCGTTATGAGTCTGCCCCAAATACTCCAGATAAGCTGGAAATTTTAGTGAATGCCGGTGCATGGGCGAACCTGTTACAACGTCATATAGACAAAGAGGATAACGTAGTCTATACCTTTGCAGGCCGCAGCCTTACGGATGATGTTTTGCAAAGTATAAACAGTGAAGTGGAGCTTTTTGAAAGTCAAGCAAAAGAGAAGGGGATTCAGGAAACCGCTTTGAACTTGCTAAAGCAGCTTACGGAAAAATATTGCTAATTTAAAGAAAGAAGGGACAATATTATGGGCTTTGAACAATGGAAGGATCAAATTTCAAATTTTGAATGCATTGATGTTCGCCACCTACAAGGAAACTTTTTTCCCGGATTGCAAAAACGTGCTTGTGGTTTGAGCAAAGGTTCTGGGTTAACAATTATTCAAACCTTTGAGCCACTACCCCTTTATGCACCCATGGAAGCTCTGGGATTTGAACATTTTGCAAAACAAGTGGGAGCGGATGAGTTTCATATTTATTTCTACCGCGTGCAGGAGACGGAGACGGCTGAAATGGCTCCCTTCCGCCCCTTGGCTTTGCTGAACTATCCCATGATTGATGAAAGGCTGGGCCAAATAGCTGTGGACTTTTGGGATCTTACATGGAATGACCAAAAGCGAACGTTACCTTACGAGATGCGGCTGTTGCTTTCTTTGACCAATGCTGTGGGTGCGGGGCGAATGCGTCAGGCAACGAGAGAATTGGTAAAGGCGTATATCCATGGGCTTGATTCTGCTGCGTTGGATGATGTCTTTGAACTTCTGGCGTGGAATCAGGGAATTGGTTATTTCAGTTCAGAAATCGGACCATCACAGCTATTTCAAGCATATAAGCTAATTAAGACTCGTGAGAAATCAGGAAAGCAGCGTAGCGAAATTCAACAGGAATTGATGGAGAAGTTTGGGGAAAAGAATCCCGAGGTTAAGGTACAGTAACCCCATTTTTTTCACTAAAAAATATTCTGGAAATATAGCTGAAAATCAACGTTATTGATCGACTTGCTCCTCTGCTCATAGTATCATAGCCTTAGCAAATGAAAAATGTGTAATATGAAATGGTGGGATAAAGATGGATGCTCTTTTTTTATCAAATACAAGTTTGTTTCGTGGAATTACACCAGAAGAAGTGACTTCTATGTTGGGCTGCCTGTTGGCGGAAGAAAAATGCTACCAAAAAGATGAAGTGATTTACCGTGCAGGTGATACTGTCCCTAAAATTGGGATAGTAATAACCGGTAGTGTTTCTATTGAGCACGATGATCTCTGGGGAAATAAAAGTGTTTTAGATAAAATCGGACATGGCCAAGTATTTGCGGAAACCTATGCCTGTGCGCCGGGAGAACCCTTGATGGTTAGTGCTGTGGCTGCTGAAAGCACAGTGGTTTTATTTCTGAATGTAGCCAAAACATTACAACCGTGTTCATCCGCCTGCGGACACCATGGAAAGTTAATTCGTAACCTGTTGACAATTTCGGCTCAGAAGAATTTAACTTTATCCCGTCGTATTTTTCATACTTCAGCAAAGTCTATTCGCGGGCGGTTACTTTCTTATCTTTCTTTCCAGGCCACTCGTGAGGGTAGACGTGAATTTGACATCCCTTTTAATCGGCAGCAGTTGGCCGATTACTTAAGCGTAGACCGCAGTGCGCTTTCGAATGAATTAAGCAAAATGCAACGGGAAGGGCTGATAACGGTTCATAGAAACCACTTTTGTATTAAATCCGACTTGGAGTGAAATTTATTATGTTGGACATACAAGGAAAAGCCAGTTACGCTTGAAAAAAATGAAGTGGTGGGAGCAAACAATAATGTTTCCACCTTTTTTAATTTAATGTTGCGCACGCAACATTATAAAGAGAAGCTTATGTTAAACTATAACTATCACTAACATAACTAAATCAATCATGAATAAAAGGAGGAAGATTTATGCATTATTCAATTTCAGAAATGTGTACAGTTCTCGGAAAGGTTATCCAAAAGCCGGATCGTAGTTTTTCATTTTTGGCGTATCTCCTGAGGGGAGAAAAAAATGTGCTTATTGATACTGTTCCTGAAAAAGCTGGAGAGGTGTTCATGGCTGAATTAAAACAATTAGTTCCTCTTAGCCAGTTGGATGCCATCATCCTTAATCATTCCGAGGAGGATCATAGTGGAGCTCTTGGACTATTGCTGTCTGACAGGGCAGATATTCCAATTTACTGCACAGCAGCTTGCAAACATCGCTTGGTTTCTCGTTATCCAAATGCAAATTTTATAGAAGTTGCTAATTTATCTACTTTGAAAATTGGAACATTTGAGTTCCGCTTTACCCATACGCCAGGATTACATTGGGATGATAATATGGTCACTTATTTTGAAAATGAGCAAATTTTGTTTTCTAATGATTTGTTTGGACAATATTTGGGATGTGAACCGCCCTTGGATAAAGACTATACCAATGATAGTGTTTTACAAGGAGCGAAGACATATTTCGACAAAGTGTTTGCACAGGCAACTCCCAATGAAAAACGCGCTGTTTTGGGCTTGGCAGACTTGAATTTGAAATGTATCGCACCTGGGCATGGCGTAATTTTGACAGGAAAATTGGATGAAGTTTTTGCTCTTTATGAAACAGAATGCGCTGCGTATTAATTGGTCATATCAGAAAGCGTAATGGGTGAATCCGTTGCAAAGACCAGTAGTTAAATTTGGGGATGCTTACTGTTTCATTTTAAGAGATGGAATGTATTCTTTTCGAAGTCCAGCAAACCCTCGGAGCGCATTTGCGATAATTCACGGGTTAATGCGCTGCGATCTGCACATAGATAAGCTGCCATCTCAAGACGTCCCAAAGGAACATCAAAATATGAACATCCCTGCTGTTGGGACTGAATGGAAAGATAAGTCAAAATTTTTTCGCGCAAAGTTTTTTTAGAGGTTACTTCGATTTTTTCTATCAGTTGAACATTCTTATTGCTAATAAGACCTACCATATTTTCGATTAGCCGATGATGAAAGGTGCAGGACATGCTGCAAGAATGCAAGACTTTGTTATAAGGAAGAAATAAAATCAAACAGTCAGTGCTTACAGCAAAAGTAACTTTAGAGTCGGAACGGTTTCCGCAGGCAAAAGTTTCTCCAAATACTTCTCCTGTTTTCATGGAAACGATAAGGGTTTGGGTGCCCCAAATGTCCTCTTTAATCATATTAACAGCTCCACTTAAAATGACACCAACAGATTTTATTGATTCACCTGCAAGAAAAATAAGTTCTCCCTTTTTGTAGGAACGTAAATAGCTTCCCAGACAAGTAAGCACAGAATTAATTTCGGTCTCTTTGATTCCCTCGAATAACGGCATTTTCTGAAGCTGTTTGAGATAAACGTCATGCACTTAGAGCACCTCCTTGAAAGGAGTATAAATCAAATTTTTATATGTTGCAAGCGCAACATATAGGTGTTTATTTAGCGAGATGAGAAATAGTGCCCCAAAGTGCTGTCGCAGAGGTTCCTGTATGTGGACATTTTATGATATGGATGGAAACCACCATTGTGCTATGAAGGAGACATACGTTTTTGATGTCCTGATGTAGATACTATTAATGTTTTTAAAATAGGAATGGTTGTTGAAAGTGAATTGTCGTAAGCTAGTTTTTATGGTAAGTTGACAATAGATTATGACGCCAGATTAGATACTTTAATTTTGAAATTAACTTTAACATATTTAAAAAAGGAATCAATCAGCGGTTTTCCTTGCTGTATGATTCCTTTTTTCAGTATTCTTTTTTTATTGTGATTGTATGGTTATTAATTTCAATAATATCTTCCTCTTTTAATTTTTTAAGCTCTCTAAACAGAGAAGGTCTTTGTACGCCAAAATAATCTGCCAGTTGTCTTTTACTCATTGGAAGTAAAATTACCGAAGATTTCTGTATGATAGCTTGCTGTTTAAAATAATCCATAATATTTTCTCGAAGCGTTCTTTGCGTAAACATTGCTATCTTTTGATTAATTCCTTGGGAATTTTGAGAAATTGACTTTATATAATGCAATGTAAAGTTGTAGTCGTGCAAAAATTCTAAAACAGCATTTATGTCAACGTGGATCATTTGACAATCTGTAAGACAATAGATATTAAGAGGATAACTGTGGTTTTCGCCAAATAATAAGTTGGCTCCTATTACACTTCCCTGACTAAATTGAAACATGGTGGTTGCTGACCCGTTCGTTGATAAAGAATAAGCAACTAAACTTCCTGACAAAACAATATCTAATGTTGAGCAAGTTTCATTTGCATTATGAACAGTTACACCTTTCATATAGCATTTTTGATAAATATGATTACCTGCCATTCGTTTTTCTAAATCAGATTCCTTTACTGATGAAAATAATGAAATGTTTCGTAAAATGTCAATATTCATATGAATCAAATCCTCCATTCAAAAACATTATATCAAAAAGAAACATCGGTGTCTATTTGAGGATGATAAACTACTTTATAATTGTGATATCAAAAAAGAATGGGGGAGTTGTATGGATATTTTTACAGCAGCAATGTGGATAGGAACAACCGTATTTCTTTTGTTTTCCTTAAAAAAGGATAAATCCAAGACATTGAAAGCACTTAAAATGGCATTTAGTATGGGTAAGGGGATGTTGGGAAGCATATTATCAATTATTTTTTTAATCGGTTTGATTCTAACAATATTACCGCCAGAGAATATTGCCAAATTTGTAGGAAGTCAATCCTTGTTCATAGCAACGGTGGGGGCGGCGGCATTTGGAACAATTACACTGATTCCTGCCTTTATTGCTTTTCCCCTTGTCGGCACACTGGTTGACGCTGGGGTTAGTATTGTTCCTTCTGTAGCATTTCTAACTACACTTACTATGGTAGGGGTTGTAACATTTCCACTTGAAAAGCGTGAATTTGGGTTTAAATTTACTGCCACGAGAAATGGATTAAGCTTTTTATTTGCCATAATTATTGCTATGGTAATGGGGGTGATTGTATGAAAATCTTAAAAAAAGTAAAAGAGAATAGCTTCTGCATAGTGATTGCAGTTGCCTATATCCTGATGTTTGTCCTTAAACCAGATATGGGTGTTACATCAATGAAAAACAGTGCCTATTACATTAAAGAAATGCTTATGATAATGCCGGTGATTTTTGTTCTAACTGCACTTTTGGATACATGGATTGCAAAGGAAAAAATCACAAAATACTTAGGAAAAGAATCCAAAGTTAATGGTATTATATTGTCGTTTGTTTTAGGCAGCATATCTGCGGGACCCATATATGCAGCATTTCCTATGTGTGTCATGCTTCACAAAAAGGGGGCTTCTGTACGAAATTTGGTTATAATTTTAAGCTCGTGGGCAGTAATAAAGGTTCCAATGCTTTTAAACGAAGTGAAATTTTTGGGTATGAAGTTTATGGCAATTCGTTGGGTATTAACCGTAATTGCGATAGTGGTATTTTCGTGGGTTACTGCAAAAATTGTGAAGGACGAAGATATCGTACAGAAAGAAGAAAAAACAAATGGACTTACATTAAACAAGGAATTTTGCATGGGATGTACAATGTGCAGCAGAAATTACCCTGAGATTTTTGGTATGCAAGGTAAAAAAGCATATGTAAAATCTTTTGACTTTGAAATAGACAGAGAGAGGCTTAGCCAAACAATAATGGCTTGTCCCGTTCAAGCCATTCATTATAACGAATAAAGAAATTGTTGGAAAATGATATACATTTGTCAAAATTTGTTGTATAATTTAACAATTAGATGCTTAAACATTATGGAACTAATGAATAAGCATCTATATAATTACAATTTAAAACTATAAATAATGAACAGGAGGTATAAAAATGATCGAGCAAATTTATGAAATGTCAACGGGAGATGAGAAAGCGGTTGAAAAAGTAATTCAGGATGAAAATATTCATTATATTCACATGGTCTTTCATAAAGATCAAGGGCTCCCTGAACATTTTTCGAATTCGAACGTTTATATGACTGTGGTAAGGGGAACCTTATCTATTGGACTAAATGATCAAGATGTTCATCAGTATAATAAAGGAACTCTTTTAAAGATTCCTGTTAGCACAAAAATGAATGTAAAAAATTTATCTGAAAAAGTATTAGAGCTAATTGTTGTAAAAGCACCGGCACCCTTGAAATAGTTAAAAAGTCACAAACATTCAAAGGAGGAACGAAATGTTAAAATATATATGTGTTCCATGCGGATATATCTATGACCCACAAATAGGCGATCCTGATAGTGGTATAGCTCCAGGGACTGCTTTTGAAAATATTCCTAATGATTGGGTTTGTCCAATTTGTTTTGTGGGTAAAGATGAGTTTGAACCGGTAAAATAATAATACAAAGGAGGGAACAATTATGAGTATGTTTTGTTACCAATGTCAAGAAACTGCAAAAGGTACGGGCTGTGAAGTAAGAGGTGTATGTGGCAAAAACGAGGAAGTTGCAAAATTGCAAGACTTATTGATTTATGTTACAAAAGGGATTTCTGAGGTGGTTGTGAAAGGCAAGCTGGATGTAAAATCCATAAGTGAAGTAAATCATGAAGTTTTAAAAAGCCTTTTTATTACCATTACAAATGCTAATTTTGATGGTGATGCAATCGAAGTTCAAATCAATAAGATGATTGGACTTAGAAATGAGTTGAAAAAACAGGTACATGGTGTTACCTTCGGTGATGCGGCCGCATTTGAAGTGAGTGATAGACCATCTATGTTGGAAAAGGCATCAAAGGTAGGTGTACTTTCAACCGAAAATGAAGATGTTCGTTCTCTTAGAGAAATGATTATTTACGGTTTAAAAGGTATGGCGGCATATACTCATCATGCCCTTAATATCGGCAAAGAGGATATTGATATCAATGCATTTATTTATGAAGCACTTGACGCTACCCTCAATGATTCGCTGTCGGCAGATGATCTTGTGGCATTAACATTAAAGACAGGCGAGTTTGGTGTTAAGGCCATGGCACTATTAGATGAAGCAAATACTTCTAAGTATGGAAATCCTGAAATCACCAGTGTTAATATTGGTGTTAGAAATAACCCTGGTATATTAATTTCAGGGCATGACCTTACTGATTTAGAGCAACTAATGGAACAAACAAAAGACACGGGCGTTGATGTTTATACTCATGGTGAAATGCTTCCAGCACATTACTATCCTTTCTTCAAAAAGTATGACAATTTCGCCGGAAATTACGGCGGTTCCTGGTGGCAGCAAGTTACCGAATTTGAACCCTTTAATGGTCCGATTCTGTTTACTACAAACTGTATTGTACCTCCAAGAAGTGAGGAAATCAGAAAAAGAATCTTTACTTCTGGTGCATCGGGTTATCCTGAATGTCCTCACATCACAGCTGATGAAAATGGTAAAAAGGATTTTTCTGAAATCATTGCCATGGCAAAGCAGTGTAAGCCTCCTGTAGAAATTGAATCAGGCAGTATTGTTGGCGGCTTTGCACATAATCAAGTTTTTGCTCTTGCAGACAAAGTGGTGGATGCAGTAAAATCCGGAGCAATTAAAAAGTTCTTTGTTATGGCAGGCTGTGATGGCAGAATGAAATCCCGTGAGTATTACACTGAGTTTGCGAAAAAACTCCCTAAGGATACAGTTATTCTCACTGCGGGATGTGCAAAGTTCCGTTATAATAAACTTGAGCTAGGAGATATTGGTGGTATTCCAAGAGTTCTTGATGCTGGGCAATGTAATGACTCTTATTCTCTTGTAGTAATCGCACTGAAGCTAAAAGAAATATTTGAACTTGAGGATGTTAACGACCTGCCGATTGCATATAATATTGCTTGGTATGAGCAAAAAGCCGTAATTGTATTACTTGCATTGCTTTATTTAGGTGTTAAAAATATTCACCTTGGTCCTTCGTTGCCGGGATTTTTATCTCCTAACGTTGCAAAGGTTCTTGTTGAGAAGTTTGGCATCGCAGGTATTGGACAAGTTGAAGATGATATTAAGTTGTTTATGGGCGAATAATTCGTAATGATATTTTAAATTAAAAGCAAAGATTCTGACTAGCATTTGGAATCTTTGCTTTTTTATATTTGCAATATAATTTTTTTGTTAGCCATTTCCAAGAACGCTTTAGACGACACTGAAAATGGAAACATTCAAAAAATTGGTAGATAAATGAGTAGCTATAATGCATCGTAGACGGTTTGTTTACAATTAACCTTTCGCAAAACTTTTCATGTTCCCAGTACATTCTTTGGAGGCGATGAGCAAAATTAAAAAATATGATTTTGATTATAAGTTAAGATAAATTTACTTAAACAAGACTTCTGATAAAATCGTCAAATTATTCTTGTCAAACCTTAGAACCTATATTAGTAACATTAAAAAATTAAGGGCATTTTAGAAAATTATTATTCATTAAATAGCAAATAAATCATTATATGTTATACTAAAAATAATTATGAATCGGGGGGAGAGGCTTGTATGTTACGAATTGCGATATGTGATGATGACCAATTTATTTGCTCAGAAATCGAAAAAATGATATTATCCTATAAAAAAGAATTTTACATTAAAGTGGAAATTGATGTTTTTTTCTCAGGAGAACGATTGATACATTTTATACAAAATGAACATTCATATGACTTGATTTTCTTAGATATTGAACTTGGTACTATAACTGGTGTAGATGTTGGAAGACAAATTCGAAATGGATTTGATGATCATTTGAGTAAAATTGTTTTTATATCTGCAAAAACAGGTTATGAAATGGAGCTTTTTGATGTGCAACCAATGAACTTCTTGAAAAAACCTATTGATAAGGAAAAATTACTTGGGTACCTAAAACTTGCTGCAAAAATTATAGAAAAAGAGAATAAGTATTTTGAATATCAAACACAACAGACAATAAATAAAGTGAACTTCCAGGATATTTTGTATCTTGAAAGTAAATTAAAAAAAGTAAAAATTGTTACGGTACAGGGAAATGACTTTTTTAATGGTAGCTTAGAAAAAACAATTCAGTTATTGCCCCCAATTTTTGTTCGTTCACATGGTTCATTCGTTGTCAATTTTAATCATATTGAAAAAATATCCAAAGATGAGATAGTTATGACGAATGGACAGGCTATTCCGGTTAGTAGAAGATATTTTAAAAGATTACAGGAAGTACAGTTAGAGATTGCAAAGGAGATTAAAAATGCCAATTTATGAGGCTATTTGTATGTTAACCTTACCTTTCCATGTTATAGCTATTTACTTATTGTGTAATGCATTTATGCCGAAAAAAAGATATAGCGGAAAAGTGGAGGTAATTTCATATATAAGTTATGCGACATGTGTATCTATTATTTTTTTATTAATTAGGATACCAATTGTAGTATTGCTTGCAAATATTATACTTATTTTTCTTATTTCATTTAATTATTCATATCCGAGTATTACTCGTTTTTTAAATACAGTTATCGTTTACATTATTTTAATGATAGCTGAAATTATTCCGTTGGGAATGGTAGGATTTTTTCATATAAATCCATTTCAAGGCACCCAATTTGATTCTATCGTTGGTATTATTTTGGTTAGGATCGTAACCTTTGTGATGGCTATTAGTGTTTACCGTTTTATGAAGCGTAGGAAAAAAGAGTACCGTATACCAAAGCTATATTATGTTATACACATATTTATTTTGTTAGGGACATTATATTTGTTTGTGGTGTCATTGAACGCAGAAAACCTGACCTTGTTGCAAATGATAATGAGCAGTGTGATTTTGATGTTAGTGAATGGACTTATACTTTATACAGATGAGAAGTTATACTGTGCTATGGTGGTTTATACACAGGAAAATACTTTACACCTGCAAGCACTTGCATATGAAAAGCAAAATGAAACGATGAGACAATCCCTTTCTATCATTCGCTCTTTGAAACATGATATGAAAAATCATCTGATTACTTTGAAAGCTATGTATGAAAATCAGTCCTTAGAAGGGGTACATTCATATATTTCAAAAATGATGGAAGAAATGGAGGGTACAACAAATACCTTGGATTCGGGAAATTTTGTAGTGGATAGTATTGTAAATTTTAAGCTGCAAGAAATGAGAATGCTAGATGTAATATTCAGCTCAATGTAAAAATTCCGTCTGAAATGAATATTTTATCCTATGATCTTACGATTGTGTTAGGTAACTTGCTAGATAATGCATTGACTGCGTTAAAACAAGTCCCTTCCAAACAGCAGAAGGATTTTCTTTTGCATATGCAATATAATAAAGGCAGCTTGATTATTTTTATGGATAATACATATTCTCATCCATTGTATATAGAAGATGAGACCTATAAAACAACAAAACCGGAAAAATCAAAGCACGGATTGGGTATTTCAAATGTTAAAAATGTAATTTCAAAGTATGATGGAAAGCTGGAGATAGAACATACAGATTCAAAATTTTCTGTATCTGCACTAATTCCATTTGTAAAATAATTCCACTTATTCCCTTAAAACGACCACATATTCCTTTTTCTGGCACGAATTTATAAGTGTTGTATACTTAGTCGTATCAAAGGAATGGGGTTAGTCGTATTGAAGGAAAGGGGGTGGCATTATGAAGAAAGCGTTATTATATAAATGGAGTAGTGTTCTTACAGCATTTGCAGTTTTAATTACAACATGGAGTGCAAATACAGCATGTACCTTTGTGACACATCAACCAAAGTTACCAGAAGCAGCAAAAAAATTACGTAAATTCTAATGTTTAAGAAGTAATAGAAAAAAAGGTTTTAGTTTAAAAAGAAAGAACTTTTAAACGATATTTAAGCAAGGAAGATTTAAAAAAGGTTATTTTTATTATGCCTTGTATTATCATGTGTTTCGGGTTCTCAACTTAACTCTGTGATGAATCCTTTTATGTTGAGACTGAAAGAGGTAAGTGTAAAATAATAACTAAAATCAACTTGAAAGGTGGAAAGATATGAAAAAAATTTTAGGGTTGTTTATGGCTTTTATTCTGACAGTGTCTAGCTTGGTCGCTGTTTATGCAAATGACTCAGTAAATCCTAGTGAAATTAATGATCCGAATCTTCAGATTTTGCTAAAATCTGGAGCTTATTCAGTTATTGAATTACAGCAGCGTTCCTTAGATAAAAATACAATTATTTTAGAACGATACGATGGAACCAGGGCAGTTATTATGAAAGAATCAACTGCCAAAGGAACGAATTATCATTTTAGCGAAGATTCCAAAGAATCGAGTATGTTTATTAATAATGAAGGTGTTATTTTTGTTAGCGGAGAAAAAATAGAAGTGACTACATCAGATGTAGATAGAATATCTAAGAATCAACTAAGATCTACTAGTGAAAATTGGATTACGAGCTTAACGCGATTTGATCCAGGTCCATATAGAGACTATTATACAACGCAGCAAATTAACATTCCGTTAAATCGAGAAATTGGCTCTTTTGCGCTAAGTCAGTTATTGATTCTTTGTGGTGGAGCGGTACCATCCTTGGCGGCGCTTGATGAATATCTTGGCAACCTACAGGATCTTGTTTCTTACTTAGAAGAACTTCAACTTTACACACCAGACACAACACGACTTTATGTGGAAGATGAATATTATATAAGTGAGAATGCATCAACATCAGGAAGACCTTTGATTTACTATTACAAAATTTATCAGACATATTACACAGACTCCTCTTTCTCAACACCATCTGGCTTTAGCGAGATTATTTATGCGAAACAATTGTTATATGTTTAATAAGTTTTTGCTTCAACCCATAGAAGAAGTTGGTGAATTATTAGAACACTACCTTGTTTTAATGTTAGCACAAAAATGTTTGAATATAAATAATATAATCTCTTGTGAAGTTAGTGACTAATTTTACAAGGTTTATAACAATTGCCTTGTGGGCTACTGTTAAATAGTGGGCTGCAAGGCATATATATTTTGGAAGTAACTTACAGGAACAAGGAGGGAAGAATATGAAAAATGTACCAATGTTTTTACGTCTAGGCTATGGATCAACCTCAGAGATATCGAATTTAGACCCAACAGTTAAACTCAGCTTAGTTCTTTTTGCAGTTGCGGCTATGGTTATTGTTTTTTTTGTGGAATTTTTACGTAGGAAAGCAAATAATGATACCAGTCCGGATTTTTTTGGCGCAGTTAGTGCTAGGGAGACTATGGTTTTTTTAATTGGATTTGCAATTGTTTTCTCTTTGTTCCGTTTTTTAAATAATTACTTCATTTCTGTTTTTCCATCAGTACCATTGGGTCTGGTAGCTGGCGCATTATCTTTAAAAATTTATAAAAAATTTAAATAATATCGGAATTGAATGTAAGCCCCCAGATTGTACAAGATAAAGAATCATTCCTTTTTATGAGTAATATTTAGATTTGATATGCTCTCCTCAAACTGGAAGTACTCTCTTTAAACCAGAAGTGGTGCATCTATACATATCCGTCAGATGAGATGAATAATGTTATATTTTTTCAATTATAATAATGGGGCTAATGGATTCACCAAAGCTGGGTGCTATTGGTATTGCATATTCAGTTGTCATTGATTATTTATTCAAATACAGAAGTAAATAAAAATTTTTAGAAAAACATCTCTCTTTAAGTGTTTATTAATGTGAAGGGAGATTTGAACCTCCATATTACCATCTTTTTTAAATTCATTGCAGCAAATTTAAGCCTTACCCAGTTGGTGATGAATAGTAAAAAAATATATATACTAAATGCAATAAACAGGGGGTGATACGATGGGTAAATGGAATCTGTATAGATGGAGCAATGTAATTACAGCATTCGCCGTAATTATGACAACATGGAGTGCAAATTGGATGCAGCAAAAATCCTTCGTAAATTCTAATGTTTAAGAAGCAAATGGAAAAACTTACAAATGCACTGATTAAAAATGGTGCAAGCAAAGCAGAGAATAAGGAAATTATTGTCTATGGCTTATGCTCTGCTATAGAAATTGGGTTCAATATCATCACTACTCTGGTATTGGGTTTTTTATTTGGACTGGTTCTAGAAGGAATTATATTTCTAATTTCATATGCATTTCTTCGTACATACGTAGGCGGGTATCATTGCGAGAAAGCAATAAATTGTTATTTTATGTCTTGCGGAATTATAGCATTGGTATTGGCAGCAGTGGAATTTACACCAGGGGAAAATACAAAGCTTATTAGTATAGGAATATTGGCTATATCTGTACCATTTATTTTAAAGGTTGCACCTGTAGAGTCAACACATAAGCCACTTGATTCAGCAGAACGAAAATATTACCGTAAAAAAACCATAATTCATTTAATGATTGAATGTTTTACCATTATTGTTTTATTTCTAGTAGGGATATACAACGTTGCCTATGTGATTTGCCTATGTATTATGATAACAGCGCTATTAGTATTTTTTCAGATGATTCAAATGTTTCTGAAGAATAATAGAAATAATAGCTGAACGAAATCAGTAAGTTTTTATACGGCGAAAAATTAAGAAGGTTGGATATTACAGAGATCATAAGAGGTAAAGAATTAATTATAGATATATATTTATCTTAGCTTTTCATAGTGTAAATTATAATTTCTTATATTTCCCATATGAAAATGCAGTTCCGGTACTTGAAAAACTCAAGTTGTTGGCACTGCTTTTTTATTGCGATTTCTGGATAATATGAGGAATTATGACAGCCATCTTAGGATGACCGCCCTCGGCAGGAATAGCTCCTTTCAGGAGGTATTCTTATGTTACACATAAATTATATTCAAACACAACTTGATATATTTTTACAAGACGCCATGACTTTCCATGAAAAAGTTAGAGCGTCTTTTTTTATTTGGGTGGTAGAGCCAATCTTGTGTTGTCGTTCCCCTCCTATTTTGAATTTGTCACTAATAAATTCAAAATAATGGAGGAAAAGATATGTCATTTTATGTAACGATAACAAACTCCCAGGGGGAGGAAATCAGGGTTAAGGTTTCTTTTGAAATATTTGAACTTTTTGATGAAGAAAGAAAAGAGATTGAGCGTTTACGCAAAGAGAAAGAAAGACACGCATCTGATGAAGATGTGGAAAGTGATATTGCTGGATATTTACATAGCCTTCGCACAACATCCTTAGAAGATCGAGCTATGCAAAGGCAAGAATTGAAATCCGCTGTTGATGTGATTAAAAACTGCACACCTGTTCAGCAAAGAAGATTTTATTTCAATCGTATTTTGGGGTATACCTTTACAGAGATTGCGGCAAAAGAACATTGCTCGGAAAGAGCAGTAAAGTATTCAGTTGATACTGTAATCAAAAAACTAGAGGGATTAAAAAATTCTTTATAAAACATACTTCAAAACGGCGCTACTTCTGTCCTATATAGTAGAGGGGTAAATTTACTAAGGTTTGTTCTCTCGTTGCAGCTTGAAAATTGAATATCGGTATAGAAGTTTTTGCTTTACTTGTGTGAGCACTGAAGTAAGACCGTCAAGACCCCCTGCAAGGCGTTTCACTTTGTAAACAAGATAACATCAAAGGGTACGAGCGATAAGTCTATGGACTTCTAAAAACAGTGGTTCTGTGTAATATGCCAAGACCACAAGTAAAGCAAAACATCAATCCGTGTCCAACGGTAAAAGGGATATTCTGCGAATATGGTGGACAGCTTAGTCACCTGTCATAACACCTATCGGCGGAATAATGCAGCTTACATCATCATTTGTGGTGAATAAATCTGTAAGCAAACTTCTATACTCCCGTATCGGGGGCGAGCAGTAGGATAATCCTTCAGTACTTTTGCTTTGCAAAAGCCACCTTCGGTGGTCTGACTTCTTTCAGATACCCATTATCCGAAAATACGATACAGTTTGAATAAAAAACATACTACGAAAGGCAGTCACTATATTTTTGAATAAACACAAACTCTCTGCCTTTTGTATCTGGTGAGATGCAAGACTTGTCCCCACAAGGTAATAACTTCTTGTGGGGCATGGTGTTGTATTTGATAAGAAACGAAAAAGATTTGGAGGTTATGAATATGAATGGTATTGATTTTGAAGCAATGAAAAAGATTGATGTGAGAACCGTTGACCGTTCCACACTCAAGGATATTAACGATGTTGTTGTGAATACAGCACTTCCGAAAGAAGAACGACTGAGAAGCTTTATTGAGCAAATAGGCAATCCTTATTGCTACAAATGTGGTGATTTGGTAGTAAAGGTATCCTTTGCCGAAAATACATCGGCAACTTTAGAGGATAGATTGGAGCATTATCTTGCAACGATGTAAATTATTTTTAAACACAATGGAAAGATATTGACTTTAGTGCTTTAAAGTGATATCTTTAAAAACAAATAAGCAAACCTTTGAAAATCCATTGTGAATGTTTTTGGGGAATTACATTTACTCAGTACATTTTCTTTTTGAAAAATGCCGATTGTAATGCCATCGGCCCGATTTTTATCGGGTACATAATGGAGGTTTCAAAATGGAAAAATTAAATATAGATACAAAATATCGTGCAAGTATCTATCTCCGTCTTTCGAAAGAAGATGGGGATAAATCAGAAAGCGACAGTATCGGCAATCAAAGAGATTTGATTTATCATTTTCTGAAGGACAAGCTGGACATTCAGGTTGTTTCGGAACGCATTGATGACGGTTATAGCGGTGTCAACTTTGACAGACCTGCTGTAAAGAAAATGATTGAGGATGCTGAAAATGGTGCTATTAACTGTATAGTGGTAAAGGATTTATCACGCTTTGGTCGTAACTTTGTGGAAGTGGGAAAATACATAGATCAAGTGTTTCCTGCTTTGGGTATCAGAGTGATATCTATCAATGAAAACTTTGATAGTATCAACGGTCGAAGCCAAAGTGATAATATTTTACTGCCTTTTCTCAGTTTGATAAACGATGCTTACTTGCGTGATATTTCGATAAAGGTTCGGAGCCAGTTGGAAATCAAACGCAAAAAGGGCGATTTCATTGGCTCTTTTGCTGTTTATGGGTATTTTAAGCACCCCGAAAATAGACATAAACTTGTGATAGATGATTATGCCGCTGATATTGTCCGTGATATTTTCAAATGGAAAATGGAGGGACAAAGTCAGCAGAGAATAGCCGACAAGCTGAACGAGCTGGATATTCTGTCCCCTATGGAATATAAAAAATTTTGTGGAATGGAATATCAAACAAGTTTCCAAACCAATACAAAAGCAAAATGGTCAGCTGTGGCTATTGGGCGCATATTAAAAAATGAATTTTATGTAGGGACTTTGGTACAAGGCAAACGCACCACCCCAAATCATAAGGTGAAAAAGACGGTAACAAAACCAAGTGATGAATGGGTAAGGATTGAAAATAATCATGAACCTATTATCACAAACGAGGAATTTGCCATTGTCAATGAACTCTTAAACAGTGATACAAGGGTTGCTCCAAACAAAACAGAGGTTTATACCTTTTCGGGACTTCTCTACTGTGCAGATTGTGGCAATCAGCTTGTTCGCAGCAGTGTATGCAGGAATGGGAAAACCTATTTTTACTATATGTGTGGTAAAAACAGAATTACAAAGAAGTGTACAAGCCATCGCATCAGTGATACGGCTATTACCGAAGGTGTTTTAGTTGCGTTAAGACAACATATTGCAAACATTGTGGAGATGGAACGTATACTGAAATACATTGATACGCTCCCATATAAGAGTACCAATGTAAAGAAACTGAATGCTCAAATTGTCAGCAAGGAAGATGAGGTAAAACGATATGAGCATTTAAAAACAGCTCTTTTCGAAAATCTTTCCGACGGTATCCTGGATAAAAACGAGTATCTTCGTTTGAAATCGGTTTATGATGAAAAGCAACAATCTGCAGAATTTGCAATTGTAAATTTAAAGGAAGAAATTGATAAGCTGGTGCTAAATCGTACCCAGGAAACCTTATGGATAGAGAAATTCAAGCTCTACCAAAATATTGACGCTATTGACCGAAAAATAGCCGTCAACCTCATTGATAAAATAACGGTATATGACGATAAAAGGCTTGAAATTAGATTTAAATATCAATACAATTTTGACCTTGCTCTTTCTTTCATTCAAAGTATGGAAAAACAAATATCGCCCCGGAATAAAGTGAAGGAGGCGGTATAATATGGCACGAGTAAGTAGAAAAAACAAGGCTCAAACGATCTTGGAACCAATAGAACACGTTTACAGTACAGCAATTTATATCCGCCTTTCTATAGAGGATAGTGGTACAAATAGCAGTGAAACCATTGAAACACAGCAATATATGGTGGAGCAGTTTGTCAATGCTCAACAGGATATGAAACTGTATTCCATTTATAAAGATAATGGTTTTACAGGCACAAACTTTCAAAGACCAGCCTTTGAGCAGATGATGGACGATGTGAGAGATCGAAGGGTAGATTGTATCGTAGTGAAGGATTTATCTCGTTTTGGCAGAAACTACATTGAAACAGGCTATTATCTTGAAAAGATATTTCCGTTTTTGAATGTACGCTTTGTTGCCATGACTGATAATTACGATACCCTGAAGAATAGCAGCAGTGATGATATGGTTGCTTCCCTTAAAAATATTGTTAATAGCTTAGTCGCAAAGGATATATCTCATAAGTCGGCCACTGTTCTTCACCAGAAACAGAAAAATGGCGAGTATATCGGAGCCTTTGCGCCCTATGGTTATATGAAAAATCCAGATAAGAAAAACCATTTAATTATTGATCCTGTAACAGCGCCTATCGTAAAGGAAATTTTCAAGTGGAAAATTGAAGGCATTGGTTATATTTTAATTGCAAGAAAACTAAATGAAATGGGTATTCCCTCGCCATCGGTATATAATTACCAAAACGCTAGATACAAGGCAAAGAAAATTCCAACGGGAAAAGCTACGATGTGGCAGGGACAAATGGTAAAGCAAATTATAAATAACTTTACTTATACAGGAAATGTGACGCAGGGCAAAACAGTGGAATCCCTTTGCAATGGCTTACCCCTTACCAAGAAAGATAAAAAACAGTATGTAGTGGTGTATGGTACGCACGAGGCGATTATTGATGAAGAAACATTTCAAAAATTAGAAAATACGATTGATGAGGTTGCCAAAAAGCGGAAGGCGAACAGCGAGAAATATCCTTTTACAGAAAATATTTTTAAAGGGAAGGTGTTTTGCGCTGATTGTGGGCAAAAAATGATACGTTATAAAAGTGCAAAAAAATTTGCTAAGACACGCTACGTCTTTCTTTGTAATCAATATGCACACAATTTACAGCTATCTAAATGCAGCAAAAAATGCTTGGGTGAGCCAGAACTTATCGATGTCATTCTTTCAAGTTTGAGAGCACAAGTAGAGTTGACTTTTTCATTGGAAGATAAATTGAAAAAGCTGAAAAGTACAAAAAAATACATAGCAAAACAGAAAAAAATCAAAACCGATTTAGTAAATACGGAAAAGCTGATTACTAAAAATTTGCTGTTATGTTCAGCACTTTTTGAAAATTACACCGACGGGACCATAGACCTAGTAGAGTACAATCGCTTGAAGTCCAATTATCTAAAACAGGCTGAGGAACTGGAAGAAGCCAAAAAAAGCTTGCTAAAAGCACAAGTTTTAGATGGAAAAATATTATCCCCACAAAATGAGTGGATCAAGGCTTTTAGAGGGCAAAAGGATACCACAGTATTAAGTCGTGAATTTATTGAGCTGATGATTGATAAAATCATTGTTAGTGGATATAACGATGTAGAAATCATATGGAAATTTGCTGATGAATTAGCGATTCTCACTGAGTTTGTGGGAGGTGCTGCATAATGAAAACCATTGCGATATATCTCAGGCTATCAAATGAAGATATAAACGAAGGGGAAAGTAATAGCATTTCCAATCAAAGGGATTTACTTAAAAACTACATATCATCAAAAAAAGACCTGCAAGACTATGAGATTTTGGAATTTATTGATGATGGATACAGCGGAGCAACTTTTGACCGCCCTGCACTGAATAAACTGCTTAAGCTGACTGGCAAAACGATTGAGGTTGTAATGGTCAAGGACTTTTCAAGATTTGGCAGGAACCTTATTGAAGTTGGAAATTATATTGATCAAGTATTTCCCTTTTTAGGCGTGCGATTTATTGCAGTCAATGAAGATTACGACAGTAAAGACTATAAAGGTAGTACCGCAAGCATTGATGTAGGGCTAAAGGCTCTGATTTATGAAATGTATAGTCGAGATATTTCCCGGAAAATACGAGCAGTGCAGAAATCTAAGTTTCAAAAAGGTGAATATCTTTGTGCTTTACCTTTGTTTGGTTATATGCGTTCGGAAATCGAGAAAAACAAGTTAATACAAAACCCTGAAACTGCGCCTATTGTGAAACGCATATTTAAGCTTGCTTGTGAAGGCAAAACTCCGACGCAAATAGCTGTGATTTTTAATGCCGAAGGTGTCCCTTCTCCTTATATGTATCATAAAGAAAAAGGTACAGACAAAATGAGAGGGTGGAAATTAAGCAGTGAAAACACTATTTGGACGAATGTCATTGTTCATCGTTACCTTAAAGATGAGCGTTATACAGGTAAACTAATAAGCCGCAAACGAACAAAAATTGATATTAACACTAAGAAAACAATGCAAATCCCCAGAAGTGAATGGATAATCTGTGAAGATGCACATGAGGCAATTGTTTCAAGAGATGTATGGAAGCAAGCACAGCTAGTTATGAGGCCATATATACCAAAGCCATATACCATCGCTGACTACAACCTGTTTAAAGGATTATTAAAATGTGAGCATTGTGGCCGAACGCTTACTTTTTTCAAAAACAAAAAAGAACCTTGTTATCGTTGCGCAACAAGAAGGTTTGTTACTTTTTGTGAGTGTAAAGATGTTCGTATCAATGAGCAACAGTTAAAGGATTTTGTGCTATATGAAATTCAAAGAAAAATTAGATTGTTTGTTTTTCAGGATATGAATAAAGGCAGAATTCAAAACAATAGTTATGAAGTTGAAATCGAACATATTGAAAGGCAGATAAAACAGCTTGATTGTAAAAAGACTTCACTCTTTGAGCGTTTGGCAGATGGCAAGTTGTCAAAAGAAGATTTCAAAGAAAAAACGGCGGAGTTATCTCAAAAAAAAACAGATTTTGAACATGAGAAAACAGCGTTACTTCAAAAACTAAATGCAACTTATGTAGTTAAGGATAGTACAACAAAAGATTTGGGCAAATATGCAGGAGTGCAGGAACTTACCCAACAGCTTGTAGCAGAGTTGATTCAAACAATAAAGGTTTTTCCCGATAATAGCCTTGAAATTGTTTGGAACTTTAAAAACTGTATAAAAGATTAGATTATTTTTTTATGTATGTCTTGACACAAGCTAATGAAAAATATATGGGTGATGCCCTAATGCAGAAGACCTATACCGTAGACTTCCTAACAAAGAAACGAGTAAAGAATAACGGAATCGTACCTCAGTATTATATAGAAGATAACCATGAGGCCATTATACCAAAGGAATTATTTTATAAGGTACAGGAAGAAAAAGCTAGAAGAGCCAGTCTGAATAAAGCGGCAGTTACAAGAAAAACAAATAAATTAAAAAAGGAAAAGAGCAAATTCAGCTCCAAATATGCACTAACAGAAATCTTAGCATGTGCCGAATGTGGACATCCCTACCGTAGGCAGACATGGTCAAAATATGGACAAAAAAGTGCAGTATGGCGATGTGAGAACAGGCTAAAGAATGGAACAAAGGCATCTTGCAAGCACTCACCTACCTTAAAAGAAGAACCTCTACATAATGCCATTATGACTGCTATTAATAAGGTAGTAGAAAACAATGGAGATTTTATAGGGGCTTTCAGAGAAAATGTCATCAGGGTTATCGGTGGATACTCTACTAAAGATATCCCAACAGAATATGATGAGCAGATCGAATCTCTGCAAAAAGAGATACTAACCTTAATCGAAGAAAACGCAAAACAAGGAGCTGTAGCAGAAGATTTTGATGGTGAGTACAAAAGGATATCAGAGAAGATAAACGAGCTTAAACAGGCAAAATTAAAGGTTGTAAGGGAAAAGAAACAGGCTGAGAACTATAAACAAAAACTAACAGAAATGGACAGTACCCTAAAGACTGTAAAACCACAGGTAAGAGAGTTTGATGAAGACTTAGTCAGAAGATTAATAAACACCATTAAGGTGAATAAGGGAGAGAGACTGGAGATACAGTTTGAATCAGGCATCGTCATGGAACATACGATAGATCATTATGAATAGGAATGGCAGGGGCAGTGACAAGGATAATGGTAAGTTACTGCTCTTGAAGAAAGGGGAATCTGTTAAGACTAAAGTCCTCAGAGAAACTGAGGGTTTTAGTCTTAACAGATTGCTACTTGCAACAGAAGATATTGCTCTTTGATTTGTGTATAACTTTCTATTTGATATACAGTGCTTAGAGGGATTTATCGGTAGCAATTATGCCCCATAGATAAGTTGTCTATAAAGTGAAGAGGATTTTTTTATGAATCTACAGATAATTGACTTTTCAAGATACAACCGTTAACATTTGAACTTAGTTTTAATCTCAAATGTTTTGAATATACGCAGAAATAAATGCCTTTTTATTCTAGTAATCTGTAAATTATCCAAATAATAGTTACCAGTGAAACTAGCCAATAGTCTTTTCCGCTTTAATAGCAGAATACACAGCGTATATTGATTCCGACAATACAACAAGTTTGGTATATAGAAGATTGCTTTGCTTACCTGCTCATATGTTGCAAGCAAATCACCATAAATTATAAATTTGTACATTGTGAAAGCAGGAGGGTGAGACAGTCCCCTGCTTTTGATTATTGTGGATTAGTTTTATTAAACTGCTTCTATCTTTTTTAAAATTTTATTTGTAGATTATAGTTAAGGTCCAATTAATTTAGATACTATAATTTAATATCATGATCAATAGCATACTTATTACCCCATTTGCACATTTCCTCAAGCGTAACTTGTAAGTTTCTTCCATATTCCGTTATAGAATATTCAACCTTTGGTGGCACTTCTGGATATACTTTCCTTGTTATTAAATTATCACGTTCCATCTCTCGGAGCTGAGTTGTAAGCATTTTTGGGGTAATATCAGGAATTAATCTTTTAACCTCAGAAAATCTTTTTGTACCCATATTTAGATACCAAAGAATTCTAATTTTCCATTTACCACCGATTAAATCCATAGTTAGTTCCATTGAGCAACTGTATTTATTCTTTAAATCTGACATTTTGTAACCTCCGTATTTTTAAAATAACATGGTATCGTTTTATATACTATGTGACAAAAAAGTGCGTACTTGTGATTTGGGATTGTTGTAGTATAATCATAACATACAGTATATAAAAAAACAATATTACTTATTTGGTGATAAAAATGTTTCAAAATAAACAAGCTGAAAATTTAAAGTTTTTTTATAAGGAGGTCGTATAAATGGAAGTGATTTTTAACAGAAGAAGCATAAGAAAATATGTGGATAAACCAGTTGAAAAGGAAAAAATGGAAAAACTTTTAAGAGCAGCAATGCAGGCACCATCAGCAGGAAACCAACAGCCTTGGGAGTTTATAATCGTTGAAGATAAGGAGGTGTTAAAAAAGTTATCTGAGGCAAGTCCATATTCAAAAATGGTTGCAAATTCACCAGTTACAGTTGTTCTTTTATCAAGAAAAGAGGGAGTGAAATTCCCCCCTTGTATACCACAAGATATGGGGGCTGCTGCAGAAAATCTTCTTTTAGAAGCAGTACAGTTAGGACTTGGGGCAGTTTGGCTTGGAATTGCACCTGTTCAAGAAAGAATGAATTATATAAAGGACCTATTTAGTTTGCCCGAAAGTATTGAACCTTTTGCATTAATACCAGTAGGATATCCAGATGGTCAGAAAAATGAATTTGTAGATAGATTTGATGCAACAAGAATTCATTATGAAAATTGGAAATAAATGATTAATCATAGGAGGTTTACAAATGGAAAATATGATATTAAAAGCATTGGAAAAGATTCGCCCAGCATTACAAAGAGACGGTGGAGATGTAAAATTTGTTGATGTTAACGATGAAGGAGTTGTTAGGGTTCAGCTTCAGGGGGCGTGCGGCAATTGTCCGGGCGCATTAATGACCATTAAAATGTTTATTGAACAAGTTTTAAAGGAAGAAGTACCTGGAGTTAAAGAAGTTATAGGAGTTTAGCATAAAAATATAAACTATAAAAAGGAGTGGAATTGTATGATAAATGTTATAGCAAAAAATTTTGCTAAAAAAGCTAAAATTGAGAATGTTTTAGAGTTAGCAAAGGAATTAGTAGAAACAACGGTAAAAGAAGATGGCTGTATAAAGTATGAAATGTATCAGGATGAGAAAAATCCAAGTATCTTGATCATGATAGAAGAGTGGGAAACAATGGAAGACCTAAATAATCATATGTCTTCAGAGCATTTTAAAAAAATTGTTCCGAAAATGAATGAATATATGGATCAAAAGCCTGAACTGAATATTTGCAAAAAAGTACTTTAAGAATTTATGAAGTTTTGATGTAAAATAAGATATTAGACAAAATTTAATAATTAATGAAGGAGTTTATAGGAATGGAAAACGAGGTAATTAAAGCAATAAGAAATAGAAGAAGTACAAGAAAGTATAAAGATAAACAAATCAGTGAAGAAGAATTGCAAACATTATTAGATGCTGGTATACAAGCTCCCAGTGCAAACAACTCACAATCGTGGCATTTTACAGTAATACAAGATAGAGATATGATTAACTTTATTAGTGATAAGTCAAAAGAAGTGATGCTCAAAAGTGATAATGAAAACATAGTAAATATTGGGAAAAACGCTGTAAATATATTTTATAATGCACCTACTTTAATAATCGTATCAGGCAAAAAAGAGGTTAGTTCATACTCGGTTGATTGTTCAGCAGCAATTGAAAATATGCTGATAGCCGCCGAAAGTATAGGTTTAGGAACTGTATGGGTAGGACTCAGTAGGTTCTTCTTTACACTTAGTGATGAGATTAAAAAATTAAAATTACCTGATGGATATGAACCGTTTTATGCTGTAGCAGTCGGTTATAAAGAAAATGATAGTGTTTTAGGACCATCAAAAAGAAATAGGGAAGTTATCAATTATATAAGATAATATATAATTTTGAATCGAAGGAGAAATTATGCTAAATTTTAATTATTCAATACCAACAAAAATATTTTTTGGAAGAAATAAAATAGAAGTACTTGCTGAACAGGTCAAGAATTACGGATCTAATGTATTGCTTGTATATGGTGGAGGAAGTATAAAAAGAAATGGAATATACGAGAAAATCACAGATATTTTCAATAAAAACAATATACGATTTTGGGAGTTGCCAGGAGTAGAACCTAACCCAAGAATATCAAGCGTAAGAAAAGGAATTGAAATATGCAGAGATAATAAAATAGAGCTTATACTTGCTGTAGGCGGTGGAAGCACAATTGACTGCGCAAAGGTTATAGCAGCAGGGTATTACTATGATGGAGATGCATGGGATATTGTTGTTGATCCAAGAAAAATAGATAATGTCCTTCCAATTGCAAGCATACTGACATTAGCTGCAACAGGCTCTGAAATGGATGCTGGAGCAGTAATTACAAGCCTTGAAACAAGTGAAAAGCTTGGTACAGGCCACAAAGATATGGCTCCAAAATTCTCAATATTAGACCCAACCTATACATTTTCAGTACCTAAAAATCAAACAGCAGCGGGTACAGCAGATATAATGAGTCATATTTTCGAAGTATACTTTAACAACACGAAAGAGGCATACTTGCAAAATAGAATGGCAGAAGCACTTCTTAAAACTTGCATACATTATGGTGCAAAAGCTATGGAAGAGCCTGGAAATTATGAAGCTAGAGCAAATTTAATGTGGACTTCCAGCCTTGCTATTAATGGTCTTTTAAGCTATGGAAAAGATGCAGAGTGGAGTGTTCATCCTATGGAGCATGAGTTAAGTGCATTCTATGACATTACTCATGGAGTTGGTCTTGCAATTTTAACACCACATTGGATGGAATATGTTTTAAATGATAATACGGTAGATAAATTTGTTGAGTATGGAGTTAATGTTTGGGGAATTGATTCTATTGGTGATAAATATGAAATTGCTCATAATGCTATCAAAAAGACAAAAGAATATTTTGTATCCTTAGGATTACCTTCTTCATTAAGAGAAGTAGGAATTGAGGAAGAGAAATTAGAAGAAATGGCGAAGCAAGCTACTGTAAGAGGAAAACTTGGAAATTTCAAGCCTTTAGAAGCACAAGATGTGCTTAATATATATAGAGCAGCTTTATAATAAGGGGTGATTTAAATGAATATAGTTTCTTTTTTGGGGAGTCCTAGAAAAAATGGTAACACATCATTACTTTTAGATAAAGTTTTAGATGGTATCTTGAGTAAAAATGATGCACAAAGTGAGATTGTTTTTTTACAGAATAGTAATATAAAGCCATGTATGGGGTGTAATTCTTGCAAAAACAATGAAGATAAAACATGTGTCATTAATGATGATATGAAGGACATAGTTCCGAAAATAAAAAAATCAGATCTGATAATATTAGCAACGCCTATATATTGGTGGAGTGTTACCGCTCAAATGAAGCTTTTAATTGATAGATTATACGCATTGAATTTTACAGATAGAAGTTTTGATTTTCATAATAAAAAAGTTATGCTCCTTATGACCTACGAAGGTGAGCTGCCTAATTCTGGTCCTGAGACTGTAGAGAAACTTTTTAAAGAAGTATGTGCATATCTGAATGTAGGTGTGGCAGGAGTATTAGGTGTTTGCACTGGCGAAGTTGAAGTTAGTAAAAACTTAGACGCTTTAAAAAAGGCTTATGAGTTTGGAGAAAAAGTTGAATTTTAGTAAAGGTATCAATTTATAAGATAACTAGATACTCTACATCGGCTAATTATACGGATGTAGAGTTTATCTGTTTAAATTTCGAAATGTAAGGAGGTTAAAAATGTCATATTTACTTAAACCCTTAGACAAGGGCAAGTTAACTTTAAAGAATAGATTGGTTATGCCGCCTATGGCTACTTCGAAATCTGAAAAGGATGGAAGAATAGGCAAAAATATATTAGATTATTACGATGAAAAGTCACAGGGTGGTTATATATCATTGATTATTATAGAACATAGCTTTATCACACAACAAGGAAAGGCAAGTGAAGGTCAGCTTTCTGTGGCGGATGATAGCCGTGTTGAGGATTTGAAGAAATTATCAAATATTATTCATAAAAATGGCTCCAAAACAGTAATGCAAATTAATCATGCTGGGAGTGCAGCCAGTTTAGCTGTTACAGGACATGAGCCGGTTGGACCTTGTGCTATAGCAAATCCACGTATAGGTAATGTTCCAAAGGAACTTACTAAAAAAGAAATTAAAGATATAATTGGTGAATTTAAAGACGCTGCATTGCGTGTAAAGAAAGCTGGTTTTGATGGTGTGGAAATTCATTCTGCACATGGATATCTTCTAAATCAATTTTTCTCTCCTCTTACTAACAAGAGATCTGATGAATATGGTGGAGATGTGCTAGGCAGAATTAAAATTCATTTAGAAGTCATTAAGGCAGTACGTGATGCTGTGGGTGATGACTTCCCAATTCTACTGAGATTGGGTGCTTCTGACTATATGGAGGGCGGTAGTACAATTGAAGATAGCAAAATTGCAGCATTAGAGTTTGAAAAAGCAGGAGTAGATATTCTTGATATATCTGGCGGATTTTGTGGGTTTATTGTTGCTGGGCTTACTGACCAAGGGTATTTTTCATCATTGACTGAATCTATAAAGAAAGTTGTGTCGATTCCAGTTATCTTGACTGGTGGAATTACTGATGTAAACGCGGCTGAAAAACTTCTTTCCGAGGGAAAAGCCGATCTTATTGGCGTTGGCAGAGCGATATACAAAGATTCCAAGTGGGCGGAAAATGCGATTAAAAGTTTGAATTAATATTTTAAAGAAAATAATCAGAACTTAGAGTTTGAGACTTGCATCAAAAAAATTGAATATTAGGGGCGTAATTATGGAATTAAATGAAGCGATTCAATCCAGAAGAAGTATCAGAAAATTTAAAACTGATCCTATTCCGGAAAATTATATCAGTGAGCTAATTGAAGCAGGAAGGCTGGCGCCATCAGGCAGCAACTTGCAATCTACTCGTTACGTAATCATAAAGAGTGCAGAAGCGAGAGCTAAATTCGCTGAATGTACTCCATTACCTTTTGTAACACAAGCACCATTGATTATAGCGTGCTGCATAAACAAAAAAGTTTTAGATACAGCTGAGAAAAGGTCAAAGGAATTAAGGCAATCAAATGCTTTTGCCGATACTCCACTTGCTAATATGAATAGAGATTCCGAGACTTATAACAAAAGAAGACGAGAGATGGATGAAGAAAGCCTAAAATCATATTTAAGTTTAAATGCGGCAATAGCTTTGGAGCATATCGCATTAAGAGCAGTTGACTTAGGGCTTGGAAGTTGTTGGATAATGATGTTTGATCGTGAAAAGGCAAAAAAGATTCTTGAACTTGATGAGAGATATGATGTAGTAGCATTATTACCGATAGGATATCCTGATCAAAATCCTCCCCAAAGACCAAGACTGGAATTAAATGAATTGGTAATTCAAACAATCTAATTTATTTAGAAATGATGACCAAAAAGTTTATAAGCATTAACAATTAAAAATATGAGTTTTTATGGAGGTACTATGAAAAGGTTATTTGATAATACAACATTAAGTAATATGAATCTAAAAAATAGATTTTTTAGATCTGCTACATGGGAAGCTATGGCGGATAACAAAGGGCATATGACAGAGAAACTATATAATGTATATGAAAATCTTGCTAAAGGTGGAGTAGGTACAATAATAACTGGTTATGCTTATGTTACAGAAGATGAACAGCCCAATCCTAGAATGATGGGGATTTATAATGATTCATTTATTGAAGAATACAAAGCATTTACTGATAGGATCCATAAGTTTGATACAAACATAATATTGCAAATTGCATATGGTGGTTCTCAAACTAACTTTAATGTAGGTGAGAGAATCATATTAGGACCGTCAGCTGTAGCCCATAGTATATATGGTGTTACTCCTAAGGAAGCTACAAAGGAAGAGATAAGAGGTCTTGTTGAAAGTTTTGCGGATGCTTCTCTTAGAGCTAAAAAATCAGGATTTGATGGAGTGCAATTTCATGCTGCTCATGGATATATTTACAGTCAGTTTCTAAGCCCTCACTACAATAAAAGAACTGATGAGTATGGTGGAAATATTGAAAACAGAGCAAGAATTATCTTCGAAACCCTGGCAGCTGTGAGAGAAAAGGTCGGAACAGGTTTCCCTGTGTTAATTAAACTTAATTGCTCTGATTTTATAGAAGATGGCTTTTCTTTTGAAGACTGCAAATATGTATGCAAAAGATTAGAAGAGCTTGGCATTGATGCTATAGAAATCAGCGGGGTTGTAGGAGCTAAAACAGAAGATAGAAGCGTAAAAGAAAAGGGACTTAAATATTTAGAAAATGAATCATATTTTAGAAAATATGCTGCAGAGATAGCGGAAGAAGTAAATGTGCCTGTCATTTTAGTTGGTGGTAATAGATCACTTACCTTAATGAATGATATACTGGATAATACTAAAATTCAATATTTCTCACTATCTAGACCATTTTTGCGCGAATTCGATTTAATAAATAGATGGGGTGGAGAAGATAATAGCAAGGCAAAATGTATATCTTGTGGCAAATGCATAGATGTTCAGGGGAATTCATGTATATTTAGCAGGAATAAAGGAATGGATTAATATAGACACATGTTATACTAAACAGTAAAGACTTGTTTAGTAAGATCAAGAGAGTATAGTATTTATGCAAAAACAGAAATTGTGTATAAGTATTTGATGTTTGGACCTATGCCAATATTATAGACACGAAATTCAGAACACTATAATTCTAATTATAAAAATATTAAGTTAAGCCGTGCAGTTTGTGCGGCTTTTATGCTGTTTTCTTTATCATTTGGGAGGAACTCAAATTTTATTCCGGATATATAACGTCACAAATGGTTGAGAATTATTTATTGCAGACATTATCCTCTGCCTTTACCAGCACATACAGATATACAGAAAATCGTATTGCACGAATGGATTTCAAACGTGCAGTGGAGAATTTCCAATCTGCTCATGTCATTGCCTATTCTCATGATGTTGATGCCCAGGAATTCTATACGAGGGTACATTAAGCTCACACGTTCGTGACATCGTAAAGGGTCTGTCGGAGGAAAAACAAAAAATACTGATTGACTACTTTGAAAAGACAAATATGATAGCAGATCATGAGGGTGCATTCATCTATGTGCAAGACGCAAAGGATTGTGTAGAGTTGCTGAAAAGGTTAGGTGCGTTGTATATGTCACATGGTTAGTGGAAGCCTTTGCTGTGAGGCGGTTTATTCAAAGTCATAGTTTCTGGGTGACTTACTGAATGGTGAGTGATATAATATTATAAAAATTATAATCTATGCAAACAGAATTTAAAGACAAATAAGTGTAATTTAAATAATGTATAAAATTGAAACTGTAATCAAGTTTTGAAATATAAAAGAAGTTATAATATACCAGCAGGGAGTGAACAAGATTGTCAGTTAAAACAATTGAAAATATGATAAATTGGGTTGAAGAAAATTTAGAAGAATGTCCAACATTAGGAGAAATGTCCGATTTCGTCGGGTATTCACCTTGTTATTGCTCTACTAAGTTCCATGAATATGTCGGTGTTTCATTTAAAGATTATATTCAGAAACGGCAACTAAGTATGGCCGCTATGGCATTACAGAAAACGAAGAATCGTATTATTGACATTGCTATACAATATGGATTTTCATCGCATGAAGCATTTACAAGAGCTTTTGTGCGTGTTTATGGCTATACACCCTTTCAATATCGTAAATTATTGCCGAAAGTCTTAACATTTGATAAAGCTCAAATAGACATTTGAACACTCCTCAGTAAATGTAAGGAGTGTTTTAATGTTAAAAGAAATTGGACGAAATGATTTATGTTGGTGTGGAAGCAAAATTAAGTATAAAAAATGTCATGAGTCTTTTGACGAAAAGCTATTATGGTACAAAACTCAAGGATGTATTATTCCACCCAGAAAAATTATAAAAAACCAAGAACAAATTATTGAGATTAGAAAAAGTGGAAAAATCAATACAGCAGTTTTAGATTTTATATCTGAACAGATATATATAGGAATGACAACAGAGCAAATTGATCATTTGATTTATGAAAAAACGGTGGCTTTGGGTGGAATCCCAGCGACATTAAATTTTGAAGGTTTTCCTAAAAGTGTATGCACATCAATCAATGATCAAGTATGCCATGGAATACCATCCAGTGATGTTTTGCTGAAAGACGGAGATATTATAAATATTGATGTTTCTACAATATACAATGGATTTTTTTCGGATTAATCAAGAATGTTTTGTATCGGAAATGTAAGTCCTGAAAAAAAGAAACTGGTGGATGTGGTTAAAGAATGCATTGAATTAGGATTAGCACAAATAAAGCCGTGGGGATTTTTAGGTGATATGGGGCAAGCTGTGAATGAACATGCCATGAGTAATGGATATACAGTTGTACAAGAAATAGGCGGACACGGTATTGGTTTGCAATTTCATGAGGAACCGTGGATAAGCCATGTTTCAAAAAAAAGAACAGAAATGCTTTTAGTCCCAGGTATGGTATTTACGATTGAGCCAATAGTGAATATGGGAACTGAAGAAATTTTTGTAGATGATAATGATGGCTGGACAGTTTATACGACAGATGGATTGCCATCTGCCCAATGGGAAGTTATGGTATTAGTCACTAATGATGGCTATGAGATACTAGCCTATTAATGCCACCAAATCATCAATATATTCAAGAACACAAAATTAGAGCACAACAGAATAAAGAAAATAGTCTTATGGGTGATCTAACGGTCACCCTTTTCTTTTACCCGAAAGTCAAAGAGGAATCTATAATGCCCAAAATCATATATACCTCACACTATATGCGAGATGCACCTCCATCATGCTTGTAAACTATTAGTGCCCTCAGTTTTAATTATTTTTCTTTGATTTTGATGCCATAAAACTTTTTCCAGATTTTCAGGAAAGATTGCAAGAGTCTAAAGAGATTCAATTAAACATTTGGAAGAATATCATTCACGCTGCGAGAGAAAAAAGCGATATTGATTCTCCTTTAATGTGGAAGGAGAATGACTGAGCATTCTTCACTTTAAAGATATTGTTCAAATAGAAAAACATAAAGATTATTTAATAAAAATTGCATCTGATCGGCCGGATGCATAATATCTATAAAAAGAACTGCTCCCTGCCAAATAATGAGGGAGGGGTTCGTTTTATAATAAAAGTTATACATTCTTGGCAACATCTTTTTTGCTTTACACTAATAACAAACGGGCCTTTTCGATGCTTGATCTTCTGACAACTCGCTCACCACTTTGAATGAGTTAGTTAATATGTGCTACAGCATGAATTTCAATCAGCTGATCAGGAAATGCCATACCCGACACACCAACGAGGGCACCGGCTGGTCGATGGTCGCCCACATACTCCTTGAAAATACTGATGCATTTTTCAATTCTTGTGGGTTTGACAGAAAAATCTCCATCTCAGCAATGTTCGACCTCGTAGCACCAAATCCCGCCAGTACTCGATCGAGATTCTCTAGCGTTTGTCTGGTTTGCACTTCGATATCACCCTCACCAACAAATGTGCCCTGGATATCATGGGAGAATTGACCCGAAATGTATATGGTGCCGTTAACACAGTAGCCTTGGGCAATGCCATGTTCGTCTTCCCATGGAAGACCGTGATTGTAGGTTTTAATATTAGCCATTATTATCACTCCTAGTTTAATGTAATCTTAGTATATACTAAGCTCAAATATAAAAATAGTACGCACTTTATTGATAGGTACTATTCGAAAGAATAGTGTAAGTATGGGTATGGCTGATTTTAATGGTAAAGTTAAAAATATTCAAGATACACCTTTTGGTTATACAATCTCAGTGATTGGTGGTAAATGGAAAATGGTTATTATTTACCTTTTAGCAGAAAACCAACCAGTTCGATTTAATGAATTGAAAAGACAAATAGGAACTATTACTTTTAAAATATTGAGTTCTCAATTAAAAGAATTGGAAGCGGATGGTTTGATGAAGCGGAAAGAGTATCCTCAAATCCCGCCTAAAGTAGAGTATAGTCTGTCAGATAAAGCAGAAACTCTATTACCCGTCTTGGAAGAGTTGTGTAAGTGGGGAGCAAAAAATCGAAATAATTAAAAGTTCAGTATAAGTTGGATGAAGATGGAAGTCCGAAGACATATATGCTTTATGGCCATGTGCATGACGCCAATGACAAAAGCGACAGCATATGATAGGCTATGAACTAAGAGGTTTAGCTTTAAATCGCGCAAACCGTTAATTTTAATAGAATTATGGATACATATAAAAATATAGCAAATTCGGAGAAATACTCTTGCTTTTATGATTAACTATTTTGAGAATAGGAGATCAAATAAAATGAGAAAAGATTACTTTGCAAAGATTGTAAAATATGTAAAAAACGTTTATAATATAGAAGGAGAGTTTAGAAATTTAAAGATGAAAGAATAGATCTTTCATATAATGAGATTTTTTAATTTCAAAGGCTAAGTCTCTCATAAATTTCAATAATTAGAGCTTATATATAAATAAGAATTTGAAGGGAGAAACAATCAATCATTATTGTACTCTCAAGGCTAAAGCATTAAGGAGGTAACAGCTTGGCACAGCAATATACGAAAAAAAAGATTCGAGAAGAATTCATAAAGATACTGAATGAGCGCCCACTTAATAAAATCACAGTTAAGGATATTGCTTCAGCATGTGAGATCAATAGAAATACTTTTTATTATTACTACACAGATGTATATGCACTTCTGTCAGAGCTCTTTCAAACAGAACTCCAGACAGTAATTGATGAATATAATGATACATTTTCCTGGGAGGAGAGTTTTATTGTAGCTACTAAGTTTGCTTTAGAAAACAAAATAGCCATTAATCATGTATATAACTCCATGCAGAGAGAAGAATTAGAGGATTATATATACAATGTATCAGGACATGTCATGAACCGGTATGTTGAAAAATTAAGCGACGGTATCTCAGCTTCTTCGGGGGATAAAAAACTGATTTCTTCCTTTTATCAGTGTGCCCTTACTGAAATGGTACTACGCTGGATTGCTTCTGGAATGAAGGAAGACCCTGATACTATCGTCAGACGAATTGGGCAGCTATTCGATGGACACATTGCTTTATCTCTTAAGAGAAGTTCTGGTTTAAATGACGTCTGGTAAAAAGCCATAAGAAAATCCCTTTTATCAGACATTCTAATCTCAATGCCTAAAAATTAGATAAACAAACTGCGGTGTTCGAATCTCGAACACCGCAGTTTGTTTATCTAATGTAAAAGACATAAAAAAGCTATATGATAAGTATAAATAAATCCTACAGAAAGCAAGTTTTCAAAAAGTTAAATGAGAAATCATTATGCATGTACCGCGTGGACATACTGATAAAGTGAATATAGAAGAAGACAAAACATAAGAGTAGGATTTAGAAAACTATTAAAAAATAAGAAAGAAGGAAAAAAAATGAAATTGAAGACACATGATGATAGGCTTACGCTTACAAATGGAAATTATCATTCTTTGGTAAATGCAAGAAAGCCTAAAGGAATTGAAGACAAACAAGCTTATTTAGTTGGAACTGGAATTGCTTCATTAGCTGCTGGATGTTTTTTGATTCGTGATGCTCACATGGATGGAAGGAAGATTACTTTTTTAGAGCAATTAGATATTCCTGGAGGATCATTGGATGGTCAAGTTCGCCAAAATGTAGGTTATGTGGCACGTGGTGGACGTGAACAGGGACATCATTTTGAAGTTTTATGGGATTTGTTTAGTTCCTTACCATCTACAGAAGATCCTAATATGACTGTATTAGATCATTTTTATTATACAAATCATGACGATCCAAATTTTAGCAATTGCCGTATTACTAAAAACCAAGGCGAACGCTATGATAATGGAAAATTTAATTTGGGTCAAGATTTGGCAAAAGAAATAGCTGCTTTTACAATGATGACAGACGAAGAACTTCAAAACAAATCTATTGAAGATATTTTTTCTGAAGAACTTTTAAACACTGATTTCTGGACAATATGGAGAACAATGTTTGCTTTTGAGAACTGGCATAGTGCTTTAGAGATGAAACTATATATGAATCGTTTCATCCATCACGTTGACGGCTTAACAAATCTTTCGGCACTACAATTTTCACGTCACGATCAGTACACTTCATTCGTAAAACCTATGGTTAAATATTTGGAAGACCATGGTGCTAAGTTTGAATATGGAGTCACTGTTGATAATGTTGAATTCTCAATTACAGATAATAAAAAAGTTGCAAAGAGAATCGTTGCAAGGGATAAAAGAGAAAATGATATTTCTATTGACTTAACAGAAAATGACTTGGTATTTATCACCAATGGTTCCATGACTGAAGGTAGTGGTTATGGGGATGACAATACTCCAGCTCCATTTAACAAGGAACCAAAAGGATGCTGGACTTTATGGAGAAATATAGCGACTCAATGTGATGAATTTGGAAATCCAGATAAATTCTGTACAGATCCAGAAAAATCCAATTGGGAGTCTTGTACAGTAACTTGCCATGATGAACGTGTTCCTGAATATATTGAAAAGATCACAAAACGTTCCCCATATACCGGACGCACGGTAACAGGTGGTATAGTCACAGCAGAAGACTCTTCCTGGTTGATGAGTTGGACCATAAACCGTCAAGAACAATACTATGGTCAACCTGAAAAAGATGTTGTTGTTTGGGTATATGGTTTGTTTACTGATGTTCCTGGAGATTATATTAAAAAACCTTTAAGGGATTGTACTGGTAAGGAAATTACAAAAGAATGGTTATATCATATAGGAGTTCCTGCAGATAAAATCGAAGAATTAGCGGAAAGCTGTACTGCAATTCCTATTATGATGCCATTTATAACATCCCAATTTATGCCTCGTGAATTTGGAGATCGTCCTTATGTTGTACCAAAGAATGCAGTAAACTTTGCTTTCCTTGGACAATATGCTGAAACATTGGATGATCCGGGACGTGATACTGTATTTACTATTGAATACTCAGGACGTACAGCCATGGAAGCAGTATATGTATTGACTGGGGTTGAAAAAGGAGTTCCTGAGGTATATGCATCGAGATATGATATCCGTTATTTGTTAAATGCAGGTGTGAACTTATTGGATGGTGAAAAACCAGAGATGGATTTGCCACCATTGGTTAAACGTAAAATTCAAAAGCAAATAGCTGGAACAGAAATTGAAAAGTTATTGAAAGAATATGAAATTCTTTAATGGCATATAGAATAAAATGATTTAATTAAAATCCCGAGTTTTAAAAATCGGGATTTTAATTTATGCATATTTATTAATCCTATTGCCACTTGATATATTGGTAATATAATAGAACATAATACAATGGAGGATACTTCTGTGAAAGAACACAAAAATATTAAGCAAGCTTATATTCCTACCATAGAAGAAATACAAAGCTGGTACGAAGATGATTTGCGCAGGGAAGCCTTAAAATCATCGGAATATGAGTATAATAAAAAAATAGACGAGCAAGGATTGTTTTTTAAAGCTTTTCGAAAATTTGAAGAAAAGGATGACAAAATTACTCCTGAGTCTAAAAAAAATAATGTTTATTATGAAAAATATAAAGCTTATGTAGAAGAAGAAACAGCAAATAAGGGCAAAAAGATACAAAAAATTGAAAATCTAATTGAATATGAAAGGTTTATTCTTCGTTGGGAAAGAAGGGTCAATAGTGAGAGCAATAATTACAGTCACTATGGGAGTAATTCAGCAACAAGATATCGAGTTGATTGCATAGAAAAATTGGAAAAAGAATTAGATAAAATCTTAGAAAACTCCCCAGAAGCATGGGAATTTTATTATAAACGTCAATTGATAAGTGATATAGAAACCCAACACCAACAGCGTTTGGTAACTGTACCTTATGTAGCTAAAGCAAAACAAAAAGTAATAGATTCGTTGAAATTAGGTGTTCCTGTATATATTGTAGGACATTTAGGAAGCGGGAAAACACAATTAGCAACTGAAGCAGCTCTGGATTTTACTATTCAAAATAAAATACAAAGTGAATTAGAAGACAAAATGGAGAATTGGTTTTCTGTAAATCCAAATGCGACAGAAAAAGATGCTATTCAAAAATTCAGAGAATTTAATGAAGAAAGAAAGCTTCACTATAAAAATATATTAACAAATGGAAGCAAAGAGAAAATAGAATCTTTGCAACCGCTATTTATATCTGGTTCACACAATTTAACTTATGAAGATATGTTTGTAGAGAAAACTTTATCTCTTACACACAGTTTCTCACAAGGATCCTATACGGATTATCTGAATATGATTATAGGAGATTTTTATAAGTGGATGGATGAACACAAAGCAAGACTGGAGCAGATGACTGATGAAGAACAGTTGCAGCTTAAGATTCAAATATGGAAGAGCTTTTCTGATTTATTGGTAGCAAGTAATAGCGCTTTTGGTACTGAAATCAAGAAAACAGAAAGAGAAATTTTGATTGCAGTAAAAGAAGGTCGAGCTGTAATCATAGACGAATTAAATACAATTGCCATGCAAAACTTAATTGCTTTGAATGATATATTGCAGCGTCATGCAGGAAGCACAGCTTACATTACAGGAGTTGGTCCTGTTTTAGTTAAACCTGGATTTGGATTTATTGGCACAGGGAATCTATCAACTCAAATGGTCAATTATGAAGGAACAAATGAGCTAAATCCAGCCTTTAAATCACGTTTCGTAACGATTGAATACAATTATGTACCCCAAAGGATAACTGGTTCCTTAGAAGATCAAGAGTTTCCAGAAAAAAACGAACTTTTTAGAATAATAATAGCACGATTAGCTGACAAAAATGGAAATATTCATATTCCTGATTCCAAAAGGACATTAGAAGAATTGTTTCGCTTTTCTCAGTTGTGTAGGGTTACTCAGAATGTTTTTATGGGTAAGTGGAAAGATAATGAAATCCTAAAAGATTCTGGAATGGATGAACCTGAGCTTAGAGAGTCTGTATTATCAATCCGTAATATTTTGCACGTTTTAGATAATTGGAATCTAGGCGAAGAAAAAGACTTGAGTAAAGCCTTGTGGGATGGTTTTATTAGTTCAATCACTTATCCTGACGATCAAAATTATATTCTCTCACAAGCGGTGCGTTTTGGATTTTTCCCTACAGGAGAGGGATGGAATATTGAGATAAAAGGCATAGGAGAAGCAACGACAATATATGACGAAATTCGTACCCGCCCATATCACTATGTTCGTACATCGATAGAAACGTTAAGCTATTTAGATGTAGTTCATCTAATATTTGGGAAAGGAACCCCAAGAAAGACTTTGCCAAAAGAACTAAAAGAAATTTTTGAAGCTGATATTGCTGATTCATCGCGAATTGATGTGAAAAAGTATCAAAAATTAGACCAACAATTATCTCATTTGGAACATTCAAAGGAACTACTTGAATACTTGGAAGATAATGAAGGAGAAAAGTGAATATGAATTTGTCAGTACATGGAAAAGATTTCAAGGACCAAGTTAAAGATTTAAGAACAAAGCTGAATGAATGCCTGACAAATGGAATTTTAGATGAGGATTTTGAAGAACAATTAGATAAACTCTCACAAATAGAAGAAGAGTTATTGTCTGACTTAATTCCGTATTACCGAGTTTATGTAGATAATATTACAAAGACTTCAATGCAAATAAATCCGATAAAACAATTGGGAGCTTTTAGTTTTGATAGTTTTTTACAAAGTACATTGAGGATTAATAAAACCCTTTTTATTACAAGCAGTATAGATAGTAAAGTTCAATTTTTTCATATAGATATTCCAGATGATTTTTCTAATCATAATCAACTTGAAGTAGAGTGGAGTCATCCTATTAAAGAAATAAAGGAGTCAATTTCGTTTATATATAAATTAAATGATAAAGAAATTTTGCTTTTCGGAGTCAGAGGGCGATGCTACCTACTTTCAAGCGATAATTTTGCTCAAATGCCTGATGTTAACGGACAGATTAAAGTTAAAAGAATTCAAACAGATCATGATTTTAGTGGATTTGGTAGATGTATAGCAATTTATGATGGTTTATTTGTAGTGGAAAATGGAGACGAAAAGTTAAATTTGTTTGAAATAGTAAAAGAAAAAGATGAATATCATTTGGTTTTTCATAAAGATATATATTGTACTATTCCAAATTGGACTGCATTGGAAAAAATAAATGAAGATTATTTTGTAGTTGGAACAAAGATGGGGGAGTTATATTTTATCAAATATGAGAACAGACAACTTACTATTACAGATAAAGTAAATTTTCTAAATGATGAAATAAGGCAAATTAGATGTCTGGAGCATGAAAATGGTAATGAGAATTCATTTATAGTAACAGGAAATAAAGGACATCTTAAGATATTTTCATTATATGAGAATGTAATAACCATTAAAATAGAATTGAATGATTTAATAGGTAATTTGTTTAGTGTTCAATCTAAAAAGGGTACAGCTATAGTTTTAAGTGAAGATGGAATCATATACTTACTTGAAGAGAATTTCGGAAATTGGTACCTAAATGATGAGGCAGCGATTAAGGAAGTCTTTTTAACAA
Organism: Anaerotignum neopropionicum; assembly: GCF_001571775.1. GTDB lineage: Bacteria > Bacillota > Clostridia > Lachnospirales > Anaerotignaceae > Chakrabartyella > Chakrabartyella neopropionicum. The sequence goes on from NZ_LRVM01000002.1 coordinate 287,635, forward strand.
ATGTCTTAAAATTAGAAATTTCAAAATATTTGCTTATGGATGTAGAAGGTAAATTAAATCTGTTAGACATTGATCGAATTGATACACCAAAAGACTTGTGGGATCTGCCACGGTATCAATAGGAGGGATGAGTATGCTTGACTTGGATGAACAAGCTCTAATTGAAGAATCTAAAAAACATTGCGAAGTATTTTTGCAAAAAGAACAACGCTCATTGGCCACATTCACAAGAGATCCTAGTTTGATGTATATTCCTGATCCAAAATTGGAAAGATTTCTATTAGATCCTTCCAAAGGAGTTTTATACTTGCCGCTTCAAAGCTTTTTGGATGGAAAATTAGATGACAATCAAATCATGTGGCATATCTACTATGAGCTATCACTATACTCTGATTGGAAAAAACAAACTAAAAAATATTTGAATAGAAAGAAAGATTGGCAGAAAGAAATTGATCACATGACAAGCTATATTCTTGATAGGATTAAAAAAGAAGGACTGGAAAAAGACTGTGCATATCAACCCAAAATTATTTCAAATTATGCAAGAAAAGAAATTCTTGACTTATTACATCTATTGGATAAGCAGATATCCTTTCTAAGAGTTTTGCAGATGTGCCCTATATATAGAGATAAAGAAAATTTCGAGGGAATTGTTTCATATATGAAACAGACAGGTAAGACCATCGAGTCTATTTCTCAAATGCCTAGACATAGAGCTTTTGCAAACAGTTTATTAATAATTGAATTATATAAAAGAGTGCCTACGATCGAAGGATGTGATGAAAATCCCTTTAATAGAAAGGTTTTCAATCAGTCTTTTTTTAACTTTATTCATTATCAATTAGTTAGACAGATTAATAATGAGCAAGGAATAATAGAAAGAGATCCATTCATTCGTTCTTTTATCTTTCCAATCTTTGAGCAATTGTGGAAAGAAGAAATTGATGAAATGGTGTTTTATAAATCAGAAGGACAGAAAAAAGAGCAAGTAGGGGGAAGTGAAAATCCTTTTGAACAATCTAAAGCAGACGAGATATCAGATTCACTAGAATCTACGCAGGAAGAAGAGAAAAAGATTTTACAAGAAATGTTAGATAAACAGGAACAAATAAGCTGGAACGTACAAAATACAATACAAGGTAAGGTGGATTTAGTGCCTTATGGGATTAGCGAAACAGATCAACAATTGTTTCAATTTTATTCAAATAAAATGAAAATGGAAAGAGAACAAATGCGTCAATTTTGGAAAAAGTTGATAGGGGATGCAAAGAAGGAAGTAAGTGTAAAAAGAGGTGATCAAATAAAGGGAAAACTTAATGTCGGTAGCTTTATTAACTCTTATCCAGATTTTGTAGAAGCTGAAAAAAAGGGAAACTACAAAAATATCCCGATTTTTAATAGATGTTTACTAGAGCCTCAAACAGATAGATTGCCTGAAAGAATAGAGATTTCTTTTGTGATAGACAATTCAGGATCGATGAATGCGTCAAAAATTGAAGTGGCGAGAAAAGCTTTGGCTGTGACTTTGCTGTCAATAGATGATTTTAATCAATATTTAAAAAGCAATGCAGAACAATTGAATCAAAAAGTAGAAATTTTAAGTGAGACGTGGTTTTTCGGCAGTAAGTATTATAATGTTAAAGAATTTAACGATAAAAATGTGAAAGAAAAAGAAAAAAGCGACATAATTCGCTCAATCGTAAAGCTAGATGCAACAGATGGAGCAACTGACGATGCAAGTTGTCTTAGAGAAATATATGATAGAATTACATCCATACAGGATAGTGAACTCAAAAAAGGAAAACAAAAAAAGATAATCTTTGAGATTACAGACGGTGCATCAAGTTGTCCGGGATCAGCAAAAGAAGCGGTACAAGAATTATTATCTAAGAATGTCGAAATCTATGCATTTCAAATGGGAAAAAGCAACAATACAAATGAAAAGATCTTTAATTTCATATGGAATGAAGGCTACAAAGAGCCCCATGGAATAATGATCGGCGAACAGATAGAAAGACTGCCAAAAGAACTGCTAAAAGCAGTAGGGAAAAATATGCAGTCTGTTTTTGATAATTACTGAAAATCGAGTCCACATAAGAGCTACCCCCGGGAGAACTGGTAAAAAATCCGGCAAGTGCCAAGTGCGTGGTTTTGATTACATCTGTAACTTCTAAATTAGGGTCTTTAGATGCAGTCACAAGATTCATATAGCCGATTAAGGTGCAATAGGCACCTTGGCCGGCATCTTTTTCAGTCGTTTAATGAATAAGGTAAAATGTATGCCTGGAAAAAAACGTTAAAAATTAATTGACTCAAAGCACACTTGGGCTAATTTTTCAGAACTAATTGGCATATCGTTTTCAATCCATTCAACAAACATATTAAAGAACAAGCCAACCCAGCCGTAAATGCGATAACGGTCTGAGAGAGAAAGTGTTTTTATGCTGCTAATGTAAAAGTTATTTAAATAATCCAGGATGAATACCTTATAATTACAGTCAAATAATAGCCTGATACTTTCTACATGCTCAGCAAAAAAATCAAATAGAACTTTCCAATAATCATACCACTGTTTTGTTTGCATATAAGGGAGAGATATTTCAGTGAGCTTTGTCATAAAATTATCAAAAATATCCGTTAGTATATCATCTTTAGACTTGTAATTACGGTAATAAGCCATACGTGAGACGCCGGCTTTTTCTACAATATTATTGATTGTAATGTCATCCCATTTTTTTTCTTTTAGAAGTAGTATTAATGCGGTTTGAATACTTTCTTTTGTTATTTTTTTGGTTTCTAGGTTTGAAGCAAGTGACATAAGAACTCCTTTTGTAACATCCCTTTGGATTTGTATTGAAAAACAACATATACGGCGTTACAATTATAACACCCTTATTAGTATAGTAAATATTATACTAAAAATCAACTTCTTTAAATTATAAAAGTAAACTATTTTTGGCTTCATTTCTTTATGAAGGTGTAAGATGTTCAGCCCTTACACCTTAGATTCAAATTAATTGTACAAGGAGGATTCAATATGTTTAATTATGTTTTAACTTGTTGTTCTACAGCAGATATGCCCTATGACTACTTTAAAAAAAGGAATATTCCGTTTGTATGTTTTCATTGTATTTTGGATGGGGAAGACTATCTGGATGATTTAGGGCAAACCATCTCTTTTGAAGAATTTTATGGTAGAATCGCGGCGGGATCAATGCCTACAACCTCACAGGTGAATGTGGGGCAGTATATGGATTTCTTTGAACCATTTTTAAAAGCGGGAAAAGATATTCTTCACATTTCTTTTTCTTCTGGTTTATCAGGATCTTATAATTCTGCAACTATTGCAAAGGAGGAACTTTTATCAAGATACCCGGATAGGAAAATATTAATTGTAGATTCCCTGGGCGCATCCTCAGGCTATGGATTGTTAACGGACATGGCGGCGGATATGCGGGATAATGGAGTAGTATTTGAAGAAGTATATGACTGGCTTCAGGAAAACAAGCTTAATGTGCATCATTGGTTTTTCTCTACGGACCTTTCCCATTATAAACGAGGAGGCCGTATATCAGCTGCATCCGCAGCTGTAGGGACTTTGCTTGGCATTTGTCCGCTATTAAATATGAGTTATGATGGAAAACTTACTCCTTGCAAAAAGATTCGCAGTAAAAAGCATGTAATAAAGGAGATTGTGAATATTATGGAGATACATGCAAAGGATGGCATAGATTACACCGGGAAGTGCTTTATCTCTAATTCAGCGTGTTATGAAGATGCACGCAAGGTGGCTGATTTAGTTGAAGAAAGATTCCCTTTGCTCAATGGGCATGTGATGATAAATAGTGTTGGTACCGTAATTGGTTCTCATACCGGTCCTGGAACTGTGGCACTTTTCTTTCTAGGTGGAAGGAGAGAAGATTAATTGAATTTAAATTGTATTGCAGGTGAAATTAATGAATAAGGCAAGTAGGTTTGCAAAAATAATTCGGGTGGTTACGGTAGTGCCGGTTATGGCACTAACCACGCTGAGTATTCTTTATGGGTTACGCCCAAGTATTTTTCAGGGAACCTTCCAATATATTCTATCAATTATATTTCTTACAGTATTACCGATATCGGCTTATCCATTACAACTGATTTTACCAAAATACCGTAATAAAGGCAGAGAGGGGCAGCGCAACCTTGCTCTTATGATGGGAGTTTCGGGATACTTGTTTGGCATTGTTTTCACACTGTGTTCTCATGCTACTAAAGAATTACTAGTGATATATTTAATTTATTTTTTATCTGGCATTGGAATTCTGATTTTTAATAAAATATTTAAAATCCGTGCAAGCGGGCATGCTTGTGGAGTGGCAGGTCCAATTTCAATTTTAGTATATTTTATAGGTATAAAAGCCCTTGTCAGTGTAGTTGTCCTAATGATGGTGTATTGGGCATCAATAAAAACGAAACGTCATACTACATCACAATTGCTTTGGGGTACTATAATTCCATTGTTTGCGCTAATTATTTCAAAATTTTGGTTAAGCTTATAAAACATAGATTACAGAACAATTCAACTATGAGACTTATGATATACAATTATATAATGAATAAAAGCACTTTTGAGCTGGATAATGAAAATATGGGAAACCTCATGACAAGAGTTAGATTTTAAAATGTATAATTGGCCATAACCTTGTAACAAAAAGCTCCGACAGATTACTTGTTCTAGCAATTGCTTATTGGGGTGTTATTGTTAATTGGAGTATTTGATTTTGTCAAAGAAGCTGTTATTACAGTTTTAGGGCAAAAGATTACGAAGGAAATAAGAATTGAAATGATGGAAAAGCTTGAAAGGATAAATGTAATGTTTTTTCATCAATGGTTCAGGAACAGTAGTTTCAAGGTTTACAAATGATGTTGATGCAATCAATTCACTGTTTACAAATGGTATTATCGGAATGATGGTTGACTGCTTTAAGCTTATAGGTATCGTAATTTCAATTTGGATGTTTAGTAGCAAACTTGGATTTGTAACTTTATTACTGATGCCAGTTATTTATGTTATTACACAATTTTTTCAAAAAAGAATGCTTAAGGCGCAGATTGAAAATAGAATACTCATCAGCAGGGTAAATAATCATATTTCAGAAAGCTTAAAAAATATACAGATGATCAAATCTTTCAGTAAGGAAAGCTACATGGAGGAGAACTATAAAAAATATTTATTTGATAGCTACAAAACAGTAGAGAAGGTAAATTTCTATGATTCTATATATTCTCCATTTATTCAGCTTACTCGTGCAGCTTCAATAGCTTTCATTGTAGTATTATCTTCCAAACAGTTGAACTATTTGGGTATATCATTAGGAATGGTTGCAGCATCAATTGAATTGATATCTAATTTGTTTGCGCCAATTGAAAATTTGGGAATGGAGCTGCAAAATATTCAGCAGGCCATATCAGGTATCAAAAGAGTAAATGATTTTTACAGTGAAACTGAAGATGACCTTAAGAAGAATGAGCTAAGATTAGAAGACATCATTCCAAACTGTGAGGAAGTGAGATTATCATTTAATAATATTTCCTTTCAATATGAAGAAGGTGCAGATGTCCTTCAAAACATTAATCTTAATTTAAAACCAAATGAAAAGGTAACATTTGTGGGTAGAACAGGGGTTGGAAAAACTACATTATTTAAGCTTATTATGGGATTGCTTAAACCAACCAAGGGCAGTATCACAATAAATGGGATTGATGTCTATGATATACCGAACTCTGAAAAACGCAGAATATTTGGGTACGTTGATCAGAACTTTCATATGATAAAGGGAACAGTAGCTGATCAAATAAGTTTGCAAGATGAAAATATTACGAAGGAGCAAATAGAGAAGGCTATAGATTTTGTAGGACTAACAGAATATGTAGTAACCTTGGAAAACGGATTGGATACTAAAGTAACCAGCGATACTCTTTTTTCACAAGGGCAAAAACAACTTTTGGCCATAGCCAGAGCTATTGTAACAAAGCCTCCTGTACTTCTGCTGGATGAAATTACAGCTAACCTTGATTCTATAACGGAAGAGAAAATAGTTTCTGTACTTCAAAAGGCAAGTAAGGACCATACAATATTGTCCATATCTCACCGTTTATCATCTATGGTTTCCAGCAATACTGTGGTTATAATAGAAAATGGAAGGGTTAAAAATGCTGGTTCTCCTGAAATGCTTCTAGAAAATGATGATTGGTATCGCAATCATATTGCACTTGAAAAATTGACATGGAGTTAATTAATAAGTATCAATCAAAGATTTATTATTGTTAAGATAACACCTTTAAATTGTGATGAACAAAGCCTTCAAATTAAGAATCATTTGAGGGTTATGTTGCTTACAATTTTGATACGAAAAGTATTGAATATATTAGCAATAATCAAGTATCAAATTATCAAGATAATTATTGTCTAGATGCAGCAAGCAGTATAGTAAGAAAATTTGAAAAATCAATGGAAGAAGTGGTAGAAATTCAGAAACATACCTTTTCACCAAGGGGGTACTAGATACTTACGACATCATTATTGTACTCTCAAGGCACGTTGAAGCGATAATAATGATGACGTATTGTGGTTACAAGGCTGGAAATGAGGTTTAAACCACAACATGTTGTGGTTTTGGGGCGATTTTTAGGCTTAAAAATGGGCAAAAAAGTGCCGTTTTTGAGCCTTGAAAAATGATGAAAATATAGATGACATAGGGTGTTTTTACAAAATAGAGTGATATAAGGGGTTAAGTCGGGGTCATAAAGTGACACTTAGGCTTAACCTTTTTTAATATATATGGAAATATTATGCAGATGCATGTATAATAAAGGAAAAAAGTATAAGGAACAATGGACACAATTTTTTGCACTTTTAAAACCCATATTGCTGATATAAGTTTAACTTAAGCAGTCTGGATTTACAAACTGTTTTATGATTTTTTTATAATAAAGATTCCAGTTTTAGCAATACTGGGAAGCTCGTTCTGTTCAGGTGATAGCAATACTAAAGAATAAAATGTAAACAATATGGATTTTTATTTAGAAATGATAAATTAAATTGGAGGATAAAATGGCCAATAATAAAGCATTTATATTTGATACAAATTTTATAATACAAAATAAAAACTTGAATATTGTTGTTTCGAAACTTAAAGATGATTTCATAGTTTATGTTACACAGGTATCTATTGAAGAACGAATAGCACAGACATGCCGTGAATTAAAAGATAAGTATAATAAGCTTCCAGTATTGCAAAAAGATTATAATAAAATAGCAAAAATTGAAGTAATGAAAAGCTATGAGGAGCTTGCGGAAAAATATCGATTTGCTATTCAAGCTAAATATGATAAACTTTTTGACACTCATGTTATTCCTTTTCCTAAAACTGTAGAATTATTCTCAGAGGTATTAGAACGTGCTTATAAAAAATTGCCTCCATTTTCCAATGCAGATAATGCTAGTGATAAAGGCTTTAAGGACTCTCTAATTTGGCTTTCTATGCTTTCATATTTTAAAGACAACGGAGAGAATACAGTGCTTTTTGTTACTGGCGATAATGGATTCAAAGGCAATGCTGATGCGCTGTGTATTGAATTCAAAGAGGCTACGGGAAAAACACTAGAAATAAAAGATAATTCGTACTTTAAAAATGTAATAGACGCCGTTTCGGTTGAAAAGGAACAACCTAAGCAGGAAAAGATTCCGGATATTGGCCTGCTCAGAGAGCGAATAAGAACTACTATTGAAGAACTGTGTGTCAATCAAGACGTAGACATGTGGGGTAATCCCTACTGGGAAAAAACTTTTACAATAAGTGAAAAAGTTGATGCTGATTATATAAAAATGATTTTCAATGGTTTAAAAAGTGATATTTCAAATCACATTTTTGATGAAAGCATCCCTGCATATGAAATTTTGGCGTTGGATGATAGAATTATAAATGGAAGTGTAGACATACCAATTGTTGCACTTGAAAATGCCTTGAAATTATATGATGACATAAAGAAGAAATATCCAGATTTCATAAATCAATTCTTTTCTACATCGGCCAACATATTTAATCAAAATTATGCTGAACCATTAGTTTTTGTTAGTGAAGATGACGAACTTCCTTTCTAAATAATGAGTAATCTGGCTGTTTACAGTTGTACCATAATATGAATTTAAACGGTATAAGATTAGTACCAAAGTTAAATTTATATATTTTATGATATTAGGAGGAGACTTGGGATGGCAACAATAGAAGAGAGTGCTGTATTTGAATACTGCGAAGAAATGTTTAGAAAATTTCAAGAGCGTGATGGAGGTTATTATCCATCTAAACATGATAAACCAGCATTTGTGCAAACGGCTGAACACTTTTCAATAAGCATAGATGAAGTTAATCGCATATTTCACGAATATAGTAAGCTGGCAGCGGATGTGGAAATGGAAAAAATAAATAAACTTCCACCACCACTGAGAAAACGCTTTATGGAGCAAAGAGCAAAAGATCTTTTCTGTAATAATCGTGATTTGCCGTATTATAAAATTGAAGGATCTCCGAGTTCAGATTTGACAGAAGCTCTTGATGTTCTTAGTGAGGAATATAGATCATTAGTTGAGTATATTGCACAAGTGGGCTGGACAATTCCATTGAATATTGATATACAACGTTTTCAAAAGATTAAACAACTTATAGGAAATGATGTTGAATTAGAACAATATTTTATTAATTATTATTCTGGTGGGGAATTTAGATTGATGTGTCGTAAGATAGAGAAAACGATTGAAAATGATGCTCAAAGAGTATTATTTAACGAGTGTGTAGACGCATTCGAAAATGGTAAGTTTTCTATTTGCATTACAACACTTCTTACGGTTCTTGAGGGACAGATTTCATTTTTTGGAGATGATCCAACAGATGTACGTATGATGCGTATTTGTTGTTTTCGTGCAACTGATGAAATGAATAAAAAACATAACATAAAGAGCCTTTGTTGGCTTTCAATGAATAAATTTATAAAAAATCTTTATCAGAAAAGCGACTTTTCACAACCAGAACCCTGTATGATTAATAGACACTGGATTCAGCATGGACGTACAGGTAGACTAGTTGAAAAAGCTGACTGTATTCGTGTGTTTAACGCATTATCCACGATTGCAAGCATAAAACAATTTCAGCCAAAACAAAATTACTAGAATTTTAACAAAATCTTGCGAACTTCGTCTAATGTTAAGATAGACATGCCAATACATAGATGACTAGAGTAGCAATGTGAAGTTGTATAAATTATAAAATTATAAACACTTGCAAGTGGGGTGAACTTTTGAGACATAAAATTTTTTTATCTTGGCAATCTGATTTGCCAAATAGCAGCAATAGAAACTTCATAGAAAACTCCATAAATAAAGCATTAAAAGAAGTGAAAAAAGAGAAAAACTACATATTAGATTTAAGCATTGACAGAGATACATTAAATAATGGTGGAGCACCTGACATTACTGAAAGTATTTTCAGGAATATTGATATGTGCACTTTTTTGTAGCTGATATTAGCTTAATAAATGGTAATGTACATGGGTGTAAAAAAACGCCTAATCCCAATGTTTTATTGGAATTAGGGTACGCTGTAAATAAAATAGGATGGGAAAGAGTGATTTGTGTGTTTAATAAAATTTTTGGCACAATCAATGATCTCCCCTTTGATTTACGCAACAGACGGGTGCTAACATATGAAACTATCAATGATAAAGAAAACGAAAAAAAGAAGTTGATTTCGACGTTTAGATTAATTTTAGAGGAAAATTACAACAGAGCTCTGTTTTCTAATGAATTAATGGATTACTATAATGGAGATATTTATTTATCAATGTTTCGACTTATAATGGATAATTCTAAAGTTTTACAAGGTTATAACAAACATACATCAACGCTTTCCACTGTTAGTTTAATATTGAATTATTCATATGACAATATTAGAGAAAAACTATCCTCGAAAAAGGTTTTGGGATTCCAGATTTTTAAAATACTCAAGAATTATGTAAATTGTTAGAAAAAATTGTACCTATCAAAAACTTTAATGATGATTATTATGTTCCAATTGTTAGGTTAATAAATACTCTTCGATCATACAACCAAGCTTTAAACAGACAAAATGATTGGGATAAACTACAAAAAACAAGCAACAAATCTGATGAGTATATAATCCATGGTGATACATTGAAAACTGGTGAAAATAGATTAATTCTTATGAGAAAAATAGATTCTACAACTGGTGCTGTTGTAGATTTTGGAGATTTTCAACGTAAAGACCATATAGAAGCATTACTTGATGAATTTACATTCAAAAAAATTACATTAAATTTTTATAGTGGATTTTTTTTCAACTTAATAAAAGATATTAATTCATGGATTGATAACAATGGCGGTGAATTTATTATCGATCAGACACAAGTCGAAATATGGAATTAATGAAATAATAAATATAGTGTTTGATAAAATTCCCATTATGTTTATTTTAAAAATTAAGTACAAATTAATTCAATAGAACATCCAATTTAGATGCGCTGTATTGTTCAATCCAAAACTAAACGAAAAGCAAGTACTGCTATAGCAATATATTATAGAAGGAAAAATATGATTTAAATTTGAAAGGAATTTAGAATGGGTAGAAATGTTTCATATCCGCAATTTGTGGATGTTAATTCAATACAATCAAAAGACATGGGAAATTATAGATATTGGCTAAGGGTTCCCTTTAAAGATACATTGAGCACAAAGATGTTATGCGTCATTTTAAAAAATCCCAGTGTTGCAACTAAAATTATTTGTGATAATACTGTTAGCAAAGTTTGTAATGTTGCTAAGAACAATGGATATTCAGAGGTAATAATACTTAATTTATTTCCGTATAGATCAACTCAGGCAAAAGTAATTCTTAATTTTTATAATAAACCGGATTTTAAAAATATTATGAATCATAATCTTTGTATAGTACAGAAGCTATGTAAGGAAAATGATGTGGTTTTTGGATGGGGAACAAATACAATATCATCTTCAAAGCAATCTAAAGCTATATATGATAAAGCGATTAAGAATGTTCTTTTATCGATAAAAAGTAAAACATATTATGTTAGAAGTTGTAGTTGTGAGGGTAAAAGTTGTAGTTGTGAGAATAAAAGTTGTAACTGTCAACTTCCAAATGTTAGGTATCCTTTACACGGGTTGCGTTGGTGTAATAAATCATCATTAATACCATATTAGCAAAAATTTGAGCTTATCAAAGGACTAACAAATTCCAAATTTGTTAGGTAGTTCTAGTGTATATTAATGAGTTGTGGATTATTTATTATTTATATTTTCCGTAGGAGGATTTATATGAGAAAGTATGCATTATCCCATTTTAGCTTTGATAATTTTAAAGAAATGATTTTACAAGGTGACAATTCAAAAGATGCACAAATACGTGCAGATAAAGAAGGATATATTTATCTATCCCAAAAATTTGTTGGAAATCAAAGTCTTAATGATATAAAATTTAGACTACCAACTTTGAGTGGAGATTTGGTAGGATCACTGTGTGCAGATAGTAATCATATGAAGTCCATATATGATCTAATTATTAGAAATAAAGACAACACAGGGTACATCGATCCAGAAATAGATTAGGTGGGTTTTATATAGTGCCTTTTTTAGTTTGTACAAACCCTATTAGTATAGAATCAAAATGTAAAATTCCTATTATGTTTACACACTGAAAACACTTATTGTGCTAATACCATAAGAATTGCGATATTAAGGAGGTATTATGAGAAGGTATTTGTGGTTTGTTGGATTGATATTAGCCTTGACATTCTTAGGTGGATGCAGGGATGAAACTGCTAAAAGTGAAATGGTATTGAAATTGAATGATACTTTGTATTATGGAACGGATGAGGTAGGCCCGATGGGAGACTCAGGGTGTGTCGAAGGAAAAATCACTTCTTCGGTTGAGTTGAATTCTATTCCAACTGAAAATGGTTCTTCTAACTTTGGGTGCATTGGAAGTAGTTATACGTATGATTATGGCGATGGGTTTATAATGGTTCATTTAAATGATGAAGAGTGGCATTGCTTCTATGCAGAAAATAAAGAGTAACACAGTAAGTCGTAACCATTAAATGACCATAAATTGGAATAAGCTAAAAGAGCTAACATTATGGTTTTGTCGAAAAAAGATGGGTGCCCTCTGATATTCCCATTATGCTTACACAGCATAACCAGTCTGAAGGATACACAGTAGTACCATAACGGGAAGTTTATTTTATTATTAATTACAGGAAACTAATTTGGAGAATATTATGAAAATTTTTATAAGTCACTCATTAAAAGATAAGAATATGGTTGAAATGTTAACTCTAGCACTTCTGCAGACAGGACATTCGGTTTGGGTAGATTCAAATAATATATCTATGGGAGATAATATCGCTGAAGTAATAAGTAAAGCATTACACGAAGCGGATGTAATGATTGCATTAATCACAGATAATTACTTAAGTTCATCTTTGGCTCAGGCAGAGTTAAGTGCTGCTATTTTCGGAGTAAATAGAACAAGAACAATACCTATTATAATTGGCAACATTCAAATACCTCCATATTTATCAGGGATAGTTTATCTTCGATTAGATGATTTTACAGATGCTAGCATTAAAGTAATTATAGAGGCATTAGCTGAAAAAGAGCTTCAAAAAGATTATATTGATCCTACAAAGCATAAAAAAGTAGATAGAATTGAGAAAAATAATGAAGTGATTTATTTGCAGAATTTAAAAAAAGCTTTAAATGAAAATAGGTTAACACTTGTTTGCGGCGCAGGTATTTCTATTGATGCTGGAATACCTGATTGGAATGAGTTAATGATTAGAGCATTAGAATTTGGTCTTGATAAAAATAATAATCCTGATGTTTTGAGTGATTTTAAAAGAGTATTTCCGTTATCAAATCTTATTCTTGGTAAATACCTCAAAATTCTTCTAGGAAAAGATTTTGAAAAAATAGTAAGCAGATGCTTGTATGCTGATGAAGAAACTTTAGGTGAATATGCTTTTCAAGAAACTAGATTATTAAAAGCAATTATTGAGTTAATTCGTCCAAAAAGAAACAAAGGAAGCGTTGAATCAATTATTACATTTAACTTCGACTCTTTAATTGAGGATTTACTGACAAAAAATAAGATCCAATATAAGTCTGTTTTTGCTGAAGGTCTGTTTTATCATACAGATGAAATACCGATTTTTCATGTTCATGGCTACCTTCCTCGATATGGAAGGTTAGATAACCCTAATATTGTTTTTAGTGAAGATACATATCATACGCAATTTATTGATCCTTTTAGTTGGTCTAATTTAATTCAGCTATATAAACTTATGAATAATGCGTGCTTATTTGTTGGGTTGAGTTTGACCGACCCAAATTTAAGAAGGTTACTTGATATATCAAAAAGAAAAAGCATTGATGATATGCGTAAGCATTATATAATAAAAAAATTGCCAAGTAATAATTCTAAAATAAATGAAATTCAAATAATGCTTGAGGAACAAGACGCTAATATGTTGGGACTTAATATTATTTGGGTTAATGAATATAATGATATTTCAAAAATACTTGAGAAAATTAATTCCTAGTCAGCAATTAAAAGATATACACATTATCTTTAACGACGCCATGGGTATTCAAGTTTTACAAACAATATTTAAATGGTGATTGATTTGACACAATAGTTAGTTTTACTATCTTCCCCTTTAATGATTACACAGCGGAAATAGCTTGAGGGGTACACAGTAGTACCATCATGAGAAGCTAAGTTACAAAGCTAATTGCACCCACTATAGTCGTAATGTTCAAAATGGCGGGAAGTATTGTCTCAACTATTTTGACAATTAGGAGGGGATTATGGAATCCATTTTTAGTATAATTGCGGCGGTTTTATAAAATCCCTTATAAACACTATTGCTTTTTCACTTATTACAACAGTTTTTTCTAAAAAAATATGCAACTAATATACATCGATCGGAATTAAGAATAAATTACTATGAACGAGTAAGGCTTTTAATAGTTATTTGTAATAGTCCAAATAACAGATTATATAAAAGGGAGTTACTGTATGAGTTTTAAAGATAAAGTTGATGAATTGCGTAGTCAGGCACAAACAACACAAGCTGCAAACAAAATTATTGACCAACTAAAAAAGTTGGAAAATAGCAATAATGAAGATACTTCCTATCGTTGGATTTGGGAGCTAATTCAAAATGCAAAAGATGTAGTTAACTCCACAGGAAAAGTAGATATTCTTGTTAATTTTAATGAAAACAGAAGAATAATAGAATTTAAGCATAATGGAAAGCTGTTTTTAACCAAAAACATAGTTTTCCTTATTGAACAAGTTTCCACAAAAGAGCGAAATGAACTTGATAGAAAAGAAAAGAAGATAACCGGAAAGTTTGGAACTGGTTTTCTAACTACGCATTTACTTTCAAAAAAAGTAAATGTAACTGGGTATTTATGCGACGAAGATGAACCATTACACCAGTTTAATATTGATATTGACCGTTCGAGCGATAATCAGATAGAAATCATCAAGTCTATTGAAGAAAGTTGCGAGCAACTTAATAAAAGCGCAAAAGAAGTTACAACACCAATAGATGAAAATGATTTTAATACTTGTTTTACATATGAGTTAAACGCTTTAGGAATTCAAACCGCTAAGGATGGTTTGAATAATCTTGTTGCTTCTATTGCGTATGTTTTTGCTTTTGTTCCGGAGATAAGATCTATAACTATTCACGCAAACACAACGAAAGGCAACTATAATCAGGTGCTTTCTCGTGGAGATGATGTAGGCATTGCACTGAAAAATGCACAGATTATAACAGTGTGTGATTCAAAAAAAAAGAATCCAAGATATATTTTTGCTCTAAAAGACGAAGTATTAACACACTTATCAATTTCAGTCGAACTTTTAGATGTTGGTGAAAAAACAGCTATTCAACTAATGAATGGAAATTTACCCAAACTATTTTGTGATTTTCCATTACTTGGCACAAGTGATTTTGCTTTTCCGGTAGTTATCAATAACCCATATTTTGAACCTACAGAACCCCGTGATGGAATTGAATTGGAGAGCAGAGCTGAAGAAAAGCAATTTATTAAAGACAATAAAGCAGCATTAGAAGCCGCTGTTGAACTTTATAAAACTGCATTGAATTTCTTTGCAGAACATAATTATGCAGGTATATATAATATTGTAAAAATGACCGAGCAACCACATAAAACATGGCTGAATGCAAATTGGTTTGAGAATAAAATACTTGAACCTATAAAAGAAGAAATAAAATATTTAAACCTAATAACTACAAATGCTGGAGATAAAAAACCGTTGTTTGAATTTTGGGAAGAGCCGGTTGTTTTAATTCCTAAAAATCAAGAAAGTAGAGAAGAAATGCTTAAACTTTGTTCTTTGTCAAATGCTTTGTTTCCTGAGCGCATTCCCAAGCAAGATGAGTTAGAAGCTTGGTGCTGTTCACTTTGGGACGAATGTAAAAACTTGAGTATTAATAACATAGTAAAAGCAATTGAAAGTTCTGAAAACCTATCTTCTTTAGCTAATGAATTAAACGGGCAAGATGTATTTATATGGTTGAATGAGTTTTATAAATTACTTTTAACAAGTGAAGAAAAAGCATGTAGAGAAACTATGGAACACTCAGCAGTATTTCTCAATCAAAATGGCGAATTCTGTTGCTTAAATAAAGTTTTCTTTGATAAGGAAATTGATGATATATACAAAGAAATTTCATTACTGTTAGATATAGATATTAAAGCGAAATTACTTCATAAAAGGGTGGCAACAGAGATTTCAAAGCATATTGAAGTACCGCAATACGCATATTCGGAGTTGTTTTCAGAAATTACACGATGTTTGCAAACGGAACATCATAATCGTGAAGAATTCTTTCAGAGAATAATATGCATACAGATAAATGAAAAACAAAAACAAGATGATTTTTTGAAAATAGCTAAACAGTTTTACTGTGAAACTACATGGGAAATTGTACGTTCTAACAAGTCCTTAAAATCAATTTTTGAACAAGCGTTAGATTATTGGGTTGCAAAGTTGTGTGTTGATATACATCAAAGTAAAACATTAGGTGTTTTTTCTGAAAAGTATTTTTGGGGAAACGAAGATGATACTATTTTGTTTATAAACCAATTTGTTATTTTTTTAGATAATAACGATTACAACCAATTAGCAGATAAGTATTCCATTCTTCCGAATCAGAATGGAGTGTTTAAAAAAAGTTCTGAGCTACAACTTGATAATGGAGAAGTAGACGAAATAGTTAAGGATGCCTATTGCTTTACCGGTGACAATATACGTTCGAAATTGCTTTCAATCAGCGTGTATTTTAAATTACCAGAAAACACGACAATAAATCTTCATACGCTGTCAGAAAAAATAACTAATTATGTTGAAATTCGAAAGAATCGGCTTGGAGAAGACAATAATGATGAGAGGATTGTTTTTCAAAACTTCTATGCGTATTTAAATAAAAATGAACACTCTAAAGGGATCAAAAGTACTTTTAAAACACTTTGTGAAAATAAACATTGGTTTTATAACGATGCTATTATTTCAGATAACATGGAGAAAGCTGAAGAGCTAGACAAATTGTTATCAAGTTTTGGTGTTTCAAATACTCAAGAATTAGAAAAAATGTTGAAGCAAGCCGAAAGCAATGTGAAATTAACAGATACAATTAATGTTTCAAAAGAACAACTTTCACAGCTTGGGATTAATTGCGAAGATGATTTGTTGCAAATTTTAAGTGTATTAATGGGAAATGGAGAATTTACAGATTCTCAGTTAAGCGAATTACCAAGTGGCATATCAATAGAGGAAGTTTCTAAAAAGTTCTTGCATAGATCAACAAATAATAGATTTGCACGTGAATATTATGAAAAAATAATGAATAATGCTATAGAAAAAGTTTTTTACTATTTGAAAGACACTGGCAGATATGTAATATCTGAAAAATTAGAAGAGTGGAAAAAAACAAGCTATTCAAAAACCGTTTTTTGGGCAAAGAAAAATGATACTGATATTCGCATTGTTGTAAGGCCGAGCGATGACGATAAAATTATTTTCTTTTATGAGCAAGAAGTTGCTGCAATGGACGATACCAATTACGAACTTTGGACTTCCAATGATGATGGGAATACGCGTATGATTACATTAGGTGATATTATTAAAACAACGGGAATCTCAGTCATTCCATTAAAAAATCTCAATCCCAAATAACAGAAAGCGAGGGCTACCATCTTGACACCAAATGAAGTATTAAAATTAATAGCAAACAATAACCGTGAAAATATTTATTGCATTTATCCTGTTACGCCTGATGAAACTATTGGGAAATTAATCTCTGCACTTTCAAATTGTAGTGGAGGATTAATTGTTTTTGGTGTGCAAGATGATGGAAAAAAACTAAGGGTTAAAGGATACAAATTTAACGTAGATATTGATTCGATAAAAGCGAAACTTAGTGATAACGTTAATTTAACATTTTTTGATTTACCACACGAAACGGCGGCGCTTAAATGTATTAATGTCGAAAAATGTGAAAATGTGGTCGTTTTTAGTGACGCACCTTACATACTTGACCACAATAGAAACGTTGCAGAGCTTCATATAAAAAAAGTGTTTCTATCGTATTCGCACAATGATACTTGCATTGCTGATTTAGTCGATGAAAGGCTTAACTTTTTTGGAAAAGGTAGATTGGCTATTACAAGGGATAAAAGAACGTTAGAATATAAAAGCGATATTGAAAAATTCATGCAGACGGTTTCATCTCACGATTTCATGGTATCGATTATATCGGATAGCTATTTAAAGTCTCAAGGATGTATGTATGAAGTTTCAGAATTAATGCGGAATAGAGCATTTAATGATAAGCTATTGACAATTATTTTATCTGAAGCAGATGAAAATTTTTATCCTAAAGACAAGAAACCAAAACAGGTAAAAGCAGATGTATATTCACTAAATCGCTTCGAGTATTTAAAATATTGGGAAACCGAAAAAGGAAAAGTAAATAAACTGAATACAGAAATAAGCGATTTAGCTCTTAAACAGGGATTAGTTGATGAAATTAAACAGATAAACACTATTTCGACAAATATTTCAGAACTAATTGAAATTTTCAAGAAAAGTTTAGCAAAAGACTTTACTGAAATTAATCAAAATGAGTTTTCGGATTTATTATCTATTTTACTTTCATAGAATGAAGATAAATGGCGAAGTTAGTACGGTTATTGATAGCCAGATGGGTTAAAATATAGCAATTAAAACAAGAGCAATTTTAAACGATTTTATTCAAAGAAACGATGAAACTAAATCAGATGTTTATATAATTAATCGTGATGCTGTTAAATATACATCTATACCACTTCTGTATATTAGAGAAGACATTTCTGTTGTTTAGCCACTAAAATGCCATAATGATGATGTATATGAGGATTTTTAAATTAACCTCCTGACAAAATGTCAGCGGTTTAAGTTTCATATAATGTTTATGGGACGGACAAGCCTGTGATAGCAATTATGGGTATTTAAAACGAGGTGTAAATGATGGCAAATTTCAGTGAAGAAACTGGACGCATCGGAGTGCATGAGTGTGGTCTATTAATTGAGAGAATGGGTTTCATTTTCAGAGAACAGTTGACGAGCGATTATGGAATAGATGCTATAATAGAGACAAGAACAAATGATTATGCCTCTGGAAAAATGATTGCAGTACAGATTAAGTCTGGAGATTCATATTTTAAAGAAATAAAAGATGATTTCGTGATTTATCGCGGCGAAATCAAACATTTTAATTACTGGCTAAATCATTCGTTGCCAGTTATTATTGTCCTCTATTCGCCAACAAGTAGAAAATGCATATGGCAGACAATAAACAAGCAAACAGCCAAGACGACTGGGAATGGATGGAAAATAAGAATACCTTTTCAACAGGAATTAGAGGCGGCAAAGTATAATCTTCAGATTTTGGCAGATAACCAAAGTGAATACCAAAGACGTTGGTCTTCTTTAGTCGTGGCCAAGGAGTGGATGTTGGAAGCAAAAGAACGAGGCTCGCTTATATTAGAGGTTCAAGAATGGATTAATAAAAGCTCTGGCAGAGGAACATTTATTCTTAAGACTGAGGAAGATGATGGATGTTCAAAAACACTCTTTTCACGCGAAATGTTTGGATTTGGGTCAAAAAAATATGAGCTGGTGATAAAAGAGCTATTTCCTTGGGCTAATGTGGAAGTAGATGACGAATTTTATGAAAATAACATAGAGGAAGATTGTTATTCAAAACGAGATATTTTAGATAGAATGGTTGTATCCATTCTGGGTAAGAAGGATGACAAACTTTTGAAATATAGTGATGTTCCCCAAAAACTATACCCATACAGAAATGGAGCTGGGGAGGTCGACTTCTATAGACTAAAATTAACATTAAATCAAGTGGGCGAATCATTTTTGAATATGGAAAACTTTTTGGAAACAGGAAAAGGCTATTTTATTGATAATTTTATGGATTAATGTGGTTATTATTTTAGCTGCCTATCAGCAAGCTTTACATAGCTAAGCTTCGCAGTTTGTTTATACCGGACAAGCCAAAGGGTCTTGGACTTAAATATAGGCTATAGCAAAAATACGCAGTTACAAGAGGATATTTATAAATAAAATACTGAGGTATAAGAAATGGGTAAGAGAAAGTTTTATAAGAATGACAGGGCAATAAGATTAAGAGATTATAATTATTCGCAGCAACTACCTTTGCTAGATCTAAATGCTTTTCCGCTAATAGATGATTTCCAGATCACTTTAATAGAAAGTGGTAGTTTGGGCATGCATCTCTATTATTTTAGCAACAGCTTAAACAGGATGATAGCTTCATTTCCATGGTGGGATAAGGCTGAGAAAGATATTAGTATAATGTGTATATCAGATATTCCGTTAGGTACACTTAGGAACCCTTTTGACGATTGCGAACAGTCTTGGCAAATACTTATCTGGGAAAAAAGGGACTATGTTTATATCATGCAAGGGGATGACCCCTGTTGTACAGAATTTTCTATATGGTTTAGAGTCCAGAAAGAAAAGTATTTAGCCGAATGGGAAAAACTTTTGACTAAATTCCATTAAATAAGATTCACAATTGAAATATGGGAATGGAAAAGGAAAAAATTAAAAAAATGCATTAGCCTACAGCAAATGCGAGCTTCGCTTTATGTTTATACAATGAAACCGCAAGGAAAAAACCTTCAATCGAAGAAATATGAAAGAAAGTTGGCGAATTATGAAAACGGAGATAATTTACTTTTCCGCAACCGGTACAACGAAAGCACTTGTGACAGCAATCTCACAAGGATTAAAAGGCGATGTACATTTTAGGAATATTACTTTACCTGAGAGCAGGGAAAATGAAATTATACTGGATAGTGACTTAACTATTATAGCAACGCCGGTTTATGGAGAAAGAATTCCTCATTTTCTACACGACTTTTTCCAAGGAATTAAAGGAAATGGAAATCCACTTGTAGCAATTTCTGTTTATGGTAATATGGGGTTTGGAATCAGCCTTGAGCAATTTAAAGAGTTCTCAAAAAATAATAACTTTAGACTAATTGCGACCGGAGCATTTATAGGTCAGCATACATATGCAACAAAAACGGCTCCAGTAGGTTATAGAAGGCCGGATGAATATGATTTGCTTCAGATGCGCATTTTTGGTGAAAAAATTCAAAAGAAAATAGATACGAAAAATTTTACTCAGATTAGCGTTCCCAAAAGTGTATTGCCAAAGTTTATTACTGAGTTCCCGGATTCGGGTACTCGGTTTTTAATCCGACAACCTCAAGTTAAAAAATCTGTTTGCAATGCCTGTGGAGCCTGTGCTCGCAAATGTCCGGTTGGTGCAATTGACCTGAATACTCTGGAAATTAGTGAGCAGAAATGCCTTCGTTGTTATGCCTGTGTGAAAGTCTGCCCTAAATCAGCCAGAATAGCGGAGTTTCGTTTGCCTGTTTTAAGAGCAGTTTTCCGTCATATGGGTATTAAAAGAAAAGAAAATGAAACATTTTTATAGGTTCTTGTAGGCATTTATAGCGAAATTGGATGGGCAATTAAAGCTTGATTAAACTTACTATTAAGGAAGTAACTAAACAAGCTGTATGGGAGAGATAAAACTTATGTAGGATTGCGTATTATGTTTATACAATGAAAAAGCAAGGAAAAAACCTTCAATTGAAGAAATATGAAAGAAAGTTGGAGAATTATGAAAACGGAGATATTTTACTTTTCCGCAACCGGTAAACAAAAGCACTTGTGACAGCAATCTCACAGGGATTAAAGGGTGATGTACAGTTTAGGAATATTACTTTACCTGAGAGCAGGGAAAATGGAATTATACTGGATAGTGACTTAACTATTATAGCAACGCCGGTTTATGGAGAAAGAATTCCTCATTTTCTACACGACTTTTTCCAAGGAATTAAAGGAAATGGAAATCAACTTGTAGCAATTTCTGTTTATGGTAATATGGGGTTTGGAATCAGCCTTGAGCAATTTAAAGAGTTCTAAAAAAATAATAACTTTAGACTAATTGCGACTGGGGCATTTATAGGTCAGCATACATATGCAACAAAAACGGCTCCAGTAGGTTATGGAAGGCCGGATGAATATGATTTGCTTCAGATGCGCATTTTTGGTGAAAACATTCAAAAGAAAATAGATACGAAAAATTTTACGCAGATTAGCGTTCCCAAAAGTGTATTGCCAAAGTTTATTACCGAGTTCCCGGATTCGGGTACTCGGTTTTTAATCCGACAACCTCAAGTTAAAAAATCTGTTTGCAATGCCTGTGGAGCCTGTGCTCGCAAATGTCCGGTTGGTGCAATTGACCTGAATACTCTGGAAATTAGTGAGCAGAAATGCCTTCGTTGTTATGCCTGTGTGAAAGTCTGCCCTAAATCAGCCAGCATAGCGGAGTTCTGTTGGCCTGTTTTAAGAGCAGTTTTCCGTCATATGGGTATTAAAAGAAAAGAAAATGAAACATTTTTATAGGTTCTTGTAGGCATTTATAGCGAAATGGGATGGGCAATTAAAGCTTGATTAAACTTACTATTAAGGAAGTAACTAAACAAGCTGTATGGGTGAGATAAAACTATGTAGGATTGCGCATTATGTTTATGACATACCAAACGTACAGACTGGTAAATTACTGGTTATCCATACATGACAAATGTCCACAAAATGCAATATGAAGAGCATGCTTAAGGCTTGTTATCAGAGAGAGTATGAAACTATGAATGTAGCTAAACCCAAAATATCCAAAGAGGTTATGCAGATAGATGCGTTTTATTCTTATGTGAAGGATCGTTTATCAGATGATATCTCAATCATTGCAATAAAAAGTTATGCTGAAAGAATCGAAGGAATGGATTTTTCCAGAATGGAACTAAGATCAAGTATTCTTGAAAATTGTAAATTTTGCAGTTGCGACTTTAAAGGCGCGAGCTTTATTGATGTTATATTCCAATCTTGTGATTTTTCAAATAGTAAATTCGCAGACGTTTATTTTGAAAGATGCCAATTTGTTGACTGTAAATGTGTTGGATTGGATATGCACGGTACGGTTATAAAGCAAACTACTTTTGAACAGTCAAATTTTAAATATTCAAATTTTGATGAAACTAAAATGACTGAAGTTCTTTTTGATAACATCGATTTTACTGAATCATCTATTTCTGAAGCAAAACTGAAAAAGTTTGTAGCAAAAAATTCCAGATTCATAAAAAATAACTTTTTTAAGACAATGCTAGCAACAGTGGATTTTACTGAAAATGAATTCACAATGCCATTGGTATCTACTCCTCCTATTGAGTTGAAAGGAATGGTTATAAATATGTTTCAAGCAGCTGATTTGATTGGTCTTTTGGGTATCATTGTTAATCGGTAATTAAAATGCCTAATATTTTAAATTTAGAATGAAGAATACAGATTGCTCTTATCCATTATGGCACACAATGAGCTTGCAGCTTTTCTACATGAACTGCACATTGTGTTTACACAGCGGAACCAGTCAGATAGGTACACAGTTGTACCATAATGGAACATACAATACTAAATATTATTTATGAATGTGGGTGGCCTAATTTAATGAAAAGGTTGATGACGATAATTTTATTAATATTAATACTTTTATTTGTTTCAGCATGTGGAGCGAAAAAAGTTACACATATGGGATTAAATGCAGAAATTTTAGAAATTAATACTGAGCTAAAAGGCTTTGTAGTTAAAAGCTTAGATAAGGATAGTATTTTGTGCGAAAAATGCTACATTAGTTGTGAAAGTGATAATGTCTATTATATATATGCTGACAACGAAACTGGTGAAACTAAAGATTTATCATACAATGATTATAGGGTGGGAGACGAAATTACAGTAGATGTAAACTCTGTAGAAAATGGTTATAGTTTAACTTCTCGAGTTCAACTGATTACCCAAAGAAAATGAGCAAAATCTGTAGAGGATTCAGTTTCATAGTATGTTTATGATATACAGTCTGATCAGAAAGAGTCCAATGTTGTGCATTCGGAACAAAAATACTAATTATTTTATTGCGTGTATCTTTGTTATACAGGAGAGAAGAGAATGACTATGAAAAAAATAGCGATATTAGTTTTATCTGCATTTGTGATTTTTTCTACGGCTGCTTGCAATGCTACGTCTAAAGCAGAGGCGTTCAGTAAGGAAAAGTTTTTAGAGGATATTACGCCTAATGTGGTTTGCCTTAATTCCTGTGTGCAGGAGATGTTTGGTGCAGAGGTTGGATCTGATGAAGATAGCTATTTAGCTGCTTATGAAAGCGAGAGTGCCTATGCTGATGGCATGGGTGATATTGCTCTGCTTTTTAAACTGGGAGAAGAAAGCAAATATGCGAATTATTTTATTGACCCTACATGTTCCGATTATTATCCTGTAACAAACTTCAAAACAAATGCTGAGGTAAGGGACTATTTAAGAAAATATTTATCGGATGAAGTTATTGATCAATGGTTTTCAAACGACTTTTTGGAATATGAGGGACAGCTTTATTTAAGAAGGGGTCCAAGGGGCTACGGTGCTATGAAATGTGATTTAGAAAGTCTGAAGTATGTAGAAGAAAAGGATGAAAAACAATATGTCACTGTTGATTTTAAGCTCTTTGATAAGTTTGACCATACGGAAACATTGGAGTTTTCAAAGGTTCATGATGTATGGATTATGACAGATGAAGTAGTACCTACCGTTAACGAAACTATTGAAAACAGTGACAAGGAAGTATCGGAAGAAATGGCTATACCCCAAAAGAAGGATGATTATTCGGGTTCGTATGTTGACAGGGAAGGAACCGAAGACATATATAGTGATTTGGATTTAACATATTTGGAAGATAAGTCATATCAAGCCACGATTGGTATCTTCCGTTTGGCACAATTAGATGGAGTTGCTAAGATCCATGGAGAAACTCTTTCTTTTGAAGATGAAGTTTATAAGGTAAAAGGTATAATTACCGTACAAGACAATATGGCGGTGTTAACCATTACAGAATCTGGTTTTGAATATATTAATCCAGGAGACGTTTTTGAGTTTTCTGAAAAACTATAGCAACATGGAATCCTATGCTAAGATTTAATATCAGGAGGGGAAAGAACGTCCAAACAATATAATAACGAAATTTCTGAGAGCAATGACATCCACGTAAATGAATACGATGTTATGGCTCTTTTTTCATATAAGAAAATCAATAGGCTTTGGTTTGGCAGGGACTCCTGCTTGAACTAAAGCCTATTTTTATGCCCGAAAATGAAAGGAATGTGAGAAAAATGTCAAGATTATTTATGTATGGAACAAAATTACAGGAGGTGGAACAATTGATGATGCTTGTTCCTAGATTTGCGCCAAGGCAGAAAGGATTGATTGTAGTGGGAAAAACAATAGGAGTAAAAGGAGGAATTCAGAAGTGCCGTTCCTGTGAAAAATGCGGTAAAGAAAATTGTGGAGGAACCGCTTGCACAAATCTTACGAACAGCATGGGGATGGGTAGAGTAACCTACAGAGAAATGATTATAGAATGTTTTTCTGAGATCAGCCATTTCTATTTTAGAAAAAGGCTTTCAGATTTAATTGCAAGTTCTCCAGATGGCTGGTTTATCAGTGAAGCCCATGAGAAAAGATTTGAAAATGTTTGTGAGATGCTCAAAATTCATAAAATGGACAGAAATCCACGCTACCTTGCCACTCTGTTTCTGCTGACCGCAGATGGTAGGTTATGCAGTCTTGCAAAAGAGCATATATATTACAATCGTTTTGAATTTAAGCAAATACGTCTTAATGGTATGACCACAAACAGCTATGCCCTATACCAGGTGGCAAAAACCATCTATACCGGAAAAGAATACATAAAGCTAAACGAAATTGCAGATAGGCACTTGATTGATCATCAAACTTTTATGGCTATTATTCATGCAATTCTCATTGTAAAATATGGCGGTGAAATTTTGAGTCTTGAAATGTAATGAAAGCCTAATTTTACACTACGATGAACTTAACTTTATTTTGTATAGGTCATCAAATCGGAAATCTGGCAATCCAAAACAAAGCAAATACGTGTAAGAACATCTATATCCATTCTCTCAATGTTTCCGTGGTACCATTTATCGGCTACTTCAAAACGAATGTTGGCAAGTTTAGCAAGCTTGCTTCGGGTCAATTCTTTGCTGTCCATGATTTCTTTTACATGAAAACGGACTTTTCCGTAATCTTTTATTTCAAAAATTGAGTTATTGTTCATATTAGTCACCTCTTTACAGCTATTCTATATGTAGTATTACATATTGACTATATACATATAAATAGATACTATATATATAGTATTAAAAAGGAGGAATAAAACTATGCAAAAAAATGAAAACACTTTATGTTTTAGTGGTCACAGAAGTGAAAGGCTTCCAAAAAACAGTGAGAATCTAGAAAACTTAAAATTAAGAATAGGGGAGGAAGTTGACAAAGCAATTAAAGAAGGAACAGATACCTTTTACTTCGGAGCGTGCTATGGATTTGATTTACTGTGTGCAGAAATTGTGCTCATGCGAAAACGAGTAGTACATATATCAGAGCCGAAAGTAATAAAGCTCATTGCAGTCGTTCCCTATGAAGAACAGCCAAAAAACTGGAACGAGGAGAACCGAGAAATCTATTTTACAACTCTGGCTCAGTGCGATGAGGTCATTACCCTAAATGCAAAATATCATCAAGGTTGTTTTCACCAGAGAAACCGATATATGGTGGACAATAGCAGTAAAATGATATGCTACTATGACGGAAGTAAAGGAGGGACAGCATACACTGTAAAATATGCGGAGAAAAACAAAGTGCAAATAATAAATTTATACGAATCCTAATAAATTCGAGTCACAAAGGTGACTCTTTTTTAATGCGAAAAACAGAACGGAGGAAAAAATGAGAATAACAATCCAGAACCCTGTGAACGAAAGAAGGGAAAGCCTTTGGTTTCCTTGGAAAGCTGAGGATTTTGAAAAAGCTTGCCTTAGCTTAGAAATCCTCCCAAGTACAGAACCCAACTGTACCATTGTAGCTGTATCGGATGAAAGTCTATCAACTCTCCTAAAAGATAAGCCCTGCAATATTGATGAGCTGGACTACCTAATGAAACGGTTTGACAGTTTTGATAGGGATGAGCTGCAAACCTTCTATGCTATGGCATATGCAGAAAAGGCAGAAACTACCGCAGACCTTATCAATATCACTTTTAACACCCACTGTTACAGCCTTGTTGCCGATTTCAGCAACCTTGACGGAGTAGGCAAGAAAATGTACCTAACAGAGCAAGGTGCGGTCAGCGAGAAAGAATTGCAAGAGTTTGACGGCAGAGCGTATTTTGAGAAACTGCTTGCTGAAAATCCTAACACAAGAATTACTCCCTATGGAATCCTTTATCAAAACAAAAATCCCATACAGACAATTTATGATGGACTGCATTTTCCCCTGTATCATTGGCAAGATGAAATGGCAGAGTTGGAAGTGGGAAAAGACGGTTATAGCCAATTTCTCTATCTGCCTTGCACTCAAATGCAAATAGAATATGCCTTGCTGAGGTTGGATGCAGATTCACTGTCGGATTGCAATCTAGGTCTCACAAGTGATCATTTTCCAGAAACAATGCTTGAAATTATAACTTCCGATAAACCGCTCTACGAGAATGTAGACAATCTTAATTACTTTGCAAGTAAGTTTCGAGAGATTGGCACCCAAGAGGAAAGTTATTTTGAAAAGCTGATGGAATTTGTTCAGTCAGATAATCAAAAGGACTTAAAAACACTTCTGGACAGTATGTATGAGTTTGAACTTTTCCCCAATATCCATACTGCGGAAGAATACGGTAAATATATCATCTGTGAAAGCGGTCATTTTGACTATGACGAGAATCTTGAAGAATACATAGACTTTGAACGCTATGGCAAGCAGAAAATTGCCAGTGAAAATGGAGCATTTACTGAAAAGGGATATGTTCTCTATCACGGTTATAATGGGGAACTTGCACAGGTTTTATGGGAGCATTTTGGAATAGCAATCCCAAAGCAAGACTTTCAGGAACTAAAGCTGTATATGCCACTTTGTGGGACCACGTATTATGATGAGAATGACTATGGAGATCTTTATCAGGTGGATTATAAAATCGATGTTTGCCCAGATGAGCTGGCAGAATATAAAGATGAAATATTGCAGGCGATTGAGAGAAATGCCTTGCCCGAGGAAACGGAACGTGGGTTGATGAGATACTACTGCGATCAGGATAGCGTCAATGCAAAAGTAAAAAGATACGATTTCACAGCGGAAGAAGTGAATGGTCAGCTTATGGGAGTTGCAAATCTCATTTTAAATGCACCCCTTGATGATAGGGAACTTGCCAGAATAAAAGATGAAATTACAGGTCAAACCAGTGATGGCTGGGGCGAAGGTTTTGAGCAAAGAGAAATTAAATGCAACGGTAAAGAAGTAAACGTTAGTTTTTGGGGAGCAAAAAACTGGAGTTTGCAGACGTCTGAAGAATTGGAAATAAAACTACAAAATCATGATATGAAGTTTGGAGGAATGTGAGATGCCAAAGGAAGCAGAAGAAAATAGTCAGTTTGGTTTTACAAATGAAGGCTTGGCAGCTCTGAAAAGAGCATCCGATTCAACCGCCACCCACCCCTACCGATGGTTCGTGTTGGAAAACTTAGGACTGCCAAATGAGATGTTGGAATATGCATCTTCCTTGGAAGATGCCATCTATCAATACCAAGCCTCAGTCAGTGATAATAAGCGATTGGGTGTAACAAAGGATGAAATCGTTACGATAGATATTCTGATAAAAGAAAATGGTGATGAAAGAATTGATTCAAACTACAAAGCTTCAGACAGCTTCAATCACGACACTGTTATAATCCAGGCCGTTTCAAAATTGGAACAGCTTGTGAAACAAAATCAGCAAAAACAAGAACGAAAAGGGGATGGATTTTTGGAACCAAAGGAGGAGCAATCTATTGGCTCCCAAGGGATTGGGGGGATAAGCCAGTGAAAATTGCTGTAGGCAAAAAGTCTGAATGAAAGAGAAAAGACTGACAGTAACGATGTGAACTTCAATCTGTATACAGAGTATAAAATAATATAAAGAAATAGAATTAAAGAAATGCCCGTTATGGCATGGAAACCATGGTGGGCATTTTCTTATACAAAGGTAAATAGAAGAGATTCAATTCCATTGCTCAGACAACAGGAACTCACGGATATTCATATGCTTCAATCCGTCCCTGCTCATATCGAATTCATCATAGGACACAACATATTTTGGGAAGTTGTCCCTGATGGTATCATATGATCCAAATTCACGCTGAATGGTTTCCTCTGATGCCAGCAGATAAGCTACCTGAACGTAGAGTTTCTGTGTTTGTTTTTCAGCAATAAAATCAATCTCTTTTTCTCCTGCTTTTCCAACAGTGACCTTGTAGCCTCGACGCAGGAGTTCCATAAATACGATGTTCTCAAAAATGAGATTGATATCCTTCATATTACCGCCGAAAACAGCTTCTCTGATTCCGTGATCGGCAATATAGTATTTTTCGTTGACGGTGAGAATCTTCTTACCCTGCAAATCTTGCCTGCGGACACGGTAAAACAGAAAGGCATCTTCGCAAGCCTTAATGTAGTTTAAGATGGTTTCCGGCGCAACAGCACGTCCCTCGCTTTTTAGATATTTTGAAATTGCCGTAGCGGAGAAAGTCGTCCCAACGTTTGCCGTAATGTATGCGATGATACGTTCCAGCAAGTCAACATCACGAATTCCGTTGCGTTTTACGATGTCTTTCAGGACAACAGAGTTATAGAGGTCTTGCAGATACTGATGGCTGGGCTGTTCGGCATAGCGGAGGTTGCTCAGGTACGGCATCCCGCCGTCGGTAAGGTATTGGGTAAACATCTCCCTCGAATCGGAGTCAGGAAAAACGGTATGATACAACTCCGAGAACTCTCCAAAGGAAAAGGGATATATAACAAATTCAACATATCTCCCTGCAAGGTATGTGGCCAGCTCTCCTGAAAGCAGCTTGGCGTTTGAGCCGGTGATATAGATATCACAATTAAATTCAACTCGAAAGGAATTGATACACTTTTCCCAGCCAACGACTTCCTGAATTTCATCAAAAAAAAGATATGCCTTCCCATGGATGCAATTTACCCTCCGAGTGACCTCCTCGTGCAGAGCCTCGGCAAAACAAAGGTGTGCGTTGCTCATATTTTCAAAGTTAATAGAAATAAACTGCTCCTCGTTCACGCCGGAGTCTACCAGCTCTCGCTGAATCAAATCCAGCATGACGGACTTTCCGCTGCGGCGTATGCCGGTTAAAACTTTAATAAGCTCATTTCCGATAAAGGGACGGATGCGGCTCATATATAACTCTCGACGAATCATAAATGCAAGACCTCCTTTGTCATATTTGAGATATATGTTACCACAGATACGGATTGAATTCAAGTTATATATGGAGTTTTTATAAGTTATAACTTATAAAAACTATATTTCTGCAAAATTCAACATTTTAACCCGAAATCCAGTTGATGAGCGGATTCATAGTATGAATAAGACAGAAAAGAAGGAACTTCATAAGAGACCATCAAGAATTGAAAGAGAAAAGTATAAACCAACCGACAGGATGAGTGAAAAATATTAATCTGTCGGCCTTTTTGTTTGGAAAGGAAGAGTGAAATGTATGAACTTTTGATTTTTGAAAAAGAAGAATTTGGTAAAATAAGAACTTTACTAATTGACGGTGAACCTTGGTTTGTAGGAAAAGATGCCGCAAAAATATTGGGTTATTCCAATACCAGAGATAGCCTATCTAAACATGTGGAAAAGGAAGATAAGGCTGACGTCGCAATTCACGACGGCAGGCAAAACCGAGTGATGGTAGCAATCAACGAAAGTGGTCTTTATTCCCTTATTTTCTCAAGTAAGCTGCCAACTGCCAAAAAGTTTAAACGCTGGGTAAGCACGGAAGTTTTGCCATCCATTAGAAAACATGGGGCTTATATTACCATGCCAAAACTTGGCGAGATTATGGCAAATCCTGAAAGCTTAGAATTGTTTTTAAAACAGCTTCTTCTTGAGACACAGAAAAACAAGAATTTAAAAAATGAGATTGCAACCCTTGTACCCAAAGGAAAATATTTTGATAAGCTGATTGATTCTGAAAAGATCACTGATTTTCGCACTACTGCCAAGGAACTGGGGCTAAAGCCAATGGCGTTTACACAGTTTCTTATTGATAAAAAATATGTCTACCGAGATAAACATCAAAGGATTTTACCAATGCAGCCTTATGTGCATTACGGAATTTTTGCAATCAAAGACTTTTGTAACAATGGGTATCATGGTACGCAGACACTGATCACTGTTCTGGGAAAGCTTCATTTTTTAGAACGAATAGGAAAAGACGAACAAATTTAAGGTCGATTGTTTCTCTGCTTAGGCAGGAAAGCAGTCGGCTTTTTTTGTTTCTTCGAAGGAAGGTGGTTGTAGAGTGAATAGCTTTATTTCGTGGATCGGCGGGAAAAAAGCTTTAAGAAAGCTTTTATATAAGCTGTTTCCTAAAAATCATACACGATATATAGAAGTATTCGGAGGTGGTGGCTGGGTACTCTTTGGGAAAAGACAGAGAAAGAACTGCATGGAGGTTTACAACGATTTTAATTCAAATCTTGTAAACCTTTTTTTGTGTGTAAAAGAACGTCCTCTAGCTTTTCTAAAAGAGCTTGGGTTTTTGCCTTTGTGTTCAAGAGATGAATTTGGGGTTTTAAGAAAATTTATTGAACAGGAAGAATTCACAGATAACTATATGGCTGAGGAGCTGGAACTGGCAGAAAAATATATCCCTCCTCCGTCTACTGAGGAAATGATGCTTTTGTATGAAAAGAAAGCAGAGCTTTATGAAGTAAAAAGAGCCACAGCTTTTTTTAAGCTCATAAAGTACAGCTACGGTAGTAGTACAACCTCCTTTGGCGGTCAGCCATGTGACATTCGAAAGTGTTTCAAAATTATATGGGAAGCCTCGGAACGATTAAAGGACGTTGTTATAGAAAACAAAGATTTTGAGGATTTCATTAAACAGTATGACAGGGAGGGCGCGTTCATCTATTGTGATCCGCCTTATTATGGAACAGAAGGGCATTATGCTGTTGGCTTTCCAAAAGAAAACCATGTAAGACTTCGGGATACTCTTTCAGCTTGCAAGGGACTTTGGATGGTGTCCTACAACGATTGTGAGTATATCAGGGAGTTGTATAAGGATTTTCATATTCGCACAGTTGTCCGTATCAACAACTTAGCTCAGCGTTATGAAGGAGGTGCGGAGTACAGAGAAGTGATAATTACAAATTTTGATCCAAAGAAGATGGTTATAAAGGATTTTAGCTTTCAAATGAACCTTTTTTCTGATTTGGAGGACGAGGATGAACAGTTTGAATATTACCTAAAAGAGGATTAGGAGGAATATGTACATGAAAAAATTGAATGAACAGCAAGGCTTGACTGTTGAAAACGAAATGATTGAATTTGCAAATTTAGGAGATGAAGTTGTCGTTACTGCATTAGATCGTCTTGTGGTACTGACAAAGGCAAAAATGACGGCATTGGATATGGTGAAAACCATTGCGACCCTTGCGGAAGTCGCGCAAAATCTTCTTGCTACATTGGTGAAAAACTGTGGCACTTGTGAGGACTGTGGTCATTGTGAAGAAATGGATACAGAAAATATTAAACTTCCTGATTATATGCTGGAAACAGCAGGAATTCCAAAAGATGCAAAATTGATTGCCTATGCTGAAGAAGATAGTGGGATTGTCCGTGTGGAACAGGCGGAATATGACCATGATATTGCAGATATTCCTGAGGACATTCGTGAACTGCTTTCAAACTATGGGATTTGTATGGGCGAGCTTGATGCATTGCTTGTAAAGGGGGAATTTCTTCATGGATAAGAATTATGTATATCCTTACAGTTTTCAGTTTGCAAAGGGGAATCAGGAGCTTGATTTATATAAGGAATCCCATAAAGCAAATGTTGATTGTAAAAATGCCATTGAAAAAGCCATCAGTGAAAATTTTGATGGTCTAAGGCTTGAAAAAAACACGGCAGAGCAAGTGATTTCTCAGTTTGGCTATGACAGAGTCAATTTTGTTCTTGCCAATTCCATACAGCAAAAAAGTTATGACGGCAGGTTTTCTCGTGACAATAAGGAATGGGCAAATCACTTTTTTATTCTGCCCGATAAGATTCAAGGCTTTGATAAACGGCTGGAGTTTGCAGTGGATAGTCACCCTGCAGTGCTGGATGGCTTTATCAATCAGGCAAGGCGAGCCTACCAAGCCTTGAATTTATGGGAGGCAAAACATTGTAACGATGCCACAGGGCTTAACTTTGAGGGGAGGGTGATGGTGCTTCGTGCCACAAACCTCAAAGATGAGTATAAAAATCCTCGAGACCAGCTTGTTTTGTGTGAGAGTGGTTTTGGCTGTTCGCCCACAGCAAGTGGAAGAAAGGTATTCGGGCGATTTCTCTTTGATGGTGAGCGTTGTCAGTATGAACGCTCAGATTTTATTGGAGAATTAAAAGCAGAACACCTACCATATTGGGCAGTTGAAAAACGAAAGGAGATGGGAGCGAGCAATGAAGAAAGTCAAAGCATGGGAGGAATGGAAATGAAGTAAGGGGGTAGAAAAATGAGCAATATACAAATCAAAAAAGGCTGTATTTATTACTACGGCAACCCGGCCGGATATGTAAAGGAACAAAACACAGTGGTGGATATCATGTTTCAGAAGGAAGAACTGAAACAATGGCTTTCTGAGAAAAATCTCTCAGCTACTTGGACGGACGGTGTATTTGAACGGCTTTTCAGGGGTGAAAAGCTGGCAGAATTGAATGGTGAAATCAAGCCACTAAAAAAAGTCCGAATTTGGCAGTTAAAAGCCAATTCGGACTTTGCTTTGCGGTTTATTTCTTTGGAAGAGAGCCAAAAGAAATTTGGTGAACCGCGTATTGAAAATTATGAAACCGTTTATGATGGAGAGCTTGCTACCAACGATTTGGAGGGGATCTATACCAAATTCAATATTGACCACCCGTATGGTTATGAGGGGCATTCCCTATCTATGTCCGATGTGGTGGAACTTTATGATGACGAAGGGAGTGTTTTTCACTACGTAGACCAGTTCGGATTCAAGGGGATTGGCTTCAAACAGCTTAAGCAGGATATGCAAATAAAAATGTAGGAGGATAAATATGAAGAAAAACAATCAGCTTCACTATGATGTAAAGATTCAAAGCATACGACCAGAAGGAACTTTAAAGGCAACAGCAACTGTCAATATCAATGAAGCTTTTGCCATTCGTGGCGTCAAGGTGATGGAGGGCAGTAAAGACTTATTTGTTTCCATGCCTAGTTACAAAGCAGGAAACGGAGAATACAAGGATATTTGTTTTCCGTGCACAGCAGAAGCAAGAAAGGAATTTGACCAAGCAGTGATGGGTGCATATGAACAGGCGTTGACTCAAAAGCAGGAGCAAAAACAAGAACCAATGACACAGGAGCAAAGCAGTGCCCCAACGATGACCATGTAAAATTAGGAGGGAAAGAAATGAAAAATTCAATCGTTTTTGTAAAGGACAAAGCAAAACAGGCACAATCGTTTTTTATATTGCAGTCTGCTAAACTACGGTTTGCAGCAGCCAATAACCGTGGTGAAAATTACGTGGACAGTGCCGTAAAAATTCTTATTGCTGTGGTTTTGGGCGGATTGCTTCTTGCAGGACTTTATGCATTATTTGGCGATGTGGTGATGCCAACCTTGGTAACCAAGATTAAGGAAATGTTCAATTATGCAGGCTGATGGAGGGATAGTATGATACAGAACCTAAAAAAGACAACTTCTCTATTTTTAATTATTTGTCTTGTACTAGTAATGTTTAGTGAGAGTGCATATGCAGAAAAGCTGATATTTCAAGACAGTTTAGGGCATTGGGCCGAAGATGCCATCCTAAAGCTGACGGACGAGGGTGTGATATCGGGATTCCCCGATGGTCTTTGTCACCCCGATGAAATGATAACAAGAGCAGAATTTACTGCATTGGTTGACCGAAAAATAGAAAGAAATCAAGATGGTTCAGTCAATAGACCTTCCGATTTTACTGACGTCAAGGGGCATTGGGCGGAAAAAAATATTACGAAGTTGACCAGCCTTGAGATTATTTTGGAAGAAGAATATCCAGAAAATCAATTTTCCCCAGATGAGCCAATTACCAGATTGGAGATGGTGAAAATGCTGGTTCGTGCATTGGGAACTGAAAATCACAGTGAAAATTGTAGCTGTGAGCTTGATTTTACCGATGCACAGTTGATTAAAAGCGAAGATAAGATTTACGTTTGCATGGGGAAGAAATATCACATTATTAGTGGTTATCCTGATGGTACCATGCAACCCACGGGCAGTGCTACCCGTGCAGAAGCATTTAAAATGCTTGTAAATCAGGAAGAAGCCAGAGAACAGATTAGGAGAGAGAAAGAGCAAAGTTCTGTGATTAAAAATCCAGAGGTGAAAAACTCCAACGGAGGTAGTGGAGGTGCTTCTTATGTGCCAGAGCCGCAGTTTAGTTTCATTCTTCCCGAAACAGTGTATGTGGGAGAAGAAATTGAGGTGGCGGCCAAAAGTCAATATGTAAGCACAGTGACTTGGGCTGTCCTGAAAAATGATATTTCCGTGGAAATACCTGACGTTTTGGAGGGAGAGCTAAAGCCAGACGGCGGTATTGTGAAAATTAGAGAACAGGGCATATACACTTTTACGGCAACGGCCAAAAACAGCATTGGAAAAGAAATTACCACAGAGCAGACCGTTACCGTTTACACTGTGGTGACGGTAGACTTTGATATGCCACAAACAGCACATAATGATACCAGTACTGCGGTGGATTTAAAAACCGAAAATCTTGGTCACAACCTTGTAGTGTGGTCTCTGATAAAAGATGGTATGGAAGTAAAACTTGAAAATTCCGTTACAGGAGAACTTGGCAATACAGGGGGAACCG
Source organism: Anaerotignum neopropionicum (assembly GCF_001571775.1). Taxonomy (GTDB): domain Bacteria; phylum Bacillota; class Clostridia; order Lachnospirales; family Anaerotignaceae; genus Chakrabartyella; species Chakrabartyella neopropionicum. The sequence goes on from NZ_LRVM01000002.1 coordinate 323,426, forward strand.
TGCAGTTCAACAGCAAAGGCAGTTATGAACTTACTGCAACCGTTACCGATGAACTTGGTAAGGTTTCTACGGTATCAAAGAATATTGATATTTATCCTGTGGCAGAAATCAATTTTACATTGCAGTCCGTTACCCATACAGACAAAACCATTGCTTTCAATGTTCAGACAAAAGAAGCTGAGGATATGACGGTAAAATGGTTACTTATGAAAGATGGAGAACCCGTAGCTATTGAAAATTTCATTGAGGGTGAGCTTGCTCATGGTGAAAACAATATCCGTTTCAAGGAAAAGGGTGTTTATCGACTTACAGCTACACTAACTGATAAAACAGGGCGGGTTTTTACAGATACGGCGGAAATAATCACATATCCTGTAGGCTCTGTTGGTTTTTATCTTCCATCTGTACTCCACACCGATGATACGGTAAAAGTGGAAGCAACACTAGACGAAATTGGTAACCATACGGCGATGTGGTCTCTCAAAAAAGACGGAAAAGATGTGCAGCTTTCTGAATTTATCAGTGGGAATTTGACCAATGATGGCGGGGAGGTGCGCTTCAAGGAAAAAGGCGTTTATATTTTAAAAGCCTCTTTTACCGATGACGGACAGAGAGACTATTCCTATGAACAACAAATCAAGGTGTATCCTGTGCCAACGGTCAGCTATACTCAGCCGCAATATGCCCATACGGATACAGAAATTGAAATCACGGTAAAAAGTACAGACTTGGATGACCTCAACCTTGAATGGCTTGTAGATAACAGCTTTGGCTATCAAGAGTGGAATACCTTTGTGGATGGTTCCCTTTCTAATGCAGGAGGAAAAATCAAGTTTAAGCGGGCAGGAATTTATGAGCTTGTTGCCAGAGTGACCGATGAAGCAGGCAGAGTATTCCTTTTTGAGCCAAAGAAAACAACTGAGGTTTTGCCTGTGCTTACAATTGATTTCAACCTGCCGAAAGTTGCTTATACAGATACTTCAATTGACCTAAGAACTAGTGGGCATAACAATACCCTCCCTGTGGAATGGTCATTGAGTAGAAATGGTCAGGCTGTTTCTTTAAGCAAAGTGCTGGATGGAGCATTAAATGCACTTGGTGGAAAGGTGATTTTCAAGGAACATGGTGAGTTTGTTTTAACGGCAACCATGACAGACTTTTTAGGAAGAAGCTATACCCACAGTCAAGAAATCAAAATTATGCCGGTAATGGATTTTACCTTCACAATGCCGTCAGATGTTCATTATGGAAAAAGCTTTCCAGTGACAATTTCAAATGCAAAGCATACTGAAAATGCAACAATTGTTTGGGCACTTACCCAAAATGGCGAAACAGAAAGCTATACAGGAACACTGACTGAAAAAGGCGGCAATATCTCAATTTCGAATACCGGAAAATTTGTCCTTACTTCTGTTGCAACTGATGTTCTTGGCAGAGAAAGCAGATGCACACAAGAAATCAATGTGACCAACACTGCACCAACTATTACAAATCTTACAGTAACCCCAACCAGAACAGTGAAAAATGGTAAATTCCTAGTAGAAGTTTCTGCTACAGCGGAAGATGCAGACGGAGATAAATTTGAGCTTGAGTGGGATGGCAGAGCGTCAGACGGTTATTATGCAGTGGGGACACATACGGTGAAGGTTCGTGCCAAAGATATTGCAGGGGTATATTCCAATTGGGAAGTAAAAACCTTTACGGTAGTGAACGCTGCACCGACCATCACAAACTTTACGGTAACCCCCACCAGAACAGTGAAAGATGGCAAATTTCTAGTGAATGTTTCTGCTACAGCAATGGATGCAGACGGAGATAAATTTGAGCTTGAGTGGGACGGCAAAGTGGAAGACGGTTATTATTCGGTAGGAACACATACCGTGAAGGTTCGTGCAAAAGATATTGCAGGTGCGTGCTCCCAGTGGGCGGTGAAAACCTTTACTGTGGTGAATGCTGCACCGACTATCACGAATTTTACAGTAGCCCCAACCAGAACTATGAAAGATGGTAAATTTCTGGTGAATATTTCTGCCACAGCGGCGGATGCAGATGGAGATAAATTTGAGCTTGAGTGGGAAGGCAAATCAGCAGATGGTTACTATGGGGTAGGAACACATACCGTGAAAGTTCGTGCTAAAGATATTGCTGGAGCATATTCACAGTGGGCAGTAAAAACTTTTACTGTTGCAAACAGTGCACCGACCATCACCAATTTTACAGTAACTCCCACTAGAACAGCGAAAGATGGTAAATTTCTTGTGAATATTTCTGCTTCAGCGGCAGATGCAGACGGAGATGCAACTGTGATTGAATGGCAGGGTAAAAATGCAGATGGCTACTATGCAGTAGGTACATACACCATAAAGGTTCGTGCCAAAGATTCTGTAGGTTCGTATTCTCCGTGGTCGGAAAAGAGCTTTACTGTTGCAAACTCTGCACCTGAACGGCCTGTGATTACCAGAACTCCCAACGGGAACAGTGTTACACCGGGAACTGCAGTAACCATAACAGCAAAAAGTAGTGATGCAGATGGAGATGCCATCACCTATGTATGGCAGAACAGACCAGCGGAATCGGCAGTGTACCCTCTAGGCAAAAATGTAGTGAGAGTAAAAGCGGTAGACAGTGCAGGGGCAGAATCCCCTTGGACTGCTATTATGTTCTTCGTTGCTGATTCAAATGGCTCGGGCGGTATGACTTTGTCGGGCCCTGACTCTACCATATTAGAAAATGGCATTGAAGGAGCTACCATTACGGGATATACCTTTACCGTTCCCCCTGTATCGGGTCACAGTGGTAACGATTACGGCAGAGTGAGAGGTTATAACATACGCACAAATCAGTGGGATCAACTTGACTATGAAACAACCAGTAACGGTATCACTTTTGAACGAAGCCTTAACAGCGGATCATATTCCAAGCTTGAATTTTACTACTACACAAACCATAACTGCAGTGCGACACGTTCCTAACTGAAAAGGTTAGGCATCGATTGAAAGGAGGATAGATAATCGATAGAACTAATGCTCTGAGAAGTGGAATGAGGGGGTAACGTCCCGAAACGCTTCCCTTAATACTCCGACTGGCAATTTGAAATGTAATTAGAGAATTGTCAGACGCTCGGTGAAGTCGAGAGAGAGTTGCCCAAACAGAATAAATATGTTGCTGTGGAAAGCTGTTCAGCGATGAATGGTGCAACCTATATTGCGGAGGTCTATAAAATACCTATGGTGAGAATGGGCAGTTGCCCTGACGAACTTGCGAATGTACGGGTCTATAAGTGGTGTATGCAGAAATGTATATGTGCCTTCGGGCAAGTGCGTGAGGTAAAGTAAGAATTGCACTTATGAAATACCTTATACTGTTACAGGCAGTATCCAGCGTACAGGCTTAAAGCAAGCACCTAAGGGTGTCATGAACAGATAGGAGCATTGGAACGTGGTAAGCCGTAAAACGTGGAGATGATTACACATCTATGATGCGGTGGTGACGAAGAATAATAAGCACCTTTAATTACGGTGAAAGCGATGGCATGACCTCATAGAACAGAGCCAATCTGTCAGAGGAATAGCCATTAGTCGGTAGCAATTTGAAAATTTGCTACCGATGGAACGCCGTGTGAAATGAAAGTTTCGTGCACGGTGTGGGACGGGGGAAAATCCAGAGATCACTCCAAAGGATTACCTATCGTCATTGTATAACAAATCAAACATAACATACACCGTCGATTATTATTTTGAATAAGGGAGGATTTTTAAATGAAGATAATGATGAAGGAAGCACAAAAAAAGGCAGTACAGGCAAAGACTTTTTTTATGATTCAATCTATGAAAATGAGAAGTGTAATCACAAATAACCGTGGTGAAAACTATGTTGACTCGGCAGTCAAAATTCTCATTGCTGTAGTTTTGGGCGGATTGCTACTAGCAGGACTTTATGCATTGTTTGGAGATGTGGTGATGCCTACTTTGGAAACCAAAATTAAGGAAATGTTCAATTATGCAGGCTAACGGCATCGCACAGTCGGTGCTTTTTTCTTTTCTGCTGATTTTGGTGTCTGTGGAGGACATGAAGAAAAGAGAGATTCCACCACTGTTTTGTGTAGGAATTGCCCTCTGTGCACTGCTGAATTTTAAGGCGGAAAATCTTTTGGGACTTGGCATTCCAATGGTTTTATTAATAACTGCCGCATGGATTTACCCAGACCAGCTTGGTGGTGGAGATATCAAGCTCACTGCCGCTGTTAGCCTTATTCTTGGCTTTACTGACACGGCATATGGCGTTATCCTTGCCTTTTCCCTTGAACTTGCAGTATTTGTTATTTTAAAGCATAGGCGAAAGCTTACAAAGCAGGAGGCAGAGGAGTTTCCAATGCCTCTTGCTCCTTTTTTAACCATTGGTTTTTTAGTAACATATTTTATGAATTTTGGAGGTCTGATGCGATGAGGAAAGGTGGAAATAAAAAAGGGTTTATTGCACTGTGCGTCATTGTTCCTATGGTCATAGCACTTGCGTTTATACCCAAAGTGATTAAAGAAAGAAAAAAGAGAAAATACAATTTATCATTTTAAGGAGGAAAAAATTATGAGTTTGTTGAAAAATAGAACGGTTGTGGGAGTGATTTGTATTGTGCTGTCCCTCATTATTTGTTTTGGAGTTACTCCTTTATTTAATAAAGGAATGAGCCAAAAAACGGAGATTGTGCGTGTGGCAAAGGAAATTAAGGCAGGAGATGAAGTTACAAGCGATATGGTACAGGTGGTGGAAGTAGGAGGTTACAACCTTCCTGAAAATATCATTAAGAATAAAGATACCGTCATTGGCACTTACGCAACCGCTGATTTGTACATTGGGGATTATATTTTAAATACCAAGGTGTCTCAAGTTCCTGCTGTAGAAAATGCCTATTTATACAACTTGGATGGCAGTAAGCAGGCTATTTCAATTACCATTAAAACATTTTCAAATGGTCTTTCTGGTAAACTTCAAAGTGGAGATATTGTTTCTGTTATTGCCCCAGATTATAAAAAACAAGGTGCAACTGTCATTCCCACAGAACTGAAATACGTAGAGGTTATTTCGGTAACTACGCCAAGTGGGTACGACGCTAACACAGGGGAACAAATTAATGGTGAAAATGATAGAGAGCTTCCTTCAACGGTTACCCTACTTGTAACTTCCGAACAAGGAAATGTGTTAGCGGAGCTTGAGGCTGACGGAACGGCACATCTTTCCCTTGTTTATCGTGGCATTCCCGAAACGGCACAGGAATTCATTCTTGCACAGGACGAAGTTATTGCAAAAATTTATCATCCTGATTTGACGGAAACTACAGATCAGGAAAATGCAGTTGATGCATCTGTTGAGAATTCGCAAACTGTTGGAAATACGTCAGGGGAGGACTTAGCACAATGAATTTCATGAAAAATTCCATATTTTCACGAGAGCAAAAAGCAGAACCCATAAAAGAAGAAGTATTGCATGGCGGAGTGTTTTCAGTTTGGGGAAGCCCTGGTTCTGGAAAATCAACGGTTGCAGTAAAGCTTGCAAAATACCTTGCAGACAAAAAGAAAAACGTAGTCTTGGTGTTATGTGATATGACAGCACCCATGCTTCCTTGTATCTGCCCTCCTTCGGATTTGGAGTGTGAAAAATCCCTTGGCAGTATTTTATCAGCAACCCATGTGACAGAGCCCCTTGTGAAATACAATATGATTACCCACAAGAAAATGTCTTATCTCACCATCATCGGAATGCTGAAAGGAGAAAATGAATATACCTATGCCACTTATTCCAAAGTACAGGCACAGGAGCTGATTGCGAGTCTGCGAAAGATTGCTCCATTTGTAATTATTGATTGCAGCAGTTACATAGCCAACGATATTTTATCTGCCGTTGCCTTGCTGGAAAGTGATAGCGTACTTCGTCTTGCAAACTGTGATTTAAAATCCATTAGCTACCTGTCAAGCCAACTACAGCTTTTGCAAAACAGCAATTGGGATATGGAGAAGCAATATAAGGTGGCATCAAATATCAAAGCCAGCCATGGCATCGAGCATATGGCTGGGGCAATGGGTAGTTTGACGTTTAAGATTCCTCATTCCAATGAAGTGGAACAGCAATATCTTGAGGGAAATCTATTTGCAGATTTATCCCTAAAAGATAGTAGAGAATTTCGCAGGGAGATTGAGAAAATAATAAAGGAGGTGTTTGGGTGCTAGGAAATAAACGAGGGAATTCTGTGTTTGCAACAGAAGACAATCAACAGATTGTTACTATGCCAACAGTAGTAGATAACAAAACACAGGTATTAGAGCCTATAGAAAAAGAAACCGTAAACGAGGAACATTCACCAGATGAAATGGTCTCGGTAGAAAACAGAACCAAAAATCATACCATTCCCCCACAGAAACAGAAAAATATAGCGGAGCTGGGTACAGAAAATCGAACCCACTCCTTATTTTTTGCCCCGGAATCCGAGGGAAGGGATTTCTCTTCTGTGCTAAAGGATGTGCAGGAGCACATATCCAGCAACTATTCACAACTGATTACCAATGGCGACCTACAAGATGCCAAAGAGCAGATGAAACGGTACATCAGCAAATATGTAATGGACCATAGAATTGCTGTCAAAGGCATGGATGGCAGTGAGTTGATAAATGCCCTGTATACAGAGATGGCAGAGTACGGGTTTTTAACCAAATATATTTTTGGAAAAGGTATTGAGGAAATTGACATTAATTCTTGGCAGGATATTGAGGTGCAGTATTCAGACGGCAGAAATGTGAAGCTGGAGGAGCATTTTGACTCCCCAGAACATGCCATCAATGTGGTTAGAAGGATGCTTCATGTATCTGGCATGGTTCTTGATAACGCCAGTCCTGCAATCCTTGGTCACCTATCCAAAAACATTCGTATTGCGGCGTTGAAAACACCTCTTGTAGATGAAGATGTGGGTATTGCCGCTTCCATTCGTATCGTAAATCCTCAAAGTATGAAAAAGGAGGATTTTGTGCGAAGTGGAACGGCAACGGACATAATGCTGGATTTTCTTTCGCAACTTATTCGCTATGGCATTTCCGTTTGCGTTGCCGGTGCGACATCAAGTGGAAAAACAACGGTGCTGGGGTGGCTTTTAACCACCATCCCAAACAATAAAAGAATTTACACCATTGAAAATGGTTCTCGTGAGCTTGACCTCACACGATATGAGGATGGAAAAGTAGTAAACTCGGTTATTCATACTCTCACTAGGGATAGTGAAAATGAAAAGCAAAAGGTGGATCAGATTACACTGCTGGATATGGCATTACGCTTTAACCCCGATATTGCCGTAGTTGGTGAAATGCGTGGAGCAGAAGCCAATGCAGCACAGGAGGCGGCACGAACAGGTATTGCAGTGCTCACAACCATTCACGCAAATTCCTGTGAAGCAACCTATCGCCGAATGGTTTCTCTTTGCAAACGTGCTGTGGATATGAGTGATGAAACCCTGTATGGCTATGTAACCGAAGCGTATCCCATTATTGTGTTCTGTAAACAGCTAGAAAACAAGGAAAGACGTATGATGGAGATTATGGAATGTGAAATCTTGCCTGACGGTACAAGAAATTACCTCACGTTATTCCAATATATCATTACAGAAAATCGCATGGAGGAAAACGGAGCATTTACCATTATTGGACACCATGAACAGAAAGAATGTATTTCCGAAAGCCTATCAAAACGGCTTTTGGAAAATGGCATGCCCATTGAAATGATTAAAAGTCTCAAGGAAAGGACGGTGAAAACTACTTGAATATCATACTCTTAGTTGCCTGTATCGGAATGATTACAGGCTTTTTTATTTTGCTTTCCCTTTCTCCCACAGAGTTTACCGATGGGATATTTAAAGGATTTTTGATCAAACCCCAAAGTATCAAGGATGAAATTAACGAGGTTACCAACCGAAAAAAGGTTAATTTCTTAAAAAGAGAAATGACTGAGGTACAGGAAATCTTGAAAATCACAGGTCGTGAGAAAAGGTTTCCTATGCTTTGTGTCATTTCTTTGGCACTGTTTGCTGTGGGAGGTTCCATAGCCATTATGGTGAGTAACTTTTTTCTGGTTCCTGTTCTTGCAGTAGGTTTTATGCTCCTGCCTTTTTGGTATATCAGATTAACCCAGACTCACTTCAAAAAAGATATTTCGGCAGAGCTTGAAACAGCACTCAGTATTATTACAACGGCATATCTGCGAAATGAAGATATATTAACAGCGGTTGAGGAAAACGTTGCTTACTTAAATCCTCCTGTTTTATCGGTTTTCAAAGGATTTATCTATAGAATCAAAATGATTAATCCTGATATAACGGCAGGATTGCAGGCTATGCGTGGTCAGATAGAGAATGCTGTTTTCCGTGAATGGTGTGATGCTGTGATAGCTTGCCAGTTTGACCGAGGGCTAAAAAGCACCCTAACACCTATTGTTTCAAAGCTTAGTGATATGCGGGTGGTAAATGGTGAGTTGGAGAATATGGTGTTTGAACCGAGAAAAGAGTTTATTACCATGCAGGTACTGGTACTTGCCAATATACCGCTCCTGTATTTCCTAAATAAGGACTGGTATCACACACTGATGCACACCATTGTGGGTCAGATTGTCCTTGCAATTTGCTTCACTGCAATGTTTATTTCTATGGCATTTGTAATTAAGCTTACCCAGCCCATAGAATATCGGAGGTAGATGAATGAAAAAGAAAATGAAGAAAAGGGAGGCGAAGGAATGCAACTGATGTTGATACTGTTTGGCAGTTTACTTGCCTCAGGTTTGTTTTTCATTATTGCAGATATTTTGAAACTGCCAAGCCTTGCCACAGGGAAAGCCATGCTCTCGGCAACAAAGCCTAGCAAAGAGAAAGCAAAAACCGTGGATGCTCTAATTGCTGGATGGGCGGTTAGGTTGGCAAAGTTCTTGCCTATGGACGAATACAAGAAAATTCGTTTGCAAAATACCTTAAGTGCCGCAGGCATGAAAGAAACGCCAGAAGAATTTACGGCAAATGCGTTTGTGAAATCGGGACTCATTTTACTTGCGGTGGTTCCGGCTCTTTGGATTTTACCGCTGATTGCTCCAGTTTTGCTGTTTCTAGCAATAATTGTTTATTTCAAGGAAATCCGCAAGGCAGATGAAAAGCTCTCGGCAAAGCGTGAGAAGATTGAGGTTGAACTGCCAAGGTTTGTAGCAACGGTAGCCCAGGAATTAAAGGCAAGCCGAGATGTCCTTTCCATCTTGGAGAATTTCAAGAAAAACGCAGGCGAAGACTTTGCTAAGGAACTGGATATTTTAACAGCCGATATGCGTTCCTCATCCTATGAGGCTGCCCTCACTAGGTTTGAAGCAAGGATTAACTCTTCCATGCTTTCGGATATTACAAGAGGGCTTATAGGGGTGCTTCGTGGAGATGACGGTGCCATGTATTTTCAAATGTTAAGCCACGATATGAAGCAGTTGGAGTTGCAACGCCTCAAGGCACAGGCAATGAAGATACCGCCGAAAATAAGGATATTTAGTTTTACCATGTTGTTGTGCTTTCTGATGACCTATATCGTAATTATTGTCTATGAAATCATTCGTTCCCTCGGCGGAATGCTGTAAAGGGGGCGGATAAATAAGATGAAAAAAATGATGAAGGCATTTAGAAATAATCGAGGTGAGGGCTATATGGATGTGGTGGTGCTTGTTCTTTGTGCCATGCTGGTGATTGCTGTAGCAGTTAAAGTATTTCCTGCCTATATCGTTAAACAGCAGGTAGATACCTTTGCTACAGAGCTGGTGAGAGAGGCAGAGATTGCAGGGCAGGTGGGGACGGAAACCTCAAGGAGAGAACAGCTTTTAGCTGAAAAAAATGGAATTAGTCCAACTGTCGTATGGTCAAAAACAGGTAAAATTCAGCTGAATGAGAAAATTTCTGTGGTTGTTACCTATGAAGTGAACATTGGTATGTTCACTGGTTTCGGCTCTTTTCCTATTACTTTAAGAGGAGAAGCAGTGGGAAAAAGCGAGGTGTATTGGAAATGATCACCGTGATGCTGGATCCAATTCGCACATTAAATTTAGCTAGTAGTTTAAGCTTTGTGCCTTGGGTTGGACTTAGCGGAAAGGAGAAAAATGATAAATAAACGATTAGAACCACTGAAAAACAACCGAGGCAACGGTTATCCCTTTGCCGTTGCCATTACCCTTTGCCTTGTTATGATTTTTACAGGCATTTCAGAATATTTTCGCTTGATGATTGTTGCACAAGGGGTGCGAGATGCTTTGCAGGATGCAGTCATTTCTACTGTGGTAGAAAATTATGATGATGTGTATCATGGAGTACGTGAGGGATATTCGGGAGGGTATCAGCCTACAGCCGAGGACTTTGAGGAATCCATTGATTATGGAAATATTTATGATAAAATGGATAATATACTTGGTCTGACTCAGAACGGTGGATATCACGAAAAAAATGCCTCTGGCAGTGAAACACAGTTTAAAATATGGAATTTAGATGTAGAGATTCGCAATGCACCCTTCGCAGATAGTGATAGGGCAGACAAAAGATTTGAGATTGACAGTACTGTCATGCTGGAAGTTCCTGTTTCTTTCGGAGGCAAATTACTAGCTCCCATGAAGATAAAGGTGAAAAACAGTGCCGGTTACACTCCTAAATTTTAACTTTCTAATAGTTATATAAATTATGTTAGACTTTCAGATTTTCTTGTGGTAGGGTGTGGCTTGTAAGGGTAGATACATAAACAAGGAGGCGAACAGCTTATGAAAAATATGAATGATAAAACAAAGAAATGGCTTATAGTGGCAGGAGGCCTTGCCATTTGTGCTGTGCTTGCAGTGATGATTGCAGGCCGCTTTAGCAAACCAACTGCAGAAGACGTATTGCTTCCAATACAGAGCGGTGATGGGAAAGATATAGTGGTAGAAGAATCAAATAATATAGAAAAAGAAAACCAGATTACAGTATCGCCAATTGAAGTTTCTGAACAACCAGATGCTGATAATGGTGCTGTGGATCAGGGAACGGAGCAGACTATCCAAGGGGATGCTAAAAAACCAACTTATACGCAAGAAGAGCTTACAAATCCTGACCAAAAGCCAAATGGAGATGAAGTAACAGAGCAGGATAAACCAGTTGACCATGATAAGGTGGAAACTCCATCAGAGACTCAGATACAGGATGAACAGCCACAAAGCGGAGATAAAAAAGATGGTCAGATTTATGTTCCAGGGTTCGGATGGATAAAGGATGAAGGCGGCGGGGGAGAAGCAACTGTCGGCAAAAGTGATGGTGATATTAATAAACAGGTGGGTATTATGGGTGAATAAATATAGCAAATAAAATGCACTGCTGATAAGCAGTGCATTTTATTTGCAGAAAGGAAAATTATTAATGAAGAAATATTCTAAAACATCCGTTGTGTTAACAATCATTTTATCTCTTCTATTTTCTACAACAGCATTGGCTGTCGGTGATGGAAATATTGATGCTGGGGGTGGTGGCATGGATAATGGGACAAGTACAAATATCTGGTCTCCAGGAAATGATGGTGTTCGAGTAACGGTTGTTCGTGCCAGTGATCATACCGTAGTTACTACCCCTATTGACTTAACAAATAAGTCACCAAATAATATTCAAATACACTTTAGTAAGGTAAGTAAAATTCAGTACAGTAAAGGAATAGGTTTAACGCCTATAACAAGTAAATATCGATATATTAATCCTCCACAATCGATGCCCACAATTATAAGTGACAAGGGCAACAGCAATATGGACGCAATCAAGAAATATTTTTGTTCGGAATACGTTGTTCAGATGATTGCCAACCACACGGGCATGAACTATGACATTCTTATTGGAGGAGAATATAAACTACTTCTTGAACCAATAGCCTATTATAAATTTGAGGGTATTATGATTGCAACTACAGCAACAGAGGCGGCAATGTATGATGAACAAATCAGCGGATTGCTCAGACGAAGAATGGTAGCACTTTCTCATCAAAATTTACCTCTTGCTATGTTTTTGGAGGTTTCAGATTTGGGCTATCCTGTTTGGAAAGGAAGTACATCAAAAGCAGCCTCAAATGCAGATATCAAATCATCTCTTGGGCTTGGGGTTGTGCGTTTTACAGAATTGCCGGAATCTCCTGAAATTGCAACCCAAGACTATGAGTATCGTGTAAATACTGAGGTTATTACGGCAGTTACTGTCAGCGGAGGGCAGAGTGACCCAGATAACCCAACTAAAGTCAGCTTTTCTATTGACGGAAAAACTTATAATGTTGGAAATGTCTATTATCCTCAAGGCGATAGTCAACTTGCCTGGGTAAAATGGACAACACCAGATGCAGAGCAGGACATGGTGATTTATGTATCGGTGAAGGGGCCAGGTGGAACAGATAAAACCACCATTAACTGTAAGATTGTTGATCTTGATAAAAATCCTCCTCCAAATCCTATTGCTGATGATAGAAACGAAAAATTTTCATCAGTATCTGTTCCCAACCGTAGTGAAAAAGTAAGGGCAGATTGGAGTGTTTGGGATCCTTGGTGGCATGAACATTGGGTATGGCATAGTACAGGTGAAGATAGTGGCTACTGGTGTGACCACGGATGGTGGGAGTTCGACCTGGACAAGTATTATGCAAGATTTTCAGCTAATATGAGTATCAGATGTGACAGCAAAAATCCAACTGCCAGTGGTGGAGTAATGAAGTCAGGATACGGCATCAATGAAACCGTAAGTGCATCGGTAAGTAGTAACCAAAGCTCTGCAATTACATATCTGCAGACTGCTGTCAGCTATTTTCCTGAGTTTGGATATGAAACCTATTGGAGACTTTTGGATAGGATGAAAGATGGATCATCAACTAGCTTTGAGTTTCAAAATAATAAGTATTCTACCTATAAAAATAGAACCCATTTCACACCGATTTGGATGCCAGACGGCGATTATACAGTAAACACTTGGGCAGCAGATAGCTGGACGCCAGTAGGAATGCTGTCAATGAATTTAACGGATAGCCTAACAATAAAGGGGAATTTATGGCAGGATTGGCATGTGGCACCTCTAAAACCATAAGGGAAGGAGAGAATTTATGAAAAAATATAAGCAATTATCAATCATACTTACAGTGGTATTGATTGTTTGCCTATTTTACGGAATATCAGCATTTGCAGCAGGTACGGGGGATGTAGCGGGGGCTATTGAAGGAACATGGACAACGGCATCGGGACAAATTAAGACTGTGGTTAATAAGGTAATCTTTCCGGCAATTGACCTAATTCTTGCGGTATTTTTCTTTGCCAAACTAGGGATGACGTACTTTGATTTTCGCAAACACGGTCAATTTGAGTGGAGTGGTCCAGCAATTTTGTTTGCTTGTTTGGTATTTACATTAACAGCTCCGCTATATATTTGGACTATACTTGGATTATGATGTAAAGAAGAAAGAGGATAACCTCGTCGTAAAAAATCATATGTTCCCTTTATGAGATAAAGTGAAATAAAACGCTGAATCTTATGAAGGGAGCATATTAGAAAATTAAGAAGTTGTTGTCATCTTTTAAATGATTAAAATCAGCTTTAGCCGTTACTAAAGTGGATTACATTCCTTATCACTCCCATTTAAAAAACTTAATTGCGATTATTGAGCAAATAATTGTGATAACAATCATGATGATTATTGGTAGTATAGCATTAGCAACAGGCAATCCAAGTGTAGCGGATTTTAATATCTTTATGCCTTGTGTAAGCGGTAGAATATCAACAATTTTTTGCATCGCAGATGGCATTACTTCGTAGGGTAAAGTTGCACCGGAAAAAATCAGCATAGGAAAATACAGTAAACTTGCAATAATTCCCGCTACTTTAGAGTTCTTTGAAATGCCACCCACCATCATACCGATAGAAAATATTGAAATCATAACTAAAAGCCAACCGAGAATAAACTGATAAATACTTCCTTGCATACGAAAATTGAAAAATGCAGTTGCGACAGTAAACAGTGTGATTAATGATACTAACGAATAAAGCGCATAGATTGTAACCTGAACAAGTAAGATAATCGTAGGCTTCACAGGTGTTACCTTAAATCTTTTCAAAATATGCTTGCTTCGATAGTCTGAAATAACTAATGGCAGTCCCATAACTCCACCGGCACAGATAGCAATAGTAGCTATTGCTCCAAATGATTGCTCTAAAAATGTATAATCAGCATCAATAAAAGCTGGATTAGTTCCATAAATAATTCCAAGCACAACAAGTACAACAATTGGCATACAAATAGCAAAAATAAACATATCTATTCCACGAAGGGATAGTTTGATTTCTGTTTTAAGCATTGTACTAAATGTTTTCATTTTCTGATACCTCCTCATCTGTGTACCAAAGATAAGCTTCCTCAAATTTATCATACGGACTTACAGCGATGGCATCTTCAACTGTGCCATAAAACACTGAATTACCTTTTTTTAGGATACATATTTCGTCACAAAGTTTCTCAACCTCATCCATAAAATGAGAGGTTAAAAGAATAGTGAGTCCTTGACCCTTTAATTCTTTTAAAATTTGCCAAACATCTCTTCTTGCTCTTGCATCAAGTCCTGTTGTGAGCTCGTCAAGAAAAACCACCTCTGGATTTGGAATGAGTGCAAGAATGATAAATAACCGTTGCTTTTGACCACCTGATAGTTCTTTTACTAAGGTTTTGGATTTGTCGGCAATACCGAATTTTTTAAGTAGAGTACGATAATCGGTGGCATTCTTATAAAGAGATGATGTCACCTCACAAAGTTCTCCAACACGAATATTTTCTTGATAATTTGCCTCTTGAAACTGAACCCCGACCTTTTGAAACAATTCCTTCCGATTTGCTTTTGGATTTGATCCTAAAATTGAAACTGTTCCACTTTCCATAGGCTTTGTTCCAAGTATACATTCAATTGTCGTGCTTTTACCTGCTCCATTTGCTCCAAGTAATCCAAAAACAGTACCTTTTTTAACATTAAAGCTTAAGTTAGTTACTGCTTTTAGCTGTCCGTATGATTTTGATAGATTTTCCACCTTTATAATATCATGCATTTTCATATCCTCCTTTTCGTAATATAAAAAGAATAACACCAAACAAAAGTCTGGTGTTAAAGTGGAGGGTTTGAATATTTATTTTTCATTTCGTAAAGCATTGATTTTATAGCAATTGCATTTTCTTTTGCACTGCCTAAAGATACAATTAGCCTATCGCAGGCGGATACAATCTCTTCGTTATAATCTGGCGTATTCAATACGGCGATAATATCTGCTTTTGAATTTCTTTCAAGTGCATTTATCATACGAAGAATTGCAGAAAGGGAATAGTTGGCACATTTTAGTGAACGGATAATTTTAAGTTTTCTAATATCATAATCAGTATAAACACGATACCCGTTTTCCTTTCGTTTTACTTTAAGCAGTCCATTCATTTCCCAATTTCGGAGAGTATCCATTGATATTCCAAGTATCTCAGATATTTCTTTTCGCTTTAAGGCATATCGGTTTTCTAGGTTAGCTCCTCTAAGCAGTTCTTTTACTATTTTTACCGCTTCATTGGCATTACAAATTTCAATCCCAACAGAATATATATATTGTTCTGTTAGTTTAATTGCTTTATCAAATTCACATAATGCTGACAGCTTAACAATAGAAACTGCTTTTTTTCGTAGGCCGTTTTGAAGTACCTCAATCTGAAAAGCTGTACGTGCCAGTTTGAATTGTTCAAGATGCAATTCTGTAAATACACGATAGCCATTTTTTTTACGGATAGGTTTCGAGATAAAACCTATATCCTCGTACATTCTTACGGTATTCGGATGTATACCAATTATCTTTGCAACTTGATTTGTTGTATATGTGTTTTCTATAATATCACCAACTTTCAACAGGAAGAGGTATTTTTTATAATTTTATCATAGTAAAAAGCTTGCTTCAACCTTCTGAATATGAATAGATGATAGAACAAACGTGAAGTAAAATCCGTCACCGTCCTTTTTCAAGGATACTCTGGACGATTTTGGGCATATAACGAACAAGGACCCGTTGCATCAGAGTAGAGGTGCAACAGCTTAATTTCATATTTAGTGAGCTTTTCTCTGGTGGACGAATTAAATCAGTTTCGGAGGGTATCCGCGTTTGAATCGTTCAGAACATTTATGAAACAAAACAGGCACTAATGTTTTATGCTATTCTTTTCCTGTCAAAACAACCTTTTTCCATCTGAAATATTGATACCAAGCTCTTTTGCCATACCTGTTTGCTTAAATGGATTTATTTTTTCTACCACACCATCACGTTTGAAAAGGGAACCTGTATTTTTTAGCCAAAATGTTACATCTGCTTTTACGCATTGCTCCCGAATATTAAGTACCCAATCATAATCACATATACGGGATTCTCGCCCTGTTTCGCCACCAACAGTCACATGGTCTACTCCACGAAGATACGGTGTCAAGTCTATCTTTTCTAAGAGTGGTGCACAAGCGATAAACCGCCGCTTTATCGGATAAGATAAAAAGAGTGGCAGTCTGTAATCAGCTAATGCTTGATTTTCGACAGTACAACCAATATTCACATTGTCATAGCCTGCACCCCAATCGGGTGGAAGTGATACGAGAAAACGGTCAATTCGCTTTGTTAAAATCAAGAAATCAATATCAGTTCTTTCCTTGATGATAGCCCAAATGTCTTTACGCCACTCGTCTGTTTCTGGCAGGAAAAAGTCAGTCGCAAAACAGGTTGGAAGAATTTTGTTGCCTTTGATATTGTATTCGTCCTTTGCATTTTTCCTTGTGGGCCAATCAAATTTATCTGTTTTTTGTATTGTGTTTTGACCATAGCGTTTTGCATACGGCCCATAAAAATAGCAATTTGTACAGCCATCACTTATTTTGTAACAGCCTGTCCATGGTTCCCAGTTCATAGTGTTCCTCCTCTCGGATGGGTGAAGCCGATGATAGCAGAAACGCAGCTGCTTTTCAGCAGCGTTTGAACGTCACCGTCCGTGCCTTCATGGAGATCTTACCCACCTCGTAGCCGTAGGCGGGCAGCTCTTTCTTGAAGGTTAAAAAGGCGTGGTCGATGGGAAAGCCCAGAATCTGTTCAATCTCGGCATAGGTCAGTGCGAAGCTGTTCTCTGTGCGTTGACCTATCGCCTTCCAAAGTGGCTCATATTTACTCATTGTCCGTCTCCTCCGATCTTGTTTGGAATAAAATAGCGACTTTGATTTACCAAAGCCGCCGTGTATCACATACCAAAGCCTAACGCATACTGTTTTACAACCTCAAGAGGGAACATTGTGCGTGTAGCAACTTCTTCTGCCGACATGCCTTGATTAAAAAAGCGTTTGAAAACCGTGGTCATATCCTCTGCAATTTCTACAATGTGCTTGTCGGGGTCATATACCCGAATATCACGCTGCCCCCACGGGTATTCTTTGATTTCGTGTACCCATTGCAAACTGAATATGCTTTTCATTTCGGCATACACCTTGTTCAAATCGTCTACTTCAAAATAGACTTGAAAGTTATGTGACTGCTTTTTTATGCTATCGTCTGTCAAACCAACAAGTTCAGCATATCCTTGTTGCAGCGTAAAGCCCTCAAACATTACATGTGCACCAATATCCATGACCACATTTTGGTGAAGTACCTTTTCATAAAAGTGTTTCGATGCGGCTATATCCTTAACCGCTAAAAGACAACCTTGATATTTCATTTTTCAATCCTCCTTTGAGGATAGTGTATCGTATATCTCTGTGCCGTCATAGTAAAAATCCGACATTGTTTTTAAGTAATTTTGGGGTGACACACCACTGATAGCCTTGAAATCTTTATCAAAATGAGCTTGGTCGAAATAGCCAGCTTGTTGTGACAATGCCGCAAAAAAGCAAGGCGATTTTTGAATGTGCTTTAATACATAATTAAAGCGGGTTAAACGTGCAAAGTCCTTAATGTTCATTCCAATTTGTGTGCGGAACAAGCGGTTTAGCTGCCGTTCACTATAACAAGATAGTCTGGCAATCTCTTTCACTTGTAGCTGTCCATGATTATCAGAAATCGCTTTGGTTGCAAATAGCAAAGCATCTGAAACAACATGCTTTTCTATACGTTCGTATAATATTTCTTCGCAAGCGTTCACTAAGTCGGTTGCAGTTTTTGATACTGCAAAAGCATGATGCAATAAACGGAACAACTCGTTGTCGATGTACACAAGCGAAAGGCGTTTGTCTGCAAATTCCGCTTGGTTTTGGCGTGTGATTTGATACAACCCGTAGGGCGAAAGCTGGATAAGCATTAAAATATTATAACTATTTGGCTCCGTGCCTAACAATATGGGGGAGAGGGACGCTCCCCATAGTTCAGCAATGACTGTATTTCCATCGAAAGCAAGCGACAAAGTTCCGCAAGCGTTAGGCATAAGCATATAATTCTCTGTAAACATATCCTTAGATGGAAATACGATGTTGTAATATAGAATATATTTTCTCAGCCCCACATGTGAGGGAAACATATTGAATTGCTTGTTATCTTTTATAATCAAAATGTTCCCCCTTGCTTTTCAAAGAAAGATTTGCATTATGCGTATCTGCCTAATGCGAATTAATCAAATACGAATTCGTTTCCAGAGCAGAGAGTTAAATTTCCCAACTACCGTTTCATAAAAGTTATACTCAGTAAATATATAAAATAAGGTTACCATAGTAAAGTGGAAGTTTCAATTAATAAATATAAACAATAGAAAGAGTCCAGTATTATGAAAACTAAAAATTGTTCACAGTCTTTATGCAAGGATTGACTGGGCTATACTTGGCTTATAGGTAAAGAGATAGACACTACACAAGATTAAAGTGTAGTGGCTATCGTCTCATAAGATGCCAGCTATTCTGTGGCAAATCCATGCGATTTCTTAGTAGTTTCTTTTCTGATAAAGAACAATGTCAAAAATAGTGTTACTATTTCTGTAGTTGGTGCAACCAGCCATACACCCATCATCCCCAGAAATAATGGAAGTGTGAAAATGCAAATGAGTAGAACAACTAATCCTCGTGCTGAGGAAATAATAGCAGACTCCTTTGCCCTCCCTATAGAGGTAAAGTAAAAAGAAGTGATTGTATTAATTCCTGAAAAGAGAAACGAAATAGCAAAAATCGCTACACCGGAATGTATCATCTGTTGCACCAAATCATTCTTTATGAATAAACCACTGTACCAATCAGCCCCAACCACTATCAGTAAAAGTACCACCGCTCCTGCAAGCAATACCATTGTGTTGGTGATTTTACGCAGGCTCTTTGACAGAGAATATTCCGTGGCACCATAAGTGAAGCTAATCAGCGGACTGGCTCCTTGCCCAAAACCAATCAGCACCATGCTAAAGATATATGCCACATAGCCTACGATCGTAAATGCAGTAACACCGTCAACGCCGATATGCTTTAGTATCACAAAGTTGTAGGCAAACATCGAAATACTAAGGGACATCTCGCCGATAAACTCTGAACTGCCATTAAGGAGAGTGTTTTTAAGCACATCCTTTGAAAAAGTAAATTTATGGAGTTTGTACACACTTGACTTTTTGATAAAGAAGTAGAGTATGCACAGAAATGTAACAATCGCTGAAAGAAGTGATGCTGCTGCAATGCCTTTTACACCAAACCCCATCCAGCGAACAAATAAGTAGTCTAACAAGATGTTGAGTAGCACGTTCAAAATATTAACCTGCATAAAATATTGCGGTTTTCCTTCTCCACGGATAAACATACCAAATGATGCGTTTATCACCATAACGGGAAGCTCTAACAGCAGAATGACATAATAGTCTTTGAAAAATCCTGCCACCTGTACATCGGCATTTAAAAGATAGAGCATTGGGTCAAGGCAGAGCCAGACAATCACACTTAGCAAAATTGTTGCAAGTGTTGAAGTGACCATCGTTTGATTAAAGACGCTGTTGCATTTTTGGGTGTCTTTTCTGCCCAGTGCAATTCCTGCCATTGCCACACCACCGACGGAAACCATTAATCCTACGGCAAGGTACAAATAAATAATCGGTAAACCTAAGTTTACCGCAGCAAGTCCCTCTGAACCCACATAGTTTCCGATAAAAAAGCCATCTACTACAGTAATCAGAGAGGTTAGTACCATAGCAATAATCGATGGAATCGAGAATTGCAGAATGGTTTTTACTTTGTTATTTTTGATATTTTCTAAATTCATATTCATTTCCTCCAATCCTTTGTTCACATCCTAAGGATAGCAGAGGAAGCAAAAATAAACTTCTGTATTTGTGCTCTATTGAATAGGAATACAAAAATCGATTTCCATATACATGGTATTGCAATCGATTTTTCTGTAAATATCAAAGCCGTATCGGTCGTCAATTTCAAAACCGCTTTTCGGTAGCCATACATTAAAGATGCTTTGATAAGCGGTATAGATCTGATCCACCGTTCCCTTAAAGTGATAGGCAGCAAACTTGCCACCTATTAGTGTATAGATGTTTTCGAGGGCACAGTCTTGTGGTGCAGTTATGCACAGATCATACAAGCACTCATCAATATGGGTAATAGAAGGATCATCATAGGTGCGCTCAATCAGCAATGTTTCATTGGTGATGTATTGCTGATACTTTTCTTGGAAGTCGCACCAATTGGTCGATAAATCCCGATAACTTCCCTTATATCGCTCATAGATTACCCTGTAATCCGCAAGAGTATTGATAGAGATTTTTTTGTTGCACTCTTCAAATGACTCTAAACTGATATTAGCAACGCAAAACATGGGGTTTGATAAGGATTTCTGTGCAATGCTTCGACGAAATTCAATGGGGGATAGGGCATAATACTGCTTGAAAGCGGAGCTGTAATTTGATGAGCTGTAACCATATTTCCAGCCGATATCAGTGATGTTTTTATTTTTTTCAACCTTTAGTCGAAACGCACTTTGCTCCAGCTTTACACGTTTAATAAACTCATAGATACTTTCATCGGTTTCTGCCTTAAATAATCTGGAAAAATAATATTTAGAAAAGTTGCAATGAGACGCAACCTCATCAACCGATAGGTCTTCGCTTATGTTATTTAAGATATAGTCTATTGCACGATTGATAGATTCGTTGGTTATTATAACTTCTCACTCCTGTCTTTATCTCAATAGATAGTAATAAACCTTAATAGGGCTTGGTTAATAGATATTTGCAGTATGATTTTATCACAGTAAAGTAACATCTTCAAGTAACCAAATATGAACAACAGAAAGGGAACAACCACCGTCCTTTTGAAAGGATACTCTGGACGATACTTGGATTGTGATGGTGAAATAAAAAGTAGGCAACCAAACTGTAAAAACAGAGTGGTTGCCTATACTTTAGATGAAATCAAGATTAGCTTAGTAGCTCTGCTTTAGACTCACTAAGATATTTGCTCATAACAATACTACAATAGCACAGTCTTTGTAGCAATTTTGTTACAGAACATCGCATCATGTTCTACGAAAATTATTGTAGGTTTAAACTCAAGTAACAGATTTTCTATCTGCATTCTTGAAATTACATCAATATAGTTAAGGGGTTCATCCCAAACAAGCAAATGAGCTTTTTCGCACAAGCTTTTCGCGATAAGAATTTTTTTCTTCTGTCCAGAACTAAAAAATTGAATTTCTTTTTCAAATTGAGAACGAGAAAAATCAAGTTTGATTAACATTGATCTAAATAGATTTTCATCCATACTGTTATCATAGATGAAGTCAGATAAGTGTCCTTGCAAGTAATCGGTGTCTTGGGAAACATAGGATATTTTGACCTGATTATTAATTTCCAATGTCCCGTTAAAAGTAATTGATTCTCCACATATCAGTTTGAGAATGCTGGATTTACCGCTTCCGTTTTTACCACACAAAGCTACGCGATCTCCAATTTCAATATTAAATCCAATTTTTTCGCAAACAGATACACCATTATAAAAAATCGAAATGTCCGATAATTTAATTAGTGTATCATTATGAAAGTTCAACTGATGAATTTGAAGTGATTCAGATGGTTCAATGTTCTTCAAGAGTTTGGATTTTGCTTCAATCGCATCGTTTTGGTGTTTCTCAATCGTTTTTGACCGTTTCATCATTTTTGCAGCTTTATGACCTATATATCCTCTATCCGCTGATCCGCTTCCAAATTTTGATGCTTCAATACGATGAGACCAAGTTGCTTTTTCTTTTGCACTGGTTTTTAATCGACCAATTTCTTTTTTTAGTTTTTCATTTGTAGTAATTTCAAAATTATCTATACGCTTTTTATTTTCAAACCAAGAAGAAAAATTTCCTTGTTGGATTTCTATAGAAGTGCGATTGATAGATAGAATATGATCCACAGAACTATCAAGAAAAGCACGGTCATGTGAAACAAGGATAAAACCTTTCTTTTTATTCAGATAGTTGCTTACAATTTCTCTACCTTTTTGATCGAGATGATTGGTTGGCTCATCAATTAACAAAAAAGAATTATCTTTTAAGAACAATGTAGCCAGTAGTAGTTTGGTCTGTTCGCCGTTTGAAAGTGTAGAGAACGGACGATAGAGTATTTCTTCAGATACCTCTAAATAATTCAGCTCACGAATAAGCATCCAATATTCATAATCGGGAATTAAATTTTCCACAACATCAAGTGCGTTAATTGTTGTATCCGAAACTTGAAATGGAAAATACTGAAAATTAACGGTGGATGTTATCTTTCCGCTAAATTCATATTTACCCAACAGTAGATTCAAAAATGTTGTTTTGCCTTTTCCATTTCTTCCTATAAATCCTAATTTCCAATCTGTATCAATCTGAAAGTTAACATTTTCAAAAATATTATCATAGCATCCTGGATAGGAAAAAGTTAAATTGTTTACGTTAATTAATGACAATGTTTTGTCCTCCTTAAAAAAGTGGTCGCAAGAAAGTTAATTCTTACAACCACTACAAGACAAAACAATGCCTATAAAAAAGCACAGTTCAAGTATAGTAAAAGTTGAAAAAGCAGATAACCTTCTTGCACAGGCACAACAAAACAACGGCTCCTACCGTTTAACAGTTTTATTAGCCTTAAATAATTAGCAAGAAGTATTAATCATCTTTTCAACTCCAATCTGACATTTTGTTTTATTATAGCATGTGTAGAATAGAATATCAATAAATAATAAATATGCTCCTAAAGTGGTAGTACTATTTACTATGGTTTACAGCGATGAACGAGAATTGCTGAATTGTGGAGCACTTGAGCTGCGTTCACCATCTTTTTGCAAGGATACCCTGTACTATCTTGGTATGTAGCAGTAAAATTTGATAATAGTAGTTTTCAATGATCCACGTTTCTATAATTACAGGGTGGCAATTTTTCTTACTGTATTTGCGGTGCGTATTGTAATTTTGCCACTTATTTTTGAGCTTGCAGTCTTAGACCACCAATTTGTCTTTTTATAGTCCTTTCGACCGAATGACCAGAAAACAGCATTTTTATAATTCCAAACTTGTTCGTATTCGTCTTTAGGGTCGCCAATTGCATCACAGAACTCCTCATAAGATAAGGAAGGCATAAGGAAAATCAAATTATCGTATATTTCTTTATTGTCATCTCCCCACCAATCAGGAGCATAATTTAAAATTTCCGCTAATTCCTCTTGTAAAACAATAAAAACTGGAACTGCTAAATCAAACTTGTCTTTTATCATAAACATTATCTTATTTGAGAGATTGTTTTTATTGTCAATAACACTGGAAAAGATAACATTACCACTATTGAGATATGTAGTAACCTGGGCAAAGCCAAGTTCTAAAAAATACTCTTTTAATTTAGACATGGATATCTTATTTTTTCGCTTACATTTATTCCCCTTAATAAGGCAATATACCTTTTCACGGACAACACCGCCTCTTTAAATTTTGATTTACGATTATTTCATATATTTATTATACAATTTACTAAATGTGCTGTCCACCGCTCTTTTGCACGAATACTATGGACTATTTTGGGCATGTAGAAAGAATAAATATTGTTTGGCTTTTACTTCAATTCTTGTTGGTATTGGATATAGCTTTGACTTAGGATTTAGAGTATGCTTTGCTTGCAAAATTAAAAATTAGGAGGAAAAAGCTATGGAAGAAACAAAAAGCTTATGTGCCAAAATTCCGATTGAGTTGCACAATAAAGTAAGAGCAAGCCAAGAAGAAAGGGGTTTTACCTTAAACCAATATGTAGAAAAACTGCTCATTGAATATTATCAAATGAAGGAGGGAAAAAGTATGGCACAAACAAGGACACTTGCCTTGCAAATATCAGAGGAGCTTTTCGTACGGATTAAAAATCACCTTGATAAAAACCCACAGTTAACCCAAAAGGCATTTATTAATCAAAGGAATGAAGGAATTGACCTTGAAAATCTTTCGGCATTGATGGCAACACGGAATATGCAGATGCAGACCTTCGTTACAGAGCCAATGATTTGTTTAAATGACCAAGGTGGAAATCGCATGGATATTACCGAAAACATAACAGCTACATTAAGAGCAAGCATGGGTGGAAACCTCCCAATTATTATGGAAAGTCAGCAAGTAGGTGCGGAAATTTGTGAAAATATTTGCCCCACGATTACATCTGCCGTTGGAATAGGGGGAGAAAATCAACCTGTTTTGTTTGATAATCACGGTAAGGATTGCCGATATAACGGACCATTGAAAGTTGCACCGACAGTGGCAGCAACCTATGGAACAGGTGGAAATAATGTTCCTCTTGTTTCAACACCTATTGCATATAGTTTAGATAGCAAAGACAGCAATTCAATGAAATCTGGTAACCCAATATCAGGCTGTCGGAAAACAGATAAATCACGAACCCTTGATACTACAAACCCAGATCCAAGTAAAAACCAAGGAGGCATTGCCATCGTACAGGAAAGTTATTGCATTGCCAGCAATACGATTAACCGCCAAGATCACAATGGAGGCAACGGTCACGGAGTGCAGAAAGACATCAGTTATACTCTTACGACATCGGATATTCATGCCATTTATAAGCCTGAACCTTATCAAGATGTGGTAGGAACATTATGTAATGGTGATTGGAAAGGTGCAGGCAATCAATATGTAAACCAAGATAAGTGTGTTGTTGACAACAAAAGCACCATATATGGACAATCTGCATTTGCAGATTACAAGGAAGGCTGTGGCACTTTAAGAGCCGAAGGCGGTGACAATGGCGGAGGAAGTGAAAATCTTGCTGTATCACGTAACCTTGTCCGTAGGCTGACACCTCTTGAGTGCGAAAGACTGCAAGGCTTTCCCGATGGGTGGACGAATATACCAAAAGCATCAGATTCTCCAAGATACAAGGCACTTGGAAACAGTGTGGCAATTCCATGCGTAGACTTTGTTCTCCGTGGGATTGCTTTTTTCTTGGGAAAATCCAAAGAAGAAAGAGAGGAAAGTTAAAATGTATATGTATCCCGATAACTTAAAAGCAAAAGCAACACTATGGCTGTGGGAACTGCGTGACATTGGAATCATTGGAATAGGATTGCTTATTTCTGTTTTTGCCCTTGCTCAAACAGGCATCCTATTCCCAGTTGTGATTACTGCGGCATATGCTTTTTTAAGCATTCGCTTTGAGGATATGAGTATCTTGGATTTTATCCGATATGCTGTATCCTTTTTTATTTTAAAGCCACAGACATATGAATGGGCAGCATGATGCTGCACCCATATTTTGTTTGAACCAAGATCAAATCACGACCTGATTATCCAGAAAGATAAATGTAGAAAGGGAAAATATAAAAAATGAAAAAACAGAAAGAAAAAAATAAAAATTCCACAAGAGAACTGATGGGAATTACGGAAATTACTGATTACAGCCTTGTTACGCCATATGGTGAACTTGTATATTTCATCATTCACCCAACCAATATCTCTGTACTTTCGGAAAGCAGTGTAAGCAGTAGAATCTACGCACTGATGACGGTGCTGAAAGGGATTGCAGAAATTGAAATGCTCTGCCTTAATTCCAAAGAGAATTTTGATGACAATAAGGAGTATCTAAAAAAGCGTATGGAGGAAGAGGAAAACCCTATTATCCGCAAACTTCTAATGCAAGACAGTACGAATCTTGATCGTATGCAAGTGCAGATGGCTACTGCTCGAGAATTTCTGATAATCATTCGATTGAAAAATGAGAAAGAAAGTGATGTTTTCCCGTATTTATCTCGCATAGAAAAGAGCTTGAAGGATCAAGGTTTTACAGCACGACGAGCAGATAATTCAGATATAAAAAGAATTTTGGGGGTGTACTTTGAACAGAATGTAACGACTGATAGGTATGAAAATTTTGACGGTGAGAGATGGGTGGTGCTGGGGGATAGGTAAACTTGTAGATTGACACAAAGTGTTTATAGTAGGACAATGAGATAGAGGACAATTAATAAAGAAAATATTTTTCAAAAAGAAGATGGAGGTTTGGCATGAAAGAGTTCCCCAATTTTATGAGAAATAGATTGAATCATATTGATAGTAGTCAGCAGAATACACAAGACATTGATGGGTACTATTTTGAAGGAAATGATGGTAATCAAATGGCATTTTGGACGTATTATGCTGATAGAGAATCAAAAGAGCAAATACATGAATTTGATGAATACACAGTATGTGTAGCAGGAGAGTATGTTGAAATATTTAATGGAACTGAACATATTTTACATTCTGGAGATGAGATATTTGTGCCTAAGGGAACTCCGCATCACGGAAGAGTTAAATCTGGGACGAGAACAATACATTGCTTTGGTGGTAAAAGAATCTGTAAATAGATGTTTTACGTGACATATTAATAGAAGACATTCCAAAATTTCAATAATACGGAGCGACCTTTCAAACGAGAGGTTGTTTTTTTATACTCTAAACCAAGAAAGGGCTGATGAGAACAAATGAAAAATCAAAGCATTGCAACCGAATCGAGTGGTCAACTCAAAACTTTTTTAGATATTTTTGAGCAGAATGTCACGACTGATAGGTATGAAGATTTTGATGGTGAAAGGTGGGCGGTGCTGGGTGATGCGTAAGGCCTCACATTGAAAACATCTGACTAAAGCGGTATAATGACATCAATTAAATTTTACAAATTAAATTTTAAAAAGTCTTGACCCTTACGGAACGGCATAGGTTAAAGTAATTTTATCAGGAAAAAGGAGGGCATATGACAATGAGGACAGTAAAGGAAATATCAGATTTGACAGGTATTAGTGTGCGCACACTTCACTATTATGATGAGATTGGGCTTTTGAACCCGACAGATAAGAGTGATGCTGGATACCGGCTTTATGACGATAAGGCACTTGAAACATTGCAACAGATATTGTTTTTCAGAGAATTTGATATTCCGTTGAAAGAAATCAGAACAGTTATGTGTAATTCTTCTCTTGATAGAAATAAGATTCTGCAAATGCAGAGGAAAATGTTAGTAGCAAAAAAGGAGAGGGTGGAACGCCTAATTGCTAGTATTGATGACATTCTGAAAGGGGAAAATAAGATGGATTTTGCTATATTTACAAAGACGGAAATTGAAGACCTATGCCAAACGACACTTGACCATATGCCGGACAACATGAAGGAAAGTATTATACAGGAATTTGGCGGAATTGAGCAGTGGCAAAAGCATTATGTGGAGCGTTGTTCCAAAGAGGATATGCAAAAAGGCTATCAGAAAATGGTAGAGTGGTATGGAAATAAAGACAGTGCATTGAAAGCTATGAATAACCCCCCAAGTAAAGAAGTTGGAGAGGCGTTTGGAAAAAGATTAGGAGCTATTGAGAAAAAGTTAAGTGAGCAGAGAGAATATCCAGTAGATTCGTTTGAAGTTAAGCAAATAATTGGTGAATATGGCTTTGTCATGAAACAGTTTTCACAGGTAAAATATGAGGCAGGTATGATGTTGTCTCTGGCGACCAACTATCGGGATGAAAGAACAAAGACTTTCCTAGATGAGAAATATGGAGAGGGGTTTGCAGAGTTTGCAGCCTGTGCAATTGAAGCTTTTTACAAGGGTAAGTAAGCTTCATAATGTTAAAAAATATACCAATAAATTTACGCGTAACTTGAAAATGATGTGCAGGCACTTAACTCTGCATAACTTATAAGAATAAATAAAATCTAAGTTAGTACGAGCAACCTCTCGATTTGAAAGGTTGCTTTTTACATCCTAGAACAAGAAAAGGCTTTAAAAACAAAAAAGCATTATACAGAGTCAAGCAGGTCATGCAGATATTAATAGGATTTTGTGAGTGTATTTCGAGTGGAATATCACCACTGATAGATATGAGGATTTTGACGGTGAGAGGTGGGTGGTGCTTGGTGATCAGTAGTTATCAAAGAGATGTCTTTATTTAAATATTTAAAAATTAGGGTTGAAGTATAAATTATACTTGCTACAATTAGATTATCGGTACCGAAAAAAATATTTCGGAGGTAATTGTATGAAACAATTATATATGAATGCTATCGGCAAAATTGCTGTTCGTGACGACGAAAAAGTGATTGAATTGAAAGAAGAATATATTTCAGCATTAACAGGGCTTGATGGATTTGGCTATATTCAGGTCATATGGTGGTTTGACGGTTGTGATAATGCAGAATCACGGCATAAGCTAATAGAAAAAAGCCCATATAAAAAAGGTCCAGAAATACTTGGGACATTTGCTACACGGTCGCCTGAAAGACCAAATCCTATTGCTCTAACTACTGCTTATGTAAAACACATTGACTTTGAAAACGGGGTTATAAGACTAGCTTATATTGATGCAGATGAGGGCAGCCCAATATTGGATATAAAACCATATACCCCAAGCCTTGACCGTGTAGAAAATATTATTGTTCCAAATTGGTGCGCTAATTGGCCAAAATGCAATGAAGAATCTGGAGAATTTGACTGGTCTAGCGAGTTTAATTTTTGAGAGAAGGTGATTATATGAGTTTAAGTGACTATACAGTTCTTAAACCTATTCTCGAAACTGATCGTCTGTTATTGCGAACTATGAATATTGATGATGTGGAAGATTTGCGAGAGTGGATGCCCAATAAAGCAATGTATAAATATTGGGGGAAAAGTTTAGGCAAATGTGATAAAAATCCAGAGTTGTTATTTTCAGTTCCTGAAAAGCAAACAAAAAGCTTTCATTGGGGTATCGTACACAAATTAGAGAATAAAGTTATAGGTGAGATATGGGTGTATTTAATTGAAAATAACAGAATGGCTAAGGTTGCTTTTCGTATATCTGATAAATATCAAAAAAATAGGTATGCAACTGAGGCATTATCTGAAACAGTAAAATTTTGTTTTACAAAAACAGAGCTTAAAAGACTTTGGAGTGATGTTGATATACGAAATATTCCTTCCTGTCATGTGATGGAAAAGTGTGGATTCGTTCAAGAGGGGAAAATTCGTCAAGGGAAGATGGTATCTACATGGTGTGATTACTATTTATATGGAATGCTAAAACAAGATTATATTTTTTAATAAGCATGCATCTTAGTGAAACATTATAATTAAACAATCCTGTTTACACGAAAGCAATCTTCGTTAATGGAGGTTGCTTTTGTTGTTTTTCAACATCAATAAAGAAAGGAAAGATGAAAACAGATGAAAACTAAAGTATTGCAACCGTATCAAGCAGTTAAGTTAAATTATTTTTAGATATGAATGCACTATCGGTGTGGAAACACATTTCCATGTGTGGGCACTGGCCACACCGTATATCAGCTTCCCATTGTGCTCATACTCTTAAATTTAATTAGCAAATGTTATCAGTTCACCTTTTTGAATTACTTGCTTATTCCAATCATAATTTTGGGGCTTTCCTGTAAAATAATAGTTTATTACACGTGTATTTGCAGCGTGGGTAATAATTAAAACATTTCTACCTTTGTAATCTTTTTCAATCATGTCGCATACATCACAGTTTCTCTTTATAAATGAACGAAAGTGCTCTGTGCCCCTATCCCCAGTTTGAATTGCTTGCCAAAACGCTTTCATCATTTCAGGTGTCTCTTCCATACCTTCAAACTCCCCGCAGAACATTTCAACAAGTCGTTCGTCAAAAATAACTGAGCTACTGTAAAGAATTTCACAAAATTGGCGAGCTCGTATTTGTGAACTGCAAAAGCACACATCAAAATTAATGTCTTTTAAATTTTTAGCTTGTAATTTTGCTTGTAGCAATCCCGTTTGATTTAAATAGGTTTCGGTCATACCGTTGCATCTTTTGAATAAATTCCAATCGGTTTCACCGTGACGTACAAGATATATCATAAAATGTTTAACCTCCCATTATTATAAACAACGCAAAAATCACATGCGCCCATTATACCATGGTTATACCAAAAAGTGTTAGTGCCATCATAGAAATGTGGCGGCTTTTTCAATGATACGAGTTAAAAGAAAGGAAGTAAGCATTATGGTAAAGCAAACAAAACCAAAGGTTCCTCTGAGGGAGGATGCCAAAATTAAGGATTTCCTCGACATGATCGCGCCGGGCATCATTAAGTTTCAGGCTGACCATTTTATTTGCGGCAACACATTCCGATGTGTCTGGGCGCTTCGTGAATATCCCACAGTAACGGAAGAGCAGGCAATCCTGAGCCATTTAGGTGAGAAAGATGGTGTGACACTGCGTATCTATACAAGACAAGTAACACCAACAGAAGAAAAAAGAATCATTCATAATGCTACAAATAAGAACAGAATGAATACTGCAAACACTAACGATTTGCAAGAAAGTGTCACGGCTGAAAGCAATCTGCAGGATGTGGTTGCATTGGTATCAACAATGCATAGAAACCGTGAGCCGCTTTTGCATTGTGCAGTGTATATTGAATTGACTGCAAGGGACTACGACAGCCTAAAGCTATTACAAACTGATATTTTGACAGAACTTGTTCGAAGTAAGCTAAATGTTGATAGGCTGTTGCTCCGTCAACAACAAGGGTTTTTCTGCGTTGGTCCATCTGGAAGTAACATTTTTGCCAGTCAGTTTGAGCGAGTCCTCCCAGCCTCATCCGTTGCAAATCTGTACCCCTTTAATTATTCGGGGAAAACAGACAGCAACGGGTTTTATTTGGGCAGAGATAAGTTTGGCAGTAACATTCTTGTGGATTTTGATAAACGAGATGATGATAAAACCAATCCTTGTATCCTCATATTAGGTAATTCGGGACAAGGCAAAAGCTATCTTCTAAAGCTGATTTTATGTAATATCTTAGAGTCAGGTAAAAGCGTAATATGCCTTGACCCAGAGCATGAATTCGGTGAGCTTGCAGAAAATTTAGGTGGTTGTTTTGTGGACTTGATGAGCGGGCAGTATATGATAAACCCTTTGGAGCCGAAAAGCTGGGATGACGGTGGCTCGCCACAGGATAAGGATGCACCCATTGCATTCAGACAAGCAACCAAACTCAGTCAGCACATCAGTTTTTTAAAAGATTTTTTCCGTTGCTATAAAGACTTTGATGATAGGCATATTGATGCCATTGAAATTATGCTTGGCAAATTGTATTCCAATTGGAATATCAGTGATAACATAGACTTTGCATCCCTTGAATCTAAGGACTATCCCATCCTGTCTGACCTTTATGCTCTGATTGAGAAAGAATATAAAGACTATGACAAAGCAAAGTATCAGCTTTATACAGCTGAATTGTTACAGGAAATTCTACTTGGACTGCATTCTATGTGTATAGGCGCAGAGAGTAAGTTCTTTAACGGACATACCAATATCACTTCAAACAGATTTATTGTGTTTGGTGTAAAAGGATTATTAAATGCAAGTAAGAATGTAAAGAATGCTTTGCTGTTCAATGTTCTATCCTTTATGAGTGACAAACTTCTTACCGAGGGGCATACGTCGGCCGCCATTGATGAATTGTATTTATTCCTTACAAATATGACTGCAATTGAGTACATCAGAAACTTTATGAAAAGAGTACGTAAGAAAGAGTCCTCCGTAATTCTGTCCAGCCAGAATTTAGAGGACTTTAATATTGAAGGCATTCGTGAGATGACAAAGCCGTTGTTCTCCATCCCAACACATCAATTTTTATTCAATTCAGGTGCTGTTGATGCGAAGTTTTATATGGACACCTTACAGCTTGAACAAAGTGAATACAATCTTATCAAGTTTCCTCAGCGTGGAGTATGTTTGTATAAATGCGGTAACGATCGATATAACCTTGTCGTTCATGCTCCGACATACAAGGAAAAATTGTTTGGGAAGGCTGGTGGCAGATAATAAGGAAAATTTGGGCAACAAGAAGTGAGGTTTTCTTGATCATAAGAAGAAATACTGCAGGAAAGAATCCTCGTAGCCAACTGCACAAGGGTTTTGTCCATATGAGCAGACAGAAAAACAGAGATGCCGCCTTGACAGTACATAATGCTATGGATATACTAAAAAATGAGAGATATAATTTGGCATAATCAGCTGTCAGTAGTCTTATAGGTTAGAATGGTTTATCAAAGGCAAACAGAAGATAAATATGAAAGGGGCATTGTCTTATCAAAAAAGGTTCATTGGAGTCGGTATTGTGCGTAGCAAGGGCTATCGCATAATTAAAATATGAAGGTAGTCCTTGCGTAATCCTATTTTTTGAATATTTAGGAGGTGCACAATGGACTATAAGAATGCAATTTGCGTATTGCCAGACAGTTTAATTACGGCGATACAGCAACATATAGATGGAGAATATCTTTATATTCCACGGAAAAACGAGAATAAAAAGGCATGGGGAGAGCTTAAAAACAGCAAACAAATATATGCCCAGCGAAACGCTATTATTTTTGAAGAATATAATTGTGGCACGACAGTTGAAGAGTTGTCAAACAAATATTTTTTATCTCCAAAAACTGTCTACAAGATATTGTCTAGTATGAAAAGTAATATATGAATTATAGAAAGTGACATGGATTAAAACCGCCATGTCGCTTTTTTAATTCTGAACTGTTTTGTAGGAAGATTTTACCATGGAAGGGAAGTATAATGAAACTATGATAAAAAGAAAATAATGAAAAGGAGAAATCACAATGGAATATCCAAAAAGTCAAAAGTACAACACCCCAGAATTAATGTCCAAAATCATGGGGCCTAACCCGTTCAAATTGCAGGAAGAAATGCTTCTAAATCATAAAATTCCTGCTGGCAGTATTGTTTGCGACCTTGGAAGTGGGCAAGGGCTGACAAGCGTTATGCTGGCAAAAGATTATGGCTTCAAGGTTTATGCTGCCGATTTATGGAGTGAACCCAATGCGAACTGCAGGTTCTTTTATGAAATGGGGCTAACCCCTGAACAAATTACCCCCGTTAAAGCGGATGCAACTGACTTGCCTTTCGAGAAAGAATTTTTCGATGCAGTTGTTAGTACGGACTCCTATAATTTTTGGGGACGTGACCCAGAATATTTAGATGCAAAGCTATTGCCCTTTGTAAAAAGCGGCGGTTATCTTTACGTCTGTGTTCCCGGTATGAAAAAGGATTGCCATGACAATCTGCCAAAAGAATTACTTCTTTCGTGGACACCGGAACAGCTTGCATATCTGCGAGATATTAATTATTGGGAGGAAATATTAAATCATAGTCGGGATGCCGAGGTTATTTCAACTTATGAGATGAAGGGAAACAACGATGAGCTTTGGGCAGATTGGTTGAATCAGGAAAATGAGATTGCCGTTAACGACCGCAAGACAATGGGTGCAGGTGGCGGCCAGTATTTGAATTTTATTGCTTTTGTGCTAAGGAAAAAATATTTGTTAGACAATATTGAATAACAAATTATTCAGCAAGAATTGAACAGAGCCTAATAAATAGCTTATACCTCAAAATGCACAAGACAAACATGAAAGTCTTTCTAGGTTATTGCAAACCACGTATCCAAGGAATAGATTTGAATTTGGAGGTGATTTTTATTGCAAATCCTGTTTTAATTGTCAAGGCTTTGGTGATGGGATTGAGTAATGATAAGCTCCGTAGAGGCATGTGTTGGACAATTGTTGCAATCTTTTCGCCTATTATTGTTATCCTTGCAATGCTAATTGGAATCATGTCTGCAACAGCAGACCACAACACTACAGCAATAGATTTATGTTTTAATGGCGGTGTCATATCGGGCAATGTTCCCGCAGAATTTAGAGAGTATATTGAAGATATGCAGTACAGCTTCAAACTATTGGATTACGGTATACACAAAATTAACAACCAAACAGAAGACGGAAACAGCCTTGACCCAATAAGAGTTAAGGCTGTTTTTTATGCTCTGTATTTCGGCGATGACCGCCCATCTCTCATCAATACATTGCGATTTTCAGATTGCTTTGTAACCTATGAGGAGCGTACTCGAACCGTCATGGACGAGGAGGGAAATGAAGGCGAAGAAACCTATACCGCAGCAGTTCCCATCACAGACCTTTCGATTGTTTACAGAAACATTGAAAATATGATGGAAATTACGGTGACATCAGAAAACCAAATGAATGCCAATCGCATTTATGCATTGGTGAAGTACGGGCATGGAGCAATCGGTGTAGATGAATTTCAATACCCCGGTGAACCTATTGGCGATGGCAGTTACAAAGACCTAATTGAGGAAGCAGAAAAATACTTGGGTTACCCCTATGTTTGGGGTGGTTCAAATCCAAGAACGTCCTTTGATTGTTCGGGGTATGTTTGTTGGGTCTATACTCAGTCGGGAGTTTATAATCTCCCTCGAACTACTGCCACTGGAATCTATAATCAATGTGTGCTGGTACCGAAAGATGAAGTAATGCCTGGTGATTTGGTGTTTTTCAAAGGGACTTATGCAGGTGCAGGTGTGGCATCTCATATAGGGATTTATGTGGGGAATGGAAAGATGATTCACGCAGGAGATCCTATTGGCTATGCTGATATTAATACAAAGTATTGGCAGAAGCATTTCCTTGGGTTCGGTAGGCTACCAGATACTAATTAAAAATCTAATCAAAGATGGATGTTCATTGAAATAGGAGGAATTATATTATGCTTAGAGCAAAGGCAATATTTCAAGAAATGATCTTTATTTAGGCAGAGGTTTTGGAAAAGTAAGCTTTAGGAGGAATGTGGAATGAAAGAAAATAAAATTAAGGTTGTAAAAATGGATATTGGTAAGCCGCCAGTAGTAAAAGAAATTGATAACACTCTTGCGGCGTTACAAGCGGAAGTTGGTGGACTCATTGAATGTGTTTATCTTGATGATGGATGCCTTGCTGTTGTCAATGAAGAAGGAAAGCTAAATGGAATGGAACCAAACCGACGCTTGGGCTCAGATATTATCTGTGGTTCATTTTTTATTTGTGGTGATAGTGAAGAAGGTGAATTTGTTTCACTGGATGACAAACAGGTGGAAGAATATATTCAAATGTTTTCTGATGTTCCTGCTTTTACAGGGGAAGAACCGGAGCTTAAACCACGAATGACATTTATGGGTTTTGATTTCAAGTAAACCAGCATGACTTGTACGCTGATTTTGTTTGAATTCTTCATAAAACAATGATAGAATAATAGGCAAGATTGGAAAGTAGGTGAGAAATTGATTTATTACCTCAAGCACAAAAATTTAAATGTTTTGGAGATGGAAATAGACGAAGAAACAAGCACAATTGTGAAGGTGTTTAATGTCATAGAGGCGGAGCATATTCCTCTTGGAGTCCGTTTTGAGCATCAGATTGTTGACAGAAAAGCACTGAATCATTGGTTTAAAGGGAGAAGCATTCCAGCAAGTCGAGAAAATATTGACCGTGTACTTGAAGAAGTTGGTGAATTGAATACAGGTGGCTTGGCACTTAAATGTTATGGGCTCAGCTTATCGGACTGCTACTGGATTTGCCCAAAAGGTTCTGACCTTGACTTTGATAAAATTAATTTCTTTGAAAATAACTTTTCCAAGGATATGGGTGAAATTTTGTTTGGCAAACAGCTGGACAGTTTCAGCTTAGTATCTCCCGATAATACATCTGATGGCTGGTTGAAAAAGAAATGGATTATCTTAAATGAAGACAGATACCTCCTAAAAGGAGCCAGCGGTGTGTTTAGGCAAGAGCCGTTTAATGAGAAAATAGCAGGAATGGTGATGGAAAAACTTCGTTTGCCACATGTGGAATATGAAGTGATTTTTGAGGACGGAATGCCATACAGCCTGTGTAAAAACTTTCTCTCAAAGGATACAGAGCTAGTGTCTGCATGGAGCGTGTACAGTCATTTCAAGAAGCCAAATCACCTTTCTGCATATGAACATTTAATAGAATCCTACGAAAAGATAGGGGTTGTGAATGCAGTTGAAAATATAGAAAAAATTCTGGTAACAGATTTCTTGATTGCTAACACTGACAGACACATGAACAACTTTGGCATTGTGAGAAATAGTAATACTCTTGAAGTATTGGGGGCGGCACCTATCTTTGACAGTGGTACATCTCTGTTTATGTCTATGCCAACCAAGGTAGAAGTTGATGATATAGAAAGTAAACCGTTTGCCAAGACCCATGAAAAACAGATAAAGCTAGTCAGTGATTTGCAGAAATTTGACGTTGAAAGTGTCCTTGAACTTAGAGATGGAATCAGAACCAACCTTTCTCAAAATTCTTTTATGGATAAGGAAAGAATCGATTTTGTTATTAGAAACTTTGAGCAAAGAGCGAAGCTGTTGCTAGAGCTTATGCAGGAACAACGGCATATGCAATCCCACAAAATGATATAAAAACAGAAAAAGCTAAGTGGCACATCGTATTATGCGGTGTGCTTTTTGTTTTTTGGAAAGGAGTATCCAATGAAAAAAGCAACCTTAACCATTACTTTTGAAAAGGAAAAACTGGATGCACTCACTTACTATATGGAAAAAAAGGATGTGAAATTGCAAGCAGAACTTTCCGATACCATCCAAAAGCTCTATGAAAAGTATGTGCCACAACCAACACGAGAGTATATAGAGGATAAACTGCAGTGTGAAAATACGCCGAGTAAGCCTAAAAAGATGGAAACAGCCAAGGCGAATGCTTCTCAAACAGTAAATGGCAATTCATAAGAAGGTGATATTCGCCGTTGTTGCCGATTGTGTGCCCTTGTGTACCACTTTTGTACCCTGGGTGGGGTAGTAACACCATAATAAGAAAATGGGGGCGAATTTGGAAAGGTGTGGGGAAAATGTGAAATGCGATGAAAACAGAACTCAAATCACCACACAACATCACAAATCTTAAGTGAACTCACCCATTGATTTAGGTGCAGGATAAAGAGAGGTGGTCGCAAGCGACCTCCTCTCGGTCACAAAGCTCGGCAGTGCCGAGCTTTTCTCTCATTTCCGTTAGGTGGTCGGAAAACAGATTTTGTGATGCTTGGGTGGTCAGCAATCAATGAAATGACTATGATTACGGCATTTACAAGGTGGTCAGAGAGGTGGTATAGACCTTTGGGGGTGATATTTTGAAAGAACCACAAAACAAAAATAAGAAAAGGACAGCGGTTTGGCTGTATCCTTATACCTTTGAAAAAATGGATATTTTATTGAAAGAAGATAACTGCAATAACCGTAGTGAATTTATTGAAAAAGCATTGGCCTTTTATATGGGATATTTGGTTAGTAATCAAAGTACAGATTATCTTTCTAAAATTCTGCTTGGAGCAATTCAAGGCACACTGCGAGAAACCGAAAATCGTCAATCAGCAAACCTCTTCCGTTTGTCGGTAGAGACGAGTATGATGATGAACATTCTTGCCGCTGGACTTGAAATCAGTGATGAAGATTTGCGAAAACTTCGTGGCAGATGTGTTGTCGAAGTAAAAAGAAATAAAGGCAGAATTAATATGGAGGATGCGGTAAAGTATCAAATGGGTACTGGGGAATAAGAAAAAAGGGGGATTTTTATGCCAAGGATAATTTTTAAATGTCCTTATCTAAAAGGCGGTAATAATACAGCACATCTATCCAATCTTGTAAAATACATTGCAACAAGAAGTGGTGTACAAAAGTTTAGTGCTGAAAATAAAAATCTCCCTTCCACAAAAAAGCAGACAGAGCTTATCAGAAATATCTTAAAGGAGTTACCCGACAGTCAAAATTTATTTGAGTATGAAGATTATATTCAAAACAAAACAATTGAAAATGCATCTGACTTTATTTCCATTGCATTAGAACATAACCTTGATATAGTGGCGAAAAAGGAAAATTATGTTGACTACATTGCCAACCGTCCAAGAGTTGAAAAATTGTCTTCCCATGGTTTGTTTACAAGCGGAGATGATGAAATTATTCTCAGCAAGGTTGCTGATGAAGTATCCAATCATCAGGGGAATGTGTGGACACCTATCATATCACTTAGGCGAGAAGATGCTGTCAGTACTGGGTTTGACCATGCAGAAAACTGGAAAAACTTTTTATCCCTTTATGCACCTACCATTGCAGAAAATTTGAAAATACCAATAGAGGACTTTAGATGGTACGCAGCTTTTCATAATGAGAGTCATCATCCTCACATTCACATGATTTGTTATTCCACAGATATTCGCAGAGGGTATCTCACCAAGGAGGGCATCAAAAATATCAAGTCGGGATTGTTGCTGTATATTTTTAAAAATGAAATGAGAAGCATCTATGAGAAGCAGAGCCAAAGGAGGGATAACCTAAAGGCAGAAAGCGAAAAATCACTGCTACAGTTGATTGCGGAAATGGAAACAGGCACAATACAAAATTCCAAAATGGAAGAACTGATTTTGCTTCTTACGGAAAAACTAAAGCACACCACAGGTAAAAGAGTTTATGGATATTTGCAGCCAAATGTAAAAAGTATTGTGGACAGCATTGTAGATGAGCTTGCCAAAGATGAAAATGTGGCAAAGGCATATAACCTTTGGTATGAAATGCGAAACGAGATACTTCTCAGTTATTCTGATAACCTGCCTGAACCATTGCAACTTTCAAAGCAAAAAGAGTTTAAATCCATCAAGAATTTTATTATCACGGAAGTAGATAAACTCTCCAAAGATGAAATGGGCTTTTCGGAACCCCAAATAGGTGAAATGATTGATGACGAGAGGAGTACGGATTCAATTTATAGCCAAGTGATTGAGGAGAATTCTTTTGAAGAAGAAATACTGCCCCTTATGGAAGTATCTGATTTCATGGAGGAATCCATTGATGATGCCGTGGAAGAACAGTCTTTTCCCTATGTAAAATGGACGGAAGAATACAAGCAGGCTCGCAAGTTTTTGTTTGGTACAGAAGAACAAGAACCAGACTTTGAACAGGCGTGCATATTGTTGCAAGAAGAATCAGAAAAAGGAAATGCTCTTGCAACCTTTGACTTGGGACGGATATATGCAAATGGTCTCGGGGTTGAGATTGATGATGAAAAGGCACAGGAATACTATGAAAATGCTCTTAATGATTTTCAGTTTGTAGAAAATAAAAAGCCTTGGAAATATACGCAATACCGTATCGGTAAGATGTATGCCATAGGTCTTGGGACAGAGCAGAATTATGAAGTGGCCGCAGATTGGTTTACAAAGTCGGCGAATCAGAAATATAAGTTTGCGGAATATTCTCTTGGTGGGCAATATTTGCGTGGGCAGGGTGTGGAGCAAAACAATGAAAAATCATTCGAATTATATTTGCGTTCTGCGAAACAGGGTTTCCCATATGCCGATTTTGAAGTGGCGAAAATGTATCGTGATGCAATTGGTACAGACAAAAATGAAGGAGAAAGTAATGTTCATTTCAAAAAAGCCTTTATTGGTTTTACCGCTTTGGAAAAGCAAAGCCACGATGATAAAATACTGTATCGCCTTGGGTGGATGTTGCAAAATGGCATCGGAACAGAGAAAGACATTTCAAAAGCAAAAGAATACTTTCAAAAATCCGCAAAGCTGGGAAATACTTTTGCATGCTATTCACTGGCTAAAATAATTCTTGGTGAAGAAAGTCCAACCGCAAAAGACGTAGAAACTGCTGTTGGGTATTTGAAAACGGCATCGGATAGCGGAAATCAGTTTGCACAGTATGCTCTTGCCAAGATTAATTTTGAGGGCAAACATATTACCCAGGATATTGCAAAAGCAGTGGAGTTGTTCACCCTCTCGGCAGAGCAGGATAATGAGTGGGCAGCTTATCGTCTTGGGAAAATCTATATCACCGAAGTAAACTGTAAAAATATCTCTTCTGCTGTTCACTGGCTAACAAAATCATCCGAACATGGCAATCAATTTGCACAATATCAACTTGGCAAGATGTTTCTAATGGGAAAGGTTGTGCCAAGGGATAAAGAGACGGCAATAAAATGGTTTATGCTCTCGGCAGAGCAAGGCAATGAATATGCTCAATTTTTCCTTGACCACATAGAACAGTGGAGAGAGCCATCGGTAGGTTTACTTGCTACACGAGTGCTCCACCATATGAGTAAAGTATTTGAAGATAATATGCCTGTAGAGAAATCCTCAAGGGGAATAACGATTGACAGCAAGTTACTCAGGAAAATGAAAGAGAAGAAAATGGCACAGGGTCATAAGGAAGATGACCAAGAACAGAATATGAGTTTGTAAATTTACAAGGTGAGTCTA
This sequence comes from Anaerotignum neopropionicum, assembly GCF_001571775.1. Classification (GTDB taxonomy): domain Bacteria; phylum Bacillota; class Clostridia; order Lachnospirales; family Anaerotignaceae; genus Chakrabartyella; species Chakrabartyella neopropionicum. The sequence continues at coordinate 364,115 of NZ_LRVM01000002.1, forward strand.
TTAAATCTTTGGTGTAAATATAAAAGAACTTTTAATCAAATATGGAATCAAAATAAATATGTTTCTAACAGTCTTTCAAAATGAAGGGCTGTTATTTTTTTACCCTAAATCTATATAGAAAGGATTTTTATGATGAAAAACAAGAAGAAAATTACTTATTGTTCGAAGGTATTAGAAAAACAGAATGTGAAACCAAATAGGAAAGGCTGTCCCATCAAAAGGACAGCTTTTCATCGTAAAATCGGTAAAAAATCATAAAGGAGGTATCGCTATGGGTAAATACATTCATTTTACAGAGGAACAAAAGCAAAGAGCAAATGAAGTTGACCTTGAATATTTTCTTCATCAAAAAGGTGAAATTTTGCTTCCATCCGGCAGAGAAAAACGGTTAAAAAGTGACCACAGTATTACTGTCAGAGGGAATGAATGGTATGACCATGCCAAAGAAAAAGGGGGGCTTGCTATTGACTTTGTGCAAAACTTTTACGGGCTATCGTTTCCCGATGCGGTAACGATGCTCCTTGGTGGTGAGAGTGGTGAAGTCTATCATTGTGCAGAAAAGAAAGAAGAAATAAAAAAGCCGTTTGTACTGCCACCACAGAACAAAGATATGCGTAGAACGTTTGCCTATCTTATCAAGCACCGATGCATTGATAGTGATGTGGTGAGCTTTTTTGCAAAAGAAAAGTTGCTGTATGAAAGCTGTGAAAAATCGGCTGATGGTACAAAGGAATATCACAATGCAATTTTTGTAGGATTAGATGAAAATGGGGTGGCTCGACACGCACATAAACGAGGAATCTACACAGAAGGTAAGAGCTACAAAGGAAATATTGACAGCAGTAATTCTTGTTACAGCTTTCATTTCTGTGGAACAAGTGACCAACTCTATGTGTTTGAGGCACCTATCGACATGTTGTCTTTCATCAGCCTACATAAAAGCAGTGATTGGAAAAAGCACAGCTATGTTTCTCTTTGTGGACTTTCGGAACAGGCAATGCTGAAACAGTTGGAACTGAATCCTCAAATTAATAAAGTGGTGCTGTGCTTGGATAATGATAAAGCTGGCATTCAGGCGTGTGAGAAGTTTAAAAATCTATTATGCGAACAAGGTAAAATTGCTTCTCGTATTTCCCCTACACTTAAAGATTTTAATGAGGATTTGCAAGAGAGCATAAATGGGCAGCCACAAAGTTATGAAATAAAAATGGCATAAAAATAAGCAGAGGGAGTTCAAAAAACACCCTCTGCTTCTAAAGTTTCTACTTTATAAAAAAATTAGTTTATAATCTATCTAGCATTTCAAAACTTAATGTTTGAAACACCGTACAATATTTTTGAAATGCGTCTTGCCCTATAATATAAATATTTGGCATATAGGACATTCTTTTTTTCGAATACAAAATTCGCTCTAGCCCATTATCAATGGCGGTATGATTGCTTAACGCTACATCCACTTTTTTGTTATTTGCCTCACGAATAAAATAGTCTAGGGATTTTAGATATTGTTCAACTCCATTCTTAGTCCATGGAGGAGTAGTGCCGCCCCATAGTGCTGCCATATGAGTTTCGCCAGCTTCTTTCACTGGGAATATATAACTTAAGCATCCGGGAGTATGGCCTGGAGTACCGTAAACATATATTGTCTTATCGCCAAGGGTTATGGTATCTCCATCTTGTATATAAGTATCAATCTGATAATTTTTCCACGTTTCTGGGCGTTCGGGTTTCGTCGGATGTTCTTTCCAAAAGATATCATCCACTTCAGAAAGATATGTTTCTGCGTTATATGTTTCTACAAAGTACTTTCCGCAACCGGTATGATCAACATGTCCGTGTGTTAAGACTAATTTCTTTATGGTATCTGGATTCCAACCTACAGATTTAATCGCATCTACTATCGCATCAAAAACTATTTTTGCTGGCCAAATAGCATCTATCACTATCAGTCCATCATTGGTTTTTAATACGAAACAATTAGTTTCTTTTTGCGCAATAATTAGTAAATCATCAAAAATGAGAGCATGGGTAAAAAATGACATATCCTCCATTGCTTTGATGGTTTCTTTTGTGATGATTGGTTTGTTTAATCTATTCATTTTTGATTGCTCCTCTGTACAATTTATTTTAAAGTCATACAGAGGGTAAACGATTCTTTGGGTGCATTTTTAAATATATTTTCATGATTCACCTCACGATATCTATCTTTATATACTGATTTAAACATACTCCATTCATCTACAAAAAATTATACTTTGAAAAATGGAGATTATCTTCAATAACTAATTGCAATGCAATTGCTTTTTAACATTATACTGCAAAAAAATTGAAAAAGAAAGGAACCCTTTATGAACGAACAAATTACTATTTTAATATCAGTGACTGCTTTAATGTTTATGGTCATTGGCGGACTATCTCTCATTGCCCATTACTATACACTTAATGGAATCAAATCTAAAACCGTAGGTGACGGTCAGTACGGTGTCGCAAGGTTTGCAACCAAAAAGGAAATTATTAATATTTATCATCCTGTAGCATTTCAAGTTGCTAAATGGAGAAAAGGGGAAAACCTTCCAACGGAGCAAGGCTTAGTTATCGGTTCAACTGGGAAAAAGAGTGCGGTTACTGCACTTGTAGACACAGGCGATGTACACTGCTTAATGATTGGTGCTGCGGGTGTTGGTAAAACTGCATTTTTCCTTTATCCAAACCTAGAATATGCCTGTGCCAGTGGTATGAGCTTCATTACTACCGATACCAAGGGGGATCTCGCTCGAAACTACGGATCCATCGCAAAAGAGAATTACGGATATAACATTACTGTTCTTGATTTGCGTAATCCTACACGCAGTGACGGAAACAATCTTCTGCATCTGGTAAATAAATATATGGATTTGTATCGACAAGATAATGCCAACTTTTCCGCAAGGGCAAAGGCTGAAAAGTATGCAAAGATTATTTCCAAAACGATTGTATCCCCCGATGGCAATAATGCCGCAATGGGGCAAAATGCATTTTTCTATGATGCTGCAGAGGGGCTTCTTACAGCGGTGATATTACTCATTGCAGAATACTTACCACCAACTGAGATTGACGGACAGTTAGTAGATAAAAGACATATTGTTTCTGTGTTTAAGATGGTTCAAGATCTAATGGCACCAAGTCAAGTGAAGGGGAAGAGTCAATTTCAGCTTTTAATGGACAAACTGCCATCAAACCATAAAGCAAAATGGTTTGCCGGAGCGGCACTTAACTCAGCGGAACAAGCAATGGCATCTGTGCTCTCCACAGTATTGTCACGTCTCAATGCATTTTTAGATACAGAAATGGAACAGATTCTTTGTTTTCATTCATCCATTGATGCTGAAACTTTCTGTAAAGAAAAATCGGCAATATTTCTTATACTCCCAGAAGAGGACAACACAAAATATTTTATGGTGTCATTATTCTTACAGCAGTTCTATCGTGAAATGCTTGTGGTAGCAGATGAACACGGCGGTAAACTTCCTAACCGTGTGATGATTTATGCTGATGAGATTGGAACGATACCCAAAATTGAATCATTTGAAATGATGTTGTCTGCGGGTCGGTCTCGAAGAATATCTGTTGTCCCAATTATTCAATCCTTTGCCCAGCTTGATAAAAACTATGGCAAAGAAGGTAGTGAGATTATTACGGACAATTGTCAGCTGACGATTTTCGGTGGCTTTGCACCTAACTCCGAGACAGCTCAAGTGCTATCCAAAGCGTTGGGTAGCAGAACTGTAATGAGTGGCAGTATCAGTCGTGGTAAAAATGATCCGTCACAATCTTTGCAGATGATAGAAAGACCGCTCTTAACCGCAGATGAACTAAAGTCATTGCCAAAGGGCAGCTTTGTAGTAATGAAAACAGGAGCTCATCCTATTCAGACGAAGTTAAGGTTATTTCTTGATTGGGGCATTACTTTTGAAAAACCATATGAATCTGAGGAAAAATCACATCGTAGGGTTTACTATGCAGACAAAGAAGAATTAGAGCAGAACATTATCAAATCCTTTTGCTCCATTGATGTTGAAGATGAGTCCGTATTTACTGCAAATAAGAAACATGGAGGTTTAAATAATACTGCTACAACGGGGCATGCAGAAGTAGTCGTATCAAAAGGCAAAGCGGTATTTAAACCGTAAGAAAGAGGGGGAATATGAGCTTTTTCGGAAATCTTTATCGTGAGGATTTGCCATCAAGGGCAAAGATTGTCTACATGTATTTAAAGGACCGCAGTAATAAGGATGGGGAATGCTGGCCGGCTGTCAAAACAATTGCAAAAGACACCTCAATGTCAATCAGTACCGTAAAAAGAGCCATAGCGGATTTAATTCGTTATGGCTTGCTTTCTAAAGAATATCGATACAGAGAAAACGGAAGTCACACTTCCAATCGATATTTTTTGAAAGAGCAGAAATAGTAAGAGGATGCCTGAATTTTGAAAATAAAAAACTTTCCGCCTAGAGGGTAATAGGTCTGATTTATGAACGCAGCCTATGTTCATAGTGAACTATCCAGAAGGAGTCACTTTAAGAATAATTTATAGCAGAGAAAGAAATTTAACTAAAGAATAAGAGAAAGAAAAAAGATGATTTAAGGTCTTAATTTCTTTGAACTATATTTTTTACTAACTTTCTTTGAATCCCAATAAGCTTGCTGTAGTGCTTGCATAAGAGCATCTTTTTCTGCTTCTGACAATTCACAACCTGTAAATAAACCTCGTATCTCAGCCACTAATTCATGAGCTGGTTTTGGACATTGAATATCGTATTTTTCTTTGGTTTCCCCAATAAAATCTTCATCTTCCGTGAGTAAATAATTTACGTCAATATGAAAACAATCTGCAAGGATGGCATATATATCTCTTCTTTTGGGGTAGCTTTTCCCAGTTTCATAGCTGATTACTGTGCGTAGTGAAACACCAAGTTGTTTTGCTAAGTCCGTTTGTGTAAGCCCTTTATCCTTTCGCAAATTTTTAACTTTCTCTCCAAACTTCATATAATCCTCCTAATATTCAAAGCAAAATATCACGAAATATGTTGTATTGTATTGACAAATAAAGGAAATCTTCATATAATAATTGATATGAAGATAAACTGCACAATAATATTACTTTAATCTTCATAGTTTGTCAATCAATTTAACGATATGGGGGAGTATTACTGATCATAAAGTATACTAATTAAAAACGGAGGTCTGCTATGAGAGTTACCAGAACAATGAGAAATATTTCGCTTATGTATGAAGGCATGAATCTTGATGAAGAGCAAGTTTTTCATAAGTCTAAGTTGCTGTTGGATATTTATCGTGATGTTGTATGGAAAACTCTGAAAGAGGTCGAATACATAAAAGATGTATGTGAATCTTATTATAGCAATGATTTAAATGCTGCGTTAACATATTTATCTGACTTTGCACCATCAGAGCAAAGAGCGGACTTCAAGGATAGGGTTTCATATATATTTGAAACTTCATGGATGATTGAGCTTATTGATACGGCAATGATTAAAATATATGATTACCCTGTGCACGGAAAGCTTTATCATGAAATATTATCAAAATGCTATATAAATTCTAACACACTAAACGAACATGAATTGCTTGAATGCTTAATGATGGAAAGAACGAGCTTTTATGTAAGAAAAAAAGAAGCAATTAAGTTATTTGGTGTTGCACTTTGGGGGTATGCACTTCCAAAATATAAGTCTGTTTTAACTAACAACTTCGGAGAAGAAGATAATAATAGCTTCTTTAAAAAAGAAGATAAAATTCAGACACAGTGCGAACTTAGTGCATACTAACCACGTACTGACTTTGAACATTGCATAACTTATAATCTGTATTGTGGGATGGGTACGAAATAAAATAATAGATAAGCCTCGACTATAATTAGTCGGGGCTTTTTTATGCCCATTTTTCATAATACGGCTATAAGAGAGCCGAGAGTGACAGAAATGTTATTCTCGGCTTTTTTTGTGCCCATTTTTAGGAGGGAAAATGGAAAAGTCCAATCGTTTGTTCCGGTGTCGCTCTCCACCTTTCTGATTTTGATTTCAGGTATTTCAAAATTTAGAAACGGAGGGAAGCAAATGGCGGCAAATAAAAGGATACCAAATTATAAAAAGATGTATCCAAGTGCAAATGATGAAGTTATAAAGGTTCTAAAACAAGGGGCAAGAAAAGCTATTTATCAAGAGTATGACTTAAAGTGTGAAACTTTTATAGTAGATGAAGCCCAGGAAAAGGTTTATTTTGTTCCAAGCAGAGAGGATTCATTAGAGCGTTTAATGGAATCGGGAGTACAATTCTGTGATGAGGGAGCCACTGTGGAAGAATTAGCAATTGAGGAAGTTATGATTGAAAAGCTTCTTGTAAATTTTAAATTTCTTACCTTGGAAGAGCTGGAGCTGATAAATGCTCTTTTTTATGAGGAGAAAAGTGAACGTGAATACGCAGAAAGATTAGGGGTTTATCACAATGCGGTACATAAGAGAAAGAAAAGAATTATTAAAAAACTAAAATATTTAATGACAAAATAAATATTCTGGGTGTGCACCCCCCTCACTTAGCGTTGAAGTAAGTGAGGGGGGATTTTTGTTCTCTCAAAATACCTTGAAAATTAAATATTCGATTTCATAAATACATTAGCTGATAAGCCTTAGTCGGAAAAGCAACTGTGAAAGATGCGCTGTGACCTCCTGTAAAATCAGAAAATCCATGAAGATGGATTTTTTCTTCTGAATTTTATAAATGCGTCCAATATAAGGAGCGAGCGGGTCCGTCTGTTCATGAAACAATTCGTAGTGGATTGTATTGCCATAACCTTATACAGCCTATAATGATACTTCTGTCCAGCCACAGACATCGCAATGGGGGCAGCCTGAAGAGATCCTGCAGGAGGTGAGAATCCTATGATGAGAATTAACTACTCTCAGTTTATGTAAATCGCCCAGTACTTGGGAAATAGTATGAAATAAAATACAGAAATAAAAACAACTGACTTAATGTCAGAAGCAATGGGGATTACCATTTTTTTATCTGCTTTTGTAATTACATATCAATACAGTGGTAATCCCTATTTTTGTGGTATTAAGAAAAACTATATGGGGATGGGGGAAAGAATGTGGACTTAATGAAAATAGGTGCTGAAGAAGCAAAAGAGCATGAAATGACAATGGAACAATCTCAAAATGAGGTGAACTATAAAATGTCTATTAAGCTTCTTGATATTCTTAAGAGAAAAGGCATTGTTTCTGATGTTGAGTATGCACAAATCGATGAACTAAACCGCCAATCCTTTTCTCCATGTCTTGCAAAAGTATATGTGTAATAACACTTGATATTATAATTGCTTTGGGGTATTGTGTGTTACGAACAGCGAGCTTACTGCTGGGAAAGGAGGAAAACTCATGACGAAAATGGTTAAAACAATAGAACCTGTAAGGCAGAAAGTCTTGAAGGAATTAAGACCAAAGAAAAGAGTTTGTGCCTACTGCAGAGTCAGTACTGACAGTACAAAACAACATACTTCCTATGTTGCTCAAACAAAATACTATAAAGAATATATTAAGAAACGAGGAGAATGGGAGTTTACTGGAATATTTGCAGATGAATCGAGCGGCACAAAGGTTAAAAATCGGGATGAGTTTCAGAGAATGATTAGGGAATGTGAGAAAGGAAACATCGACCTTATCATTACAAAATCCATTACTAGGTTTGCAAGAAATACCGTAGACAGTATCGAAACAATTCGAACACTGAAAGCTCTTGGGGTTTCGGTATATTTTGAAAAAGAGAATATCAATACTATATCGGAGCAGAGTGAGCAAATGCTGACCATTCTAAGCTCTATCGCCCAAGGTGAATCAGAAAACATATCAACAAATGTTCGCTGGGGCATTCACAAGAGGTTTGGTGATGGAAGTTACATACCAAGCAGTGTGGCATATGGATATGCCAAAGATGAAAACGGGGAGCTTATCATCAAAGAGGATGAAGCTGGAATTATCCGACGAATTTATAACGAATACTTAAGCGGTAAAGGCAGTTATGCAATCGCCAGAGATTTAACTTGTGACAACATACCAACTATTCGAATAGCAGAAAAATGGAACGAAGGCGTGATAAAACAGATACTTCAAAATCCAATTTACTCGGGAGAATTGTTGCTGCAAAAAACATATACTACAGACGTACTCCCTTTCACAAAGAAGATAAACCATGGAGAACTACCCATGTACTCCGTGAAAGATAGTCATAAGCCCATTATTACAATGGAACAAGAAGAAAGAGTTCAAGAGATTTATGAGTACCGAAGAGCCCAGATGGGCATGGATGACAGCGATAAATACCAAAACCGCTATGAATTCAGCAGTAAAATCATCTGCAAAGAGTGCGGCGGGATTTTTCGCAGACAAAAAATTTATATCGGCAAGCCTTACGAGAAGATACAATGGTGCTGTGTCAACCACATAAAAGATAGAAAAAATTGTACCATGAAAGCAGTAAGAGAGGATATTATCAAAGATGCATTTCTAACCATGTGGAATAAGCTTGTAAGCAACCATATTGAAATCCTTTACCCACTCTTGGAATCCTTAAAAAAGCTAAGGGTGAATAAAGAACAGGAAGAGGAAATTCTGAGACTAAACAATAAAATATCGGAGTTAATGGAGCAGAGCCATATCCTACATCGAGTGATGATAAAAGGATATATGGACTCTGCTATTTTTATGGAAAAGCAGAATGCCATTAACATCGAAATTGAGGAATACAAGAAAAGGAGAAATGTTCTCCTTGAAAGTAATGGCTATGAAAAAGAGATTGAGGGGACAAATAGGATACTACAAATCATAAAATACAATCCTGTAATCATGGATGAGTACCAAGAAGAACTGTTTATCCATACGGTAGATAAAGTCCTAGTGGGAAAAAACGGTGATATTACATTCAGACTGATTAATCACCTTGAATTTACAGAATACATAGCAAAGAGGTGAAACACGAACATGCAAACACATATGCCAATAGGCTATAAAATGGTAAATGGGAAAATACAGATAGATAAAGAAAAATCTAAAATTGTAAAAAAGATATATTCGGAATACCTAAAAGGAAAATCTTTAGTAGCTATAGCAAAAGCACTGAGTGAAAAAGAAGTTCCAAATGCAAATAACAAAACCAATTGGACACACAGTGCAGTAGGAAGAATACTGGATAATACTAAATACAAGGGTGATGAGTTTTACCCTGAATTGATTGACAAAGCCATCTTCGATGAGGTACAAGTCAAGAGAAAGCAGACAGAAAATCAGCTTGGACGTACAACACAGCCAAACAGCATGAAAAATCGAAGTCTATTTTCAAACAAGATATACTGTGGTGAATGTGGCGAACCGTATGACAACCTAAAGCTATTACAAACTGATGTTTTGACAGAACTTATTCGAAGCAAGCTAAATGTAGACAGATTGTTGCTCCGTCAGCAACAAGGTTTTTTCTGCGTTGGTCCATCTGGAAGAAACATTTTTGCCAGTCAGTTTGAACGAGTCCTCCCTGCCTCCTCTGTTGCAAATCTGTATCCCTTTAATTATTCGGGGAAAACAGACAGCAACGGGTTTTATTTGGGCAGAGATAAGTTTGGCAGTAACATTCTTGTGGATTTTGATAAACGAGATGATGGCAAAACCAATCCTTGTATCCTCATATTAGGCAACTCGGGACAAGGTAAAAGCTATCTTCTCAAGCTGATTTTATGTAATATCTTAGAGTCGGGTAAAAGCGTAATATGCCTTGATCCAGAGCATGAATTCGGTGAGCTTGCAGAAAATTTAGGTGGTTGTTTTGTGGATTTGATGAGCGGGCAGTATATGATAAACCCTTTGGAGCCGAAAAGCTGGGATGATGGTGGCTCACCACAGGATAAGGATGCACCCATTGCATTCAGACAAGCAACCAAACTCAGTCAGCACATCAGTTTTTTAAAAGATTTTTTCCGTTGCTATAAAGACTTTGATGACAGGCATATTGATGTCATTGAAATTATGCTTGGCATATTATATTCCAATTTGAATATCAGTGATAGCACCGACTTTGCATCCCTTGAGTCTAAGGACTATCCCATCCTGTCTGATCTTTATGCTTTGATTGAAAAAGAGTATAAAGACTATGACAAGGAAAAATATCAGCTGTACACCGCTGAATTGTTACAGGAAATTCTACTGGGACTGCATTCTATGTGTAAGGGTGCAGAGAGTAAGTTCTTTAACGGACACACCAATATCACTTCAAACAGATTTATTGTGTTTGGTGTAAAAGGTTTATTAAATGCAAGTAAGAATGTGAAGAATGCTTTGCTGTTCAATGTACTATCCTTTATGAGTGACAAACTTCTTACCGAGGGGCATACGGCGGCCGCCATTGACGAGCTGTATTTATTTCTTACAAACATGACTGCCATTGAGTACATCAGAAACTTTATGAAAAGAGTACGAAAAAAAGAGTCCTCCGTGATTCTGTCCAGTCAGAATTTGGAGGACTTTAATATTGAAGGCATTCGTGAGATGACAAAGCCATTGTTCTCCATCCCAACACACCATTTTTTATTCAATGCAGGTGCTGTTGATGCGAAGTTTTATATGGATACCTTACAGCTTGAAGAAAGCGAATACAATCTTATTAAATTCCCTCAGCGTGGCATATGTTTGTATAAATGCGGTAACGAGCGATATAACCTAGTGGTTCATGCTCCGACATACAAGGAAAAATTGTTTGGGAAGGCTGGTGGGAGATAGTAATGGGAATATGGCAACAAGATATGATAGAAAGATGATAGCATTTTATTGACTATTTAGAAAATATTGTTTAAAGGAATTTTATCGATATGGTCAGAAATAAAAATGGAGAAATCACCTTGACAATATATCGGGTTACCGATATATTGAATATGGGTGATATACAATGACAATTATTGAATTATTAAAAGAAAAGGGATTGTCACGATACAGCTTATCTAAAACAAGCGGTGTCCCGTGGGCAACCCTTGCAGATATTTGTTCTGGAAAAACAAGCCTTAACCGATGCAGTGCAGAGACGCTTTCAAAGCTGTCCAAAGCACTGAATTTATCCATAGAAGAAATACTGGAACTGGAAACAGAGTCTACTAAACCCGAAAAAACTGGGAAACCAACGGATAAAACATATTTGGAAACTAACTTGTCTCTGCAATTAACAAAGGCGATCAAAGACTATGAAAAGGGAGAAAAAGACAACGTATCCTATTTGGATTGCCTGTGGGGCGAACTATATGGCTCTATCAATGCAGATCTTTGGGCAGGTTGTATTTCAGAGGAGCAAGCAAACTATTTAAGAAAAAAATTTCTCTACGGAGAACAGGAGGGATTAAATGATTGATTTTACAACATGTGCCGTCAATAAGTTCAAAGCTTATGGCGGAGCCAATGGTAACAAAATCAATATTTCATATGAAGGTAAAAGTTATATGCTGAAATTTCCACCTGTGCCTAGTAAAAGCAAAGCTATGAGTTATACAAACAGCTGTATCAGTGAATATCTTGCTTGCCATATCTTCCATTTACTTGGCATACCGGCACAGGAAACTATGTTGGGCACCTACACCGATAAACGAGGAAAAGAAAAGGTTGTGGTGGCCTGCAAGGATTTTACTGAAGAAGGAAAAAGGCTGATGGAGTTTGCTCACCTTAAAAATACCTGTGTGGATAGTGAACAAAGCGGCTATGGAACGGAGTTATCTTCCATTATGAAAGCCATTGATGAACAAGCATTGATTCCATCAGGCGAATTACGAGCATTCTTTTGGGATATGTTTATTGCAGACGCTTTGCTTGGAAATTTTGACCGTCATAACGGCAACTGGGGAATCTTAATAGATGAACAGAAACAAATTGCGGAAATTGCACCAGTTTATGACTGTGGTTCCTGTTTATATCCTCAATTAGATGAGGAGCATATGGAGAAGGTCTTGAACAGTGAAGATGAAATAAACCAACGTATCTTCGTTTTTCCTACCTCTTCTATTATAGAAAACGGTAAAAAAATATCTTATTTTGATTTTATTTCCTTACTGAAAAATGAAGAATGCAATGCAGCGTTGAGAAAAATAGTGGAGAGAATCAACATCAAGGAAATTAATAAACTGGTAGAGGATATTCCCGCCATTACTCCTATACAAAGGGATTTTTACAAGACGATGATTGCAGAGCGAAAGGTGAAAATCTTGGATTATAGCATGGAACTTCTAATGAAACAAGAAACGAAGCAGACTGACGTGGAAAAATCTTTGGGGGCAGGCCAGGATATTTCCATGTAGAAAGTATTATGAAACAACCAGATACCGAAGAAAACACTCACAACTGTGGGTGTTTTTATGTTTGGAGGTGATTTTTATTGCAAATCCTGTTTTGATTGCCAAGGCTGTAGTGATGGGATTGAGTAATGATAAGCTCCGTAGAGGCATGGGTTGGACAATTGCTGCAATCTTCTCGCCTATTATTGTTATCCTTGCACTGCTAATTGGAATCATGTCTGCAACAGCAAACCACAACACTACAGCAATAGATTTATGTTTTAATGGCGGTGTGATATCGGGCAATGTTCCTGAAGAATTTAGAGAATATATTGAAGATATGCAGTACAGCTTCAAACTATTGGATTACGATATAAACAAAATTAACAACCAAACAGAAGACGGAAACAGCCTTGACCCAATAAGAGTTAAGGCTGTTTTTTATGCTCTGTATTTCGGCGAGGACCGCCCATCTCTCATCAATACATTGCGATTTTCAGATTGCTTTGTAACCTATGAGGAGCGTACTCGAACCGTCATGGACGAGGAGGGAAATGAAGGCGAAGAAACCTATACCGTAGCAGTTCCCATCACAGACCTTTCGATTGTTTACAGAAACATTGAAAATATGATGGAAATTACGGTGACATCAGAAAACCAAATGAATGCCAATCGCATTTATGCATTGGTGAAGTACGGGCATGGAGCAATCGGTGTAGATGAATTTCAATACCCCGGTGAACCCATTGGCGATGGCAGTTACAAAGACCTAATTGAGGAAGCAGAAAAATACTTGGGTTACCCCTATGTTTGGGGTGGTTCAAATCCAAGAACGTCCTTTGATTGTTCGGGATATGTTTGTTGGGTCTATACCCAGTCGGGGGTTTATAATCTCCCTCGAACTACTGCTACTGGAATTTATAATCAATGTGCACTGGTACCGAAAACTGAAGTAATGCCTGGTGATTTGGTGTTTTTCCAAGGGACTTATGCAGGCGCAGGTGTGGCATCTCATATAGGGATTTATGTTGGAAATGGAAAGATGCTCCATGCTGGTGATCCTATTGGATATGCTGATATTAACACAAAGTATTGGCAGAAGCATTTTCTTGGGTTCGGTAGACTGCCAGAAATTAATTAAAAAGAAGTTTGAAAATGGATGTACCAATAAAGCAGAAAGAATGATTTTATGCTTAAAGTGATATTTAAAAGAAAATGCGTTGCTATTGAAACACAGACTATTAGAAAGGAATGCTATAAGGAGGAATGTGGAATGAAAGAAAATAAAATTAAGGTTGTAAAGATGGATGTAGGTAAGTCACCTGTGGTAAAAGAAATTGATAACACCCTTGGGGCATTACAAACGGAAGTTGGTGGGCTTATTGAATGTGTTTACCTCGATGGTGGATGCCTTGCTGTTGTCAATGAAGAAGGAAAATTAAATGGAATGGAACCAAACCGACGCTTGGGCTCAGATATTATCTGTGGTCCATTTTTTGTTTGTGGTGATAGTGAAGACGGTGAATTTGTTTCACTGGATAACAAACAGGTGGAAGAATACATGCAAATGTTTTCTGATGTTCCCATTTTTACAGGGGAAGAACCAGAGATTAAACCACGAATGACCTTCATGGGTTTTGAATTCAAGTAAACCAGCATGCCTTGTACGCTGATTTTGTTTGAATTCTTACTTAAACAAGGCTAAAATAAAAGATACGATTGGAAAGTAGGTGAGAAATTGATTTATTACCTCAAGCACAAAAATTTGAATGTATTGGAGATGGAAATAGACGAAGAAACAAGCATAATTGTGAAGGTGCTCAATGTTGTAGAGGCGGAGCATATTCCCCTTGGAGTCCGTTTTGAGAATCAGAGTGTTGACAGAAGAACAATGAATCATTGGTTTAAAAGCAGATGTATACCTGAAAACCGACAGAGCATTGACCGTGTACTTGAAGCGGTAGGTGAATTGAATACAGTTGGTTTGGCACTTAAATGCTATGGGCTCAGCTTATCGGACTGCTACTGGATTTGCACCAAAAGTTCTGACCTTGATTTTGATAAAATTAATTTCTTTGAAAATGACTTTTCCAAGGATATGGGAGAAATTTTGTTTGGCAAACAGCTGGACAGTTTCAGCTTAGTATCTCACGATAATACATCTGATGGCTGGTTGAAAAAGAAATGGATTATCTTAAATGAAGATAGATACCTCCTAAAAGGAGCAAGCGGTGTGTTTAGGCAAGAGCCGTTTAATGAGAAAATAGCAGGAATGGTGATGGAAAAACTTCGTTTGCCACATGTGGAATATGAAGTGGTTTTTGAGGACGGAATGCCATACAGCCTGTGTAAAAACTTTCTCTCAAAGGATACAGAGCTAGTGTCTGCATGGAGCGTGTACAGTCATTTCAAGAAACCAAATCACCTTTCTGCATATGAACATTTAATAGAATCCTACGAAAAAATAGGGATTACGAATGCAGTTGAAAACATAGAAAAACTTCTGGTAACAGATTTCTTGATTGCTAACACTGACAGGCACATGAACAACTTTGGTATTGTGAGAAACAGTAATACTCTTGAGGTATTGGGGACGGCACCTATCTTTGATAGCGGTACCTCTCTGTTTATGTCAATGCCAACCAAGGTAGAAGTTGATGATATAGAAAGCAAACCGTTTGCCAAGACCCATGAAAAACAGATAAAGCTAGTCAGTGATTTGCAGAAATTTGACGTTGAAAGTGTCCTTGAACTTAGAGAAGGAATCCGAACTAACCTTTCTCAAAATCCTTTTATGGATGAGGAAAGAATTCATTTTGTTATTAGAAACTTTGAGCAAAGAGCGAAGCTGTTGCTAGAGCTTATGCAGGAACAGCGTCAGATGCAATCCCACAAAATGATATAAAAACAGAAAAAGCTATGTGGCACATCGTATTATGCGGTGTGCTTTTTGTTATGGCTTTAGCCTGGCTGAGTGCGCAAAGCGTGCGAAGTCAAAAAACCACCCGCTATGCGGGTGCGCATCGATTGTTATACAAAAAAATCACCTTTCCGTTAGAATAGGAGTGTTCAAGCTACTATACCAACGAAGGAAAGGTGATTTTAATGGCCAATAAGGCAAATAGTTTATCTCATACTAGATGGATGTGCAAATACCACATAGTATTCACTCCAAAGTATAGACGAAAAGTAATTTATAATCAATACAAAGAGGATATGCGAGATATATTGAAACAGCTGTGCACGTATAAAGGAGTAGAAATTATAGAGGGGCACATAATGTCAGATCATATTCATATGTTAGTGAGTATACCACCAAAGTATAGTGTTTCAAGCTTCATGGGATATTTAAAGGGAAAGAGTTCACGAATGATGTTTGATAAACATGCAAACCTGAAATATCTTTATGGAAACAGACATTTTTGGGCAGAGGGATATTATGTATCGACAGTCGGTTTAAACGAAGCAACAATAAAGAAATACATTCAGGAACAGGAAAGCCATGATATAGCAATGGATAAACTGAGTGTCAAAGAGTATAAAGACCCCTTTAAGGGGTAGCTTGTATTAACAACACCCTTTTAAGGGTTGCAACGAGTCAAGGGCTATAGGGCTTGAACAAAGTGAAAGCCAGCGTCTTTAGGCGCTGGCCGGTAACAGACCCTTATAGGGTCAGAGCAAACCACCCGTTGGACGGGTGGTCATGATTTTTTGGAAAGGAGTATCCAATGAAAAAGGCAACTTTAACCATTACTTTTGAAAAGGAAAAACTGGATGCACTCACTTACTACATGGAAAAAAAGGATGTGAAATTGCAAGCAGAGCTTTCTGATACCATTCAGAAGCTCTATGAAAAGTATGTGCCACAGCCAACACGAGAGTATATAGAGGATAAACTGAAGTGTGAAAATATGCAAAGTAAGCCTAAAAAGATGGAAACAGCCAAGGTGAATGTTTCTCAAACAGTGAATGGCAATTCATAAGAAGGTGATATTCGCCGTTGTTGCCGATTGTGTGCCCTTGTGTGCCACTTTTGTTCCAAGGAGGGGTTGTAACACCATAACAAGAAAATGGGGGCGAATTTGGCAAGGTGTGAGAAAATGGGAAATGCGATGAAAGCAGAACCCAAATCACATACAACATCGCAAATCTTAAGTGACCCCACCCATTGATTTAGGTGCAGGATAAAGAGAGGTGGTCGCAAGCGGCCGCCTCTCGGTCACAAAGCTCGGCAGTGCCGAGCTTTTCTCGAATACCGTTAGGTGGTCGAAAAACAGACTTTGTGATGCTTAGGTAGTCTGCAATCAATGAAAAGACCGTGATTACGGCATTTACAAGGTGGTCAGAGAGGTGGTATTGACCTTTGGGGGTGATATTTTGAAAGAACCGCAAAACAAAAATAAGAAACGGACAGCGGTTTGGCTGTATCCGGATACCTTTGAAAAGATGGATGTTTTATTGAAAGAAGATAACTGCAATAACCGTAGTGAGTTTATTGAAAGAGCATTGACTTTTTATATGGGATATTTGGTTAGTAATCAAAGTACAGATTATCTTTCCAAAATTTTGCTTGGAGCAATTCAAGGCACACTGCGAGAAACAGAAAATCGTCAATCAGCAAACCTCTTTCGTTTGTCGGTAGAGATGAGTATGATGATGAACATTTTTGCCGCAGGTCTTGAAATCAGTGATGAAGATTTGCGAAAGCTTCGTGGCAGATGTGTCACAGAAGTCAAAAGAAATAAAGGCAGAATTAATATGGAGGATGCAATAAAGTATCAAATGGGTATTGAGGAATAAAAAGAAGGGAGATTTTTATGCCAAGGATAATTTTCAAGTGTCCATATCTCAAAGGTGGAGATAATACAGTTCACCTATCCAATCTTGTAAGTTACATTGCCACAAGAGATGGTGTGCAGAAATTTAATGAGAAACATAAAAATCTTCCTTCCACAAAAAAACAGGAGCATCTCATTGCAGATATTATAAAAGAATTTCCGAATACTAGAAATCTGTTTGAGTATGAAGATTACATTGCAAGCAAAACCATTGAAAACGCTTCGGATTTCATCTCCATAGCATTAGAACACAACCTTGATATAGTGGCAAAAAAAGAAAACTATGTGGACTACATTGCCAATCGTCCGAGAGTAGAAAAGTTATCTTCCCATGGTTTGTTTACAAGCGGAGATGATGAAATTATTCTCAGCAAGGTTGCTGATGAAGTATCCAATCATCAAGGGAATGTATGGACACCTATCATATCACTTAGGCGAGAAGATGCTGTCGTTACAGGTTTTGAACATGTAGAAAACTGGAAAGATTTTTTATCACACTATGCGCCAACCATTGCTGAAAATTTGAAAATACCAATAGGAGACTTTAGGTGGTACGCAGCTTTTCATAATGAGAGCCATCACCCACATATTCACATGATTTGTTACCGCTACGGCTCAAAATTACGGCAATCACATCTATATCTTTTCCAAAAAGATTATCATTCACTCCACCCTTAAAATCAGTGTAGAAGCGGATAAAATTGCTCACACGGATAAAACCTTTACCGTCAAAACCACGCTTTCAGATAACGTTACACAGCAGCTTAACTGGCATATTTTCAAAGATGGCAAGGAAATCAAGTGGCAGGACGCTGTAACCGGTACACTCACCAATGCGGGCGGCTCTATTCAAATTAAGGAAAAGGGTAGCTATACCATCAAAGCAACTGCTTTTGATGAAACCAGCCGTGAGTTTTCTGGTAAAGCAGATATTACCGTATATCCTGTAATTGAGATCGAGGTACAGGCTCCTAAAATTGCCCATACTGATACGCCAATTACCTTGGAGGTGAACACCAAGGAGTTAGGAGATATCTCGCTCGTTTGGACAGTTACCAAGGACGGCAAAGAGATCCCGCTTTCTGATTGTTTTATTGGAACGCTCACTGATGCAGGCAGCTCTATCCGGTTCTTAGAAAAAGGCAGCTACACGCTAACTGCCACAGCCACTGATAAGGCAGGCAGATGTTTTGCCGCAAAAGCGGAAATTACAATCTTTCCTGTTGCTGCCTTTGATTTTACTCTGCCAGCAACCACGCATACCGATAAAACGGTTGAAGTTTTGGTAAAGTCCTCTGAATTACAGGATATGATTGCCGAATGGACGGTCATCAAAGACGGCAAAATCGTGAAGCCTACCGCAGTGATAGAGGGAACGCTGAATAATGAGGGTGGGTCCATTTGCTTTACGCAGAAAGGGACTTATACCCTCAAAGCAACGCTCACCGATACAACATCAAAACAGGTGCGTGGGATCAGCTGGACTACGGAACCACGAGCAATGGCATTTCCTTTACCAGAGCACTGACCGCAGGCACTTATTCCAAGCTGGAAATGTATTATTATACCAATCATTCATGCATGTATAACAAATCCAACATCACTTACACGGTGGAATATTATTTTGAGTAAGGAGGAGGCACTATGCAAGGATTTCTAAAACCCTATCAGGTAGAACAGATTAAGAAAAAGTATCCTGTCGGCACCAAAATTCAGCTTGACCATATGGACGGTGAGAGAGATATGCCGGACGGTTTGTTGGGCGAAGTAAAATACGTGGACGATCAAGGGCAGCTCCATATGAAATGGCAGAATGGAAGAAATTTGGCACTTGTACCAAATTTGGACAGTTTCCATATTTTGCGGGAAGCCGAGAATGAAAATAGTGAAAATGACGAGTGCCCGGATGGCTGCATTCGGGTACTTGTGGTGGAGCCGCATAAAAATCCCTATGTGTCCACAGTCAAAAATGATTACAGGGCGATGCAGGAGCTGGTAGGTGGATGCATAGAGTTTGTGCCATTGTCAGAGCTAAACTGCCACCTCTACTGCAATGACGAAGGTAAGCTGAATGGATTAACCGGAAACCGCCGAATGGATAATGGCGACATTATCTGCGGCACATTTTTTATCTGCACTGATGACGGAGAGGGTAACGACGCTTCCCTTTCCAATGAGCAGATTACTTATTTCAGCAACCGCTTTCATGAGCCGGAGTTTTATTCTAATACAGAAGCCCACAGCTTTGCCATGGAAGTCGGGTATGCAGATAGTAAAGAAGAATTTCTCCGTATGCTGGGGATCGTGCCTGAAGCTGATGAAAATGATTTTGAACGATAAGGAGCGAATATGGAACAAGACAAAACCAGTATTTATGTGGATTACTTAAATCAAAAGGTGCTTCCCGCCATTAACTATGACCGTTTGCAGGCATCCTATGGCACACAGGACAAAGATTATGCCAAGGCAGTATTGCATCTGCTCCATCAGGCAATGGTCCATTGCTATGGCACGGATTATCTGACGGAGGGAGTAACCGATTATGTTATGGTTCCCGGTGTGGTGCAGTCCAAAGAAAAAGGAAATCTCTGCATTGCCCTTTTGGAACTTGACCTGACTTCCTCCGGGGAACATTACGAAACTAAGTTCCTGACCGGGTATGGTATCTTGCCCCAAAGCGATCCTGAACTGCCGGATCACATTCGTGCCTATATTCGGGATACCTTTATTCCCTATGATTACGGCTATACGGCAGCCATCCCAAGCGATATTCATGTAAATAAAAGCAGTCTGCCGGAAGCCGTCAGGGAGATGCTTTCCACCTTTCAGAATCATGTGGCTATATTAGAAAGTGCACCGGAAATGTCGGAACAGGAAGAATTAGAGCGATAGCTGTCCTGAAAAATTCATAAATACTACGTTGAAAATGACGCCGTTATTTGGTATAATTTTAAGTTAAGAGTAGGAGATGATGAAATGGCAGATGGCATGAAACGATATATACTGATGCACAAAAATATTTCGGTAGCCGATATAGAGCTGGATGAAGCGTCCAGCGCGATTTCTGCTATCGGCCATATCTATGAAGCACCCCATGTACCGGTGGGTATTTCAGTGAAAAAAGGCGTAATAGACCGCAGTGCGCTGAACGAATGGTGGCGTGGGCGTGCAATTCCTGCAAGCCGTGCCGGAATTAAAAATGCACTGACGGAATTGAATCTGTCTACAACACAAAAGCTGCTGGAAAAATGCCTTGGTTTAAGCCTTTCCGACCAGTATTGGATCTGTCCGGCTGATTCTGGCATTCAGTGGTCACAGGTAAACTTCTTTGACAATCCTTTTTCGGAGGATGTGGGAAATATCTTGTTTGGACAGGGTTCCTCCAATGACCATATGAGCCTGATGTCCCCGGATAACACTTCGGATGGCTGGCTCAAGAAAAAATGGAAGATTATAGACGGAAAACGCTGCCTGATCAAGGGTGGAAGCGGTGCGACCCAGCAGGAGCCATATAACGAGGTGATGGCTGGGAAAATCATGGAACGGCTTGGGATTCCCCATGTTCCCTATACTCTGCTTACAGAGGATGAGTATCCTTACAGCGTATGTGAAGATTTCATCACACCGCAGACAGAACTGATCTCCGCATGGTATGTGATGCAGACGGAGAAAAAGCCGAACCATGTGTCGATCTATCAGCATTACCTTGATTGCTGTGAAAAGCTTGGTATCTCCGGTATGAAGGAAGCCCTCGACCGGATGATGGTGCTTGATTACCTGATTGTTAATGAAGACCGGCACCAGAATAACTTCGGTGTAGTAAGAAATGCGGAAACCCTTGAATATCTTGGAGCTGCTCCCATATTTGACAGCGGAACATCACTTTGGTTTGATAAGCCCATTTCTATGATTGGCTCGAAAGCAAAGCTATCCTGCAAACCTTTTAAGAATAACCATGAGGAGCAGATCAAGCTGGTAAGTTCCTTTGACTGGCTGAACCTGAACGCACTTTATGATATTGACGAGGAACTGCGGGAGCTGATGAGAGGGTCCATGTTTATAGATATCGCCCGGTGCGATGCACTGTGCTTTGCCCTTCGGGAGAGAGTGGAACTACTCTCAGAAGTGGTAAATACCCATAGAACATGGATTCCGGTAGATGACCATCGTAGTGATGTGGCCGAGGATACTGCTTACAGCGGTAAAGAAGATTTAGAACGATAACAGAATACTAGCTAACTAAAAGTGCCCCCTGAAAGCGGATTGAAACTGCTTTCAGGGGGCATTTTTGCGTTTGAATGGAGGTGACAACCCATGCGTACATCGTCAAAGCCTATGCCATTTACGGAAGAACAGATGAAGCAGGTCTTTGACACCAATATCATTGACTTCGCCGTGCAAAATGGTTTTCAGATTGAAAAAGGTGATAACTATACCGTTCATGTGAAGAACAGCGGTGGACTGTTTCTGTTTAACCATGGGCGCGGTTACTACTGTTTTTCTACACAGACCAAGGGTAATATCGTGGATTTTGCAAAGGAATATTTGGGTGCATCGGATTTCAAAAGTGCAGCAGAACTGATTTTGGGCTGCCGTGCCTATGAGGGATTGTCTCCTTTGGTACAACCCGTTGAAAAAGGTCCCAAGGGCGATCTTGTGCTACCACCCAAAGACAAGAGTTTTGACCGTACTATCGCCTACTTGACCCATACTCGTGGTATTGATAAGGAAATTGTCTACGCCATGATTGCGGAGGGGAAAGTGTATGGAGCAAGGACGGAAAAAAACGGTTATACATTCCATAACTGTGCCTTTGTAGGTTATGACGAAACAGGCAAACCTCGGTATTGTGCACTCAGAGCGCCCAGCTCTGACAGTAAGTTCCGGCAGGATGTAGAAAACTCCGATAAGACCTATGGCTTCTGTATGCAAGGGCGTTCTAACCGGGTGTATGAGTTTGAGGCTCCCATTGATGCCATGAGCCATGCTACCTTGTGTAAACTCCACGGCATTGATTGGCGAGAGGATCATCGGGTTGCCGAGGGATGTCTGTCAGATAAGGCTCTTTACCGCTATTTGCAGCACCATCCGGAGATTGAGGAAATTGTGTTTTGCTATGATAACGATGTGGACGGCAAAGACGCCAAGGGTCAGCCCCATAACCATGGGCAGATTCAGGCGGAAATTTCTGCTGAAACCTATGTGGATTTGGGCTATAAAACCATGATACAGACTCCCAACAACAAGGACTTCAACGACGATTTGACCGAATTTCGCAAGTTTATGGCGCAGGCTCCTGCATTGCAGGCATTCAATGATGAAATAGAGCGGTAATGCATTAACAGTTCCCATCTACATTTGGATCGATAAATAATCATATATACCAGATTCAATAAACTTCAAGATGAATATAATACAGTAATATTAATTAAGAGAGCAAACCGTGGGAGGAGAAGTGATTTGAATAGTTCTTTACTTGATTTATTAAAAAATGGAGGATATATACTATATGCCAGACACGGGGAGGCAACAGTTGGAGAAGATCAACCTAATTTAAATTTTCAGTACTGTTTTACCCAAAGAAATCTTTCTGAAGAGGGAAAAAGGCAAGCAATTTACTATGGGGAAGTCCTTCGTTCTTTACGAATTCCTATCAGTTATCCAATTTTAACCAGCCCTTTTTGCAGGGCTATAGAAACGGCACAATTGGCTTTCGGAAGAGCCAATGTTCAGATTGATCCGTTTGGGATTGCAATTTATAATTTGAGCAGAAATATATCTGCTTCAGAACAAGAAAGAATACTGGAAGCTCTCCGGTCAAAGCTGGAGATTATACCTCCTCAGGGAACTAATCAGGTTATTATTGCACACAGCTTTCCAACGGGTATTGGCTTGGGACAGATTCCAGACATGGGGACGGTCATAATTAAGCCACTGGGACAGGGAAATGGCTTTGAAATCATCTCAAAATTGTCCTTATCAGACATAGCGTATTTGTCAAGGTAGTATCAAACAATCATATGCTGAAATACTGATACCTACTGGATTTTTTTCAGTGGGCATCAGCTTTTACCAAACACATGTAAGAGTATTATAAAAGAGATGTCTTCTGAACGCGGACATTTGTGAAATTGAATAATGATAATGGATATTCAAAACTCTGATTTACGGCAAATGTTCATGCAGATGAGGGATGGAAAAATGCAGCAGATTACTCAATTACAGCAGGAAATAAAAAAGATGGCTGTAGGTCAATAAAGCCGTTGGCTAGATAAAGTCGCAGGGCTATCATAATTTCCGTGGGAATCATAAAGCTATTATTAGATAAAATTGAAATAAAGAAGTATGAGAATACCCAGAACAACCCTGTAATATCCGAAAGGCTTAAAATCACGCTTGCTTATAAATTTCATAAATCCTGCGATTACTACCCATGCAACCAAAAACGATACGATAAATCCTACAACAAGCAATTGAATTTGGATCGTATTGAGGTTAAAGCCTGTTTTAATAAGAGAGTAGGCCGAAGCAGCAAATAATGTAGGGATAGCCAGATAGAATGAAAATTCAGCAGCAACAACCCTTGATACGCCTAAAAGCATTGCACCGATGATGGTTGCTGCAGAGCGTGAAGTTCCTGGTATCATTGCAAGGCATTGGATAATACCGATAAAAAACGCTGTTTTATAGCTTAATGAAGCAATAGCGGTTATTTGGGGCTGTGTTTTTCTATGTTCAAGAATTATGAGAATGATGCCGCCGATAAGTAACGCCAATGCGACGGTAATAGGGTTAAATAAATACTCTTCGATCTGCTTCCCAAGCATTGCCCCAAAGATAAGCGCCGGAAAGACACCCACGATAGTCTTCTTCCATATGTTCCATGTTTCGGCCTTTTCCAATTTTGTTTTGCTTCTTCCGAAGGGAAACAGTTTATGCCAAAAGTAGACAATAACGGATAGGATGGCCCCAAGCTGGATAACGATATCAAACATTTTTGCAAAACTGCCCGTAAAATCAACAAATTCATTGACTATAATCAAATGGCCTGTTGAGGATACGGGCAAAAACTCCGTAAGCCCCTCTACAATACCTAATATCACTGCTTTAATAATATCATTCATATTAATGCGCCCCATTCAATCATTTTTATAAGTGGTTATATCGAACCGGTTATTTCATATAGATTAACTGCTTTCTGTTGTTAAAAAAACTCCTGTAAGACAGATAACAGGCAATAAATGAAGATATGGAAGTCGTTGAAAGCAGCATAAACGTAACCATTATCTGATACTTTATAGCTTCCATTGGCGATGACCCTGCAAGGATCAATCCGGTCATCATACCGGGGAGCGATACGATACCTAATGTTTTTGCGGAGTCAATCGTTGGCAGCATACCCGTTTTTATGGAATCACGTATGATTTCGATTGAGGAAGGCAGTATATCTGCTCCCAACGAAAGCTTTGTTTCTACTTCTTCCCGTTTATTTTTGAAATCAGATGCTATCTGCTTATAACATAATCCCAACGCAACCATGGCATTACCGATAATCATACCGCTAACAGGGATAATCTGGTATGGCTCATACTGTATTGTCTTTGATAAAACAAGGATCGCCAAAGTTACTATTGTTCCAACTGTTATGGATAAGAAAGATATCATTAGCCCTTTTTTAACAGCTTTACCTCTTTTAGCAGCGTTATATGCAGCATTGAAGATCATGAAAAGAAGCAAAAGTGTTGTGAAAACTGGATTTTTAAAGCCAAAAACATATTCCAAAACATATCCTACGGCAACAAGCTGAACTACAGCCCTGAGAACGCCAATTATTACTTCCTTTTCAAGTTTAAGCTTTTGCCAATAAGAGAAAGAAAGCGTTACCAGTACGAGAGAAGATGAGATAAGTAATGACGTAATACTGATATTATTCATGCCGTTCATTTTAATACCTCCAATGATTTGATTTCACCAGCTTCAATAGCCAGTACCTTATTGGCATATTTCCTGCTTTGTTCAGGGTTATGCGTTATCCATAAAACGGTAGTACCTTCTTTATTCAGTGAATCTATGACATTTTCAACGATTTTTGTATTGTCCACGTCAAGGGCAGAAGTAATTTCATCTAAAAGCAGGATTTCAGGCAGAAAGAGCAAGCTTCTGATCAGAGCTATTCTTTGCTTTTCGCCCCCTGAAAGGTTTCTTACGTCCTTGTCTAAATAATCTGATGCCATATGAAACATAGAAAACAAATCATTTACCCTCTTTTGGTCGGTCTTAACGTTTCTTATGGAAAAAGGGAAATTGATATTTTCCATCACTGTGTCGCCGAAAAGATAAGGTGTCTGAAAACAGTATGCTATGCTTTTTCTTAACTCCGTGGGGCTGTAATCTGTGAAATTTTTGCCTTTGAAAATTATATTTCCATTGGTGGGGCTGATTAAATGGCTGCAAAGTTTAAGGAACGTGCTTTTACCGCTGCCCGACGGTCCGACAATTGAAATAAAATCGCCTTGCCCGATACTTACCGATATATTCTTAAGAATGCTCTTGCCGTCATTATTAAAAAAGACGTTTTGAAATTCAAGCAATGACAAAATATGCACCTCCGTCTATTATTCGTTGTCAAGAGAAAATAGGGAGTCTTTCTTGACGTTATTTAATAATTCCTCAAGAAGCTCTTTCAGTTTCTCCTTTTTTTCCTGTTCCAAGGTATTGAAAAAGTTATTTGAAAACAGCTTATCCTCTTCTATATGTTTCTCTACAGCTATTTTTCCTTCCAATGTGGCAACAAGCTCTATAGCTCTTCGGTCAATATTTGTCCTCAACCGTTCAATCAGTTTTTTATTTTCCAGCCTGTCGATAATCCCCGTAAGAGTGGACGGCGGAATACTGTATTGCTTTGAAAGGTTTTTGATTGCCATTTTTTCGTTAAGATATATCCTTTCTAAAACATACATATCCTGGGGCTGAATATTTGAAGTCTGAAGCTGATATTCATTCTTGTATTCAAAAACTTCCAGTAGCTTATGGATTATAGTATTTTCATCCAAAGTGTAACCCTCCTACAATATATTTACGAGTATCATATATTACGATTCTCGAATTAAATTATAACACTTATTAGTATTTACATCAATAATTGTTTTTATTATTTTTCATATTTTCGGAGTTGAGATAGTGCTTGTCCTGCTAGTTGAAGCCAGAGCATAAATGCTATGGCGAACATGCTAAAGATTACAATCAGGAGTATATTGATCTAAATTGTATATCCCTAAGGCTTGCTCAATTTGTGCTATTTGTTGGACAATTGACTGAAAGCCATTCGCTCCGAATTTTTGCTCTTCGATCTCTTCAAATTCTTCTCCTAATTCCTTTAATGTTTCTTCTGAAACTAAGTTATGGAAAGCAGGAAATACCACGGTATCTTCACGGGCTGAATGGGGTTCATACATACGGATATATTGCGACAGTAGATATGCTAATTGATAGCATTGTGAAGCACTGCCCATAAATGAAGCCAAAAGCTGCAATATCATATTAGACAAGCATTTTGCAGCATTATGTTGTACCAATAACGTTTGAATTAACTGAATATGCTGCTGGTTTTGTTGAAATCTTGGGAAGATATATTGTTCTTCAAGCACCTGATGGTATTCCTCAATAAAAGCTTTGGCAATATTCGTAGCATTCAAAGTCGTATTATAAATAATGTATGGGTCATATGGCTTTTCGCCCCTTAAACGGCTAATAATGTCCCTGTATATTAGAAGTATCCTATGCAGAACTCCGTGTTCACGCATCAGGTCTTCTATTGGGGAAATTTCTATTTCTTGATTTTCGTGTTTATCACTATCAAATTCCATTTTCTAAAGCCACCTTTTTTAGATTAATATATTATATGATTAGAGGATCAAAAGGTAACTTTACTGTTTTTATTTAGGAGGAATATGGCGTACGCTTTATTGCAGTCAACGATAGGTATGACAGCAATCAGACCAAGGGAAGTTCCGTAGGCATGGATGTTGCGTTAAAGAGCATGGTAAGTGAGCTATATAGCCGTGACATCTCAACGAAAATCCGAAGTTCCAATAAAGTCCGATGGTCCAATGGTAAATATCTTGGGACGATAGCATTTTATGGCTACCAGCTATCGGAAACGGAAAAGAACAAGCTGGTGATTGACGAACAGGTAGCCGTGGTAGTAAGACGTATTTTTCTAATGGCTGCAGATGGTGTAAACCCCAATGATATAGCGGTTCTTTTGAATAAAGAAAAGATACCTTCACCACTGGCTTATCGCAAGCGGAATGGTACAGACCTTGACCGTGGCTGGAAAGTGGCTGATGAACGCCTATTATGGACACGATTTGTCATCAAGCGGATTCTTTGTGACGAACGGTACACCGGGAAATTGGTCAGCTATAAACGGACAAAAGCGGATGTATCAACAAAACGGACAAAGGCAAATCCAAAATCAGAATGGATTATTGCTACGGATACTCATGAGTCGATTGTAACACAGGAGCTATTTGAGAAAGCAGGTATTTGGTTTCCGAAAAGGGAAAATTCGTGCAAACCTGTTCCGTCCAGAGGGTATCCGCTGACCGGGATTTTGAAGTGTGGATACTGCCATCATAATCTGACCCGTGCCAGCGTAAAGCAACCTTATTATCATTGTTACATGGCTAAGTATGAAGAAAGCACTCCATGCAGTACAATCAAGGTAATGGAAACAGCATTTAGTGATATTCTGCTTGCCATCATCAACAAGCAGGTCAGCATGGTGCTTCGTGACGGGAGAAACCCTTCGGAATTCACATTGACCAACCATGAGCGGATACAAAGTCTGCAAAAGGAAATCCAGATCAGACAACAGGAAATCGAAAAGCTTCGTGTATCGAGAAAAAATGCTTTTGAAGAATATTGCTTTGAACACATTTCAAAAGAACAATACGTAGCAATGCTTGAAGCCAACACCCAGCAAATGAACCAGATTTCAGAAAAACTTCGGGAGCTGCAAATGGAGTGTTCCTTAATCACAGAAGATAAGCAGGAAACAGAGTATCAGAAAGTCCACCAAAAGTACGAGTTTGCAGACCGGCTTACCAAGGATATGGTGATGGTTTTTGTGAAGGAAATCTTCGTATTTGAGGGGGAGCGATTTGAAATTGTGTGGAATTATGAGGATTATTATAAAATGACAGGACTGCTATAAGCGTAGGCAGGAATGGGTTGAATTATGAGCCAGCATCAGCGGTTTTCTTGCTGATGCTGGCTCGTTTCGTTTTTCTGGGAAAAAATAATGCTTTGTTTTTATGTTGGGAGAGTTGTCGGAATTTTAACAAAATCATCCTTTATAATGTAGAAAAATATGGTATAATTATTATATTTAAATCGATTGAGGGGTGATTTTGTGGATAGAGCTATAAATGATGCTACTCTAGTAAAAGCAGGAGATATTTTTCAATATTATATAGCATTACGTGATTGCTTTAAAATGAAAACTGGTGATAAATTGCAGATTGAGGTTAATGGGGATGTTAGCCTTATTGCAGAATCATCTAAAAACTCATATCAAAAAGAGGTAAAGCATCATTTTGGAAAAAAACATCTTAGAGATAGAGATGAGGATTTTTGGAAGACTTTATCTAATTGGTATGTAGAGTATGATAGAATTTCCCATTTCTCTAATTTGATATTACATACCACTGCTACAATTTTATCAAACTCACCTTTTAATAATTGGAACAATAAAAAACCTAAGGATAAAATTGTTCAATTACAATCAATCGGAAATTTAACGAAAAAGAAAGAAGAAACGTTTAGAAAATATTATAATAAGATTTTTGATGAAACGATATACAATGAAGATAAATTGATAAATATTTTAGAACGGTTTACAATTGAGTCTTCTCAAACTCAAATTACGGGCGTGTCTAGTGAATTTAGCTGTTATATAGGCTATATTCCGGAGATAAACCGAGACAATTATATTGCAGCATTACTAGGGAGAATTCTTTCCATAATAAAAGAACCTCCACATCGTTGGGAAGTTACTAGAGAAGAATTCGATTTGATGCTACAACAGGAATCACCTGCTTATTCAAATCCGATTCAAAAACCGTTACCTACTGAGTTTGCAGAAATAGATATTCCTGAACAAAGTGTAGAAACATTACTTCAGAAACATTTTGTTGAAGCCATTAGAAAAATTGAATATGATAAGCAAATTCCAGATGCAGTCTCTGATTATTGGAAAGCTGGAATGACCATTATGAGATATTTTAGAGATGACTTATTATATCTTAAAAGTTTGCCAAGGTATAAAAATGAATTAGAAAAGAAGTTGAAATATACAAAAGACGGCAAGACAATTGAAACTGAAGGAATGGATAGAATGGCAAAAATTAAGCAATCAAAGTTAATGTACATCAGTGTCATGGGCTGGGATGCAAAAGATTTTGAGTCTATAATCAGAAATCAAGGATATTTTCAAAGAGGAATTATCCATACCATAGTTGATGATAGGAAGTTTAGTTGGGATGTAGGTGAAGACAATGAGCATTGAAAACATACAGATTTTATCTATGAATCCTCATTTTCATGGATTGCTTTTGCAATTATTTTTATCTGGATATAACAAACCGTGTGAAATTAGATTAGCATTTATGGCATTACCTATTTTAATGTATTCTGAATCAAGAAAAAAATTAGCATCAGCAAAAAGCACAAGCAAAATGGAAACATTATTCAATAAACCTGAAATATTAGAAAATGATGTAAAGATATCAGGAAAAGTAAAACTTTCGGGATACTTGGAACGTTATCAACAAATTGCTCCTTTATCGAAAAAAGCGCTGATAATTTTATATTCCAAGAAAAAGATTGTTTTGAATCAAGATAAGATTGTTTTAATAGAATCAAAAAGGTATTCTCAATTTGACGGAAGTATTCGAGAATGGGCAAAAGCAGCTCATTACCTTGGTGTCATTTTTGCTAAAACTAATGAAGATCATTTGAACTATTTCTTGGGGGTGGATAGGTAATGAAAAGTTATATTAAAGCTATTATGATTTTTAATGAATCGGGAGATCTACGTCAAGTACCGATGGAGCCAGGAGTTAATATTGTTACAGGGGAATCTAAAACTGGTAAAAGCGCCCTTGTTGAAATAATTGATTATTGTTTATGCAGTTCACGATGTACTATACCAAAAGGGAAAATAACGGATTTTGCATATCTCTATGTCATGCCTATGCTGATTAATGAAAATACATATGTAATTGCCAGACATAAATGGCAAAATGGCGGTAAAATGCATGTATTAAAAGAATCCAAAGATTTTAAAATAGACAAAATTACGTTGGATTATTTTACAAATAAGCCACAATTAGCTGTAAAAGATGCACAGTATGAAATTGAGTCTGCATTGGGTCTCTATGTAACTAATATGGTTGCTGACGGAGAGAAGCAAGGGAAAAAGGCTTCTCTAAGAAATATGGTGTCTTATTTATTTCAACACCAAAATCTAATGGCAAGCAAATTTGCTTTATTTTATAGATTTTCGGATTTCTACAAAAGAAAAGACATAATAGAACAGTTTCCTGTTTTTGCTGGGATGATTGGTCAAGAGTATTATAGTGATTTAATTGAATTAGGAAGCTTAAAAGCTCAATTAAAGAAAAAGATAAAAACGCAAAATGCATATGAAAAGAGTTCAAATTATGTAAAGGAAAATTTACAACCGCTAATGCAGGATTATTATGCTTTGCTGGATATTCCATTTAATTTAGATATTACAACGCAAAAATTATTAAGACTTGCTTCTGATTTACCTGAGTTTGATGATTCAAAGCTTTTTAATGAGAATGGTATAGCGGAAAGATATCATAATCTCAATAATCAGTTGGAAGAATTAAGGAATAAAGAACGCGATATTTTACTTCAAATCGATAACTTGGATGATGCAGGTAAAAATGGAACAGAATTTACTCAGATGTTACAGGATCTGAAAGAGCAGACCACTATTTCAGAATTTTCTGGTGATAAGTATACATGCCCTATTTGCGGAAATAACTGTGAAGAAATTTCTCAAGATGATTCTGATTTATTAGAAGCTACGACATGGTTAGATAAAGAGCTTGAAATTACAAGCAAATATACAAATGATTTCTCTGAAGATGTTAGGAAGCTAAAAGAAATACATAGCGAAATTGAAAGCAATATAAAAAGCGTTTGGCAACAAATCAAAAACATTGAACGTAAATTTATAAATTCTAAGGAACTTGTTTCTAAAAGAGAAAAAGTCCATTATGCTAAAGCTAGGATTACCTTATATACTGATATGGCTGATTCAGGCTTGTTTGAGAGTGTGGACGAAGATATAAAAGATTTGAAAAAAAGAATTTCATTGTTAGAAGAAAAGATTAATGGTTTTGATATTGATACAAAAAAGGCTAAAGCGCAAACATTTCTGGCTGATAATATGAATAAATTATCGCTTACATTAGACTTTGAAGAAGAGTATCGACCGATAAATTTGAATTTTGGATTAATTGACGAAACGTTTGACATTTATCAACATCAAAAGAAATTTGAAAAGATTTATTTATATGAAATGGGTAGCGGTGCAAACTGGGTGTCATGCCATATAGCTCTCTTCTTGAGCTTTTTAAGGTATTTTGCTACGCAAGAACAATCACCTATGCCACTAACTATGTTTTTTGATCAGCCTAGCCAAGTGTATTTTCCACAGGGGCCATTTATTAAAGATGAAAAAAAAGAACTATCTCAGACTGATATGAAAGCAGTTAACCAAATGTATAAAACAATATTTGATGAAATCAATAATATTGGAAAAACAACAGGTATCCTCCCACAAATATTGATTGTAGATCATGTTGATGGTAAAGACTTGGAGGTAAAGGATGAGTTTTTGTCTTATGTGCGTAAGGATTGGAGAAATGGTGTGGCACTAATTTAATTTGGTATGGGAGAAAGAAATGAATAATTCGGTATATGTACGTTTGGGGTTTGAATTCGAAAAGATTGTTTCTCAAATATTTGAGAAACATGGGTTTTCGATTACTATAGCAGATTTAAATTGCGACCAAGATTATGATATTGCAGCAGATGGGGTAAACAACAAATTAGCTATAGAAGTAAAGATAAGTAGAAATATTAATATCTCAAGACAGATATTATTGAAAGCTTCTCAAAGATTGGCAATGACGGCAGTAAGGGCTGGTAGAATTCCTGTTCTAGTTGCTGGTGGGGTGGTGTCAAAGTACTTACGAAACGAATTAGAAAACATAAAGGATTTTGTTGTATGTGATATACAAAATTTACTTTACTTGGTTAAAGATGATGAAATCCTCAGAAGTAGGTTAGTAGCTATATTAAGCTTTTCAATAGATGATTTAGAAGCTGTCAAACCAGATAAAATACTTGCTTACACTGTGCCAATAAAAAATAAGTCAGCGACTTTAGTTAGGCAGTTGACAAATAAATTAAAAGTTTGGAAACCAGAAGATGGAGATAGTGCTGGATATGAAATATTGTGCACAGAAGTTTTGCAAATTCTTTTCTCAGAAGATTTGAGCCTATGGAAAACTCAACAGAAATCGAATAGTGATTTGTTTAGATTTGATTTAATATGCAAGGTTAAGGACAATAACGAAAAAGAATTTTGGAACATGGTTGAAAAGTATTTTCAAAGTAAATATATTATTTTCAAATTTAAGAATTATACGAACGAAATTACACAAAAAGAAATATTTACCACAGAGAAATATCTATATTCAAAAGCACTAAGGAGGGTAGCTATTGTAATATCTACAAAAGGAACAGATAAAAATGCCGATAAAGCTATAAGGGGGATCCTTAGAGAGGAAGGGAAATTGATCATTAGTTTATCCAATGAAGAATTAATTCAGATGTTAATGCTTAGAGAAAATAATGATATTCCATCCGACTATTTAAGCAATAAGTTAGATCAACTCTTGATAGATTTAGAAAAATAATTTTTTGCAGAGTAATAACCTGAATATAAGCACTTTATATGCTTACATTTGAATATCATGTAGAGGTTTTTTGATGTACGTCTCAAACAATCATGGGAGGAGGATTAGATGTTTAAAAAGAAGCCAAAGTTTCCACTTCCAGATTTGGGAGGTAGGTCACTGGGAGAAATGATACTGGAAATTGAAAAAAGAGGGTTAATGGGACATTTTAAGGAGAGTTTTTTGTTTTCCTCTTTTAATCCAAAAGGAGAAGGAATAAGTGTTACAAGAGACTATTGGATTATGGCTGGAATAGATCCGGCTTCTTCATATAAGCATTATTTAGAAACGGAAAAGAAAATTATAAGTTCAGTTGATGAATCGCTGGCTTATCTAAAGAAAGTTATCGATTCATTAACTTTGAAAATACATGGACTTGTTAAATCGACTAACAGTGATTATTTTCTAAGAAAATTAATTGCTTTGTTTAATGTGACGTATGATATATATATCAGGGATCGACAGTCCAGAGAAATATTGGTAGAAAAAAACTGGAATTCTCCTCATAATACTTATGAAAGAAATAGAAACATTACTTTGACTATTTTGAACGGGTTAAATCTAATAATTGAAAATAGTATTCTGTTTCAGAATGATGAAGATAATGATGAAAATAAAGATAAGGATTGTTTCGATAAATTAGTTGATGTTGATTTATTAGTTGATATATATTTATACGCCTTGGCTTCACAGTACTATACGCTATTAAATGTGAGCAAAAACAGTAAAAATTATAAATATTGTTCTGGAATTATAATATCACCGGACGAAGATATTCCGATTGAAGGAATAATTACTCATCCGTTGGTTTATACAAATACAATGCTATCTGGAAATATTGATGCTCTATTGCCAAATGATGAACAAGAATATTTGAAATCAGCTAATTCTTCAGAGATCGGAAAAGGGTTTAAAGAACTTTATGGTATTGAATTTTTAGAAATGATGAACTGTGTATATTCCTTAAAAAGAAATTTATGCGAAAAAGATAAAAAACTAGCTATAACTATTTCTGAAACGCAATTGAAAAATTATCTATTGCATTGGTATCCCAATGTAAATATAAAGGCATTCTTGAAATATTTTGTGATGGATAAAAGAATGCTCGAACCTTATGTTACAGAAAAAGAACCTTTCATATATAAAATGGGATCTAATAAAAATAGACTAGAGATACGTCCCATTATAAAACTCGAAAATGGGTCAATATACACATCATACGCGTTGCTAGATAGGGCGATGAATTTGTGGTACTCATATATTATAAATGGAGGTAGACCGTATACAGGTGTTGAACCGGGGAAAGGTGATACCTTAATCGATGGTTGTAGTAGACACGAGAAGGAGTTAGGAGATCAAACGGTTAATATTTTATTTGCTTTACTAGAAAAGAATTTTCCAGAGGCAGCATTCAAAGATACAGATGTAAAATATGATAAAATATTCGGAAAACGTGATGAGGATTATGGAGATTTCGATATAATTTATTATGTTGGAAATGAACTTTATTTAATTGAGTCGAAATATTTCTCTGATTCGTATACAGGCAATACTATTATAGGTGATTATAATAAGTTGTTTGCACAAAAGAATAATTATTATAAACACTGTCGAGGAAGGTATGATTTAGTTATAAGTAAACCAAATGTGTTTAAAGAATACATAGGAGCAACGGGAGATATAAATGTTCATTTTCTTTTTGTGTCATCGAAAGCTCTTGAAGTAGAATTTCAGGATGAGGATAAGATAGTAACAATCCTTAGTATAGCTAATTTTGAAAGATATTTAAATGGGAAGTTGCTGTATGAAGATGGAGCTGTTTTAAGGCCAACGTATAAACTATAAAATTTTATTAATTAGATGCTGCTATGAGTGATGCATATTCCGTTAATTCAAGACACCTCGACCGGCGAAGTTGAACAGCGTCGCCGCTGAAACTGAACACCTTCGCCGCGCAGGTTGAACAGTGTCTCCGCGATGGTTGTACATTGAAGTCAGTGGGTTCCAATGGTATCATAAAAATGCTTTTAGCCGTAACGGAGGACAGTGCAACGCTGAGGAGCGACACGAGCGCCGTATACGGGGTTGAGCGGGAAGAGTGATGCCATGCGTCCACACGCTGGGGTTACTCTTCTTTTTTTGCATTTATACATAAGCGACCACTCTTCCCGGAAAACCTTAATGCGTTAAACCTCGGGTTCGGGCAGAGCCCGATGAGCCGAAGGCTCCTTTGCTAATTATCCGAAATGCCTTTGCGTTTCCGCATGGAGTCCTTGCAGTCGATCACAATTGTGTAGGAATCGTGGACGATGCGGTCGCAGATAGCATCAGCAAGAATAGGGTCGCCGAGCTTTTCGCGCCAGCCCGGGACGTCAAACTGCGAACAGAATATGGTGGAAGCCTTTTTGTACCGGGCCTCAATAATCTCGAGCAGATCTCGGGACTCCGTATCCTTCAGCGGGGAGAGTAGCCATTCGTCAATGATCAGCAGCGAATATTTCTTGTATTGAGCCATGACCTTGCGGATCGTGCCGCTTCCGCGGGCGATGGAAAGATCCACGAGAAACTCAGGCAGACGGATGTATTTCACAGTGAGATAATTGCGAACCGCGGCCATGCCCAGAGCGCAGGCAAGATAGGTCTTGCCGCTGCCCGTAGCGCCGAGCAGCGTGACATTGTGATGTTCGGCTATGTAATTGCAGCTGGAAAGCCTCGCAATCTGATTCTTGTCCAGGTTCCGGTCTGGATGGTATTCAATATCTTCCACGCAGGCACCGGGCTCGGAAAAACCGGCCTGTTTTACCAGCTTTTTCAGATGATTGCTTTTTCTGGCGCACCATTCCTTATCCACGGTCAGGCCGAAGCGGTCTTCAAAGGACATACTCTGGAACTGTGAGTCGGTCAGCTGCTCTTTGAAGGCGGAAGCCATGATGCTGAGGTGCATTTCCCGGAGCTTGTTTGCGGTATTTTCCGTCAGCATCACTTTTCCCTCCCACCGTAGTAATCCGCACCGCGGGTAAACCCGTACTGCGAGGAGGAAGAAGGCTGCGCCGCGGAGTCGTCCGGAATTTTATCCTGCCCGGAGCTCAAAATGGTCTGGACGTTTTTCAAGGATGGCCGCGGTGTATATGACAGAGCCCTTTTGCAGGCGTTTTCAAGGCGTTCCGCCGAGTATTTATCTGCGAGTTTCAAAAGTCCCATACAGGCTTTGTAGCCCTGCTGTTCAACTTTAAAGCCCGCAAGGATGGCGCGGACAACAGTTTCTGTGTTGTGCCCGATCTTAGACGCCCATTTGGCGAAGCGCTCACCATTCCATTGCACGTATTGCTGGTGACTCGGAGGCATGTGGTCTTCAACGGTGCTGTACTGATTTGCTCTGCCGTAGAGCCTGGGGTGCGAGCAGATGCGGTTTCCGTCAAAGAAAATCTCCACGGTTCCCCTTGTAATGCGGGCGTCCACCTTCTGCTTGATGTATTCGTATGGAGTGGAGTAATTCATATTTTCAACAGAAATATGGTAGTTTGGCCCGACGGTCGCCACTTTCCACGTTGCCAACTCAAACGACCTCGGCGGCAAAGGCAGTAAAAACGGTTTTTCTTCTTCAAACGCCGACGCCCGGCTGCCGTCTCGCTTCTGAAAGGGTTTGTGATTAAAGGTCTCCAGCCGTTCGTGGATAGCTGTGTTAAGCTCCAGCAGAGACAGAAACTGTTCATTGCGGATAGCGGCCAGTATGAAGGTAGAGATTACGCCGACAGTGCCTTCCACCATTGCCTTATCCTTAGGCATGCGGACTCTTGCGGGGATGATCGCCGTACCGTAATGCTCGGCGAGCTCACGGTAGGTTTGATTCAGAGTAACCTCGCTGCGCCCGTGCCTGTCCACGCCAGTTTTCAGGTTGTCGCACTGAATGATCCTTGCTACGCTGCCGAAATACCTGTAGGCGTTGACATGAGCTGCCGTCCAGCATTCCTGATTCATTGAAAAAAATGCTTCCACATAGCTGTATCCGCTGAAAGGCAGTGTGGCTACAAAAACGTATGCCGGAATCGCTTCGCCTGTATCCGTATCTGTTACAGCTGCTGTATCTCCCGCCCAGTCTACCTGCATGATTTCGCCGGGCTTGTGGTTCAGGTGCATGGTGGCGTTCTTTTTTACCAGAAAGTCGTTGTAGTACTTGTTAAATTGGGTGGACTGGTACGGAATTTCTCCGACTGATCGGCAGGCGTCACAGTACTCCAACCACAGCAGATTCAGCGTGACGCCGTTTTTCTGGAGCTCCCGGTGAACATACTCGTAGTCCGGCATTTTGAAGGCAGGCTTTCCAGCGGCGGTGGGAAAAAGCAAATCGGCCAATTGCTTGTCCGACATGCTGTCGGGCAAAGGATATTGAAGTCTGTTCTCCTTTGCCAGCAGAAGCGTTTGGATGACTGTTGTTCTCGAACACCCGCATGCTTCGGCAATCTGGGTCTTGTTGAGTCCAAGGCTGTCCAACCTCAGAATCTCGCGGTATTTGGTCATTTACATGACCTCCTTTGTTGTATTCACGCGTTTGCGTGTAACAACATATTACCGCGTATTCAACCATGGCGTTCAACGGCGCCGGCGGCACTGTCCAACCTCGGCGGCGAGGGTGTTCAACTTGCGCGGTCGAGGTGTTCATTCTCGCGCGGAATATTCAAGTGAGGTGATGGATATGAAAATGTTGGATATAGATATGGACTTTTTCCAAATAGGGATACATTGTTTTGGAAAAGATTGCAATACTTTTTTGACAGATGAAAATATTACTGTATGGAAAGAAAAAGATATTATTGATTTCTTAGAGCAAAGATGCGGCTTAAGTAAGAGCAATAAAATTAAAGGAAGGATTGTAAAACATCATGTAGAGGCTTATTCTTATTGGAATGATTTGATAAATACAGGTGAAATCAAGATACCTTTTGAAGTTACACATATAGATGCACATTCCGATCTAGCATATTCTCATAGCGTTCCTTTTTATAAATTTATAAAGGATTTAAATAATGAGGAATTACAAGCACAATTAACTAAGGGGATAATTTTTAAAGGCAGAGAACAATTAATCGATAGTGGAAATTATTTATTGGTAGCAATTATTGTTGGGTGGGTGGATAAAGTCAAGTATGTTTTTCATCCAGCCTTAGATTACTTAGATGTTTTTGATTACATAGTGGAGAACATAGAGCCGAATAAGCTGTTTAGATTTAATTTTTGTAATTATATAAAAAAGAAAGATGTTTACTTAGAAATGATTTCATCACAATCATTTGGTAAAGAACATGATGAAAAATATGATTATGCTACAATTGCATTGTCCCCTGCCTTTGTAAAAAAAGAGATGAATGAAAAGTTAGATATTATAAGAGAATATATTGAAATTAATTGAATTGTATAAGTATGAGCAGGAAAGCATATTCAATGAGTTCACGCTCCAACAGATTGATTATCATATGATAAAAGTAAAAATAAAATTTGTAAAATAAATTTATTTGCGGGAGAGCTTGATATGTCGGGTTTAAATTGTGATAAATGTGGACGTAAATTACACTTGGATTATGGCGATAAAAAGATAAAACTAAAAGACGATAAAAAAATAGGATTTGCGAAAACACCATTATTAGTTTGTAGTGGTTGTAATTCAAGATACATTCCTTACGGTACAAAAGAAATAATTGATCAGATCTGTACAATAATACAAGAGGATACCAGTAAAGAAAAAAGTGGTAACATAGAAGTAATTGTAAAAGAAAACTGTGAAATTGAAAACCTAGAAGTAAGTGAATGGTACGATTTTGATAAAATCAAAGCTAGATTTTTTAATGAAAAATTTATGGCTGAAAAAGTAAAATTTCTATATGACAAAGATGATTATTACTTTATACCTGGTTTAATAAGACCATGGAGGACAGGCTTTTTAACTCCTGTGTTTTTTAATATTGAGGTGCTGTTAAAATATATCCATCATCCTGATTATGGATTGGACATTGGCGCAGATACCTTTGGCTATATCTATAAAGGAGATGAACACTTCATAACTTTTGGAATAAATGAAAATAACAGAGTTATTATGTGGTTGGGTGACATAAGTAATTTAGCGGTTGAAGAGCAATTTTATTTGCGCTCTGAAAATATTTCCTCGGATCATTCTATTGGGTCAGAATTTTATGAAGCCGAAATAGAAGTTACATGGGCGAATGCATCTGCTGAAAAAACGCTATTGAAAAAACGTCTTGAGTTTAATGAAAAAGTTCGTAGCCATTTTGCATTGTCTATTGCTCAACTGGATACGGAGACTCTTAGGGTTACAAAAAATATACATAAAATATTAATTAACACGAATAGTGCATTTAAAGATTTGATGATTCCTTTGAATGAGTTGCTTGTGGAATCAATAAATAATAAAGATATCCGTAAAAAAATAAAAGAAAAATATCCAGACCTAAAGGAAGAGATAAAGGATAAAAAAGGTATAAAATTATTGCAATTATGGCTTGAAAAAAATACAGATAATATTGATATAAGTATGGAAATAGCTCCTTTATTTGTCCTGTATGATTTAAGATTAGTATCGGCTCATTTATATTCAGATGAGTCAAGAGAAGATTTGTTAAATTCTTGTTGTCTACGTCTTGGTTTACAGAAAGAAGAACGCAATTATATTATTATTGCTAATACATTGATTGAGAAACTTACTACGATGTATATTAAGTTCAATCAATCCCTACGGCTAAAAGAAATGGAGGATATTAAAGAAAATGAAAGATAAGGTTTTATTTGTAACAGGAGTAATAAATACTGAATTATGGAATAAAGCCAGTTGGATGGGAACCGCAGTTTTGTCTGACCAAAAGTCAGCACCTTACTTAGGATTGTTATTTGAGAATAGAGAGGCTGCAATACAAATATTTGAACAGTGGAATAAGGACTTTGGACACAAAGACCTTTATGAAGAAATAAGAATAGCTGTAATTGAGGGGGATATTCCCGGTCAAGAATATGGCTATACAATTCATATAACAACGAATCAAGAGAATCTGATAGAAAAGTGTAGAAAGTTAAAATTATCAGAGATGCATACGCTTTTTGCAATAATCAGTCGTTTTAGAAGAATGCCTACGGATAGGAATAATCAAAATATGAAGAAGTTCAGAGAAGAAGTAGAAAGATTTTTGAGCTATAAAATTATTCCTGTATATATGAGTGATAATGGGCTTGAACCATTATTTGAATATGAAATCGAGAAGACGGAAATTTATTTCAGGAAAGTGAATGAAATATCAGATAATGATGTTGACATTGCATGTATAAAAAGTAATCAATAGTATGGATGGTATTATCAGTATATCTAAAATAATATTTGACTTATACTTACAGGAGGCACCCTTCAGTTATATATAAGTTTGTCCGAAATCTAAGCTTCATATTTTTATTTGGTTATTTTAAGAATTAAAGATACTATAAAATACTCCCTTACAATTTTATGATTGAAAGTGAGTATTTTTTTGTTGTACGTCTTGACACAAGCTAATGAAAAATATATGGGCGATGCATTACTGCAAAAGACCTATACCGTAGATTTTCTTAGCAAGAAACGAGTTAAAAACCAAGGAATTGTTCCACAATATTATATTGAGGATAACCATGAAGCAATTATCCCAAGAGAGCTTTTTTATAGGGCGCAGGAAGAAAAAGCAAGGCGAGCTGCCATATACAGACCATCCACCGAAAAGAAATCCAAGACAGAAAAAAGCAAATACAGTTCCAAATACTCTTTGTCGGATATTATGGTATGCGGAGAATGCGGCCAGCCTTACCGTAGGCAAACATGGTCAAAGTATGGTCAGAAAAGCGCCGTGTGGCGCTGTGACAACCGTTTGAAGAACGGAACAAAGAACTGCAAGCATTCCCCCACTTTAAAAGAACAGCCCCTGTATGAGGCGATTATGACCGCCATAAACAGCGTGGTTGAAAACCAAGGTGAATTCGTGGGAGCCTTCCGGGAAAATGTAATCAGAGTCATAGGAAGTTACTCCACCAGACATATCCCTTCTGAATATGATGAGCAAATAGAAAAACTGCAGGGTGAAATGCTTACCCTTATCGAAGAAAATGCAAAGCAGGGTTCTGTGAATGAAAATTCTGATGAGCAGTACCATAATATCGCCGAGCGGATAAGAGATTTAAAACTAAAAAAGCTTAAGCTGACACAGGAAAACAGGCTGGCTGAAACCTTTAGTCAGAGGATTAATGATGTGGATCATTGCCTCAAGGATAGCACTTGTACGGTAGGGGGATATGACGATGAACTGGTCAGACGGCTGCTGCAGAGTGTCAAAGTTATCAGTGAAGATAAGATAGAAATACAATTCAAATCAGGAATTGTGATGCAGCAAAGGGTAGCATATGATGAGTAAAATATAAGCAGGAGTTGGATACATTCCTTCTCCTGCTTATAATAAGCTGTTAAGACTAAAATCCTCAGTACTCTGAGGGTTTTATTGTTGGCAGATTATTAAAACGGTGTATATTTGAATTGACCATTTGAACATAAAGGTATATAATTGATATTGACAATGTTGTTGTCAACTCAGAACCTGGAGGAAAAGCAAATGGATGTTAATGAATTACTTGAGTATGCGATAATAGAGGCTGAAAAGATTATAATTGATGAAGTTTTTTTAGTGAAAGATCTATTTAAAGGATATGAATGGAATCGCATTCCTAGAAAAAACAGATTACTTCTTGGAACTTTGTTCTTAAATTATATTAATAAAGAAAAAACATTTATTATACCCATAGAAAAAACATCGTCTGGTCAACAGAAATATAAAAAAATAAAATAATCAATGTGCTGTACACAGTCAAATTTGTATAGTACGTAAAGGATGTGACAAATTGAAATTTGAAAAGATACCTGAACTAACTTTAATTGAAAAAACTATACCTATTAAAGCTATTTCAGAATTAGCTAAAATAGAAGGAAATAGTAAACGACCTATCTATTCAATTCACAAATGGTGGGCACGAAGATTAAGCTCGGTTGTAAGAGCGATTATTCTAGCAGCATTTTTGCCATATGATACTACCGAAGAAACATTTTGGAAAGCGTATTATCAATCTAATGATTTGAGCAAATTTACTGTTTTGGATACTTTTATGGGTGGAGGAACCTGCATTGTTGAATCAAAAAAAATGAAAGCTAAAGTTATTGGTGTAGATATAGATCCGTTGGCTTGCTTTGTAACCAAAAAAGAAATCGAGTCATATGAAGGAAGTAATCTAAATCAAGAGTATAATAGAGTTATTAAAAATGTAGAAAAAATTGTTGAGAAGTATTACCAAACCAAAGTCGAAAACGATTTTTTTGAAGTAATAAATTTTTTCTGGGCATACGATGTTGTATGCGAAAGATGTAATGAACATATTGTAGCACATCCACATTATTATTTAGCAAAAGATAAAAATAGTATTATAGCTTTTTGCAAGCACTGTGGAAAAATCGAAGAATTGCCTGCAAACAGAAAAAGATTTAAATGTAAAAACTGCAGTAAGATGACAGATATTTATCGTGGCTCCTTCAAAAGAGGAGTTTCTACGTGTAGTAAATGTGGTTCTTCAATTTCTGTCTCATCTAGTGTCAATGGAATTAGTGACTTAAAGCTTTTTGCTATTGAATATGTGTCTAATGGGAAAAGGTATTATAAATCTGCAGACGATTATGATTTAGACTTATATGCTAAGGCACAAAAAGAATATTTAAACCTTAATAGATTGCTAAAAATTCCACAAGACATTATTCCAACTAGTACAAGCGGAGATACAAGACCACAAAGTCATGGCTATCTTCAATATAAAGATTTATTTAATTATAGACAGTTGCTAACGCTAGGACTGCTATTAGATGAGATATTGAAGACAAATGATGACAACATACGTGAATGGTTATTATTAT
This sequence comes from Anaerotignum neopropionicum, assembly GCF_001571775.1. Classification (GTDB taxonomy): domain Bacteria; phylum Bacillota; class Clostridia; order Lachnospirales; family Anaerotignaceae; genus Chakrabartyella; species Chakrabartyella neopropionicum. Next base: position 407,342 of record NZ_LRVM01000002.1, read on the forward strand.
CATTTTCTGACTGCTTAGCATCAAACAATGTATTATGCTGTTATGCATATGATTATAAAAAACTTACTCCGTTGTTTGGAATACATGCATATACGGTACCTTCTAGAGTTGTCGAAAATAATGTTTTAGGGACCAGTACATTAGGTAGAGGAACTTTCAAAAAAACTTTTCAAAAAATGAAAAGAGGTAAGGAATATTGTCAAAAACCATACGAAGTTGAAATTGATGATAAACAAAAAAGAAAAAAGGTATTTACAGGAGAAATTATAAATGATAGCGTTGCAATATCTGTTGATGATTTCTATAATTTGAAAGGCAATACGTTAATTTTAAATCAAAGTTCAGAAAATTTACAGGAAATTAAAAATAATACAATAGATGTTATACTAACTGATCCACCATATTATGATAATTTGGCTTACTCCGAGTTATCAGCATTTTACTATGTTTGGATTAAAAAATATATAGGTTTTAAGCATGATAGTATATTGGATCATTCAATATTTGTAACAAGTGTAGAACAAAAAAGTTATGAAATTTATTTGCAACAGTTAACTAATGTATTTACACAATGCTATTCAAAACTCAAAAATGAAGGAATTATGATTTTTTCATTTCATCACAATAAAGTGGAAGCATGGACTTCTCTTGCGCAGGCAATTAAAAAAAGTTCGTTTAAAGTTACTAATGTTTTACCCATACGATCAGAAGGAAATAGTGCCTACCATTCTTCAGAAGAGTCCATAAAATGGGATTCCATTATAGTGTTAAGAAAAAATAGTAAAAATATTTTTATAGAAAATGATTCTTGGGAGAATAAAATTGAATATTGCTTCAATGAACTTCAAATGAAAAAATGTGATGTTTTAAGTTTCTACCGGTCTTTGAAGTTGAAAGATTATGTAAATACATGTTTTAAAGAAGATATGACTAAAGATATCAATGAGTTTTTTGATGAGCATCAAAAAGAAATTTTGGATGTTTTTAGAGCTAGGGAGGATAATAATGCCACAGATAAGTAAACAAACGCTTTCACAATTTTTGAAAACAGAATGTTATAGGCAATTAAAATTTATTTTGTCACCTCATGATAATAAGAAATACGCGCAAGAACGGTTAGACTATAATATTCCACCAAGACAAGAGCCAAGACCTGGTATGGCGCTTGTTACACGAGCTGGGGTTGAATGGGAAAAAGAAAAATATGCAGAAGTACAAGAATTTTTTAATGATTTCACTATTATAGGGAATGCAGACGAAAATGGCGGATTTAAAACTATACAACTTTTAGATACAATAGCTGCTATTGAAAAAGAATCTTTTATAATGCAACCAGAATATAAAATAGAAGAGTCTTCTATTTTTGAAAATCTATATGGTATTAAAGATTTAAGAAAATTAGTGAGTAACAATACTTTAGAACTAAGTAAGCTGCGTCCAGATATTATACAAGTATTATCGCCTAAAACATATGACCACTATGTAGCTCCGAATGGAAAATATGTACTTATCGATGGTGAAAGCAAATTAATACAGTTGAAAATTATTGACATAAAACATACGTCAGAGCCTTCTATTTCGCATTTTAGTGAATTAGCATATTATATGATAACTTTGTCATGCTGGATAAAAGATCACCACTTGGATGATAAACTTCAAGTGGTATCTGGTGCAGTCTGGCCCGGATCACACGATGCTTCTACTATAAGAAAAAAAGTCGCAGAATATAGGAAACAAGGTTGCGATATTACTAATAGTGATCTCGTATCTTGGCTAAATGATGATTTGATTGAAATTCCATTTGAGGTTTTTATATCTAAAATTATAAAGTTTTTTAAAAAAGATTTAGTATATGTACTACAAAATAATTGGGAGCAGATGGATTATCATGTTAACTCGTCTTGCAAACATTGCGATTATTTGGGGTATCCATGGAAAAATGGAAAAGGTGAATTCACTTATCATGAAAATCATTGCATGCAATTAGCATTACAAGAAGATCATTTATCTAGAATTGCTGATATGTCAAAAGCTGCAAAACTATCTCTAATTAATCAACATATAGTTTCTGGAGCTAATTTGTCTATACTTAATGAAGATAACAAGGTATTTGAAAATCACCAGACATTGAAATCTAAAAGAATTTTATATCCTCAACGCGCATTATCTTTAATTGGTAATAAGGCAATTGTTCCAGAAAATGTAGGAACATCTTCAGTTATGCCTAAATGGTCAGATTTAAGTATTTTTATAACCGTGGATTTTGATATAACGAGTGCCATAACAGCTTGTATTGGGGTAAAAGCAGTATGGGTTAATACAAAGGACAAGAAAGAATTGGTTTTTTGGCCGCCTAAAGATCAAAAAACAATGGCGTATATGGTAGATTCAAAAGATATTGATGTTGAAAAAAGAGTACTTATAAAATTTTTGGAATTTTTACAAAAAATAATTGATGATGTAAAAAAGCTAGATGCTGACTCTACTTATCAAATCTATATTTGGGATAGTATCCAATACGAGCACATAAAAAGAGTGATAAGCCGGAACCTTGAAGCGATAATACAACATTCTAAAATTAGAGATTTAGTATGGCTGTTTCCATCTGAAGAAACAATGGGAAATCCCGATATACAACGACAATCACCAATAACAGTTGTAAAAGATTGTATCGGGAGCCTTACGGCGCTTCCCATTCCACATTACTATTCATTACTTGAAACAGCTCGTACTTATGGGAATCCTCAATTTAGAAATATGTTTAATGTGCATCCGCTGTTTGAAGATGCTTTAAGTGATCAAATACCATCAGAAAGAATTCATGAGATTTGGAGTAAAATTAACGAGCCATATCTTAATTGGACCACTCAATTAGGAATTTTAACAGAGACAGTTGGAAAGCGAGTCAATGCTTTGCACTCGGTAACGCAAACACTTCAAAAGGACATAAGACCTATGTTGATAGAAATTGCTCCGAAAATATCAAAATCACTTTTACCTACTAAACAAGGCAAAATGTGTTATCCTAGCGAACTCTTATTTATGTTTTCCAAGCTAGATGCAAAATTGGATGAATTGGACATCCTTGCTAAAAGGTCGCTTCCTATATATGAACGTGAAGCAAAATTTGACAGTGCTATACTAACAGAGCGGATTGAAGAAAAATATGATATTCTAAAACAATATAAAATCAGAAATGATGAGTATACTTATATGTACAAATTATCAAGAAACTCTACTGATGTTCGGATTAAAGAAGGTGATTTTTCTGTAGCATTATCGCCAAATTGTGATGCCACATTCTTAAATAGAAAAATTTGCACGGTGCTTTTTAATGTTAATGATAAAATTAAATTCTTAACATTACAATATATTCTTAAGGTTACTGTTTTGAAAATTGATAGAGAAAATAAGATTATTGTTATTAGAACGAATTCTTTTAGAGACGCTGATAACAATAACTGTGATCCAATAAAAGCCTTAGAGAATGCAGGGATATCTTTTAAAAGCAATATTTCATTGGACCCAGTTTCTAGTGATTATTTTACGAAAAAATTAAAAGAGGCTTTACAAGATATTGGTAATCCTCAAATTACTGATACTAGTGTAGATGAAGTAACACAAATTAAGCAGACAGGATTGACTAATTTACGTCCAAGAAAGACTCCAATAACACCAGCTTCTAAAATTTTGTGGGACATGGATTCTTATAAGAAAATACCTAATGTTTTAATGAAAAATATGGATGATTCACAGATAAATAATCTCCTTGTGCAGGCTAATGCTGATTTGGAAAAAGAAAATCTATCCTTGAATCCCAGCCAAGAACAAGCTTGGAGACAAGCACTTACTAAAAGTATAAGCATCATTTGGGGTCCTCCGGGTACTGGGAAGAGCAAAACACTTGTATCACTAATTCAATCAGCTATAACAATTTCAAAAATTAAAAGGGAACCCTTAAGAATTCTAATAACATCGTTTACATATAATGCAATCGATAACGTGTTATTTGATGTAGCAGATAAAGTAAATTTAGATACGGTATTAACAGTGAGACTTTGTTCAGAAAGCAAGGTCAATCCGTCATGTCCAAAAGCTATAACACAAATCTGTACATCATCAAAAGCAGAAGTAGAAGCGTTGAAAAAGAGTTTGTCTGAAAACACAGGAATTACAATTGTAGGAGCTCCAGCACAACAAATTCACAAATTATTAACAGACAATAGTGTTTATGGACACAAAGAGTATTTTGATTTAATAATTATTGATGAAGCATCACAAATGAATGTAGCAAATGCAATTTTAGCATTCTGTGCTCTTGCCATGGAAGGATCATTGGTTTTAGCTGGTGATGGATTACAGTTACCTCCAATTCATAAGGCAGAAATACCATTGGGCTGTGAAAATAAAGTTGGATCAATTTATGATTATTATGAAAAAAATCATGGTATTGTTGCAACAATGTTGGAAGTCAATTATCGTTCCAATCAAGAAATTGTAAATTTTATAAAAGAAGCTGGATACAAAACAAATTTAATAAGTTATTCTACAGATTTGGAAATAAGGGTTAGTAATGAAAAAATAGATGACTTAGAATTACCTAAAGAATTGTATAAATGTGATGCATGGAATGAACTTATTGATCCTCGAAAGAAGATCTGTTGCTTTACATATCCTGATGGAATGAGTAGCCAATGGAACGAATTTGAAGTGGATTCTGTGGCTACAATCTGTGCTTATCTTAAAGGAAGCCTGTATTCTCAACTAAATTACGAGAAAGATGTAACAGGTAATAACAAAGCACTAAATGACAAATTATATGATGACTTCGAATTTTGGACTAAAGGGATTGGTATTGTTACTCCTCACAGGGCGCAACAAAGTAAAATTGCTAGCAAATTAGATCTTTTGTTTGCAGGTGGAGATCCTGTCTTGCAAGAAAGTATTCGAAACTGTGTTGATACTGTCGAAAGGTTTCAAGGCCAACAAAGAGATATTATTATAGTTTCATTTGCGCTTGGTGATGTAGACATGATTGGTAATGAAGAAGAATTCATTATGAATTTGAATAGATTTAATGTTATGATATCAAGAGCCAGAGCAAAAGTTATTGTTTTATTATCAGAAGAATTATCCTACTATTTGGCAAGTGATATTGATGTCTTAAATGAATCTAAGCTTTTGAGCAAGTTTGCAAATACTTATTGTGACAACCGAATAAATTTATCGCTTGGTTACATAAGTGATGGCAAACTAAAAGAAATTAATGGGACATTAAAATATATGTAGCAAATATTTGCTATACTATTAAAGGAAGGTGTATTAATGGAATACGATTATAAAAGTAAATTATGCACTTTACGGATGCGTAATTCAACGGTAAATAGAAGCTCAATAGTTGATGAGTTCTATAGTGATAGATCTAGAATAATATATAGTTCTTCTTTTAGGAGACTACAACAAAAGGCGCAAGTGTTTTCGCTTGAGCCTAATTCAAGTGTTAGAACTAGATTAACCCACTCGATAGAGGTATCTGATTTAGGACGAACGCTTGCAAATAAAATAGGTTATAAATTATATGAAGCTAAGATTATTGAAGAGAGTATGGTACCCATGATAGTAGCAGTTGTAGAAAATGCTTGTCTGTTACATGACATTGGGAATCCTCCTTTTGGCCATTTTGGAGAAGCGGCAATTCAAGAGTGGGCAAGGACTTATTTAGGAGAATTGGCTGATAAAGCGCAAGTTCAAACTAACGATCTATTTAATCTGCTAATTAGTGATTTTCGTGAATTTGATGGAAATCCACAAGGATTCAGGATAATATCAAAATTACATTGTGAACAAGATGAGCATAGTTTAAATTTAACTTATGCGACTTTATTATGTGGCTTGAAATATTCACGTGCTTCTGGTGAAGAAAAAGGAGCTGGAATATTTAAAAAAGCTGGCTATTTTCAATCTGAAAAGGAACATGTTGAAAAAATTTATAAAGATATGGGTATGGAAAAGCATCATAGATATCCATTAACATATATAATGGAAGCTGCTGATGATATAGCATATTGCCTTAGCGATATATCTGATGGTATTGAAAAAAGAATTATTACTTCTAATGATTTTTTAAATGAATTTAAAAAAATTTGGAAAGAAGAATACAAAGGTATACCTTGTCCTGTGGACATACCAGAAAGTATTTCTAACTTTAGCATGGATGTTTCTGTGAAATGGTCGAGAAAGATTATTAACGAAGCTGCAGATAATTATATTGAAAATCATGATTTGTTTTATAATGGAAAGGCTTATCAGTTAATTCCAGAAGATGGATTAGGACGAGTCTTGGAAATCATTAAACAAGTATCACGTAAGTTACTATATAAGTCAGATGAAGCAGAAAATATAGAGTTGACAGGATATGCAGTTATTACAGGGTTGCTAAATCATTTTAGTAGATTATTGTCATTAAAATTAGAGGATTTTACCAGTTTAATAAATGATAATAAAGCACAGAGTGGAAACACACTAGATCTCGAAAAACGTCTTTTTAATCGTTTAGGAGAGAGATATGTAAAAAGTTATATTTATGAGACACGAAAATTAGACCGAACAGATCCGGAATTTGTAGTTAAAGAATGGTGGTTAAGAACTCATTTGATTATTGATCACATAAATGGGATGACAGATGATTTTGCATTAGATACATATCAGATGCTTACAGGAATTAAAACAAATGTTTATTAAATTTAGATGCAATAAGCTTGGTACAAAAGTGTCAAGAACAGCTTTTTTATATATTATTGACTAATTTATATAGAAAAGCATTAACTATCAAAAAAATGAGATATTAAAAGATATATTACCGTAAATTTATAGGAATGGAGGGGCGTTAATGGAATATTTAACTGAGAGTAAAATTTATGAAAATATAAAACTTACTTTGGAGAAAGCACAGCAGAAAGTATATTCTACTGTTAATTTTGTAATGGTAGAAACTTATTGGAACATTGGTAAACAGATATGTGAAGCACAAGGTGAAAATGAACGTGCGGAGTATGGAAAAGGTCTATTAAAATTTTTATCAGAAAAATTAACTGTGGAATTTGGCAAAGGATATACTGTTACGAATTTAAAATATATGCGTCAATTTTATAATGCTTTTCCAAAACGTCACGCACTGCGTGACCAATTGAGTTGGACACATTATAGAATGCTTTTAAAGGTTGAAAATGATGCAGCTCGAATGTTCTATTTAGACGAATGCGCAAAATCAAATTGGAGTACAAGGCAACTTGAGCGACAAATAAACAGCTTTTATTATCAGAGGTTGTTATCCAGCCAAAACAAAGATAGCGTACGAAATGAAATTCAAACACTGGAAAAAGGCATTGATGCCAAAGATATTATTCGGGATCCATATGTACTTGAATTTTTAGGATTAGATCAAACACCTAATCTTTATGAAAAAGATATTGAGCAAGGTTTAATTGATCATTTGCAAAAATTTTTATTGGAGCTTGGACGTGGATTTTCATTCGTGTCTAGGCAACAACATATTACCTTTGATGGAGAGCATTATTATATTGACCTTGTTTTTTATAATTATATTTTGAAATGCTTTGTCATTATTGATTTAAAAATCGGCAAGCTGACACATCAAGACATTGGTCAAATGCAGATGTATGTAAATTACTACACAAGAGAACTAATGAATGAGGGTGATAACCTCCCTATTGGTATTGTTCTCTGCGCTGACAAAAGTGACTCAGTTGTTAAATATACCTTGCCGGAAGATAACAATCAAATATTTGCATCGAAATATAAGTTATATATGCCGACAGAGGATGAACTGAAACGAGAACTTGCAAAAGAGCAAGAATTATTGGAAACCGAAAAACATCTGCAAGAGGAGGAGTAAAGTGTACATTGTTGTTTTACAAACTGCCACTCCTGCAGAAGCTAGTTGGTTAAGCAAATTCTTAGATTTTATAGATAAGCTTCCACTTACAGAATTGCTAGTTGGAGTTGTAGTTCCAATTCTAGCAGCATGGATATCCTATGCACTGGCTGAAAGAGCAACCAGACGAAAAGAATATAACAGGTTATTCATACAGATTGAGCTTGTGAAAAAAGAATTATTAAAAAATAATGACTCTATACTGAACTTTATATCTAAATATGAAGAAAAGGCTATATTGAAAAAAGAGTTAGAGTTCCCGCTGGTTTTTTGTAAAGAATTATTAGTTGAAGTGCTAAACAAGCTAGAAAAAGTTAAAACTGAGTATTTCTACTTTGATAATGATAAGCTATTTGAAAAGCCAAACTGTTTGTATATTTTGGCACAGAAGATAGAAAGTATCGATTCTACAATTGAAACTGAAGAACTTAAATTTTATGAAGATGAATATCTGGAAGCAAAACAAATAAATACAGTTTCAAAATTAAAAGATGAGAGAGAACAATATATAATCGAGTATGAAAAGAATCAAGAAAGAGATATTTATAAAGAATTCATACATATACAATCATTCATAGAGCGAAACTCATTTGAGAACTTATTTGAAAAAAGCGATATGACAGAAGAAAATTTTGAAATATTAAAATATATTTATAACGGCATAAAAGATTTTAATACGAAAGAAAACAAAGACAAATCAGATGTAGCGCTTTTGTATGAAAAGTTAGTTCTGTTTAAGATAAGTTCAGATGTTATCCAAGACGGTCAATTTGATCAAGATACTTTTAATTTGTATTATAAGGGTTTTGAAAAATATGAGGGTTTCGAAAAACAATTATATGATATGTGTGAAAAATATTATAAGCTAGTTGCCACAGATAGCTTTATTAAAAAATATGAATTTGATATGACTAGCACAAAATGGGATGACAATAGCGCAGAATTAGTTTTATTAAGCGATAGCGACTTATATATTTCTATAAGTGAATTATATGAAGAAGTAAATAAATTAGAAGACAGCTTTGTAGAAGTAAAGAGTGATAATCTTCAGGATTTCTATAATTATAGTAAGAGTATTACTCGAACCATATTAGAAATTATTTCAAAGTTAGAGAAACATCAATCTAAAATAGCAAAATGGTGTAAGTGATATTTGACTTCAAATACTCTCACGCCAAGGGGCTTCCAGCTTCAAACGACATCATTATCACCGCCACAAGGCACGTTGAAACGGTTGTACTTCTTTCCCACAAAAATGCAGACACACATATCAACGTAAATGTGGAGTTTGGAGAGGGTGACGGAAAAATACCTGTGGGCAAAATAGCGGAAAAAGCCGAGGAATATAGACCAAGCGAAAGAGTAACCTTAAAATGATACAGGAGTATATAGAAAGTAAGTACGGATTCAAAGTGCATACGTTTATATCGCAGAAGTAAAAAGAAATTTGAGATTACTCATGTACGATGCTCCCAATGCAGTAGAAGAATAAAAACAAGAAAACATCTAACATCTGAAAAGGTAGCGGCGATAAAAGATACTCTGAAGTATCTTGAAAATTAGATAAAGAAATAAAAGCCGTAATCTTTTGAGTAAAGATTACGGCTTTTATGGTTTCTATCGAAAGACTTAACAATATATGGTATAATCATAATCATCTTAGGTAGGGAGGTAAAGGGATGATTCTGAGAGGAATTAAGTTATCGAATTATAGAAATTTAGATGATATAAAAGTGATTTTTTCTGATGACATCAATTATATAGTTGGAGAAAATAATGTTGGTAAGTCAAATTTGTTATATTCCATAAATAGGGTATTTTCTGGAAAGAATTTTGAATCAAGTGATTTTCATGATATATCAAAACCAATAGAGATTGTTTTGCGTTTATTACTCACTGATTTGGAAAAGGGTATGTTTGATGATTTAATTGATCCAAAGGATACTGACTATATCAATGTGAGAGTTATTCAGGATAATCCTGATGAATATTTGAAGTATAGTCACTATGAAAGTAGCGAAGTGATTTCTTTAGCGGATATAAGAAAATTACTGTTAATTAACTATGACTCACTTAGAAATCCCAAAAATGAGTTGGATTTTTCTAAAACTAAGGGTGCGGGAAGTTTTCTGAATTTTATTGTTAAGAGATTTATTGAATGCCAGGTAGAAGGCACGTCTTTTTTAAATAAAAATGCAGTTAAGAAGCTTGAAAGATATACAACTTCAATTTTAAGTAACATAGCAGTATTTGATAGATTTAGAATTCAACCGTTAGTTGAGAATAACAATCAAGAAATGCTTACAAGAATTATGGTTTTAAAAGATTCAAATAGTATTGGGATATCTGAAATTGGATATGGTGTTCAGTACAATATGTTGATCGTTTTATCTATACTTGAAAAAATCATTACATATGCTAAAAAAATGCAAAATGATGAGGATAAACAACTTCAGACTTTATTGGTATTTGATGAGCCGGAAATTCATCTGCATCCATATTTACAAAGGACAATAATGAAAGATATTCTAAAAATAGCTTCTGGTGAAGATGTAGAATTCAATTCAATTCTACATGAATTATTTGGAATAAAGAATTTCAGAGGACAAATTATTGTTGCGACACATTCTCCTAATATTATAGGAGATGATTATTTAAAACTTATTAGATTGTATTCCGAACATGGCAGTACAGATGTTGTAAATACTCGAAATTTAAGTTTAAATCAATCAGAAAAAAAGCAACTAATGATGCAATTTGAATATATCAAGGAAGCAATTTTTGCGAGAGGAGTAATTATTGTTGAAGGAGAATCTGAATATGGTTCTTTTAAATTATTTGGGAATACAATGGGAATTGATTTTGACAGAGAGGCAATTGCATTGATAAAGGCAGGTGGTGCAGAATCAATTATTCCATTGATGAAACTCTTTGATAAATTAAAAATTGAAAGTGTTGGGGTTATGGACAAAGATAAAAAAATTGAGAAGAATATCCCTGCACAAGAAAATTTGTTTTTTACAACACAATTATGCTTTGACAGTGAAATTGTTTACAGAATGATAAAATGTGGAAGAGAGGATGTACTGGAAAAAATACTTACAGACTACGATTCCAAAGGAACCGAAAGATATATGCAAGCAAGTGCTTTGAATAAAGCGATAGACAAATTTAAAATTAAAAATATAAAAGCCGATAAAGGCTATAAATTCTCTGAACTTTCAATTAATGAAAAAATGTACCCTGTTTTATATATCACTTGGTTTTCGGTTAATAAAGGTATTATATTAGGGAAAATTATTGGTCAAAACATAGATAAGAAGATGATTCCTGCATGTTATGCTAGAGCCATACGAAAAATCATAGAAAGGACTGTATAAATGGAACTTGATATAAAAGCCCTTATTTTAGACGAACATGAAGGTGATAATTCACAAATTAGTGCGATTTTCAGTGAATTTCCAAGAATTATGCTTGAGGCACCTGCAGGATGTGGAAAGACAAAAACTATGGTTAGTAAGGTTGCGTATGTTTTAGCTACTAATGTTATTCCAATGAATAAAAAAATACTTGCGTTAACTTTTAGTGTAAATGCCGCTTACAAAATGAAGAAAGACATAACAGAAAAGCTTCCTAATATGGGAATAAGTGCGGTGGCTATTTGGTTTATTTCCCCAGTGAACATTTAATGTCATAAATATCACTTGTTTTTGATGGAATGATAGATATTATCATCCAATTATCAATTATTGTGTTATTCGGAGTGTTTTCGAATGATTTTTGGAGTGTAATACTGAGTAATATTTTAATGAAAAGATATAACTGTTCTAGGTCCTTTACGGGTCGTTTTACATAAAAGGTGTTAATGGTGTCACAGGTTAATGTCTGCAGGGCGGCCTTTACCTTTTTCAAATATGAATTATCCATAGAAATGTCAATGTAAGGTTCGTAAGGGTCGTCTGAAATTTTCTTAGCATATGCGATTAATTTCCTATGCAGCTTAGTTTTAACTTTAGAATTCGATTGATAATAGATTACCACATGTAATCTAGGGTTTTGGTTATCCATGACGCTACCTCCTTTGGTAGTGTCATATGTTAACTCTTTGAAGTGATTTTATCAAGCTATATATTCAACAATGAATGAGATATTATACTCTTAAAAGTACAAAATATACTGTTTCTGAGGGAGATATATTAACAACAACATATACTTTTAATTTTTCAGCACCTTTGGATGGTAAAATTGTTACTAAGACAACATATAGTATTGACAGAATCAATCATGGCTGGGTTGTAGATATGACTGGTACAAAAGCAACTATATCAGTAACACCACCTCAATTTTATGGTGTTGATTCTAAAGATTTCGATTTTACATTAGATTCTGGATTTGATATTAAAGCAGAAGGCTATGTTACATTGAAAGCTTCTTCAAGTGTAAATTTGTATCTTAATTACTATCCTGTAACATGGGTGTATGGTGTTGGAACAGATACTAATGAAATTTGGATAAATACTTATATGGATTGATAAAATGTATAACATGATTAATTTATGAAGGGCGTGTATTACATGATTTTATCATTATTGCCTACGTTATTGATATTATTCCAGTTAATTATACTTATAGGTATAATTACAATTGTAATTCTTCTGATAAAAAAACACAGGTAAATTTGTTAAAAAAGTATATAAAAATGAAAATTGGTTTGGTATTTATGTAAAATAAGTATAATAACTTATATTTATCTCAGAACGTCAAAGAGGCCCCATTTTGGATTTTAAAAAATGGGGTTCTTTTATATTTTGAAAAAGATGATTGCCTTTGTTGTTTCGTAAGCGTCAAATAAGATAGTGTATTTAAAAAGAACCTACCTTTAACTAAGATGTTGGCTCTTAGCGACAAAGTTTCTGAATCATGGGATTCCATGGCATATAGTCTTCCAGGTATTCTGGAAATTCAAGAAAAGTACTACCAGGTATATCACTCAGAATGAATTGTATGTACTTTAGGCTGTGTCGGCTGCGGTGTCAATTTGAGGTCGGGTATCAGATAATCCCCGTTCCTGCTGTAAGTGATTTCGTTCATATTCGTTGCTCCTTTCACGCTCTGTTTTGATGATAAGAATACTAACGATAAGTCATCAAGCAGGATTTCCTTTTTTCCTTCTGCTCCTTGAATTTCAATCTGGTTTATCATATATTGAACTTGCTTATCCATAACACTGGTTATATCTATTCGCTCGTTGGTGTATTGGACAGGAAATGTACAACCAGACAATTGCGTGTTGCGTTTCATATCATATGAAACACAGTAACCTGCATGATTATTTGCGTACAGAGGGGAACGTTATACACTACGGATTTATTGAAAAATTCATTGAGGACTTAGGGACTTAGTTTAATATACAGGAAATCGCCTTCGACCGCTGGGGCGCTGTGCAGATGGTTCAAAACTTGGAAGGTTTAGGTTTTACAGTGGTTCCCTTCGGTCAAGGCTTCAAAGATATGTCACCGCCAACGAAAGAGCTTATGAAACTGTCACTGGAAAAAAGAATCGCCCATGGCGGACACCCTGTATTAAGTTGGATGATGGATAATATTCATATAAGGACAGATCCTGCCGGAAATATCAAGGCAGATAAAGAAAAATCTACGGAGAAGATTGACGGTGTCATTGCTACGATTATGGCTTTGGATAGAGCCATACGCGGTGGTAACAATGCTGGTGCATCGGTTTATGATGACAGGGGTTTGCTAGTATTTTAGTTTCCTTATAAAAATGAATATATATAGTGTTTTGACAGACAATATAGAGCATATAAATTTTTATTGGAAAGCGGAGTGAAGAAATAATGAATTCAAATGATACAATAGAATTGTTAAAAGAATGTAATTCTGGTTCCAAAATGGCTGTATCCTCTATAGATGAGGTACTTGACAAAGTATCTGATGAAAAGCTTAAAAATATGCTAATTGATTTTAAAGACAAACACACGAAACTGGGGAATGAAATGCATGAGTTGCTATCTAGATACAATGAACAAGGGAAAGAGCCAAATCCTGTAGCGAAAAGTATGTCTTGGATTAAAACGAATGTAATCATGTCAATGAAGGAAAGTGATAAAACAGTAGCCGACCTAATTACGGATGGTTGCAATATGGGAGTAAAATCATTAAATAAATATTTAAATCAATACTCTGCGGCAGATGCGGAATCAAGACAAATTTGTAATGAATTAATTTCTATTGAAGAAAAATTTGCAAAAGACATACGATGTTATTTATAAAAAATTTGCTAAAGGTTGTTTCATCACCATATGGGTGATGATGTTATTAAAAAAGTTTTTAATGAGTCATTATATTTGTAGACAGGGGCGTTTTGTTTATATTGATCTATTATTCCGTTAATTGCATAAATATTATTCCGATAAGCCTTGATATTATTCCGATATCGGAGCATAATAATTAGGAAGATTGGAGTGAGATTATGTTTATAACAGTAAAACAAGCCGCTGAGAAATGGGGCCTTTCTGATAGACGGGTTAGAATTCTCTGTGCTGAAGGGAAAATTCCTGGCGCATTTCAAGTTGGTCGTGCGTGGAATATTCCAGAAAACGCTGTAAAGCCTGTGGATGGAAGATATAAAACGGCCGCAAATCTCCTAGAGTTGATTGACAAGAAAAAGCACGAACTGGATTTTAGACGTCCCCTTACAGAAGGAGAGGTGGAACGGCTAACAGAAGAATTTATCATTGAATACACTTACAATTCAAATGCAATTGAGGGAAATACTCTTACATTACGTGAAACAGATATGGTTTTGCGAGGTCTTACTATTGATAAAAAACCTTTAAAAGATCATTTGGAGGCCGTTGGACACAAAGAGGCGTTTAGTTTTGTTAGAGAGCTAGTAAAAGAAAATGCCCCTATGACTGAAAGCCTCATAAAGCAAATTCATTACTTGATTTTGGCGGATAAAAAAGATGACCGTGGTGTTTATCGCCGAGTTCCAGTACGTATTATGGGGGCGAAACATGAGCCCGTACAGCCATATCTGATTGAACCTCGCATGGAGCAGCTTTTAGAAGGCTATAATGAAAGTACAGAGCACATCGTTCCGCGTTTGGCCAGATTTCATATTGAATTTGAAAGTATACACCCATTTATTGATGGGAACGGCAGAACAGGACGGCTTCTTGTGAATCTTGAATTGATGAAAGCGGGATATCCTCCCATTGACATTAAGTTTGCCGACAGAATTGCGTATTATGGGGCTTTTGATGCATATCATGTGAAACATGATTTATCGGCAATGGAAAAGTTGTTTGCAGGGTACGCCAATGAACGTTTAGATATGTATTTATCAATGTTAGAATAAAAAGAGAAATAGGATATTCAGGTGTTGGTGATTTTGGGGAAACAAAAATGATTGAAAGTTTTACAATCGACAAAACTGGTAAGCTTTATAAATTTAAAGTAGATGTGATACTAAACAACATGCTTAAGTCATATAAAAAATATACAAATGAGATTTTTGAAATAAACAATAAACTAATAGAATTTGGTAAAAATATTCAAGGAGATACCCCTTCATTTGAGAAACAAGCTGAGAGATTTATTATGCAAGCAAAAAACCAAATGAGATTATTTGGTCAACGATGTGCAAAGATCTCAATGGATGAATGGTCAAGAAGAATGACAACTTTTCTTGATGAAGAAAATGATATGTTTTTACATCCTCTAAGCATGAATAACTTCAATAAGTCAATATTGCCGATTTTGCTGGAGGTAAATGGCCTTTTAGACATTAATGATTTATGCTTCGTTAATAAAGTGGATTGTATTGAATCTGCAAATATTCAATACAATATTAGTATTCCGTGCATTAAAAATATTTTTGATGCAGAAAATGAATTTATTGATGTGAATACTCGAAGAAACTTATCTGAAAGTCAAATTGTTATTCTAGAAAGAATTTATGAGGAACTTTCAAATTCATTAATTTTTATGGGGAAACCCAATTTGAAGAAATCCTTTGTAGAATTAATCATCTGGCTAATGAAAAAGGTTACTCTTTGTTTAGAAGAAGAAACTTTCTTAAGAAATAAAGCTTTTGAATATGTTAATAATGAAAAAGAAACTACATACTCTCAGATGGAGGATTTGTTTTTTTACCTTTTATATATGAGCGGCTGTGCGATTCATTCAATTCAGAGAGGATACAAAAAAAGCCTGAAAAATCAAAAGGTGAAATTGATTTGTTGTTTGATAATATAATCCCCCTTGAATTAAAAGTGTGGAAAGATAAGGAGAAAAAAACAGTTGCAGAGGAGTCGGCTAAATATAGAAAGAATATATTACAGGCTGGATGCTATGCAAATATAAACAGGTTAGGTTTTTTGCTTATACTTGATATTTCCAATAAAAATGGGGAAACAACAAATCTTGAAAAGTGCTGGCATGTTGAAATGATAAATTCTGGAGATGATGAATTGTATAATACAAAAGTAGTATCTTGTATATTTAATTGTAATTATATTAGTCCGAGCCAAATGAAATTATTAAACAAAAGTAATTAATTCATGCGAATAAAAAGGTTATGTTGTTAGTTGCAGCTGTTGAAATTACTAATCCGCCAAGGAATCACCAACTAACCACGACATCATTATTGTCTACTCAAGGCAACGTGGAGATGATAATAATGTAGTTATCCCTGCAGATCCTCTATACCTGGGAAACAAAGATTTAGCCATTAGTGCATTGTTTTTATACTGTGTATTCAATGGCTTTATGTACATGCCGGACAGGTCCACTAAGATTCATGCGGTTTTAACTTTGTCATGATTTTCTTTACATATAAAGAATAACGTTCCAATATTAAAATAGAAAGAGGTGAGAAAAGTGGAAGTCTACAATCAACTGGCAAAATATCCGGTCTTTACAATCACTGAGGTAGAACAGTTAACAGGAAATTCAAATACCGCGTATTCCCTACTGGATCGCTTGATGAAAAAGGGTTTGATGAAAAAGGTTCGAAAGAACATCTATTCTGCTGTAAATCCGGTAACCGGACAAATTGTAGCTACACGGTATCAAATAGGCTGTGCAATAACGGACACGGCTTATATTTCTCACCATAGTGCGTTTGAATATTATGGACTTGCAAATCAAGTATTTTATGAGCTCTATGTTTCTTCGGAATCAAAATTCAATACATTTGAATATGAACATATGACTTTTAAATATGTTTCTTCAAGAATGCAAGAAGGAATTGTGGAAGCTAAGAATACGACAGGTGTTCGTATTACTGACTTGGAAAGAACTGTCATCGATAGCATTCGTGACTTTAATAAAATTGGTGGTTTGGAGGAGCTTCTGAATTGCCTTGAAGGCATCCATTTTCTGGATGAAGAAAAGCTTCGCAGATACTTAGCGATTTATAACACGCAAGGACTTTATCAAAGAGTTGGTTATCTGCTGCAGCATTACCAAAAGGAAATACAATTATCTAATGATTTTATAGATAGTTGTAAAGAAAAAATCGGAAAAAGCAGACGGTATCTGTTAAATGAGGAAAACCAGCAGAACATTTATAATAGCGAGTGGAAATTGATGATACCGGAAGGATTATTTGAAATAACAGAACAAGGTGGTGATCTTCTTGTCTAGGTATGACATTATTTATCTTGGTAAAAAAGCAGAAGAACTGGGCTTTGTGAGAGACACGCTTGAGAAAGTAACAAGGCTTGCAGATGTTTTAGAATATCTGAATACAAATCCCATTCTCAAAGAAAGTCTTGCGCTGAAAGGTGGCACAGCCATTAATCTGACTATTTTCAATTTACCAAGGCTTTCAGTAGATATTGACATGGATTATTTGGTCAACAATAGCAGAGAAGAAATGCTTGAGCAACGTGAGCTAATAAACAGCACAATTGATCGATACATGATCGCTCAAGGTTATACAAAAAATGAAAAAACAAAAAATCCCCAAAGTTTGGATTCTTGGGTGTATGATTATATTGGAGCTAGTGGCAATAGAGATAATATAAAGATTGAAATCAACTATTCCCTACGAGCTCATGTGTTGCAGGCAGAAGAAAGGCCAATTATCACTGAACATTTTTTAAGTGAATATAGGGTTAAGACTCTTGCTCCAATTGAGATTTATGGAAGTAAGATCAATGCGTTGCTGAGCAGGGCAGCAGCAAGGGACTTATATGATGCTAGAAATATGATTCATTATAAACTTTTTGATGAATCGGAAGAAACGCTTCTTAGAAAGACTGTGGTTTTTTATGCGGTAATATCTGCGAAAGTGATCAACAAGACCTTTGATACCAGTGCAATTGACTCCATCACAAAACAAAAAATAAAGACAGACCTTTTGCCAGTGATAAAAAGAAAAGACGATTTTGAACTGGAAACGGCAAAGAAAATGGTAAAAGCATATATTGCTGATTTAATGGTTCTTACAGAATCTGAAAAAGAGTTTCTGGATAGATTTGAAAACGGTGAGTATATTCCGGAATTGTTATTTGAAGATGAAAGAACTTTAGAACGGATTAAAAATCATCCAATGGCGTTGTGGAAGATGAGACGGTAGGCGGAATTGTTTTTAGTGGATAGATAAAATAAAAGGTTTGATAGACGGAGAGCCCTTGTGGAAAATAAAGATCAAGTAATACGTGAGCTACAAGAAAAAATACTTCTTCTGGAGTCAAAAGTTGACTATTTGCAAGGGATTTTGCTGGATGCGAAGATCCCTTATGAAGTGAGTCCAAATAGTGAAGCAATTAGTAGTAGCGTTGATGAAGATATTGATCAAGGAGCGCGCATTATTAAGGAAGAAATAACAAAGATTCATTTCAGATTTTTCTATTCCATGTTCAAAGGAAGAATGGATGTGTATAGCAAGCGAGGTGGTAAACCGAACCCAAAAACAGGACAAACCGGTTATTATACACAGTGTTGGAATTTTTGGAAAGATGGGTTGTGTCCGAAAAAGAATGGGAAAAAGATAAAATGTGGTGAGTGCAGAAATCAAAATTACAAGCAACTTAGAGGCGAAGTGATTATGCAGCATCTGATCGGAGCAAAAGAAGATTGTTCCGATGTCATAGGGCTATATCCAATGTTGCAGGATGAAACCTGTAATTTTCTTGTTTTTGATTTTGACAATCATGATGATAAGAGCAAGGTCGATGATTTTGCCAATACAGATGATGAATGGATTGATGAGGTGAACGCAATGCGGTTCATCTGTCAGCTCAATAATGTGGACAACTTGGTTGAGCGATCGAGGTCAGGAAAAGGTGCACATATTTGGCTATTTTTTGAGGAGCCTATTCCTGCAGCTGCTGCCAGAAAATTTGGAACTGCTTTACTTACAAAAGGAGCAGAGTCAGTAAATCAAAAAAGTTTTAAATCCTATGACCGAATGATTCCAGCGCAAGATCATATGCCAGAGGGCGGAATTGGGAATCTTATTGCGCTGCCTTTACAAGGACAAGCGTTAAAAAGCGGGAATAGTGCATTTATTGATGAAAACTGGAATGCATATCCTGACCAGTGGCAAGTACTAAAGTCAACCAGTAAAATATCAAAAGCGTTTATTGATGAAAAAATAAACGAATGGTCAGCGGACGGCCTGTTGGGTATGCTTGCAGAAGATATGAGCGGAACAGTAGAAAAAAGTGACAATGGCATATCCAAGCCTTGGGAAAAGAAAAGGAAAAACTTTGAAATCACGGATGTAGACGGTGCATTGGATATTACACTGGACAATCAGATCTATATTGATACAGGAAATGTAAAACCAAGGTTACAGAATCAAATCAGAAGACTAGCAGCGTTCAGTAATCCGGAGTATTACAAGAATCAAGCCATGGGATTTGGGACAAGAGGAACGGCAAGAATTATATCGTGTAGCCGGGATGTTGATCAGTATTTGTGTATACCACGTGGCTGCAAAGAAAAACTGGTGAAAAAACTTGAGGAGGCAGGTATAGCCTACAAAAAGACAGACCACAGAGAATGTGGCAGAAAAATAGAGGTTACTTTTGTGGGTGAACTTCGCCCAGAACAAAAGGAAGCTTCTGAAGAAATCCTGAATCATGATATAGGAATTTTGGGCGCAGCAACAGCTTTTGGAAAAACGGCAGTCGGTGCCTATTTGATAGCAGCCCGAAAGATCAATACATTAGTACTGGTTCATAATACAGAAATTATGAAAAACTGGGTGGAGGACTTTGAAAAATTCTTGATTGTTGATGAAGAACCACCAGAATATAAAACAGCAACAGGTAGAATAAAAAAGAGAAAAAGTGTCGTCGGGCGTATGTATGCAGGACATAACTCTGTGACCGGAATTATCGATGTTGTCATGATCTCATCATTAGGCAAAAATGGAGAGATTAATCAACTGGTAAAGGATTATGGCCTTGTCATAATGGATGAATGTCATCATGGAGCTTCACAAACAGCAGAAGAAGTATTGAATGAAGTGAATGCAAAATATGTTTATGGACTTACGGCAACGCCCAAACGTGATGACGGTCAGGAAGCTAAAATATTTATGCAGTTCGGACCGATACGCTATCGTTATACGGCCAAGGACCGAGCGAAAGAACAGGGAATTGAACATTTCGTATATCCACGATTCACTCGTCTTGTTCATCCGGATGGCGAAACGATTAAAATAAATGATGCTTATAAGCTGGCAAGAGAAAGCGAAATCAGAAATAAGCAGATCGTTGCTGATGTTTCAATATGCTTGGAAAATGGAAGAACACCACTGGTGTTGACGAAATTCAAAGAACATGCCGCTGTTCTATTCGACATGTTAAAAGACAGCGCTGATCATATTTACCTTTTGCAAGGCGGTAAAAGGGCTAAGGAAAGAGATCTGATCAGGAAGCGAATGAAAGAAGTTCCAGAAAATGAAACGATTATACTTGTTGCCATTGGACAGTATATTGGTGAAGGCTTTAATTATCCAAGGTTGGATACGATGATGCTGACAACGCCAATCGCTTGGGAAGGCAATGTAGAACAATATGCCGGTAGACTTCATAGAGATTTTGAAGGGAAACAAGAAGTCATCATTTATGACTATGTGGATTCGCATATTCGTGTACTGGAGAAAATGTATCACAAGCGTCTCAGAGCCTATAAAAAAATTGGTTATGAAATATGTATGGCATTGATTGATAAGAAGCAAAGCGCAAATGCAATATATGATAAGAAATCGTATCAGGAAATCTATTTAAAGGATCTAACGGAATCAAACAAAAATTTGATCATTTCAAGCCCTGGTATTAATGAGAAAAAAGTGAAGCAACTGATTGCTTTAATGCAAAAAAAGCAGGAAGATGGCATCTCGGTCATGGTGTTGACCTTATCTCCTGAAAGTTATCCTGAAAAAAGAGTTGAAAAGACAAGAGAATTAATAGGACATCTTGTCGGAGTCGGCATCAAAGTTTTAGAACGACCAGTGATGCACGAGCATTACGCCGTTATCGATGAAGAAATTGTGTGGTATGGTAGTATGAATCTGCTGTCTGGAGAAAAAGAAGATGATAATTTAATGCGAGTGCTTAGCAAGGACATTGCACAAGAATTGATGGAAATCTCATTTCAGAAAGAAGAAAGAGGTGAAATGCTATGAAAGTGAAACTGAATGATGTTCTGGAAGCTTTGGATTTTGTTGATGACGAAACGCAGTATTATTATAATATGAAAACTGAGCAAGTCGTCATGCTGCTTATGGATGGTATGAATGATGAAGAAGATGCTGAATTAAGAGACGATATTGATGAGAACTATGAAGATTATATAGTCCTTCCAGGAAAATATGAAATCAATGAATATGCCATGATGGAAAATTTTATTGATGAGTTGAATGCAGTAGATAAACAAGATCGGCTTTATTCGGCAATACGAAGCAAAGGAGCTTTTCGAAGATTTAAAGATAGTTTGTTTGACTTAGGATTGGAAAAGAATTGGTATCAGTTTCGCGATGATGCTTATTTGAAAATTGCTACCAAGTGGTGTGAAAAAAATAATATTGAGATGATTTAGAAATGCGTGAAACTTTTTCTCGTTTGGCTTATTATGACCCTGTATAATAGACAAGTCAAAATAATAGGTGCAAAGGAGAAATTGATATGCAACAATCAAAAGAAATTACTGTAATTCCACCGGATCCAAAATATGACAAGCATGTCAGGATTGAAAACAAGATACTTAATGTAGCAGCATACTGTCGGGTGAGCACAAGATTTGAACAACAGGAAAACAGTTATGAATCTCAAATCGATTATTACACAAGAAAAATTGGACAAAATAAAAACTGGCACTGTACCGGAATTTATGCAGATGAAGGAAAGATAGCAACAGGTACTAAATATCGTGATAGTTTTAATGTCATGATTGAAGATTGTTATGCAGGGAAAATTGATCTTATCCTGACAAAGTCAATCAGTCGATTTGCCAGAAATACAGTTGATTTTCTGCGAGTTATTCGTGAATTAAAAGATAGGCAAATTCGTATCATCTTTGAAAAAGAGAACATTGATACGATGAATAGTACAGGAGAATTACTGATCACCATTTTAAGCAGTCAAGCACAGGAAGAAAGTCGGAATTTAAGTGAGAATACAAGATGGGGAATCGTTCGGAAATTTGAACAGGGAATCGTCCAAGTTAATCACAAGAAGTTCCTGGGGTTTACAAAGGACGAGGATAACAAACTAATTATCGTCCCAGAAGAAGCTGATATAGTTAGAAAGATATTTGATCTTTATCTGCAAGGACTTGGAGCAAATAAAATTGCAAGGGTACTGGAAGCAGAAGGTATACGGACAACAACGGGATTAGAACACTGGCATCCTCAAACCATTTACAAAATGCTTCAATGTGAAAAATACATTGGTGATGCAATTCTTCAAAAAACTCATACAATCGATTTTTTAACAAAGAAGAGAGTCAAAAATAATGGTTATGTAAAAAAATACTATGTCCGAAACAGTCATGAAGCAATAATCACTAAAGAGCAATTCTATCTTGTTCAAGAAGAAATGAAAAGAAGGAGCTGTACAGGAGAAAAGAGCACTGGTAAAAGATATAGTTCAGCTTATCCATTGAGTGGTATTATTATTTGTGGTAATTGCAATAATGTTTATACCAGAGTAACTTGGCAGAATAAAAATGGTAAAGCATTTGTTTGGCGATGTCGAGAACAGTTGAAACCTGGATCCCTTCAATGTAAACATTCAACAACAGTGCGAGAAGCAGAAATGCTAAATTTACTAAGCGAGCTATTCAACATGATTTTAGAAACTGATCCAGCGGATGCAACAGTATTTTTGCTCAAGACTAAAGCGATTTTGATTGTAAATTTAATGGAGAATGAGAAGTATTTGAGTGACAATATAACAAAGCAGATAATTAATAAGGTGATTGACCGGATTGTAATCAAGAAAGAAGGAATTACAGCGATTCACTTTAAATCTGGACTAGTAATCGAAAAGACTTTATCATGACAATTGAATAATTGTTCAGAATAAAGCTCTCAAACCACTATACGTTTGAAAGTTTTGTTGCGCACAATTTTTACTAATTGGTAAAGTTGTAGATGCTCAATATGCTGATAATGAACAGACAAAGATGACGCAATTTGATTTACTATGCGTGAGGTTTTTTTCAAAGAAGCAGATTAAATTGATCTGTTTTCAAGAAAAATACATCTCCGCCAAGGAACAAGTAGGTCTTGTAGGCATTAGAATTGTCGGCTCAAGGCACGTTGAAACGTGCGTACTTTTGTCCCACAAAAACCCACAAACATCTCCACCGTCTTTATAAACAGGAAAATTGAATAAAATAGACTTGAGGGGTAATTCAGCCTCATCACATGAAAAAATCTCTATTTCTTTGATTAGCGAAGAAATTAGAGATTTTTTCTCTTCATCGCTGATTTTATCATACACTTTATCAAAGTTTGCCAGTAGGGTGTAGATGTTTTCCAATGTGATGGCATCTTGCTCCACGGCTTTGCGGCGCAGCTTTACATCTTCAATTTTTTCTTCCAGCTCTACAATGATGTCATACAGTCCATCAAGGCGAAGAGTCATATCGTGAAGCTTGCGTTCTCTAAAACGAGTTTCTTCCGGCAGACTGTCAATTTCGTTTTCAAGACGGTTTTTATTAAGCTCGACCTCCCGCAACTTAGCTTCATAATTGCTTAGTTCTCTGTTTAAAGTGGAAGTATCAATTTCCTTGCCTATCCTTGATTTAATTTCTGCTGCAAAATTCTGATTTTTAATCAGCTCTCTGATTGCCTCAATGACAAGTGGCTCAATGTCAGTTTTCTTGAGCATAGTTTTATAGTCACAGCTTTTTCCCCGTGCTGTTCGAGCTTTACTGCAAACATAATAGTAAATCTCTTTATATGTACCGTCTTTGTTTGTCCAAGCGTGTTTATTGGTGTACATCGGGCCACCGCATTTCGGGCATTTTAAAATACCACTTAATAAGTGCGTTCTGTCCCGACCAATTTTAGATGGGGATTTTATTCCTGTTATTTCTGGTTTTTCATGTGCTTTGTTCCAGAGTTCCTCATCTATGATACACACAACGCTGCATTTTCAAATTTTAAACCTATGAAAGCAGCAGAAATCAAGGTAAATGCTACTATAATCATCAATACCAAACGAAAAAGTTTTTTTATTTTCCTGTTTACCAGTATTTTCATCGTACACCTCAATCCACAGTATTCCATTTATATCCCATGCGCCGAACCGTCACTATTTTTTGGGGATCGCTTGGATTATCTTCGATTTTTGTACGTAATCTGCGTATATACACCGTAAGGGTATTGTTATCTATATAGTTTTCATCACAATCCCATAGTTTGCTTAAAATCTGTTCCGACGAAAGGACAATATCTGGATTTTCCATAAACAGGCACAACAATTTATACTCATTTGCTGTTAAGTCAAGCTGTTCCTCATTTTTATAGACTTCACCTTTTAGGAGTTTTACTTTTATGCCATTAGAATTTAATTCTGTATCTGCTTGATTAAAATTGTCACTTCTGCGAAGCAATGCATTTATTCTCGACATAAATACTGCCAGTTTGAATGGCTTTGTTATGCTGGTTTTTTGCTGTAGAAATATTAAATCATTGGAAAACTTCTAAAAGAAATGGGATATCAGAAACTACTCTAAAACAAAATTTGCTTTTTTGATTGTAATCTTTTCTAAAAGTAACATGGTCAAATAAAATTGGAACAAGGCCGTAAAATTTTTCATGCAGGTTCGATGGGTCTTATATGAAGTAAGTCTATCATTGTAAAAATGAGGGAAAATGTTCCAAATTTATGTAAGCTAAATTCTAATATAAGACGAGAAATATAAGGAATAGTTGCTGAGATGCAGAGCCCAATTTGGGGTGACACCAAGAATGCAACTGTAAGGGCTTGTTGTCTGTATAATGCAGGCGGCAGGTCTTTTAACTATGCCTTTCTGCGCCGATTGTTGTAATAATTTATGTAATCAATTAGTTAAGAGCGAGATATTAAAAAAGCGATACAATGAATTAATTGGACCAGCGACGGAATATGTGGAGTCAAAATATGTGGAAAAAATTATCATTGAAGAGGGATTAATATTAGTAGATGATGCCAGTGCATTTAATGCATATCCAGAAAACAATAAAGAAATAAGATTTCAGATTGTAGACTGGGGAACGGAAAGGGCAGGATTTAGAGATGATTATCTTGAGAGGTATGCTGGATGGGAGGCTAGTACTATTATAGGCAATATTGTGAAAAAATATGCTGCTGATTACAGCTGCTATGCTGGTCTGGATACTTCTGAAGAAACAACAGATGCATTGCTTCATTTTTATACTACAAATAAAAGACATTTAAGCTGGTACGATCAAGAACATTTTAATGAGTTAGGGGTTGCAGACATAAGACTATACGGTTATGATGAAAGTACACTGGAAAAAACTATGTTTGAACCTATATTTTCTGATATCCTTAGCTTAGATTTTACAACGAATACAATTATTTTTCGTCTATATAAAAATGAAGGAGACAAGAAAGAAACAAAATTGTATTTATACAACTACCAAGATGGTGAATATCATTTGAGTGATTATGGTATGTAGTAAATTCTTTTTATGCCAGTGGGCAGGAGATTTTTAATTTATGGAGATATGCTGTAAGGCATTAGCAATGGGATATCGGAAAACTAGTAGTAAACAAAATTATTTTTTTTGACTGTAATCTTTTCTAAAATTGACGTAGTCAAATAAAATTGTAACAAGGCTGTAAAATTTATCATGCAGTTCAATGGGTGTTATATGAAGTAAGTCCACCATTGTAAAAATGAGGGAGAGCGGTTTCAAATTTGTGTTAGCCAAAAATCTAATATAAGACGAGAAATATAAGGAATAGTTACTGAGGGGCAGAGCCCAATTTGCCCAAAATGCAACTGTAAGGGCTTGTTGTCTGTATAATGCAGGCGGCAAGCCTTTTAACTATGCATTTCTGCGCCAATTGTTGTAATAAATAGTTCTGCTTTGAGATGATCCCTGGGCTCAAAATCTTGTAGGCACATCAGCT
Source organism: Anaerotignum neopropionicum (assembly GCF_001571775.1). Lineage (GTDB taxonomy): Bacteria > Bacillota > Clostridia > Lachnospirales > Anaerotignaceae > Chakrabartyella > Chakrabartyella neopropionicum. Next base: position 433,936 of record NZ_LRVM01000002.1, read on the forward strand.
CATTCTTAAGCAATCCAAAGAAATTTTCAATTACGGCATTGTCTATCAACCTCTTTACGGCTCATGCTTTGATGAACGCTTCTCAATCTGAGCATACGTTGGTACTACTTGTGATGATAGTGCCAGCCTCAGTCTGAATGCAGAATGAGCGCTCCACCTTTGGTAGATGTGTTACCATAGAAAACACTGGTCTAGAATCATTTCAAACGTTTTGTGGAACAGCAATGCGGTAAGGATTAGCAATATATCAGAGAACAGTTCATTTAGCATACATTCTGCGCCATAGGCATAAATTTCATAGTCATCCCGGCTTGCTCCATTTTCCACGAGCCAATTTGCCCATGTGTTTGCAAATTTAATAATCATGATAGCACTCTCCTTACAAAATGGTGTCTAAAAAAGTTTTTCTTACATCCTCAAGGTGGGTATTG
>NZ_LRVM01000003.1 GCF_001571775.1 Anaerotignum neopropionicum
TTCCCATGTTGTATGTGCTAAACTATTATTAGTCATTTTGAATCCTCCTTTTGGTCTTTGATGTGGTTGGCAAACCTACATTTATTCTACCAAAGGAGGATTCGTGCTTACATCTAAAGAACAAACCTTTCCTACCACCGGCATAGCCGGTGGTTTTGTCAAGCTAAAGCGAACAAAAATAAAAAAGTGTTGTAATTTAACAACACTTTTTTTGTTGTTAAAAAAATATAAATAAAAATGGCTTTTGTATTCCAGTAAAAACAATGGAAAATGTATAAATTATAATACAAGAGTAACAAGTTAAGAAAGCATATGTAGGAAAAACGCGACAAGTGTAGAGTTTTTACAACACAAATTGTCAAAATAATAATAAAAAAATAAATTTCAAAACTTAACAATTTTTATTTTTATTTAGAAAACAAGAGGCTGTGTGGATTTTTCTATCGTGAAAAAATAGAAATGAATATTTGGCACAATAATTGCTGATATATTATAACAGTAAGAATTTAATTTACTAACTATATAGGAGGTTCTAATATGTCTTATTCAAAGGGATTTATAACAGATTTGTACAAAAATTTATTGTACATTAGATTGTCTGAAGAAAAATTGGTAGCAATTTATAAAGAGGGCAGAGTTCCAGGCCATATCCATAGTGGTGTTGGTCAGGAAGCAACCCATGTTGGTACGCTCTCCACAAGAAAAGAGGGAGATTATTTTAAGCTGGCACATCGTGTGGTTAGTATTTCCCATGTCTTGGGCGTGTCGTTTAACAATATTTACTCAGAAATTTTAGGCAGACAGGACGGTAACTCCCGCGGTGGCGGCGGTGTAAACCACATTGCGGATTTCAGCAAGGGCGTTTTGGGTATGAGCGGAACATTGGGCTGCGATATGGCTTTTGCCGTAGGCGCTGCTTATAAATTAAAGATGGAAGGGAAGGGCAATATTGTTTATTGCTATTATGGCGATGGAACTTCCAATCGTGGTCCTGTGCATGAAGCAATGAACTGGGCAGCGGCATGGAAATTACCTGTGTTGTTTATTTTAGATAACAATCAGTGGGCGATTTCTACTTGTATCCATGAATCATCTGCAGTGGAAAATCCGGGTGCGGATCGTGCGGCAGCGTATGGCATGACATCAAAGGTAGTAGAAGGCTGGGACGTTTTAGCAGTATACGAAGCTACAAAAGAATTGTCAGAATTTGTTCGTGCCGGCAATGGTCCTGCTCTTTTGGAGGCAAAGAACTATCGCTGGAGAGGCCATTTTGAGGGGGATCAGTGCAAGTACCGAGACTCTGAAATTACAGAAAAATGGCAGAAAAAGAGAAATTGCGTAAAAAAAATGGAGAATTATATGCTGGAGAATGGTTTTATCACTGAAGATGAAATCAAAGCATTGTATGGAGAGATTGATGCTGAGCTAGACGCAGCGGTAGAATTTGCGGAAGCATCTCCGAAAGCAACGGCAGAGGATCTTTTCAAGAATATTTTTGCTTAAATTTGATGGATAAAATCTAAGGAGGTTTCATTTATGCATGTAACATATGGTCAGGCAATTTCAGATGCCTTAAGAGAAGAAATGGAAAAGGACGAAAATATTGTTGTGTTTGGCGAGGACGTTGCCCAGCACGGCGGTATTTTTGGCATAACAAGAGGTTTATATGAGCTTTTTGGTGAAAACAGAGTAAAAAACACACCAATTTCTGAAACATCCATTATTGGTGTTGGTGCAGGTGCAGCATTAACAGGTCTAAGACCTTGCATTGAATTGATGTACTCTGACTTTTTATTAGTAGCGTTCAGCGAAATTTTCCACTGCGTTGCAAAGTGGAGATTTATGCACGGCCCTCAATACAAAATCCCTATGGTAATCCGTGCGGCGGCAGGTTCTGCCTTTGGTGCAGGCGCTGAGCATTCTAACTGCGTAGAAAGCTTATTTATGCATACCCCCGGGTTAATTATTATCAGCCCTTCCACAGCGGCAGATGCAAAAGGGCTTTTAAAGAGTGCCATTCGTTCCGACAACCCAGTTTTGTTCTTTGAACATAAGCAGTTATATCAGGTAAAGGAAGATATTCCTGATGGTGAATATACAATCCCTATCGGTGTTGCGGATATTAAAAGAGAGGGTACGGATGTTACCATTATTGCTATGGGCTTAATGGTGAGAAAGGCCTTGGAAGCAGCAGAAAAACTGGCAGCAGAGGGTATTAATGCAGAGGTTTTAGACCCTAGAACCATTGCACCTTTGGATAAGGATGCTATCCGTAAATCCGTAGAAAAAACCCACAGAGCAATTGTTGTGGAGGAAGGCAACAAAACAGGCGGTATTGGTGCAGAAATTGCTGCAATGATGCAGGAAGAGATGTACGATGAATTAGACGGCCCTGTTTTGAGAGTTGCGGCGTTAGACGTTCCTTTGCCCTACGATGTAGCGTTGGAACTGGTTTGTATTCCTAATGCAGACAAAATTGTGGAAGCGGTAAAGGCTTTGTTCTAATTTAGGTTACAAAAAAATCCAGAGAATAGGAGGGAACTGTGATCCCTAAGGGGGATTATGGGTAAAAAATATGAGCGTTGAATTAGTAATGCCCAAGGCTGGGTTGACTATGATTGAAGGCACAATTTCCACTTGGAAGGCGGAAGAGGGTGCAAGTGTAAAAAAAGGTGATGTGGTGATGGAGTTTGAAAACGAAAAAACCACCATGGAATGTGAAGCAAACGAAGACGGAATTTTGCATATTGCGGCACAAGCGGGGGCAGTGGTAAAGGTAGGCAAGCCCGTTGCTTTTATTGCCGCAAGCAAAGAAGAATACGAAAACCTGAAAAACGGCGGTAGTGTCCCACAGGCAGCGGCAGATTCTGTGACAGTCTCTGTGGATGCCGTGGAGGTTGTAATGCCCAAAGCAGGATTAACCATGATTGAAGGTGTGGTTGGGGAATGGAAGGCTGCCGAGGGTGAAACAGTGAAAAAAGGCCAGGCAATCTTTGATTTTGAAAACGAAAAAACCACCATGGAATGCGAAGCAACAGCTGACGGTATTTTACACCAGATTGCAAAAACAGGTGACACCGTTAAGGTTGGGCATACTGTAGCCTATATTGCGCCTTCAAAGGAAGCATATGATGCTTTGGCAAAGGGTGCTGTTCCCGGCAGTCACCCCATGTGCGCAAACGAATGTGAGGTTTGCCAAAGAGATGTAGCATTATCCATGGCAACGACTGCGCAGCAAGGAGGGAATGCCGTGGCAAAAGACGGACATATCAGAGCAACGGGCTTGGCCAGAAACATTGCAAAAGGTGCAGATGTTAATCTGGCTTTGGTTGGCGGCACAGGCCCAAATGGAAGAATTATTGCAAAGGACGTATATGCATATTTAGAAACAGCAAAGGCTGCACCGGTAGCTGCACCTGTGGTTAAGGCTGTACAGGCTACAGGCGAAGTAGTTAAAACCCTCTTAAGCGGACGCAGAAAATCCATTGCGAAAAACATGAGAAAGTGTTTTGAAACTATGGCACCCTTGACTGTATTTGCCGAGATCGACGTTACAGATTTGTTGACGATGCGACAGAAATATGTTGAAAAAGCAGATGTTTTGGGATGCAAGATTTCAGTAAACGATATGCTGATGCTTGCAACCGTAAAGATGCTGAAAAAACACCCTATGCTGAACTCCACCTTTGATGGTGAAACAATAAGCTCCTATCCTTATGTAAATTTGGGTATGGCTGTGGGCCTTGCAGAGGGCTTGGTAGTTCCCGTACTAAAGAATGCGGATCAGTATTCCTTACTGGAAATGAGTAAGGCCTTGCGCGATCTTGCACTAAGAGCAAAAGATGAAACACTGGTAGGAGGAGAACAATCAGGAGGAACCTTTACGGTAACAAACGTGGGTATGTTTAATATTGATTTCGGGACTCCTGTAATTTCTCCTCCTCAGGTGGGAATTTTAGGCTTTGGTACAGCAAAGAAAAAACTTGTGGAATACAAAGGCGAATTCTGCCCCAGAACAATGATGCATATCATGCTGACCTTCGACCATAGAGTTTTTGATGGCAGAGAAGCAGGCGAAGTTTTGGGCGATATGAAGCAATTATTGGAAAACCCTGAGTTGATTTTTGTATAAAATAAAGGAGGAAACGGTGTGGCTCTATTTGGAAAAATAGAGTCACCCGATCAATCATTATGACGAAAAAAACTAGTTTAATTGTAATTGGCGGCGGCCCTGGCGGATATGTGGCAGCAATCCGTGGGGCGCAGCTGGGAGCCGAAGTAACTTTAATTGAAAAAAACAAATTAGGTGGTACCTGCTTAAATGTTGGGTGCATTCCTACCAAGGCGTTGCTTCATGCGGCAGAGATTATGGAAGAAATGAACCATGCCGCTGAATATGGCATTAAGGTTAAGGCTGAGGGGTATGATTGGAAACAGGTTTTGGCGAAAAAGGGAGCCGTTGTAAATCAACTGGTAGGCGGTGTAACTGGCTTATTAAAGGTGAATAAGGTTAAGGTGATTGAGGGAGAAGCTTCCTTTATCGCTGCAAAAACCCTTTCTGTTAAAAAGAAGGATGGTAAGACAGAAACCTTGACCGCGGATAAAGTCATTATTGCCGCAGGCTCAGTTCCCGCCATTCCACCGATTCCAGGTGTTGAGGGAAACCCTGCCTGCATTGATTCAACGGCGGCACTTTCCTTGGAAAATCCCCCTAAAAGCCTTTTGGTTATCGGCGGCGGTGTCATTGGTATGGAGTTGGCAACAGCTTACAACGCTTTTGGTACAAAGGTTACTATCGTTGAAGCAATGCCCAAGCTTCTTCCCATGATGGACGGTGAATTGACTGCTACACTGCGTGGCTTAATGGAGAAAAAAGGCATTGAAATTCTGACAGAGGCAAAGGTACTTTCCGTTGGGAAATCCGGCGCGGATGCAGAGATTCAAGTAGACATCAAGGGTACAAAAAAGGCTTTTCAGGCAGAGAAGGTTTTGGTTGCCGTTGGGAGAAGAACAGATACTGCGGCGTTGCAGCTAGATAAAATCGGAATCCGTCATGATAGAGGCAAAATTCAAGTAAATGATTTTATGGAAACTAGTGTAAAGGATATTTATGCCATTGGTGATTGCCTTGGAAAGATCATGTTAGCTCATATTGCTTCTGTGCAAGGTGAGCTGGCGGCGGAAAATGCTTTGGGACACAAAGCAAGCTTCGACAGTAAAACAAATCCTTCCTGTGTCTATACCATGCCTGAGTTTGCGGGGGTTGGTTTAACAGAAGAAGGGGCAAAGGAAAAAGGCATTGCCTACGGTGTGGGAAATTTCCCTTTGTTTGCCAATGGAAAGGCTTTAATTGCCAACGGTGGTGTTGGCGCAATTAAAATTTTGTATGGCAAAAAGTATAACGAAATTCTTGGAGTCCATATTCTTGGTCCAAGGGCAACGGATATGATTGGTGAGGCGGCACTCGCCATAGGTTTGGAAGCAACCTTAGAAGAGGTAATCAATACAATTCATGCCCATCCAACCGTAACGGAGGCTGTGCGTGAAGCGGCTTTGACAGCTGAGAAAAGAGCAATTCATATTCCGAATAAATAATTTTTTATTTCGCACATTATGCGAGCAAAGGCAGAAGTCCTATTCCTTCCCTGAAAATCAAATTGATTTTGTTATAGGAACTTTTGTGTGTTAGAGCATGATTTTAATACAATTTAGTTTAAAATACTTGATTTCTGGCACTTTCCATAATGAAATACAGTTTTAATCGCAGTATAGTCATTAACTTCAAAATGAAAAGTTTTTGTCATAAATTTTTCGAAGAGTGTGTTTAAACGTATTTTAATGGCTTCCCCAAGTATGGTACACTTTGCTCGCATTTTATTTTACAAAGAAGAAAAATGTAGTTTTCTCAGAACGTAGACAAAGTGAAACCCTTGACCCATCTGCTGGCTTTTGCGATGCAAAAGCCAGCTTCGCCGTCTGCCCTTTCTTGGGCAGTGAGGAGACAAAGCCCAAGGTTTGCTAAACGCGAAAGCCTGCTAAGGCAATTCTTTATTTTTCAGAAATAAAGCAACAAAAGACTCTTGACTTTTAAAAGAAGCGTGCTATAATTACTTTAACTAAAACAAAACCGATGATTAAGAAGAGTAGCCTTTTAGTTCGCTTTTAGAGAGTTGCAGGTGGTGGGATTGCGACAGGAGAGCATTTGGTGAATGGACTTATGAGGGCGGGCGAAAGCTTAGGCAAGTAGTACCCGACGGGAACCGTACCCGTTATCCAGACGGGCTGTATTTTTGTACAGTGAACGAGTGGACGATTTACTTCGTCAATTTGGGTGGTATCGCAGGATTCTCAAGTCTTGTCCCATGATATGGGATAAGACTTTTTCTTTTGTCTATAAATGAGAATATGTAATACATAAGATTCCCTTGGACGGTTACATAGGTTTAGATAAGACGAGAATAGAAAATAATTAGACGAGAAAAAAGGAGAGCGTAGTATGAAAAAATTTATGGCAATGACATTGACAGCAGTAATAGGTATGGCGGCTTTCACTGGCTGTGGCAGTACCGGTAGCAGCGGCGAGGCTGGGAAAGAAGGCGAAAGTGCAGCGATTCCCGTAATTGGCATTTCTCAGTATGGTCAACATGCTTCCTTAGACAATTGCCGCGAAGGCTTTTTGAAAGGGTTGGAAGAAAGTGGCTTGGTGGAAGGCAAGGATTTTACAGTGGATTATCAAAATGCAGGGTTTGATGATAATATTGCAACACAGATTGCCCAGAACTTTTCCGCAAATAATGTTGCTTTAATGTGTGCAATTGCAACACCTTCTGCAACAGCTTGCTATGCAGCTGCCGAGGACAAAAATATTCCTGTAATCTTTACGGCAATCACAGATCCTGTGAAGGCAAAATTAAACGAAGGGAATATCACAGGCACAAGCGATAAGCTTCCTGTAGAAGCACAGCTTGAATTGATTCGTTCCTTGCAACCGGAAGCAAAAACAATTGGTATTTTATATACAACCAGTGAACCAAACTCTGTTTCTGCAATAGCAGAATATCAGGAAAAAGCGCCTGAATATGGTTTTACCATTGAAACGATTGGTGTTACGCAGCAGGCTGAAGTGCTACAGGCTGCAGATAGCATGATTGCAAAGGGTGTAGACTGTATTTCAAACTTGACAGACAATACAGTAGTAGGTGTATTGCCCTCTATTTTAGAGAAAACCAATGATGCAAAAATCCCTGTTTACGGCAGTGAAATTGAGCAGGTGAAATTGGGTTGCGTGGCTTCTGCAGGTATTGATTATGTTGCATTAGGTGTGCAGACAGGGGCAATGGCCGCTAAGGTTTTGAAGGGCGAAGCAACTGCAGAGGAAATACCTTACGAAACAATTACCAATTTTGACACATATATTAATTCCCCGGCTTTAGCAGATATGGGAATTAAAGTTCCTGCTGATATGGCACAAAAAGCAATCGAAGCAACAAAGTAAGCCTTTTCCTTGGGGGAAAGAGGTGAATGAAAGAGGTTTTAGTATGGTTTTTGTTGATTTATTGATTAGTACACTCACACAAGGGTTTATTTACGCCTTGCTGTCTTATGGTGTGTTTATCACATATAAAATATTGGATTTTCCTGATTTAACTGTTGATGGAAGCTTTCCTTTGGGTGCGGCAATTACAGGGGTGCTTATGTTAAACGGAATGAATCCATATCTAGTGCTTTTGGTATCCGCCGCATTTGGTGCTTTCGCAGGTTTTGTAACAGGCTTTATCCATGTCAGGCTAGGTGTAAGAGATCTTTTGGCAGGTATCATTACAATGACGGCGTTGTTTTCAATTAATTTGCAAATTGCAGGCTCAAATCTTGCAATAGAACGGGCCGTTGATACCATTTTTACGGCAGGGCCAACGATGACACTATTAGGATCTTTGTCATTAATGCAACGCAAGTTTATTGTTGCTTTGATTATAGCGGTGGTTGTAAAAATCCTTTTAGACTTGTATCTGAAAACAAAAAGCGGTTTGCTTTTACGAGCGGTGGGGGATAACAGCACTTTGGTTACAACCTTGGCGAAGGATAAAGGAACAACGAAGATTTTAGGTTTAGTGATTGCCAATGCTTTGGTTGCCCTTTGCGGCAGTGTGGTTTGTCAGGAACAGAGAGCCTTTGCAAGCACAATGGGGACTGGGCAGGTTGTATTTGGCTTGGCAACGGTTATTATCGGCACCACGCTATTTCGACGCTTTCATTTTGTGAAGGGAACCACTGCCGTTTTGGTAGGCAGCGTTTTTTATAAAATCTGTATCCAGGTGGCAATCAGCTTGGGGCTTCCCGCAAACCTTCTAAAATTAGTTATGGCTGTACTGTTTTTGGCTGTCCTTATTTTGGGCGACAAAAAGAAAGGCGGTGCAGAATATGCTTGAGCTAAAAAACATCACAAAAATCTACAATCCTGGTCAAATCACTGAGATGTGCTTGTTTGATAAGTTTAACCTTACTGTGAATGATGGACAGTTTGTTTCCATTGTAGGCAGCAACGGCAGTGGAAAAACCTCCATGTTAAACATCATTTGCGGCAGTATTCCCATTGAAGGCGGAGAGGTTTTGGTTGGCGACAAAGATATTGCAAAAATGAAGGATTATCAGCGTTACCGCTCCATCGGGCGTGTATACCAGAATCCCTCCATGGGCACTTGTCCCAACTTAACCATGCTGGAAAATATGTCTTTGGCAGATAATAAGGGAAAACAGTTTGGACTTTCTTTTGGAATCAATAAGGCGAGAGAAAATTATTACAAAGAGCAGCTTTCTATTTTGGGTTTAGGCTTGGAAAATAAAATGAATGTGAAGCTGGGAGCGCTTTCCGGAGGACAGCGTCAAGCGGCGGCGTTAATTATGTCAACCTTAACGCCCATTGAATTTTTGATATTAGATGAACATACGGCTGCGTTAGACCCTAAAACAGCGGAAATTATTATGGAATTAACAGGTAAAGTTGTGAAAGAAAAAAAGATCACTGCCATGATGGTAACCCATAATTTACGCTATGCCGTTGAATACGGAAACCGCTTAATTATGATGGATAAGGGTGGAATCGTTTTGGATAGCGCGGAAGAAGAAAAGAAAAAAATGAAAGTAGAAGATATTTTGGAAATATTTACTTCAATCAGCATTGAGTGCGGCAACTAAGCCGCACTTTTTTCATGGTGAAAATATGCGTTGGACGTGTGGATCGAAAACTGACATATTGAATGATGGCTCTATGATTCATCCAAGTAGTTGATTCAATTATTGAAAGCATTTTAGAAGTGTTAGGGAAGCACTGATTCATTCCGTGTGCACAGCTAATTGGTAATTTTCCATTGGACATCATCAGAGAGCCCCTGGGCAGCGTTGCTATTCCTACGTTTTTTTCCTTGTCAATTAAAAAACTCCTCCACCATCTGCGCACCTTTCATTAAACCAGCACTTTGTTAGAATTATTTTTGGGGGGAAATCTAATACTATTCTATACAAGCCCATAAATAAGTGGTAAAATTTTACTGAGATGAAAAGAATTTATCTTAAAAATTTCAAAGAAAGGGATGTTTTGTATGTCGTATTCGCCAACGTTGTCATCCGGTTTTACATCAGGGAGAAATTCAAGTCGGTTTATTTCGCCCTTGTCGGGAATGTGCTCTTTTTGCGCAGAGGATTGTAATGGAACTTGCGAAATTGCTTTGGCAGCAGTATTGGGGGCAAGAACGGTTTACCCCATCACTACAGGGAGCAATCAAATTGCTAGTGAAAAAGATTACCCCTTGGATTATTCACATTTTAATATTAACGGACGGGTTTTTGGCGCAGTGGGAACCAATAAACCTGAGGAAGAACTGACCGTTTTTGATGTAAATTTAAAAACGAAATATGGGGCGAAAAATAAAATTGAAATGGATTTACCTATAATTTTGCCTGCACTCATTAAGTTAAATTGGCAGGATTATTTTGGCGGCGCCGCAATGGCGGGGGTAAGCTGTGTGATTGGAGAAGATGCCAGAAATAATGATCCACGGCTTGTGATTTGCAATGGAAAAATCACTGAATTTCCCCTTCTACAGGAAATCATGGATTGCTATTCACCCTATTATCGCGGTTGCGGGCAGTTGATTTTACAGTGTAACGCTGATGACAATTATTTAGGTGTTCCTGAAATAGCAATCAAGAAATATGGTTACGAAGCAATTGAAATTAAATTTGGACAGGGTGCAAAGGGTGTACAGCCACTAAAAAGGTTGAAAAATTACGAGATGGCTTTGGAAAAACAGGCAATTGGTTGTTTGGTTCATCCTGACCCCTCTAATCCCAAGATCAAACAGGCCAATGAAAACGGCGTATGTCCTGGTTTTTATACCTGCGGAAGGTTTCCTGCTTGGACGGAGGAAAACATAAAGCTACATATTGAAGTCTTAAGGGAAATGGGTGCGAAAAATATTTATTTCAAAATGGCCGGCTATGATGAGGTAGACTTAGAACGGGTGCTTCGTATGGCTTGCATAAATGAAGTTGATATGGTAACCTTTGATGGAGCCGGTGGTGGCTCAGGCTACAGCCCTTCTAAGATGATGAATGAGTGGTCATATCCAACCGTTGTTCTTGAGAAAAAGGTTGTGGAAATCTGTAAAAAGCTTGAAAAAGAAGGCTTGCAGCTTCCCGCTATTACCATAACGGGAGGTTTTGCCAGTGAGGATCAGGTATTTAAAGCCCTTGCCCTTGGCGAAGGATATATTACTTCCGTAGGTCTATGCAGAGCTGCAATGGCTGCTGCCATGACAGGGAAGAAAATTGGTGAGCAAATAAAGACAGGCAAGGTTCCAGAACAGTTCAAAGGCTTTGGTGAAACAGCGGAAGAAATCTTTAGTGATTTGCCTGATTTATGCGGGATTTATGGAGAAGGGGCGAAACGCTTTTCTACAGGCGCAATCGGCGTGTTTTCTTACTTAAATAAAATAGGTTTTGGGGTGCAGCATTTTACGGCATTAAACAGAAAATTTGATGTGTCATTGCTTAACTGTGCGGATTTAATTCCGCTGACTTTGGAAGGGGAAAATTTGTTACATTCAAAATAGCATTTTGAGTTTTTGATCTTCAAAAGGAAAGCAAATCATTTGAGTGGTTTTAAGAGGAAATAAATGCAGAAAAAGGCTTGTCTCGCACAAGCCTTTTTCTGCATTTAAAAAATTTTGTAATACACTCAGAAATCTGAAAACTGTTTTTTGGGAAATCAATTTGGGCTTAAGTTTTAGCTACTTGCATAAAAGGAAATATAAATCATTGACATTGGTTCCCGTTGGTCCTGTAACCACCAAAGCATTAGCAATCGCCAGCGCGCGATTTGAGTCATTTTGCGCTAAAACATCATCAATGGCTATGCCTGCTCCATCTAAAATTACCTTTGTTTGTCCATCAACTAAGCCGCCTGCGGCATCTGTTGGCCCGTCTGTGCCATCAGAGCCCACGGCACCAATTACAATATCTTCCATTCCGGCAATGGATGCCGCTGCGGATAATGCCAATTCTTGATTTCTTCCACCTTTTCCTGGTCCCGTAATTTTTACAACAGTTTCGCCGCCGCAAATAATGGCGCAAGGCCCTTTTAATGGAAAACCCTCTTGTTGAATTGTCTTGCCGATAGATGCCAAAAAGCGTCCGGCTTCCTTTGCCTCGCAATCAACAAAGGTGGACAAAATCAATGGGGCATAGCCCAAAGCTTTTGCCTCTGCTGCGGCAGCAAAGCAAAGCTCCTTTACGCTGCCTGTAATCAACATAGTGCTATTTGGAACTTCCTTTGGTGTTTCAACGGAAAGTTGTTTTTTCATCTCCCCAGAAAGGGTCAGCCCATATTTTTCGACAATTGCAAAAGCTTCTTCGCAGGTGGAACGGTCAGCACAGGTAGGCCCTGAGGCAATAGAATCCGGCCTATCGCCTAGAATATCACTTAGAGCAATGGTGTAAACTTGGGCAGGAGCACAAAGAGCGGCAAATTTTCCACCTTTTACCGCTGAAAGGTGCTTGCGAACTGTATTGATTTCCACAATATCAGCACCGCATTTGAGCAATTCATCCGTAATTTGCAAAAAATCCTTCAAATCTAAATTGCCTGCCGGTTTTTCGAATAAAGCCGAACCACCGCCGGAAACTAAAAATATAACCGTGTCCTCCGAGGATAGATTAGAAACGGCATCGATTATTTTTTCCGTTCCTAAAATGGTGTTTTCATCGGGAAGTGGATGAGAGGCTTCTAAAATAGAAAATCCCTTAATATCACCTTGTGCGTGGTGGTATTTGGTAAGGACAATACCTTTTTCAATGCGGTTTCCAAGGATTTCCTCTGCGGAATTTGCCATATTCCATGCGGCTTTTCCGATTGCAATAACAATTACTTTTCCCAAAAAGGTTTTTCCTTCCAATGCACGTTTTACAGCAGAATCGGGCAAAACTCTTTGTATTGAACTATGAATAATTTTCTTAGCATCTTCTTTGATTTGTCTCATAGGAGTACCTCCCTTGGTTGTTTTTTTTATTATAGCACATTTTATTATTTTCAGTATAAAAAGAGGAAAGAAAAAAGAGCCAAATTGGCTCTTTTAAAAGGGGAGGGTATGTATTACTATGTTATTTGCTTTATCCTTGCTTCTCTTAAGGATGATTCTATGATAAAATATGTTTATGAATTGGGTATGTAGGGTTTATGAACATTTTGTTAACAATTTTATATTTAAAAAATATTTTGATCAAGTGAGTTTTTAAGGACTTTTGCCCGTGTATGTTTCGGTAATTAATTTGTTTTTTCTGAATAATTCAGATTATTCTATTTGAATTTTATGGTATGATTGCATCAATTGCAAAAGAAAGAAGGGAAATAAATGATCGGTAAAGAAGAAATTAGAAAGCTGCTGGATGCAAAAAGGATTTCATATGAGTGGATAGACCATGAAGCGGCATATACCATTGAAGATATGGTGCGTATGGGGTTAGACAAAGATATGGACGTTGCAAAAAATCTTTTTTTACGTGACGCGAAGGGCGAAAAGCATTTTCTTGTTGTTGTACGTGCCGATAAAAAGGTGGATTTAAAAGCGTTTGGAACATCGTTTGGCTTAGCAAGGCTTTCTTTTGCTTCGGAAGAACGACTGAAAAAGCATTTGGGACTGAAAAAGGGCGCGGTAACGCCCTTGGGAATTCTAAACGATACAGAAAAAAAGGTTACAGTTTATTTTGACAAAGACTTCTTGGGTATGGATAGAATTGGTGTCCATCCCAATGATAATACTGCATCTGTCTATTTATCGGTAAAAGACCTTTTTGATATTATAAAAGACCATGGAAATGAATTGGAAGTCGTTGAAATACCACACTGAAACAAGGCTTGCTAAAATTTCGATTGGTAGACAAAAATATAGAAAATTATTAAAAAATGAGATTGAATTTGTATTAAGAAAAAATTCGTTGAGCCAACTAAATTTCTGTGCTATACTAGAAAATAGTGAGTTTGCCAAAAAATGCATTGAAAGGAAAGAACCATGAGGGATACAAAAAAAGAAGTCGCTGTGGATGAATCGGAATTATTTCGGCAGCTGGAATATATGCATAAGATTCGTGAAATTAATGACGCATATGAAAGTAAAACAGGGATAAAAAAGAAATTTTACAGCCTGGCGATGGGCTGCCAGATGAATGCTCATGATTCAGAAAAGCTGGAAGGCATGCTGGATGAAATGGGCTATGAGAGAACAAATGAGGAAACGGAAGCAGATTTTGTTATTTATAATACCTGTTGTGTGCGTGAAAATGCAGAGCAGAAGGTTTATGGAAAATTAGGCTGGTTAAAGCATTATAAAAAGGACAAGCCCGATACGTTGATTGCTTTGTGTGGTTGTATGATGCAGCAGGATACGGTTTTGAGCACGCTGCGTCAAAAGTATCGTCATGTGGATGTTGTATTTGGCACATATAATCTATATAAATTGCCGGAGCTAATAAATTCACGCATGGAAAGCGGAGATTCGGTTTATGATATTTGGCAGGAGCAGGAAGAAATTGTTGAGGATTTACCAAGCATTCGCCATTTTCCCTATAAGGCTTCAGTCAATATTGTTTTTGGTTGCAATAACTTCTGTACCTATTGCATTGTGCCCTATGTGCGTGGCAGAGAACGAAGCCGTATGCCGGAGGATATTTTGAATGAAGTGAAGAAGTTGGCGGCGGATGGTGTGAAGGAAATTGTGCTGCTGGGTCAGAATGTAAACTCCTACGGTAAAAATTTGGACGATTCTGTTAGTTTTGCAAAACTTTTGCGTAAAATAAGTGATATTGAGGGAATTGAGCGAATTCGTTTTATGACCTCCCATCCAAAAGACTTATCAGATGAGTTAATAGAAGTGATGAGGGATTGCCCTAAGATTTGCAAAAGTCTACACCTCCCTGTGCAATCGGGTAGCAGTGAAATTTTGCGCCGCATGAACCGAAAATATTCAAAGGAATCTTATCTGGAAACCGTGCGAAAGATAAAAGAAGCAATGCCGGAAATCACATTAAGTACGGATATAATTGTTGGTTTTCCGGGTGAAACTGAGGAGGATTTTCAAGAAACATTAGACGTAATTCGTAAGGTTGGATATTCTACGGCATATACCTTCATTTATTCCAAACGCACAGGAACGCCGGCTGCCTTGATGGACAATCAGGTAAGCGATGAGGTCATAAAAGATCGATTCGATCGTATGTTAAATGTATTAAACCCTATGATTCATGAATTAAACGAAAAACTGGTAGGGAAAGTGGTTACCGTTTTGGCGGAAGAAATTAGCAAGAATAATGCAAATGTGTTGACGGGAAGGGCGGATAATAATGCCCTTGTGCATTTTGAAGGCAATAAAGATTTGATCGGGCAATTGATACCCGTTAAGATCGTTGAAAATAAAACTTTTTATTTTATTGCAGAAAGGATTTAAGGTGATAATATGGCATCTGTTTATGAGTTAGCAAGAAATTTAGGCGAAGAGTTAAAAAACACGCCTCAGGTTATGGAGCTTATGAGTGCAAAAAAGGCTTATGAAGAAAGCCCCGAAATCGCTGCCGCAGTGGAAGAATATACAAGATTGCACCAGGAATTTGAAGCAAAAATGCAAAAAGGTGGTATTTCCGCAGAGGAACAAAAAGCTTTCTCCGAGGATATGGCAAAAAGAGGCGAGGAAATTAGAAACAATAAGATTGCTGCTGATTTGTTTGCTGCTGAAATGAATTTTAATAACTTTATGAATTCCATTTTCACAATCGTTACTTCCACTTTGACAGGTGAAGAGCCTGCTGAGAGTGGTTGCAGTCCCAGTGCGTGTGCATCATGCGGCGGAGGCTGCCACTAATTAATTGAACGAGCGTTTAAAAGATGCCCGAGCTCCCTTGCGGGGTTCGGGCTTTTACATATTTATTAATTAAGAAAAATCAAACTGCTTTATTATGAAAATTCTATAAAATGGGGTCAAGGATTTATTGAGCATGGCCAAAAGAGTAGAAACACGGATTTTTAAAATTATTCATTTGGAGATTTTAAATATAGAAACAGTCCGACGAAATGATTTTGTGATTTAAATTTGAAAATTCAATTATTGCACGTCTTGAAGACAGAAAGAGAAAGTGCTTTTTCTTTCCAGTGCAATATTTAGGAATATAATGTTGAGTGAAAAAGGAGGGGCGATCATGGCAAAAATTACGCCTATGATGCAGCAATACTTTGAAATCAAAGAGAACTATAAGCATTGCCTGCTTTTTTTTCGGTTAGGTGATTTTTATGAAATGTTTTTTGAAGATGCCTTGATTGCTTCAAAGGAACTGGAAATTACCTTAACAGGTAAGGATTGGGGGCAAGAGGAGCGGGCACCCATGTGCGGTGTGCCCTTTCATTCTGCCGACGGTTACATAGCAAGGTTGGTGGAAAAAGGCTATAAGGTTGCAATTTGTGAACAGGTGGAGGACCCTAAGCTGGCAAAGGGCATTGTAAAACGTGACGTTGTTCGGGTTATTACCCCGGGAACGGTTTTGGATAATGCGGTTTTGGATGAACGAAAAAACAATTATATTCTTGCTGTTTACAGCAGTCAAGCAGGTTATGGTATTGCAGCCTGCGATGTGAGTACAGGTGAATTTCAGACGACGGAATTTATGAGTATACAGGCGGCAAATAAAATTCTGGATGAGATTGCTCGCTTTTCCCCTGCGGAGGTGATTTGCAACGAGGCCTTTTTAAACAATCCTCTTGCCAAGGAAATACAAGGGAAATTTAATTATTACTTCAATGATATAGATAGCCGTATGTTTGATTTTGCAACGGCGAAGAATACGATTTTAAAGCACTTTCACGTTCAAACCCTAGATGGCTTTGGTTTGAATAAAAAGCTTGCTGCTGTGGCAGCGGCTGGGGGGCTGCTTTGGTATCTTTTGGAAACACAGAAAAATAATTTGGATCATATTTCCACGGTAAAATATTATACAACCGGTGATTTTATGCTGCTGGATGTTTCCAGCCGCAGAAATTTAGAGCTGACGGAAACTATGCGTGAAAAAAACCGTAAAGGTTCCTTGCTTTGGGTTTTGGATAAAACACAAACTGCAATGGGAGCTAGACTTTTGCGTAAATGGGTAGAGCAGCCCTTGCTTTCTGCCAAAGAGATACAAAAACGACTAGACGGTGTGGAGGAACTTTACACAGATTTATTCTTGCGGGAAGAAATAAAGGATATTTTACGCTCTATGTATGATTTTGAGCGCATTATGAGCCGTGTCATATTTCAAAGCGCCAATGCAAGGGATTTGTGGGCTTTGAAGAACTCCATTGAAAATCTGCCCCAATTGAAACACATCTTGACAAGATGCAAAAGTCCATATTTAATGGAGCTTTGCCAAAAGCTTGATTCTTTGGAAAATATTCATTCGTTAATTGAGCAGGCAATCGTAGAAGATCCCCCCTTTTCTGTAAGAGAAGGCGGTATGATTAAACAGGGCTTTCATGCTGAGCTGGACACCTACACCCAGGCCAAGGAAAAGGGCACCACATGGATTCAGCAGATGGAAGATGAGGAAAGAGAAAAAACTGGCATCAAAAATTTAAAAATTCGTTATAACAAGGTTTTTGGTTATTATATTGAGATTACAAAGTCAAACATTAAGGATGCTCCCCTACATTATATCCGCAAGCAAACCCTTGCCAATTGTGAAAGATACATCACCCCTGAATTAAATCAGTTGGCGGAGGTGATTTTGGGTTCAGAAGAAAAAATTGTTACTGTAGAGTATCAAATTTTTACGGAAATACGAAACGCAGTTGCTGCGGAGGTTGAGCGTATTCAATATTGCGCTTACATTGTATCGGTGGTTGATGCACTGCAATCCTTTGCCGAGGTGGCTCAGAGCATGAATTATGTAAAGCCTGTGGTGGATGAAGGAGATATTATTTCTGTTACAGCGGGACGCCATCCCGTTGTGGAAAAAATGATACAGGGACAGTTTATTCCTAATGATATTTATTTAGATAAAGAGGAAACCCGCTTGGCAATTATTACAGGACCCAATATGGCGGGAAAATCAACTTATATGCGCCAAACGGCATTGATTGTTTTGATGGCGCAAATTGGTTGTTTTGTTCCTGCCCAGGCGGCACATATTGGAATTGTGGACAGGATTTTTACCAGAGTCGGTGCGTCTGATGATTTGAGTGCAGGGCAGAGTACCTTTATGGTGGAAATGTCTGAAGTTGCAAACATTTTAAATAATGCCACTGAAAAAAGCCTTTTAATTTTAGACGAAATCGGCCGTGGAACCAGTACCTTTGACGGCTTAAGCATTGCTTGGGCAGTTTTGGAGTATATAGCCGATGAAAAGCAAATTGGGGCAAAAACCCTTTTTGCCACCCACTATCATGAGCTTTCTGAGCTTGAGGGTAAGCTTTCGGGGGTGAAAAATTATTGTATTGCCGTTCAGGAGATGGGGGAAGATATTATTTTCCTCCGAAAAATCAAACGGGGCGGTGCAGACCATAGCTATGGTGTTCAAGTTGCAAAGCTTGCTGGCCTGCCGCCAAAGGTAATTCGTCGTAGCGGACAGATTTTAAAGCAGTTAAACGCTGCCGATATTACAAAAAAAGCGAAAAAAATTGCTGTGGAAGCGCAGGAACAGGCAGAGGAAGCAGCAAAGCAAATAGATATGTTTTCCATAAAAGAAAATCAAATGATAGATGAACTTTCCAAGCTGGATGTCATGGCAATGACTCCCATTGAAGCATTGCAGACCCTTTTTGAATTGCAAAAGAAAGCGAAGGGAATGTAGTAGGAAGGAGGATTTCCTTGCAAACCATAAAAATACTAGATACTAAAACAATAAACAAAATCGCGGCGGGAGAAGTGGTGGAAGGGCCGAAATCCGTCGTGAAGGAATTGGTGGAAAATTCCATTGATGCAGGAGCAACCTCTGTAACCGTAGAAATCAAGGAGGGCGGCATTTCCTATATCCGCATTATGGATAATGGCAGTGGCATTCCAAAGGAGCAGGTGAAAACGGCTTTTTTGCGCCATGCTACCAGTAAAATGAGTGAAATTGAGGATTTGGAGCATATTTTTACGCTGGGGTTTCGTGGCGAAGCCTTAGCCAGTATTTCTGCGGTTTCCCAAGTGGAGATTGTAACAAAGACAAGAAATGAGGAAACAGGCACCTTCCTTGAAATCAGTGGAGGGGAAATTAAAAATATTCAAGATACTTCTTGCATGGAAGGAACTACCATTATCGTAAAGAATTTATTTTACAATGTTCCTGCAAGACGAAAATTTTTGAAGAAACCTGCTACAGAAAGCGGTTTTGTTTCAGATTTAATGAATAAAATGGCCTTGGGGCATCCTGAGGTTTCCTTCCGATATATCAATAATGATACAACCATGCTGCATACGGCAGGAAATGGGGACTTAAAGGCTTCGGTTTTTTATGTTTATGGGAAAGAAGCTGCAAACAGCATGCTTCCCCTGTGCTATAAAAAAGAGGAGTATGGCCTTACTGGTTTAATTGGTAAGCCCGAGCTTTCCAGAGGAAACCGAAGCTACGAAAATTTGTTTATAAATGGTAGGTTTATCAAAAACAAGGTCGTGGCAACGGCGGTGGAGGATGCCTATAAAACTCGCTTACTTATTGGGAAATTCCCTGTCTTTGTTTTGAGTTTGGAAGTGCCGCCCAGCCAGGTGGATGTAAATGTGCATCCTGCAAAGCTGGAGGTTCGCTTTAAAAATGATGATGAAATATATGATTTTTTCTATGATGCAGTCATAAAAACTATGGAGCAGCAGATTTTAATTCCTCAGGTAGGCTGGGATAAAAAACCAACGGAAAAATCCATAGAAAAAAGTTTTGTGGCAGAACAGCAAAAAATTGAGGATATTCCTACTTATAAAAATGTGTCATACCCTGTTTGGGAAGCTGCAAATACGACTTGTGGTATAGGAAAAACGGTGGATCAGCTTCTAAAAAGACAGCCTACCATGGAGAACCAGGTGCATCAAGCACCCGAGGCCTTTTTGATTGAGCCTGGGGTTATTGGTGAAAAAACAAAGAGCATTCAAACAGAGCAAAATCAAGTGCTAACCGGAAATGCTTCAAGGTTTTCGGAGGGATTCCATGAGAAGATAGAGGCGGAAGTCCCTAAGGTTGAACCGTTTTTTAAGCAGTACAAAATTATTGGACAGTTATTTCAAACCTATTGGATGATTGAGCAAGATGATTGTTTGTATTTAATTGATCAGCATGCCGCTCATGAGCGCATTTTATTCGAAGAATTAATGAACCGTTTTCAAGGGGAAAGCGTTGTTTCTCAAAAGCTTTTGGTGCCGCAAATGTTGAACTTATCTGCCACCGAGATTGAAATTTTAAAAGAAAATATTTCTCTTTTGGAGGATTTTGGGTTTGAGTTTGAGTTATTTGCTTCAAATCAGTATGCGTTAAAGGCTGTACCGTATTTGTTAAAGGAGCCAGGCGGCGCAGGATTCTTTACAGAGATTTTAGACAGTCTTTCGGAGCAAAAAATACGCTCTGTTTATGATATGAAGCTATTAGCTGTGGCAACGATGGCTTGCAAAGCCGCAGTCAAGGGGCATGATAGGTTAAGCTTCCAAGAAGCAGAGGCGATGATCGGGCGGCTGTTAAAGCTGGAAAATCCATTTACATGCCCTCATGGACGCCCCACAATTATTGAAATGACGAAATACGAACTGGAAAAGAAATTTAAAAGAATCCAGAATTAAAGGGTGATAGAATGAAAAAACCTTTCGTAATTATTGGAGGCCCCACTGCTTGTGGGAAAACTGCAATGTCTATTGAACTGGCCAAGAGGATTGACGGAGAAATTATTTCTGCCGATTCCATGCAGGTATACCATTTTATGGATATTGGAACAGCGAAGGTAACAGAAGCCGAAAAACAGGGGGTTCCCCACTATTTGGTGGACGAGCTGTACCCCGATGAGGAATACAACGTTATGATCTTTCAGCAAAAAGCAAAGATATATATGGATCAAATTTGGGGAAAAGGTAAAATTCCAATTTTGGTTGGTGGTACAGGCTTCTATATCAATGCTTTATTGTATGATAATGATTTTACGGAAACAGAAAATGATACGTCATTTCGAAAGGCATGTTATGCCCAAGCAAAAAACGAGGGCCCGGAGGCTTTGTTTCAACGCCTAGAAAAGGTTGACCCTGAATATGCCAAAATTATTCATGCAAATAATATTAAGCGGGTGGCGCGTGCATTGGAATATCACTTCCTTACAGGCGAAAAATTTTCAAAGCATAACGCAGAACAAAAGCAAAAAGAAAGCCCTTACAACGCTGCTGTAATTATTTTGACCATGGAGCGAGAAAAGCTTTATGAGCGCATTGATTACAGAGTCGATTTGATGATGGAGCAGGGCTTATTGGATGAAGTGAAAAATCTTTTGGAAAAAGGCTATTCCCCTGGTTTGGTTTCTATGCAAGGGCTTGGCTATAAGGAGTTTGTACCGTATTTTCAAGGAGAATGTTCCTTGAATGAGGCTGTGGCGCAATTGAAAAAAGGCACCCGTCATTTTGCGAAGCGCCAGCTTACATGGTTTCGCCGACAAATTGACGGATTGTGGGTAGATTTATCCAAGACGGATTTCCCTATGGCAATGACGGATATTTTAGACTATTTGAAGGAAAAGAACATTTTAGAATGATATTTGAAAAAAATGCAGGGTTTTTTCAAAAAAATGAAGTTATTCATTTTAGGATTTGACTTTGTGCGTACAGCTTTATAAACAGAAGCAGATTTGAATAACTATTTAATAGGTAATTTTAGCTTACAAATATTTAATTAATAACGAAGAATTTACAGCGTTACACAGAGCGTTTTAAAAATTAGAGGGAAGAAAGGATATGCAAAATGAAAAAGTTTCTTTTGAAAAAAATCAGCTTGCTGCTAATAGTTATCTTGTCATTTGGGATTGCCGGGTGCGGCAAAAAGGATGAACCGATATCAGAAAATATAGAAAATGATGTGCAGGATACTACACCCCTTGATGCTGCTGCCGTGTCAGACGCTTTTGCGCTGCATGCTGCCTTTAGTCAGGCGAATAATGTGCCGGAGGTTACTGCACAAACAGCAATTTTAGTGGAACCATCATCAGGTACAATCCTTTTTGAAAAAGGTGCAAAGGAAAAGATGTATCCGGCCAGCACGACAAAAATGATTACGGCCCTTGTGACAATGGATTATTTTAAAGAGGATGAATTAATTACCATTGGTAGTGAGATAAATGAAGTATCCCTTGATTCAAGTAAGGCCGGACATATTGTTGGGGAAACAATAACCATTAAAAATTTAATTCGTGGGTTAATCATTCCTTCAGGCAATGATACTGCCAATGTTTTGGCGGCGGCAGTTGCAAAACGTGTTCAAAGCAATGATAATTTGACTTTTGCAGAAAGCCAGAAAATTTTTGCAGAACTTATGAATAAAAGGGCGAAGGAATTAGGTGCGGTAAATACTCATTTTACCAATGCCCATGGGTATCATGATGAAAACCACTACAGTTGCGCCTATGATATGGCATTGTTTGCCTGTGCTTATTTAGAAAACAGCACTTTGAAAGAAATTGCAAACGAAAAGAGCTTTGCCGGCAATGGTGCGGATAATATGTTTCAGCAAAGCGAGGGAATGAAAACCCAAAATTACGCTTGGCGTAGTCACAACCTTTTGATTACGGATAATGAATATAATTACAGCTATGCATCCGGCATTAAAACCGGCTTCACCAACGAAGCCGGAGATTGTGTTGCGGCGGCGGCGGAAAAAGACGGGGAGACTTTGGTTGCCATCATATTTAATTCTCCTGATCCTGGGCGTTGGTTGGATGGTAAAAATTTGTTTGAATTTGGTTTTAATGAGTATGAAAGGGCAGAGCTTGGTAAAACAGCTGAAGTTTTGGAATCTATGCCTTTGACCAAGCATAACCGCTTAGAAGGGGATACATTGGATGTGGTATTCAATCAGGATGTTGTAACATATCTTCCCACAGGGACATCTGATGGAGTGGAAAAAACCATTGTATACGACGAAAAATATTTAGATGTAAACAAGGATGGGGTTTCGAAATTGAAAGCACCTATTGCAAAAGGTGAAAAAATCGGAACCGCTACCTTCCAAATTGACTCAAAAACAGTTTTGTCGGAGGATGTTTATGCAGGACGTGAAGTAACAAAGGGAACAATTTTGAGCAGTATCAAATATTTCTTTAAAAACTTTACCTCCATTGTTTTTTCAAAGAAAGGGCTCATGGGCTTGGCAGGCTTTATAGTTGTTATTGTTTTGATCTTTATTATTTTCCGTATTGTCAGCAACAGAAGAAAAAGATACTCAAGAGGATATACGTTTCAGAAGCATTCTTCTCGCAAAGGTGGACGTAGACGCAGAAGGTTTTAATTGTATTCGATAAAAACCACCATAAGTTCAGTTTTTTCATTTGTAGAAAAATAGAAAGCTGGTATCAGTTTCGATTGATACCAGCTTTTTTATATTTTCGACTAGCAGTAGTTCAAAAGAATTTAAAAGCATTCGTGCTTTTTAATATAACAAATACCAATTGCCGTAGGGCCGGCATGGGTTCCGATGGTAATTCCAACCTGCGCCAAAGGAGGGGAAATAAGCTCAAAACCTTCGGCAATTAATTCATTTGCCAATTCCTCCGTAGCTTCTTTTCTTTCTTTTTCCGCATAGAGCATAAGTAAGCGATATTGTTCTTTTTTATCGCCTATTTCTTGACGTGTCATGTCCATAATGGTACGGAGGGCTTTTTTATGGCCCCGCACTTTGCTTTCCGGTAACAACTCGCCGTGCTGCGCAACAATAATGGGCTTGATATTTAAAATTGTGCCCGCCAATGCCGCAGCTTTTCCAATTCTCCCGCCTTTTTGTAAATGCTCCAAAGAATCAACGGTAAAATTTATTTTCGTTGTTCCCTTGATTACATCAATTTTTTCTAATTGCTGATCTAAGGTAAAGCCTTTGTTACGCATACGAATTGTTTCCCAAACCAATAAGCCTTGCACGCCTGTAACGTTTCTGGAGTCTAAAACTTCAATTCGCGCCTCGGGAAATGCCTCTTCTAAAATGTTTTTTGCATTCACTGCGCTCTGATAGGAACCGCTGAAATTTGAGGTTAAGCACAAACAAAGAATGTCTTTTCCCTCTTTTAAATATGGTTCAAAAACATCTATGTAGTCTTGTATGGTGGGTTGAGATGTTTTAGGAAAGAGCGCACTCTCGTTAATTTTCTCGTAAAAAGCATTTGGTATTAATTCATAAATTTCTTTATAATATGTTTCACCATCAAAGGAAACAAAATAAGGGACTATTCCTAGTCCATTTTCTTTAATAAGCTCCGGCGCAATGTCACAGGAGCTGTCAGAAATAATTTGATATGGTCGCATAGAGTACCTCCATGATATTTTTAATCACCTACAAGTTATTCTATTCTAAATCAAAATATATTTTATGTCAATAAAGCAAGGAGTGTTTGCCTTTCTTGGGGAAGGGTGGTATACTTTGGAAAGGCAAAAAAGGAGGTGGGGAAATGGGCAGAATTTTAGTAGTGGCGGAGAAGCCATCAGTAGCGCGGGACATAGCGAAAACACTGGGCATAACGCAAAAAGGCGAGGGCTGTTTGATGGGCGAGAGGTATGTGGTTTCCTGGGCCATTGGGCATCTGGTTACCTTGGCTGAGCCAGAGGAATATAATGAAAAATTTAAGAAATGGAGTTTTGCCTCTTTGCCTATCTTGCCGGAAAAAATGGAGCTTAAAGCAATAAAAAACACCCGCACCCAGTTAAAAATACTACATCAATGGATGAATAACAAGGAGATTGACTCCATCGTTTGTGCCACAGATAGTGGGCGAGAGGGCGAATTAATCTTTCGATATATTTATAATATTACCAAGTGCAAAAAGCCCTTTCAAAGGCTTTGGATTTCCAGCATGACAGAACAGGCAATCAAGGACGGGTTTGCCAATTTAAAGGATGGTGCGGCGTATGATTTGCTGTATCATTCTGCAAAGTGCCGCTCGGAGGCGGATTGGCTGGTTGGCATGAATGCAACAAGAGCATACACCTTGCGCTATGACGTTCTTTTAAGCATCGGGCGTGTGCAAACCCCAACCTTGGCTTTAATTGTGGAGAAACAAAAAGAGATTGATGCTTTTGTTACAAAGCCTTATTTTGAGGTTCAAGGGGATTTCGGTGGATTTTATGGCTTTTGGATTGATGATGAAGCAGACACGAAAATAGAAAATGAGGAAAAGGCAACGGTAATCACCCAAAAGGTTGAGGGGCAAAATGCCGTTGTAACCAAGGTGGAAAAAGAAGAAAAAAGAATCTTGCCTGCTCAGCTTTATGATTTGACGGAGCTTCAGCGAGAGTGTAACAGAAGATTTGGATATTCAGCAAAGAAAACCTTGGACACTGCCCAAGGGCTATATGAAAAAAGAAAACTGATTACCTACCCCAGAACAGACAGCCGCTATCTTAGCGAAGATATGAAGGGCAAAGTACAAAGTACAATGAAAAGACTGGCGGAATTGGAGTCTTTTCAGGAGTTTGCAAAGCCCTTGCTGACTGATAACGGGCTTTCTTTTTCTAAGCGAATTATTGATAACACTAAAGTGACAGACCACCATGCCATTATTCCTACGGATGTACGGCTAAGATTAGACAGCTTGACACAGGAGGAGCTGAATGTCTTTCTTTTGGTAGCCAGCAGATTTATCAGTGTGTTCTATCCCAATTATCGTTATGAAGTAACGAAGGCTTTTTTTTCCTGCGAGGATGAACGGTTCTTGTCTAAGGGGACAGTTGTCTTGCAAGAGGGCTGGCAGGAGATTGAGAAAAAACTAATTCCTGGGAAGGAAAAAAAGGAAAAGACCAATGATGAGCAAAAGCTTCCGCCATTATCGGAAGGCGAGGTCTATCTTATTTTAGAGGCAAAGGTTTTAAAGAAAAAAACCACGCCGCCAAAGCCCTATACGGAAAGCAGCTTGCTGTCAGCCATGGAAAATGCAGGTCGATTTGTAGAGGATGAAACGTTAAAGGAGCAAATGAAGGACAGCGGTCTTGGCACACCCGCCACCCGAGCGGCGATTATTGAGCGTTTACTGGCGGTTGGCTATATCACAAGAAAAGGCAAAAACTTAATTCCTACAGAAAAGGGAAAGCAATTGATTCAAGTGGTACCGGAAGCATTGCGTTCGCCCCAAACAACAGCCAAATGGGAAAAAGGTCTTTCTTCCATTGCCAAAGGGAAGATGGAGGAACAGCGATTTATGGAAAGCATCAAACGCTATGTTTCTTTTCTTGTGGAGGATGCTGCCCGAAGAAAAACTGAAGTCGTTTTTCCGGAAGAAGAGAAAAAAGGATCGAGAAAGGGTGGAAAAACTCTGGGGAAATGTCCTGTTTGCAAGGATGGGGACGTATTGGAGAATCGCAAGGCATTTTTTTGCTCAAAATGGAAAACAGGCTGCAAATTTACCGTTTGGAAAGACAGCCTTTCGCCCTATGGAATAGCCTTAACCGAAAAAATGATGCAGCAGCTATTAAAGGATGGAAAAATACCCGATGTAAGTGTAGCGTTACCCCAAACAGGGGACAAAGGAAAAGCCGCTCTGATTTTTTCTGCAGACGGTAAGGGACGCATTGAATTGATGGATTTTACAAGAAATCTCAAGATAGAAGAAAATATAACACAGGCAAATGAAGGAGAGAACAAGTAAATGAGTAGTATGTACCAGAAATTAGGAATTGCCCCTGAGGTTGAGGCTTTTTGCGAGAGTGTATTAGAAAATTTAAAGGACAGATTCCAAAGCATTGATTCCATAGCAGAATATAACCAATGTAAAGTGATTGCGGCAATGCAAAAAGAACGGGTTGATGCGACTTGCTTTGCGGGCAGTACTGGGTACGGCTATAACGATGCAGGGCGTGATACCTTAGAGAGGGTATATGCTGCTTGCTTTGAAACCGAGGCGGCTTTGGTTCGTCCCCAAATTACTTGCGGCACCCATGCTCTTGCCATTGCACTGTCTGCAAATTTACTGCCCGGTGATGAGCTTCTTGCCCCAGCAGGCAAGCCTTATGATACGTTGGAGGAAGTGATTGGAATTCGCAATTCCCCTTGCTCCTTAAAGGAATATGGCGTAAGCTACCGCCAGGTGGATTTATTAGAGGATGGCTCCTTTGATTATGAAAATATTCGTAAGTCAATTCATAAGAAAACAAAAATGGTGACCATTCAGCGTTCCAAAGGCTATCAGATGCGCCCAACCTTTTCTGTTGAAAAAATTGGGCAATTAATTTCCTTTATAAAGGAAATTAAGCCTGATGTCATTTGCATGGTAGATAATTGCTATGGCGAATTTGTTGAAAAAATTGAGCCTTCCAATGTTAGGGCAGATATGATTGTGGGCTCTTTAATTAAAAATCCTGGCGGCGGACTGGCACCCATTGGGGGATATATTTGTGGTACGCAGACTTGCGTTGACCGCTGTGCCTATCGATTGAGTGCTCCCGGCTTGGGGCAGGAGGTTGGTGCCAGCCTAGACGTTATGCGTTCCCTTTACCAAGGCTTTTTCCTTTCCCCCAATGTGACAGCAGGAGCCCTAAAGGGGGCTATTTTTGCGGCAAATGTATATGAAAAATTGGGCTTTCGGGTGATTCCTACCAGTACAGAATCTCGCCATGACATTATTCAAGCGGTAGAATTAGGAACAGCCGAGGGTGTAATCGCTTTTTGTGAAGGCATCCAGGCGGCAGCCCCTGTGGATAGCTATGTAAAGCCTGAACCATATGCTATGCCCGGATACAATTGTAATGTTATCATGGCAGCGGGCGCATTTATACAAGGTTCTTCTATTGAGTTGAGTGCAGATGGTCCAATTCGTCCCCCTTATTCCGTTTATTTCCAGGGCGGTTTAACTTGGTATCATGCAAAATTCGGTATTATGATGTCCTTGCAGAAATTATATGAAAAAAAATTGGTAGAATTGATGCGGTAAGGTATTTTTTCAAAGTAAAACTTATCCTTGTATTTTGGAATAAAGTAAATTCGTAAGGGTAAAACTCCATAGGCTTCCTCTAACATGAGAGGTAATTTGAAGTATATAAAAAGGCTGGTAGGAAGCATATTCACATGTAGTAGCTCCTATCAGCCTAAGTTTTAATGATTTTCCGTGTTTTTTGCTAAGACATCCAGGGATAGAGCTACAGAAAACATAAGCAAAATTTGACTTTCTAATAAATTTTATTCATCCTGCTCTTTTCTCTGTAAAAAAAGAATGATAAAGGCAATGATTAATAGAATACAGCAAAAAAGAACGGATTTCACCCCAACGCGGGAGGTTACTCTTGCCCCAACCGCTGCGCCGGATATAAAAATTAAAATTACACTAAAATACAAAAATGCTTTTTTACCGGCAGTGCTGTCCTTTTCAAATACTAATTGAACCAGTTGATGCGTGCCGCTTCTTAGGTTGCCTGTGCACATTGTTGTGGCATATGGTAAACCGTGTACAGAACGAAAACTCTGCACCTGCATGGAGCAAATAAACGAAATAAATACATTGGCTAAAATATCGCCTTTCCCAAGGGGGATAAATGCAACAATAACCAATATGACAATCTCGATTAGTAGCACAATTTGCCGCCAATGGAGACGGTGATTTTGTGGGAAATGCCGCTTGATATATTCATCAAGAAATATGCCGCTTACAAAAGCAAATATTGGTATCAAATAATATAAGGCATGATAAAACTGCCCCTGAACGAGCTGCATCGCCAGCAAAATCATATTTCCTGTCTGGGCATTTGCAAAAACCCCGCCCCTTGCAATATAGGTATAGGAATCAAAAAATCCGCCTGCAAACGCCAACAGGGCGCCGACACGAAAGCTTTCTGACATTTGTTCTTTCCATTGATTCATAACAAACTCCTTATTAAAACATATACTTCCGATCCAGTGTGCGATATTGTAAAACCTCTGCCAAATGGCGCAAGGTAATGTCCTTGCTGCCATCTAAATCAGCAACGGTTCTGGCTACTTTTAGAATTTTATGGTACGCTCTGGCACTTAAATCCAATCGCTCAAAGGCATTACGAAGCATGTCCTTTTCTTTTGTGCCCAAGGGACAAAATTTCTCTATTTGTGCCGCAGAGAGCTGTGCGTTAAAATAAATCCCTTCATTTTGAAAACGTTCCAGTTGAATATGATGAGCAGCCAAAACCCGCTCTTTGATTTTTGAGGAAGATTCACCCAGTTCTATTTCTTCTAAATCATCGTATGTAACCCCAGGCATTTCCACCATAATATCAATGCGATCCAAGAGAGGGCCGCTGATTTTGCTACGATATTTTATGATTTCATTCATGGAGCAATGACATTTATTCCCATCTCCCAAATAACCGCAGGGGCATGGATTCATGGCCGCTACCAGCATAAAATCCGAAGGGAATGTTAAGGTGCCATTGACACGAGCAATAGTAACTTCTCCATCCTCAAGGGGCTGACGCATAATTTCTAAGGCAGGCCTTTGAAATTCCGGCAGCTCATCAAGAAACAGTACGCCGTAGTGGGATAAGGATATTTCTCCTGGTTTTGGAATGCGTCCGCCACCGGTTAAGGCAGAGGCGGAAATGGTATGGTGTGGTGAACGAAAAGGCCGGGTACGAATCAAAGAATTTTTGTTACGCAACAAACCGGCGACGCTATAAATTTTTGTAATTTCAATGCTTTCTTCAAAGGTTAAGTCGGGTAAAATAGAGGGTAGTCGCTTTGCGAGCATTGTTTTACCGGAACCCGGTGGGCCGATCATGAGAAAATTATGTCCCCCTGCCGCTGCGATTTCCATGGCGCGCTTTGCGTTTTCCTGTCCCTTTACATGAGAAAAATCCAACAGCTGGGGCGGCTGGTTTTCATGGAACAATGCCTTGACATCAGCCAAAAACGGTGGTATCTTATTTTTTTCTAATAAATGCTCCCCAATTTCTTTTAGGTTACGCACAGGGTAAACGGCAATTCCTTCTACCAAAGCAGCTTCCTCCATGTTTTCTGCGGGAACGAAGCATTTTTTGATTCCGTTTTGCTTTGCCCCATATACCATAGGCAGCACACCATTCACAGGTCTTACGGAGCCGTCTAAGGATAGCTCTCCTGTAACAAAATAGTCATCAGCAACTTGCGTTTTTAACGCTCCGCAGGCACAAAGTATGCCCAAAGCAATAGGCAAATCAAAAGAGGCTCCCTCTTTTCTGGTATCAGCGGGGGCAAGGTTTACAGTAATATGTTTGACAGGAAAGGAAAACCCTGAATTTTTTAACGCAGTACGCACTCTTTCACGGGATTCCTTTACTGCTGAATCCGGTAGGCCAACAATATCAAAAGAAGGTAAGCCGCTGCTTAAATCAACTTCTACGGAAACCGGATAGCTGTCAATCCCTTGCAAAGCAGAGCTTTTAATGATAGAAAGCATTATAAACGCCCCTTTTCTTTCAAAATATAAAATAATCATATCAATATTTACTAAAATTTGCAATATTTTTGGTGAATCACTACCAAATTAATATCCATAATTACTGAAATTTTTTCAAACTATGTAATTCCTTATTGAATTTTAAAAAAAAAGGTTATATAGTTAAGGGCGTAACTCGATGTGGGGAGGAATGCTTGCATGGAAGAATACTATTTGATGTGGCTTTCTCGAATTGAAGGTATTGGAATCAAACGTATTCGTATCCTTTTGGATTATTTTCAGAGTGCCGAGGCGGTTTGGAATGCTCGTAAAGAGCAGTTTGCTACGCTGAGGGGCATTCCTGAAAAGACCATAGATGCAATCCTTTTGGCGAGGGACGAAGAAACATTGAATCATTGGATTGAAGAATTGGAAGAAAAAGCAATACAGTACTATTCTTTTTTACACCCTCTATACCCCAATTTGCTAAAGCAAATTTATAACCCGCCCGTTGGTATTTATGTAAAAGGCTTACTGCCCGATGATGATATTGACAAAATATCCTTGGTGGGAGCCAGACGATGTTCTCGTTATGGAGCAGGTGTGGCATATCAGATTGCCAAAGACATTGCCAGAGCCAATATTGTTGTGGTAAGCGGTATGGCAAAGGGCATTGATACCATGGCTCATAAAGGCATATTGGATGGGGGAGGACAAACCATTGCTGTACTTGGATCGGGCATTGATATCTGTTATCCAGCGGAAAATAAAGAGCTGATGGAAAGAATTATAAAAAACGGATGTATCATTTCCGAATATCCCCCCGGTACGGAACCTGCGGCGCACCATTTTCCTAATCGAAATCGAATTATTGCAGGATTGTCCAAAGCGCTGGTGGTGGTAGAAGCAGGGAAGAAAAGCGGAACCTTAATTACCGCTGATATTGCCTTGGAAAGCGGCAGAGAGGTATTTGTTGTTCCAGGGAATATAACCAGCGCATTAAGCGAAGGTACAAATAATTTAATTAAGCAAGGATGCCCTATCGTTACCGAAACAAATGATATATTGTTTGAATTGGGCATTACCTATAAAGAGTATGAAAGACAAACGATTACAAAACAAGTGGCGGCAAAGCTGACTCCGGACGAAAAAGAAATTTATGATGAAATTTTTGATAAAGAGCCTGTTTTGCCAGAAACCATTTGCAGAAAGCTGCATAAAAATATACAGGAAGTGCAGTATATACTTTCCTTGTTGGAGATTGCTGGATATATTCGAAAAATTCCACAGGCAGGATATATCAGGGAAGGTTAATTTTGAGGTGAGGTATGACAAAAGAAATGACCGAAAAAAAGAATAAAGCAGCAAAGTCTGATGCAAAAAAGACAAAGACATCAAAAAAATATCTGGTGATTGTAGAGTCACCGGCAAAAGCAGCCACCATTGGAAAATTTTTGGGCACCAGTTATAAAATTGAAGCCTCCATGGGGCATATCCGTGATTTGCCAAAAAGCCAGATGGGCATTGATTTGGAAAATGACTTTGAGCCAAAATACATTACAATTCGGGGGAAAGGGGATTTATTGAGCAAGCTGCGCAGAGATGCCAAAAGTGCGGATAAAGTGTTTCTTGCAACTGACCCTGACCGCGAGGGAGAAGCCATTAGCTGGCACTTGGTTCACGCCTTAAACCTTGGCGAGGAAAAGGATATTAGTCGAATTACATTCAACGAAATTACTAAAACCGCGGTCAAGCGTTCCATTGGCGAGGCAAGAGATATCGATATGGATTTGGTAAATGCCCAACAGGCAAGACGCTTGCTTGACAGAATGGTGGGCTATACCATAAGCGATTTGCTGTGGCAAAAAGTTAAAAAAGGACTTTCCGGCGGACGTGTGCAATCTGTAGCGCTGCGAATCATTTGTGATCGAGAAGAAGAAATTTTAGCCTTTATTCCCACAGAGTATTGGTCTTTAACAGCCAAGCTTCTTGACAAAAACGGGAAGCATCTGGAGGCTAAGTTTTATGGCAAGAACGATGAAAAAATGGAGTTGTCTGACAGCGAAACGACCGAAGGAATCGTAAAAGCTTTGGAAGGCAAGGCTTTTGAAGTAACAGATGTAAAAATTGGCACTCGTCAAAAGAAGCCTGTGGCGCCCTTTACAACCAGTACGCTGCAGCAAGAAGCCAGTAAGCACTTAAACATGGCTTCACAAAAAACCATGATGATTGCCCAACAGCTTTATGAAGGTATTAACATTAAGGGAGAAGGCACGGTAGGTTTGGTTTCTTATATTCGTACGGATTCCTTCCGTATTTCTGATGAAGCATATGACGCTGTTGTGTCCTTCATTAAAGATCAGTACGGCGATGAATATGTTAATCCTGAAAGAATTATTTATAAATCCAAAGGGAAAACCCAAGACGCCCATGAGGCAATTCGCCCCACAGAGATTTTACGCAGTCCTGATAGCATCAAGGAGTCTTTATCAAAAGACCAATTTCGTTTATATAAATTAATTTGGGAGCGTTTTGTTGCCAGTCAAATGAGCCCTGCCGTTTATGACACGCTTTCTGTAAAGCTGCAGGCCGGGGAATGCTCCTTTAGAAGCTCTGGCTCAAGCATAAAATTCAAAGGCTTTTTAGAGGTGTATAATAAAGGTGAGGAAGAAAACGAAAAAATGATTCCTCTTTTGGAGAAGGGTGACCTTTTAAAAACAGAGGCGCTTTTGCCCGAACAGCATTTTACCCAGCCGCCAGCTAGGTTTACCGATGCTTCTTTAATCAAGACCTTGGAAGAAATCGGTGTTGGCCGCCCTAGTACCTATGCACCTACCTTAACTACAATTCAGGCGCGGCATTATGTTACGAAGGAAGCAAAAAATCTTTACCCAACAGAACTGGGTGAGGTAGTAAATAATATCATGAAAAGCTATTTCTCAGAAATCGTGGATGTTGACTTTACGGCAAATTTGGAAAAACGCTTGGACGAGGTGGAAAATGGCCTTGAGGAATGGAAACAGGTTATTCGTGATTTTTATCCTGATTTTTATGCCTGCGTAGAGGATGCTCGAGAAAAACTGGCAAAGGTTGAAATAAAAGATGAAGTCAGTGATGTGATCTGCGAAAAATGCGGCAGAAATATGGTGATTAAATATGGTCGCTACGGGAAATTTTTGGCTTGTCCCGGCTTCCCTGATTGTCAAAATGCGAAGCCATTTTTTGAGGAAGCAGGAGTAAATTGTCCTGAATGCGGGGGGAAGGTGCTCATTAAAAAAACCAAAAAAGGTCGTATTTATTATGGCTGCGAGAACAATCCTGAGTGTGGGTTTATGTCTTGGAATAAGCCAACAGGTGAGAAATGTCCTGTTTGCGGCAGTTTTTTAGTTGAGAAGGGCAGAAAAAATATAAAAATTGTTTGTTCTAACGAGAAATGTAGCTATATAAAAGAAAGACCTGAGGAAGAAGAAAGCCAATAATGAAAACCCGTCATAAATAATTTGCAAAACTTTCACAAAACGGTTGTATTTTGGGATTATCTGTGATATAATCCCATAGGTAACTTTAAAAACACACGTATCTGTTGCCAAAGGAACGGTGCCGACAGGGTCGGTTTCTTTTCGGAAAATGATGCGGAGGACTAACCACAGGAGGTGCGCTATGAGCGTAATTTCAATGAAACAATTATTAGAAGCAGGTGTTCATTTTGGACATCAGACAAGAAGATGGAACCCCAAAATGGCGGAATACATCTTTGCAGAAAGAAATGGCATTTACATTATTGATTTACAGAAAACTGTAAAAAAAGCTGATGAAGCTTATGCTGAAGTTTGCAAGGTGATTGCAGACGGCGGTGAAATTTTATTTGTTGGCACAAAAAAACAAGCGCAAGAATGCTTGAAAGAAGAAGCTGAAAGATGCGGTATGTACTATGTTAACCAAAGATGGTTGGGTGGTATGCTGACAAACTTTACAACAATTAAAAAAAGAATTGCAAGACTGAAGGAATTGGAAAAAATGCAGGCTGACGGTATTTTTGATGTTTTGCCTAAAAAAGAAGTTGCAGCTTTGTTGCATGAAATGGAAAAGCTGGAAAAGAACTTGGGCGGTATCAAAAACATGAAAAAAGTGCCCGAAATGCTCTTTATCGTTGATACAAGAAAAGAAAGAATTGCTGTTCAAGAAGCACATACATTGGGTATTCCCATTGTTGCAATTGTTGATACAAACTGTGATCCGGATGAAGTTGATTATGTTATTCCTGGTAATGATGATGCAATCCGTGCAGTAAAGCTGATTGCTTCCAAGGTTGCCGATGCAGTTTTGGAATCCAAGCAGGGCGAGCAAGAAACAGCAGCTCCCGAAGAAGTAGCAGCTGAATAATTTATATTACAAGGCATTTGCCCGAGCTTCAGCCAACTTACGGGCTGAAGCTCTTTTCAATTATAGCGGAAAATACGGAGGGAAAAAAACATGGCTATTACAGCAGCAATGGTAAAAGAATTAAGAGAAACTACAGGCGTTGGCATGATGGATTGTAAAAAGGCACTGGCTGAAACAGACGGTGATATGGAAAAAGCAGTAGAATTATTAAGAGAAAAAGGTCTTGCTGCATCTGCAAAAAAGGCTGGTCGTATAGCTTCTGAAGGTGTTGTTGACATTTTCATAAGTGATGACAATAAAATTGGTACAATTATTGAAGTAAACTCTGAAACCGACTTTGTTGCAAAAAATCAGATTTTTAGAGATTATGTTGCAGTAGTTGCAAAGCAAGCATCCAAATCAACAGCTGTAGATATGGATGCGTTCTTAGCAGAAAATTGGGATTTGGATTCTCAGTATACAGTGAAAGAAGCTTTGAGCCAGCAGGTAGCTGTAATCGGCGAAAACCTTAACATCAGACGTTTTGAAAAATTTGAAAAAGCACAGTCCGGCAAATTGGTTTCTTATATCCACGGTGGCGGCAGAATCGGTGTTATGATTGAATTGGCTTGTGAAAACGAAAGTGATGAGTTGGTAGAGTTAGGTAAAAACATTGCAATGCAGATTGCTGCTTTAAATCCTAAATTTATCACAGAAAAAGACGTTCCAGCTGACTTTATTGAAAAAGAAACAGAAATCTTAACTTTACAAGCGAAAAATGATCCAAAAAATGCTAGCAAGCCCGATCAGATTATTGCAAAGATGATCGAAGGCAGATTGAAAAAAGAATTAAAAGAATTCTGCTTGGTTGAACAGCCTTATGTAAAAGATGGTGATTTGACAGTTCAAAAATATATTGATTCTGTTGCGAAAACTGTAGGTGCTTCGATTGAAATCACACGTTTTGTTCGTTATGAAACAGGCGAAGGCTTAGAGAAGAAAGAAGAAAACTTCGCAGATGAAGTTGCAAAGGCAATGATTTAATCAATTTTTATAAAATTGAAAAGAAACGCCAAAGTATTGGCGTTTCTTTTTTACGGAGAATTAGGAAATAATTATACTTTTATAAAAAATGTGGTATTTTTGTTAAGATTATGATACATTAGAAGGGTAAGGAGGCTGTTATCAATGTATAAGAGAATTGTCCTGAAATTAAGTGGCGAGGCTCTAGCCGGTGATAAGGATGGCATTACTTTTGATGATACTGTAATTTGGAGCTTAGTTTCCCAAATTAAAGAGGTTATAAACAAAGGGACGCAGGTTTGCCTTGTTGTGGGCGGCGGCAATTTTTGGCGCGGCAGAAGCGCTGCTTCCGGTATGGATAGAACAAAAGCAGACCAAATTGGCATGCTTGCAACAGTGATGAATGCAATTTATTTGGCAGATGCTTTTCGCCAGAATGGTGTTTTTGCAACTGTTCAAACGCCGATTCCTTTTGGCACCATGACGGAGCTGTTTTCTAAGGATGCTGCGTTGGCACGATTGGAAAAAAGCGAAGTACTCATTTTTGCTGCCGGACTTGGACACCCTTTCTTTTCCACGGACACTATTACAGCCTTAAGAGGAGCCGAACTTGATGTAGATGGGCTATTTTTCGCAAAAAATATAGACGGCGTTTACGATGATGATCCAGCTGTTAATCCCAATGCCAAAAAGATTGATGTGATTAAATCGGAAGAAATTGTCAAGAATAATCTTAAGGTGATTGATATGGCAGCAGCCAACCTTTGTTTTGAAAGGAAAATTCCCGTAGTTATTTTTGGCTTAAACGAAGAGAAAAGTATTATCCGCGCGGTAAGCGGAGAAAAGATTGGTACAATTGTTACAGTTTCTTAAAAAACGAATCATAGGAGGCAAACGCTATGGCATCTGAATTAATTAAACCTTATGAAGAAAAAATGGCAAAAACCGTTACAGCTTTGGCAAACGATTATATAACAATTCGTGCAGGCCGTGCAAACCCCCATGTGCTTGACAAGATTACTGTTGAATATTATGGAACACAAACCCCAATCAATCAGATTGGAAATGTTACCGTTCCGGAAGCACGTATTATTCAAATCCAGCCTTGGGACAGTAGTGCTTTGAAGGCAGTTGAAAAAGCAATTAATGCTTCTGATTTGGGTCTTAATCCCAATAATGACGGAAAAGTCATTCGCTTAATCTTCCCCGAATTAACAGAGGACAGAAGAAAGGAATTGACAAAAGACGTTAAAAAGAAAGCGGAAAACTCCAAGGTAGCAATTCGTAATATCAGACGAGATGCAATTGATGCACTCAAAAAAGTTGAAAAGAAAAAAGAAATTACCGAGGATGAATTAAAGGATATGGAAGATGAAATCCAAAAGCTAACAGATAAATTTGTTGCAGATATTGATAAAAAATGCGACGAAAAATGCAAAGACATCCTTGCAGTATAAATTAAACTACCTGCCCCTCTGGTAATAGAGGGGCTTTGTTTCTTGGAGGATATTTATGTTTTTTCAGAAAAAACGAGAAGTGCTTTTAATAGATTCTTCTCGCCTACCTAAGCATATTGCAATTGTTATGGATGGTAACGGGCGGTGGGCTGCCAAAAGAGCTTTACCAAAAAAGGCCGGTCATAAAGCGGGAGCTGAGGCTTTTGAACGGTTGATTACCGATGCCAAAGAAATAGGAATAGAGCATATCACGGTTTATGCGTTTTCAACAGAAAATTGGAGGCGTTCAGAGGAGGAAGTAGCTGCCATCATGGATTTGATGCGCTACTATTTAAAAAATTCTTTTCAGCGTTTTCTAAAGGACAACGTAAGAATGCATATCATTGGAGATATTTCCCGTTTGGATGAGGATATTCAAGAACAGATTCGGGAGGTCGAAGAAAAATCAAAGGCCAAAGATGGCATGACTGTTCATATTGCCCTAAATTACGGCGGAAGAGATGAACTGCGTCGAGGGATAACACAAATTGCTGAAAAAGTTGCAATCGGAGAATTATCTCCCCAGGAAATCACAGAAGAAATCATTGCGGCACAGCTTGACACTGCTGGCGTTCCTGATCCGGAGCTAGTAATTCGTACAAGTGGAGAAGAACGCATTAGCAATTTTTTGTTATGGCAAATTGCTTATTCGGAATTTTATTTTACAGATGTACTGTGGCCTGATTTTGGTAAAAAGGACTTGGAAGAGGCAATTTACTATTATCAGAATAGAGAACGCCGCTTCGGCGGAAGATAAATTGAGGTGATTTATATTGAAAACCAGAATTATTTCCGCAGTTGTGCTCCTACCATTTCTGATATTCCTTGTTGTTTCCGGTGGTTTTTGGTTGAAAACGTCAATGGTTGTTTTAGGTTTGATGGGAATGCATGAGTTCTATCAGGCATTTTCAAAACAAAACACTGGGTTGCATGTCATTGGCTATGCTTTTGCCTTATTCTACGGCTTTTTTATGGAGCAAATTATTAATGCAGATAATTATTTTAATATTTTTGTTTCCTTATTTCTTGTGGTGCTAATGATTTATACGGTTATTTGCCATGATAGAACGAATGCGCTGGAAGGGATGACAGGTTTTTTTGGTTTTTTCTATGCATTTTTCTTATTATCCCATATTTATTTAATTCGAGAATTTGCTTACGGAAAATATCTGGTTTGGCTGGCGTTTATTGCTGCTTTTGGCTGTGATACCGGGGCTTATTTTGTTGGAATAAATTTTGGAAAACATAAATTAATCCCCTCGCTTAGTCCAAAAAAAACAATAGAAGGTGCTATCGGCGGAATTGTCACCGCAACCTTGATTTCTTTGGCATATGGCTTATGGATTGGGAAAGTTGTGGTGTTTGAGGATGTAAATCTACTGCTGTTGTGCGGTTTGGCTGGTTTTTTTGGTTCATTTTTGGCGCAAATCGGCGATTTGGCTGCCTCGGCAATGAAAAGAATCAACGGAATTAAGGATTTTGGGAAACTGATTCCCGGTCACGGCGGCGTATTAGATCGTTTTGACAGCGTTATTTTAACGGCGCCGGCACTTTATTACATTATGTTTTTCTTAATTAGAGTGAAACCGTAAAGAGGTAAAAAAATGAGAGAAATTTCAATTTTAGGCTCAACAGGTTCCATTGGTACACAAACATTGGAAGTCGTTGAAAATTTGGATAACATATGCGTTGCAGGAATTAGTGGAAATCAAAATATTGAGCTGTTGGAAATGCAGGCAAGAAAGCTTAGACCTCGTCTTGTTGCGGTTATGGATGAAAAACAAGCAAAAAAGCTTAAGGATCGTTTAACCGATGTGAAAACTAAAGTGTTAAGCGGTATGGATGGCTTCATTGAAGTTGCAACAATGAACTCCGTAGATACTGTGGTGACCTCCGTTGTGGGAAATGTTGGGCTAAAGCCCACGTTTGAAGCAATTTCAGCGGGAAAAAATATTGCTCTTGCAAATAAAGAAACTCTCGTTTCCGCCGGTCAGCTGGTTATGGATTTAGCCCAAAAAAATGGCATTTCCATTTACCCTGTGGATAGTGAGCATTCTGCAATTTTCCAGTCGCTGCAAGGCAATGAAGGCAATGCCATTCGGCGGATTTTATTAACAGCTTCCGGTGGCCCGTTTCGTGGAAAAAAGAAAGAGGAATTAATGCACATTACCGCTGCTGATGCATTAAGACATCCCAATTGGTCTATGGGTAAAAAAATTACCATTGATTCCGCTACCCTTATGAATAAGGGCTTAGAAGTAATGGAGGCAAAGTGGCTTTTTGATGTATCAACCGATCAAATTGAGGTTTTGGTACATCCACAAAGTATCATGCATTCTGCAGTGGAATACGAGGATGGTGCAATTATTGCACAAATGGGTGAGCCTGATATGAAGGTGCCCATACAATATGCCCTTACCTACCCCAAAAGGGTAAAAAACCCATTCCCTAAGGTGGATTTTGCCCAAAGGAATGCTTTATCTTTTGAAAAACCCGATATGGAAACATTTTGTTGCTTAGGCTTGGCATACCGAGCGTTGGAAATAGGCGGAACATTGCCTGCTGTATTAAATGGAGCAAATGAAATTGCTGTTCAAAAATTTTTGAGCGGAAAAATTACTTTTTTACAAATTCCTGAACTGATAGAACAAACTATGAATGCATATACTGTGAAGTATGACTATACATTAGAAGATTTATTGGATGCCGATGATTGGGCAAGGAGCTTTGCTTCACATCTGAATTTCTGATAATAGAGAGGAGGTGGAGAATTGTTCTCCATTATTATTTCGCTGATTTTAATTGGTGTTCTTGTGATTGCGCATGAATTTGGACACTTTATTGCCGCAAAGAAAAGTGGCATTTTAGTCGAAGAATTTTCTGTAGGCATGGGGGCCAAAATCTTCTCCCATAAAAAAGGAGAAACAGAATACACCATTCGTCTGTTACCCTTGGGCGGCTTTTGCCGTATGCAAGGCGAAGAAGAGGACGGTACAATTGGGCCACGGTCATTTTTTTCGAAATCCGTAGGTGTGCGTTTTATTGTTATGGCGGCCGGTCCATTTATGAACTTTGTGTTGGCGTTTATCATGATTTTTGGGCTGACAGCAACCTCATATATGGCTGTGCCCAAAATAAAAGAGGTTTTGCAAGAAACGCCCGCCCAAGAAATTGGCTTGCAGGCCGGAGATGAAATTTACAGAGTCAATGGAAAGCGCATCCATATTTATGATGAAATGGAATCGCAAATATATAAAAACAGCGGTGAGGAAATGCGTTTGGATGTATTAAGAGATGGTCAGGTATACTCTTATAAATTGACTCCTCAATATGACGCAGACCGCCAAGGATATCTCATTGGTTTTTCCCCTGAAATAGAGGTTGGCCTGTTTGCCGAGGCAGTGGAAGGCTATCAGCGAACTTCTGTATTGGAAACCATGCGATACAGCTATTATTCTATGCTGAACTATATTAAGCTGACTGCGGAAGGCTTGGCGCGGGTGTTCACCTTTACTGCAAAGCAGGAAGAGTTTGGCGGGCCAATTTCCATTGTCAAAATGGTTGGAGCTAGCTATGAGGCAGGGCTAAGCTATGGCTTGAAAGAGGCAATTCAAAATGTAATTTATATTGGCGCTGTGTTAAGTGCAAATTTGGGTGTATTGAACCTATTTCCCATTCCTGCGTTGGACGGCGGAAGAATCCTTTTGCTGCTTGTAGAAGCAATCCGCAGGAAACCCCTTAACCCTGAGCTGGAAAGTAAAATTCATTTTCTTGGTTTTGCCTTTTTAATAGGAATTATGGTGTTTGTTTTATATGGAGATATTGTAAAATTCTTTATTTAAACGTTTTTGAGATTCGTGAATCAAAACAGATGATTTTATGAGGAAATACTTATAACATCACTGTTTTGATGTGAATTTCATGCAAAGACTTGCTTGCAAAATTTTTGAATGATTTTTATTGAAACAAGATAGGTTGTTTTGTATACGGCTCAAATGAATTTCATTTGGGCATTTTTTGTGCCGGAATTGAATTTTGCAAGGGTTTGCCTTTGTTGTGGGTAAATAAGAACTATGGTGCATTATGGTTGTGTTAATGCATAAAAAGTGTTTTATATAATTTTCCCATAAAGAAGTGGAAAGATTATTTTAAAAAAATTGAGCGCTGGAGAAAAAATATGATAAAATGATTTTGCAATCTATTTTAGGTATGCAAAATAAAAGGACGTGATTTGAAGTGCTTCGAAAAATGACCAAAGAAGTTCAGGTGGGACATATAAAAATAGGCGGTCAAAACCCGATTGTGTTACAATCTATGTGCAACACGGATACAAGAGATGTGGCGGCAACGGTAAAACAAATTTTACAGTTGGAAGAAGCCGGCTGTGAATTGGTGCGCGTTGCTATTTTAGATATGGAGGCCGCAAATGCAGTAGAAGAAATAAAAAAGCAAATTCATATTCCACTGGTTGCAGATATTCATTTTGATTACAAACTGGCACTCCGGGTGATGGATTTGGGCATAGATAAAGTTAGAATTAATCCTGGGAATATTGGTGAGGAAAGTCGCATCCGACAGGTGGTGGAAAAAGCGAAGGAAAAGAAAATCCCCATTCGCATTGGCGTAAACAGCGGCTCCTTGGAGAAAGACCTTATCCAAAAACATGGTGGGGTAACCCCCCGTGGGTTGGTAGAAAGCGCGTTACGTCATGTGAAAATTTTGGAAAAGTATGATTTTTTTGATATTGTAGTTTCCATTAAGGCATCGGATGTGCTATTCTCACTGGAGGCATACAAAATTCTTTCGGAAACCATTGATTATCCTATACATGTGGGGATTACAGAAGCCGGAACGGTTTATGGCGGCACGATTAAATCGGCGGTAGGTATCGGCGCAATTCTCGCCGCAGGCATTGGCGATACCCTTCGTGTTTCACTAACAGGCAACCCCGTGGAGGAAATTCGGGCTGGTAAGGAAATATTAAAAAGCCTTGGCTTGCGTAAATTTGGAATTGAGTTTATTTCCTGTCCCACCTGCGGAAGAACACAGATCGATTTGATTTCCATTGCCAACGAGGTGGAACGCCTTTGTCAGGGGATTGATAAAAACATAAAGGTTGCAGTCATGGGCTGCGTTGTCAATGGCCCTGGAGAAGCAAGAGAGGCAGATGTGGGAATTGCCGGCGGCAAAGGTGAGGGACTTTTGTTTAAAAAAGGAGAAATTATCAAAAAGGTACGGGAAGACGAATTGGTTTCTGCTTTAATGGAAGAAATAGAAAAGTATTAAAGATTAACCAAAGAAAGGAGGAACAGCATGACAGTACAAAGCTTTGAAAACGTTTTTCATAAAATTTCTCTTTCTTTTGGCGTAAAAAAGGCTTTCGCTGAAACAAAAGTCGAGAACCTAACAATTTTCAAAAAAGAGCGTGTTGTCGCTGTTGATATGATCTCACAAAAGCTGATTTCTTTGAATGAAGCAGAGAAATTAAAAGAAGAACTGAAGCGAGCTTTGCCTGGGATAAAAGAGATTCGTCTTTCCTTGAAATATTCTTTGGGTGAGCTGGATGAAAGCAGCTTTATTTCTAGTTATTGGGAAAATATTAAGGTCTATATTTCTCAGCAAAGTAAAATCTGTGCAGGAATTATCTCCGATGCAGAATGGAAGCTGAAAGACGGAAAGCTGTTAATCTATGTCAAAAACAATATGGCATATTATATGGCACAAAAAAAACTGGATAAAACGTTACAGCATATGATAATGCAAGAAACACAGCGCCCCTTTGTAATTCAGT
Organism: Anaerotignum neopropionicum; assembly: GCF_001571775.1. Classification (GTDB taxonomy): domain Bacteria; phylum Bacillota; class Clostridia; order Lachnospirales; family Anaerotignaceae; genus Chakrabartyella; species Chakrabartyella neopropionicum. Next base: position 42,758 of record NZ_LRVM01000003.1, read on the forward strand.
TTAAAAATGTTGCTCAAACAGATGCTGAGGCTGAAATGTTTGAACGGGAAAAAGAAGCAAAGGAAAATGAATTTTTAGAACAGATTGTCTCTGCACAGGCAGAGGCTGCCCAGGAAAAATCTACGGCAGAGGCAGCAGGTATTTCCGATTCTGTACAAAAGGGAATTTTGTTTGGCAAGGAATGTGTAGGAAATAGAATACCAATTGTGGAAAGCAAAACGGTTGGGGAAACCGTGGTTATTGAGGGCATTATTTTCAACGTAGAAAGTAGAGAAATTAAAAGCGGTGATAAATATATTATTTCCTTTGATATTACGGATAAAACAGATTCAACCACTGTAAAATTCTTTGTAAAGAAAAGCATTTTTGACGGAGAACTGCAGGATCGTTTTAAAATGGGCGCTTGCATGAGGATACAAGGGGATGTTCAGTTTGATAAATATGCAAAAGAGATCAATATTATGGCGAAAAATATCAATCAAGCGAAGGCTGTTCCTCCCCGCATGGATCAGTCAGCAGAAAAAAGGGTTGAATTGCATTTACATACACAAATGAGCAGTATGGATGGGGTTACAGCAGTTAAAAACTATATCAAACGAGCTATAGATTGGGGGCATAAGGCAATTGCCATAACCGATCATGGCGTTGTTCAGGCCTTTCCTGATGCAATGAATGCCGCCGGAAAGTCTGATTTGAAGGTAATTTATGGCGTTGAGGCCTATTTGGTTGATGATTTGGGAAATGTTGTTACCATGTCGAGGGGGCAAAATCTGGATGATGATTTTGTGGTTTTTGATATTGAAACCACGGGGTTATCCAGAGAAACAGAAATGATAACGGAAATCGGCGCAGTAAAACTGCAAAACGGTAAGATTATTGACCGTTTCAGCTCCTTTGTGAACCCACAAAAACCAATTTCAGAAGAAATAACAAAGCTTACGGGAATTACTGATGAAATGGTGGCAGACGCACCAAAGATACAAGAGGTACTGCCAAAATTTTTGGAATTTGCAAAGGATGCCGTTTTGGTTGCCCATAATGCAAGCTTTGATACCGGCTTTGTGCGGGTGGCAGCGGAGCGTTATTGCAATATTGAGGTGGAAAATACAGTTTTGGATACCTTGGAACTGGCAAGAACCTTACTGCCCCAACTAAGCAAGCACAAATTAAACATCATTTGTGAGCATTTGAATATTTCTCTCGTTGGACATCATAGAGCAGTGAACGATGCCGAGGCAACGGCTGAAATGTTCCTAAAATTTATAGATATGATGGTTGAAAAAAAGATTTTTACTCTAGATGAAATCAATATTTTTTCCAGCCGAACGGTAAACTATAAAAAGCTTCGAGCACACCACGCAATTATTTTGGTGGAAAATTACACGGGTTTACGCAATTTATACGAATTGGTTTCTCTATCCCACATTGATTACTTTTACAGAAAACCCAGAATTCCCAAAAGCCAGCTCATGCGTTTGCGAGAAGGCCTGATTTTGGGCAGTGCCTGCGAGGCAGGGGAGCTTTACCGCGCCTTATTGGATAGTGCTCCAAAAGAAGTAGTCGAAAACATTGTGCGTTTTTATGATTATCTGGAAATTCAGCCGTTAGGTAATAATCGCTTCATGATTGACTCTCCAAAGGTTGCGGCCATTCGCTCCATGGAGGATTTGATTGCGATTAATAAAAAAATAGTAAATCTTGGCGAAAAATATCATAAGCCTGTAGTTGCAACCTGCGATGTGCATTTTATTGACCCTGATGATTCCGTGTATCGTAAAATAATTATGGCGGCTGAGGGCTTTTCCGACGCAGAAAATCAGCCACCTTTGTATTTTCGCACAACAGAAGAAATGCTGCAAGAATTTGCATATTTAGGCGATGACAAGGCAAGAGAAGTGGTTATCACCAACACCAATCTTGTTGCGGATCGTATCGAAAAGATCAAGCCCATTCCCGATGAAACCTTTCCACCCAAAATTGAAGGTGCGGATGACGAGCTTCGGCGGATTTGTATGGAAAAAGCTTATTCGATTTACGGCGATCCACTGCCGTCTATTGTGCAGGAGAGATTGGAAACCGAGTTAAATTCTATTATTAGCAACGGTTATGCTGTTCTTTATATTATTGCTCAAAAGCTGGTATGGAAATCTGTGGAGGACGGGTATTTGGTTGGTTCTCGTGGTTCCGTTGGTTCTTCCTTTGCGGCGAATATGGCGGGGATTACAGAGGTAAACTCTTTGCCGCCCCATTACGTTTGCCCCAATTGCAAGTATTCGGACTTTGAATCTGAAACAGTGAAGACCTATGCCCTTGAAGAAGCCTGCGGTTGCGATATGCCCGATAAAAATTGTCCCGTTTGCGGAGAAAAATTACATAAGGATGGCCATGATATTCCTTTCCAAACTTTCCTGGGCTTTGAGGGGGATAAGGAACCGGATATTGACTTAAACTTTTCCGGTGAATATCAACAGCGCGCTCATGCTTATACAGAAGAGCTATTTGGTGTTGGACATGTGTTTAAAGCCGGAACCATCGGGACCCTTGCCGATAAAACTGCTTATGGATTTGTAAAAAAATATTTTGACGAACGGGAGAAAATCGTACATAACGCAGAAATTAACCGTTTGGTGCTTGGATGCACCGGTATAAAAAGGACAACAGGGCAGCACCCAGGGGGGCTTATGGTTGTGCCCAATGATCATAGCATTTTTGAATTTTGTCCTATCCAGCGACCGGCAAATGATGTGAATTCCAAAATTACCACCACCCATTTTGACTATCACTCCATCAGCGGGCGATTGCTTAAGTTGGATCTTTTGGGGCATGACGATCCAACGGTAATTCGTATGCTATTTGATTTAACCGGAGTAAACCCTCAAACCGTGCCATTAGGTGATCCCGAAACTATGTCTTTATTTGAATCACCAAAGGCTCTTGGTGTTACGGAGGAGGAGATTAGCTGCAAAACAGGAACCTTGGGGATCCCCGAATTCGGAACGAAATTTGTACGAGGAATGCTGTTGGATACGAAACCAAAAACCTTTGCCGATTTACTGCGAATTTCCGGGCTTTCCCATGGAACAGACGTATGGCTTGGAAACGCCCAGACTTTAATAGAAAATGGGACAATCTCTCTAAAGGAAACCATATCTACCCGTGACAGTATTATGATTTACTTGATTAATAAAGGAGTAGACAAAAAGAAATCTTTTAAAATCATGGAAAAAGTGCGTAAGGGGAAAGGTTTGACTGAGGAGGATATTGCAGACATGAAGGCGAGCAATGTGCCTGATTGGTATATTGAATCCTGTCAGAAAATTAAGTATATGTTTCCTAAGGCCCATGCTGCTGCTTATGTTATGATGGCTTTTCGTATTGCCTATTTTAAAATTCATTATCCAGAGGCATATTATGCCGCATATTTTACCGTAAGGGCATGTGATGATTTTGACTACGCCTCAATGTGCAAGGGAATAGAAAAGGCAAAAGAGGCAATTAAGGAAATTCATGCAAAAGGCATGGAGGCAACAGCAAAGGATAAAAATAAGCTTACTGTTTTGGAAATTGTTGTTGAATTTTATGCCAGAGGCTTTCGTTTTTTACCAATGGATCTTTATAAATCAGACAGCAAAAAATTTATCGTAACAAAGGAAGGTCTGATTCCCCCCTTTAATTCTCTTCAGGGTCTTGGTACAACTGCCGCCGAAAGCATTGTGGCGGGGAGGGTAGACGGGGAATTCAATACATTAGAAGAATTGAAAAACAGGACCTCCTTAGGTCGTTCCCTTATCGATCTCCTAAAGGAAAACGGTGTATTGAACGGGATTCCTGAAACAAATCAGCTTAGCTTGTTTTAAGAATACATGTATAAAAAAAAAGACGTTACATAATATAAAAGGCGAAGCTTCGAAAACAAAACGACGCTTCGCCTTTTGAATTTAAAAATAAGAGTCCAGTGCTCTTTCCGCAAGCTGTTTTTCCGCATTTGCGCGAATGGCAAGAAGCAAAACTAGTAATATTTTTTTGCTTTTTTCCTCCTGATATTCATCAAGAATATCTTTTGTCGGATTTATGTTACTTTGAATGCCTTCTGTGGAAGACTGCATGTTTTGCTGAATGATTAGTTGTAATTTTGTAAAGCCCTTATAAATACTTCGGATAAAATCATCCTGCTCCTCAGTAGACTTTACGCTAAGAATCGGTTGAAATAAAATGCCAATGTCCCGAATAGATAGAACGGCTTTTAAGTGATAAATCATAATCAGAAGCATTAAATGTGTGGGGGTATACTTCTTTTTTAGGGGAGGCGGAAAAATTTTTGCTTTTGTATAATTGTTAATCATTGTTTTGGTAAGTATTTTATCGTCTTCATAACGCTTATACCTACCTAAGGCCTTATCCATAAATGTGGTTACTTGATCCATATATAAATCAATATTGGGGATATCATCGATACTAATGATTCCTGATGCCTTAATTTGCTGTGAAAAATTGTCTATAATTTTATCTAATGTGGTCATTTGTTCACCTCAAGCCTCAATCTATTTATTGTTCATTTATTATATATCATTTCATACATTGCAGCAAGATTTTATTACAAATTCTTCTTGTGTTGTTAAGGATAATATGCTATTATATGGATACAATACAACATAGTATCAATAACTACATGAAGGAGTTGTAATAAATATGGAAAGAATAAAATGCAAAATTAAAGACCCAATCAGTGCATTGACACATTTTATCGGCTTTATTGCCGTTATTCCTTGTTTTATCCTATTGATGCAAGATGCAAAGCAGAAGGCAAGCATATGGCATCTATTGGGATTCGCCGTTTTTGGCATATCTTTACTGCTATTATACGGTGCCAGCACAATATACCATACATTAAAGCTCTCACAAACCAAAGTCAATATTTTGCGTCGCATTGACCATATGATGATTTTTATATTAATTGCGGGAACATATACCCCAATTTGTCTAGTGTCTTTGCATGGCAAATGGGGCTGGACATTGCTGGTTCTGATTTGGGCATTTGCGTTGGCTGGGATTTTATTGAAAATTTTTTGGATGGATGCGCCAAGGTGGTTGTCAACGCTCATCTATGTAGTTATGGGGTGGCTGGCTGTGGTTGTATTTGTTCCCTTAGAAAAGGCAATTAGCTGGCATGGGGTTGGTCTTTTGCTGGCAGGGGGGATTGCTTATACTTTAGGTGCTGTCATCTATGCTTTGAAAAAGCCCAACATTACGTTTGAAAATTTTGGCTTTCATGAAATCTTCCATGTTTTTGTTATGATTGGCAGTAGTATTCACATCGCATTTATGTTCCAATATGTTTTATAATATATATTGACAAATTAAAATAAAGTGATAAAATAGTTAGGTATCTAAACATTAGATGCCTAACTGTTTTTTGTTTGTTTAACAATATTGTTTTTATTATTTATTCTTTGCAAAAGTTTTTTTTAATAGGACTTTGATAATAAAAGAAATGTATTCTGCTAAAAAACAATAAAGTGTTCTATGATAAAAGATACAATAGTTCATGGCTAAAGTTAAAAGTTATTATATTTCAGTGCTCGAGGAGGGGTAGTAATGTTTTTTTCTGATGAAATAGCAAAAAAACGGGAGGTTTTGGGAAATCATGTATCGGATTTTTCGTTTACGTTAAGTATAGTACTTAAGCTATATCATATGCATATGATGCGTAGCGCGCAGGAAATTGGGTTGTCAAGAGGACAACCGCGTATTTTAATGTCTTTGGCCACAAAAAATCTACAAACACAAAAAGAATTATCCGATTTTTTCCAAGTAAAACCTGCCTCTATGACAGATACCTTAAAGAGAATGGAGCGGGATGAATTGATTGAGCGTGTCAGAGATGAAAAAGACATGCGCAATATTCGTGTCAGCTTGACCCCAAAGGGATGGGACAAATTTCATGCGTTTATTAAAAAAGGTGCATCCATTGACGAAGTGGCTTTTGTTGGTTTTACTGAGAAAGAAAGGGACGTTTGCCTAAAATTATTTATGCGGATTTTAGACAATTTGAATAAGGAATTACAGGAAATGAGGGAATAGTCTTGAAAATAATTTTGAAATATATGAAACCATATAGAATACTAGCAATTTTGGCGCCGTTGTTTATGATGATAGAAGCATCGTCAGAGTTGATTATGCCAAAGCTAATGACACTACTGATTAATCAAGGTGTTGCTACATCCAATAGCAGTTATATTTTAAAAATGGGTGCAGCTATGATTTCCATTGCCATTTTGGGCATAATTGGCGGGATTGGCTGCTTGATCTGTGCCGCCATTGTAAGTCAGAGAGCAGGAGCGGATTTAAGAAAAGACTTGTTTATAAAAATTCAAAATTTTTCGTTCCATAACATAGATACGTTTCAGACGCCATCATTAATTACACGCTTAACCAATGATATTACGCAAATTCAAATGGTTATTCTTATGTCCTTGCGCATGTTGATACGCGCACCATTGCTTTGCTTTGGCAGTTTAATTATGGCTTTTACCATTAATGCAAAATTAGCCATGATCTTTATTATTGCTATTGCTATTTTAGGCTTAGCCATGTTTTTCATTATGCGTAAAGCAATGCCTAAATTCCAAATGGTTCAAAATAAGCTGGATGGTGTAAATACTGTTATGCGAGAATGCTTAGCGGGTATGCGTGTTGTGAAAGCTTTTGTTCGCCATGATTATGAAATGGATAAGTTTAATACTGCCAATGAGGATTATAAAGAGACGAACCTAAAGGCTTTTCGTATTGTGATAATAATGCTTCCTGCAATGATGCTTATTTTAAATGTTTCTGTCATTGCAATTCTTTGGTTTGGTGGAATTCAAGTTTACAGCGGCACACTGAGAATAGAAGAAATTATGGCTTTTATTACTTATTTAATGCAAATGGTCATGTCATTAATGATGATGGCTATGGTTTTTATGTATATCTCAAGAGCACAGATTTCTTTGAATCGTGTAAACGAAGTTTTGAAAGAAGAAATTGATATTGTTGATCCTGTGAAACCTGTTTTGCCGAAAAAAAATGAGGGAAAAGTTTCGTTTGACAATGTGTTTTTTCGATACGAAGGCGGCAGTGGAGAGCCTGTTTTGGAAGGAATCAGCTTTGTTGCAAATCCAGGAGAAACTATAGGAATACTTGGGGAAACCGGCTCAGGGAAATCAACCTTAGTAAATTTAATGCCACGACTTTACGATGTTTCCCAAGGTGCCATCTATATAGATGGCGTTGATGTACGTCATTATACAATTCATGAATTGAGAAAAAAAGTAGCCGTTATTTTGCAAGAAACCATTCTGTTTACAGGAACCATTCGCGAGAACATCAAATGGGGGAATAAAGACGCAACAGAGGATCAAGTCATTGCAGCGGCAAAAGCGGCACAAGCCCATGACTTTATTATGGAATTGCCAAACGGCTATGATACAGAGCTGGGACAAAAGGGTGTCAATGTTTCCGGTGGGCAAAAACAGCGTATTTCCATCGCTAGAGCCATTATCCAAAACCCCAATATCATAATTTTTGATGATAGTACCAGCGCCGTGGATTCTTTGACAGAAAAACGAATTCGACAGTCTATGATGGAATCTCATCGTCATTGCACAAAATTTATGATTGCTCAAAAAATCAGCTCTATAAAAGAAGCAGATAAAATTTTAGTACTGAAAGATGGGAAAATAGTGGCAGAAGGTAACCATAATAAACTTATGGAAACGAGTGTGGACTATCAGGAAATTTATTATTCTCAAATGAAGAAAGGGGGAGTGTTGGATGAATAATCCCCACATGGGCGGTCGGCCGCCAGCAAGCTTAAAAAAACCAAAGAATACAAAAAAGACACTTGCCAGGCTTTTGAAATATCTTAATAAGTATTGGCTGCAGTTGACAATTTCTATTATTTGTATTGCATTTGTAACGTTAGGAACCGTTTTTGCAACTCGGTTGATTGGCGTAGCGATTGACAAGTATATTATAACTTTCGACTTTCAGGGCTTGGCAAAGGTTTGTTCAATGCTTTTTGCAATCTACGTGGGTACCTCTTTATGTATGTGGATTCAGAGCAATTTGTTCCTTCACGTTGGCCAAAGCGTAGTTGCTACTATCCGTAAAGAAATATTTGAGAAAATACAACGGCTCCCGCTGAAATACTTTGATAATACAACTCATGGTGAAATAATGAGCCGAGTAACTAATGATGTCGATAATATTTCCATGGCACTTAACTCCAGTGTTTCTCAGGTGTTTCAAAGTGGGTTGACCTTAATTGGAACCTTGGCTATGATGCTTTATTTAAGTATTCCCTTGACGATTGCTACAATTATTACAATTCCCGTTATGCTTATTGCTACAAAGGCAGTGGCTTCGCGTTCTAGGAGGTATTACAAGGAAAAGCAGGAACGACTGGGTAAGCTTAACGGTTTTATTGAGGAAATCATTTCTGGGCAAAAGGTAGTTAAAGTTTTTTGTCAGGAAGAGGAAATAACAGATTCTTTTTCCAAGAAAAACACAGATTTACTAGAGGTGGGAATGAGAGCGGAAATTTTCTCGGGAATAGTTGGTCCTATTATGATGGCACTCAATAATGTAACCTATGCGATCGTAGTTGTAGGCGGCGGTTTAATGATGGTAATGGGATTGCCTATGACATTGGGAACCATTTCCAATTTTATCATTTACTCGAAGCAGTTTACAAGGCCTTTGAATGAATTGGCGAACCAAGTCAATGCCATGATGGCGGCTTTTGCGGGTGCTGAACGGGTGTTTGAGGTTTTGGATGAAGAAGAAGAATTGGAAGATGCGCCGGAATCCGTGGAGCTCAAAGCTGTACGGGGTGACGTAGTGTTTTCAAATGTTGATTTTTCTTACGAAGAAGGCCATCCGATTTTAAAGGAAATAAACTTATATGCAAAGCCTGGCCAAACCATTGCGCTAGTGGGTCCTACGGGTGCGGGTAAAACCACAATTATCAATTTATTAACACGCTTTTATGATATAGCTAAAGGAACAATTACCATTGATGGGTATGACATCAAAGACATTAAGCGGAAAAACATACGATCAACTTTAGGCATTGTATTGCAGGATACCTATTTATTTACTGACACAATTCGAGAAAATATTCGCTATGGCAGATTAAACGCAACGGACGAGGAAATTATTGAAGCTGCAAAGCTGGCGAATGCCCATGAATTTATCCGCCGGCTACCGGATGGCTACGACACCGTTTTATCTGACAGCGGCGGCAATTTAAGCCAAGGGCAGCGGCAGATGCTGGCTATTTCCAGGGCAATATTGGCAAATCCATCTATATTAATTTTAGATGAAGCCACCAGCAGCGTGGACACGCGAACAGAGGTAAAAATCCAAGAAGCAATGCATAATTTGATGAAAGGTCGAACCAACTTTGTAATTGCCCATCGTTTAAGCACCATACGAGAAGCAGATTTGATTGCAGTAATCAACCACGGAGAAATTATTGAACGGGGAAATCATAAAGAATTAATGGAAACAAAAGGATTTTATTACAACCTATATCGTAATCAATTTGAATCAAATGGGGCGGGTTGACCCATGGTTGTAGACTGTATTCTTTTAAAAAATAACTAAAAACACTTGATTTTTATTGTTAAATATGTTATAAATAGTCTCGTGAATAAACTTTGAAGAGGAAGAGTACAATACGAAATGTTTTTTCAGAGAATTGGCGGTTGGTGCGAGCCGATAAAAACACGTTTTGGAACTGGCCTTGGAGTTTTGCCCCCAAAATCAGCTTTGATTAGTAAGCGGCAACGGTAGCCACCGTTATTGGTTTTGAGTGTGCCTTTTGGCAAACTAGAGTGGTAACACGGAGTGTCCCTTCGTCTCTAATTGAGACGAAGGTTTTTTTATTTTTACAAAAAAGGATAAAGTTAAATTGGTAAACATGCAGAGCTTTATGAAAAAGTTTTGTTAAGGAGGAATTGGCAATGAACAGTCACTATGAATTTACGGAAATTGAAAAAAAATGGCGTGCGGAGTGGGAAAAGAATCCCATTAACGTAGAAGATGATAAAAAACCGAAATTTTACTGCTTGGATATGTTTCCTTATCCATCCGGTACAGGGCTTCACGTTGGCCACTGGAGAGGCTATGTTTTAAGTGACGTTGTGAGCAGATATAAGGTGCTACAGGGTTTCCAGGTGCTTCATCCCATGGGTTGGGACGCTTTTGGTTTGCCCGCTGAGAATTTTGCCATTAAAAATAATATTCATCCTCGTATCTCCACGGCGGATAATATTACAAATGTAAAACGTCAACTGCATGAAATCAGTGCGATTTACGATTGGGATAAAGAGGTTGATACTACAGACCCTGGCTATTATAAATGGACACAGTGGATTTTTGTCCAAATGTTCAAAAAAGGCTTGGCTTATGAAAAGCAGATGCCTTTGAACTGGTGCCCTAGCTGTAAATGTGTTTTGGCTAATGAGGAAGCAGCCGGAGGTACTTGTGAGCGTTGTGGCGCAACGGTAACAAAGAGGAACCTTCGTCAGTGGATGCTGAAAATCACAGCATACGCAGACAGATTGCTGGAAGATTTGCAGCAGCTGGATTGGTCTGAAAAGGTTAAAAAGATGCAGTCTGATTGGATTGGAAAGAGCTATGGTGCTGAGGTAGACTTTAAAATAAGTGGTAGCGATAATAAAATTTCTGTTTTTACAACAAGACCTGATACACTTCACGGCTGTACCTTTATGGTTTTGGCTCCCGAATATAAAGGGCTTGATGAAATTGTAACACCTGAATGCAAGGAAGCTGTGAACCAGTATTGCTTTGATGCTTCCACCAAATCCTCTGTTGACCGTATGACAGATAAAGAAAAGACAGGCGTATTTACCGGCGCTTACTGTGTGAACCCTGTAAACGGCAAAGAAATTCCTGTTTGGGTTGCCGATTATGTGTTGGCTGATTATGGTACCGGCGCAGTTATGTGTGTACCCGCCCATGATGAACGTGACTTTGATTTTGCCACAAAATTTAATTTGCCTATTGTTCAGGTCATTTTACCTGAAGGTACAGAAGAAAAGCCTTTGACTGAAGCATATGCTGGCGATGGTGTTATCATTAACTCTGGTGAGTGGAACGGCATGAAGGCATTTGAGGCAAAGAAAAAAGTGCCTCATATGATGGAAGAACAGGGACTTGGTAAGAAAACCGTAAATTATAAATTACGCGACTGGGTATTTTCCAGACAAAGATATTGGGGCGAACCCATTCCTATTATCCATTGTGATCATTGCGGCGCCGTTCCTGTTCCCGAGGATCAGCTGCCTGTATTGCTCCCCGAGGTGGAGTCCTACAAGCCTACGGATACCGGTGAATCTCCTTTGGCTCAAATTGATGAGTGGGTAAACACAACCTGTCCTGTTTGCGGTAGACCTGCAAAAAGAGAAACAAATACAATGCCTCAGTGGGCAGGCTCCAGCTGGTATTTCCTGCGCTATGTTGATAATCATAACGATAAAGAGCTGGCAAGTATGGATGCGTTGAAAAAATGGGCACCTGTGGACTTGTATGTTGGTGGTATTGAGCATGCGGTACTACACTTATTATACGCACGTTTCTATACAAAATTCTTATATGATATTGGGGCAGTGCCTTTTGAAGAACCATTCCAGAAGCTCTTTAACCAGGGCATGATTACAAAAAACGGCGGCAAGATGAGTAAATCCTTGGGCAACGTTGTATCTCCTGATGAATTAGTGGAAAAATACGGCTGTGATTCCTTGAGAATGTACGAGTTGTTTGTTGGGCCGCCTGAAATGGATTGTGACTGGGATGACAGCGGTATTGATGGCGTATTCCGTTTCTTAAACAGAACTTGGAAAATGATTTATTCCTACAAAGATGCTCCTGTTCAGGCAAGCAAAGATGAGGAATTTATTTGCAATAAGTTGATTTCTGATATTACCAGCCGCTTGGAAGCATTGACAATGAATACTGTTGTTAGCGGGTTCATGGAATACTCTAACAAGTTGAATGACATTGCAAAAAAACAAGGTGGCCTTTCCAAAGAAACCTTGGATACGATTGTTATTTTATTGGCTCCCTTTGTACCTCATATTTCCGAGGAGCTTTGGAAGGAGTTAGGCCACACAGATTCAGTTTTTGCAGCAGGATGGCCTCAGGTTGATGAAAGCAAACTTGTACAAGATACCATTGAAATTGCAATACAAGTGAGCGGAAAATTGAGAGGTACAATGGAAATTTCCACAAGCGCTGCAAAGGACGCAGTTTTAGCCCAGGCAAAAGAGGTTTTGGGCAACCGCTTGGAAGGAAAAGAAATTGTAAAAGAAATTTATGTACCGGGCAGAATTGTAAACTTGATTGTTAAATAATCAAATCATAATTGAAGGCAGAGTTGTTAGAGATGTACTCAGGCAGCTCTGCTTTTTGTACGATGAGGTGTAATCAATGTGATGGAATTACTGATAATGGACGCAGATGAACTGCAGAATCATGAAAAATTTCAAAAAGCTATGGAGTTGGTTGGAGCAGAAAGACGCAATAAGGTAGAAAAATTGCTGAAAGCGGAAAGAAAAAGACTTTCTTTGGCTGCCGGATTATTATTAAAGTACGCTTTTTTTTCTGCAGGACACTCCGACTTATATGAAGAAATACAAATCACGGAGCATGGCAAGCCATATTTACCGAGGCATGAATTTTATTTTAGCTTATCTCATTCGGGAAGGTTTGCAATTTGTGGGTTTTCTGATAACCCAATTGGCTGTGATATTGAAAAAGCACGAGAAAAATTGCCTCGTACAGAAAAGATTTTTTCACCTGATGAAGCAAATATATTTGGGAAACTGGAGGACGATAAAAAAATATCCTTCTTTTTTCATCTTTGGACATGTAAAGAGAGCGTTGCAAAATGGATTGGAAAGGGGATTGCCTATCCCTTTGAAAGCTTTTCTGTTATGGGTGGAGAACAGGTGAACCATTCTGTCTTTATTAACGAAACAGAGTTGTTTTTAAAATCATTTTACAAAGAAAACTACACAATTTCATTATGCGCCCAATCCGCTGAATTTCCGAAAGAAATGCAAAAATTGGATTGGAATATTTTGATGAATCATTAAAAATTAAGAAATGACGGTTTACCGTTGAAAATTGTCGCAAAATCTGTATAATATAAGAAGACAATTTGTGATAATGAAGAGGTTTAAAAAATGAAAATACTAAAAAAAGTTACCTGTCTTGTTTTAACGGTATTTTTAGCTGTCGGTTATTTTCCCACCAACAGTACAGGTGCCGCCACCATTGCAGAGTTAGAGGCAAAAAGAAAAAATCTTGCGCAGCAAACGCAAAATGCAAGAAAAGAAATAGAAAATATCAAATCAAAACAACTTTCCGTAGAAGAAGAAATTGATTCTATGGATAAGGTTATGAATAGTTTGCAGGCAGAGTTGGATAATGCCCAGTCTGATTTGGATGAATTAACAGTGGCGCTTAATGCTGCTGAAAAGGAATTAGAAGCGGCTTCTGCCAAGCGAGAGGAGCAATTTCGCCTTTTAGGCAGCCGTATGCGTTTTCTTCAGCAAAAGGGTGCTGCGGGCTATTTGGAAATTCTTTTAGAATCGGAAAGCTTTTCTGATTTATTCTTGCGAATGCAATATGTAAATGATATTATGTCCTTTGATAAAGATATTTTGGACAAGCTTCAGGAAATTCAAAATACTATTCAGGCAAAAAAAGATGAGATCTCGGAGAACCATGCTGCGCAAGAGGAAGTAGTTGCCTTACAGAGAGAAAAAGTTGATAGCATGGATAGCTTAATATCTGAAAAAAAGAGTCTGTTAGCGTCTTACGCCAATGACGCGAAAAAGCAAGAGCAATTGATTGCTGCAAATGCCAAGGCAGATCAGCAGGTTTTAAACTTAATTGCACAGCAATCAGGAAGTGCCACGCCATACTACACAGGTAATGGTACTTTGGGTTGGCCTGTTCCCGCAAAATCGGCTTCTTCTTCCAGCCTAAGCAGCGGTTTTGTTAAAAGAATAAACCCGGTTACAGGTAGAAGCGAAAGCCATAGTGGTTATGATATTCCCGCGCCATATGGTTCGGCCATTGTCGCCGCAGAGGCAGGCAAGGTTACATATTCAGGCTGGATGAATGGTTATGGTTATACCGTGGTTATTGACCATGGCGGCGGCCTATCCACTCTATATGGACACAACTCTTCTCTGGTTGTTTCAAAAGGCCAAATGGTAACAAGAGGGCAGACAATCGCAAAATGCGGTAGTACAGGGATTTCCACAGGAAATCATTGTCATTTTTCTGTTTTAGTAAATGGTGCATATGTGAATCCCGAGTCATACTTAGGTGTTAAAAATATTTCATATTAATCAAATTTTTAAGTGAAACATAACTAAAAGAAAATTTTTTGAAAGATGAGGGTCCTCTGAAAACTTTAAGATTCTAAGTTTTTAGAGGGCTCATTATTATTTTAGTGCATGTTTACCATAACAACATTATGTAAACATTATGCATCTCGGAGGATGCATTAAAAAATGATAGCCAATATAGTTTAAATACTCAATTTTGATTATTTTCCCAGACAATTAAAACAAGGGAATGGGACAAATCTTCCTTGACGGAAATGTTGAGATTTAAGGGGGCGTTTGCAAGTATGGATATTGTGCAAGGCAGTGAATTTATCGTTATAAATCGATGGAATCCTTTTCAAAGAAAAAGCTGTTTTTCAATGAAATTAAAATGAAAATAAAATAAATGCAACACGAGGTTGAAAAATTTTAAAACGCATTTTTTAGGGGTTTACTTCTTAGCGATGTTTGATCGGATAAATTTAAGCTTCATATGATAAATTTATTTAAACAAATTTATCTGAAGAAAGCATAGAAAGAGATCAAAAGGATCGTTATAGCAGCCAAAACTTTGTTATTACTAATTTTCAGCACAACTATTCGTAAAAGTTGTGTTTTGCGAATAGTTGTGCTTTGCCCCTTCTGCATTGCTTTGCGAAGGTAATTTTTATAACTGGTCATTTTTGCTATAGCAAAACCCGCAGATGCAGTCCTGCGGGTTTTAATTTTTTATGGAATTAATTTTTGGATTGAATCAAAGAAATCACTATTTACATTTATTTTTCCTTCATTGCCAATTGTGCAATAATTTTTTGAGCTGGTTACAGCTTGAAGCAACTCTTTAAATTCTAAAATATCTTTTTTTGTGGTTTGAATAACTTGATTTCGTTCAATCAATTCAAAATCCTGTTCATAGCCTTGATATTCTTTATTAATTGCATCATTGAGTCGCTCAATATTTGTTTTTGGTTGATCCAATCGATTGATTGTACCCAAAATGTATTTGGTCATTTCTCTATCTGAAGCACTGAAATTCCCAAGCATTTTCCATAACGTCTCGTATATTTTATAGGTTTCTTTAATATTGGGATCTCGATATGAGTAAAAATAGCAAATACCATTCGGCTGAAAGTTGCATCCGCTGCCATAGGCACCGCCTTTTACACGCACTTCATTCCACAAATACTCTAAATTCAAAATTGTTTTTAACACCTGCATCTTACCACTATAGGAAAAACCACTTCTTTTAAAATCAGCGGCTAATATATTGTAAAGAACGCCGCTATTGGCTGTAAATGCTGTTGAAACTGGGTTGCTAACAAAATTATAGTTTTCGTGACAATTTTCCAAGCCTAAATCCAAGCATTCCAAAAGCTCATCACGAAAAGTAATAGCATTCTCCACATTATTTTTCTCACAGCCAAAGGAAATATTAAAATTTCTTTTTGAAAACAAAACATTCACTGTTTCCTTCAATTTTTCTAATACTTTTTCAGGTTCTTTAGATAGTAACTCATCAACTTCAGTAAGAAAATGAAAGTACTCAATTCCGCTTGTGATTTCTTTTATCCTTCCGCCACGGGATATACGACCAACGCTGTAATAAATCCCAACTGAATGGGAGTAGTTGGTGAGGTAATTCTCTCCCTTTATTTTTGCTGCACGAACAATTTTTCTCAAACTATCCAATGCTTCAAAGTTTGTATTCAATAAAATTTCTTTGGCTAATGCTACGGCTTCATTTATGTCTTCCTTTAAAAACTTGCTTTTCATTGTAAGAAATGAATGGTATGCCTCCGTATTTTTACTATAGACATCATTTTGAAAAGAAAATCCGCCAAAAACTTTGTTTATTATCAATGGCAATTCCTGATAGGCATATTTTTTGGTATCCAATTTTCCTAAAACATCGGTTAAAAGCCCTGCGTATGGAAGAAGCTCCTCGCTCAAGCAATCTGTATCGAAATGCAGCTTCAAATATATGATACCGTTGCTTTGCATTGGAACAAAAATTTGACTGCCCTCTCCTACTCTGCTTTTTTCATAAACAGATATTGGAGGATTGGTATCTATTTGTGATAGCTTTAGTATGGGAATTTGCGCCAGAACCTCTGGTGCGTCTTTCGTATGCTGGAAAAGCTCTAGTTTTTTTGTTTCATCATGGATGCGTTCCAATTCCTTTTGGTTAAAGGACACTTTTTTTTCCTTCATTTTTTGCTGGAAGGCTTCTTGCATCATATTTTCCTTGTTTTTATCAGGAGAAAAAACCAGTATATTTTTATGCTCGTTTAACAAAATTCGATCTTCTATGATAGACTTCCAATCGTAATTTGGATTTTTGATTTTTTCAAGTGCTTCAAAATGGCGCAGACATTGAAACGGTCTTTTCCCGTGGAGCCAGCTTTTCATTGACTTCATACCATAAATAAGGCCTTTTGGGGTTGAACCGTAATCCTCTTCTTTTAATAGGAAGGAAAGTCTTCTTAAACTGCTGGATAAAAGCTCCTGGTCAAGGCCGTCATTTATTATGTTTTGTAACGTTTGTTCAATTATTTTTTCAAAATCCTCTACTTTTGACACAGCAGCATTTTTTGCAACAATACTGAAAACCATTTCATAAGCCGAGGAATCAAACCACCCTTCTGTTTCGTCGCAAATTTTTCCATCCATTAAGGCAGTCTTTAATACGGATGCATTTGTTTCCAATAAAATATAGGAAAGCACCTGCATTGCCATGGTAAGCTCTTCATCGGTACATAACCCCACGTTTACAGAATATGCCAAGTATCCAGTTTCGTCGTCACTGTCTGTTGGAAAGGTTTCATGCTGAATTTTTTGTATTGATTTTTCTTTCGTTTCTTTGATTTCCGGCAAATCACCAGTGCGTACAAATTGATTCAGATATTCATTGCCAATGTGTATCAAACAGCGTTCTAAATCCATATCTCCATACAAATAAATATATGAATTGGAGGGATGATAATATTTTTCATGGAAAGACAAAAAATTTTCATAAGTCAAATCGGGGATTGCCTCAGGCGTACCGCCGGATTCAAAGCCATATGTAGTTTTTCCAAACAAGCTTCTGGAAATAGCCCCTTGCAGTAAACTTTCCGGGTCAGAAAGTGCCCCTTTCATTTCATTATAAACGACACCGGTAACATCAAGTTCCCCTGTTTCTTCATGAATAAGATAGCGCCATCCCTCCTGCATAAAAATTTCCTTTTTTATGTATATGTTGGGGTAAAAAACCGCATCTAAATATACATCCATTAAATTATGAAAGTCCTCCTCGTTGCAGCTGGCAATAGGATACATTGTTTTATCCCCATAGGTAAATGCATTTAAAAAAGTATTTAAAGATCCTTTTGCCAATTCGTTGAAAGGATCTTTTGACGTATATTTTCTCGAGCCACATAACACAGAATGCTCTAAAATATGGGGCGTTCCACAATCATCCTCCGGCGGTGTCTTAAATGATATTGAAAAAACCTTATTACTATCACTGGATTTTATATAAAAGAGTCTTGCTCCACTTTTTATGTGCTCAAATAAGTAAGCGTCTGCGTGAATATCTTTTATGGTTTCTTTTTCCTTAAGCAAAAAACCATGAATCATAGAATTAAGTTTTATTTCCATAAGTTTAACCTCCTTCAAAATTTCTTATTCTTGTAATATAGCAATGGTAAAGCCAATACAATCTGTTATTTAGTTTATCATAGGTTGGGTAAAAAGACTAATATTTTGTTGTATGAAAGGTAATATGAGTAAATATTTGATTACTATAATTACTTTTCCTATTCATTTTGATTTTCCCTATCCTTTAATGCTTATTTTCCCTATCCTTTAATGCTTAAAGTACACAGGCTGACGACAGTGAAGCATCCTTTCAAGCACAAGGTACAGACATTAAAATTTAACTTTCATAATATAATGTATGAATATAGCTGAGAGGGTGACGATTATGCATTATAACTCTTGCCGATTGAATGGGGCACAAAAAGCCGTTCTAAAATATACCCCCAAAAATAATCATATTTTAAATGCAACCCTTTGTTCTTTGTTGAAAAATCAGGAAAACACAATTGTATATCTAACGTTAAAAAATGATGAAGCTTTTTGGTTTTTAATAAAAGAGTGTAATGAAAAGCAGCTGATAGGTTTTGCAAAGCTGGATCAAACATGGGTTCATAAGTTGATTGAGGTTTCGAATATTCGCACTTTTTGTTAAGCCGAGGGGGTATAACAATATGCAAAAGAAAATAAAGAATTCTGGATTTTCTCGGACGAAGGAATTATTTGCTACGGAAATAACAAATGGATTTGAGTTCGCTGAAGTCTTAGATTTGCTGGAAGATGAAAACGAAATAGAAGTAATTGTGAAATTCAATGGGGATATCGAGAGAGTTGCAGCGGAACTGGATGCAGAAGCAGAAATCATTTATCTAAATTATGCAATTATTACGATTGATAAAACAAGGATTGGTCTTTTAAACACCTATTCAGAGGTTGAACATATCGAATTGCCGAAAAATTTATATTTTAATGGCCCCAGTAATCTCATAAGCACATGCGTAACCTCTGTTCAAAGAACCGATGGATTTAATTTAAGTGGAAGAGGCGTCATTGTTGCAATCATAGATTCTGGGATAGATTATATGCACCCGGATTTTCAAAATAATGATGGAACAAGCAGAATTTTGTTTATATGGGATCAAACACTGCAAGGCACCCCGCCATTTGGCTTTTATGGTGGCGTTGAATATAACAATCAGCAAATTAATAATGCCATAGAAAGTGCAAATCCTCGTCAAATTGTTCCAAGTGTTGATACCAATGGGCATGGAACGGCAGTTGCCGGCATTGCAGCAGGAAATGGAAGAGCAAGTGATGGTGTGAATCGCGGCGTTGCTACGGAGGCAGACATTATTGCCGTAAAGGTTGGGTATAGAGGCTATGAATCCTTTGCTAGGTCTACGGAACTAATGAGAGCATTAAAATATGTAATTGACAAGGCAAGACGTTTTAATAAACCTGTTTGTATTAATATGAGCTTTGGGATGAATAATGGTTCCCACCAAGGAGATTCCCTTTTTGAAACATTTATTACGGCAATTTCTACTAACTGGAAATCTGCAATTGTAATTCCTACTGGTAATGAAAGCTCTGCCGGACATCATTATCAGGGCAGAATTAGCTCAAACGAAGTGCAGGAGATTGAATTTTTTGTGGGTCCCGGGCTGGAAACTTCATATTTATCCATATGGAAAAACTTTGCTGATAATTTTTCTGTTGAAATGATTTTTCCGGACGGAAGCTCAACGGGTGTCGTCGGTGTCGAAAGCCAGACAAAAACAATTCGACGGCCTGGATTTACTACAAATATTTTTTATGGCCAGCCTTCTCACTACTCAACAGCGCAAGAAATTTTTTTTGTTTCAAATGTCACTGGAGAGCCTTTTTTTCCGGGCATCGTCAAATTAAGAATTATAGCGCAACAAATTGTTGATGGAAATTATAACATTTGGCTTCCAACGCTAGAAGAGGTTACAGAACAAACCTTTTTTGCCAATCCATCCATTTACAATACCATGACCATTCCCGCTACAGCAGCAAAAGTAGTACGGGTTGCCGGTTATAATGATCGTGTGGGTAATATAGCAGTATTTTCGGGCAGAGGAAGTGTTGATGACATCAACCATATTCCGGATATTGCTGCACCGGCAGTCAATATATTATCCACAAGAAGCGGAGGTGGTTATGATACCTTTACGGGTACCAGTGTTGCTGCCCCCTTTGTGACCGGTGCGGCTGCTTTGATGATGCAATGGGGAATTATTCAAAATAACGACCCATTTCTTTATGGAGAACGTTTGAGGGCCTTCTTACGGTTGGGTGCGCAAAGAAGGCCTGATATTGTCTATCCGAATGCATCCTTTGGCTATGGAACCCTTTGCTTATACGATACCATGCAATATTTAGTTGAATATAGATTAGGAGGAGATTACTTTTGGCTGCAAATATAGACGAAAACGATTTACCGTTGTCGGAATTTATAAAACTACCCACAACTGTGGACTTTAACGTAATCAATACAGATCGTTTCAAATTATTTATACAAGACAAACCCTATATAAAATTAGGGGATCAAATGGCAAACGAGCTAGTGGTTGTGTATACTAATAAAAACAATTTACCTCTTTTGTTTGAAGAATTGGGAAATGATTTTAATGAATTTTTCCCCAAAATCATGTCTCCCTTGGATAGCAAGAGCAATGAAGATAGTGGGATTGCACAAATTTTAAATCAGCCTTTTTTAAATCTCACCGGCAGAAATGTCATCATTGGCTTTGTAGATACGGGGATAGACTACACTAAGGAGGCATTTCGTTTTGAGGATGGCTCCACAAAAATACTTTATATTTGGGATCAAACCATTGATGGAAATCGGCCTGATTATCTTTATTTTGGTTCCCTTTATACACAAGATGATATCAATCGAGCTTTGAATTCCGATGATCCCTACTCTATCGTTCCTTCTATAGATGAAGATGGACACGGAACCTTCATGGCATCCGTTGCTGCCAGTAACGAAAGAGGTGAATATATCGGCGCTGCGCCAAAGGCTTATATCATAGCAGTAAAGCTACGCCGAGCCAATGAATATTATATTGATAAATTTCTCTTGCCAAAGGATAATCCGAATCTCTATCAATCCACCGACTATGTTTTAGGCATGAAATTTATTATGGATCGTTCAGAGGAAATAAATCTACCTATTGTAATGTGTATCACTATGGGCTCAAACAGCAGTGGGCATGACGGAAATACCCTATTTGAGGATTATATTTCTTTTGTTTCTCAAAGAGCAGGCTATGTTTTTGTTGCAGCAGCAGGAAACGAAAGCAACGCAAGGCATCATACCCAGGGATTAATACCAAGAACAGGTACCACAGATACCTTTAGTGTGAAAGTAGGAAGACAGGATGATTCCTTTATTCTATCCATATATGGACCTGCCTATGACAAGGTATCTGTTAGTGTCACCTCCCCCACAGGAGAGGTGATTGCAAGGCTGCCATTTCGGGTGGGTCTAAAGTACAGTGAAAAGCTGATTTTTGAAAATACAACTATAACCATTGAATATTATAAAGGCGTGAATAATATCACTTTCATTGGATTTGAACTTGCAACAGAAGGAATTTGGGACATTACACTTTTTGGAGATGCTATTGTAAGTGGAGAATACCATGCATGGCTACCTATTACAGGGCAAATCAGTCCTTTTGTTGAAATGTTTCAGCCTGTTCCAGAATATACCATTGTTTACCCGGCAACTGCTCTTAGGTGTGTCACCTGTGGGGCATATAACAGCACTGATAATAGCCTTTATATTTCTTCTTCTTGGGGACCAACAAGATTACCTCGAATGTCTCCTGATTTGGTAGCTCCTGGGGTTAATGTAGGCGGCATCTATCCCACAGGCTACGGCACAAAAACCGGAACTAGCGTTTCAGCAGCGGTTACTGCAGGGGCGGCAGCTCTTTTACTTGAATGGGGCCTCCTTCAGGGAAATATTCCTGCTATGGATGGGGATTTAGTCAGAACATTTTTAATCAGCGGAGCTACCCGTGATGAAAATATGTTGTACCCTAATATAAAATGGGGCTATGGAAGACTTGACTTATATGGTAGTTTCACCGTCATAAAAGAATCTGTGATTAACTATTATTTATTATAGTACAATTTGAGAACCCCCCTCTTTGCCAGCTTTTAGTGCAATAACCTTTTAGACTGTACTGCATTTTCTTTTAAAAAATGTAGCAAATGCAGTCTATGATTCTATAAAGAATTAAAAACTATTTAGTGATACAAGAATCTAGAAACTTCATAAGCTATACCTCGCTTCACATTAGCAATCCAATACTTTACAGCAAAAGATAGGAGGTGTTTTTTATTGGACACGGTTTCCAATGAATATGATTTAACTTTGGATGAATTTATTAAGCTTCCCACAACTGTAGATTTTGCTTTCGTAAATACGGATCGATTTAAATTGTTTGTTAAAGACAAACCCTATATTAAGCTGGGTACAGAAATGGCAAACGAAATGATTGTGTTATATACAAATAAAGATAATATCCCAAAATTGTTCGAAGAATTAGGAAACGATTTTGAAGAATTCTTCCCTAAAATTATGTCGCCCATGGACAGCAAAAGCAATGATGCCAGCGGAATTACGCGAGTTCAAAATCAGCCATTTATAAAGCTTACCGGCAAGGATGTTATCATCGCCTTTGTTGATACCGGCATTGATTATACAAAGGATGCATTTCGCTTTGATGATGGTTCTACAAAAATACTTTATCTTTGGGATCAAACTATTGACGGAAACAGACCAGATTATCTTTATTTTGGTTCCGTTTATACACATGAGGATATTAATAAAGCCCTAAATCACGAAAACCCTTATGAAATAGTTCCATCTATAGACGAGGATGGACATGGTACCTTTATGGCATCCGTTGCCGCCAGCAATGAAAAGGGAGAATATATCGGGGCGGCGCCAGAAGCATACATTATGGCAGTGAAGCTGCGCCGCGCCAATGATTATTATATTGAAAAATTCCTCTTGCCTAAGGAAAATCCAAATCTTTATGAATCCACGGATTATATTTTAGGAATGAAATATATTTTTGATCGCTCAGAAGAATTAAATTTGCCTATTGTAATGTGTATCACTATGGGCTCCAACTTCAGCGGCCATGACGGAGATACTTTATTTGAACAATATATTGATTATGGTGCTCAAAGAGCCGGTTATGCTTATGTTGTTGCGGCTGGAAATGAGAGTAATGCACGTCACCACGCCCAAGGCAAGATTGTCAAAACCCGCGCAACGGATACCTTTAGCATCAATGTGGGAAAGCAGGACGAATCCTTTCCGTTATTCATATATTCCTCGGCATACGATAAGATTTCCTTGAGCATTGCCTCTCCCACCAGCGAAGTAATTTCCCGTATCCCTTTTAAAGTTGGATTTAAATACGAGCAAAAACTGATTTCAGAAAATACAACCATATCAATTGAGTATTACAAATGTAGTAGTAATATTGCTTTTATTGGTTTTAAAAATGCCACCAAGGGAATTTGGGATATCCAACTTTTTGGTGATGCAATTATAGACGGAGATTATTTTGTTTGGCTTCCCGTTACGGGGCAAGTAAGCCCCTATATTGAATTATTTAAACCCTCACCTCAATATACCATTGTTTATCCCGGCAACGGGTTTAAATCCATTACCTGCGGTGCATATAACAGTAACGACAAAAGTCTATATGTGTCTTCTTCTTGGGGGCCGACAAGGTTGCCTCGTATGGCTCCAGACTTGGTGGCTCCTGGTGTAGGTGTGCAAGGCATTTACCCCACCGGCACGGGCTCAAAAACAGGAACCAGTGTAGCGGCAGCAATTACAGCTGGGGCTACGGCACTTTTGTTTGAATGGAGTATCGTTCAAGGGAATATACCTTCCATGGATGGAGAATTAGTCAAAACCTTCTTAATCAGTGGAGCTGGTCGAGATGAAAACAGGATATACCCCAATATTAAATGGGGATACGGAAGGCTTGATTTATATGGTAGTTTTAACGCAATAAAAGAATCAATTGTTGCTTATTAATTTGCTTTAAAATTCTCGAAGGAGGTTGTATATGTCAAACGGCAGAATTTCTTTACGCTCAAATTACTTAGGAGGAACAGGATTGTTAAGAATAAACACTTATCTTACAAATATAGGCATGCCCGCCGAAGGAGCAACAGTAACCGTTATAGATCCCTATGATGATTCGGTCATTGAGGAAACAAGAACAAATGCTTGGGGGGAAGTTTCGCCAATTCCCTTAAGTGCGCCCCCCGTTGATTACTCAATGGAATACGATATGCCACGTCCTTTTAATCAATATAATGTTAGAGTTACACTGCCTGATTATGAAGAAGCCATCATCAACAATGTGCAAATTTATCCAGAAACCACAGCAGTACAAGAAGTTTCCTTAACACCTATGTTTTCAGAAATAAATATTCCGTATCCTGTTTTATTCGGAAATTTCCCTCCGAAAATACCGGAAGCGGAAATCAAAAGGCTACCTTTTCCCAGCCAGCAGGTGGTGCTTCCTCAACCAGTTATTCCCAGTATTATCGTTGTGCATGCCGGTGTGCCTGAGGATGCATCTGCTCCAAACTATACGGTAGGTTTTAAGGACTATATTAAAAATGTGGCCAGTAGCGAAATATATGCCACATGGCCAAGGGAAACGTTAAAAGCAAACATTCATGCTATGCTGTCTTTTACGCTAAACAGAGTTTACACAGAATGGTATCGAGGAAAGGGCTTCGACTTCACCATAACAAATTCCACTGCCTATGATCAGGCGTTTACCTTCGGCAGGAATGTTTTCCAAGAAATATCCGAAGTTGTGGATGAAATATTTACAAATTATATTGCCAGACCGGATATTAGACAGCCATTGTTTACCCAATATGTAGATGGTAGGCGAGTGGTACGAGAGGGCTGGCTTAGCCAATGGGGCTCAAAAGACCTTGGAGATCAAGGCTATGACGCTTTACAAATACTACGCAATTACTATGGCAGCAATGTTTTTTTACGAGAAGCAGAAAAGGTTGATGGAATTCCCATGTCTTTTCCGGGCTCTACCCTTGCCATTGGCTCAAGCGGTGAAAGCGTAAGAACAATTCAAGAGCAGTTAAACGCAATTTCAAACAATTATCCTCTTATTCCCAAGTTAATTGAAGATGGGTCATACGGAGAAAGAACCGCAGAATCCGTTATGGTGTTCCAGAAAGTATTTAATTTACCACAGACGGGCACAGTAAATTATCCTACTTGGTATAAAATATCCGATGTTTACGTTGCAATTCAAAGGCTGTCCTAAGCTCTTTTGAACCATCAATAAAAGCCCAATTGCATTACAAGATTTGTCTTTCAAATCTCTGCAATTTGGGCTTTTATATTTTGGGAAAAAGACAGTGGCTAAAAACGATAGACATGCTTTTTCCATTGGCATTGATTCTGCCCTGACTCAGGCAAGAAAATATGCTTTCGTGGCAAATGACAAATAAAATGATATAGACATAAATAATAATTAAACTACCACAATAGAATTTCCGTTTTCCATTTTTGCCAATTTTTTTGTCCGGGCAATCACTTTGGATAATTCATTTAAATTTACATAAGTTTTATATTGATTTGTAACGACGGCAATGGAAATAGTGGCAAGAGAAAATGTATCCGTAAAACCATTTCTATTCCTTGAAACAATATAACCGTTTTCAGCGTCCTCCTGGGTATAAAGAAGCTTTGCTTTTGCAGCAAATAAATCAATTATTTTGCTGCAAAAAACCTCTGAACGGTGGCGGTTTGATATAATTACAAAATCATCCCCACCAATATGTCCAACGAACTCGCCATTTTCAACGCACTCCTTCAAAATATTTCCCAATGCAACAATCATTTGATCTCCCATTGTAAAGCCGTAGGCATCGTTATATGGCTTAAAGTTGTCAATGTCGATATATATGAGAGAAAAAGCGCTGTTCTCAATGATTTTTGTAGATATTCGCTTCTGTATCTCCGTGTTTCCCGGTAAACCTGTCAATGGATTTGAGCATTTTGCACGACTCACTTGAATACTAATTGCAGAATTCAATAAATCCTTAATTGTAACAATGCCGTAGTAGGAATTTTTATCCGTCACCACAATTGCATCATAAACCATAGAAAGTTCTCTTTCCATTGCCAACTCGGCAACTTTTTCAATCGGCGTTTTTTTGTCAACAGCTAAAAAATTGTCGTTAATTATTTGTTTGGCCTTAATTCTTTTGCTTAAGTCGTAACCAAATTGGCCGCTGAATCTTTCAAAAATATAGTTGCGCGTCAGCATACCGCATATGAAATTGTTTGCATCTAAAACGCACACCTCTGTGATCGTAATATCCTTTTTCATGTTATTAAAAACTTCAAATACATTGTCTTGTAAGGTTATACAGCGATTCTTTTTGGCGAGAATTCCAATTTCCCCCAAGATACCCGTAGTGTTTTTTGAATAATTTGCATTTTCTATAAGTACTTGTCGTTCCTTAACAATATCAACAAAATTTCTGTTGGGTTTTGACAGAAAAAAGCCTTGCCCATAATCAATGTTTAATTCAATTAAGGTTTTCAACTCTGCTTCTGTTTCAATTCCTTCTGCAATTATTTTAATTCCCGACTCTTTGCAAAACTTAACAATCGCAGCCACTGCAGATTTTTTTACGGTGTCCTCATTGATATTTCGAATAAGCTGCATATCAATTTTGATGAAATTCGGCGAAAATGCACAAACGCGGTTCATCCCGGAATAACCTGACCCAAAGTCATCAATTGCAATTTTAAAATGTTGGGATTGATAATGTGTTATGGCCGCCGTAAAGGTTTCCATATCGTTTATAGCGCTGCGTTCGGTTATTTCAAAAACAATATCATCGGGGCATAGCCCATATTGCTTTAGCTTTACGCGAGTAAACCCTTGAAAAATGTCTGGATCATGAATGATGTTCGGGTCCACATTGATAAATAATTTCGCATTACATGGCTTCCCCGTTGCATTTTCAAGTGCTCTCGCTCTGCATAATTGTTCCAGCTCCCACAATTTATATTGCTGTGCAGCAACCCTAAAAAGGTCTTCAATACTTAATTCACATTGAGAGATTGTAATTCTGCTAAGCGCTTCATATCCAAAAACGCTTCCATTTTCCAGGGAAATAATAGGCTGATAAACTGTACTGATTGCGCCGGTTGTAAGAATTGTAAAAAATTCATTCACTTTATCAGTTTTCAATCGCTTCTCCCCCCTATTAATTTGATCATAAAATCTATAAGAAAAGCAATTGCTTATTGCATCAGCTAATTTTTTCATTGCCATCAGTAGATACCTCTTGACGAACAAACTGCTTCATCTGCTGCTTTAATATGTTTACTTGCTGATAGCCATCCTCACTGCCATAAGCAAATTGCTGTGCTGTTTCCGTATTCATCCTTACAATGTGCCTAATATTTTCTGCCTCAAAAGAGATATTTTTAATATCTTCTTGATCTTTTTTAACGACTTTTGAGATTTTTGAAATCATTTCCGTAATATCATTTGTTCGATTTACAACCAAGTCCAAAGAATCGGACGTATGTGAAACAGTGCGTTCGCATTTATTTGTTAATTGCAATGAGTTATCGATTAATTCCTCCGTTTCCTTAGCAGCCTGGGTAACCTTTTGTGCCAAAGCTCTTACCTCCCCCGCTACAACCGAAAATCCTCTTCCCGCTGCACCTGCCCGTGCTGCCTCTATAGAAGCATTTAGTGCCAAAATATCGGTTTGAAAAGCAATATCATTGATTGTATTAATAATTTTTTTAATTTTAGAAGCATGGGCAGTCACATCTGTAATCGCGTTGGTTGTTTGGGACATATGCTGGCGAGTGATACCTACTTGCTCATTCATCTCGTATGTTGCCTGACTTATTTTCTGTATCTGCTCCGCGTTGTGCTTAGAGTTGTTGGAAATTACACATAGTGTGTCTGAAAGCTGTGTAATAGATTCGTTTTGCTTTACTGCGTGAATGGAAAGATTTTGCGCACCCTCCAAAACATCCTTTACATGGCCCTCCACTCTTTGTGTCGCAGTATCCACATTGTTTAGTGCATAATTAATATAGGACTGCATATTTTCCGCAGCAACCAAAAGGCTTTGATAATCTCCTGTGTAGTGCTCTCGATGTATCGTTTGATAAACCATATTCCCTTTTGCCATTTCCTCTAACATACTGGCCACATCCCGCATAAGGATTTGCAAAGTCTGTGCCATTTGTTCGCAGGAACAAATAACATCATCCAATTCATCTCCCGGTAAATGCTTTTCGCCAGAAAAATTCAAATTCCCAATTTCAATGCAATCTGCGATATGTATAATTTTACTGGTTGCCTTGCGAATTGTTTTATCCAGCATTCCTGCTGTAAAAAGTAAAATAAAGCCTAGTGATGTTGTGGCAATAATCAAAAGCAATGTCGTGTGATGTCGCTGTTGAACCGTTTCCTGAAGGGCTAAGGTTGCAGCATGTTCCGCTTTTATCGATACAGTATCCAAAATATCATATAAATCATCTACATGCTGCTTATAATCGCCACGAATGGCAACCAAAGCTTTTTCCGTCTGCCCTGCAAAAACATAGGACATTACCTTCATCTCTTCTGCTATAAATTTGTTCAGCGTATTGTTTAGTTCCTTCATTAATTGATCATCAGAAAAGCTTTTTTTCAAAATATTTATATCGCTAACTGTTTTTTGCACTGCTAAGTCTACCGCTTCATTGCTTTGTTCATAATCGTGGTTAATAACAGCGGAGAGAATTGTATGATCTAGGGTTACGACATCATTTCTAATCTGCATTTGTTGAATGCTATTTTTATATTCAATATCATAAAAAGACTGCATTTTTTGCTCTGCTGTTTGCAATGCTCCAAGAATAATTAAAATCATCAAAATATTCATGCAGATTGCGATTGCACATACCAAATGCAGTTTATGGCTTATTTTTAAGTTTCGTTTTACATTAGGCACTCTTGATAGTTGTTTTTTTTGTTTTATACTGGGGAGTTTTATAAAATTTAATTTTGGTTTAATTTTATATATTTTTTCAAGATAACGTGTGAATTTTGTATTAAATCCTACTGCAAATTTAAAATAATGTCTTAAGCTAATTTTTCTTGAAAATTTAAAATTTGGTTTGTGTAAATTAATTTTTTTATTCATTGTCATTTTTCTCCATAATATGCTGATAAATTTTAACATTACTTAAAATAATTATAGCAGTCACATTTTTGAGAAACTATCAAAATCATGTAAACCTTATGTTATATCTGTGTTAAATTGTGCAATTTTTCACCAAAAAGTTATAAATTGTAACAAGATAATATAACCACCATATAAAAAATTTTTTAAATTGTAAAATTTCCATTAAAATAAAAATACAATGTATTGCCAGCAGAAAGTTCAGTTGCTCTAACACGTTTTTATTTTTGACGTTGTAAAATTAAGTTTTCTGTAACCTCTAGGAGAAAGTGAAAAGATAAAACAAATGAAAAAACCTTTATATTCCAAGTATTACACTTCAGTTGAAACATCATGTAAGTCATGGTTACACAATTAACTGGTCAAAAAGAATCTCAAAACTACAAAATTACTCTTAATAAAAATCGCACAAGGTATAAAATTATCCTAGGACAAGTACAACCAAATGGTTCGCTGTTTTTCAAATTATAAAACTGTATCATCAAAGTGACGTAGGGGATTATTTAGATTAAATGAAACAAAAGACGGTATGTTGCTTTTACAATCACAAAAATTTATATAAGATAAATTACACTTTTTTTAGAATAATGACCTCGTTATCATATGATAACGAGGTCATTTTATTTCCTATAATTTATTTATCTCTAAGTTGTGCGTCCAGTTCTGTTGCCAGATCCTTCAAAATTGCTTGCATTGCATCTGCAATATCTGTATCCGCCAGTGTTTTATCAGCACTGCGGAAAGAAATGGAGTATGCAACAGATTTATAGCCTGCTTCAATCTGTGCACCTTGATAAACATCGAATAATTCAATGCTTTCCAAGTACTCTCCACCATTTTTCTTGATGATATCGCTAATTTCTTTCACTGTGACATTCTCTTTCACAAGCATCGCAATATCTCTTGTCATGCCTGGGAATTTAGGTAAAGGCTTATAGGTTACATTTCTGTCCGCATATGCAATTATTTTTTCCAAATCCAAAACAGCCATGTATGCCTTTGTGCCAATTTCATAATTTTTTGCAGTTACGGGGTGCAATTCGCCCAAGTAGCCAACGGTATCTCCATTTACTTTTACGCTTGCCGTTCTGCCGGGATGCATCCATACAATTTCTTTTTCAGGCAGATATTCTACACTGTTGCTTAGGCCTAAAACATCAAACAAATGCTCTACAATTCCCTTTAAATCAAAGAAATCCATGTTCCCATACATCCCTACGGTTAATGTGGGGATTTCATGGGGCAATTCTGTCAAAGGCAATGCCTTTGGGATATAGACTCTAGCAACCTCAAATAAACCTGCCTGTTCGTTACGTCTGTTGTAATTTGTAGACAATGAGGTCAAAATTCCGTTAAAGGAAACCGTACGCATAATGCTGAAATCCTCACCCAAGGGATTGGAAATTGTAACAGTCTCTCTCAATTTGCTTTCAGCGGGAATCATCAGCTTATCAAACACCTTGGGGCTTTCAAAGCTGTAAGTCATAGCTTCACAAAGGCCATCAGAAATCATGGTATCCTTTACCAAAGCCGTAACCGATTGCTCATAGGTTTTCTTACCAACGGTAGGTGTACCTGATGCTAAAGTATCGGGGATTTTGTCATAGCCAAAGAAGCGGGCAACCTCCTCTGCCAAATCCGCCTGTGCTTCCAAGTCGGGGCGATAGGTAGGGACAATTACCGTGTGCTTTGCAGGGTCAACAATCAAGCCTAGGCGTTCAAAGGTAATTTGCATTTCTTCTTCGGAAATTTCAGTTCCAAGGAATTTATTAATCCATTGGGGAGAATAAGAAAGCTCCCAAGGCTTACGCTGATTGGGATAGCAGTCCACCATACCAGGAACAACCTCGCCAATGCCCAGCATTTCAACAAGCTGAACCGCACGGTTAACAGCATCTAACGCCATGTTTGGATCCAAGCCTTTTTCATATTTGCTGGAGGCATCGGTACGCAAGCCCACATTTTTTGCTGTGATACGCACATTAGGGCCATTGAAGTTTGCCGATTCAAATAAGATTGCCTCTGCGTCCTCACTAATCATGGAGTTTTCACCACCCATAACCCCTGCAATGGCAACAGCCTTTTCAGGATCTGCAATCACCAGCATAGATTCGTTCAATGTTCTTTCCGCACCATCCAAAGTAACGATTTTTTCGTCAGCTCTGGCATTTCTTACAATAATTTTTCTGTCCGAAATGCAGTCGATATTAAAAGCATGCATTGGCTGACCCATTTCCAGCATAACGTAATTTGTAATGTCTACTATATTATTGATGGGGCGAACGCCTGCCGCTCTTAATCTTTTACGCATCCAACGGGGAGAAGGCCCAATTTTTACATTTTTCACAGCTCTTGCGATATATCTGGGGCAAAGCTCTGGATTTTGAATTTCAACGGAAATCATCTCGTCGATTTTCCCTTCGCCTTCTTCTTTCACTACAATTTCAGGGTATCTGAATTCATTCTTGTAAGTTACGGCAGTTTCCCTTGCCAAACCTAAAATACTAAAGCAATCAGGACGGTTGGAGGTAATTTCAAACTCTACAACTACGTCTTTGATGTCTAAAATTTCAATAGCATCCTTACCCAATTCCACCGCTTCGGGAAAGATATAAATGCCATGCTCCGGAGCTTCAGGAAAATCATGACGGTCGCAGCCCAATTCCTCAATGGAGCAAAGCATTCCTTCGGATTCAACACCCCTTAAAGCGCCTGTTTTAATTTCTTTTCCCCCTGCAATCACAGAGCCATCCAAGGCAACGGGTACATAATCCCCTACATTTATATTTTGCGCACCTGTTACAATGGTTAAATCCTTACCTTGGGCGGCATCAATAGTGCAAATTTGCAGTTTATCTGCATCGGGATGCTTTTCAATGGCCTTGATATAGCCTGTTACAACATTCTTAATCTCACCCGCTAAGGCAGTGTATCCCTCTACCTTGGAGCCGCTCATCGTAATATCTTCAACATAATCCTTAATGCCTACGTTCACATCGGTATATTCTTTTAACCAGGACATCGGTAAATCCATGATAATAACTCTCCTTTCAAAATAAAAGCGCTTTCGAAATATCTTAAAACTGCTTCAAGAATTTCACATCATTTTCAAACAGCAAACGCATATCCGTAATTCCATAGCGCTGCATGGCAACACGCTCAAGTCCCATACCAAAAGCAAAGCCACTGTATTCGTCGGGGTCAATACCGCTCATTTTTAATACTTTAGGATGCACCATGCCACAGCCCAAAAGCTCAATATATCCTTCCCCTTTGCATACACGGCAGCCTTTACCGCCACAAGCAAAGCAGGTTACGTCCATTTCTGCACTGGGTTCTGTAAAAGGGAAATGATGAGGACGGAAGCGAACCTTTGTGTCCTCGCCGAATAATTCCTTTGCAAATACCGCCAATGCGCCTTTTAAATCGCCCATAGTAATATTTTTATCAATTACAAGCCCTTCCAGCTGATGGAACACGGGGGAATGGGTTGCATCAACCTCGTCGGAACGATAAACTGTACCGGGAGAAATCATACGAATCGGCATCTTCCCTTTTTCCATAGTACGAACCTGAATGGGAGAGGTTTGCGTCCTCAAAAGAATACCGTTGCCAATGTAGAAGGTATCCTGTTCATCTCTGGCAGGATGGTTGGCAGGGATATTAAGTGCTTCAAAGTTATAGTATTCCTGTTCTACTTCCGGGCCTTCAACCACTTCGTAGCCCATGCCCATAAAAATATTGCTGATTTCATCAATTACAATGCTCATAGGATGCTTATGACCTCCTGCCTGGGGCTTGCCAGGCATGGTAACATCAATTTTTTCCTTTTCCAAACGGTGGGTAATTTCAGCTGCCTCCAGACGTTTTTTCGCTTCCTCCAGCTTGCTTTCGATATCCTGTCTTACTTCATTCGCCAGCTGGCCAATGATAGGACGTTCCTCTGCGGAAAGCTTGCCCATTTCCTTCAAAATGGCAGTCAATTCCCCCTTCTTTCCCAGATATTTTACCTTCATTTCATCAATGTCTTTTATTTCCGTTGCTTCATGGAAGGCAGCAATCGCCTTGTCATGGATTAATTTCAGCTTTTCCTTCATAACACTTCTCCTCTCAATTGCTTTTTGCAAAAAAAAATAGCCCTCATCCAAAAAAGGGACGAAGACTTCCGCGGTACCACCCAAATTCCTGCAATCACAGGCACTCTTATGCGTAACGAGCATGAATCGGATTTTCTTACTGAATGAATGTTCAGAAAACCAGCTCCAGTGGGAACTTCTACAGATTCCTTGCAAAAAGCACTTTCAGCCGATGGCGCTTTCTCTCTGCTGCTTTTTATCTGTGTACTTTTCACCTTCATAGCCATTAACTCTTTCTATATCAGAAATATTTTATCACATCATAAAAGAAAGTCAAGGCTTAAAGCAGTATTGTAATAAATAAAAATACTGCTTTATAAAAAAGATGGTAACGAAATGAATGTTTGTTACCATCTTAATCAAAACTTTCTATTTAAATTCCACTACAGCTTGATATTTCATCTGCAAATTCAGATATATCTTCATTACCAAAATATTGAATACAAATTACCTTTTTTCAGAGGACGGTCATAAATATTAGCAGGTATTAATCTAAAAACCGTAAAAATCCCCTCCCTATTCATGAATATAGCTAAATTTTTTCACAAATTATCTTTTAGCTGTTTTATATGTTCCTTTTTAGTTCTACGCCTTTACGCCTCTGCTTTTTTGAACATTTATTACATTTTGCTAAAATCATTTACTGCATCGTAAATGTTATCAACCACCGTTTCAAGGTTCTCATTCCCATAATATTCTATGAAAACTACTTTAGTGCCTTTTCTTGCAAAAAACATTTGCGTGTCATCTGCCAAAACCAGCGTTGCCTGATCAAATTGGGTATCATGCAACTCATGATATTGCACTGTTTCAAAGAAATCCCGATTTACGTTATCCTTTATCACTTCCCGAAAAAGGATTTTTGCAAGGAATTGAAACCGCATACGGTAGTATTCTGTTTTTATGCAGGGAAAATCGGCTTCCGCATTATCTTCCGTAACCCCCTCTGGAATCTGTCCATATTCTTCTACAGTATACGCTTCAGGAGCCACTGCTGACCAATGAAATATAATAATATTTTCATAGTTACCTTCATATTCATCATCATATGGAGAAATAAAGTTTAGGTTTGTTTCTAAAGCCGTAATAGGAATGGCAGGATAATTGCCCTCATACGTTGATAAGTCCGCATACCAATAGGATTTATCCGAATAATGTACCGAATAAAACATAAGAAAAGCGCATACAAGCGGAAAGGCATATATAAAGTATCGGCGATATGTGGGTTTATACCTATCACAGTGAACAATTTTCACACCTGATTCTAATTGTTCCTTTATTTTTTTCATTTTTCTATGATCCTGATAAGTCTGCCAAATCAAAAATAGATATAGAAAAATTATAATTTGATTGGGGAATCCAGAGCCATATTTCGCATCAAAATAGACAGGATTAATAATAAGTGTTGAATAAATTATCATTCCTCCAAAAAGTGAAAACATAAATACCGAAAGCCAGAAATAAGAATCCAAGCTCTTATTCAAATTCACAAAAGTTTCTGCTTGTATAGCAGGGTCTGTATGAATCTCTGTTGCATCTTCCCTTGTTGCTTGATATAAGTGAAAATACCCCATTTTACAAATGTATTTCCAGCCTTGTTCTTCATAATAAATCCGCATATCTTCTGGTGGTTCTTTTCCTTTTTGTCCGTACGGTTCTAAGCGATATTTCGTTTTTTGGGGAGTACGTTTTTCAAAGGTAGCAAAATTGCCCCACATTTTTATAACAAAGCATCCTTTTGATGCCATATGACTAAAATATGTCTCAACTTGTGTAATGTCATAAATGCTGACAGGAATCAGCCTTGGAATAAGTCTCATAATACATCCCCCTCACTATCTAAAATACAAGTCTTTAACCGCAAAAGCTCTTCTTGATACATCCCGATTCCCCTTTCGGTAATGCGATAAATTCGCTTTCTTCCTTCTACCGCTGTTTCTTCTATGATTTTTTCTTCTTCAAACCGTGCTAGAATGGTATACAGCGTTCCTGGACCGATTTTCACCCTGCTCTTTGTTTTGATTTCGATATATTGGGCGACATCTGTGCCACACATTTCTCCCTTGGAAAAAGCCAATAAAATATAGTACATGCTTTCCGTTAAGCCTTCAAAAGCCTTTTTCGCCAAAACATTACCTGCTTTCTTTATCGATAATTGATATTGTATATCGATATTATGGTATCGATGATTGATATTGTCAAGATTATTTTTTCCCACTCCAAAATATAACGTAATATTTTCCGAACCAATAACATGAATATATTGGCAAAATAAAAAGTATTTTTTTTGATATATGCTCTATTAAAAACAGCCGATTTTTGGTATACTTGTAAACAAATGAATTTTACATATTGCTGATGGAAATCAGGAGGATTTTTTATGAATAAAAAACTGAAAAGATTGATTACAATGGCATTGACATTAGGCTTAACATTTTCTGCTATGCCTCAGTCAGCCTTCGCCTTTGAAGTACCACAGGTATTACGAATTGGTTTGGAAAGCATTTGCAAAAACAAAACCACAATAACACTAGGCGGAGATGAACTTCTCATTGGAACGGAAAAAAACGGGAATTTTTACAAGGACGGAACCATTTCCTCAAAATCAGGCTTCACAGTCAATTTATGTTCGGGAGAGTATATTGCAATAGATGATGAGATGGCTCAAGAGGACGCCTCTGATCTGGCATATAATTTGAACCGCTTAAACTTAAAAGCCTATGCCACCTACTTGGGCAAGGACGATTGGACGGTATATGTTGCCAACAGCTCTGTTTCCGAGGTGGAGCAGGCCAGCCGCTACAGCGCTTCCAGAGAAAGGGATTTTGTTGGAATACGATTGGATACCAGCGGAGAAGCCCTATTATTTCCAAAGGATGCAAACACTGTGTTTATGGGTACGGCAAAAGAGGATACCTTTATCATTAGTGGAAAAAGCTACAGGGGCATGCTCACGTTTGCCATAAACGGCTTGGCAATGACAGCAGTTAATATTGTGGAGCTAGAGGATTATTTGTATGGCGTTGTGCCTGCTGAAATGCCTCAGTCCTATGAAATGGAAGCATTAAAGGCTCAGGCGATTGCAGCAAGAACCTATGCCATGACAATGCTGAACACTCATATTAGTTTAGGCTATCAGCTTTGCGACACTACAAATTGTCAAGTGTATAACGGCTATAGCGGTGAGGCCGCAAGAACCACGCAAGCGGTAAATGCAACAGCAGGAGAAGTGGCTTGTTATAACGGAAAACCTATTGAAGCGTATTTTTCCGCATCTACAGGGGGCTATACGGAAAACAGTGAAAATGTTTGGTATAATGCATTGCCCTATTTAAAAGCCGTTCCTGAAATTGCAGAGGATGGGGATAATACATGGGCAGTCACCCTCACCCTTGATGATTTAGATGCTTTGCTTTCTACAAAGGGAGCAAACATTGGCCGCGCCCAGGATATTGTAATTACAAAGCTTTCCACAGGCGGACGCATACAGGAAATGCAAATAGTAGGCTCTACAGGTTCAAAAACTTTAACCAAGGAGGACATACGAACCTATTTTTCCGCAGCATCTTGTGGAAGTCTGCCCGGAAAAATGTTTACAATAAACGGGAAAGGCGGCGAAATTGGTGTATACAGCGGCAGCCTTGGGAAAACCACAAGCAGCACTCAAGCATCAACGGCAGTTTCAGGCAGTCTTGCTGCGGCAGCGGCAAAAAACGGAATTATTGCAAAGACGGAAGGTGCTTTATCATCCATTAGCGGCAAAAACATATCTGTTTTTGGTGGAAGCAGTGCAGTAGTGAACACAACCCAATCTTCAGAATATGAGGTATATTCTGTAAACATCAGTACCGTAAAAAATGGTCGTTTTGTCATCGAAGGCGTCGGCAGAGGCCATGGTGTTGGCTTAAGCCAAAAAGGCGCTCAAGCAATGGCAAAATTAGGATATACTTATGATGAAATATTGAAATACTACTATACAGGTATTACAATAGAGGGATGAGCATGGATTTAAGAAAGTTTTTATTACAGCAGCGTGGATTTGCCGATGATAATGAAAATAAAGTCTATTTTACCGATAGAGGACTTTATCAGGAACCACAAGACGAGGAATTTTGGTTATTTTTGGACGAGGGCTTGCGTTGTGGTGGTACTGCAAGAAAAATTCCATGTGATAAAGAGTATATCAAAGCAGTGCTTTTGGGCTGTGGTAAAATTGATTTGTGGCAAAAAGTCTTTTCAAATATTGAAAAATGGAAAAAAGAAAATAGCTAAATAATGAAAATTGAAGTAGATACAGTGGAATCTATCCCAAATTGATTTGAATACGCAAGTGATACCATTTCTTTTTATAAAAACAGATAAGTTCATGGACAATTGTAAATGAGCTTATCTGTTCATTTTGTTGTTTTTGGAAAAAAACGAAAAAAACGGTATTCGCAGAAATTATATTGAATTAAGGAGTTTAGCATGAAAACAAGTGATTTTTATTTTGATTTACCCGAAGAGCTGATTGCGCAAGAACCATTGGCCGATAGAGCATCCTCCAGGTTGCTGGTTGTAAACAAAGAAACGGGCGTGTGGGAGCATAAATACTTTCGGAATATCATGGATTATTTACGTGCCGGAGATTGTTTGGTTATCAACAATACCCGCGTTTTGCCCGCTCGCTTATATGGCGAACGCGTTGGCACAGGTGCGGCGATGGAAATTCTTCTTCTTACACGAAAGGATTTGGATACCTGGGAGGTTTTGGTGCGGCCTGGGAAAAAGGCAAAGCCCGGTGATAAAATTTCTTTTGGCAATGGTAAATTGGTTGCCGAAGTTTTGGAAGTAATTGAAGGCGGCAATCGTATCCTACGCTTTACCTATGAAGGTGTATTTGAAGCAATTCTAGCTGAGCTGGGAGAAATGCCCCTCCCCCCCTATATTACCCATCGTTTGGAGGACAAAGAACGTTATCAGACAGTTTACGCAAAGCATGAGGGTTCTGCGGCTGCCCCAACGGCAGGACTGCATTTTACACCGGAGCTATTAGAGGAAATTAAAGCAATGGGTATAAAAATTGCCCACGTTACCCTTCATGTTGGACTAGGAACCTTTCGCCCTGTAAAGGTGGAAGATGTTCTTGCCCATGAAATGCATTCGGAATATTATGTGGTGGAGCAAGAACAGGCGGATATTATTAACGAAACCAAACGCAATGGAGGCCGTATTTTTTCCGTTGGAACAACCAGTACACGAACTCTGGAATCTGCTGCGGATGAAAATGGCATCGTGCAGGCAAAAAGCGGATGGACACAGATTTTTATCTATCCTGGTTATCAGTTTAAAATCATTGATTGCTTGATTACAAATTTCCATTTGCCTGAATCTACATTAATCATGCTGGTTTCTGCTTTGGTAGGAAAGGATTTGACAATGGCAGCGTATGGGGAAGCAGTAAAAGAAAAATATCGTTTCTTCTCCTTTGGGGATGCATGCTTGTTTTTGACGAAACCATAAGGTGGTGAAAAGATGGATCTTTTTGAATATAACAGGAGCTTAAGGGGCAACGGGGATTCTCCCCTAGCCGCACGTATGCGGCCAAAAACCTTGGAGGAATTTGTTGGTCAAGAGCACATTGTTGGAAAAGATAAGCTATTGTATCGTGCCATAAAGGGAGATCGTATCAGTTCTGTAATATTTTATGGCCCTCCCGGCACAGGCAAAACAACCCTTGCAAAGATTATCGCCAATACAACAAAAAGCGAATTTCGCCAAATCAATGCCACCACTGCAGGCATTAAAGATATTAAGGATGTGGTTGCCGATGCGAAGGACAGGCAGGGAATGTATGGCACAAAAACCATTTTGTTTATTGACGAGATTCATCGTTTTAATAAGACCCAGCAGGATGCCCTTTTGCCTCATGTGGAGGATGGTACGATAATTTTAATTGGAGCGACTACGGAAAACCCCTATTTTGAAGTGAATAAGGCTCTTGTTTCCCGCTCCGTTATCTTTCAGCTAAAGCCTTTGGAACAAAAGGATATTGAAAAGCTGTTACGCTGGGCAATTGAGGACGTTGAACGAGGTATGGGTGCATATCAAGCAGAAATCGATGCCGATGCCTTGGCCTTTCTTGCGGATACTGCCAACGGGGATGCAAGAACGGGTTTGAACGCCTTGGAGCTTGCCGTTTTAACCACCGACAAAGGAAAAGACGGTAAACTTCATATCACCCTGCCTGTTGCCGAGGAATGCATTCAAAAACGAGCATTAAATTACGATAAAAATGGCGATAACCATTATGATACGATTTCCGCCTTTATCAAGAGTATGCGGGGCTCTGATCCCGACGCGGCATTATATTATTTGGCAAAAATGATTTATGCAGGCGAGGATCCTAAGTTTATTGCCCGTCGCGTGGTTATTTGTGCCTCGGAGGATGTGGGAAATGCAGACCCTCACGCCCTTCAGCTTGCCGTTGCAGCCATGCAGGCGGTGAATTTTATCGGCTTGCCCGAAGGCCGAATACCCCTTGCTCAAGCCGTAACCTATGTAGCCTGTGCACCCAAAAGCAATGCAGCATATCTGGGGATTAACCAAGCCTTGGAGGATGTAAAAAACATTAGAATTCGTACCGTTCCGCCCCATTTAAAGGATGCCCATTACAGCGGTTCAAAGGATATGGGAAACGGTCTTGGTTATCGATACGCCCATGACTATCCAAATCATTATGTGAAGCAGCAATACTTGCCGGATGAATTGTCGGGAAAGGTATATTATGACCTTTCAGATAGTGGCGTCGAACGAAGGATGAAAGAGCATATGAAACGGCTAAAGGACAACACCTAAAGCTTTTAATATTTTTTTGATATGGAGTATTTTTTTGGTTTTACGATTCATGGCGGTAAGCATCTTACTTTTGCTGTGCAAAAGTCGGCTTCGCCGTCTGCCCTATCTTGAGCATTAAGGTGTCACCTTGCTGTGCAATCTGCCCTTTGGACAGATTGCACTTTTTTGCCATTGCACAATTAACCAGTGTAAAACCGCATAAAATGAGAGTTTCGGAAAGTTTTTGGTTTTGCTTTTTTCAAAAAACAAGTGGGTATTCATCACTTTTGCTATACAAAAGCCGGCTTCGCCGTCTGCCCTATCTTGGGTAGTGAAAGGACATCGCCAAGGTTTGTCTTTCCTCTATCTTCCCTTTATTAAGAGAGCTTTTTTTTAAAAATACTCTCTTGTATTTTATTTATCTATAACATGTTGCAAACAATTAACGACTGATTTTTGTAATGTCATAGGGTGTTGTTTGATAGACGTAGTAATTCAACCAATTGGAATACAGCAAATTACCATGGGCGCGCCAACGAACAAGTGGATTTTGTGTATCGTCATCGTTGGGAAAATAATTAGCGGGAATTGCAGTATCCAAGCCTGCATTTTTATCACGAATATACTCGTTATTTAGTGTTTGTGGGTCATATTCCGAATGCCCCATGATAAAAATTTGCTTTCCGTCCAAAGAGGAAACGGCATAAACCCCTGCTTCTTTGGATGATGCCAAGATTTCCAATTTGTTTACCTTTAAGATATCCTCTTCACTTACGGTAGTGTACCTGGAATGCGGTGCGAAAAAAACATCATCCGCCCCTCTAAAGAGCATTGATTTTTCCCGCTTAATTTCATGAACAAATACACCAAAAAGCTTTCCATCCATTTGATATTTGGGAATCCCGTAATGATAATACAGCCCGGCTTGTGCCCCCCAACATATATGAAATGTGCTGTGCACATTGGTTTTGCTCCACTCCATAATTTCCTTTAATTCTTCCCAATAATCAACCTCTTCAAATTCCATTTTTTCTACAGGTGCCCCCGTAATAATAAACCCATCAAATTTTTCGTTTTTCACATCCTCAAAGGTTTTATAAAAAGCCAGTAAATGCTCGCTGGAGGTGTTCTTTGCGGTATGAGATTTAATATGAATCAGCTCCAGTTCAATTTGTAAGGGCGTATTGCCTAAAAGTCTGGAAATTTGCGTTTCTGTATCAATTTTTGTGGGCATTAGATTCAGCAATAATATCTTTAACGGACGAATGTCTTGAGTTATAGCGCGAAGCTCAGTCATAACAAAAATATTTTCGTCGGTTAATACCTTTACTGCCGGCAGTTCATTAGGTATTTTGATTGGCATTTTCTATCACCGCTTTCTTAAAAATAAATAAAATAGTTCTGAATAAAGACAAAGTTGATTTCTTATGGGCCTTGCCCTCAAACAGCTACAAGGGTATGGAGCCAGCACTTTGCTCCGCAAAACTGTCCTCCGGACAGTTGGCGCTTCTTTGCCACGGTTTCTTTG
The DNA here is from genome assembly GCF_001571775.1 of Anaerotignum neopropionicum. Taxonomy (GTDB): domain Bacteria; phylum Bacillota; class Clostridia; order Lachnospirales; family Anaerotignaceae; genus Chakrabartyella; species Chakrabartyella neopropionicum. The sequence continues at coordinate 84,544 of NZ_LRVM01000003.1, forward strand.
ACCCGCCTAAATGTGCATAGTATGTGGGATTATAAAAAGTTTTAGACTTGCTTTTTACAAAAAGCAAGTGGGTTTTGGTCATCACTTTTTGCTACACAAAAGTCGGCTCTGCTGTCTGCCCTATCTTGAGCAGTAGGTGGGCAACGTCCAAGGTTCTACAGTCTGAATAATCCGCAATTAATTTTGATTATTCAGAAGTTGCATTTCGCAGGAATCTTTATCCTACGAAATGCAAGAAACTTTTCTTGATTGGTTAGATTGTATCTAAAGCCTGTGCAATATCATCAATTAAATCTTGTGCGTTTTCAAGACCGCAGGAAAACCGAACCAGATCTCCAGATATGCCGCATGCAACCAACTCATCCTCGTTCATTTGTCTGTGTGTAGCATTTGCGGGGTGCAAGCAGCAGGTTCTTGCATCCGCAACATGGGTTGCAATTGCGGCAAGCTTTAAGCCGCTCATAAATTTTTCAGCCGCTGCTCTTCCACCTTTTACGCCAAAGCTTACTACGCCGCAAGTACCATTTGGCATATACTTTTTCGCTGTTTCATAATATTTATCTCCCTCTAACCCCGGAAAAGTAACCCAAGAAATTTTGTCGCTTTCTTTTAAAAATCTGGCAACTGCAAGGGCATTTTCACAATGGCGAGCAATTCTCACATGGATACTTTCCAGCCCCAGATTTAAAAGAAAAGCCGATTGAGGCGATTGGCACGAACCAAAATCTCTCATGAGCTGCGCTGTTGCTTTTGTAATAAAAGCCCCTTCCAGCCCAAATTTTTCTGCGTAAGTAATGCCATGGTAGCTGTCGTCAGGTGTGCAAAGCCCTGGATATTTTTCTGCATTCGCTTTCCAATCAAACTTACCTGAATCTACGATACAACCGCCTACTGCCGAGCCATGTCCATCAAGATATTTCGTTGTGGAATGGGTTACAATATCAGCGCCCCATTCAAAAGGACGGCAATTTACAGGGGTTGCAAAGGTATTGTCAATAATAAGCGGCACGCCATGGGCATGAGCAATATTTGCAAAACGCTCAATATCAAGCACTGTTAGTGCTGGGTTTGCAATCGTTTCACCAAATACCGCTTTAGTATTAGGTTGAAAAGCAGCTTCTAATTCTTCATCGGTACAATCAGGCGAAACAAAAGTAAAATCAATACCCATTTTTTTCATGGTAACGGAGAACAAATTGAATGTACCACCATAAATGGTTGCGCAAGAAACAACATGATCTCCACAGGCTGCAATGTTAAAGATAGAAAAGAAATTGGCTGCCTGACCGGATGAAGTCAGCATAGCGGCAGTTCCACCTTCCATTTCACATATTTTTGCTGCAACATAATCACAGGTGGGATTTTGCAATCTTGAATAAAAATATCCGCTTGCTTCAAGGTCAAACAGCTTTCCCATTTCTTGACTGGTATCATATTTGAAGGTAGTGCTTTGAATAATGGGAATTTGTCTGGGTTCACCGTTTTGTGGTGTATACCCTCCCTGTACGCATTTTGTTTCCATTTTGTAATGACTCATCATGTATAACCTCCTTAAATTTTTCATTGAAATAAAAAAACCCGTCTCAAAGATAAACTTTGAGACGGGATAATCCCGCGGTACCACTCAAATTGCATTAATAATAATGCCACCTCTCAGGCTCAAACAAGCCCTATGCCTTTACGCAGCAATCACGGAAGGAGCCTACTGACATTTACATGTTTTCGAACCTTCAGCTCAGAAGCCATAGACATTAAGCAGTTTTATTATCGGTTCTCACCAACCCCGACTCTCTGTGAACTTAACAGCTCAGCCCTCTTCGTCATAGCTTTTTTATTTGATTTTTTTTATTATAGCATTAAATTTTTGTTTGTCAATAAAAACTTTTTAGCATATATAAAAAATATTGTAAAAAAAGATCAATTAATAAAAATACGGCACTAAAAATTCTGGAGTTTTAATTATTTTAACTAAAGATAATATTAATTAAAATGGATTAAACTATAGAATTATACTTAAATCCATAAAAACTCTCAAATGGATTCGAAAAATAAATATAAATTGATTCTGTAGGCGTTTTATCTTATAAATAAAGCTATTGTTAAAAATTTTTAAATTAAAGAGTATTTTAAATTCATTTTCAACGTGCAGCAATTAATCCAAAATAAAGCGTAATAGCGATACATTTTATTTTTTACTTAAATTTTATGGAAGTTTTTAAAATATACACTACCCAACTCTAGGGACTTTACTCAAAAATTCAACCTTTTTTGCTTACTTCTTCTTCCAGTATTAACGTAAGCCTATTTAGATTTTCCACAGTTTTTCTGTTTAAAAAATGTTCTATCTTTTCAACTTGTTCTAATTCGTTATTTGATTGATTTAAAAGACATAGGAAATTATGTATAACCTCATGTCGGTATAATAGATATTCCCCCAAAGCCCTTCCCTGCTCCGTAAGCTCTATCTGCCCGTACTTTTCCGAACTTACATAACCCAACTCATTTAGCTGCTGCACCATTTTTGTAACAGAGGACGGTTTTACATTAAGCATTCTTGACAAATCGTTCACCCTGGTCTTACTGTTTTTCTTAAACAATCGATAAATCATTTCTAAATAATCTTCCATAGCAGTTGTAATTTCAACGACTTCATTCATTTGATAACCTTTTAACGTATAAAACTCATCTGATAGGCTCATAACAATTCTCCCTAATAAATAACTGTTTGACATACACTTTTTTTTGATCAAAGAATACTATATTGATAGAAAGTTTCCTTAATCTAAATTTATTCGGAAGGTGGAATTACTATGAATATGAATTCTCTTAATGATATAAATCCAGGCGAACAGGCCGTTGTAAATGCATTACTCTCCTCAGGAAGTATGCGGCGGCGCCTGCTTGATATAGGACTGATTGAGAATACCGTTATTGAATGTCTTGGCAGAAGCCCCGCCGGTGATCCAACTGCATTTTTAATTCGTGGAGCAGTTATCGCAATTCGTTCTGAGGATTGTGAAAATATACTTGTAACGCGCAAGTAAAAAATAATTGTAGGAGGTGCAAAAATGGGCCTAACTAATAACTCCATGGGAATGAAAGCCGTTAATTTGGGGTTGGAAATTAAAAAACAATCGCTGGATGATAAGGTAATCGCCCTTGCAGGCAACCCAAATGTTGGGAAAAGCACTGTTTTTAATGAGCTTACAGGAATGAATCAGCATACAGGAAACTGGGCAGGCAAAACAGTTTCAAATGCGCAAGGATATTGCTCCACAAAAAATCAAGCTTATGTTTTGGTAGATATTCCTGGAACGTATTCCTTAATGGCTCATTCAGTGGAGGAAGAAGTTGCTCGGAACTTCATCTGCTTTGGTAACCCCGATGCTGTGGTTGTAGTATGCGATGCCACTTGCCTGGAACGCAATCTTAACCTTGTACTACAGACGATAGAAATTTCAAAAAATGTAATTGTATGTGTTAACCTTATGGATGAGGCCAAAAGGAAAAATATTAACATAGATCTTATGAAAATCTCCAAAAGGCTTGGTGTGCCTGTTGTTGGCACCATTGCAAGGAAAAAAAATGGTCTTGCTGAACTGATGGATATTATTGATAAAGTAACTGATGGCACAATAACGCCCACACCTTTGTGTATTCATTATGAAAAAGAAATAGAAGAAGCAATTGAAGTCCTTGAAGCTGCAGTAAAGAATATAACAGGTAATATTATTAGCAGTAGATGGTTAAGTATAAAGCTTTTAGACCAAGATGCATCTTTAATGAAAGAAATCAGTACCTTTCTTGGAATAAATTTATGTGATAGTAGTGATTTAGTAGAAGCATTAGAAGAAGCGAAAGCTGTTCTTGACAAATATGGAATTGATCCAAACAAGTTTAAGGATAAAATTGTATCTTCCCTTGTGTTAGAAGCGGAAAAAGTTTGCCAAGGTGCTGTTGTCTTCGAAAAGGAAGGTTATAACTTGTCTGACCGTAGAATTGATAAGATATTAACCAGTAAAGCTACAGGCTATCCAATTATGCTACTGCTGCTTGCATTCGTTTTTTGGATAACGATAACCGGAGCGAATTACCCCTCTCAAATGCTTGCAAAAATGTTGTTTTGGGTTCAGGACCAGTTGTCAGTTTTTATACTCTATATCAATACACCTGTTTGGCTTCATGACATGCTCGTATTAGGAATTTATCGCGTGTTAGCATGGGTTGTTTCAGTTATGCTGCCACCAATGGCAATTTTTTTCCCTTTATTTACACTGCTTGAGGATGCAGGGTACCTGCCCAGGGTTGCCTATAATTTGGATAAAACATTTAAGCGTTGTTGTGCATGTGGAAAGCAAGCGCTTACCATGTGCATGGGATTTGGTTGTAATGCTGCTGGAATTGTTGGCTGTCGCATTATCGATTCCCCAAGAGAACGTTTGCTGGCAATACTCACGAATAATTTTGTTCCATGCAACGGCAGATTCCCAACCTTAATTGCAATGATAACAATGTTTTTTGTAGGAAGCACAGGCGGTACATTGGCATCCCTGCTTTCTGCTATTTTATTGACTGTATTCATTTTATTAGGTATTTTGACCACCTTCGGCGTAACAAAACTTCTTTCAAATACAATTTTAAAAGGTGTGCCATCTTCCTTTACTTTGGAGCTCCCGCCCTACCGCAAGCCTCAAATTGGGAAGGTAATTCTTCGCTCTATCTTCGATAGAACCCTATTTGTTTTAGGCAGAGCGATAATTGTAGCGGCCCCAGCTGGAATGATAATATGGTTTATGGCAAATACAACAGTAAATAATATAAGCATACTAAATCATTGCGCTACATTTTTAAATCCCTTTGCAATGCTAATGGGATTAGATGGCGTTATTCTGTTGGCTTTTATTCTGGGTTTTCCGGCAAATGAGATTGTAATTCCAATCATTATCATGTCCTACATGGCACAGGGAAGTATTGTTGAATTCGACAATCTTTTTGAAATGAAAGAATTATTTATAAACCATGGATGGACGTGGATCACTGCAATTTGTACCATGTTATTCTCTCTTATGCATTGGCCCTGCTCCACTACCCTTATTACAATAAAAAAAGAAACGAACAGCTGGAAATGGACTTTTTTTGCTATAGCGATACCCACATTCATTGGTATTATTTCTTGCATTTTATTTGCCAGTGTTGCAAAGCTGTTTATATAAAAGCAAATCAAGACAAAAGGTTCGAATTAATTACAAAAGAAAAAATGCTCCATAGGATAAAACCAGGACGGATAGTTTGCAAATTTTTTTTATAACAAAATATCTAAATATATGAATTTTTATAATTCAATAAACAAAAAGTTGTCATTTATGGTAATTTTTTAGTGTATTTTGATTGATTATTATTCCATTTTATGCTAAATTAAATATATACATTTTTACAAGCAATTAGAATAACTGTAACCCATAAACTGGATTTATGATTTTTCATCTAAATTTTTTGCAGTAGGTTCTTTTGTTTTTTTTTGTGCATAAATGCTATCCAAAAATCAATGATTATTATTGCTTTGTGTATTATTGTTATTTAGAGAAACGAATTTACTACACTCTTAAATAGCATTGCACAAGGTTTTTAATGCATAAGGAGGGATTTATCAGGAGCCATTATTTTTCTTAGAATATTCATCATGCTTTATTAACCAAAATGAATGTTTTTCTTAACAATTTGAGAAACAATCGATATGTAACCATTACCTAAGAAAGAAACAAGGGTTTATTACAGTATTTTATATTTTAATAACAATGCTTTCTATAAACATGAAGTTTGTGGTCTAATTGTTTGTTTGGCTAATAACCTCTATACTTTCTGTAAGGATGGTTAATTATCGCAAAAGTATTTTAAAATGTCATTTATACAAAAGGGTGGACTTTTTCGATTTTTTAATCGAACGTCCAGCAAAAGGGGAAAAAGAGGTGTAAATATGAAGTTTTTACAAAAAAGCATTGCAAGAAAAATGATTTTATTGACCGTGGTACCTTTAATTGTTTTATTTTGTGTACTTTTTGTTTTAGTATCGGGTCATGTTCAAAAAAGTATTAATCAGCAAGCGAATGAAATTGTTCGGACAAGCTCAATTAGTGCCTCGTGGCAAATTAGTCGCTATCTTTCTGATTATACAACTTTAGTTAAAACAGCCGCTACCAACTCCATTTTTAGTGAATATATGGAAAAAGTTACAATGGAAACACCGGTAGAAGAAACCCCTGAGTTTCCAGAAATTTATAACGAATTGAAGCGAATTGCAGGGATTGATACCACTAATATTTTGGCAGCTTGGATAGCAGATCTTGATTCCAGTCAGCTAATTATGTCGGACGGCTATGTATCTGAGCTTGGTGGAAATTGGGTCATTACGCAACGTCCTTGGTTTATTAATATGAAGGAAAAGATGGGATTATCTATTTCTGAGCCATATATTGACGTGAGTACGCAAAAATTGGTTATCACAATAGCTATACCAATCTACAGCAGTGGTGAAATGGTTGGTGCCTTTGGTATTGATATGTCTTTGGATCAAATTACAGCAATTATGAGCAGCCTAAGATTAGGCGATACCGGCTATTTCTGTTTTGTTACTGATAAAAACACTATACTTTATCATCCAACTACGGACTTTGTATTGAAAAATATAGATGAGGTATCTGTTAGTGACGATGCCAAAGCTTTAGTAAAAAATATTTCTACAGATGTTGTTCAGTACGAGACAGGCGGGAATGCAATGTGCGGCTTCAATACAACCGTTGGCAATACCGGCTGGAAGGTAGTTTCATCAATACCTCGTTCTGAGGTTGACAGCCCCTTTATTCAGTTGAGAACAATTCTATTGCTAACGATGCTAGTGATTTTAATAGCAATTTGCGTAATAATTTATTTTGCCGCAAAAGGAATGATAAATCCTTTGCGTAAATTAGCAATTGCTTCCGACAAAATTGCCGCTGGCGATCTTGATGTAGATTTAGACATTAGAACGAGCGATGAGGCGTCTTTGGTGGCCCATTCATTCGAAAAAACAGTTGTACGGCTTAAGGGCTATATTGCATACATAAATGAGATTTCAGAGCTGTTGCATCAAATTGGAAATGGTGACTTCCGCCTTACTTTTAAGCAGAAATATGATGGTGAGTTTGCCATAATTAAAGACGCTTTGGTTTCGACAGCTGAAATGGTAAATGATACCCTTTTGCAAATTAATTTGGCCGCTGAACAAGTTGCCTCCGGTTCTGATCAAGTTTCCAGTGGTGCACAGGCCCTTTCCCAAGGCGCAACGGAACAAGCAAGCTCCATTGAGGAACTGTCTGCAACTATGAACGATATCTCCACGCAAATTATGGAAACAGCCGAAAACGCTACCCAGGCAAAAGCAATTGCAAAAGAAGCATCAGATGCTACTGCTTATGGAAAAGAACAAATGGAGCTTATGGTTGAAGCTATGGAAGAAATCAGCCGTACTTCTAACCAAATAGGTAAAATAATTAAGAACATTGATGATATTGCATTCCAAACAAATATCCTTGCTTTGAATGCCGCCGTTGAAGCAGCTAGAGCCGGTAACGCCGGAAGAGGCTTTGCTGTCGTTGCAGATGAAGTTCGAAATCTTGCAAGCAAGTCTGCTGAAAGTGCAAAAAATACCGCTGCTTTGATTGAAAACTCTTTACATGCAATTGAAAAAGGTACTCGTATTGTGAACGGAACTGCAACATCTCTGGAAGGCATTGTTCGTGGCTCTGAGCATTCCGCTGAAATAATTCAAAAAATTGCTGATGCAAGCAATGAACAAGCACAGTCTATAACCCAAGTTAATCTTGGTGTTGAGCAAATCTCAGCTGTTGTTCAAACAAATAGTGCTACAGCCGAGGAAGAAGCAGCAGCCAGTGAAGAGTTATCTGCTCAGGCACAAATGTTAAAAGAGCTTTTGTCTAAATTTATATTAGCATCTGACGGTGTTGAAAGGGATGTTTTTGACAATACAGAAAAATTAGATTCTGAAAAACCCAGCTTTGATGAACCGGACTTTGAAGAATCAAGCTTCGAAAATTTAGAAGATTATATTGAAGATGATGGTACAAAGTACTAAAACACGATTTGCTTAAATAAAGCGATTGTTACTTCTTCTGTATTCTAAGAAAAACTTTCATTTCAAATACAAAACCTCCAAACTGTAAATTAAAAGTCTTGGAGGTTTTTGTTTATTATTCAATCCTTGGTATAACATTGATTAGAAAAACCTGTCCAACAATAATCTTGTCAAGCTTTCTGCTCAAAATCACCTTTCCATTTCGGATTTTTACTGTGTATTTTCTTTCATGTGCTTCTTAAATTTTTACAGTCTTCCCCTTATTTTCATGCAAAAAACCACGCTCAATCATTATTTTGACAAGCATGACCCCTCAAAACCACGAAAGCTGAACCCCTTGACTGGGGGTTTTATATGCCATTATGATATCATCCATTTTGTATAATAACCCATATCGGTTGCAATCTTCTTTAAACAGATGCCATAAAGCCTTTGCATTGGGCGATATACATTCATATGAATTCCCAAAAGTTTTAATATACGCTTCTTTCAAAGACGGAAACAATTGATCCAGCCTATCATAATACCATTCTCGCTGATTTTCCCTTAGCGTTACGCCAAATTTCGGATAAATAAATTTCCCGCCATTTTCATGGGCAAGCGCAATCATTTTCCCCATGTTTTTTGCTGTATCCCCAATAAACGGAAGAACCGGCATGCATAATATGCCCACAAAGATGCCTTCTTGGGACAGCTTTTTGATTATCCCCAGCCGTTGAGAGGAAAGTGACACATTAGGTTCGATTTTCCTGCATAATGCATCATCGGCAGTTGTAATTGTTATTTTTACAAGCACGGGCGAATGGCGGGAAATTTCTTTCAGTAAATCAATATCCCGTTCAATCAGACTGCTTTTTGTGGCAATGGCAACACCGTAGCCGTAGTGATTGATTCGCTCCAAGGCACCTCTGGTCAGCCGATACTGCTTTTCAAAAGGATTATAAGGATCGCTCATTGACCCTAGCCCTACAACGCCCGTTCTTCGCTTGGATTTCAATTCTCTCTCCAAAAGGGCAAGCACATTTTCCTTTGCCCTTACTTGGTCAAAATGCGCAACCCCATAGCACGCACTTCTGCTATCACAGTAAATACAGCCATGATTGCATCCCTTATAAATATTCATATTATAATTAACGCCGAACCAAGGATTGCTTTCGACATATCCGGAAAGTAATGTTTTTGCCGGGATCCATTCCATTACAAGCCCTTCTTCTCAAGAAATTTTCCAAATTTGCTCTCGGATAGAATTTCATTTGTTACAAATTGGCCATCCGAAAAAAAACAATAAGTTGTAAATGGCGAAGGAGCATTTTGCGCCTGAAATACGGTTTCAATTTTCACTAGTTTTACAATCTGTCCCTTTTCTTGTGCAAGCTCTGCAATTTTCGGGGCATATTTTTCTGTATGCGGGCACTGGTTAGTATAATATAAAACCATTCCCTTTTCCTCAATAAATGCATTTTTACAGCATTCCTTAAATTTGGGTTTAGGTGCATCCTCGCAGAACGGCAAATAAAGCAGCTCAAAATAAGGCTCAGCAGTGTCACATACTTGAAAGCCCTTATGTTTTAGATATTTAGGGTCTGACAAAAATGGTATTTTTTTTGCGGATGAAACAACAACCAACCCCTTTTTATTCTGCGCTTTCCCATCAGATATACATTCTTGCAACAAATCATTTCCATACCCCTGCCCTTTGAACTGACCCGAAACCCAAAAGCAGTTTATGAATAGATACCCATCTCCGTCAATAGGGCACCACGCATTCTCGGCAGGGATATATTCAATAAAAGCCTTTCCTCTCGCATTGAGGCGTTTGAAAACAAGGCCGTTTTCGAACTGCCTTTTCATCCAATTCTTTTTTGAAGATACACAGGGATCACCCTTTTTGTCTGAGATAGCACAGCAAATGTGCTCATGATCAATGTTGCTGCTATCAATGCGAATTATTTCCATAGTTGATTCCCCTTCCCGGAAAACTACTGACAGTTTGTTTTTTTACCCACTTTAAAACGCAATACTGTTTTCAACTTCCCTGCTTCCGTCTTTCGTGGATCTGAAAGATATATTTCCCGATGCACTTTTGAAATTCTTTCATAGCCGTTATGAATACAAAACTCTTTCATCGTTTCAAAACTTGTCGGCTCATCATCATATGCACCCAGGTGAAGCATTTGACAACACGGGCCTTCCGTAATGGTTTGAAGCTCCAATTTATCCAGAAAAGTATTGGGCTTCCTCTTTTTTGTCTCACCAAGAAAGCGCTCAAACAATTCATCTGTTAAAAAATCTGGTTGTCGAATCATAACGGAGTAAACATAATTGCTTTTATCTGTAATGGTTTTTTTATAATCCCTCAAATCCCAAACACCTTCCAATGGAAAAACCGTATAATCATAAAAGTCCTTGGGAGTGTCCTTGCTTTTGTAAGACATCTTTACTGCATAGCTGAAGCTGTATAATGCAGTAGTTGCCCTTTGAAATGCTTCACTATTTGGATCCCCTTCCCCATTTATTGCCGCAAAACGAATGGTGGGAACTTCTATCAAGGAAGGGTTGCGCTTTGGCAAATATAAATCCTTAAACATTTTTTTATAATCAAGTTTGTCCATTGTTTTCAACTCACTTTTTTTCGTTTAATGAAATATAAAAATGTATTTCTCCATTTTCCATATCACCCTCAGCTTGATACTCTTCAAAATCACAGCTGTACTTTCGATCTAAATCCATGGCCCAAAGCTTCATCCAAAATTCTTGCACAGCTTTTTGAACATGGCCCTTCACAACGAATTTTGCGTATTTCCCCTCGCCTATGGTTTCGACTTCCACCTGCGCAGGCATAATTGCATTATCCTCAACCTCACAGCAAATCATGACATCATATTTCCAACTGACACCATTCTCATAATTCGTATAAAGGCCGATGGTTTTATCATTTTTTTTACTGGAAATTGAAGCAAAAATACCCTCTCCAAAAAATCTTTGCCATGCCCTTCCAATTTGATTGCTCATATTAGCATCGTTATTGTCCGTTCTAATTCGAATTCCGGCGACCCTTTTTTTGTTCAATTGAACCAATTCATAATCCATTGAATGATACCTCATTTCTTATTAAGATAAAAAAAGCATACCACGCTAAACTGACATCAGTATGTCATATTATAAATAATTTTTCAAATTCTTTTTCAGTTTTTTTCTAATAATATCCCTAATATAAAGTAGTTCCAAAACTTCGCCATACTCATCGAAGGAAAAAATGTATCCATATGGCCATTCGTTTTCTGGTATATTTTTCGTGACCGTATAACTGCTATCCACATTTTTTAGAATTCCCCCTTTTTCAAACTCATCGAATACCCGATATGTCATACATGGATCAAATTTGAAAACCAATGTAATCTCTTAAACTTCTGTATCGAATAAAATCTTTTGCTGCTCCGCCAACTCCCTGGCAGTACTGTTTTTTTCTCAAAAAGCGTATAAACCTTTTCAAGTAATCGATTAATCTGCATATTTTATCATTGAAAATATTATACCACAATCATATGTTACCATTATGTCATATTAATCTTTTTTGTATAAAAGTGCTATTGCATAATACTAATTAAATATTACCTTGTTTACAAAATTGGACAAAAACAAGCATCAAAGCCCATTTAAAATGCATTTGCAAAAGTAACGCGATATAAAAAAATGCCATAGATTAAATTATCCACAGCAGTATTTTTTGATATTTATTTTTCAATATATTCATTATTTCATATGTAATTTATCCATAAATTTTATGCAATACATACTTTTCATTTACATTGATCAGCTCTGTTTCATTCGATCTTTCATTGGCGTAATTTTCTGAATTGAATATTTTAATACAATCTGAATTCCCGAAAATTCTTTTCGGAAGGCTTTTATTAGTCTTTGGGCAACCATATTTCCGGTTTCGTTGTTTGTACTAGGAAGCATAACCAAATATTGATTCACACTATACCTGGCAAATACGTCGCCGCTTCGTATATTATACTGAATCGTTGTCTTTAATGCATCCATAGCACGGTTTAAAGCTCTTCGAGGCGGAATACTAACGGTGTTTTTATCCACTACGGAAATCAGACACAGGTTAGAGGAATCTCCCGTCCTTCCAATATTTCTGGCCTCCAAATGATATACAAGTTTAAAAAACTCATACTCACAAAAAACACATCCAATTTCTCCTTTGCTTTCGTCCAGCTTACTTTTTATTACGCTAAGATCCATTTCAGGTGTTTTTATTGTTTTTACAACATCATTATATAAAGCCAAAAGCTCATCAGAAGGTGTTACACCCAATTCACGCATAAACACTTCGGTCACATGATGATATAAATCCATGGCCTTTTCTAAATATCCTGTGGAAATTAGCACTTTAATTAAATAGATGTAAAATTGTTCTTCATACGGTTCTAAGATTATAGCTTTTTGACAAACAACGGAAAGCTGTTCATACTTTTTATGTTCAAAAAGAATTCTTCCTAGTTCTGTTACAACCCGATTATACAAGGAACGATAATACGCAGCAATTGGAATAACCCAAGATTCCGAAGATTTTTTTTCTAAAAAATGTCCCTGATAAAGGCTTTCTGCTTGTAGTAGCAAGGATATTTTTCTGGAAATATCGTCAGTTTCAAGTTCACTTTCATGGATCAGTCTTTGAAATTCATCCACATCTGTAACACACTTAAATTCTTGATTCCAGCCATACGCACCATTTCGATATAATATCATTTGACGGCTATTATCAAATTCCAATTCATCCAAAGCATCTCTAACGCGATGCATCATCACCTTTAGCGTATTAATCGGATCACGGGATGTGCTTTCGGGCCAAAGCAAATCTATCAGCTCATCTTGTGTAATAAAACGTTTTCTGTAGACAATAAGATATTCTAACATTGTCCATACTTTTTTTGAGCGATTTGTTTGGTCGGAAACAACACTATCCTTATATTCGATTGTAAATTCACCAAGCAAAGTTATTCTAAATTCTTCGTTCACTGGTCTCCCCCTTTTCTGTACTTTCTTGCAAAAAAACATATCTGATATTATCTTATTTTTAATAAGTCAATTATTTCAAAAATCAAACATCCCTTTTGCTAAATAAAAGTTTTTTCTCACTTCCTCAAATTCATATGAAAGCGTTTTTCTAAAAGCTCAGAATGAATTGCATATTGTAATGCCGTTTCTATCGTTATTTTACCACTGACTGCCAATTGGTACAAACTATTATCCATGGAAATCATGCCATCGGCACCGGACATTCCGATTACCGATTCTATTTGATACACTTTTGACTCTCGTATCATATTACGCACGGCGTTGTTCATGTGCATTATTTCAAAAACGGGAATAAGTGAATCATCTACAGAAGGAACCAGCTGTTGCGAAACCACAGTTTTTAAAACCATAGATAGCTGAACACGCACCTGTTGCTGTTGATTTGGCGGAAAAATATCTATGATACGGTCAATGGTACTGACTGCTCCTACTGTATGAAGGGTCGAAAGAATTAAATGTCCTGTTTCCGCAGCAGTCATTGCAATTTGTATGGTTTCATGATCACGCATTTCTCCCACCAATATAACATCAGGCGACTGCCTTAGGCTAGAGCGGAGCGCAGAAACAAAGTTTAAGGTATCCAGACCAATTTCCCGCTGGCTTATGATCGATTTATCATTACGATATAAAAACTCAATGGGATCTTCCAGCGTTATGATATGATCGGTTCTTGTTTCGTTAATTCTTTGCAAAATACAAGCAAGGGTAGTTGATTTACCATTCCCCGCAGAACCTGTCACCAATACCAACCCTTTTTGAATTTTCGCCAGCTTCATAACCTCTTCCGGAATTCCAATTGACTGGTAATTGGGTATGCCATAGGATACAATGCGCAAAACAGCCGCCAATGACCCTCTTTGTTTATAGCAGTTTACCCTTAGTCTTGCTAAATTGGGGACGGAAATAGCAAAATCATCATCACCATCCGTCGATAAACGAGTCACCTCACGATGAGCAAGGCCATAGGCCTCCTCCACTAATTGCTTAGAATAATCAGGCATTATTTTTTCTTCGTTTAGCTGATATATTATTTTTCCTTTTTTATAGGACAATGGCTTGCCGGCAACAATAAAAACATCTGAAGCACCAAGCTGAATTGTTTGTGTTAAAATCTCTAAAAATGAGAGCATAGCTGCCTCCCCATATTATTCTATACTTTCTCCATCCCAAACAATAATACTTTCATCCGGAACCCATTCGCTGGTAGCCTGCACACACCATTGTTCAATTTCAAATGTATCTCCCACTGAAATGGTCACAAAAAGGGTTTGTCTTTCGTCAACAGAGCATTGATATCTAAAGTATAGCTTATTTTTTTCCAAATGGCAATCCACTTTGTTCGCTTTGGCGTAAGCCTGTAGATCGTCCTTGTTTCCCGCTTCTTTCCAAATTTCACCAATTTCATTCGCAATCTTACTGCAATGAGCTTCGGCATTGTAATAATTCTCTAAAGCAATCGCTGCTTTTTCAGCCAACTGCTTTTCATTTAGAGCAGTGGTCAGTGTCATAACAGAAAAAATCGTAAGGCATAATACCGTAAGAATTACTACCAAAGAAACAATGCCAATACTAATTTTAGGGTTTCTTTTTTCATTCACCAAAAATCACCGCCTCAGTTTCTAAAGAAAACAGTTCTTTTTCCTGATCCTTCACAACAATTTTAGCGTAAGCACCCCTTGTTTTCATAGTGAGGGTAAAAATAGGACCCTTTTGCGTAGAATTCCAATCCTCATCAAAATAAGCTTTCAGCTCATCTCCCTCTATACTTGCTTGCAACAGTTGCGCTGTTTCTTCCATATTACCCTTTGTATTCTGCCAATACTCCGCAGCTTTTTGCGTTTCAAAGCACGCCTGATCTAAATTGTAGCCTTCCTGGGATATTTTTTCACCATACACAAAAACCTTCAGGCAAATGCTTGCGGAAATGGCAAATACAAATAGCATAATCACAATTTCCATTAAAAACAAAGGAGTCTTAGATTGTGTATTCATTTTACTCCTCCCCTCCCTTGCTGTGCAGGTTTAAAACAGTTGAAGCTTCCCGCCCCTCGCGCCCACAATGAAAAAATAACATTTGATCATTTAAAGATATCTCCAAATCATCTATGGGCATAATTTGCTGTCCATCCTCTGGTGAAAATTCTTCCGCCGCACTGCAAAACAATTCCATTAAGTAGCCGTCGAAGGAATAAATATATGTAGTAAATTTTTCACCATCATAAACATCATAAAGGGTAAGTGCGTCAACGTCACCTATCCTTCCCATACCGATTCCGCCCTGCTTATCATAATGGCGAACCTTTGCCGATAAATAGTTTATACAGGTTGTTGTGGAATACTGCGCATCCAAAACAGCGGAAACTCTTTGATATACCCTTGCCCCTGCAAGCAAAGTTGCCAGCATACAAGCCGTAAACAAAAAAAACAGCAGCAAGTTCGGTAACGTTTCTAAAATTCGGGTTTGCTTTTTCATAGAGACCCCCTCATTTCTCAATTACCGTAACATCCGGCATCATATTTGAAGCAAAAATATCATAAAACACCGTATATTTTTCTTCGTCAACTTGAATTCCGTAATTTTCTCTTAAATAATCATAGCTTGGCGGATATACACCCTCCAATGCATAACAACGAATGGCGCCGCGCATTATGCTCTCCCTTGCAATGCGAAGAGCCTCTTCATGCTGGGCAGCTTTTGCCTGATACAAGCCAAAAAATACAAAGCCTGTCACTGCAAAAAAGAAACAAAGGGCTAATCCATATTCTTTTATTATATTGAAAACATTTTTCAATCTTCTCACCTCTTTAACCTAAAGAGCTCATAATGCCAACCAGAGGAAACATCACTGAAAGAAGCAAAAATCCCACCAAAATTGATAATATAATCACTACTGCGGGTTCCACTATGGAAGCAGCTTTTGTCAAGGCGAAAGCTGCATCTTCCTCAGTCCTTCTAGCAATTTCTGATAATACTTCGTCAATGTTGCCACTTTTTATTCCTATCGCAAGCATACGAGAATACATGGGCTTAAGCAAGCCCTCCTGCTCCACCGCATTGGCAAAAGGCTCGCCCGATTGCACCCTTGCTTTACATCTATGTATTTTTTCTTTTAAGAAGGTCTCTGCACAAAAATCCTCCGCAATTTCCAATGCTCTGCCTGTGTCCAAGCCACTGCGAATGGTCATGGAAAGGGCTGATGCAAAGTGCGCCTGGGCTGAAAGCTTCCCCACTTTTGTTGTTGTCATATGACGTTTAAAAAATGTGCTTACTTTTTGCTGCACGGAAGAAGATAACCCTGCCAAAACAGCCAGAACAACGAGAATAATAAAAATACCCAGAAAAATAAAACGCCCCTTCTTCAAACCAACGCCAAGGTTTAAGAAAAACAAGGCGCTTGCCGGAAGTGTTCCGCCCAACTGCGCAAAAACACTTTGAAAAATCGGTAAAACCTCCGTCAATAAAAGAATCGCAACGACCAGCATCATCACAAAAAGCATTAGCGGAAACATAACGGTTTCCTTAATCAGCCTGCGTGTTCTGATTCTCTGGTCAAAATAACGAGAAAGCGAAGCAAAGCAGTCTTCCAAATGGCCTGTTTCCTCTCCTATATAAATGAGCTTTAACATATAAGGAGGGAAAACCCCTGCTTCCCTCATGGTCTGATGGACAGATGTACTCAGCAATGTTTTTTCGTATAACGATAATAAAAATTTCTTTTTCTCTGGATTCTGCTCGTTTTCTGAAAGGATAGAAAAGCCTTCTCCAACGGACATCCCCGTTTTGATAAGCAATGAAAATTCAAGGCAAAATGCCGTAAGCTCTTCATTTGACCAGTTTTTTTCTTTCATAACGAAACCCCCGTATACACGACGAACCGCTGAAAATCAGCGGTTTCGTTTTTCTAATTTTTATTTAGTATTCTTTTTGCAATAAAATTAGTACAGATATTTTTCCTGATAGTTCTTTCCATCACCAATATACTTCATGATTGCATCACTGGAATTTCCCGTGGAAGCAAACGTAGGATCCATCAAGCGCCATGTAGTTCCATCAAAGAAAATAATTCCCTCAACCCAACCGGTTTCTTTCGAATAGGTTGAAATCCATGCATGGTATGCTGATCCTGTATACCCAGTAACCAGCTTTGTAGGAATCCCCTGACTTCTCAGCATTGCAGCCATAACTGCCGCATAGTCAAAGCAAATGCCCTTTTTATTCATTAATACATCATCAACCACAGGCACATAACCACTCTGTACCGTTTGCGCTAACTGTTTGTCGTAGGTGATATTTTTGACAACATAATCATAAATTGACTGAACCTTTTCAATATCATTTTTAGAATCCTTTACCAATGAAGCTGCCATAGTGACCACCTGGCTATTAGCATTGAAATTTACATACTGATTGGGACGTAAAAATGGTGCAAACTCATCTTTCAACGTAACCTGAAAACTCTTTGTAAAAAGGGTGCTGTACTTTGTGTCTACAATATTTTTATATACGCCTACAGTATAATTCCCGCTGCCATTTGAGAGAATGAAGGTTTCGTAATTCCCATTGCTGTTTAAATTATAGGTATATTTTATGCCGCTTGGGCCGCTTAAGATAAGCTTCAGCTTTACGGATGCGCTCCCTGTGTATTTCACCATAATATACCCATCGGCTGAATTTGAAGCATCCATTGTAACATCATTATTTCCACTAGAAGTGTAAACCACCTTACCCGATGCCTGGGGTGCCTGAATCACAGCAGCCTTTGGATCACCGGCAAGGGGAACCATAGGCTCACCCAAGGCTTCCTCCAGGGAAACGGAATTCGCCTCGCTGTATAGCTCTAACGGAAACATGGCAGTGCCTTCCTCCTGGGCGATGGCGGAGGTTGCATTTCCGCATCCCAACAAAAACAAAGCAATTACAGAAAAATATAATATTGTGTTTTTAAAAATATTCTTCTTCATCTTCTCACCTCATTCCGCATTGTCCCTTAGTATTTTAGTAAATTTTAACACATAATTTAATCACAGTCAATGATACCCTTTCTTTTCACCATGGTTCATCATTTTTTTCACACTTTGTTTTTCTAGACAACCGTCTTCACTTTTTATAATATATCAATTGACAGATTTTGGCTGTGTTTTCTCCAATATTTTTGTATGTATGGGGTAAATTGGCATCAAAACGCATGGCACATCCATCCTCTAAAACAAACTTTTTGTCCGTAATCTTAAGTTGTATCTTGCCTTCAAATACCATCATATAGGTTTCAACCCCCTCTTCCCTAGGCATAGATTCGGAAGCAGAATTCACATCAAGCTCTACCACAAAAATTTCAAATTGTTTATTATCATCATAAGGAAAATATGGCAAAAGACGAAAACGCCCCTGATTTCCACAAAATGGAATCAAATCATTTTTGCAAATTACTTTCATTGGTCTTTGAGCGTCCTCCAAAAGACCGGTTAGTGATGTATGTAGCCCAGAAGCAATTTTGCATAAGGTTGCCACCGTGGGACTGGAATCTCCCCGCTCAATCTGTCCAAGCATGCTTTTACTTACCCCAGTCATATCCGCAACATTATCCAAACTCAATTTTCTGTCTCTACGGATTTTTCTTAGGTTTGAAGCAATAATGTTACTCATTGCGTCCATCTCAATGACCTCCAATACTCATCTATTTTCCTTATTTCACTTTCCTTTTTTAAATAATCTAGATATTTTCAGTTCTATTGTATTTTTTCCTCTCTTTCATCCGCAAAAATCTAAGGAAGCACAGATTGCGTGGCGAGTGTGCAGATAATCAAGGAAAATTTTCCATTGGTAAGAAAAATCGTAGTAACAGTGGTGCTATTGCAAGATTTTTTGGTGTTGTCTAATGTAAAACTTACCTAATTAAATATACATACAGAATAAATCAGTATTCCATAAAAAATATAACACCTCTTTTATTTTTTCGTTTTGTAACAATAAATTTTTTTTTGCAACCTTACTATACAGTAAAAAAGGCGTATCTCTCTAGGAGGACACGCCTTTTTATCAACCCTTCAGCTTCAGGATTTCGTCAATAATATTATGAGCAACCATTTCTTTTGTCAGAAGTTCCAGCTGAACCTCTTCCTCCTTGGAAATCATAGTTACCACATTTGTATCCGTTCCAAAGCCGCTGCCGGCAACCTTTAAATTGTTAGCAACGATCATATCAATATTCTTTTTTTCCAGCTTGATTCTAGAGTTTTCCAGCATATTCTGTGTTTCCATGGAAAACCCGCATAGAAATTGTCCTTCTTTGCGATGTTCACCTATATATTTCAAAATATCCTGGGTACGGTCAAGTTCGATAGCCATTTCACCGTCTTTTTTCTTCATTTTATCATCGGCAACAGTTTTTGGCTTATAATCCGCAACAGCTGCCGCTTTTATGATAATATCATTCTCCGAAAAATGCTCCTTCATTGTTTCAAACATATCGGCAGCACTTTTTATCTGAATAAAATTTACAAAAAGTGGCTTTTCCAAGGCCGTCACACCACTAACCAAGGTTACTTCTGCTCCGCGCAGCATGGCTGCTTTCGCAAGCTCATAACCCATTTTCCCAGTGGAGTGATTTGTAATATATCTTACAGGATCAATGCTTTCCTGGGTAGGCCCTGCTGTAACAATTACTTTCTGACCCGCTAAATCCTTTTCATAGGCAATTTCCCGTAAAATATGGGCGACCAAAACCTCTTCCTTGGGCAGTTTTCCCTCTCCGCTGTCCTTACAGGCCAAAACGCCGCTTTCCGGCTGAATGATTTCATAACCAAAGGCAGCAAGTTTTTTTAAATTATCCTGCAGGATAGGATTATGAAACATATTGGTATTCATAGCCGGAGCTATCATTTTTTTTCCACTGCAAGCCATGGTTGTTGTCGTTAGCATATCATCCGCAATGCCACAGGCTAATTTTCCAATCACGTTCGCCGAAGCAGGCGCAATCAAAAGCAAATCCGCTTTTTTCGCCAAAGAAACATGGGCAACATGGAATTGAAAATTCCGATCAAATGTATCTACCAAGCATTTGTTTCCAGTTAAGGTTTCAAAGGTAATTGGAGTAATAAAATGGGTTGCATTTTCCGTCATGATAACATGAACATCACACTCCAATTTCACTAGCATACTGGCCACATTTGCCATTTTATAGGCAGCAATACTTCCTGTTACGCCTAAAACCACTGTTTTTCCTTTCAGTAACATAGCATACTCCTTTTGTTTCGTATTTGCAGACATCTTTGTCCATATTATAACAAACAATTTCTTGGACTACTAGCTTTTTCATGAAAAAACCATTTAAAATTTTAAAAAAGAGATGCCTTCAATTTCAATTATAATTTCTAACCCCACGGCAGAATTAGTACAATTAAAATTCCCAATCACATAAGCTGTGTATGCACAAATTTCATCAAGCTTTATTTTTGCCGTTTCCAATAATATATTATTATTAATATAATCCCTTATTTTCAAAATGTGAATTTCAGAAGGCACGAGTAAATACCGGCTAACCTCACTAAAATCAATCTCCGTTATAATTAGAGTATTATCAAGACATGCATCCATCAATGGTGCGTTTGGGGAAAGCTGAATGAGACGAAGCGCTGCTTTTCCTTTTGGAATTTGAAAAGTTCGATCATTTATCAAAGCAAAAAAAAGTTGGTCATCTATTCCTGTAATTGCCCCCGTGTAAATCTGATAGCCAATCAACTGAATATTGGTAACAAAAAGGGGCTTCGTCGTTTTTCCCGACTTAAAAATTTGAATATAATAGTACCCTGGGAAAGCTTTATAATACCTAGTAAAGCTTTTATAACATAAATTGGATGCGATTTTTTTCCCATTCACATATACATCAACTTTAGTCACAGAGGAAAAGGCATTAAAAAACCTCAAATAGCTATATAGTGTAATCCCCGAGATGATTGGAATTTGAATATCTTTTACATTTGGAATAATATTAGCTTCACGACAAAGCTTGCGGATAGAGTCACCGTTTTTTTCCACAGTGAAAATATCATAATACTCTTTAATTTCATTTTCAGGAATTGGCAAAGGGATATTCATTTCATCACTTGTTTCAATTATATTGCGATTTTTTTCAGTCATGGTCACACCCTCACCATTCTTTTTATTTTACAATATGATAGGACAAATTTTAGCGTGAATTTATCGGACCAGTGTTCTTCTTGCAATATAATAAAAAAACCTAACCAATGGCTGTGCAAGCTTTCTCAAGCTGTGAATTTATTGTCCCAACGCTCGACTAAAGATGGTATTTCTAAAAACACAGGATAAAAATATAAGTCAGTTAGGGTTAATAACTTTGAAAACCTGTTTTTTCAACCCGCAAAGTTAGCATACAAAAAAGGTGCCACTCTTATTGCCCTTATCCTCACAACGGCAGCTCCCTTCCTAACGTATTCCACTTTTTTATTTTACTACGAGGTTAATTCCATCAGCTTTTTCAACTCAATGATCCCTACCCTGTATACCGCTGAGGTTTTAGCAACTTACATTATAAAAAAATAAGACAAAATAATGAAGAAAAATTAGAATTAATCTACCTTTATACCTCAAAACGAAAGTTTTACTAACATCTTATAACAGCATTGTATTCAAGCAAGCATACTTTCCCATGGATAATTCATTATTGCAATAAAAAAAGCGTATACAAAATCTGTATACGCTTGGCTGTAGATAAAGTCATTTTTATACAACGGAAGGGTTTGGGAAACAAAGAGTTCCCAAATGGAATCCGTAGGATGAGCTTTGCCAATCCGAAA
Organism: Anaerotignum neopropionicum; assembly: GCF_001571775.1. GTDB lineage: Bacteria > Bacillota > Clostridia > Lachnospirales > Anaerotignaceae > Chakrabartyella > Chakrabartyella neopropionicum. The sequence goes on from NZ_LRVM01000003.1 coordinate 106,577, forward strand.
AAAGTAGGAGTTACAATACCTTTTGATCCCAAGAACTCATCTGTTTGTCCTCTGTATTATCAAAAAAATTGAAGAAACTGAGCTTTTTTCACTTTGAAGAACATTGTAAGAAAGCTAGTTATCTACATTTTTCCATTAGAGAACCAGTGATGGTGCTGCATACACTCTTGCCTTTAATTCGTTGTCCAACATATAAAGCCCTTTTGCATCACTTCCAAACAGATCCATTTTTGTAATTAAATTGTTTGCGTTTGTTTCTTCTTCGCCTTGTTCCTTAACAAACCAATCCAAAAATTGAAGCGTACGATAATCATGTACCTCCTGTGCTGCAGTATAAATTGTATGGATGGAATCGGTTACATATTCCTCATGGGCCAAAGCTGCCTTTAATGGATCCATCAAGGCTTCCATTTCAACATCAGGCTTTCCAATTGCCTGAAAGTCTACGCGCTGATTATTGTTTTGCAGATATTGATAAAAGAGCATTGCATGATCTCTTTCCTCTTGTGCTTGCACTTTAAACCAGTTTGCAAAACCCTCTAAGCCTTTTGATTCATAAAAGTTTGCAAAGTCTAAATACAAATAGGCAGAGTAAAATTCCTTTGTAATTTGATCGTTTAAGAGTTCTATCACTTTTTTATCCAACATATTTATCCCTCCTGTATTTTTTTTGGAAAAGGACTTTAAATATTATTCCTTTTCGTTGGTAACATCTTCTGGGGTTTCTAAACGCAAAGCCAATACTTTTTCAATGCGCTTTTCTTCAATATTTTCAATGCGAAAAAGCCAATTTCCTACCGCAATTTCTGGAGTTTCCTCCTCTTCCGGAATCCTTCCCAACTGGCCGATGAGGTAGCCACCTAAGGTATCATAATTTTCTCCATCTTCAAAGGAAATTTCAAGTAAATCTTCCACATCCGTCAAATCCGTCGTTCCATAAATTCGATAGATATTTTCGTCAACAATACAAATGTCTTCTTCTTCTTCAAGGTCATATTCGTCAAAAATGTTACCCACGATTTCTTCGATTAAGTCCTCCATGGTAACCAGACCGGCAGTACCGCCGTACTCATCAATGATAATTGCCATATGTACCTTATCTCTTTGCATTTCACGAAAAAGCTCATCTGTTTTTTTCGAAAAAGGTACAAAATACGGCTTTTTAAGAATCTCCTTCAAGTCAAAATTGTTTTTATCATGGTCTTCCGAAAGAAAAAATTTCACCATGTCTTTCACATGAAACAGACCAATTATGTTATCAATATTATCATGATAAACAACGATGCGAGAGTATTTTTCCTCTGCAATCACCTTCACAATCTCTATAAAAGAAGCATCATAGGGAATTGCAACAATGTCTGTTCTGTGGGTTGCAATTTCACCCACATAAGTATTCCCTAATTCAAAAATATTATTGATCATGTTTTTTTCTGTTTCGTCAATACTGCCATTATCTCCACCGGCATCCACCATCATACGGATTCCTTCTTCTGTAATAATTGCCCGCTTTTTTGCTCCCTCCATTTTCCACAGAAAAAACAACAAAACAATATTCAGAATTATGGAAATGACCAAACCTATTACGGTTCCCAAAATACAATCATCCTCCAAAAAATACAAAAATTTAAATCTATCAATAGTTTATTATTAATCCTTGAACATGTCAAGTTTTGGTTATTGTTTCATCGTAATTTGAATTTTTCACAATTTTCTTTTTTTCTCATTTTACACAAAAACTCTTGACAAACACACAAAAAAATTGTATAATTATAACAACTTTTTAATAAAATTTTAACAATTTTTATGTATTTTATCGTGAAAGGAGATAAAGTATGGCTGAAAAAAATATTCCCCGTGTTGACAGCAGATTAAGAAAGCATATTGTAACAATGCCCCAAGAAATTTGGAGCGCCAGTGGTATTGTTATTTGGGGAAAGCGAATTAAATCTTTGATTTTTTCAACAGACATTGCGATTATCCGCAACTGTAATGCCGATGCAGTTTTAGCAGTATATCCTTTTACACCTCAACAAATCATTGCAGACGCTATTGTTTCCGCCTCAAGTATACCTGTTTTTTGTGGTGTCGGCGGCGGTACGACAACAGGCCCTCGTGTTGTTATGCTAGCAAAGGACGCAGAAGCCTTAGGTGCCATGGGTGTCGTTGTAAATGCCCCCACCAGTAATTCTGTAATCCAACATATTAATGAAATTATTGATATACCTATTATCGTTACGGTTTTAGACGAAAACAACGACATAGACGGAAGGCTGGCAGCTGGCACAAGTATTTTAAACGTTTCCGCAGCAAGCCGTACCCCCGATGTGGTTTATGCCATTCGTCAAAAATATCCACATGTCCCCATTATTGCAACAGGCGGCCCATCCAATGAAAGTATTAAACGTACCATTGATGCCGGGGCAAACGCAATCAGCTTTACGCCGCCAACGGCTATGGATTTATTCCACGGACTTATGAGCCGCTATCGAACAGAGAATGAACAGCAGCAGAAGGAAAAAAATATAGAAAAATAAAATATTGCCCGATTTGAGCATTAACTCAAATCGAGCATTTTTTGACAAAAAATCAATAAAAATTATTACAAATGTTAAAGATTGTTGTATTTTTATATTGTAGCAATTTTTCACTTATCACATGCCTACTTAAACAGAAAATTGGGAATTTATTCGTCCTTTTCTTTTTCAGCCTTGCTGCAGCTTGCACTGTGGGCACAACCCTTGCAGCCGCCACTACATTCATTTTTCATGTTCTTCAAATTTTTTTGCATTTTACGCAAATTGTAACCAACAATACAAACTACTAAAATAATCGGAATTACCGTAGTAAAAACAGTTTCCGTATTCATGTATTCATCTCCTTAAATATAGCGGTCGGTAAAACGGTGGAGCAAGGCTTCCCATTCCTTTTCATCAACAATGTTTTTGGCCATTTCTTCAACGCGGGACTGGTCAGAGGGTTGCATACGGTACAGATATTTCCAATCCAAAGGGAATCCCATTCGCCTTGCCAATTGATATTTCTTTTGCTCCAGCTCCGGCAGTGCCAAAAAGGAATCAATATACTCTAGCATCCATGACAAATCTTTATCCATATAACCTGTTACCTCTTGTAACAGGTTGATGATGTGATCGCTGGTGATTTTGCCGTGGGCTTTTTTCGTGTCAATATGAGCAAGCATTTTCCGGATCTCCAAAAGCTTTTCCATATCTCGCAGCTCCCGATAAACCCCGGAAGCCTGAAGTTCCTCCATCAAAGAGCCTGTTCTTAAAACGAAGGTACGCAAACGCACAAAATCGGGATTTACTTCATTGATTACCTTCGCTGTTTCAATGGCATTTTCGTCAGACAAGGCTCTGCCTCCAACGCCCGGCATGAAATAAATGGAAAGCTCAATTCCTGCTTCTTTTACCTTTTTTCCTCCGATAATTTCATCCTCTTGGGTTGCGCCCTTTCCAATCATCTCCAAAACCTTGTCCGAACCCGATTCATACCCAGAATGAATACGATCCAAGCCGGCGGCTCGCAAGCGTTTGAAATCTTCCGCCGAAATGCGGGCCATTGTATTTGCTCTGCCATAAGATGTAATCCTTTGAATTTCAGGCAAGCGCTCTCTTACATAACATACAATTTCTATCAACCAATCAGGCCGTAAAACCATGGTGTTTGCATCCTGCAAAAAAATTGCCTGCTTGTTTCCCTCAGTCAGCCATGTAAAAACCATTTGATAGCAGATTTTGGCTTCATCGCTGGGCAAGGACAAGTAATCCTGCTGAATTGCCTCCATATTGTACTCACCACATTCTTCTATATGGGTAAGAATTCTATCCCGATATTCCGCCATCACATCAATATCTTTTTTTACTTCCGCCACCGGTCTGGTGTGAAAAGCGCTGTTTTTATATAGCATACAAAATTTACATTTATTCCAAGGACAGTTTTCCGTCACCCGAAGTAATAAACTGTTCGCCTCACTGGGCGGACGGATGGGCCCAATTTGAAATACGCCCTGTTCCATAAACTCACTCCCTTCAAAAAAAGCCATATGTCTTTCTTGCATTTTATATAATATACTGTGAAAATGCAAGCTGAAATTATAGGGACAAGCTGAAAACGATACTTTTCCATATTTTTGTGTTTGAATCACAGCATTTGCTGCAAACAAAAGCCCGTAAAACGAAGCAAATTATGCAATGTTTACGGGCTTTTCCTGCGTATTTATCATTTGGAAGGTGTGCTATTTCTCTTTGACATTCTTATAAACGAATCAACCTTAAAAATTGCATCTACAACTTTTAGGATTTTTTATGGTCACACGCCAAAAACAGAATTTTGTGTAAAATCAGCTTAATTTTGCATATTCTACTGCAATTTTGGAGGCAACTTTTGCATTATTATAAGCAAGTTGCAAATTGGATGCAAAAGAAACACCCTCCGTCATGTCTTTGATATGCTTCAATAGGAACGGTGTGGTTTCCTTTCCACGAATCCCCTGCTCTTTTGCCAATTCTAAGGCACGATTGATAACGCCTTCCATTTCATCAAAATCCAGCTCATATTCAGTAGGAATTGGGTTCGCAATCAATGCGCCACCTTCGATATCCAAATCCCACTTTGTTTTTAAAATCCTTGCTATCAGTTTTTCATCTTTTGCATTGAAATCCACTTTATATCCACTCTTTCTACAATAAAAAGCAGGGAAATCATCCGTATCTACCCCAATGACTGGTACGCCCATGGTTTCCAAGTATTCCAATGTAAGACCAATATCCAATAACGACTTTGCGCCGGCACCAACAACCGCTACGGGTGTATGAGCCAACTCCTGCAAATCCGCACTAATGTCCATTGTTTCTGCTGCTCCTCTATGCACGCCGCCAATACCGCCAGTGGCAAAAATCCGAATGCCCGCCATGGCGGCAATCATCATTGTAGTAGCAACAGTAGTGGCTCCTGCTTTTTCCGTTGCCAAATATACAGCAACATCGCGACGGCTTACCTTCCCTATGTTTTCGCCTTTGCACATAATCTCAAGCTCATCGGCAGTAAGGCCTACCTTAAGCTTTCCGCCAATGATCGCTGTGGTGGCAGGAATTGCACCTTCTTTGCGTACAATATCTTCAACCTTATGGGCAAAAACAACATTTTCCGGATAAGGCATACCATGACTTAAGATGGTACTTTCCAGCGCAACAATCGGTTTATTGCTCTTAATTGCTTCTTGAATTTCAGGGGTAATGGTTAAATATTTTTCTAGATTCATAGTCTTCTTTCCTCCAATATTTTTTCAATTAAATTCACACTCATATTTGGATTAATCGTGCTTTTATAGGAAACCGCCCCAACGCCTGCCGCCAAAGCAAAATCCAAAGTTTTGTTTATTTCAAAGTCTACCAGCCTGGAATACAGCACTGCCGCCATAAAAGCATCTCCGCCTCCGGTGGCGTTTTCCATTTGCTTCAAGGGCTTTAAGGCACGTTTTATTTTCATGCCATCACGGTTCATATAAAAACATCCCTCAGAACCAAGACTGATGTAAATATGTTTTAATCCTTTTTCCAAAAGAACATCTGCCGCACGCTCCAGATCAGTTTCACTATGAATTTCTACGCCGCTTATGACTTCCGTTTCCATTCGGTTGGGCTTTAGCGTATCCACCTTTCCTACGATTGGTTTTAATTTCTCTGCGTAGGTACAAGAAACCGGATCAATAAAAACAGGAGTTTGTGTGCCATACACATCAAGAATCCCTTCCAAAACCTCCTCTGGAAGGCCTGCGTCGCAGGTAATATATTTTGCTCCGCTAATAATTCCTGATTTTGTTTTTAAGAAATCCATATTCATCTGTTGCAGCACTGTCATGTCAGACATTGCAACAAACATATCTCCATTTTCATCCAAAATAGAAATATATGTGGAGGAAGGATGCTTCTCTACCACCATGCTGTGGGAAAAATCAATGCCTGCGGCCGTGCATTCGCTGCGAATTTGCTCCGCATAAATATCATCACCTAGGGCTGTAATCAATTTAACCGGAGCACCAAGCCTCGCCAGGTTTTCAGAAACATTTCTTGTAACCCCTCCAGCGGAGGAATTCATATTGCCAGGATTGCTATCTCTCAAATTAATGTTTTTTTTGCTTTTTCCATGAATATCTACATTTGCTGCACCAATTCCAACGATATAATCCTGCTCCTTGAGCAAATATCCACGCCCCAAAATATAACCCTTTTTCTGTAAATTTGCAATGTGCACAGCCACAGAGCTACGAGTTATCGTTAGCTTTTGTGCAATGTCGCTTTGTTCTATCATTGGCATTGCACGGATAATTTCGAATATTTCACGTTCTCTTTGTGTCAAGCCATCACCTTCTTAACAATTGCTTATTTAGTAAACATATATTTATATTAATTTTCTTTTTTACTATTGTCAAGTGGTTTTCTTCATATTTTTATTTATTCAACGATATATTGGTAAAAAAGCCCGGAGGTTTACGATGAACTTATTTAAAGCAGTACATATCAGGAAAAAACATATTTTGATTGCCTTCGCAGCAGTCGCTTGCATTGGTGTTTGCACCTGTTTAATTCCCCCGACAGCAGCAAGAGTATCCGCCCTTGTTTCTGCAAAAACCGAAAGAAAACTCCCAATTTACTGTGTAGAAACGGATAAACCCCAGGTTTCCATTAGTTTCGATGCAGCTTGGGGGGCTGACGACACAGACGAATTGTTGCGGATTCTTGCCGACAATAACGTAAAGGCTACGTTTTTCCTTTGCGGCTATTGGGTGGAGGATTATCCCGATGAGGTAAAAAAAATTGCTGAAGCCGGCCACGATTTGGGGAATCATTCTTCCACTCACCCTCATATGAATCAATTGAATTCTGAGCAAATTTCAAAAGAATTGGCAGACTGCCATAAGACCGTAAAAGATTTAACAGGAATGGAAATGGATCTGTTCCGGCCGCCCTTTGGGGAGTATAATAATACGGTTATCGAAACAGCCTTTGCAAATTCTTATTATCCAATTCAATGGAATGTTGACAGCTTGGACTGGAAAGAATTGGGAGCCGATCACGAATTAAACCAAGTGTTAAATCATAAACATCTTAGCAACGGCTCCATCATTCTTTTCCACAACGATGCCAAATATACCCCCGAGGTCTTGGATGCAATCATAAAGGGCCTAAAAGAAAAAGGCTACGAACTTGTACCCATATCTCAACTAATTTACAGGGATAATTTTGAATTGGATCACGAAGGACGGCAAAAAAAATCTACATCTGCAACGTAATTGGTTTTTCACCAGAAAAAATTTACTCTTACAAATACGAATTATAAATAAAAAAGAGGATGCCCTTCCAAAATGACACAAACCATTGTCCTTTGGGCACCCTCTTGTTTTTTATATTAAAATTTCAATAAACTGTTCCATAGAAATCCCATGGAAATATTTCTCTATTTCTGTATTTTCTAAAGCTTTTTTTAATGCCTCTCTCTTTATTTCACAACCTTCTAAAACTTTTGACAGCTCTTCATGATCACTCACGCCAAAGAAATCTCCAAAAAATTTCACTTCTACAATTTTCCCGTCCTTTGTATTCATATGTGCTTCGATTTTTCCGCAACCATCAATGCGACGTTCCTTTTGCACTGTATATTCGGGGGATCTGCCATAGTTCCAATCCCACAAGGCATAGCGCTCTGCTTTTATTTTTTCAATTTCCTCTATATCTTTTGGGGTCAATTCATAGGTTTCAATGGGCATTTCCCCAAACACATATTGAACCAGTTGCTTTTGAAATTCCTCCATTGTTAAATCCTCTTTAAGATAGGGCTTAACATTTGTTACTCGGCTTTTTACGGATTTTGCAGCCTTTGACTGAAATTTGTCCCCTGCTACATTTAACACGGCGGCAACCACATCCAAATCCGAGTTGAACATAAGCGTTCCGTGATGCATAATGCGGCCTTCTTTTAAATATTGAGAATTGCCGGAAAATTTCTTCCCATCAATCGTAATATCATTTCTGCCGTTTACCTGCGCATCTGCGCCCAATTTTTGCAACAAGGACGCAACCGGTTGGCAAAACAGCTTAATATCTAAATCGCTTGCATCTTTTGCATCCATAATAAAAGTAAAGTTCAAATTCCCTAAATCATGGTAAACTGCTCCGCCGCCAGAAAGACGACGAATTACTTCTATACCTTTTTCATCAACCACCTTAGGATTTACTTCGCCGAAAGTATTTTGATTCTTACCAACAATGACTGCGTTATTGTTTTGCCACAGCATAAAATACTCCTTACTGCGGTCCATTTTATCAAACACAAATTGTTCTAAAGCTAAGTTAAACGCAGGGTCTGTGCTGGGTGATTTTAAATAAACCATTGACATATTCCTTCCTCCTCTGGCAAAAGCCAATTCTTTTGTATTCATAGCCTTTCTATTTTACCACCTATTCTTTCGAAAATCCATTCTTTTTCTGCCTTAAAAAAACTCCCCCAAACCCATTTGAACGGGATTAAGGAAGTTTTTTGTTTCAATCAATTTATACCAAAGTTATCATCTTGCCATACATCCTCACCCGGGATTGTATCATTATAACCCGTATCTCCGGGCGAATTCGTGCCTGTACCATTGTTGTTGCCTTCATTATTCCCGTTGCCAAAAGGAAAAGTATCATCATAAGGAGGGATAATAGGGCTCACTGAATGATTGTAATCACAGGTCTCATTGATATTAATATCCATTTTCCCATCCGGTATTGTGGAAGGCTTTCCAAGGATATTTCCCTCATCATCCACGGCTAACACAACATCCATTCGACTGGAAGCAGAGCAATTTTCTGTAGCAAGCTTACCCGATTCTCTGCATATGGTAAATACCTTATGCGCTGTGCAAACTTCAGCAGACCCTTTAAAATCTGCCGCAGCAATATCCGTATGGGTTGTAAGTCCATAATAGTCCTGACTACATAACTCAGAAGGAATGCCACCACAAGCGGAACAATATGTCTGGGTAACAATTCCACTGGGTTTTTGAAAATCCTTGTTTGTAAGGCCTTGATGCACCTGGCTCATAACTGTACGCCAAATATTCAAGTGGGCATTTCCTGCATTAGCAATTAACTTTGCAGTATCATACCCCATCCAAATTCCCGCTGTATAATAAGGCGTGTATCCATAGAAGGTTAAATCCTTCGTATCGTTGGTTGTACCAGTTTTTCCCGCTACCGTCATACCGCTGATTGCTGCCTTATGCCCGGTGGCACTACCACCGCCGGTAATTACATCCTTCATCATATCTGTCAGCATATACGCTGTAGTTTCTTTAATTACTCTATGCGTGTCAATATTTCCATTATCCAGCAATACATTACCATCGTGATCGTACACAACGGTATAATAGTGCGGTTCGTTATAAACACCGCCATTTGCTATAGCAGCATAGGCAGCCGTGCCTTCCAAAACAGAAATCCCCTTCGTCAAACCCCCCAGAGCTGTTGTTCCCGCCTTATCCTCTTCCACTAAGGTTGATAACCCGAAGTTTTCCATATATTTGTAAGACGACTCTGCCCCTACCATCATAAAGGTTTTTATTGCTAAAATATTCATGGAATCACGAATACCCTGTCTTACAGTACAAGGCCCAAGAAATTTACCATTCCAGTTTCTGGGCGACCAACTGCCATAGGTTATGGGTTCATCAATAATTACCGAACCCGGCATCAAAAGCCCCATATCAACGGCTGGTGCATAGGAAGCCAACGGTTTCATCGCCGAGCCCTGCTGGCGCAAAGCTTGCGTAGCGCGGTTAAATACTGAATCTCCGGGCTTTTGTCCCCTACCGCCTACCAGTGCCTTGATTTCACCGGTATGTTGATCCATAATAACCATGGCTGCCTGTAAGGACTTGGAAACAGTAACCTTATCCAGCACCAAAACATGGGTTTCATCCAATAATTCTTCTTGAACAGAGGCAACGAATGCATCCACCTCATCCTGTGTTTTTGCTGTAGTTTTTTTCTCATAATGGGTTTGATTGCTATTTGCATCTGCGTTTGTTGTATCCATAACAGAAATCAAATAGGTTACATCAAGGGTGCCATCGGAGGCAGGAAAAAGGCTGTCATCCAAAAATGCACTTTCCATAGCGCTCTGCATGGTTGTATCCATGGTTGAGTAAATCTGCAAACCACCACTGTAAATCAAATCATATGCCTGCTTTCTGTTATAGCCTTTCTTTTCAACCAAATCCGCTGCAATCTGGTTAATCATTGCTTCCACAAAATAATTATGATTTGCTGTTGCAGTTTCATCATCCACATCACTGCAAACCAGGTTGGCATAAATATCCTCCGCCGCCGCCTGATCATATTCACTTTGGGTAATTTTGCCCAAATCAAGCATTTTCTTTAATATAGTCATTTGACGCTCTTTATTGTCCTCTGGTTTTGTATCTGGTGCATATTGGCTTGGATTTTTCGTAATCCCCGCAATGGATGCACTTTCCGCCAGAGTAAGCTCGTTGGCATTCTTGCCAAAATAATATTGCGCCGCCGCCTCAACGCCATTTAACCCATGACTTAACCCTATTGTATTTAGGTACAATTCTAAAATATAGTCCTTCGCTCCTTTTTTTGTTCCAAGCTGCTTTTCCAAGGATTTTTCCAAGGAAATGGCTAAGTATTGCTCTTTTACTTTTCTTACTATGGTTTTTTCTTTTGACAATACCTCGTTTTTAATTAGCTGCTGCGTAATTGTGCTAGCACCCTGAGAGAAACTCATTTGCATCACATTTTGCACCGTTGCTCTCATAATACCACGCAAGTCAATTCCATTATGCTCATAAAAACGTTCATCCTCAATGGCAATCACTGCCTCCCGCATATATTCGGAGATTTGGCTTAGCTTAACATACTCTCTGTTTTCATCCCCATGAAGCTTATCAAACTCTGCCCCACTGGCATCATATATAAGCGAAGTATACGATTCCGGTGTAACATCGGAAGTGTTCAACATATCCGTACCCTTTAGAATTCCAAACACTGTTCCTAAACCAGCGCCCACAACTGCAAAACCAACAATCACGACAATCGCCACAAGGATCTTAAAAAATTTCCCCACGCCTTTGCGCCTGCGTCGTTTTTTCTTTTTTGGATTTGAACGAGTTGGGCGAGATGACGAACTGCTCCTTGGAGTACCCTCAGGCGGGCGTCTCCTCTGATGCGTTTCACTCATATACATAAACCCCCTTTAATTCAATATAATTATAGCAGAAATCACTAAATAGGAAAAGAAAAATTTATTTAAAACAATCTTAAGCATTTTTGAATGGGTAACTATGTAGTTTCTGTTCCTATTTCTTTTTGATAATCTTTAGCTTTGATTCATATCTTGTTTAAAGAGGTGAAAAAAATGAGGACTAGGAGACGCAAAAAAATTAACGGAATACTATCTCTTTTTATTTTTTTTATTTGTGCGTTCCTTCTGACTATTTTCGTTATGTACAAAATAGAAATGAAAGTTGTGCCTTCCCTGCAAGAAATTTCCCATAATCGTTCTATGGCTATGGCGAATGAAATTATAAATGATTCTATTCAAAAAGTTATGGCGGAACAAATGCCATCCTCGGATACCTTTTTAATTATGAACGACAAAGAGAACGCTACATACAGTGTGAATACCCAGCAAATTAATCTTTTTTGCACAAATTTAAATAAAAAAATTAATACCGCCATGCAAGCCTTGCCAAATGAACGGATTTTAATACCTTTAGGGGCTGCATCAAAAACGAATTTCTTTGCAAATTGGGGGCCACTGATTCCTTTTACCTTAATGCCCAGTGGGGAAATCACTTCGGATTACGAAACCTCTTTTGTAACCGCAGGAATTAATCAAATTAATTATAAGATATGGATAAATGTGACTCTCGAAATTCAAATTGTAAACCCTCTTTATTCTGAGAAGATTTCTTTGACAAAAAAAATTATGCTGGTAGATACAATTATTGGCGGAAAAGTACCCGGACTTTATTTCAGCGCAGGCCAAAACTAGAATATCTATTGACAGATTGGTTAAAATATTATTAAATGGTAAGTGGAATTTGATTTTCTATTTTTTGGAGGTACTGGAAATGATTAAAACATTAAAAGAATTTCTAAACGAGGTTGGTGGCCTTTCTTATGATAATGGCGACTATATGATAATTAAAGATAAGCACAAAGAAAATGAGGTAAAGGGTTTTGTTGATTGTTTCCTTGCGGGAACGGAAATTTTAAGCAATGGAAAAAATGGAAAACCATTAACTTTAAAAGGCGCAGCAAACACTGATAAGGGAGCAACGGGCGAAGAGGAACTGGAATTTACGGGATATCAGCTGTATGACTACTCTGATTCCGATGGAAATTGGTATCTGGTCACGATTCCTTCCTTGGAAAAATTGGAGGAATATCTTTTAAGTGAAGCCGGTTTTTTAAATTTTTACAGCACACAGATGTTTGTTTTTGAAAACGGTGAGCTTAAGCCCTTTGAAATTATGTTTAATGGGGATAATGATACTGTGGTTGCCATTGATAAAGATTCTCTGGATGCTCCGTTGGATATTCCTGGGTTACAAGGTAGAATATGGGTTAGATGGAGAGCACCCGAAGAATTAAAACCTCTGTCAGATGCTGATATTGCAGCCTACAAAAAATCCATTGGAAAATAATCACTGCGTTTGATACACCTCAATATGAATAATAATAGCAGTGCTGGCGGCAACCTCTGTTTCTGGCACTGTTATTTTCTTGGAGTTTCCCTTTCCTTTCGATTGAGCATTATTAGAATAACCATAAAAAGAATCACACAATATGTCTCTCGTATAAAATATAGTATGAGCCGTTGTCTTATTTCATTTTACTCTATTTCTATATATTATTTGGGGAGATGATTCTATGGGAATGCCCCAAATAATTGTAAATAATATCCCTCATTCACAGGCAATTATAGATATTTTAAAAAATACATATATTTAATTTATCCTAAGATTACAGAGATTTAGATATACAACAAATCAAGTGGCTTTGAGTTTATAAAGAAAAGTCTGTAAATACGAATCTTCTATGATAAGAACTGGTCTGAGGGCTTTGGAATCAGCCTTTAAACCTTGTTTTATATAATAACAAATATTAATGTATGTCAATAGCAGGCGAAAATGCCGCCTGCTAAAAAGTCAGCATAAATGAGTGACTTATTGAGGTAGCCTCCCTTCATACATGATACTGAGTTCACCGTAGACCTATCCCCAGTTTCCAAGGAGCAGATTCCATTCCTTTGTTCCCTCAAATGTTGATAAGTACTGAGCTTTTAGAAATGCTGTATTCCTAGGGAATAAGCTCCTTTGATGGTTCAGCGTATGGTATGGTGCATTCCGGCTTTCAATAGCATTTGAGGTATAAATTACTTTATGCACTTCTGTTGAAAATTTAAAAACTGGACAAATGGCCTCTCAGTTCTGCTTCCAGCTTTTCATGGAGTTCGGATATTTTGCATCCCCTTTTTCGGTGACACTTTCTAGGGCATCAAGAGCTTTTTCCTCATTGGGCGCTTGATAAATGTACTTTAAATCTGCGCGAAACGATTTCCTATCCTTGTCAGCCACATATTTCATTGTATTGCGTACCTGATGAACGATACAGCGTTGTTACTCTGTTTTTGGAAATGCTGTAGATATAGCTTCCTTGATTCCAGTCAAACCATCTCATAGATAATTATTAAGAACAGAAAGCCAGTACTTACAACTTTCATTTTCTCCTTCTAATGGTCAATACTTCCTTGTACCCGTCATTGTCAATACCAAGAATGACATATGTCGCAAGTTTTCGGATAATCCCGTTATCCCCAGCAGAATAGTGGATGACATCAATGTACAATACTGGATATATCTCTGAAAGAGGGCGATTCTGCCAGTCCTCGATCTGGGCATGATTTTGTCCGTAACATCAGAAATAAAGCCCTCGGAGTCTTAACCCCATAAATTTCCTTGAGGGCATCTGAAATCTGTTTGGTGCTCATACCTTTGGCATATTTCTGGCATTTTTTGGCCACCTGTGGTTTCAAGATCGACTTACCATCCTGCGGAACGGGTTATCCATGCTTCCATAACTACTGCTGATACACTTTGACTTGTAAACATTGCGATAATCATCGCTGTCAGAGCGTTCTGACTTTTCATAGCCAAGATGGTCATCCATATCAGCTTCCATCATTTCTTTGATGGTGCCGACAAGCAGATCCTTAAGTGCATCTTGGATGTCTTAATGTCATGCTCCTGCAGGAGCTGTTGAATGATGTTGCGTTTTTCGTCTGTCATTTGTATTTTTGTACTGGTTTCTTTTCTCTTGCCATAATAAAAGGCCTCCTATGATTTAATATTGTTTCATAGAAGACCTTATAAAACCTTATTTGCAAAAAACTTTCACAGACTCCCATTTATTGCGGGGCATGCTTTCAATTATCTTGATTATTTTAACGATTTCAATCAGTAATTTACCAGCCTTCTCTATATTTTAAGACTTCATCGGAAATTTTTTCGTCCAAATATTCTTCGATGGCTTCATCAATAATTTCAAAGCCACGTTTCAAATTTTCAGGCTTGATGTTCAATGGCGGTTGTATACGCAAAACGTTTTTGCCAAGGGAAATCATTACCAAACCCTTTTCGTATGCACGATATAAAACCTTATAAGTACCTATTTCATCAGGAACGATCTCACCTGTTCTTTGGTCTTGTTTTGTCAAAACCAATCCTCTTGACATTCCCTTTCCCCTTTTTTGTGTAACAAATTCCGGAAATTTTTTCATAATTTCATTTAAATAATCTTCCATTGCATTCTCATTTTTTGCTAAAATATCCTGAAAATCTGCCCCTTGCATATAATCAAAAGCAGCGCATCCTGTTGCGCAAGCCAACGCATGACCACCTAATGTAAACAAATGCGCCGGGGCCGGCAAGGAATCCATAATTTCACCTCTTGCCATAAAAGCCCCCAACGGCAAGCTTCCTCCAACGGATTTTCCCAATATAATTCCATCTGGAACAATATCATAGTGTTCAATTGCAAACCACTTGCCGGTTCTGAAAAATGCTTGCTGTACCTCCTCTGATATAAAAAGAATTCCATTTTTTTTACAAAGAGCATGGAGTTTATTCATAAATATCCCATGAGCTGGGATCAAACCGGCATCCCCTTGCACTGGCTCAATAATGACTGCCGCCACTTCTTCTGCCGGCAAATAGGTTTCAAACGCCCTCTCAATTTCTCTGGTACATTCTCCTTGGCAAACTTCATTGTCCAAATCATCACCATAAAAAGGAAAGGAGAAAATATCGGGAAGAAAAGGGCCCATTTTTGAACGCATCCTTGTTGTAACAGCACTTAATGACATAGACCCATAAGTGTTCCCATGGTATCCGTTAATAAACGTTATAATTTTACTTCTCCCTGTAAATGCCCTAGCAAACTTAATTGCCGCATCATTGGCATCCGAGCCGCAATTTCCGAAGCATACCTTTGCTTGAATGCCTCCGGGATAAACGGATGTTAGCCGTTCAGCATAGGCGATATTCGGGGTATTATAAATATAAGCAGGGGTATACTGTACATACAGTTTCATTTGATTTATCAATGCTTCGGTGATCATCGGAAAACCACTTCCTAAATTTAAGGAAGACGCACTGCTTAGAAAGTCTATAAACCGATTATTATCCTGATCATAAATAATTTCTCCCTCAACTTTTTGAACTGTTAATGGATAGTAAGATAAATGTTGACAGGGTGCAATCACTTTTTTATCTCGGTTGATCCAAGCTTCACTTTTTGTCGTTGTTAAACTCATAACCTTCATCTCCTTGAAATTACCCATTCCAACCCTTATCAAGCTTTTTTCAGAAGCTTATATACCCCCAGCGTCATAATTGGTATTACATATACAAAAAAGAATACCCACGCCAATGTTCCGTATCCCTTTGCAATCAAATTAATCAAGCCATAGGAAGAAATAAATGTTGTTATTACTAAAAGAAGCACTGCTATTATAGGTGTAGTCCATTTTGGCGCTTCTTTGCCCTTACTTTTGTAGCCCTCAGCAATACGGTCTGTAATGGAATAGATCAGACCTGAACCTGTTTCAATCAACGTACCAAATAAAATAATTTGGAAAATATAACGCAGCCAAGGCATATTCATTTGAATCAAAATATAGTCTATAGGGAGTTCCTGATCCTTAATTACAGGATAAAACCCTGCCATTGCCACAAATAAAATGATTCCAGGTAAAATACCAATTACACCGGCGATTAGTCCTGAAGAAAAGGCTTCCTTTTCATTCTCGCAATGCCTAATGGTATAAAGGACAGCAATAATAATTGCTAAATTATAGAATGCATATTGAAAGCCTCCCAAAGCCCAATTGCCTGTTACCGGTACCGTTGCAAAACTCTGTCCAATGGCCGAATTGTATTTGGAAATTACTAAAACTAAAAAAAGAAAATATACCCCATATAATACAAAGGACCACAAAGATAATACTTTTTCAATCATTTCCGAACCGTTCATAACCAATAGAAAAACAGCAACAGACATACCAATAATTCCAACCCACTTATTAAAACCAAAAAGTTCATGAAGTATTGAGCCTGCTGAAGCGGAAACAACAGCTAAAACAATTAAAATAAAAATTATGTAAGCAATTTCAAAAACGATCCATCCGGGTCCCATAAGTTTTTTCATAAAGTTCTTATAATCGTATTTTCTAAATTTGCGGGCAAATGCAAAAGAAACACCACAAACAATGGACCAGGTTAACAGAGAAACGATGCACATTCCTAGCACACCCCCCATTGGCCCATATCCCATAAAATACTCTACAAGCTCTCGCCCAGTTCCATAGCCCCCGGCGATTACACAGGATTGAAAAACGATGCCGGGAACAAAATACTTTTGAAATTTTTTTGACGTTATAATACTCATATGATTCCTCCTTTTGCTAATATTTTTCCTCTCATCTCACGTTAATCATACTAAATTTAATTTAGTCTGATTATATATTTAGTATTTGTAAATGTCAATGAGTAATTAAATAAAATTTAGTATTTTTAAATTTTTTTGCTTTTGTGTTGTAGATAATAATATTTAGCCTAAATTTCGTGTTTTATTTTTAAACAAAAAAAGAACTTGTCTTTAATATAAAGTTATAACTAAAGATAAGTTCATTTCCTTTGTTTATTCATTTTTATGAATTTGTAATCAAAATTTTAATTACTAACATTCTTTTTTGAAAATCTCCTCATGTCTTAAGCCCTTATTCCTGTTGGTATAATAATTTAATACAAAGCGGGGGAAATGACAGCAACAGCCTCAACATCCTCATCGCCGGGGTTATACAACTGGTGGTATGTTTGTTGAGGCACATAAATACTATCTCCTTCATTTAGGGTATACACATTATCCCCAATATGATATTCTAAGATCCCCTTCAAAACCAAAGTACATTCCGCTGCTTCTTCATGATATTGAATCATGGTGCTCCCCCAGCTTTTAGGCCCCAGCTTAAAGCATAGCATCTCCATTTTTGTACAAGAATTTTTACTTCTGCTATATGGTGTTACAAATTGATATTCCATATTAATATCCGCGAACTGAATTTTGGTTCGATTATCTCTAGTAATAACAGTAACCTGCTCCTGTTCCTCTTGGGAAAAAAGAGAAACCAACGGAATATCAATTGCTTCGGCAATTCGCATTAATACTGACAAAGACGGACTAATTAAATTATGCTCAATTTGCGAAATATAACCTGGGGTTACCTCTGCTTTTTCAGCTAAATCCTTTGCAGTGACACCTTTTTCTATTCTTGCGGATTTAATTTTTTCTCCTATCATAAAAATTCCCCCAGTGTTTTCATACTTCAGTAATTGGCATAAATGACACATTCTATATTTTTTTATTATATTTAAATTATATCATAATATTTGCACAAATTCAAAGAAAAGAAGCAGAATAAAATATAGCGATTAGCACTAATTTTTATCAGCTCTTTTATCATTTATTCACAAATATTTTTTATTGGCATTATATAATTCATTTGCAAAGCAATTTCTAGTACAATTTTAACACAATTAGTAAAATTGTCATCAAAATTAAGCTTATGGGCAGCATCAAAGAATTTAAAACAGCTGCCGCCGAGCGATCATAGCCACATCGCTCTGTATAAATAGGCGCAATACTTAAGATTGGCGAAAAAACTACAATGGATAAGATTTGTCTATGTAACATTGGGCCGGGTAAGTAGTGATAAATAATATAGGAAAACACACAAGCAATTACAATTCTAAATACAAAAACATTGCCCATATCCTTTAATACGCTCTTTTTCATCCGGGGCTCAAACATAATACCAATTAATATCATTGCCAAAAAAGTATTTGCCTGACCAATCATTCCCGCAAAATCGAACACAATATTAGGTAAATGAATTCCTAATATACATAAAGAAATCATTACCAGATAAGCAACAAACGGCATAGAGGAAAATAAAGTTTTTGCAATTTCTTTTCCGCTCACATTGCCTTTTCCTTTGGCAATCAACATTGCAACGGTAAAAGTAACCCCAAAAACCATAATTGCATTGCCTACGTCAAACATACAGACAATCGCCACAGATTCAGCCTCAAAAAAGCTTTGCATAAACGGCAAAGTACACAGTCCTATGTTGTAGCCAGTCCCATTGATAATAAAAAATGCCCGCTCAGCCGGCTGTTTTTTTCTGGTAAGAAACAACACCAATCCAATTGTAACAAAGTTTACAAAAAAACCCAATCCAATATCCATTAAAAATGAAATATTTAAGTCTAAGGTTCTAAAATTACTTATAATTACCATTGGTAATGTAATTTTCATAACCAGTCTTGTCAAAAGATCAGTATCTTTTTGGGAAAATAACCCTCCACGCTTTAGCCCAAAGCCCATTGCAATCATAAATAAAAACCCAAAGGCTTTTGTTAAAACAACTTCCATCTAGGCGCCTCCTATGAGTTTGTCTTTTGCAATCACCAAACTCTATTCCCTTCATATATAAATGAAAAAAGACCTTTTGCAAAAACAAAAGGTCACATTTTCAAATATAAATTACAGTTTTGCTTTTGCTGTACTCACCAAAGTTGTGAAAGCACCAGGATCAGAAACAGCCAAGTCAGCCAACATCTTTCTGTTGATGTTTACCTCAGCCATTTTCAAACCGTGGATCAGCTTGCTGTAAGAAATATTATTCAATCTTGCAGCTGCATTGATTCTTGTGATCCAAAGGCTTCTATACTCTCTCTTTGTTTGTTTTCTGCCGGCAAATGCAAATGCCATAGCTTTCATTACAGACTGTTTTGCAACTCTGTACTGTTTGCTTCTAGCACCACGGTAACCTCTAGCCAGTTTTAATACTTTTTTATGTCTTTTTCTCGCGTTTAGCGCGCCTTTCACTCTTGCCATGGTAAAGTCCTCCTAAAAAATATACTCGAAATTATGCGTATGGTAACAGTCTCTTTTTAATGCTGTTCAATACAGTTTTGTCAACAGTCGTAGCGTGTCTCAAGTTTCTTTTTCTTTTTCTGGACTTCTTGCCAAGAATATGCTGTGTATTGGACTTTTGTCTTTTTAGCTGGCCTGTGCCAGTAATTCTAAATCTTTTAGCTGCTGCTTTTTTTGTTTTTAACTTAGGCATATTGTTAATCCTCCTAAAATAATCATAGCAGTTAAACCTGCTTGTGTCTTGTTGCTTTCTTCCTTCCTGCGGATTAGTTCTTTGGTGCAAGGAACATAACTAAGCTCCTGCCTTCCATCTTGGGTTCTTTTTCAATCACACCAAACTCTGCTGTTTCATTGGCAAAGTTCTCCAGAATGACCATACCCGCTTTGGAATGACCAATTTCACGTCCTCTAAAACGAATGCTAACCTTTACCTTATCTCCATCCTTCAGGAACTCATTTGCTTTTTTCACTTTCACCTGAACGTCATGGGTGTCGATACCGGGAGACAAACGAAGTTCTTTCACATCTACGGTCTTTTGCTTCTTTCTGGCTTCTTTTTCTTTCTTAGCCTGATCGAATTTATATTTTCCATAGTCCATGATACGACAAACCGGAGGCGTCGCAGTAGGTGAAATCTTAACCAGATCCAGCTTTTTTTCATCTGCCAGTTTCTGGGCGTCTCTAGAGGAAACGATTCCCAACTGTTCTCCATTATCATCAATCAATCTAATTTCCTTGTCTCTGATTTGCTCGTTGATCATTAATTCTGTAATAGCAAAGCACCTCCCAAATTATTGTACTATTATTCCGCAAGGGCGCAAAAAAAATGCACCGGAAGAAATCCGCCGCACAAAGAAAGACAGAGTAAATGCCCTGCTTTACAAATCGTGTATTAACCTTAATCAGCCCATGCCATAAGGTGAGAAGCGGAACTTCTTCTTTGTTACTAAAAAACTATATCACTAAATATTTACATTGTCAACACTTTTTTGAATTAAACTTGTAAATGTGTGCAGATAAATTTTATCTGCACACATAAAGCTTAATGAAACGCTGATTTATTCCTATTAACCTATTTAAAACAACTTTTGAATTATACTTTCAAATTCAGTAAAATAAGCTTCAATCTTGCCCTTATAGTAATTAATCCATACTTCTATCTGCAATTTCTTTTTTCAATGCGACAATCACATCTGCCAAATCAACCTGTCCTTCTTCGCCGTTCTTTCTGGAACGTAAAGACACCTTGTTTGCTTCCAAATCCTTTTCGCCAACGACAATGATGTAAGGCACTCTTTCGTTTCTGGCTTCTCTAATTTTGTATCCGATTTTTTCTGCACGATAGTCGACCTCAACGCGGATCCCCTCTTTATCCATAGCATCAGCTACCTGCTTTGCATAATCAGCAAATTTCTCAGAAATAGGCAATACCTTTGCCTGTACAGGTGCGAGCCATGTGGGGAACTGTCCTGCAAAATGCTCAATCAAGATACCTATGAAGCGTTCAATGGAGCCAAAAGCAACACGGTGAATCATAACAGGGCGCTTTTTACTGCCATCCGCTGCTGTATATTCCAACTCGAAGCGTTCAGGCATTTGCATATCCAGCTGAATGGTGCCACACTGCCATGTTCTTCCAATGGAATCCTCCAAGTGGAAGTCAATCTTCGGTCCATAGAATGCGCCGTCGCCTTCGTTTACAACATACTGAATTTTGTTTTCATCCAAAGCATCTCTTAAACCGTTTGTTGCAATTTCCCATGCTTCGTCAGAACCCATGCTATCCTCGGGTCTTGTGGAAAGCTCGATATGATATTTAAAGCCAAACAGCTTATAAACGCCGTCAATCAAACGGATTACACCGCTGATTTCATCTTTAATCTGCTCCTCAGTCATAAAGATATGGGCATCATCCTGATTAAAGCAGCGCACGCGCATCAAACCATGCAAAGCACCGGATTTTTCGTGTCTGTGTACCAAACCAATTTCGCCAACACGCAATGGTAAATCTCTGTAGGAATGCATGTCCTGCTTATAAACCAGCATACCGCCGGGGCAGTTCATAGGCTTCACGCAGAAATCCATATCGTCAATTATAGTTGTATACATATTATCTTTGTAGTGATCCCAGTGACCGCTTCTTTCCCAGAGCTGTTTATTCAAAATAATCGGCGTGGAAACCTCAACATAGCCAGCTTCTTTATGAATTTCTCTCCAGTACTCCAACAAGGTATTCTTAATTACCATGCCTTTTGGCAGGAAGAACGGGAAACCAGGGCCTTCATCCAGCATGGCAAACAGCTTTAATTCCTTGCCCAGCTTTCTATGGTCACGCTTCTTTGCCTCCTCCATCATGGTCAAATATGCTTCCAGTTCCGATGCCTTTGGATAGGAAGTTCCGTAAATACGGGAGAGCATTTTATTTTTCTCGCTGCCTCTCCAATATGCACCGGCAACGGAAGTCAGCTTGATTGCTTTAATATATTTTGTGCTCATCAAGTGAGGGCCTGCACACAGGTCAGTAAAATCTCCCTGTTTATAAAAGGAAATGATTGCATCCTCAGGCAAGTCCCGAATCAACTCAACCTTATAGGGCTCGTCTCTTTCTTCCATATATTGAATAGCTTCCCCACGAGGCAATTCAAAGCGCTCAATGAGTAAATCTTCCTTTACAATTTTTTTCATTTCAGCTTCAATTGCTTCCAATTCCTCGGGAATAAAGGCTTTTTCACGGTCAAAGTCATAGTAGAAGCCATCTGCAATTGCAGGCCCGATTGCAAATTTTGTATCAGGGTAAAGGCGCTTCACAGCTTGTGCTAAGATATGGGAAGTTGTATGGCGGAATGCCATTTTACCTGCCTCATCGCCAAAAGTACAAATACTAACCTCTGCATCTTTTTCCACAACAAATCGCAAGTCCTTCACTTCTCCATCTACAATACCTGCACAAGCATTTCTTGCCAAGCCTTCGCTGATGGACTTAGCAATATCCAATACAGATACTGCCTGTTCAAATTCTTTTACAACGCCATCTTTCAGTGTAATCTTCATAATTTTCCTCTCCTTCTCGAAATAAAACAAGATTTTTCGGAAAGCAGACTGCAATAAAAAAAGCTCCGTCCACTTTCCTTTCGGAAAGGGACGAGAGCATAATTCTCCCGCGGTTCCACCCTTTTTGTTATAAAACCACTCATTTATGACTGTAACGTAGTCGACGGGCTTTATTAGAGCCACTCCGAGGTGGTTTTCGCACTCTTTCTAAACGCAGGACATTTCCACCCATGATTATAAATAAATCCGATGTCCCTCTCTGTCCGTTTTGAAAGGACTACTGTCCTCATCAACGTATTCTATTCTTTAATGAAACACTTAAAATTATAGCACTAAAAATAATTCTGTCAACCCTTTTTTCTTAAATTCCCTCTCTCAAAACCACTTGTGCTTTTTGAAAAAATAAACCCCCGCAACAATAAAAAGTACAGAGATAAATATTACAAATTGATAACCATACTTCCACTCATATTCCGGCATGGTAAGATTCATACCATACCATCCTGCAATCAATGTCAAAGGCAAGAAAATAGTGGTGACTACAGTGAACACCTTCATGGTTGAATTTAAGCTTATGTCAACTTCCGCCTCATAGGACTCTCTTACTTGAGTAACGGAATCTCGAAGATTTATTACGCTTTGATACCTCCGCTCCGTCCTCCTATTTAGCATTTTAAAGGAACGCAGGGTTTTTCCATCAAAGATACCATTTTCATTTTCCTCCAATATGTCAAGCACATTTAAGAACTGCTCATAATATCTCTTCAAGTACATCAATCTTTTTCTAAGGCTAATAATGTTGCCTACGCAGTTATGCCTTTGGGAAGTAATCAAAATCTGTTCCAAATCCATAATTTCCTTTTCAAGGGAGTCAAAAACGTCATAGTCCTCTTTGGTTTGCGCCTCAATGAACAAAAAAATGACACGGTTTAGAGAAACCCGTTCTCCCAAATTTTTTGCACTCTCCTCCAATAAATCCATTACGCGCTGTTTTTGGGAGGTAAAAAAGAATGCTCGGCCTTTTTCCAGGTAAATGACAACACTTCCGTGGCTTAACATTACATTTTGAAAATCCGGCATTTCCAAACTAATACAATCGAAATTCTCGAAAGTATCATACTTTGCATATCCAAAACGTCTTGCCTCCTCAAGAATTGATACAGAAATTCCCCAAGTTGTTGCTCTTTTTTCCATTTCATCATAGGTTGATACAGATAAAAACTCCGTTTCCTTCAATCGGCTTTTTTCCATATATGGGCTGATTTTATATTCGCCGTTGCCAATCGTCATAAACATAGTAAACCGCCCTTTCAAAGCAGAGTTGTTTCCATAATAAATTGATTTTACTTTTTTGCTTCCTTATTTATTTAAATTTCACCGCAGTTCCATAAACCATTACCTCCGCCGCCCCCGGAGTAACGGCACTGGTTGTAAAACGAACATTAACTATCGCCTCAGCTCCAAGCTTTTCCCCCATTTCAATCATACGTTCCGTGGCAATATTACGCGCTTCGATCATCATCTGCGTATAGCCGGAAAGTTCTCCCCCAACAATGCCTTTTAAGCTTGCCCCGATATCCTTCCCAATATGCTTAGATTGAATTGTAGCACCCTGCACCAATCCCAACATTTCTATTTCCTTGCCCGTTATATAGTCTGTATTTACTAAAATCATATTATCACCCTTTCCTTTTATAAATATAATATAACAACCCTTTACTTTTTAAAGCAACAATGCTTTTCACTGGAAAATCCAAAATATTTTCAAGATTCTCTTGGATCTTTCTATAATATTTCCTACACAAAAAATAATCCAAGATAGAATATCCCATTGCGAAAATCGTTAAACCAATGAAACAAACGTAAAATTCCTAATTAATATGACACAATACAAAAATGCCTTTCTTATGTTGTTTTTTCTTTACTATCAAATATAACATATTATACCATGTTTCATTTTTAATAACAGTATAAGAAAAAAGATTTTTCCAAATAAATAACCCTCCTACTGCAATTATTGGACAATAGAAGGGTTCTCCATTCTGTATATACGAAATTTTACAAAACCTTTGCAAGAAAGGTTTGCAAACGTTCACTTTTCGGCTTTTCAAAAATCTCTCTGGGTTTCCCCTCCTCAATGAGCTTACCGTCAGCCATAAACAGTACCCTTGTGCCGACTTCCTTGGCAAAACCCATTTCATGAGTAACAACCACCATTGTCATACTTTCATTGGCCAGCTGCTTCATTACTTCCAAAACCTCGCCAACCATTTCAGGGTCCAACGCTGAGGTGGGCTCATCAAAAAGCATCACCTCCGGCTGCATGCATAAAGCACGCACAATTGCAATACGCTGCTTCTGTCCGCCGGAAAGCTGAGAAGGATAAGCATTGGCACGGTCCTCTAAACCAACTCGTTTTAAAAGATCCATTGCCAAAGCAGTCGCCTCTCCCAAGCTTTTCTTTTGCAGCTTCATAGGGGCAATAACCATATTTTTTAAAATCGTCATATGGGGAAATAAGTTAAAATGCTGAAAAACCATCCCCATGCGCTGACGGTGTATATTTATATTTGTTTTTGCATCCGTAATGTCAATGCCTTCAAAATATATACTTCCCCCTGTGGGAATTTCAAGTAAATTTAAACAGCGTAAAAAGGTTGATTTCCCCGAACCAGAAGGCCCAATCACAACGACCACTTCGCCTTTTTTTATGTCTGTATCAATGCCGTCAAGCGCTTTAATGACGCCGCCATTATAATACTTTTGAACATTTTCAACTTTAATTAAGGTTTCATTAGCGTTCACTGTTTCTCAGCCTCCTTTCCAGCATACCTACAAGACGGGTAAAGAACATTACCATAACCAGATAAATGAGTGCTATTCCAATTAACGGTAAAAATGGCGAAAAAGTTCTGCTTCTGATAATATCGCCTGCCTTTGTTAAATCCTGCAAAGCTACATAACCGGCAACAGAAGTTTCCTTTAACAAAACAATAAATTCGTTTGCCAATGCAGGCAAAACATTCTTGAATGCTTGCGGCACAATGATGTAGCGCATCGTTTGAAAATAATTAAAGCCCAGACTGCGTCCCGCTTCAAACTGTCCCAAATCCACAGACATAATACCGCTTCGCACAATTTCCGCAACATATGCACCGGAATTAATACCAAAGGCCAATACCGCCACTAATATCTTATTATTGGATGAGGCGAAAATAATATAATACATAATCATTAGCTGCACAACAACAGGTGTACCACGAATAACCGTCAAATACACCTGACTAATTACATTAAGGGCAGACAAAACAAATTTGCCCAGTCCAGGGCGCATTTCTTTTTTGTTCTTATCATAGGTAGAACGAATAATTGCAATAAAAACACCAATCGCAATTCCCAAAATTACGGCAAATAAAGTCACTTTCAGTGTTACGCTCAAACCATCAACAATATAACGCCATCGATTATCTTTAATAAAGTTTAATTCAAACTGGGCTTGCATTTTTTCCAGCCAGTCACCCATAGAAAACCTCCTACTCTTTTAAAACCAAAATAGGGGCGTAACACGCCCCTATTGCAAAGCGAAAAATAAATTATTCGGCATTGATATATTTATCAATAATCGCCTGAACTGTACCATCGGCAATAAGCTCGTTCAAAGCGCCATTTACCTTTTCAGTTAATTCACTACCCTTTGCAAAGCAGATTGCATAATCCTCAACAGCATACTCCGTATCGAGAATCTTTAAGCCTTCGTTGGCAGCTACAAATTCCTTTGCAGGCTCATTATCAATGATTACGCAGTCAATTTTACCTGTTGCCAAAGACTGCACAGCATCCGCACCCTTGTTATAACGTTCAATTGTTCCTAAACCAGCCCCTTCAATATCATCGGATGCGTAAATATCACCCGTTGTACCGGTCTGCACACCTACATTATAATTTGCACCATCCGCAAACAAATCATCTACAGATGTAATTTGCGAACCTTCCTTTACGATGATAACCTGAACGCCGGTTGCATAAGAATCTGAAAAGTCAACACTTTCAAGACGATCAGGTGTTACTGTCATGCCAGCCATACCGAAGCTTACTTTACCACTTGTTACTGCAGGAATGATGGAATCAAACGCCATATCTTCAATTTCGAAGTCATAGCCCAATTTTCCAGCAATTGCAGCAGCAATTTCGGCATCAATACCAACAATGCCCTGACCTTCATGGAATTCATAAGGTGGGAACTCTGCATTTGTTGCCATAATTAAGGTTTCTTTTTGTGGGCTTTCATTATCATCACCAGCCTTAGGCTGGTCAGCGCTTTGAGAGCCACCACAGCCTGCCAAAGCAGCTGTCATTGCCACTACCATAGTTGTCGCTAAAATAACTTTAAAAAACTTTTTCATAATACCCTTCCTCCCGTTTCTATGATTCAATCATAGGTTAAAATATTCATATTTATATTTGAAATTATACTCCAAAACTGCATAAAATGCAATGGCGTTATTTCACTATAAAACACACAGCTTCGCATAAATTTTTATGCAATGCGCTTAATTATCCATGTTTTTACACATATTCAACTTAGTAAATCCCATTTAAAAGCATATGCTTAACCCGTAAAAAAATTTTTTATTGCATAATTATTTGCATAAACACTGTATATTCACGCATTTCTCTGCTTATTCTACACTTCTATCAATAAATTCAGGTTTTACCTTAGAATACATTATCTTTTGCTCACTATACAGCCCATAATAACCGGAAAGCATATAGCTGATTCCACAGCAAAGGGCATAATATATGATACCTTTTGCACCGAAGAGTTCAATACATAGAACAAACGAAGCAATCGGACAATTTGTCACACCACAAAAAACCGCTGTCATACCCAAGCCGGCGGCAAAGGATGGGGAAAGCCCCAGTATCGGCCCAAAAACACAGCCAAGCGTTGCTCCCACAAAGAAAGTCGGAACAATTTCGCCGCCCTTAAACCCTGCGCCCAATGTAATTGCTGTAAGGATAATTTTAAGCAAAAAAGCCTCTGGCTTTGCTTCTCCTTGAATGGCTTTTTGAATGATATGCATGCCGGCGCCATTGTAGTCATTACAACCAAGAAGAAACGTTAAGCCGATCAACACAGCACCTCCCACAAAAATGCGGACATACTGATTTTTTATGTGCAAGCTATAGAATTGAAAAACCTTATTCATTGTAATACAAAACAGCATACTCACCAGCGCACAAAGTATGCCAAGGACTGCCACAGAAATAGCAACCCTATAGCTCAGCACATCCGGCACGCCATATAAAGCATAAGCCGTCGGTAAAAAGCCCATTCTTTGCGCTAACGCCGCCGCTACAAAAGCCGCAATTGTACCTGGAACGATTGCGGAATAGTGCATAATCCCAACAGAAATCACTTCCATCGAAAAAATAACTGCTGTAATCGGTGTGCCAAACAATGCGGAAAAACCTGCTGCCATACCGCACATTGTTATAATTCTTTCATCCTTTTCATTAAGCTTAATGATACGGCCAAAAAAAGAAGCTAGACTGCCCCCAAGCTGCAGCGCCGCCCCCTCTCTGCCGGCCGATCCACCAAATAAATGTGTTACAATTGTACTAAAAAAAATTAGCGGCGCCGTTTTTAATGAAACAGCTTTATTTTGCCGAACTGCTACCAGAATAAAATTAGTACCTCGGTCATTTTGCATTCCCAGAATATGATAAGAGCCAATGATGGCAAGACCTCCAATAGGTAACAGCCATTGTATGCCAGGATGATCCATTCTAAATTCAGTTGCTTTTTCAAGCAGCCAATGGAAACTAATACCGACAAGACCAACAATCAACCCTATGATGCCCCCAATCAACACCCATTTTACGAATACGAAAAAGACGCCCTCGCTGCTACTAATGTGGGTTTTCACCTTTTCCCACAAATTGATCCCCTCCTTTGCAAAGCAATAAAGCGCTTCTGAAAACTGACTTTCTATAATCTCTTTTATATTTTTTCGCAAAACAAGCATTTTTCAAAAAAGAACATATGGCTTTTTTAGAATTTTTTAAAAAAACACTGCCAAAAAATCAAAAAATAATTTTCAGAAAAGCTTTAAGCTCAAAAATCAGTATACAACATACCCGGAATCCATTCAAGAACATATTTCTACGAAAAAAACGAAAAAGCAACAATTTCTTTTAGGCAATGGAATGGGAAACATTCTCAGCATAAAAAGCACATCACATTGTCTGACAAAACGACGCGCCTTTTATGGGGATGAATTATGGGTTTATATATTTCTCAGGCCAGCCTTCTTCCTTCCCCTTAGAACCATCAAGCTTTCTTCAACAAAAGAAATTTTCCATTGCTTAATAACATCCTGCTTATTTTACCTGGCTGTCCTCTTTTTTCCAAACCGTAATTTGGTTCTTACCACTTTTTTTGGAACAATATACCGCCTTATCAACCTTTTTTATCATCTGCTCCACACTAAGTGTTTCGCTAATCTCAGCAATCCCTGCGCTAACTGTTATATGGTAGCAGCTTTCTTTATTCTCATTTCTCAAAGTGTCCATAAATTGGTTAAGAATGTCCTCTGCCTCATCGAGTGTCGCGTCAAGTATGCCAACAAATTCATCCCCTCCCCAACGAGCTGCAATACCGGAGCCATTCATGGTGTTTTGCAGGCGTTCTCCAACCATTGCAAGAATTGCATTCCCAAACAAATGACCATGTATATCGTTAATATTCTTAAAATTATCTACATCAAACATAAAAAACGTCTTTTTTCTTCCCTGATTTTTGCTCACAAATGAAAGATATTTCATAGAAAACAACTTTCTATTCGGCAGCCCTGTCAATTCGTCAATATTTTCAATTTCAATAATACGCCGATTAAAATTAAGAAAAACAGTTGTAACAACTATAATACAAATCGCAAGAGATATCAGCATAAATATTACATTATCCATGATTCCCTTTCGAAATGAGCTGCTGATTGAATTCATATCCCTTTCCACAATTAAATACCAGCCAAGTGTAGCATCATATTTTGTAATAAGGCATATTCTTCTATTCTCAGCTGTATACCATCGTAATTTAGATTCACCGGAGAAATCCGTTAAAATTTTCCCCTCTACTTTAGTACGTCTTGCCAGCTCTTCTTCGCTTACAAAAACATCTGTATTATTGTCAAAGGAGTTTAAAGAACCGCCTACATTGACAATATACATAGACAAATCATAATTTTCTTCATAGTAGCGAATAATACTCTCGAGATCTGAAACCTCAAGCCCAACACCAATTACGCCAAGTAGTTTACCATCCCCGTCTTCCATACGAAAGTTGATAAAAACTGTAATCACATTACCTTTAGCTTCGTTCGTGTCAATTTGCAAATCATACTCATTTCCAGAACTAATAAAATTATAATACCAAACATCATGCTCATTATTGACTGAAATCACTTTGCTCAGCCCATCCTGAACGTAATAGTTTCCCGTTTGATCGGAAATACAAAAGACTGTTGTATAACCATATTTTTCTTTATATGTACTTAAATAACTGTATAACTGCTGCATATACAAATCATTTTTTTGATTTTCACGCTCATGTGAAAACCATTGTTTTAAAAACTCATCATTCGCCATTGTTTTGGAAACCATCACAGGCTTCGTCATAGAGCTTTCAATTTGCCTCGAAACATCTGTATTTGCAAGACCAACGATGTTTTCCAAATATTCTTCTGACAGATTTTGATAGGATTTCGTTTCTTTGTATACAATGCTGGCAAAACCTGCCATTAAAGCAAGAATTATAATTAAATTACTGAGCAGTAAAAAATGCTTTTTCACGTTTGCCCCCTTGAACATTTAAATTTATTTGGCATTAAAGATTTTTTAAAAAGGTGCCATAAAATTATGTTAAAAACAGTTTGCTTCTATCAATCTGCTTACTTATCCCTAATGTTTTTAAACATTTTCAACTATCAAAATTGACAAAATGGTTCATCATTTTTTGGAAAAACAAACTATTTCTACGCCATTCTTCAGTTATTGCTTTGCATTTATTTTAGCGTACATTATACTACAAAAAAATACAAAATTCTACCAATAATTTATTTTTTGGTCATCTGCGCAATATAAAAAACTATATTACATTTTAAAAATTACAATATTTTGTCCAGTGTTATTTTATTCCATTTAGGGGCTATGAAATTTGGTGTAACTATTATCGCAATACATAAAAGAACGCACAGATTCCAAACTATGCGTTCTTTTATGTTATACCCTTATTTTTTTTGTTTCATGTTACTAAAACTATCTCTTAAAAAAATTTAAACAAAAAAAGTACCAAGCCTCTTTCTTAGAAGTCTGGTAGTTTTATTAAGTGTTTTTCAATACATTATGATCAAACAATCAAAATTTGCTCAAGCGCATATTTCTTTCCTCAAATATATGGTATAATGTTAAATGGTTAATTATACTAAGGTTCAATGGTGTGAAATCAATCGGCTGAGAAAAGAAAATCAGCTTGAGAACATCCATTTGAGCTGGGTTTCAAAAAAATTAGCATAAAACACTCTCTTCGCAAAAAGGTACTCCTTATGATAATGCAGTAGCATCTACATACAACATAATTTAAGCGAAATTTGCATATGGAGAAACATTTATTTCCTTGAAAAATCAGTAGTTAAATTCTTTCATTATGCCTACTTGTATAATAAACAAAGGGTTCATAGCTTAGGATATTTAAAACCTAGAGAATATAAGTTGAAGATCAAATACAGTGTCTGATAAAAAGTTGTATAAAAATGGTTGCCTAATCAGTACTTTCAAAATGAAGATACATTAGCAAAATGAACAGCAAGAAACATGTGAAGCAATCAGTTCTGTATTTAAAAGGAGTAGTGACAAATGTTAGGGCATTTTGGTTTTTCTTATGTAGGTTTCATTTACTTAGTTATGTTAGCTGTTCCGAATATCCTTTGGACAAAAAAACAGCCCCAAGGATATGACACATCGTTTGAAAACAAAATTCTCCTATTCCTAGAAAAAATCGGACAGGCGCTTGTTACCTGCACAGCATTGATTTTTCAGGACTTTAATCTTCAAACTTGGTCCAATTGGTCTTGGTGGCTGATTGCATCATTTTTTCTAATGATATTATATGAACTTTGGTGGGTTCGTTATTTTTGCAGCCAACGAACCTTAGCGGATTTTTATAGCAGCATCCTGGGTATCCCCGTTGCAGGAGCAACCTTGCCTGTAATTGCCTTTCTTTTACTTGGCGTATATGGTAAAGTCATTTGGCTCGTTCTTTCCATCATAATTTTAGGAATTGGACACATCGGCATACATTTGCAGCATTACAATAAAATCAAAGGAACAAAAAAGTAGATACTGCATAAGAAAAACTATAGTTGGCCATACACCTTCAACACTCAGCAGAATATTTTCTGTTATAAGGCAATTTCTTTGCATTCAAAAAGGCACGGGATGCACATCCTATGCCTTTCTCGAGGAAGCCAAACTTCCTTCTGCGTCCAACGATATGAAGCGTTTTCTTGCATAACCAAAAGATAATTTATATTATCAATGCCTAGGCATTTTCAATACAGAATCAAAATCGATTAAGCACGTGTTACATTGGCAGCCTGAGGACCTTTTGCGCCCTGAACAACTTCAAACTCAACTTCCTGACCTTCTTCAAGTGTTTTGTAGCCATCAACCTGAATTGCAGAGAAATGAACGAATACATCATCTTCACCAGGAACGGAAATAAAACCAAAACCTTTTTCTGCGTTGAACCATTTTACTGTACCTTTTTTCATTGAATAAATCCTCCTACATAGATAAATAAGAACTGTTACAGGTCAATACTACCATATTTTTCTTAAAGTGTCAACGCAAATTTCCTAATTAATCACTGTTATCGTTTACAATGTTTCGTAATTTTCGTCATTTTCTAACGTATTTTTTTGCAACGCTGCCCTTGCTAATTGGTCACATCGCTCATTTTCGGGATTATCAGCGTGACCCTTGACCCAAATAAAGGAAACTTTGTGAATCTTCAACAATTCCAACAACCGTTCCCATAAATCTTCGTTAGAAGCTCTTTCTTTTTTGTTGCGCATCCAGCCCTGGCTGCGCCATTTTACTGCCCACCCTTTTTCTATTGCATCCACAACATACTTAGAATCGCTATAAAGCTTGACGTTACAAGGCTCCTTCAATGCTTCCAATCCCCTAATTACAGCCAAAACTTCCATTCGATTGTTCGTTGTTTTATGAAATCCCCCAGACAGCTCCTTTCGTGCTGAACCATAAAGCATAACAACGCCATAGCCTCCCGGCCCCGGGTTTCCAGAACAAGCACCATCCGTATATATAGTAACTGCTTTCATTCCTTTTCCTCCTTCAAAAAACAAGCACCAATCAAAAGATCCTCCTTTGTGGTAATCTTGATATTTTGATAGCTCCCTTGGATCACCTTAATTTTCATTCCTGCAAATTCAGCCACAGAAGCGTCATCCGTACCAACAAAACCCCCTTGCTCCGCCTTTGCATACGCCTTTTCTATGAACTCTCTGCGAAAAGTTTGTGGCGTTTGAATCTGCCAAAGGGAACTGCGCTGGGGGGTTTCCAAAACAAAACCATTTTGATCACAAATTTTCAATGTATCCTTGACTTGAACTCCAAGAACACAACCATCATATTTTTGTGCGGCATCAATGGACCTTTCAATCATTTCCTCCGTCACAAAAGGACGAACTCCATCATGAATTAATACAATTTCCGATTGATGGGAAAGTGCATGCAATCCGCATTTTACAGAATCCTGTCGTTCTTTCCCGCCGGCAACTACAGCAGCCACCTTTTGCCAGCCATAGCTTTTCACCATAGTCCTTACATCCTCGATCTCATTTTTTCCACTTACCAAAACGATCTCATTTATTCTGGAGAATTGCTCAAACTGGCCTACCGTATGAGCTAATATTTCTTTCCCTTCGAGGAGCAAAAATTGCTTGCTGATCTGACTGCCCATACGATTTCCCTTGCCGGCAGCTACAATAATTGCCGAAACAATAGAATCATTATTCATGCATCTTCTCTCCCTTATAAAACAAAAGCCCCTCGCAAACCTTGATAAAAGGATATTTTGCTTTGGGGCTTTTAATACTTTCACTTACGAAGCTGCTGCTACCATTTTTGCAAAAATCATACGTCCGGCTGCTGTCTGTAATACGCTTGTTACGACAACGTTTTTCGTTTCACCAATAAACCTGTTTCCGCCGTCTACAACAATCATCGTGCCATCATTCAAATAAGCAACGCCTTGTCCGCTTTCTTTTCCCGCCTTGATCACAGTTACCTGCATTTCTTCCCCAGGAAGTACTACCGGCTTGATTGCATTTGACAGTTCATTGATATTCAAAACACGCACGCCTTGAAACTCTGCAACTTTATTTAAGTTATAATCGTTTGTAACCACAAAAGCATCCATAGCCTCCGCCATTTTCAGTAACATAGAATCTACTTCCATGGGTTGCTTTGTTGCATATTCCTTGATTTCAACGGAAACTGCCACCTGTTTTTGGATTTCATTTAGAATATCCAAACCACGGCGCCCACGGTTTCGCTTTAAACCATCAGCAGAGTCTGCAATATGACGTAATTCTTCCAAAACAAAATTGGGAATAATAATTTTCCCTTCAATAAAACCTGTCTGCAGTAAATCCAAAATTCTACCATCAATAATTACACTTGTATCTAAAATCTTTGGTCGTCCATAAACAGAAACTTTTTCTTGTGGCACAAAAGCGGGAAGTAGCATTTTCTGGAAACTTCTTACATTAAATTCATCCTTCTTTTTTCTCGCCACTCGAATACCCAAAAAACCAAATAAAATATTTAGCAAGACCACAATAAAAGTACCAATTGCGCCAAACCCACTAAAAGCGATGCCAATTAAGTTTGCAATGACCAAACCAATAACGCCGCCAAGAATCGTTAACGCCAATTCTTTTACATTCATTTTGGTTAATTTTTCTTCTGTTTGAGAAAGCCTTTTTAACATCAATTCCGTTAAGGGCGATGATAAGATAAGATAAAATATAAGTCCGGTAAAAACTGCTAACCCTGTTGGCACATAAACAGGCATGGAAATATGCCATTGAAACTGGTTAGATATAAATAAAATATGCATAAGCGCATAAGTCGCCGCCATAACGATTAAACTCATAATAATCTCAACAAGTCTCTTCATTTTTCCACCTCCTTCCCCCTATTATTGGCAAAAGGGTAAACTACCCATACTTTACCATATCAGAATAATATCAATTTTGTATCCATTTTGCAAGTAATTCTTCTGCTTTTTCGCTATTTATTTCATAAACAGAAATAATTTCACTCAGCACAATTTGTCTCGCCATGCCTAGCAGTCGACATTCAACGGAAGAAAGCTTTTTCTTTTTTTCCTGCTCATATAGCAGCTTTATCACTTTAGCCGCCTCTTCTAACTTTCCTGTCTTTAGTCGTCCAAAGTTTTCCTTATATCTTTGGTTCCAATTATTGGATATTGCAGGCTTACTTTTTCCAACCTGAATTATAGTTTCCTCCACTGCCATCTTTTCACCTGGAGCACGTATTCCTGATTTTTCAGCGCCATCCATTGGGATACGAATTCTTACGTTACCTGTTGGAATACGGATAATATAATACTCGCCATTGTCGGTCCCCTCGATATCTTCGATATATCCGGCTCCATGCATAGGATATATAATTTTTTGTCCTGTTTCAAACATATATATTACCTCCTTTTTTCTAATTTTTCCCGAAAAAGGAGATTCTTATGCCAACCTGTGGACTTAATTATCATAAATCATTTTTTCAAATTAATCTTTAAAATTCCCTGACAATTTCTTTAATTTTTGTGTACGTTTTTTAATGTTGCAGTTTTAGCTGCATGCAAGCAATTTCCGAATGTGTTTTCAGCATCTGGAAAATATAAGTCTATAATAATAATGTATCACGAATGTTTAAAAATAATTTTAATACCCTTGCATAAAACAAAAGTTAAAAATAAAAAAATTATTTATTTACGTTGCTGAAATGAACAAGAATATTGCCTCATATTTTTTGTAAAAACACGAATAATACACATAACATAGTTATTTAAACTACGTTACGTAATTTCTGTTGCATTTCGCTAATTTTTTTGCTATATTATGTATGAGGTAGTAATGTACCGAAGGAGGAAGCTATGGCAGACTATCAAATTTTCAGCGACGGCGCCTGTGATATTGGCAAAGAAAGAGAAAAAGAATTCAATATTTCCCTCGTTCCTTTTTATGTTTCTTTAGATCACGAGAAATATCATAAGGAAATCGAAGAAATTTCTTTAGACGAATATTATAAATTTATGACCGAGCAAAATGGTTTTCCGAAAACCTCTTTGCCCTCTGTTCAGGATTTTATTGACGCTTTTCGTCCTGTTTTACAAGAAGGAAAGGATATCATTTGTACCACAATTACACCCTCTTTAAGTAGTTCTGTTCAATCAGCCACAACCGCAAAAATGATGCTGGAGGAAGAATTTCCAAACGCAAAAATTTATGTCGTTAATTGTTGGCATATTACTGGATCCCAAACTTTAATATTGATGGAAATGGCTAAGATGAAGCGTGCTGGCAAAACAATTGATGAGGTTTTGGAATACGTGGAAAAAGCAAAAGTTGATGCACGCATTCATTTCATGGTTGGTGGGTTAAGTCATCTAGAAGTAGGTGGAAGAATTGGTAAAATTGCCGTTCTTTCCGGCAGCATTTTAAAAATCAAACCTCTTATTATACTTAAAGGGGGAGAAATTAGTGTTGGCGGTGCTGTAAGAAGCAGGAAAAAGGGTCTTATCAAATTGGCAGACATCTCAAAAGAGCATTTTAAAGCAACAGGAGAAAATCCTAAGGATTATGTAGGCTTTGTTGGCACAACAAACGTTTGGGATGAAGTTCCTGAATTTGAAGCCGTGCTAAAAAAGGCTCTGCCGGAAATGGAATTTATTCCATCCTTTCAAATTGGTGCTACGGTTGCTTCTCACACCGGGCCCGGAACCATCGGCTTTTGTTTTGCAAAAAAATATCAAGCCTATCATTTATAAATTTAAAATAAGTATTTTAAACGGTAATCATAACGATATGATTATCGTTTTTTTATTTTTAATAAAAATTACTTATTTCCACCTATGCTTCGTTACTATTGTCTGTATTTTTAGTAGGAGTTTTTTGCAAAAAAAACAGCAGCTTCCACAAAAACTGCTGTTTTAAGTCTTGCTTATTTATATTGATGCAAAACGTGGTCAACTACACCAATAACCTTACCATCTTGAATAAACACACGAGGAACCCTTTTAGTTACAACGCAAGTAAGCTCATAGTTAATCGTTCCCAGCATATCTGCCAATTCTTCAATGGGCAAAACCTGATCTCCTTGATGGCCAAAAACAACGACTTCGTCCCCCATTTTTACATCGGGAATACCTGTTACATCCAGCATGAGCTGATCCATGCAAACACGGCCAACAACCGGAGCAAAATGTCCGTTTACCAGCATTCTAGCCCTGTTAGACAACAAGCGATTGTATCCGTCCGCATATCCAATAGGTACTGTTGCAATGACTCTATCCTTATCCGCCGTATAGGTTCTGCCATAGGAAAGCTGAGAACCGGCTTTTACATGCTTAATCAGTCCAACTGTTGTTTTCAGTGTCATTAAAGGCTTAATATCAATCATGCCTTCGCATTCGCCGGAAGGAAGCATTCCATAGGTAATAATACCGGAGCGGCACATACCCAGGTGTTTTTCGGGATACGCAATGGTTGTTGCACTATTTGCACAATGAGGAATTCCAGTATCTACACCCGCATCCTTTAAAGCATTAACCATTTTGTTGAACCGGATAAACTGCATTTGCGTAAACTGAGGATTGTCCCCCTGATAAGCATCCGCAACTGCATGATGGGTAAAAATACCTGTAATGTGAATATTAGGCATTTTGCTTACTTCAATTAATTCCTTCAAAGATTCCTCAAAGTTTTCATCATCCGTTTGGAAGCCAACACGAGTCATGCCCGTGTCCAGCTTGACATGTACATCTACAATTACACCCGCCTTTTGTGCTTCATTCTGTAATGCCATCCCATAGTCCATCCCAATTAAGGCCTGTGTAATCTTATATTCATTCATTATGCTTACGGTTTCAACGGGAGTATAGCCTAAAACCAAAATCGGCTGAGTAATTCCTTCGTTACGCAAGCTTATACCTTCTTCAATATTGGAAACGCCGAACCAATCAAACCCTGCATCCTGTAAAGCCCGCGCCACATATCCATCACCATGGCCATAAGCATCGGCCTTCACAATTCCCATTACCTTTTCGCCTTCTGCCAGTTTTGACTTGATGCTTTTGATATTATGCGCCAATGCATTCATGTCAATTTCAGCCCAAGTTCTTCTGATAAAATCCATTTTATTTCCCCCTCTGTTCTCTCTCCTAAATAATCAAAAACCCTTTATTTGATTACAGTTGCTTCCAATTAAAACCTCATTAATTATAGTACAATTACCCAGAATAAGCAATAAACATCTTTATTTTTGTTTATTATTGCTAGTTCATGCCAAATAAACCCTTGTGAATAATTCATAAGCTGAATGCACTGCATCAGCCCCGTCTCCAACCTTTTCTGCATCACCAACTAAGGCATAGGACAGCCTCTCATCCATCAAAGGCATGGTTAAATAACCAAATTCCCGCGCCGTAACCCCTGTTGCCAAAATGGCGGCATCTGCTTGCAAAAAATACTTTTGGCCACCAATAGAAACCAACACTTTTCCACCCTCCAAGCCGTCAACGTTGGTGTCTGACATGAATTGAACGCCTTTGGAACGCAAGCTTGAAATCAGCGGTCTTGACAGCGCTCCCAGCCCTTTGCCAAAAGCATCTTGGCTTTCAACAATTTTAATTCTTCTCTGGGCATCCATTTTCATGATATATGCTGCTGTTTCCAGCCCAACAAAGCCACCGCCAATAATTACAATTTGTCCTTCCGAAGACTGGGGTGGAAGAGAAGCCTTCCCCGCCAAAACATCGTTTGCAAATATCCCTTTTTCCTCGCCATCCATCTTGGGTCTGACGGGCTGGCTGCCCGTTGCGATAACCGTAAAATAAGGCTTTTTCTCTATTAAAAATTCTTCAGAGCATTTTTGCCCCAACAAAACATTTACATTTAAATTTTTTAACACCTCTTCCATATAGGCAATATATTCCCCCATTGCTTCCTTTTTAGGAGGTTTTGCCGCCAAATTTAATTGTCCACCCAAGGTTTTTTCCTCAGTAATCAATGTTGTCATAAAACCACGTTCTGCCGCTTTTTTCGCTGCTTCCATTCCGGCAGGACCGCCGCCAACCACCACAACCTCTTTTCTGGTTGCTATTTTTCTTCGCTGTTTTTCAAAATATTCATTCCCTGCCTCAGGATTAAAACCACAAATTACCTCCTGTCCCTTTAAAACTCTAGTAATGCAGCGGTTACAGCCTTGGCAGGGTAAAAACCGCTCTTTTTTTTCCACACGATTTGAAAACTGGGGATCCGCCAAAAAAGCTCTTGCCGAGCCTACTAAGTCACACTGCTTTTCTGCCAGCAATCGTTCCGCCGTTTCACCATCGTGAATCCGATTACAAGCAATTACAGGCAAAGCAATATATTTTTTTAACACTCCGGCAAAAGGTGCATATGCCCCCTTTTCCACATGATAGGAAATCTGCTCCACGGGAGATTCATGCCAACCGCCTGTAACAGTAACACAGTCAATATATTCCTCTGCCAAGCGACAGAAGGAAATCGTATCCTCTAGTCCATAGCCCCCGTCTACCATTTGTGCGCCGGAAACCTTAAGTAAAATAGGTAAATCTCCTACCCTTTCACGGACAGTCCGAATGACCTCAAGGGGAAAACCCATCCCCCCATGGGTTTCATATCCATAGTCGTCTTTCCGCTGGTTTGTAAGCGGCGACAAAAATTCCGATAATAAATACCCCGCCGACGCACTGATTTCAATTGCATCCACCCCTGCATTTTTACACAACTCCCCGGCAAATGCAAAATCCTCTTTTGTTCCTGCTAGCTCAGCCTCATCCATTTCCATAGGTTCTGCCTTATAAATTATAGAGGGAACGGCAGAAGGTGCAAGCAATGCCTTCGTCCCATGGCCCTTTTTGCTGTCATTTCGCCCACAATGAAAAAGCTGGACGATCAGCTTACAGTCATACTGGTGTAATTGATTGGCCAATTGCCTAAGGCTCTCCATTTCAAGAATTTTTCCTTGATGCATTCCTCTTAGACTTCCCGCCTCATTTACAGCCAAAACCATCGTTACCGCAGCAGCACCGCCTTTGGCTCTTTCTTCATAAAACGAAATTTCCCTTTCACTAATTGTATTTCTCTGGGCATAGCCTGTATGCAAGGCCAGCATAATCCATCGGTTCTTCAGTTCCAAATTTCGAATTTTAAATGAAGAATATAGCATTAAATCACTCCGTCCGTTTAAAATTTTGTTTTTTTAACTGTTTTATCATTATTTTTGTATAGATGCTTTTTAATCCATGATAGCTTCAACATATTGTAGGTTAAGTATACCATAAATAAAGATGGGGTGTCATCGCTTTATCACAATGACACCCCAAGAAAACACTTCCCCAATTTATTTTTCAAGCTTATGCAAATTTCAAACGAGCCATAAGCCCCGGATTTTTCATAATCTGGCGGAATAAAGCATATCCTACGCATGAAACCGCTAAAAATTCGCCAATAGCAACGGTAACCATGCCAAAAATCAAAGGACACTCTCCTAATAAATAAAGCTCCACTCCTATGAATGCATTACAGAAAACCGGCCATAAGCTGGCACCAAATAATGTTTTACTGTGTGTAATACCCCAAAGAGCAGCTACCGTGCAGGCTGTTCCAAAAAAAACATCCATCATGCCAAAGGGGCTGAATAAATTTGCAATAAAGCAGCCTAAAATTAACCCCGGAACATACCGCCTGTCAATAAACGCCAAGAGCACCAAAACCTCAGAAATGCGCATCTGGATAAACCCAAACGACAAAGGTGCAATGGCAAGTGTCATAACAACATAAACCGCTGCAATTAACGCTGTTACAACCAAAAATTTTGTTGATATCCTATTTTTTTCCATAAAAAAACCCCCTGTTTTTTATTTACGAGATGGTGGGACAGCTTAACCGTCCTTCGCAAGGAACATCTCATAATATTAAATTAAATGTATCATAGGCATTATACAGGGATTTCATTGAAAATGCAACTGATAATTTCAGTTGATACATTCACCAAAGTAAATTTTTTTTTTGTAATATGCTTGTTTTATTTAAAATCCCATGCCTTGCAACCATTCAATCATATTTTTCTCTCTTGGCAAGCTATCTTCATCCTGATACTTGCCAAGGCGTAATTCAGCTTTCTTTTCCCCATCCTCCAAATAAATAATTCTGTCCGCCCTTGCCGCAACCCTTGCATCATGTGTAACAAGCATGACCGCAGTGCCTTCTCTGTTGATTTTATTAAAAAGCTCCATCACCTCTTTTGTGGCCGCCAAATTTAGGGCACCCGTTGGTTCGTCACAAAAAATAATGATTGGATTATTGATTAAAGCCCTGCATATTGCCGCCCTTTGAAGCTGTCCTCCAGAAACCTTTTTAATGTCATGGTTTGCAATTTCAAAAATACCCATTCGTTTCATTAATATCTCCCCTTGATTATTTAATTCCCTTGGCGATGCTTTCCCCAGCAGAAACCCCGGAAATATAATATTGTCCCGAATGGATAAGTTTTTCAACAAATTTGCGCTTTGAAAAATAAATCCCATTTTTTCCAATCGTAAACAGCTTATTTCTTCTTCGGATAGTGCAGTGATTTCCCTTCCTTGAAAGAAAACATGACCACTTGTCGCTGTGTCCATGCCGCTGAAATTATATAAAAGGGTTGATTTTCCTGAGCCGGACTGCCCCATAATCGCAACAAATTCTCCGTCTTCTATAGATAAAGAAATACTCTTCAACACCTCATTACCTTCATATTGTTTGCATACGTTTTTAGCTTGTAATATTGTTCCCATGGCTTGCTCCTATCTTTTAATCGTTCAAGTGGCACAGTACGTTCATTTTATTTATTCTTTCGGTACTGATCCAACAAAAACTGCCCGCAAACACTAATAATATGAATGGCACCACAACCCACGAAATCACCGGATTTATGAAAAAATGAATTTTCTCTATTCCCAAGCCCATGATAGCGAAAAGAATACTCACCAAATAGTCCCCAAATAAGTTTGCGATAACTGCGCCACAAAAGATACCCATGCCAGCAGAAATTAAAATCTGATATAGCTCCTGTTTACGCAGTCTTTTTGTGGAAACTCCCATTGCCTTTTGTCGCGCAACCTGTGAAGCGCCTCTAGCCAGTCTTAGTTTCATAAAGAGGAAGATTACAAGTCCTGTAAGCCCCACGCCTATTCCCATGGCCGCCCAAGCCGCAGAGCGTATTTGCTTTACCACACCGCCTAAAATTTGCGAAATAAATTCATCCATTTGTTCAACGGAATAACCATTACCAAGGCTGTATCGCCAACCTTCCACCAACTGCTGCTTTTTTGCTGAATTCAAGATATCGACCATGAACGTATACTGCTCAGAGGTTGCCCCCATAAAAAGGACCGTTGCCTTTGCCGTCATACCACCGCTGGTTACATCCTGATATATTCCGGATATGGTAAATAAAAATTCTTGATTTTCTAAATAAACTGAAAGTGAATCGCCCATATTTTTACCTAACTGTGCCGCCTCCAGCTTTGATAATGCAATCTCGTTTTCATTGGCTGGCGCATTTCCCTTTAAGTATTGCAGTCCAAAACCCGCTGTCTTTCCCGAATCAATATGAATGCTTTCCCTTATTCCATGAGCATTTATGGCAAGCACTCTAACTCTTTGTAAATATTGATAACGAATGTTACTTTCTTTTTGCAAAAGCTTTTCTAACTTTTCAAACTTATGATCCAAATCATCCCCCGGTTCTATCTCAATTAAAACATCATGGACATCGCTGCCCATATAGGTAATAAATTCATCCGCTTCCATGGTGCTTACAATATTAATCGGAATAATGACAATACAAGAAACAAGGGTCATTACTAAAAGGACTAGGGTAAACCTTTGAAACTCCACTCTAACCTCATGTAGAGCCAACAAAAGCGTAGAGGGGATTTTTGAAGCCCTAAGCAAAACATTCCTAATTTTCTTTTCCCTTCCAATCCCCTGCCCACGAACCAATGCATCTACAACACTGATTTTTTTTAGCTTATTTAATGTGGCCTTACAATATTGAATTGTTATAAAATATACCAGAAAGCATCCAATTCCCGCAAGTACGAACCCCTTCATGGATAAGGGCTGTACCCCAAAGGTTCTGTTCATATGCCCAGAAGTATAGCAAAAGCTTATTAGGGAAAGCAGGTAACCAAAAACAACACCAAATGCCATTAAAATTCTCATTTTTCCCAAATATAAGTTTGCAATGGCACTGCGAGGCAAGCCGATTGCCTTCATCGTGCCAATTTCCGTTAATTCCTCCTCCATTGCTGTCAAAATGGTATATTTCATACAGAATAATGCAATTAAAATCAAAAGAATGCTTATAACAAGCAATATCATTACCATCATAATATCCGTCATAGCACTCAGAAGAAAAATGATGGTATAGGTGACCCCTTGACCATTTTGGGGCAAAGCCGGTGTATACTGCTCATAGGCGGTCTGATAGTCTGCTGCCATGAAAGGATCTTTGAAATATGCTTCCAATAGATATTCCGTTTCGCCCACGATACCACGCAAAGCGTTAAAATCTTCATCACTGAGCAGAAATCTGGTTGATGAGCATAGTGTGGAATTCATTTGCCCATCATAAATATAACTTGCAACAATAAAATTTGCCGTAACGCCTTTGCTTTCCAGCAGGATTGTATCCCCGATATCAATTGGATATTTTTCTAATAGTATGACAGGAACGCCGATTTCTCCTTTTTTCAGATGAACGGGTTCTCTTTTTTCATTCAGCAGCACGTCATACTGCTCATTTTGCTTTACCAAACCAATATCCAAACGACAATCTTCCAGTGTAAATCTCCTTAGGTTTTTAATCGTTAGTTCATCACCATACACATCAATCATTTCTACGGCTTGCCAGTATGTAAGATTGGAGTATGCACAGTTAAATGCCTCTAACTCCTCTTGATCTATCATTCCCTTGTGCATCTGCAAAAAATGGGGCGGCCTGGCAGTTTCATACATCGTAGAAATCGACATGAATAATTGACTAATGGTAAGAATCACCGTGGCAACCAACCCAACGGATAATAGCATAAATAGCAGCAAAGCCAGGTTGTTTCCAGGGTTTTTTCTCATATCATTTTTAATTATTCTAAAAATCATATTTCTCTCCCTTCATCCACGAAAATTCACTCTTTTAGATTACCAAAGACAATTATTCTCTTTAGAAAACCCATAGCTATTATCATTCCTAAGCCTGCAAGGATTAGCATAAAGGCAATCCCCCTGCCTTCCCCTGTTCCTATGATTTTTCCAATGCTTTGGTTAAGAAGCCCCGATTGTCGAAACATGGGTTCAAAAACAACATCTGCAATTACGCCACAGCTTCCGTAAGCAATAATCATTCCCCCTTGCGTAAGCAGGCTTACTAACCCCCAAATCCGCCCCTGCAAATTGTTGGGAATGCTTACCCGTAAGAGAACCTCCGCACAGGTATTGATAAAAGGTAATGTCAAGAAAAAGAGAAATAGCGCCGCAGAAATAAAAATGAGATTTGTTTTTAGTCCGGCAAAGGTCATAAATAATCCACAAAAAATAGCTGCCAAAAAAAGCACTCTCCAATATTGATTGTTTTTGATTCCAAAAATACCAATCACAACGCTTCCAACCACCATGCCGACGGCACAAATTGATTCAATA
The DNA here is from genome assembly GCF_001571775.1 of Anaerotignum neopropionicum. Lineage (GTDB taxonomy): Bacteria > Bacillota > Clostridia > Lachnospirales > Anaerotignaceae > Chakrabartyella > Chakrabartyella neopropionicum. The sequence goes on from NZ_LRVM01000003.1 coordinate 151,311, forward strand.
TAGCCTACTATTTTTGCATTGCTAAGGACCAATATCATTGGTGCAGTAAGGGTTTGAATAAATCCAATAAAAAAACATACAAGTGTCATAATTAGAATAAGGGACTTAACTTCTTTCTTTTCCTTAATCAATTGAAAACCTTCCCGAAGTTCCTTAAAAATACCACTGTGCACTTCTTTTTTTATGGGTTTTTGAATTTCCTTTCTTGCAATGGCAACGGCAAAAACTGTTATAATGAATGTAGAAATATCGAGAATTAAAACTAGTGAAATGTCAGAAACACTAAGAACAATGCCTGCAATTGCAGGAGATATCAAGTATTTTGCATTATACGCAATTTGTACCATGCCGCTTGCCTTGGCATATTCTGCCTCGGTTAATAAGTCCGAAATGGTTGCTCTGTACGCAGGCTCCATTAAAGCAACAAAAATTGAATTCAAAGTAATACCAACAAAAATTGGTATCATGCCGCCATGGCCGAATTTTATGCTCAGTAAAATGTACAGCAAGCCAAACCCCGATAGTGTATCGCCGCAAATCATTAATATTCTTCGATCATATCTGTCAGCCAAAATCCCGCCAAAGGGGCTTAACAGTACCGTTGGCATATACGCGAACAATGTAATGAGGGATACATAAGTCACACTGCCTGTCAGCTGATATACATAAATTGCCAAGGCAAATGCCGTCATACCACTTCCAATATTGGAAATCAATTCGCCAGCCCATATGATTAAAAAGTTTTTCATTATTCTGTCCATCCTTCTTACTTTAAAATGCAATGCTTGCTTCTCAAGTGCCGCAAAAAATAATTTACTGCTGCCAATATAATGCGGCCTTTTCTAGTAACAAATTGCTCTCGATATTCAGCATTTTAGACAGTAGGGTAATAAGTGCTTGAAACATAATCTGCTGTTGGGTTGGTTCTATTTGAAAAATCCCTTCATCCAAAAGGGTTAAAGCAGAAGCCAAAAAAATCTGCATATACTCCTTCGGAAACTCGGCATGAAAAATACCGGTTTTGTTTCCTTCCTCAATTACCTTTACCAATATTGGCGTAAGCTGTGTCACTACACAACGCAATGATTTTTGATGCATCAATGCATTTTCCGCCTTATGCATTTCCTCTAACAAGGCGGAATCCATCTCATTTTCTATACGTATTGCCAAAAATATCTTCATCAATTTGTCCAACGGTGAAAGGTTCTTCACCGTTGCCGCAGCCTCAGCCCTGCTGATAATGATTTCTGTTGTCCTTTCAATGATTGCGTCTAGCACCTCTTCTTTGGATTTAAAATAATGATAAAAGGTGCCTTTGGCAATTCCAATTTCCGTCAAAATTTCATTTACGCTGCATTGCCCATATCCCTTTGTTGAAAACAGTTTTTGGGCTGTATCGATAATTTCATTTTTCCGTTCGTCATGTTCCTTTACTTTTCTCATCTTAGTAGTATGCTCCTTTTCCGCTTGCAGACCGACCGTCGGTCTATATAAGGCTATAGTAAGAGTTTTTTTATTTTTTGTCAAGTATTTTTTTAATAATTATAAAAAGCCTCTACCACAATTTTCATTGGATAGAGGCATTTCTTAAAATTTTGACATTAAGCTTTTCACTTTTTCTAAAAATGCTTCTCGATTCACATTAGTAACAATGTAAGCATTATGTTCCATTTGTTTATCACTCAATAAATCCGTCACAGTTTTGCCGAGGGTCAATAGACCTTTTGTTTCAACCCGAATTCCCACATGGTGCGTCTCAAAAATGCTATCATCAACAGCATATAATACAGCTACTGGATCATGCAGAGCAACACCTTTATAGCCCCAGCCCAAGTATTTTTTCAAGCCACCTTGCAGTACATCACGAAACAGCTTTGCCTGAAAAGAACCCAATGCCCCAATTTCCTCAATTTCCTCTGGAGTCATATATGCTTTTAAAGTCACATCCAACCCACACATATATACGGGTACCCCGCAGCAAAACAGCATATCCGCTGCTTCTGGGTCAACATAAATGTTGAATTCCGCCGAAGGGGTAATATTGCCGCCTATTGCAGCTCCACCCATAATTACAATACGTTTGATTAATTGAGGTAAATCCTTGTATTTTGATAATGCAATGCCCAGATTTGTCATAGGGCCGACTGCTATTACAATCAATTCTCCATTACATTCTTTTGCGATGCGATAAATGGCATCCCACGCCTTTTCTTCACCGATTTCGTTATCACTGATTTCCTTGGGATAGATTACATCGCCAAAACCGTCTTCGCCATGAAATTTTTCGGCAGTAACAGGATCACGAAACATGGGTCTATCTGCCCCCATAAAAATCGGGATGTCTTCTCCCATTGCGTGTCTTACTTTTATTGCATTTGCCGTTGTTTTATCCACCCCAACATTTCCTGCAACGGTTGTAATTCCACGAATGTCCAATTCGTCCATACGACTTGCCAATAATAATGCAGCCGTATCATCAACGCCGGGATCGCAGTCAATAATTACTGGGAAACGATTCATTTTGCCACCTCCCCGTAAGTATGAATTGCTTCTACTAAAAGATCCACAAAGGCTTGTCTATCGATACCCATTAAAACTTTCGCATTTGGTGCTTTTCCCAATACGTGGTTAAAATCAGCAACCGTTGCTCCTTTGCAAAAATCCCCTGTTGTTTCAATTTGCACAAATAAATCTCTGGATTCCATAATTTCCGGCTTAATTAAGGCCGCAACCGCCACTGCATCATGCACAGGTGCGCCTTCATAGCCCATGCTTCTATGAAATTGATAGAAAAACTCTAACCAATCGGCTACAATTTCTGCTACATGATTTCCCAATGCTCGAATTCTTTCAAAATCTTCTGGGAAAATCATCGCCTTTTCTGTTACGTCCAAACCAGCCATAATGATTGGAATGCCCGATTTGAATACTACATCCGCCGCCTCAGGATCAACCAAAATATTAAATTCCGCTGCAGGCGTCCAGTTGCCAAACTGAACTCCTCCGCCCATTAACGAAATCTGCTTGATATTTTTTTTCAATTCAGGGTGCGCCAATAGTAGCGCCGCAACATTTGTCAACGGGCCGGTGGGCACTATGGTAATAGGTTCATCGCTTTCTCGAATTACCTTTGCCATTAAGGTTACCGAATCCATATCAACAACATCAAAATCCGGTTCAGGTAATTCAGGTCCATCTAAGCCGGATTCCCCATGCACTGTTGGTGCAATAATGGGCGCAGCAATCAAAGGTCGAAGGCGTCCCTTAGCTGTAGGCACATGTAAATCGATTAATGTGCATATGCGTAGCGCATTGTAAGTCGTTTTTTCAATTGTTTGATTTCCACAGCAAGACGTAACAACACGAATATCAAGCATTGGGCTTGCCTTTGCCAAAACCCATGCAATTGCATCATCATGTCCTGGATCACCATCTAAAATAATAGGTATCCTTTTCATCTCTATCCTCCTATTTATTCTATTGATGGAGAAAGTTGAAGTCCAAAAGAACTTTCCAACTTCCCCCAGGCTTTTATTTTTCGTTGTCTTTAAAGCGTTTCACTTTCTTAATGGTACTCATGGAATAAATTACCAAACCAATAATGGTAACCGCATACGGAATGGACGCCACTAAATACGAGGAGAAGCCTTGCATGCCTTCCATCTTGTTACCCAAGGCACTTGCAAACCCAAACAACAGGGATGCCAGCATCGCCCCAACAGGCTGGCCTTGCCCCATAGCCTGTGCAGCCAAAGCAATAAATCCACGCCCTGCAACAATACCTATGTTCCAACTCTGAGAATAGTACATAGACATATACGCGCCGCCCAAGCCCGCCAATGCACCAGAGATGGCTAAAGCAATGTACTGTGTTTTCATTACACTAACACCAACGCTGTCAGCGGCATGAGAGTTTTCACCCACTGCACGAATTCTAAGACCCATAGCAGTTTTATACAGCAATACCCATACGAGGATAACCAAAAGGAACGCAACATAAGTTAATACTGAGTGACCCGAAAAAATCCGTCCAACTACAGGTATTTCCTTCAAAAAAGGGATATTCACCTTAGGCGTTAGCATATTTGGTGTTGTAAGGCTTGCAGTGTTTCCTTTTAACCCGGTAAAAAGAAACAAAAGAAACACGGTGCCCCCGCCGCCCAAGAGATTAACAGCAATACCGGCTAAAATAATATCCGTTTTTAATTTTAATGCAAATACTGCCATAATCATTGCAATCAAAACACCAATTGCTGTAGCGCCAATTACGCCAATAATCCAACTATTGGACCAGTAAGCAAAAAGCACACCAAACAATGCGGAAATTGTCATAATACCTTCCAAGCCGATATTAACAACACCGCCCTTTTCTGCAACAACTGCGGCTAAAGCTGCGAATAGAATTGGGGAAGTAATACGAATGATGGAATATCCAAAGCTCGCAGAAAAAATCATTTCAATTATCTGACTGAACATTACGCATTACCCCCTTCACTTGCCAATTCTTTTTTCTGTAATTCTTCTTTTGCGTCCTTAACAACAATTTTTTGCCGTGTACCAGACAAGAAATGCTCCGCTGCAAAGAACAAGAAAATAACTGCTTGAATAATATCTATCATTTCCGCCGGAACCCCTGCATAAATAGACATTAATTCACAGCCTCTATTCAAATAAGAAATAAACAAAGCCGCAAGGGGAATCATAATCGGGTTGTTTTTGGCTAAAATCGCAACGGTAATACCTGTCCAACCGTAGCCTGGTAAATCCAACCATAAAAAGGTATTATATCTACCCAACATTTCAATGGCACCACCCATACCGGAAAGCATACCACCAATCACCTGGGATAAAACGATCATGCCACCAACCTTCATCCCTGAATATTTTGAAAAAGACTCATTAATACCGATCATACGAATGGAATATCCCCATCTTGTGCGATACATAAAAATCGCCACAATAACCGTTGCTATAATTGCAATAAGAAAACCCCAAGACAATTCTGTTCCCGGAATCATTTTTGATATTACAGCGGTTTTTAAGAACGGATAGGTTTGTGTCGCACCCTTGCTTCTATCAGCAAATTTGTTATTCAAAAAATGTAAAATAGCAAACATAATAACGTAATTCATCATTAAGGAGCAAACCATTTCACTGGCTTTTAGCTTAACCTTAATTACGGCAGGGACGATCATAACCAATCCACCAATCATCGTACCGGCTAATACTGCAACAAAAACATGCGCCCCTGTTGCCATTGGAATATTGATGGCTATAATTGCAGCCACAAAGCCCCCTAACATTACAGAACCCTCGCCCCCCAAGTTAAATTGGTTTGCTGAAAACATGACGCAAACCGCCAAACCTGTAAATATTACGGGAGTCATACGAGCCAAAATTGTAAAAATTGATTTTGTATTCAATGCACCGTTGCTAATAATAGGTTTGATTAGCAAGCATTCTAAAGCCTTACCGGGGTCATCAGCGCAAATAAGAATTAAAATAAATGCAACCAAAATCGCAATTGCGATAGCTATGAACCCACGGAAAATTTCAAACATACTTTGACGCTTATTCTCCATGTACAACTCCCCCTATCTCCTCGACACTTTGTTGTTTTAAGCCTAACATATATTCGCCCATAATTGTGTCGTTTAAAACAGCTGTATCTTCAAAATAAGCGGCAATTTTACCGTTATACATAATCATTAAGCTGTCAGAAAGCTCCATTACTTCGTTCAAATCCGCAGAAACCAAAAGAACTGCAGCACCTTCACGGCTTAGTTCAACCAATTTTTTTCGAATAAACTCCGTTGCACCAACGTCAATACCTCTCGTTGGTTGATCCGCAATAATTAATACAGGTTCACTGGAAAATTCTCTTGCAACAACAACCTTTTGAATATTACCACCCGAAAGCATTCCAACCAGCTGCTTGCGTGATTTGCAAAGCACTTTGTAATCTTTAATCAGCTGGTCACTGTCATTATGCATTGCATTTAGGTTAAATAAAACCCCGTTATTATATCTTTTGTCAGACGCACGGTCACTCATCAAATTTTCTTCAATTGTACCTCCGCCGGCAATACCAAAAGTCATTCTATCCTCAGGAATTAATGACACGCCCATATCTCGAATTTCTCTCTGGGGACGCCCCAAAATATTTTTTCCGTTCACCTTTGCCGAACCACCATCGGGAACATTTAAATTAAAAAGCATGTCAACTAATTCTCTCTGCCCGTTACCCTCAACACCGGCAATACCCAGAATTTCGCCCTTCCTAACATCAAAGGACAATTTATCCAGCATTTTTTTATTCCACTCATTGGTGTATTCCATGTTGCGCACACTTAAAACCACATCTGTAGGATGGGCTTGTTCCTTTTCAACGGTAAGCACAACATCACGCCCAACCATTAATCGAGAAATATCTTCTTTTGAAATACCTGCCGTTTCATATACACCCATAGACTTACCGCCACGCATAATGGTAAGCCGATCCGTAATTTGTTTGATTTCATTTAATTTATGAGAAATAAAAATCAAGGTGTAACCCTGTTCTTTCAAATGTATCAGCTCTTTAAAAAGCTCCTCGGTTTCCTGGGTTGTTAATACGGCAGTAGGTTCATCCAAAATAAGTATTTTTGCACCCCTCACCAAAGCTTTTAAAATTTCCACCTTTTGCTTCATTCCTACAGGAATATCTCTTACTTTTGCATGTGGATCAACATAAAGATTATATCTCTTTGAAAATTCCTCTGTAATTTCTACGGCTTTTTTGTAATTAATAAATAATTTGTTTCCTTGCTTGGGTTCCATGCCTAAAACCATGTTTTCGGCAACAGTTAAGCTTGGAACCAGCATAAAATGCTGATGAACCATTCCAATTCCCTTTGCAATCGCCACAGTTGGTGACGAAAGTGATACTTTTTCTCCATTAATAATAATTTCTCCCTCGGTTGGTTGTTCCAAACCAAAAAGCATCTTCATTAATGTAGATTTACCGGCACCGTTTTCACCCATAAGGGCGTGAATTTCCCCACGCATTACGTTAAAGTCAACCCCTTGATTGGCAGCAATACCATTAGGATAAACTTTGGTAATACCCTTCATTTGAACAACAAAATCGTTGTCAGACATTGTCGGTTCCCCTCCTCTTTTGCATATGATAATTTGTTTCGTAATTTAGGCAGAAAGTCCATTTTTTCCCATGCACCCTCAAAAAATTCATTTTTTAAATAATTTTAAATAAATATCTTTTTTCAAAATGCATATTTTGTAAGAACTGCAGAAGTTTAATACGATTTATTCTGTGAAACAAGGGTAAATCATAAGAAAATTTTAATTAATGGTAAAAGGGGAGCTTGAAAGCCCCCCTACATTCACCATCATTCAAACGTTTGATGCTGACTCATCAAGGTTTTACAGATTCTCTTAACTGCTGAACATCATCAGTTTGATTTCCAATTGCAGTAGGAACTACAACATCACCGCTGGAAATAGCTTCAATTGCTGCAGCTACTTTTTCTTTTACTGCTTCGGGTGTTTTGCTGTCGTAGTTTTTATCTGTTACGACACCAATGCCGCCTTCTTTCATACCTAATAAAGTATGCTGACCGAAATGTTCAACACCTGCATCCCATTCATCAAAGAACCAGATAAGGGAATTTCCAATGTTTTTCAAACCTGATGTCAACGTGATTGCTGCCAATTCAGGGGAGAATGTTAATTCCTGATCGGAGTCAACGCCAATGAAGAATGCTTTTCCTGTTTCCAAAGCGGCTTCAGCAGCGCCGTTACCGGAATTACCAGCTACACCCCAGATAATGTCACATTTTTTATCATTAATCATGGATTCAGCCAATTCCTTTGCCTTTGCAGGGTCAACATAACTATTTACATATCTTGTATCAATTTTAATATCAGGATTTGATTCCTGTGCGCCCAAAATAAAGCCATACAGGAAATCGTTGATTACAGGACTGTCAACGCCACCAACAAAACCAACAACAGCGTCTTCATTCATACCTTCAACACTTGTTTCTGTTGTCATTGCACCAGCATAAACACCAACCAGATAGCCCAAATCGTTCTGCGCATAGCTCAAGTTTGCAACATTAGGCAATTGATGTGTTGTATCATCATAAATGAGATACTTCTGATCAGGATACATTTCAGATACATTCTTTAAATAATCAGGCATTTGATATGTACCGCAAATAATCAGATCATAATCCCCGGAAGCAGAAACTTCTTCCAAGTAGCCCTGCCACTTTGCCTGATCTTCTGTTGTGCCGCCCATTTCAATGGTTGTAAAATCAATTCTACCATCGGCCTTTAATTTTTCCAGACCTGCCTGAGCAGAGTCAAAGAAGGATTTATCACCCAATGTACCGTTTACCAAGTTGCATACTTTATATACTTTTTTCTCATTGTCTGCAGCAGCTCCATTATCTGCATCGGTGTTTGCTTTACTGCCGCCGCAACCTGCCAGCATGGAAACTGTCAGTGCAGAAGCAAGAAGCATGGAAAGCAATTTTTTCATAGTCTTTTCTCCCTTTCTTTTTGCATATTAGTTTACCTAAAATTTGCAAAGCTTGTATACTTACAAGTTTTGCATGAACATATTTTACCTCTATTGCTCAATTTTGTCAATAAACTACAACTATTTGGTAAGATATTTGTAAAAATTGTTCTTACTTTTGCGACAAATATTTTAATTTATATAATTCTTATACCACAAATACATATTTATTTTGTTAAATTTCAAACATTATTTATTTTTTTACCAATAAAATTTGTTTTTTTATTTATTTATTCGCTAATTTTTCAAAAACCAATAACTTTTTCTATGGTTTTCATTTGCAAATGCTATCTCGTAAAATCAAGTCAACATATCGATATATAAAAAAAGACTCCATGCAATCATAGAGCCTTTCCTTTCCGTTCATTTATTCCTCATTGCGTCGAAAAAGACTTTTTTTCTTTTTGGGCTGTTCTACCGGAACAGGAGCTTCGTTAGATAAGTTAGGTTCTCTCTTGCCTAAAACTTCGCCCTTTAAAACAGGAACACGAACGCCTTTGTTTAAGCCAAATTCAATAATGAAGCTTTCATATGTGATATCTACAACCTTGCCAAACATACCACTATTTGTGATGATAGAGTCACCTACATCAATTGAGCTTCTCAATTCAGCCAACTGCTTTTCTCTTTTTTGATTTGGACGTACAGAAAGGAAATACATAACACCTACAAGGAGTATGCAGTAAAGCACGATTAACATAACCGGATTGCTGCTGGCAAAAGATCCGAAAATATTTCCGCTGGTAGAAGTTGTAGTAGCAGCATCTCCGCTACTAGGTAAAATTGTAGTGCTTCCATCTAATAATAAAGGTACGAATAACATTTGTATCTCTCCTAACATAGTTTTCTTAAAACTTGAATCAAAAAAATCCAATTTCAAGCTTTTTATTGGTATCGAAACAATTATATATAAAAATCAAATTAACGTCAAGGAATTATTTGCCTTTGGCTTGCTGAAAACCCTTCTAACTTTGCTTTTTTATATTCCGGAAATCTATTTTCATCCAGGGCCAGCCTGATTTCTTCCATCATGGTATTGAAGAAATACAGGTTATGCATAACACATAAACGCATTGCCAGCATTTCCTTTGCCTTAAAAAGATGGCGAATGTAGGCCTTAGTGTATCTGCGGCATACAGGGCAATCACAAGTAGCATCTATGGGTGTTTCATCAAGCTCAAACTTCGCATTGAGCAGATTCAATTTGCCAGCATTGGTATAAACGTGGGCATGACGACCGTTTCTGGCCGGCAATACGCAATCAAAAAAATCAATTCCTCTTTCTACGGATTCCAAAATATTTTCGGGAGTGCCTACGCCCATTAAATACGTGGGTTTTTTTTGCGGCAAAAACGGAACGACTTCTTCCAAAATATGGTACATTTCAGCATGGGTTTCTCCCACTGCAAGACCGCCCACAGCATAACCATCCAAATCCAGCTCTGAGATACGTTTTGCATGTTCAATTCTTATATCAGCATAGATTGCACCTTGATTAATACCAAATAACATTTGCTTTTTGTTAATGGTATCCTCCAGGCTATTCAAGCGCGTCATCTCCTTTTTGCAACGCTCCAGCCAACGGGTTGTTCGCTCCACAGATGCCTCAACATAAGGCCGTTCTGCCGGAATTCCGATACACTCATCAAAGGCCATAGCAATCGTTGAGGCAAGGTTTGACTGAATCTGCATACTTTCTTCAGGTCCCATAAAAATCTTTCTGCCATCAATATGAGAGCTAAAATGCACGCCTTCCTCCGTAATTTTCCGCAGAGAAGTTAAGGAAAAAACTTGAAAGCCACCGGAATCTGTTAGAATGGGCCTGTCCCAAACCATAAACTTATGCAGTCCGCCCAGCTGCTTTACAATTTTATCACCGGGACGCAAATGCAAGTGATAGGTGTTGGAGAGCTCAACCTGACATTTTATTTGTTCCAAATCCTCTGTTGAAAGAGCACCTTTGATGGCCGCTAAGGTTCCTACGTTCATAAACACAGGGGTTTGAATCACACCATGAGGTGTGTGAAATTCACCACGTTTGGCTCTTCCGCAGGTTTTTAATAATTTATACATAATTCTCCCCGTTTCTATTTTTTATGCGTAAACATTATAATACCGTTTTTCCAATTTTTAATCAAGAGAATTTAATTATTTTGGATAAAATTAGTCATATTTCCTTTAGCTTTTGTCAATAACATGATATAATACAACAATTGTTCAAAAAAACGGCCCGGCAAATTACCATTGATGAAGTTTGCGAAACCAGCATTTTGTTTTGTATTTTCTCGTAATTCGAACCATAAATATCAAATCAATTTTTTCGTGCTTTTCTAATCTGTAAAACAAAACACAAAGACAAAAATTCGAATTTGAAGCTTTTACAAACCAAGTTTTACCGTTTTATGGTATAATCGTTTCAAATCCATGCAAAAAACCCCTTTCGTCTGCTATTTTACTGTGTCGACGAAAAAGCTATGCACCTATTTCTATAAAATCGAAAAATGAACGGAGTGAAACAAATGAGTATACAATTAATTGCAAGTACAACCTTTGGTCTGGAATCCGTTGTAAAGCGGGAATGCCAAGCCCTTGGATTTCAAAATATTAATGTTTCCGACGGCAAAGTGGAATTCACCGGAAACGAAGACGACATCGTAAAGGCCAACCTTTGGCTGCGCTGCGCCGGAAGGGTATGGATAAAGATGGGCAGTTTTACCGCCATAACCTTTACGGAATTATTTGATAAAACTAAGGCCTTACCCTGGGGCGATTGGATTCCTCAAGACGGAAAATTTACCGTTGTGGGAAAATCAGTCAAGTCTACCCTATTCAGCGTGCCAGATTGCCAGGCAATTGTTAAAAAAGCAGTGGTGGAAAAACTGAAGGATAAATATAAAACCGATTGGTTTGATGAAACAGGTGCTTCTTATACAATTCAAGTTGGGATTTTAAAGGATATGGTTACGCTTGCCATTGATAGCAGCGGCTCTGGCTTGCACATGCGAGGCTATCGTGCAAATGCTTTGGATGCGCCACTTAAAGAATCCATTGCGTCAGCCATGGTACAGCTTAGCTATTGGCGGAAGGATAGAATTTTGTTGGATCCTTTCTGCGGTTCAGGTACCATTCCCATTGAAGCAGCAATGCTTGCAAGAAATATTGCACCCGGCTTGCAAAGAAAATTTGCCAGCGAGGAATGGGAACGAATCGGAAAGGAACGGTGGAAAAAGGTACGGGCCGCGGCTTATCAAGCGATTGATTATGATGTTACCCCACAAATTTATGGAAGTGATATTGACCCCGCCGCCATTGTCCTTGCCAAGGAAAATGCAGAAAAGGCTGGTGTGGATGACTGTATTACTTTTGAAGTAAAGCCTTCCCATGAAATCACTTTGCCTGGAAAATACGGTGTTGTCATAACAAACCCGCCCTATGGCGAACGAATTGGCGAGCTAAAGGAAGTGGAGGAAATGTATCGTGCTTTAGGCGCAACCATGAAAGAGGATTCTACATGGTCAACCTATCTAATCACGTCTATGGAATACTTTGAAACACTGTTTGGGCGAAAAGCGGATAAAAAAAGAAAATTGTTTAACGGTCGAATTAAAACGGATTATTACCAATTCGAAGGAGCAAAACCTCCCCGCACTTAATATAAATGAAACTGCATTGCCAAAAAAATATGACAACGCAGTTTCTTTTATTTTTAATATGACAGATAAAACCACCCTCGTACATTCAAAGGGCAAAAATTTATTAATTAGAATAATTGCTTAACACAATACTGCTGCCAATTCCTCAACAGCCAACGCTTCATCTGCGCCATCCGCAAAAATTGTAGCGGTTTGACCTTCCTTCATGTTTAACGCAATGGTACCCATAATGCTTTTTGCGTTAATTTTCTTATCCTCCACACTTACTTGTATCTCCGAATTGAATTTACTTGCTGTCTGCACAAAATAAGCTGCCTGTCTTGCATCTAAAGATGTTTTAATTGTCACTGTTCTCTGTGTCATTTTTCTTCACCCTTACCCTCTCTGAGCGTCTCTGCTAAGTTGCTGATTTTCCGCAGTCTGTGATTTACACCGGATTTGCCAACTGGCTCTGCCAAATAGGTTCCCAATTCCTTTAGGCTGGTGTCCGGATAATCCAACCGAAGTCTTGCGACCTCCTGTAACTGCATCGGAAGCTTATCAAGCCCAATGGTTTGTTGGATATATGTAATATCTTCCAACTGCTTGACCGCCGCAAGAACCACTTTATTGAGATTTGCTGTTTCACAATTCACTTTTCTGTTAATATCGTTTCGCATTTCCTTCACAATGCGAACGTTTTCCAGATCCATTAATGCAATATGTGCACCCATGATATTAAGCAAATCTACAATTTGCTCCCCTTCTTTTAGATACACAACAAAATGATCTTTGCGTTCTACCACTTTTGAGTCAAGATCAAAGGTATTCACCAAATCTCGAAGCTGCGTTGCCAATTCCCAAGAAGACAGCACAAACTCTAAGTGATAATTTTTTTCGGGGTTGTTTACCGAGCCAACCGAAATAAACGCTCCACGAATGTACGCACGTCGACAACAGATGCTGCTGACTACCGTGGGATTCAACTTGTTTCGAATAACCGGCAAACCTTCCTTAGTCAACAAAATGCCTGTTGCCCTAAGTAACCTTTCAACTTGGTCAGAATCTTTTATGAAAAGAACATAAACCTTTGACCTGCGTTTTTTCCCGCCGGATTTGATAAATATTTCACTGTTAATATTAAAAGCATTTTTCAATAATGTAAAGCATTTTTTCGCGACAAGGTAATTTTCAGTTTGAATTTTTAGACAAAAATAATCTCTGCAAAGCCCGATATGTCCACAAATATTTACAAAAGATGAGAGTTCGGCTATTCTGCAATGTCTCCCATTTCCTAAATGTTCGCCAATCTCTTGCTTAACCTTAGATGAAAATGACAAATTTACGCCTCCTCACAAGTTTTTGTGCGCCTCAAACTTTTTAAGACTGTTTTTTATGACGAGCGTCTTTTTCTATATCATTGTGTTTTAATAAAAGTGTATGCTTGTCCTGGTCTAAGGCATGATACAAAGCATTTGCCAACGTAACGGAGCGATGCTTTCCGCCCGTGCATCCAATACTGATTACAAGACTATTCTTCCCCTCTTTTACATAAAGAGGCAGTAAAAATTCAACCATTTCAACCAACTTTTTCAAAAAATCCCGGCTTTCTTGAAACGACATTACATAATCGCTTACAGGCGTATCATTTCCTGTCATTTCCTTCAGCTCCTGAATATAAAAGGGGTTTGGTAAAAACCGCACATCGAAAACCAAGTCACTGTCTACAGGAATACCATATTTAAAACCAAACGAACAAACGGTAATAATCAGGCTTTCAAATTGTTGATTTTCCATGAAAATACGGTTTATTTGCGCCTTTAGTTCTCTGGTAAGCACGTTCGTCGTATCCAAAATGTAGGTTGCGCGGCCTTTTACCTCCTTCAGCATTTCCCTTTCTTGCAAAATGCCATCCTCAATAGCTCCTTTTCGAGAAAGGGGGTGGCTGCGGCGCGTTTCCTTATAACGCTTGATAAGCGTATTATCCGAGGCATCCAAGAAAATAATTTCGTATTGATAGCCTTTTTCCTCCAAAATAAATAATACATTGAATAAGTCGTTAAAAAGCTTTCCGCCACGAATATCTACCCCCATGGCAACACGCTCAATTTCCCCTTCTTGTTCATAGCAAAGCTCAGCTAACTTCGGGATCAATGCCGGCGGCAAATTGTCAACGCAGAAAAAATTAATATCCTCCAAAAACTTAAGAACCGATGACTTTCCTGCGCCGGACATACCTGTAACAATTACAAATCTCATAGTAATCTTCTCCTTTGTATAGCGCTTAAAGCTCTCCGATAATTTTTACCTCTGTTTCCAAACGCACACCAAATTTTTCATAAACAGTTTGCTGACAGAATGCAATCAAGTCTAGAATATCCTGTGTGGTGGCTTTCCCCACATTAATAATAAAACCTGCATGTTTTTCGGAAATCTGTGCCCCGCCAATACGCTTGCCTTTTAACCCTGCATCCTGTATTAATTTCCCTGCAAAATAGCCCTGGGGACGCTTAAAGGTGCTGCCTGCGCTAGGGTATTGCAAAGGCTGTTTTTCCCGTCTTTGCTCCCCAAGCTCCGCCATTTTCGTTTTTATTTCCTCCGGATTTCCATTTTTCAATTTAAGCTTTGCCCTCAAAAGAATATACCCATCTTTAAGCAAAATACTATGTCGATAAGATAATTCCAAGGCTTCAACAGGAATTGTCTTCACTTCCATTTCCTCCGTTAAAACCTCAACGGAAATTAACACATCCTTCATTTCCCCGCCATAAGCCCCGGCATTCATTGTTATGGCTCCGCCCACGGTTCCAGGAATACCCGATGCAAATTCAAGTCCACTCAACGCATTTTCAGCTGCTTTGGCAGATAAGGCAGTCAAAAGTGCGCCGCCTTCTGCAAAGACAAATTCGCCGTCCACATCAACCTTTGACAATCTTCTGCCAAGCTGAATTACCGCCCCTCGAATGCCCTTATCCCTTACCAACAGGTTGCTGCCATTACCAATTACCATAAATGGAATGTTATTCTCTTTTAAAATACTGATGCTCTCTTTTACTTCCTTAAAGCTGCCGGGCATAATAAAAATATCCGCCGGTCCACCTGTGCGAAAAGTGGTATGCCCATCCATGGGTTCATCCGCCAAAACAGCATCCTCACCCAGTCTTACGCGCAGTGCCGCTACTACTGAATCCATATAGTCACCTTCCTATTTTGTCTCAGTATGATTGTTTTGCATAATCTTTTTTTCCAGTTCCAATGCTGTATTATTCCCCATTTTCTTTTGGCGATTACTGATTGCCGCTGATTCGCAAATAACCGCAACATTCCTGCCAGGACGAATGGGAATGGTATTACAAAGTACTTTATTCCCTAAAATTTCAATATATTCCTCGCTTAATCCCAAGCGGTCGTAGGAGCAATTGTTTCCATCCCAAATTTCCAACTTAACCACTAAATCAATGGATTTTATCTGCTTCACCGCACCAATGCCAAATAATTCTTTTACGTTAATAATACCAATTCCTCGTAATTCAATTAAATATTGAATCAGCTCAGGACAAGTTCCCACAAGGGTTTGGTCAGCAATTTTTTTGATTTCCACCGCATCATCGGCAATTAAACGATGACCTCTTTTTATCAATTCCAAAGCGGTTTCACTTTTTCCGATCCCGCTTGCCCCTGTGATTAAAACGCCCTCGCCATAAATATCAACCAGTACGCCATGCATGGTAACACGATCAGCCAATTCCCCCCGCAGCCATAGTATCATTTCTGCGGCAAAATCCGTAGTGGTTTTACAGGTTCTAAAAATTGGAATTTCATATTTTTTTCCGTAAAAAAGCATCTCCGGAAAAATTTCTTGACTTTTACAAACAATCAAACAAGGAATATGACATTCAAACAAATGACAGATTGCCTCGTCCCTAGCAGGTTCATCCAGTGTTTGTAAATAGCTGTGTTCCACCCTGCCTATAATCTGTAGTCGATCATTGTCAAAGCGATGGTAAAAACCTGTCAGCTGTAACGCAGGGCGATTTACTTCCTTGCGGGTTATTACCCGATTTGATATATCAACCTCAGGTAAAATATTCTCCAATTGAAATTCTTCAACAATTTTTGTTAATTTTGCGCTATACATGAAAACCTCCTTGGCAAAACGGGCTTATTCCCTGTTATCATAACCGAAAACCGTTAATTTTGCAATTCATCCTGATGAAAAAAGGCATAAACCTGTTCTGACGAGGGAATATTCATTTCTTCTACCTCCAAAAGCTCCGCCACCTCTGCTGCGGCAATATCTTCAATCGATCCAAAATGACGCATTAAAGCCTTTCTGCGAATCTCTCCGATCCCTTTAATATCATCTAAAACTGAGTGCAGCCCTTTCTCCTGCCGCAGCTTTCTATGATAGGTAATGGCAAAGCGATGCACCTCATCCTGTATTCTTGTCAGTAGGCGAAAGCCTTCGGAGGTAAATGGTATCTTGATTTCTTCTCCATCAAACAAAAGTCCACGGGTACGATGCTTCTCATCCTTTACCATGCCGCAAACGGGAATATTCATGCCAAAGGACAATAGAACCTCCTGGGCGGCGTTTACTTGAATCTTTCCGCCATCCATAAAAATCAAATCCGGCAGACGCGTAAAGCTGCTGGTTTTTCCCTCTGCTTTTTCTTTCAAAGCATGATTCAAGCGACGAGTGATGACTTCTTTCATAGATGCATAATCGTTTGCGCCAATTACAGTTTTTATGCGAAACTTACGGTAATCACTATTTTTCGCCTTGCCATCCTCAAATACCACCATAGACCCTACCGATTCAAACCCCTGGGTGTTGGAAATATCATATGCTTCCACACGTTTCAGTGTTTGTGAAAGCCCTAATGCCTGGCGCAATTCCTCCATGGCCCCTTTGGTACGCTGCTCCTCTTTGCGTAATTTCTCGCCGAACTGCTCGAAAATAAGCATAGCATTTTTATGGGCAAGCTCAACCAATTTTTGCTTTTCGCCTTTGATCGGCACAGTAAAGGTAACCTTTCCCCCTCGCCTCTCCCAAAGGTATTCCGCCAAAAGCTCTTTTTCCTCAGAAACCAAATCCTCCTGCAAAATAATTTCTCTGGGAATGTAAGCTGTACCTGTATAAAATTGCTGCACAAAGGCAGTTAAAATTTCACTACGGCCTTGTTCCTCCGAGGCGGTCATGGTAAAATTCTCCCGCCCGGTCATTTTTCCATCTCGAATAAAGAAAACCTGCACCAAGCATTCGTGAAAGGCACGAACCATAGCAATTACATCAGCATCCCCCACAGACATATTCGCCATTTTTTGCTTTTGGGCGATGCTCTTTACCGCTCGAATTTTATCTCTTAACGCAGCTGCCTTTTCAAACTCCATCTTTTCTGCAGCCTCTGCCATTTCCTGCTCCATTTTTTTTCGTATTTCGTCATGCTTTCCTTCCAAGAAATCTATGGCATCGCTAATATATTTTTTGTATTCTGGGGATGCAATTGCTCCACTGCAAGGCGCAAGACATTGTCCGATATGATGATTTAGGCAAGGGCGCTCCTTCCCCATTTCCTTCGGTAAATTTTTTTTACATTTACGAATAGGAAAAAGCCTATGCAGCGTTTCCACCGTTTCCTTCACTGCCAAAACATCGGTGTATGGGCCATAATATTTGGCTTTATCCTTATCCATACGCCGTGTCATAAAAACACGAGGGAAATCCTCTTGAATCGTAACTTTAATGTATGGATAAGTTTTATCATCCTTCAGCATGATATTATAATAGGGCTCATACTGCTTAATAAGATTACACTCCAAAATTAATGCTTCCAATTCTGAATCAGTAACAATATATTCAAACTCCACAATTTGAGGAACCATTGCCTTGGTTTTTGCAGTTTGATTTTTACTGCTTTGAAAATATTGGCGAACTCTATTTTTTAAGTTAATTGCCTTCCCAACATAAATAATTTGGCCTTTTTCGTTTTTCATAAGGTAAACACCGGGCTTTTGCGGCAGTTTTTTCAATTCCTCACTAATATCAAACATTCCATCACCTTCTTTCCCAAATTGTGTAGTCTTTTTCTCAGAAAAAGAAAAAAGAGAAGTACCAAAGGCCTATATTTCCCTACCTTTTCTTCTCTTGCTTAATAAAAATATTATATACTATTTTTCATTAATTTTAAAGAGGTTTTGCAAAATAGATTGTAAGGTTTGGTTTTTATTTTTCAAAAGAAATCTACAAAGAAACAAAGTTTACACCTGCAAACAAAAAAATCTCATGGGCAAATACAGTTTCAGTTTCTCTGATTGCTGTTTTGTATCCTGCAAGCTTATGATAAGGCTTATGAAAACTTTATATGTAAAATTTTATTTTATATTAAGGTTATAGCCTGGCTTCCTAGAAAAATCCAGTGAAATCCACTGTTTCAAACTACTATTTTAAGCTTTTCTAAAACATTGTTGTGAAAAATTATATAATTCCCATAAGATTTTAAGTTTGATTTAAATTTATCATGTTAATGTAAATAAATTAATCATAGAAAGGATGAAAGTAATGAAACGATTTACCCCCGTATTATTCAGCCTTACCCTTTTATTCGGTACGACTGCTTGCAGTAAAGCACAACAGGAAAACTCACAGATTGATACAGCGGAATATGCAAACGCTCTATTTGATGATAGCTATGTACATACCGTTGATATTCAAATTGACCAAGACAGTTGGGCAAACCTACTGGAAAATCCAATGGACAAAACAAAGTATGCAACCAATGTTGTCATCGACGGAAACACCGTTGAAAATGTATCTTTTGCAACAAAGGGAAACTCCTCCCTTTCTCAGGTAGCAGGAAGCGAAAGCGATCGATACAGCTTTAAAATCAACTTCGGTAAATTTGTTGATGAACAGACCTATGACGGCTTGGATAAATTGAACCTGCAGAATATTTTTTCCGATGCAACCTATATGAAAGACTATATTGCTTATGAAATTATGCAGGAAGCCGGTGTTGCCGCGCCCCAAACAAGCTATGTTTCTCTTTCCATTAACGGAGAGCTTTACGGCTTGTATTTGGCACTAGAGGATGTAAGCACATCTTTTCTGGAACGCAACTACGGTGAAGACTACGGCCAGCTTTATAAACCGGAAACGGAAATGTTAGGGAATATGAAGCAACGGGGCATGAAAGATGGCGAGCGACCCGAGGGCATGGAACGACCTGAGGGCATGGAACAACCTGAGGGCATGGAGGGACCTGAGGGCATGGAACGACCTGCAGAAATAGATGACACGCAAAATGGCAAGCAAATGCCAGCACAAGCCAATACGGAAAATCCTCAAAATATCGACATGCCCGAGAATATGGGACAGCACCGCAACGGTGGCATGGGTATGGGCGGTACGGCAAAGGGCGCAGACCTTGCCTATACAGATGACGAAATTACCAGTTATACTGATATTTTTGATAACGCCGAAACCAAAGCAACGGATGAGGACAAAGAACGCGTAATTGCAGCACTGAAACAGCTATCTACAGGAGAAAATCTGGAGGAATGCATAAATGTTGATGCCGTAGTTCGTTATTTTGTGGCACACAACTTTGTGATAAACGGTGACAGTTATACCGGCTCTATGCTCCATAACTACTGGCTGTATGAAGATAATGGCATTTTATCCATGCTTCCTTGGGACTATAACCTTGCCTTTGGTGGCTTCCAAATGAATGGTGATGCAACCAGCATTGTAAATACCGCCATCGATACACCTTTAAACTCGGAAAATGTTGGCAAGCGGCCCATGTGGGATCAGCTTATGGCGAACGAGGAAAATTTGCAGCTTTATCACAAATATTTCGATGAGCTGATTACAAATTACTTTGAATCCGGTCGTTTTGAAAGTACGGTAAGCCGTATTTCTACCCTTATTCGTCCTTATGTGGAAAATGACCCTACTGCATGGTACAGCATTGATGAATTTGATACAGCGGTGGATACCCTTACCCAATTCTGCATCCTTCGCGCACAAAGCATTCGCAGTCAGCTTGATGGTTCTCTTGCCTCTACTACCGATGCACAGAATGCAACTGCACTTGTTGACGCCAGTGGAATTGATATTTCCGCCATGGGCAGTCAAGGAAAAGGAAGAGGTCATGAGGGTATGGGAAACTTCCCCGGACAGATGCCAATGCAAACGGAAAAAGAAAATAAATAACAGGATGTTCAAATGCATTTCCTAGATTAAAAAACAGATGAAATATAAAAAACCTCAAAATTGCTGTTTTTCAACAATTTTGAGGTTTTTATTATACCAAGCGAAGCCGTCTTAAGGAGCTAACAATTTTCTTTCCCATTGGCAGGCTCATCAAGTCCTCCTCGGTAATACCGCCAATCAATAACATGACCATTCCATAAATCCCCATGGCAAATAAAATTGCTACTATCGTTGCCAAAGCATTACTTGGGTAAGCCATAATTACAACGTGGTAAACTGCCAAGGCAGTCACCCCCATGGCGGTTGCACCGGCAATGGGCTTTAAAAGTGTACCCATCATGTCAAATTTAATTCCCGAAATTCTCGAAAGCATGATTACATCAAAAACAGCCGCTACCAAATAGCACCCAGTTGTGGATAAAACAGCCCCAAGTACATTTAATTCGGGTATTCTAATTAACAGATAGTTCAATATCACCTTTACGATCGCACCTAAAATTGCACCAATCACAGGCACCTTAATATGCCCTATCCCCTGCAAAATTCCCGTTGCGGTTTGACATAATGCAAGGAATAAAATAGAAATTGCGCCTACTGTTAATAATGCACCGCCAGCCATCGCCTTGGGAAACAACAAATGAATGATCGGTTCGCCTAATACGCCAATGCCTACTGCCGCAGGAACGGAAATAATCATGGAAATGCGGAACGTTAAATTCATTTTTCTGCGCACCTGTTTTAGATCCCTTAATTTCACCGAAGCCGCAATACTGGGCAACGCAGCCGTGGCCAAAGCCGTGGAAATTGAAACGGGCAGCGTTGTTAAGGTAACATATTTCCCGGAGAGCTGCCCATATAAGTCCAGGGCTTCATTATGAGAAAAACCTGTGTTTTCTAAAATACGGGTAACCATATTCATATCAATTAGGTTTGTAATACTAAACACCGCAGTTCCGGCAATAATAGGCCACGCTGTGGCAAAAAGCTGTTTTGCCGTGTCTAAACGGCTTTCTTCGGTGGTTTGATGACACCGCTTCACCTTTTTTTTGATCGTCGGTCTGATTAAAAAATAGCTGAAGATTACCACCAAAAGCCCTGCCGCCGCACCAATGCCCGTTCCCGCAGTCCCGCCGGCAGCACCCATGGGAATATTTTTCTCCCCAGCGCTTACACCAAAGCTTAGAAATATATATGCTAGATAAACACTAAAAAATGCGTTAACTATTTGCTCCACAATTTGAGAAATTGCCGTTGGAATCATTGTATTCATGCCCTGAAAATAGCCTCTAAAGGCTGACATAATTGCCACAATAAAAATTGTGGGGGACAGGGTCACTATACAATAATAACTTTCGGGAGCATTGGCAAACGTGGCAATCTGCCTGCCAAAAACACCAAGCAAAATTGCAAACAACAAGCCTAAAGACCCGGAAACAATTAGGGCACTTTGAAAAACTCTGTGAGCATTTCGATATTCCTTTATGGCAATTCTTTCTGATACCATTTTCGAAATGGCAGCAGGTAAGCCTGCCGAGGAAAGTATCAGCAAAAAAGTATAGATATAGTAACCTGCACTGTAAATTCCATTTCCCTGATCCCCAATCATATTCGTAAGAGGAACACGGTAAACAAAGCCTAAAAATCGTACAAGGATACCAGCCGTCGCTAAAATGGCGGCCTGCTTGACAAAGGAACCTTTTCTTTTTGTTCTTTCTGCCATATCACACCTCTTGCCTTACTGTTCTTTATAATTAATTACTGCGGGCTCTTTGTTTTCTTCTCAGGTTATTATCCAAAACCTTTTTACGCATACGCAGATTCAATGGTGTTACTTCCAGCAACTCATCTTCACCTATAAATTCCATGCATTGCTCCAAAGACATTTGAATTGGTGGCGTTAAGCGCAACGAATCGTCGGAGCCAGAAGAGCGAGTATTGGTAAGCTGTTTCTTTTTGCAGACATTAATATCCATGTCATCAACACGTGCATTTCTACCAACAATCATACCTTCATAAACCTTTACACCGGCACCAATAAACAAGCTGCCTCTTTCCTGGGCATTATACAAACCATAGGTGATTGCATCCCCGCTTTCAAAAGCAACCAAGGAGCCTTGTGAACGGGTAGGAATTTCCCCCTTATAGGGTTCATATCCATCGAAAATAGAGTTCAGAATGCCATTGCCTTTTGTATCAGTCAAAAATTCATTACGATAGCCAATTAAACCTCTGGCCGGAATGCTAAATTCTAAGCGTGTGTATCCGCCCTTGGCAGGATACATATTTGTCATTTCGCCTTTTCTTGAGCCCAGCTTTTCAATTACGTTACCAACAAATTCTTCGGGAACGTCGATTGTTACCAATTCCATTGGCTCACACTGCTTTCCTTCGATTTCCTTCAGCAAAACCTCTGGCTTGGAAACCTGAAATTCATAGCCTTCACGGCGCAGAGTTTCGATCAAAATGGAAAGATGCAGCTCTCCTCTGCCGGAAACACGCAAACAATCCATGGAATCCGTTTCATCAATTCTAAGACTAACGTCTGTATTCAATTCCTTGTATAAACGCTCTCTCACCTGGCGAGAGGTAACAAATTTACCATCCTGCCCCGCAAAAGGGCTGTCATTTACAGAGAAATTCATAGACAATGTGGGCTCAGAAATTTTAACAAAAGGCAAGGCTTCGGGCTTTTCGGGAGAACAAATCGTATCACCGATCATGATATTTTCAATACCGCTGATAGCAACAATGTTTCCAACACTTGCCTCTTTCACTTCCACTCTTTGCAGTCCTTCAAAAAGATAGAGCTTTGTAATACGCAGCTTTTTCAGCGTATCCTCGTCATGCATATTTAAAACAACAACCTCGTCATTTACATGAATGGTACCGTTTTCAATCTTACCAATCCCAATACGTCCAACATATTCGCTAAAGTCAATGGTAGAAATCAATGCCTGCAAGGGCGCATCTAAATTTCCCGTGGGACAAGGGATATGATTGAGAATGGCATCAAATAAAGGCATCATATCTCCTTCTCTTGCAGAAGCATCTGTGGAAGCATAGCCCCCTCTTGCAGAAGCAAAAACAAAAGGAGAATCCAGCTGCTTGTCATTTGCATCCAGCTCCATAAAAAGCTCCAGAACTTCATCCACCACTTCATCAGGCCGAGCCTCGGGCCGGTCAACCTTATTCACACAAACAACAACGGGATGATCCAACTCTAGGGCTTTACGTAGCACGAATTTTGTCTGAGGCATCGGGCCTTCAAAAGCGTCCACCACCAAAACTACACCATCTACCATTTTCAATACACGTTCAACCTCGCCACCAAAATCCGCATGGCCAGGCGTATCTATAATATTGATTTTAGTATCTCCAAAGTTAACAGCTGTATTTTTTGAAAGAATCGTAATGCCTCTTTCACGTTCAATGTCACCGCTGTCCATTACACGCTCCTGAACTACTTGGTTCGAACGAAAAATACCGCTTTGACGTAATAACTGATCAACCAACGTTGTTTTACCGTGGTCGACATGGGCAATAATTGCCACATTTCTAATATTTTCAACCTTTTGTTCCATAAAAAACTCCAATCAATTCTAATTTTTAAACATCGTTATATTGTA
The DNA here is from genome assembly GCF_001571775.1 of Anaerotignum neopropionicum. Lineage (GTDB taxonomy): Bacteria > Bacillota > Clostridia > Lachnospirales > Anaerotignaceae > Chakrabartyella > Chakrabartyella neopropionicum. The sequence continues at coordinate 175,371 of NZ_LRVM01000003.1, forward strand.
TCACAGCATTGACCCCTATGCAATTACTCTTTGTCAAAAACCGCTGATTTTCTCTAAATAATTCTAAACTTTCAAATTAAAGATATTTTTAGGATATATATTTCATTTGTTGTCTCCCTTCATTTATGAAATTGGTTGATCTCCATGAAATAAATCTTTCCATTATTACAGATAAAGCCCCACCAAGAAATTCTCCTAGTGGGGACAAAGTAAGCTTTATTTGTTACAAAATGTTGGAGTTTTATACGTATATGATTCAAGAAAATTAACGTCCTGGCAGAAAATAATCGGTTTTTTGTTTCAAAAATCAATTACCATTTATAAAAAAAAATATTTTAGCTATCCAATCTTTTGAAGGTAATGAATTTTAACCGTTCTTCCATTCCAGTCGTCTATTCGTACTTTTATATGTGCCTTTGTTTCACCATCATTTAAATATCCGTCGTGTTCATAAAAAGTCGTGTCATAATCATCCAATTGTAAACATAACTCACATTTTTTATTTTTATTCCAAAATAGCCCGAAACCTATTGCCCCAATGCAGTTATTTTTTTCCATATTCATAATTTTACATGCCGCATCGTTGATATAGATTATCTCACCGCTTAACGCATCACAGACGAATACGCCATCGGAAACATCATCCAAAAAAGAAAAGGTCTGTTGTTGAATATTCTCATTTAAGGGGGCTTTCATCCCCTCAAAGTAAAATAAAAACCGTCCTTTTTGATTTTTTCTGGCGTTCAAAAGAGCAATCTCCGCATTATTGAACATTTCTTCGATGGTTGTTGTATTATTCTCTGCATAACAGACACCTACGGAGCAATCAATCGTCAGGCTCACATCCGAATTATCATATGCCATGGCATGACAAACCCTTTCAAGCTTCTGCTCCAAGACCTGCCGTTCCATTTGAAATGGAATAAACACCGCAAATAAGTCTCCATCTATTCTGGCAATAAAATTCGTATCGTTAAATATCGCTTCTAACATTTTTCCAACAGCATGAATAACTTTATTTCCCACATTGTACCCAAATGAAGTATTTATTGACTTAAAGTGATCAATATCTATCAGGATAAATACGCCTGAAGCTTCATGATTTTGATTATAAAAATCCCGCATTCTGATTTTTAATTCCGAATGATTTAGAAGTCCCGATAAAAAATCAATCTCAGCTCTATTTTTCATTTCAATAATTGCATCACTAAATTTTATTTCTTTTTGCAATTGAACTACTTTCATACGACACAAGGTATTTTCGACGGTATTTTCCAAATTTTCCAAAACGTAGGGCTTAACGATACAATGAAATGCACCAAGAGAAGCTGCGTTCTTTACTAATTCTATAGATGAATGTATGGTAATTAACGGAATATCGTACTGCTTACATAAAAGACTTATTTCTGAAATATGTTCTAATGTAATTTCTTTTGTAACAGAAAAAATCACTATAGAAATTTTCAGCTTTTGATTAAAAATACAGTCCCTTGTTTCTTGCATTGTATTTGCTTTTAATATGCAATACTTTTCATCAAAAACGCTTTGAAATGGTTCAAATTCTTTTGAAGTGGGATCTAAAATCAGCATATTTTTTTTCTCAACGTCTAAACGTAAAATATTATGTGCCGGTTTGGCACGCCCCTCAGCGGTTTCTAAAGTATATTCAGTATTACTAAAATTCACTTGCTCAATCAAGGTTTCAAACGCATCCAACGGCAACGGTTTCGAATAGAAAAATCCCTGCACCCAATGGCACCCCAAGAGCTTTAATAAATTTACTTGTTCCTCGGTTTCAACGCCCTCGGCAACCACCTTTAGGTTCATCCATTTTGCAAGACTAATGACAAAGCTCATGATATTTCTTTTATCCCTGGACCTATCATAGTTTTGCACAAATCTCATATCCAACTTTAAAACATCAATAGGAAGCTCGGATAACATATTAAGAGAAGAATACCCACTTCCAAAGTCATCCATTTCAATCACAAAACCCAATTCCTTTAGTTGCTTAATCCCATGTATCATTTGCTCTGCATTCTCAGTGTATGCACTTTCTGTAATTTCAAGATGGATATGACTGGGATCTAATCCATACTTTTTAAGCAAAGAAAGTAAAATAGCATCAAGATTAGAATTAAAAATATCAGCTCTTGATATATTGACCGAAACCGGAATCATTGGATTACCCCTGTCAATCCATGAACGCACCCATTTACAGGTTTCTTCTAATACATAAAGGTCCAATTCGGTAATAAAGCCGTTATTTTCAAATATTTGTATAAACTGATTCGGCGGTATTAAGCCTCTTTCCGGATGCTTCCATCTAACCAACGCCTCTGCGCTGCATATTTTTTCATCCAGCAAATCATACTTCGGTTGAAAAAAAACAACAAACTCCCTATTTACTAAGGCAGATTTCATATTTGACAAAATAAATTGCTCGTCCAACAATTTTTGGCGAATGCTATCATCATAATATGCGCAGTGCATACCGTATTTCCCTTTAATGGACTCTAAAGCAAGACAGGCACGGGCACACATTATATTTGCAGGTAAAGTTCTATCTTCTATGGTGTATATACCAAATTTAATTACACTATGTAAATTTGAATTGTACTGATTTATAAAATCTGCGCTTTCGGAAAAAAATTGCTCACTATATTGATCTTGATGAGGAATCAAGGCCGCAAAAATATCACCACCAATTCTTCCGCATATTCCTACATCTTTAACCTTATCCTCAATCATTTGCGCAACAAATTTTAAAAGCGCATCCCCTTCTTCGGAACCGAACAACTCGTTAACCAATTTAAAACGCTCAATATCACTGCATAAAATATCGTATTTTTTGTCCGGATTTTTTTCCAAAACTTCCGTAATTAAATGATAAAAAGGTTCTCTTGCATATAAACTTGTCAACCTATCCCGCTGGGCAAAATCCAAAAGCTTGGCTTTTTCACTGTATAAAATAGCATTCACTATTTGCTGTCTTACACTTTCAGCCGTAAAAGGCGGTTGAATAAAATTCTGCACACCTAAGGATTGGACTTCTGCCTTGGTTTTTGAATCCAGCTCATCATTTCGCGCAAACAAAACTACAGGTATTTTGCGCAAAAAAACATCCCTGCTAATCTCTGCTAACACTTCGATCCCATTCATATCAGGCAGTGCAAAGCGAAGCAGAACTACAGAAATGCTTAGTTTGCTATTATGTAATAATTCAAGGGCTTCTTCCCCACTTTCAGCCTCCAATATTTTATACTGACAGTATAAAACTTGAGACAACATTTGTCTATTCATTTTATTGTCATCAACAATAAGGACATTTTTCTTAAAAGGCACCGCAATATCCTCCTTAGCAACTTTTGGAAGCAAAGCTTGAGTTATGTATTGGTTCTAATACACAAAAAACACAATTGTAATTTCCATGTAATAAATACATTTTTTGTAGAATTAAACAAAAAAATACATTTTGAGTTACATTTAAATCAAAGAATATTTAATTTTGTTACATATTTCCATTAAATTTTAGCATTTTTATCGTAAAAAGTCAATAATTTAGTACTTTAAACTAATTAATCTGTAACGCAATAAAGTTTGTCGGTGCCAACGAACATAAAACAAAGAATATTATATGCTTCTGCTGAATTCTTTTCAAAACGCAACCTATTTTAGCAATGATTATTACTAATATTCCCCAAAAAAACAGTCCTTGCCTTACTATATAGAACTACAAAAAACCCATACCAGAGGTATGGGCTTTTGTAGTTATAATGAAAATTACTGAAGTAACTGCAGAACGCCCTGAGGCAACTGATTTGCCTGAGCAAGCATTGCCTGAGAAGCCTGTGTAAGGATGTTGTTCTTTGTGAACTCCATCATTTCAGCAGCCATGTCAACGTCACGGATACGGCTTTCAGCAGCTGTCATGTTTTCACTTGCAACACCCAAGTTGTTGATTGTGTGCTCCAAACGGTTCTGAACAGCACCCAAGTCACCACGAGTGGAGGATACACTGTTGATTGCAGCTTTGATTTTATCGATTGCTGCGGAAGCACCAGGTTGTGTACTGATATCAATACCACTGATACCCAAAGACTTTGTGCTCATATCATCAATGCTTACAGTAACTTTGTTAAACTTATCAGCTGTGTCACCAACCTGCAATGTCAAGCCATTTCCACTTTTTGCTGCAGTTGTACCAGCTTTTAAGTCGATACTTGTGTTCGTAGCATTTACTTCAGCGCCAATGCCTGTTTTTTCATTAATCAGGGCAATCATGGCTGCTGTATCAGTATCATCTACTGTACCAGCTGCTTGAACCTTTACATAATTTACATCAGAATCCAATGCTTTTGCTGCATCTGCATCATCAACAAATGCAAATTTTGCTCCATTGATTTCAAAAATATAATTATCTGCGTTTGTTGCAGCTTCTCCATCATAAGCTCCCAATGCAGCAGCGTCTAAGGTGTAGTATGCATCCGCACCTTCTGTATTGGTAATATCACCAAATGCAGAAGCAACAGCAGCACCATCAGGATCCTTCAAACTGATCTGATAAATCTCAAGCTTGTCATCTGCTCCAGCAGTTTTAGATGTAATCTCCAATGCGCCTGCTGTAGCAGTAACTGTATAACCGTCACCAAACGCTTCTTGTACTGCTTTTTCAAGTGCAGAATTATTAGCTGCAGCATCCAAATCAGCAGCTACTGCTGTAAAGCTAACTGATTTATCAGCAAGGTTACCATCGGCATCTCTAAATTTAATATTCAGAGTATGGTCACCAGCCGCTAATGTAGGTGAAGTGCCCGCTGCATCTACTGTAGACTGTGCAGCTGTTGCACTGTTTAATGCAAGCACGCCTGCATTACCTGCCAAGCCAGCATACTTAACATCAACTGCAACTTTGCCAACGCCTGTGGAACCAACGGAACCGTCCAACAAGTTAATGCCGTTAAAGTTTGTGGATTCCGCAATACGGTCAATTTCAGACTGCAAAGAATCTACTTCCTTCTGAAGGTTTGCACGGTCAACGTCATTGTCATATGTACCATTGGCAGACTGTGTAGCCAATTCTACCATACGGTTTAACATGGAATGAACTTCTGTCAAAGCACCTTCTGCTGTCTGAACCAAGGAAATACCATCATTCGCATTGCTTGTAGCTGTTTCTAAGCCCTGAATCTGTGCTCTCATTTTTTCAGAAATAGCCAAACCTGCAGCGTCGTCGCCCGCTCTATTGATTCTGTAACCGGAAGACAATTTTTCAAGATTTTTGCCTACTGCGTTGTTGTTTGAGCCCAACTGTCTGTGAGAGTTTAAAGCTGCAATATTGTGTTGAATTCTCATAATAAAACCTCCTTGTTGGTCATAAGGAATGCATCCATGCATTCCACGATTATTATCCAAGTAAAACCCGTGCACTGGTTTTACTTGTTAAACTGGTAATTATATAATTTACCAATGCATATACAACATTTTTCCTTTTTTGTTGTACATCTATTTTATCGGACAAATTTTAGACATCTTAATAGTTTTTTAAAAAATTTTATATTTTTTTCTTTGCTAAAATTATTCTTTCTTTATGGAGCACTGTTTCTCAAAAGAAATTCCCTTTCCTTTAAAACACCTCCACATATTTAAGGCCATTCTAAGACCTTTCTCCCTATCCCTTTAGCGTCACAAGCAGCCATGGTATATTTTAGGAAACGCTGATTAATTCCGTTGCATAGCTAATCGGTAAATTTTCCACTTGGACAGCGTCAAAAAGCCTCGAAACAGCGCTGCTATTGCTGTGCTTTTTTCCTTGTCAATTGAAAAATTTCCTCGACTATCTGCACGCCCTCCATTAAATCAGCGCTTCCTTAGTTCTCTTTGACAGATAAATAAATATTAAAAGCCATGTCCTCCACAAGCATCTCCAGGCAAATTACCTCCGAAAAAATAGAGCTTACCGTAAAAGCACCATTAATCAATGTGGGCGTAGAAATATCAATCATCTTCCCCGTTTCAGAAAGAATCATGCTTGCATTCGCGGCCAGCATATTGCTTAATTCAGAAATAGCACTTTGTGCAAGCTCACCGAATTCCTCCACCTCCATGCCACCCATCATATAAGAAGCAATTTTTTTTCCGCACGCTTCATCCATTGCAAAAAATACATTTCCGCTCAGTTCTCCAATGATACCAATAATCCCAATGACACCGGTGGATTCAATTTGCTTTCCACATTTTCTTTCGTTTACAAGCTTAATATTTGAAATGCCCAGCATGGGCATTATATTTACAACTGCGCTGCTAAATGCACTTATAATTTCTCTATTCATCGCACTCACTCCTGTTAAAGCCTACATTCAAATATATTTCGCCAAAAACGGTATCTGCCTCAACAGAAGTTACAGTATCCAGCTTCAATTTTGAAATTGTAATAGATTCTCCGTATACCACCGTAGGAGGTGCAACACGCAATCCAAAAACTTCATTTTTCTTGTTCAGCATGGAGCATGCATTTCCCGCAATAATATTGGCCATTTCTCCCATCATATTAATCACATATTCTTCTGACAAATTGTCTTTGCATAATAAACTGCAGGCTACTTTTTTCGCCGAATCGACGGACATATCCAAAATCATTCTGCCTGAGTATTTGCCAATGATGCCCATAACCACAGTAATTCCTTGGGAAACCAACTCACTGTTCAATGAATTCTCATTTTTATAAGCAGGAATGGATTTAAAAAATCTGTTGTATGTATCCGTTACAGCTTCTTTAAATGCAGTGGCATATAACTGCTCCAATTCTACAAACAGCTCTTCTTCCGCCATAATCCTTCGAATCAGCAAAGAAAGTTCGTCCCCATCCACAGGTTTTTGAATATAACCGGAAATCTTTGCCTTCTTTGCTTTTCGCATAATTTCCTCATCCATCATAGAACTAATTACGATTACCTTTAAATTTGGATCTATTTCCCGAATGGCTTTTGTGCATTCAATACCATCTGCCTCAGGCATTGTCATATCCATTGTCACCAGATTTGGCTTTAAGGCTGAAACTACTTCAACCGCCTCGGGCAAAGAATTTGCACTACCTACAACTTCAAACCCTTTTTCTTCAAGAATTTTACTGATCATTGCCACTGAAAAAGGAGAATCATCCACCACAACAATTTTCAAATTTTCCATATTACACCTTTCCTTTTCCTTTTAAACTATGGTTCTGCAACTATTTTGGGTAACAAACAAGCTTTCCTTCCTTCTGTTCACCCCTCGAAAGAGCCTGTCTTTTTATGTAACCATTATAACCCATTCTTTTTCCTGCGCATAGAACTTTATTTTGCTTTCTGAAAAATTCTTTTAACTTATATAGTTCTTTCTAAAGTGAGAACCGTTTCATATAAAAAAGCCCTATTGCTCTTTGCAGGTTTCTGCAAATAAGATACAAAAGGGCTTATATTTTTTCTTTCATAATTTTCTCCATTTCTTTCGCTTCGCTCAAGACACAAACAAGTAATGAAAAATGTTGTGTCCCCAAAATCTTTGTTTTATAATTCTTATAAGGAATAGCAATACACTACAGAGCACGGGGAGGCGAGTGGCGAATTTTATTTGACCCCGTATAATTATATGTGCCGTCATTCTTTCAAGCACAAGCAAGTGGGACTTTGAGCCTGGACCCTTATCATTGGTATAAACCATGTTTATTAGTCGCAGGATGACAGTCAATGTTGCTATTCCTATTTTTAGTTATGACACTTCTTTGTTGGTTAAATGCAACGATAACTAATCTTGAAATAATAACTTTTTAAAAATGGGTTTTAGGAACCCTTAGTTAAAGTCGGCTCAAAATCTACTATTTTTTTCACACTTATTGTTTCAGTAAATATTCTTAACCACAATAAAAATTATTCCATCTTTATCCCAGCAAATTTTCAATATCCTTCCAAGCTTTTCGGGAGGATAGGCCGGCGCATATCTAGCCACAACATTACCGCTTGGATCAATCAAAAATTCCCAAAATTCCATTTGATGTCACTTGCCTCGTTGCCAAGGGTGAAAGACTTCACCTTTTCCTCAAAAGCCTTTGTTTCTTCGTTACCGCAATCCTCCGGTGCCTGTTCCTTCAGCCAAACGTATAACGGACTGGCATTTTTGCCATTCACATTAACTATAGAAAATCTTGGAAATGTCGTGCCGTAATTTAGTGAGCAAAATTCGCTGATTTCTTCATCCGTACCCGGTACCCGATTTAAAAACTGATTATAAGGAAAATCCAAAATTCCGAAGCCCTTCTCCTTGTATTTGTTGTACAACTCCTCCAAAGACGCATATTGAGGCGTAAGTCCGCACCTTGTAGCGGTATTGACAACAAGCACTATCTTGCCTTTATAATCCTTCATCGCTACACTTTTTCCACATTTATCCTTCATAAAAAAATAAAAACATTTGGGCAAAGCCTTCAAGGTTTTAACTTTGTCAATAGTCTGATTTTTTACATAGTATCATAAAATAGTTCCTTGCATCCGCAAAAAAAGGGACTGTATTATTTTTTTAGAATTCCCTCTATAAACTTTCCATTTTCGTAAAACAACTCTCCATCAGCAAAAATTTTTCCTTCCACCGTCATATCCGTAATCATATCCCAGTGAATGGCAGATTCATTTTTACCGCCGGCCTCATGGAAGGCTTCCCCAATGGCCATGTGCATGGAACCACCGATTTTTTCATCAAAAAGGATGTTTTTGGTATGTCGCTTGATGCCATAATTTGTACCGATGGCAACTTCTCCAAAATAGCGGGAGCCTTCATCCGTATCAATGTAGGATAATAATTGGCTTTCCTTTTCCTTGTTTTCGCAAATTGCCTCTACAATACGCCCCTTTTCTACGGTAAGGCGTACTTTTTCAAACTCATTCCCATTCATAATGGAGGGATAGGAAAAGGTAATATATCCATTTGTACCATCCTCCACAGGGGAGGTAAAAATCTCCCCATCAGGGAAGTTTTCCTGACCGCAGCAATTAATCCATCTTCTTCCATCAATGCGAACATGAATATCTGTATCCTTGGTTAAAATATGCAATTCCTTTTTTCCGTCCAAATATCTTGCCCACTGTTCCTGCCACTGGGACATTTCCTTCCATTTCGCCACAGGGTCATCCTCATACAAAAAACCTGCGCGATACACAAAATCCTCATATTCTTCCAGACTCATCCCTGCATTTTGGGCATCCCCGTTGGTGGGAAATTGGGTGCCACACCAACGCAAGGAGCCATTTCCCATTCTTTCGGAATATAGTTTGCGATTTTCCCGATTCGCAAGACGGCGTTTTTTCAACTTTTCCCCCTCAATGGATTGAAAAACCTTCACATTTTCGCTTCCCCATGCGCTAATCCATACATCGCTTTTCACACAGGCGCCAAAACGATTATTCTCTCTGGCATATTGCTCCTCTGTGCCATTTTTTAAAATTTCCACATCTACCTGGGGTACATCTATATAATATTCAATCAACGCCCCTTTCTTTAAGGCTGCCCTTGTTACAGCTTTTACAAAGGGCAATGCCGCATCCTCACCAGAAATGGCAACAAGATCACCTTCCTTCACCTTGGTGGAATAATTCACCAGCACCTCCGCCAGCTTTTCCAAACGTTCATCCTTCAAAAAAACACCTCATTTCACTTTGATTTGGCACATGGCTAAGGTTGTCAGTGCCGCCTTATGGGTTTCGGGGGTTACCCCAGCACAACAGGCGGAATCCACGCTGATTTTCATTTCCGGCATTTTTGCCTTTAACAAAATGGCATTGGAAACAACACAAATATCCGTGCAAAGGCCAACCAATTCCACTTCTATTTCTTTATTTTTCGACTCGTTATACAATAACTCGGCCAAATCAACGGAGCCAAAGGTAGGCTTATCAATCACGCGAACGCCATCTAACACCTGGGCAATACGTTTGTCAAACTCCCATCCCTCGGTGCCCCGAACACAATGCACCACAGGCAAATTTTTGCCCTCTTGCGTTTCCAAATAATTTTCTTCATGAGTATCTCTGGTGGCAATAATATTTTCTTTGGGATACTGACTGATTTTATCCAGCACGCAGTCAACTATTTTTTGCGCTTCTTTTGTTCCCAAAGAACCGTCAATAAAATCCTTTTGCATGTCAATCACAATAAGTATATTTTTCATTTATTTCCCTCCAAATGTCAGTGATTTTTTATTAGAAATATCATACAACAAGTATATCGAAATATCTATACATAATTTTCCATCCATTTAAAATTTTTGAACAAAATAAGTAAAATTACAAATATTATTTTCACCCCTTGACAGAACATTTCCTTTCGGTTTATGATAATAGTTGATATAAACAGTGATAGAGAATAGTAAAAGAGTCCCTTGTCCCCAGAAAATAGGCGGTTGATGCAAGCCTTGGCAAGCCTTTTTGAACCTTCCTCTTGAGTTCCGCAGGGAAAATGCGGCGTACTTGGCGTTAACAAGTTTGAGTGGACGGATTTTTTCGTCAACGAGGGTGGCACCGCCGATTCGACCTTGGTCCCTTTTTTTGGGATTCAGGTCTTTTTTTGTGACAAAAAATTAAAAAGCTGCCTTAAGGGGAAAAATTTAGCTGCTTTCAAAATTAATAATTATCATAGAAATGATAGGAGGAACTACAATGGCAAAAGAAAAAAAACTGGTTGAATCCATTACCGATATGGAGTTGGACTTTCCTCAGTGGTACACAGATGTGGTAAAAAAAGCAGATTTAACGGATTATTCTACGTTAAAGGGCTGTATGATCATTCGTCCATACGGCTACGCAATTTGGGAATTGATTCAAAAGGAATTGGACAGACGTTTTAAAGAAACAGGCCACGAAAACGTATATATGCCCATGTTTATTCCCGAAAGCTTGCTGCAAAAGGAAAAAGATCACGTTGAGGGCTTTGCGCCCGAGGTTGCTTGGGTAACCCATGGTGGTGAAACCAAATTGCAGGAGCGTATTTGTGTACGCCCTACTTCAGAAACTCTTTTTTGCGATCATTACGCAAATCTGATTCAGTCCTACCGTGATTTACCTAAGCTTTACAACCAGTGGTGTTCCGTTGTTCGTTGGGAAAAAACCACCCGCCCTTTTTTGAGAACCACTGAATTTTTATGGCAGGAGGGTCATACTGCCCACGCAACCGCCGAAGAAGCTGAGGAAGAAACCATCCGTATGCTTAACGTATATGCTGATTTCTGCCATGAATATTTGGCAATTCCTGTAATTAAGGGTGAAAAAACAGCAAAAGAACGCTTTGCTGGTGCAAAAGCAACCTATACCATTGAAAGCTTAATGCATGATGGAAAAGCATTGCAGTCAGGCACAAGCCACAACTTTGGTGACGGCTTTGCCCATGCATTTAATATTCAGTACACCGATAAAGACAATAAACTTCAGTATGTGCATCAAACCAGTTGGGGCATGACTACCCGTTTAATTGGCGCATTAATTATGGTTCACGGCGACAACAGCGGCCTTGTTTTACCTCCAATGGTGGCACCTACACAGGTAATCATCATTCCTATTGCCCAGCATAAGGAAGGCGTTTTGGAAAAAGCAGCTGCTTTAAAGGAAAATTTAAGTAAAATTTGCCGCATTAAACTGGATGATTCCGATAAATCCGCCGGTTGGAAATTCAGTGAATACGAAATGAAGGGCGTTCCTCTTCGCTTGGAGGTTGGCCCTAAGGATTTGGAAAAGAATCAGGCTGTCCTTGCAAGACGTGATACAGGAGAAAAAACCGTTGTTTCTCTGGATGAGCTGGAAGAAAAAATTCCCATGTTACTCCAAGAAATACAGGATAACCTGTTAAGAAAAGCAACAGAAAGAAGAGATTCCAAAACCTATGCGGCAACAAATATAGAGGAATTTGAACGCACCTTAAACGAAACACCAGGCTTCGTAAAAGCAATGTGGTGTGGGGATCAGGCTTGTGAAGATGCGATCAAAGAAAAAACGGGTGCAACCAGCCGTTGTATCCCCTTTGAACAAGATGAACTATCTGATACCTGCGTTTGCTGCGGAAAGAAAGCAAAACATATGATATACTGGGGCAGAGCTTATTAATTACCCCCCCCCAAAAAAACGCCGACTCCATAAGGGTTCGGCGGTTTTTTTTACTCTTTGATCTCTTGAATTTCTTTTTGCAACGTATCAATTTCATTTTCTATTTCTTCAATCTGCTGACAAAGCTGCACCAAGTCAGTGGACAATTCTTCGCCCTGCTGATATTTCTCAAACAGAAGGCCTCCAATTTTTTCCTTAACCGAGGAAATGCTTTGTTTTTGGGACATGATTTTTGTGTGAATCATCCCAATCTCAACCATGTCTCCCGTTTTATCTGCTGCTTTTTTTGCCATATTTCCCACCTTATCCATGAAACCAGCCATAAATTTTCCTCCTTCTATAAAATTGATTTTCCCTTTATTTCCATATATAATGTTACCACTTTAATTTTGATACATTAATAAGCATTCCTTTTCATAATTATTTTGAATCATATTGCAAGACGTTCAACTCTGGTTTATGATGATATTATAGCATTTATTGGCACAAAATAATAGTTTTTCATTTTAAACCCGTGGTTATTTTTTATTATTTTTCAGCAAATAATTGCGAAATATTCAATAATACAAAAGAGGAGGAAAAAATGAACCCCATTTTAAAAATTCACGAAAAAGACAACGTAGGAACTTGCTTAAGACTGCTTGAAGCTGGGGAAGTCGTTCATTGGGAAAGCTTCAGTCTGATAGTTCGGGAGGAAATTCCCCAATATCACAAAATTGCTTTGGCCGATATTTCACTTCACAGCCCAATTTATAAGTATGGGCAAATCATCGGCCTTGCCACGCAAAAAATCTCTCAAGGGGAATATGTGCATGTGCATAATATCGAAAGCATCCGCGGCCGTGGTGATAAAAAGGAGGAATGCTGATATGAAGCTTATGGGCTATCCACGAGAAAATGGCACATATGGTATACGAAATCATATTTTAATTATCCCTGCCTCAGTTTGTGCAGTTGAAGTGGCAAATCGAATTGCCGAAAAGATTGGTGCTGTTTCCCTGCCCCATCAGCACGGCTGTTGCCAAATGGGTGATGACTTCCGTCAGACTGTACGCACCCTTACTGGCTTTGGCTGTAATCCAAATGTCGGTGCAGTTTTGGTGGTAGGCCTAGGATGCGAAGGCATTCAACCCTCTCAAATTGCAGAAGAAATTAAAAAAACCGGAAAACCCGTTGAATTTATTACCATACAGGCCTGCGGTGGAACAACAAAAACCATTGAACAAGGGCTTTCGATCGTTTCAAAGTTTGCAGAAACCCTTGCTACAGCGCAAAAAGTACCCTTTTCTATCAATCACCTCATTCTTGGCATGGAATGCGGCGGCAGCGACCCCACCAGCGGCATTGTTGCAAATCCCGCCATTGGCATTGCCTCAGATCAGTTGGTTTCCCTTGGGGGAACCAGTATTTTGAGCGAAACCACCGAGGTAATTGGTGCAGAGCATATTTTGGCCGAAAGGTTTCCCGATGCAGCGCAAAGGTCTAAATTTTTAACCATGGTTTCCAATGTAGAAAAAAGAGCCTTGGCAGTTGGCGAGGATTTGCGCGGCTCACAGCCCACACCGGGAAATATCCAGGGCGGGTTAAGCACCATTGAAGAAAAATCCCTAGGCTGTATGCATAAAGCCGGAAATACAGCGCCTTTTATCGGTGCATTAGCGTATGGCGAAACCGTTCCCACCGAAAAGCCCGGGCTTTATTTTATGGATACACCAGGAGAGGATATCGATTCCATCACAGGGATGGTAGCAGGAGGTGCGCAGCTGGTTGTTTTCACCACAGGACGGGGAACGCCAACAGGCTGTCCTATTGCACCTGTGATCAAAATTACCGGAAACCCGGAAACATATTATAATATGGAAGAAAATATTGACATCAACGGCGGCAAGGTAATGCAAGGAGATTGCACCCTTGATGAGCTGGGCGAAGAAATTTTTAGAAAAATACTTTTAGTTGCGAATGGTGCGCAAACAAAAGCAGAAAAATTGGGCCATAAGGAATTTGGTATCTATCGAATTGGTTTTACTTTTTGATTGTATCTTTTTGGAGGTGTATTCCAATGAAATTTAAAAATCCTTTGTTGGTTGTTTCTGATTTAGAAAAATCAAAGCAGTTTTACAAAGAAGTTCTGGGGCTTCGGGTCGTAATGGACTTTGGTGCAAATGTAACACTGACAGGAGGGGTTTCTCTGCAAACTCAAGAAACATGGCTTGAATTTATCCATGCACAAACAGAGGAGCTATATTTTGACAATAAAACCACAGAACTGTATTTTGAAGAGGAGAATTTTGATATTTTCATTCAAAAGCTTAAAACCCTGCCGAATATCGATTTTGTGCATCACGTGTTTGAGCATAGATGGGGTCAAAGAGTTGTGCGCCTTTATGATCCCGATAAACATATCATCGAGGTTGGCGAAAAATTAAAATCCGTTTGTCTGCGTTTTTTGAAAAACGGCCTTTCTAAAAATGAAATTGCAGTAAGGATGGATGTTCCTTTAATGCTGGTGGAGAAATTGCTGAAATAACGTTCAACCACTGGTAACGCTTTTCACTTTTTCTTCCCGAAAGAAAATTTGATAATACTTTAAGCTTTTTTTGCACAACAGGGCGGAATACACTAAGTACCCGCCCTGTCTATATGTAATAATACTTGTTTTAAACACTTTTATCTTTCCCCCAAAAAGTTCTCTTGCCATTTCGAAAATTTATGCATCATCCAATGGGCAAACATAAGGTTTATGCTAATCATTATCCCCCCCATCAAAGTATAAATAATGATGAAGCCTGTGGAATACTCCAAAATTCCAATGCAAACATAGATTAGCCAAACACTGATGGGTAGCGCAATGATACTAGTGGCCAAGGCAGGAATATACTTTTTAAGAATAATAGCCTGGAGCAAATGAATGATTAAATGTATGGTATAGGCAATAAAGCAACCTAACCATAATTCATACCGGCGGCAAATGATGGAAACAATACAAATTAAAATACATAATATGAATTCCTCGAATACCGCAAAGAGCATGCCCTGTGCTATAATGCTCAAATACTTTACTGAATTTAGGGAATTTTTGATTGAGCATTGATTTATTTTGAAAAATCCATGCGCTAAGACCAAGCATTTCCTCCAAATCATGAAAAATAAATACTACCGGAAAAAGCCAAATATATTTATCCATCATCCCCGTAGTAACCCACTCCTTCCATATAGATTCTGTGTCAGTTCATTCATTTTAGCATACAAACGTGCTTTCTTCTATTCTTTTCAACGTTCCTCTCAAAACGCACCTAAAAAAAATTATTATTGATTAACTAATAAGGTACCTGTATAATATAATTACATTGTAGCGAAAATATTTTTTTCCTTATGAAGGGAGATCGCCATGCAAGCTAATTTGGAATTAATGGAGCAATTTTTCCTCATCAGTCGTTTAATGCATCGTAATCATTATCAAAAAAACCGTTTTTCAGAAAAAGAGTCTTTTCGAGGACAAGGACGTGTCCTTTCTATTTTAAATAATAATCCGGGCATTTGTCAAAAGGAGCTGTCCCAACTTTTGGACATTCGCTCCCAATCAATGGGTGAAGTTATCAAAAAACTGGAACGAAACGGTTATATCTTTCGCACCCCCTGCGAAAATGATCATAGGGCAATACGCATTTTTTTAACACCCCAAGGAATAAATGCCGCTAAATTTATGAGGCGTAATATGGAAGATGCAGCTACGCTATTCGACTGCTTGAATGAGGAAGAAAAAAATAATTTACAACAATATCTGTCCCGCATCGTATTTGAAATTGAACATGTTTTGAGTTCGGATAGTGGAAAAGAGGAATAAAAAAATAAGACTGTGCGCCAATACTCAAAGGGCCAACAGTCTTATTTTTTTTATTCATCTTCCGCAGTAATTCTCATAACAAAGCCTTTTTCGTCCTCGTCCTCGTCATCGTCCTCAAAATCTTCTTCCTCTTGACAAAACGGACACGCAACGCCAAACAATCTGGCAAACAGTACAATTGTAGTAAGAACAAAAACGGAACCGCAAATTGCCATAATTGAATTTCTCTTCCTTTTAGGTAAAGAAATTCCAATCATCATGCCAAAGGCTGTAAGACATAGTTTAAAAATGGCAATGTCCTTCCAGTCAAATTCCACAATGTAGCTGTTTAAAAATTCCTTAAATCTTTTCATCTTATCCCTCCCTATCGCTCTACAATTTCATATGCAAAGTCGTTATCTCTGCCCTCAAAAGCAAAAATGGCCGCCACACCCTCTGTGGCGATGACTTTTCCATCTTCCGTTACAAAAATCACTTCAAAATCATCACTGTTTCGCCAGATCTTTACTGCTTCATCAAAGCCCATTACAAACAAAGCAGTTGATAGCCCGTCCGCTTTGGCACCATCGTTACTTATAATCGTAACAGATAACAAACCTTTATCAGCAGGATACCCAGTATTAGAATCAATTATGTGGTGATATCGTTTTCCGTTTTCTTCAAAAAAACGCTGATACCCGCCGGAAGTAATTACAGAACAATCCTCCACCTCTAAAATACCCACATAATCGTTGACGTCTAACGGATTTTCAACGGCAACTTTCCATTTTTTTCCATCCGGCTTGGTTCCAATGGCAGAAATATTTCCACCTAAAGAAATTATTCCGCTTGTAACTCCTTCTTTTTTTAATAATTCCGTAACAGCATCGGAGGTATACCCTTTTGCTACGCCCCCCAAATCAACGGCCATGCCCTTTTTTAATAATTTTGCCGTAGAGGCATCTCTATCAATCACTAAATCCTCAGGGTTGGTTAGCGATAACAAGCTTTCCAGCGTTTTTTGAGAAGGAACGTGCTTTTCACCATCAGTCGTAAAACCCCATGCCTTTACAACCGGGGACACAGTTATATTAAACGCTTGATTGGTAAACGCCCCTATTTCCTTCCCCCGCATTAATACCTTAAGGGTGTCTTCGGAAAGAGAAACCTCTTCCAAGCCCGCCTGTTCATTGAGCTGTGCAATTTCACTATCCTCCATTGTCACAGAAAACAATCGTTCCAGTTTGCGTATTTCCTGCTCCGCATCAATCAAAAGCTGTTCCCCATTCTCATTATATAGGGTAACTTGCATCAGCGTATCCATAGCAAAGGTTGTCATTTCATGCAAATCTTTCTGAGAATATTTTGAAAGCATTTCCTGGGCTTCTTTTCTTTGTTCAACGCATCCGCCCAAAATAAATAAACTGCATAGGACTATGGCTAAAACTCTTAATTTTTTCATAAATTGGTTCTCCCTGCACAGTACTTGTCTTATTCCATTTTAACTACTTCTGGCTTTTATGTCAATTAAAATAAGGTCGCACCCATTCAATTCAGTACGACCTTTCTTTCTAAAGTAAAATATAAAGCATAGCAACAGCAAGACCAACACCAATCATCAGCAGACTTTTTGCAAATCCTTCGCCATAAACTACTTTTTTATCATCAAAATCAGTATAAGCCGAAAAATACCTATCCTCCGGCGGTACTACTCTGCCGCTGTCATCATTAAAAACAAGCATACGTAAAACAGCAACAAACCCATCAGTCAAGGTACTTACGAAGCGAGCTAACAAAGAACCAGCAAATGGCAAGAAGCTTAATAAAACCGGGCGATATATTTTGTTTTCCAGGTTTAATCCCTTTGGCCAGCGATCTACATATACCATATTCCCATTATCATCTTTCTCCATCAAAACTTTTCTGATAAACAGGAAATATACCAACGCCCCGATCACAACGGAAAGAACTGCACCCTTTAAATTCACCCAAGCAAAATAATGTACTGCATGCTCCGGCCCATGGGCACCCATAAAATGATAACTAGCCTCCGCTATTTTTTCCCCAGTAAACTGTGGCAAAGCACCGAGCAACGGCAATATCACCGCACAAACCACTAAAATAATTGCGGAAAGCCTATTCATATAAGGCCCCTCGTTATGATGCGCAGCATTTCCCGGGTAAGGGTTTGTTTCTACAAACACTGCAACAAAAATCTTTGTCATGTATGCTAAGGTTAAACCACCGGAAAACAGGAATAACCACTCCACTGTTTGCATGTATGTGGTCGCCTGTCCTGCGTGGTGCAAAATTTCAATGTATTCTACAATACTTTCATGAATCAAGGTCTTACTAATATATCCATTCCAAAAAGGAATGCCTGTAATGCCTAAAACACCCATAAGAAAAACAAATTTCAGTAAAGGTTTATCCTTTCCCCACCCCCGGATTTCATTCAAGTGCAGTCTATGCAAATTCATATAAACAACACCGGCTGACATAAATAAAACCAGCTTTAGCAAAGAGTGATTTACAAGGTGAAGGATTGTCCCTCCGGCAGCCAAGGCGTTATGAGAGCCCAATAATCCCTGCATGCCAATGGCAACAGCAATAAACCCAATCTGGGATAAGGATGAGCAAGCAAGGGTTCTTTTTAAGTCAATAGAGAAAACTGCCAGAACAGCCCCCAAAACCATGGTAATCACACCAAGAATCAAAATCAAGTTGCCCCAGTTGGCATCGTGCAAAAACAGCTTGCAACTTAAAACCAGCATGCCATAAACGCCTGATTTCGTTAAAATACAAGACAATAGGGCACTGGCAGGCGCCGGTGCTACAGGGTGAGCCTCCGGCAGCCAAACATGTAGTGGAAAAAGACCGGCTTTTGCGCCAAAACCAACCAGAATTAAAACACCCACTGCATAAATTGCCTTCTTTTCCTCCTGAGAAGCCACAAATTCAGCCAAAGCATCAATATTAAGAGTGCCTGCCATATGATACATCATAAACAAGCCCGTCAGCGTTATCAAACCGCCAATCACTGCAATGCCCAAATATGTATGTGCTGCTCTAATGGCAGCTTCACTTTCATCATGAATAACCAATACAAAGGAAGTAAAGGACATTATTTCGAAGAAAATGAAGGTTGTATACAAATCTGCCGAAAGGAAAACCCCTAGGGTTGCACCAAGTGTCATAAGCAAGAAAAAATAATATCTGTTTCGATTGCGATAAAGCGCAAAATATTCCTTGGAAAAAACCGTGGTCATAAACCAAATGAAAGAAGTTAGTATTGCCATGACAACTCTCAATTCATCACCATCAAAGTGCAAACCCAATCCACAAAATCCAGGGATAGTAAAACTTGCATGTTTTCCAAACAGCAAAACAGCTCCCAATAAGACCAAAAAAGTTACCACGCAAGCCAAGTTGTTTCTGGCTTCCTTATTTTTGCGACCAATTAAGTAAACTAGAATTGCCCCAACCATCGGGAAGAAAACCAATAAAGGCAAAATAATTCCAAAATCCATATTCGGTTTCCTCCTTTCTTAAATAATTCCTGTGGCAACCAACTCTAAAACATGGAGAAGGTTGGAGGGAAAAAGTCCGATTAAAATTGTAATGGCTGTTAAGACAATCAAAGGGATTGTCATATATTTATTGGGATCTTCAACATGATCATAATATCCTTCAGCATATTCTTTCTTTCTTGGAAAGTAAGCACGGATAATGACATAAAATATATACAGTGCTGTCAAAACAGCAGAAATAATTAAAGCAACAATCCCCAAATACGCAATCATATTGCCCGACTTTACTGCTGCTGTTGCCAATGCCCATTTACTGTGAAATCCAGCAAAGGGCGGCACCCCAACCAAACTAACACCCGTCAGTGCCATGCTTAGGAAGGTAATTGGCATAAGCCTGCCAAAGCCCTCAACCTCATATAAATACTCCCTATGGGTTTTATATAAAATTGCTCCGGCGGTAAAAAACAGGGTTATTTTAATCATTGCATGATAAAGCATGTGCAAAAGCCCTGCTGTAAGCCCCGCGGGAGTCATCAGTGCTGCACCAAACACAATATAAGAAAGGTTTGAAATAGTAGAATAAGCAAACCTTCTTTTTATATGGGGTGTCCTCAGTGCTACCGTAGAGCCAAACACTATGGTAATTGACGCAGCAACCAAAATCACATTTTGTGCCCAAGTACCTACCAGAAACTCTATACCAAAACTAAAATAAATCAAACGGATAATGGCAAATACCCCTGACTTTACTACAGCAACCGCATGCAATAACGCGGTAACAGGCGTGGGTGCAACAGAAGCCTTTGGCAGCCAACGATAGAACGGCAAAATCGCCGCCTTAACACCAAATCCAAAAAACGCCACCAAAAAAATGATTTGTAACGTAAACTCATTTCCCCGCACAAGCTCGGGAATCAGCACGCCACCATAAGTAAATTCCATTCCCTCGCTATAGCAATATAAAAATACAAAACCAATAAACGCCAATGCTGCGCCAAACATCATGTATAAAATGTAGGTTTTCCCAGCATGACGTGCCTTATCATCCATGGCATGCATAACCAAAGGCAATGTGGCTAAGGTTAAAAATTCATAAAAAAGATACATTGTCAGGAAGTTTCCAGAAAAAGCCACACCCAAAACCACACCATATGTCATTGTGAAAAAGGCAAAAAACTTATCTTCCCTACCCTCATGGGTCATGTACTCAAAAGCATAAACCGTAGTGATTACCCACAAAATGGAAACCATGGTTCCAAATATCTTTGATAATCCATCTATATGCAGCGTTAATGATAGCTTCTCACTAAAATGAAATAAAGTGACTACACCTGCATCCGCAAAGTAAATTGCGTAGAGTGAAAAAATTGTATTGATCAATGTAATGGAAAAAACCCATATTTCACGTTGCTTTCTGTCTTTAAACTTTACCGGGAGCAGCGCAACACCTGCTATGATCGGAAAGATCACCGGTAAGATCGTTGCAAATCCATTCAAAACGTTCCCACCCTTTCCTTAAAATATTACGCCGCTAATACTGATAATAAATGTTTCTAAACTAGCAGGAAAGATTCCCAGCAAAACTACGGCTACAGATAAAATCACCAGAGGTATGGTCATCAAATAGTTTGGCTCTTTTTTCTCAAGAGATTCGTAGTTAAAATCATTTCCTGGGAAAAATCCATTTGTTACAATGGAAAGCAAGTATCCGGCTGTTAACAATGCACTGACCATAAGAATAGCCACCCCAACCACTGCAAAGGTTCCTAGGGAAGAACTAAGCGCACCCTGTGCCAAAAACCACTTACTGATAAAGCCGCCTGTGGGCGGGATACCCACAAGGGAAAGAGATGCAATGGTGAAACACCACATAACAATAGGCATTTCCTTTCCGATCCCCCGAAGCTGATTGACCAAAGTAGTGCCTTTTTTATAAATAATGGCACCGGCACTAAGGAATAGAATGTTCTTTGCCATAGCGTGAAAGGCCACCTGAAGCAGTGCGCCTGCAAATCCAACAGGTGTTAGCAGCATTAACCCGAATAAAACATAGGAAACCTGGCTAACAGTGGAATAGGCCAGTCTTTTCTTCAGTATTTTTTCCTTATAAGCCAGCATAGACCCCATAAATATCGTAATTAATGTTAGGCTTAGTAACGCCGTCTGCGCCCATGAGCCCCTGATGAAATCCGCACCAAAAAGGTAAAATGTCACTCGAATAATACAGATGACCCCTCCCTTAGTGATAATTCCCGAAAGCACTGCCGATGCAGGTGATGGTGCCACGGGATGGGCAGTAGGCAGCCAAGCATGAAGAGGAAACATACCCGCCTTACAGCCAAAACCAACCGCCATAAGAAAGAACACAAAAAGCAGAAGCATCTCGTTTCCTGCAACAAGGGCAAAATTTAACGTTCCACCAGGTTCAAACGTTGTAGTGATACAATAGGTATTTAAGAAGAAGAAACCAAAAAGACCTAAGCCTGCGCCAAAAATTGAATATCCAAGATATTTCATCCCTGCTCTTACCGCTTGCGGTTCTTGTGTGTGAATTACCAGGGGAAACGTCAGCAAGGTCATAAATTCATACGAGAGATACATCGTCATCATGTTGGCAGAAAAACACAAACTGACCAATGCGCTTAAGGACATTACATAATACATAAAAAAGCGCGCTGGCTTATGCTCATGCTTCATATATTCCATAGAAAAAATCGCCGCCAAAAACCAAATGATAGTGATCACGCAAGCAAAAAACTTTGCAATGCCATCTATATGATAGGCAATAGAAAGCCTATTTGTCATATGCCATACCGTCAAGGTGCCTTCCGCCATCATAAAATAAGCAACCAACGCCAGTTCAACGGCAAGTGTTACAAAAACCATTCTATTCCGTTGCTTTTCATTCTTCATAAAACCGATTATTATGCCTGCGATAAACGGCAGAATTACCGGAAGCAACAGTAGCGTATTTCCAGACATTTTTTCACCTCATCCTCTCACCGTTTCGTCCTCTATTGTGCTAATAATTCAATACTCATTTGAATGATACGAGTTATTGGGCGATAGAAAATACCCAGAACGAAATTCAGAATAACAAACCCAACAATAGAAACGGCAAACAAAGGTGAAACCGAAAAATTCGGCTTATTTTCTTTGCCCTTTTCAGGCGTCCAGATTGCAATAACGGAAGGCAAAAAATACAATGCATTCAACACCATACTAACACCTAAAACAATCAGAACTGCGGCCATTTTACCCGATGAATATACCGATGCCGTTGCAAAATATATCTTCGAAATGAAGCCTGCCAAAAGAGGAACGCCAATCATAGATAACGCACCAACAGTATAGCCAATTCCTGCCAGAGGATTGCGCAATGCCGCCCCCCGCATATGATAGATTTTTTCCTTGCCGCCACTGTTCTCTACAAAGCTACCACAGCAAAGGAACAACAACGTTTTCGTGATTGCATGGGCAAGAATGTGAAAGCATGCTGCCGTCATACCAACGCGAGATCCCATGCCAATGCCCATATAAATATACCCAATTTGAGCCACGGAGGAATAAGCAAGCATACGTTTCATTTTGCGTTCCCTTATGGCATAAACAGAACCCATCACCATTCCTGCCAAACCAAAAACGAAAAGCACTTCAGTGATTTTCAATGTATGCATTACTTCCGCCGAGAACACACAGTAAATTAGCTTGATGCCTAAAATAATATAGCTTTTTAAAACCAAACCCGATAAAATTCCGCTGGATGTGGGTATTGCTGCAAGATAAGCTCCAGGCAGCATGGAGTGGAAAGGAAATAACGCGCTTTTTATTGCAATACCAATAAACATAAAACCTGTTACTACCAATAATGGAAGCCTATATTGATCCGTTTTAATAATTTCCAAAATGGCTTCCTTCATTTGTGGAAAAAGAAGGTGTCCCGTTATACTATATAAAATACAAAGCCCCAGAAGAAACAAACCCGAACCCAGAAGGCTTATTACCAGGTAATGTGTCGTTCCAACCATTGACTGAGGTGTGCCCTTTGCCATAATTAACGCACAAGAAGCAATCGTGTTAACTTCAATAAAAACATACGCTGTAAAAATATCATTTGTGTATACCAAAGCCAGCATAGAGCCAAATAATGCATTTAACATAATAAAGTACAGGGATTGTTTTTCCTCCACAACGTCCTTAAAAACAAATTCTGCACCGCCGCTTACTGTCAAAAGCATAACAAGGCTAAAGGTTACCGCCATTAACGCTTCTAGTGGGCCTGCCCTCAATTCATTTCCCCACGGTGCAGGAAAATGACCCATCATAAACGTAAAAATTTCGTTATTTTTAACAACGCTTAAAAGTAGAATTACTGACATGATAAAAACAATAAAAACCATTGTAGAATGAATTTTAAAAGCAACTTTTCCGTTTTTAACCAAAGCCGTTATAATGCCGCAAAGCATTGCCAGAAAAATACTGAAAAAGGGTATGTTATGTATCCAATTAATATGTTCCATTATTCCCCTTCCTCCTCTCTGGATATTCTCATAATTTCATCCATATTCAACGTCCCGTAATGCTTATATAGCCGCTGAACCAACGCCAGAGAAAAAGCAGTCACACTAACAGATACAACAATACCGGTTAACACAAGGCCAGCAGGAATGGGATTGATATAATAATAAGCATCTATTATTCCATCGGTTAAAACAGGCGCAACTCTGCCCATAACATATCCTTTCGCCGCTAAAAACAGATAAACCGCCGTATCCATGATATTCAGACCAATGAATTTCTTGATCAAGTTATTTTGCAATAGCAGATTCATAAATCCAATCCCGAACAGGATGACCGAAACCGCCTCGTAAAAATTTGTTCCCAGATGATTCATAGTTAGATATCTCCTTTAGTAAACAAAGCATAGAAACCATACATGGTACACGCAACTATCAAACCTACGCAAATATTTAACGGCAAAATGAAGCCAGCACTTAAAATGTTTCCGGGTATGCCTTTTGGAATTTCAAATCCAACATGATTCGCTCCTGTAAAGAACGAATAGCTTTTGCAAGCACAGTATGTTAAAAGTCCTCCCACGCATATAAGTGTAAATGTACGGAAAGTAAAGAATGTTTGCATCTTTTTCTGCCCATAAGCCGATGCATAGAGGATCAAACCCGCCCCGATAATTGTGCCCCCAGAAAATCCACCACCGGGAGAAAGATGCCCATTCAAAACAACATAAATCCCATAGAGAATAATCAGGGGAGCTAATATTTTGCCGCCAATCTTTAAAATAGGGCGCTTTTCGTTTTCATCAAAAAAGTCATCCTCCCTATTTTCCCGTTCTTCTTTTTCACTGTAATTCTGCTTGTCCTTCTTTAACAAAAGAACAACACTCATAACAGCTAAGAATAAAACGTTTGCTTCTGCAAAGGTGTCAAAAGCACGGTAATCTAAAATCATGCCTGCAACAAAATTGACCGCACCCGTTTCCTCAATCCCACTTTCAAGATAGCGCTCCATTACTTCGTTATCCACAGGGTTAGATGGATTTCCAAATTCGGGAAGATCATTCACAACAGAGAGCATAATGCCAATAAATAGTGCACTAATTGCAACACTTAAAAAGCCATACAGCTTTGTATTTCCTTTTATCGTTTCTACGGAAAACTGGCGACGCCAGTCTTTTTTCACTTTTTTTGATCTCGTAATAATATATTTATCTGCATCTAGGATGACTTCCTCGCCATCCACCCATGCCTTTATATGCTTCCATAATTTTTTTTTCTCTTCCATATCAGCCCTCACGTGTTCCTTTCAAATAATGAACCTTTTTCAGTGTAAGGAAGAATAAAATACTATCTACCCCTGCACCTACCGCGGCCTCTGTAATTGCAAGGTCGGGAGATTCCAAAAACAACCAAATTACCGCCATGATTGAACTGTAGCCCATAAAAACAATGACTGCCACAAATAAATTTTTCGTCAGCGAAACAGCCAGGGCGCAAGCGACTAAAAACACCAACAATATAATCTGAATTACTTCACTCACTTTTCACGCACCCTTTCCTCGTAGCTTTTGTTCGTCAGTACCTCTACCTTTGCAATACTGTGCGTTGCAATTGGCCCAGACATCCAAAAAAATAAGATGATTAAGAAAAGTTTTGCACCCGCAAAAAAATTCATATCCAAAATCATCAAACCTACAACGATTGAGGCTAGACCAAGCGTGTCTCCCAATGCTGCTGCATGAATTCGGTTTAAAACGTACTTAAATCGAAAAATTCCAAATATAGAAAGCAAAAAAACAATAAGTCCCATAATAATAAAAACTGCCGCTATAGCTTCTCTCATTTTTCTTCTGCCCCCTTTTCTCTTCTATTTAAGAACAATTCTCTTCCTTTATGATGCAATGTAACCACATGACAAATAATTACAACGGCAAGGAAACTTAATAAAGTATACACCAGCGAAACATCTATCAGCCAAATTTCATTCAGGTATGACGAAAGGATACAAATGGTTGCAGTAGTCATGGTTCCTATCATATTGATTGCCACAATTCGATCCGTAAATCGTGGGCCTCTGATTGCTCGAACAAAAACAATACAAATGCCAATTGCAAGAATTCCTAATGCAACCTCTAAAAGCATTTTCATTAATTCACTCATAGCTTAGCCTCCAACTCTTTTATCTCCTTCGAGAAAATCGATTCATTTAAATCCTTGCCAAAGGACTTGTCCAACGCATGAACCAAATATTCATCGTCATCCAATTGAATTGTATAGGTTCCCGGCGTCAAAGTAATTGAGTTTGCAAGAAGCACCTTGCCAAGGTCAGATTTTATATCTGTTTTGAATTTTACAATGGTTGGTTCAAATTCTTTATTTGAAGATAGGATGATACGAATAACCGCAATATTGGCTTTTATGATTTCAAGTGCTAAAATAAAAAAATACTTAATATAAAGATGCATATATCGTAAAATTGATTTTTCTTTTTTCGATTGGTAGCCCATATGTTTACACATAAACCAGTAAAGCCAAGCGCAAATAACAATGCCCAGCAGTACAATTTCCACTGTTACCCTTCCGTTAAAAATAATCCACAATATAAAAAGTAGAAAAAACATTTTCTCATCCTTCCCCTTGTCAAAAAAAATTCAATACCAGTATAATATAAAGCGATAAGTCGCTATTATTATCTTACCAATATAAACATTATTTACAGAACTTTGTATTCAAACAAATCCTATGTTACGTTAAACATTTAAAAATTCACTTTATTGATTGATTCAATATTCAAAAAACGAATCATAAAGCTTTACGATTTCTTAACATAGTATTTGCAAAAATGCAAATCTGCAAAAATATATGTAAATATTCAACTACTATATTATCGTCTAACAGCGAGTAGTTGTCAAGCTTCTCATAATAAGTAACAATAAAACTATAACATATTTCATTTCAATAATGGAAACAATGTGAATTTCCCATATATTAATTTGATTATTTTGATTAATATTTGTTTAAATTATCCAAATTTTAAGCCTGTTTTGCAAAAACAAAAAAATTACTATTGAAGAATTCCTTTAAAATCAGTAAAAAATGTAATTTTTTTTTACCTAATTCTTATCTGACAAGAACGGCAATTGTGCGAAATGATTTGCATGCTAAATATACGAAAATTATTTTTTTGTTATGAAACTTGTTTTTAAATTTGGGATAGAAAACAAATATTTGTGCATTTTGCTATTTTTAATTTTTTTAATAAAATAATATATACATCAAAATCCTTCATTTTTCTACAAAATACTTTTCATTCAAGCTCGTAAAAAAATTAATTTTTTATGAAAACAAAAAAGTGATTCTTGCATATCTGAAACAATGGCGTAGATATATCACATTATTCAAACAAACAAGCTATTTTTATCTCTTTTCTGATTCATTTATTTTTATGATTTACGGTCTTTCCTCTTTTTCCCCAAAAACGTGGCCATATTTTCTTGGGAGAAGCAACCCAGCATGAGCAAAAAAACGAGATATAACAATCCCATAGCAGTTAAAGATAATAAAAACAGTATTTTGGATGGCGTAGAGATTTGAATAATATAGCGAATAATCAAGCCGGAAGCCCCTCCTGCCAAAAGAGGCTTTACAAAGCAGTCATAAAGATCCGGCAAAACGCCAGTCGTTATGTATAACTTATGCAAACAAGAACAAACGGAATAAACCAACCCCATCGCCCAGGAAACAAGAAAGGCATTCATACCATATACCGGCATGAAGAACCAAATGCCTGAAATAGTGATTGCAGAGGTGATAAGGTTGTTGCGGAACAAAAATAGCTGCTCTCCCATGCCATTTAATAAACCATGCACGGTTGTTAGGGCATATAAAAAAGGACAAAGAAATGCCAGAGGGAATAATAATTCCCCCAACCCCTGACGATTGTAAACAATATAGCAAATTTCCCTAGGAAAAACTGCAAATAAAGCTGCCGCTCCAATCCCAATGATAAACGTAAAAAGAAAAGTTACAGAAACCGTTCGACTAATTCTTTGATTTTGTTTCACAGCACACGCCTCAGAAATTTCCGGCACCAAGGATATCGAAGCCGCCATCAAGCAGGCGGAAGGCAATAAAATTAAAGGCATAGCCATACCCGTTAATTCACCGTAGGCGCTTAAAGCCTCCTTTGCATTTTGTCCGTAAAGCTGCAATTGCCGAGGGATTAAAATATTTTCTGTCGTTGAAAGTAAGGAAGCTGCAATTTTTGTTGCAGAAAGGGGCAGCGCCATTGTCAAAATCATGTTGCAGGTGGCAAATGAAGAAAAAGTAGGTTTTTTTATCATTTTTTTACGTCGTTTAAAACGGATATAGCTGATTATCACAAAAACAAAGGATAAAAATTCTCCTAATACCACACCTACAACAGCAGCGCAGCAAGCATACGTTAACCCCATGGGAACAAAAATACTGGCCAATATATAGATCGTCAAAATACGTATTGCCTGTTCTAAAACCTGAGAAAAGGCAGGCACAAAAGCATTTTGCATCCCAATGAAAAAACCTCTGAAGCAAGAGCCTGCGGACATAAACGGAATTGCAAAGGAAAGCAATCTCAAGGATAAGGCGGCACGCCCATCTTTGAGAATTTCTAGGGCAATTTTATCTGCAAACAGAAATAAACATCCTGAAACCACAATGCTGATCATGATTGAAAGCAAAATAGATTGCTTTACGATTCTGCCAATATTGCCAGATTGACCAAGGGCGTTTTCCTGTGCAGTCAAACGGGAAATTGTTGTGGTAAAGCCTGCCGAGGTAATGCTCCATGTCAAAATGTATATGGGCAAAATCAATTGGTATAAGCCCATGCCCTCAGATCCAATGGCGTTAGACATAAATACGCGGTAAAAAAAGCCCATAAATTTTGTAATTAAATTGGCTGCTGTTAAAATCAGCGTCCCTGTAATAATTGTTTTTCTGCTCATTTCATCACCTAATGTACGGGTATTGTTACATAATATGAAAAAATAAAGCAATAAAGAAATACTTTCTTACTTTTTTGATTGAAAATAAAAAATAGTAATGTGAATTAAAAATTTTGCATTTTTTTATTGACAAATTGTCATGATAAATATATACTGATTTTACAAATTACATAAAGCCAGTTGATACGCAAGGGAGATCTTATTTTTTGAGATAAGAACCGATGGAGCAATCCAAAAGAGCCGTTTTTTGGAGAAACTTTCAGGTAAACAGAACCTTGGGTGGATGGAACTCTGGAGAGTGTCTTATAAAAGACCGCCGTCGAAGTAATGCTTTCAGGTGAAGGTACAGAGGATATACATACAGGCAGCTTTTTTTGCTTGTATGTCCTTTTTTCTTTGCGAAAAATCGACTGACCTTGTAATTTTAGTTACTATTCAACCACATTGGAGGGAAAAACATGGAAAAAAAGCAAGCGCTTAAAAAAAATCTTGGGATATCCACAGCCATGGCCACAGTTGTAGGCTGCGTAATCGGTTCCGGCGTATTCTTTAAGCCACAAGCTATTTATACTGCAACGGGGGGCGCCCCCGGATTGGGTATGCTGGCATGGCTCATTACCGGTCTGGTTTGTATCGCTGCGGCAATGACCTTTGCGGAGGTTGCCATTATGATTCCAAGAACTGGCGGTATGGTTACATATTTGGAAGAAGCTTTTGGCAAAAAAGTGGGCTTCCTTGCAGGATGGATGCAAAGTATTTTATTTTACCCCGCCATGATTGTCGCACTGGCTGTTATCTTTGCGCAACAGGCAACCCTTTTTGTTGGCGAAGGCTTCCGATTGCCTATTGCAATTGGCGCTATCATTCTTATTATTATTCTAAATAACCTTGGGTCTGCTGTTGGCGGCGGCGTACAGATAATATTCACAATCTGTAAATTAATTCCACTGATTTTACTTATGATTTTTGGCTTTCTGCGTGGCTCGGGCACCAACCCAATTTTCACCCCTATGGTTGCAGACGGCTTAAGCCCCGCCGTTATACTTGGTCAACTGATGATTGCAATTTTATTTGCCTTTGAAGGTTGGACAAATGTTGGAGCCATTGCTGGGGAAATGAAAAATCCCGGTAAAGACCTGCCCATAGCAATTATTGGTGGCGTTTCCGCAATTATGGCAGTGTACTTTGCAATCAATTTGGCCTACTTATGGGTACTGCCTGCACATGAACTGATGAATTTAACTGCACCTGCATCTGCAGTAGCGATTGCTGTTTTTGGTGAGATTGGCGGCAAAATAATTTCCGTAGGCATCATGATTTCCGTATTAGGTGCGGCAAACGGCTTTATTCTTTCTGGCTCCCGCGTAACCTATTCTTTAGCGGAAGACGGAACGCTGCCCTTTAGCGCACAGCTTGCAAAAATAAATAAAGCTCAAGTTCCTACAAACTCCATTATTATGGTTGGCGGTCTTTCTTGCCTTTTCGCAATCAGCGGACAATTTAATCGTCTAACGGATTTGGCGGTATTTTCTTGCTGGATTTTCTATACCTTAACCTTTTTTGCAGTAATTCGTTTGAGAAGAACCTGGCCTGATGTTGAAAGAACCTACAAAGTGCCTTTGTATCCCATTATTCCAGCAATAGCAATAATCAGCGGCTTCTATGTCGTTTTAAACCAATTATTTATGTCGGGTTCCACAAGTAGGATTTTATCAATTGGCAGCATTGTAGTGACTTTAATTGGCCTACCTATTTATAATGCAACAAGCAAAAAGAAAACTTCGTAAAAATTTGTTTTGCTTTTCATATTCTCCCATTGGCATATGGTTCCCCCCATATGCCTTATGCAAAAAAACTCACTCCTACAAGAGTTTTGAAAATAGTACAACAGAAAAAGCCCATATCCCAAGGATTAACCTTGTAATATGGGCTTTTTCGTATTTTTAATAAGAAAAGTATTTTAAATTTACTCCCCTACGGTATCATTCGGATAAATCCCAAACTTTACAATAAAATCTTCTTCACTAATAATTGGAATTCCCAACTCTTTTGCCTTTCCATTCTTAGATGAGGAGGAATAGGTGTCATTGTTAATTAAATAATGGGTTTTCTTCGTAACGCTTCCCGTCACCTTGCCGCCTTGCGCCTCAATTGCGTCCGCAAGGGCCTTTCTGTTAGAAAACCTTGTTAAATCCCCCGTCACAACGAAGGTCAGCCCTTTCACAAGGGAATCCTTTGTATCCTTGAAATCTGGAAGCCGAAAGCGCAAATACCCTACCGCTTGATTCAATAAAGCTATGTGCTCCTCCACCTTGAAATAGCGGCTGATACTATGGGCAATCACCTCACCAAAGCCATCAATTTCTTTCAATTTATCTTCTGTTGCCCCTTTGATTCCCTCCAAATCATAATCAAACTTCTCACAAAGAAGCTTTGCATTGCGCAAGCCAACCTGGTTAATGCCCAAAGCATAGATAAAATTCGGAAGCTCCACATCCTTAGCTTTTTCAATAGTCTGTATCAAATTTTGATAGGACTTCTCACCAAAACCATCCAAGCTTTTAATTTCATTTTCATGGTGGTGTAAGAGGAAAATATCGGGATATTGTTTAATGAAGCCCTTCTCCAGAAATTTTTTTATCGTTTCCTCCGAGAGCCCTTCCATATTCATGGCATCTCTGGAAACAAAATGGGTTAATCTTTGAATTCTTTGGGCGGAGCATTCGGGATTTGTGCAATATAATGCCTCCCCATCCCTCTGTTTTCTGATTTCAGTTTCCCCCCCGCAAACAAAACACTGCTTAGGAATTATTGCCGTGTCCGAACCAGTGAAATTCTCGGCAATTTGTGGAATAATCATGTTTGCCTTATAAACCTTTATTTTGTCGCCAATGCCCAGCTTCAGTTCCCGCAAAATACTCACATTATGCACACTGGCACGGCTAACCGTTGAGCCCTCCAATTCCACAGGATCAAAAATTGCAATGGGGTTCATTAATCCCGTTCTGGATGTATTCCATTCGATTTCTCGCAAAGTGGTTTCCGCCATTTCGTCCGCCCATTTAAAGGCGATGGAATCCTTGGGAAATTTTGCTGTTCTGCCAAGACTTTCACTGTAGTCAATACTATCAAAGGTCAGCACAAGACCATCGGAGGCAATATCATTATTCTGTATATGGGAGCGAAACCATTCCACTTCCCCCACTACAGTTTCTGCCCTTACCAGCCTATGCTCCACCGCATCAAAACCAAGGCTCCGAAGCCAATCCAAATTTTTGGCCTTACTATCAGACAACGCTGCCCCTTCCGCCTTTACCAAGGTAAAGGCAAAAAAACGCACCCGCCTTTTGGCGGCAATTTCGCTGTTTAGCTGACGCACTGTACCACTGCATAGATTCCTTGGATTTTTATAAGCCTCTTCCTCGGAAAGCTCCTCATTGATTCGTTTAAACTGGGAATAAGAAATAACCCCCTCACCACGAAGCACCAAATTGCCTTTAAAGCTGATTTGCAAGGGCAAATTTGCAAAAACCTTTGCGTTATGGGTCACATCCTCGCCAATTTCACCATTTCCGCGGGTAATTGCCTGTACCAACGCTCCGTTTGCGTAGGTCAAAACAATGGTTAAGCCATCAAGCTTCCAAGAAAGAATCCCTGTTTTTTCACCCAAAAAACTCTTTAGCTTCCCCGTTTCCTTTGTTTTATCCAAGGAAAGTATCGGGCTGTCGTGCTTTATTTTTTTTAAATTGCTTAAAACAGTATAACCAACCCTTTGTGTAGGGCTATTTGCCAAAATAATGCCGCTCTCTTTTTCTAATTCCTCAAGTTCATCGTACAAACGGTCATACTCTTGATTGGACATAATTTCTGAATCCTGTTGATAATAAGCCTTACTTGCCTCATTCAGAAGAGAAATCAATTCCTTTATTTGGTTTACCATTTGGCCACAACTCCTAATCCATTACTCGCTTACTTTAATGAGCTTTGATAATTTTGCCATAAATTTCTTTGTTCCCTTTTCACCAAAGGAAACCTCAATTTCAAAATCAGCACCAGCGTTTTGTATGGATTTCACCACACCAATTCCATATTTGGGAGCACGCACCTTATCTCCCACAATATAATCCAAGGTAAAGTCTTTGGGTGCAGGCATGTTTTTTTTCATAATAGGCACATCCTTGCCAGGCCTTCCTGCTCCTTTGCCATTTTTCTTTAGGGAGGTAATGGGAGAAAGCTTCATACTGCCACGCATTGCATATTTTTTTGCCATGTCAGAAATCTGACGCGTAGGCATATCCACCAAATCCTGGGGAATTTCTTTTAAGAAGCGTGATGGCGGATTATACTGAGTAATTCCGTGTTGCATCCGACTCTTTGCATGGGTTAAAAACAATTCCTCTCTTGCACGGGTAATTCCAACATAGCAAAGACGGCGTTCTTCCTCAATATCCTTCTCTCCGCCATACATTACCGCACGAAAAGTCGGAAACATTCCTTCCTCCATACCAATCATATATACATAAGGAAATTCAAGCCCTTTCGCACTATGCAGCGTCATAAGCACAGCGGCATCTTCGCCCACTTCATAACTATCAATATCTGCCACTAGGGCAACTTCCTCTAAAAAGCCTGCCAACCCGCCTTCAGGGTTAGTTTTATCGTATTCTACGGCTTTATTCACAAATTCGTCTATATTTTGCAGGCGAGAAAGAGCTTCCTCCGTCCCCTCTGTCATTAAAAGCTGGAAATAACCCGAGCGTTTTACCACATTATCAATAAGCTCCGCAGCAGAAAAATTGTCTGCATCATTTTTCAGGTTCATAATAATTTCATAAAAATCACGGAATTTTGACATTCTGGTTTTCAACTCTGTTACTTCATCCAACCTTGCCAGTGCATCGAACAGAGAAATCTCTTTTTCCTCTGCAAATGCCACTAATTTATCAATAGATGCCTCGCCAATTCCTCTTTTGGGCACATTTATAATCCGACGTAACGCAATGGTATCGGCAGTGTTCGCTAAAACCTTAAGATAAGAGAGAATATCCCGAATTTCCTTTCGCTCATAAAATCTAACACCGCCGCACAAACGATAGGGAATTCCCTTTTTAACGAATTGATCCTCAACCGCACGAGATTGGGCGTTGGTACGGTAAAGCACCGCCATTTCTTTAAACTTCCTGCCTTCATTCACAAATTCTTGTATTCTTTCGGCAACAAAGCGAGCTTCATCATATTCATTCTCACCCTTGTAAATATGCAAAATATTACCCCCGTCATTTTCCGTCCAAAGGGATTTATCTTTTCTCGTTTGATTATTATGAATGACGGAATTTGCGGCCTCCAAGATTTT
The DNA here is from genome assembly GCF_001571775.1 of Anaerotignum neopropionicum. Taxonomy (GTDB): domain Bacteria; phylum Bacillota; class Clostridia; order Lachnospirales; family Anaerotignaceae; genus Chakrabartyella; species Chakrabartyella neopropionicum. The sequence goes on from NZ_LRVM01000003.1 coordinate 209,701, forward strand.
TTGGGTTGAGCGGTAATTTTGCTCTAATTTTATAACAACAGTTGCAGGGAAATCCTTTTCAAACTCTAAAATGTTTCGGATATTAGCCCCTCGCCATCCGTAAATACTCTGATCATCATCCCCAACAACGCAAAGATTTTTATATTTTGATGCCAGCAAATAAACCAGCTCATATTGAGAGGTATTTGTATCTTGATATTCATCTACCATAATATACCTAAATCTGTCTTGATATTTTTCTAAAACATCAGGGAAATTACGAAATAGTTGAACAGTTTTATAAATTAAATCATCAAAATCCAAAGCATTATTTTCTTTTAAACGCCTTTGGTATTGATGGTAAACCTCTTTAATTTTACCTGCTTTTTCATCCCCAGGCTCTATAGTTTTACTATAGTCCTCCCATGAAATCATTTTTTCCTTTAAGCTGCTGATAATAGCCAGTGCACCCTTTAATGAAAAATTTTTATTCATTGTATCAAGGTTTAGCTGTTTAAAAACTTCCCGCATAAGTTTCTCTTGATCATCGGTATCATAAATGGAAAACTGTACGTCATAATCCAAATGATGAATTTCGCTGCGCAAAATCCGAACGCAAGTGGCGTGAAACGTGCTGATCCAAATATGATCCGCCCTGTCTTTTACTAAATTATGCACTCTTTCCTTCATTTCCTTTGCCGCCTTATTGGTAAAAGTAATGGCAAGAATATTCCAAGGCTTTACCCCTGTTTCCAATAAATGGGCAATGCGCACAGTTAATGCGCCTGTTTTTCCACTGCCTGCACCTGCCAAAACCAAAACAGGCCCATCTTTTTGTAAAACAGCCTTTTGCTGCATCTTATTGAGCTGTTCAAAACCTATCATACCACAATTCTCCTCTTCTTTATTATCCCTACTTGCTATTATGATAAAAGCGGCAAGAAAGGCTGATATCAACAAATACCGGAAATTTTCCATTTCCTTCGCCGACAATCAGCCCTTACACTTATAATTAGCTGTAACTTATTATTCTTCTGCCTGTTTTAATGCTTTTACACGATCGATTGCCAATTTATATCCGTCCGTTCCATAATGAAGGCAGCGGTTCACCCTGCTGATCGTTGCAGTTGAAGCACCAGTCTTTTCGGCAATTTCCACATATGTGCATTTTGCATCCAACATAGCAGCGACTTCCATTCGTTGAGCAATGGCCTGAATTTCATTCACCGTACAAAGATCCTCAAAAAGTTGATAACATTCATCAATGGTATTCATGCTTAAAATACATTGGAAAAGCTTATCCGTAAGTTCAGTTTTAATTTTTTTATTCATCCCAAAGGCCACCTCTTTTACACTAAACTTCCTTTATATGTTAACATACTAAAGTGTTAAAGTAAAGGATTTTCATCTCTTTTTTCCCCTTTATTGCGTTTTAAAGCACACAATAAGCTCTCTGGATTCGTGTTTAAAACCAACTCATCTGGAAATCCAACTTCCTCCATTAACCTTTCCACATAATAAATATCACCGATACCGGTATAAAAATGAGCATCGCTGCCCACCACAACAGGCGCATCCTCTTTCATAGCCATTCTCAAAATCCGTTTAATGTTTTCATCACTTCCTGCACGGAATCCCCCCGGCACCAAAGACGCATTATTGATTTCCAATAAGGTTCCCGTTCTCCTGGCGGCATTGAAAATTTCCTCATAATCCAAAGGATATCTGGGGTCACCGGGATGTCCCAAAATATCCACCCAAGGGTTTTCCATTGCACCAATACAAGCTCTTGTGTTTTCCCGCTCTGTTCCCGGGGCAATGCAAGGAATATGTAAGCTGGCGATGGAAATATCAAGCTTAGAGAGAAGTTGCTCGTCCAAATCTATGTTTCCGTCAAAGTCAGTAATATTTAATTCTACGCCCTTTAATACACGAACGCCAAACAACGCATCATCAATGACATGCAAATTGGCAAAATAAGCATGGGAAGTTGTATTTTTCATGGCAGGGGCATGATCCGTAAGAGCAATGAACTCCAAGCCTTTTTCTGCCGCCGCTCTTATGTTTTCCTGTATAGTGCTGTATGCATGTCCGCTAGCAATACAATGGGTATGGGTATCCGCTAAAATTTTCATGATTTTCCCTCTCTAACTCTATAATTTCACGAACCTCGGAAACTTCGCCCGTAAAACCATTGGTTCTCGAATCGTTTCAAGAATATCATCAGAATAACATCAATTCCTTAGCGCCGCCTAAAGCATCATCAAAAATGATTCATCAAAACGGCATCCCAGCTTATCCCCGAAATCCTACATTAATTGTGAAATATAAAAAATTATATCGTTGCTTAAATTTAATATTAATTATATTATATCATACCATAGGATTAAAAGCAAAACCCACTACTATTTATCTTAAATCCTCCAGTTGCCTATTCTATAGAAAAAAACGCTTATTTGGCTTACAATCAGGTTCCATGTCATTTCATTGTTTTAAAATTCCAATTTTTACCAAAACATAAAAAAAGCCCCTCTGCCAAACATGACAAAGGGACTTATATTATCCATAAAATTTAATCTTCATAAATTGGATATTTATCTGTTAACGCTCTTACCCGCTTTTTCGCTTCTTCCTTGCTTCCTTCAAAATCCTTCAAAACCATAGCAATTACTTCTGCAATTTCCTTCATATCTTCCTCTATCATGCCTCTGGAAGTAATTGCTGGTGTACCAATACGAACACCGCTGGTAACAAAAGGCGATTGCGGATCATTGGGAATGGTGTTCTTGTTCACAGTAATACCAACCTCATCCAATATTTTTTCCGCTTCCTTACCAGTAATATTTAGTCCACGGAGATCAACCAGCATCAAATGGTTATCCGTACCGCCGGAAACGATGTCTACGCCATTTTCCTTCAGGCTTTCCGCCAAAACCCGCGCATTTTTTACAACCTGCCCAATATATTGTTTGTAGGAAGGTGCTAATGCTTCCTTGAAGCATACCGCTTTAGAGGCAATTGTGTGCATCAATGGGCCACCTTGTATTCCAGGGAAAATCGCCTTATCAATTTTCTGGGCATATTCTTCCTTGCACATAATCATACCGCCACGAGGGCCACGCAAGGTTTTATGTGTTGTTGTTGTAACAAAATCAGCGTGGGGCACAGGGGATGGGTGGAAACCAGCTGCAACCAAGCCTGCAATGTGGGCAATATCCACCATAAAATATGCACCAACTTCTTTTGCAACCTTACCCATAAACTCAAAATCAATGGTTCTTGCATAAGCACTTGCACCTGCAACAATCATTTTGGGCTTCACTTCTAACGCCTTATTGCGGAACGCCTCATAATCAATATAGCCATGATCGTCCACACCATAAGGAACAAAATTAAAATATTTGCCGGAAAGGTTTACGGGACTGCCGTGGGTTAAATGGCCGCCATGGTCAAGATTCATGCCCATAACCGTATCACCATATTGCAGCATTGCAAAATATACAGCCTGGTTTGCCTGGGAACCGCTGTGAGGCTGCACATTCGCATGGTCGCAGCCAAAAAGTTCTTTCGCTCTATCTCTTGCAAGATTTTCAACAATATCAACCTTTTCACAACCACCATAATAACGCTTTGCAGGATATCCTTCCGCATATTTATTTGTCAAAGGCGTACCCATTGTCAACATTACAGCCTTTGAAACAATATTTTCTGATGCAATTAATTCAATATTATGTTGTTGGCGTAAAAGCTCAGCCTCAATTGCAACAGCCACTTCTGCGTCCACATTTTTAATTTCCTCAAAGTTCAAACTCATCTGATTTCCTCCTAATTGTTCTGAATTAATATTTTTCTATCTAAAAGTATACCCCCAACAAATGTCACTTTTTACATCATAAAGACAACAGCGATTCATGTTTAAAGTCATACCTTCTACGCCAATAAAATGAAAAATATAACCTGTAATTTGAGTATAACCAGAGTATACCATTTTATGCTAAAAAAAACACTTGGGAAAATGAATAAAAAAACATTTGTCTGCACATAAAATGCAGTTATTTTTTCCAACACATTGCAAAACAGCAAAGTACAAAATATATTTGTTCTACCCCTATCACCCATTTTCCTCCTTTACATACTATATATAAGAACTACAAACAAATCAAAGGAGGCAATCTTATGGGAGCTTTTGAATTTGATAACAATGCCAATCTCAGTGCAAGTAGCTGTGGTTGTTGCTCCAATGCAGGAAGAGGCGAAGCTTGCATCATCGCGCAAAGAATCTTCGACCAGTGCCGCATTCAGAAGTGCTTATCTCCTGATATTTTAGGGCCTGCACGAGTTGCAACAAATCCCGTTCCCTGCTGCAATGAAATGCTTTGTCCGGGCGACATCATCGTTCCCCCTTGCAACGCAACCGATGTTATCATGAAAAAACTAAAACTTAAGAAAATTGAAATTATCCGCAAGACCCCCAGCCCTTTGCAAAGCGGCTGCTGGGATATCGAACTAAAGTATATTTTTGAATACACCTTGGAATTCCGTCGTTCTGATGGCAGCTATATCGGATGTATTGACGCAACAAGCAGTTACACCTTAAAGTTAACACTTTTTGGTGGCAGCGAAACTGACGTTACAATTGTAGATGACATGTTTAACGGCAATGTGAATCCCGGCATAGAGCCATATTGTCTTGCTGAAGGCAAGGCTTTGGCCTTAGATGCAGAACTGAAATATCCTTGCTGCACCTATGTTTGCTGTGACTGCGGATGCGGCTGTGATTGCGGATGCAACAGCGGATGCAATTGTGGTTCCTGCGGTGACATGGCAATGGGCGCACCTGTGGCTGTTAGCGTTACAATTGGCCTTTTCACTATTGTACAGTTGTACCGCACAGTGAACATGTTAGTTGAATCCGCAGGCAGATGCTTACCTGAAGCTTGTGTAGCACCTCTTTCCCCTGGCGATCCTTGCGCAAACTTTGAAGCTCTGAGCTTCCCTTGGAATGTGTTCGCGCCCTGTGATGAACCGAAGTCCTGTTGTGCGGTTGGACCAAATTACAGTTCTCCTAATTGTGAATTAGGCGATCACACCTGTAACAACATTGCCAGCAACAACATTGCCAACAACAACATTGCAAACAACAACAGATGTGGCAGCGGCCGCAACAGCGCAGCAAGCGGCAGCAACAAATGCGGCTGTCGATAACAAATTTTCTCATATCAAGTAACATATTTCTTCCCCGGCCATCGGTCGGGGCTTTTCTATGGTTTTTTTGCGCTTATTGAGAAATTAAGCAAAAAAACGGACTGGGCTCTATTGAATCATATAGAACCCAGTCTCTAAAAAATGCATAAAGAAAACCTTCAGCCTTCAAATCCCCGTCAGTACTTAAAGGATTTTCAATAGATTTTTGCAGTCCCTTCGTTCACAAAAACCGCTTATTTTTTCATCTGTGATAAATGTTCCTCCACTTGCGCCAAAACAGCTTTATACTTTTCCCCTTTCGCCTTTTCCTCATCAATCAAAGACTGGGGTGCTTTTGCAACAAAGCCTTGGTTTGCCAGTTTCTTTTCCACGCGCTCAATTTCCTTGAGCATCTTTTCACGCTCTTTTTCCAAACGCTCTATTTCCTTGGAAATATCAACCAGCTCAGCCAAAGGCATATAGATGGTTGCCTCTGAAATTACAATAGAAACCGCATCCTCGCCAATGCCCTCACGGTTCCTTTGAACCATAACCTCGCTAGCATACGCCAAGGTTTTAAAGAATACTTTTGAATGCTCAAAAATTTTGCAAATATCTTCTTTTTCAGATACTACATACACTTGAACCTTCTTAGAAGGAGGAACATTCATTTCTGCGCGAATATTACGGATATTACGCACAGCTTCTTTGATTGTATCAATTTCAGTTTCATTCTCTTTGTAGTTCCATTCTTCCTTAAATACAGGCCACTGGGAAATCATAATGCTTTCCTCAGCATCCTGAATGTGCATAAACAACTCTTCTGTAATAAAAGGCATGAATGGATGCAATAGCTTTAATGCATTGATTAATACGGTTTTCAGCGTCCAAAGAGCCACTTCTCTTGTTTTATCCTCTTTGTTATACAAACGAGGCTTCACCATTTCAATATACCAATCGCAGAATTCATCCCAAAGGAAATCATAAACCTTTTGTGCAGCCAAGGCCAATTCGTAATGCTCCATGTTGTCTGCCACTTCTTTTGCCAAGGTGTTTACCTTTGATAGAATCCACTTATCTGCAGATGTGGGCATCAACAGCTTTGTTTCTTGCTTTTCGTCCATGTTCATCATCACGAAACGGGTAGCATTCCAAATTTTGTTACAGAAGTTTCTGCAATTATCCAATCTTTCCCAATAAAAACGCATGTCATTCCCGGGTGCATTGCCAGTAATCAGCATCAAACGTAGAGGATCTGAACCATAATTTGCAATAACCTCTAAAGGATCAATACCGTTGCCCAGGGATTTTGAGAACTTACGTCCCTGTTCGTCACGAATCAAGCCATGAATCAATACATCATGGAACGGAATTTCCCCAATCTGCTCTAAACCGCTGAATACCATTCTGATAACCCAGAAGAAAATAATATCATAGCCCGTTACCAATGTGCTTGTAGGATAAAAATGCTGCAATTCCTCCGTGTTTTCTGGCCAGCCCAAGGTAGAGAAAGGCCATAATGCAGAGCTGAACCATGTGTCCAATGTATCCTCATCCTGCCTGATGTTTGTTGAGCCACATTTTTCACACTTTTCAGGGGTGTGCTTGCTTACAGTAATATGACCGCAGTCTGCACAATAATATGCAGGAATACGGTGTCCCCACCAAAGCTGACGGGAAATACACCAGTCACGGATATTTTCCAGCCAATGCATATAAACCTTGCCAAAGCGATCCGGCACAAAGCGTACCTTCTGGTTTTCATAAACCTCCATAGCAGGCTTTGCCATTTCGTCCATCTTAACAAACCACTGCATTTTAATCATAGGTTCTATGGCAACATTACAGCGCTCATGGCAGCCAACGGCATGGGTAATATCTTCTATTCGAATTAAATAGCCCTCTGCCTTCAATCTCTCTACGATTGCTTTTCTGCATTCATAGCGATCCATACCGGCATATTCCCCTGCCAATTCGTTCATAGTGCCATCATCGTTCATAACGCCGATGCAAGGCAGATCATGGCGCAAGCCAACTTCAAAGTCGTTAGGGTCATGGGCAGGTGTAATTTTAACAACGCCTGTACCAAATTCACGGTCAACATATTCATCAGCAATAATAGGGATTTCTTTGTTTAGCAAAGGCAGAATACAATTCTTCCCGATTAAATGCTGATATCTTTCATCCTTAGGATGAACAGCAACCGCAGTATCCCCCAGCATGGTTTCTGGTCTTGTTGTTGCCAAACGCAGCTTTTCATCAGAGCCTACAATGGGGTAATCAATATGATAGAAATGTCCTGCCGTATCGATATGGTTTACCTCTGCATCGGAAATAGTCGTCTGACATTCAGGGCACCAGTTAATAATCTTTTCTCCGCGATAAATATAGCCTTTTTCGTATAAGCGGCAAAAAGTTTCCAAAACGGCGTCAGAACAGCCCTCATCCATGGTAAAACGAACTCTATCCCAATCACAGGAACAGCCCAATTTACGCAGCTGATTCAAGATAATACCGCCGTATTCTTCTTTCCACGCCCAAGCACGATCCAAGAAACCCTCACGGCCAACATCGTCCTTTGTTAAGCCCTCGGAAGCCATTTTTTGAACTACCTTTAATTCTGTAGAGATGCTTGCATGGTCAATACCTGGAACCCACAAAGCATTAAATCCCGCCATTCTTTTCCAACGAATAAGAATATCCTGCATGGTGTTATCCAAGGCGTGGCCCATATGCAGCTGGCCTGTAATATTCGGGGGGGGCATAACGATACAAAAAGGTTTTTTGCTTTTATCAACCTCTGTGTGAAAATATTTTTTTTCCATCCATTTTTCATAGAGTCTTTCCTCTACGATCGACGGATCATAATTCTTAGCCAATTCCTTCATAAACTTTCTCCTCCCTAATTTTAAAAAATGTTTCAACTGTATCAATCTTTCATAACAGAAAATTTCAATTTTTTGTGAAGTACCAATCGGCCTAAATACAAATCTCAAATAAAAATCAAAGCCTTACGGCTTCTGACTTTGCAAAGACCTCATTTCCCGTCCGTTTAAAAACGTAAAATTTTCAAAAAATACTTCTTTGTCTTTTTTCCCAATGAACATTGGGCAGGCACTTCCACCCTTTATAAAGATTGCCATTTGCTCCATGTTAACGTCATAAATAATGTAGCATATTTATATCCACAATCCTGCCTTTTTATTTTTATGTCCGGCTTAAAAAGCATTTTGCGGACAAAAAAAAGCTTTCATCCCAAAAAGGACGAAAACTCGCGGTACCACCTTTATTTCTGCCCAAAAAGGACAGACACTCAATAACCAATAACGGAGTCACCCGTTTTTACCTACGCAGGAAAACCCTTCGGCAAAACAACTCAAAAGCTACCTTCTGTATCCTATCTTGTAAAGGGCTTGCAGCCGATGACCCTTTCTCTCTGCCAATTATCCGATACATACTCCTCTTTTTCACGGTCTTTCGCAATCTCTATATTTCAAGATTTTAGTCAATTCAACTAAATTTGTCAAGAGTCTTTTTAACAAATCACCCAAAAACCGAAAAAGAAAAATAAAAAATAGCATAAAAAACAGCACAGGCCAATTTTGATGGCAAAGCTGTGCCGTTTCATTTTATTCTTTTTGATACCTTGAAATATTCAAAAGCAAACCAATCATAATTGTTAAAAACAAAAGTGAAGTACCGCCATAGCTAACAAATGGCAGGGGCTGGCCTGTATTTGGAATGGTGTTTGTAACAACCCCAATATTAATGATTGCCTGAAATGCAATTACCGAAGTAATTCCCGTGGCCATCAGTGTACCATATGTATCCTTTGCATTCATAGCAATTTTGATTCCGCGCCAAATTAAAACTGCAAACAGTATAATGATCAACGCTGCACCAATAATGCCAAGCTCCTCACAAATAATGGCGAAAATAATATCGTTGTGAGATTCTGGGACAAAGGTTTTCTGTCGGCTTTGCCCAAGACCAAGGCCGAAAATGCCCCCGGAGGCAACAGCGTAAAGTCCCTGAATGGTCTGAAAGCCTTTATCCGTCGGGTCAGACCAAGGGTCAAGCCAAATTCTAATTCGACTTAAGCGATACGGGAAGAAAATTACTGCAATCGCGCCCAAAGGAATGACACCCGCCGCTGCCACAACAAAATACCAAATTCTTGGGCTGCCAATGAACAGCATTGTTAGTCCCATCAGTAAAATCAAAAGTGCAGAAGAGAAGTTTGAAATGGAAATGAGGGCAACAGGTATTAATAAAACCACAAGAGCCCTTAAAAACCCTTTCAGCTTTGCCAACTCCATCCTATGGTTTACGATATAATGGGATAAATAAAGAACCAAGGCGAGCTTTGTGAACTCCGAAGGCTGAAACTGCAGCATACCTACACCAATCCAGCGTTTCTGGCCACCGGCCTCAATGCCGATAAAGGGTAAAAGGATTAAGAAAAAATTCGAAAGCCAATATGCTACTAGAGATAGCCGCCGCCAAACAATATAAGGTACATTCATAGTGAAAATCATAGCTACAGTGCCTAAGACCACCCAAGCACTCTGGCGTTTCAGAAAATAGAACATATCAAATTTATATTTTTCACTGGTCATGGTTGTATAATAGCTGGCGCTAAAAATCATTACAATGCCAAATAACATTAGCGTTAGTACCACAAACAAAACCGTAAAGTCAAAGGAATCGGGCTTAATTCGTTTCCTTTTTCCAGCGATTGCCTTTGCTTGGCTTTTAACTCTGCCCATTTCCTCACTCCTTCCCTTTCAATTTCAAGTTAAGGTCTTTAGACCTTGGGGCTTTGCCCCAATCCCCACAAGGGATTTCATCCCTTGACCCTTTTTTCAAAAACTTTGTTTGTGAAGGGGATATAAATAATATTGCTTTTCACCCTTCCCGCTTAGGAAAACCCAGTTTTCCATATCGGGTCAAGGGCATCGCCCTTGCAAGGTGTTAGGGGCGGCGTCCCTTAGGTCTTTAGACCTTGAGACTCTGTCTCAAACTCTGCAAGGGATTTCATCCCTTGACTCTTTGTTTCAAAAACTTCGTTTTTGAAGGAGATATAAATAATATTAGTTTCTCCCTCTCCTTAGGAAAGCATAGCTTTCCATATCGGGTCAAGGGCACCGCCCTTGCAAGGTGTTAGGGACAGCGTCCCTAAGGTCTTAAGACCTTGAGACTCTGTCTCAAACTCTGCAAAGGATTTCATCCCTTGACTCTTTTTCTCAAAAACTTTGTTTTTGAAGGGGATAAAAAAACACTATTTTCCCCCTTTCCTCTTAGGAAAACGCAGTTTTCCGTATCGGGTCAAGGGCACCGCCCTTGCAAGGTGTTAGGGACAGCGTCCCTAAGGTCTTGTCTTTTTTATCTTTTAAACCCTCTTACCTGCTCTTTGAACATATCCCCGCGCTGTTCATAATTGTCAAACATCCCCCAGCTAGCACAGGCAGGCGAAAGCAAAACGCAATCCCCCTCCGCAGCTTTTTCTTTGCAAAGATTCACAGCCTCCACAAAGGTATGGCAAATCGAAATATTCGTAAAACCAAATTTTTCAGCAGACTCCCTAATCTGCTGCGCTGTAACACCAATCAAAACAAGATGTTTTACTCTGCCTTGAAAAAGCTTCGTCCAATCGTCAAAGGATACCCCCTTGTCATAGCCCCCACCAATTAATACTATGGGCTTTTTCATGGCAAGCACTGCACGAATAGAAGCATCCGTATTGGTACCTTTAGAGTCATTATAATAATCTACGCCATCAACCGTTGCTACATACTCAATTCTATGCTCAACTCCACTAAATTTTCTTAAAACCTCCCGTATGGTATCCAAGGGAACCTCTGCTGCAATTGCCATCGCCACCGCCGCCATGACATTTTCGTAATTATGCATACCCAAAACTTGCAGCTCATGTACAGAAATCAAATCCTCATCGATTCCGTCCCAGCGCAAATGAATCATATCACCGTCTAAATAAATTCCTTGGGACAAGGCCTCCTTGCTGCAAAAAAAGAATACCCTCGCCTTTGTTTTGTCCGCCATTTTGTGGCAAACCTCATCGCTGTAATTTAGGATACAAAAATCTTTTTCGTCTTGATTTTTAAAAACACGTTCCTTCATGGCAATATAATTTCCCATGGTTTTATGTCGGTTTAAATGATCAGGGGAAATATTTAAAACCGCACTGATATGGGGACAAAAGCTTTTTGCCTTTTCCATCTGAAAGCTGCTGATCTCAGCCACAACCCAATCGTCCTTGGTCAGCCGAGTAACCTGGCCACTATAAGAAACACCAATATTGCCCACTACCGCTGTATTCGGCTTCACCGCCTGCATAATCTGTCCCACAAGGGTAGTTGTGGTAGTTTTCCCATTTGTACCCGTAATTGCTGTAACAGGACACGGTGTTAGGGTGTATGCCAATTCAACCTCGCTAATTACAGGGATACCCGCTGTCTCCGCCTTTAAAATAAAGGAAAGGTCACAGGGAATTCCAGGGCTTAGTACAATCAAATCCTGTGCCAAAACAATTTCATCGGGGTTTGCCCCTAAAAATAAAGAAATACCCTCATTCTCAAAAAACTGAGCTTCTTTTATCTCCTCACGTTTTTTCATATCCTGCAGCGTAACCTTTGCCCCAATCGTATTTAAAAGCTTGGCAGCGGAAACGCCGCTTTTGGCCATACCGCAAACCAAAACCCTTTTATCCTTATATTCCAACTTAGATTCCCTCTTTCCGGGCGTTTTAAAGCACAAAACATCAAAACCCCTAATAAAATAATAAAGAAAAATTATTGAAAGATTACTCTGAGCAAACATTGCAATCCTTATTTTCTATGGGTTACCACAAGTCCTCGCCACTTTTAACGTTGAGTGCTTATGAGATTTATATAACCTACAAAGAATTATATTATAAGAAAACCCTTCCCTTTTCCTATCTCACCTAAAAAATATTTTTGCAGGCCAAAAAACCAATCAAGCAAAGCATGGCCGTAGCCACATAAAACAGCGTAACAACCTTCGTTTCTCTCCATCCGCTTTGCTCCAAATGATGGTGAAAAGGCGCCATCTTAAATAATCTCTTTCCGGCACCATATTTGCGCTTTGTCAGTTTAAAATAACCCACCTGAAGCATGGTGCTGACAGATTCCAAAAGATAAATGAAGCCCACAATTAGAATAAAAATCGGCATCTTTAAAATAAAAGCCGTAGATGCGATAAAACCTCCCAAAGCAAGGGAGCCGGTATCCCCCATAAAAACCCTAGCGGGATAGGAATTAAAAATCAAAAATGCTAATAAACCACCAACAATAGCGCCACACATAGGGGAAACAGTGCTGCCTGCCGCCCAAGCTACTACGGCAAAAAAGGCCGCCACAATCAGCGTCACGCCACCTGCCAAGCCATCCAATCCATCGGTTAAATTTACCCCATTTACCGTACCCAAAACAGTAACAAATAAAAACGGTATAAAAAGAATTCCCAAATCTATCCTCGCCCCATTCCCAAAAGGGATATAAACCTGGGTTCCAATACCGCTTTTATAAATATACCAGCAAAAGATCCCGGTCACAATTAACTGAAGCAACAGCTTTTGCGCCGCCCGAAGACCAAGAGAGCGTTTTTTTACCACCTTAATATAATCATCTAAAAAACCAATAATACCGTAGCAAACTGTTACCAAAAGAATTACCGTACCATCAAGATTGTCTTTCATAAAAAAAGATGCTGCAACGGCAAAAGCAATCAAAAACGCAATGCCACCCATCGTGGGCGTTCCTTGTTTTTGCAAATGGCTCTGGGGACCGTCATCTCTTACGTTTTGTCCAAATTTCAATCTATGCAGCATAGGAATCATAACGGGACAAAGGATAACCCCCACTACAAACGATATGATAATTGCGTATACTGCCTGTTCCAAAGACCCCACTTCAGTTCACTCCCTGTATTTTTTCTACGGTTTTTTCCAATGCCATACTTCGAGACGCCTTTACTAAAATAGCATCGCCCTTTTTCAGCAGCGTTAAACCTTGGTTCCAAAAATCCTCTTGGCTATCATAACGATGAATTTCCTTTAATCCGCCATCTCTTGCCCCTTGCTCCATTTGCTCGCTAAATTTGCCGATGCAAAAAAGGAGATCAATTCCTTTTTCTGCAGCATAAGCGCCTACTTCCTCATGCATTTCAAGTGCATATTCTCCAAGCTCACCCATAAAGCCTAATATTGCAACCTTACGACCATCAGCATTTGCAAGAATATCCAAAGAAGCCTTCATGGATACCGGATTTGCGTTATAAACATCGTTTAAAACCGTCATCTTGTTTTCCAGCTTCATTACGTTCATTCTATTTTTTGTAGGTACAAAGCTTTCAATTCCCATCTTTATTTCTTCAAGGCTAAGACCCATCTCAAGTCCCACTGCCACTGCGGAAAGGGCATTCAAAATCATATGCTCCCCCGGCATAGGCACAATCGCATCAAAGGAGCCTGCCGGTGTATGAATAGCACATTTTGTTTTTTCCATGCCCAGAATTTCAAGTTTATCAGCATACACATCCTTTTTGTTTTCCACCCCAAACCAGCGCAGTTTTTGCGTAAGCTTTCCTTCTAAGGTAATCAGCATATCGTTGTCGGCATTCAAAACCGCAACACCCTTTTCAGGCATGAAATCAAACATTTCGCATTTCGCCTTCATGATACCTTCTCTGCTGCCCAAATATTCAATATGAGCAACCCCAACATTGGAAATCAGCCCTAAATGGGGGCGAACCACCTCCGCTAAGGCATGAATTTCTCCAAAATGGTTCATTCCCATTTCAATGACAGCAATTTCATGATGCTCCTCCAAACGGAATAAGGTCAAAGGCACACCGATGTCGTTGTTGTAATTGCCCTGTGTCCAAAGAACATCATATTTTTGTGCTAAAACCGAAGCAACCATATCCTTGGTTGTTGTTTTGCCAACACTGCCAGTGATACCGATAAAAGGAATGTCAAATTTGTTTCTGTAATGGGCAGCCAGCTTTAACAAAGCCTTTTTCACATCGGGAACCAAAAGCAAGGCACTGCCTTTTTTTGGTGCAATCACCTTAGAAGATAAGCAGACGGCAACACCCTTTTCATAACATTCCTCAATAAACTGATGCCCGTCCATACGCTCCCCTTGAACCGCAAAAAACAGACTTTCCTTTGTAACCTCTCTGGAATCCTGCGTGATATGGGCTACGGTTTTATCCAAAACCTCATTCAGCCCATCAACAGCAATCACCTGTGCATTTGTTGCTTGCATGATTTCTCGAATCGTCATTTTTTTCATATGCAATCCTCACCAAAAGCCTTTCGTATCTCTTCCATATCGTCAAAGTGAATGGTACAATCCTTGAATATCTGATAATTTTCGTGTCCCTTGCCTGCGATAATGATAACATCACCGGTCTTTGCCATTTTTGTACCTTGCAAAATGGCCGCTCTCCTATCTGCAATTTTTTCGTATGGACACTGGGTTTTTTTCATCCCGGCCTCGACTTCGTTTAAAATGGTCAAAGGATCCTCCGTTCTTGGATTATCCGATGTAATGATGCAATAGTCGGAGCCATTGCCGGCGATTTCTCCCATAATGGGTCGCTTTGTTTTATCTCTGTCGCCACCACAGCCAAAAATGGTAATGATTCGTCCCTTCGCAAATTCGCGGGCAGTCTTTAAAATATTATCCAAGCCATCGGGGGTGTGGGCATAATCCACCACCCCTTGATAGCCTTTCTTACTGCGTACCGCTTGGAATCGTCCTGCTACCCCCTGGTTTTCTTTTAAACCCACAAGAATATCTGTCATGGAAATTCCCAGTAACAAGCATGCACCAATTGCGCCCAAAGCGTTGTAAACGCTGAACCTTCCTGGGGTGCTTAAGTGCACATGGTATTCCTTTTCTTCCCAAGTCAAAGAAAATTCCGTTCCCTCGGCGGAAATCTCAATATTCCTCGCCCGCAAATCAGCATCGTTTTCAACAGCAAAGGTCAGCACCTGCCCTTTCGCTCTTTCTCTCATAAAGCTACCAGCGGCATCGTCCAAATTAATAACGCTTTTTTGGGCTCGTTCAAATAATTTGGACTTCGCTTCCTTATAATTTTCCATGGTTTTATGATAATCCAAATGATCCTGCGTTAAATTCGTAAAAATTCCAATTTCATATTCAATGCCGTCAACCCTGTGTAAATCCAAGGAATGGGATGAAACCTCCATTACCACATGGCTAACGTCCTCTTTCACCATAGTATCCAATAATTCCTGTAATTCCTTGGATTCGGGAGTGGTTCGCTCCGTATGAAGCACTCGATCTCCAATACGGTTTTCAATGGTACCAACCACACCAACCTTTTTCTCCATATGGTCTAAAATCGACTTCATCAAATATGTGGTGGTGGTTTTGCCGTTTGTTCCTGTAACACCGATCACATGCATTTTGGGGGAAGGTTGATTAAAATATTGTACTGCCATAAAAGCCAAAGCCTCTCGACTGTTTTCCACTTGAAAAATTGTAACTTCTTTATCGATTCCCTCCGGAACATATTCACAAATCAAAGCGACCGCACCGCTTTTTACCGCTTTCGCTGCAAAAGTATGCCCATCCCTTTGAAACCCGGTGATGCACACAAAAACATCTCCCGCAGTTACCTTTCTGGAATCATACTCAATTTTTTTAACTTCAATGTTTGCATTTCCTTGTAATACACTATAAGAAACTCCTTTTAACAGCTTATTTAATTCCACGGCTGCTTCCTCCTTTGGTTAGCAATGCTTAACGCCTTCTGCTTGTAGCTACAAAAGCACTCCAGCACAAAAACAAAACAAATGAAAAAACTCTTCACCATTTTACTCATTATGAAGCGTGATTGCAATCCTTTATATTCCAGAAAGCCATCAAACCATATAAATATATTTATCCTTTCCATTATCCCCCTGGGAAAAAGGCTTTTACAAGCTCAATCAAAGCATTTTAACCCACAGAGAAGTATAGCAATAATATTCCAAATTAATTCTGGAAAAAGTATACCACAATTATGTTTTTCTACCAAATATTTTTATAGCATTGGCTCATTTTTTCCCAATTATTCTGTATCCCTATTCCAAATAGACGATAACCTCTGTTCCCTTGTTAATCGTTTCTCCACTAGGTGGCAATTGCCTTTGAACAGCTTCGCCTTCGCCGCGAACACTAACGGTAAGCCCCTCTTTTTGTATGGCATTTTTTGCTTCCTGTAATGTCATGCCGATTACATCAGGCATAATGGCCTGTTCCTTCGCTGCCTCTTCCGCCTCTTTTTCAGTATAAACCGGTTCAACTCCCAAATATGGTAAAATATTTTTCAATAACTCCTGCATCACCGGTCCTGCAACGGTACCGCCATAATAAACCCCTTGAGGTTCATCAATCAAGACAAGCGCCAATACCTGGGGATTTTCCGCCGGTGCAAAGGACATAAAGGAAGCAATGTATTTTCCATTTTTTCGTGGCAGTTTTTCCGAGGTGGCAGTCTTTCCACCAACGCGATAACCAGGAATATATGCTTTACTGCCTGTGCCTTGGGAAACAACGCTTTCCAGAATCATTTTCATGGTTTCTGAGGTTTGGGTTGATATCACCTGTTCACCTTTATCATATTGAAATTCCTCAATCATATTTCCTTCTTCATCAGCAATCCCCTTTGCAAAATGAGGTGTAACTAAATACCCACCATTTACAATCGTAGAGGCTGCCCTTAAAAGCTGCAGCGGGGTGATCTGAAAAGACTGCCCAAAGCTCATGGTTGCCAATTCCACAGGGCCAATGTTTTCAAGCTTATGAATAATCCCCACGGCTTCTCCAGCAAGGTCAATTCCTGTTTTTTGATCAAATCCGAATTTTTGCATATAACTCAAAAATTTTTCTGCCCCCAGACGCTCGGCAACCTCCATAAAAACAGGATTGCAAGAATTTTGCACCCCCTCCACGAAGGTTTCTGCACCGTGAATGCGGGGATAGCGCCAGCATTTAATCTTTCTATCTCCTGCTATGTAATAACCTCTGCAATAAAATGTGCTTTCGGGTGTAACAACGCCCTCTTCAAGCCCTGCGGCAGAGGTGACAATTTTAAAGGTACTGCCAGGTTCATAGGTGTCATTGATAGCGGTATTTCGCCACATGGTATTCAAGTAATCGTTTCTTTCCTTTTCCGAAAGGGTATCCCAGATTTCCGCCAAAGCATCATCATTAATGGTAAATGGATCGTTTAAATCAAAAAACGGATAATTTGCCATAGCATATATTTCCCCATTTTGAGGATTTAACACAATAATCAGCCCATGATCTGCACTTTTTGACTCCACGGCCTTTGCAATGGTTTGCTCCGCATACTGCTGCATCACCACATCAATGGTTGTTATAAGGTTTTTCCCATCCTCTGGCGGAATTCGATCCTGTTGGCTGTCCACTTCATTTCCTCGGGAGTCGGTAAGGGTTAAAATTTTTCCCTGCTTCCCCTCTAAAACATCATCATATTTTGCTTCAAGGCCAAGAATGCCCTGATTATCCTTGCCCACAAAGCCAATGACCTGTGCAGCCATTTCTGAAAAAGGATACACCCGCCGAACATCCTCATCCACCATAACGCCGGGAATTTCCGCCTTGCGAATTTCCGCTGCCACTTCACTGTCAACCTTTGTTTTAATTCGTACAAGGGCAACATTTTCCCGCACCTTTTCCAAAACCGTTTCATAATCTAAGTTCAACTTTTCCGCCAGATATGCCGCCGTTTTTTCTTTTTCCTTTGCCTGTATAGGAATAACACTAACAGCGTTTACCGTTTCCGTCAACGCAATTCCCTGGCCATTCCTGTCCAAAATACTTCCTCTTTTCGGCATAATCAGCCTGTCTCTCGTTTGCTGTTCATATGCAAGCTCCTGCCATTGCTGCGCACGGAAAAGTTCAATATAGATAATTCTTCCAAGCAATAAGGAAAATCCAAACATCGCACCCAGCAGAAAAACCAATAGCTTCTTCTTAACACCTATGGGTGGTCGCTCCATAAAAACACCCCTGTCTTTTCCATTTATAAAAAATATATGGAAAAAACAGGGTGTGTATGCGTTTAATTAGGCAGGAAACACCGTAGCCTATCAAGCCCTAAGCACCGTAAAAATAAAACCACGCCTAAAATTTTATATGAAACTATCCCTTATTATTGTATACGCCACACTTTTTTGGGTCTTTGTTACTGACTGTGTGTTGTTTCCTATGTCTGAGGAACAAGCTTTATTTTGACCTCTCCGCCTTTTTCAACGGATACGCCATATTTAGGATCCTGGGATGAAACAACACCGTCGGTATCGCCCTCGAAAACCACTTCAAAGCCGGCCGCTGTCAATATTGAGGTTGCGTCACTGTAAGTTTTGCCTACCACATTAGGCACCACAACCTTCCCGGTATCCTGGGAGGATTTTTCAACATACAAAATCATTTCACTGCCCACCTCAACCGTTGCCCCTGCTTTGGGCACTTGGTTCGTAATGGTATTGCCTGTCCCCACAACCTTATAGGTCAAGCCTTTGGCATCCAAATCGGTCACTACATCATAGGTTGAGCTTCCAACATAATCGGGAATCACCACAGTTCCCTGATTTTTCTGTGCAGCCGCTTCCCCCGTACCTTCCGTTGGCTCTAGGTTTTTATATTTAATAATCTTTTCTATCAGGGACTTTGTCATGGGCGCTGTGCTCTGCACGCCATCCACGTAATCCTCCGGCAAATAAATTACGGACATTACAAGATACTGGGGATTTTCCGCCGGGAAATAAGCCATATGCGTCAGTGCCCATAGGTCATCTCTTGTTCTGGAACCCTGCTCGGCTGTACCAGTTTTACATGCGATGGAATAGCCTGGAATATCAATTTTTTTGCCCGTTCCTCTTTCCACTGTAGCCTTTAGTGCAATGCGCAAATAATCAGAGGTTTTTTTTGAAATAACCTGTCGCACCACTTCAGGCTTTTTGTCATACACCACATCCCCGTTGGGCGCAATTACTTGAGAAACAACATAAGGTTTCATTATATTTCCACCGTTGATTAAAGCGGAAAATGCTGTGACAATCTGAATTGTAGTGCAGTTAAAGGATTGTCCAAATGAGATTGTAGCCAATTCAACAGGTCCAATGGTAGATAAGGAATGCAGTACATTTGCTGCATCCTCCTCTCCAGGCAAATCAATGCCAGTTTTTTGCCCAAAGCCAAATTCCTTTTGATAACGATATATTTTTTCTGCCCCAAGCCTTTGGGCAATTTGAATAATCCCCACGTTACATGATTGCGCCAAAATTTCTTCCACATTCACCGTTCCATGTCCGCTTCTTAAATGACAACGAATTGCAGTTCCACTTACATCAATGGATCCACCGCAATAAAAGGTTGTTTCAGGTGTAATTACGCCCTCCTCCAACGCAGCCGCCGCAACCAAAGGCTTGTAGATAGATCCAGGCTCATAGGTACTGCTAATGGAAAAGTTTTTCCACATATTATTTAAATATTCCAATTGCTCAGCACTGCTTTTCAACTCCCACTGTGCCTGAAAAGTAGACTCGGTTTCAAGCTGAGGCGGCTTACTTGGGTCATTCAAGTCAAAGTTATTTGACTCCGCCAAAGCGTAAATCTCCCCGGTATTTGGATTCACCACCATTGCCGAAATATTCTCAGCGGGCCACTCTTCCATGGTTTGGGATACAATATCATCCGCATATTGCTGAATGGTATAATCAATTGTTGTAATCACTGTATCTCCGTCTTGAGCCGGGTAATCCTGATAGGTAATATTGTTAGCACCATCATAAAGGATGAAGGACCGCCCCGGGGTTCCTACCATATAATCATTAAACTGCCCCTCAATCCCCCACTGGCTTCCGCCACGAATAAAACCAAGCAAATGACAAGCCAGATTTTTTAACGGATAAGAACGCTTACTGGTCTGCTCAAAGTAAATTCCCTTTAAATTTAGTGCTTCCAATTCTTCTTTTAAAGAGCGGTCAACCCCCTTAACTAGATATTTCCAGTGGTTGGGAAGGTTGATTTTTCCCGTTGCAGGGTTCACTGTAATATATTCCTTTAATGTTGTATAATCTAGCTCCGGAAAGTATTGGCATAATGTCGTTAATGTTTTTTCTTGTGCATCCTCCTTGTTTTGGGATAAAACCAAAGGATCAAGAACAACGTTGTAGACCGCCGTAGAAATTGCCAAAACCTGTTGGTTTCGATCAAGAATACTACCTCTGTTTGCCGCAACTACCGCATCATAACGGTTTATCTGCTGATTTTTTGCAGCCGCTTCATATTCCTCACCATGAACAACTTTCAGATAGATCACTCTGCCCAACACAATTGTAAAAACTGACATAAATACAAAAAGAATAAAAGCAAACTTATTATTAGCCTTTATTCTTGTTGTAGATTCTTTCATATGCATCAATCCTTTTTTAACCAATTTTTAAATTTTAAAAATCCAGTGTTTTTTTCTTCGTCAGTTGTGTCCGCAGCATATTGAATGGTATAGCTTTGCTTGGGTACATCTATGTAAACAATCTGATACGGTTGGGGTTCAGCCATTCCCAAACGGGTTGCGGCCTGCTCTTTAATATAATCCAAGTCAATTTGCTCCGTTAGCTCCGCTTCTAATATGTTATTGCTGGCCTGTAAATCCGCCAGTTGACTTTTTTGTTCTCTCAGTGCAAAGTTTTCCTGGGCAACCTTTACATGCATACCCATAAACGCAATGCTGCCGGCAAAAAGAACTACAATAATTGCAATTAGCTTTAAGGCGGTAACTCTGCTTTCTCTAATTTCCGCCTTTTGCAGTTTTTCCTCTGCAATACGTTTTTTTTTCGCTTCTTCATCGATATAATAAGGAGTATACTCCGGCTGCACATCGAACGCAACGTTGCCATAAGTATAATAGGAGGAACCTCTATACGAATTTTGTATTGTGTTGTTTCGTTTTACAGCCATAACCGAATACCCCTTTCTTGTTTATTTTTCTACCCCCTCTAAAACACGCAATTTTGCACTTCTTGCGCGGGGATTTACTGCCAATTCATCTTCACTTGGTATAATAGGCTTTCTTGTAATTACCCTGGCTGTTTGCTTTCTGCCGCAAACACAAACCGGGAACTGGGGCGGGCAAATGCATGGATTTTCTTGTTTTCGAAATGCCTCTTTTACAATCCTGTCTTCCAAGGAATGGAAGGTAATAATGCAAAGTCTGCCCCCAGGGTTTAATCTGTTGGCAACATTGTCAATCGCACGTTGCAATACATCCAGCTCACCGTTTACTTCAATGCGAATTGCTTGAAAGGTTCGCTTTGCAGGATGGGGACCGTCCTTTCTTGCCCCTTTTGGTACCGCTTTTTTAATTACTTCAACCAGCTCAGCCGTTGTTTCTATTGGCTTGTCCTGCCGTTCTTTTATAATAAATTGAGCAATTCTTCTTGCCCACCTTTCCTCACCATAGCCAAAAATTATACGGTTAAGTGCATCTTCGTCATATTTGTTTACCACCTCATAAGCGGAAAATGACTTTGAGGTATCCATTCGCATATCCAGCGGTGCATCCTGCTGATAGGAGAATCCTCGTTCCGCCTCATCTAATTGATGGGAGGAAACACCAATATCCAATAGCATCCCGTCTATTTTTTTAATTTTCAGGCTGTCCAAAATACTGTCAATATTTCCAAAATTATCATGTACAAAAGTAATTTTATCCAGATGATCTTTCAATCTTTCCTTTGCCGCCTCATGGGCATTCTGATCCTGATCAATGCAAATCAGCCTGCCTGTCGTCAGGTTTTTGGCAATTTCCAGAGAGTGTCCGCCGCCGCCCATTGTACCATCTATATATATCCCGTCAGCTTTAATGTTTAAATTTTCAATGCACTCCCATAGAAGTACGGAAACATGATGAAATTCCAAAATGGTTACCCTCGGCAGCATAAAAAGCTTTTTTCTGCCTTTCCTTTCTTTTATTTTGAATCCGTTGGCTTCATCCGTTTCAATCATTTGAAAAAACAGGATAAAACCTAAAATTAATCATTTATATTCCCAAATTCTCCATCTCAAAAGCCAATTCGTTACTAATGAAGTTCTCTTCGTTGTTATATTCAGACCAACTATCCTTATTCCAAATTTCCACCCTGTTGTTTACGCCGATGGAAACAACATCTTTTCTCAATCCCGCATATTCTCTAAGGTTTGCAGGCAAGTTTATTCTACCCTGATTATCTATGTCACATTCAATGGCACCGGCAAAGAAAAAACGTACAAATTTCCTTGCGCCGCTGTTGGTCAAAGGAAGCTGTTTCAGTTTTTCTTCAAAAATCGCCCATTCACTTTTGGGATAGGCAAACAGACAGTTGTCCAAACCTTTGGTCACCACAAAATTTTCACCTAAGTCTTCTCTGAATTTCGCAGGAACAATTAATCGCCCTTTGGAATCAATAGAATGTTGAAATTCACCAAGAAACATTTTGCAGTCACCACCCTTCACCAAAATCAGGAGAAGCAGTGACTAACAAACCATTTTCAACCACTTTCCTCCACTATTAACCACATTGTAATATATTTATTGAAATAAGACAAGTGCTCTTTTAGAAAAATCTGTGTTTTTTTCATAAAAAAACCTTGCTATTTCAAGACTTTTTTCTAATTTTTTGAATTTTGTATCAATTTTCGACAAGAAAAGCCTCACCCATTCCCCACCACAAGAAGGGTAACTTAATTTTTGAATAAAATTTATGGGATTTTTAAACCTCCACTTTACTCCACATACAAAAAAACAAGCATAAAAAAGCAGGTATTGCTTTTGCAATACCTGCTGCAGAACATAGACAAAGTCAAAACCTTGAGGGCTTTGCCCTCAAACATCCACAAGGATTTCGCCCATTGACCCATCTAAACCCCCATGAATATGTGGTTTTAATAAAAGTTTTCGGTCTTGCTTTTTTCAAGCTGACATAGGACAAATAGATAAGTTCCTATGACCAAAGGTCTTCAAATACTCTGTTTCCCTCGGATAAACAAAGCCCATCCTGGGGATTCCCATTGGGAAACTCTTGATTTTCCAACTGCTTACGTCAAATTAAAAAGACTTATCAACATACATTCTTCATTAGAAAACATTCCATTTTTGAATCAGTAATTAAATTTTCACCCTTTTGTTTCAAAAACACATTCTATTTTTGATATGCCTTTGCCAGCTTTTCAAAGGATGGCAATGCCCGCTCAATGGTATCTCTTGCTACACAATAGGCGATTCTCACATAACCCTTACAGCCAAAACCACTGCCTGGTGTCATCAAAATACCGAATTCCTTTGCTTTATTTACAAAAGCAAACTCATCCTCCTCCATGGATTTCACAAAAAGGTAGAATGCTCCTTGGGGTTTTGCACATTCAAAACCATATTGGGATAAAGCACTATATAAAATCTCCCTGTTTTTATCGTAAAACGCAATGTCTGACTTCTCATCACAGCATTTTGCAACAACCAATTGCTGTAAAACTGGTGCATTGACAAAACCCAAGATACGGTTGGCAACGCCTGCTCCGAAAACCACCTCTTGAAAATCCTGCACCGTTGAAGGAATGGTTAAATAGCCAATTCTATCCCCAGGCAGCGAAAGGGATTTTGAAAATGAATAAGCAACAATGGTATTCCCATAAAGCTTTGGAATATAAGGCACCGTTGCGCCGTCAAAAACCAATTCTCTGTAAGGTTCATCGGAAATCAAATAAATGGAGGTGCCAAGTTCCTTTTCTTTTGCCTTCAAAACCCCCGCAATTTTTCCCAGGGTTTGCACATCATAAACCACTCCCGTAGGGTTGTTGGGGTTGTTAATAATAATCGCCTTTGTTTTTGGTGTAATTGCCTCCTCCAATTTTTTTGCATCAGGCAAAAAGGAGGGAACATTGGGCTCAATGGCAATCAGCCGACCACCCGCATTGGCAACATATACGTCGTATTCTGAAAAATAAGGTGCAAATGTCAAAACCTCATCCCCTTGGTCTAACAAAACCTTCAAAATCACGTTTAACCCACCTGC
The DNA here is from genome assembly GCF_001571775.1 of Anaerotignum neopropionicum. Lineage (GTDB taxonomy): Bacteria > Bacillota > Clostridia > Lachnospirales > Anaerotignaceae > Chakrabartyella > Chakrabartyella neopropionicum. Next base: position 233,999 of record NZ_LRVM01000003.1, read on the forward strand.
TGCCCCTGCGGTCATAACGATATTTTCTCCTGTATATTCCTCTTGAAAACGGCGGTTTACGCTTTCGGCGATGGCCTGACGCACACTAGGAATGCCTGTACCGTCAGTATAGCTGTGTAACGCTAAGGAATCCATGGTTTCCAGAAGCTCAATGGCCGTTTTGTTAACGGAAAGGGGCGCATTTACATTGGGGTTTCCTATCCCAAAATCAAAAACATTTTCCTCGCCCAAAACCTCACGCATCCGCTTTCCCTCAGAAAATAACGCGCTAATTCCGGCACTTTTTTCCACCAAAATCTTCATATTTTTTGAAATCATACTTTATTCCCCTTTCCTATCCGCCATCTCCAGCAAAAACAGCATCCCTTCTTGGTAGCCCAAAAAGCCCTTACCCATAATTGTCTTAACGCAAGCCTTGCCTGCATATGATATCTGACGAAAATCCTCTCTTTGGCTCACATCGGAAAGATGCACCTCCACAGCCGGAAGACTTACCGCCTTCAATGCATCCAAAATTGCCACACTGGTATGGGTATATGCCGCAGGATTTATCACAATACCCTCTGTGCCGTCAAAATAAGCCTGCTGAATGCGATCAACCAATGCACCCTCATGATTGGATTGATAAACCTCAACTTCAATATGGTTTTCTTTAGCGATTTTTTGAACCAAGTTCACCAAATCCTCGTAGGTATCATTGCCATAAATATTTTTTTCCCGAATTCCAAGCATATTTAAATTCGGCCCGTTTAGCACGAGTATCTTCATGCCCATCTCTCCTTACATTTCTGAGTAGCATCCCAGGAAGGATAATTTTTCAGCAGATTGTTCCATATCCTTAAGCAATGTCAATACATGAGGGGAGAATACAGAACCGTCTAAGTCGAAATAGAAACGGAATTCAAAATCCTTTCCCGGAATGGGGCGGCTTTCCAACTTGCAAAGATTCAAGCCATGGCAAGCAACCTTACCAATCATTTCATGCAGAGAACCTGGTCTGTGCTCCAAAGAAAGCATTAAGCTGATTTTATTTGCTCCAGCATAAATTTCCATGTTTTTTGCAATACAAATGAACCGGGTATAGTTATTTTGATTATTCTGAACATCCTCTTGCACTATATCTAAGCCATACAGCTTTGCACATTCAGGGGAGGAAAGAGCTGCAATGTCCGAACGATCACATTCTGCAACATATTTTGCCGCCATGGCGGTATTTTCAAAAACAGTAACCTTTACATTTGGAAGGGATTTCAAAAATTCACTGCACTGCTGCAATGCTTGATCATGGGAAATGATTTCTTTCACATCAGAGAGCTTTGTTCCTTTTTTTCCAACAAGGGCATGGTTGATGTGCAGTTTTATGCTCTTAACCACATAGAATTTATGGCGTACCATTAAATCATATACTTCCGTTACCGAACCGGCAGAGCTGTTTTCAATGGGCAAAACGCCATATTGGCAAAGTCCCATTTCCACAGCATTGAATACGCTTTCAAAATTGTTGAAAAACATAGTATTAGGCATAGCAAACAGCTTTGTGCAAGCGCGTTCCGCATAAGATCCCTCAACACCTTGGCAAGCAACCACGGCTTTTCTTGGAAATTCCGTTTTAGGTTCGCTGGTATTTGCAAGAATTTCTTGGGTAAGGGCTGTTTCCTTGGTCAATAACCCAGCCTGATAGCTTCTGCTTACCTCAAACAAGGTATGGTACAGGGTATTAATATATAATTCAAATTCCTCCCCTGCCAATTCCATCACACGCTGTAACACAGCAGCTTCTCTTTTTTTATCCATAACAGGCAGATTATTTTCTGCTTTTGATTCACCAATTTCTTCCGCTGTTTTCATTCGGTCTACAAACAGCTTCACAAGCTCATCGTCAATGCCATTCATTTTGTTTCTCAAAGCCTCTAAATCCATCCTAAGTTCCTTCCTTTCTTGAGGGCTTGCCTCAAATCCCCAAGAGATTTTTTCTCTTGGCTAATAAATAAATGTTTCTGTGTAATCCATATCCGTCACAAAGGCTATATTAAAGCCGATTTAAGTTATCAAAAAAGCAAGCTCAAGCCAAGTTTTATTGAAACAGCTCGTATAAATCCAAGAGGGCAATTGCCATTGCTGCCTCTACACAAGGTACTGCTCTGGGAACAATACAAGGATCATGACGTCCTGTTACGCTTAACGTGGTATTTTTCCCCTTTTCAAGGCTCACCGTAGCTTGATTTTTACTAATCGACGGTGTAGGCTTAAATGCGGTGCGAATGACTAAGGGCATTCCGCTGGAAATACCACCCAAACTACCGCCATGATGGTTTGTTTTTGTCTTGATTTTGCCTGTTTCTTCTATATAAAACAAATCATTATTTTGGGAACCAAAAAGCGTTGCAACCCCAAACCCTTCGCCAAATTCTATGCCTTTGACTGCGGGAATGGCAAATACTATGGAGGAAAGCTTACTTTCCAACCCATCAAACATGGGCTCACCAATACCAACGGGCAATCCTATGGCAACGCATTCAATCACACCGCCAACGGAATCCCCTTCTTCTCTGGCTTTTTGAATAATTGCCTTCATTTCTTCCCCCGCTCCATCTTCAATGGTAGGGAATTCTTTTGAAACCACTTCGGCCAATTCTTCCTTGGTAATATACACAGCATCAAAACTCTTATCTTTTTGCTCGTGAATAGAAAGAATATGGGCGCCGATTGAAATTCCTCTGCGCTCCAAAATTTGCAGGCAAACCGCTCCGGCAAAGCATAGGGGCGCAGTTAATCTGCCGGAAAAATGTCCGCCCCCTCGGTAATCTTGAAAGCCATGGTACTTTATTTCAGCGGTAAAATCCGCGTGTCCAGGCCTTGGCATGTCCTTTAGCTGGGCGTAGTCCTTGGAACGGGTATTTGTGTTTTCTATCATGGCGCAAATTGGCGCACCACAGGTTTTGCTATCAAACAGCCCCGAAACCACCCGAACCTGATCCCCCTCTTTTCTGGGGGTGGAATAGGCATTTTTGCCTGGTGCTCTTCGATCAAGAAATCGTTGTGCCGCCTCCAAATCAATTTCCTCTCCAACGGGCAGACCGTCAATCACAACACCGATAGCCTCGGAATGGGATTGTCCAAATATACTGATTTTCACCCTATCTCCAAAGCTAGAAGACATCCGCAGCACCCCCTAATCTGGTAAATTCCGCAAAAAATGTGGGATAAGACTTGGAAACAGCTTCGGCTCGTTCAATCACCGCATCCACCCCCAAAGCCGCCGCCGCAATGGCAAGGGCCATAACAATTCTATGGTCATCATAGGAATCCAAAACAACCTCCTCCGAAGGCATTACATTTCCGCCTTCAATTAAAATAGAATCAGGCTGTTGGGTTACGCTTACACCCAGCCTTTGCAGTCCCTCCGCCATAGCCTTTAGGCGGTCACTTTCCTTGATACGCAGTCTGCCTGCATTATAAATCAGCGTTTTCCCCTCAGCCAAAGCGGCTGCCGTACAAAGAATGGGCACCAAATCTGGAATCTGAGCGGCATCTATGTCAATTCCCCTTAATTTTCCCGAGGAAACCTTAACGGTATTTTCCTGCCACCCTACCCGAGCGCCAAAACGTTCCATGATGGGAACAATTTCTTTATCACCTTGACAAGAATCCTTCCGTAATCCGGTACAGTTGATTTCTCCGCCAATGCCACCGGCAACAACCCAAAATGCCGCGCCTGACCAATCACCCTCAGCTGATATTTCCCTAGGAGAACGGTAGATTTGACCACCTTTTATGAAGAAACCCCATTCCTGCTCGTCAATAATAATGCCAAACGCTTTCAAGGTTTCTAATGTCATGTCTACATAGCCTCTGGACTCCATTTTTGTGGTAAGACGAATTTGGCTGTCTTTTTCCAGCAACGGAAGGGCAAACAAAAGTCCTGTAATAAATTGAGAGCTGACATTTCCGGGTAGTGTAAATACGCCGCCCCTCATCCCTCCGCTCATTTCAAGGGGTAACGAATCTTCCTTTACCACACAGCCATGCCTTCTTAACTCCTCAAGTAAAATGCCAATGGGTCTTTCTGGCAGCCTTCCTTGCCCTTCAACAATGGCTTGTTTACCTAAAGCCGCCACAACGGGGAGCAAAAAACGCAGGGTAGAGCCACTTTCCCCACAATCCAAAACAATATCCTTTGTTTCTGCCACCCAAAGAGGCATAACCTCCATGCCGTTCCCATTTCGTTTTATTTTGCAGCCTAAGGCTTCCATGCAGTTTTTTGTAGCTTCAATATCGTTATTCCATCCCTCCAACAAAATTTTTGTTGGATGATCGGCCAAAGCCGCCGCAATCAGCAAACGATGGGCATCTGATTTGGAGGAAATCACCTTTATATTCCCCTTAAGGGTACTTTTTCCGATTTTTATATTCACACGTTTCACCTGCTTTTCATCGCCACAGTCACTAACTGCCCTACTTCTTCTATAGGAACCTTCTCAATACGGCATTTTCCAATTTTCTCTGGGAAAACAAAGCTGATTGTGCCGCCTCTGCGTTTTTTATCCATGAACGCACCTTGGGCAATTTGCCGTACAGAAAAATCCGTTTGTATTGGCAATCCATTTTTCACCAAAGCCTTGCAAATTCGTTCAGCAAGTCCACACTCTGCTATACCCTTTGCCTCAGCCGCCTTGGCAATCAGATGTAGACCAATGGCAACGGCATGGCCATGGGATATGGTGAAATTGCTTAATTTTTCTATGGAATGACCCAAGGTATGCCCAAGGTTTAATAATTGTCGTTCTCCATTGTCAAATTCATCTCGCATCACAATGTCACGCTTCATAGAAACGCAAATTTCTATGGTTTCTTCCAAGTCTTGCATAAACTCCAAGGATTCGACTTTATGGAATAATTTTTCATCCCCGATTACACCGTATTTCAATGTCTCAGCAACGCCATCGGCAAAAACCTCTTTTGGCAAGGTCAACAACGCATTGGTGTCACATAGTACCAGCTTCGGCTGATAAAATGCTCCTGCCAAATTTTTGCCAGCCTTTAAATCGATGGCAGTTTTTCCCCCAACGGAGGAATCCACCGCCGCCAAAAAAGTGGTGGGGATTTGCACAAACTTAATTCCCCTTTGGTAAATAGCAGCGGCAAACCCAGACATATCGCCTACAACGCCGCCGCCTAAGGCAATGATTATATCCTGCCTTGTCATTTCGTTTTCGGCAAGAAATTCCAAAATTTCGCTCAATGTTCCAATATTTTTGGAACCCTCCCCCTGGGGGAAAACAAATTTACACACAGAAAACCCTGCATCCGCCAAGGAAAGGGCTACCGTTGCCGAAAATAAGGAGTCCACCTTACTATCCGTAATCATTGCAGCTTTGCAAGGCGCAACCCGCTTGGAAACCTCTTTGCCAACCTGTGTCAGCAAGCCCTTTCCAATTAAAATGTCATACTCTGTTGATGTATTTACCTTCACACTTCTCATAGGCAACCTCATTCAAATTCTTTTACTTCGTCAATGGCAAGACGTTTTTCCTTGCCCTCTTTTAGCATAGACTTAAGCTTTTCACTATCTTTTCCCCTAATTGCCTTGCTATACTCCTGTAAACGGGCAATCAGATCATCAATTTCATTGGCAAGAAAATCGTTGTTATCTAAAAATAATTCTGTCCACATGGTTTCATTCAGCTTCGCCACGCGGGTCATATCGTGAAAGCTCCCGGCAGAAAACCCTTTAAACTTGGGAGATAGCTCGCTTTTAATATACGCACTGGACACAACGTGCGCCAGCTGAGAAGTATATGCGATCATCTGGTCATGCTCTGCATCCGTAGCTACCTGCATTTTAGCAAAGCCAAGGCTTTTAAAAAATAGGCTTAACTCATTCATTGGCGCAATGTCTGTACCTGTATAAGGCGTTAAAATCATCGTTGCACCTTCAAATAATGCAGAAGTTGAATAGGTAAAGCCGCTGCGTTCAATCCCTGCCATGGGATGGGCACCGCAGAAAATAAACCCATTATCCTTTGCAACTGCTTCAAGGGGCTGGCAAACCTCCCGTTTAACGCCTGCACAGTCAACTACCATTGCTCCTTTTTTAAAATTGGATGCAAATTTATTCACATAATCCACCGTTGCACTTGGATATAACGCAATGATAACCAAATCACAACCAGAAGGATCTCCATCTTCCAAAATATCGTGTACCCCCTCTGCCAGCCTTGCGCTGTAACGCACACTTTCAGATTGATCCCAACCAAAAACCATATGCTCCGTTTTTTGTTTTATCGCCTTTGCCATAGAACCGCCAATCAGCCCCAAGCCGATAACGCCAATTTTCATATGCTCACCTCAATCTCCTATTCTGCTTTTTTCAAAAAGACTTTCCTTGGCCTTTTCCAAAGAAGCTCTTCATTTTTGACAATACTGCTTTCAATTACAATTAATCGTCAAATTTGCAAGCAAACGGTCTTATCTGAAATACCGCCTTTGCTACATCATCAAATGCATCAGGTGTCAAAGACTGCGCACCATCGCATAATGCATGTGGAGGATCGTTGTGCACCTCAATCATCAAGCCATCTGCCCCTGCAGCTGTTGCCGCCAACGCCATAGGCTTTACCATATAAGAGTATCCCAAAGCATGGCTAGGGTCAATGACTACAGGCAAATGTGTTAACTTCTTCAAAACAGGGATAATGGAAAGATCCAAGGTATTTCTTGTTCTTGTTTCAAATGTACGAATTCCTCTTTCACAAAGGATTACGTTTTCATTCCCTCCGGCCATAATGTATTCTGCACTCATTAATAATTCATCAATGGTGTTTGCCAAACCTCTTTTTAAAAGAATCACCTTGTTCGTTCTGCCCAACTCCTTCAGCAATTCGAAATTTTGCATATTTCTTGCACCAACCTGAACCACATCTACAGGATCGAATAAAGGCAAATGTGTAATATTCATAATTTCAGAAACAATGGGCAGGCCTGTCATCTTTTTTGCCTCCTGCAAAAGGTTAATGCCTTCTGCTTGTAAGCCTTGGAACGCATATGGGGAAGTACGAGGTTTGAAAGCGCCCCCGCGCAAAAATCCTGCCCCTGATTTCTTTACACATTCGGCAACGTAGCAAACCTGTTCTCTGGATTCAACGGAGCAAGGCCCTGCAATAATCTGAAATTCGCCGCCGCCAATTTTTACACCATTTACATCAACAACCAATCTTTCATTATGAAATTTCTTGTTTGCATTTTTAAAAGGCTCCTGAATTCTCTGCACTTTTTCTACAATATCTAGGGAACGAACTAAATCCACGTCCACATTGGAAGTATCTCCTACCAACCCAACAATCGTATGGTTCACACCAACTGACATATGCGTATCAATACCCATACTTTTTAACCATGCCTTTAAATTATCAATTTGCTCCGGCTTTGTTCCATTTTTCAATACTACGATCATGTCTTTATCCTCCTTAAATTATGTTCATCGTTTACTAATCTGAAAGAAATTTTGTAATATTTAGAATCAATACATACAGTTTTTGGTTTCTCGATATAAAAAAGAAAGACTCCGCAGTGAATTTCACTGCGAAGCCTTTATAAGCCTTCATATTCGAAAAAACCAACAAAACTAACCGTCTTTTCTCACAGTAAAATTCACTTTGAATCTCTGAAAACACGGTAAAAATAAAAGTATGTAGTTGCAGCAAAACTGTTTGAATTCATATTCGCAACCTCTTTCACAATTATTTTTGGTATTTGGTTATTTTTAAACATACTACCACAAAGACATTTGTCTGTAAACCCTTATTTTTTTAATTTTTGTGGAAAACAAACAAAACATATATGAACTCCCTAGAAAACAAGGGTTTTGCCTTTCAAAAAAAATCACTTTGATTAAAAAATCAAAGCAATTTAATAAAACATAAATTTTTCCCCATTTCTTTCTTTGTTATTAAAATATCACAAATCGTGATATTTGTCAACTTGTATATTTAAGAATCTTCTTGCTATTTTTTATATAAAAATGTAAAACAACTTTAAGAATGAAACCAAAAAATTTCTTTTCTATTTTTTTAACCAAGAAAACCTCACCTTTTGTGTTTCACAAATTATAATATAACAAAAATGCTTATTCAAACGATAATTCTCTTAATATGGGATACAATAATACAAAAAGGAGGAGTTGTTATGGCTTTTACTCTAGAAAAAAATGAACTGACAGAAGCTTTGGCAAAAAATACACTGGATGATATTCCTTCGGCAAATCCCAATGCCCAAAAAATCACGGGGCTAGTTAAGAAAAGTGGGAAAGTAAAAGGCTACCGTCTTTCTGATGACACGATTGTTGAAAAGAAGGATGCCATAAAATTGGCGCGTCAAGGCGGCATAGCAGGCGTTGGTATCGCCCACCGTGGGGACACAGAATATTTAAAATCCATCCCCGATGGAACAGAGGACAATAACCTCTCCCATTTACCCACAGTATCCGTCGATCCAGCAACGAAATAATTGCTCAAAAAGAAAAAGGCTGGATTCCGCCTTTTTCTTTTTGCTTAAAATTTTCTTTATTTTTCAAAAACCTTTGTTCGTTCAGGTTTACAAAAACTACTTTCATAAAACCATTTTATACGAAACTCTTCAATCTGAATATCTTCCTTCACCACAGGATTTCTACTTCAACCTTTGGCGCACTACCTCATACATCAGTACTCCAGCGGCAATGGAGGCATTTAAAGACTCCGCCTTCCCAGGCATAGGAATCCTTACCCAACGGTCACATAGGTTTGTCGCTTCGTGGGAAAGCCCTCTCGCCTCGTTGCCAATCAAAAAAGCACAACCTTTTTCCAACGGCAGCTGATACGGATAGCAATCCCCTTTTAAATGAGCAGCATACAACGAAATGTTCTTTTCTTTCATTTTCAGGGTGATTTCCTTTAAATCTACATTTTGAAAGACAGGCACATGAAATATAGAACCCATTGTTGCACGCAAAACCTTTGGATTATATACATCAACACTGCCTTTTGACAGGAAAATCCCATCCACGCCGCTGGCATCCGCTGTACGAATGACTGTCCCTAGGTTTCCTGGATCGTTCAACGCCTCGGCCAACAGGAAAAAGGGTGCATCCCTTTTCCATATTTCTTCCTGTCCCTCCCTTTGCTTCTTGCAAACAGCCAAAACTCCTTGAGGATTCTCCGTATCTGACAATGGTAAAAACAATTCTTCCGTAACAATATATGTTTCCGCCCTCTTATCAAAATTCCGAATATCATTTTCCATTGTAAATGCTTTCGTAATAACAAACATTTCAACTTCCCAATTTGGAGGAATTTCGGAAACAAAGCGCACACCTTCCGCGAGAAATAAACCTTCTTTATCTCGATTTTTCTTCTGACTTAAGCTCTTTATGTATTTGTAAATTTTATTTTGATGGCTCTCAATTGTTTTCGCCATGAAGCTCCCTCATTTCTCAATTCTTCTCCCTATCATAATACAAAACACAATTCCTTTGCAACAAAAAACAGATGTAATTTATTATATAAATGCGGAAATGGATTAAAAAAGTATTTTTAAGCAGCAAAGCCCTTTCTTTAACTGACCAAAGCATGAATGTTCGTTTTTTCATCCTTTTGAAGAAAAACACCTTCTCCAAATCTGTTTTTTCTAAAATAATACCCCATAACTCTGCGCGTCCAGATGCGAAGTCAGAATTTTTCGTCAGGCAAAACAAAAAGCGCAGTGAATACTGGAGGTATTTACGAGCATTTTTGTGCAGACTGACGGAAAAGATGCAAGTAGATGGGGGTACAATGCGGCAGCCGCGAATTGTGCGGTGTTGCCCTAATACTTCACAAAAAACACACAAAATAATTCAGCCTGATTCAATGAATAAAACGTAGCCCTCCACACAAAAATGAGAAAACTTCGCTTTCAAGTATTGGTTTTCATAAAATATATGGTAAAATACAACTATCTATTAAAAAACGAAAGGAGATCGTTTAATGAGTACACCAGTTGAAAAAAGAAAAGAAGCATTGGGAAAAACCCTAGTAGCAAAATTGGAAGCAAGATATTTTGAAGCATATTACTGTCCTACCGCAAAAGAAGCCCTGGAAAAAGCGCTTTCGTTAGTCCCTGAAAAAAGCTCCATATCTTGGGGAGGTTCTATGACTATTCGCGATCTGGGTCTTACTAAAGCTTTCCATGACGGTGAATACGAAGTGATTGATCGGGATTTGGCAAAATCCCCGGAAGAAATGGCAGAGTTACATCGAAAAGGTCTTTTGACTGATTATTTTATTACCAGCACCAATGCAATCTCCGCAGATGGTATTTTGGTAAACATTGACGGTACAGGCAACCGTGTTGCTGCCATGAGCTTTGGCCCCAAAAATGTAGTCGTTATCTGCGGCATTAACAAAGTTGCACAAAATCTTGATGGAGCAGTTGCTCGTGCAAGAAGTGTTGCAGCCCCCATCAACGCTTTCCGTTTTATGGGGAAAACGCCTTGTGTTGCAACAGGCTCCTGCCATAACTGTACCTCTCCTGATTGTATTTGTGCTCAGGTTTTAATCACACGATTATGTAAACCAGCAAAAAGGATTAAAGTAATTGTAGTTGGTGAAGAATTAGGTTTTTAATTTTAATTACAGTAATGCCTTCATGTAATAGAAGGCCTCCACCACATATAACAAGTAAAATTTATTCGCAAAAGCTTGCTGCGAAAGGAGACTACCATGAAGGTTCTTGTTGATGCTGATGCTTGCCCTGTAAAAGAAATGATTGTGGACACATCAAAAAAATATAATATCCAGGTTTATATGGTAACGGATGCTTCTCATGTTTTATTTTATCCCGAAGAAAATGTTCATGTGGTGACCGTTGACCAAGGGGCTGATAGTGCAGACCTTGCCATTGCCAACCGAACGGAAAAAGGCGATCTCTGTATCACTGCCGATTACGGCTTAGCTACACTGATTTTGGCAAAAAAAGCCACGGTAATTCACCCCAACGGATTTTTTTATACAGCTGAGAATATTGAACGTATGCTTTTTGAGCGACATCTTTCCCGGGAAATGCGGCGGCAAAAAAAGGGCCGTGGCGGACATATTCCAAAACGGACAAAAACAGATGATGCTAACTTCCTTGCGATTTTTGAAAAAGCATTAACCGCAAAGGAAGCTCCTAATTCCTAGGTAGTTTCAAAAAGGACAGACTTTTGTGTAAAAAAGCCTGTCCTTTTTGCTAATAGCATCTACTGCCCTTACGCTTCACAAAAACGTACCTTCAAAAGAGGTGTATCCCCGCCCGGGAAATCATTCCGGTTTTATACGAGCAATCCCCTCTTCAATTGCTACATCAGCAACAGCTTTCGCCACGGCATCGGCAACGGATTTATCCAGTGCAGAAGGAATAATATTTTCTTTATGCAGCTTGTCCTCAGGAATCATCGCCGCAATTGCATAGGCCGCCCTTTGCTTCATCCCCTCTGTAATTTCCTTAGCACGAACAGCTAGCGCTCCCTTGAAAATTCCCGGGAAAATCAAAACATTGTTAATTTGATTAGGAAAATCCGAACGCCCGGTGCCAACAACTGCCGCACCTGCGGCCAGTGCTTCATCAGGCATAATTTCAGGGATGGGGTTTGCCATGGCAAAAACAATGCCCTGATTCATGGAAGCTACCATTTCCTTGGTTACCATGTTCGGACGAGAAACACCAACAAATGCATCGGCTCCCCTCATGGCATCAGCTAACTTTCCTTTTTCCTTATGGATATTGCTAATATGAGAAATTTCTTCCTGCCCTGCATTTAAGTCTGAATCACCCTCACAAATAATACCATTGATGTCACACATAACAATATTCCCAAAGCCCATGGAGATTAAAAGCTTACCAATGGCAATGCCTGCCGCACCTGCCCCATTAATGACAATCTTCATTTCCCCCATTTTCTTCCCAACCACCTTCATGGCATTGAGCATGGCCGACGCAACAACAATAGCAGTCCCGTGTTGATCATCATGAAATACGGGAATATCACAGATTTCTTTCAGCTTGCGCTCAATTTCAAAACAACGGGGTGCTGAAATATCCTCCAAATTAATACCGCCAAAGCTTTTGGAGATCAAATAAATTGTATTTACAATGGTGTCCACATCCTTGGAGTCTATGCAAAGAGGGAATGCATCCACGCCGCCAAACTCCTTAAATAATACGCATTTCCCCTCCATTACAGGCATACCAGCCGCAGGGCCGATATCTCCCAACCCTAGAACCGCAGTGCCATCTGTCACAACGGCAACCAAATTGGAGCGGCGTGTCAAACGAAAGGATTCCTCATAGTTTTTCTCAATCACTCGACAAGGCTCTGCAACCCCTGGGGTATACAGCAAGGATAGATCCTCTCTCGTGGTGACCTCTTTTCTGGAAACCACTTCTATTTTCCCCTGCATTTCATAATGCAGCTTTAACGCTTTTTCTTCAATACTCATGGATGTGCCTCCTATTTTTAATAAATTACTATCCGCTATTATTCCAAAACTGAATTCAAAACATGACATTTTATAAGACCTAAGAACCATTGATAAATCCCCACCACCATTGCCCATAGGGTATCCTATAATTCATTCAGAACGTAGACAAAATGAAAACCTTGAGGGCTTTGCTACGCAAAGCTGTCCTGCGGACAGATGGCACGTCTTTAACATTGCCACATTGACTCATCTAAACCGCATAAATATGCGGTTTAAGTAAAAGTTTTGGTCTTGCTTTTTTCAAAAAGCAAGTGGGTTTGGGCAACGTCCAAGGTTTACCAGTCTGAATCCATCAAACCATATTTTCAGGACGAAATACCTCGTCAAATTTTTCTTCTGTCAAAAACCCCAAAGAAACACAGGCTTCCTTTAATGAAATGTTCTCTATATACGCCTTTTTCGCTGTTTTTGCTGCATTTTCATAGCCAATATAAGGGTTCAAGCAAGTAACCAGCATCAGGGAACGATGGAGATTTTCATTCATTTTCTCCGTATTTGCCCGAATACCTGCCACACAATGTACACGGAAAGAATCCAATCCATCTGCCAACAGACGAACGGATTGTAAAAAGTTATAAATGCATACCGGCATAAACACATTCAGCTCAAAATTCCCTTGAGAAGCACAAATACCAACGGCTGTATCGTTTGCCAAGACCTGAACAGACACCATGGTTACCGCCTCGCACTGGGTTGGGTTTACCTTACCCGGCATAATGGAGCTTCCCGGCTCATTTTCGGGAATAAAAATTTCGCCTAAACCGCATCGAGGGCCGCTGGAAAGCCAACGAACATCGTTTGCAATTTTCATTAAATTTGCAGCCAGCGCCTTTAACGCTCCATGGGCAAATACCAGCTCATCCTTTGCCGTTAAGGCATGGAACTTATTTTCTGCGGTAATAAAAAGCTCGCCCGTCAGCTTGGAAACTTCTTCCGCCGCCGCTTCAGCAAAACCCTTTGGCGCATTCAAGCCAGTGCCCACCGCTGTTCCGCCTAATGCCAATTCCTGCACACCCACAAGACTTGTTTCAATCATCCCCTTGGCCTTTTGCAACATATTCCGCCAACCGCTGATTTCCTGGGAAAAGGTTATCGGCGTCGCATCCTGCAAATGGGTTCTGCCTGTTTTGACAATCCCCTTATTTTCCTCCTCTAAACGTGCCAGTTCAGTAATCATTCGCTCCAGCGCAGGCAGCAGCTGTTTTTTCGTTTCCAAGACGGCAGCAATATGCATGGCTGTGGGAAACGTATCATTGGAGCTTTGGGACATATTCACATGATCGTTGGGATGCAAAAGCTTTTCCCCTGCGATTTCGTTCCCACGATTGGCAACCACTTCATTTACGTTCATGTTGGACTGCGTGCCGCTGCCTGTTTGCCAAACAACCAAAGGAAACGCATCGTCAAGCTTCCCTGCCAAAATTTCGTCGCAAACCTGCCCGATAATTGAACATCTTCTTTCATCCAGCTTGCCTAATTTGTTATTTGCTTGGGCAACAGCTTTTTTTAAAATTGCAAAGGCATAAATGATTTCCATAGGGATTTTTTCGGTACTTATTTTAAAATTTTCAAAACTTCTTTGGGTTTGTGCTCCCCAATATACCCCCATAGGAACCTTAACCTCGCCCATAGAGTCTTTTTCGATACGGTATTCCATGGCAATTCTCCTTATATATATAATTTCACTTACAATTATCCTAAAATACATTATAACAAAAAATAACAAAAAATAATATTCCTCAATGGGAAAAAGTCTGTCACAATAGTTGAGTTTTTTTGTAGAAAATGGTACACTTCACAAAAAGGAGGAATGAAAATGTATACAACCAGCATTGCAATACAGGTTTTGCCCGATATTTCAGAAATGGATAAAGTCTGTGTCATTGTGGATCGTGTGATTGAGTATATTGCTTCAACGGGTTGCAACTATATGGTTGGACCTTTTGAAACCACGATTGAGGGGGATATAGAAACCCTAATGGAAATTGTAAAGCGTTGCCAAGAAATCCCTGTGGAACTAGGCGCCCCCTCCACCAAATCCTATGTGAAAATATTTCATAATCCACAAGGCCTCTTAACGATAGCAGAAAAAACAGATAAATATAGATAACAAAGGAGAACTTATGAAAAGTATTATCTTTGACCTTGACGGCACTTTAATTGATTCCATGCCTGTTTGGAAAAATACGGGGCGCAACTTTTTATTAAACCATGGTTTTGCCGTACCTGAAAATTTACATAGTGTGGTTAAAGCCCAAACTATCGGTCAAACGGCAGAGTATTTCCGTAAAGACTTGGGCGTAACCCATACGCCTGAGGAAATTATAAACGAAATCATTCAATATGTTGAGGATGCCTATAAAAATACCATTCCCTTAAAGCCTTATGCAAAAGAATTTTTGGATAAGGAATTAGAAAATGGCACCAAAATGTGTGTTTTAACCGCTTCCGAAGCTAGCTATATCCATCCTGCCTTGGAGCGTCTTGACCTTATAAAATACTTTCAGTTCATTCTGACCTGTACTGAAACAGGCCACTATAAAACTGACCCCCAAGTATTCCGCATTGCCATGGAAAAATTGGGCGGGAATCTGGAAAATACCATTGTTTTCGAGGATGCACTTTATGCTGTTGAGGGAGCAAAAAAAGGGGGCTTTACCGTTTATGCCGTTGCAGATCCTGTTACAGAGGCTGACAGCGGTGTCATTCGCGCCGTTGCCGACAAATACATAAAAAGCTATAAGGAATTATTGTAACTTCAAGCGTTTCTAGAAAAAATATCGGAACCTATTGCAATTTGTGATAGGTTTTTTTCTATAATTTTTTTTAGCTACTTCTTTCTAAAGCAATCTTACGATTACCTCACTGCCATGAGGAATAAAAAAAGGCAAGAGATACGCATTGCGAAGTCCTTGCCTTTTGCTTTAAATAATATTGCTTCAATCCACTACTAACGTTAAATTGTTTCAATAGCTTTTCCCAGTGTTATTAATTCTGCTGTGCCCTCGCAAGTGTTATTCCACTGACCATTTGCACTCGTTGCAATGTCCGCCATTAAAAGATCAATTGTTGACAATCGGATCATCCCAGAGCTTGGAGATATGCCCATCAACCAAATCACACCGAACACGCTAAGACAGTTTAATAATAAGCTCCTAGAAACTAATGAATACAGCAATTTATATTTAAAAAAAGTGAATGGCCAAATATCATGCATATTTAATTTTGCAGTTCGTTATTACAACCTATCCTCAAATCCTTGTAAAATATACGAAAGGATACAAGGCAAACCAAAAGCAGATATACAATTCTGGACATTAGATGAATATAAAAAATTCATTGAATCCGTAAAAGA
Organism: Anaerotignum neopropionicum; assembly: GCF_001571775.1. GTDB lineage: Bacteria > Bacillota > Clostridia > Lachnospirales > Anaerotignaceae > Chakrabartyella > Chakrabartyella neopropionicum. The sequence continues at coordinate 249,890 of NZ_LRVM01000003.1, forward strand.
CCCTGAGTACAAATTAGCCTTTGAGATATTATTCTGGACAGGAATGCGTTCCGAGGAACTGTTAGCACTCACTGTTGGAGATATTGACCTAATTAAGAAAGAAATATCTATAAGTAAAAATTATGCTAAACTCCATAAAGAAGAGCTGATTTTAACACCTAAGACAAAGAAAAGTAAAAGGATAGTAGAAATCCCTATTGCTTTGTGTGAAACAATAGAAGAATATCTATCACATATATATGACTGTGGCAAAAGTACCCGTCTCATAACTGCCAGCCGTCCCACCTTGCGAGTAGTACTAAATAAATACGCTGAGACCGCAGGTGTGAAACAAATACGTATTCATGACTTAAGGCACTCCCATGCATCCTTGTTAATCGAAATGGGATTTCAGCCCCTTGTAGTAGCGGATAGATTGGGACACGAAAACATAAAAACAACTTTAGAAGTATACAGTCATTTATACCCTAACAAGCAAACGACAGTATGTGAAAAACTAGATGCTTTAATGAAATAGTACGTTTTTAGTACGCATAGACAAAAAATAAAGCCGTAAACCCTGTAATTTCAAGGCTTACGGCGATTTTATTTATTATTCATCCCAGTTATGAAATACATTCTGAACATCATCATCATCGTCCAGCAAATCCAAAAGCTTACTCATTTTCTTAATTTCTTCTAAACGTTGATTTTTCAAGGTTTTTTGCTCAGATTTACATTGAAAATTCAGTTACGATTTTTGTTAAACACCTCAACATATATCATCACTGAATGATAACATAAACCATCACTGAATGCAAGTTTTAAGAAACAAAAAGGGCATATAGCCATTACACTATATACCCTAAAATATACCATAACAATGAATATTTATATCGTCCCCCCACTAAGCAAATACCCAACCAAAGCACCTACAACAACAGTAATTGATGTCATTACAATACTATCCCATCTCTTAGCTGGTTTCTCAATTAAAGTTTTTACGTCTCCCTTAATTTCACCTAAATCTTCTTTAATATGTTCCTGTTCATTTTGCATTACAGAAACCGCATTTGTAAGCTGTTCCAAATCGTCTTGCCTTTTCTCCATCTTATCTTGACGTACTTCTATATTTTCAATTCTAACTGCCATCTCATCTTGATTCATCCCCTCAACTCCTTATGTTGCTAAATTTCCATTACTATCAATTATGGTTTTCCATGTACCGTTTATTCCTGTGCTGCTGAATTGTAAGCCACCAGTACCCCAACGGAATAATTTTGTTGCCTGTGTGTAATCTGCACTATCCATACTGATATATAGCGTATTGTTTACTATGGTAATATTACCGCTGATAAGGTTTAACACTTGCTTTACCTCAGTAGATGCACCCAATGCAGTAGAAAGGCTTTTCTCCCCACTGGTAATACTGGTTGTAATATCTTCGACAAAATCCCCTAATTCAACGAAATTATATTTTTCAAGCAAGCAATCCCACTCATAAGAAATCACTTGCGCTTTCTTGCTGAAATTCATCTTACTATTTACCACTGTCACAACGTCCCCAAGCTGGACATCTTCCAGTATTGCAAAATTCTTATATTCTTCTGTCTTTGCCAACAACTGAAAATCTGCTTTAATATTCACCGTTGGCAAGTCTACACCGCTGTTAAATAAACTTTGTGCATACGCTGTAAGTTGTGCTTGTGTTGTAAGGGAAGTATTTTCATATTTTCTAGCTTTAGGGTATGGATAATCATTAATATGAGTACTGTTCACAGGTGAACCAATTAATCCATCCTTACCAACAGGAAATATTTTTGTTGCCACTTCGCTAATATCTTCTTCAATTTCTAATCCTATAAGGTTTTTACTATATCGGATAGAAACCCCTTTATCACTTCCAATAGAGGGTAAAAAAGATATATTATAATTATCCCTCAATATTTCACCGCCAAATACAGAAACAAAGCTGTCATTGTCCTCTCCACTTCCCAAAAGTGCTGAAATGGGATTAATACTAGATACTGCTAAACTTCCTGTGCCTGTTAGTGTTGTATTGAATGTGAATGGCATAGCATAGTTAAACGCTGATTGCAAGCTATTCAATGTGCTTTGTGGTGTCTGTGCTGTGATACTGCAAGATTGAATAAAATTATCCAGTAAATCATAAAAGATATGTCTTGCATTCACTGTGATACTTTCCATAGTAGGCTTAATGTTATAAATACGAAAAGCCTGTTTTCCCCTTGGCGTACTTACACATAGGATGTAACCATTTTCAAGCTTCTCCCACTTTCCCCACTCGTCATAAGGGTGCTGCAATTCCAACTCATAAACACCGTTTAATTCCTCTGTGACACTACAAAGGCTCGGGAGCAATGCCCCCAAGCCTAATGTGTCAAATGCTGTGCTATTTTTTTCGTGTATGGTAATCATCAAATCACCTCGTATTCCAACCCTGTAATTAGCTTGTATTCTTCGGCTACTAATCTTCTAGCCTTGACAAATTTTGCTACATCACTAGCAGAATACAGCCCCATATCGTAATACCGTTTTACGATCGCATACATATTTACACCTCCAATTGTCCTAGTAATATTTCAGCCATAACCGCATCTTGCGCCCCTTGATTATCCAGAATCGACATTTGGTTCAATAACAATTCGGCTTGCAGAATATCTTGCTCCGTTGGCTGCGGTTCTGGTTCTGGAATAACAGGCTTATTCGCTTCAAATTCCTCTTGCGTAATTTCTTCTAATCCCTCTGATGGTACATTACCGACAGAATATTTCAAAAACAAATAGCCATCAAAATAATAACTTTCCGTGTATGCACAGCCACTTTTAATTACAGGTGGCTCATTTCCTTGTTTTTTATAATACATAACTCCCCCTCCTTTATTCGTACAGAGCATATGCTATACCCACTTCTACGCCCGTATTTCCGCTTACCACAACAACAAAAGAATCCTTAAACGGCATAACTCCAGTCGAATAATTTGACGTTTTGGAACTGGTATTAGCTTCACAGAATAGCCCATCCCCGCTCGATGCTACCGACGGCTTATAAATATAGTTCGTACCTCCAGACAAGTTTGAATATTCAACTCCGTCAGCAATAACTGTTACACCTGTAAGCGTGCCTTGCAATCCGTAAAACTCCCCTGCACCAGATACAGATAAAATGATTTTTGTGGTACCAGGAGGAGTGGTTGTTGTTAATTTTTTATAAACTTTGTACTTTTTGACACTAAGCAAGCCATTCAATTTCCCCATTACCGTCCCTGCTGTTGTCGTGCCACCTGTATCCACTGTATTGCCTAGCCTATCAATCACCCCTTGTACGTTGGCTTCCGATAACACTTGATTCAGTAAAGTGGTTAAATCTGTATCCAAATATTCAGCCATATATTCTAGCATCTGCCAAAAGGTGTCCAAATTGCGCTCGGTTGCAATCGTACCTTTTGTGCCCATATTTTGTACCATATCCGTCATTAAATCATAGGCTTCGTAAAGGTTCTGGTATAGCACAACCAATGCACCGTATTCGTTGCTACTCTCAACCGCACCAGAAGAAATAAGGCTTGCCACTACATGGATTTTGAACGGCTGTGTACTCAAAATTTCCACATTATCCTTAAATATAATAATCTGTACTTCCAAATCCTGCGCTACTGCTAACGCTTGACTTGTTAATTCAAACTGGCATCTTCCTGCCGTTGCATTTGTAATTTCTCCATTATTATAAAACTCTTTATCATCTGCTTTTTTCCCATATATTCTAACCTCATGCCCTGTAAGATTAATGGCTGTGCTACCATCTAACAAAACCACATCTAAATATCGGCTACTGGCATCATTTTGAACGGCTGTAATAATAGCCGTAACTTCTTTATTTACATCAATTTCTAACTTCTTATAGACTTGTGCCATCTTATAACCACCTCCAATTAGGTTGCGTTTCTACTCTTTCTACGTTTCCTGTCCAACTAATTGTATTTGCCCCTACTTGAAATTTAGGGAAATCCAATGCTAAAAAGGAATTATTTTTATTTATGCTATCTTTATAAACTTCTTGTATCTCGCTATTGATTGTTACATAGCCGTCAATTCCAGTAATAGAATAATCTTCATCATTAATTGTGAGCGTAATATTCCCTTCGCCATAAATTGTGATTACTGGTTCGCTATAAACTGTGCCTTGGTTATAGATAGTTGTCCCTGTTGTAAGGCTCATTTCTTCGTCTGCATGGTTCACAGAATACTTAAAAGGGAAGCAATCGAATTGCACTAAAAAATCATTCAAATTCACCAATATATTATTAAATGGTATTTGATTCTTAATGAATGCCTTGTAAACTTTGTCTGGTTCACTGGAAAAAGTAACTTCCCCATAACCATTCAGCCAAGCACAAATATCATCAATCTTACTTCTATCTGTTACATGACACTCAGCTTCCTTTGTGTAATTCTCATAAGCATTTGTATCCTCATGTAAGATACCGTTTCTCCCTGCAATTTCAATTTCATTTACTTTCTTCGTTGGTTTATAAATGGAGGGTGCTTTCAGCATAACAACCCCCATATCAAGAGAATTAATCCCTTTGAATGTAAAATATTGTGACACCTTAAGCACCCCCTGTTGCTAGCTTCTTTGATTTTCTGTAGAATTCCATTTCTCTCATTAAATCCCCAGTAGTTCTTCCGTTACTGTTCTCAACTTTTGCAATGTTTACAGTAAAGTTTTCTGTCTTGTTTGTGGTTTCATCATTACGGTATCTGTCAGCTTCAGCTTGTGTAAGCACCATTTCCCCCTTATGGAGGACGGATTTATATTCATCATAAGGGACATAAGCTAAACCATTTCTATGGCTACCATCTGATTCACCGTCTGAATCATTGCCCATTTCGCTTTTCTTCTTTTTCCAGAATGTTACCTTATCCGTAAGCCAAGAAACCTTTTCATCTACCCATTTTTTAATACCATCCCATACTTGCTTTAAACCGTCCCACAATGATGTAAAAATGCTCTTACCTGCATTAAGGAAAAGTTTGCTTGAGTTTGCAATCAGCTTTACAAGCCCCTCAATGGCAATATTAAGAAAATCGTTTATTCCGTTTAAGAACCCCTCGAAATCTCCATTGAATAATGCTGTAAATGCACCAAACAAAGCTTGAATTCCCTTTAACACTGTATCAACAACTATCTTCATATTTTCCCAAACTGTATTAAATAATGTTCCTTCTGTTTGCGCTGAAGTAACTAATGCAGAAATCATAGCTACTAAACCATCAATAAAACCACCTATAGCAGATACTACCGTATCAACAGTTTCTTGTATCTGTGGCATATACTCAGAAACCCAATCCATAATATTTACTAAAGCTGGAATTAACTTTTCTGTTAATGCCATCTTAACTTTGGTAATCTGTTCTTCCATTGCCTGTTGTGCATCCTTAAAAGCAGCAGCAGATTTTACTTGCTCATCTGTCATGGTTACAGCACTTTCAGACGCTTCAAGCTGTTCTAATATGGCATCTTTACCACCATTAATAAGCGGTAATAATTCTTGGTATTTATTCCCCAAAAGTTCTTTAGCTTTAGCATCTCTTTCAGTTCCAGCTTTCATATCAGATAATGCTAAAATGGTATCCTTAAAAATACTTTGGCTATCTCGAATTGAACCGTCAGTATTTTTCATGCTTATACCCATATTTTCATAGGCTTCAGCATTATCTTCAGCACTTGTGGTAATTTCCTTTATAGCCTTACCCACTGTTTCAATTGACGTTCCATTGTGTCCTGCTATGCTTTCCCATTGCTGATAGGCTTCCGCTGACATAGAGAACTTTTGGCTCATCTTGTCAATATCATCACCTTTATCAGCAAATTCTGTTACAGCTTGCTTTGCAATATCAAAACCTTTTTTAATGGTTGCGCCAATAGCTAAACCAACAGCTAACCCTTTTAATTTACCTAGCAACCCATCAAGCTTACCGCCTGTGTTTTCTGCATTATCTCCAAATTGTTTCAAGCCATCAATGCCGCCGCTATCATCAACTTTAAGCTTAATTCCTAATTCGCCTAAATCAATCATTTTCTTTTTTCACCTCCCCAAATATTTCTTTTAATTTCTTAATATCTGGCTTAGTTTGCTGTAATAACCAACAATCCTCAAGATATTCACTACCTTTTTCCGTTTGACGCATCTTATGAATAAAAGCATCCTTTACAAGTGTCTTGTATGTGTAACAATCCAATTCTAAGCACTCATTGAAGTTTAATCCGCTGTAATCTGCAACCATCTTTAAATCCTCTGTATCCGTATACAAGTACGGTTTTTCTTCCCCTGTACCAGTAGGCATACAAGGGATGATTATTCCCCCAGTTTCTTATAGTAAAAATCAAAATACTCTTCAAGAATATTAACTAAAATATCATAAGGAATTTTTTCAACATCACTTTCAGTTATTACAAGTAATTCTGTTTTCTTCAGCAATTTATTAATAAAGCCTTTTTTCTGAATATATACAGGCTCATGCAATATGAAAATTCTATACATCAGATTGTATATCGCTGCGATTCCTGTTTTCTCGTCCATCTTTTTAGTATTTATATCTAAAAAACTTAATTCCATTGCTCTAGTTGGTTTTCTCAACTTTAAAACAGTACCATCAAACCATTTCAATTCGTAGCTTTCATTTGAAACTCTTTGTAAATCTAACATTGATTTCACTCCTTTTAATAATAGAAAAGGGATACCATAACAGTACCCCTAAATCATTTACGCTGTAATGCTGCTATCATACTCTTTATAATGAATTAGAGTTCCCTCGCTATCCAGTGGCTGCGCCTTAAATTCCGCATTAATAACCGTTTCTTTATCCTTTGCAAATGCAAGCTCAAACCCTGCTTCATTGCTACCAACAATGGTTACTCTAATGTCACCATCTACAGAATCAGTATGTACAAAATGAATTACATACTTCTTTCCATCATAATTACCAGTACCGCCAATTTTTACAGTTCTGGTATGTGTAGCTGTATCCTCGGAAACTCTTGCAGTAGAACATAATTTTTTCAATGTATTTCCATTCCAAGTCATAACACCAGATTTCAATACGGCTTCTTCATCTGTAATAATTTTCTTAGATACCAAACCCAAATCATCTTTGGCTTCATAAAAACTAGGCTTATAGCTAATGCTTGCCCCACTTTGAATATAGCCTAATAATTTACTTTCAATTTCAATCGCTGTATTTTCTGGAAGTGTACCAGTGAATTCATCAATATAAACCTTACCACTGCCCAATACAATTTTTTCCATTCTTATTACCTCCTATATCTATTCTTTACAATAAAAAAAGCCTTAACAATATGGTTCTTGGTATCCTCGTCAAACAAATACCCACCACCATTTAAGGCAATCTCTAAAACGTCATTATTAAATTGCTCATCCCCTACAGTAAGTAAAATTGCTTTCACTCTTTCAAGGATTGCATTAACCTTTAAATAATCTTGGCTTAAACAACTAATCTCAAGCCTGTTTTGCTCTTTAATTGCATCACTGGTTAAATTGATAAACCTATATACAATACTGTCTGTTTTGTCGGTTTTATTTAGGTAAATCCCAGTGTTATTTGAGGAAGAATTTAATAATGATTTTAACTCTGTATCATCTTCTAACCTTTGTAAAATATCATCCAGTATCAAAATTCTGCCCCCCTCTTAAAATATTGTACTATCTCTGTCATGTGTTCATCAACGGCATTTTGCAAGAAGGGTCTGCCCTCCATTTTGCTTGTACCCTCGTGAACAAAAGGTGAATACTCTACGCTTGTGCCAATCTCAACAGCATTATTTTCTACAACATGAGTAATAGAATTTTTCAATGCACCTGTATCAACTGCGCCCATCTCAGTAATATTTTCTTTGGCTGTATTTTCTACATATTGCCCAGCTAATTCTAAGCCTTGTGTTATTTTCTCTGGTAAAATATTCTCAATAAAATTATTCAAGTTCACCGTTATCTCACTCATACAATCACCTGCTTTAATTGTAGCTGTGTCCATCTACCAACAATAAAGGATTGTATCTCATATTTGGTATTACTATCTGAAATAAAATAATTTTCTCCAACTGTAAAATTCTGATAGCTTGTCAATCCAGTTTCTACCTTAATATAATACTGTATTTCATTGGTAAATGATTTCATATGCTGTTGTGAAATAGCAACACCTATTGTATCAATCAATACTTCCTCTGTTTCTTCTCCATATCTACCATTTGTTGTTACTATTTGATAAAGATTAAAAGGTTGTTTTGTCATAGCAATCTCACCTTTTTTCTAAACTTTTCAAGCATCACAACAATATATTTAGGATATAGTGATTCATAGCTTTCGGAAATACCACTTCCGCTAAATGAAGTTAAACCCTCATTATTTTCTCTGTTCTTGTGACACTTCGCCATTTCATTTACACAAACAACATGAGCGTTATTTTCGCCATCATAAGAAATATTCGTGTAGGTTTCAAAGATAGCTTTACAAATCTCAATGTATTCTTCCATATCCTCACCTTCTTTTAAAAAGTAAAGGAGGACAGCACTCCGTCCCCCTACATTAAATTTCATGCACCCTCTAAGCATTTCTTAGACGGTTTTGGTAAATTTAACTGCTTTCTTTTCATTGTCAAGGTAAACAATACCAGCGAATTTAGTAACAAAAGTTTCCTTTTCCAATTCGTTATATACGTCAGTTGTTACTGTAGCATCATTCTTGCACTCATAAACAATAGTATCCTTAGAAGCAATGAAAGCTTCATCGTCTCCCAATTTGTTTGAAGTTACAATGCTCAAACCGTCTACAGTTTTTACCTGTCCAGAGAAAATAATTTCCCCATTGTTAGCAGTTTTTACATCAGAGGATTTCTTCAACTGAGAATACATTTTAGGAGATACCAAAAGGAACATTCCTTCTCTTGATTCAAGATTCAATGTTGCAAGGGCATCTTCTACAGCATCCCAATTAAATGTAGTGAATTCCTGCGTTTTTGTAATGGTTCGCAAAGCTGTATAAAAGCTATCATTAATAAAGTTATATGTAACTTCTGCATTACCCTGTGCCATCATTGTTAATACATTGCTATTCTGACGTTTCTCTTTATCAGTAACATCAAAAGCCTGTTTCATTGCTTTAATTCTAAGTTCCTGTGTCTTATAGGAAAGCTTTCCTCTCTGTTCTGAAGGTACTAATTCGCCTGTATCGGCATCTACTACACCACCATCATAAGTGTAAGTAATTTTTCTAATCAAATCACCATCTTCACCCTGTAAGGTAAACTTTGTAGTAAACAAATTCTTTGAATTAATCAAAGATGTAATTGCTGTTTCAAAAGCATTTTTTACAACCAGTGCTTCAATATATCCTGCTGTTGTGTCCTGAGTTGTTGTTACGTTTCCGTTAATAGTTGCCATAATTTATCGTCTCCTTTATTTTAAAAAATCTGGATTACTCTTTAAAAAAGCAATCTTTTCATTGTCATTTAACTGTGCAAATTTCTCTTTCGTCATGCCTACTTCTAAATCAATTGTACTTGCTTTAGGTGTATTGCTGCCGATTCTTGCCTGTACTTCTTTTGCTACTGCTTTCTTAAACTCATCATCAAAAAGCTTGATATTGGACATCATTGTTTCAGCATCTTCAGCTACAATAAAATCAGCAAAGGCAATAGGTAAACCCTTTTCCCCAAGAATTTTACTAGCTTCATATTTATTTTCTTTGAGTGTCCATTCTTTTTCTTTACCTTCTAATTCCTTCACACGCTGTTCAAACTCATACTTAGCTTTTTCCTCTGCATTCATTGATGCAAGCTTTTGCGCTTCCTCTGCACGTTTAGAAAATCTTTTTTCAAATTTATCATACATTTTAGAAATTTCTCTATCAAAATCAGCTTGAGTAAAAGTTTTGTTTTCTGTTTCCTGTGTTTCTGTTGTTTCAATTGTTTCTACACTAGTGTTGTTATTTTCTTCCATTTTAAAATCCTCCTGTAAGGTCAACGCACGACACTGTTGTCGCACCCTGTTGGTAAGTTGCAACTTGCAACCTACTAAATAGTTGCATCCTCCCATTTTGGGAGGTAGACGTTTTATCTTTAAAGCCTTAAACCCCAAACAAGGCATAAAAAAAAGAACCTTTTACAGTTCTGGTAAATCAACTTGCATATTTCCAAATATACCCTAAAGATTGTTTATATTGTCCTTTGCAAACTCTATAAATATTACTGCCTGTACCATCATTTACAACTCTTTCGGCTTCTCTTATGCTTTGAAATTGTTGTATATAATTTCCATCTAAATCATATTGATTAATTGGTTTGTTAAACGGATTTGTTTTTCTAAAGGTTTTCCCCTGTCTTTCTAACCTATCACTATACCCATTATTTTCACTATAAGTAGCCCATTCAAGATTATCTACACAATTATTACTTCTATTGAAATCCTTGTGATTTACTGTTGATTTATCCTCTAAATTAGGTATAAAAGCCTGTGCCACCAGTCTATGAACATATCTCATATAACTTTTATTATCTTTCCATAAATTCACGTTCAAATAGCCTTTGCCGTTGTCATGTATGGTTTTAATGGTTTCTTTACAAATCTTTTTCATTCCCTTTTTATCAATTACAATTCTTTCAAGTGATTTTATTCTACCTAAATTTGATACTTGATAAATACCTTCAAAATCTTTAATATCTTTCCACTGCTCTATCATTAAGAACCTCCTATAATTATTTTCTGCAATAAAAAAGACACCATCGTTAGGTGTCTGAAATTATTTATTAAATTAGCGGTACAACTATTAATCTAAATCAATAATCATACCGCAACGACAAAAGGGTGAATTGGTAACACACTCTCGTTAATATTAAAGTGTTCATGTTCCAATGCCACACATTCCTCACAAGCATCTGGCTCTAACAACAAATGATATGTTTTATAGCCATTGTCCTGTGCTTTCTGTCGGCAACCTTCATTATAAACTCTGCTTGTTTCCGTTATTACAATTCTTTTACTTTGGCTATATCCACTGCCCATAAGGGAATTTAATTCCTTGCTTACTTTTCTTACATCTTTCCCAAGGATAGCAGTATCAATTATTTTATTCTCAATAACACCTCTTAATTTATTGGTATTATCCCATATACGCTCACTGAATACAGCACCCTTATATTGTTGTGCTATTATTTGTTTGGCTGTTTGTGCATCCATAATAGTAAAATCTGTAGGCTTATTAATATATCTATTCATATCAGTAAAGCCTTGTTCTACCACCTTTAATAATGCAGCGGATAGATATTTTTCACTTTCTCGGCTAAGTGAAAGTAATTCACTTTGAAGCAAATTTTGAAGATTGGAAAACCTCATACCTTTATAAAGGTTAGCTGTTGAGATTTCTCCATCCTCTAGCATCTGCATCCAGATATTATTGATTTCCTTATTAATCCGTTTATTAGCTTTCTGGTATAACTTTTTTATCCTTTGTGTTACTTGCTTATTTGTTAGCTTTTGGACATTTTCCATTCTGTCTAACCAATAGTTATTATTCGCCATCAGTATCACCTTCTAAGGCATAAGCATCAAGGCTATTTTCTTCATCAATCTGTTTTAATTCCCCATCAATATCATTAATGAATGGTATTTGCGTTAAGAGTGTACGCTTGCTAACAAATGAACTTAGCTTTTGTATCGTGTCAGAAATTACCGATAAATCAATCGGGACGTTGCGAACAAATGAAATTTTAACATCATCTGTATTCATATTACTTCCTAACAAATTGTAAAAGTTACAGAATAAATTCAACCGTCTCAATAATGCTTGTCTGAAATATACTTCCTTGCTGGCGCATATCTGTTCTATTCCCATTAATCCAATCTTAGCACTCGTAGCCGTTGTATGGCTCTTAGCGGTTTCAATATCAGCCACAAATGAGAAACGCTTAATATCATCTGCTAAACGGTTTTTATAATTCTCATTCTCGATATCGTTGGAATCTTTATTAAGCCAATCAACACTACAAGCACTACCTTCTTGTGCATTTTCAATAGAGATAATTCTATTCTGTTTCATGGTAATAATATCTTCCGTTTCAAGGTTAGAATTTTTAAATACTAAATAGCTGTCATTCAATTCTTCCCTAAAGTTTGCAGTATCCGATAATGAAATATCATAGCCATCAATCAATTTTAATACTGGCTCTGCATCTCCTGTTATATCCTCATTATTATAGAAGATATTAATAGGTACTTGCTTAAAATAATTATCATCTGTGCCTGTCAAAACAGTACCACTGATAGATTTCTTATAATATCTAATATCATTAGCAGAATAAACTTCAATGTTTGTTGTGGTATCATTGGAAAGAATATCCCTTGTTTCCCAAAATCGAATACAGTAAAGTAATTCCTTTGTGATTGCTGTACTGTAAATAGGTATTACCGTTGTAGGGTCTAATTTTTCAAATTGTACCTGCTTATTCCCATTAATGAATAGTAATTCTGCACCAATGCCAAAAATGGAACAATCCTTTTCTACACTCTGATTATGTGCAATTTCTTTTGTGGTAAATCCAGATATAATATCTTTTAATTCTTCCTGTTGGGTATCATAGGTAATTGGTTTACCCATGAAGTAACCACTAATGAGAACTGAAACATATTTCGCCCAAGGTGTAGCAACTTTATTATTTGGTTTCGTCACATCTGTAAATGTACGGTTCATAATGGTATCATTTTTACAATCATAATACCGCTTGTTTTTTAATAATCGTGGTAAATATTTATACTTATAATCTTCAATATATTTTTCTATCTTTTCTAAGCTTAATGTCTCTTGCTTGTCTATGTAATACATTTGTTCCCTCCTTCCTATAATTTTACCGTTAATATGTTGGCTTTGGCTTTAATTACTTGAATACTGTATCTTAAAGCATCCATGAGATGGTTGTAAGAATCATTCGCTTCATTAACATAGCTTTCTGTATTCTTATCCTTTTTCCATGTATAGTTTTTAATCTCAACAATCGCATTTGTGCATGATGGATGAATGATTATCTTATTCTGGCTTACCTTATTTATTCCTTGCAAGATACTACCTTTCCCTTTTCGGCAAGGTCTAATTCTAGGAATACCGTATTTTCTGATTTCATCAATAGATTTTCTTTCGGCACAATCAGCAATAATTATTTCTTTCGCAATACCCTTTTGAATAATCAAACCAGCTAATTCATTATTTAATAAACCCTTTTGGTATATCTCATCATAAATATATATTCTCTTTTCATCCTCTGAATATATAGCAAATATTAACGCTGATTCATCATTTATATATCCAAAATCAAGCCCAAATATTGCCTTTGTATTAGGTTTCTTTAAAATTTCTCTCCAATCAAATTCCATAATTTCATGGTTAGGATATACAAGTTTTCCTAAGTTGGCAAACTTACCTAAAGCGTAAACTGTATATTCATATGGATTTGTTTCTTTTAATTCTTCCAACGAATCAATATATTCCTGTGGCAAGAACTTATTATTTTTATAGGTACTATTGAAAACAATCGTATTACCATATTCTCTAATAGGGATAGTTTCGTTTTCTTCTTTTTCATGGAATCTAAAATATGAAAATGTATAGTTTTCTTTCGAGATTGGATTAAGAGCAAAAAACATTTGTAAATTAGATATTTTTGCCCTTAATCTCAAATTAAGCTGAATAATATCACTCTGCGAAAATTCAGTACACTCCTCACAAAATATATCTGTGACTCCTGCAATGGATTTTATTTTTTCTCTATCATCAAGTGATTTAAAAAGAAAAATTGAATGGTTTGGTAGTTCTATTCTTAATTCACTTTTATTTACCTTACATTTATCATACATCTTAAATTGATGTAGAACATCAATAAATAATTGCCATGTTGAATCTTTAATTGAAGTACCTACTTTACGCATCACTAAAACTTTTCTTTTAGATGATAAAGCCTTAATCAAGATTTTCTGCGTAATATAATAAGATTTCCCACTACCTGCCGAACCTTTATACACCTCATATCTGTGTGAATAATCTGTTATATATGGTAAGTAAATATCATTAAATATTTCTGTTGTTATGTTTAAGTTAATTGTTATCACCTTCCTTTTTTTTGAATTTATCCGCTCTTGCTAATACTTTTTGAAGATTACCTTTAGTTGTTCCAGATAAAAAATCTTCCACTTTTTCTTTTCTGACAATGAAGGTAGGGGTTGCTGTGGTTGGTGTATTCATATATTTACTCCTTTTGCTAGGTTGTGCGTATTGTGCATATCCTGCATGATAGAAAAGCGACACCAATTTTTGGAATCGCTTAAACGGTCTACGGCAAATTTACCGTAAAGCTATTTTCTATGGTAATAAAATAGGCTGTGTGATATATTGGTACACAAACAGGGGTATGGGTATATTCTAAAAGGGTGTCCCCCCCCTACCCTAGCTTATACGCTTATTTTCACCTGTTTTTGTTGTGCAAATTTACCTCTCAATCACTCTATTTTCATCACTCATTTTCCTTTATTTTTTTGTGCAATCTACACAACAAATAACCATAAAATTTTTATTTTAAGTTGTTTATCCTATGATTTTAATTGTGCAGATTACACTATGGTTTTACACACATTACAACACGCTTAAAACCCTTATATATCAAGGGTTCTTTATCACTGTAAAGTAATGCAATTATTCCTAGATATTCGCATAACAATTTTTTTACGCATAGGTAACTTACAGTGAAGTAACACAGTGTTAGATTAACAAAGTATTGTGATTAAATTTCATTGTAATAATAACGAATATATTTATCCCTCATTTTCAGCATCTTCACTATCTGAAACTATCCTAATTGTTATATCTTCTGTGGTATTTTGAGTAATGTCTAGCTTTGAATCTAAGTACCCATTTAACCTCAATCCATTTTCAATAGCTTTCATTACCGTTCTACTATCCTTACTATCAAGCATTTTATCAAGCTTATTCATGTATTTACCTAAACTAAGTTTATATACCCTCTCACACGCTTTTCTGTATTCATCATTCCAAATAGTATTGTCTATCCAATCGTACAAAGTGCTTCTAGGAACGTTTAATTTCCTACACGCTTCTACCTTATTTCCACCATTATCCAATAATTCAGCAATCATTTTTAACTGAATAGGTGTTAATTTCTCATGTACAGCAAATCTACCTTTATTATCTCGTTTATCGTTTGCCATATTATCACTTCCTTTCTGTGTAAATTTATGGTAATATTAAATTAGTTCATTTATAAGGAGGTTACCTAATTGAATAAGCTTAAATTTTTCCTGTTTATATTGAGTTCCTTCTTGATTGGCTTTTTTACTAGTATCTTACTTGATTATTTTATTTAGCTTTCAATCACTGGAATACTTCCCTTATTACCAACCTTCAACCCTAATACCTCTGCAATATCTCTAGTTTTAATATAAGTAATCCCATCCTTACGAATCATATCAACTTTACATTCCTTGCCATCAACAATAATAATTCCATGCTCTAACACTTCATCATCTCCCTTTAGTGCTTTCCATCCTTTATCAATCTCAAAATGTGGCTTATCTGGTGTACTCCAAGTACCACCCCAAGTTATACCTAACCTTTTAGCAACTTCCCCACACTTGGAGAAGAAAGCACTGTCTGAATACTCTTGCCCCTTAACATTCTTGCAAATATCCCAAGCCATTCTACCAGTATGCTTACTATTCTTTGTCCATGTAACAATATTACCTGCTCTAGTTCTGCCTTGTTCATATAGCCATACTTGCCTGTCACCAGAGCGGTAAGTTTCAGTAATACAAACATTCAACCCAGCCTTTTTACACTCTTCCATGAACAAATTACACGCTATTTGAGCCAATGGAGATAACTCTTTAATGTCTCTGCAAGCCTTGGTTATATCACTCATTATTCTCAACCTCCTTATTTGGCGATTGAATTCCTTTCTGGTATTGGCTGCCGAAATAAAATGCAATTACTACACTAAATATGGTTAGAAACTGTTCTCCGCTTACCTTTCCAATAATAGCCAAATAACTAAAAATCACTGTCAATAAAATTGTAACAATGCTTTTAACCGTCAATAAATTCTGGATTGTTACCTTAGAATTATCATTCATTTTTTACACCCACTTTCATTTTTAAATAAATAACCTTGCATGATAGATATAAAAATCTAACGAATAATTCAATTAATTCTGCCACCAGAATAATCATAGGTGTCATAATAAGCGTTAATACAATAATCAAACTAACCCATGTATAAATAACTGCAAATGTAAGAAAACTCATATTCATTCCTCCCTTTGTATAATAAAAAAGGGACGTATATTTCAACGTCCCATTATTAGTTAAGCTACGTCCTAAAAATTATTTTTCTCTAGTAATTTCATAAATATCATTCACTAATGAATCAACCGTTTTTTCGAAATAATCCATTTCCTTATTTACTTCATCTAGAGAATTCAATTTTATAGTATCAACCTTAAAAATATATCCATCATCCATTTTTTCGCAACTCTTAAGATGGATTGCATATGGTAAATTATTATTGAAAAACTCATCAATCTTCTTTTTGTTATGTTCTTTAATAAAATTTTCACTTAAATTATTTTGTCTCATGTTAATCTCCTTTGTATGTATCATAAATTATTAATAACATCTCGATTGTCAATTTGCTTAAATGTATTTGAATCTATACAAACAATACTTTCATTGTATTTTTGTAAGAAATCTTTTATCTTAACGCACCATCCATGAACAATCTTATAGCCATCATTACAATTTCTAACAGGCGGATGGAATTTATTTATATATTGCTTAATCACATTATTATGAAAAATATAAATCCTTTCCTGTTTAGGCACAAAGATAAAAAAGAAATCGCACTCGCTGTAATAAATCCAGCCCTGTGTAATAGTACCTTTCTTTGCAACAGGTGTATCTACCAAATAATGAATCTGTTTCTCAATAAAGAAATTTCCATATGTACCTGCTGCAATATCCGTCTTAACTTCAATCGAATATTTTTTACAATCCCATTCATCAATCTGTTTTTTACAAATAAAATCAACGTCTTTTCCTTGATATTCGTCCATTTCTCTAACGTCTGTAATTTTAACCATCTTAGGAATAGTTTTTAAATATTCTAATACCTTATCTTCTCCTACTTTTCCCTCTAAATTGTGTTTTGCATTTTTGTAATTTGTACTCACTAACCTAATTCACAGCTTCCTCTCTTTGTTTTACCTTTGAATAGTTACAATAAAAAAAGTTGTACACCATGTACAACCAAATATTATTTCTTAAATCGAATCATACAATCTTTTAATTCCTCTGAATCTTCAAATAAAAAAACCTTTAAATTCTTATCCGTAAATGAATCAATAACCTTAATTACAGCAAATCCATTCCTTACCAGATGCATCATTAATGCTAAACTATGTACTACTCTTATATTTCTCATAACATCACCTTCCTTTGTATAATACTCCCATTGACAAGTACCGCATTTTTGTAAACAATTACATAATTAAAGAGTTTATAAGCAACTCTTTCTATATATTATAGCTAATAAATGGTGTATTTTTTTGTTTATATAGTATATTTATATATGGAATTAATTTTAAATTTTCATTACTTTTATACAATAAAAAAGTTGCTCCATAAAAGGAACAACTTCAATAAAACAAACTACTTCTTTATATAGCTTTCTCAAATGAATCTGTAATACCAAAAATATTCTTTAGCTCATCATCTATATCAAAAGTATCTTTAGCCATTACATTTGCATCTCCCCATGAATCAGAATCCAAATCATTTGATTCAATGTTTTGCTTTTGATTTACTAGATTAGTAACCGAATCAAATACAGATAAATCTAAAGGGGTTAATTCCGTATATCTTTCATCTAACGTTTTATTATATCTAACACAATCATCATATAATTTAAGTATTTCACCTTGATTATTTTTGTACTTTTTCGCACCAGCAACAAAGCCGTTATATCTCATTTTGATACTTGTTCTTGTATCTCCATCAAGTTTATTTTTTTCCATATAATACTCAAATTCAGTACTTGATAGATAAATTCTAGCCTCTGACATTATCTCATCTTTATCCCTATATCTTCCATAAACATTATTTATCTTATGGAATGTACCGTCTTTCTTTCTTGCATTACCTCTGTAGATAAATAATAATTCTAACTCTTCTAATTTTTTATTATATTCATTAAGAGTAACATAATTTATTTCCCATGCTTCACACATATCTTCTTGTGACATATGCCATGATTTTGTTTTCCCATTAATAGTACCTACAATATTCATATAATACTTCAATAGTTTAAATCCTATTGCACCTAGTGCAAAAATCTTTTGAATTTCCCATAGTTCAATTATGGTAAAATTAGCCTTATCATTTAATCTACAAGTTGTACCATCGAAGATATAATTATTCTTATCTTGTTCAATAAACTTAATATTTTCATCCTTAATTAAAGTAGATAAGCCTTTTTTAATACCATTAATAATACGTCTATCTTTTTGCGAATCTAAAAATCTACCTGTAAGATAATATCCTATCTCATCAATAGAGGTAAATAGTATATCATTTTTATTATTTTGCAAGCCATTTAATATTAAATATACTGCAACTTCTTCTGGCTCAAATATAAATTCCTTTGTAATAAATAATTTTAACATTCATATTCCTTTCATTAATTAATCAAAATAAAACTTTCAAATTTGAACTGCGTAAGCAGTGCTAAAATGGTTATTAACTTGTATATGGTTTTTAACTTATAGTACTAAGGAAATCGACATAAAAATATACGCATATTTGCTAGTCACTAACAACTTTTTGACATTTTAGTGTCGTTTTCTTTAGTTAGGTTATTATTTTCGGCTTCCAGTTTATCAATTTTTTGGCGTATTCCTTCCATCCAATCATCAAATTTTTTGTCAATTGCAGCACCTTCATTAACAAACTTATCCATATGTTCCAGTGATTTTTCTTTATCACCAAAATAAAACTCATCCCATGCACTAGCCAACCAAAAAATAGATGTTCTTGTGTGAAAATTTGAAATAAAAAATTCATGTAATAACAAATCATTCAAGCTATAATTATTCTTATTTTCGCTATAAAAATAAAATGCTGGTATTGTTTCAATTCCTAAATCTTTACACGCTCTTACACGTTGATGTCCACTAATAATAGTATTATCTCGGGTAATAAGTATAGGATTTAATACCCCATACTGTTCAATGCTTTCCAGAAAATCAATATAATTTCTTCTCTTCATATCTGGGAAATAATCAGTGTTATTTGGAAATGGTTTCAACTCATCAACAGGAATATTATATTTATTTGCATCACGAATTTTATCAACAATATTCCAAAAACCATTTGAATTCTTCTTATAATCTTTAATTTTTTGCTTCATCTCTCTTGTGGAGATATTTTTTACGTCATTCTCATTCATGAAATTTTCTCTATCATCAGCAGGTAATTCCGCTAATAAATATAGTTTTGTCGATTCCAAATTAGAAATCGCTTGCGAATTTGAACCAAACTCACGAGCAATTTTCATAAATTGATTTGCTGAACGTTGGCTAAAATCAACCTCATTTTCAAGCCATTCTCCGAATTTGCCATGTGGGAGTGAATCTTTAACTTTGATTAAGATTTTACCCATTCTAATCATGTTGTTTGCAGTTTCATTTTTAAGGTGTAAAAACTCCTTTGTCATTACTTCTAATTCATTTTCTTGCTTCACTATAATTTCATTATTCATTTACATTTCTCCTTTAAAGTAGAGGCTTCCGATTTATTCGGAAGGCTAGTATATTGTATTTAAACTTCAAAATCAATAAATCCCCTAGGGCAGTAATTCACCCTAGGGAGATAACCTTACGCTACCTTACTTTCTATCAATCCATTTTCTTTCTGGTATTCTTCGTACTTCCTCAATATTCTAGTTTTAATCCTATCCTTAAAATGCTTAGTGTTTCCCCTACCATACACTTCATTAGCAAGATTTCTATTCAAATTGTCCATAAATTCAAGCTGGCTTTTTGTAAGAATATCTTCTCTATTGCACCAGTACCACAATAATACTTCTGGTAACCATCTATATTGATTATTTTCTTTTGAATAGTAATCTTTAATATGTTTGATGTGCAAATCATAATAAGTATCTTTTTGATTGCTTTTTTTAAACTCATCAAAATCTAATTCAAAATTACCTATTAAAGTTTCTGAAAGTTTATCTTTATATTCTTGTTCCTTTTTTTCAATTTCTTCAACTGTCATATTTTCTTTTTCTTCAGCCGTAAGTTTCAGTTCCTTTTTGTTCATAACATATAAATCATAAAGTTTACCCTTGATATATTTTTCAAGGTAATTATAATACTGCTTACTTATTGAATGGTCGAATATATTAAAATCATCTACCACAGTAATTAACTCTTCTTCGCTTTTACCTTTTGCAAATTCCAAACTTCCAAAATATAATAAAGCTTGAAACTCATTTACCATATCTAGCATTGTTGGAATAGATTGTTTGTATTTTCGGTACATCGTCCTCAACATTTTTGTTAAACAGGTAAGCTTTATTTTTATAACAGTGTCAACTTCTTTTTTATTTCTAGGTTGTCTTATATAATCAACTATAATTGTACTGAAAGATTTCTCCCAAATTTTTTCTGCAAATTCTTTTTCCGTCATTAAAAAATCATTAATCCTTTCTATATTTATCTACCACAGGACAAATTAATATGTTATAATGACTTGACTAGAGTACAAAATTACATATCATTCATCCTATGGTGAGTGGTTAGGCTGTCAGTATATTAATATTGGCAGCTTTTTCATTTCTGTGGTGCATCATCGAAAATTGTTTTACGTTTATGAGAACCGTCCTCTGCCGTTGTCCATTCTTTTCCACAATATCTATCAACCAGCTTGTCCATTTCTTGTTCTTCTAATTTGGTATAAACTTTAAAAAAGGTGCTTGTACTAAAATCCTTTAGCTTTTCACAAATTATCTCTGCTGTTGTAAATCTATCTTCATTACTTAAAAATTCAAGAAATTGTTCCCCTCGTTCAGAAATAATAAAATTCATAGCTTCTAATTTATAAACATTACTTGAACAATCACTTTGAATCATTTGTTCTTTTAACAATTGCTGTACTGCAAGATGGGTAACTGCTGTTTGTCCATTTTGTGTAAATTGTTCAATAATCTCTTTAAAAGATTTTTCTTTGTCTGAATGACAAATACCATCTAAAACAAGTCTTTTTGCTCTTAATAAAACCATCATATTTTTATCCATAAGTACATTTCTCCTTTTTGTATGTGTGATAATTGCAACAATATTTTCCTTGAAATTTATGAATTCTGATACAAATACGAATATCCTTCTCTTGTAAGTGTCCATTCTACTTCTAACAAATTTTTTGCCTGCGTATTTGCACCTTCAATAAGCCCACATTTACCCATTTTTTCTAAATTCAGCATCAACTCGTTTTCGTCCTGCGAAACTTGTTCTGGTGGAACTAATTCTCCCCATTCTCCCATTGCTGCTTCACACTCTGCAAGATACTTTAAAATATCCACCCACTGCACATCGTTTGAAATTACTTCCTCTGGTGTTACTTCGTTTCCTTCGTTTTGCATAAAATTTCCTCCTTGGAATTTTAAAATAATAATAGTAATAGTAATAGTGACATCTATATAAAGCACTCGTTAGAGTGAATTATTGTTATAGTGTTTGGTTTGTGTTCGCATTTTTCACTATACAGCAGAACACGTATTCCGTCAATAGTTTTTTACTATTTTATCCAGCCCTAATCTTAGCCTTGTCCAACGCTTCTTTAATCAGATTCCACACACCCCTACCTTCATTCCAAGGCATTTCTATATATCCACAGGCAGCGCAACCTAACATTTCTTTTTTTATGTAGTCATACTTTAGTGTGTACTTTTTTCCTTGGTATATTAACTTGGCGAATATGACACCTTCCCCAAGATATTCATGCCTTTTAATATTGGTTATTTTGATTCTTTCGTTTACCGTAATATCGTTCATCCGTTCACCCTCCAACCCTAAATAATTTTTAGTTCTGGTTTCACAAGCTTGTCCTCATACCATTTAATTCCAGTGGTATTTTTTACATGAGTTACAGGTGCGCCATATTTGACGCTTGCCATTTGAAATAATACACCATCTTGAATTACTGGTGGTGTGTAGGTGTTTTGGGAAAGCTGCTCTTTAAGTTGATGAATTTCTTTTTCTTTTTCTGCTACCAGATAACGATATGAAGCGATAACGTCAAGTAAATCATTTGTTGTTGCATTGGTTTCCATTAAGTGTTCAAGCTGTGTCATGGTGGTGTCCTCCCCTTGTTTTGTATTATCAGTAATTTCAAACAATCTATCACAAGTCAAGTCGTTTTCTGCTATTACAAAAATATACCACCAGCTATAATGTATGTCAAGTTGTTTTTTGAAGTTTTATGTGATTATTTTTATATTTTGTGATTTTTGTACATTAGTTAAAAAATAATTGACACTTTGTATTTTTTTCGATATAATGTATGTTAATCAGAAAAACTAAAAGGAGGAATATATATGTTATTGGATAATCCAATAAAAAGAATAAAGATAACAGATGAAATTAAATCTTTAATAATAAGTGAACGTCAAAAAAAAGATTTATCGGCTACGCAATTAGCAAAAAAAATGGAACGACCGCAATCATGGATAGCACAAATTGAAAATGGAAGAACTAAAAGTATCAAACAATCTGATTTAGTTTTAGTTTTTTCTAAAATCTTAGATTTAACTATGGAAGAAGCAGACAACTTTATTTCAAATACTTTTGAAGAAGATTTAAATAGTTTATATACAGATGATTCTGGACAGATGAGTTTTTTAGACAAAAAAGATATAAAAAAAGATATTAATAAATATGCTAAATTTACGACAAGCGAAAACAAGGAAGAATTTCAAACGCAAAAAAGATATATCCTAAGCGCTTTCAATAGTATGTATAATCAAATTCCAGAAGAGGCTGTAAAAATTTTAAGAACGTTATGCAGAAACATTGATTTTAATTTACCTTTTATGACTGGAATTATGAGTATACCATTTTTTATTTTAAAAGATTTAGATGAAGATATAACACACGAACTATATGAAGAGATAAGCAATTTATTTTTAAAGTACGCAAATAAAGACGAACAACGTGTAAGTATTGTAAATGAAGATGACAATTTAGACGAAGAACAATGATTTTTTACCCTATGAAGTTTAATTCAAGATTTTAAAAATAAAGATGTATCACTAATTCAAGATTTAAAAATAATTTACAGGGTACGCATTTAGTGTGTATCCTTTTTTATTTGTCAAATAACCTTGGGTTAAATCGCAGTATATGCCCCTATTTTCGTTTCAAATATTTTAGGTGAAGAATTGCATTAGAAAAGTATTATCGTTTAAATTAGGGTGGAAAAACGTGTATTTTCTCTAGTGGAATGGGTAAAGGAAGAGTAATGTTGAGTGGAGTAACGGGCTTAATTTTAAGATGGTTAAATATATTCTAGTGTCTCCGAATAATTCGGACTCACTAACTTTAACCATCAGTAATTTCTGACAGTTGAACTATGTCAAATTTAACATAGTTGATTACTCGCCAATTTTGGCGGTTGAGATTTCACTGACCACAATTTCGTGGGTGAGGTATATAACGTTTTGTTACCCACTTGTAATAAAAGTGGTATGGTGCGTTTCATCCCGTACTTATAAGCAAGCTGGTAGGAATAATATTCCGTACAGGGTATGCCTTAAATGGTGGATACCTTTAGTTTCTGTTTCGCCTTTTTGTTCTAATTCATCAATAACAGCTACCGTTTTAATAGCTCTATCTACTTCGTGACCAGATTTTAACCCTACTTTTTTGGCAACGATGTCTCTTGCCCTACCTTTTTCATCTGAGGGGTGTGCCGTTGTGCCGAAACTGGCACATCGGTAACATTTTGTTTAAGTGTGCTTTCTCTTCTTTTCTCCGCTAATACACTCTCAATTTCCTTTAAACTCTTTGCTTCCCTAGCTTTCTGTTCTGCTGTTTTTTCTCTGGTAGAATTGTTGTCGCAGCGGAATTTTCCGCCATGATACAAATACCCCTCACAGGCATTTTTTTTAGCTTGTAAGGGGTAAAATACTATGTGTTATAAATTCATCAATGGTGAAGTTTTAACTGCTAGAGCTAAAATGTCTGCATCTGTCAATGATTGTAAATAACGTTTAGTTATAGTGATATTCTCATGCCCCAAGATACGAGATAGAGAATATACATCTAAGCCATTTTTTAACTGCATTTGTGCGTAGGTATGTCTGCAAGTATGAGGAGAACACCTTATGTCACTTCTTACATTGGCTTGTTCCCCACATACTTTCACTACCCTTTCAATTGCTTCTGGTGTCAATCTCTTTCCTTTTTGGCTTAAAAAATAATATTCTTGTTCATATCTTTCTTTGATATATAAGGCTCTCTTTTGCTCATGCTTCAACATGATTTTCTGTAAATATGGTGAAATAGGCACAATTCTTTGCTTATCGCCCTTTCCATGAATTAAGATTGCATTTTCCATTATATCTTTCATGGTAATATCGCACAATTCGGAATTTCTAATTCCTGTGTCAAATAACATAACCATAATACATTTATTGCGTGAATTTAAAAAATTTTCATTACTATATACTTTAATCATCCTTGAAACTTCTACATCTGTAAATGATTGAATAATAACCTTGCTTTCCTTTTGAAATTTAATTTGTTTCATAAGATTAGTAGATATATATTCTTCTTGATGTAGATAATTGAATAACATACGCAAGTTTTTAATAATGTTATTAATATAGGTAGCTTTCAAGCCTAATGATTGTTTATAGGTAACGTAGGCTTTAACGTGGTTTCTGTTCAACTGTTCGACAGAATCAACATTAAATTCTTTCCCCACATATTTAATAAACAAAGTACAGTTATTTCTTACGGTTTTTATTGTTCTTTCTGACTTGTTACTTATTTTTAGTTCCAATAAAAATTCATCCAATAAGTGTATTAATTGCATAAAAAAAACAACCCCCAATCACAATTTTTATACTTAAAATGTATAAATGTATATCGTAACTGAAAGTTGTTTGTACATCATAACTGAACGTTATTTTATTCAATATTTGATGCATAGCATGTATGCAAATCTAAGAAACCCCTAAATATCAACGTTTTAACGGATGGTGAAAATGCATTATTATTCATCCCAGTTATGAAATACATTCTGAACATCATCATCATCGTCCAGCAAATCCAAAAGCTTATTCATTTTCTTAATTTCTTCGTCAGATTTCAGTTCTGTATATGTCTGGGGAATCATCGTAACCTCCGCAGAGGCCATAGGAATATTTGCAGCCTCCAACGCCTCCCTTACAACAGAAAAATCATCCGGGGATGTAGTAATTTCAAAGCTGTCTTCCTCTGCCGCAAAATCTTCCGCACCCGCATCCAAAGCAACCATCATCAATTCTTCTTCATCCATGTCGGCTTCTTCCCTGTCAATCACAATCAAACCTTTTTCATCAAACATAAAGGAAACGCAGCCTGATGTACCCATGTTGCCGCCACCCTTTGTAAATGCATTTCTAACATTTGCTGCAGCACGATTTCTATTATCAGTAAGCGCTTCCACAATTACCGCAACGCCTGCGGGCCCGTAGCCTTCGTATCTGATTGTTTCATATTCAACGCCATCTTCGTTTCCGGCCGCTTTTTTAATACTTCTATCAATTGTATCATTTGGCATATTGTTTGATTTACACTTGGCAATCACATCTCGCAGCTTTCCATTGCTCGTTGGATCGGATCCACCAGACTTTACCGCCACTTGAATTTCTCTACCTAACATGGTAAAAACTTTTCCCTTTGCTGCATCGTTCCGTTCTTTTTTGTGCTTTATATTCGCAAACTTCGAATGTCCTGACATAAGAACCCTCCTCCATAAAATTTCACCAAAATATTCTATCATTTTTTCTGCCGTAATTCAAGAAAAATCCATATTCCATAATTTCTTTTTCGACCAAACACAACAAAGTACTAAAAAAAGCTTCTTATTCTTCGGGGAAAATTCAGACATATATTGATTATTTTTTACCTCTATCATGAATTTTTTCTAGCAAGCGCCTACTTTTCCAGAAAAGATATCTCTCCCTCCTGCCAAGCACCATATTGTTCCCCTTGTTTCTTAAACGGCGCGTTTCCTCGAAAAATATCAAGCATTTTTTTCTCAAATGCATTCGTTTCCTCGGCTTTCACAAAAACAGTATAAACAACCTTGTCAGAATATTGGGTATCAAAAAGAACATGCCCTTCTTGCATGATTTCATATTGCACCTTCCCCGATTCCGTATATTCTGCAATAATTTCATACCTTGCGTAAAGAATTAGCTCTACTATGCCGGCGGCCAAAAGCCCCTCTTTCGCAGCTCTTCCGTAGGCCCGTACCAATCCTCCCGTTCCCAGAAGCGTACCGCCAAAATACCGCGTAACTACGATTACAGTATTTTTAACCTCCTCCCCCTTCAGAACGTTTAAAACAGGCATTCCAGCTGTTCCCTGGGGTTCTCCGTCATCGCTAAAACGCTGTAATTCATTATGCTCCCCAAACTGATATGCAAATACGTTATGGGTGGCATTCCAATACTTTTTTTTCATTTCTTCAATAAACTGCTTTGCTTCGTCTTCTGACTTTATCGGTCTTACCGTTGCAATAAACCGGGATTTTTTTTCTATTATTTCCCCTTCCGCTTCTCTTAAAATTGTTTTATATTGATTAAGCATCTCATCCACCAACCATTTATTTTTTTCGAAAAAATTGCACCAAATTGATTCAATTACACTATAACTATCTTAGCGCAAATATATATAAAACCCATAAATATTTTAATGCCAAGCCTTCATAAATTTCCATTCTGGAAAATTCTTTCATGCGTAAATTTAGGAATGGAACCTCATTTTTTGAGCATCATAAGGTTGAGGTGATAAAAATGGCTCAAGAATACAAAGACCTTGATGATTTATTAAACCGGAGCCCTAAAGCAAAGGATTTTTTCAACTCTCTCCCCGAAGATCGCCAGTTTAATATTCGTCAATATCAAAACAACATCCACTACGACTTAGACCTTCGGCGCTATGCTGAACATCTATTGAGAGGAGGCTATTAATTTGTTTGCAAAAGAATATAGAGACTTAGCAGATTTACTGTTAAACAATGGCAGAGCTCAAAATTATTATAAAGGCTTACCTGACAATATTCAACAGGCCATTTCTCATAATAGCTCTGAAATTCGCACAATGAGATCTTTGCGTCATTTTGCTAAAGCAGCACAAAGAACAGGTCGTTAATTCAAAATGATTATGATAGCGTAAAAGCGATACTTGATAAATTTAATTAGGTATCGCTTTTACGTAAAATATCATGAACAATTCATATTATGCACAACAAAAATTATTACTTTTGTTTTCAACCTTCGCAAGACGATTTGAATACCGCTACGCATCTACTCCTTAATTACACAGCAACCCTTCCCTGATTGCTTTGCAACATATAAGCATTGATCACTTTCCCTGTAAAGACGGTTAAAATCAATTTGCACCTTGTCATTAATAGAGCATCCTATGCTAATACTTACAGGAATCCCCTTTTTTTCCTCTCCTGCCTCAGAGCTGCTAAAGCAATCCAACAAGCATTCCAACTTTTTTTTACATTCTTTCACTTCTACAAGATTAACAGAGTAAACGATAAACTCATCCCCACCCATACGCAATACAACATCTTCCTCATGAAAGGATTTTTTAATTAAGCGGCTTACGCCTTTGATCACAATATCTCCATACAAATGACCGAAATTATCATTTATCCTCTTAAAATTGTCAATATCTACAATAATAAAGGCACCTTGTACCCCATCATTGATAAGTTGCTTGATTTTATTCAGTCCAACTTCTCTGTTATAAACACCTGTCATTAAATCTAATTCAGACCTGATTCTATAATTCACGAAGCCTTCTACGTTATCAATACGCTCGTTCACAGTTAAAAAATTAATGCCCACCGCCATGGAATAAAAAGCAAACAAGTGTATCACATCTGTAAGGAACAATTCATACTCCTTGGCTTTATAGCACAAAATTACATATACAATTGCTGAGCAAGTAATAAACATTATAATTCGCCATGGCTTATCTATCATAAACAAGGTTAACACACATAAAAAAACCATAATTGTAACAGAAGGCACCCTAGGATCTAAAAAAGTCCCCATTAAAATACCCATAAACATAATGGGTGTCAAGGCACAATAAAAAGCTAGGGTACTATATTTCTTTTCTTTTTGTAGAAAAAGCTTTCCCATAAAATATAAAACAATACATAAACAAAATAAACCAAAAATCTGCTTATTATAAATAAAAAAATGAGGGAAGGGTATTCCAATGATCAAAATACTGCCAGATATAACTACACCTACAACAGACAAACCCAGAAAACTATGATAATTCCTGTCGTTTATTTCTTCTTGATATAAATTAACTTTATCCGCCAACAATTTCCCTTTCAAATGTGCAAGGCATCTCATTTGCTTCGATATATTGTTCATTCAAATTCCTTCCTAATGTAAATTTTTTCATAACATATAATAAACAGTCAAGTCTATTCGAATCCTTTTTAATTATCTTTCGAAGCGTCAAGTGCAATAAATACTTGTATTTGAACCGAGTATTCACCGAAAGTATCCGCAGCAAAAAAAGCATACTGCATGGGAAAGCAAAACAAGCATTTTTTATTTAAAGAAAGCATGATTCATTCCAACTTTTGCTTTAACTTTTATTATAACAGAACAATGAGGCAAAAACAATCTGAACCAAAGCCCCTCATATAAATTTAAATAAATCCGTTTATAATCACTAGAAAAAAGATTATATTATGCCAATAATCATTTCATAAAGCAGCAAATTAATTTTAAAAAAAGAAAGCCCCTTTATTAGACCTGTTTTGTCTAACAAAAGGGGCTACCTCGTACAGCTATACAAGGGGTTATTTCGTTTGATTTCTAAAAATTAATAGGCTTCCAACGGTTTGCCAACAATCTTAATTTAAATAACCTTGTATTCGCCATTTATCACATCGACTATCAAGTTGCTTTCCGGAACAACTTCATCAGCAATTATTTTTTTTGCTAAAAGGGTTTCAATATTTCTTTGTACCAATCTCTTTAATGGTCTGGCACCAAATGCAGGGTCATAGCCCTCCTCCACGATGAACTGCTTTGCCCTAGTTGTTAATTCACAGCGAAGCTGTTTATCCGCCAATCGTTTATTCAAATCCGCCATAATTAAATCAATAATATGGGTAATATTATCCTTGCTCAAGGGCTTATAGAATACAATTTCGTCCAGGCGGTTCAAAAATTCCGGTCTAAAGGAACGATGCAGCAATTCTTCCACGGCCATGCGGGCATCTTCTTTAATTTCTCCTGTTTCACCCACACCCTCTAATAAATAGGAAGAACCCAGGTTTGAGGTCAAAATAATGACCGTATTTTTGAAATCTACTGTTCTTCCCTGAGAATCAGTAATTCGCCCATCATCCAAAACTTGAAGAAGGATATTAAATACCTCTGGATGGGCTTTTTCAACTTCATCAAAAAGAATGACAGAATAAGGCTTCCTTCGAACAGCCTCGGTAAGCTGTCCGCCTTCTTCATATCCTACATATCCGGGAGGTGCGCCAATCAGACGGGATACGCTGAATTTCTCCATATATTCAGACATATCTATACGCACCATATTTTTTTCATCATCAAACAAGCACTCCGCTAAGGTTTTTGCCAATTCCGTTTTTCCAACCCCCGTTGGCCCAAGGAACAAGAAAGAGCCAATGGGTCTGTTGGGACTTTGAATCCCCGCACGGCTTCTCAAAATTGCTTCTGTAACCTTCGTTACCGCTTCGTCCTGTCCTACCACTCTTTTGTGCAAAATATCCTCCAAATGCAGGAGCTTATCTCTTTCCCCCTCCATAAGCTTAGCAACGGGAATACCCGTCCAACGTTCAATAATTCGGGCAATTTCTTCCTCTGTTACTTTATCACGGAGCAGCGTGTTCTTTCCGTTGTTTTCCTCGGCAAAACGCTCTTTTTCCTCTAACTCCTTCTGCAATTGGGGCAGCTTGCCGTATTTTAACTCAGCGGCACGGTTCAAATCATACTTTCTTTCCGCAGCTTCAATTTCAGCGTTTACATCCTCTATTTCCTCTCTAAGCTTTTGCACAACGCCAATGGAATCCTTTTCATTTTCCCATTTCGCTTTTAATGCGGCAAACTTATCACGCATTTCTGCCAATTCTCTTTGCGTTTCCGCCAAGCGCTCCTTGGAAAGCTTGTCGTTCTCTTTCTTTAAAGCCGCCTCCTCAATTTCATGCTGAATGATTTTTCTCTGAATAATGTCCAATTCTGTGGGCATGGAGTCCATTTCCGTACGAATCATGGCGCAGGCCTCATCCACCAAGTCGATTGCCTTATCAGGAAGAAACCGATCGGTAATATAGCGATTGGATAATGTTGCGGCCCCAATAATTGCCTGATCTTGAATTTTTACGCCATGGTATACCTCGTATCGTTCCTTTAGCCCACGCAAAATGGCAATCGTATCCTCCACCGTAGGCTCATTAACCAACACCGGTTGAAATCTTCTTTCCAAGGCGGGGTCTTTTTCTATATACTGCTTGTATTCATTGAGGGTTGTTGCCCCAATGCAATGCAGCTCACCCCTTGCCAACATTGGCTTAAGCAGGTTGCCTGCATCCATGGCACCGTCGGCTTTTCCTGCCCCAACAATGGTGTGCAGCTCATCAATAAAGAGGATAATTTTCCCCTCACTCTTACGCACCTCGTTTAAAACCGCTTTCAACCGCTCCTCAAATTCACCCCGAAATTTCGCTCCAGCAATCAATGCACCCATATCCAATGAAAAAATGGTTTTATCCTTTAAGCTATTGGGCACATCTTCTTTTAAAATTCGCTGGGCCAAGCCTTCAGCAATGGCCGTTTTACCAACCCCCGGCTCACCGATTAAAACCGGATTGTTTTTTGTCTTACGTGAAAGAATCCGAATAACGTTTCTAATTTCGTCATCTCGTCCAATGACAGGGTCAAGCTTTTTACTCCTTGCCTTTTCCACCAAATCAGATCCGTATTTTCTCAAGGCATCATAGGTTGCCTCGGGAGAATCGCTGGTTACACGAGTGTTTCCCCTTACAGAGGCCAAAATTTTCATTAAGCTGTCCTTGCTTACATTATACTGCTTAAAAATAGGCTTCAAAACGCCATTGGGCGCATTTAACATCGCCATAAAAACATGCTCCACCGAAACATATTCATCCTTCATATTTTCAGCAAGCTTTTCGGATGCAACCATCGTTTTTTCCAAATCAGAGCTTAAATAAGTTTGCCCGCCGGATACACGGGGAAGCTTTTTCACTTCAGCCTCCACCGCCTGAAGAAGACCGTTCACATTTACGCTCATTTTCTGCAAAAGCTGAGGTATCAAACCATCCTCCTGGGTTAATAGAGCAGCCAACAAATGCTGTTGGTCTATTTGGGGATTTCCATACTCCACAGCAACGGATTGGGCATTTTGAATGGCTTCCAATGATTTTTGTGTAAATTTTTGCAAGTTCATAACCATTCCACCTTTCTAATCAAAACAAATAATATTGTGCGTTTCTTTATCAATTTAATTTATCAATTATGGGTTTATTATACATTGTTAGCACTCACTTGTAAAGAGTGCTAACAATAATTATTATACAAAAATTTTATTTTTAGAATATCCTCTTTACATTATTTTTCAACCCATTTTCAGTTTTGCCAAAAAATTGAAATAAAGCACATATATTTTGAATAATTCTACCCCCTTCAAGGGACTCATCATTTTTTCCGTCTCTCAGACTTACATATCATGCTTTAAACATAAAAAGACAGCGCTTACAAAAATTCTGTAAGCACCGCCTAAAAGCAATTTATTCATATCCTTTTGTGGTATCAATACCTATGGTAGATGTT
This sequence comes from Anaerotignum neopropionicum, assembly GCF_001571775.1. Lineage (GTDB taxonomy): Bacteria > Bacillota > Clostridia > Lachnospirales > Anaerotignaceae > Chakrabartyella > Chakrabartyella neopropionicum. Next base: position 282,157 of record NZ_LRVM01000003.1, read on the forward strand.
TCACTATCCCAAGTAACCCCAACATTTAAAAGCTTCGCAATATCTCTTAGTTTATAATAGGTATAATCGTTAATGGTAAACGCACTTACACTCTGTTGTTCCCCATCCAGATAAAGCTTTGCTGTGGAGGTAGTTGCCGATGTATCTGTTGCTGTTGCGCTGTCGCTGGCTGTTCCCGAATAGCTTAAGCCTGTTAACAAATTAATTGAAGCATCCGCCTCATTCCAAACAGTGTCAAACTGCTTTTGCGTGCCGCTGATGGAATAAGCAATATCCCTTAACTTAAAGTAGGTATAATCATTAATCGTATATACTTCAAAGGAAACAGGCATTCCGTTTACGGTAATTGACGAACGGGTCGCATAGGCCTTCTTCTTTTCAATCACAGTTGGTGTCACTGGGGTCGTCGTTCCCGCTGAAGAGGTTGCAGTATAGTATTTCTTTATTGCCGTTGCCGCACCCTGTCGATCATCAAATAAATCTCTTGCACTAAAGAAAATGCTTCCGTTTACATCATAACCTTCATTGATCTTTAACTGATGCGCGATTTCCTTGGCTACAACATCCTTGTATATGCCCTGTCCAATATAAAGAGTAACACCGGTGCCCTTTACCAAATTGCTCCACCATTTCACAAGGGTTTCATAATCCGCATAGGAATATCCAGTTTCCCAATATAGCTGGGGTGTAATATAGTCTACCCATCCCTTTTGCACCCAAGTTTTTGCATCACCAAATACGGAATAATAGCCTTCCCCACCATTGGTTTGAGAACCGGAGGGATCCGAGCTGTTGTTTTTCCAAATCCCCAAGGGGCTTATCCCAAATTGAACCTTTGGATTAATTTCTTTTATTTTCTCATTTACCATGCGAACCATGTCATTTACATGCTCTCGGCGCGCATTTGCCTCTTGTCCATCCCTCGTTTCTCCGTCGGGCAATGGATAATTTGACGGATAAAAATAATCATCAAAATGAATTGCATCCACATTATAGTTTTTAACAACCTCACCAACAGTGTCACGAATATACTCTTTTACCTCCGTTTTTCCAGGGTTATAGTACATTGCACCATTGTAAGTAATGATCCAATCAGGGTGCTGCCTTGCCATATTATCAGAAGAAAGCGCCGCCAAATCCGTTCCCGAGGTGGTAATGCGGTAAGGGTTCATCCATGCATGAAACTCCATCCCTCTTTTATGTGCTTCCTCGATCATAAACGCCATTGGGTCATACCCCGGATCTTTTCCCTGTATGCCGGTTAAAACTGCACTCCAAGGATTTAATTCCGATTCATAAAAAGCATCCCCCTTGGGTCTGACCTGAACTACCACGGCATTTATCCCAAGTGCCTTCAATTTGTCTAGTTTTTGTGTAAACTCTGCCTTTTGTGCTACTATATCATTTTGCACAGAGGGATAATCCGCACTATATACCGTTGAAATCCACACACCACAAAAATCCTTGGAATTAGCTGCATATGCCGTTACTATGTTTGTACTATTTAACAATAAAGATGCTGATAATATTGCCGCGCCCATTTTTTTCAACAATTTTTTCATCATTTTCTCCTATTAATCTACTAACCCTACCGTTTTTTACTATATTATCACAATATTCCCTAGATTACCATTAAGAATAGCTTACAAAATGGTGGTAATTTATGGTCATTATGAAGCAAGCCATTTCATTGCAGTTGTAATAAAAATACTTCTCATGCAAGCTTTAACAAATGAAATAATACATCCTTTGCATTATGGAAAAAGAAAACCAAAGAAACCGTTGCATAAATTCATTTACTGTATTACCATAGGAGAAAACAAAGATTTGAGGTGCTTCCATGAGATACGGCTTAATCGGAGAAAAGCTTGGACACAGCTTTTCCAAAATCATACATGAACAACTGGCAGATTATACCTACAATTTGATCCCCTTATCCAAAGCGTCTTTTCACAATTTCATGGCACAAAAAGACTTTGCCGCAATCAATGTAACCATACCCTATAAGGAAATGGTCATTCCATACTTGGATTGCATCGATCCAAAAGCAGAAGCAATCGGCGCAGTTAACACAATTGTAAATAAAAATAATAGGCTTTATGGCTATAATACGGATTATGATGGTTTTCGGTATATGTTAGTCAAGCACAAAATAGATCCAAGAGGAAAAAAAGTTTTGTTACTGGGAAAAGGCGGAGCGGCAAAAGCCTGCATTTCAGTGGTAACGGATATGGGAGCAAAGGAAGTTCTGACCGTATATTATAAGGAAAATCCCGAAACAATCTCCTACGATGCCTGCTATCAAAACCATGGGGATGCGCAAATCATTATCAACACCACCCCTGTTGGTATGTTTCCAAATACAGAACATAGTCCCATTGATTTATCGTCCTTTGAAAGGCTGGAAGCAGTAATTGATGTTGTATATAATCCTCTAAGAACACAATTTGTTTTAGACGGGATTTCAAAAGGAGTCGTTGCAGTTGGCGGCCTAGAAATGCTCATTGGGCAAGCAAAATGCGCAGTTGCCATTTTTTTAGAAAAAAAAGTAGACGACTCTATAACCCACAGGCTATATTCCTCTCTTTTGGAAGAACGCAGCAACCTTGTATTAATTGGCATGAGTGGTTGCGGCAAAACCACGTTGGGAAAAAAAGCGGCAGAATGCCTTGGTAAAACCTTTATTGATATTGACGAAGAAATTGTAAAAGAAATCAAAATGCCTATTGAAGACTATTTCTATCAAATGGGAGAGCCCGCATTTCGTGAAATTGAAAAAGCCATGGTTCAAAAGTATTCACAATTGAACGGTTTTGTTATTTCAACCGGCGGGGGCGTCATTAAGGATTGGGAAAACATAAATATTCTAAAGAAAAATGGACGAATTGTTTGGATAAAAAGAGAAGTTTCATTATTGGAAAGCGGAAACGGCAGGCCATTAGCACCAAATGCGGAAACCACCCTTCGCCTGTATCAAGAACGGTTGCCCCTATATACTGCTGCCGCTGAGGGAATTTGCGAAAATAATTTTTCCCCCGAAACGGGCTTGGACGAGCTTATCCTTGTTTTTGCTCAAATTTTGTCCAAAGCATAATCAAAATATTTTAAACAATCAAACCCCAAAAGGTGATGAACCATAGAGTTTCACCGCCTTTTGGGGTTGTTTTGATGGAACAATGTTCCGATATTCCTTTATCGTACATAACAAAAACGCCGATACCCACAACCCCTGTGTTTACCGACGTTTCATATACTAACATTTCCTTCACAAAATGATTCTTTATTCCTTTAAGAAACAGCAACTTTTCTCACACGGAAACCTTTATATTTCCGCTCTGCAACCTCGCAAACAGCACAAACTTTGTCTACAAGGGTAACCACATAGGATTCAATATATCTGGGAGGAATCAATGTACATGGCCACATATGCCTACGAATAGCATCTCGTTCAACTTTGTTAAGCTCTGTAATTTTGCTTGCGTTATCCAACGCAACCCTTGGATGCCAAGAGGCATGATTGGTGCGAAGCCCCTTTTTAATTCTCCAGTCGTAGAAAAATAAATCGTGCAAAAGTCCTGCTCTTGCGGCAGAACGATAGTCCCACCCCATACGATAACAAACCCAAAAGCTATAATAAGATACGTTGATACTATGCTGCAACCGGCTTGTATTGCAATGCTGCACGCAGGAATCCATCTTCTTCACCATTTCGTGATTAATGATATCCCCCACACAGCTATTGTACTCTGCTAACAATTCATCCTCATTTAAGTTGCCAAAATCTTTTTTAGAACCAATTGCCTTGTGCATTGGCCTCACATCCTTTTTTAGATTAACATAATTATATCACCCAACGTAGAAAAATCAACTTATCTTTCTAAAATTCCATTAATTTTCTTAATTGCCTGACAAAAAGTCTTTTATTTTCACTTTAAGTGCTTTAACTTTTTTATTATAGCATACGAACTAATTTCACACAAGAAACAAACCAAGCAAAATTTAAGTTCGTCATTGGATGTTCTTTTGTTAGCTTTAAACATTCTTTTTTCAATTAATTTGTTTAAAAATGCACAAAAAAGCAAATAGTGATTTGAAATTAGGCATTTAAACCAATTGCATTCATTCCTGCCCTTGCAATGATAAAATAAAACACTAATTTAATTTACTATTTTCCATTGGCTCTTCAAATGAAAAATTTTTTCCCGTAGCCATTGTTTTAGAAATTTAAGATTGTGTAAGCTTTCCCCATCTTTTCCTTGATACTTAACATAATCTGTCCTTGCTTGCAAAAAAAATGCAAGGCCCTATCTCTTGATATGACCCTGCAAAAATAAAATATATTTTACTTTTCCTTTGGATTCGTAACAAGGGCAACAAGAAAAGCAAATACCACAGCTGCGGTTATGCCCCCTGATGCGGCTTTCAAGCCTCCTGTAAAAATCCCCCAAAATCCGGAAGAATCAACCTCCTTCATTACCCCCTCAGCCAAGAGATAGCCAAAACCCGTTAAGGGAACCGTAGCACCGGCACCACCAAATTCTTTCAATGGCTTGTATATACCAAGGGCACCTAAAATACAGCCAGCACAAACATATATAACCAAAATTCTGCCCGATGTCAGCTTTGTTTTATCAATTAAAATTTGACCAATCACACAAAGAATTCCGCCTACAAGAAAGGCTTTTAGCAATGAAATCATTTTCTCGCCTCCTTTTCGCCGCAGCCCTCAATGACAACGGCGTGGGCTATGCCGGGAATATTTTGACCCTGTTGTGAGGAAGTTGGGCTATGCAGCGCCCCTGTGGGAATAAAAAGCATTCTTCCGATTTCCCCATTCATCAGCTTTGGATAGAAATATGCGCAAAACGTGACCGCGGAGCAAGCGCATCCACTGCCTCCGCTATGGGTATCCTGTGCGTTTTTATCAAAAATTTCAATTCCACAGTCCGTATAGCGTCCATCCATGGTATAGCCTTCTTTTTTCATCAAAGCCACCACTAAGCTACGTCCAACCTCACCCAAATCCCCCGTTGCAATTACATCATAATCCTGCGGGGTTCTTCCTGTATCTTTAAAATGATTTACCAATACATCCACCGCTGCAGGTGCCATTGCTGCTCCCATATTATTTGCATCGGTAATCCCCATATCTACAATTTTGCCTGTAGTTATTTCCATAATACACGGAAAGTTTCCTTTTTTTGCCAGAACAGCTGCACCATCCCCCGTTACCGTCCATGTTGCAGTAGGCGGCCGCTGATTCCCCAAGGATAGTGGCGCCCGAAACTGCTTTTCTGCCCCACAAAAATGGCTGGAGGCTCCCACTAATGTATAATTTGCAAATCCGCCGTCAATCAGCATGGCTCCCAAACTCATAGATTCGCCCATGGTTGAGCAGGCTCCGTATAATCCAAAAAAGGGAATCTGAAAATCCACTGTGCCAAAGGTTGAGGCAGTGCATTGATTCAACAGATCACCACAAAGGAGATAATCCATGTCCTTCATTTTTAAGCCGGCTTTTTGCACCACTAGCTCCATATTTTCACGAATAAAATGACTTTCGGCCAACTCCCAGCTTTTTTCTCCAAACATAGAATCTTCAATGATTTTATCAAAATATTTGCCCAATGGGCCTTCGCTCTCTTTTTTGCTTACGGTGGATGCCACCGACATAATGCGAACACCCTCGTTCAATCGTACTGTTTGTTTTCCTATTTTTTTTGCACCCACGCTTATATCACCTGCCTATAAAATAATATATAATACCCACAATCATAGAAGTTAACGTTCCATATACAATAACAGGTCCAGCCAAAATAAACATTTTTGCCCCAGTCCCAAAAATTAAGCCTTCTTTTTTAAACTCAATTGCCGGTGAAACCACGGAATTCGCAAAGCCCGTTATGGGAACAATCGTCCCTGCACCACATTGCTTCCCCATTTTTTCATACAATCCAAAGCCTGTTAAAACCGCCGAAATTGCAATCAGTGTAACAGAAAGCATTAATGCCGCATCGTCCTCGGAATTTGTTTTGCTGAAATAATCTAATAATAATTGCCCAAAGCCGCAGATCAAACCACCTGAAAAAAAAGCCTTTACACAATTTGTGAATATCGGGCTGTTTGGTGAGGCTTTTTTAACCATTTGGTCATACTCTTGCTTGGCACGATTGCTTGTGTCCATATTGTTACCTCCTTCGTAATTTAAGAATTTTTGTCATTTCTCAAAGATTAGTATTTTCAAGTAAACAAAAAAAATACCTTTATTGTTTTTTAGGCTGCCACACTTTGAAAAAACTATTTTTTCTTCCCTTTGTATAAACCATCAAAGATTTATGTTTCATACGGTGTTTAAAGCACATAAAACCCATCTACCAAAAAGTAAATTAATGCCCCCGCTACCTTACCCAATGCAAAACATAATATAAGCCAAGGAAGGCCTTTTGTAATTCTGCTGCGCCTTAGTAAGATTGGAATTACGTTTAAAACCTCCGTCAAGGCCATTGCCAAAACGCCCACAAAAGTACCAATTGCAAGGGCAAGTGCCCCCGCCAAAAATGGGATTTTGGGCAGTCTATAGTCTATAAACATAGCCGTTGTAGCAAAAAGTCCCCCCAACAAAATCATATCTTCATATAAAGGAATATATTTTTCCGTTTTACTTCTTTGTGCCATACGTGGCACAATACCGATCGCTGCGATAAAGGCAAAAACGCCGGCCGCAATGCCAGCCCCCGAGGCGAAGCCAATGATAATCATAAGTATGTTAGCCATCATTTACCCTTCTTCCCTTTGTCACTTTTTTTGTTCAGTTTATCCACAACGCTGGCGATGGTCTCCTTCTCATAGGTAGTCATTTCAATCTCAATGGGCGTAGGATCATCTGTAATTTTAAATTTGGAAAAATGATTAAAAAACACCAATACCCCAACCGCCAAACCAACGGAATACGGGATTGACAAAATTAACGGCATATCCACATTTTCACCAAAGAACATATAATAATAGTTTTGAAAAATTAATGGTATTTGTGTATCAGTGTGAAAGCACATTATGGTTGTTGATGCTCCTGCAAATAAAACAATGCAAATTACAAAAACCTTCAAAAATTCTATTCCTTTATTTTCTTTTTTTTCTTTTTGATGATACTCCACTAAAATATCCATTTCACCAACATTGGAAACCGTGGCATCTGGATAATGATGATTAATAACTCTTATAATATCCAAAACAGATAACAGATAGGTTGCATCTCTATCCTTTGGTATTTGAAAAACAACGAGGGACTCAATTTCGCCCTTCGTCTGCCCACCAATAAAAACCTCTGCAATATCCTTTAAATAAACCAGCTTTCTTTCTATCACTTGCGCCTTTTCAATTGGTTTAATATAAATATCCATTTTTCATACCTCCTAAATGGAAAGGTTTTTTTATAAAAAAGAAACCCAAAACAAGGTTATCCTGTCTTGGGTTATTATACAGCCTTTTATGAAATTCATTCTGTTTTCTTAAATTTTAAAGCTCTTTACAAGGGGATTCTCTGCCAAAAAATCAGTTAAATCTGTGCAGGTAACCATAGTATCTCTTGTAACATCCAATATTACAGTAGCAGTACCATCGGGATTTTTCTCCAGCTCCATATGCAAAATTTCAATATTTCTTTTGTTTAACTCCTTCTTAATAGAATCAATTTGGGAAGGAATATGATAAAAAGTAATTAAGACCGTGTCATCATGATTGAATTCCTGCTTATTTAAACCACTGTGAAGCAAAATCTGAATAATCGGAATAAAAATTGTGGTAAAAATACCAATAGAATACATGCCGGCGCCAATGGCCAAGCCAATACCTGCGGTTGCCCAAAGGCCTGCTGCCGTTGTTAACCCTTTTATAGAAATATTTTTCACAAAAATTACACCCGCACCCAAAAAAGATATTCCTGTAATTACATTGGAAGCAATCCGGGATACATCTACCCCTATTCCAGCAGTTGTAATCACATCATAAAAACCGTATTTAGACACAATCATCATTAAAGTGGAACCGATTGCAACAATTACATGCGTACGGATTCCTGCCTCTTTACGGCGTCTGGTTCTCTCATAGCCAACAATTCCGCCGCAAATACAAGCAATGATAATCCGAAAGATAAATTCCGCATTCCCATGCAGCCCAAGTAATGACTCCTCCAAAAAAAACTGTTTTAGAATCATATTCCCCCTCCTTTCGCTATTCATCTAATATATTATATATATCAAAAAACAATGCCATTTTTCATATTCACTAATTCCCTGCCCTGCCATCGAAAGAAAATCCTATTATTTAATAATCATATGTAAGAAAAACTGGTCTGCAATTAATACAACACCTAAGATAAACACGTACACAGAAAACCATTTCAACTTACCCTTTTTGATGATATCCACCATAAAACGAATGGCAAAATAACCGGAAACCGCCGCTGCAATAAAACCAGCTACCATGGGCAAAATACCAAAAACCTCAGTCAAAACCACATCACCTGTTATCATGTCCTTTATCATAAGCACCATACCGCCCAGTATTGCAGGAATAGACAATAAAAACGAAAACCTAGCTGCATTTTCCCGGTCCATTTTTCTTGCCAGACAGGCACTTATGGTCATACCAGAGCGAGAAACGGCAGGTAAAATTGCCAAACCTTGCATTGTACCAACCACCAAAGAATCAAAAATTGACATATTGCGGATTTTCTTTCTCCCTTCCTTGCGACTATCCGCATAAAGAAGGATAAAACCGGTAATAATAAAATTAAAACCTATAAATTTTCCTGTACCAAAAACAGTATCGAAGGTATCATTAAACAATAATGCAATGATAATCGTAGGCACAGTACCGGCAATTAAAAGGGCTGTTGTACGCTGAAAGGGATGACAGATCAAATCCCAAATATCTCTCCAATAGTAAATAAAAACCGCAATTAAGGTTCCCACATGCAGTAAAATAGCAAATGCCTGTGTTGCCTCATGTATGCCGAAAAGGTTCTGAAACAGCACCAAGTGTCCGGAGCTGCTTACCGGCAAAAACTCTGTCAGGCCTTGAATTAAGCCCAAAACAATAGCTTCTAATATCTGCATTATCAAAATTCCTCCTATTTCTAAGTTTTTCTTGTAAATTAGTAACAATTCATTATATAACAGACAATTGCCCCTTGCAATTACTATTTTTCCCTGTTATGATAGAGCGTATGGTTTTTTTTAAACCTGATGGCAAAACAGTGCTTTAAAAGGGATTTAAAACAGGTATATTAAAAGAAAAAAAAGAATATGCCATTTGCGAAAGCACTTAAATTATAATAAAGTAGTCGAAAGAAAACGTGGAGGGTAACCTCTGACAAGCAACTTCCTTTTTTGTGGTTTCTCTTCGGCTCGGAAAAGAAGAAAGGAAACAAAGAATGGAACATTTAAAATTTCAAGACATGGGCTTATCCCCAGAAATCTGCCAGGCAGTATTGGATATGGGTTTTGAAGAAGCAACCCCAATTCAATCTATGGCAATCAACGTTGTAAAAGAAGGTAGAGATGTCATCGGTCAATCTCAAACAGGCACCGGTAAAACTGCAGCTTTTGGTATTCCCTGCTTAGAACGCGTAAACCCTGAAGATAGACGTTTACAGGCGTTAATTCTCTGCCCAACCAGAGAATTAGCAATTCAGGTTAGCGAAGAATTCAGAAAGCTTTTGAAATACAAAGAGAATATTCGTGTTTTGCCAATTTATGGCGGACAACCTATTGACAGACAAATTGCTGCTTTAAAAAAAGGAGCACATGTAGTAATTGGTACCCCCGGTCGTGTAATGGATCATATGCGTCGTAGGACCTTAAAAATGGAAACCGTGCAAATGATGGTTTTAGACGAAGCGGATGAAATGCTGGATATGGGATTTCGTGAAGATATCGAATTAATTTTGACCAAAATTCCAGAGGATCATCAAACATTACTATTTTCTGCAACCTTATCACCCGAAATTTTGGATATAACAAGAAGATTTTTGAAAAATCCTGAATTTGTGAAGGTAGTTCGCAAAGAGTTAACCGTTCCCAATATTGAACAGGCATATTTTGATGTTAAGGAAAAAACTAAGTTGGATGCATTGACTCGTATTATTGATGTGTACGATCCTCATTTGTCCATGGTGTTTTGCAATACCAAAAAACGTGTGGATGATTTGGTTGAGCTTCTACAAGGTCGCGGCTATTTTGCTGAAGGCCTTCATGGTGATTTAAAGCAGCCTCAGCGTGATAAGGTTATGCAAAAATTCCGTAATGGAACTATTGAAATCCTAGTTGCAACCGACGTGGCGGCAAGAGGCATTGACGTGGATGACATTGATGTCGTATTTAACTATGACGTTCCTCAGGACGAAGAATATTATGTTCATCGTATCGGTCGTACTGGCCGTGCTGGAAAGTCTGGAAAAGCATTTACATTCTGCGTTGGTAAAGAAATTTATAAGCTTCGGGATATTATGCGCTACACAAAAACAAAAATTGTGCAGCAAAAATTGCCTACACTTAGCGACGTTGAAGAAATGAAAACCAATATTTTTTTGGACAAAGTAAAAGATGTTATAAATGAAGGTCATCTGACCAAATACATTAATTTGGTTGAACGATTAACAGATGAGGACTTTACCGCAATTGATATTGCAGCGGCTTTACTGAAAAACCACCTTGCAGATGTCAATGTTGACGAATTGGATGTTTTAGACGACATTAATTTAGGCGGAACAGAACTCTATGGCGGCAATGATGAAAAAATGATTCGTTTGTTTATCAATGCCGGCAAGAAAAATAAAATTCGTGCAAAGGATATTGTAGGTGCCATTGCAAACGAAACCGGAGTTCCCGGAAAAGTCTTGGGAGCAATTGACCTTTTTGACGATTATACCTTTGTGGATGTACCCAAAAATTATATAAAAGATATTTTAGCAGGAATGAAAAATGCTAAAATCAAAAACAAAAGAATTCACATAGAAATCGCAAAAAAAGCAAAAGGAAAACAGCAATAAACGTTGATTTTAAAAACGGATTACAAGCCCCATAGCTTATAATCCGTTTTATTTTTTTAAAAATCACTAGTTCCTACCTATTTAAATGCATTTTTGTACATCCCAAAAGGAATTTCTACTTCTCACACAGGATACTTCCCATGATTCATTTTTCCAAAAGTATGCTTTGCATTTCAAAAAACTCCATAAAAAAGGACCACAAAACCCAATGTGATCCTTTTTCATAAATATAGAGGGTATGTTGATTACTTACCGTAATAAGCTGCTAAATACATTTCTCTAATTTCGCTCATCAAAGGATATCTAGGGTTAGAACCTGTGCACTGGTCATCGAATGCTTCTTCGCACATAACATCCAGTAAATCCAAGAATGATTTTTCGTCAACACCATGTTCTTTGATGGACTTTGCGATACCAACAGTAGCCTTCAACTCTTCAATCTTCGCAATCAAGCTATCTACTTTTTCCTCATCAGTTTTGCCTGGCAAGCCCAAATATGTAGCTACTTCAGCATAGCGTGCTCTTGTATGAGGATATTTATACTGAGGGAAAGTACCCATCTTCTTAGGAACTTCCGCAGAGTTGAATTTGATTGCTTCATTAATTAACAGCGCATTTGCAACACCGTGCTGTACATGGTGGTGCGCACCCAACTTATGCGCCATGGAGTGGCATACACCCAAGAAAGCATTTGAGAAGGCAATACCAGCGATTGTAGAAGCATTTGCCATTCTTTCACGAGCTTCAATATCATCACGACCATATTTGTATGCTCTGGGCAAGAAATCGAATACCAACTTCGCTGCCTTTAAAGCCAAACCATCTGTATAGTCAGTCGCTAACATGGAAACATATGCTTCAAGAGCATGGGTCAATACGTCAATACCAGAAGAAGCTGTTAAGCCCTTAGGCTGATCCATCATCATATCTGCATCGCTGATTGCGATGGTAGGCATTAATTCATAGTCGGCGATGGAGTATTTTGTCTGTGTAGATGGATCTGTAATAATGGCAAAAGGTGTAACTTCGGAACCAGTACCGGAAGATGTAGCGATAGCAACCATGATTGCTTTTACGCCCATCTTAGGGAATACGAATACTCTCTTACGAATATCCATGAAGCGCATTGCCAAGTCAGCAAAGTCAGCTTCGGGATGTTCATACATTACCCACATCATCTTTGCAGCATCCATTGCAGAGCCACCACCGATAGCAATGATTACATCAGGTGCAAATTCTTTCATTGCCGTAGCACCAGCGATTGCACAAGGCAATGTAGGGTCAGGAGTTACATCGAAGAATACATGGCTTGTAATTCCCATTTCACTCAACTGATCTGTAATGGGTTTTGTATAGCCATTCTTGTATAAGAAGCCATCTGTTACGATAAATGCTTTCTTTCTGCTATATACATCTTTCAGTTCTTTTAATGCAACAGGTGTGCACCCTTTCTTGAAGTATACCTTTTCAGGAGTTCTAAGCCACAGCATGTTTTCTCTCCTCTCAGCTACCGTTTTGATATTGACTAATTCATCGATACCTACGTTGTGTGATATTGCATTGCCAGCCCAAGAACCACAACCTAAAGTAAGGGAAGGAAGAAGTCTAAAGTTATACAGGTCGCCGATACCGCCGTGGGAAGAAGGTGTATTGATCAAAATACGGCAGGTTTTCATTCTTTCTTCAAAGCGCTTTATTTTCTCAGGAGCCTTAACAGGATCTACATATAATACAGAAGTATGACCAACACCGCCGTCGATAACCAACCTGTCTGTAATATCCATAGCTTCATCAAAGTTAGCTGCACGATACATAGCCAAAACAGGAGAAAGTTTTTCATGAGCAAAAGGCTCTTTTGTAACATCAACTTCTGTTACTTCGCCAATGAGGATTTTTGCATCCTTCGGACACTCAATACCAGCCAACTGCGCAATCTGATAAGGGCTGCGTCCAACGATTTGAGCATTGATATTGCCAGCTGCATTTAAAATAATTCTGCCAACTTTATCTTTTTCTTCTGGAGTCAAGATATAGCAGCCTCTGTCAAGGAACTCTTTTCTGCACTTAGCATATACTTTATCCTCAATTACTACAGACTGTTCGGAAGCACAAATTGTACCATTATCGAATGTCTTGGAGTGAATTACGGAGTTAACTGCCATAAGGATGTCTGCGCTTTCATCAATCAATGCAGGTGTGTTACCATTACCTACACCAACAGCAGGTTTTCCAGAGGAGTAAGCGGATTTAACCATGGCAGGACCACCAGTTGCTAATACCATGTCAGCGTCTTTCATAACTTCGACAGACATTTCGATGGAAGGTTCGTCAATCCAAGCAAGGATACCAGCAGGAGCACCAGCTGCAACAGCTGCATCCAACACAACCTTAACAGCCGCGATTGTACATTTCTTAGCTGTAGGGTGAGGAGAAACAATCATACCATTTCTTGTCTTTAAGCAAATTAAGCATTTAAAAATTGTTGTGGATGTCGGATTTGTTGTAGGTACAACCGCTGCGATAACGCCGATGGGCTCAAAGATCTTTTTAATACCAAAAGCAGTATCTTCTTCCAAAACACCACAAGTTTGTCTATCTTTAAACGCATTGTAGATATATTCAGAAGCAAAGTGATTTTTTATTACCTTATCCTCAACAACACCCATTTTGGTTTCTTCTACTGCCAGTTTTGCCAATGGAATTCTGTTTTTAGTAGCTGCGGTAGCTGCTGCCAAGAAAATTTTATCTACTTGCTCTTGTGTATATGTTGCAAATATTTTTTGCGCTTCCTTTACCTCTGCAATTCTGTGTTTCAAGGTTTCAACACTATTTACAACTTCTGGTCTCTTTGTTGCAGTAGTTACTTCTTTTTTCTTTTCAACTGCCATTTAAAATCCTCCTTAAACTAACAATAATTTTTTAGTTTCTTGTAGCGCTTATCTTAGAGTGCAGGAACGGCACTGCACGAATTGCCGTGTCCTCCCATCTGAATTTGGTATATTAATTATAAAATTCAGATGGGAGTATTTAAGTTGACACAGAGAGCGATTAAAAAAGAAAAACTATCAAGTTGTGCAAAATTTATAATTCAACAAAAAATACACATTTGATATTGTGCGATTTTTCTTCTTGGAGCTAATGTTAACACCTTGTTCCAGTTAAATCAATAAAAATTTTTGAAAATTAATATACCTTTTTAGCGATTGGCCTATATCAATTTTTATATGGTCATAAATTTCCTGCATAAAATGCTTTCACTCAAAAAAACAATTTTATTCTTTGTTTGTAGTGCAAAATTAGCTTATTTGTACATTCATTTGTGCAATTTAAAATGTCTTATGAAAATTTGCTTAAAAAAACCCATTTAAAGTAAAATCAGTTTTATTCATTTTTGTCCATTTTGTTAATTTAAAAACAAAATGGCTTTGTGTTAAAAAAACTATAAAACTTCATTTCTATTGTTTTTTAATGATATCCCATGCTTTTTTACTTTCAATCAGCATTTTGAAAACAAAAAAAGATTCACATTTTTTCTGTGAATCCTTTTAAGCTCTGTGAAAAATTCTAATTTCATGGCATTTTATGGCCTGTTTTTTAATTTATGTCTTTCTTTCACTGCACTATTTTAAAATTACAAATAACACCCAAATTCACGGGTTTTTTCTCTTAGCATATCTATTAGCAGCTTTTCATATTTTTTTGGCACATGATTTTCCTTGAAAATCAAAACATCCTTCATATATTTCGCATATGCGCCGCAGCGCATTTGTACCAAGCCATACTTTTCAAGGGTTTCCTCAGGTACAGGAGATACCCACATATAGGTATTGGGTACAGAAGAAAGAATTTCAAACTGACTGCCTCTTTCATAAACATAAATCACCTTTTTTTGATAGCGTTCCTCCCGATCATTCTCCGTTAAATCAATATAATCCCCCGAAGGAAGTCTTTCGTCCCCATGAACCACCTCTATGCAACCCTCTAAGTCTGCATCCGCTCGAATATATTTATCCGCAATAATACTGTTTTTGGAAGTTAAAAGCAAATAATCAAACTCTAATATAAGCCTATACGCAAGATCCTTCAGCTTAAACAAAGACAAATAATAGCCTTCATGCATAACATTATAACGAATAATACCAATATCATAATGATAATCCAAAACATTTTGTATTGTTCTACTGGAATTTGTTTCACAATAGTGAATCCGCATATTTTCTTCTTTAATTAACGTATTCAAGCAGTTGGTAAAAACTTCAGAAATGTAACTGGCTCTTGGCACAGAAATTTTTAAGCTAACCCCACGGTCGTTAACATCAGAATATTGATTCGTCAAAATATTTATCTGATACTGTATTTCCTTTGCATGACGCAAAAAACGCTGTCCCTCTCGTGTAGTAATTACACCTTTTGGGGTACGTTTAAAAATAACAATATCAAATTCTTGTTCTAATTCTTTTACTGCCCGGCTTAAATTAGACTGGGCGACGTACAGTTTTTTGGCTGCTAAAGATATGGAACCACATTTGTCAATTTCAATTACATATTTTAAATCAGTAAGATTCATCTAAGTCCCCCTAAATATCGTTTGAACATATAAAAAACTTAACTTGTCAGAAAAAAACCATTAAAATTATTATAAATTAAAATTTTCTAAAAATCCAGAAATTCCGACTTCCTTAGCGTTTTTTGTAATTTTTTATCAAAAAACCATACCTAAATGACCTTGCAAATTGATTCTTTTTTATATTTTTTTGTATGATTCATTCAAAATACACTTTGTTTCATGATACAAGAGTTTAATGGGAAACCTTTACAAAAGACCCTCAAATTTTCAAAACCATTCATTTTAATCCGCTTATCATCACCATAATCAAGAAAAAATACGGTAAAATAGAACTTTTTCAAAAAACGCTAGCTTATTCAATTATATTACCTCGGTTACCTACTTCGTTCTCCAAGTATTCCCGGGCCATAATATCTAACGTTGTATTATCCACCACATCATCCAAAGCATCCTTCATTTTTTTCCAAAGAGTGAGGGAAGCACAGAAATCTGAATTCGGGCATGTAGGCGTATCAACACAATATACCGGAGACAGAGAGCCTTCTAATACACGCAATATTTCTCCTGCCGTGATTTCTTTGGGGTGGCGGGAAAGAATATACCCGCCTTGTGCCCCCCGAAAGCTTGTTACCAAATCTGCCTTCATCAGCGGATTTATTATTTGCTCCAAATATTTTTCAGAAATTTGCTGTTCCTTTGAAATAGCCTTTAAGGAAAGCGTTCCCTTTTCATAATTAATCGCCAAGGAAAGCATCAAGCGAATTCCGTAGCGTCCTTTGGTTGAAATTTTCATTCCATCACCCCTATTCTTCTTGCCAGCCTTTACAAATATCTACCCATTCAATACATTTTCCAAAGTGAAATATTTCATCACATGTTAATTGGATGGCGGAGTTACTGCTACCTGCTGCAGGAAAAACAGTTTCAAACCGTTTCATTGAAATATCCGCATAAGCCTTTGTTCCTTCCGGCAAGGCAAAAGGGCAAACACCTCCAATGGCATGTCCTGTGGCATCTAGTGTTTCCTCAGGGGAAAGCATTTTTGCCTTTAAACCAAAGGTATCCTTAAATTTTCTATTATCAATTTTGGCATCACCTGCAACCGCAATGACGATAGGCCCCTCTTTTGACATTAAACAAAGGGTTTTTGAGATGCGTGCGGGAATGACCCCCACCGCTTGCGCAGCCAAATCAACGGTGGCGCTGGAAGTATCAAATTCTAAAACATCATGAGGGCAATTCATTTCTTTTAAATACGCCCTTACCTTTTCAATTGACATGGTATTTACAACTCCTTCGTACAAATTATCAATAAATTTACATTTTTAAATCATAGCAGAAAAAAGGGAATTCTGCAAGGCAATGAAACGTAAACTACCAATTTCAATGCAGCTTGTCTATACTATACTTTTGAGCATAAAAGAGAAAAAATTATTTCTGCATATTTGTTGTTTGGACTTTTAAAATAATATTTGTCATAAAAGAACTGAAAGATACGGGGTTTTTCTCTCTTGCCTTGACGTGGAATAATCAAAATGCTATACTCAAAATCGAGTTAATCCTATTATTTACAAAGGAAAAACCTATACGGATCGAGGAGAAAAAATGATACGAAATATTTTAGAATATTTGGAGGCAACAGCGGGGCGAATACCGGAAAAAACGGCTTTTGCCAGCAAGGAAAGTGTCCTCTCTTTTCAAGAATTAATGACCCTAAGCAAGAAAATAGGAACATTTTTGCTGCGATATGGAAAAAGAAATGCTCCCATTGCGGTTATGATGGAAAAAACACCTGCGTCGGTAGCCGCTTTTTTAGGCTGTGTTTACAGCGGAAATTTTTATACGCCCATTGACTCCACAATGCCAAAGGAGCGTATCCTTTCCATATTTGAAACCCTACAGCCACAAGTGCTTTTCATTGATGAAAAAAGCAAAAAAACGGCGGAATATTTGGAATATAAAGGGGAAATAATTGTGCTTGAGGAAATATTCCATACCCAAGTAGAGGAAACCGCTTTATTAAAGGTTCGAAAAGCTGCCATTGATGCTGATCCACTTTATGCCCTATTTACTTCTGGTTCCACAGGGATTCCCAAGGGAGTCGTTATTACCCACCACTCTGTTATAAATTTGACGGAATGGTATACAGAAACCTTTGAAATTTCAGAAAATGAAATCATAGGGAACCAAGCACCCTTTTACTTTGATTCGTCCATCAAGGATATTTATGCTGTTCTAAAAACAGGGGCAACCATGGAAATCATTCCGAAGCAGTTGTTTTCCTTTCCTATAAAGCTGATGGAATATATTGATGAAAAAAAGGTAAATTATATAGATTGGGTACCCTCGGCATTTTGCATTGTTGCAAATTCAGGCACTTTGGAGAAAATCGCTCCACAATCCTTGAAAAAAATTGCTTTTTGCGGAGAAATTATGCCCACAAAACAATATAATATGTGGCGGACAAAATATCCCCATGCCCTTTTTGCAAATATCTATGGACCAACTGAGGCAACGGTGGATTGCACCTATTATATTGTTAACAGAGAATTTGCCGATGATGAGCCTTTGCCCATTGGCTATCCCTGCAGAAATACAGATATATTCATATTAAATGGAGATCATTTGGCAAAGGAAGGCGAAGCGGGAGAGCTTTGTATCCGCGGAAGATGCCTTGCTCCGGGTTATTACAAAAATCCAGAAAAAACAGACGAGGCGTTCATTCAAAATCCTCTAAATCCCTATTATCCCGAAAAAATATATAAAACAGGAGATGTGGCAAAGTATAACGAACACGGAGAAATTGTTTTCTTGGCAAGAAAAGACCATCAAATTAAGCATATGGGTCACCGCATTGAGTTAGGAGAGATTGAAACAGCAGTCAATTCTATTGATTTAGTGGAAAGCGGCACTTGTATTTATGATGGGGACAACCAAAAAATTATATTGTTTTATTGCGGTAAGGAAGCAACCCAAAGCTATATCTTAAAAAAATTACGAGATAAGGTCCCAAAATATATGTTTCCAAACGTTATGATTTTACTAGATGAAATGCCCCAAACTTTAAATGGAAAGATAGACAGGCTGCGCCTAAAGGAGTATTATGTTAAAAAAGATGATTGACGGTCAAGCTTTTTGGCGAGAAATTGCAAAAAGACTATCAAATGGAGAAAGTACAAACTTCTTTTTTTCCCAGGAGGATGCACTTTTGATGGTTCAAAGGGACAAAATTTATCGATTAGACTTTGACGGCGGTGTGTATTTTTTTGTAAAAGAAGAAACGTTTTATCAACTTTATTATTTTTTGGAAAAGGAAAAAAGCCCAGAGGTATTGCCTGCGCTTGCAGAACCTATTATACTAGAAGAGGTGCTTTTGGCTGCGAAGGAGCGTATTCCATCGGAGGATAACTGGAAAAAAGCCGGTTTGAAGCCGTATTTAGAACGAAAACGAATGTATTTAACAACAAAAAATGTTTCTTTCGAAGAGCGAAAGATTACCTTTGCATCAGAAAAAATGCTTGATGATATTTTTTATTTGATGCATGAAAGCTTTGAACCCTTTTCCTCGGCATTGCCTACAAAAGAATCACTTTTGACGGATATATTGAACCAAAAGGTATTGGTTTCATTACAAAATCAAGAGCTTCTCGGCTTTTTACACTTTGGGAATATGAAACAGGGCTCAATGCTATGGCATATTGCAGTAATGCCCCAAGCACGCGGCTTAGGTGTTGGTAATCGGCTTGTGAAAGACTGGATTTTTGCCCAAAGGGATGTTGCTAAGAAATTCCTCCTTTGGGTAAGAACGGACAACCCCCCTGCTTTACGAATGTACGAAAAATTCGGTTTTTTGCCTGATGGCAGGGTTGCGCCCGTAATGATAAAAACCACATAACAGAAAGGATAATGCAGAGATGGAAACACTATTAAAAATTTTAGCGGAATTAAGACCGGACGTTGATTTTGAGGAGAACAAGGAGTTGGTGGATAGCGGCGAGCTGGACTCCTTTGACATTGTTTCTCTGGTTGGAGAATTGTGTGAGGCATATGAAATTCAAATAGGCGCAGAGGACATTATTCCTGAAAATTTTAATTCTGTTGAAGCAATTATGGCTTTAGTTAAAAGATTGCAGGAAGATTGATTTTTAAGGAGATTGGATTATGGCTTTTACTTCGGTACAATTTGTGGTATTCCTACTACTGGCGGCCACTTCATATTTCCTGACCCCGAAGCGTTACCGTTGGGTAACGCTTTTAATTGCTAATTATATTTTTTATTTTTTTGCAGGGGTAAGGTACTTTATCTACTTACTGGCAACAACGATAACCATATATTTTGCTGCAGTTAAGCTGGGAAATATCTCTGCAAAAAATAAGGTTGATTTTGCTGCTGCAAAGACAGCGCTGGATAAGGAGCAGAAAAAAGCTTGGAAAGCCACTTTTACAAAAAAGAAGCGCATGATTTTAATTCCCGCCCTGCTTTTTAATCTTGGTATTTTGGCGGTATTAAAATATTCCGGTTTTGTTGAGAGCAATTTAAATGCACTGTTTGCCCGCTTTTCCCTTGGTATTGAGATGCCGATACACAGCTTTTTATTACCCTTGGGGATTTCTTTTTATACCTTTCAGTCTGTGGCGTATTTGATTGATGTTTATCGGGAAAAATATGAACCCGAACGAAATTGGGCAAAGCTTGCGTTATTTATTTCCTTTTTCCCTCAAATCGTGCAAGGGCCCATCGGCAGATATAATGATTTGGCGGAGCAGCTTTTTCGCCCCAATTCCTTTTCCTTTCAAAGAGTGAAATTTGGCGTACAGCTAATGCTTTGGGGTGCATTTAAAAAGCTGATTATTGCCGATAGAGCCAAGGTAATTGTAGATACTATTTTCGGCTATCCTCAAACCTTTGGCGGTACCTATGTTGCAGTGGCTGCATTGGTCTACTGTGTTCAGCTTTATGGGGATTTTTCCGGAGGAATTGATATTGCAACGGGTGCGGCACAGGTTTTGGGAATTCAATTAGAAAAGAACTTCCAGCGGCCTTATTTGGCAACCAGTATCCCCGATTTTTGGCGCAGATGGCACATTACCTTAGGGGCATGGTTTCGGGATTATGTATTTTATCCCCTTTCTTTATCCAAGTTTTTTATGAAAGTAGGAAAAAAAGGGCGCAAGCTTCTGGGCAACTACATAGGCAAGCTGTTGCCTGTATTGATTCCACAGTTTATTGTTTTCTTCCTCATCGGTATTTGGCATGGAGCAGAATGGAAATATATTGCCTTCGGTTTTTACAACGGCACATTAATTGTTTTGGGCATTTTGTTTGATCAGCCCTTCAAAAAACTAATTGAAAAGCTTCATATTCGTACAGAATGTTTTAGCTGGCATTTGTTTCAGGTTTTACGCACACTTATTTTAGTGGCATTGGGTAAAATAATCACCAGAGCTCCCGGTGTTGGTGCTTCTGCCTATATGGTGCGCTCTATGGTGCAAAATTGGGACGGAAATGTTTTGTTGAATGGGGGATTATTAAAACTGGGGCTTGATATACAGGATTTATGGGTATTATTCTTTGCATCCCTTGTATTCCTAACGGTAAGCTTGCTGCAAGAATCCGGTGTGCAAATTCGCGAAGCCTTATCCAAGCAAAACCTCATGTTTCGTTGGGTGATTTATTTGGCAGCAATTTTCTCATTAATTTTGTTTGGCGTATATGGCTTGAATTATAACGCCTCCGACTTTATTTATAGGGGGTTTTAATATGAAAGGATGTATCAAAACCATGACAAGATGCGTTGCTTTTTTTATAATTTTCTCAATGATCTTTTCTAATACGTCTGACTATCTGCGTCGTCCCGACGATGAGTCCGATGAAATTCACGCCTTTTACGACGAGCCAAAGGACTCCATTGACGTATTATTTATGGGAAGCAGTCCCATCTTGCGAGGGGTTTCTCCCATGGTAATGTGGAAACAGAACGGCTTTACCAGCTACGTTCGTGCATCGGCGTTACAAGCACCCTCCGTTACCTATGGGCTTTTGGGGGAATCCTTAGAGTACCAAAGCCCAGAATTAGTAGTGCTTTTGTGCGATAACATTTTTCTGGAATTTGACTATGGGGAGCGTGAAGGAGATTTGCGACGGGCATTGGATGGAATGAAAATGTCTAAATACAAATTCCAAATTGTAAACCAGGTTATTGCGGCGGATGACAGACAGACTTTGCTATCCTATATGTTTCCGTTGTTCCGTTATCATGAAAGATGGAAGGAAATCAACTGGGCAGAGGCAGAGCCAACCCCTCTCATGGTACATTCCTTCAAAAAAGGCAATGTTTACCTTCGTGGCGGAGAGCCTCAGGAATATCCGGAAAACTTTATGGAACCTTCCTCTACATTGGCCCCAGAATTTAACGAGAGCGCCAAAGATTATATCGAAAAAACAATCAATCTTTGCAAGGAAAAAAATATTTCTGTTTTAATGCTTCATTTGCCGAAAATGTCATGGAGCTATGAACAAAGCATGGCAATAGAGGACTTTGCAAAAGAAATGGGCGTTGATTACCTTGATTGTGACCGTGAAGAAATCAGAACTCAATTAAATCTGGATCCTGCCGTTGATTACTATGACCAGGGGCATATGAATTTGATTGGTTCTATAAAGCTTTCTCAATGGTTTGGTGAATATTTGGATATCACTTACAATCTGCCCGACCATAGAAATGAGGAAGCTTATCAAAAGTGGAATGAGGATTATCAATTATATGCCGAAAAAACAAAGGCGGTATCGTAAAACTTACAATTTTAATATTTATCTTGTGTGTACAATTTTTGAAAAATACCAATGAAAAAGCCGGCTATGAAAAACCTGTTTGGGCATTTGTTCCGCCAGGTTTTTTTCGTTTTAACAAGGATTTTCCAGCATAAAATAAGCTTTCCTTGAATACCTTTGAAATAAAATAAATTGCGAGGATTGACCATGGAAAATAATATGTACCCTTTTGTAAACTTACCACTGCCCTACGCTTTTGATGCCCTTGAGCCGTATATTGATACAAAAACCATGGAAATACATCATGATAGACAACTACAAGCCTATATTAACCAATTAAATAGAGTTTTAAGTGATTTTCCCGTATTGCAGTCTATGACACTGGAAGAATTGATTATAAACGCAGATGAGCTGACGGACGGATTGTCGATTCCCATAAGAAACTATGGAGGCGGCGTATATAATCATCGCTTTTACTTTAATGGAATGCAACCACCTTCGGATTTAACGCCTAGGGGAAGGTTGATTGAAATGATCAATGCCCAGTATGGAAATTTTTATAATTTTCAAGAGGTTGTAAAACGAGAAGGCTTGAGCGTATTTGGTTCCGGCTATGCTTGGTTGGTTTTTGATGATGGAAGGCTAAGGGTCATAACTACACCAAATCAAAATTGTCCCCTAGAACAAGGCCTTTGTCCCATTTTAGCTTTAGATGTATGGGAGCATGCCTATTTTTTAAAGCATTATAATTTAAGAGGAAATTATATTGACGATTGGTTTCGGGTAATCAATTGGGAGAAAGCCGATGAAAATTATTTGAATTGCATTCAAAATTACCAAGAGATGGGAATGAGAAGAAGAAAATAACGAAAAATTCAAATAGGTACCCCCACGAAAAAAGCGGCATAAGGCAAAAGAAACTTTGCCTTGTGCCGTTTATTTTGTATATATTAATAGTAGCGAACGTCATTTCTAATCCTCGATATTACAATCATCTCTCAAAAATTATTTTATATAATTTTGATATCCCATTTTTTTATCCAATCATTAATTTGAACCACATAGGCTAACATTTGAGGTCCTGCCATGAGCTGACCATACCAGGGTTTTCCATAATCCGACGGGCTTGTGATAAAGGTTTCTACCTTTTTTCGGTCTAAAAATTGCATTACAGGTGATGTAGAATCCTCCATAATTTCTACAACCATGGATGCCAGCAGGGTTTCATACTGTTTGTCATAAATTTTGGGGTATGGTGACTTCCGTCTGAATAAAACCTCATCGGGGATTAGCCCTACACCGCATTCTCTTAGCAAGGACTTTACCACGTCGTTTCTTGTTTTCATATCCCAAGGCACATTCCAAACGTATTCAATGAGTCTATGGTCTGCAAAGGGAACCCTAGCTTCCAAACCGCTATACATACTGGTTCGATCCATTCGGTCCAAAAGCGTTTGCATAAACCATTTTTGATTTAAATATGAAATTTCCCGTCGGCGGGCTTCTTCTGGAGTATCCTCCGCTAATCTTGGCGTTTCACTGACAGATTTTGCGTAGGTTTTGGCAACATAGTCATCCATATCAAGGTATTCTATAAAATCATCCTTCAACAAAACCTTTCTTGCCTCTAAATCCATCGTCCAAGGGAAAGTGTTTGCTTCAAAGCATTCTTTTTTGTGGAACCAAGGGTAACCACCAAAAATCTCATCGGCACATTCTCCGGTTAAAGCAACTTTGTTATATTGCTTTACTTTTGAACAAAAATAAAGTATAGAGGAGTCAATATCTGCCATGGCAGGCAAATCTCTTGCATCTACAGAGCTTTTTAAGCAATTCGTCTGGTCTTGAATACTGCATTCCAAATAGCGGTGATTCGTATTTAGGTGCTTCACCATAATATCCACATAAGGCCTATCTTGTGAGGGCTGAAAGGATGAGGCTTTAAAAAATTTGTCATTCCCTACAAAATCAAAGGAAAAAGTGTTCAGCTGCTCCCCTTTTTTTGCCAGCTCCATGGCGCATACCGCAGTAACGATGCTGCTGTCTACCCCGCCGGATAAAAAGGTACAAATGGGCACATGGGATACCATTTGGCGTTTGATGGAATCAAGAAGCAATTCCTTTGTTTTTTCAACCGTTGTTTCATAATCATCCTCATGAACATGGCTTTCCAGCTTCCAATAACAGTATGATTGTATTCCAAATGGAGAAAATGTCATGTAATGACCAGGAAGCATTTCATCAATGCCTTTAAAAACACCCTTTCCATAGGTTTTTGCTGGGCCGATGCTGAAAACCTCATTCAATCCTTCCTTATCCAAACGAGGAACAATACTCGGATAGGAAAATAAGCCCTTAATTTCTGATGAAAATACCACTTCATTATCAAAAACAGAATAAAACAGAGGTTTTACACCGGAACGATCGCGGTAAAGCAGCAGCATATTTTTTATGGGATCATAAATTCCAAATGCAAAAATTCCGTTCAGCTGTTTTACAAATTCAGCACCATTTTCCATATAGCTTACCAAAATCACCTCTGTATCCGAAGTCGTTTCAAAAGACCAGCCTTTCGCCAAAAGATCATTGCGCAGCTCATGGGTATTATAAAGCTCACCGTTATAAACAATAGCCCAGGTTTGGTTGCCAACAGTTCTTGTCATTGGCTGATGACCTTTCTCTAAGTCGATAATTGAAAGCCTTGCATGGGATAATCCAACGTTTGAGGACAAAAATGTTCCACAATCATCAGGGCCTCTGTGACGCTGGACTGTATACATATCCTCCAATATTTTCATATAATATGCTTTTTGCTCCTGATAGTCCTTTTTTGGATTGAAAAATCCGGCTATGCCGCACATAATATTCGCCTCCCAACTGCTAAATTAAAATACAAGCTAATATAAAGGTACATAAAAAACCAATTCCAACAGGAAGAAGATTTTTTCTTGCCAATTCTAAAGGGTTTACATTACAAATAGCTGCAACCGGAATCAATCCCCAAGGAACAATCGTACCTCCACCCACAAAAATCGCTGTAATTTGGCCTAATGTTGCCAAAATAGGAATGGAGCAATTAATTGCGGTACCGAAGGTATTTGCCAATACACCAACAAGGGGCAGCCCAGAAAAACCAGAGCCATCTAATCCGGTTAATCCTCCGATTACCATTTGAATAAACACAACAAAGTATTTATTTAACGGTGTCACCCCTGCAAGCCAAATTGCCCAATCGTTTAAAATGCCGCTTTGATATTGTTCCCCTAAAATATAGGTAATACCCTCACCACCTAAAAAGAAAAACCCGCCGATCACAATTACCGGGGCAAATATTTTTATGGCAAATAAAAAACCATCCCGAATGTATTCCGTAACTTTTTCAAGACTTTTACGCTTAAACCCAACGACGGAGGCAATAATCATGACCATCATGGCTGTCCCCGATACCAGACTTGTTGCATCCCCACCCTTTAAGTCATACATAAACATAAGAAGGATATCAACGGCAAAGGCAACAGGCGTAAAAACAGCAATAAAAATCGCCCCTTTTGACGGCTTATTCAGAGGGACTTCGTCGTTACTTTGCATATATAATATGCCGCCGCTTTCCTGTACCATGCTTTTTTTGTTTAAAAGAAAAGCAGAAACAACGGTTACAATACCCATAGTAAGAAATAACGGCATGCCGACTTGCATAATATTTTGCGGTTCTATTCCGGCTGAGGCAGCGGTAATGGAGGGCGCACCCTGAATTACAATGTCAGAGCTTAGCGCAATGCCATGACCAAACAAGTTCATTGCAATGGCTGCCGCTAGAGGCGTTAATCCTTTCTTTACAGCCAAAGGGACTAAAATTGCACCCACCAATGCCACGGCTGGGGAAGGCCATAAAAACAAAGAAAAAATCATCATGGTAAATCCTAAAATCCACCAAGCAATATAGGTATTTTTCATAATCTTAGACATGGAACGCATCATGATGTAGTCGCTCCCCATATCTGACAGGCATTTCGATAAAGAGGTCACTAGTGCAATTGTTGCAATAATTTCCATAAATTCCTTTGAAGCGTACAAAACAGCATGGAAAACAGATTGAATACCACCTACTAAAGTACGGCTACTTACAAGTCCCAATATAAATATAAAAACAGCGCAAACTATGGGTGTGTCCTTCCTGAGTATCATAGTTGCTAGAATGGTAATAACGCCAATGAGGTAGATAAAATGAATTGGTGTAAGTTGAATAGATAAGCTTGGCATATAGGATACCTCCCCCAAAAAAGTGATATAATACAATATTCATTTTCTGGGGATATGTGCTTGGAGCAATCGGAAGATGTCTTTTCGGACTGATAAGCCTCACCATCACATTTTTTTAGAGCATATACAAAAAACATCCGAAGGTTGAAGATTTTGAAGGTAGGGTCAAGATTTGTGTGCAAAAAGATTTGCAGTCTCTGAGGGCATGCAGTATCAGGCAATGGAGGTAGAAAGAATTTCAAGTTTTGTGTAAACTCAATAAATAATGGAAAATATTTTATCGTTATTAGGAGCAGTGCCTGTTTTGAAGTGACCCCCAAAAGTTAGACAAAAACGAATTAAGAGAGAACACCCCAAAGTTTATGTAAACCTCCAAACTGATGCATAATAAAACTACTCAGTTTGGAGGTTATTATTTGGCAAAAAAACGAAAAAACGAATCCCCGGAAAGACCGGCCTTATGCGAAATGGTGAGTGGATACCTAGATAGTGTCGTCAATAATCGTTAAGCCATAAAGCAACACACCGAATTGAACTATTGTTGTATTAAAACCCATATTTTTGACATATCGAGTAGCAATTCCCCTCCACCTTTTCAAATGCAAAATTGCATTTCCAAATTTATAAAGATGCGCATCTTACTCTCGTTTCAGTTTACGGTTTTGCTTTGGCAAAATCACAAGCACCACCAGACGCACCTACCGCTTAACTCACAAAACCCTTTTATCGTAAAATAATAGCAGAACCTTTCTCTGGGCTGGTGATGGTCTTTCGCATCTCGTCCACACAAGTCACACCCGTAAAAATGCCTAATACCAATTGCCACGCTTCTTTGCGTTTCGCAAAAAACTTCATTTTTAAGGAAGCATTTTCACAGAAACCATTAAATTAAATCAGCCCATATCTGCCATCCCCAAAAAATTCTTTTGCCGCAATGTAGCCCTGACGATATAAAAAATGATATGTTGTTTCATTTACGCCAATATCAAAGTCCAAAGGATGTATGTCCTTTGTATCAATGATTACAGACCGCTCCTTGTTCATTGGGTTGCTTTCATAACTTTGCTGCTGTATATAGGAAGATACCCGCAAAAGACTCTCAATATATTTCCATAGGCTATCTATTTCATTGCGGCTAAGCTTATTTTTAAAGCGAATGCCAAGAGTTGACATATTTGCCCCCTCATAAAGGTTTGCATTGAAAGCAGGATTATCAAAAATATTCAAAGGATAATTGTTCATCAACCCGCCATCACAAAAAACATTTGAAAAGGAATTACCAAGGGAATCTGTCTGCTCCTTAATTACTGCCTCAAAAAATATTGGAACCGACATAGAAATTCGAACGGCCTCAGCGACCTCCATCGTCGGTGTTGTTTCAAAAGAAAAAATTTGAGTTGTCTTCATGGAGATATCCGTACCAATCACATATAAATCGAGAAATGCTCTGTTATCCTTATGAATTGAGGGATTTTTAAAATCTTCAAAAGTATACGGTGGCAGCTTTTTTGCAAAGTCAAACTGCCCATCAATTACTTCCTTCATCCAGCTATAAAAATAATCCGTAGAGAACCAGCCATAATGATTCATGAGCCGATAGATGCAGCTTACATCTCCTAAAAACCTTCCCATCACCTCACTCATATCCTCCAGAACAAACCCAATATGCTCCGGCTGACCCTTAGACGGAATCTTTCTGTAATCCAAGGTGCCGGAAATTTTTCTTATGTCCCAAAACGGAAGGTTAAAGCTTGTAATGCAGGCAGTAATTGCCCCTGCGGAGGTTCCTGCAACCCTAGAAACATCTCCCATGAATCCATTGTAAAACAGGTAGTGTAGTACTCCAAGGTACGCAATTCCCAAAACACCCCCGCCTTCAAAAACTAAATTTTCAATTTTTCCAAACAAGAAAATCACCCTTACTATTTTAGTATTAAATTATATTGCATCGTTGCAAATTATATTTTAGTAAAAGGCTCTTAAATTTTTAAATTTTTCATCAATTACAGTGTCACTTGATATCAGCATGGCTATTTGTATTTGATAGTACGTCATCTTTAATAATTCGTGCAATCTTTTCCGGTTCTTCAAAAATAGGGCTATGGGCCGAGTTCTCAAAAAGATAAAATCCTTTTATTGGTGCATCTAATTCTGCCAAATAATCCTCTGCCATTTTATAATTTACGGTATAATCGTATTTTCCGGAAAAAAAGTATACAGGCACATCTAACGAGGTTACTTTTTCCCTCAAATCATCTTCCATTTTCAGCTGATCATTTTGATTTAGCAACAGCTTTCCTCTCCATAAATTTATTTTTTCAGCAAGGGTATATTCCTTGTTTGTAAAAGAAGTAAAAACAATTCCCGAAACAACCGACTTCATATTGCGGGCTGTTCCAATCCCTGCACTATGCATAAAAGCGTCCCTTATCTTATGATAACCAGCAGATGCTACATCGTTCCTTTCCAGTGTTTTCAAAGCTTTTTTGTTACCCACCTTTTCGTAATATTCCAACATATACTCATGTGCCCGCCTTTCAGACGCATCCTGATTTGTAACCTGACCTACTGCAATGTAAGCATTATAAAGCTCAGGGGATTTTTGCACTGTCTGGATACCAAAATAAGTTCCCCATGAGTGCGCCATAAGATAAATCTTTTCCTGCCCAAAACGGTCGCGTAAATAGTTTGTTACGGCAATTGTGTCCTCAATATACTGGTCAACAGTTAAGGCCGTCTTATCCATATCGCTGTGATAAGATAACCCAGCCCCCCGCTGATCCCACCAGACGACTGTAAAGTAGTCTTCCAAGCCTGTAGGATAATTCTCTGTCAAAAAAAATTCCGGCATACCTGGCCCAACATGAACAAATAGCAATACAGGATTAGATATATCCTTGCTTTTGATGATCATACCCATTGTAACGTCATTAATTTTTACAAAGCTTTTTTCCGCTATGCTTTTTTCTAGTTTTCTTCCCTTTTCATCTGTCATTTGCTTTATCTTTCCCGGACTCATTTTCACCAAAACCACGAGGCACAGGACAATAACTGTTAAAATCATACCCAGTATGATACAAACCACCATTTTAATTTTTTTCTTTATTGGAAATAATGGCCTCAATTTTATTTTCCCAGCTTTCATCATAAATCACCCCTTCCATCGTTGCGATGGCGGCTAAACCGTGAACAGTTGCCCAGGACGATATAATCATATCTTTAATTTTTTCATCAGAAAAACCACATTTTGACAACACTTTAAAATGCAGCTCTTTTAAAAGCTCAAAAGGAGGAAAGTTGCTCTTTCCGTCATCATTCATATTTAGATTTACCCTAATACATGGCCGTGAAAAAAGAAATTCGAAATACTGTGGGTGATTTATAAAAAACAGAATATAGCTTTTTCCCATTTTAACGATAGTGTTTGGATCTTCCACACTTTCACCTTGGATTGCGTTATATAATTGCTGGGAAAATTGCTCCGTCACATATTTTTTCATTGCTTCGAGCAAATCTTCTTTATTTTTAAAATGACTATACGGCGCCGCATTACTCACATCACAAAGCGCAGCCACTTTACGCAGCGAAAAATGATTTTCGCCCTCCTCATTAAGAAGGTCTATGCCCGCTTCAATTAAACACTGTTTTAAATTCCCATGATGATATTTTTTATCATTCATACCAACCTCTCCAATCTTAATACTGTAAAGATTTTATCATTATATCTTAACACCGTCAAGATTAATTTCGTATGCCTAATTGATAGCAAAGATGATACCACTATTCGCATTTGATTACGATAAATCCTCCTGATAGCCCTCGGTCTCTTTTTGCTTCCCATGCTTAGCCATGTAAAACGTTCCATTGTTTTGATAACCACATTTATATTTGTCATAAAAGGCTTTTGCTTTGATCCATAGATATAAAAAATACCCCGCCAAAACGGCGGGGTATCTGATTTTCCTTAAATTGTTTCGTGGAAAGTTCTTTTTATTACTTCCAGCTGCTGATCACGAGTCAATCGGTTAAAGTTTACTGCATAACCGGAAACACGAATGGTGAGCGTTGGATACCTTTCAGGATTTTCCATAGCATCAATCAAAATATCTCTGTTCATTACATTTACATTCAAATGATGGGCACCTTGAATAAAATAACCGTCCAAAATATGAATGAGATTTTCAATTCTCTGCTTCTCCTCTTTGCCCAGCGCATCAGGTACAATGGAAAATGTATTGGAAACGCCATCCTGGCAAACGTTTCTATAAGGAATTTTTGCCACAGAGTTCAATGACGCCAAGGCGCCGTTTTCATCTCGTCCATGCATAGGATTTGCGCCTGGTGCAAGGGGTTCCCCATGTTTTCTGCCATCAGGGGTAGTTCCTGTTTTTTTGCCATACATAACATTACTTGTTATGGTCAAAGCAGACAGGGTATGCTTTGCATTACGATAAATCGGATGTTTTTTCAAGGCATCAGAAAAATAGGTGGCAATTTCTACAGCGATATCGTCTACCCGATCATCGTCATTGCCGTATTTCGGATAATCTCCTTCTACTTTAAAATCTACTGTTACACCATGCTCATCGCGTATTGGCGTAACCTTTGCGTATTTAATCGCCGAAAGAGAGTCTGCCGCCACAGATACACCTGCAAAACCAAAAGCAGTGAGGCGTTCCACATCCCTATCATGAAGTGCCATCTGACTTGCTTCATATGCATATTTATCGTGCATATAATGAATAATGTTTATGCTGTCTACATACAGCTCTGCCACATAATCAAGTACCTTTTTGTAGCGCTCAAGCACCTCCTCATACTCCAAAACATTCCCTTCCATGGGCGCAATATTGGGCACAACAGGCACCTTCATCAATTCATCAACGCCACCATTGATTGCAAGGAGGAGGGATTTTGCAATATTTGCTCTTGCACCAAAAAATTGCATTTGCTTGCCAACACGCATGGCAGATACACAACAGGAAATTGCATAGTCATCACCATATAAAGGACGCATGACATCATCATTTTCATATTGAATAGAATCTGTTTCAATGCTCATTTTTGCGCAATATTCCTTAAAGGCATAAGGCAAATCTCTGCTCCAAAGAACAGTCATATTGGGTTCGGGCGCAGTGCCCAAGTTTGTCAAGGTGTGCAGGTAACGGAAGGAATTTTTTGTCACAAGCGCCATCCCATTTATGCTGATTCCGCCAATGGCCTCCGTAATCCAAGTAGGGTCACCGCCAAACAATTCATTATACTCCGGCGTTCTCAAGTGACGTACCAATCTTAGTTTGATAATAAACTGGTCAATCAATTCCTGAGCTTCTTTTTCCGTAAGAACGGCATTTTTCAAATCTCTTTCAATATAAATATCCAAAAATGTGGAGGTACGGCCCAAGGAAATTGCTGCACCATTGTTTTCCTTTACCCCTGCAAGATATGCCATATATAAAAATTGTACGGCTTCCTTGGCATTTTGCGCAGGCTTACTGATATCAACACCATAACTTAAAGCCATGGCCTTCATTTCTTTTAAGGCTTTCATCTGCATGCTCAATTCTTCCCTTGTACGAATACGTTCATCCGTCATAGGGCCGTCGAAATCAGCCAGCTCTTTTTCTTTTTCCTCCATCAAGAAGTCCACACCATACAAGGAAACTCGTCTATAGTCGCCGATCACACGGCCACGGCCATAAGCGTCGGGCAAGCCTGTCAGCAAACCAACGTGTCTGGCAACCTTAGTTCTTTCGGGGTAAGCATCAAAAACACCTTCGTTATGTGTTTTTCTGTAGGCATGAAAATCTTTTTCCACTTGGGGATTCAAAGTGTAGCCATACTGCTCTAACGCACTGGTGGCCATTTTTAAGCCGCCGTATAAATTTACAATTCTCTTTAAAGGCGCATCTGTCTGCAAGCCAAAGATTACTTCGTTTTCTTTATCAATAAAGCCCGGTGCAAAGTTGTCAATCCCTGAAATAATATTGGTTTCAACATCCAAAATACCGGTTTTCATTTCTTCCACAATCAATTGGTGGCACTTATCCCAAAGCCTTTTCGTTCGATCCGTAACGCCTTCCAAAAAGGAATCGTCACCTTCATAAAGGCAATAATTTTTTTGTATAAAATTACGAACATCAATTTCTTCTGTCCATCTTCCTGTTTGAAATCCCTGCCATGCAAATGTATTCATGTTTTCAATCCTTTCTCAATCCCTACGAAATACTATCTAAAAGCATATTCTGAAGCTGTATTGTTTTTTCTTTGCTCATGGGTAACAAATCATTGAAAGGATACTGTATGCCCATAACCTTGTATTTCTCAACGCCCAGCGTGTGATACGGAAGCAACTCAACTTTTTCCACATTGGGAATCGCCTTGATGTACTCCCTGAGTCCCTTGATATGTTCTTTGGAATCAGTCAAATTTGGTACGACAACGTGTCGAATCCATAGGGGGATTCCTTTTTTCTTCACTGCCTCTAAAAATTTTGTTGGCACCGAAAAATCCCCAGCCGTCAGCCCATTATAATGTTCGGATAAATAATGCTTTACATCTAATATTACCAAGTCCGTATAGTTTAATAGTTCCTCATAATCTCCGTATCCATACCCAGCCGTATCAAGGCAGGTTGAGATGTTTTCTTTTTTACAGGCTTTAAATAATTCCGTTAAAAACTCAAGCTGCAAAAGCGGCTCTCCGCCGGAACAGGTTATGCCGCCTGTATTGCCATAGTAGGGTTGAAAACGTTTCAGCATTTTCATTATTTCACTTACATCCATTTCTTTTCCGCCTTGCATTTCCCATGTATCCGGGTTATGACAATACTTGCAGCGAAGCTTGCAACCTTGAAAAAAGAGAACTGTTCGTATTCCTGGGCCATCTACCAGTCCCATAGACTCAATAGAATGAATTCTACCCTTTTGCATATAACCACCTCTTTCTAATCCAAATTTTCCAATTTTTTGAAATAGAAAAAGCCGACAATCCGGGCTTTTTCTGCCCAGACGGTCGGCTTGTTTTAGCGATTATACTTCACGTGGTTGCACCCACTGTTCCGTCAGTCATATAATCTATGAAATGATTTTAGCATGACTTTTTTTTACTGTCAACTAAATTTTTTTAATTTGTATCCCTAGAAGGTTTGTTTTTTGGTTTCATCATAATAAGCCAAAGTTGTGATTCATCAACAACAGGCACATATTCAAAAAAGGTTCATAGAATTTTGTAAAAATAAAAATCTACCAACCTTTTAAAATGAATTATAACGTTGAAATATTTAGAAAGCAATTTTTTTGCAAGGTAAATTTAGTAAAATCCCTTTATTTTTTTCTTGGTATTTCAGGAAAAGGTAAGGATTCCTTCTCTTGTGCCTGTTTTTTTACCTTGTTTTTCCCCTTTGGTTCGAAAAGCTCTTTTCGTGTATTATATTTTACATCTTCTTTTGCCATAAAATCACCTCTGCATAGTTTAACCCAAACCACCTTTTTCTATCAAAAAGAATGTAAAATAAATTTTTCATGGTGTTTTTTGTGCAAAACCCTGGGCGCTAAGTATGGATTTTTTCCGTTACATTTTTTGATTGCGTGAAGATCCCCCTGCATATAAAAATTTAGGATTACACAGCTGAAACTCAAACGTTTCTCGATCTACCGCTCCAACTACTTGATCACTATCATATAATTCCAATAAAAATGCCGCCATCTGCCCACTTGTATGGTAAGTGCCAAAGAGTTTATCATAGTCATACACATCAACATGATTTGCCACCTTTCCAAACTCCGTTTTCGTTGCAGCCGGCGCCAATACCTTCGCCCGCAGCTTAGCCCCGGATTCTTTCAATTCATGAGCCAAGCCTTCCGTAAAAGCGCTGACAAAAAATTTTGTAGCGCAATAAGTAACAGCTGTTGGCACAATCATATAGCCTCCGCAAGAAGAAACATTTATTAACTGCGTCCCTTCCGTATCCTTATAGTCATGAACAAATAATGAAGATAAAATCGTTAGAGCTTCTACATTTAAGCGAAGCATATTTTCAACTTTTTTTAGGTCTTGGCTGGCTACGCTGGCATAGCTTCCAAACCCCGCATTGTTAATCCAGCTTTCCAGCTCAAACGCCTTCAAGTCAGCATAAAGCTGGTACACATTCTCCGTTAAGGATAGATCAACTGCCTTAATGATAACGTCCAGCGTTGGATATTCTCCCAAGATATTTTTTTTCAGTGCTTCAAGATTATCTTGACGACGAGCAATAAGAACCAAATTTTTGCCCCGTGCTGCAAATGCTTTTGCTGTTTCATAGCCAATACCCGAACTAGCTCCGGTAATTACTGTATACTTCTTTGATTTCTCCATCATTGAAAAGCCTCCTTTTATCTGTTATAATCAAACAATACAACATAGAGTTCCCTCTATGTCAAGGGGATGGAGGTGATTTTATTATGAAATATTCTATCGGCGAGTTTTCCAGGCTTACAAACCTAGGTATACATACCTTGCGGTATTACGAGCAGGAAAAATTAATTTCACCGGAGCGAAATTCCGCAAATCGTCGGTGCTATAATGATAAAGATATGGCATGGATTGCCTTTATCAAGCGTTTAAAGGCTACAGGTATGCCCATTAAAGAAATCAAGCGCTATGCCCAATTGCGATCCAGCGGGAATTCATCATTAAACGAAAGATTGGAAATATTGATACAACACCGCCAAATCTTGGATGATCAAATTAAACAATTGAAAGAGCATCAAGCAAAACTGAACGAAAAAATTGAATTTTACAAAGAAGAAATTGCTTCTCAAAATCTATCAATTCAATCTACTTTTAGAAAGGAAACCATTTTTTTGTAACCACGTACCTTGGCTTCAAAGAACTTCCTCTTTAATAATACTAACGAAATCATTTACACGACGGAACTATTTTTCTTACTTTGAAATTTTTTTATTTGTGAATATCCTAATCGTTTCAACCATTAAAAGCAAAGATGCCCGAAGTATCTCCGGAATCTCTGCTTTTTTAATGATTCGTAAATTATTCGCCCATAAAAAGTTGATATCTTCTCTTCCTTATCCAACTCCAAAAATGTCAAACACTTCAGCAAGAGCATTTGAAGACAAAAATCCAGATAAGGCTGGCTCGAGATCAATATTTTTTACGCCTAAGGAGAGTAATGCAAGCAGTATAATTGCGGCTTTTTGCTCATACCAGGCAATATTATATGCAATGGGAAGGTCATTTACATCCTCATGGTTGAAAACTTTTTTTAAGGGCGGTTACCACAAGAGAATATGCGTCATTGCATTGACTAGGAACAAGCACTGTTGGAATACCCCAATTGAAAATGCTGTTTTGCTTTTATTGATACTGCCACCTTCATAACCCTTAACCTATTTCCTCATATTTCTTTTGCAATCTAAAAATTGGATACAAGCGCTTCATTTGAACAAAATTTCCATATTTTTGTATTGCTTTCGGCCTCCAAAAAGGTGCGGCAGTCCAAATAGCGCAAACACCATTGGGTTTCAAAATACGATATATCTCTTTTGAAAGCTCCTTCAATGGAATGACTGGTGCCGGAATTACGCCATACAAAATAATCATGTCAAACATATTATCCGCAAATGTTGTATTAAGTGCATCCTGCTGTTGCACCACAACATTGGAAAGCCCCAGTGTCGTAACCTTTTTCTCCATTTCTTTGATTGCAATAGGATGAATGTCTGTTGCATACACACACCCTTCCTTTCCCACACACTTTGCTATCTCCTCAGTAAAAAAGCCGGAACCACAGCCTATCTCAAGCACCACTTGCCCATTACAAAGACAGGCATTTGCAACCAGTTTTGTGGGATTGTTATATTTTTTTCTTTTGGGATTATCCAACCATTTCAGCAGCTTTTCATAAAAAACTACCCCTTTTTGGGATTTTCCCGAAAAAAGCACATCTCTTAATTTCATTTCATTGCCTCCTTTTTATTAAAGAACTATCGTTCCTTATTGATCCGTAAAATAAACTGCCCTTTGGCAGCTATTTTAAAAATTGCCTAATTCCTTTTGCATAAAAATTAGTTAGATGCTGCAAATTTTGCTGCAACTCCTCCTCACTTCCGTGTGCTTTCACAACAGCGATAATTCCTTCTATCAAATTTTGTGCAAAAATCTTTGACATTAACGCTTTGTCGTCTACCTTATCATTCATTTGCTCCATAACGTGCTTTTGTACAAGAGCAATTATTTCTTCCCGAAACCCTTCGTACCTAGTTCCTTTGCTTTTTTCAAAAATTAACAAAAACTTTCCTTTGCTTACGGCAATCATTTTTCCGATTACAAAGCTAATATTTTGATTCAGCTCCTCAGTTTGATCCTCATGCGTCATAAGCTTTTGAAACCCAGTTACAAACTCATGAAAAATGGGATCTGCAACGGCATTAAACAGCATTTCTTTGTTTTCATAGTATAAGTATAAATTACTGACACTAATTCCAACCTCTTTGGCAATGCCTCGTGTTGTCGTTTCAAGAAATCCCTTTTCGCAAAACAACTTTTCTGCTACCTGTAAGATTTGAAGTCGTACCTCATCTTTTAATACCTGCATAATAAAGAACCTCCGTTCCTTATTATCATAACATGCTTTTTCATAATTGCAACTACTTTTTTGTTTTTTTAAAAAATAAATTTTGCCTACAACAAAAAAACCTGCACAAGGACTCCTTGAAACAGGTTTTATCAGCATATTATTTTCCGTTTATTTCCACTAATTTAGCGCTGGACACGACCGGAACCATCGCCCTTTGCTAACTTCAATACCTCATCTACCGAAACCATATTAAAATCGCCCTCAATAGAATGCTTTAAGCAGCTTGCCGCCACAGCAAATTCAATGGTTTCTTGCATAGAAAAATTGTTTAAAATTGCATAAATCAAGCCACCGCCAAAGCTGTCGCCACCGCCAACGCGATCTACAATGTGAACCAAATAATTTTTACTAAAATAAAATTCACTACCATCATAAAGCATAGCCGCCCAATTGTTGTCGTTCGCAGAAATAGAACCACGCAGCGTAATGGCTACCTTTTTGAAACCAAAGGTTTCTGCCAACGTTTTTGCTACTTCTTTATATCCATCATAATTCAGCTTTCCAGAGGAAATATCTGTATTCGTTGCATGAATATCAAAAACGTCAGCAGCATCTTCCTCATTGGCAATACATACGTCCACATAGGGCATTAATTTGGACATAGTTTCCTTGGCTTCTGCTTTTGTCCAAAGATTTTTACGATAATTTAAATCGCAAGAAACCATAATTCCTTTTTCCTTGCACACCTTCAAAGCATCTTCGCAAATGGCAGGCACTTCACCGCCTAAGGCAGGCGTAATCCCAGTAAAATGAAAAAACTCCACGTCGTCTAAAATGTTATTCCAGTCAAAATCTACTCTTTTTGCTTGTGAAATGGCAGAATTTGCTCTATCGTAAACCACCTTAGAAGGACGCTGGGATGCTCCTTTTTCCAAGAAATAAATCCCCACTCTATCACCGCCACGGACAATTTTACTGGTATCCACGCCATATTTACGAAGGGCGTTTACACCGGCTTGACCGATTTCATGCTTGGGAAGCTTTGTAACAAATGCCGCATCCAAACCATAGTTTGCTAACGAAACTGCCACATTAGCTTCCCCGCCGCCGTAGGTTGCTCCATACTTTTCGGCCTGTGAAAAACGCAAATATCCCTCCGGCGCAAGCCTTAACATAATTTCACCAAATGTAACTACTTTTTTCATTTGATCTTCCTCCCCAAATCATCCTTGTACCAATGCAACTGCCGATGCAGTTAATTTTTCAATCTCATCAAATTTCTTTTCTTTTATTAAGGTGTCCTTCACCATCCAGCTACCGCCACAGGCAATAATTTTTGGATTTGCCAAGTATTCCTTAATGTTCTTTTCGTTAATTCCCCCTGTAGGCATGATACGTATATTTGGAAAAGGCCCGGTCAAGGCTTTGATCGTATTGAGTCCGCCATAGTTTTCCGCAGGGAAAAACTTTAACACCGTAAGCCCCATTGCCAAAGCCGCCATTACCTCCGTAGGCGTACAAACCCCCGGAAATACGGGAATATTGTTTTCCTTTGCGTACGCCACAACCTCAGCGCTAAAGCCGGGAGAAACAAGAAATTTTGCTCCCGCCTCAACTGCCAGCTTTGCCTGCTCCACGTTTATGACCGTTCCTGCACCTACCAGCATCTGGGGAATTTCAGACATAATTTTGATTGACTCATATGCCGCCTCTGTGCGGAAAGTCACCTCGGCAATGGG
Source organism: Anaerotignum neopropionicum (assembly GCF_001571775.1). Classification (GTDB taxonomy): domain Bacteria; phylum Bacillota; class Clostridia; order Lachnospirales; family Anaerotignaceae; genus Chakrabartyella; species Chakrabartyella neopropionicum. The sequence goes on from NZ_LRVM01000003.1 coordinate 321,124, forward strand.
CAGCCCACCGGCAATGAGCGCCTCAGCCAGTGGTTTTGCATCCTCAGCCTGGTCAAGCTTTACAACCGGTACAATTTTTAATTCTTCGATTCTTTTTTGAATATTCATTTCTTTCGAGTATACACTCTTCCCTCCTCTTATTTTAATCCGTATTCCAAAGCCAGTTTTGTAATTCCATGAAAATCACCAGCTTCAATGAGCCTCTGATTCACTAAATTTCCACCAATGCCAACGCCAACACAGCCAGCATTCAAAAAGGCCTGATAATTCGTTGCATCAATTCCTCCTACAGCGGCTACAGGAATGCCATCCAAAGGCCCTAAAACCGCTTTTACATAGCCAAGACCTAAGCTTGCCGCCGGGAACAGCTTCACAATATCTGCGCCCCAACAATACGCCTGGTAAACCTCCGACGGAGTTACTGCTCCGGGAATGGAAACCAGACCCAATCTCTTTGTTTCTTTAATCACTGCTTCGTCTATATTGGGAGAAATAATATAAGTCGCTCCTGCTTCCTTTGCCAAAGCAACTGCCTCAGGCGTCAATACCGTTCCTGCCCCCAAGGTAATTTCATCACCAAAATGCTCCTTGATTTTTCTAATAGAATGCACTGTTTCCGCTGACTTTCCAGCGCTTGACATAGAAAATGTTACTTCGATACAAGTAACGCCGCCATCCTTTAATGCTTGAACCGTTGGAAGGATATTCTTTTCTGAAATCCCTCGCACAATGGCAATTACCTTCCCCGCAATTATTTTTTCCATGGTTTTTGTCAAAGAACGCCATCTCCTTTTTTCATTTCTTCCAAAAGCTTATAATACCCCTGTAAACCAAAGTTTTCGCCCTCAGCCACAGGCTCTACAATCCATTTCATATTAGGCAAATAATGACTGCCTAAAATTTTATATGCCTCAATATAGTGCTTTCCGCCAATAATCACCGCTTTTTTTGCATCTGCCCAATCATATTCTATTTTTTTTTGCAGCATTTCTATGACACTACCCACAATCAAACCCATTAACAAAGCGTTTCGTGTTTTGTCTTCACAAACACCAAACACCTTCGTTCCATGAACAATATACAATGCTCGGGCCAAGCCATAGGTGGTTAGCAAATGATATCCTTCCAAAACAGAAGGAGCCGCCAAAGGGATATCTTCTTTTACCAATTCCCCGGCAAAAATTGTTTCTTTTTGAATGGCATGATATAGCTCGCCGGTAAAATTAGAAACAATATCGGAAATCATACCACTCTTGATATAAAGCATATGTGTATGGGAACCGGGGGAAATCATCACAGCTGTTTCATTTTCTGAAAGCACGCCCTTTGACAACATCCCAACCACTTCCATTTCCTCGCCACGCACGTTATTCATTTTTCCCATATTCTCCATTGTAACTGTTTCATCTGGCTGCCCTGTTTTCACCCCACGGATTAACACCAATTCCCTTTGAAAATACTTCTGTTCAAAATGCAAGTATCTCTCTGCCCAAAGTTTTTGATAACCCACCGGCGTACTAATATGCGGCACTTCAATGATACCAAAGGGGTTTGTTACCATTCCTGATAAGCAAATTTGCGTTACCCAACTATCCAAAACCCCATTATGCTTTAATATATCATCGTAACCTTTTTTCAGCCCTTGCAATAAAATCTCGTTGCTTCCCGAAATGGCAGAATCCTTTGTACCTACGGGAAGTATTAAGGTATCTATACAGCTGCCTTCTCTCACTAAAAACACCTTTGTGTTCGTCGTTCCCGAATCCATATAAATGTGATACATAAAAATTACCCCTTTTGTTTATTGAAAGACAGGAAAAAACCTTTGATATGCTTCCCAAATAGTGTAATAAAAATCAAAATTAAGAAAAACCAACAAATGGGCGTATTAAAAAATACGTTCACGCTGCCGCCGGATTTTAAAAGGGCTGTTCTAAAGTTTTTCTCTGCCATAGGCCCTAAAATCAAGCCTAAAATGGCTGGACTTGTAGGAACTTTTATTTTGCTTAATAAATAGCCAACAATACCGGAAACCAACATTACACCAACGTCAAACAAATTGTTTCTCATTGCAAAGCTTCCGATAACACAAAGCACAAAAATAATAGGTGTCAACACGGTTTTGGGTACACTTAAAACCTTTGTAAATAATCGAATACAGCTAAGGCCCATCAACAGCATAAAGGTGTTTGCAATAAACATTCCAAAAAAGATAGTGTATACCAAAACCTTATTGTTTTGAAAGAGCATAGGGCCTGGCGTTAACCCTTGGATGGTTAAAGCCCCAATCATAATCGCCGCAACTGCGTCTCCAGGAACGCCTAATGTCAGCATAGGAATCATGGCACCACCCGTTACCCCGTTGTTACCGCCTTCCGAAGCCGCTACCGCCTCAGGAGAACCCTTTCCAAACTCCTCCGGTGTTTTGGATAAGCTTCTTGCCGTGTTATATCCTACAAAGGAACCAATATCTGCTCCAGCGCCGGGAATAATTCCAATAAAAGTCCCAATTAAGCCGGTAATCGGCGCCGTCCTTAAAATTACCTTCCAATCTTCTTTATGCGGCAAAATTTTCGTTACTTTACAGTTAACCTCATCCTTATCATAAATGGTTTCAATGGATTCAAACCCTTGACTCATAGCAAACAAGCCAATCATTACGGGAATATAAGGCACACCGGATAATAAATTAACATTATGAGAAAAACGAATATAGCTTGTTACACTATCAATGCCGATTGTTGCAACTAAAATACCTAATAACCCGCAAATCAAGCCTTTTTCCATGTCCTTGCCAGAGATGTTGGCGATGATGCAAAGGCCAAAAAATGCAAGCAAAAAAAATTCAGCGGAACTAAATTTCAAAGCCAATTTTGCCAGCTGCGGACTGATTAACCATAAACAAAGTACACTGACCAAGCCGCCAATATAGCTGGATATAGTTGAAATCCCCAAAGCTCTCCCTGCTTCTCCTCTTTTTGAAAACTCATAACCATCAATGGCTGTTGCAGCCGATGCAGGTGTTCCCGGTGTATGCAATAAAATTGCAGAAATAGAACCGCCATAAATTGCCCCCACATAAATCCCCAACAACATCAAAATACCTGATTCGGCATCCATACCGAAGGTGAGTGGTAAAAGCAAGGCTACCCCCATGGTTGCTGTCAAACCGGGTAAGGCACCAATACAAATGCCCGCCGCTACACCAAGTGCCATATATAGCAGCACCATGGGTTCCAGTGCCGATTGTAAAACCTGTATGAGCATAATGTTCACCCTTTCTCTCTTTTATCAATTAAAAATAAAACAAGCCAAAGTTAACCGGCACATTTAATAGGAATCGGAAAACGCAGTAAATAAAAAGCGTTGTCACTACAGAAATCAACATGCTTTCCCAAATTTTCCCCCTAGAAAACCATTGTATAAATGCAAATAACATAACTACAGTAGAAATGATAAATCCTAATATATTTAACAATGCAACATAAGCCACAAGTCCTATCATGGTAATCAAAACTCGTTTGCTGCCATTCATTCTCTCAGACACTTTTTCTGCGACTTCTTTTGGCATTCGAATTGACTTAATCAGTAAAACCATAGAAACAACTACCAAACACCCTGCAATAATTCCCGGCCACATCCCCGGGCCCGGTACACCGGTGCCATATACTGCCGCTTTCGGATATCCCATTGTAACAATTATTATATATAAGCCCAGCACAATACATATCAAAGAAAAAACTATATTGCCTTTTTTCATAAATCTACGTCCTTTCTTAATTATCGGAAACCCCAAAACAGTGAACATTTCTCGGAATTTCTTTGAAAAAAGGGAGGTTTTCACCTCCCCATTTTTAATCTTTCGTAAAATTTAAAGTTCTTTCAGAAAAATTATTGTACCTTCAGTCCAAGATCTTCAATCAAAGCTGTATATGTTTCCAAATCCTTCGCCATACGAGCTTCGTAAGAGGGACCATCCATGATTTCAATTACGTTGTTGGAGTTATTCATAAATGTAACAAAATCTTCGGATTGTGCTGCTTCAGAAAAAATTCTGTATAATTCGTCAACAACTTCTTGAGGTGTTGCGGCAGGAACAGCCAAGCCTCTCCATGTACCAAGCACTACATCATAACCTGATTCTTTTGCTGTGGGTACATCAGGAATTGCTTCTAATCTATTGTCGCTCAGAACTGCCAATACTTTCAAATCTCCGCTTGCAACATAGTTTGCAACTTCTGCATAAGAAACTGCTACGCCGTCAATATGTCCACCCAACAAGTCCGTAATTGCACCTGCAGCACCGTCGTAACCAACGTGTGTAAACTGTGTGTCAGCTGCCTTTGCCAAGCCGGCTGCAGCCAAGTGCCAAATTGCACCATTACCGGAGTTACCCATTTGAAATCCATTTGATTTACTGTATTCAAGCACATCTTCTAATGTATTAAATCTTGTATCGTCTGCCTTTACTGTAATTGCAGATGCAGCAGAATTTACCATCATAATCGGTTTAAACTGAGAATAGGTTAAACCTGCATTTGTGCCCATGGCTTCCAAAGTTGTCAATTCAACAGTTGTCATGGTGATCGTCTTGCCATCCGCAGCTGCATTTGCACCTGCAAGCATGCCCGTTGCACCACCTGCGCCGGAACGGTTTTCAACTGTAATGTTTTTAAAGGAGCCTTTTGCAGCATCAGCCAAAGCTCTCATAACTGTGTCTGTACCGCCACCTGCATCATAAGGTACAATTGCCGTTACAGATTCCTTAGAGAAATCAACAGCAGCCGGCTCTTGAGAACCAGCATCGGCATTTGCGTCACTAGCCTTGGTTCCACAAGCTGCCAAGCTTGCCACCAATGTCATGGATAAAGCAATACCGATTGTTCTTTTCAAAAATTTTTTCATACTTACTCTCCTCCTGTTTTCATTTTTCATTCTATATAATTACGCACAAACACAAAGTCTTTGGTTTGTGCGGAATTATCTCTTTTAACCCAAACTTTATCCTCTCTCCTAGAGAAGAAATTATCTTGCCAGCCAGCCCCCGTCTACAGCTAAAGTAAAGCCATGAATATAGTTTGCGGCGCTGGAGCAAAGAAAAGCAACTGCTCCGCTTATATCGCTGGGCTCTCCCCACCGTCCGGCAGGAATCCTACCCAAAATTTCGTGAGACCGTGCAGCATCCTCACGCAAGGCTCTGGTATTCTCCGTTGCAATATAACCAGGTGCCACTGCGTTTACATTGATATTGTATTTCGCCCACTCATTTGCCAAAAGCCTGGTAAGCCCCATAACGCCACTCTTGCTTGTGGTATAAGATGGAACGCGAATGCCCCCTTGATAAGAAAGCATGGAAGCAATATTGACAATCTTTCCTCCCCCGCCTTGTTTTATAAATTGACCGGCAACTGCTTGGGAAAGGAAAAATACCGTCTTGGCATTGATATTCATTACGTCATCCCAATCTTTTTCCGAAAAGGCCAAAGCATCCTCTCTACGGATAATTCCTGCATTATTTATTAACATATCAACCTGGGAAAACTGATCCAAAGTCTTTTGTAAAATTTCTTGAAACAAAGCTTGACTAGGCTTTGTCAAATCTGCTTGTATGGGTAAAAAACCAACACCAAACCCTTCGATTTCTTCTCTTATTTCTTCCAAAGAGCTACTCCCAACCCCCACAATATTTGCGCCGGATTTGGCAAGCTCTATGGCAATTGCCTTGCCAATGCCTGTTCGGGCACCTGTGACGATTGCAACCTTTCCTTGTAACGCAAAATTCATGCTTACAACCCCTTTTTCTACCTTAAAAATACTATTCCTTTCTTCCCATCAAACGCATCAATTCTTTCTTGCCCTCCAAAAGCAGTCCCTTAATGCGGGTTAAGTTATCTTCCGTCATATTTCCCGCCGAAGCAGAAACACTTAAGGCATAACGAACGCCACCGTTAAAATCAGGTATGTTTGTAGCAATACAAAAAATTCCTACTTCTCTTTCTTCTCTATCATAGGCAAATCCCGTTTCTCTTGCCTCATGCAGCTCTCTTTTTAAAATATTTACGTCCTGAATCGTTTTGTCTGTATAGACAACCTTCTCCCGCTCTTCCCAAATGCGATTCACATCTTCATCCGGCAGTTGGGAAAGCATTGCCTTTCCTAACCCTGTATTTGGTATTGGTAATTCCATTCCAACAAAGGATCCAATGGCAAATATCCCAGAGCTTGGTGTAATTTTATCAATGTAACGAATATTGTTTCCCACACGCTCGGCAAAGTGTACCGTATCTCCGATTCTTTCCGCCAATTCCTTTAAATATGGATGCACCAACTGTACCATTGCATTTTTCTTATACACGGCGTTACCCAATGCCGTCCATTTATAGGTCAACATATATTTATCCGTTTCATGATTTTGTATTACATACCCCAGCTCAAGCAGCGAAGATAGTATACGGTGTATTGTAGTGGTATTTAAACCGGTAATTGTTTTTAACTCTCGTACCCCTACCGTTTCTTTTTGTGCCATCGCCTCCACCACAATAAATAAACGCTCTACAGACTGCATCGTTTCTCCAGCCATCAATTTCCCTCCAAAAATAATTATGTTTTTTTATTTAAACAACACAATTATTTTAAATCAATTATTATTCCTATGTCCATACTTCCAAATTTTATTTTTTTACAAATCCTTCTAAATCATGGTATTTCTTTTCGTTTCTTTTACAAAATATATGTTTTCTCTTACAACCTATCCTTTACCGAAATGCATCCCATTTCTTGCGAAACATGCTTGTGTAATACAAATAGAATTATAAAAATTTATAAAAACACTTTCCATTCCTCTAGAAGGAACAACGTTCCGTTTAAGTTATTTTTATGGTATCACACTAAAATTCTAAAGTCAAGTTTTACCAAAAAACATTCCAATTATTGGTTAATTTGCTATATTTTTTTAGTAATATTTTAGTTGTATTGCCTAATAAAAAAAAATTTAGTTGTTAAATTAGTTGATAATCGAGCAACTTTTTTGATGATTATATCAGTTAATTTGACAACACTATTTTGTTTTCTTTAAAAATCATAAATAGACCTTTTTTAAGGAAACCCTTAGCAATAGCGCCAAGCTTTTTAATCTAAAATCGTTTAAGTCAATACTTTGCAGCCTTCTTTATATCCTTTAAATATTTATTTCTATAAAATCTTTTTATTATAAATTGAAAATTTTGTTTGATTAAAAGCCAATCCTCGTTTATATTGTAGGACATAAAAAAATCATCTGGAGCCCACAGCGATAAGCGAGGTGGCACTGTATTAAACAAAAGAAGGCTGGGAATGCTTTAAACGGAAAATTAACCTTTTAAATCGAGTAAGACACGGAGATTTTATTAAGTGATGAATTGTCAAGTCAAGTGCGCCATTTCGTGTAGAAAAACCTGAATTGCTGATTTCCAGCCAAGGCACTTACGAGGTTTGGCGTTAATAAGAAACAACTTGTGGGTTAAATCCTCTTGGTTCACCAAAGCCAGATTGGTTTTTTTGGATAAAATTCTCGCAGCAGACCATTAGAATTTTCATTGCTACTACGTTGCCATAAAGAATAAGCATTGGCAAAATAAAGGGTTAAACCGAGTCGTTCCTCAGTATTTGTGCAACAGGCAAACTCTTTGCCACGGTCTGTTGTGCCAGTCTTGAGGCACTCTTGGGCAATGTATTATAGCGTGTGGCAATTGCAGTTTGCATGGATGTAGCTGTTCTGTTGGGCATTTTCAACGCAGTATACATGGATTATTACAACAATCGGCGCAGCAAGGCAAAGCGAAAGGGCTTGCCGCCTGCACTCCACAGACAACAAGCCCTTTCGGCTGCTTAAACAATATTTTTCTTAAAGATTTGTCTAACTTTTTGGGGGCACTTCAACAAAATGCATCCCTTTTAATTTCTCTGTATTTTTAACCGGCTATGTTTTTGCACCGCTGGTGATAAGAACAAATTGGAGAACCCCTTTTTTATACCAAAATTGAATAACCTTCAATAAAATTCTTTATATTAGAGGCGTTCACATATAAACTGTACTCCAAACCATTTTGGACAACCAAAGCAGGCACACTTCTTATTTCATACTTTTCAACCAAGTCAGTATTTTCTTCTGCTTGCACAATTTCATAAGTAATATTTGCCTGCTCAAGAAAAGCTTTTACCATATTGCAGTTTGCGCAGGTTTTTGTGGTAAAGAGCATGATGTTATCCGCCGCAGAAACATTTTGTTTTTCAGCCGCACAAATTTCGGGTTGACTGTCATTATTAACAGCCATATTTTTCAAAATAGGATTTTTTTCTAAATCATATAGCTTTCGATCCTTAAATTCCTGGGTCTTGCCTTCATTCCAGTTTTGCACAGGGCGATAATAGCCAGTAATTCTGCTATATACCTCTGTTGCTGCGCCACATTTTTCGCAAACATATTGTTCTCCGTTGATATATCCGTGGTTTTTGCAGATGGAATAAGTTGGAGAAAGCGTATAATACGGCAGGGTATAGTTCTCTGCAATTTTTCTTACCAGCGTTGCAGCTGCCTTCCATCCCGGAAGCTTTTCCCCTACAAACGCATGAAACACCGTACCGGAGGTATAAAGGGTCTGCAAATCATCCTGAATATCCAGGGCTTCAAAAATATCATCTGTATAGCCTACGGGCAGATGAGATGAATTTGTATAATACGGTGCTTCTCCCCCTTTCGCTGCGGTAATAATATCCGGATAACGCTTCACGTCATGCTTCGCCAAACGGAAGGTTGTACTCTCCGCAGGAGTTGCCTCCAGATTGTATAAATCGCCGTATTCCTCCTGATAGTCAGAAAGGCGTTCACGCATATGATTCAACACTTCTCTGCCAAAGGCATGTGCCGTTGGATGTGAGATATCCTCTTTTATCCATTTGGCATTGAGGGTTGCTTCATTCATCCCAATCAAACCGATGGTAGAAAAATGGCTGTTAAAGGTGCCTAGGTAGCGCCTGGTATACGGATAAAGTCCTTCCTCCAGCAACCTTGTAACCACATTTCGCTTTATTTTAAGACTTCTTGCCGCAATATCCATCATCCGATCAAGGCGGTTATAAAAATCAGCTTCATCCTTTGCCAAATATGCAATGCGGGGCAAATTAATCGTAACAACACCAATGGAACCCGTACTTTCGCCGCTTCCGAAAAAACCGCCTGATTTTTTCCGCAGCTCTCGTAAATCCAAACGCAAACGGCAGCACATACTCCGTACGTCGCTTGGCTCCATCTCGCTATTAATATAATTTGAAAAATAAGGAGTACCATATTTTGCCGCCATTTCAAATAAAAGGCGATTATTTTCCGTATCGCTCCAGTCAAAATCTCTTGTGATGGAATAGGTTGGGATAGGATACTGGAAGCCACGCCCATTGGCATCACCCTCGAGCATAATTTCAATGAAGGCTTTATTCACCATATCCATTTCTTTTTGGCAATCCTTATATTTAAAATTCATTTCCTCGCCGCCGATAATCGCCGGCAACTCCGCAAGGTCGTTGGGCACAACCCAATCCAAGGTAATATTGGAAAATGGCGCTTGTGTTCCCCAGCGTGAAGGTGTATTTACCCCATAAATAAAGCTTTCAATGCATTTTTTTGCAGCATCATAGGAAAGGTTGTCCACCTTAATAAAAGGTGCCAAATAGGTATCAAAAGAGGAAAAAGCCTGTGCTCCTGCCCACTCGTTTTGCATAATACCAAGGAAATTGACCATCTGATTGCAAAGCGTTGCCAAGTGACTGGCAGGAGAAGAAGTTATTTTCCCGGGAATACCTCCCAGCCCATCTTGAATCAGCTGCTTCAGACTCCATCCGGCACAATAACCTGTCAGCATGGAAAGATCGTGCAGATGAATATCCGCATCCCGATGTGCCTTCGCTATTTCCGAATCATAAATTTCGCTCAGCCAATAGTTCGCCGTAATCGCACCGGAATTACTGAGAATCAATCCGCCTACGGAATAAGTAACTGTAGAGTTTTCTTTCACTCGCCAATCGGTTACATTTAAATAGCTGTCCACCGTTTCCTTGAAATCTAGGATGGTAGACTTCATATTACGCATCTTTTCGTGCTGCTTTCTATATAAAATAAACGCCTTTGCCACATCTGCATAGCCGCTTTTGATCAGAACATTTTCTACGCTATCTTGAATATCCTCCACGGAAATAAGACCATCCACAATTTTAGGTTCAAAATCAGCTGTTACCTTAAGTGACAAAAAATCTATGGTTTGCGGATGATATTGCTTATCTTGGGCTTCAAAAGCTTTCGTTATCGCCTTACTGATTTTGATTAAGTCGAATTCAGCAATCTGACCATCTCGTTTAATTACTTTATACATTTTTCCCACCCCAATTATTTTTTTATCATTGTAGCACAGATATACCAATCCCTCAATAGAAAATTACAATATGTTGTGGTTTTTTTCGACAACGCCACAATCTATGCTTTTTTGTTATACTCCGCGAAGCCTAGCTGTTGGGATAAGAGGGTGAATTAAATCAAGTAAAGCTTGCAATTCATCCTTTGAATAACTACTCATACCCCTCGCCAAAACATCATTGGAATTTACGAAATTTTGAATATAATAATTTTGCGTCCCCTTAATCCACTGTGCCAGAGCAAACATATCCTCGTCCGTATGCAATTCTCGCACCACAGTTGTGCGAAATTCGTAAGGCACTACATTCGACAGCAAAATAGAAATACTTTGTTTTATGGGTGAAATGTCATAGTTTTTTACACCAATGGTTTGTCCATATTTATCTGGTGCATTTTTAATATCCATGGCTACATAATCTACCAACTTATTATGGATAAGTTCCTGTAAGCGTTCCGGAAAGCTTCCATTCGTATCCAGCTTTACGGCAAAACCAAGGGCCTTAATTTCACCAATAAAAGCTTCCAGTCCTTTTTGCAAAAGAGGCTCACCTCCGGTAATGCAAACACCATCCAAAAGGTTTTTCCGTTTTTCTAAAAATAATAAAATTTCCTTTTCCAAAATCTTTGGTCCCTCATATTTATCCTGTATGATAGTTGCATTGTGGCAAAAGGGGCACCTAAAGTTACATCCAATCGTAAAAATTGTACAACATGTTCGATCCGGATAATCCAGCAAGGACAGTTTTTGAAGTCCTCCAATCAGCATTCAATTACCTCCTGTATATAAAAAATCAACGTGTTCAATTATCGAAATACTTCCCACAACACCGAAATAGGCGATCAAGCTCTGTTGTTTCCGTAATTCTTCAACCGCTACTATTCCAAATACATCCTATAAAGACCTTAATAACATCCCCGTTGATATTAGCCAGCTGTATGAGATCGCCATGACCATCATGAATATAGCATATCATCAGAAATTTTTATCAAGCCTTGCCCTCTAATACATGATCCACCCATTCTTTGCCACTCAGCGTTGATATTCCCATGGGCAGTTCATAGGGAATGATGATAAAATCATGGCTATCCCAAAACAAACAGTTATGAAGCCCCTAAAACATCAACTCCCCAGGCTGATAGCCCATGGGCAGCTCCTCTTCCCATAAAAATTTAAAATTATTATCATGCAGTATGGGTAAAAATACTTCGCAGGGTATCCTGGAAAACTCGCAGGCATAATTGCTGGCGCCGAACCATCGCCCCTCTTTGCTGCTTAAATTCAGACTTCTTGCAAATTTTGTATGATTTGAACAATCATGCACAACAAAATCCCAATTTTCGTTATCTGCTATTTTCATGAATTTCAGCGTTAATTCTCTACTCCAAACAGGCGAAATGTAGCCGTGTCTGGAAATATACATGTTTTCCCCAAAATAATTGTCTATATTGTTTGCATTTAAATGCAATTCCGCACAATTAATAAAATCCAGCTTTGTATCAAAAATCGCTTGCTTTTTCATAAAGAAAGCATCAAAAAACTCAGGGGTCATGGGCGTTTCAATGCCCACATGCTTAATGTATTTTTTTGCTATTCCTATATTTTCAATCACCTTATCTGCACAATTTGAGGCGCCAAGGTTAAAACGAATCTCGTCAAGGCCAGCTTCCCCTAAAGCCTTCAATGTTTCCTCTGTAGCCAAAGTACCATTTGTGTAAAGATGCTGATGAATTCCCGCAGCTCTAAATTTCTTTATGATGAAATAATATTTTTCAATTTCCATATATGGCTCTAAATAAACATAAGAAATGCCCGTAGGTTTTTGCTGAATGGAAAGAAGCAAATCGATATCTTTTTCGTAAAATTTTGTTCCGCCGATTTCCCACATTCCTTCACCAATGGGCGGAACATCATCCAACTCACCATAATTGTAGCAAAATTTACACTCCAAATTACATTTGTTGGTTTTCCTGATTGCACTCAAGCCTGTGCCGAAAAGACAGGAGCGACATCCGCCAGGAAAGTTTTTTTCATTTCCAACAAAATAAGTTCTGTTCCCAAAAGTTTTCAAACCGCTGATTTCAGACATTAGTTTATCATTTCTATCATCAATGGCCGCCTCAATTTGCGCAAAAGTGGCGTAAATAATTTCCTGCTGTTTTGCCAAAAATTCTTCATCCTCCGGTAAGGCCGAGAAAAATTCAAACCACATTAAAGCGTCTTTTTTTGAAATTTTCATTTTGTATTCTCCTTTAATATCCCTTTTAAACCCGTAAATTCACCACTTGCCTTTTCTATATTTTTCCGAAAAATATTACATATGCTATTCTCGAAAAATTGGTACGTTGTCGGGGCATTTTGCCTGTTATTTAAGACTCCTAAAGTATCTGTATGAAAATAAATTCGGCAAATTCTCTTGCCCTTCTATTTTCGCTTCTTTTACCAATTTTATCATTATAGCATAAGCCCATACATGAGAATAGTTATTTCTATCTGTTTTTCTTATGCCGCCATAAATCTTGGTGGCAGCAAGCTTTTTCTTTCTGGTTGTCTTGCCTCAAAACCTTTGCTTGCGCTTGTCCAAAAAGCTGCTTATTCCTTCTCCCTGCAAAAAACGGCTATCTGTTTTAATTGAAAATCAACAGATAGCCGTTGCCCGTATTACTTTATTTTATTTATCTTCCACTTTAGATGAACAAATTCACATTAGATTCTTCTGCATCCCCAAGGTAAGATGCCACCCCTGCAAACTCAACACCGTCAATCAACTCATCCTTAGTAATTCCCATAATATCCATGGACATGGTGCAGGCAACCAATCGAATTCCTTTGTTCATTGCATACTGCATCAGTGTTTCAAGGGAATCCACATTTTTGTCCTTCATTACTTTTTTCATCATAGAGGTTCCCATGCCCGCCATGTTCATTTTGGACAGCTTCAGCTTTTTGCTGCCTTTTGGCATCATTGCACCAAACATTTTATCCATAAACGGCTTTTTCACAGAAGGCATATCTGATTTTCTCAAAGCATTTAGTCCCCAGAAGGTAAAGAACATGGTAACCGGTCTACCCATAGATGCTGCGCCGTTTGCAATAATAAAGGACGCCAGCACCTTATCCAAATCACCACTGAAAACAATAATTGTCTTTCCCTGTGGCAATTCTGCCACTTTATTTTCGTCATTTTGCTTCAGGCCCTCTGCGCCCTTTTTGATATACACAATGTTTTCCTTATTCTGCCGCTCTGTTTTTACCAGCGTATTTCCTGTTCTTCGACACCAAGAATCAATGTCTGCCGCAAATCCCATATCGGTAGCCGAAACCTTCAGTACTTCATTTTCCTTCATATCAGAAATTGCTTCGTGCACCTTCATGATGGGCCCTGGACACTGTAAACCACAGCAATTGAGTATCTTCATTTCTTGATCAGACACTTTCATAGGTTCTGCTGTTTTTTTTTGCGCTTCAAAACGAACACCGCTTTTGTTATAATGCATGGATTTATAAAATCCACTTCCGCAAGACAATACGGCTATATTTTTAAATCCCTTTTGCAGTAAGACTCTTGCCGCATTATAGGACCGTACCCCAATGGTGCAATACAGAATAACCATTTTATTTGGATCCAGCTCTTTCCATCTTTGATGGATTTCTCCCGAAGGAATATGAACGGAATCGGGAATTGCAAATACCATTCGCTCCATTTCTTCCGTTACATCCAATATGGTATATTTATTTTTCTTGCTTGCATCTGCCAATAAGGCATCTAATTCATCCCACTCGATAAAGCTTATCTGTCCGCGCAAAATATTTTCCGCCACATAGCCTAACATATTCACAGGATCCTTTGCTGAGGAAAAGGGCGGTGCATAAGCAAGCTCCAGCGCCTGCAAGTCATAGACCGTTCCGTCCAGTCGCATTGTAGTAGCAAGGGTATCAATGCGCTTATCTACGCCATCCTGCCCTACAATCTGACCGCCAAAAATTTTTCCAGCCTTGTCAAATAACATCTTAAGGGTTAGAGGTGTTGCACCAGGATAGTATCCTGCATGGGATTTCTGATTAATCAACGCCACAAAATAATCTTGATTTTTAACCTTACCCATGGCTTTTAATTGCTTTTCATTCAGACCTGTGCTGGCAACATTCAAATCAAACACCTTTGCCACAGCAGTTCCTAAGGTTCCGTTATAGGTTTTTTTATCTCCCACAATATTGTCCGCTAAAATCCGCGCCTGTTTATTTGCGGGGCCGGCAAGAGGTATCATGGTTTTATCCTTGGTAATATAATGGGTAACTTCAATCACATCGCCCACCGCATAAATATTGGGGATAGAGGTCTGCAGGTAGTCATCCACAAGCACGCCGCCCTTTTTATTCAGCGCAATTCCAGCCTGTTTTGCAAGCTCACTATTTGGTCGCACTCCAATGGATAAAATAACCATATCCGTTTCCACAACATTTCCGCTTGTCAATTCAATTTGAATGATTTCACCCTTATGATGGAATTCCTTTACGCCATCTCCCAAAATCAGGTTGACACCGTTCATAATCATATTTTCTTGAACCAGATTTGCCATTTCCAAATCTACGGGTGCCATTACTTGATTCTGCATTTCAATGACTGAAACATCCACACCTTCCTCATGAAGATTTTCTGCCATTTCAAGACCAATAAAACCACCGCCGATAACAGCTGCTCTTTTGGGCTTTTTCTCCGTGAGGTATGCTTTAATCCGATCGGTATCCGGCACTGTCCACAGGGTAAAAATATTGCCAGAATCAATCCCCGGAATAGGCGGCTTGATGGGGGAAGAACCTGTGGCCAAAATCAGGTTATCATAGGTTTCCTCGTAAATTTCCCCGGTTTTTCTATTTTTCACTTCAATTTTTTTCTCGTTGGGAATGATTTTTGTTACCTCGCTGGACACACGCACATCAATATTAAATCTATTCTTCATTACCTCCGGCTTTTGCACTAACAAAGCATCCCTGCTTTCGATTACACCACCGATGTAATAAGGCAAGCCGCAGTTTGCATAAGAAATATAATCTCCTCGCTCAAACATGATAATTTCCATAGCATCATCTCTTCTGCGAAGTCTTGTTGCTGTTGTAGCACCACCGGCCACACCACCAATAATAAGCGTCTTTTTAGCCATATCCAAGTCCCCCTCTGCTTTTTGTGTTATTTATTTAACCCTTCTTTGACCATATTATATTGTTTTTATCCACGTCCTGTCTGTAACCTTGTCACAGAAGAACCATCTCAACCAATATGGCCTAAAACTGTTGAAAAAATCCATCAAAACCGCTTTTTTCAAGTAAAACGGGGGAAATAAAGAAATAAAGTATTGAGGAAATATGTAAGGGAACACGATCTAACTTAAGAAACACAAAATTATAGATCAAAAATCCACTACTCTTATAAGCAGTAACTAGGTTAATTTTTTCATTCAAGGTGTTTGAGAGAACATGCCTTTTTATAAAAAACCCGATTTTAGCCTAACGCCAAATCGGGTTTTTTTACAGCTGTCTACAAAATGCATTACAGCTTTTATTGTAAAATTCTTCTATTATTCTTTCACAAAGGACACCAATAAATCCCCTTGGCTAACCTTTTCGCCCTCAACAGCATAAATTTTATCAATGACACCATCCTCTTTGGCTACAATCGAGGTTTCCATCTTCATCGCCTCAACAGTAAGCAAAGGTTGATTTTTCTTCACTGTATCCCCTTCTTTTACAAAAACCTTACTGATTGTACCAGGAATCGAGGATCCCAAGTGGAAAGGATTATTTTTATCCGCCTTTAATTTTCTGTCGCTCTTTACCTCTAAATTCTGATCAAGCACCTTTACCTCACGCACAGCACCGTTGATTTCAAAGGTAAGGGAACGGAAGCCTTCAGAATCAGGGTCAGACATATCCATATATTTAATCAAAATATTTTTGCCTTCGCCGATTTCAATACTGGTTTCTTCCCCCTTGGCCAAACCAAAGAAATATACATCACTGGTTAACTTGGAAACATCTGTATAATATTCCCAATGATAGCAGTAATCATCATATACCTTAGGGTACATTGCATAGCTAATAATATTTCTTGGATTGATGCGCTTCATCGTATGCGTTTCAAGCAAATGCTTTTCAATGGCCTTCAAATCCGCAGGAGCCAATAAAGCACCTGCTCTGCCTTCGATAGGCTTCTTGCCTTTTAATACAATATTTTGCAATTCCTCAGGAAAACCGCCTTCGGGCTTGCCGATGTTACCCATAAAATAATCCACAACTGAATCGGGGTAGGACAAATCCTTGCCCTCGGTTAAAATATTGTCTTGATTCAAACCGTTCTTGGACATAAAGATTGCCATATCTCCAACCACCTTAGAAGAAGGTGTAACCTTGATAATATTACCCAAAAGGTCATTTGCCTGCTTATACAACTGCTTAATTTCTTCAAAGTTGTCTGCGGAACCCATAGCCTTAACCTGAGCCAGTAAGTTTGAGTACTGACCGCCGGGGATTTCGTACTTGTAAATTTCTGTATTGGGTGTTTTCATTTCACTTTCAAAGCCTGTGAAAATCTGACGAACACCGTCATAGTAGCGACTTAATTCCGTCAGCTGGTCCGTATCCAAGCCAGTATCTCTTTCCGTTCCCTTTAATGCCTCAGCAACAGCGTTCATAGATGGCTGGCTCGTTAAGGAGCTCATAGACTGGATTGCCAAATCGGCAATATTTACCCCTGCTTCTGCCGCCATTAAAACAGTACTAACGCCGTTGCCTGTTGTATCATGGGTATGCAGATGCAAAGGAATACTCAACTCAGATTTTAATGCGGTAAACAGCTCTTTTGCTGCGTATGGCTTCAGCAAGCCAGCCATATCCTTGATGGCAAAAATATGGCAGCCCAGTGCTTCCAATTCCTTTGCCTTACGCACATAGTACTCCAAGGTGTATTTTGTTTCATTTGGATTTAAAATATCCCCTGTATAGCAAATTGCACCCTCAACAATTTTACCTGTTTTCAAAGATTCTTCTATGGGCATTTTCATATTTTCAACCCAGTTTAAACTATCAAAAATACGGAAAACATCTACGCCTCTTTCTGCAGAAATCTTGATAAATTCCTGTACCACGTTATCCGGATAGTTTGCATAGCCAACGGCATTGGATGCACGCAACAGCATCTGAATTAAGGTGTTTGGCATTGCCTTAGATAACTGCTGCAAGCGAATCCAAGGAGATTCCTTTAAGAAACGATAAGCAACATCAAAGGTCGCACCGCCCCATGCTTCCACAGAAAATGCTTTTTCCATGGCCATATTGGTTGCGGGTGCCGCAACAATTAAATCGTTGGTACGCAAGCGTGTTGCCATCAAGGACTGATGGGCATCACGCATGGTTGTATCTGTAACAAACAGGCGTTTTTCCTTCATCAAGCTCTGGGTAAATTCCGTTGCACCCATTTTCAAAAAGGCATTCTTTGCACCATTTACTTCAATGGTAGAGCCATCCTCATTCATCCCAAAGGATGGGGGAACAATTTTATCAAACTCAGGCTTATTGCCCTTAGACTCGTTTACAATTTTGTTACCGATAAATTCAGCAATCTTTGTAGCGCGGTCTTTTCCAGGAACAATATGGAACAGTTCGGGTGTGCTTTCAATGAAAGTTGTTGTACATTTTCCATCCACCCAAATCTGACTTTTCAATACGTTTATAAGGAAAGGAATGTTGGTCTTCACACCACGAATTCTTGTTTCCTTGAGTGCGCGAATTGCTTTATGGGTTGCATTCTCAAAGCGTCTGTCATGGGCGATGACTTTAACCAGCAAGCTGTCATAATATGGTGTGATTTCCGCACCAGTGTAAGCGGTGCCGCCATCCAAACGAATGCCGTTGCCTGCTGGAGAACGATAAACGTTGATTTTGCCTGTGTCAGGCAGGAAGTTATTGGAAGGGTCCTCCGTTGTAATACGCAGCTGAATGGCATAACCATTGCAAGTAACATCCGCTTGTGAAGGAATTCCGATTTCAGTGGAATTAAGAGGATAGCCTTCCTCAACTAAAATCTGAGCTTGCACAATGTCGATTCCCGTTACCGATTCCGTCACGGTATGCTCAACCTGAATTCTGGGGTTCATTTCGATGAAATAATAGTTTTCATCAGCATCAACCAAAAATTCCAGTGTGCCTGCATTTTTATAACCAACATGCTTTGACAAACGAACGGCATCGTTAAAAATCTTTTCTCTAACCCCATCGCTTACTGTGAAGGCAGGGGCAAACTCCACCACCTTCTGATGACGTCTTTGCACAGAACAGTCACGGTCAAAAAGGTGGACAACGTTTCCGTATTTGTCGCCCAAAACCTGAACCTCAATATGCTTGGGATTACGAAGATATTTTTCAACAAAAATCTTATCATCACCGAAAGCCTTTTTGGCTTCGTTTCTTGCTTCTTCAAATTCTTTTGGCATTTGATCTGCGTTATTTACAATACGCATACCACGGCCGCCCCCGCCATTGCTTGCCTTAAGCATAACAGGATAGCCAACCTTTTGCGCAACCTCCAGCACCTCATTCAAATCGCGAATCGCGTGATCAACGCCGGGGATGATTGGTACATTACACTCGATTGCCATTTGCTTGGAGGAGATTTTATCCCCCATTGCATACATTACTCCAACCTCAGGGCCAATAAAAGCAATCCCTGCTTTTTTACAAGCGGAAACAAAGTCAGGATTTTCGGAGAGGAAGCCATAACCAGGATGAATGGCATCTGCGCCCTTTGCCTTTGCAATTTTAATAATATTATCAATATCCAAATATGCATCAATAGGCCCTTTTTCAGGATTCAGCATATACGCTTCGTCTGTTTTGGTACGAAAAAGAGAGTATTTGTCTTCTTTGGAAAAGATACCTATAGTCTGGATTCCCAGCTCGTTCAAAGCACGATACACACGAATGGCAATTTCGCCACGGTTTGCTACAAGCACCTTTTTAAACTTCTTAATTTGTACTTCCTGCATTTTTATACCTCCCTAATCATTATGCTTTCTAATCAAAACCCTTGGTTTACAATTAAAAATCTTGTATCTATTATAATATACGTTGGCTTATTCGTAAACTAAAAATCTATAAAGGATTATATAAGTAAAACTTATACATTTCGTCATTTTTTCCTACTTGGAAAAATTTTCCCCATTAATTGTATAAGGTTTTTGCACTCAATGACTTCCAAATTATCCAATTTTACTTTCCTAGCTCCTTCAAACGCTACAAATACCTTTTTGAAGCCCATTCTATCCAGCTCTCTGATGCGCCCTTCCATGGCAGGAATTTTTTTCAATTCGCCAGTCAAGCCCACATCGGCAATGAATGCCCAGTCTGAGGGAAGGGGGAAATCACGAACACCGGAAACGATACTCATTAATACTGCTAAATTTGCAGCTTGTTCCTTTAGATACAAGCCTCCTGTTGTCTTTACAACCACATTTTTATCATATAGTTTTATCCCGCCACGCTGTTCCAATACGGATAAAAGTGTATTTAAGGTATCTTTTTTCATGTTTTCGCTGATTCTTAAGGGATAGGCCATAAAGGAATTGGAAACCAGGCTTTCAATTTCCGCAATGACCGGACGAGAGCCTTCCCGTAACACCGTAATGGCACTTCCTGAAACCCCATCTCCTTTTTCTCGTTTGGTCACAAAATATTCTGATGGATTATCAATGGAGGCAAGCCCTTTTTCTGTCATGGCGAAAAAGCCCATCTCCCCCGTACTGCCAAAGCGGTTTTTTGTAGCAATTAAGCTTCGCAGCTCCTCCGCCCCATCGCCTTCCAAAACCAAAACCGTATCCACCAAATGTTCTAAGGCGCGCAAGCCTGCAATTTCATCGTTCTTATTCATCTGCCCAATCATAAATACTGCTCTGGGTCGCACTTTATTTTTTGCGCTTTGCACCAATGCCGAGGCACACTCCATGGTCTGGGTGGGATTTCCTGCTCTGGAGGGGTAAAATTCCGCCAAAGCAAAGGTTTGAATACTATCCAGAATAATCAAATCCGCATCAATCTCTGCGATTGCCTCCAGCACCCGATCCATAGAAGTATCCGCCAAAATCCAAATATTATCCTCCACCTTTTCCAAAATACGGTCAGCTCTGCTTTTGATTTGGCTGTCGCTTTCTTCGCCGGATGCATAGAGAACCCGTTTCCCTGACTTTGCCAATTGGCTGGCAACCATTAAAGACAGGGTGGATTTGCCTCCCCCGGGGGGAGAAGTAATGATGGTAACGGAATCCCTGACAATACCCCCGCCCATAACACGGTCAAATTCAGCAATCCCCGTAAATAAGCGTTCATCCCCCTTAATTTCAACTTCTGACAGGCGAGAAACAGACTGCTTGGTGGAGGTTTTCGTTACAGCCCTTGTGTAAGCCTGTCCCTTTTGCCCCTTCACCTCTTCTTGCTCCTCAAATGTATTCCATTCTCCACATCTTGTGCATCTACCCGCCCATTTTGGACTGACGTATCCACAAGAGGAACAAACATATACTATTTTAGTCTTCATCTCTCCACTCCCTGCCATAAAAAATTCTACATTTAGAAAAAGTGGACTGTATTTTAATACAGTCCACTTTGCATTTATTAGCCAATCTTTTCAACCTTTACATATGGCATGTTATTATTATGTAATTCCACGCTAAGGGTTACCTTGCCCGCCATATTTGTTTTTACTTTGCCTACATTTACATCGTCAATCAAAATTTTATATTCCGTTAACGACTCCATTTCCAAGGTTAACTGCACATCTTCCTGGCCTTCCACCATGAAAAATGCACCATGCTCTGTTAATAAAAATTTATGTATGGTAGCGCCAGGCACTACCTCCATGAGCATTTTTCCGTTTTTTTCCAGCTTTGTAATTTCATTATATGTTTTAACCTTGTAAAGATCTCCTTGCACTTCAAAATCCAGAACTTTTTTCTTTTCTTCCATCAAATAGTTTCCGAAGCTGATACTTCCATCTTCTTCTTGACGAATCAATTCTTCGATTACAGCCATTACGTTACCTCCCAATAAATCACCAATAAAATATACTTTCGAAATAAAATGCTAAATTTCGCCAAATTTTTCTCTTTATTTGGATTAGGTTGATTATAACACAAAACAAGGTTTTGGTATATACCCAAATTTATTATTTTAATAGGTAAAAAAACAATTATTTAACATTTCTGAAGGAAAATCCATTTGTTTTTATACCCACTGATACCTTGGAACCACGCTTAAAGTTTCCGCTTAAATACTCCTCAGCAAAAACATCCTCAATCTTTGTTTGCAGCGCACGGCGCAAAGGTCTGGCGCCATAGGCCTTATCGTAACCAACCTCAGCGATTTTTTCAATTGCCTTGTCTGTAAAGGTCAAGGTAATGTCCATATTTTCCTGTACTCTATCAGAAAGCTGTTTTGCCATAATTCTTACAATTTCCACAATATCCGTTTGTTCCAAGGGATGGAACACAATAATATCGTCAATTCGATTAATAAACTCCGGTTTAAAAATATTTTTCACTTCATCCATGACGTTTTTCTTCATGGACTCATAGCTTTGCTCCGCTGTTTCCACACTGGTAAACCCTAATTTTTTGGGTGCAACAATGTTTCTTGCTCCTGCATTTGAGGTCATAATAATTACGGTATTTTTAAAATCAACCTTTCTGCCTTGCCCATCGGTAATATGTCCATCATCCAGCACCTGCAAAAGGATATTAAACACCTCTGGAGATGCTTTTTCAATTTCATCAAAAAGAATCACGGAGTATGGATTTCTGCGAACCTTTTCACTAAGCTGACCGCCTTCTTCATAGCCAACGTATCCCGGAGGCGCTCCTACCATCCTGGCAACGCTGTGTTTTTCCATATATTCGGACATATCAATACGAATCATTGAATTATCATCGCCAAAAAGCGCCTGTGCTAGGGCTTTGGAAAGCTCTGTTTTCCCAACACCCGTTGGTCCCAAAAACAAGAAGGAGCCAATGGGTCTATTGGGATCCTTTAACCCCACTCTACCACGGCGAATTGCTCTGGCAACAGCCTTCACCGCCTCATGCTGCCCTACCACTCTTTTGTGCAGCGTTTCCTCCAAAGCAAGCAATCTTGCGGTTTCTTCCTCTTTTATACTCTGCAGGGGAATTCCTGTCCAACGGGATAAAACCTCTGCCACTTCCTCAGGAGTAACGGTATGGTCATTGGTATTGTTATTTTGCTCCCACTCTTTTTGAGCTTCCTTTAATTGTGTGCGTAAAGCGTCCTGCTGCTTTTTAATCTGCCCTGCTTTTTCAAAATCCTCGGATTTGATGGATTCCTCTTTTTCTTTCTCCATTGCCGTCAGTTTCTTTTGCAAATCCTTCACAGCAATTGGTGTAGAATATGTTTTTAAACGCAAGCGGGAAGCAGCTTCATCAATCAAATCGATGGCTTTATCCGGCAGAAAACGATCCGTAACATATCGCATGGAAAGCTTCACCGCAGCCTCCACTGCTTCATCTGTAATGGTTACTTTGTGATGCATTTCATATCGATCTCGAAGGGCACGAAGCATACTGATTGCAGACTGTTCGCTGGGTTCCTCCACTTTAACGGGCTGAAAACGGCGTTCAAAGGCCGCATCCTTTTCAATATACTTTCGATATTCGTCCAAAGTGGTAGCACCAACGAGCTGTATTTCTCCCCGCGCAAGGGAAGGCTTTAAAATATTGGAGGCATCAATGGCACCCTCCGCCGCACCTGCACCGATAATGGTATGGATTTCATCAATAAACAGAATAATATTACCGTCTGCCCGCACCTCTGCCAAAGCCTTCTTCATCCTATCCTCGAACTCACCCCTATATTTTGAGCCGGCAATTACAGCTGAAAGATCAAGACTGATGATTTGCTTGTTTTTCAAAATCTCAGGAATATTTCCATCGGCAATTTTTTGCGCCAAACCCTCAATAATTGCAGTTTTCCCCACACCGGGATCTCCTACCAGACAAGGGTTATTCTTTGTTCTTCTGCTCAAAATTTGTATAATCCGTTCAATTTCCAAATCCCTGCCTACAATCGGATCAAACTTACTATTTTTTGCCATTTCCGTAAGGTTTCGGCTGAATTTATCCAAGGTTTCTGTTGTGCTCTTTTCATTTTCCTCACCTTTGGCGCTCATCCCCTTCACGCCGGCGGTTTCACCATCAGTGGCACCAAGCATATTCATGATATCTGAATACACTTGATGACGGTTTACGTTTAACTCCATTAAAATTTTATTTGCAATATTGTCTTCTTCCCGAATAAGGGAAATCAACATATGCTCTGTGCCAACATAACCTGTACCCATCTTTACCGCCTCTTGCAAACTAAACTCAACCACCCGCTTTGCTCTGGGCGTGTAATCCACAGGAACATAAAAGGTTCTGTTATGTTCGTTCAATGTAACAATTCTATCCATTATCTGGTGATAGGTTATGCCTTGTGTTTCCAACGCCTTTGCTGCAACACTTTCTTGAACGAGGGTTAACCCCAGCAAAATATGCTCCGTACCCACATACTTGTTTCCTAGCTTTAACGCAGCCTCTTGGGCCCTTGCCAAAACCTCTTGTGCTTTTTTCGTATATTTTCCTTCCATCATCTTCACCTTCCTGTCTTGTTAGCCATCAAAGCCTGTGATTGCTAATTCTATGTTTAAAATAAAAGAACCTTTCAGTTCTTCCTGTGTGTAGACAAAGTCAAAACCTTGGGGGCTTTGCCCTCAAACACCTACAAGGGTTCTACCCTTGACCCATACAAAACCACAAGAATATGCGGTTATAATAAAGTTTTTGTTCTTGCTTTTTTCAAAAAGCAAGTGGATTTGGGCAGCGCCCAAGGTTTATCTTCAGTCTGAAAGAACCTTTCAGTTCTTCTATTCTTTTTCATATTTAATAAATTATACGAAGGATATGATAAGAGGATACCCCAAAACAATATTTTTAAAAAAATAATCAATAGAACTCCCCTTATGATACCCACATTATAATACATAGAACACCAAAATGCAAAGCCTGTTTTATCTTTTTCCATAAAATAAGCGAAAAGCACCTTCTGACGGCATTTCTTCAAAAATCCAAGTTTTTTTTGTAATGGGATGTTTCCCTTTTAAAGCATAGGCCCAAAGAGCAATTTCCGTCTGCCCCCTTCGTTGAAACTGAGGGTTATATTTTTTATCTCCCCAAATGGGCGCGCCTGCATGAGAAGTCTGCACCCGAATTTGATGATGACGGCCTGTTTCCAATTGTATTTCCACATAACTTAATGTCTGATTTTCTTCCGTTAAAGTTTCCAACACCTCATAATGCAAAATGGATTTTTTTGCCATTCTATCCTTTGATGAAACAACCTCCGAAAGATTGGTTCTCATATTTTTTTTTAAATAATCCATCAAAGTACCCTTTTTCTCTGGCAATTTGCCGCAAAGAACGGCACGATACCTTTTTTCCAAAAATCCCTCCTGCATTTGCTTCACTAAATCGGTTTCAGCTACTTTTGTTTTTGCAAAAACAAGGAGTCCACCGACGGGTCTATCCAGCCGGTGAATTAAACCAAGGGATTGTTCGCAATACGTCTCCAAGGCGGAAAGCAAATCCAAATCTCCTGTTTTATCGGCCTGGGTGGGCATGCCTTGGGGCTTTCTAACAACAAGCATTGTTTCGTCTTCAAATAATATTTTCCATTCCATTCCTACACTTCCTTTAAAAGAACACCGCTCTTTGGCTCAAGCTGCAACCGAATATGCCCGTTTTCCACCGTAACACTTGAACTCTCCGTATGATAACCCCTCTCCTGTGAGGTCAGAAGAATTTTCATTCTTCCCTTTTCCCTTACACCAATTTGCCAAACAGGAACAAATATCTCTCTGATATTATGGCAATTATTTAGTATGACAACACAACGATTCAGCTCCGTAAATCTTCCATAGCCAATCACGCCGTATTCGCCAAACAATTGCTTGAAAGAACCAAAACGCAGCGCTTCATTTTCTTTTCGTAGGCGGATACAGTCCTTATGGAAAGCAATCAGCTCCATATTTTCCTTTCCCCAAGGATAAGGTCTGCGGTTGTCAGGGTCCGTCCAGCCCATGACGCCGGCTTCATCGCCATAATAAATCGTCGGCGAGCCTAACCACGTCATTTGAAACAACACAGCCTCCCGCATTACAGATAAACAAACGTCCTCCGCCGCCGCCGCCGCGCCTTCCCTGTCCAGTCTGCCCAGCTGCCGGTTTGTTCGTGTTAAAAATCGAGAATGATCATGATTTGAAAGCTCATTCATCGCAGTTGTTATGGCCTGTATGGGCAGCTTTGACATTTGATAAATCATACTGCCCCAAAATACATCAGCATTATTATATAAATCATCCCTTGCGTGGGTGCTATGCTTAGAAACTCCTGTCAAAAACCAAGTTAAAGGCTCCATAAACGCATCATAATTCATAATGCTATCCCATTGATCACCCAAAAGCCACGGCTTTGCTTCCCCATAATGCTCTGCTAAAATCAGGGCGTTTGGGTTCGCTTCTTTTACTGCATTTCGAAATTCCTGCCAAAACAAATGGTTAAACGCTTTGGATTTCCCCAAATCCGCCGCCACATCCAGCCGCCAACCATCTGCACAAAAAGGTGGCGAAACCCATTTTGCGGCAATTTCTAAAATTTCCTCCATAAGCGCAGGACAGCCTTCAATATTCAGCTTGGGATGGTTTTCGTATCCCCACCAGCCTTCATATTCATCCCCATCTTCATTCCAATAGAAATAAGGGTGATAAGGACTGTTTTTATCTTGGAAAGCACCTTTGCTTTTACCGAAATAGACGCCCTCTCTATCCAACCATTTATGAAAGGCCCCGCAATGATTAAACACACCGTCAATAATTACCTTGATGCCTCTTTTATGGGCTTCCCCAACCAAAGCGGCAAAAAGCATATCGCTCTTTTCCAAATTGGTTTCATTGGTAATGCGGGTAATATATTTGGTTGCTTCCCTATTGTTTTCGGAGCCAAAGAGCAGTGCGCCCTCGTCCACCTCGATTATGCCAAGATGGGGATCGATATGCTCATAGTCTTGAATATCGTATTTATGATTGCTTGGAGATACAAAAATTGGGTTCAAATAAATTGCATCAATGCCCAAATCCTCAAGGTAATCCATTTTTTCTAAAATGCCTTGCAAATCACCACCGTAAAAATTACGAATATCTTCAATCTCAGGGTTTGAAAACCAATCCTCCACTCGCTTTACCGGCTTTTCCAAATAACTATATTCATTACTTAAAACGTCATTATTTTGATCTCCATTAAAGAAGCGGTCAGGAAATATTTGGTACATCAGCGCTCCCTTTGCCCATTGGGGCGTATGATAGTTTTTCAGAATTTCAAACCAACCTTCGTTTTGATATTTCTCAAACACACCGTATTTTGTATAATAAAGGGTAAAACCTTCCCCTTCGATGCAAAAATAATAATGTTCCGTTTCCGCCGAAGGCGGTAATTCAACTTGATAATAGTCAAAAACAAAGCTTGCCCTCTTTTTTTTCATAGGCAAACGACTTTTTTCTCTACAAAGAAACGGTTGTAGTACAATATCCCTCCCTGTTCTCAGGGTAATGGTAATGCTATCCTGTTGGGAGGGTTCTGCCGGCATTCTAAAATTTATCGTTTCATCGCTAAAAATTGCTTGTGAACAAAAATAAGGAATATTTTTCAGCCAAAAATAATCAGAATAGTCTGGCATAATCCACCTCCTTTGCTTAGTTTTTATCAATTCTACGGTCGCAAATGACACCTTGCTCCGAATTTCACTGGAGTTATTATATCATAAAAGAATAAAAAGAAAAGGGGAAATTGTGCATTACTAAACCCATAAGATTTGCAGTAATTTTGTCGAAAAAACAACTTTTAAGCACAAAGGAAAAAGAGCAGCCTGCCGATGACTGCTCTTATCCAAAAAGAGAAGGTATTTCTTATTGGGATTACGGATTTACCGCAATGTGAAAATATTGGGGAGTTTTCACGAATCCATTATAACATGTGGGACAAAAAATGTCTAGCATAAATTGTTAAAAATTTTAATTAACTTGTAAAATCAGATAACAATCTTACTAAATTTTCTTCACCCAAAACATACATCCCTTCTCTTAGTTCCTGTCGCTCCGGCTCAGGCAAAACTGAAATAGGAACTTGCGTTACTTCTTTCAGCTTCATTTTCTTATTCACATCTTCAATAAAAACAGCCAAATACCCTTCGTATTCCTTTAATAAATATACCTCGCTGCTTTTTCCTTCCACAGAACAACGCAAAATCACCTTTTCAGGAGAAAAATAAACAATTTGCCAGCCGTTATAAATGCTTTGCAACTGTTCACGGTTTAAGCCCTCCAGAAAATCCGGAACGGGCTCTTCAATTTCTTTTGTAATTGCGTCCTTTGTGTAATAATACTGGTATATAATTTTACCGTCTTTTTTCACGGTTATTTCTTTCTTTACAACAGAAATTGACTGCTCTTGCATTGGAAGATTTTCCTTTTCCTGGTTTTTCGCTGTGAAATAATAGCCTAGCCCCAGCGATAGAAAAAAGCCGGCAAGGGCCAAAAGTACAACTTTTTTCTTCATAATAAACCACCTCGAAAAAAGTATGCACTCATTTGGAAAAATTTATACAATATTATCATAATGCTTAATCAATTAACCCATTTACTAAAATCACTGCCAATATACCAAAAAATTCTTCAAAATATCCTATTTTATTTCCAAAAATTTATTTCGCTGTGGGAATCCTAAAATGCACAGGCACACCATTTTCATATGTACACGGCAACTCTCCTTGAATTAAGGGGAACAAATACTCAATCATTTCTTGTGTTACATCGTTACCTTCTTGATTAATCCAATCAAGGGGAATGGTCTTAACCTTGTTTGCAATTTTTTCAATCTCCACAAAACCTATCTCAAAACGATAGGGCTTCGTAGATATTCTTTTGATTACCGCCATTTTTCCGGTTTCACCGGTAATGGCATAGTCTGCCGCTGCCATCCCAAGAAGCCTGGATTCGTAAATATCTGCTGCGCTTGCCACATGGGATGCACAACGCTGCATTAAATTAAGCTCAACACTTCTTACCTTGCAACCAATTTCCTGACGCACAACTTCTTCCAAAAATCTTGCTGCACCGGCTAAAATTTTATGGCCAAAGGCATCCGTCGTTCTATTTTGCAAACACTCGGTTATATATTCACCGTTTTCATTTTTAATCCCTTCACTTACCGCCACAATCACCGCATGCTTTTCCGCCAGCTTATCTCGTACATCCTCCAGAAAACGATCCACTGAAAAAGGCTTTTCGCAAACATATATTAAATCAGGCGCAGCACCGCCATTGATTCTGCCTAAAACGGAGGATGCCGTGAGCCATCCTGCATCCCGCCCCATCACCTCTACAATGGTTACGGCAGGCAGTGCATAAACATTACAATCGCAGGCAATTTCCGAAAAAGTGGTGGCAATATATTTTGCCGCAGAACCAAACCCCGGACAGTGATCCGTCTCCATCAAGTCATTATCAATGGTTTTGGGGGCGCCCATAATGCAAATGTCATTTATGTTATGTAATCGGCAATAGGTTGCAAGCTTTTGTACCGTATCCATAGAATCATTTCCACCAATATAAATAAAATAACCAATATGATACTTTCTAAAAACAGAAATAATCTTTTCAAATTCAAAGGCACTCTCTTCCCACGGAGAAAGCTTCATTCTGCAGGAGCCAAGTGCCGAGGATGGCGTCTGGCATAAAAGCTGTAAAGACTGTGGGTCAGAAAGCAAGGAATTTAATTCAATAATCCTTTCCGCTAAAATACCCATAATTCCATTTTGTGCTCCATAAACCTTGTCGATATTTTTATCTGACAAACCCTTTTCAATCACGCCGCATAAGGTTGCATTGATTGCCGCAGAAGGCCCACCAGATTGCGCCACCAGTAAATTTTTCATTGAATCCGTCTCCCCAATCCATTCTATTCCTATAATATATAAAGCTTATTTTATTATAGATGTTCTTCGAGAAAGAAACAACAACATTTTATTCCATTGCAAATTATTTTACTATGATGCATGCCACCGGCAATGAATAATACACAAATCTCCACAATCATCACCACCAGCTCAGCTGGTGGTTTGCTCTGCCCCTAGAAGGGGCTTTTACCAACTTGCATCTAAAGATGCATTGAACGGTTTGCCAACCGTTTCTTATTCTCTGGCTACTGCTAAAGCAGTTTACTTCTTGCCTGTGCTCACTTGCTCACCCGTAAACGGGTCAATGTATTCTTTTAGCGTTATTTGGTCTGCCGTTAAGTCCTCTTGGATCTGATTTCTTATGTACTCTTCTAT
>NZ_LRVM01000004.1 GCF_001571775.1 Anaerotignum neopropionicum
ATAGAAGAATACATAAGAAATCAGATACAAGAGGACTTAACGGCAGACCAAATAACGCTAAAAGAATACATTGACCCGTTTACGGGTGAGCAAGTGAGCACAGGCAAGAAGTAAACTGCTTTAGCAGCAGCCAGAGAATAAGAAACGGTTGGCAAACCGTTCAATGCATCTTTAGATGCAAGTTGGTAAAAGCCCCTTCTAGGGGCAGAGCAAACCACCAGCTGAGCTGGTTGTGATGATTACTTTGGTTTTAAAAAAAATTAGGTGGTCAAAGTAGGGTGTTTTTTTTGATAATCAGATTTTATTAATTGTAGGAATAAAAGATGTCCAAGAATAAAAATTAAAAATTTTTAATTAAGCGAAAATTGTTGATTATCTTTTTGCAAGGTGCTATAATACCAAACAGAAAAGGCATGGTAAAAGGAGATGGTCTTAATTGAGAGAACAAGACTATTGGAAAGGGTGAATGCCATGAAAGAGGAAAAGGTTGATCGAAGGATAAAAAGAACAAAAACTATGATGCGAGATGCCCTGATGGATTTAATGGATGAAATGCCTTTTGGCAAAATTACGGCAAAAGATATTACCAGCCGTGCCGACTTAAACAGGGCGACCTTTTATTTGCATTATAACGATGTATTTGAGCTGTTGGATGAGTTGGAAAACGAAATTGCGGCAGGTTTTTCCCGAATGCTGGAGCAAATTGAAATAAAGCAGGGAGCAGAATGGGAGTATCCTGTTGTTGGGCAGATTTGTGGTTTTATTGCAGAAAATCAAAGGTTGTGCCGCTGTCTTTTGTTAAACCCTAGAAGCGACCGTTTTGCAAGAAAGTTAACAGAGATCATGAAGCGAAAGGGGAAGCAGGTTAAGGAGGATATGGGGAAGGAATTCGATCCTGTAAAGGAGGAGTATATCCACCAATTTATTGCTTGCGGCGCCCTGGGTTTGGTGAAGCAATGGCTTTTAGAGGGATTGCCTATGTCGAAGAAGGAAATGACGGATTTTGCAATGCTGTTGATTCGTCCTATTTTTAATAATTTGTTAACATAAAAAGATTTTGAATGGTGAAAAGGAGCTTGAAAGAATATGCTGAACAAAAAAAAAATTTTACTTGCGTTATTGGTGGCAGGCTGCTGTGCCGTAAGTGGGTGTGGGATAAACAACCCAAATACCGCAGAAGCAGCAGTTGAACCCAATATGGTTACCGGTACCGTTGAATGTAAAGAGGTTTATATTCGCGCAAAAATCCCCGGCTATTTGATGACAATTCCCGTTACAGAAGGGCAGGAGGTAGCGAAGGGAGAATTGCTTTTTACCTCTGATCAGAGGGATATTTTGGTGAAGCAAACACAAGCTACAGGTACGTTGAATGCGGCTAAGGCCGTAAAGGAAAAGGCGGAGGCAAATGTTGCTTTGTTGGAAGAGGAATATGCAAAGTATCAGGAATTATTTGAAATGGAGGCAGTTGCACAGGATACCATGGATAAGCTCACTACACAGCTGACGGCCGCAAAGCTGGATGTCCAGGCGGCAACCTCTCAGTATGAGGCGGCCCAAGGAGTGGTTGCTGAGGTGAGTTTGAACTTAGGGCAGACGATGCAATATGCTCCCTGTAACGGCACTGTTACCTTAGTATCCTCCTCTGTGGGAGAATTGGTGGGCAGCGGTACAACCATTATAACCCTGACGGATTATGACGACCGTTGGATCAATGCAAACGTAGACGAGTATGAAGTGGGCAAGTTGCAAATTGGGCAAACTGTTCCTTTGACCAGCAAAACCTATCCAGATACGGTTTTCCATGGGACGATTGTAAATGTAAGCAAAAATCCGGATTTTGCAATTAAAAAATCTACAAACGAGTTGAATGACCAGGACGTTGTTACATATAAAGTGAAAATTGCCCTTTCTGGGGAAGACAACATTATGCTTTACCCTGGTATGCTTGTAAGCGTCAACCTGGATGAAGTGGGTGAGGCACAATGATCCTAACATTTATTAAGGGTTTTGGCAGAGAAATAAAAACACTTTGGCTTGACAAGCGTATGCTTTTTATGTTTCTTATTGCCCCCCTTGCTTTAAGTATCGTGGTTTGCGCTGCTTTTAGCGGACATGTTGTAAATAATATTCCTTTGGCAGTGGTGGATCAAAATTCCTCTGCGCAAACAAGGGCCTTAATTGCCGCCTTTGATGAAGCCGACCGGTTTAATGTGACCTATGTGGTTACGGAGCAGGATGAGGCCGTTGGACTTATGGAAGAGGGGGAGGTTCTTGGCGTTGTCATAATTCCCCCGGATTATACACGATCCTTACAGCTTGGACAGCAGGCAGAGGTTTTGATCGGTGTTAACAGTGCCAACAATATTATTGGCAATAGTGCTGTGGTGTCCTCCATGCAGGTGGTAAAAACCATTTCAGCTCAAATTGCCGTAAAAAGCTTTGTGGCGAAAGGAAGCACCGTTGAAGATGCAACGGCAATGGTTATGCCCATATCCACAGTGCTGCGCCCTTGGTTTAACCCCCAGTTTAGCTATTTGACCTATTTAGGCCTGGGTTTAACGGGTTTGATTTTCCACCAGCTTTTTTTGATGACTGTTGCAACGGCGTTTGCAGAGGAAAAAAAAGAGGGTATTCTTTCGGGAAAAATGAAGGCAAAAGAAAGTATAATTCATTTTATCAATAAATATATTTTTTACGGTGTTACAGGCTATGGGAATATTTTGGTAAACTATTATGCAATTATAACTATTTTTGATTTTCCCATGCGAGGCAACAGGGAGGATGTGGCAATTCTTTGTGGCTGCTATATTCTTTGTCTGCTTGGCGTGGGCGCATTGCTGGGTACACTTTGTAAAAATACCATTCATTGTATTCAGTGGCTCATGGCAATGACCTATCCCCTTTTCATTCTTTCAGGCTTTTCATGGCCTCTTACGGAGATGCCGGAGGTATTGGTGAAGGCAGCTCAGTATTTGCCCCCAACGCATTTCCTCGTTCCTGTGCGAAATATTGTTTTGACGGGCGTGGGATTTGAAACAGAGAGCATTGTTTACAGCAGGGATATGCTTTTGTATCTTGCCGTGGGTGCCTTTATGCTAAGCTTGATTTCCTTTTTATGGAAGGTTTATAGTGCAAGAAAGAAGGAGAAGCCCAAACTGGTGGAAAAGGAGGTCGTTCAGGCATGATCGCAGCGTTTGGTTTGTTTTTTAGAGAATGGCTTTATCTCTTGAAGCGTCCTCGTACTTTAATCATTATGATATTCATTCCTATATTTGTTACCTGTATTTGTGGAATGAGCTTTTCCGCCGGAAGCTTTTCTCATCTAAAAATGGGTGTTGTGGATTACAGTTACACCGCAAAAACGAGAGAAGTGGTTGAAGCGTTCCAGCAGTCATCTTATTTCGATGTTGTGGGTTATTATGAAAATGAGGAACAAATAGAAAAGGCAATGAAGGATGGGGAAATTGTAGGCTGTATTATTTTCCCCGGGGATTTTACAACGAATTTGCAGCAAGGGCGGCAGGCCGAGGTTCTTCTTGGCTCTAGCGCTGTGAATATGGGCTATGGAAGCACCATAAATCTGCGGGGTGCTGAAATTTTGGGAACCCTTTCTACGCAGACTGCGGTAAAAAGCTTGGTGGCAAAGGGCTACACTGTGGACGATGGGCTGGCAAAAATGAATCCTGTGGGCTTTTATACTCGTCAGTGGTATAATCCCACCAACAACTTTGGTTATTTTTTGACTTTTGGTTTTGTAATTGCAACTGTGCAGCAGGTTTTAATTTATTTTGCGGCAATTTCCCTTGCTCGTGAAAAGGAAAGCGGCAAGCTAGGGGAAATTAAAAAAGTAAACCCGATTTTTCAGGTAGTCATAAAAGCTTTGGTGTATTATATCATTTCCATGGGTACTTGGGCGGTTTGCTGTTGGCTTATAGTAAACAAGTACGGTATCCCTATGAAAGGAAGCTTTGATGTTTGGTTTGGATATAGCAGTCTGTTTTTTTTATCCGTTATTGCCATGGGGCAGTTATTTTCCGCCATTATGCCAAACCCTGTGTTTGCCACCTCTTTTTCATTGGTATTTACTTCGCCAAGTTTGGTGCTGAGTGGGTTTACATGGCCGACCATGGCATTCACAAGCTTTTATCAAAAGCTGGCGCAGGTATTTCCCCTAACCCATTTTGTTATTGGCTACCGCAATGTGGCTTTTATGGGTATTGGGTTTGATGCAGTTCATGATGAAATGATGATATTAGGCTATATCAGCGGCGGTTGTTTGATACTTAGCTGTGTGATTTGGCTCATAAAGGTGAAACGAATTGAGAAAAAAGAACAGGCATTGCGGATTTCTGAGGAAGAACCTGATATTCAGGCAGTTGCCCAGTGATTTTTTGGAAGGAGAGGGTAGAAATGGCAAAATTCAAATATCAAAAAAGTGGGGCTTTACTTTTGGCTGGTGTTCTGACTTTTAGTGTGGCGCTACCGGCATATGCTAAAACAACGGACCAAAAGTCTGAGACGATACAGGAAGAAACTGCACAGGAGTCTGTTGTGAAGTCTATGACCTTGGAAGAAATACAAAAGGAAGTATTGAAAAACAACCGAATCCAAACCACACTGACGTTGAATTATAAAAAGGTGCTTTCTGGTTTGGATGCCATAAATGATGGTTTGGACGATTTGCAGAATGCCCAGGATAGTGCTGCCAATGCAAGAAAATCGGCAGGAAGCTCGTCAAGTACCGGAAAGAGCGCATTGGAGGGGGCGGTTACAGGGGATACGCTTTCGGGAAATACTTTGGGCTATACAGACCAGGCGTTGGTTGGAATCAGCAGTGGCTTGCTTTCTGGGAGTTCGAAGATCGCCAGTGCCATGGAGGATATGACCGATAGCATTGTGGATACCCAGCGGAATACCCTGGAGGATCAGCAGCAGGATTTAAATAATACAAAGTTAGACTTGAATAAGACCAAAGAGGATTGGAATAATCAAGCTTTATTGGTTTCTCAGCTTCTGGTGGAAAAAACCGTGCATGTGAAAGAAGGCATTGAATTGCTTGAGAAAAAACTGGAGTTGATGGAACGTCTTTATTTAATTGAGGAGAAAAAATCCACTCTGGGTCTTGGTATAAGTACCGATTTGGCACAGGCAAAGCTGGCGATATCTCAAAACAAAAAGGACATTGCGGATGCAAAGAACGGCCTAATATTATTAAAACGTCAGCTGAATGATTTGATGGGGAAACCCATTGATGATCCGTTGGAGGTTGAAGCGCCTGAATTAACAAGGGTGATTGAATATGCGCCGGAATATAGCGATGAGTTGCTCAAAGAAGCCACTGATAAGAACTATCAGCTAAAGACCTTGCGCCGCGATTATCAGCAGGCTGAAAAAAAATCCAAGGATACTACCCTATATTCTGGGCAAATCAAAATGCATGAGACAGATATGGATATTGCTAAGGTTGCCATGGAAACTCAGAAGATTACCATTGCCAACAATTTAAAGAAAAAACTGGATAGTATTGATAAAGCAGCGTCGGCTTATCAGTTGCAAAAGGATACCTATGAAAAGGCAAAAACCCAGTGGGAGCAGCAGCAAAAATCTGCAAAGCTTGGTTTGATTTCTGCCGTTGAATTACAGGCTTTGGAGCTTCAGTTTCTGCAGATTGAACTGGTAAAATTACAGGCAGCATATGACTACGATTTGGCTTGGGAGGAATACCGTCTATTGATGGATGGAACCTCTTTAGACATTTATGATACTTATAAGGAACAGATTGGTTGAGAAAAACGTATTTCTATCATAAAAAAGGTTATAAAAAATGGCAAGTACCACGGCGGATACTTGCCATTTTTCTATGCTTGTTTCTTATTTTTCAGCTTCCAGTGCTTCGGCAGCATGATAGGAGCTGCGTACAAAGGGTGCAGATGCAACAAAGGCGAAACCTTTTTCCTTTGCAATTTGACCGTAGTGGTCAAATGCTTCTGGCGTTATGTATTCCTGAACGGGGTGGTGTGCAGAAGATGGAGCGAGATACTGACCAATGGTCAAAAATTCGCAGCCAACAGCTCTTAAATCCTCCATTACTTCGTAAACCTGCGAATCGTTTTCTCCAAGCCCGAGCATAATGCCGGTTTTGGAACGGATATGAGGCGCAAGCAGCTTAATGGATTTTAACACATCCAAGGATCTTTCATAAATTGCCTGAGGACGAACCTGATCATACAGCGCTTTTACTGTTTCTATGTTATGGCTGATTACTTCGGGGTTGGCATCAGTAACAATTTTTAAAGCTTCTTTATTTCCTAGGAAATCGGGAATCAAAACTTCTACGGCGGTATCGGGACATAATTCATGAATGGCTCGTATTGTTGCAGCAAAATGAGCGGCACCGCCGTCGGGCAAATCATCTCTGGTTACGGAAGTGATTACCACATATTTCAGTCCTAGCTTGAAAACGGCCTCCGCCACTCTGCTTGGTTCGTTGGCATCTATTTCTTGTGGTTCACGGTTGGTTACGTTACAAAAGCGGCAATTTCTAGTGCAATTCACACCCAATATCATAAAGGTGGCAGTTTTTTTTGTAAAGCATTCAACATAATTGGGGCACATTGCCTCATCGCAAATTGTGTTTAAATGAAGTGCGCTTAGCATTTCACGAACATAGTTTAAATTTGAATTATCTCGAAAGGTTCTTTTCAACCATTGGGGTTTTTCCAACATATTACAATCCTCCACTAAATATACTAACATTTTATACGCTTTTTTGTACTGCCAATGTTCCCATTAGGAAAACAAAACGGACAAAAATTCCTCGGCTGTAATTCCGCCAAGATAAGGAAGTAAATCTACGGTGTTTAAACAAGCCGACAAGGCATCCTTATCAAAGGCTTTGCCGGTAAGTGTATTTTCAAATTCTTCTATGGGTTTTATAGAGAGGAAATCCCCGCGAATGGAGCAGGAGTGAATGCTGCCCTCCTTGATTTCCAAATAAACCTCAATCTTACCCAAGGGCAGCCGTTTTTCGCTGTGGTGGGTAAAGCTGGAATTGGTGCGGTAAGTCCAAAGGGGATTTGCATATTTTTCCACTCGGATTTTTTCTATCTGTGCAAGCTCCTCCTGGGAAAACGCGTACATCTCCATAGGCATGATTTCAGATAAAGCTTGTATCAAAAGAGCTTTAAATTCCTGGGTTGTATATTTTTTAAGAAGGTGTTCACGAATATTGGTTACTCGACTGCGTATGGAAGAAATTCCTTTGCTTTTGATTTTGGATTCATCCACAGTTAATATTTTTTCCAAAACAGAAATGTCAGTATCAAATAAAAGGGAACAGTGGCTGCAAAGGCAGTTTTTCCCCAAACGCTGTGCCAAGCCGGAAATTTTTTTACCGTCTAAGAGCATATCATTTCTCCCTTTGATCTCAGCGTGGATCCCCATTTTCTCCAAAGCCATAATCAAAGGCTCTGCCAAGCGGGTTCTTCCAATTTCTTTTGCGTCGTCCCCATGGGAAAATGGGGTGATTAATGTACAAAGCAAAGTGCCTTGATCGGTGTAAATGGTTCCGCCGCCACTGGCGCGGCGCACGATTTGCACGTTGTGCTGTTTTGCAAGGGAAAGATCAATTTCGTCTTGCGCAATTTGGTTACTGCCCAGCATAGCACAGCAATCCGTTTGCCATAGCATGAAAACATCTTGGGTTTGCCCCAAGGCAGTCATACAATACTCTTCGGATGCAAAATGCAAGGCAGCATCAGTAGCTTTTGGCTGAATAAAAATCATATTAGCCCTCCTTATCATTTGTAAAGTTCAGCTTTTAGTATACTAAATTTATTAGGAGGTAGCAACACAAGAATAAAAAAAGAAGTCGTTATGCTTTGGTAAAATTGTGAAAATTATAAAACTGAACAGTAGAAGGAAGTAAAAAGCAATCATTATGATTGTTTATTTTACATTTTTTCGCTATACTAAAACAAGAAGAGGTGAGCGATGTGACAGCTTTGATGAAAATTCAAACCTTTATTCAGGCCTATACCCAGGCCATTTCGTCAATTTTAGAGTCTGACGTTACGGTGGTGGATAATGAGCTGATTCGTGTGGCGGGAACAGGAAATTATGCCACTGAAATTGGCAATACCATTGCCCATGCAAATTTTTTCAATCAAATTTTAGAAACCGGTGAATGTGGGATTATTACAAATGTGGCGCAAAATCCAAGCTGTATTGGTTGTGAGAAACGGGCCGTTTGCAAAGAATTGGCGGATTTGGCATATCCCATTTTCAAAAACGGCGTTGTGGTGGGAGTCATATCCATTGTTGCCTTTGAGGAAAGGCAACAGGAAAACCTTCTGAAAAATCGTGCGAAGCTGGAGGAATTTTTGAAATATATGACAATGCTTTTGGAAAGCAAGCTTTATACCGCCGAGGCAAGAGATCGGCTGCAGCAACAGCTGCAGGTTGTAAATAACGATAAAAAAGGCTGGTCCTTTGTTGGCAAAAGCAAAAAAATGCAGGAGGCCATTGCCGTTGGGCAAAAGGTGGCAAAATCCGATTCCACCGTTTTTTTGCGGGGAGAAAGCGGCACTGGAAAGGAAATTATGGCGAAAATGATTCATGACCTTAGTCAAAGACAGGACAAGCTGATGATCTCCATTAATTGCGCGGCAATCCCCGAGAATTTGGTGGAAAGCGAGCTGTTTGGCTACGAGGAGGGGGCTTTTACCGGGGCAAAGAAAAAAGGTGCCATTGGCAAGTTTGAGCTGGCGGATAAGAGCACTATTTTTTTGGATGAAATCGGCGATATGCCTTTGCATGTGCAAACAAAGTTGCTGCGTGTTTTGCAGGAACGAAAGTTAGAGCGTATCGGCGGACATAAGCCCGTTCCCATTGATATTCGGGTAATTTGCGCCACAAATAAGGATATTGAGCAAATGGTGGAGGCGGGAACCTTCCGGGAGGATTTATATTATCGGCTGAATATCATCCCCATTGAGCTGCCGCCTCTACGCAAGCGCAAAGAGGACATTTCTCCCTTGGTGGAGTATTATATCACCTATTATAATCAAAAGCTGAATAAGCGTATCCAAGGGGTGTCAATAGAGGCTTTGCAGACGCTGGTAAACTATAATTGGCCGGGGAATGTAAGGGAGTTAAAGAATATTATAGAATATTTGGCAAATATCGTGGAAGGGGATGAGGTTCACCTTGCCGATTTGCCTGACCACATTGTGCTTCGTTCCACAAAGGGCTATGATGCATGGTCTTTGGATAAAATTATAGAGGAGTATGAAAAGCGTGTGCTATCAAATATGCTAAAGGAGGAGGCCTCCTTGAAGGATAAGGAAAAGCTTGCCGATTCCCTGCAAATTAGCCGCGCAACTCTCTACCGAAAACTAAAAAAATACAATTTACTTTAATCTCAATTTTGAGAAATCGTCTCTTTTTTGAGAATGATTTGTTGCTTATAAAATAAAAAGATGAAAGCCTTTTTTAAAACAGGGGAGTGCTGTTTTGGAAAAAGGCTTTTTTGTTTGCCTTAATTGAAAAGCCGTAAAGACACAAAAACATAGTGTGTTTGCCAAGGAATGACCCTTTTATCCCTCAATTTTAGGAGAATTTTAAATTTTCATTTGCTAAAATTTGCTATCCATAAAAAATAGTTAAGGGATAGAAAATAGATATTAGTTGAGCTGATTTTACATAAATATAAAATTTCCGACGCTCTTAAAATTAGAAAATTTAATTATTTCTCAAAAATGAGAAAAAAATTATGCTGACTTCTGAAAAATCATGGAATTATCAGTTGGCACAAAATTTGCTCTTTAAAATAGATAAGAGATAAAAAAGAGGCGTGGGGATATACAAGGAGGAAATCATTATGGATATGAATATTGTTTTTGATGCATTAAAAAGTGAAATGAAACCCAGCATGGGCTGCACGGAGCCGGTTGCCATCGGGTTGGCGGTTTCCAGAACTTGTGAGCTGTTACAAAAGCCCGCTACCCATTTGGATATGGTCATTAGCTCCAATATTTTCAAAAATGCCTATAGTGTGCAAATTCCTAATGCGGGAACCAATGGAATTGAGCTCTCCTGCGTCTTGGGGTATTTATTAAGCAAACCCGGAAATACCATGGAAATTTTTGCGGAAATTCTTCCGGAACAGGTTGGCGAGGCAAAAAAATTAGTGAAGGAAGGCTTCGTTTCTGTGAAGGTTCTTCCCAGTAGTGAATTTTATATCGATTGTTGTGCCACTAATGAGGCGGAAAAAGCCCATACCATAACGGAAAAATCTCATGACAATATGGTGTTTGCCGAAAAAAACAACCAAGTTGTTTTAGATCGGCGCACGTTTTCGGCGGCGGAGGCAACCACAAAAGCTTTTGATGTAACGAAATATACCTTTGCTGATTTTTACCAATGGGCAAACGCTGTAGATGTGGCGGATTTAGAGTTTATCAAGGAAGGCATTGCCATGAATCTTTCCATCGCTGATATTGGCATGCAAAAGAAATACGCCCTTGGCGTTGGTGTGGCGTTGAAAAATTTAACCAAGAAAGGCTTGATTTCCAATGATATGCTCACGGAAATCAAAGGACTTACTGCTGCTGCCAGCGATTTTCGTATGAGCGGGGGTAACGGCTCTGTAATGACATTTTTGGGCAGTGGCAATCAAGGCATTGAAACCATGGTGCCTATGGCAGTTTTTGCAAAGCATATGAATATTTCCGAAGAAAAGCTGTTAAGGGCAGAATTTTTGGGGATGTTGATTATTATGTATATGAAATGCCATGTTGGACGTTTGTCCCCCATATGCGGTGCCACTTTAGCGGCAGCAGGTGGTGCGGCAGGGATGACATACATGATGGGCGGTAAGCTTGAGCAGGTTTCCGGAGCAGTTCAGAATTTGATGGGCGGCGTTGCCGGTATGTTCTGTGACGGAGCAAAGGGCGGATGCTCCTTGAAGCTTTCAATTTGTGCAGGTGAAGCAGTGTACTCTGCCATGTTTGCCATGGATGACAGCATTATTCAAGCTACGGATGGATTTATCAGTGAAAAAGCAGAGGAAACAGCTAAGAATTTGGCAAAGCTTTCCCATGAAGCATTGGGCGATGTGGATATGAAGGTTATTGAAATTATGATGGCAAAATAAAAAAAACGTATACAAAGGAGACAAAGCAACGGTTTGAAACCTATTTTGAAAGTTGTTTTTTATAGGCAATGAATACTTAAATGTGAAAATACAGATAAAATCATTTCTAATGTTTGCATTAGGGATTGCCCCAAGGAACACCCCAATGCCTGGAGAAGCGCAGGGGGAAAGGACTATTAAAACAAGTAGTATTGTTTTCTTAGTGTCCGCATTTTGCACAATGGGGTGCCTAAAGCGGATTCCGCAGAGCAAATCAGTTTTTAGCATTAATTTTTTTAAAAAACTCCTTATACTTATGGTAAGGAGTTTTTTATATCTTACGATACTCTTAAATCTAAGAAAAAGCGTTGTAGCAGGAGATTTGTTTTGGTAAACTGTTACAGGAAAATAATGCAAATAATATAGATATTTACTTCCGCTTTCAGCCAGGCACGCATTTTTTAAGAAAGAAGGCTTTCATAAAGCTTTCTGTTTGCAAGCGCTTGCTTCACAGGGATTAGAACGGAAGAAGTTTTAAAAGGGGGAAAAAGTATGACGAAGGAAGAAATGAGTGCGGCTTATGGTGTGGAATTAGAGACCATTTCCCGATTCCGAAATAACGGGCTGGTCACACCAAAACGTATGGAGGATGGGTCGTGGGTATATTGTGAAGCGGATGGGGAAAAGCTTCAAAGACTGATGCTGCTGGAGAAAATGGGTTTTTCAGAGAACAATTTTGTTATGTTAAGTGCAGGGGATAGAACCCTAAAGGCTTTGCTGCAAAGGCGGTTTGATGGCCTAGAGGATGGCTGCTTGGGTAAAGAGATTTGCAGACAAATTCTGGAGGAAGGGGCTGACCTTGAAAGTTTTGATGCAAAAAAGTATCTGGATCAATTGGGTACCAGTGCATTGGATCAGATTTTTTCTTGTAAACCAGAATTTCAAAATCAAGTTTATCGTCCATGGCGCCGATATTTTGCCAGAATGACTGATGTTGGTATCTATAACTTTATTTGGGATTTTTTTCTTGGGTTTATTTTACATGTGAACCTTTCCCATGAGGGCTATCTTTGGCAGATTATTGGTGCTGTCATAACCGTCGCGCTAATGCTTTTCATAGAGCCTTTGCTGTTAAACCGTTTTGGCACTACTTTTGGTAAATGGGTCTTTGGGTTAAGGGTGGAAAAAGCCCATGGAGCCCACTTGACTTATGCTGAGGGCTTGAAGCGTACTTGGGTAGTTGTTGGCAAGGGTACAGGTTATTGGATTCCAATTTATAATTTAGTGCGTTTATATAAAAGCTATAAAGTGTGCAAAGCAGAAGAAACTCAGCCTTGGGATGGGGACATTTCCTATACCATAAAGGATACAAAATGGTACCGTGTGGCAGCTTGCATTGTATTGCATGGGATATTTATTTTTATCGCTATTATCATGATGCAGTTTCAGCAGCTGCCGCCGAACCGCGGGGATATCACCATGGAAGAATTTGCTCAAAACTACAACTATTTTTGCAAATATCTTGATGTGAACCAAGGTTCCTATATGGATAAGAATGGACAGTTGGTAGAAAAGCCTTCGAAGGCAACCATTTCTATTGACCTCTTGGATGGGGAACCTCCCAAGCTGGAATATGAAATAGAAAACGGTTATTTAACAGGCGTTTCCTTCGTGTACGAGGTGGAAAACAAGGAGCATTTTACGGAAATAGAGAATATAGAGAAAAGCTTGATTGTTCTGGCTTTTGGATGTACGGATAAAGAGGTAGGACTTTTTATGAATAGTGGGGGATTAATTTTGAAGGATGTCATATATGATGACGATGTGAATTTTACCGTTGGTGATTGCAGATACTACAGCAATGTGCAGAGGGTAGGCTACAAAGGTCATTCTTTATTGATACCTGATG
This sequence comes from Anaerotignum neopropionicum, assembly GCF_001571775.1. Classification (GTDB taxonomy): domain Bacteria; phylum Bacillota; class Clostridia; order Lachnospirales; family Anaerotignaceae; genus Chakrabartyella; species Chakrabartyella neopropionicum. The sequence goes on from NZ_LRVM01000004.1 coordinate 13,044, forward strand.
AGGGCGCAAAAACAGCCTACTACAAAATGGAGTTTTCTGTAACAAAGGAAAAGTAAGGCTCCCTGCCAAGGGATAAGAGGAGAATAAAAAACTGTTTTCGTGGCTTTATTCCAAGAAAACAGTTTTTTGCATTAAGAATAAAAAGCACCTTTCCTTAGGGATTAAGTCTAAAGAAAGGGTTTCGTTTTTGGTAGGGAAATGGATTTCTTGAAGCTCCCCCCCCAATAAATTTTGTAATTCATTATTGATAGCGTTTAAGCATATCCATAATAACGTCATTCACTTGATAATTCGGTATATCGGTATTGCTGAACTGTGTAAATTTGCTGCTTTCATCGTTAAGCCACATTAAATTTTTTGGCGCAAGGGCATTATGCACGCAATTATACATCCAACCAATATTGTTTTCTTTCAAGGCACCTAACCACATTTCGTGATATTCCACATATTCTGTGGGGGATAGCTCCAATGTATCCGTTCCTACCTCAGTCATAATGAAAGAAACATGGTTACGTTTTGCACAGTCAATATAAGGCTTTAATTGTTTTTCCAGAATATACGCCGAATTCAGGAGATGGGGTGGATGATCCATATTTTCAAGGGTTCCATCATCATGAATCATGATTGTAGGGAAGGGTTCAAAACCATGATCAGGGCCATAAAGATTATGCGTGGGAATGGTAATTACCTGAGCATCCTCTTGTTCAATGGAGATTGCCATAAGACTACCCCAATCTGAGGGCGTAAAGGTAAGTTTTTTTGTTCCTTGGGGAAGGATGCAGGATGTTTTAAAAATCATCTCCTCCGATTGATAAGGCTCTGGCGATAAAAGGGTTTGACCGTCGGCAGATACATTCATTGTTGTACCTACATAGCCATAATAAACGTGGAGGATTCCTTTTTTTAGACTATTTTCACATTCTAGCACCAGCTTACCACTGTCGGGGCTGTAACTCATTGGCAAATATTGCATTGGCCAAACGGATTCATAGGGGATTCCAAAGCCCTCCAAGGTTCGTTTGTCCAGTGTATAAATGTGGGAGTGGTAGGAAAGACAGCAGCCCAATGAGGCTAATTGTTCGGGAACCTGCTTCCAGGCATCGTTTGCAATGACAATCCTGTTGGGGTTATGGCTCCAAATGCGCTGGGTAACGGGTGAGAGAACATCGCAGTATTGCTGCAAATCTCCATTTGGAATGGCCGGTTCCGCAAGAAGCTCAAAGCTTAACAGACCACTGGGGATTTTTGCGTATCGCTTGGCAAGTAAATCCCAATAGGCGGTGAATAAGGCTTGTATTTTACCGTCTGTAAAAATAATGTCGTTGGATTGTACCCCTTCTTCCTCCCAGGAGGTATTCCATTTGTTGGGCACACCGGTAATGCTGAGCATGATATGTATGTTATATTTTGCGCCCCAAGCAATCAATTCATCCAGCTGCTCCAGCTGGGAAACGTTGATTTCATCGGGATTAGACGGATTTCCCAGAAAGGAAAGGCTGTAAAGAACACGGGCGCAGTTGAAGCCGTTTTCGTTAAGGTACTTGATTTCATCCTCCAAAAAATAATATGGTCCCGGAGTGTATTCGTTCCACCAATTTTCACTTTCAAAGTTCACGCTGATCTTGTTTTCCAGAATATACCCGTTCCAATAGGGGAGGGCGGCCTTGTCGACCTCACCAAGGGTGCAGGCTGAAAGGAGTTCTAGCGTAATAATATCCTGATTGAAGGCGCCAATTTCCCTAATGGGCTGATAATTGTCAGCTTGATTTTGTACTACGGTCTTTTCAATACGTGCATTTGCAGGTGTTGGGGAGGCTGTGGGGCTTTCGGTATTGGTGGTGCAAGAAGCCAAGGGTAAAACGAGGCAAAGCATAAGTAGAAAAACAACCGTTTTCTTCATTTTTTTAATTCCCTTTTTTAAATTATTGCTATAAAAAAAAATTATTCCAATATTTACCATTATAGTGCACGGAAAATATGTCGACAACAATAGCATTATACGAAAAAATGGATTTTTTAGAATGATTTCATTGCAAATCCAAAAGGAAAAGCGGTAACGTCTTTTTTAAGAAATTACCGCTTCTAAATAGTTTTGTCTAAGGGTTTAATTCCTCCCGCCCTAAGCTCAGTTGCACCTGTAAGCCGTTTGCAGTCTTGTCTTTTTCTTGAATAAAATGCCCTGTGGAGGGTATTTTTTTGGTGCGGTAATATTCGATATTTTCGGAAATAAATGTTTCCGGTTTGAAGACCGCAGAAATTTGACTGTTTTTCTTTAAGGTGTAAATCTGAATCCCCGATGCGTTTTTGGTTGCGTTTATGGGAATCATTTCTGTGTTTAACAAGGTTGCCTTGTCATTGTTTCGCATTAAAATATAATCTGCATCTTTCTCCAGCTTTTCCAGATAAACTAGCTTTGCCCGTGAGGAGTAAGCATTTACGAGCTTGCGGCGGTTCATTTTTGTGGCATATGCCGAAAGCTGCACCTTTGCTGCCTTTCCGTTTTCAAAAAAGAAAACCATAAAGCCCACATAGTCAGTGGTGGTGGTCATATAAATAATTTTTTCATCTGCATCCATGCCCAAAAGGTTTGGCAGATAATCTCCCAAAACGCTGGCTTTGGTATCTGCAATATCACTTACCTTCATTTTATAAACATTGTACTGGTCGGAGAAAAATAGGATTTCGCTGCGGTTGGTGGTTTCTAGTTCGGAAAGAATTTTGTCTTCTTCCTTCAGCTTTTGCTCCCCGGCGGAGCGTAAGGAGGCAAGGGGGATTTTTTTGAAGTAATTCTCCTCGGTTAGGAAAAGCTTTACGCCATAGTCCTCAATTAGGTCATCTTTTGTAATGGTGACAACCGCTTCTTCTTGCACAATTTCCGTTTTTCTGGGCTTTCCATATTTTTTTTGCACGTTTTTCAATTGCTTGCATATAATATTTCTGATTTTTCCTTCGCTTTTCAGAGTATCTTTCAGGTCTTGAATTTCCTCCGCTAAGGTCTTTAATTCCTCAATGCGTCTTAAAATATATTCCTTATTGATATTTCTCAGCTTGATTTCCGCGATATATTCTCCTTGAATCTGGTCAATCTCGAAGCCGCTCATTAAATTGGGTACGACCATGCTTTCCTGCTCTGTATTACGGATGATGGCAATTGCTTTGTCAATATCCATGAGTATTTTGGAAAGACCCATTAATAAATGGTATTTTTCCTCTTTTTTGTTAATATCAAAGGCTAGTTGCCGGCGGATGGATTCCAAGCGAAATTCCACCCAGTATTTTAAAATATCACCTACACCCAAGGTCATTGGCTTCCCTTGAATAAGCAGGTTAAAATTGCAGCTAAAGCTGTCGGAAAGGGGCGTCAGGCTAAAAAGTTTGTGCATCAAAAGCTCGGGATTGGTGTTTCGCTTGATGTCCAAGGTGATTTTTAAGCCGTTTAAGTCCGTTTCATCGCGAATGTCCGTAATATCCCTAATTTTTCCGTTTTTTACCAAAAGAAGTATTTTATCAATGATGCTTTCAATATTGGTGGTGTAAGGGATTTCATAAACCTCGATACAGCTGTTTTTTTTGTCAAAACGATATTTTGCCCGTACCTTAAAACTGCCTCGCCCTGTTTTATAAATCTGTTCCAAATCCTTACGGTTGTAGATCAATTCGCCGCCTGTTGAAAAATCGGGAGCAGGGAGATGGTCACAAAGGTCGATGGAGTCGTCCTTAATGTATTGTATGGTTGCTTCGCAAAGCTCGGATAAATTAAAGCTGCAAATGGAGCTTGCCATACCAACGGCAATTCCCAGGTTAGGGTTGGCCAAAATATTGGGGAAGGTTGTGGGCAAAAGCGTAGGTTCCTTGATGGTGCCGTCGTAATTATCCGCAAAATCCACGGTGTTTTTATCAATGTCCCCAAAAATCTCTCCACAGATGGTACCAAGCTTTACTTCTGTATAACGGGGCGCAGCATAAGCCATATCCTTAGAATATTGCTTGCCGAAATTCCCCTTGGAATCCACAAAGGGTACCAAAAGGGCGCCATTACCTTCCGTTAAGCGTACCAGAGTTTCATAAATTGCCCCATCTCCGTGGGGATTGAGCTTCATAGTCTGCCCCACTACGTTGGAGGATTTTGTTCTGTCACCCTTAAGCAAATTCATGAGATACATGGTATATAAAAGCTTCCTGTGAGAGGGCTTAAATCCGTCAATTTCGGGAATTGCACGAGAAACGATGACGCTCATGGCATAGGGCATATAGTTTAATTCCAAGGTTTGGGTAATGGGCTGTTCCTGTATAAAAATTTCCTTTGCTTCAGTTGATGTTGTTTTCTTTTTTGCCATTTCGGAACACCGTCTTTCTTAACTAATGTCTGTCAAATCTAGATATTTGTAGCCTTCTTCGGCAATAAATTCTTTTCTGCCCGCTAAATTTTCTCCAAGAAGCAATTCAAACATTTCTTGAGTATGCCTTGCATCGTCGGGGGTAACTAAAACCAAACGCCTTGTTTCGGGGTTCATGGTGGTTTCCCACATCATTTCGGGCTGATTTTCTCCAAGCCCTTTGGAACGGCTAATTTTTGTTTTCCCTTTAAGATTGCCAAGAATTTCTCCTTTTTCGCTATCAGAATAGGCAAAATAGGTTTGCTTTCCGTTTGTAATTTCATAAAGAGGGGATTCAGCAATGTACACCTTCTTTTCGTGAATCAAGGTAGGCACCAAGCGGTAAAGCATGGTTAGAAGGAGGGTACGAATTTGAAAGCCATCCACATCTGCATCGGTGCAAAGAATGATTTTGCTCCAACGTAATTGACTTAAATCAAAAGAGTTTAAGTCCGACGTATGCTTTGTTTTGATTTCCACGCCGCAGCCCAAAACCTTTAAAAGATCCGTAATAATATCGTTGGCAAAAATTTTGTTGTAATCCGCCTTTAAGCAATTTAATATTTTTCCTCGTATGGGAATAATTGCTTGAAATTCCGCATCTCGGCCTAGCTTGCAGGCACCTAAAGCGGAATCACCTTCCACGATATAAATTTCACGGCGGTTAATGTCTTTTGTACGGCAGTTCACGAATTTTTCCACGCGGTTATTCATATCCAAAGAGCCGGTCAACTTTTTACGGATGGAAATTCTGGTTTTTTCCGCTGTTTCCCGACTGCGCTTGTTTGCCAAAACCTGTGCTGCAATTTTTTCTGCCTCTATTTTGTTTTCAATAAAATAAATTTCCAGCTGCTCACGGAAAAAATCCGTCATAGCTTCTTGAATAAACTTGTTTGTGATGGATTTTTTTGTTTGGTTTTCGTAGCTGGTAACGGTGGAGAAGGAGTTGATGACTAAAATCAAGCTGTCCTCAATATCAGTAAAGGTGATTTTCTTTTCATCTTTTTTATACAAATTATTGCCTTTCAAATATTTGTCTATGGCAAAAACAAAAGCATTTTTTACTGCCTTATCGGGGGATCCGCCGTATTCCAAAAAGCTGGAATTATGATAATATTCCAAGACATTTATTTGATTGTTAAAACAAAAGGCTGTCTCAAATTTCAGCTTGTATTCAGGTTTGTCTTCCCGATCACGTCCTTTTGTTTCTGTTTGCAAATAATAAACATCGGTGAGGTTGTCTGTTCCAGAAAGTTCTAATAAGTAGTCCTTAATGCCGTTTTCGTAGCAATAAACAAACTTCTCACCGCTTTCCTCATCAAACAGCTCAAAGGTCAAGCCTGCGTTTACCACAGCCTGTTTTTTCAAAATATCTTGAAAGTAGGAGAGGGGAATATTGATATCCGTAAATACATCCCGATCGGGACGCCATTTGATTTGTGTTCCCGAGGGATGCTTTTCTGCACCTTCCTTCATAAGGCCGCCTATATTTTCCCCTTTTTCAAAATGAAGGCTATGACAGATTCCGTCACGATAAATGACTGCATCCATATATTCCGAAGCGTACTGAGTTGCACAGGTGCCAAGGCCGTTTAAGCCTAAACTAAACTCATAGTTTTCACCGGTGTTATTTTGATATTTTCCGCCTGCATAAAGCTCGCAGAAAACCAATTCCCAATTAAAACGGTCTTCCTTGGAATTATAATCCACAGGAATCCCGCGGCCGTAATCCTTAATCATAATGGAGTGGTCTTTATACCGAACGATTTCAATTTTATTTCCGTAGCCTTCCCGGGCTTCATCGATAGAGTTAGATAGGATTTCAAAAACTGCGTGCTCGCAGCCATCTAAGCCGTCGGAACCGAAAATAACACCCGGTCGAAGGCGGACGCGATCCGCACCTTTTAAAGATGTAATACTTTCGTTGGTATAGTTTGATTGTTGTTGTGATTTCATGAAAACACCTGCTTCTTATGTTATCTGACCCTATATATATAGGTAGGAAGTTAAAATATCCCAATATATATTAATTTACATTAGTTTGCGCTTGGTGTCAAGGCGGGGAAAAAACTCATGTGTTTTATTATAGACAAAAAACTTGATTTTTTGTTGTATGATTGGTATAATAAATAGGCTTTCTGCTGGGAAATAACTGAAATATTTGGAGGGCTAAGGAAGTGACCATAATGGATCTGACTCGAAATTAGGTCACTTGCCCCGAAAACTGAAAAATTATTAAATGGAAGTGTATCGAAGTGGTCATAACGAGCTTGACTCGAAATCATGTTACTTGCTCCGGAAACTGAATAATTATTAAATGGAAGCGTATCGAAGTGGTCATAACGGGCCTGACTCGAAATCAGGTAGTCCTCACGGGCTCGTGGGTTCGAATCCCACCGCTTCCGCCAGAAGATTAGGTCAAAATAGATACAGGGCTGAAAAAGCCAGTGTTTATGCGGCCTGACGAGGGTTTTGAATGAAAAATTCAAGACCCTCGTTTTTCATAGATGCACCTCGCTTTTTAACAAGAAAGCGGGGTGTTTCTTGTTTTAGGCCGGAATCAGTCCGGCAAACAATTTCATAAAGCCAATACGCTACAGGGCAATTTTGAAGCGGCTGTGTTCTTCGTGACTGAAAAACACAGCCGCTTTTTTTGCGCCCAAAATCAAAAAGAAAGGATGGATGCACCATGAAAAACGAACTGCAATCCCTGCGGCTCTTCAGCCCCCTCTTCCCCCATATCTACAGAAAAAACGAATGGGGCGATATGGACGATTACCGGGAGGATTTATCCGCCGGTGAAGTTTTGGAATATGAGGATGAAATCCTTGCCCTCATTCAGAAAGAAAAGCTCCCCAGCGAGGGCGAGCGTGGCCTTGCCGTTTATCTTGATGATGATCTCAGCCGAAAGGTGTACAGCATTAACCCGACTGTTGAAGAATGGAACGGTGAGCTGTGGGGTGTGACCGAGATGCAAACCCACGGTACGCTCTCTTCCTCTGAGTTTGCAGAGCTGACAGAATGGCTTTCTTCACAGTTTTCCGATGGCTGGGGCGAGGGGCTGGAACAGCGAGAAATCAAGGTAGAGGACGGTGAGCTGTATCTCAGCTTTTGGGATAGCAGCGACCGCTTCTTTATCAAACCGGAGGACGAGTTGAAAGGCAGCCAGTCCTTTGGCTTCGGCATGACGATGGGAGGAATGCAGTAATGCCAAATCATGTAACCAATATTGTAAGAGTATCCGGCGATCCGGAAAAGGTCAAGGCGATGTTCGAGGATATCAAAGATGATAAGATCGGCCTCGGCAGCATCGACTTCAACAAGGTTATCCCGATGCCTGAGCATATCTTCCGTGGCAACCTTGGTATGGCCGAGCGTGAGAAGTACGGCAAAGACAATTGGTATGACTGGTCGATTTCCAATTGGGGAACCAAGTGGAACAGCTATGGCTACGATGGCGCATATACCCCGCAGGATTTTGAAGGTGAGCATATCGAGTTCCAGACCGCATGGAGCCGTCCGGAAAATGTCATTGCTGCACTGGCGGCAAAATATCCTGACCTATCCTTTGAACACAAATGGGCTGACGAGGACTTCGGATATAACACAGGAAAAAAGGAATACGAAGATGGTGAGGAAATGTTCTGCGATATCCCTTCCGGCGGCTCCAAGGAAGCGCTGGAAATGGCGGCTGAGATTCACGATGTGGATCTGGCCGATGAGGGCTACCTGTACAACGAGAAAACCGGCGAATATGAATATCATAGTCCAGACGAGTCGATGTCACTGAAAATGTAGTGAGCATCGGCTCTTTTCTTTTTAGAGGGAGGTGATGGAATATCAATAGCTTTATCAGCTGGGTGGGCGGCAAAAAAGCCCTCCGCAATATCATATACAGGCTCTTCCCCAAGGACTTCGGCAGATACATTGAAGTCTTTGGCGGTGGGGGTTGGGTTTTATTCGGCAGACCGCCGGACTGCAAAGGCATGGAGGTCTACAATGATTTCAACGGCAACCTGACCAACCTGTTCTACTGTGTAAAAAACAGGACGCTGGCCTTCCTCAAGGAGCTGGGCTTCCTGCCACTCAACTCCCGGCATGAATTTAATGTGCTGCGCCGCTTCTTTGAAAAGGATGAATTCGATACGGAATATCTGAAAGAAGAACTGGAGCTGGCGCAACAAAACCTCCCGCCGCCTGAGTTTGAGGAACTGAGAGCTATTCTGCTGGAGCAGGCTGAGCCAAGCGATGTATGGCGAGCGGCTGCTTTTTTCAAGCTCATCCGCTACAGCTACGGCAGCGGATGCACCTCCTATGGCTGCCAGCCCTTTGACATCCGAAAGGTGTTCACTGTGATATGGGAGGCATCAAGGCGGCTTTCGGATACCGTAGTGGAAAATAAGGACTTTGAGGCATTGATCCGGCAGTACGACCGGGATGATGCCTTTTTTTATTGCGATCCGCCGTATTACATGACCGAGGGTCACTATGCGGTGGAATTCCTGAAAACCGATCATCAACGGCTCCGGGATGCATTGGCAGGCTGCAAGGGCAAGTGGATGGTCAGCTATAACGACTGCGAATTTATCCGGGAGTTGTATCAGGAGTACACCATCACACCGGTCACCCGCCTGAGCAATCTGGCGCAGCGGTATGAGGGCGGCTGCGAATACCCGGAGGTCATCATTACCAACTACGATCCCAAGGAGCGAGAAAAGGATACGTTCCAATTAAATCTATTTGACTTTGGAGGTGAATACGAAGAATGACTGGACTTGAAAAAATCCGTTGGGCAAAAGCCCTGATTGAAGAAGAAAGCAGCGGTGCCTATCAGTTTGTGGTGGGCAATGTTCACGATGACCTGTATCTGCGCTGCGGGGATAAAGCCAATGTGGGGCTGTACCTGACCGTGCAGCAAAATGAGAAAACAGGCAGCTACGACTGCATTTTCAAGGGATATACCCGCATCAGCAGTGGCTACCACAACGCCAAAGGAATGCAGAAGCTGGCTGGCGAGTACAAGCAGGCCGCCTATTTCCTCAAAGAAATGGAGATCGCCAACATCTCTCTGACCGAGGATGAGCTTCGCACCTTTGTGTCGGAGCTGAAATCGGCAGAGGAACAACAAATCAATGCCCCGCAGATGGGGATGTAAAAAGGAGGTTTGCACTATGAAAATCATTGAAACGAAAGGCCAAATTGCCGATAACGGCAGCATCATCCTGCCGCCCGGTGTACTGGACACCATGTGCGTCACTGCCGGTGATACCGTGCATCTGGCGTATCTGTCCCACCACCCGGTGAAACAGATCAACAGCTACGGCGAGTTTTTTCTCACAAAGGATGGCATCAACCATGTGAACGAGCCGGTGGAAGCACCGGAATCCGCAGAATTGTCGGTACCTCATGCGCTTTTGGAGGCGGCGGGGATTCCACTGGATGACGATCTGGATATCCGCTGTGAGGTCGGCGCTATCATCATTGGCAGCGCCGATCCCGTCAGGCAGCTGCCGCCCCAGCTCATGGAGCTGTTTGACAGCCTCGGCGTGAGCCACGACACCATCCGCTGGGTGCTGGAGGGAGGTGCGGAGGATGAAGAATAAGCCCATCTATAAACTCATGGACAGCAAAGGTCGGGTACTGATTCCCAAAGAACTGCGCACCGCCAGCGGTATGGACTACGGCGATATTGTGCGCCTCGGTTTGTCCAACGGTACGGTCAGTGTGCACAAGGTGGACATTATCGAAATCGGCGACCAGTCCCCGGAGGCGGTGGAGGCCTATGTCCGTGCGGCGTTCAAGACCATGCCGGATGATACAAGGCTTTCTCTCATTTCCGACCTGACCGCCCTGCTGCAACAGAAAAAGGAGGGCTGACCGTTGGAACGAAAATCAGCATATACATCAGCGGACTGTGCGGCAACCGGCTTGGGCTGCAATATTCAGAGAAAGGTTGTCGTAATCGGTCAGGACAATCCGGAGAGGCAGCTGTACTTCTGCCTCTGCGGGAACGGAGCCAGTGCCAACCCCAGCGGCGCTGCTATCTTTTTGGTGTCGCTCCGTACCGGGGAGTTTGCGCTCAAAAACCGCAGTGAGGTCATTGGGATTTTGAAGCCGGAGCTTCTGCCGGACAGCGCCAAGCTTCAACTTTCCCAAATCAGGCCGGTGGGAGCGTTGGATTTGCAGAATCATGAGGTGAAATACAGCGGCTACAGCTTTCTGCCCGATGGCCGCTATGCCTCCGGTGTGTGGCTCTGCACCGAGCAGGAAGCGCTCAGTTATGTGGAGATGCAGAAGCCTTACCAGCACCGCATCATGCTTTGCGACCGGGATGACTTCTGTGTGCTGGAGCTACAGGATGGTAAGCTCATTCATCCCACAGAGAAAGAAATGGAAGCCTTTCAACAGAATTCTCAGGATGGAGGCATGACCATGACGTAAAGGAGGCAATATCATGCGAAATATCCGGATGGAAAAAGACATCATCCTGTACTACGGCAACCCTGCCGGGTATGTCAGCGGCGACAAGGCGGTGGTTGATCCTCTCTTTCAGTCGGAGGAACTGAACGCCTTTCTCAGCCGCCAAAAGGACATCGGCGAGGTGAAATGGACAGACGGTGTATATGATCGCCTTGTCAACGGTCAGCGGGATACCCAAGAACTCACGCTGCTGAAAAGCTGCCGGGTATGGCAGTTAAAGCCCGAATCGGATCTCCGGATGCGCTTCATCAGCCTTGCGGATTTCTGCAAGGAGTTCGGCGAACCGCAGATGTCCGATTACCAGACTGTGTATGACGGCGAGGTGGAAACCAACAATCTGGAGGCGCTGTACACCAAATTCAATATAGACCATCCCCCCGGCTACACTGCGCAGATTGCTTATTATACGGAGAAAATCAGCAAAAACAAGGATTGGGAGCTTGCCGGTATTTTTGCTGATGAGGGCATCACCGGGACCAGTGCCAAAAAGCGTACCGAGTTTCTCAAGCTCATGGCACTGTGCGAAAAAGGCAAAGTCGATATGGTGCTGACCAAATCCGTCTCCAGGTTTTCCAGAAACACGCTGGATGCCATCGGGTATATTCGGAAGCTCAAGGCAAAGGGCATCCCCATCATCTTCGAAAAAGAGGGCATCAACACGATGGAGATGGCAAGTGAAATGGCGCTGTGCTTCCTCAGCGGCTTTGCGCAGGCTGAGAGCGAATCCATCAGCCGCAACGTCACATGGGGCAAGCGCCAGAGCTTCAAAAGCGGAAAGGTTTCCTTTCAATACTCCCGCCTGCTGGGTTATGAAAAAAGTGAGGACGGTCAGCCTAAGATTGTGCCGGAGGAAGCGGAAATCGTCAAACGGATTTTCAGAAGCTATTACTCCGGTGCCAGCGTCCGAAAAATAAAAGAATCACTGGAGGCAGACAAAATTCTCTCCCCCACCGGAAAGCAGGAATGGTCAATTGGCGTTCTGCAGTATATGCTCCGAAATGAGCGTTACATCGGTGATGCCCTGCTGCAGAAAACCTATGTGGTGGACTGCCTGACCAAACAAACCCGGAAAAACAACGGCGAAATCCCGCAGTATTATGTAACCGGAAACCATGAGTCGATTATTTCAAAGGATTTATTTAACCTTGTACAGGAGGAAATCGCCCGCAGAGCCGGGAAACGTAAGGTGGCCAAAAAAGCTGTAAAAACCGAAAAAGGAAAATACAGCAGCAAATATGCGCTGACCGAGCTTCTCTGCTGCGGTGAATGCGGTACACAATACCGCAGGGTCACTTGGGCGAGGAATGGTAAGAAAAAGGTGGTCTGGCGCTGTATCAACCGCTTGGAGTATGGCACAAAATACTGCAAGGAATCCCCTACCATTGAGGAAAGTCGGTTGCACCAAGCCATTGTCACCGCCCTGAACCGGCTGGATGAGGATAAGGCCGATGTCATCGAAACCCTCAAGGCAGGCCTGCGGCTGGCCATCGGTTCACAGGATGATGACAGCTTCAATGAAGCGGCTGTCCAAAACCGTATCGCCGAGTTGCAGAGCGTGATGATGGATTTGGTGGAACTCAGCTCCAAGTCCAGCGCCGGTGCAGATTACTTCGATGCCAAGTTTGAGGAAATCGCTGCGGAGATAAAGGGATTGCAAGGGCAACTTGGCGAACACCAAGAGCAGACCATGCTCGCCCAAAACACGCAAGCCCGAATCCATGAACTGCTTTACACACTGGAACATATTGACCTGAGCGTAAAGGAATACTGTGATGATGTGGTCAAGGGGATTATCACCAAGGTGGTGGTTTTATCCGCAGACCGCATCCGAATCACTTTTGATAACAATATGGAAATGGAACAAGAGTTGCTGGGGGAGTAGAGAAACCTTTGAATTTTTGAAAAATAATCTCATTCCTATATGAGGTGAGTTTACTCAGTATAGTTAAGAGTTTAAAAACGATATGTTTGGTATCAAAAGTGATATGAAATTTTTCATAAATAATACTATTAGATTGTGTTATGTGCTTGGATATGGTATTATAATTAGGTATGCATTTATGCGGTTGGAGGCGTTTTTATGGCACTTAGTTACAATAAACTTTGGAAATTGTTGATTGACAAGAATATGAATAAGGTCGCGTTAAAAGACCAAACGGGTATTGGCCCCTCCACTCTTTCTAAATTGACAAGAAATAAAAGGGTTAGCATGGAGGTTCTGGAAAAGATATGCAGGGAACTGGATTGCAACATTGGCGATATTGTAGATTATGTTAAAGATTAAATAGATGGAGATTATATAATTATGGATAATAATATAAATAGTTTAGAGCTAATGAGCAAAGAAGAACTTCTTGACTTTGCAAAGAAGATACTTAGTGGCGGCATTACCCTGTCATTTAATGGGAAACGTACAGCTCAGGTTATTGAGCGTAAGGTAATGCCCCGCATAGTAAAAGTGGATAAAGAGCTTAGCTTTAGTGATTATAATGCTGAGGGAAACAATATTATTATTGATGGAGAGAACCTTCAAGCTATGGTTACGCTTTATAAATATAAAGGCCAAATAGATTTGATTGTCACAGATCCACCTTACAATACCGGAAAAGACTTTAGATATAATGATAAATGGGACACAGACCCCAATGATCCGGATTTAGGCGAACTTGTCACCTTAGAAGATGGTTCTAGGCATACAAAATGGATGAAGTTTATGCTACCCAGAATTCAGATGATGAAATCCATGTTAAAGCCTAACGGAGTCTTAGCTATTTGCATTGATGAAAGAGAATTTTTCCATTTGGGTATGTTGCTTAATGAAGTTTTTGGTGAAGAAAATAGAATAGGTATTATTAATTGGCAAAAATCATATTCGCCAAAAAATGATAGCACTCATTTGTCTAGTGCAACCGAATATGTGCTAGTATACTCTAAGAGCAAAGAGGGTACAAAAACAACACTACTAGACAGAACAGAAGAAATGAATGCTAAGTATAAAAATCCTGATAATGATCCCGAAGGTTTATGGACTAGCGGTGACCCTGCTGCTAGAACAAAAACTGATAAAGATAGATATGCCATACAATCCCCATTTAACGGTGCTTTACATTATCCTGGAACAGGTTCCTGGCGTAATACCAAAAAGAATATGAAAGAGTATTTAGAATCTTGGGGTTCCAAATATGTTGAAAAGGATATAGGTGATGGCAGACCTAAAGCTCTAGTTCTCAAAGGAGTGCCTATACCCGTTATTCCAGAAAGTCAAAACTTGGATAATAATCCCGTTGTTTTTTTTGAGGGAAATTTAGGTGAATCCATATTAAAAGCAGAGAAGAAAGCAATTGCAATTAGGGACAATAAAGTAATGCCCGTGCTACACTTCTTGAAGAACGGATATGGGCGGCCACGTCTAAAAAGATATCTAAATCAAGTGAAAAGGGGTAAAGTAGCTCTCACTTTTTGGGCAGATGAAGACTATGACGAGTTGTTTCAAATAGGATGCCAATCATGGATTCATGAAGAAAGTGGGCATAGTCAAACTGGTATTAATGAACTAAATTATATCTTAGGAAAAGGTCATGATTTTCAAACAGTAAAACCTTTAAAACTCATTGAAAAAATTATTCAACTTTGGTGTCCCACAGATGGCATAGTCCTTGACCCATTTGCTGGTTCAGGAACTACTGGACACGCTGTACTTGAATTAAATGACATTTCTGATGCTAAAAGATCTTTTATTCTTATTGAAAAAGGCGAAGAAGAAGATAAATATGCTCGAACCTTAACTAGGGAACGCGTGAGGAGAGCTATCACTGGTGAACGAGTCAATAAAAATGGTGTAGTTGAAAAATTAGAAGATGAATTAGCTGGAGGGTTCGAATATTGGATTTTAGATAAAAAGGTAGATGCTAAAGCTATTCTTGAAATGAAGCGGGAAGAACTTATTGATGTCATTACAACATCACACTGGGAAGACGATAAAAGAAAGGCAACCAGTGTTATTGAGAGGATAAATAAAAATTATAAATATTTGGTTGGCAAAAATATTTTAGGTGAGGGCTTCTTCATTATTTGGAACGGTAAAGATTCAGTTGGTGAATTAAACCAAAACACCTATATGGAACTATTAGCAGAGGCAAAAAAAGAAGGTGTCAATACACCATTTCATGTGTATGCAAGATACCAAGTTTATCAGACACCAAAAGTAAGATTTTATCAAATACCTGATAAAGTACTTATGCACCTTGGCCTCAATGAAAATAGTGATAGATACAATAATGAGGAGGATTAAAAGTGGAACCGAAAAACTTTCAGATAGATGCATCGGAAATGCTTGCGACTAGACTTGCAGATTATTTAAAAGATCCTTTAATGAGGACAAAAGAAGAAATAATTCCTTTCTATCAAAACTTATCGTCTATAACTGGTTCCGGCAAGACTCTCATTCTTGCTGACTGTATTGAACAGATAAGAGCATATTTGAACACGCAACCTGTGGTATTGTGGTTATCAAAAGGAAGAGTTGTTGTAAGCCAAACTTTAGACAACCTTTCTAATGGCAAATATGCAGAGAATATTCCTAATTTTGATGTTAAACCGTTGTTAGATTGCAAAGAACGGAACTTAAAGGATGATAAGAAGGGTTTAATTTTAATAGCTACTGTAGGTAAGATTAATCAGAAGGATAAGGAAGAAGGAGATAGGCATGTTTTTCAAACAGGTTTTGATAATGCTGATAGCTCTTTATGGGATATGCTTAAAAAACGACAGTCGTTTACAGGAGTGAAAAGAGACTTAATAATTGTTTATGATGAGGGTCATAATTTATCAGATCAGCAAACACAGATACTACTTGATTTATCACCTACAGCCCTAATTGCGGCAAGTGCAACAACTAAAGTTCCAAAGGCTCTGGAATGGTATATTGCTCGTCTAAAGAAAGAAAAAAGTATGAAGGATAGCGATTTAGTTGTTGCTGTAAGTAACAAAGAAGTTGTTGATAGCGGCCTTATTAAAAAGCATATATCATTAGGTGGTTATTTAACTCCAATGGAATTAGCAATCAATAACTTATTAGATGATATGAAAGAAACAGAAGAAGCAACGAAAAAATACGATTGTAGGTTCTTACCAAAGGCTATATATGTGAGTGATACAAATATGTTGCTTGCTACTTCTGAGGTTGATAATCACTTGGTACCTTTTAATGAAAGGCGAGCAAGACCAATCAAAATATGGAGGCACCTTGTTGAACAGGGGGTTCTTCCAGAGGAAATTGCAGTATACTGTAATTTGAGATTTGATAAAAGATTTCCGAAACCTGATAATTTTAACTTGTTTAGTGGCGGCGATAACGATTATGAAGAATTCACAAAAGGCAGCTTTAGGCACATAATATTTAACCAATCGCTCCAAGAAGGGTGGGATGACCCTGCTTGCTATTTTGCATACATTGATAAAGACATGGGGTCAAGTACTCAGGTAACTCAGGTGATTGGTAGAGTTTTAAGGCAACCTAACGCAACTCACTATCCAGATGATAAGTTAAATATGGCTAGCTTTTACATAAAAACAGACGAAAAGGATGTTTTTAAATCAATACTAGAAGAAGTTAGAAAAACCTTATCCATTGACATTCCAGAAATTTCAATATCATATCATATTGGTAGCGGTAAAAATAAGATAAAGCCTACGGAGGCACCAAGGCATCATGTTGAGGTGCCTGACATTGCTATTGTGTCAAATAGAGCTATGTCAGAAATTAAGAATGTAATTGATAAGATGATAGACTATTCAACAGATAATACGAATACTATTGGTGAGGGCAGTACTATTAAGGTTATAACCGACATTGGTTCTAACGAAGATGGACGAGAAGTTGCAACAGCAACAGCTCATAGTAATAAGGTTACTGTACGTTGGATTTTCAAAAGAGAACTTGATAAATTAGCCAAGAACGCTATAACCATTTGCGATATATCAGCACCTAAATTTGATGCTCTTGTTGAGTATAATAGCAATGCAGCATCTTATATAAAAGAAGAAGCTGCAAAGATTGCGGAAATCTATAGGCAAAATTCAATCATCATGCAGAATCCTTTGGATACAGTACCGATAGGAGAAGTTATTATCAGTGATGAAAACATAGAATTTAATAATTCTGTGCATGCAAGATACAGCGATTTTAACGGCTTTGAATTGGATTTTGCAAAAGCACTTGATAAGACCGGATTAGTCTGGATGAGGAATCCTAAAAACGGCGTTTTGAAAATAAAACTATTGGATGGAAAAGGTACTGATACCTTTAATCCTGACTTTATTGTTTGGACTGAGGACACGGTGTATGCTCTTGATACAAAAGGTGATCATTTAATTCATACAGACAGTGTACGGAAATTATTCTATCTGGAAAAGGCGTGCGTTGGTAAAGATTTAGTTATCAAGTTGATAAGCGAAAAGAAGTATAACATTCACAGTCAAGTTATTGATCAAAATGGATATACTGTATGGCAACTAAAGCAAGGTCAAATTTCACCAATGACATGTTCAACTATTATGGAAGCTGTGAATATTTGCATCTCTGATTAAAAGATACAGAGAACGTAGTTGAGAAATTCAAAATAGCTGCATCTATTTTGACCTAATGACACATAAGAAATGGTAGTAGAAGATGTCATCGGCAGAAATGCCGATGACATCGCCATTTATAAGCCTTTTTTCTCAAAAAGTAAGCGTTTTTTTACATGTCATTTTCGTGGATGTGAAAACATCAATTTTCGGTTGTAAGTGTATTCGAACTATCACGATTATGCACATAATAGGCTCTAAAACCACAGTACATAGCGGCAAAATAAAAAGTAGCGTCCTTTTTACAAAATCGATACAAACCCAGTGTTTAAGCCACTTTCAGCGACCTTTAAAAAAAGGGCGCCACTCAATAATTCAAATAAAATGTAAGTAAGGCTCTGATTTCAACAGCAAGAAATCAGAGCCTTTTTTGCGTTTCGGGAGAAAGGAATGAATATGACCTAAATTACAGGCACTTTACTCAAATATATGGGTAGCGCCCTTTTTTAACCAACGGGTTTTATGGAGGATTGCAAAAGGGCGCCACTTCAAATCAAGGCCAAGTCTATGGAGAAATCCAAAGGCTTGGTCTTTTTTTATTTCAACAAAATCGAAAGGAATGAAAACAATGTCACGCTATTTTATGTATGGAACAAACTTGCAGGATACGGAACGGATGATGATGTCTGTTCCAAATTTTTTACCAAGAACGAAAGGAATGATTATCATGGGAAAGAAAATAATTGACGAAAAGGAAGAATTCAAGAGATGTGTTTATTGCATCCAGTACACCAAAGGCGGCTGCAAAATGGCACATTGTCCCTATCTTTTAGACCGAGCAGATTTTGGTCAAGTCGGATATGCTGACTTTATCAAAGATAGCTTTTGGAGTTCCGATGACTTCTATTTCAAGAAAAGATTGAGAGGACTCATCCGAAGCTTTACTGGCGAATGGTTTCTGTCCACCTATCACAAGGATAGATACTTTTACCTTACACAAGGCAGCGCCCTTTTGGAAGATACCAAGAAACGGAACCTTGCATTACTTTATTTACTGACAGCCAATGAACAGCTTTGGCAGCGAGCAAAGGATCACATCTATCCAAATAAGATTGCACTATCTGAAATTCCTCTCACCGGCATTAGCACAACTTGCTATGCCTTGTACCAAGCTGCAAAAACAATAGCCAATGAAAAGCTTTATATCAAGGAAAATGAGCTTGCGGATAAAGAATTAATTGGCGGATTTACTTTTAAAATAATTATCCAGTCCTTTTTAATTGCGAGATATGGTGATGAGATTATGTCTGTGAAGCAGTAAAAAAGAGCCTGCTAAAACAGACTCTTTTTGTTACTTTGAATAGGTCATTAAATCACTGATATTGCAATCCAAAACATAGCAAATACGAGTGAGGACATCAATATCCATTCGCTCAATATTTCCGTTGTACCATTTATCAGCTACTTCAAAACGAACATTGGCAAGCTTAGAAAGTTTGCTCCGTGTTATATTCTTTGCATCCATGATTTCCTTCACATGGAAGTTGATTTTGCCATAATCTTTAATCTCAAAAATTGAGTTAGTATTATCCATATTATTCACCTCTATACACATAGTCTATATGAAACATTACATCTTGACTATTTACACTTAAATAGATACTATGTATATAGTATGATGCGAAAGGAGCGATACTATGCAGAAAAAAGAGCATTCACTCTGCTTCACAGGACATAGAAGCGAAAAGCTGCCAAAAACGGCAGAACAACTGGAAATATTGAAATTAAGACTGTGGGAGGAAATCGACAAAGCAATCGAAAACGGCATTGACACATTCTACTTCGGGGGTTGCTATGGCTTCGATTTGATGTGCGCAGATGTTGTGGCAAAGCGAAAACGAGTAATCAAAATGAGCGATCCCAAAATCATTAAGCTAATTGCAGTAGTTCCATTTGAGGAACAGGCTGTACGCTGGAAAGAATCAGACAGAGAAATCTATTATGATACCCTCCCCCAGTGCGATGAAGTCATCACATTAAATACTCATTACAAGCAAGGCTGCTACCACGAAAGAAACCGATATATGGTGGACAGGTGCAGCAAAATGATTGCTTACTATGACGGTGGAAGCGGTAGAACAGCATACACAATAAACTATGCAAAAACAAATGGTTTGGAAATTACAAATCTATATGAATGATAACGGTTAGAGTCACTTCGTAATGAGGTGGCTCTTTTCTTATACCTAAAATCAGAATGGAGGAATGAAAATGAACATTAGATGTAGATTATTATTTTAAAATAGTGCACTTTATAAAATTAAAATAGGTGAGTGTCAAATTGAGGTAGTATTCCTTGCAATAAATAAAATAGCATTTACCCTAAGCCATTTTCATGCTTTGGAGAACAAATGCGATAAATCCCGGGGGTTTGGGGGCAGAGCCACCAAGAATTAATGCTGTTGTTAAAGTGATAATTTTCACATTAAAATATAATGGGACTAAATGGTAAAATGAGAAAATTTCCTAGATTAAAATGAGAATCGACAATTAGAATTAAAACCGCAAATGATCTGACAGGTCTTGAATTACCTTGCAGAGAAGAAAAAATTGCAGAGTTTTGCAAGAACCTTGACATCGCAAATAATTCTAAAACAGAGGTCACAGTAGACTACGTGTATCTGAATGACCGTGCCAATGCACTGCTGTCAGGAAAAACCTATAACCTTGACAAGTTAAACTACCTTGCCAAAAGGTTGGACAGCTTTGACAAAAGCGAATTAACCACTTTTTATGCCGTAGCCTACAGCGAAAAAACGGAAAACATCGACAGGCTCATTAAGCGGTGTGACATGGTCCGCCCTGAAAAACGGTCTGCCCGCGGAGCTTTCCGAGCTGACAGACGGTACCCTTGACAAAAACGGCGGCAAGGTGAAATTCACACAGACCGGCAGCATCACCCTGATTGCCACGGCCAAAAACAGCCGGGACGTTACGGTGACCCATGAGCTGACCATCAGCATCTATCCGGTGGTGACGGCAGCATTCACGCTGCCCGAAGCCACCCATACCGATAAATCCGTAGCCGTGGAGCTTTCCACTGAAAATCTCGGCTCCAATGCGGTGGTGTGGTCCCTTGAAAAGGACGGCACCGCATTGGATATGGAAACGGCTCTCTCCGGTGAGTTGACCGCTACCGGCGGAACGGTGCTGTTCAAGGAAAAGGGCAGTTATACGCTGACAGCCTCTATTACAGATGAGCTGGGCAAGGTTATCACCGCGCAGGATAGTATCACGGTCTACCCTGTGGCGGAGGTCAAGCTCACTCTCCCGGCCGTTTCTCATACGGACAAAAGCATTACCCTCAAAACAGAAACAAAAGAAACGGACGGACTTGCGCTTTCCTATACCCTGACCCGAAACGGCGAGCCTGCCGAAACGGGCGCCCTTATTGAGGGGACGGTCTCCGACGGCAGCATTCGGTTCAAGGAAAAGGGCGTGTATATGCTGACCGCATCTGTCACCGACGCCACCGGCCGAGTGTTTGCCGGTACCGCCAATATCACCGTCTACCCGGTAGGCTCCGCGGGCTTCTATCTACCGGAAATTTTCCACACCGACAACACCGTGATGGTAGAGGCAGTGTTCGGGGAAATCGGCAGCCATACCGCCAAATGGACGATGCTCCGTGATGGAAAGGAAGTATCCCTCACCGATGCGGCGGGGGGTACGCTGGGCAACAGCGGCGGTGAACTGCAGTTTCATGCCAAGGGCAGCTATGTTCTGAAAGCGGAATTTACCGACGACGGCGGCAGAACCTACCGCTATGAGCAGGGCTTTAAGGTGTATCCCGTGCCTGCCGTCCGCTACAGTCTGCCGGAATATGTCCACACCGATACGGATATTACGGTCAAAACCGAAACATCCGATCTGGACGGTCTCACTGTCGAATGGCTGGTGGACAACACCTACGGGTTTCAGGACTGGCCGACTTATGTGGACGGAACACTTACAAACGACGGCGGCACAATCCGCTTCAAACGAGCCGGTGTCTATGAAGTGACAGCCAGAGTTACCGATGAAACCGGCCGTGTATTCCTGTACGAAAGCCATGATAAATGCGAGGTTCTGCCTGTGCTGACCATCGGTTTTGAGCTTCCCGAATTTGCCTATACCGACACCGCCCTCGACCTCAGAACCCACGGCAACAATCAGGTGCTGCCGGTGGAGTGGTCTGTGACAAAGGACGGCAAGGTTCTTCCGCTCTCGGAGGCTTTCAGCGGAGGACTCAACGCACAGGGCGGCAAAATTACTTTCAAAGATGACGGCGAGTATGTTCTCACCGCCACCATGACGGATTACCTGAAACGCAGCTATTTCCACAGCGAAAGCATCCGCATCCTGCCGGTGGTGCAATATGCATTTACCATGCCGCAGACCGTTCACTACTGGCGGCTTACTTGTACTTATGTTTATAATGATCGAAATGTTGAATAAACGTGTAGATGCAAAAAGCCAAACGAAAACAGGTTCCGAAAGTACCTTTGGGCTTTGAATGAGCATAGATTATTCATCAAAAAATACAAACGATATATGAGTAGGATTTTGAGGGTAGAGCCAGTTCCATTGGTTCTGCCCTTGTCTGCATGATGCTGGAAAATTTTGCATATAATAAGACATACCATATAAGTATTGAGGGGGACTGGATTTAAAAACACTTCTCAAAACAGCTCAATTTTAAAAAATGCCAAAAAAAATTAAATTTAAAAAGGAAGGGGTGGATGCCATATTATTTAGTAGGAATGCCGTAGGATGACTTCAAAAGGAACAATTCTGAAGGTGCATATTTGTAAAGTTTTCACAAAGATCTTTTTGTTATTGCCAATTAATTGACTTTTTTGTTAAGGGGGGTTATAATTAATTAAACTTTTTAAAGTTCTTTGGTAAAAGTTTTTTAATAACATTTCATTTCATTTTCATTAGGAGGGTAAGGTATGAAAAAAATTTTAGCAATGTTATTATCGGCAACATTAATCTTTTCACTTGCAGCTTGCGGTGGCGGCAAAACAGATGCAGGTGCAGGCGCAGACAATGCAGACAGCGCTGATGTAGTTAAAATCGGTGTTAGTATGCCAACACAAAGTTTGCAAAGATGGAATCAGGACGGTAGCAACATGAAGGCTTCTCTGGAGGATGCAGGATATGCGGTTGACTTGCAGTATGCTGGTGACAACGATATTCCTACTCAGGTTTCTCAGATTGAAAACATGATTTCCGGCGGGTGCAAAGTTCTTGTTATTGCAGCAATTGATGGCTCTTCTTTAACAGAAGTATTAAAGGGTGCAAAAGATGCAGGAATCCCCGTTATTGCTTATGATCGTTTGATTATGAACTCTGATGCAGTAAGTTACTATGCAACATTTGACAACTACAAAGTAGGTACATTGCAAGGTACATATATCAAAGATGCTTTGGATTTAGACAATCAGGCAGGGCCTTTCAACATCGAATTGGTTACAGGCGCACCTGATGACAACAACGTAAACTTCTTCTTCGGTGGTGCTATGGATGTATTAAATCCTTACATTGAATCCGGCAAATTGGTTGTAAAATCCGGACAAACAGAAAAAGCACAGGTTGCAACTCCTAACTGGAGCACAGAAGAATCTCAGAAGCGTTTTGAAAACATTATTACTTCCGTTGGTTATGATCCTAGTGGTGTGAAGCTTGATGCAGTTCTTTGCTCCAATGACTCTACCGCAATTGGTGTAACAAATGCGCTTGTAGGCGCAGGCTATGCAGCAGAGAATTTCCCCGTTATCACAGGACAGGATTGTGATAAACCAGCAGTGAAAAATATGATTGCTGGCCTTCAGAGTATGTCTGTATTCAAGGATACAAGAACATTGGCAAGTAAGGTTGTTGCAATGGTTGATGCTATCGTAAAAGGCTCCGAACCTGAAATCAACGACACACAAACATATGACAATGGCACTGGTATTATTCCTTCTTACCTCTGCGATCCTGTATTTGCAAATATTGACAATTACAAAGAGCTTCTTATCGATAGTGGATACTACGCAGAAGCTGATTTGAAATAATCGGATTCATTTGCAGGTGGGTTCACATATGTGGATCTGCCTGCATTTTTTATAAAAAGAAGGTCATGTTCAATGGGGTTAATAAATATAGCAGTAGTCTAACCTGAATTTAATTGGTTAGAAAAAACTTCACAGCTGGAGGGATTACGATGGCTGAATTTATTTTAGAAATGCAAAATATTATTAAGGAATTTCCAGGTGTAAAAGCCCTTGATGATGTTAATTTGCAAGTGGAAAAAGGAGAAATTCACGCACTGGTTGGCGAAAATGGTGCCGGGAAATCCACATTAATGAACGTATTAAGCGGAATTTATCCTTATGGTACCTATCAAGGAAATATTTTTTATAGTGGCGAGGAATGTAAATTCAAAACCATAAAAGATAGTGAGCACAAAGGAATTGTAATTATTCATCAAGAATTGGCTCTTGTACCTTATCTTTCTATTGCAGAAAATATTTTTTTAGGAAATGAACAAGGTTCTATGTTTAATATTGATTGGAATACTACCCACGATAAAGCAAAAAAGTATTTGGACATGGTGGGTTTAAAAGAAAAAACAACAACCTTGATTAAAGACATTGGCGTAGGAAAACAACAGCTTGTAGAAATTGCAAAAGCGCTTTCTAAAGATGTAAAGCTTTTAATATTAGATGAGCCTACAGCATCATTAAACGAAAATGATAGTTTGAAACTTTTGGAATTATTACTTAAATTAAGAGAAGAAAAAGGAATTACAAGTATTATTATTTCCCATAAATTAAACGAAATTTCTTATGTTTCAGATAAAATAACCATAATTCGAGATGGTTCTACCATTGAAACCTTAGTAAAAGGCGTAGATGATTTTAGCGAGCCTAGAATTATTAAAGGCATGGTTGGCCGTGAGCTTGAGGATCGCTTCCCAAAAAGAGAAAAATACATAGGTGATTTATCCTTGGAAGTTAAGAACTGGACAGTCTATCACCCTGTGGAACCAGATAGAATTGTTTGCAACGATATTAGTTTGAACGTTCATAAAGGCGAAATTGTCGGGATTAGTGGCTTGATGGGCGCAGGAAGAACAGAGTTTGCCATGAGCATTTTCGGAAAAAGCTATGGCGGGAAGACGAAAGGCAGCATTACTATGAACGGGAAAGAAATACATATAAAAAATGTAAAGGATGCAATTAACAATAAAATTGCCTATGTAACAGAAGATAGAAAAGGAAACGGCCTTATCTTAGAAAATAGTATTAAAATCAATACAACATTAACGAAAATGGATAAGATTAGCCATAGAGGCGTCATTGATACAGATAAAGAGCTGCAGGTCGCAAAAGAATTTAAAGAAAAATTAAATACAAAATGTCCTAATGTTGAAATTAATGTGGGCAATCTTTCTGGTGGAAATCAGCAAAAGGTGCTTCTAAGTAAATGGATTTTTGCAGACCCGGAAGTATTAATTATGGATGAACCAACAAGGGGTATTGACGTTGGTGCGAAATACGAAATTTATCGTATTATGAATCAGCTTGTAGCCGAAGGAAAATCAATCATTATGATTAGTTCAGAATTATCCGAAATTTTGGGTATGTGCGATAGAGTGTATATTATGAATGAAGGTAGATTAGTTGGTGAAATGGATATCGCAGATGCCAGCCAGGAAGCAATCATGTCTAGAATTTTACAAAGCAGCAAAGAAGAAAAGGAGAGTGCATCATGACTAGGGTGAAGGACTTTATCAAGAAAAACACCATGTTTCTTGCTTTAATATTCGTAATGATATTATTTCAAGTGTTAATTACTTCTGCAAACAAAGGCTCCTTATTTGCACCTACGAATATTACTAATTTAATTAATCAAAATAGTTATGTATTAATTTTAGCAACAGGTATGCTCCTTTGTATTTTAACCGGCGGTAATATCGATCTTTCTGTTGGTTCTGTTGTTGCCTTGGTGGGGGCCATTGCCGGAAAATTAATCGTTGTTATGGGCATGAATGTTTATCTTTCAATTTTTATTTGTTTATTAACGGGTATTGCCATTGGTGCAATTCATGGATATATGATTGCCTATATCAGAATACCGCCCTTTATTGTTACACTGGCAGGTATGATGCTTTGGAGAGGCGTTGCACTTTTAATATTGGATGGTTTGACGATTTCGCCGTTTCCAGATAATTATTTGTTTATGTTCACCAGTTATTTGCCTTTAAACCCAGATGGCAAAGGCGTTATTCTTGCCACAACATTAATTGTAGGAGGTATTCTTTGTCTTGTGTATTTAGCAATGGAAATCCTAAATCGCACCAAGAAGATTCGTAAGGGCTATGATGTAAATACAGCAATAGCGGCCTATGGCAAAGTTGGCGTAATCTGTCTTGCGGTTTTGGTTTTATCCTATCTTTTGGGGAAGAATAAAGGTATTCCTTTTGTTTTAATCATTGTGCTTATTATTGTTGCTATTTATTCTTACTTTACTGCAAAAACAGTACCCGGAAGAACGCTTTATGCCATTGGGGGGAATGAAAAAGCAGCAAAGCTTTCCGGTATTAATACGAACCGCTCCTTATTTATGGCTTATACCAATATGTCTTTCTTAGCAGCTGTTGCCGCATTGGTTTGTATTGCTCGTTTTAACTCCGCAGCCCCAAGTGCCGGTACAAACTATGAATTAGATGCCATTGGTGCATGCTTCATTGGTGGTGCTTCGGCTTACGGCGGTACAGGTACAGTTGGCGGAGCTGTTGTTGGTGCTATATTTATGGGTGTATTGAATAATGGGATGTCTATTTTAGGGATTGATGCAAACTGGCAAAAGGTTGTAAAAGGCTTGGTTTTGATTATTGCTGTATTAGTAGACGTTTTGAACAAAAGACGCGCAAAATCTTCATAATTAGGAGGATGCCATGAGATTTTTATTGGGAATTGACTTAGGTACATCGGGAACAAAAACTGTATTGTTTGATGAATTCGGAAAAGCGGTAGCAGCCCATACTGTGGAGTACCCAATGTATCAACCAAAAAATGGATATGCCGAACAGGATCCATTGGATTGGTGGAACGCCGCTTGTGTAACTGCCAAAAAAGTTGTGGAGGATTCCGGTGTTTTGCCATCTCAAATTGTTGGGATTGGGATTTCCGGTCAAATGCATGGTATTGTTATGCTTGATGAAGCTGGTAATGTGCTGCGAAATAGTATCATTTGGTGTGATGGCAGAACAGAAAAGCAATGTCAGGAAATTACAGAAACAATCGGCAGAAAGCGTTTGATTGAACTTACTGCAAATCCTGCTTTGACTGGTTTTTCCCTTGGAAAAATTCTTTGGGTAAGAGAAAATGAACCTGAAATTTATAAAAAATGTGCCCATATACTGTTGCCTAAGGACTATATTCGATACTGCTTGACAGGGGAGCTTGCTACAGAAGTGAGTGATGCTTCAGGCATGAATTTATTGGATATTCGTACGAGAGATTGGTGCGATGAAATTATCGAAAAACTCAACTTAGATAGGACTATGTTGCCAAAGGTTTATGAAAGTGCAGATGTTGTTGGTTATGTAACACCCGAAGCTGCGAAAAAAACTGGCTTGACGGAAGGGATTCCTGTGGTTGGTGGTGCAGGAGACAACGCAGCGGCAGCCGTTGGTGTGGGTGTTGTGAAAAACGGCACAGCATTTACAACCATTGGCACTTCCGGCGTAATATTTGCCCATACGGATAAAATGATGCTTGATCCCGAAGGTCGTGTGCACACATTTTGTGCCGCAGTAAAGGGGGAATATACAGTCATGAGCTGTACCCTTGCAGCAGGGCTTTCCTTGAAATGGGTAAGAGATACCTTTTGCACAAGTGAAATAGAGGTTGCCAAAGGTTTGGATACCGACCCGTATAATATTATGACTGCTATGGCAGAACGTGTGCCCATCGGCTCTGAGCGTTTGCTGTTTCTTCCCTATTTAATGGGAGAAAGAAGTCCGATTTTAGACAGTAAGGCAAGAGGTGCTTTTATCGGCTTATCTGGAATTCATGGAAAAAAAGAAATGATTCGTTCTGTATTGGAAGGTGTTATATATTCCCAAAAGCATTGCTTAGAGGTATTGACCGAAATGGAAGTTTTGCCAAAGGAAATGCTTGCTTGCGGCGGCGGCGGCAGAAGCCCTTTTTGGCGGCAGATGATGGCGGATCTGTTTGGTTTTCCTGTGAATACGGTTTCTAACCAGGAAGGCCCCGCACTTGGTGCTGCATTATTGGCAGGTGTTGGCGCCGGAGTATACAAAAGTATAGAAGAAGCCTGTGAAAAAGCAATTGTGTATAATGAACCACAACCGCCAATGCAAGAAAACACAGATCAATATCTTAAATTTTACGAGATTTACAAAAAACTATATGATAATTTGAAGGATTCCTTTGAAAGTCTTTCTTCATTGTAATAGGAGGAGGAATTATGAAGATTTATAGTGTTTTCGACAAAGAATTTGCACCCTATGGAAAAATACTTGAAAATTATGATACAACAAAATTATTAGAAGTATTAAAAGAAAAAACACCGTTGCACCAAGGTGTGGTTTATGAACCCTCCGTAGACTTTTTGGAGGAATTGGAGATTGCAAAAATCATTGCCGATAATGTTTTTGGAGGTATGCCAATTCAAATGGGCTATTGCAATGGCTTTAACCAACAGTTAAATTGCTTGGAGTATCATAGGGATAGCGAAATCAACTTTGGAACAAAGGATTTTATCCTTTTGCTTGCAAAAGAAGAGGAGATTGATAACGGAAAGCTGGACACGAAAAGAGTTAAGGCTTTTCACTGTCCTGGGGGTGTATTGGCTGAGGTATACGCAACCACCCTACATTATGCACCCTGTTGCACAGCAGAAAATGAAGGCTTCCAGGTGCTTGTTGTTTTGCCGAAGGGAACAAATACTGAAAAGCCGGAAATTACAGCCTATAATTTTGAAGACAGTCTTTTATGGGCAAGAAATAAATGGCTGTTGGCTCATGCCGAGAGCAACGAGGCAAAGCAGGGCGCTTATGTAGGGCTTGTTGGAGATAATATTGATTTAAGTAAAGAAAGTAAGTAAAGAGAGGGATTAAATATGAAAAATATTCCGGAAGTTAAGGTTGGTATGATTGCTGTTAGTCGTGATTGCTTCCCGATGACGCTTTCCGAAAGAAGACGGGCGGCAGTTGTGAAAGCATACACAGAGAAATATGGCGAAATTTATGAAAGCAAGGTTTGTGTAGAGAATGAGAAACATATGCTACAGGCGTTGGAGGATGTTAACGCTGCCGGTTGCAATGCGCTGGTTGTATATCTTGGGAATTTTGGACCTGAAACGGCGGAAACACTGTTGGCAAAATATTTTAACGGCCCAACAATGTTTATTGCAGCGGCCGAAGAAGCAGGCGATAAACTCCTTGACGACCGTGGAGATGCTTACTGCGGTATGTTAAACGCAAGCTATAATTTGAAATTAAGAGAAATTCGGGCATATATTCCTTCTTACCCCGTTGGTACAGACAAGGAATGTGCAGATATGATTGCGGAATTTGTGCCGTTGGCAAAAGCAGTCATTGCCTTAAAGGATTTGAAAATCATCAGCTTTGGTCCAAGACCACAGGATTTCTTGGCTTGCAACGCCCCTATCAAGCGTTTATACGACTTAGGTGTTGAAATTGAAGAAAATTCTGAGTTAGACTTGTTTGAAGCTTTTCATAAGCACGCCAACGATCCAAGAATTCCTGATGTTGTAAAAGAAATGGAACAAGAGCTTGGCTCAGGTAATAAAAAGCCAGGAATTTTAAATCAGCTTGCCCAATATGAATTAACTTTAAAGGATTGGGTAGAAGAGCATAAAGGTTCAAGAAAATATGCTGTTGTCGCAGGGAAATGCTGGCCTGCATTCCAAACACAATTTGGCTTTGTGCCTTGCTATGTGAATGGCAGATTGGCAAAGCAGGGGATACCTGTTTCCTGTGAAGTTGATATCTTTGGAGCTTTAAGTGAATATATCGGTACCGTAGTTAGCCAAGATACAGTAACCCTTCTTGACATTAATAATACTGTACCTTATGATATGTTTCAGACGGATATTTACGGTAAATTTGATTATACCCATAAAGATACTTTCATGGGCTTCCATTGTGGAAATACGGCGGCAGAAAAGCTCTCTTTCTGTGAAATGAAATATCAAAAGATTATGGCTCGTTCATTGCCGGAAGAAGTAACGCAGGGCACGTTGGAGGGCGATATTATACCGGGGGATATTACTTTTTTCCGTTTGCAAAGCACTGCGGATACTAAATTAAGAGCATATATCGCCGAAGGTGAGGTATTGCCTGTGCCCACACGTTCTTTTGGTTCCATTGGTGTGTTTGCAATACCCGAAATGGGCAGATTTTATCGTCATGTATTGATTGAAAAGAACTATCCCCATCATGGTGCAGTTGCTTTCGGTCATTTTGGCAAGGTTTTATATGAATTATTCCGTTATCTGGGGATTGATGCGGATGAAATTAATTTTAATCAGCCGAAGGGGATGCTTTATAAAGGCGAAAATCCTTTTGTGTAAGTTATTGTTCTTGAATTTATAGGGATAAGCTAAAAACAATCCGGTGGGCTTTTTGAAAAATTTTACTGCCGCCGGATTGATTTATTTTGAAAATGAAAAAAATTAGTTTTATGTTATACTAGATAAAAGCCCGACTGGGAACGCATTTTATTGTTTATTGCAAAAGAGATATTTTGGAGGAATTGGTATGGTAACACTACAAAACGAAATAAGCGAACAACGCAGAAATAATAGAAAAAGGGTTTACGACAGCCTTTATTTTTCAGATGCGCCAAAAACAAAAAAAGAATTGGCAACGGAATTGGGCTTAAGCCTTCCTACCATCACTCAGAATTTGTCTGAATTATTCAAAGCGAATTTAGTTTGCAGTTTTCAAGGTGAACAATATACCGGAGGCAGAAAAGCCGCAGTTCTTGATATTATTTCAGATGCCTACTATTCTATAGGGATTGCTATCGCAGAAGTTAATATAAGAATGATAATTACAGATTTAAGGCTGAATGAGATTGGATACAAAAAAATAAAATATCATGTGAATTCCTTCGAAAAAGAAATGGGTGGTCTTGTTGCAAAAGAATTAAAGGCATTTATTCGATCAAGCGGAATTGATGCCACGAAAATTTTGGGCGTTGGAATTGCCATTCCAGGGCTTCTTGATAAAGAAAACAAAATGATTTTATTTGCTCCAACGCTGAAGGTAAGAAATATTTCCTATGATTTTTTCCAGTCTGAAATTCCATACCCTGTTTTTGTTGAAAACGATGGTACGGCAGGGGGGATGGCTGAATATTTTTCTAATCACGAGCAAAAGAATATGGCATATTTCTTATTAGAAAACGGTGTTGGCGGTGCAGTTGTTATTAATGGTCAATCATATTTAGGTGATAATGTTTGCAGTGGGGAATTCGGACACATTTGTGTAGAGCCTAGAGGTCTGGAATGCAGCTGCGGTAAAACAGGCTGTTTAGAACCTTATTGCAGTGCAAGAAGATTTAGTGATGATCTTGGAATTAATCTTGAGGATTTTTTCGATGGCGTTAAAAAAGGGAACGAGCTTTATCGTAGTATGTGGGAAGACATGCTAAAGCATTTAGCAATCGGTATTCATAACACTCGCATTGTACTTGACTGTGACGTTGTGTTGGGCGGATTTATGGTGCAATATATTGAGCCTTATATGAATGACCTAAAACAATATGTAATGAAGTGCAATTTTATTGGTGAAGATGCAGATTATATTCGGTTGTGTAATTTTGGGAATAAATCTGTTTGCATGGGCATGGCGTTACATTTTGTGCAGGAGCTTATGAATAGATTTTGATGTTTAAAAAGGAAATAGAAAACAATTAAGAGAAATTGTTAAAAAAGGACTTATTCATAGAAAGTAGTTTGACAATGACACATTGTAGGTATAAAGATATAGTTAAAAAATCCGAACGTAGGAAGGACGTTTTTTCCTTTAAAAAGGGTTATAAATGAGATGAAGAATCTTATGAGATTTTTAAATTATATAATTGTACTGCATTGCAATTAAAAAAGAAATCAAACTAAAGCCGCGTAGTTCAATGAGGGAGTGAATTATGCGGCTCTTCTGTTGTTTTTTCTTTTAAAACAATAACAGGTAATTTGTCTACCACTGAAAGATTATAATTTTTTGCAGTAAGAAGAAAAATAACCTAATTTAAAGTTGAATCGGTTTGTTTCGGAGCAGTGGAGGGGGAGTATATTTTTGCTGTATTTAATTTCCGGTAAAGACGGATTGATATAAATGCTGTAATAATAGGAGCTATCATACTAGCAGCGGGAGGCATTTAAATTACATTGATTCCCAAAAGGTTTGGTATAATTTAAATGACCGGTATAAAGCAATAGCATGTCTGCATATGTCAAGAAAATAGTCATTTCATGCTTTCTGATACAGGAAAAAAAGATGGATATATAGTGTTGAACGCAAATCGCATAGCAGATAAGGTGCTTTTGTGAATGCTTTTTGATCGATATTGATGAATTCTTTACCATCTTTTGTGAATTGAGAACTATGGGGGTTGGAATAAAATTATTACAAATATTATTTCAAGCTTTGTTTGTATATCACTTTTTGTGGCTTAAAAGGGGCACCAAAAGCAGAATAGCTATTCAGAGTATCTTTTGTTACAACCTCTTTTGAGTACAGCGTAAACCCCAAAGGCAATAAATGATTGCAAAATAAACTTCAAAAAAATTATGTTGAACTGTTCAATATGACATGTTAAAAACAGCTCATTTTTAATAAAAAACTTTCAAAATCCACAAATTTCATTTTTATTCATTTAGAAATATTGTGTAATTTGAAATAAAGTATTATTATTAGTATATAATCAAAAAATTGGATTGTTTTTTTTCATACAGAGGGAATGCTTGATTTTTTGTTGGCTGAACTGTGGCAAAGGAAAATTTAGGATGTTTAGAAAGTACCGCCCCGTTAGGATTTATATCAGCGGATTACTTTTTTTAATCAGAGTTCATGTGTTTATCAAAAGTAACTGATTACAGATGCAGGATTTTTTCATAATAAGATTAAATTAAACAGCACAATAAGGGGTGTATCGGTAAATTAAAAGCAGATATTGAGAGGTGGGGCTTGGAAATGAACATACTTGGAAAAGCAGTTAAGCATAAAACTTTTGGTGATGGAACAATTCAAAAGCTGGAGAAAAATCATATTATAATTTCTTTTTCCGTTGGAAATAAGACATTTGTTTTCCCCGATGCATTTTTTTCGTTTCTTACAACTACAGACGAAGAGCTTAACTTCTTAGTGGGAGAATTGCTTGAAGAAAGACAGAAACAGAAATTACTTGCCCACGAGAAGAAAGTGAAGGAGTTGCAACAGAAGGCATTGTTTCGCTCAATTGCACCTGCTGCAAAGGCCAAAACGAGAAAGGGAAAGCGCGCAAATGTTGCTTTTAAGTGCAATTTTTGCGATGGTGGGAAATCCAAGGAACAGATAGGTTTTTATGGTGTTTGCAGCGACAAGATGATTTACAATAATATTAAAATTGAGAACCGAACTTGGTGTAACGCTGAGGATTGCCCTTGTTTGGAATATTTAAAAGGCGAAATCACTCGTGAAAAATTAGATTCTTACTGCCAAGATAATGGCATTGTTTGTTATGAAAGCCAAATGCTAAAAGATTGGAAAGCCTTTGCCGGTGTTGTACAAAATGGAAAACGTAAGGGCAAGGCAATGAAGCTTCAACAAGTGCAAAAAAACAGCCTTTGTGTGCTGACTACAAGAACACCCGGAACGGGCGAAAACGAAAGATTTATTTTTGCTTTGTTTTTGGTGGATGATATTTATGAGGGGGATGAGCAAGAAGAAGGTTATGTAAGCACAACTTCAAAATATAAGATTAAATTGTCGCCTCAGGAAGCAAAAAAAATGCTGTTTTGGAATTATCATTCAAACGGAAACAAACCTAAAAATCCTGCATGGAGCTCTG
Source organism: Anaerotignum neopropionicum (assembly GCF_001571775.1). Lineage (GTDB taxonomy): Bacteria > Bacillota > Clostridia > Lachnospirales > Anaerotignaceae > Chakrabartyella > Chakrabartyella neopropionicum. Next base: position 46,606 of record NZ_LRVM01000004.1, read on the forward strand.
GGTTACATAGATATTTTACGGATGAGGAGGCAGTACAAATTTTAAAGGCAGTGGTTGAAATAAAAAAAGAAACCGCCGATTCTTATTTGGCAGTTGATTTTTTGGAATATTACTGCGGAATTAACGGAATAGCTGGGAATACCGTGGGCGAGGCAAGGGGAGCTTTAAAAAGATAGATGTATCTTGCTTTAAGGGGATATGCTAATGTGGGAAGTGGAATTTAGTCTTTTTAACTGCTTTGTAATTTATGCATTAATAAAAAACAGTTTTAAAATCATAGAGAAAAAAGTGATAGGTATTGGTAGAAAAAACAAAAGGCTAAATTTTAGTGCTGGGGAAGAAAGAAATGATTTGGGCGAAGATAAGTGGAATAGGAGATTTTAAGCGAATCAGTCTGTTTTCATCTTTTCTAACACAAGTAAAATGAAGTTTGCAATGGAAAGATTAGAAAGGTTGGTATAAGGGAATATGAAAAGCAGCTCAAATATATTCAAAGAAAAAATAAGGAATTTCTATATACGTGCAAGCAGATGCATGTTGATGGGAGTTTTATGCGTTACAGTGACAGCAGCCGGCCTTTTTTTAGGCTCAGCAGAGGGAAAAAGTACCGATGTACTTTCCATGCAGCAGCAAGAGTCAAAAATAGTTGCACTATTGGGCGATCTTAATGAACATGCGCCCGATAGTGTGAAAAACAAATTAAGGCAGCTTATAAATGATGCAGAGTCGCGTATTGCTGAAAGAGAATCAAAAGGGGATTATAGGATAACGCGTGAGGAAGTAAAGCTTTGGAAAGCAATTACGGACTTACTTGATAAGGAAACCATAAGGCAATATGGTGTATATTATTACAAAAATTTAGGCTTTACGGTGGGAAGCGGGCAACAGCAAATGGATTATGGAATGGAAACTATGGAGAATTTGAAGAAAGAAATATCAACGCAAGATTGGAACAGTCTTAATAAAATTCGAAATGACTATTTTGCTGCTGAGGAAAATGGTACACAAAATAGTACTGTAAATGCTGAATTTAAAATGAGAGAGATATTAAAGAATTATAGGGCGTTGGATGCAGATGCAATCATTCTAAATACATTGAGTGATAAAAATCAGCAAACCTTGGGAATGTTTATTATAACCCCGGAACACGAGGCGGTATATCAAGATGGAGCCGAAAATGGTTTGAACAGGCTAGAAGCAGAAGAACAGGAGGCTTTACACCAGATTTGGGAAGAAACAACAGCTATTTTACCAAAAGAAATGTTTACAAACTTCAAATATTTTGTGGTTGCAGGAGATGGGGAATATGGAGTTTTAGCATATGTCACCAAATTGGGTTCTGAAAACGAAGTTTGGAGCATGGCTGTGGATTGGGCAGATATTAAGGATGATGGTTTTTATCCATATACGGTAGTGCATGAAATGGCTCACTACATTACACTGAATGACAACCAATTAAAATATGATAAGGGGAGTGGCTATCCTATTGATAGGTATACGGAGTGGATGTGTGTAGCAAAGGAGGATTCATATATTCAAGCCTATTATAATTTATTCTGGAGAGATATTATCATCGATTGGTATGTCAATCCTGAAAATCCATATTTCTTTTTCCGACATCAATCTGAGTTTGTATCAAGCTATGCATCAACAGACTGCGCAGAGGATATGGCTGAAAGCTTTGCGGCATATGTGCTGTTAGAAAAAGCATCGACACCCGAAGCGCAGGCAAAATTGGACTTTTTTGATAGTTATCCGGAACTTAAGGCCATAAAAACCGATATTTTAAATAATATCAAGGAGAACGATGTTTATGTAAGTCCAACAATTGCAATGGAAAATACAACGGAGGTTAAAAAGGAAGAATTGGATGGCTTTGTAAATGTATTAGTGGGAATCACAGAAATTTTATGCAAATAACGTTAAGAACCACGAAAAGGTAAAAGTTGAAATGGCTGGTTAACCTTGTTATGAATTACTGAAGCAATCAGATTGGCGAACAACCTATTTTTAAGAACGGAAGAGTTTGAGAAACTGGGGGTATTTCTTTTCTCTTAGGGAAAAGATCGCTTTTTCTTCTTCCCATAACCATCCTCGTTACACTTTCGGTATTTGGTGGGGCGGTTCGGGAGCATGAAGAACAACGCAAATGAAATGGAATCCGCAGTATTAGATTTGCTCATCCTAGGAAAATAGGTAGTTTAAGACCTTTGGCCGAAGACTCTCATTTATTTGTCTTCTGTCGGCTTAAAAAATGCTTGAAGGAAATGAGGTTTTTCAATCGGGCGTCAGCTTTATCGGCATTTTGTCACGATGTATATATGATGTTGTGTGTGTTATGCTTTTAAAAAAGGAGGCATAATTCGCAATTGAGTCAAGATGTGGTATTTTATGCAGCGATTGTTCTTATAGAGAGCAAATAAATTGCAAGGGTTGCATTTCTATGATAAAACCATTTTGAGTCAAGAGTTGTCTTGCGAAAGCGTGTTGTGAAAATTAAGGAAAGGTGCATTGCGGCTAATGCGAAGCGTTTCCATACGATCTACTTCATCAGTTTTTTACGCTGAAGCACAGGGAGATAAGGGGAAACACATTGAGCAATGCAGAAAATGGTGAGAAAAAATGGCTACTTCTCTTCAATACATAGAATTCGTTTGTGCCCAAATAAAAGGGGTTGGCGAAATACGATACAAAAAGATGTTTGGTGAATATATGGTATATGTAAACAACAAGCCTATTCTTTTGGTTTGCGATAATACTGTATTTGTGAAAAAACTGGCTGATATAAGTAAACAAATGCAAGCTGCACAGACGGGATTCCCATACAACGGAGCAAAAGAACATTATATTTTGGATATTGAAGATATTGCGCTGTCCAAAGAAGTCATCGGAATATTAGAGGAAGTTATACTCATTCCAAAGTCTAAGAAAAGCCAAAAAAATCAAAAACTTTGAGAGCGTTTCAAGAGGGTTCGTGAAACAATGTCTTTAAATTAGGTATTTAATAAAAAGCCTTTTATGATAGAATAAAAAATCATAGGAGGTTTTTATTATGGCCAGAAGAAAAACGGAAAGAATTTAGAGGGAAAAAAATTTTTTATAGGGGTCTTTTACAGGAGCACGATGTTCAATGGGTAGAGGATATTTACAGTACTGGATACCTCTGAAAGAAGGTGATTGTGCCAGTCCTCAATCTGGGGCATGATTTTGTCCGTAACATCATAAATAGAGCTCTGGCAAGCTTCAAACCCATAAATATCCTAGAGGGCATCTGAAATCTGTTTGGGGTCATACCTTTGGCATGCATAGAGATAATCTTCTAGTCAATATCTAAATATATCTTTCTGGCGTTTTCTGACTACCTGTGGTTTGAAGGTCGACTTACCGTCCCGTGGAACCTGCATATTCAAGCTTCCATAGCTACTGCTGATATACTTTGATTTGTAACCATTGCGGAAAATATCGCTGTCAGAGCGTTCTGACTTTTCATAGCCAAGATGGTATCCATATCACATTCCATCATTTCTTTGATGGTGCCGCCGAGTAGATCCTTGAGTGTGTCCTGAATATCTTCTGCTGACTGAATGTCATATTCCTGCAGAAGCTGCTGAATGATGTTGCGCTTTTCGTCTGTCATTTGTACCCTGTGTACTGGTTTCTTTTTTCTTGCCATAATAAAAGGCCGCCTATGATTTAATATTGTATATAGAAGACCTTATAAAACCTTATTTCAGAAGAACTTTCACCGACTCTGTCTTATCAATATGAGCTATTCCAATAGAATGGCTGGAATCATTTAGCGCTTGTTGAGAACCGGTCAATCCTTGGGGTTAAGTGGACAGAATAGCTTTTGGTAGGTTGAGGAGATAGGATTGTTTTGTTATCTATGAAACGGAAGCAGTGATTGCCCAATATACTTATGCTCCTAATTGGTTTAGAATGTCTAAAGAAGTGAACGGAGAAATTACATTCCATGTTTTGGATGGATCAAATATGGTAGTGAAGCTTAACAAAACGGATGATGTAATAATTATTAGAGGGAAAAGCTTGAAAAAACCTCTGATGTTATATACTATATTTATAAAGGTCATGGTTATATTGTAGCTTGGCTTATGATTAAGATGAAGGGAGGCGGATGAATGATTCGTATTGCAATCTGCGATGATGAATTACTAGAAATTGACCGTGCTCGCAGCTGCCTTGAGGCTTACATGCAGAATCACCCACAATATGAAATAACAATAAACTCCTTTTCTGCCCCATTAGAACTGTTAACTTATGTGGCTGAGCATGGAGGATTTGATATACTGCTGCTAGATATTTATATGGCTGGTATGCTTGGTACTGATGTAGCAAGAGAATTACGTCAGTTAGGAGATAACAGTGAATTTATATTTATTACCACTTCTCGAGACCATGCGATTGAAGCTTTTGAAGTAGAAGCTGCACAATATTTGGTCAAACCCTATGCTGAAGAGGGGATTTTTGCGGCTTTGGACAAGATTATCCAACGTATTGATAGAGAAAGGCGAGTGATTGTCATCCTTAAGACATCGGAGGGGATTACTCGGCTTGCGTTGCGGGATGTGGTATTTACAGAAACCGGACGAAATAACTATCAGATCGTTCATACCATTCAAGGGAAGAAGATGGAGGTACGCATGACAGCTTCGGAACTTTTTGAGCTGCTCTCACAGAACAAATTTTTCGTTAGGTGCGGTGTTTCCTTAAACTTGAACCTTAAATACATCCGACAGATTTCCAAAAATACCATAACCTTTGATACTGGTGAATCCATAACTTACCCTTACCGCTCCTATCAGAAACTCAAAGAGGAGTTTTTGCGTTTTCAAATGTTCACAGAGGAATAATATGTGCCAATTACCCCTAAAATATTGGCAATTACCCCAAAAACAATTTTTGGGGTAATTTTATGATAGGATAAAGTAGGAAGGGAGGCGACAAACTTGCTATACAACATTTTATTGTTTTTTTCATTTTTGCAATCTGTTGTTGTTTTTACGCTGATGTCATCTGCGGCAATGCGTTTTCGAGAGCCGGCCAAAAAACGAATAATGATAGGATTATTTGTGATGCTTTGCGGAATAAGCCTCCTGTCCTATCACTTGTTTACACATGGCATCAATTCGGTAGATGGATTTGCAATCCTTATTATTTTAGTAATAGAACTTTCTTGGTTTTTGATTTGCTCAGAAGATTATTTTTTTGTGTCACTTTTTAGTTTTATAACCTTTGTTAATATTTATTTAGCTATTAACTATATCAGTGATATCTTAGCAATACATGGGGAAGGCCCTGCTTTCGTAATTAATTTCATGATAAATCGTCTGGTAATATATGCAGTAATCCTTCCGTTGCTTTATAAATTTGTACGCCCACGTTTTCGACGGCTGGTGGGTGCGTTGGACAAGGAATGGTGTGCAGCAGGGTTGGTACCGTTGATGTTTTTAATCATGCAAATTATGGTGCTATATTATCCATCCCCCTATTGGTCTTGGAATATTGAAAATTGGAACAAAGTCATTATTATTACTGTCTACATGTTGTTTTTGGCGGTATATTACCTGTTGTATGTTCAAGCCAATGCCATTGTTGAAAAATACGCATTGGAAAAACGTCAGCTGCTTATGGCACAGCAGGAGAAATTGTGGGAATCTGAGCTTGCCCGCCAGAAGGTGTCAGTAGCCTTGGCATTTCAGCAAAAGCACGATATGCGCCACCACAATGCAGTTATCATAGAATTGCTGAAAAACGGAAATGTGGCGGAACTAGAAGACTATATGAAAAGTTTTAATGCAGCCATGGACAGGAGTAAAACCACAGTTTATTGTATAAATCCGATTGTAAACAGTATTTGTAATGCCTATGCACAAAAGGCAGAGAGAGCTAAAATCAAAATTTATTTTCATATGGTAGTACCCGAGCGAGCAGGGATTGATAACGTTGATTTGACTTGTATCTTTGGTAACGCACTAGAAAATTCCATTGAAGGTTGCCTGAGGCTCCCGGAAAATTATGAAAAGGAAATCATTGTTACTTCCAAATATATGGATGGAAGGTTGCGAATACAGGTGGAGAATAGCTGTTGCGAGGGAATTGTCTTTGAGGGGGAACTGCCAAAAACCCAAAAGAAAGACGGTGGCACAGGGATACATAGCATAATCTATACCACCGAGAAGTATGACGGTACATACAGATTCTCTGTCAGCAATGGCAAATTCACTACTCAAATTGTTCTCAATGCAAATGAAGTAATTCCAAAAAGTATGATACAGGAAGGGACGGTTTAGTTGATAGTTACCTTTTTTAACAAAATTATGCAATTATCCCTAAAATGATGGCAATTACCCCAAAAACAGTTTTTGTCGCCTGATTGTGCTAAGATGAAAGTTCATAAAAAGAGGATTTTCTCTATGTGTATTGACTGGGACAGCTTAAATTGCAATATTTTATAGAATTAAAAAATAGGTCTAACAGAAATTAGCTTTCTTTATTATTAAAATATTTTATGAGGAAATTATATGAGCATTAATTTGTCTAAAAAAAAGTATAATATATTAATTTTCGCTACTGTCTTATTAGCTGTAGTCTCTTTTATCTATGTTTATTTTAATTGGCATTGTTTTTTGTATAAACCTTTTGATAATGGTCCACAAATATCTTCTCCTGTATTTTTTAAAGTTGCAGATAACGGAGATCAGCTCTATATTGATCAGGGAAATTACCGTTTAATTGGAATTAACAAAGAAGGTAAATGCAATTGGACATATATCAATACTAGCGCATGTTATAAAGAACTTACACAAGCGCCAGATGGCAGAATATTTGTTACGAATTATCAGTATGTGAATGATGCAGCTATTTCCAATATTTCAATTGATGAGTTTTCTCCTTCGGGGAAATTTTTGGGAAGTATCTATTCTGCTTCCTATCCTGTGGAGCATCTTTTTGACAGGACAAGCCAAATAATGGATTTACAGTTTATTGATGATGCGCTTACATTTGTGACAAGAACAGATGACGAACTTCTTCTATATTCTATCAATTTGAACGGAAACAATAAACTACAGATAAAGGCCTCTGTTTCTTGGGACGATAAAAAAGAGCACGCCATAAAATATTGTTATGATCACGCAAAAGGGAACTTTTATGTAATTACTGCTCTTGGGAATATCTATGAAATTTCAGCAAATGCAGATAATGTTAAATTGCTTTCTTATGAAAAAGAAAAAGGCTTTAATATTCCGTATTCCATGACTCTTGTCGATGGTCATCTTGCGATTTCTGATATTGGTTCACGAACTGTAAGGTTTTATGATGGTCAAAGCATTCAGACAATTGCAACAATGACGAAAAGTGATGACTTTTTCAATGATCCTGCGCTTTACTATTCTATAGCCAGTGCAAGTCAGGATGAAATTATGCTTGTATCAAGCTATGATACTTATCGTTTGAATGTTAATACAAAAACGTTAACTCCGGTAAACACAGAGATTGCCTTTTCTGCTGGGGAACATATGCGTATTATATTCGCCTGGTTTTGCGGAATTTTTTTGTTTCTTTTGGGACTTAGCATAGTTATTGTGTTTGCTATATATTACTACAAAAAAGTAGGATTTACAGACTTTACATACAATTTTATGGTGATTATAATCGTTGTAGCAGTATCAGCACTTGTTATCGTTAAATATACAGATGTTCTTTACAACGCTTATCAAGACACCTCAATAGATAAAATTTCTTCCATTGGCAATTTGATTGCGAAAAATATTTCTGCAGAGGATGTAGAAAACATTGTTGACTTAGAAGATTTTAACTCTCAAAGCTATAAAAATATAATAAATTTCCTTAATCATAATGCAAGCAATTCTGAGGATGATGTTTTCTATGTTGATGAAACAGGACTCAATAAAAAAGATAACCTTTGGAATGCAGATATTTATTTGGGAATTAATAAATTCTTTGACAATAGAATTTATTTTATTTTGGCTATGCCTGAAGAAGCAGGAGCAATTTACCCATTAGAGGTTGCAGAAAAACATGCAATCAACTTAATTTGTCAGAACAACACACTTATTTATCCGGATTATGTGGGTTACTTTGGTTCTTATTGTCTGGTTCAAGTACCAATCGTTTCAGATACCAATGAAGTGGTGGGTGCTGTTGAGGTTGGGTTTAATAAAAACAGTTTTATGAAAGAAATGAGAGCAAAGCTAATTGAAATTATTATTTCAACTGCTGTCGTTTTGCTGCTCTCATTATTGCTGTTAAAGGAAATCTTTTTTGGGATTAAAATGTTTTTTGCAAAGAAATCCTTGGCACCCGGTCAGCTTATTGACGCTAGCTCCGTTAGAACGCCAATGTTTTTGGGTCAAACTGCCTACCACTTGTCGGTTGTATGTGGTCCGTTGTTTGCGATGCAGTTATACAATGAAACCTTCGGTGTTTCAAAGGAAATTGCGGTGGCAATTGCGTATTCCGTCACCCTTTTGTTTGTCGGCATTTTTGCTTTTGTTTCAGGCGTGCTTATAAAAAAGATTCCGCTTCATAAGTTGCTTGTGATCGGCACCATTCTTGCCATCGTTGGAGAACTGACTGCAGCGACCGCTGGCGACCTTGCACAGTTTATTTTGGGTAGAAGTGTATTTGGAAGTGGTGCTGGTTTGTTACTCAACGTCCTGGATTCCATGGTGGCCATGCAACCAGATGAAGAACGTGTCATGCGAGGGTTTACGATGAGCAGTGCTGGAACGAATGCGGGTACCATTGTTGGAGTTGCCTTGGGCGCTACTGTTATCGCAAGCTTGGGCTATCGCTGGGTATATGTTGCTTCTGCGCTTATCCTTTTGATTCTCTTGCTGATATCCGTTCTTTTTTATAATAAAAATAACGTCCCCAATGCCATGAATTATGTGGAAGAAAATTCAGGTATGAGTTTGTTCCAGTTTGTTTGGAATAAACGGGTCATCGGCTATATTTTCTTTTTAACCGTACCATATTTTATCTGCATGGGATTTATTGATTTTTTCCTTCCCTTAGAAGGGAAAAGTCAAGGTTTAAACGTGGAGACAATTTCTTATATTATTATTATTTTTGGACTGATTTCGATTTATCTTGGTCCGGTGCTTACAAAGAAGCTTCTTTCCGTATTGGATTCGTATATTGTACTGATTATATCAGCTGTTGTTATGTCTACTGCAATCATTTACTATGGACTGATTCAATCAGTATTTGCGCTGGTATTTGCCTGTGTTGCCATCGCCTTTGCTGACAGTTTTTTTCAATCGGTGCAGAACATCTATTTCACACAACTGCCTGAATCGATAAAATACGGGCAGGGCAGTACCCTTGCCCTCAGCAATGTTGTTATTGGTATTGCCCAAATGGGTCAGGCCTACCTATTTGCTTTTGCCATGTTCTTTGGTATTAGGAAGACATTTTTAATCATTGGCATTAGTTTTCTTGTTTTAACAGTAATATTTCTAATCCTCAATCTTGAGGATAAGGATTACAATAAAATTCAAAAAAATACGAATTATATGAATCATTAAAATCAAAAGGAGCTTTGAAATTTATGGATATTTTACTTGCGGGTTATGGGAACATTGGAAAGGCATTTATGAAGCTTGTTGAAAAACATGGGTGCAGTCACAATATTACGATTTGTGACCTTGAATACAATAATATGGACGCTATTCAATACATAAACGAACATCATTCAGAAATAGACCTCTTTATTAATCTTACAGGCCTACGTACGAAACTCTTTCTTGATCTTGTTTATAAGTATAATTTGGCGTATGTGGACGCAGGTATCGAAAATGACGATGCTGAGATGACAAGTTATGACTATTATAAAAGTCTTCTTGAAACAAAAGTCAATAGCAAAATTTTATTGGGTTTTGGCATGAATCCTGGGCTTGTTGAACATATTTATTTTAAAAATTTACCAAGTAAAAGGCATTATGCAATTATTTTTGAAACAGACAAAGCAACAAAAGGCAATGAGATATTTAATACATGGTCTTGTGAATCCTATTATTTGGAAGCCTGTGTAAATGATAAGTTTATTTCTACACCCCAAAACCCATATATTGTTGTGGATTGTCCGCCCATTCCTTTTACTGTGGAAAACCAAAAGAGAGAATATCTTCTCATACCCCATGAAGAGGTATTTTCAATACAAAGATTAAGCCCATTGTGCGATGCCAGTATGTTCATCTATCAGGCGCCTGTTAGCATTCAGGAATATTTGTTGCATAATAAAATCAGCGAAAATGAAGCAAAGCAGTTAAAAAATCAAATGGACGTGTCAGGAACTGAAAATGTCGGTATACTAATTTATGATGATAGTGATAATCTTGTTTATTATCATAACACGGTGTCCCATGAGGAAATATTTAAGGAATTCAACACAAATGCAACTTGCTGGCAAACCGCATGTGGTGTTTATCTTGGAATGGAAATGATTGAGATCGTTGAAGACGGAACAATTGCAACTGTAAGCGATTTGTCAATAAAATATCCTGATGAAATAGATAAGGTTTTGAAAAAAATAAATTTTAATATTGATACTACCGAACATTATGTTTCAAAAGAAGAATTCCAACAATTTATTGCACAATTACAGGACAAACTTGAAAAGTCAGGGCATGGTAATTGCTTGGCTAAATATTAAGTCTCGATATGAATAGATTAAGGAGAATTTTATGAGTATTTTGCCCATTTGTGATGAACAACAATATATTTTTGATGTAAATGAAGCAATAGGTAGTATTCCTATGAAAATATCATATTCAATGGAATTTTTATCAAGTTTTTCCCCAGAGGAGCTTTCCTTTGCAATTGATCAATGTATCAAGACAGCCGATGTTTTTGGAGCAAGATGTCTTACTATGGATGGTCGACAGTATATGGAATTTCTACCTTATCAGAAACAAGATATTCCTATCTTTGATTTTTCTACTGAAGAAGAATATCATTTGTTTTGCAAGGAGGTTTGGGCAACAAAGATAAATAATAGGGAGAAACTTTATTACATATTTATTTATTCCATTGCTGGTTCTTGTTATGGCATCCACTTTAGTTTTAATCACCTGATTTTTGATGGAATATCTATATTAATGCTAACGGATAAAATTCAGAAGGTTCTGCTTTTGAAAGATGAGGAAGTGAAATGGCACCCATTTTCAAAATATCTGGAGAATATAAAAAAATATTATGAAAGTGAAAAATATTTTACAGATAAAGAATTTTGGGAAGATAGGTTTTTGGAAATTTCGAATAGTGACTATCTTTTTCATGATGTAATTGATATTGATGAGTCGGCAATTAAGGAATTAACATTCCAGACAAGCAAAAAAATAAAAGATGATTTATTTGAGTATTGTTCCAAAAATAATATTTCTCCACCTAATTTGATTGCTACAGTTCTTGCACAGATTATAAATATCAAAACAGGGTGCAAGCGTTTTTATTTTGAAATTCCTATTGGAAATCGTTTGGGAACCAATGAAAAAAACAGCTTAGGTGTTTATGAAATTGGGCCTCCCTTTATTTTTGACTTCACGAAATATAACAATATTTTTGAGTTATATCAGTCGGTTCGGAAACAGTCCGTAGATTATTATAAGCACAGAAATTTCGATTGGAATACAAAAATATTTTCAGAGGAATACGAAAAAAAATATGGTAAGTATATTCCACAGTTTTCTTTTTCATATTTTTGTACCAACCAAAAACCGTCTGTTTCTTTTGCAACATTGAAGCACCATAATTGTGAAACTGATTTTCTGCCTATGACGTTACATATAACAGACTACCTGAATTGGGAAACGATTGGATTTTCGTATATATATTGGGAAAATTATTTTACCGATGAGGAAGTCATAGAAATTCATAAGGAAATTGAAGCCAGCATAGCAACTATTATTAACACGAAAGGCTTTTCGTAAAGAAAAAATAAACATAATAGAAGGAACTTGCCTAGGGGGGATATCCATGTTTGAAAACATTTCAACGATCAGTGACCTGCTTTTTTTGACTACAAGTTATTATGGTGAAAAGACTGCATTTTCCTATTTAAAAGATGGAAAAATGTGTTCCGTAACTTATTCTGATTTTTCACAACAAGTTACAGCTGCGGCAAAATCACTTGTTTTAAAGGGCATAACAAATAGCAAGATATCCATTGCATCTGAAAATTCGTATGAATGCTTAATGTGGTGCTTTGCTGTGCCTCTTTCGGGTAATGTTCTAATTATGCTGGATAATATGGCAACACTACAGGAAAAAGCGTATATGGTGGAGCATAGCGACACCTCTTGTCTGATTTATTCTGGCTTCAACCAGCCGTTATGTGACTGTATAACAGAAAACAACAAAAGTGTTAAGTATACAATTTGCATAGAAGCAGATACCAAGAACCATCTTCATTGTGATTCAGCGGTGGAATTACAAAAAACTGACGGTACAGAATTATCATATATATTTTATACTTCCGGAACTACGGGGAAGCCAAAGGGTGTAATGCAGTCTCAAATTAATTTGCTACGGACGAGCCTTTATCTTTCCTATAGTCTTAAGGTAAAAGACTCTATATTTTTAACATTACCGCTCAATCATATTCTTCCCTTTGCAAATGTGGTATTTACATCTATGTATAGTGGTGGCAATCTATTTATTTCAGCAGGCTTGAAGAATCTTTTCATGGAAATGCAAGAAGTTCGGCCATACTGTACTTTTTTGGTGCCGGCATTGCTAACGTATTTTGATAAAATGATTCATATGAAAGCCCAAGAATTTATGAAAACAAGCGATTTAGATCATCTTACTGCAAGGAAACAGGCTTGTTCCCAATTGCTTGGCGGAAATTTAAAAATCATTGTCATTGGTGGGGCGCCGCTGGATTTGGAAGTTGCAAAACGTATGCAAGAGCTGGACATACTGGTGATTAATGGATACGGACTTACCGAAACCTGCGGTTCCATTACTGTAAATCCAAATGAGGATAATCGCCTTGGAAGTATTGGACGAATAAATTTTAATTCCGAAGCAAAAACAATAGACGGAGAGCTTGTGTTTAAAAACCCTTACCTATTTAAAGGATATTATAAGGATTCCAAGGCTACGGAAGAAGCATTTCTGGATGAATGGTTTTTAAGCGGAGATTTAGGCTATATTGAAGACAATTATGCATATATTGTGGGCAGAAAAAAGAATTTAATTGTATTGCCAAATGGAAAAAACATCAGCCCGGAAGAGCTTGAACTAGAATTGATTAAGATTGAGGAGATTAAAGAGGTTGTAGTTTGTCTGCAAAACGGAAAACTTACAGCTAAAGTTTATACAGAGCTTGACCAAAAGTTAATTCGTAAAAAAATAAACGAAACCAACAAGAAGTTAGCTTCTTATAAGCAAATTGAAAGTGTTGTGTTTTGCGATGAGGAATTTCCGAAAACAGCAAGTAGAAAAATTAAAAGAGGAGAGATATAATATGCTTACTGAATTGATAGAAATGATAAAAGATACCTTTGCGCCAGAGGTCGAGGTTACAGGGGATACAGCTATAAAAACTGATTTAAATTTGGATTCGTTTGAAATTATAAATCTCATTGGAATGCTGGAAGATAAGTATAATATTGATATTAATGCACTGGATATCGTTTCTTTAATTACAGTTCACGATATTTGTAATTATATTGAAAATAAAAAGCTATCCTAACCAGTTTGGATAAAATCTTGGTTCCAACGAAATGGCAGAAAAATGTTTTTAGAAAATGAAGGTCTAAAGGCAAAGCTACAAAAATTTCCGCCTCACTATGAAAGAACCCCCTTTGGTTAGACAAAAAATCTAACGAAAGGGGGTATTTTTAGATAAGGTAGAATAAGTTGCGCAAATTGAAAAAGAGATAAAAAAGACATGGTCTGCAAATCTCTGATAGAATGAAAGTAATCACACAACCATTCTGAGAGGAGACAGTAAACCATGTCTGAGAAAATTGTACAGTTGATCGAAGAAGTAATGAAGGGGCAAATCAGAGAATTGGTTGGTGGGAACGTAGAAAAAACACTCAACGGGAGTTCGTTTCAAAGTCCGTGTAAACTCAAAAAACTGACATAAAAAATTGATCGTTATTGGGAGTATCCCAAAGTATGTGTAAACCTCAACACGTCAGATGCTTCTTACCTATTCCATATCCTCTTCATTAGCGTCCTCAAAACTCTCTGCTTCATCATTAAGCATATCGTCAGGTGCATTCAATGTCTTGAAAATAGCATGCTCACGGGAATACAACTTGTTGATGTATAAGCGGTTGCTATTGCTTTTCTTTTTTCCGTTGTATTCAAGCACCATTGCTTCAGCAACGCCCATAGAACCGGGGCGACGCTCTTTGGCTGTTCGGACAAGCTGCTTCACAGAAACAGCACCAAGTTTTTCTTTGAATACCTCGTCGTTTAGAGTATCTTCAAAAACGATAATAAGCCTTGTAATAGCATTTAAAATATTGCCCGAAAAAGAGTTGAGGTCTCCCTCCCAAGCTCCAATAATTAACCGAAGAACACGGCTTAAGCCATGGAATCCACATTTTTTATAAATAAACTCAAGGGTTGATACCGCACAGATTACTCCGTGCCCCTTTTTGGTTCCGATGCTTAACCCATAAGATTCCACCAAATCACGAATGATGAGTTGATCATCATTGCCGGCTTCAATGTTTGCCATAAATACCTCATAGGGATTGAGCGGTTTTACGAACTTCATCTGATTGGCGAAGATATCTGCTTCATGTTCATAGCTCAAATCATCATAAACCATGCACCACACGGGCGTTTCTCTGGAATCGGATGTGAGAGCCACGATCTCAATGGTATGCTGGCCGTTGAAAACATAGTTAATACCATCTCGGCGACTGACCTTCACTGGGTTTATCTGATATAAATTAAAGCTGGCGGCCGCCCGCACAATATGAGATCGAGATAGATTGCGTTGATATTCTTGATTGGAAACAAGATTCCTAATGGGAATTTGCTCAAAATGAACATTAGGAACATACATACTAAAATCGTTCATTTATTCCTCCTCCTTAATTGCGGACAGCATCTTTGATATTGTGTATTGAAGATGGATGAGTGTCTCTGTAAGTTTATCTTTGGCATAAAAAGAAACCCTGTCAAAATCCGTATTCATTCGAGTACGTTTAATTGAGCTTACCCATGATGGGATTGTAAGTGTTAGAGCGGTTATCGCAGCATCCGGATCAAAGGCGGGCATATCCTTTACGGAGGGGGTTGAAGGGGAATCGTTTGAACTCGCCTGTTCCAATGTGTTCTGTGTTTTTTGCCGTGTACTATTATATTGAACAAAGGGTTGCTGGTTTCGCTCCATTCTATGTCCTACTTTTTTGATTTCATCGGAAGTGAGTAGAGATAAGTCGACCACATTATTATGAGATATTTTATATCTGCCCGATAAAATTTTCGGAACCATTTCGGGCACCTTCTGCCCCATGGCTTCTAGGGCACGGGTATATATTGCATACTTTAGAACTGTGCCCTCCGCTATTTGATTTTCCTGTGCAATACGCTGGGCAATGACATGACCAGAAGGAGATGGTCGGGTTTCCTCCTTTGAATTGGGTGTGCCACAAGATAATTCGCTTTCGGGTTTATCATATTGATTTTTGCCTTGCGCATTTTTAAGATCATGAGACAGTTTCTCCGATTCATACTGCATACCGATAAGAAACTTCCGAGTTTCCACGGTAATGTTGCGTATTCCAAGCTGATTAGCACAAATCCATGAAATGACAGATTCGCGGCAATTAAATTTCATTTCTACAACAGTATAAGGAATCTGATGTCTTATACATAGTTCATAGCGATTATGACCATCAATGATGAATCCATTCCACGTAATAATGGGATCACCGCAGCCATCTGCCAAAAGGTTGGCTTCAAGCTGAAGATACTCCTTATTTTCCAGAGGACAAATTAAATTTTTGAAGTCCTTGTCGATTTTAAGGGTTTGTAATGTCTTACTTTCCATAAATGTCTCCCTTAGCTTTTGATTTTTGAAGGGAATCAAGGGGGAAAACAGCAATTCGTTCAGATTGAATAGCGATTCCTGTTAAACGATAGGAATTACCCTTGCTGAAGCAATTAAATTTTTTGCATAACCTTTCAATGAAAGGGCGGCTGTATATCTCAAAAGAAAAATCCGATTTCATGCGAGTTTGATCCACCCTATGTGTCTGTAAATCGACCTGTTCCTTTTCGACGGCTCGAATCGCCACCAGTCTGCTATTTATGTTTACAAGAAAATGAATATATTTTGGATCTCCAATTAAATGCAATGATTCTTTATGTACTCGAATACGAAATTTCTTTAAATCAATTGATATTTGTGTAAACAAGTTAGATGGTTCATTCATTCGCCGATACCTCCATTATTTGAACTTGGCACTAAATCTTGTTGCGCTGCAGCAGAAGCGTTGCCATCCATCTTGGAATTGTCTTTGATTGCATAAATGGCGTAACCGTCAAATATGTTGATTTGCATGGATTGCCGATGCTCCTTGAACGGCAAACCAAATTGATCTTGCCATTCTGAAGGGAATACCGGAGTTTTTGATGTCTTGGGTTTCGTACCTTTAGGAAATGCCCGCTGATACACTTCGGTAGCAGTTAAATCGAAGGCAATAAGGTATTCGCCGTTTGCATGTATAAGCTTCCCTGTAAGCTTATATCGATAGTTGGGATTCCAACCCATAAGCGAAACGATTTTTGCAAAAAACAATTTGCAAGTCGTTTGCTTAGGTTTACGCTTCCCCTTAGAATTGTTGCACCAAAGGAATGAATCTCTTTCGCATTCCTGGCAAGGGCGCAAAGCGAGAATCCTGGTTTTTCGATTGATAAGCACTTGCACATGTTCTGTTTCAGGAAACTTTGAAAGACAAGCGGTATTCACATAAAACTTATAGTTATTGAAAGATACCGACGGTTCATTCAAGTGAGCAAAAAATTCACGCCGAACGACTTGAAATCCATCAAAATCAAAGGATGTACCCATCTCCAATAACGCATCTTTTTTAGTAAGAACGGGCGTACTGCTCGATGTTGCGGGTTCCACTGACCAAGAATGATCGCTCATATCCTGTGAGTCATCTGATTGCATCTGCAGTGCTTCATTTTTATTCATGATCTGCCTCCTGGGGTGTGATTCCACTTAGTTCATGTTTGATGTATTGTTTCAACGCTTCAAAACCTGTCACAGCTATCTTTTTCCCGGTTTTAAAAAGCTGGCCCTCTAAGAGAAGTTTCCAATCATGCTCATTTTGGTTTTCAATGACAGCAAGAGATTGTTCATGCAGATAATATTGCTTCCCAAAAGAGAAAGTCCATTCCTCTGGAATTGCCCGAATCCGTTTGCCATACGGTGTCAGTGGCTGGATGGAAACCTGTCCTTCTTCAGATAATTCCTTTGTGGTTAAAATATAAGACTTGAATAGGGCTTCAGAATTGATAACATCAAAAACATATGCCATTTCCTTGTCTTGTTCATATAGGGAACCAATGATTCGGTATTTACAATCGGTGTTCCAACCAAACAATGAAAAGAGCGTATTGCTAAACGCAGCTGATGATATATCACGAGGGTAATAGTTCGCATTTGAAACCTTAGATATTATGACAGCGTTTCGATTATTCTTATCAGCAGGGCGAATTGCAAATTTTCTTTCAATGGGATTAACAAGCAATTCTATATAATTTTTTTCGCCAAGTTTTCGTATACACGTCATACTAAATTTGATTTTTTTATTTCCAAAAGTCACAGTTGGGCGACGACCGGAATCAAAAAATTCGGAGCGAGTAATTTCAAACCCACGTAAGTCGAAATCTCCGGCGCCCACTTCAAGTTGGTACTCATCCTTCGCTCCCGTAGGGGCAGACGCTTCCTCAGTATCAAGGGTGGGATAAACGCTTTTGGCAGCCCCAAAGTATTCGGCCTCTTTAAATCCCGCCCACCGGGGATTTATAGTTACAAAACCTTTTAAGATACCACTGCCAATAACGCGAAGCTCCGGTAAGACGGATTTGTTTCCGTACTTAGCATTATCAAGCATTCGTTGAACGGCGATGAAATCGTCTCTTGTTATGATCCCTTTGTGATGATTGAAATATCTGCTCTGGGGCCGCTCTCCGCGATTTTTTTTGGCGAGATGGTCTCTGTAGTTTGGTGTATAAGTTTTTCGGGTGTACACGTCACCACAGTGTCGTTCATTCCTTAAAATTTGAATGATGCTGCCTGTCGTCCAATTGATATTCCCAAGATAAGAACGACGTCCAAGAGCAATGAGTGTATCCGCAATCTGCCCGGTAGAATACCCGTAAAGATACATATAAAAAGCAAGCTTTACGGTGGGTGCCTCATCAGGGTTAATTTCTAACTCGCCATTGGTATCATGAGTGTATCCTAAAAGTTTGGGAGTTAGGGGGATACCGTTATCCAATCTCATACGAAGAGAGGTTTCCATGCTTCGGCTTCTTGTATGTGATTCTTCCTCCGCCATAGTAGCCAGAAAAGTCAGAGCCATCTGAGAGTCTTCCTTTAAAGAGAAAATCCTTTCGGACTCAAAGAAAACACCCACCGGAGGTTTCAACGCTGCCAAATCCCGAACAATGCCGATACAGTCGGCAACATTACGGGCAAAGCGGGATACATTCTTGCAGATAATGATATCAACCCTGCCAACCTTGCATTCGGCAATCATGCGGTTGAATCCATCCCTGTGTTTGAGTGAAGTGCCGCTTATTCCCTCATCGGCATAAATTTTTACAAGCGTCCAGTTTGGATGATGCAAGACGAAATCCTCATAGTATTTCTTCTGCAACTCATAGGAGGTTGTCTGTTTCACATCATCTGTAGAAACACGAACATAGATAGCCACACGCTGATGGATATCGTTGTCGTAGTAATCTGTCTGTTTCTTTTCCGGGACATACTCATAATTATCGGAATCAATGGTAGCTTGCATTCGCTTACGGGTCTTTTCGATATCCAATTGTTTTTGCAATCGTTTCTGTTCATCAATCATGCAGAATACCCCTTACTTTGTTTTCATCATCGAAAAGTGCTTGCCAATCAGGAGAGGGCAGGAAATAGGTGTCTCTTAAATCCTGCTGGTAATAGGAAGCGAGGGTGAAAATATCTTCTGAGATAAAATAGATACCAATAGGATGATTTTGGGCTGCAAGCAAGCGAGCGCAGAGAGATATCTCGTGTATCCTTTTCGATACATTGGAAACCTTCTGTGTGATAATCAAATCCACTTTTTTGTCAAAGCAGTCATTCAACAAACGGCTCCATTCGGGGGACGATTCCATATTGGGCGTCGAGGAACCTTCATCTATATAAAAATCTACCAGCGCCCAATTCGGGCAAAGATCAACTGTGTCCGCAAACTGCTTTTTGTGATATAAAAGATAATCTTCATATTTCGTTTGATTGAAATAGCGAATATAGATTCCAACCTTATATGGCATCTTAGTACTTGGTCTTTCGTGACGAATACGTTGCAACCACTCTTTATGTTCTGCAATTTTTCTTGAGTGTTCGGAATCCTCACCAAAAACAATAGAGAATTGTGGCGTTTCCCCAATCCCCTTCATCTTATTAAATAGCTCAACTTCATTCATAGCGATTGCCTCCGAAATAAAATAGTCTCTTAAATATCTTATTGATATTTGTGGATAAAAGGAATAAACCAAGGGTCAAATGTTTGACCCGTGGTTTATAAAAGACGAAAAAAATAACAGGTCGAAAACGGTTTTCTAACCTGTTAAATAACATATACATTTTATTTGAGTGCATTGTGGTTTTTAATTTCTTGACGATTTTGATTATAGCATCAATTCCATCAGGGGTGCAATTTCCAAGAATTTCTGCAAACTCATTCTGATATAAATTGTTCACCTGGGGAATGGCAGGACGCAGCAGCACATCAGCGGAAATTTTCAGAGCTTCTGCAATTGGGGTAAAAGTGGCAAACATTATTTTTGCTTTACCAAGTTCAATATCACTCACATGAGAAAGACGGATATTCGCTTTGACCGATAAATTTGCTTGGAGCATGTTTTTTTGAATGCAAAATTTTTTGGTTCTTGCATGGTCTCTTTATATTCTTCTTAGCTTTATTGTCCACAATTCGTTGAGACTGTCCTTGTTCTCATCTAGGGCGGTCGGCACTTACTTCATAAACGGTGTACTTCTCATGAGGATTGAGCTTCTTCAAGGGGCGGTTTACCAGCCTGAAGTGTCAGAAGCATTGTGATTCAAAAGCGTTTCTTCATTCGCACAGTGGTATTTATTTTCAATCAGGGCGTTTACAAACATCAAAATATCGCTTTCCGTCTTGAAGTAGGCCGGCGGGTTATAGTGCATTGACCGGGCAAATCAATGGAATCGAAAACCTTAATTTTGTAGCCCGCTATTTCAGAAAAGAGCCGACTTGCTCTATAACAGATCAGATAATTAAATCAAACAAACTTAGTGAAACCTTGATTTTGCTGAAAATGCAATCGGGTTTCATGAAAATGTATTTTTACGAAAACGATACAGTTCTAGCATTTTTTTCGTTTGCAAACCAGAGGTCTACTCCTTGACTTCTAGTAGATTGTACTTGCCAATCATGATTTATATAATCATGATTAACGAGTACGAACGGAATGTTTATTCTCTCGTATAGACTTCTTTGTTGCCGTGATTACGTCAAACAAAATCCTTCTTTCATAGTCGCTGCAATCTGAAAAAAGTGCGGCAAATTCATGGTTGGAAACTTTTATTGTGTTTTCAAGATTATCTATTAATAGTTCATCCGCCGTAGTATTCAGAGCATTGGCGAGAAGGATAAAGGTATCCAAACTCATGCTTTTGATCCCCCCTTCTATGTAGCTGATATAGGTTGGGGACCGATTAATAAGTTCAGAGAGTGTCAGCTGAGAGAAGCCTTTTCTTTTCCTGATTGCTTTAATTTTTTGTCCAATTGAGATGTAATTGAGTGCCATAGTCGATACCTCCAAAATAATTTTATCGGTATCATTATAGACTATAGGCGATATATACTCGTGTAGACTATATATTTAATAGCCTGTACTGGATATAATTTTATTGAAATTTAGCCTGGAAGCGAAACCGGTGTTGTGTGGTGATATGGACGACCGGAAACGTTTGCCTGACTTCGGCCAACTTGGCCTGAAGTGACAGCTCCTAAAATGATGGTTTTATTGTATCCAGAATGTAAATATGTGTTAAAAATTTTTGCAATTTAGAGTATAGCAACAAGATTAAACGGCAAAATCAAAAGATACTGACATCATACCTATTATGCATTATAATATTATCATTGTAGAGGTATTTATAAAAAATACATTTCAGATTGGTAAAAGGAAGCAAAACGATGGACAAAAGGCTTTTTTAATAGGAGGCGGATTGATGCCAGTCTTTCTACTCATTGCGTGGCCGGGACGAGCAATACTTTTTACCGTAAACATTTTTATGGCTCTCGCTGTTGTATTGGCACTCTACATTGCGCATTCAACAGACGAGTGTAAGGAATAGAGGCCTCCGGCTAAGCCCTGGATCCTGATTGCATTTTTTTACTGCTGAATTCCAAGGCATATACGTCCTAAAGGCAATGTAACCAAAGCGAAGCAGCAGCAAGGCTGAATTCTTTGAAGCCCACCTTGCAAAAGAATTAGACACACTGGGGGACTAAGTAAAATCTATCTTTATACTGGCGGTCTGGCGGCGGTGCTGAAATTCATTGTCACATGTTATATGCCATAAACTGCAGTTGAAAGTGCTATAGAAATAGTCTTTAGCATAGAGAAAATTGGAAATTGAATGGAGAATTCGCATTTGTAACAAGTGCAAAGCGTTATTTGGTCGTTTGCATTTTTAAGAGCAATCAGCATTGCATTAACTGCCATAGCGCAGCAAACAAGCTGACGTAGTTTCTATTGACAGATGATGTGGTATATATTATCATATTCACAGACTAAAGTTTGATAAATAATACAAAATGAGGTGTAGGATGATTAAACTCAAAGGGGTACGAATTGGTGATTTAGAAATAAAAGTGCCGATTATACAAGGAGGAATGGGTATAGGTATAAGCCTTTGGCGTTTAGCTGGGGCAGTTGCTGCCCAAGGTGGTATAGGTGTAATATCAGCAGCACAGCCTGGGTTTTTAAAAGAGAGCTTTTACAAAGAGCCTTTGAAAGCGAATCTTGAGGCATTGGCAGACAATATAAGAAAGGCCAAAGAGGTAAGCAACGGCGGCATAATAGGTGTAAACATAATGCGTGTAGCCACAAACTATGCCCAGTATGTACAATGTTGCGTTGAAAGCGGCGCCGATGTTATTATTTCCGGTGCAGGACTGCCATTGGAACTGCCGGAACTGCTTAAGGATACAAAAGTCAAATTTGCACCTATTGTTTCCTCTTTAAGGGCTACCCAATTAATGTTTAAAAGATGGGACAAGAAATTTGGGCGAGTATCCGATTTTCTGGTTATTGAAGGGCCAAAAGCTGGTGGACATTTAGGCTTTACACCAGAAGAAGCAGAAAACTTGACCAATGAGGAATACGATAAAGAGGTCGTAAAAATAGTTGAATACGTAAATAGCTTTGAAGAAAAATATGGACATATTCCTGTGTTTTTTGCCGGCGGAGTATATGATAGATCAGATATTGATCATTATATAAGTCTGGGCTGTAGTGGGGTACAAATGGCAACCCGATTTGTAGGCACCCAAGAATGCGATGCAGCTGATGCCTACAAACAGGCCTATATAGAAGCGAAAAAAGAAGATGTTATGATTGTGAAAAGTCCGGTAGGCTTGCCAGGCAGAGCTATACGCAATAATTTTGCTAAGGAAAGAGAAACAAGCCGTCAGCCTGTGGAAAAGTGTTTTGGTTGTATAGAGCACTGTAATCCGGCAACAACCCATTACTGTATTTCCCGCGCCCTCATGCAAGCTGCTTTAGGGGAAAAAGAAAATTCTCTGCTTTTTTGCGGCGAAAATGTATGGCGTGTGGATAAAATCACAACCGTAAAAGAAATATTTGATGAATTAAATGGCTGATATTCAAATGAAAACCTAAGGCAAGTTAAATTGGTGCTTTCGCCTACTTCTATACTACCTTTGTAGTGGTATAATGTAGTTGTAACACCTTAGCCTAATCGTTGTAATTGTATACAGGGGTATCTATGCAATGGTCAAGGATAGTACGTTAATTAAAGTTTTATTACTGTAGCGCCTTGCATGGGGGTATGGTTTGAAATTAAGATTAACGTTGTGCAAACGGACATTCCAAAAATACAAAAAAATTCCCAAACCATAAGGGCTTTTTATGGTTTAGGGAATTTTTTTTAATAATATTAACTAAAATTTTGCAGTTGGATTCGTTTCAAATAGATCTTTATCTCTTTTCAATTGAGGGGTCAATCAGAGAATTAGAGTAAAAAACCAACGATAAACATACACAAGGATACTACAAATACAATGTAACCGCCGTATTTCCAACGAAGATATTGTTTATCCAAGGCAGTTTTTTCTTCAGCAGTAGGCTCAACTGTTTGCAATGTTAATAATTCAAGATCGACTGATTCTTGAGGAATAGGGCGCTTACGAACGAAGGCAAAGTAATATAGGATGCAAATTACGTTAAAGCCAAGGTTGTAAGGAAGGGCGCTCATATCAAGAGCCAATAATGCCAAGATAGCATAAGCTGCGATACTGAAGTATGCACCAAAGGTACCGAAAGGTACTTTGTAAGGGCGGTGCAAATTTGGCTCTTTCTTTTGTAACATTAAATAAGAAATATAGCCGATAATGTAGCAGGTCATTTGACAGAATGCACACATCGCTGCCAATACTGCGATAGAACCTGTTGCAATTAATGCGATTCCAACGACACCAACTGTTAATATGGAGATATAAGGACTGTTGAATTTTGGATGTAATTTACCAAAAGCCTTAGGCATGGAACCGTCATTTGCCATTACGTACATATAACGTGCAGGCCCAGTTACGCAGGGGTTCATTGTGGAAAAGTCACCACCAAATGTGATGCCTAAGCAGAGGATTACTAAAGGAATACCAACCAAACCGGCTGCTTCCATAGAGAAGGCGAAAGGTGCATCAGCAGTTGCCAAACCAGCAAGTGCTTCTGGGGGCGTGATGCCCAATAAGAACCATTGGAATAATGCATTTACTCCAAATACGATGAAAGGGGAAATTGTTAAGGCACGAGGGATCGTAATATGAGGGAACTTAACTTCCGCACCCATACCAACTACTGTTTCAAAACCAGCGAAGCACCACCATACCATCAATACGCATTTTGCAAATGCAGTGATTTCAGCTGGGATACCAGCAAAAACGTAAGAGAAGTTTGTAAAATCCATTTCGCGGATTACAGTTGCAAACCATACCAAAGATGCACCCCAGAAGAAAAACATGAAAGCATCCTGCCATTTGCCGGCAATGGCGATGCCACGATAATTAATAAACACGAATAAAACGAATAAAGCACCAGCAAGGATACGAGGGTCAATGTTATTTGGAAGACCTAAAGCTTCTAATAAACGTTGAAAATAGTTTGCAAAAGCCAAGGCTTCAGAACCGCCGATACCGATTTGCGCAATAGTATAATTCCAGCTGCAAAACACAGCTACGGGATAGTTAATCGCCCGTTTTGCGTAAGCATATGTACCACCTGCTAAGGGAAGGGCTGCGCCCATCTCGCCATAAATTGCAGAAGGCCATAATACTAATAAGAAAGCAATGATAGTTGCGATGATGATGGAACCGCCCAAGACACCTACTTGAGAAGAACCCACTGTGAACAACCCAACGCCAATTACAGCACCGGCGGTAATGGTTACGCATTCGGGAAGTCCAAGTGCACGTGTTAAGACTTTGTTATTACGGGTTTCGTTCATATGTTTACCTCCTTTTTATGTGTACTACTTTTGCTACATTACAACGAACTTGTGTCTGACAATCGTGCCGCTTTGCCTACTTGAAACCATTTTACCAACTTTTAATATGTAAAGTTTAGCATGTTATTTAAAAAGAAGATGGCATAAATCGGAATTTTAATTTGCAAAATTATATGTTAAACTAATTTTATTAAGGGGTATGTTCTTATTTTTACTAGCAAGGAGTGGTATTGTATGTCTTTTTTTATAAGTAATAAACAAGCAGCCAAGTACCGACCAAGTGCGCAACCTTTAGCGCCTATTTTACTTGATGGAACGGGCATACAATTACAACGGCGTATTTTTCCCCACGACCATGAGCACCATAATTTCATACTAGATACCTTTGAGATAGCAAACCTAAGTGGCGAAGAATTACATTATCCACTCATCCCCAACGGATATATGTCACTTTATTTTATACTGGGAAATAACGCTTCACATGGTTATGTAGGTGGGGTTTTGACTTTTTTGCGTAAACTACGTATTATGCCGCGTTCAGTGGCTTATTGTGTTCACCTGCACCCTGATGTGGTACATTGGTTGTTTGACATCCCAGCCAATGACTTAACGGATAGAGCTTTGCCTTTGGAACAATTCTTACCTCAAATAGATGTTTTTTTAAACGAATTAAAACGAGGAGAGTCTTTCCATGAAAGAAACATTTTGTTGAGTGGCTATTTAAATGGGTTAAATGCTGCTCAATTTTCGCCTATGGCATTGGTTTCCCGTTGCGTAGGTATTATTCTTGAAAATCAAGGTGTGATTAAGGTGGCCGAAATCGCCGCAATTGTTGGTTGTAGCGAAAGATATCTGAACCGCGTTTTTCAGGAACATGTTGGTGTTTCTACAAAATTATTTTCGGAAATGACGCAACTCCAATTCTCTCTTCACAATATCCTTGCAACAAGCCCCAAATCCCTATTAAATACTGCGGTTTCCTTTGGATATTTTGATCAAACCCATATGAACCGTTCTTACCAAAAGTTTTTAGATTGTACAGCCTGTGATATGCGCTATGCCAATGCACACAGTCTAACTTGGAATACCATTACCAATATTTTGTAAATATCTCAGACTGAAGACAAAGCCAAACCCTTGAGGGATTTCCCCTCAAACATCCACAAGGGTTTGGGTCATCCCAGCTACGCTGTCTGCCCAATCTTGGCAGTGAGGGGTCATCACTTTTGCTGCGCAAAAGCCAGCTACGCTGTCTGCCCAATCTTGGCAGTGAGGGGTCATCACTTTTGCTGCGCAAAAGCCAGCTACGCTGTCTGCCCAATCTTGGCGGTGAGGGGTCATCACTTTTGCTACGCTAAAGCTATCCTTGGGACAGATGTTACTTCTTTGCCTTTGCAATCTTGATCACCCAACCCCGCATAGAATGCGGGCTCATAAAAGTTTTTGGTCTTGCTTTTTTCAAAAAGCAAGTGGGTTTGGGCAACGCCCAAGGTTTGTCTTCGCTTTGCAATATTTTATAAATATCTTTATTATGTGGAGGAATCTCTATGACAAAAAAATACTACTTAGGAATTGACCAAGGAACAACCGGTACCACTGCAATTTTATTTGATGAGAATTGGACTTTGGCAGCAAGAGGATACAAGGAAATTACCCAAATTTACCCAAGAGCAGGATGGGTGGAGCATGATGCCATTGAAGTTTGGGAATCGATTATGTCCGCAACGAGACAAGCAATGTTGCTTGTTGGTGCAATGCCCAAAGAAATCACTTGTATTGGTCTTGATCATGAAGGGGAAACCGTTGTTTTGTGGGATAAATTAACCGGC
This sequence comes from Anaerotignum neopropionicum, assembly GCF_001571775.1. Taxonomy (GTDB): domain Bacteria; phylum Bacillota; class Clostridia; order Lachnospirales; family Anaerotignaceae; genus Chakrabartyella; species Chakrabartyella neopropionicum. Next base: position 73,468 of record NZ_LRVM01000004.1, read on the forward strand.
GTACCTGTATACAATGCAATCGTTTGGCAAGATAGAAGAACTGCTAGACATGCTGATGAACTAAGCGAAAAATACGCAGATCTTGTGCGTAACAACACAGGCTTAATTATCGATTCTTACTTTAGTGCAACAAAAATCCAATGGATTTTAGATAATGTGCCTGAAGCTGGAGAATTAATGAAAAAAGGGCAGCTTCTGGCGGGAAATATGGATGCATGGTTAATTTGGAAGATGACCCACGGGAAAGTGCATATTACGGATGCGTCCACTGCTTCAAGAACGATGCTTTTCAACATTCATAAAGGAGAATGGGATCAGGATATTTTGGATCTATTACATATTGACCGTAGCGTTATGCCTACGATTTGTGATAGTGCTATGATTTACGGCTACAGCGATGCCATGGATTTTATGGGGATTCGTGCACCGATTTCCGGCGTAATGGTTGATCAACAAGCAGCCTTGTTTGGACAAAATTGCATCACTTCTGGTTCCGTAAAAACAACCTATGGAACGGGATGCTTTATGTTGATGAACACTGGAGATAAACCAATTTATTCTCCGAATGGAATTTTGACTACGGTTGCTTGGCAATTAAACGGGAAATGTTCCTATGCCCTGGATGGAGGGATTTATATTTCTGGTGCGGCAACCCAATGGCTAAGAGATGGCTTGAAAATCATTAAATCTGCCGCTGAAACAGAAGCCATGGCAAGACAGGCAGGGGACAATGGAGGCGTGTATTTTGTGCCTTCCTTTACAGGCTTAGCCGCTCCTTATTGGGATTCCTACGCAAGGGGGATGATGATTGGTATTACTGGAGGCACCACTCAAGAGCACATTGTGCGTGCCACATTGGAATCCACTGCATACCAAGTGAAAGATGTTTTGGATGTGATGGAAAAAGATTCTGGTGTTCCGATTACTACTATGCGTTGTGATGGTGGCGCAGTTGCGAACCAATTTTTAATGCAATTTCAATCGGATATTTTAGGTATTCCTTTGGAAATTCCAGAAATTACCGATACCACAGCCCTTGGTGCAGCATATATGGCGGCGATGGGCATTGGCGAATTTTCTTCACCGGAAGAAGTTTCTCATTTTTGGAAAATTTCAAGATACTATGAACCGCGTATGAATAAAGATCAAAGAGACTCTCTATTATTCAACTGGCACAGAGCCGTAGAAAGATCACAGCATTGGATTTTAGATTAATCGAAGGCGTAATCTTTTAAATTGTGCAGCCTATTGTTTTTGGCTGCACAATTTTTATACAATCTATACAAAATTTGATTTCCCTTGATTGTTTTTATTCTTTGCGTTAAAATTTATTGGAAGAGAAATAGAGGTTTTGGACAAGAAAAGGGCGGAAAGTATATGGGAGCAAAATATTATTTAGGATTAGATCAAGGAACAACTGGCGTGACCGCCATTCTTTTTGACCAAGAATGGCATGTGGTTTCAAGGGGATATGAAAAAATCTCCCTGCTTTATCCAAAGACTGGTTGGGTTGAACATAACCCGAAAGAAGTTTGGAACAGTGTCCTTGCGGCAACAGCGCAGGCGCTGGGGAATATTGGTGTGAGTGCTTCATCTTTACTTTGTATCGGTTTAAATCATGAAGGCGAAACTGTTTTGGCATGGAATAGAGCTACAGGGGAGCCGATTTATAACGCAATTGTTTGGCAAGATAGAAGAACTTCCCGACGTGCTGATTTGATGGCTGATGAATACAACGATTTGGTGCATAATAAAACTGGGTTATTAATTGATTCGTATTTTACTGCACCAAAATTACAATGGATCATGGAAAATGTGCCTGAAGCAAAAACTTTGGCTGGACAAGGAAACCTATTGATTGGCACCATTGATACTTGGATGGTTTGGAAGATGACCCATGGGCAGATTCATGTAACTGATGCATCTACTGCATCAAGAACGTTACTGTTTAACATTCATACTGGAGATTGGGATGAAGATTTGTTGCAACTGTTTGACATTCCAATAAATGCTTTACCCGAAATCAAAGACAGTGCCTGCATTTATGGTCATACGGATCCCCTTGATTTTTTGGGTGCCAATATTCCGATTTCAGGTATTTTGGTAGACCAACAGGCTGCGTTGGCAGGACAAGCTTGTGTCACTCCTGGTACCATTAAAACCACCTATGGCACAGGTTGTTTTATGCTGATGAATTCTGGTGAAACTGCTGTTTGCGCAGGGAGCGGACTTTTGCCCACAGTTGCGTGGCAATTAAAAGGAAAGCGCACCTATGCCCTTGATGGCGGTGTATATATAACAGGTGGCGCAGTAAAATGGTTGCATGATAATTTGAATATTATTTCATCCTTCCAAGAAACCGAAAGTATGGCAATGTCAGTACCTGATAACGGGGGAGTTTTTTTTGTACCAGCTTTTACGGGGCTTGCTGCGCCCCACTGGGATTCTTATGCCTCTGGCATGCTGATTGGATTAACGGGTGCTACGGAAAAAGCGCATATTGTACGTGCCACCTTGGAGGCAACCGCATATCAGGTTCGTGATGTTCTTGATATTATGTCAAAAGATGCAAAGGTGCCAATTACGGTAATGCGCTGCAATGGCGGACCAACAACAAATCGTTTTTTGATGCAATTTCAAGCAGATATTTTGGGTATTCCTCTGGATATTCCGCAAGTGGCGGATACGACTGCTTTGGGTGCTGCTTTTATGGGAGCGGTGGGGATTGGCGAGTATAGCTCCATAGATGATATTTCTAATATTTGGAAATTGCATCATCGTTATGAGCCCAAAATGAGTGCAGACCAACGGGACACGCTTCTTTACAATTGGCATAGAGCGGTGGAACGTGCGAAATATTGGCGAGAAGATTAGAGCTGATTTTTACAATTTTTTAACCATATTTTGCCACGAAAGCGTATGGAAGTAGGATTCCTGTTTTCGTGGCTTTTTTATTATTTATTTCTTGCAAACTACGAAATTTAGAGGCTTTTATGTCCTTTAATTTAGAACAAGTATTTTAAAAGACGAATATATTGCTATCCCTGGGATTTAGGAGTTCTGATTTTTACCTGTTTTCTTCGGTTTCGTTGACTTTAAAAGCAAAACTGCTATGATGAAGTTAAGGAAAATTCAAAGGGTTTTTTCCTAAAAAAAAACAAAAAATAACAACCAATTTGAGCCGATGAATTCTTTGGGAGGTAACGCAACATGAGCATGACAAAATTATTTAGCCCAGGTCCTGTTTTAGTAAAAGACAATGTAAGACATGCATTATTACACTATGATATCTGCCATCGTAGTGTAGAATTTGAAGAAATGTTTGTAGACACACAAAAGAAAATCAATATGCTTTTTAACGCAGATGATAGCTATGAAAGTTTAATTATCTCTGGTTCTGGTACTTCTTCCAATGAAACCGTCCTTTCTTCTTTATTTACGGAAGGCGAAGGCGTTCTTTTGATTCGCAACGGCATGTTTGGCGAACGCTTGTTAGAAATTATTACAAAATACAAAACACCTTTGACAGACATAGCTTTTCCCTGGGGCGCTTATCCTGACGTTGCTGTAATAGAAAATGCGATTGCACAAAGCAGTAATGTAAAGGTAGTGGCAATGGTATTCCATGAAACGTGTACAGGAATGATTAACCCTGTAAAAGCGGTTGGGGAATTGTGTAAAAAATACAACAAAATTTTCTTTGTTGACTGCGTGTCCGCTGCGGGCGGTGAAAATATTGACGTTGTGGAAAATAATATTTCCATTTGTACATCTGTTGGTGGTAAATGCGTTGGTGCATTCCCCGGTTCTGCATATGTTTGCGCAAAACGTGAAATTTTGGAAGCGTTGACTGCTGACCAATGCAAGAATGTATACTTAAGCTTGTTCAAACACTATCAAAGTGCAGTAACGGCACATCAAACACCAAATACACCCAATGTAACTTTATTTTGGCCGTTAAATGTTGCTTTGACAAATATATTTGAAGATGAAACTTTGGCGGGCAGAATTGCTCGTTATCAAAAATGTGCTGAAATTATTCGTGAAGGCCTTGTAGCTTTGGATTGCCGTTTGCTGTTAGATGAACACATGGCGAATACGGTAACATCGGTATTTTTACCTGCTGGTGTTGATAACACAGCTTTTCTTATTGAAATGGAAAAACGAGGATATACATTTTATGCTGGCAAAGGTGATTATGCAAAACAAGGTATGATTCAAGTTGCAAATATGGGCGAAATTTATGAAGAAGATTGTTATAATATGTTAGAAGTTTTCGCAGTGGTTTTGATAAAAATGCAAAGCTAAAATTAACAGATATAGAGGAAAAATTCTACCTTTCCATATAATATTTAGAACCAGTATTCAATAAAAAAGCAAAAGACAAGGTTACCGATACGCCTTGTCTTTTGCTTTTTTGCAATACAAAAACGATTGATTGATGTTCTTATATAATAAAATTAATGCAATATTCCACAGTTCATTTTTTTGAAAAAACCTTTGACAATAGATGTAAAGTATAAAAATATTCCGAGAAAGAAAACTGCAATACAGAGTTCCTCAGGGAGAATGGATCTTTTCTTTTTAATTTGTACAGTTTATTATACCTTATCTAATGATTGAGCAAACAGAAGTCCATAATATATAAAAATTTGAGGCAAAAATAGCGTAAAAGGGAAACGGCAGACATGAAATCGTCACTGTCTGCCGATAGATATTATCTACTTCATCATGGTTTAAAGATATCTCTATGGCACATGGAAAAAATTTTTGTATATTGTTTGATCCTAATATTTTCAATAAGAAAGCAGGAGTTCCACAACTTGTTGCTTTGTTACACCGGAAGGAGGGGTACAGAGATAAACAATATTATCAACCTGATATAAAATAGTATTTGTTTTTTCCAGGCTATAATAGGTAATACCATTAAAGTTATTCTGCTTAAAATAATCATTTTGTTCTTTTTGAGTTTGAAAAAATAAATAGTTAAATATTGGTTTGGCGAGGATTTTTGACTTCATTTTTGTACGATTTGTAAATACAGACAAATCCTGAAATTCTTCAGCATAGAGAGTATTATTCCCTAATATTGAGTTATTTTCTTTAATTGCATTTTTAAAACCTGTTACTGTTACAAAATCATTGAGATGGGCAACAGGTAAAAGATAGCTTTCTGTAAGCAGTTGATCTGCTCTTTTTTTACCATTAATAAAACTATTTTCCTGCAAACGATGCACTGATAAAGGGATTAGTATGATCAATATCAGGCCCATAATACAAATTACAGGAATTAATTTTTTATTGTTTTCTTGGGATGTTTTTGTTCCCTTTGATACTGTGACTAAAATAATAGATCCAATTGCAACAACAAGAATAGGAAGAAGTAAATAACTTAGCATGGAACTTTGATTCCTTGCCTGTAAAAATATTGCCAAAATAAAGAAGCTAAATATCATTACATCATGAATGAGGTTTCTTTTGCTATGGATACATATCGAATTAATTCTGTCTTTTTTTAAAAAAATTGCATTGACGATATGGTAAAAAATTAAAAACAAGATAACTCCTGTTAATACAATATAAATGTCAGTAAGAAGTATACAATATAATATGGCTGGGGTAGTGAATAATTTTATAAGTACAATCGTAAGGAGCGCAACGAATACAAGAGATGTTATTAAACTGGTCTTTTTCACGGATTCTGGCAATCCTTCTTCTAATGCTGGAATTTCTGGATTTGGGTTGTCACTGGAAAAAATGTAACATCCTTTGCTTTTACCTATGGCATACCAGCCATTTTCCATATATTCGTTTAATCGATGTTTTGGGAATTTTCTAAAATTTAATATGGATGATACGGCATAAGGGTCTACAATATAGTGTAGATCTTTATTTTCCGTTCGCTCAAAGCCGGCCAAAGGTCCCTTGCACCAGCGTAGACGCCACCCTTGTTGAAGCATTTTATTTAAAAAATTCTCCATTTTGTGGTAATCCTCGGGGCCGAAGGAAAATATTTTTATGCAAGTCTGGTTCATAGAATCATCCTTTCTAAATAAAAAAACAGAGTACTTTTAATTTTTTATCAAGGTATAGTTTCAATTCACTTTTGAAAATATACCTTGATAGAAAAAGCGGGCGGCGGGATTTGGCACCGCCACCCCAATAAATTTACTGATTTTCATTGGCACAATTGAAGTTCAATATGACAAAGTTTGTTTATTTCTTATTTGATTTATATATGAAATATCCAAGAACAAAGCTTAGTAAAATTGCACTGGGGAATTTTGCAACGCTAGGCAGCGGAGCTTTTTGCAATACAACACAAATTGTTAAAATCAAAGGCACAAAAATTTTGTTTTTCTTAAAATATTGGGCAATTACACCACCTAAAATTGCAGGCAATGTATAATTAAAAGCACTAACAATGAAGGGCGGCAATACGTTTAAAATTGCAACGCCCGTAATTGCGGCAAAAGTAACGAAGGCCAAGTTAACAAATACAGACATACCGATAGCGATTGTACCTACCAATTCCCCTTTTTTTGTACCTGCTTCACAACCTGTGGCTACTTGAGCAGAAATCATGGCGGGTAGACGAACAGAGGGGATATTGCCTGCTAAATAACCAATATAAATGCCCGATAGCCCCATTACAGGATAAAAGCCTAGTGGTTCAACAAAATAAATAATTAAATAAGATGATACAATAATAGCCCAACCTTGTCCAATTACACTCCAAGAAGGTTTAAAACCCAATGCTAACCATAAATATAGGGCAGGTATAAAAGTAAGCAGAGCAGCAAGTAGTGTGGTTAAACGACCTCGCTTAATCATTTTAACAGTGTATTCTTCATAAAATCTCTTATCAATATCCGCAGTATTTTGAACATTACTCATAGTATTAACCTCCTATTTGAACAACAAACTGTGCAATAAAAATTGCCGCCAACATAGCAATACCCAGGTTGTATTCTTTCAGTTTCGGATATTTTTCTGAAATCTGAATTAAAATTGTCATGATAATAAATCCTGCGATTGCTGCAATGAATTTGCCGGTGCCGCCAACCATTTGTCCAGCGAGGAACATAGCGACACAGCCGATCATTACACAAAGACCAACAGCGTCAAACATATGTGCATCGTGGCGTTCGACAGCCATTTTAACTTTTTCCATTCTATGAGCAAATAAAAGGTTTACGATAAAGAAACCCCATGTATTTAATGTGATAACCCAAACAGCACAAGAAAATGCAGTGATACCATAATCCGGGCCACCTAAGTCAACACCCATTGCGGTTGCGGCTGCGGTTGCACCAAGCATTTCCGTTGTGATGGTACCGATAATAGAAAGACGCAGCCAAGCAAAGGGACCGCCTAAAATACTCATTAAAGCAATCATAACCGTAAACATTGAAAGACCAGGTCCAATAGAGCAAATGGCACCTGCACGCATTGCTTCTTTGGTATCTTGTTTGGTTAGACCTACAATAGGGCCTGCTTTAATCGCATCTTGTATGAAAACATAAGCCTGGATACAAACCATAATAACGGTAGGAATTACTACTGCCCACATCATGGGGGAATTGGCAACATCAAGATAGGCCTTGTTTGTCATTGTATCGGCCGTTAATAAAAATAAATCCATAATATGCTCCTTTCAAATGATAGAGGCTGCGCAAGCCTTAGGAAAAGTAGTTCTCGGTGGGGTGAGAAGCTCCCACCGAGTAAATGTATTTTAATTTGGAAGACATCAGCTAATTAATCATCCGCCTTGTCAGCTTTTAAAACTGCATTTAACATAACGCTTACACTGTTTGTACATTGCTCAGGAGTAGTGTATTCTACTTCCGTATGAGACAGACCGTCTTTGGATACAACAAAAATCATTGTAGTAGGAACCATATAAGAAATGTATTGTGCATCGTGACCGGCACCAGATTTAATTTCCATATAAGGAATATCTGACTCTGCTACGGCTTCTCTAACATGGTCAATCAATTTTTCATCAAAGTAAACAGTATCACGGTTCCAGCCAAGAACAACTTCACATTTACATCCTTGCCACTCTCTTTTTTCAAGTGTTGCAAGAATTTCACGAACCTGATTAAGAACTTCGGGATTTTCATGTCTTACGTCGATAGAAAAGTCGAAGAAGTCTGGGATAACTGTGTTTACACAAGGATGGATTACAACTTCACCGGTTGTGTATACCAAATCTTCATGTCCCAGTTTATCAATTTCTTCATGCAAATAACAAAGTGCTTCAGACGCTGCATAAAAAGCATCTTTTCTTTTTTTCATAGGGAATGTGCCCGCATGGGCTGCTTGTCCATAGAATTTTATTCTGTATAACATTTGTCCAAGTACACATGTTACAACGCCTACATCTTTTCCTGCATCCTCAAGAATAGGACCCTGTTCAATATGAAGTTCAAACATGGCTTTGTATTGATCCGGATTGATTCTGTTTGCCTTGTCCCCTTTATACTTAAATGTGGACAGTTTTTCTCCAAAAGTCATTTCTGGATCTAAGATGGATCTGGAAGCCATCATTTTATTAAATTCAAAGTTATCTCTAAATCTTTCTGGCATATAGTCATAGGAAACAGTACCAGAACTCATCATGCAAGGGGGGAATTCAGAGCCCTCTTCGTTGGTCCAAATCATTGCAGTTAAGGGGTGTTTGTGGGGAATACTTTCGGCTACTACTGTTTCTAATACTTCCATAGCACCCATAACCCCTAAAATACCATCATAATTTCCACCGTTTTTTACTGAATCACAGTGAGAAGCCATTACAATTCTTTTGGCATTCGGATCGGAACCGGGAATAGTAGCATACATATTTGCCAAGTCGTCAGTTTCAATTGTAGCACCAATAGCTGTCATTCTTTTTACAAATTCATCTCTAGCTAGGATAGATTCGGGAGAAAGAGAATATCTTGTGACACCACCATGACCTGCATCTCCAAATTTTGCAAAAGTTTTGATTTTGTCTTCCATTCTTTTTAAGTCGCAAAAATACATTTCAAACAGCTCCTTCTTAATTTGTTTAACTCATTTGTTGGTAACAACGTTGAATAGCATAATATTAATTATCGCGATGCTAAATTAATCAGCACATTTCATACCAAAATCACATTATTATAGAAATTAAAGCGAAAAAAAGCTAAATTTAATTAAAAAATTGTATTTTAATTGTGAAAAATGTAATTTTAAATATGGAGAAATGATATTTGAAATGAAAAAACGTATTTTTGACACATAGTATATTTTTTTATCGAAAAAAGTAGTTCGGAAGGGAAAAAATGGTGTTTTTTCTTGCAAAAATGCATACTTCTAAAAAAACAAAAATAAAATTTTAACAAAATCTATGGAACTTTACATAAAAACGTAATAAATTGGGGGTACATATTTAATATGGGCACATTTGTAAGAATCATTGCATTTTCGCATAATCCTTGCAAATGTGCATTTTTCATAGATTTTATGATGTTTAATCAGTCGGAATCGCTCAAAATGTGATAACGTGAAAGTTTTCTGGAAATGGTAGACTGATCTGTTTGAAGAGCTTCTGCCATTTTTGCTCCGCTCTTATATTTTTTTTGGCATAGTGCAAGAATCTCCTTTTCATAATCTGCAACTAATTTTTTTAAGCATTTTCCATGTTCAATATCAGTAAAAAGTGTGTCAGCGAGAATGTTTTCTTGAAACACGGGTTTTAGATGTCCAGCTGCTAGCTGAGCATCCGCTAAGGTGATGGTGGCGCCTGTACTCATGACCACTGTTCTTTCTACAATATTTTGCAGCTCACGCACGTTTCCAGGATAATTGCATGATGTTAAGTAAAGCAAAGCTTCCTTTTGATAGGTTTTGTTTGTATTATGTTTTGTGTTGTAGATATTCAAAAAGTGGTTGATTAATAATACAATATCCTCTTTGCGTTCCTCCAGACCAGGCATTTTTAGCTCAATTACATTGAGTCGATAGTATAAATCCTCACGAAAGGTTTTTTGTTGAATCATCGTTTTTAGGTCTGCATTTGTAGATGTAATAAGACGGAAATCCACGTTAATATCTTTGTTGCCACCAATATGTCGCAGTTCATGATTCTGTAAAACTCGAAGGAGTTTTGATTGTAAGCTTAAAGGTAATTCGCCGATTTCATCAAGTAACAATGTACCCGTATCAGCACTTTCCATAAGACCTTTTTTCCCTTTTGGATTACCACCAGTAAAAGCTCCAGGTTCGTAACCAAACAATTCACTTTCCAAAAGTTGTTCAGGAATTGCAGCACAGTTAATTTTTATAAAAGGTGCTTTGTAGCGGTTACTATGGGCGTGTAATAAATTTGCAATCATTTCCTTGCCGGTGCCGGAGGGCCCTGTAATTAATACGGAAACATCGTGTTCTGCAACTTTTGCTGCGGCTTCCACAACATTTTGCATAATAAGACTTTGGTAGACTAATTCGCCGGAAAGATTTAATTTTTTACGAAGATGCTCATTATAATTTAGTAATTTTTGATTATGTATATTGACATCATGAAGTTGATTCCGTAACTTTACTAAATCGGAGACTTCAATCAAATAGTTGATGACATATTTGATTTCACCGCTGCTGTCCATAACAGGAATAGCTGTTACCTGAAAATAACGGTTTTTGTGGGATGAAATCTGACTCAAATTTGTCGTTTGTTTTGTTTTTAGAGTGATTAATGTAGCTGACTCTGAAATTAAACCCTTGTCTGCTATTTGTTTCATCGTTTGTCCTATATATAGTTCTGGTGGATGTCCTGTAATTTTGTAATGGGTTTTATTCACAAAAAGGACTTTTCCATTTTTATCTGTAATGTTGATTCCCATGAAGGGGTTTTGAAGTAACTCCTTTAGGAGTATACTGCGTAAATCTTCAGGGAGTTTTTCATACAAGCCAATTTCCATGTAAGATGCCTCGCTTTCCTTAGGGAAACGCTGATTAATTACGTGTGCATAGCGAATCGGTTAATTTTCCACTTGGACAGTGTCAAAAAGCCTCGAAATAGCGCTGCTATTGCTGTGTTTTTTTCCTTGCCAATTGAAAAATTTCCTCGACTATCTGCACACCCTCCATTAAATCAGCGCTTCCTTAGATATAAGTATGTAAACCAATAGTATGCTATTTTGCATAGGAAAATCAATGAGGATTGTTTATAAAAGAATACTTTGTGGAAATGTACAAAATTAATTTCTTTTTACCTGCAATTAATTTGGTCTAAAGTACTAACGAAAAAAAATAATATTTTTGTTGAAAATTTAATATTTGCAACGTTTTATAGGAATGCTTTTAGAATAATGTCTTACAAATTCATTTTATTAAGGTTCTTCAAATCCTGTCTGTTTTTATGTTATTTTGAATTTTTGTATGCATTGCCCTTATTATCTATGCATGGCATTGCGGTATGGATTTTTGAAATCGTCAAAACCCGTAGAAGTACTTTTTTCTTATTATGAAAAGTAAAAAATATAAAAAACTTCATTTACGTTGTAATAACAACGTAAATGTTTGAGAAGCCATGATATACTGAGTCCAACAAACAAAACTTCTATCAATATAACGAGTGATTCCCAGAAAGGAGATGTTTTTATGAAGTATTTTGTAAATGACAGTTGTATCGGGTGTGGGTTATGTGCAATGGATTGTCCAGAGGTTTTTGAAATGACGGATGCAGGGCTTGCAATTGCTTCCGAAGGAGAAGTTTCTGATGAAGTGTTGGATGCAGCGGTGCAGGCGCAAAGTGGATGCCCTGTTGATGCAATTGAAAATGTAGACTGAGGGGGTTATTCAATGAATTACATCAAAAATATGGAACAGGAAAAAGCTCTGTTTTTAGCCAATGAGGTTACTGTTCAGGCAGGGCAAATCGTAAGTAAAACACTGGCGCAAAATCCACATGTCAGCATTACGCTTTTTGCCTTTGGGAAAGGCGAAGAGATCAGTTCTCATGATTCTAGTGGTGATGCAATGGTTTTGGTGCTGGAAGGTACCGGTCAGTTCACTGTGGATGGTTCAGAGTATGTTCTGGGGGTGGGGGAATCCTTGATTATGCCTGCAAAGAAGCCTCACGCAGTATTCGCCAAAGAAGCATTTAAAATGCTGCTTACCGTTGTTTTTCCGTCAGCTACCTAATGGAGTCTACCTAGAAAAACTATATTAAACAATGCCCTTTATGAGGAGGAATAACCATGGAAAATAAAATGTTTTGTTATCAATGTCAAGAAACCGCCGGATGTACCGGATGCACCCAAGTAGGTGTTTGCGGCAAAAAGCCGGATGTTGCTGCGATGCAGGATCTGTTGATTTATGTCACCAAAGGCTTATCCGCTGTCACGACTGCGCTGCGTGCACAGGGCGCGGAGATTTCCACTGCAATCAATCACTTGATTACATTAAATCTTTTCATAACGATTACCAACGCCAACTTTGATAAAGAAGCTATCACAGCCCGCATCCGTGCAACGCTGGATGCAAAGCGTGAACTGCTTGCACAGGTAAGGAACGGGGAAACGCTGCCCGAGGCGGCACGCTGGGAAGGGGATGAATCTACATTTGAAGAGAAGGCAGCCGTGGTAGGTGTGCTTTCCACAGAAAATGAAGATGTTCGTTCTTTGCGTGAATTGATTACTTATGGCTTAAAAGGTCTTTCTGCTTATTCCAAACATGCCAATGTTTTGCTTCGGGACGATGGTGAGGTTGACGCTTTTCTTCAGCGCGCCCTGTCTGCTACTTTGGATGACAAGCTTTCTGCAGACGATTTGGTGGCACTAACGCTGGAAACAGGTAAATATGGTGTTTCCGGTATGGCTTTATTGGATGGTGCAAATACTGAAGCATATGGCAATCCTGAGATCACCAAAGTAAACATCGGTGTGGGTTCTCGTCCCGGTATCCTAATTTCTGGGCATGATCTGCGGGATTTGGAAATGCTGCTCAAGCAGACACAGGGAAGCGGCGTAGATGTATATACCCATTCTGAGATGCTGCCCGCACACTATTATCCTGCATTTAAGAATTACCCCAATTTTGTGGGAAATTACGGGAATGCATGGTGGAAGCAGAAAGAAGAATTTGAGTCCTTTAACGGCCCTATTCTCATGACGACCAACTGTATTGTTCCTCCTAAGGATAGCTATAAAGATCGGCTGTATACAACTGGTGCGGCAGGCTTCCCCAGATGTAAGCATATTTCCGGTGCCATTGGAGAGGAAAAGGATTTCACAGAAATCATTGAACATGCAAAACGTTGTGTAGCTCCTACGGAAATCGAAAAGGGAGAAATCATAGGCGGTTTTGCACATAACCAAGTTTTGGCTCTCGCCGATCAAGTGGTGGCAGCTGTGAAAACGGGTGCAATCAAAAAATTTGTGGTTATGGCGGGTTGCGATGGTCGTGCCAAGAGCCGTAATTATTATACCGACTTCGCCAAAGCTTTGCCAAAAGATGCTGTAATTCTTACCGCTGGTTGTGCCAAGTATAAATATAACAAACTGGAGTTGGGTGATATTGGAGGGATTCCTCGGGTGCTGGATGCAGGACAGTGTAACGATTCCTACTCCTTGGCAGTCATTGCACTGAAACTGAAAGAGGTTTTTGGACTGGAGGACATCAATGACCTGCCCATAGTGTACAACATTGCATGGTATGAACAGAAAGCAGTGATTGTACTTCTGGCCTTGTTGCATCTTGGTGTGAAAAATATCCATTTAGGGCCAACACTGCCTGCGTTTTTAAGTCCCAATGTGGCAAAGGTACTGGTAGAGAATTTCGGCATTGCGGGCATTGGCACTGTTGAGGACGACCTAAAGCTGTTCTTTGGCGATGAAAGCACAAGCTTGGCTGTTACAGGCGATATGATTATGGGTGATATTTTACGCAAATATCCTGAAACCGCTCCTGCACTGATGGAGTGTGGCATGCATTGTCTGGGTTGCCCTTCATCCCAGATGGAGACTTTGGCAGATGCATGTATGGTTCATGGTTTAAATGTGAATGATGTGTTAAAAGCTGTAAATGATAAAGTAAGCGGATAATAAAAAGAATGTGGTCATGGGACACTTTGCTGTTCCATGACCACATTTTCAGAAAGGGATGAGCTTATGAGTGCGTTTTTAGGTCCAATTCATTATTGGCTGTATCGTAAGATTCAATTGCAGGAGAGCTTGACGGAAGCCATCCTGTATTCGGTTCTCTCTGAGGAAAAGTGTACTGCCTTGCAAAATAGTTTGGAAGCAAAATGGGGAATTGTAGAACGTGGGCCGTTGGAACAAGTGATAGATAACGGCAACATCCATGGTTGGCTGCAAAGCCAAATCGGCATTGCGGAGAAACGCTTTGCCGCCGCAGTCACAGAAATTTTGCATAACCATCCTACACAAATTGAAAAGCTGAAACAGGCGGCATATCAATTAGGGCAGCAGAATCTATTGCCAGATTCCAATGATGCCATGGGGATCTACCAAGCATTGAATAATGTACTGTTGGAGGGTATGCCCTGTGACCACGTTAATGAAATTTTGGAGCAGAGTGACCAGCATGTTCTGTGGCAGCAGACTGTGGATTTGCATTTATCTTTTTGGGAAGAAGTAGGCGGAAGGATTGAAAACTATTATTTATTACGAGGCGCCTTTATTTTAGGAAGTCTCTCAGGCAGTCGTTTTTCCTTTCAGCAGAAAAATAAGCAATTTCTCATTCAGGAGGTGTAGAAAATGAACTCTATTGATTTAATGGTACAGGAACATGAAAATATTCTTTCCCTTGTGGCGGTAATTCGCAATGCAAGCTGCCGTATTTTGGAGGGTGCCCCTGTAGAAGTGAATGATTTTCGGGATATGATTACCTTTGCACGAACCTATGCGGATCAACATCATCATGGAAAAGAGGAGCAGATTCTATTCCGAGAGATGATGGAGCGGCTGGGACCTGCTGCTGTAAAGCTAATTCAACATGGTATGTTTGTTGAGCATGATATGGGTAGGTTTCACTTAGGCGAACTTGAAAATGCATTAGCGCGCTATGATTCCGCCCCGAATATTCAGGATAAGCTGGAAATTTTAGTAAATGCCGGTGCATGGGCAAATTTGTTGCAACGTCATATTGACAAAGAAAATAACGTGGTTTATACGTTTGCCAGTCGCAGCCTTTCTGATGATATCATGCTGAGCATTGACGGTGAGGTGGAGCGTTTTGAAGAGCAGGCAGAAAAAGAGGGTGTTCAGCAAATTGCTTTAAAATTGCTGAAACAGCTGACGAAAAAGTATTGTTAATTGAAGAAAGCAGGGGCGATAGTATGGGCTGCGAACAATGGAAAGACCAAATTTCAAGTTTTGAACGCATTGATGTTTGCTATTTATAAAGGAATTCTTTCCCAAGACTGCAAAGCCGTGCTGCTGGTTTAAAGCAAAATGATGAATTTACAATTATTCTGGCTTCTGAACCTCGACCCCTTTAAGGTGCAGTAAGCCTCATTTGTATTCGAAAGATTTAGGGAAGCCTCTTCATACGCTTGACTTTGCGTTTGCAATAGAATAGCCTTATGTTGGAAAATAATGGTATTATATGAAAGCGGGAGAAAAAAATGGATACTTTTTTTTTATCGAATACAAATTTGTTTCGTGGCACTACCCCGGAAGAGGTGGCTTCTATGCTGGGTTGCCTTATGGCGGAAGAAAAATACTATCGGAAAGATGAAGTGATTTATCGCACTGGAGATATTGTTCACAAAATTGGAATGGTAATAACCGGAAGTGTTTCTATTGAGAACGATGACATCTGGGGGAATAAAAGTATTTTAGATAAAATTGGCCCTGGTCAAGTATTTGCGGAAACCTATGCCTGTGCCCCGGGAGAACCGTTGATGGTTAGTGCAGTGGCTGCAGAAACTACAGGTATTTTATTTTTGGATGTAGCCAAAACATTGCAGCCGTGTTCTTCCGCTTGTGGACATCACGGAAAACTTATTCGCAACCTCCTGACAATCTCCGCTCAGAAGAACTTAGTTTTATCCCGTCGTATTTTCCATACTTCGGCGAAGTCTATTCGGGGGCGTTTGCTTTCGTATCTTTCTTTCCAAGCGACCCGTGAAGGACAGCGTGAATTTGACATTCCCTTTAATCGTCAGCAATTGGCCGATTACCTAAGTGTAGACCGCAGTGCCCTTTCAAATGAACTAGGTAAAATGCAGCGGGAAGGATTGATAACGGTTCATAGAAACCATTTTTGTATCAAGTCCGATATTAAATGAGATTTTTGCCTGTTGGAACTACACAAGAAATCCAAATCTAGGAGCGCAAAACTAGTTTGTAATAAATGAATTTCTGCGAAAAAAATTAAAATAAACGATGTTATTTATAAAAAGATTTATGAATGTTATTTTGGGTAATAAAATTTTGCATAACTATCTTTAAAACGTTAAAAATAGAGTAAAAGATATTAAAATTTGGAGGTAGCTATGAAAGAAATTATGGAGTTTTTGAAAAAGAATAAGTTTGGAAATCTTGCAACCTGTAACGGAAACAAACCGGACACCCGTCCCTTTGAAGTAGCGCATATTGCAAACGAGGGACTTTTGTTCTATGTGTCTGCGGATACAGAATTAAGTAAACAGTTAAAGGAAAATCCCAATATTTGTTTTTGTGCAACAGATGAAAAATATAACTATGTAAAAATCACAGGTGAAATTTCCTTTAGCAACAAACAAGAAGATAAGGATAAGGTGCTTGAAAACAGTCATTTTGCAAAAAAAGTTTTCGAATCCTGTGGTACAGAGAAAATGGAAGTGTTCTATCTCTCACATGGGCAGGGCATGTTACATCATCACATAGATGATAACATCATAAAAGAAAGCTTTTAATTAGAAGAGAGAAATAATAAGAGGAAGTATATGTTAAAAACATCTATTTTAATTAGAATATTATATTCTAAAGCGAGTAGGTGTTTTTGCTTATATACTAAATATAATAAAAAGTTAAATGAGAAATAGATCACCGGATTTGGTGATTTTTAAGACTACTTTGTATAATTCGTTAACAAGGATACCTACCATGACAGTCTGATTTTTGACAAAATCCTACAGGCAAAAAATGCTGATTATTTGGGATGGACAGATTTTTTTGTTCAAAGCTGTAAAAAGCATGGCATGGAGTGGTATAAACATAATGCAAAGATAGATTCAAAAAAATCTTTTCTGTTGTTTGGTAATATTATTTCACCATTTTAGGATACAATTTTATAAAATAATTAAGAATATGAATAAAATCACTATAAAGTCAAATGATAAAAAAGAAACAACGTTAAGGAGGTTTTAAAATGGGTATTGTTACAACAGCAACAGATAAGTTTCAAGTTTGTATTGATGTTTGTGTGAAATGTACACAGGCTTGCTATGAGTGTTTTGACGCGTGTTTAAAAGAAACTGATCTTAACAAACGAAAAAAATGTGTATCTATTTTAGTGGAATGTGCCATGATGTGCCAAATGTCAGTTGCTTTGATGTCTATGAATAGACAGATAGCCTATGATCAATGTGAGTTGTGCGGAAAAATCTGTGTGAAATGTGCCCAGGAGTGTGCAGAGATGCAAGATGACCATTGCAGAAAGTGTGCAGAAATTTGCAGAACGTGTGCAGATGAATGTATAAAATTAGCATCGACCTAAGTATGATTTTTCATGAAGCAAGGCACCTCATCAATAGGTTCCTTATTTTTGTAAACCCAATAAGCTTCCCTGCTAAGCAGGGAAAATAAAAAAGATTTAACGATGAGAAAATCTCCTATGCTACTATAAATTGAGTCTGCAAGACACAATAGAGCATAGGAGATTTTTATGAATGCAAATAATTTAGTTTATATATCTTGGAAATGCTGATATCAGATTGTTTTTGGTCTGATTTAAAAAGTAAAGGATTTGTGAACAGACGCTGATATGAAATGAAACTCAAAAAATCAAGTTACTGCACCGTGCTGAATTTAAGATATAAAAACACTTGGATTTTATTTTAGAATCCAAGTGTTTTTTTGGTAGCATAAAAGAAAGTTGGAAATTTTTTAGTGTCAAAAGGCATATGAACATAATATGTTTCAGACGGAAGACTAAATTTTTTAAAACCGAAGGGTTTGGGAAAAGTCTTTTTTTCAAAATTTTTTTTTACATCTTCGGTGTCTGGTTGGGGGGATGGACGAGAAGGAGAATGCGAATGAAATGGACTCCCCAGAATACGCTTTGCCCATCCGGGGAGTCAGGGGGTTTCAGCCTTTTGGTCGTAGAGGATCATCTATTTGTTTTTTTTATATTTGAAAAAGCTTGAAGAAGTTGAGTTTTCTTCGAAGGGTGTCAACTTTGTCGACACCCTTAAACAAAATATGATTTTCCTTGTGTACGGTTCTTTGGTATGAAGACAGAGAAGGGGTTATCCGGTGGAGTGAATAATAAGCATTTTTATTATGAAGCCTTTTGTTTTATATAGAAATTAGAATATGGATTCATTGTTTTTTAGAAAGTTTTATATCATCTGTGTTATTGCCGCTTTTTTGTACCTATCATTTCTTTTTGCCATAAAATTTCCATAAAAAAATTTCAAACAAAGTAATTTATCTTACATCAGTTTAGCGGGTTACCAAACTTTGAGATATTCCTCTTTGTTCTATCCCAAGGGGCAGAGAAACCTCTGCATGGAAACCCTTGTCGTCGGCATACAGATTAATTACGCCGTTATAGCGTTCCACGCTTTCCAAAACGGAGGAAATGCCAAGACCAAAGCCGTTTCTCTTGGAGGATAGGTATTTTTCTCCTCTGGTTTTCAGCTCTCCATCAAAGCTATTGTCCACAACAAATTCAAGCTGCCCTTCCTGTGCTCGACCGGCAATAAAAATCGTTTTCGATCCTGTTTTCTGCCGAAGGCAGGCTTCTACAGCATTCTCCAGCAGGTTTCCAAGAAGACCACACAGATCAACAATCGGAAAATTAAGCGTTTCGGGAATCAGGAGCCTTGTGCGGAAGTGGATACTGTTTGCCTGTGCAAGATTGCTATAATATTGCACTAGTGCATCCAGCTCAATGTTGTCAGTAAGACGGCCAAGCCGCATACCTTCGTTGATTTCCGTAATACCACGGATATAGTTTTCCAATTCTTCATAGCGCCCTTCGCTGGCAAGGGTCATTAGGGTGCGGAGATGATGGCGGAAGTCATGGCGTAGTTTGGCAGTTTCATCTACCTTCTGGTTCATCTGCCGAAGATGCTCCACCTGCATAGCCAGCTGGCGTTTCATCTGCCGCTGTTCCTCAGCATAGATAAGGCTGTGACCGTATCCCATGGCTACATCGTACCACAGAACCACGCCTGTTGCGATTACAAGGTTTAAGCTGCCCCATTCCTGAAACCAGCCGCCAAAGACAGGCTCATAGTTTGGTAGAAGGCGATCCCAGACAAAAGCACAGGCATATATAACATCCCCATAGAGCAGAATTGTCGCCTTTTCTATATTTCGACGAACCGCCATTGCGGCAGTGAATAGAAGATAAACGGCGGTAAGCAGCTTGAAGCCGAAAACCAAATTGGAAAAGGCGAGCATCAATGGCAGTGTAAGCTGTGAGGCAGACAATCCATAAAGCAATGCCAGTATGCAGACCAATCCTGCCAAAGCACCGCTGATTATCTGTGCATATTTTTTTGTATCGCAAATGCGGTTGTGGAGAAGGATGACAAGCAGCGTTACCAGATAGCCACTGACCAGCTCTATGGAATACCAGGGCTGGATGGATAACGGCAGGATGCCATGTACTACGGAATAGGAAGTAAACACTGTGCTTGCCAAGCACAGCAGGAAAAAAATCCAGATATTGTTCCTGTGGCGGGTACGAATGGCAAGATAAAAGCTGAATATAGCAAGCATAAGGGTCACCGTGGTCACGATCAAACAAATGCCAATCCGCAGTCCTCGAGTGGTATTTAAATTTAGCGGTTCTCCAAAGGCAGGTGGATAGACAAGGCCGCTGTATATCCATGAGTGGTCACTAACCGCCAGCAGAAGCGTTGTCTTTCCTGAGGCTTCAAAGGTAATCATACGACATTGGGTTTGATTCTGATATTCTAACGAGTCCGGTTCGCCCATCTGCAGCTTCAGCTTATCATCAATGTAAAATTTATAGGCGGAATAGATTTCTGGAAGCTCAATGGTATATGTGTGCACTTCTTCTGGCAGATACAGTGTTAAGGCGTAGCTGGCGCTTCCGTGAGGAGAGCGGCGAGAGTCCCCCATGGCAAAATTGGATTGCGCACCAATGGATAGGTATTGATAATTGTCACCCTGCTGCGTTAAGGTTTCCGGTGTCAGCAAGCGGTCAGCGTAGTAACGCCAGCCGTCTTGTAGATAGCGGATGGGTGTGTTTGCCCAATCTGCCTTTGATACATAAAGCGCGCCGTTAATGGCTTGGGGCGCGGTCTTTGTGTACTTATTGTCAAAGTGGTATAAAGCGAGAAACAGGGCGGAGGATAGGGTGATTATGAAGAGCAGCATCAAAGACCGACGCAATATAAAAGATTTTTTATCCATGGTGTTTCCTCCTAAAATAAGCAATTCCTCCCCCAGCCAACATTAGGCCCATTGATGCAGGAAGTAGCGGCGAAACACTCTTATGTGTTTTCTCTGCATTTGCCAATTCCGAAATCGTGTAAGTTCCTGGCATATCTGCTGCAAAGCACAGAAGCTCGTCATCATAGGAAATGTCTGTGATTTTTTCGCCGGCTTCATTCCCCACGGTTATTTCCGAATTTTCCCACAGTGGCATATATCGAAGACGTAATACTGTTCCCGCTAGTTCCATAACCGATTTGCCGGAGGCCGCTACCGCAAGAAGAATCTCATTGCTTTTCGGCTGGGTCAATGTAACGGTTAGGGTATCTGAATCCGACAGATTCAGCGCCAAAAGCAAACTGCTGGGGATGCTGACCGTTAAATTACCGGAACCAAAAACCACGCTTTCCCCATCTGCGCAGAGATCTTGCAAACGCATGGCGGAAATTTCCGTTTGGGTGGGAGAATAGGATTCAAAAACAGGGGATGCGGGTTCTTGAGATTGGAATACTGTCTCCTGTTGGGTGTCAATTTTGTTTGGAACAGGATTCATCACTGTTAAAGCAGTGCCTGGTTGTTGAAATGCCATACATGTCTCTGTACCCTCCACAGTGCCTTCTGTTTCATGAGAAAAGGCTGCCTGGGAGTACTCCGGTGTCGATTGCGTTGGAGGGACAGGAATTTGGGTCGTCGCTTCCTCTGGAACAGGCGGCGGAACCAATGTCTCTTTAACACTGTTATGACTGCCCTTATTTTGAGGGTTGTTAGGTGTATGGGGAGTGGTTGGGGCCGGCTGGGTGTTTGATCCTGTATCGCTGCCATTAGTGTCACCGCCATCCCGGTCACCTCCGGAATAATCGATTATACTAAGTTCTCCATCAAATTGAAAGGACAGAACACCGGTCTGACCGCCGGGGTAGGTTACCTTAAGTTCATAAGTGCTTCCGCTTATGAAAATCCACTGGGAGAGTTGGAGGCCATCGGAGACAAGCAAGAAGCCATCGCTTAAACTTGACCATTCTCCGTCATCCTGCCGTAGCCATACAGTAAAATCATCTAGCTGTTCTTGTTGCACAGCAGAAATTACCCAGGGAAAATGCAAAAAGCCACGCCCGGCTACGCAACAGTTGATATCCGGTTCACCGGGTGTTTGAATGGAAACGGCGCACAGTTGACGGGGCAGAGAAACACCCTCCGCCAGCGTATATTCTGTTCCAAGGTTTGGGGTTGTTGAAACGTAATATACGCCGACTGTGGAGGTATCAACGGCATCTAAAGACCATGCACCTGATACCAAATCATAGTAATTACCGTCAGCGTCATAGCCTGAAAAGCCTGCAACACAATCGGCAAACCATGAGTCAAGCACCTCCTGGGGCGTATTTACTGCAAACGCCACGGCATCCGTTCGGTAGGGCTCATCAAAGCTGGTCAGGGTGATTGCCCCAGGGGACATAGCAAGCATAGGCGCAACTACCTGTACGGAAATTGACAACGTGCTTTCTAACCCATCTGCCAGTATGGCCCCATGGGGAATGGAAATGCATCCCACAGCGGAGTAGCTACCGGGTGTCTCAGCATCCACTGTGCTGAAATCCCATATCACAGACAATGCAAGAGAAGAGGAAGTGTCATCCTTTTTTGCCGTGCCGGAAATGCCAACGGAATCGAGTGCATTATGTAGCTGTGTGAAGCTGGTATCCTCGCAATCCATTTCAAACGTATCAGTAAAGGCATCTGGAATGGTATAGGAAATGATGCTGTCGGTATAGTCAAAGTCTTGGGGAAGAGAACTATCCTGGGTTTCATCCGGTGTGTCGTTTTCATCTGTATCGGGGGGCTCCTCGGTATCCGTTGGCGTACCTGTATCAGAAGGCGTGATTGTATCTATATTGTCATCCGTATCAGCGTCGCTGTGGGAATCCATAACCGTATCGTTCGTTTCTGTATCAGCAGGAGGTACTTCTGCAAAAACGGAAGGTGCAAGCATTCCGCAAAGCAGTAGGGCGGTTAAAATCAATGCAAGCATTTGTTTCATAGCCTATCCCCCCTAAGTGAACCCACGGAAAGGCTCAAACGCTGTTGTTGTACCTGCCGTTGTAAACGTCGGCTGACCGGTAGCTGCTCCCCGTTTTTTAGGATGAGATAATCGCCGTTAAGCTCCCGTACCTCCTTTAAGTTCACCACAATGCCCTTAAAGCAGGACATAAACTGAGGAAAGTCTGTCAGCAGTTGGGAAAGCTCTGAGAAGCTGCCGGATACTGGTACAAGGCAGTCTTCTAAATGGATACAGGCGGAGCGGTTCTGGAAATCTGCATAATGAATACGGTTTAGGGCGATTTCCAATGGCTGATTTTTTGTGGTAACTGTGATTGCGGGTTCGCTTTGCGATTCTGCAATTTTGCAGTAGTGCAGCGCCCGTGTGAGCTTTTCTAACGTGGCAGGCTTTATAATGTAATCCGCAGCCCGAACATCGTAGCTTTTCACACCGAATTCTGAGCTGGTGGTAAGAAAAATTAGGTTGACATTCTCGTCCAGCTGCCGTAGCTTTAAGGCGCAGTCCACGCCGTTTTCATTGTTCAGAAAAATATCCATAAAAACAACATCGAAGCTGCCTGGTATGTAATTACAAAGCAGCTCTTTGCTGCTGTGAAATTCTTTGATTTGTACCGTTTTCTGCTGTTCCACTTCATATTGCTTCAAAAGGCTACGGAGCATTTCACATTCAGTAGCCATATCGTCTACGATTGCCGCATTCATTTGAAATCCCTCCTTTGAATATATAAATCTATTTCATATTATAACATAAATTTTGGAAAACTGTAACCGCTTGTGCAGATTTTCGACCGCTTGTGCAAAACGCCTAGAAATTTCTTTGAAAAAGTGCTACGTTAATCACAATGGAATTTCCATATTTTGAGAAAGAAGTATTGAAACAATTAGGGAAACACTGGGAAATTTTGTGTGCACAGCCCTTAAGATTTTTTTGACTATCTGCGCGCCCTCCATGAAATCAGCATTTCCCTAAGAATTACATTTTTGATAAGGAAAGGAGGCGGTCGTGTGAATGTTGCAGTATGCGCGGCGTTTCTGGAGGAGGATGTTTGGGAAGGCCGTCTGATAGAGGCAGCTTCCCCACAAAGGTTTGATATTACGGAGTGTAATAGCGCACGGGCACTTTTGTCTATGCTGGAATTAAAGCCGTTCTCCCTTCTGGTTGTGGCGTTAAACGGCGTGGCGGGACTGGATGCGGTGCGGCAGCTTCGCCAAAAAGTACCAGATGTGCCAATCCTATGGATTTCCGATGAAGATTACAGCTTATTTGGCTATCAATATCGTGTAACCTGTTTTCTGCAAAGACCCGTATCTGATATGGAGTTGAGGGAGGCAGTGACAGGATGCTTACAGCTAAGAAAGGAGGAAATGAAAGAATGACAAAAATGATTGCACTTTGCGGTGTTGGTGAAAAAATATCCCACATACTGGAGCAATATAGGGGATTTCGTATTTTACGATTTTTCGATGAACGGGAACGGCGTGGAGATGTAAAGCTGGCGTATTTTATGCGGAATGACCCCTCAGTGGCTCTTGCCATTGTGGGCTATTCTGGGGCAGAGGGGCTTGCCGCCTGTGATTATTTGCGAACGCAAGACAGCACATTGCCTATCCTGTGGCTGTGTGACCGCAGGGAATTTGAGCCCGAAGCAAGGCGCCTTGGTGTAAATTTTTATGGCACAGGCCCGCCAAATTGGGAGCCGACCATACCTCTTATTCTAAAACAATGTATATAAGAAATTTTAAGGAGGAACAACATGAAAAAACGATTTTTTAGCATTTTGCTATGCTTTTGCATGGTGCTGGGGCTGTTGCCTGCAACGGCATTGGCGACGGATGGACCTGACTTTTCAAATTTGAACGAAGGTGAGACTGTCACCATTGACGGCACTGATTACACCTATAAGGGAGATGGTGGTGGCGGCGGTGGCATCGAAATGATCACTGGTATCGAGAAAAGTTATATGGCTTTACAGGAAGCCTACTGTTGGAAGGCGGGCGACGGCTATGTGCTGTATACCCCAACGTTGGGAAGCGTTGACTATAGAAGCGTAGACGTGACAACCTCTGCCGTGGTGACACTGCATAATGCAGAAATCACTTCTGATGCTTATGCGCTGAAGTTGCCAGATAATCAGCCTAGTGCAACCAACTTTCCTGTTGACGTCACTGTAAAGGTGGAGGGCGAAAACAGATTGAGCACAAGCAACGGAAATTATTGTGTCCTGGTTCACCAGGCTGGCGACATCACCTTTATGGGCGAAGGCACGCTGAGGCTAGAGAATACTGAGACAAATGCAAACGATAATTTTTATAACTCAAATGGTGTTGTCACCATCCAGGGCGGTACGCAGGTCGCAATCAGCGGTGGCAGGAGTAGAATTGTGGGCAATCTCATTATTACCGACAGTGATTCCAAGCTGACCATTGCCAGCGGCACAACGCTTAGTATGGGTTCGGTTGGCGGAAGCGCAGAACCTAATGTGTCCACGGTTACGGTGGAAAACGGTGCCGTTTTGGAGAATAACGGCACGCTAAACATGAATCGAAAAACCAAGGATCAGCCCGGTATTTTTGGCGAGATTTCTGGGGGCGGCGGAATCCAATTTGATTATGGCACCCTTTATTGCCTTGTGGATGGGGAATTCATCCCTTATGGCGGTGACATAAAGGAAAGCGGTCTGGACTTGTCAAGCAGTCAACCCACAGAAGTGACACGCTATAAGGCAGGGAACGGCTATGCACTGTTCACCCCCGCAGAGGGCGGAGCAAAGGCAAAGCTGGAGTTGAATAACGCAACCATCAACACGACGGATGCTACCGCTTTGAATTTATTGACAGCAGAACCCGTTGACATTACTGTCACTGGAAATAATTCATTGACGGCAGGGGGCAGCAAAGATGTCATTTATACCAACGGGCAGGCATTGTCCGTCACAGGCGAGGGCAATTTGAACCTTGCGGGTTCATATTATGGCGTTAATGTCAACGGTATGGGTGCGGTCAGCATAAGCATTGATGGTAACCTGACCTTTGATACTGCATCTCAGCCGATTTCCACTGCTGAGGATGTCACTGTTTCGGCAAAGAGCATTACGTCGAATTCGGGCTATCCTTTCTATTCTGGTGGCACGGTGTCTCTCACCGCCACGGACGGAGATATTGTGTTTGATGATACAGGAAAGACATATAAACAAGAAAAAATAGTGGGGACAAATGACATTACCCTAAATGCACCAAGTGGCAAAATTGACATTACTCATGGCGGTGGCGGTTATGCCCTAAATAGCACTTCTGGAACCATCACTGTGACTGCGCAGAATGATGTAATTATTAACGCAAGCAATGGCGGCAGTATCAACAGTGGTAAGAGTGATACTTCCGACGTGGTATCAGTTAATTCAACAAATGGAAGTATCCAAATGAGCTGTGGTGATTCTTATGAATGCGTTAAATCCTCCGGTGGGGTGGCATTGACAGCAGCCAAGGATATTACGCTCAACGGCACTGGTATGGCATCCGTTGCAATTCATTCATCCAATCAAAATGTCAGCATCACCGCTGGGAGCAAGCTAACCTCCACCAGTGCCTATGGTTTTAAGGTGGGAACACTGACCATTCAGGCAAATGAGGTGTCCATTGCAGGCACTATCCAAGATGGCATTCTGGCAAGTAGCGTGAGCATCACAAACACGGATGGCACGGATAACTGCAAGAGTGTTTCCATCACTGGAACCAGTGGCAGCGATAGCTGGGCGGCAATCAATTCCTCCAATGTGAATATCAAGGCGGATGATGTGCTGATTTGCGGAAATAACAAGGCGAAGGCAATCATCGCTCCAAATGACCAAGGCACGGTTACCATTGGGGATGCAGGCATGATTATCGGTGCAGTTTCCATTAGTGGCGCAAACGCAATCGATTCCAGAATTTTGTGCATAGAAAGCACTGGGACGGATGCCTCCACTGGATTGGATTTGTCTACTCCTCCTACTGTAACTACCTATTATAAGGCAGGAGACGGCTATGCGCTGTTCACCCCTGCAAATGGCGAAACAAAGGCAACGCTAACCTTACACAATGCCAGCATTACTTCTTCCAGCGCAACCCCTCTTGATTTGGGCGCAGAAACGGTGATCAAGCTGGAAGGGACGAACAGTATTACTAACAGCAACGAGACCAATGGCAGCGTAGGCATCAGCGCGATTTCAAGCAGCAGCGGTATAGCGCAGCCAGTGACCATTCAAGGCGGCAGCGACGATTCTCTGACTGTTTCCGCATGGCAGTGCACCAGAATGGGCGCACTAACCATCGACGGCTGTAGTGTTACCATGGATGGCGAGTGTTACGGCATCAATACAGAGGGAAATGTGATTCTCAAAAATGGCGCAAAGGTATCCGCTAGCGGTGGAGATTTTGGTGATGCAGTTCATCTTGCGGATCTCACAGAAACAGAACAATATAGCCTGACTGTCAGCGAGGGCAGCGCCCTGACCGTCGAGGAGAGTAGTGCTTTGATTACGGGCGACCTTACCATCAGCGGTTCAAAGGTGACAATAAATAGCGGTGTAGAGGCAATGGTTTTAGGCGCTGTTAATGTGGAAAACAGTGGCGTGCTGGAGAATAATGGTATATGGCAAATGAAGCTGGGCACAACGGTCGAGCAGATTAAGGCACTGAAACTGACAGGCAACGGTGTAGTACGGGTATATACAAATGAAGACGATCCTCCTACTTTCGATACCTACACCAACGAAGGTGATTCAGTGAAAGAAATAAGTGGCGGTCTTGACTTGACCACTGGCGGTGGCAGCGGCACAACCGTTGCGGCGGACGGCTACGAATGGAATGACACGAGCAATACACTGACCCTTGGGGATATCATCGTGAGTGGCGATTTGACTGTGCCCGACGGCACAACCATTAACACCACTTCAAGCAGCACCATCATTGGCGATATCGGTGGAGCTAGTGGTTCTCAAACGAACCTTATATTTACCGGCTCAGCACCCCTTATCATCAACGGCAGCATTAGCTTAGATGAAACCGGTGATTCTGTTACCGTTCAGGACGGGGTAGACATCACAGTAAACGGAAGCTTGTCGGCCGTAGTAGATAGTACGTTGAACGTTATAGGCTCTGGCACGACGTTAAACCTTTTCTCCCAGGAGCGCTATGCAGTTTTGTGCGACGGAGTAAATGTGGGTAATGGAGCTACTTTAAACGTTACCTCACGGGGTACTGGCTCAGTGGGAATAGCAACCAATGGAAACGTCAACGTTACAGGCGGTTCAACGCTTAGTGCAGGCTGTGATTACGGCGTATATATCATTGATGGTACACTCACAGTAGATAGCAGTAGTAAGCTTGTAACAAATGGTTCAGTTGCTCCCTTCTGTGTTGTAGATAAATCTTCCAGTAAGGGGCAGGAAGATACTGTAAATATTCCTGACAAAATGCTTCCACAAGGAACAGGAATTTCATCCATAAAAGGAATCTCTGTGTTTAGCGAGAAAAAATATACCTACTGGAGCTTAATAAAAGATGAAGCTTTGGGCGTAACGGGTGAAACTGCAATGGGATTGGCTACCTTAACAGGTGCTGCAAAAGGTGAATTGACCTTCAAGAAGGCTAAAAAGAGCAGCTCCGGCAGTAGTGGCGGTGGTGTAAGCATAACTCGTACACTCACCTTTGATACAAACGGTGGTTCTGACATTGCCAGTGTTACGAAAACCAACGGCGCAGTGGTTGATTTGAAGGACTACAAACCCACGCGTGAAGGCTATACCTTTGCAGGCTGGTATTCCGACAAAGCATTAACCAAGAAAATTACCAGTGAAACCCTGGCAGCAAGCACAACGGTTTATGCAAAATGGATTGAAAATGTAGGTGAAACCACTGAATCCGAAGAAACCAAAGAAAAGAAAGAAACAAAAAAATCTTTTACCGATGTAAAAGACAGCGACTATTATTATGATGCAGTGCAATGGGCAGTGGAAAACGGTGTGACGAGCGGTACTACCGACACCACCTTTGATCCTAGCAGCATTTGCACCAGAGCACAAATGGTTACCTTCTTGTGGCGTGCTATGGGTTCTCCCGAACCAACGGCTGCAAATTGTGCATTCAACGACGTTTCCAAGGATACTTATTACTATAAGGCTGTCCTTTGGGCAGTGGAAAACAATATCACCGCAGGCGCAACTACGTCCACCTTTGAACCAAATGCAACTGTAACACGTGGACAGACGGGTACCTTCTTGTGGCGTGGGGCAGGAAAGCCAACGGCTACCATTGCAAACCCTTATACTGATGTTGCCAAGGGAGCATACAATTATGATGCTATCCTTTGGGCGGCTGAAAATGGCATTACACAGGGCACTGGCGCAACAACTTTTAGTCCTGAGGAGCCATGCACCCGTGGACAAATTGTAACATTTTTGTTAAAATATACAAAAAATTAAAAACGTCATAAAAAATTTTAGGAGGTACAACATGAAAAAAAGATTTTTTAGTATTTTGCTAAGCTTTTGCATGGTGCTGGGGCTGTTGCCCGTAATGGCTTTTGCAGCGGACCCCGAAGTTACCATCGGCACGACTACTTTAGCGGACGGTATGTATTATACCATCATCACTGGTGATGATGATGGTTTTGCCCTCGTGGTAGAAACCACCGATGAACCGCCGACGGATACACCATACCTTTCTTTTAGTGATGGCGTTCTCACCGTATCGGGTGATGTCAGCTTAACCAGTGGAGGCCCAAATCCTCTTAGTATCAGCAATGGCGAATTGGTTATTGCTGGTTCTGGTAGCTTGAGCCTAAGCAGTAGTATTGGACCGGCAGTGAATATGAACAATAGTTCACTTTCATTATCCGAAAGTGTGGATTTCAGTGCTGAACAAACCTCCACCAACCCTATACCTGCAATCACGAATGGTTCCGTGGAAACGGAAGAGGGGTATTCAGGTAACATTACCATTTCATCGACCGCAAGCAGCGCTTTATTTGAAACGCTTGTAAATCTTCAAACCAGTGGTGATATTTCTATTTCAGGTGGCGGTTTTGTGTCTGTAATAGCTACTTCTGGTACAGTTACACTAGAGGGCGAATCCGTCAGTGTAAGCAGTCGTACCAATAATGGAATGTTAGTTGACGCTGTTTCAAATCCAGAAAATACTGATGAAACCGCAATTTCCATTACTGCCACAAAGAGTGATTTATCTTTGACAGGGGCAAGCGACACTCCGCTGCTGGCTGCCCACAATATCACCCTTTCTGCCAATGGCAATATTCAGGTTGAAAACACTGGGAATGTCACTAACAGTAGTGCTATCTACGGTAACCTTACGGTAACAAAGGCGCAGGATGTCACTGTCTCAAGTTCCAAGGCGCAAGCGATAACCGGTACTGCAAATATCACAGCAACTGGGGATGTAGCTATTTCTAGCACCAATAATTATGCAGTCGGTGGGCTGACGGTGAATGGGGCAAATGATGTCACCGTAATAGCCAATGAGTCTCCGGCACCTGCTATTTGTGCTAATGCTGCTGATGTTGCGATCAACGCCAGTGGCAATATCAATATTGAAAACACTGGCGATGGTATGGCGATTGCCGCTGTCAATGTATCTATTGATACAACGGGTGGCAGTATTTCTATTTTGAGTGAAGGCGAAGCTCCTGTTATTAACGCCAATACGGCGGTTACGCTGAAAGCGAAAGGTAATATAGAGGTAACAGGATCAAATAGCGTAGCGGCAATCTATGGAGAAGGCGTTACCCCAACGTTAATCTCTGAAAGAGGTGTCGTTAAGCTAACTGACAAAAATGGCAACAGTACGAGCATTACCCTTGCTGATGGCAGTACAATTTCCGCAGCAGATGGTGGGGATGCATCTGCCGGTTTGGATTTAGTCACCGCCACTCCTGTCGTGGATACCTATTATCCAGCAGGAAATGGCTATGCCCTGTGGAAGGACGTTACTGGTAACGCAACAGATGGCTACACCGGCACACTGGTTCTTCATAACGCCACCATTGAAAATACAACGGAGCTTATAGGTGGCGTCGGAATTGGAGCAGAACAAATGGGCATTGCCCTGCCGAAAGGAAGCATCACCCTTCAGGTAGAGGATGAAAATAATATCAGCTCCAAACACGGCTATGGTATAGGTGTTAAGGTTGGAAATATTATTCTGTCTGGTGACGGCACCTTGAACGCTAGCGGTGGAAAAGAGGGTATCATTCTTGATACAGGCTATACACTCTCCTTTGGAAATAGTGATGTAAAGTTGAATGGTATCGTAACAATTTCTGATGAGGGTGCTTCTGCCCGCACTGTTTATGGTGATGTAACCGTTCCAAGTGGATTATATCTGACTGGAGATGTTACAATCGCCACAGGTGCAACGCTGACCATCCCCGAGGGAACTAGCCTTTCCCTCGAAAATACAAATTCCGTGACAAACAACGGGCAAATTATCAACAATGGTGAAATCCAACTGCCCTATAGCTACAATGTAGCGCAAATTCAGGCTCTGCATATCAGCGGCAGCGGCAAGATAAGGCTTTACGATTCAGTGAATAACTCTTATTATATTTATATTGACAATAACATTTATTTGGATGCGGGTCCATCGGGCAGTAATACGTTTACTCTTCTTCTTCCCGATGAACCAGCATACATGGATGTAAATGATGGCTATCTTACTGTCGCACCTGCAGTTGGCGAAACCCCTGCAACATTAAACTTGCATGATGTAGTTTTGACTTCTCTCACCCTGCCAAATGCGCCTCTTGTGCTATCCCTAGAGGGAGAGAATGAGATCTTTCAAATAAAAGCATACAATGCAATTACAGTTACTGGCAGTGGCTCGCTGGATACATATCTTTTTGAAAATGATGATGCTACTGCTGCACTGACAGTAAACAGTGGGGCAAAATTAAACACAAGATATGAGACTGTGGATGCTGGTGTTACCACCACCACCATTTATGGCAGCTTTACGGTCAGTGATTATTACGGACTCATCGTCAGTCCAACTGCGAAGGTGGTATTGACCTCTGGAGCGGTTTTAACACTGGCAGAAGAAGGATATCTGGAATTTAAACAAAATGCATTCCACAGTGACTTGACCATCGGTACTGGTGCATCTATCGTGAATAATACCTATATCATCCTGCCAGAAGGTACAACGGTGGCACAGATTCAGGCATTGCCTCTTTCCGGTACCGGTGTTGTACGAGTGGCAACGGCGTATAGCGCAGAAGGATGGGCTAATGCGTGGGATTCCTACACAAACGATGGTGTTGCGGTGAAAGAAATCATCGGCGATCTTGACTTGAGTGTTGGCGGCCACAGCAATGCAACTGTTGCTGACGACGGCTACGCATGGGATGATGTCACCAATACACTGACACTTGGTGATGTCGTTGTGAGTGGCGGTTTAACCTTGCCCAATAACACAACCATCAACACTACTTCAGGCAGCACCATCAGCGGCAATATCAGTGGAGCTAGCGGTAACTATGCACACATTGTATTTAGCGGTTCAGCGCCCCTTAACATTAACGGTATTATCGCTTTAGGGGCAAATGGTGATTCGGTTACCGTTCAAGATGGTGCACAAGTCACGGTAAATGGGGTCTTCTCTCTGGGCGTTTACGATGGCATCTTGAATGTAAGTGGTTCTGGCACGGTGCTAAACCTTTCCGCCCAACAGGGCTATGCAGTTTTGTGCGGCGAAGTAAATGTGGGAAATGGCGCTTCTTTAAATGTAGGATCACAAGGTGATGGCTCAAGGGGAATAGAAGCCCATGGAAATGTCAATGTTACAGGCGGTTCAACACTGACCGCAGGTTGTGATTATGGTGTATATATTATTGATGGTACACTCACAGTAGACAGTAGCAGTAAACTGATTACAAACGGCACAGTTGCGCCTTTCTGTGTTGTTGATACATCTTCTAACAAAGAACAGAACGAAGTAATTAATCTTCCGGGCTTGCCAAGCGGAACAAAAATAACATCCGAGCAGGGCAATGACTTAGGTTTTGGTTATACCTACTGGAGTCTTGTACCCACAAACGGCAGTTTAAGCGTAACAAATGAAGATCCTTCGCCTGCTAACTTAATAGGCGCCGTAAAAGGATTGCTGACCTTCAAGAAAGCAAGCAGTAATTCCGGTGGCAGTAGCGGCGGTGGCGGTGGTGTAAGCCTTACTCGCACCCTCACCTTTAAGACAAACGGCGGTTCTGACATTGCCAGTGTTACTAAAACCAACGGCGTAGTGGTTGATTTGAAGGACTACAAACCCACTCGTGAAGGCTATACCTTTGCAGGATGGTACTCCGATGAAGCATTAACCAAGAAAATCACTAGCGTAACGCTGACAGCAAGTACCACGGTTTATGCAAAATGGACTGAATTAACGGAAAAAACAGAAGAAACGAAAGAAACTAAAAATCCTTTTACTGATGTAAAAGACAGCGACTATTTTTATGATGCGGTACAATGGGCAGTGGAAAAGGATATTACTAGTGGTACCACCAGTAGCACCTTTGGTCCCAGCATGATTTGTACTAGAGCACAAATGGTTACCTTCTTGTGGCGTGCTATGGGTTCTCCCGAACCTACCGCTGCAAATTGCTCCTTTACCGATGTTTCCAAGGATGCTTATTACTATAAAGCAGTTCTTTGGGCAGTGGAAAAAGGCATTACCGCAGGAACAACTGCAACAACCTTTAGCCCCAATGCAACCGTAACCCGTGGACAGACGGTTACCTTCTTGTGGCGTGGGGCAGGCAAGCCAATGGCAAGCATTACAAATCCTTATACGGATGTTGCCAAGGATGCGTACAATTATGATGCAATTCTTTGGGCGGCTGAAAAGGGTATCACGCAGGGTACTACCTCAACCACCTTTAGTCCTGACACACCCTGTACCCGTGGGCAGATTGTTTCGTTTCTGTATCGGTATATGGGAAAATGATAAAACCATAAGATAAAATAAACCAAAACAAATATTAAGTATCTTGCTTTGTATTTGTATGGGGATAAGATTACTGCCGGGCATTATAGTGTCCGGCAGTAGCTGTATCACCCTGCTTCATATTGTGGACAGTACGCTCCCCGTCCGCCACAGACCACCTGTCATGGCATCTGCTTTTGAAATCCCGTATGCAGACGTTGCTGAGGAGATTGGTTACACATTGTGCTATAATAAGCTTGGCAGTAAAAAATGCAAAGAGCCTTCCCACTATTCTAAGGGTAGGTTCTTTGTCATAAGAGGATCTAACGAAACAACTTTGGAGGAAATGCCTTTTTCTTGCCAATTAAATTAGCGTTTATAAGGAGAAGCATAAAAATACATATCAGCATATATTTACAATTTGTTGTTCATATGATATACTGACATTAGATTCTATATAAAAGATTGACGTTCTGTAGAGCGGAACGTTATTTATTTTCGGAGGAGTTATGTTGATTAATAATTATAAACCAAAGTATCCTGTGCAAACATTGGAAAAATCCATTGACATATTGCTGTGTCTAAAAGAATCTGTGTCTCCCGAAGGTATGAGTATTGCGGAGATTAATGAAAAATTGGATTTGGGCAAAAGTGTAATTCACAGAATATTGGACACGTTATATGCTTATCGTTTTGTAGAAAAAACCAGTGAAGGCTACAGATTGGGATGGGGACTTTATGATATTGCCCAGATGATTCCTGAAAATCATTATTTAAGTGAAACAAGCTACAAGAAAATTATGGAAAGATTATGCAGTCATTTTAAGGAAACCGTAAATCTTGGTGTTTACAGCAATGGGGAAGTTGTAATAATATGCAAGATTGAGCCTGACCGTCGTTTGCGTTCCAGCGTTTCAGTGGGGGAAAGAGAACCTTTGTATGCAACTGCATTAGGAAAGCAATTTCTTGCCTCTTTAACAAAAGAAGAAGTAAAAACTTATTTTGAGTCATTTCAGTTAGAGAAACTAACGGAGCGAACAATTGTTAATCTAGAGGAGATGTATGTTGAATTAAGGAAAGTGAAAACCCAAGGGTATGCTTTTGATGACGAGGAATTCTGTGATGGATTAATCTGTACAGCGGCACCTGTGTATGATTTTCAAGGCAAGATTGCGGCAGCAATGAGTATAAGTGTTCCGAAAGGTCGTTATACAGAAGAAAAAAAGGAAGAGATCATAAAAGAGTTAAAAGAGGCTGCTATGGAGTTGTCTGATTTTTTAGGATATCAAGGGATATAAAGATGTGAATTTCTGAAATATTAAATGAAGTTTTAACTTTGTGGTATCGCAAAGTATAAATGAGTACTCCCAAAAGTTATGTAAATAACTTAAGGGAGTATTTTTTTACCCCCAATAATAGTTTTAGCGATAGAGTTTGATAATGTTACTTTAAAAGGAAGGGCTTTACTACGGT
Organism: Anaerotignum neopropionicum; assembly: GCF_001571775.1. GTDB lineage: Bacteria > Bacillota > Clostridia > Lachnospirales > Anaerotignaceae > Chakrabartyella > Chakrabartyella neopropionicum. The sequence continues at coordinate 108,576 of NZ_LRVM01000004.1, forward strand.
TGATTCAAAAGGTTAGGTCGTTTTATACAGAGCTTATCAATAGGAATTTGTTTTTCTAAAAAGATTTGAACTTGCTATATTATGAGAATGAATTCAATCGCCTTTGTGATAATTTTCAAAGCGTGGAAAGGGCGATTTTACCAATAATTACAGGGATACAAATAAATTTTGCTTTTGAAAAAAAGGGAGAGGGTTATGAAAAAGCCATAATTTTTTGTGGAATTTGCTAAGCCGCAAACGCAAGGATAATACGAATTTATTTACAAAAATCTACTGTAATAACCGGCCGATTTTCATTTAGAATATTATTTAGAATAACATTGACATTGAGAACGCTGTTCCTTATAATGAAATAGAAACAAACAATTCCCTCTTAAAAAATAAACATTCTACAATGTAGAACGAAAGGAGAATGAAATTATGGTAGGTAAAAAGGTTGTTCATCACTTAATGATGAGTGCAAAAGATGGACATTATGTAGGAGATTTGGTTAATGGCGCTAGAATCGTAAATCAGTGGGGCGACGTTGGTACAGAGCTTATGGTTTATGTAGACGGTGACATAAGCTTGTTCTTAGGCTATAAAGATATTGAATTCACAGCACCTGTATATGTAGGTGATTTTATGGAATATCATGGTTGGATTGAAAAAGTTGGAAATCAATCCTATTTATGTAAATTTGAGGCTTGGAAGGTTGCTACCATGCTCAACAGAACAGATGCTGATATGACAGGGATCGAGCACACAGCCGCAACAGCTTGCGAACCTCCTGTATTGTGTGGTACAGCCACAGGTAGTCTTTATATTGCAAAAAAAGACCAGAGAGGCCCTCAGGAATCTTCATTTCAAGACAGAAAACATCCTGGTGAATAAATAGAAACAAATTTTTACTTGCTAATAATGAGCAATTTACTCATTACTTTAGACTTTAGACATTGGGCGGATTATAATTTTAAATCCGCCCTCCTCAAAAAAAGAAAAAGGAGGGAGATACTCCTATGAATATTGTAAAAATTGAATTTGATAGATGCAAAGAATGTCATTACTGTGTTAAATTTTGCCCCAAAAAAATTTTGGTAAATGGGGAAAAAATTAATAAGCAGGGATATTACACCCCCATAGTTACAAATATGGAGGAATGTATTGCCTGCGGAACTTGTGCTCGCGTTTGTCCTGAAGGAGCCATTGAAGTAATGAAAGACGTTTTGGAGTAAAGGAGGCGATTACGTGGGCGAAAAAGTATTTATGCAAGGAAATGCAGCATTATCAGAAGCTGCAATTCGTGCGGGTTGCAAGATGTTCTTTGGCTACCCGATTACACCATCCAGTGAAATGCCTGAGTATTATGCAGAACAGGCACCTGGTAGAGATTTGGTTTTTGTGCAGGCAGAAACAGAGGTGGCCGCATTTAACATGATTGCAGGAGCAGCAGCGGCTGGTAAAAGAGCCATGACAGGCACGGCAGGCCCAGGGTTTAGCCTTGGACAGGAAGCAATGAGCTATATGGCAGCGGCAGCATTGCCGGCGGTAGTTGTAAACGTGATGAGACCGGGTCCGGCCGATGGTGAAATATTAGCTTCTCAAGGCGACTATTTCCAGGCAACCAAGGGCGGCGGTCATGGAGATTACAATGTAATCTGTTTAACACCCTATTCTGTTCAAGAACAGGTAGATATGATAGGGGAAGCTTTTGAGCTGGCTGAGAAGTATTTAAATCCTGTTGTTTTGTTAAGTGATGCCACGTTGGCAAAAATGAGAGAAAACGTTGAACTTCCAAGTGAGATTGTTACCAAGGATGTTTCATTTGAAGGCGCGGTTACCGGTGCGAAAAACAGAGCGCACAATGTAATTACAACTTGCGGGGATGGTCCGGCACAATGGGAAGCGTTTAACCTGAAATTACAGGAGAAATTTCAAACCATTCGTGAAAATGAACAGCAATGGGAAAATATTCGAACAGAGGATGCGGAGATTATTATTGTAGCATTTGGTTCCGTTGCGAGAGTAGCCTTGGATACTGTAAAGCTTGCCAGAGAAAATGGATTAAAGGTGGGGATGATTCGTCCCAAGAGAGTATGGCCTTTCCCTGAAAAAGCATTCAAAGATATGGATGATAAAAAATTCTTCGTTGTTGAATTGAATGCAGGGCAGATGGTGGAAGATGTAAAGCTGTCTGTAAAAAACAAAGAAAATGTTCAATTCTATGGTCGCTTAGGTGGTTTTACGCCTACCCCCATAGAATTATATGAAAAAATCCGTGAATTGTATTTGAAATAGAAGGGAGTGCGAGAAATGCAAGTTGTATATAAAAGACCATCTGCACTGCAGGATAACTATTTCAAATACTGCGGAGGATGCGGACACGCAATTATAAATAAATTAATTGCTGAAATTATTGATGAAAAAGGTTGGTTGGGAGATACCATTATGGTATGGCCCATTGGATGTTCTGTTTATGCAGACCAGTATTTTAAAACTGATTCTATTTGTGCATTGCATGGACGGGCACCTGCACTTGCAACGGGTATTAAGCGTGCTCGTCCTCAAAACCTTGTAGTGGTTTATCAAGGTGATGGAGATATGGTTTCTGAGGGTATGTCTGAAATTATACATGCTGCAATTCGTGGTGAAAAATTCAGCGTAATTTTTGTGAATAATGCGATTTATGGTATGACTGGTGGTCAGATGGCTCCTACTACTTTGGAGGGGCAAAAGACCTCAACAACACCCTATGGCAAATCAATTGCGCATGAAGGAGCGCCTGTAAATATGGCGGAACTCATTTCCAATATTACAGGGTGCATTTACAGCGAGAGAGTTGCAGTAAATAGCCCAAGAAATATCGCTATGACCAAAAAAGCCATTAGAAAATCCCTTGAGCTGCAAATGGAAGGCAAAGGCATGAGTTTTGTGGAAATTCTTTCACCCTGTCCAACGGGCTGGGGATTGAAACCCCTAAAGTCACTGGATTTTGTTGAAGATAACATGATACCGGTATATCCTTTGGGTGTATTCAAGGATACGGAGGTGGATCACTGATGAAAAGTCAATTTATGTTTTCAGGCATAGGCGGACAAGGTGCTATTTCTATTGGCGAGCTGATTTGTACAGCAGCTATGAAAAAAGGATATGTTGTTACTTTTGCACCATCCTATGGTCAAGAAAAACGTGGTGGCCGTACAATGTGTCAAATGGTTGTTTCTGAGGAAATGGGATCACCCATCATCTCTGAAGCCGACTTATTGCTGGTGATGGATGAACGTTCCTTGAAGGACTATGAAAAACAAGTGAAGGCGGGAGGATATTTGATTATTAATAGTAATATGGTTGAAATCAAACCTGAAAGAACGGATATTCATGTGATTTATGTGCCCGCTAATGATATTGCTCATGAAATTGGGAATGCTAAGGTTGCAAATATGGTTGCTTTGGGCGTTGCCATGAAGCATTTGGATTTTGTGGATGTAGATTCGGTAAAGGCAGAATTAAAAGCTGTTTTTACTGGAAGTAAAGAAAGATTGATTCCAATCAACGAAGCCGCTCTTGATAGAGGGTATCAGTTTTAGAGAATAGCAATCTAAACTAGAGGGCAATGTATTTTAACATAAAATATAGTGCGGCAAAAAGTTATTAAGGAAGAAGTATAAGAATGGAGGAACGAAAATGAGCAACAATCCTTTTGAAACATCACAAGCTTCACTGCATGCGGCAGCTGAAATTGGCAAAATCAATCCTGATGCAGTGAGATATCTGGAACAGCCCAAAAGAATTTTTCAATTTACAATTCCAATGAAGATGGATAACGGTGAATTGAGATTTTTTGAAGCTTACAGAGTGCATTTTAATGATGCCCTAGGACAGGTGAAAAACGGTTTAAGGTTTGTGCCTGATTTGGATTTGGACATCGTGAAAGCCTTGGGCCTCTGGATGACAATTAAGCATGCTGTTGCGGGTATCCCTGCCGGTGGCGGCAAGGGTGGGGTGAAGGTTGATCCTAGAACCCTTTCCGAAGGCGAGTATGAAAGACTTTGCCGTGCATATATCCGTAAGCTACCTATGAAAGGGGCTTGGGTGGACGTTCCCGGCGCAGATATTGGCACAAGTGGCAAAACAATGGCATGGATGCTGGATGAATTAGAAGAAATCAAGCAGTTTCATCAGCCTGCTGCAATCAACGATAAGCCCGTGGCAGCAAATGGAACCCAGTTGAGCATGGAAGCTACTGGTACAGGCGTATTCTTCGTTACAAGAGAAGCGGTAAAAGATATGGGTATCCCCGGGGATGCAAAAATTGTGATTCAGGGTTTCGGCAATGTTGGCAGAACCGCTGCGCTTTTGTTTCATGAAGCTGGTTTTAAGGTAGTGGCAATCGGTGACATTAAAAATGCGATTCATAACGAAAATGGCATTGATGTTCCTGCTTTGGTTGCGCATGTTGCAAAAACTGGTTATGTAGAAGGTTTTGCTGGCACGGTTGGTTTGAGCAATACAGATTTACTTGAGTTGCCTTGCGATATTTTAGTACCGGCAGCAGTGCAGAGCGTATTAAATGCAGGAAATGCTGATAGAATTAAAGCAAAATTGATTATGGAGGCGGCAAACGGTCCTACAACACCAGAGGCGGAAGAGATTCTTCAGGCGAAGGGAATTAAGATTGTTCCTGATGTTTTGACAAATTGCGGCAGTGCAATTGTTTGTTCCTTTGAAAGAACACAGGGCTTAACAGATGATTATTGGTCTGCTGACAAAGTAAAAGCAAAATTGGAAGAAAGAATTGTAGAAGCATACAAAGCAACGAAAGCGGCATCTGAACAGCATGATACATCTATGAGAAATGGCGCTTGGATCAATGCGCTTACAAAACTTCAGAATTCCATGAAAGCTCGTGGTTGGATTTAATTATTATAAGTTTTGAGAGCTGGAAGGCGGCGTGACATGCTAAACTTTGAAGACTACAAACAAGAGGTCATAGAACTGAGACGACACTTTCATAGGCATCCTGAGTTGGGATTTCAGGAATATGAAACTTCGAGGTTCATTCAAGAATACTTAACTGATTTAGGTTTGGAGCCTAAAACGATTGCAAAAACAGGAGTTGTTTCCTTAATTAAAGGAAAATATCCCGGCAAAACTTTGCTTTTAAGAGCCGACATGGATGCTTTGGCAATTCAAGAAGAGAATGATGTGGAATATATTTCCGAAAATCCTGGGGTAATGCATGCTTGTGGGCATGATGGACATATTGCCATGCTGTTGGTTGCAGCAAAGATTTTGTCCCGTCGAACAGAGGATATTCATGGAACCATTAAGCTGGTGTTTCAACCAAATGAAGAAGAAGATGGTGCAAGCTTTTTGGTAAAAGAAGGGGTGCTGGAAAATCCAAGAGTGGATTCTTCTTTTGCAATTCATCTTTGGACACCCATTCCCAGTGGGTATATTGGGTTGAAGAGCGGCCCAGTTATGGCAGAAATGTATAATTTTAAAATTGTACTTCGTGGAAAGGGAGGACATACTTCTTCACCCCAAAATTCTGTTGATCCCATTGTATGTGCCGCAAATATTATTCAAACCGTACAAAGCATTCAAACAAGAGAAATTGACCCGTTAGAGCCAACGGTGATTATGTTTGGCAAAATACAGGGTGGAACATCCTCCAATATCATTGCAGATACTGTTGAAATGGAAGGAACACTTAGATATCTTTATGATGGTGATGATGAAGGGGTACAGCAGCCTAGAAGACGCTTCAAGCGTATGGTGGAGGCTATTTGTGAAGCCTATCGTGTTTCATGTGAGGTTGAGTTTTTACCCAGCAGCTATACTGTGATTAATGAGGAAAAAAGCGTAGCCTTTCTAAAAGAATGTGTATTAAATCAAATTATTGATGGAAATAAGGTTGTTCCATATTGCTGCATGGGCGGTGAAGATTTTTCAGAGTATATCAATCATAACAACATACCCGGAGCCCTTGTATTTGTGGGAACGGGCAATCCGGCGGTTGGAAGCGATATTCCTCACCATAGATGTGACTTTAATATTGATGAAAAAACATTGTTAACGGGTGTTAAAATCCATGTGTTGACTGCGTTAGAGTATTTAAAATAGTAATATATATTCGGACAATAAAGGAGTGATTTTAATGTTAATGCCTTTTGAAAAAAGGGAGTATCTTGAAAGACTTGCTAAAGTAAAAAAGAGCATGGCTGAAAAGGGGATTGATGTATTATTGATTACAGATCCTGCGAATATGTGCTATGTGACAGGACATAATGCTTGGTCTTTTTATGTACATCAGATGGTTTTGATTAATATTGAGGAAGAAATGCCTTACTTTATTGGTCGCTATATGGATGCATTCTGCGGCGTTGTAAAAACAACATGGCTGGATGATGCTCATGTAAGAGCATATAGCGATGATCACGTTCAAAGCTTGGTGAAGCACCCCATGGATTATGTGGCATCTGTTGTCAAAGAGTTGGGGTTGGATCATAAGACCATCGCGGTAGAGATGGATAATTACTATTTTACTGCAAGAGCCTTTGAAAGATTGATTGCAGGTTTGCCCGACGCAACTTTTGTAGATGGTGATTTGTTGGTAAATTGGGTAAGAATCGTCAAATCTCCCAATGAAATTGCTTTACAGCGTAGAGCAGGCAAAATTGCCGAACTGGCGATGCAGGCTGCAATCGACAATCTTCGTGCAGGCGCACGCCAATGCGATGTTGTAGCAAAAATTTATGAAGCGCAGTTGCGCGGCACCCAAGAGTTTGGTGGCGACTACGCATCAATTGTACCTTTGATGCCTCAGGGAGAGACAGCAGGGGCACCTCACTTAACATGGACAGACAAAAAATATCCTAATAATACTGTTATCGCCGTAGAACTGGCAGGCTGTCATATGAGATACCATTCTCCTATGGCAAGAACTGTGTGCATCGGGAAACCTTCTAATCAAGTGATGGAAACAGCTGAAATTGCCATTGAAGGCTTAAATGCTGCCCTTGAACAGGTAAAACCGGGGAATACATGTGAGCAGGTAGAAGCTGCATGGAGGAATGTGTTGGCAAAGCATGGGATGGAGAAGGAGTCCAGAATTGGCTATTCCATGGGCTTGAATTTCCCTCCCGATTGGGGCGAACATACTGCAAGCTTAAGACCTGGAGATAAAACAGTACTTGTGCCTGGCATGACATTCCATTGTATTCCTGGCATGTATTTAGATGATTATGGTGTGTCTATTAGTGAAGCTCTTGTTGTGACAGAAACAGGACATGAGACATTTGCTCATTTCCCTAGAAAGCTTTTTGTTAACGACTAATTTTATTGCTAAGACAATAGGCACTGATCAGGGGATCGGTGCCTATTGTCGAAAATAGAGTGTTCTTTCGGAGCGAGAAAAGGAAAGAATACTATGGCAAGCGTAAATCCTCGGTCCAATAAATGAGAGAGGTGGAAAAAAATGATTGAGAAAATCAATAAATTTATTTTAAAAATTGAAGAGTTTTTGTTAGGCTATATCATTATTATCATGGCAGTTTTGTTGGTTATCAATGTATTTTGCAGGAGTGTATTGAATAATAGTTTGAGCTTCGCCGAAGAATTGGGCGGATTTTTAATGGTAATTGTAACTTTCTTAGGAATCAGTACTGCAGCGAGATTTTATAAGCATATTAACATGAATGCCATTGTGGATAATGCACCCAGAGCGGTAAAAAAAGTAATGGCAATTGTCATTTCCGGCTTTACAACGGTTGTAACATCTTGGCTTACATACGTTTTTATCAGATATGCATTGGATAATGCAAAGGTAAGCCGCATCAGTACGGCATTGGAATTGCCCATGTGGATTTTAGTTGCAATTGTTGCATTAGGCATGTTTTTGGTTGCAGTACAATATTTGATTTGTTTTATTAAAAATATTACTCAACGTGACATTTATATGGGCTCCCATGTGAAATGTGGCGAAGGTATGGAAATGATTTATGAAGTGGAATATAAGGAATTTGAAAATAAAGAGTTGGAAGCAAATAGTGAGACAGAAAACAAGGTAGAGAATAAGGAGGTAGATGCTCCATGATCCCATTGCTCTTAGTTTGTATGTTTGGATTATTACTGGCAGGTTTTCCTATGTTTATGTCTTTGATTGTAGCGGCAGCTGCGGTTCTGTTGGTATACTTCCCACTGGTAAACCCTATTATTTTAGCACAGCAGTTAATTAGCGGCATTTCATCATCTGTGCTATTGGCCGTACCTATGTTTATTTTTTCGGCTGATATTATGTGTGCCGGTCAAATTTCTCGTCGTTTGCTGGATTTTGTTGGTTCCTTGATAGGACATATCAGCGGCGGCTTGGGGGTTTCTACGGCTGCAACTTGTACCTTGTTTGGTGCGATTTCCGGATCCACACAGGCAACGGTAGTGGCCGTTGGAAAACCAATGAAGGCAACCATGGTAGAAGAAGGATATGAGGAAGAAGATGCCGTTGGTTTAATCATCAATTCTGCAAATATTGCACTTTTGATTCCGCCAAGTGTAATTATGATTATGTATTGTGTTGTAACAGGCACATCTGTAGCCGAGTTATTTATGGCAGGTATTGGTCCTGGTTTGGTGTTGTTCCTTTTGTTTGCGGGGTATGCGGTAATTCGCGCAAAAATCAAAAAAACACCAAAGGAAAAGAAATGCACCTGGAGTGAAAGAGGCGTTGCCTTTAAGCGTGCGCTTATTTCCTTGGGCTTTCCCGCAATTATTTTAGGCGGTATTTATTCGGGTATTTTCAGCCCTACAGAGTCTGCTGCAATTTCTGTATTATATGCCGTGGTTGTTGAGGTTTTTGTATATAGATCTATTCGTATCAAGGATCTTCCTTTGATTGCAAAATCAACGGGTATGCTGACAGCTACAATTTTCATTTTGGTAGCCTGTGGGCAGGCATTCTCTTGGGTGATCTCTTACGCACAAATCCCTCAGTTGCTCACCTCTGCGCTGTTGGGGGATGCACCCACCCAACTCCAGGTTTTGATTTGGGTAACGGTATTTTTCTTTATTGGCTGTATGTTTGCCGATCAGCTTGTGGTTATTATGATTTTAACACCGATTTTTTACCCAATTGCAATGGCGGCAGGAATTGACCCGATTCACCTGGGATTAATTATTTCTGTTCAGTGTGCAATTGGTTCTGCAACCCCTCCATTTGGATGTAACATTTTTACAGCAAGTGCCATTTTCAATCTGCCATATCTAAAAGTTGTAAAAGGCGTTCCGGCATATTTAATTCTTGCTGCGCTTGCTTCCATTTTGTTCATCTTGGTTCCGGAAACTGCAACTTGGTTCTATCACCTGGTTTATTGATAAAGGAGGGAAGCACATGAAAAAAATTGCATTGCTATTTATATTTATGATATCGGGCTTGATGTCATTAACTGCGTGTGGCAAAAGTGGAGATATGACAGAAAACGAAGACGTTAAGGTGTGGAAATTTTCTCATGAGGAAAGTGTTGGCAGCATTCAAGATATGTATGCGATGAAATTTAAAGAGCAAGTGGAAGAAAGAAGCAATGGGGAGATTAGGGTGGATGTTTACCCTGTAGGTCAGTTGGGTGATGGCGTTGGCGCTGTTGAACTGATTCGATATAATGCGGTAAATTTCAGCATTAATAACCCAGCAACCGTTGCAACAATTGTTCCGGAAAATCAGTTATTAAGCTTACAATTTGTTTTTTCTGATGATATGGAAGTAAATAGAAGGGTTTTAAATGATGGAAATGCAATAAAAGAGATCAATGAGTTATACAGAGCAAAGGATATTATCCCCTTGGCTTGGTTCCAAGAAGGGTTCCAGGTAATTACGTCGAACCATCCAATTAATAAACCTGACGATATGAAGGGTTTTAAGCTCAGAGTTATGGCGTCACCTCTTTTGATTGCATCGTATTCAGCATATGGTGCGAATCCAACGCCTGTTCCTTATATGGAAACTTATAGTAACCTTCAGTTGAATATGATTGATGGGCAGGTAAATCCGGTGTTTGCTATTGAGGAAATGAAGTTTTACGAGGTTCAGAAGTGTTTAAACTTTTTAAATCAAGAAATATTTGTTGGCACATTTTGCGTAAACCCTGTTTTTTGGGATAGCTTGACAGAAGAAGAACAGGAAATGGTACTTGATATTACAAATGAACTGGATTCGTATATCTTTGATATACAAAATGAGTATGCTGATTCACGCCTGCAAAAGATCATCGACAATAAGCCTCAAATCACTCTAAAAGAATATACGGAAGAAGAACGTAATGTTTTCAAAGAAAAGGCGGTTAGTGGCTATGATTGGTATTTAAACCTTGTAGGAGAGAAAGGGCAATCTTTGCTGGATGTGCTGGGAGAAGATATAAAGACAGCAGAACAAACTGTGAGCAGCGAACAATAAAAGAATATAAATGATATCGAGGTATGCCAGGTGGATTTATTCTGCTTGGCATTCTTCGGAATTTTCCAAAATGTATCTTAAAAAGGCTAGGTGACAAAATGGCGAGGTTTGGAGCACTATTGGTGGTGTTAGCTTCTATAATATGGTCAACGGGCGGCCCGGTAATAAAAATTTTGCTTGACCATGGATTAACGGAAAATGAAATTTTTTTTTCAAAAGCTTTTTTTTGTGTGTTATCAATTGTAGTTTTCGACATGTTATTTGCAAAAAAAATATCTAGAATCAAAAGTAAAAGAGATTTACTACTGCTCATCATTTGTGGGGTGGTAGGATATTTATTTTATGGCATGTTTTATGGTTATGCAGTGGGCCGAATTCCAATTAGCGTTGCGGTAATTTTGGTGTATACGGCACCGGCCTTGGTTACATTGTTTTCTGTTGTTTTTTTTAAGGAAAAATTAACTGGGATAAAAAAAACTTGTCTTTTTTTGATTATGCTTGGCTGTATTTTGGTGACGGGAGTTTTCAATGAAGGTTTGGGAAGGCTTTCGTTTGCAGGAGTTTTATGGGGGGTGGCCTCAGGCGTATGCTTCGCTGTATATAGCATTACTTCGTCAGTGATGATGAAAAAGTACGATGCATGGACAGTGACTACTTATAATTTTATATTTTCCTTGGCGGCAATATCATTTATGGTAGATATTCCACAGGCCCTAGGGAAGGTTTTTGCAGATCGTACGTTGCTACTTACTTGTATTTATTTTGCTGTATTTTGCGGCACCATTTCAAATTTGGTATATGTAAAAGCAATGGAGTATATTCCAGCATCCACTGCCGCGATGATCACAACCATTGAACCAACAACAACTTGTATGATTGGCTTTGTTTTCTTTAATGAGGAAATCAATTTATTCAAAATTATAGGGGTTTTGTTGATTGTGGCGGCTGTGATTCGGCTGAATTATAATAAAGCTGCTAACATACAAAATGTTTTGGAAGGGGAGAATTTGTTATGAATGATATGAATTATGGAGATAAAGGGAAAATAGGGCTGATTTATCCTTCAGCAGGATGGGTTATGGAACCAGAATTGAATGAAATGGCACCAGAGGGGATTTCTATCCAAGCAACAAGGGTTCCCTTGGGAAAAACTGATGTAGAAGGGCTGAACAAGTTACTGTTAAGCATACAAGAGGCAGGCGAACTGTTGTCACATATCCCTACGGATATTATTTTATTGGGGTGTACCAGTGCAAGCTTTATTAATGGCGTGGCTTATGAAAAACAAATGATTGCTGATATGGAGGAACGAACAAATATTAAATTTACCACAACCTCTACCTCAGTAATCAATGCATTAAGGAATATGAATATTAAAAAAGTGGCAGTTGCAACGCCTTATATTGATGAAGTAAACGTAAAAGCAGAGCTTTATTTGAAGGAAAATGATATTGAAGTATGTAGTATGAAGGGCATGGGCTTGATTACAGACAGTCAGATTGACGCAGTGAAACTGGATGAAGTATATCGGTTTTGTTTTGATGCCGATTGTGAAGAGGCGGAAGCATTACTAATTTTATGTACGGGGCTTAGAACCATACCAATTATAGAGAGATTAGAAAAAAAATTGAACAAGCCGGTGATTACGGCAATTCAGGCTTCTATGTGGAATGCTTTGCGTTGTATTCATATTAATGACCACGTGAAAGGGTATGGAGCTCTCTTTGAAAAGTAAATGGAAACTTTGAAATGATGAAGGGTGGGAATGTTTTGTACATTAGACCATTAGAAGAAGGCGATATCAAGACGGTGAGAGAAATTTTAGCACAGGGAGCGCCCTTTGTGGCATCTTATAATAATTATATATATTGGATGCTTGGAAAATATTTTCCGTCTACTTGCCTTGTGGCAGAAAAAAACGGTCAAATTATAGGATATATAGGAGCTCTTTTATCTATGGAAAAACAAAAGATATTTGTTTGGCAAATCGCTGTAAACTCCAATGAAAGAGGCCAGCAGATTGGGAGAAGGTTGCTGGAAAACATTATGACTGCAGCAAAGAAAATGGGAATTGACGAGCTGGAAATTGCTATTGATGATGACAATATTATTTGCCAATGTATGGTTAAAAAATTAGTACAGGATTTGGAAGGTACAATAACAGAGAAAGAAAAATATAAGGATGAGGGCTTTCGTGAAACGGTATATTGCGTTTTCATTGGAAAGAACCAATGAATAAGGATGGCCTGCTGTAATAGAATTGCTAAATGCAGAAACAATAAAATCGCTTCCAGAGCATTTCATAGGAGTAGCGCAAAGTTTGTGTAAACCTCTAAACTGATGCAAGAAAAATTACTCGGTTTGGAGGTTTATTTATGGCAAAAAAAATGATAGCTCTCAAAAAGCAGCAATGAGATAAATGATGCAGGAATATCTGAAAAACAATGATATCCGCAGTAAGGACGGTACCCATGTATGGAGGGTTCCCGCTAATCAAATTGAGGGCTCTGTCAAGTGTACAGATGCTGTTACCTACGAGAAACGCCACGCCGTTGCAAAGCTCCGCGGTCTTGCATAGTTATAGATGGTCAGCAAAATGGTTTTGCCATTTAGCTTTTCTGCTAAAATAAAATCCTTTATGATATGGCTGTTGGTGGGATCAAGGTCGCTGGTGGGTTCATCCAAACAGAGCAGCGCTGGTTCATACAGTAGTGCTTTAATATTGAGCCGCGTCTTTATGCCCTTGGAATACTATGAAACACGATTATCAATGATTCCCACGGCGGCCAACAGTTCTTTTGTTGCGTTCATTTTTTCAGCTTTTTTCAGCGTCGTTTCTTGCAGTAACGGCCATGGGGGATGACACTGCGCCATCGGTGCTGCAAAAAAAGATTTTTCTTTTTTAAGTAAACTTTATTTGGTTTTGTTTGTTATAAAGAGTTCTGTATCCAAAAAATAAGGAGCAAAATACTGCTAGGCAAACCACTGCGGTAATTGCTATCATAATAGCGATTTGATACATAATTGCTGTTGTTGGTAATGTCCCCGATAGGATTTGGCCTGTCATCATGCCGGGAAGGGAGATGATCCCCATGCCCAGTAAGGAGTTGAGCGTAGGCAGCAATGCCGTTTCCACTGCTTTGTTTACAAAGGGCAGCAAAATATTTTTTGGGGCAGCACCCATATAAAGTAATGTATCAATTTGGGTTTTCTGGATTGTGATATTTTCGTGAAAGGTTTTCAGCCCAAGACTAACGCCTGTCATGGCATTTCCCATAATCATACCACTGATTGGAATGGTATACTGGGGATTCCAAAAGCTGACACCAACGACTCCTGTTACAAAAAATAAGATAACAAAAAGACCGCTTAGTGTAAGGGCACATGCAACGATTCGTTGAAATCGTCGATTGATGCCCTTGTTTCTTGCAAGTGCCGTGTGAATAGACAGGGCAATCATTGCAGAAAGGTACAATAAAACAAATAGTGGGTGAGGATTCTTAAAAATATAAGTTAATATTAGCCCGGCAAGCACAAGCTGCACACTCATGCGGAAGCTGCCCACAACCAACAATTTACTCTGGTTGATTTTACAGTGTTTCATTATCGCCAAAACAATCAGTAAAAGCAAATATACTATACCGAATTGCCAAAGATTCAATACAACAATATGATTCATGTCACATCTCCTATTCCATGTTAATAATTGTATCTGCATAACGCTGTGCCAGCAATTTATCATGGGTTACTGCAATTAAAGTAATTTTGTTTTTTACGCAATACCCCTTTAGGTTAAATATAAGCGCCTCTGATGTGGAATCATCAAGTGCGGAGGTGGGTTCGTCCAGCATTAAAACCTTGGGGAGAAAGGACAGACAAATGGCAACGAAAACACGCTGGCGCTCACCTCCCGAGAGCTCTTGGCAGTTTGTATCCAAAGAAAGGCTGATAGAACATAGCTGCAAAAATTCTGCAATTTTTTCATCTGTTGGGGGGGTTTGCTCTCGATAGCCATAGAACTGCACGAAATTGTTTCTTATGGTGTTATCAAATAGAAAAACATTCTGAGAAAGCAGTATTACATCACGTCGCAGGAGAACCGTGTTATAATTTGCAATGGGCTTTCCGCGATAGTTTATTTCGCCACGGTCGGGGGAAATTGATGCGTTGAGCAGCTTTAGCAGGGTGCTCTTTCCACAACCGCTTTTTCCGCAGATAAAAGTGGTACGGCCTTCCTCTATTACGATTTGTTTATAGCTGGCAATGCCCTGAATTTGAACATCATTTAGAGAAAATAAATCCATAAATCCTCCTTGTCTATTTTAATAAAATATGTTATAATGTTATCGGAAATCAATATCGGTTTTCGATACAAGTATAGCATAGGAGGTACTAAAATGCAAGAACCAGTTTTGAGAAAATTATTCCTGGCCTTTATACAAGTTCATATTTTGCATCATGCAAAAAAAGAGCCCATTTATGGCGCTTGGATGATAGAGGAATTAAAACGTCATGGGTATGAAATCAGTGCGGGAACATTGTACCCTATCTTTCACAATCTTGAAAAGGACGGACTGTTGAGCTGGGAAAATAAAACAATCTCAGGCAAGATTAGAAAATATTATTCAATTACGGAAAAGGGTGTTTCAGTTTTGGAGCAGGCGAAGGAGAAAATTACTGAGTTAAAGGGAGAAATTAATTAATCCTCCTTTGGTTGATTTTGCGCAACAGCCCAAGGAAATGTTGTGATGGGCAATAAGATTCTCTTGATGGTTTTGAAAATATATGAAAGAATTAGACAAGCGTTGCTTCACTGGGCTGATGCTTTTGTTTTAAAGTATGGAATTTTTAATGCTTCTTTAAGATCAAGTATTAAATATCTAAATCTTGTAAGAACACCAATTTTTTTTGCATAATCATCGGTTGGATAAATCAATTCCCGTTACTTAATCGCCTATTTTTGAAAATTTTTTGGTGTATATACCAGGGCTACATACAATGTCAAGAAGCGAAGGATAATCGTTGGGGGCAAAAGCCTGTTATCCATGCGACAAATTTTCTATAAATTCTAAGTTTGTGTTTGTGCTTTTAAACTGTGGGACAAGGCGGTTTCTAAACATTTGCTTGGAAATATATTTGTCATTTTAAAAGACCTATTCTGATTTTGTGTAAAGCGGTGATTTTTTTAAAATTGTATTCATGCATTAAGCATGATTTTTTTTTCTTTCGTGAGCAAAAAAAGCCGTAGATTTTACGCTACGACTAATCTTTCAAAAGATAAAGAATAATTTAGAGTAAAAAAATCAATAATTAGGTACAAAAATTATAATGCAAGAAGCAGTGAGTGTTTCATTAAATTAATTTATTGTTTCATAGTAAAATCAAATTAAACGAAATAAAAAATCCATAGAAATTTTTCTGTGTTAAGATTGAATCACCACAAACCAAACTTAACAGAAAGTACAATCACTATGGAACATCTTGGGCAGTGAGGGGTCATCACTTTGCTGCGCAAAGCTGTCCTTTTGCAGATGGCACTACTTTGCCATTGCAACCTTGACCCCGATACAAACCTCATGAATATGCGGTTTGTACGTAAGTTTTTGGGCTTGATTTTACAAAAAGCAAGCAGGTTTGGGCGGGGTCCGAGGTTCTTCGACAGGCTGCGTCGATTTCATTTGGAATCGACTTTTTTTATTTGAAAATAATTGGTTCGGTAATAAGCAGATAACTGTTAAAAGTTGAATAAAATGGAAATAATTATTAAAGTTTAATGGTTCAACTGGAAAATACTTGACAGATTAATTTTAATTTATTATAATCATTGTTGCAAATGCGAATAGTTTGCATTTGACACAACAATAATTTCAAAGGGAGGAGTATAGAAATGAAAAAAATAGGTTTATTTAGTATTTTAGTATTGATTATGGTTCCTTTCATGCTGGCTGGCTGTACAGATAAGGAAGAAAATACCGAAGCAAAAACAACCCAGAAACCCGTGTTAGCAGTATCTATAGTTCCTGAGGAAACCTTTGTAAAGGCAGTATGCAAAGATATGGCGGATGTGGTTGTTTTGGTTCCCCCGGGAAGCAGCCCTGAGAATTATGAGCCAACACCTAAGGAGATGGAGCAATTTAGTAATGCTCAATTGTATTTTTCCATCGGTGTGCCTACAGAAGAAGCAAATATTATGCCGAAAGCCAAGGAAATAGAAGGAATGAAGATTGTCAGCCTTCAGGATGCTGTTTCACAGGTATATTCTGATCGAGAGATTGCCCCCGGGGAAAGAGATCCTCATATTTGGCTTTCACCAAAACGTGCAATTGTAATGGTTCAGGTTATTGCTGGCGAAATGGCGGAAATTGATCCTGCAAACAAAGCTCAATATGAAGAGAATGCCCAAGCATACATAGAACAGCTTGAGGTATTGGACGGACAAATTCAAACTGCTCTTGAGGGTGTTCAGAACAAGAAGTTTATCGTGTTCCATCCCGCTTTCGGCTATCTTGCTGATGATTATGGCCTTCAAATGTATGCACTGGAAGATGGCGGTAAGGAAGCAACACCTCAAAGACTACGGGAAATGATAGATTTGGCAAAACAAGAGAATATAAAGGCGATTTTCTATCAAGCTGAAATTTCAAGTGCACAGGCTGAATCCTTCGCCGAAGAAATTGGGGGGAAGACCGTTCAGATGGCGCCCCTTGCTGCTGATTATATAGAAAATCTCAAAAAAATGGCAGAAGTTATGTCGGAGGTTATGCAATGATTTATGCAACAAATGGTTCTGGGGATTGTAAAAATGCGGTTAGCATAAAAAACTTGACGGTTAAGTATAGAGAAACACCTGCAATTGCAGGTGTTTCTCTTGATGTTTTGGAGGGGGATTATTTGGGGATTATCGGTCCAAACGGCGGCGGCAAAACTACCTTGCTTAAAGCAATTTTAGGGTTGGTAACACCATCTTGTGGGAAAATATCCGTTTATGGGAGAAAACCGGGAAAAAGTGAAAAACTCATTGGTTATGTGCCCCAAATTTCGGCACTGGATAAGGCCTTTCCCATTACCGTTCGTCAGGTTGTTCAGACGGGAATGTTGAAGCCGAATTTTACCCTGTTTCATCAATATACACAAAAGGATAAGGAAAAGGCGGATGAATACCTTAAAAGAGTAGGTATTTATAAGCTAAAGGATCGAATGATTTCCCAGTTGAGCGGCGGAGAATTCCAAAAAATGCTGATTGCAAGGGCATTGGCGGTGGAACCCAAGCTTTTACTCTTGGATGAACCAACGGCAAGTGTGGATGCAAGTTCAGCAGAACAAATTTTTTCCCTGCTTAGTGAGTTGAATCAAAGCATGACAATTATTATGGTTACCCACGATTTGCTTGCAGTATCTTCCCAGGTGAAAACCTTGGCATGCATGAACGGAAGGTTGGTTTATCATGGTGGAACCCAGTTGAATGAAGAAATAGCGAAGGCTTTATATGGATACCCTTTAGACCTTTTGAAACATGGAGGGATGCAAGGAATATAAAATAAGAAGGAGGACAAAAAATATGCTATTATCTTTATTCCAGTACCAATTTGTGCAAAATGCAGTGATTGCCAGCATTTTTGCCAGTATCGTCTGCGGTATTATTGGTGTGATTATTGTGGAAAAAAGGCTGATTATGATGAGTGGCGGAATTGCCCATACTTCCTATGGCGGGGTGGGGATGGGATATTTTTTTGGTTTCGAACCGATTATTGGCGCCCTGTTCATTTCTGTATTGGCAGCCTTGGGTATAGGCTATATCAAAAGAAGGGGAGGAACGCGCTCGGATGTTGTGATTGGACTTTTCTGGTCTTTGGGAATGGCTCTTGGCATTTTATTTATTGCCATGATGCCGGGGTATCCCCCTGATTTAACATCCTATTTGTTTGGGAGCATTCTTTCGGTAACAAGGGGAGACATTTACTTTATGGCGGCGTTCACCTTTATTGTTGTGCTTGTTATCACCATTTTATTTAGTTATTGGGAAGCCTATATGTTTGATGAGGAATTTGCTTCCATTATAGGGATAAAAACAGCGTTTATGGAATATCTTCTCTTTGTGTTAATTGCAATGTCCGTTGTGGTTTTAATCCGCGTTGTTGGAATCATTTTGATTCTGGCGCTGTTTACGGCACCCACTGCCATAGCAGGGTTATTGGCAAAAAACTTGAAATTACGAATGGTATTATCTATAATGATAGGTAGTTTATTTTGTTTCGCGGGGCTATGGCTATCGTATGTGCTAAATGTTGCGTCAGGTGCGGCCATTGTCATTCTTTCTGCAATAGGCTATTTGTTTGTTTACATTACTTTTTTGATTAAATCGAAATTGCGTAATGAAATAAATTGAACTATTCTATAATTTATATGGGAAGGTGATTCTATGGAAGGCAAAGATTGTAGAGAAATATTCAAAAAGAACAGCATTAAAACAACAAAACAGCGAGAATTGGTTTTTGGAGTGTTGACGGATTCCGATGTACCGTTAACGGTTGAAGAAATTTACGTAATACTGATGGAACAAGAAAAAAATATGAGCCTTTCCACAATTTATAGGATTCTTGATGTTTTTGTTTCCAAAAACTTGGTGCAAAAAAGCAACATTACAGATAATAAGGCTGTTTATGAAGTAATCGGCATTGGTCATAAGCACCATATTATCTGCATTTCCTGCGGAAAAATTATTGCCTTGGATCACTGTCCAATCAAAGAGTATGAAATAGCCCTTGAAAATGAAACTAAGTTTGAGATTATCAGCCATAAGCTCGTGTTTTTTGGTTACTGTCCCGATTGTAAGAAAAAATAGGAGGGAATCTTTGAAAATGATAAAAATTGGTATTGTTTCCGGTTTTTTAGGAGCAGGAAAAACCACGTTCATCAAAAAATTACTGGAAGAAAAATTATCAGAAGAAAAGGTAGTATTGATTGAAAATGAATTTGGACAAATTGGCATTGATGGAACTTTGCTTAAAAAATCCGGCATTGAAATTAAAGAATTAAACTCGGGTTGTATTTGCTGTACGCTGGTGGGGGACTTTGAAAAAACGATTCAGGAAGTAATCGAAGGCTTTGACCCGGAAAGAATCATTATTGAGCCCTCGGGCGTGGGTAAGCTCTCAGAGATCATTCGCGCTTGCCAGGCGGCAAAGCAGAGTGAGAAGCTACATATTAATATGCTCATAACTGTTGTGGATGTATTAAAGCTTGACAACTATCTTACCAATTTTGGAGAATTTTTTGAAAATCAAATTAAATATGCCAAAACCATTCTTCTAAGCAGAACGCAAAAGGCATCGCCTCAAAAGCTGGAGCAGGCAATCTCCACCCTTCGAGGGTTGAATGGAAAAGCCAACATTGTTACAACGCCTTGGGAAGATCTAAGTGCGGAAAAAATGCTGGATATTGCGCAACAAGATGGTTCAGAATCTCTTGAAAGTCAGCTTAAAGAGCTTTTGCAACAAGAAATTCATCGGGAAGAAGGTTGTCATTGTGGGCATAACCATGAAGATGGGCATCATCACAACTGTTGTGCCCATGAACACCACCATGATGCAGACGAGGTTTTTGCGGTATGGGGAACGGAAACGCCGCGGATTTTTTCCGTGGAGGAATTGCAGAGGATGCTTGGCAGTCTGGAAAACGGTGATACTTATGGCGTTATTCTAAGAGGAAAGGGCTTTTTGCAGGTGGAAAATGGGGCATGGATTCAGTTTGACTATGTTCCCGGTGAGATAAAAATAATGGAAGCAAGCCCCGATTATACGGGAAGAATCTGTATTATTGGCAGTCAGTTAAACACAAGTGCTCTTGAAAAACTATTTTTAGGCAGAAATTAAGGCGGAACGAAAATGAAAACACGAGTGGACATCGTTACTGGTTTTTTGGATTCTGGAAAAACAACTTATGTGAATACCTTGCTGCAGATTCAAGCGCAATCAGCTGAAAAAATTGTTGTTGTGCAATTTGAAGCAGGCGAGGTTAACATAGATTATGGCGTTCAAAAGGAGAATATGGTTTTTGTCAATGCGCTGGAGGGGGAAGCTCCGTTGGATGCTCCTTATTTGGTGAGCATTATAGAAAAATATTCCCCCGATAAAATAATCATTGAGTACAACGGAATGTATGATGTACAAGAGGTATTCACTTTATTTGAACAGAATGGGGTGAGAGGAAAGTGTGTGCTGGGGAATATTATATGCCTTGTGGATGCAACAACCTTTGAAGTGTATATGAATAATCTTGGGGAAATATTGAAAAATCAAATTGCTACGGCAGATCGAATTATATTAAATAAAGTAACCCATGGACAAGAAGAAACCTTGAAAAGCGTGGAAAAGCGCATGAGAGCGTTGAATAAGAAAGCGGAGCTTTTTACGGTGGAGCTATTTGACGATGAAATTTCTCAGGCCGTGGAAACAGATTTTGAGGTGGCTGCAAATATTGAGGCTGCTCCAAAGGGAAGGCTGTCAAATATTTCGTTTGGCATATTTTTGTTGTTTGCCCTTACATATTTAGCCTTATCTGTGGTGCGAGGGTTAAATGCCAGTGAAATTAGGCTTGATTTTTCAGGTTTTGAAGGGTTTTACATGGTTTTTTTAAGCATTTTAATGCAAACCTTTCCGTTTATGTTGATAGGGGTATTTGTTTCGTCGGGAATACAAGTGTTTTTTTCCAATGAAGCGATTGTGAAGCTTTTTCCGAAAAAATTTGGATTAGGGTTTTTGACGGCAATGTTTGGCGGATTATTTTTACCTGTTTGCGAATGTGCTATTGTGCCTGTGATGACGGGTTTGGTGAAAAAAGGTGTTGCTTTGCCCATTGCCGTTACATTTATGCTAGCTGCGCCGATTATTAACCCAATTGTTATTATATCAACCTATTATGCCTTTCCGGGACACCCGGAATTTGTAATTTTTAGAGTTTATTTTGGGCTGGTCATTGCCCTTGTGGTGGGGATTTTGTTAATGATTTTTCCGGAAACGAAGGTTGCCCTGCTGGAACAAGCGAATAGCTTGACATGCGACTGCGTTTATTGCACTATAGAAAGAAATGAAAAAAAAGGCCTTAGGGAAAAGCTGAGGCTGCTGTTTTTGCATGCAGGTGAGGATTTTTTCAATGCAGGCAAATATCTTGTAATCGGTGCTTTTTTAACAAGTCTGATTCAAGTTATGGTTCCCAAAAATATTTTTTTAGAGCTGGGAACAAAAGACGGCTTATCCCTAATTGTCATGATGGCGACAGCCTTTTTGTTTTCCGTTTGCTCCACTTCCGATGCTTTTATTGCAAGAAGCTTTTGGAACAGCTTTTCTGCCGGTTCCATTATGGGATTTCTTGTGTTTGGCCCGATGATGGACATTAAAAATCTTTTTATGCTGCTTGGAAGCTTTCGAAAAACCTTTGTTGTAAAGCTTGTGCTGCTGATTACCTGTGTGGCTTTTTTACTGCTATATTTTTTAACATTTATTATAATTTAGGTGGGATGCATTGTGAAGTGGCTGAAAACAAGAAACTATAATATAGACGCTGCCATTAAGGCAGTGGTAATGCTGGGGTTTGCGCTGTTTTTTTTCCAGACAATACGCTCCGGTCAGGTTTTAAAATATGTTCATCCCAGAAATGTGCCGGTAATCAAGTTTGCGGTTGTTGCCATGGTATTAATTTCTGCTTTTTTGATTCCGGAGGTGTTTAAGCCTCAAAGGGTGAAAAAGGGCGTTGGCTCCCTTTTGTTTTTTGTGCTACCCCTTTTGATGGCGGTTTTGCTTCCGACCCAGAGCTTTAATGCAGCTTCATTATCTTACGGGAGTTTAAGTGTGGGGGGAGGCTTGGCAAATACAGCAGTTGCAGACACGAATACGACATTGGTGGATAAGAGCGAAAATTTTGAGGGGAATCAATATTTTGACCCAGGTGTGGAGGCGTATTCCGACGGCGAAACCAAAGGGAATATGGATACTTATGGTGTTGATGTTAGTGTGTTTGAAGAAAATGAAAATGAATTTTCGTTGGTGAACGGAACTGTTATGGTAGACACCGATAATTATGTAAAGTGGATGGAAGAATTATACGATAATTTGGATAGATATATTGGGAAGAAAATTCAAGTAGAGGGCTTTATTTATAAGGATGAACAATTTGAGGACAATGCGTTTGCATTGGCAAGAATGATGATGGTTTGTTGTGCCGCCGATATGCAGACCATTGGCTTTTTATGCAGTTACCAGAATGCAGACCAACTGCAGTTGGATGCCTGGATAAAGGTATATGGCATCATTGAAAAAGGTGAGTTAGACGGAAGTGAGATTGCCAAAATTAAAGTGGAGCAGATCGAAAATACGGAAAAGCCGGAAATGGATTATGTTTATCCGTTTTAATTAAAAATTTCATTACAAAAAATCATTGTGAAAAAAACAGAATAGGCGTAAAATGATGCAGTGAATTGAAATGATCTTTTTCAGGGAAATGTTTTCAAAGATTTGAGCGATACCTCTGTATTTGGGAGTAATAAAATATGAAAAAAATTAGAAATTCCTTGGCATTTTTATATGGTGATCCCATTTTGTTTGCGGCTTTTGTGCTTGCTTTGCTTTCTGCACTATTTGTACATCCGTCAAAAAATTATGTGACATACTTGGATTTACGGGTTTTAAGCCTGCTGTTTTCCATGATGCTGGTGGTGGCTGGCTTTCAAAGAGCCGGCATTTTTAGCCGTGTTATTGCGTACTTATTTAAATTTGTGCATACTACCCGTATGCTGATTTTTGTTTTCGTGGGTGTGTGTTTTTTTGGCAGTATGTTGATTACCAATGATGTTGCCCTAATTACCTTTGTACCCCTTTGCATTATAACGCTGACGCAGACGGAGAAAGGAAAGCTTTTGATTCCGGTCATTGTTTTGCAGACGATTGCAGCAAATTTGGGAAGTATGCTCACACCCCTTGGGAATCCCCAAAACTTATTTTTGTATACCGCTTTCAATATGACAATGGGACAGTTTTTAAAGACAATGGCAATACCGTCGGCAATTTCCTTTTTGTTGCTTGTGGCGGCAATTTTACTTATTCCATCAGAGCAGATTGAGTCTCCTCCAAAACAGCAAGGAGCAGATAGGGTGGGGAAGAAGGCTGCTTTATGGTGTGTCCTGTTTTTTGCGTGTCTGCTTGCGGTTTTACGCATTCTTCCCTATAGTATTGTACTTGTCATCGTTTTGGCAGGAGCTTTTTTGTTTGAACGAAAAACGTTGCTTTGGGTGGATTATGGACTGCTGTTGACCTTTATTTTTCTGTTTGTATTTATCGGAAATATGAAAAATATTCCTATTGTTAGTGACACACTTTCCAGGCTTGTTGACACCCGAGAGATGGCGGTGGCAATTTTGCTTAGCCAAGTAATCAGTAATGTGCCTGCGGCAATGCTTCTTTCTAAGTTTACCACAAATTATTCTGCATTACTGATAGGCGTAAACCTTGGTGGATTGGGTACATTAATTGCTTCAATGGCCAGCGTTATTTCGTATAAGCTTTATGCTTTTACGAAGGATGCCGAGACAGGCAAATATCTTGCTGTATTCACCGGGTGGAACCTCTTGTTCCTTGGGATTTTATGGGTAAGCGCTTTGTTTTTATGAGAGGACAATGGCAAAAAACACACCTATTTTGTCATAAAAGCCTTTTTTCAAGCCTTTCATGCATAGTATTTTTTCTTTTGCAAATACTTGCTTTGAGGTGATAAATTATGGCAAAGGACAGCCAGCTTGATCCAAAATGGATTCGTAAAGAAAAAGCCCAGGGCGGGTCTACCATGGCAGAAAGTGCAATGGACGGAGAAGGGCGAAACAACAAGAAACAATCGGGGAATCGCCATAAACCGGGAGCCGATAAAAACTAGAAAAAGGAATAAAATACAGTTTCGGAAAGATTTTAGGGTGTCAACAAAGTCGACACCCTTTTTTCATGGAGCGTTGTATTCTCCCAAGACTTTGCTAAAATTCTATCTTAGGGATGTGTGCTGTCTATAAAGGAAGGGGGATGCATGGCATTTTTCCTTTATCGGTGATTGATATGGGAAAATAAACTTAATGGAGAATTATTGATACCACATTTTAATAAAAATTCGTTGATGCTTTTATTTTCGTCCTCCCCCTTGCTTCCGGTGCGGCCCATGCGGTCACAAAACCCAAGCAAAGCAATTTCCCGTATGTCGGTGTCTGCCTTCATGGCCTGAAGATTTCCAAAGGGTAGTTTTTTTAGAATATATAATGGATGCATATGATATTTGACCAACATACTAACCTTTTTTATGAGGGCTTCATCCTCTGTTAGCTCAGACAAAAATTCAACTGCCATATGCATGCCAACGGTATCATGCTCATAGGCCGTTATCCGTCCTCGACGCTCTCTGGTTGTTTTTGATTTTCCCAGGTCGTGCAAAAGGGCAGCCCACATAAAAACAAGGGGATCCCGGCTTTGCTGGCGCACCTGTGCCCCATAATCCACAACCAAGCAAACATGATTCCACACGCAGCCCTCGGGATGATGGATAGGGGATTGGGGGATATCTTCTAATATTTTTAACATTGTAAAAGGGTACTCGTCAAAATCTCCGGCAGCCAATCGCTGATTTAAGTATTCTGAGGGTTTAAAGTCGGCGCATAAATGCCTAGTCAAATCCGAGAACAGTTCCTTTGACGTGGAGGAACTCTTTATTTTTGTTTGAAGGAGTTGGCTGTTTTCCATATTGCTTTGTTCTGAAAAGCTTTGACTTTCTGTTTTTTGATGATTCATTTCATTCACCTCTGACCTTATTTTTAGCGCAGATGCATTTGTTTATTCCTAATTTGAGAAACAGAAATTTTTTAAAAAAGTTTTAAAGAAAGAGCCAGTATTTATATTTAGAAATCAAAAAAATGACAAAATAAAAAAGACTGTGCAAAAGCGCTCCATTTTTCGGATTTTTTTTGCAAAGTCTTTTTTTATCAGTATAATAAATTCACCAAAAAGATTGAAAATACAGGCACATAAGTAATTAACAGCAGGTTGATCACCAATAAAATATAGAAGGGCACAGCTTCTTTAATAAAGGCTGCCGTTTTACATTTTGTGATCCCGCAGGTAACAAACATCAGCGTTCCCATGGGAGGGGACAATGCACCAATGGCATTATTGAAGATATAAATCATGGCAAACTGAATTTCATTAATTCCATAGCTTGCTGCAATGGGGGCAAGCAGAGGAACCAAAATGATCATGGAGGCATTGCCTTCTATAAACATGCCAACCATTAACAAGAAAATATTGATAACCAATAAGAAAATATATTTATTATGAATTGTTCCAACAATCCATTCTGTTAACTGCTGAGGAATGCGCTCTTTGGTCAAAATCCAAGAAAAAGCACTGGCCGCAGCCACAATCAGCATAATGGATGAAGTGGTACAAACGGTTTCTTTTAGGCCCTGGAATGTATTTTTTAAGTTCAGCTCCTTGTAGAATACACCAAGGAGTACTGCATAAAGAATGGCAATTGCACCGGCTTCTGTTGCGGTAAAGATACCAAAACGGATACCGCCAATAATTAGGATAGGCAAGCACAAAGGCAAAATTGCAGGTTTTGCTGCTGCTGCGAATTCCCTCGGTGAGGCCTTTTCTTTATAAAGGGGCTGATAACCACGTTTTACGGAAATAAAACGTACCAAAATCATCATTGTGGTACACAATAAAGTACCAATTCCCAAGCCAGACATAAACAGCTTGCCAATGGAAACATTGGCGATACAACCATATAAAATCATGGCGATGCCGGGAGGAATCAGCGGTGTTATCATGGAAGAGGTTGCTGTAACAACTGTGGAAAATTCTTTGGAAAAACCTTTTGCTTCCATTTCAGGAACCAGCATTTTTGACTGCATTGCAGCATCTGCTAAGTTTGAACCGGATAAACCGCCCATTAATGTAGAAAGCAATACATTTACCTGCGCAAGCCCACCGGGCATACGTCCTGTGAGTATGGCACAAAAATCCATGATACGCTTTGTTACGCCTGTATAATTCATTAAAATACCTGCACAAACGAAAAAAGGAATTGCCAATAAGGATATACTTTCAACACCAGTAATCGCTCTTTGGGCAAACATAATGGTGTTTATATTCGGATTTAGAACAAAATAAACTGCGGAACCGCCTAATACGGATAAATATACAGGAACCTTTAAAAATAACAGCACCAACAGCACAATGGCGGAAAGAGCAAGCACACTATTCACTTTCAACCGCCTCCTTTGCTTCGGATTTTACACCCTTAAAGAGGGCATAGAAATAGTTAATAATCATCAAGAGATAGGATACAGGTGCAATACCATAAATGAATTTGTAAGGAATTCCTAACATGGGTGTTGAACGTCCACTTTTTATAAAAAGCTCGATAAAGCCGATACTTTGCTTAAATAAGTAAGAAATAACTGCTACCACAACAACAGAAATAAAAACGGTAAACACTTTTTGAAGCTTTTTGGGCATCAAATCAACCACCATCTCAATGGCAACATGATTGCCAAAACGGAAAGCCGCACCCGCCGCTGCGAAAACGATCCAAAGCATGCAGGCAAGCTGCACCTCTTCTAACCAAGTGAAGGGCGCACCAATGACACGGCGCCAAACAACGCCTAAAAACGTAAGAACTACCAGAATGGCAAGAGCCGTTCCGGCAACAAATACATCAATATTAGCGAGTACAGATAAGATTTTTTTATTGTTTCTCATATTCGCTCCCTCTAATCAATTTCTGAAAATTACGGCGGAAGGGAGTTCCCACCGCCGCAAAAATCAGTTTGTATTTTGGATGAAATTTATTTTGCACCCATTGCAGCGCGAACTGTGTCGTAAAGACCTTCGGACCAACCGAATGTGTCGCCCTGTTCGTAGAATGATTGTGCTTTTTCACGGAAGCCAGCTATAACTTCTTCTGTAGGTTCTACAACAGTTACGCCTTCATCCTTCATCTTCTGCAAATAATCTGCTTCGGATTCTTCTTGGATTTGATTGTTGTAAATACCTGCTTCTTTGCCTGTTTTTGTAAGGATATTCTGTTGTTCTTCTGTCAAAGAGTTGAACCAATCGCTAGAGCAAACCCATGTTGTAAAGTTCAAAACGTGACCATCCAAGATCAAATTTTTAGCAACTTCGTGCAACTTACGACCATACAGTGTTGAAAGAGGATTTTCAGCGCCATCGATTGTTTTTGTCTGTAATGCCTGATATACATCGCCAAGGCTCATGCCTGTTGCAGCAGCGCCTAAAGCATTAAACCCTAAGGTTTGAATCTGGTTGCTTGGTACACGAATTTTCATGCCGGCTAAATCTGCTACTGTGTTAACGGGCTTTACTGTCAAGGTATGGCGAGAGCCATATGCCCAGTTGGATGCAATGAGCTTCAAGCCCTTTTCTTCTAATTTTGCTTCTTGTTCCTTGTACCAGTCGGATTCAATCAATGTCCAGCACTGATCCCAATTGTCAAACAAGAATGGTCCAAAAACGATACCAAAATCGGGTACGCCATAGTCAGCGTAGAAAGCACCGTCAGCCAAGGTAGCAACATTTTCACCTAAAAGCATGGAGTCAATGAGGTCGGTTTTATTGCCCAGCTGAGAGTCAGGGTAGAGTACGATTTCCATTGTGCCGCCGGATTCTTCATCCACTAAATCTGCCCATTTTTGCAAAGCCTGTCCGATGGGCTCGGTCATGGAGTTTTCAAACCCAATCTGCAGTGTTACTTTGTCTGCAGGTGCTGCAGCCCCTCCCTGATCAGCAGGTGTTTCTGCGGGTTTGCTGCCGCAACCGGCAAGAGAAGCTACGGAGATTGCTGTAATACACATAGAAGCGATTAATTTTTTAAATTTCATTTCTTTTTCCCCTTTCAATTCTTTTTTTATTAAATTCACCTAATTTTTATTTGGTGAAATCCAATACTACCTTTAACATTTTATCAGCATTTTTGGAAAAATCATCAAGAGCCTGTGGGCCATCTGTCCATTTATAACGGTTTGTTACTACTTTATTTAATTTTACATCATGATTCAATACTAAATCGATTAACTCATTAAAATCTTTTTTCAGTGCATTGCGTGAACCGTAAATATTCAGTTCTTTTTTCTGAATAATTGTAAAGAAAAAATCATCAATATTTTTCTTGGAAACCCCAATCAAAACCACTTTGCCGCCAAAGCAGGCAGCATCCATACAGTTTTGAAAGGTGACAGGGAGACCAACTGCCTCAATGGCCACATCAAAGCCATTTCCATTTGTACATTCGGCAACCCCCTTTTGAAATACTTCAGGGGAGCTGTTTAAAAGCTTATGGTGAATTTCAAAGGTTTCGTAGGCATAATTTAGCTTTTCTTCTGCCACGTCGCAAATAGTAACTTCCGCACCCTTTGCCTTTGCTGCAATAGCAGCCAAAACGCCGATTGTGCCGGCACCCATAATTAATACCTTGTCACCCGGCTGCACCTCCGCACGGGATATACCATGATAGCTAATGCAAAAAGGCTCAATCAAGGCCAATGTTTCGGCATCCAGACCCTTACCATCATAAATTCTTTCCAAGGGCATGGTAATATATTCACTAAATGCACCTTCGCGTTGTACCCCCATGGTCTGGTTATCCTGACACACGTTTACACTGCCTTTTTGACAAGAATAGCATTCACCGCAGTTAAAATAGGGATTGCAGGTTACAATCATACCGGGTTTTAAGCCATATTCATTTTCGTCAACCTCAATAATTTCTGCCGAAAATTCGTGTCCTGGAATACGAGGGTAGGAAACATAGGCGTTTGCGCCTCGATAAGAGCTTAAATCACTGCCACAAATACCGCCGTAGAGAAGCTTTAGTAACGCCTCGCCTTTTTTGGGAATGGGCTTTTCAATCTCGGCAATTGCCGCATTCCCTGGTGAAATAATTTTAAGAGCTTTCATAATATAAAAACCTTCCTTTTTTAACAGTCATCTGAGATGTTTTACTTGATGTATACATCACCCTATAACAGGAGTATAATTGCTTTTGCTAGTGTGTGTCAACTTAAAAATCTCATTCCGCTTAATTTTCAATAGTATAAACAATTTTGATAGGTGATTTTTAAGCAAATTAAACAAAAAAGCACATTAAAATCTTGAGAACTAGTTTTAACAAAAAAAGTGAGTGATAAAACAACTTTTAAAAAATTAAAAAATAAATTGAATTATGTCGCATGATGTATCCAAATAGAGAGCACATGCACAATCAATGTTTTTTGAAACAACATTTAGTATTTCAATTTTTTATAAATATAAGCAAGAAAATTTTAATAGTGCATACAGTTTCTCCCAGAAAAAAGAAAATATATAAAAAATTGCATAAGAGAATTTGCCTTTTCTAGAAAAGTTTTGCTCAAAATTTTATTTTTCTCTTTGCAAATTAAAAAATATGTAGTATACTTTATCCAACTTTTTTTGGGGGAGGAACTTAGGGATGGCTGCAAAAGAAAGTTTGAAGCAAAAAGCTTATCATGATATAAAAGAAAAGATCATTCGCTGTGAATATGCACCGGGTGCAATGCTTAATGAGGAGGCTCTGCGAGAGGAATTGCATGTGAGCAGAACGCCAATCCGCGATGCACTTAGCCGATTGGAGCAAGAAGGCTTAATTTCTATTTTGCCCAAGAAGGGGATTGAGGTATCTGGCTTATCCATCAATGATATTAATTTGATTTTTGAGGTGCGCCTTCTCTATGAACCATATGCTCTTTTAAAATATGGCTCGAAAATTAAGGATGAGGTAATTTATAAATTTTTTGATACGTTTTCTTCTCCTGCCCATACCTTCAGTGAGGAGGAATATTATTTTTTGGACGATGCCTTTCATGTAGCCATTGTAGGAGCCATTCAGAATCCATATTTATTAAAGACCTATGACTGGATTCATAATCAAAATCTACGTTTTCGTGTTATGACGGGGCAATTTGTTGATTTGCGCTTAGAGATGACAAATAAGGAGCACTTAAGCATTGTGACTGCATGCTTGAAGCATGACTGGGAGTTGGCGGCAAAGGAAATGGAGATGCATTTGATGGCTTCAAAAAGTGCTACTTTTGATTTGGTTTTAGATAAAAAGAGTACTAAAATTCATCATAAAAAGTAATGCTGAAATCATTTGTATGAGTACATTTCTTATGAATTGTTTTGCGATAAAAAACTGAATAAAAATGGAACAAAAGGTTCAAAGTATGATATGTCTCTTGAAAAGAAGAGGCATATTTTTTTATATTTCAACAAAAATAACAGGGTATAAAGAAGTTTGTATACATCAAAAAGAAACAAAAAAAGAAGTGTTTACCTCAAAATGCACAAAAAATGGAGAGCTATATTGTTTTGATTAACTAAAAATACAATATTTAAATTTTTGTTGTATACAACAGGACAACTTTTGTTGTATACTGTTGCTGTGAATATCTTAAACCAAAAAAATTTGGAGGTATAAGGTTTATGAAAAAAATAAATGAAGTGTTGACTCCTCAAGCTCCGGCTTTGAAGGAAAAAGTATTGCAGTTTGGAGAAGGCAATTTTCTTCGTGCCTTTACGGATTGGATGATAAATAAAGCAAATAAGCAAGGTTGTTTTGATGGCTCTATTGTTTTGTGCCAGCCCATTGCAAAGGGTATGGGCGAGATCATTAATTCTCAAGATGGTATGTATACTTTGATTATGCGGGGGATTGAAAACGGTCAAGCCGTTGAAAAAATTGAACCGAACACATCAGTTTCTCGTTGTATCAATCCTTATGAGGATTATGAGGCCTTGTTGTCAATGGCTCGCTCCAAGGATTTGAAGGTGGTAATTTCCAATACAACAGAAGCGGGCATTGCTTACAAAGCAGGAGATAAGCTGAATGATCGCCCGGCACAGTCCTTTCCTGCAAAGGTTTGCGCTTTTTTATATGAAAGATATCAGACTTTTAATGGTGCCAAGGACATGGGCTTATTGTTTTTGCCAGTTGAATTAATTGATAACAACGGGGCAAACTTATTGCGTATCGTTTTGCAGTATGCCGAGGAATGGGGCTTGGAGGAAGGCTTTAAAACCTGGGTGAGGGAAAGCAATCATTTCTGTTCCACCTTGGTTGACCGTATCGTAACCGGCTATCCTGGGGATGAATTGGAATATTTCTATAATGAAATGGGCTATGAGGATCAATGCCTTGTAACCAGTGAAGTGTTTAACCTTTGGGTCATCGAAGGGAAAAAGGAATGGGCGGAGATTTTACCAATTCACAAAACAGATGCAAACGTAATTTGGACAGAGGATGTAACACCGTACAAAAAACGTAAGGTTCGAATTTTAAACGGTGGCCATACCGCAACGGTTTTGGCAGCATATTTGGCAGGGCATAACATTGTTTTGGAAATGATGAACGACCCCTTATTTGAAAAATATTTAGACCAGCTTCTTTACGGAGAAATTATTCCAACGTTGGATTTACCAAAGGCGGACTTGGAACAGTTTGCTTCTGACGTAAAGGATCGTTTCCGCAACCCTTATATTAAGCATAAGCTGTTGGATATTTCCTTAAACTCTTGCTCGAAATGGTGTGCAAGATGTATGCCTAGTTTGCTTGGATATGTGAAGGAAAAAGATGAATTACCTAAGGCATTGGCCTTCTCCTTGGCAGCATTTATTCGCTTTTACAAGGGAAAAATGGAAAATGGAAGCTATGTTGGAATGCGTGGGGATGGAACATCTTACACCATTAAAGATGATAAAGAAGTTTTGGAATATTTTGCAAAGCTTTGGACAGAAAAGGATGCAGAGGGCATCGCTGAAGCAGTTTTATCTAATACTGCTTTTTGGGATGGTACCGATTTGAATGCCGTTGACGGCTTAACTGCATTGGTTGCTTTCTATTTAAAAGCAATGAATGAAAAAGACGTGAAGGAAGTGCTTACTTCCCTTCTGGCTTAAGGAGTGTTAAACCATGAAGGATAATATTATTATTGTTAATCCAAAGGACAGTGTTGCCGTGGTTCTTTGCGATATTAAAAAAGGTGAGTCTTGTCAGTGCGGCCAGGTTATCCTTACGGCAAAAGACGATATTGCTTTTGGCCATAAAATTGCCCTTTTTGACATGAAAGAAGGGGAGAACGTGATAAAATATGCAAGCCCCATTGGGCATGCTACGAAAAATATTGAAAAAGGCGAGCATGTTCACGTGCACAATGTAAAAACCAATTTGGCTGAAAGCGGGGAGTATGTTTTTTCTGGCAACCAGGAATATGCTTGGAATGCCAGGGACGAGTATTTTATGGGTTACAGAAGGAAAGATGGACGAGTAGGTGTGAGAAATGAAATTTGGATTGTGCCTACAGTAGGCTGTGTAAACAAAACAGCGGAACGCCTGGCGAAGGAAGCTGAAAAATTGGGAATTGACGTTCTTGCCATGACCCATCCTTACGGCTGTTCACAAATGGGTGACGATCAGACCATGACACAGAAGACCTTAGCGGCTTTGGTGAATCATCCCAATGCAGGGGGTGTTCTGGTTTTGTCCTTGGGATGTGAAAACAACAATTTAGATGTATTTCAACCCTTTTTAGGAGAGTACGACAGCGAGAGAGTTCGCTTTATGATTACACAAACAGAAGAGGATGAGATGGAAGCGGGGTTAGCCCATATCAAGGCCCTTTCCAGCCTTATCGAAAAAGACAAAAGAGAAAAGGTTCCCCTTGGGGAGCTGATTATTGGGTTTAAATGCGGTGGTTCCGATGCATTTTCCGGCATCACCGCAAACCCCCTGTGCGGTCGCTTGACCAACTTACACACCTCTGCAGGCGGACGGGCAATTTTAACGGAGGTGCCTGAAATGTTTGGCGCTGAGGATAGCTTGTTTGCTCGTTGCGAAAGCAAAGAGGTATTTGACCAGGCAACAGAAATGATTAATGCATTTAAAGACTACTATGTAAGCCATAACCAGGTTGTATATGAAAACCCTTCGCCCGGCAATAAGGCAGGGGGAATAACGACACTGGAGGAAAAATCCCTTGGGTGTATTCAAAAGGGTGGTGAGGCTACCGTTACCGATGTTTTGGCTTATGCAAAACCAGTGAAGCAGGCAGGGCTTTCCTTATTAACGGGCCCAGGTAACGATATGGTATCCTGTACTAACCTTGCGGCTTCAGGGGCGCATATCATCCTCTTTACTACAGGACGAGGTACGCCTTTTGGTACTGTCGTACCTACAATAAAGATTTCATCAAACTCAGCTTTGGCGGAGCATAAGGCAAATTGGATAGATTTTAATGCAGGAATGATTTTAGAAGGAACAACTTTTGAAGAAGCTGGGAAAATGCTTATGGATTTATTGAAAGAAACAGCCAGCGGCAAGCTTGCCAAAAATGAAAAAAACGGATACAGAGAGATTGCAATTTTTAAAGATGGGGTGACATTATAATGATTCAGTTAAGACCAAAAAATGAGTGTATGTTTGATCAGATTTCCTTAGGTGAAGTAATGTTGAGATTGGATCCCGGCGAGGGCAGAATCAAAACAGCAAGACAATTTCGTGCATGGGAAGGTGGCGGTGAATATAACGTTGCCCGTGGGCTTCGTCGTTGCTTTGGCTATAAAACAGCCATTTTAACAGCTTTTGCCGATAATGAAATCGGTCGTTTGATTGAAGATTTTATTTTGCAAGGTGGCGTAGATACCTCCTTTATTAAATGGCTGCCTTATGACGGCATTGGCAGAACCACACGCAATGGCTTGAATTTTACAGAAAGAGGTCATGGCGTGCGTGGTGCTGTAGGTGTTTCCGATCGTGGCAACTCTGCAATTTCCCAGATGAAGCCCGGCGATTTTGATTTCGACTATTTGTTTGGTACTTTGGGTGTTCGTTGGCTGCATACCGGTGGTATTTTTGCAGCTTTGTCTGAAAATAGTGCGGCAGTAACCATCGAAGCCGTGAAGGCAGCGAAAAAATATGGTACCGTCGTTTCCTATGATTTAAACTACCGTCCTTCCATGTGGAAATCCATCGGTGGACAGGAGAAGGCCCAGACAGTGAATAAAGAAATTGCAAAATATATCGATGTTATGATTGGTAATGAAGAAGACTTCACGGCTTGCCTCGGCTTTGAAATTGAAGGAAACGACGAAAACTTGGTTGCATTAAACTTAGACGGTTACAAAAAAATGATGGCAAAGGCTGCGAAAGCATACCCTAATTTTAAGGTAATGGCTACCACATTGAGAAGTGTAAAAACTGCGACAGTAAATGATTGGGCGGCAATGTGCTGGGCAAACGGAGAAATTTATTTCTCAAAAAAATATGATGGTCTGGAAATTATGGATCGTGTTGGTGGCGGTGACAGCTTTGCCTCCGGTTTGATTTTCGGCTTAATGGAAACAGCTGATCCCCAGGTTGCTGTAAACTATGGTGCTGCTCATGGTGCACTAGCAATGACAACACCCGGTGATACCAGTATGGCAAGCCGCAAAGAAGTAGAAGCTTTAATGGGTGGTGCAGGTGCTAGAGTACAGCGCTAAGGAGGAAAATATGATAATTGCAGAAAAAATCTCTAAAATTGGTGTGGTGCCTGTTATTAAATTGGAACGACCCCAGGAGGATGCATTGCCCTTGGCAAAAGCACTTTCGGAAGGTGGACTGCCTGTTGCGGAAATTACTTTCCGTGCAGCAGGTGCAGAAAAAGCCATTAAGCTGATGCGTGAAAATTATCCAGATATGATTGTCGGCGCAGGCACGGTTTTGTATAAAGAGCAGGTTGATAGAGCTTTGGAAGCAGGGGCACAGTTTATAGTATCCCCTGGATTTAATCCCAAAATTGCGGCTTATTGCATTGAAAAGAACGTGCCTATTTTTCCTGGTTGCGTTACACCCACGGAAATCGAAGCAGCACACGATTTGGGCTTAACTACCTTTAAATTTTTCCCTGCACAGCAGTATGGCGGCTTATCTACCATTAAAGCGTTGTCCGCTCCATATCATCAATTTCAATTTATGCCCACAGGCGGCATAAGTTTGGACAATTTAAAGGAATATCTCTCCTTTAAGAGCATTTGTGCCGTTGGAGGTTCTTTTATGGTAACGGATAAATTAATCAATGCAAAAGCATGGGATGAAATTACTTTAATTTGCCGTAAGGCGGCGGATATTGTTGCCGAAGTAAGAGCTTAAAAATTTTGGGGCATTTAACAAAGGCTATTTGATAAATTTAAAATTGTTTCTTCTGTTTATTTATCGTTCATCCTTTAAGCAAAATTTAATGGAAATCAAAAGAGCTGAAGCATTTCATTTTTATGAGTGCTTCAGCTCTTTTTGATTACAACCTTAGAATAATAGTGTTTTGGAGATGTTTATTTATTTATATTTTAAATTCCGAAATAAGGTCTTTTAATATATTGGATTGACCGGACAATTCTTCGCTTGCCGCTGCGCTTTCCTCAGCAGTTGCGGCATTTGTTTGAATAACTGAGGAAATTTGCTCTATACCTTGGTTTATTTGAAGGATTGCCGTTGCCTGTGCTTGAGAGGCCTGGGCAATCTGCTCAATTAAAGTGATGGCGGCTTTGGTTGCATTCCCGCTCGCATCCAGAGAACCTGCGGTTTTATCGGCAATTTGCGCACCGTTATTCACCGCGTTAATTGTATGTTCAATTAAAACTGTGGTATTTTTAGCGGCTTCAGCCGATTTTCCTGCCAAATTTCTTACTTCATCTGCAACAACAGCAAAACCCTTGCCGGCTGCCCCAGCACGAGCAGCTTCTATAGCAGCATTTAGTGCCAGAATATTTGTCTGGAAGGCGATGTCCTCAATGATTTTGATAATTTTTGAAATTTCCGCGGATTTGGCGGAAATCTCGTTCATGGCCTGGGTCATTTCTGTCATTTGACCGTTGCTTATCGTCATTTCTTTTCCGGCAAATTCAGCTTTTTCTTGCGCGGTTGCCGTATGATTTGCGTTTTGCTTAATTTGGTCGGCAACATCGGCAATCGCTGCGGATAATTCTTCGATGGAGCTGGCTTGCTCCGTTGCTCCTTGGGAAAGGGCCTGTGCCCCGTTAGCAACCTGCTCCGCACCACAATGCACCTGTTCTGCCGATTGATTGATCTGTACCAGAGTTTCGGTTAGGTTTGAAAGTAAGTCGTGCATACTGTCTTTCAGCTTTTTAAATTGCCCTACATATTCTCTTTGCAGCTCAAATTTTAAATTGCCCATAGATATTTCACGAAGGGCATCTGCAATTTCATCAATATAGCCTTGATAGTTTTGTAATTGTTCAATGGTTGAACCAAAAGCACTTGCCAGTTGCCCGATTTCATCATTGGATTGCACTGAAAGCTCAACATTAAATTGACCTTGGGCAATTTGCTGCGCTGCACTTGTAACTTTTTTAATTGGCTTGGCAATTCCTCCGCTGATATAATAAGTGATTGCAGCAACAATAAGTAAAACAATTGCAGCAAGGATTGCAACAATTTTTAATGTTGAGAATGCACCTTCATTTAAAATGTCATGTACATGCCCGATTGGCACACCAACAAAGTAGGCACCGATGATTTGATTACTTGCGTCATAGATTGGGTGGTAATTGGTCGCATACCTTGTGCCTAAAATATCGGTTTCGCCTGAAAATGTATTGCCATTTATAAGCTCTTGATAAGCCTGCCCACTAGTTTCTAAGCTTGAGCCAATGACTCTTTCGCCGTTTTCGTCTTTAATTGTGGTTAAAACACGCTGAAAATCATCACCTTTTTTAACAAAAACAGTGGCAACAACCTCCATGTCCTCCGTAAATTGGTCTATGTATGCAAAATTCCCCGCAATGGGACGATTATTGCGATCAATCAATTCACCATAGGAATTTAAATTGAGCAACCCAAATTGCTCCTCAAGATATGATCCCAACATATTATTTGAACTGGATAATCTTTCGTCAATTAAAGTATTCATGATTTTTTTTGTATTTATCGAGCTCTCCCATAGACTGATTGCTGTAGTAAGGGATGATGCGAGAAAAACCAAAATTAGAATTGTAAAAATTAGTTTGTTTTTTATACTTTTCATTTGTAATTCCTCCTTGATTTAAAAAAAAATTTCGTTGCTGGTGGTTTTGATTTTTGTTTAGACGATTAAAAGTATTAAATACTGAGCGAAACAAAAAGCGTCATTCCACGTTACAATAATTTATTAATGCCATCCTTTCCAATAATATCATTATAATCTATTTATTGCTAAAAGTATATATTCTTTTAATAAACCATAGTATTTTTATAACCAAAAAATGGTAAAATTCTTATAAATAATCAAAATATATCTATTTATTAAAAAAAATTGAATAAAAATACAGAACAATAAAAAAAGATAACAGTTATGTTTTTTCATTGAATTTATTTATTATTAGAAAATAAAAGTTTTTTAAAGAAAACCTTTATAAAAGCAATGAATTTTAATTATATACTCTAAAAAAAGAGTTTTTTAGCAAATTAAAGCGAATTTTTGTAATATTCCTTTCTTTTTAGCATATTTTTGTTATAATTATTTTAAAGTATGTTTTATATGTTTATTTCCAAATTACCGTAACTCATTTTAGGGAAGAGGTTTATATTTCGCTTTGGGAAGTGGGAGAGTATGTTTCGCATAAAAAATAGTATCGTTAGAAAAATAGGAATTACAATTTTTTTATTTGTGTTACTTATCTTTGTTATATATTACAACTTTTTGAATATTCAAATTAAATCTTATTTGGAGCAGCAAGGAAAGGAACAATTAAAAAACGAATCAGAATATCTCTGCGCCGAAATTGAATCTTATTTGCAAAAATACATAGTAATTGTAGAACAGGCAAAAATGGATTCCGAGTTCAAAAATATTGCGAAAGAAGTAGAGGATCGTTATTCGAAACGAGAAAACCCAACCTATGCTAAGGTATGCGATAAGCTTGTTGATATTTGCAGCTTGGATGAGAATATTGCTCAAGCATATATTGCGTTGGGAAATGCAGATGATTTAATTACAAATATTTATGATTTTGACATGGAGCCGGATTATGATTTGTCAAAAAGGGAATGGTATGTCGATACCATAGAGCAAAATAAAACAACAATATCGGCTCCTTATGTGGATTTAATTACACATAAAACTGCCATCACAATTTCTGCACCTTTGTCAGATAATAACGGGGTATATGGTGTATTTGGTCTTGATATTTTAATAGAAGATATTAATACCATCATGAATGAATTTAATGCTGGTATTAATTCAAGCGTCGGCTTATTCTATAATAGCGGGCGTGTTTTGTATTATCAAAACGTAAATGATGCAGATAAAACCGAAAAAATCTACATACAAGATATTTTTGATGAGGAAATTGCCCCCAAAATGCTTTCGGGGGAAAGCGGTGTGGCCCGATATACCGATCAGGGACAAGAAAAATATATTGCTTATTTTCCTGTGAACAATACACATATTATTGTTTACAATGAAATTTTAAGATCAAAAATATTAGCTCCCATTAATCAATTTGTATTTGTAAATTTATTGATTCTAATTTTAATTATCTTTATTTTATTCATTGGTTTATCTGCTTTGGAAAAATTTTTTTCTTCTCCGTTGATTATGATTTGCAAGCAAATGCAAAATTTTACCAATGAAAGGTCTATAAAATTACCGCAAAATATATTGGATAGAAATGACGAAATCGGTGTTTTGGGAAACGGATTTATTTATATGATTAAAAAAATATCGAATTATATATTAAGGCTTGAGCAAAAGAATCAAGAGCTCTATGATGCAAAAGAAACTATGAATAAAGAAAGATTAAGGTTTAAAACAACACTTCGTTCCCTTGGAGATGGGATAATATCCACAGATCATAACGGGAACATTCAAATTATGAATGATGCGGCAGAAGGGTTAACAGGTTGGCAAAAAGACGACGCTGCCGGACTACCATTTGAAACAATATTCCGTATCATTGATGAAATTTCTGGTGAGATAACAATGAGTCCTGTACAACGGGTGTTGGTAGAGAACGAAATGGAGGCGGTGGAGGAAAACATCATTTTAATAAAGAAGAGTTGTGAGAAGATTCCAATCGAAGCATGCACAACACCAATTTTAGATGATGCAGGCAATATCACCGGAGTGGTAATTGTTTTTCGTGACTGTACAGCAAAAAAGGAAAAGGAGGCTGAGATTTCTTACCTAAGCTATCACGATCAATTGACAGGATTAAACAATAGACATTTTTTTGAAAAAGAATTAAAGACATTGGATAAGGAGTGCCATCTGCCATTATCCTTGGCATTAATTGATGTGAATGGATTGAAACTGACTAACGATGCATTTGGTCATCAAGAGGGAGACAAGCTGTTGCAAATTATTGCTGAAACCTTGAAATTAAGTTGCAGAAAAAACGATATGATATGCCGTATCGGTGGGGATGAATTTATTCTGTTGTTACCCAAAACCAATAGAGACGCAGTGGAAAGAATTATGAAGCGGATTGATTTTCAAATTGGAGAATTAAGTTTGAATGATACAATGATTTCTGTTTCCATTGGCTGGGATACAAAGGTTTCTTTGGAACAAAATATTATGGATGTTTATGCAAAAGCGGAAGAATATATGTATCATAAAAAACTTACGGAAAGCCAAAATATGAAGAAAAAAACAATTCAGACAATCGTCAAAACTTTTCACGAAAACAATGATAGAGAGAGGATTCATTCTGAAGGCGTAGGGGAAGCGAGCAGAAAAATTGGAGAGGCACTCAGTCTGAATGAAGAATATTTGCGTGAGGTGGAGCAGGCGGGGATTTTGCATGATATTGGAAAGGTTGCTGTTGACGTTGAACTTCTCAAAAAACCTGGAAAGCTAACTTCTTCGGAATATGAAATAGTCAAGAGACATGCAGAGGCGGGCTATCATATTCTGAAATCGGTGGATGCCTATGCAAATCTATCGGAGTATGTTTTGGCGCATCATGAGCATTGGGACGGTTCAGGCTATCCCAGGGGCTTAAAAGGTACAGAAATACCTCTCGTATCAAGAATCGTTATGATTGCAGGTGCTTATGAGGCGATGACAACGGAAAGCAATTATCGAAAGGCCTTAACCAAGGAGGAGGCAATTTGTGAATTGATTCGGTGTTCCGGAAAGCAGTTTGATCCACGTGTTACGGCTGTATTTGTAAATGTTTTGAGAAGTCAAGATTGAAATGTAGGAATGAAGCTATGAAGGTATTATCATTGCTGTGAACACCCCATCCAAATTGATGGGGTGTTGTTTGTGTATCGTTTTTTCGCAAAAGTTCATTTTACGAAACGGCTGCGCAGTAGGGCAATCCAGCGTTCAAATGGTTTTTTTTATTAATTTTTATTATAAGTAATTTGTCTTGAAAATGAATTCAAAAAAAATTATATTTGTTTAGGACAAGTATGAACCATTTTGATAGGACAAACATAATATAAAGTAAGCACAGAAGAAAGGAAGTTAAAAGCAAAACAGCAGAAAAAGCAGGGGATTTGTGTTTGAGGTTGGTATCAAAGTTCATGGAATGATGGATAAAAAGCAAAAAAAGCCTATAAGAAAACTCCTTTTTACCCTTTCGGGAAAGCTCAAAGCTGCGTGTTTGGATGCGATGACCAAAAACGGCAATGGCCTGAGTTGCCTCGAAAGGGATGTTTTTTGACGTGAAAAAGTATTTACTTATTGAAAGTTGGTTTCTTTGGCTGAAAATTTGGGGTTTTAAAATTGCAATATTAAGAAATGTTTAAGGTTGGTTCTTAATGATTAGCGTGTTTTTGAAGTTTGTGCAAAATAGCGGTTCTATTAAAAAAAGATCATCGCTGCTTTTTACTGCTTTAAACTTCAAGGGGTCGCAAAAAAATATGTACCATAGTTTTCCAGGGCACTGTTTCCCATGGTTGGAAGCACGGTGTCAACTTGTACCTTCCTGTTTTGTTCATAGGTACCCAAAAAATGTAAAAGTCACTGATTGAAGTTTGCCGAATACTTCCCTTAAAATAGCCTAGTACCAATAAAGTTTGTATACGTTTTCGCTCAAATGTGGTAAACTAGTAAAGGCTCAGGATGTTTTTTTAACTGCATTCGCCACTTGAGTTTCCTGGTGAGCTGTTTTTTAACCATAATGATGCGCTTCATTTATAATGAATCTATTTTTTAGATGAAAATTACAGGAAAAATATTTATTTTGAGCATCAAAAAATGGTTTATTTAAAATATTAGTTAGTGAGGAAAGCTTATGCAAGGCAACAAGAAGTTTTGGCGCATTTTTTTGATTTTCGTTATATTTTTCGGAGTGGTATTTTTTTTGATTTTTGATTATTCATGGCGCTGTAAATGCTTTATTGAAGAGCAAACTTATACTGCCCTTCGTAAGCAGGCAGAAACTGTGCGGAATGATTTTTGGCAAAGATTAGAGGGGGAATTTACACTGCTAGATTCTTTTTCTGATTATATGGGCAAAGAGGATGATTTTTCCTTAGAAAAAATTCGTGATTTTAAAGATGAGAACAGTTTTTTGCAAGTTTTCGAAAAATTCGCAATTGCTGATGTAGAAACGGGGCTTGTGGAATTTGAAGATGGCACGTATGTTGATATTTCTCAAAAAAAAGCTTATATAAATGCCATTCGTGGAGAACGAGACATTGATTATTTTCAACACGACGGGGCAGACATGGGCAAGCTGATATTAGCAACACCCATATATCAAGAAAATAGGATTACGGGTGTATTAATTGCCGTTTTAAATGATGCTGTGGCAGAAAAACAAACCCCTATGGTGTCCTTTGAGGAGAGTGGTTTTGTTTGCGTGACAGATCAACAGGGAAATGCTTTAAGATTTGCCCATCCATATGAATCCTTTGATCTACAAGGCAATATTTTTGCATATTTTGATGCAAAAAATGTGAATACAGGTGAGATGATTTCTGATATGGGCAATGATTTAATCAATTCCTTTTCCTACGACAATGGGGAGGAAAAGTGGTATACTGCATATATTCCCCTGGGAATAAATGATTGGTATATTTTTTGTTTTGCGCCAAATGTGTTAACGACGGGAGTCACCGGCGAATTTGAATCCATGGAAACGTTTTTTATAATACAAATGTTTCTTCTTTTTGGAGTGGCCTGCATTTTCATCTATTTCTTAATGTGGCGTGCAGCAACTCAGATTAAAAAAGAGAATGAGTGTTTAAAAACGGCAGAAGAGGTTGCGGGCGTTGTTTCCTTTGAGGGAAATTATCAAAAAGATACCTTTGTGGTAAGCGACAATTATTTTAAGCAGTTTGGCAGAAGTCCTGTATGGCATAAAATAAGCGACTTTGGAAAACCCCATCCATTTATTTTGAAAGAAGATCAAGAGGCCTTTTTGAAAATGGGGCAAAGTTTAATTGCAGGCAAGGAAACGGGTAATGTGCAATATCGGTTTTTCGGAAGTGATGGAAAAATCCAATGGAATCAGTTTGTATATCGTGTATGGTATGATAGACATGGTCGTCCCAAGAAGTGTTATGGGATGATTATGCCGATTGATCAGCAGATGAAAGAAATTTCAAAGCTGCAAACACAGGTTGAAAAGGACCCGTTGACGGGTGTGCTAAACCGAATGGCATTTGAATTTTATGTGAATCATTGCTTTAAGGAAGAATTAGGCGAACAAACGCATGCTCTATTGTTGCTTGATTTGGACAATTTTAAGCAAATAAATGACGGCTACGGACATGTTTTAGGAGACTATGCCCTAATTACAACTGCCGAGCTTTTAAAAGCTTGTGTTCGCAATAGCGATTTTGTAGGCCGTCTTGGTGGGGATGAGTTTGTGGTATTTTTGAGAAATGTAAATAAGGAGCAGGCCGCAAATAAAGCCGGAGAAATTTGTGAGGCACTTGAGAAGGCGGAAATGAAATCCAATGAAGCGATTGTAACCTGTAGCATTGGAATTGCCTGCTTTCCCAAGGATGGGTGCAATTTTAGCGAGCTTTATGGGCGTGCAGACCAAGGCTTGTATAAAGTGAAAGGAAGCGGCAAAAATAGTTTTTACATGGTAGATTAATTTGAATGTCGAAAGGTTGCAAATCTAAAAGCCATTGATTTTTTGATGGCTTTTGCTTGGCAATGAAAAAGAATTATTAAAAAATTACTTGCTTTTTGTCGGTATATGTGTTAATATAGATAAGCAGTTTTCTTTGCGGATGTGGCGGAACTGGCAGACGCACCAGACTCAAAATCTGGCGGTAGTGATATCGTGTGGGTTCGAGTCCCACCATCCGCACGAACAAAAAGTCATGTATGAGCATTTGAACTCACACATGACTTTTTGTGTTATTTGGCATATACTTATAGCTAGAATGGTTTTTGTTAAGTGAGAGGAGTGGGTTAATGGATACTGTGAAGAAAAAGGTTTGGAAGGTTCCTCTGTTTTGCGTAGTTGCAGGATGGGTAGCTTTTCGTGTAGTGATTTTTTTGACAAGCCGTTTTGCAATAGTAACCCTTGCGAATGGCTCTGTTTCAGCAAACAATTCACGCGTACTTATTATATATACTGCTACATTCTTTGCGGCTCTGCTCATTGGCGGCCTGCTTGTTTTTAGAAATATGACGAAAAAAGAGCTGTTTTTGTCCGCCTCAATTATTGTTGTGTTTCAGGTTGCAATGATTTTTATTCAATGGGCATTTCACCTTACCACTGGTTGGGCCGCTATCTTTTTCTTGTATATATATCAAATTTCTGAATGGAGCACAATTGTGCCGCAACTACTATATAGATTGAACGATAATATTTGGGTTGGTGCCGTTGTCAATGCTTTTATTCCTTATATCTTTATCCTTTTTGGGAAAAAGACAGCTTAGCCTTAAGACGACAAAATGAGGCTAATTTTGTTATGCTGATTCAAATCCCAATTTAAAAATAGGATGATATTCATAATTGATGTTACTTGTATGAAAATCTATGGATGATGTTTTTAACGCATGCATGGATTTTTTTTCGAAGAAGATAAAAATTAATTAGTTTATTAAATTTTCCATTGAATACCATAGTTTTTGCGTGCAACCAAAATGAAACTGATTCTTGCGCCATAGTTGATTCAAGTAATCTGGTTTTTCTGTTATACTGTTTCCAGAAAGGAGGCTTAAAAATGGCGTTTAGTGTTTCGT
The DNA here is from genome assembly GCF_001571775.1 of Anaerotignum neopropionicum. GTDB lineage: Bacteria > Bacillota > Clostridia > Lachnospirales > Anaerotignaceae > Chakrabartyella > Chakrabartyella neopropionicum. The sequence continues at coordinate 153,263 of NZ_LRVM01000004.1, forward strand.
TGTTACTCGGAGGTTTACTGATTTTTTTAGGGATTGGAGCCGTTGTTATTATCCTTATTGTGCTAGTTATTCGAGCACTTCTCAAGTATATTCGCTCCGGCAGTGTGCGAAAGGAAAAAGAAATGATAACAAAATCCCTTGGTGAAGCGCTGAAGGAAAACCGTACCCGATGCAAAATGACACAGGAATTTGTGGCAGAAAGCATCGGTGTAAGTCGACAGGCCGTATCAAAATGGGAAAGCGGCGTTTCTGACCCAAGCACTTCAAATCTTCTTGCGATTGCAAAGTTGTATGATATATCAGCGGAAGAACTACTGAAAGAAGTACAATAACCCAATACAGGAAGCTTATAAACATAGTCTGTGCTTATATACTATGGAAGAAAACTGATAAAACAGTATAAAAAGAATTATCTTTTTGTACTGTTTTTCTTTAATAATTAATGGTAAAATAAATGAAAATGTGTTTCGTGGAGGGTTGATGTTATGGATGGAATGAAGAGGTTGTGCTTTAGAATTGGGTTATTAATGCTGATTTTAGCAATCCTCTTTTTCATATATGCCTTAAATAATCCCCAGGCAAGCTTTCCTTGGAGTAACTCTATTACCTATGGGATTTACATATCCTATGCTGTGGCTATGTTTTTTTTATTGATCTATGGACTGAGAGGAAAATAAGGAACATGGGAGGGTGTCAGTTGCGGTGATACCCTTTTTTAATTGTGCGTTCATACTGAAAATATGATTTCTTTGAGAACTTTGAAAAAAGCGATATTGTTAACTTTTTTGCTATGGAGTAAAGGCTGGGGATAGTTTTCCTTTCCTCAAATTTTATAAAATGGGTTTGGTTATTTATGGTGTGCTGATAAAGGTGTATCCTGTATAAAGGTAGTTACCCTCTTTGGTTCAGGAACAACATATGGAGTAATTGACATATTTTGACAGGGGTGTATTGAGAAATATAGTTTTCAGAAACTAACTAGCATGAATCAAAGTTTTGAAAAAGTAGGACATACGTGGAGATTAGTACGTTTTACAAGAGTTTTCTGACACAAAAATTCTCAGCATTAACTGAGCAAGAGCGTGGTTGATCCTTTTTATTTTGGCTTATTTACTTTTGCTTTGAAAAAGAGGACTTTGCCATCTGCCCTGTCTTGGTGAGTGGAGGGGGAACGCCCAAGGTCTGCTTGTACGCTGTAATCATATGGATAATAATATTTTTATGAAAACCCTAAATTGTAAATATATTAAGATAAGCGAAATATACTTAGATTTAAATTTGTCTGTTTGTAGGCTGAATTGATTGTATTATGTCCATGTAGCCAATGGCAGAAATAACAAAACCAAAGCAGCCAAATGGCAATTCTATTTCTTTGCGTAATGTAACCTTTCGCTATAGGGATGCAAAAATAAATGCTTTGGATGGAATTCATATGGAAATCAAAAATGGTGAGCATGTGCCTTTTGTTAGGCCCTCCGGCGGTGGGAAAACTACCTTGGCAAGTGTGATTGTCTATTTTTAGGATGTGAATGCAGGGGAGGTTTGTATTGGCGGCATTACGTGAAGGATATGGTTAAAAAAGATTTAGTGAGTACCGTTTCTTTTGTTTTTTAAGACAGCAAGCTTTTGAAGGCATCCATTTTTGAAAATGTTCGCATTGCAAAGCCAAATGCACCCAAAGATGAGGTGTTAAAGACGCTGCATGCTTCGCAGTGCGATGATATTAAGATGGAATTTATCAGAGTATGGTTCGCGTTCAAATGGAAAGACAAAACTGGAAATTGGGTTAAGTGTGAACGGCGAAGAGGACAATGTAAGACAAATAAGAGCAAATTAGAAAAAAATCAATAAAACTGTAAGCTTCTGAATTATAATATCTAATTATAGTTTAGAAGCTTTTTGCATGAAAAAACATATTGAAATATAAAAAAAATTTTACATTGAAAAATTAAATGTAACTGTTTTTTGTAAATAGTGAATAATATTCAAATGATATTAGTTTTAAAAAAAAATAATAATTTGAAAATTTGGAAATTTTTTTTTTTGTAAAAAATAAGCAATAATTTAATGAATAATTAAAATATATTGTCGAAATATGTGGATATTTTTTCTTTTGTATGGTAAAATATTATTAAAACAATCAAACTAAAATTCTAAAATTTTGTATTTTTTTCACGATTATTAATATTAAATTTGTTTGCTAGTTACATTAATATATTTGTTAAAAATTTTTTATTAAATTTGTTAGGAATATTAACAGAGGGGGAAAACACACAGAAAATATCAGCCGATGAAATCATTTGAACTTAAACAATGAAAAAAATTTAAAAAGGAGAGGGGAATGGGAATGAAATCGATAAAGCTTAAATTAGTTACTGTTTTTACGCTGGTGATATTTTTTATTACAGCGACACTGGGGGTTGTGAATGTAAAAATTATAAGCGACAAATTAATGGAGGATGCTAATAGAAATTTGGAAACCATGGCAGAATCCGAGGCAAAATACATAAATTCATTAATAGATGCAAGATTAACATTTATTGAAGCGCTTGCACATAATAGTATTCTTTTAGACACTGAAATCTCTTGGGATGACAAAGTTGCTTTTTTAGCAAAAGAGGCAGAAAGAGAAGGCTTTGAAACGTTTGCAATTGTTAGTAAGCAGGGAGAGGCCACGGTTTTTGATGATGCGGCTAGCAAAGTAGATGTAAGCAGCAGAGATTACTTTAAAAAGGCCTTAAGCGGTGAGTCTAATGTATCGGATATTCTTCTTAGTAATGCCACAGGAACTTTGGTAGTTATATATGCAACACCAATTTATGATAACGGTGAGATTGTTGGGGTTTTTTATGGTCGTAATGATGGCTCCGCCCTTTGTGAGATTGCAAAGAGTCTATCTTTTCGATCCACAGGATCTGGCTACATCATAAATAATCAGGGGACCATGGTAGGGCATGCAAACATTGATTTGGTAATGCAGCAGACAAATCAAATTGAAATAGCGAAAACAGATGAGTCAGCAAAAGAGATGGCAGAGCTTACTCAGAAAATGATTGCTGGTGGAACTGGAAGCACAAGCTATCAATATAATGGGGTAGAGAAAATTGCGGCCTATGCGCCTGTTCCAAATAGTATTTGGATTGTAGCAATGACCGTGGAAACCAGTGAAATCTTGGAGGAAGTAAACAGCATACGAAATCTCTTTATTGCTCTAATATTAGGTGGAATTCTTCTTGGTGCAATTGTAACATTTTTTGTGAGTGGCGCAATTTCAAAACCCATTAAAAAAATCACAAAAGCGGCACAACAAATTGCCGATGGTAATTTTGATGCAGAGTTAAATATTAACTCTAAGGATGAAGTTGGGCAGCTTGCCGATGCATTTGGACAAACCATTGAAAGGCTGAAAAATTATCAAGGATATATTGATGAAATTTCGGATGTTCTTTTGGATATTGCCAAAGGGAACTTGACTACAGAATTAAATAGAGAATATGAAGGACAATTTGCAAAAATCAAAATTAATACCCATGCGATGCTTGACAACCTAAATTCAATATTAATGCAAATTAATCAAGCAGCCCAACAGGTTGATAGCGGCTCGGATCAGGTTGCAAACGGCGCGCAGGCCCTTTCCCAAGGCGCAACAGAGCAAGCAAGCTCAATAGAGGAATTATCTGCGGGGATTGCCGATGTGGCGGATCAAATTAATAAAAATGCTGAAAATGCTAGCTTGGTGCGGGAGAAGGCTGATTTAGCCGGAAAAGTGCTTGAAGGCAGCAATGAGGAAATGAAGCAAATGATCGCAGCCATGGAAAAAATAAGTTTTAGATCTACAGAAATTTCTAAAATAATAAAATTAATAGAAGATATTGCGTTCCAAACAAACATTCTCGCACTAAACGCAGCCATTGAGGCGGCGAGGGCAGGGAATGCGGGTAAAGGGTTTGCTGTTGTTGCCGATGAGGTAAGAAATCTTGCCGCAAAATCAACGGAGGCTGCAAATAATACTACCATTTTGATTGAAGAAACATTGGAAGCTGTCAAAAATGGAACGGAAATTGCAGCTAGTACAGCAAAGTCCATTGAGGAAAGCGCCGAAGGTGAAAAAGAAGTTATTTCGCTGATATTTGAAATTGCGAAGGCTTCTCAACATCAAGCTACTACCATTGAACAAATAAATATGGGCATTGCGCAAATTTCGGCAGTGGTGCAAACGAATGCTGCTACGGCTGAAGAAAGTGCCGCCGCCAGTGAAGAATTAGCCGGACAGGCAGAATTGCTGAAAGAATTGATTGGGGAGTTTAAGTTAAAAGAGGCAGCCTATGGTGATCACGTTGAGAAAAGCTATCACGATGATACCAATGAGAAAATAAAAACCCATAATGAAATAATGTATGAAGGGGATAACAGTAAATACTAGTAAATAAAAACAGCCGTAATTTATCTTTTGATAGATGCGGCTGTTTTTAAAAAGGCTTAAACCGGTAAAAAAGTGAGACAAAGAAACAGGATTGATGCCTATATTACCAATTTGCCAAATTTCTTAAGTAAATTGTTAAAAATGAAAGCAGAGCATCATGGATTATTATTTCAAAAGTATTTCAAATGAAAGTAAAAATAAAAATGCGCCCATAAGGTACTTCTTAAAAGTTGATACTTTTTGTAAAACTGAGTTTTTTTTAAGTGGAATTTTAGGTCCATAAATGTGTTAAATAGATTTATAAGCATTTCAATTAACTGTTTTATATCAATTCACCAAGTAACAGCTGAAAAATTTCTATATTTTAATGACTATTTTTTCTTAAAAAGAGGTTTTAAATTTAAGTCTAAGAGTATATGTTTTTATTAAAAAATTATTCATTATTTTGAAGAATTAAGTTGACAAAATTGTTAATTTTATTTATACTATAGTTAACAATTATGTAACAATTTCGTTAGCTAGTTACGGAGGAGATATTGTGTTGATAATTTCCAAAGCACTGAAGCAGGTTTGTGTCGCAACATCTATTGTTTTGACGTGTTCTTCTATTACTTTTGCTGCAGATATGGGGCAGGCTACTGGGTCGGCCGTTAATATTCGAAAAGAAGCTAGTGGGGACGCTGATGTTGTTGGTAAAATAGATAAGGGCTCTGAATATAAGGTATTGGGAAAAAGCGGTGATTGGTATCAGATTTCTTACGAAAGCGAAAAAGCTTTTGTTGCTGCTGATTATTTTGAAATCACAAAAACAGATGCAACAGCTACGGGGAATGATATAAATGTAAGAAAAGCTCCCGATGGAAATAGTGATATTTTAGGGCGTTTGACAGAAGGACAAGATGTCGTCGTTACTGGGCAAAGTGGAGACTGGTATCGCATTTCCTACGATGGTCAAAGCGGCTATGTCTGCAAGGATTTTATTTCCGGTGAGCTTTTAACTGCAGCTGCTTCTGTAGCCGTGGAAAATGCAGGACAGGATATTGAAGAAACCTATGGCGTAGTTACTTCTGCAACGGGGTTAAAGCTTCGTAAAGAAGCATCAATGATTTCGGTTGTGTTAGCGGTTTTGCCTTATGGCGCAGAAGTTAATATTGACCGTGTTGGTCAAGAGTGGGTTAGAATTATTACCGATGATGGTGTGAAGGGATATGTAAGTGCGGAATTTCTTTCTATCCGCAAAGGTGAGCGTACTACCAGATCCTATGCATTTAGCAAAGGCGCAGAAGTGGTTGCTTATGCAAAGCAGTTTGTTGGAACGCCTTATGTTTGGGGCGGAACAAGCTTGAGTAAGGGTGTTGATTGTTCTGGTTTTGTATATTCCGTTATGAAAAATTTTGGCATTTCTTTAAACAGATCTTCCTATTCTATGGTATCTAATGGAGTGGCGGTTTCTAAGTCCGAATTGCAGGCGGGAGATTTGGTTTTCTTTAACAGTGGAGGAAATAGCCGAATTTGCCACGTTGGAATTTATATGGGGGATGGAAATTATATTCACTCAACCGATGGTGCTGGCTATGGCGTTACGATTACAGCTTTAAATAGTGATTACAGTGCTAGAACTTATGTAACAGCAAGACGCGTAATAAGATAAAAATACTTAGTGAAATTTCAGGGCGGATTAACATATTGTTAATCTGTCCTTTTTTGTTTGCTTTAGCATGACAAAACCACCTGCTTGGCAGGTGGTAGGAATGGTTTTTGCTTTAGCTGTAGGCTTTTGTCTTTTATGAGTAGTAATACTAAAACTTTTAACAAATATATAAAAATCATTAAAACCGTTTTAACGGTAGCGGGGCGTATGATGCATAAGGAGTATTTTTTCAATACACCCTCATAGCCCCTTATGGGGGCAGACAAACCACCAGCTAAGCTTGTGGTCCTAATTATGCGGTGAAATATACGTTAAAGGTGTGATTCTAAATTCCAATGATGTTTGGGAATTTTTTTTTCATAATAGCTAATGCTGCCGAAAAAGCTAAATTTAAAACAAGGGAAAGGATGGGCTAATATGAATAAGAAGTATAAAATAACTTATCCTAAAAAACTGAGGAATCACACTGCAATTGGCCTTTAATTGCGCCGAGTTATTAAAAATAATAAGATGACTTTCAAAAGTTAGAGCGGTACCACAGCTTATGAAAAGCCCCCGTTTATAATTGTCAAACAAAAATTAACCATATAAAAAACTGGCATTACAGGGATTTTTGACTATAATCTAGCGATACGAGCTTGAATTTTATGTTTTTTGGGAAAATGAAGACGACGGATTTACATATATTTCACTCTAGGGATTGACTTTTAGTATTTGCTATGTTTTTTTCTGCGCAATGTCCTTTGCCTTCTACGTTTTTTCCGTTTAAAGTGACCAATGGTGCGGGTAATAGAAAGCAGGATGACAAAAGCAAGAGCAATACAAGCAAAAACTAACCCGATTTGCTTTAATATTTTTATTTTTGTCTCTTTTTCTTGGGCAAGGCGAGTTTCCGGCGAGGTTGTTTCCACAGTGGACTGAGCTAAAAGAGAAACGGTGGCAATTATTTTTTCTCCAAGCTTAACCGTGAGGGAACCGATTTCCTGTCCCTGCGTAACAGGAGCATTGATTTTTTCAGGAAAGTCAGATTCGATTTTAAGCGTCGTTAAGTCTGCATCAGCAGCCAAAGTTTCATAGAAATCCCCCTTTGGCGCAATAGTAATGTTACCAAGGGTTGATGTTTTGTTTTTATACGTTTCTATTACTTCAACAGTTTTAGTATAAGCTTCCATGGAAAGTACCTTTGTCGTTTGATAATTGGCAAAGCCATACTCAAACAATGCCTTTGAATCAATATAATGCTGTGCACCGCTGCATTTAAAAACAACGGCTACGAGCTGTGTGTCTCCTTTTTTTGCAAAGGTGACTAGCGTGTTCAAAGCTTGGGTTACATAACCTGTTTTTCCTCCGGTGGCATAGTCATAGTAGTAAAGAGAATTTTGATTGAGCATTTGATGCTGGCCATGGAGATAACGAGTTTCTTGCTGTTTATTTGTCGGGGGTATTTCGTAATATGTAGCGCTCATCATATCGAGATAGGCGTCTTGCTTTAATAATTCCTTAGCAATTAACGCCATATCGTAGGCGGAGGTATAATGATTTTCGTCAAAAAGCCCGTTGGCGTTTACAAAATTAGTGGTTTCACAGCCCAATTCCTTTGCCTTTTGGGTCATATGTTGGGCAAATGCTGAAACAGAGCCGTCAACATATTCGGCAACGGCATTGGCGACCTCGTTGGCGGAGCGGAGCATGATGCCATATAAGGCTTGTTCTAATGTTATTTGCTCACCCTCCTGCATTGCAATGTGGGCACTGCCTGGCTCAATGCTATAAACAGCTTCATGGGAAAAGGTGATGGTATCGTTCAAATTCCCGTTTTCCAATGCAAGAAGAACCGTCATAAGCTTTGTGATACTGGCGGGATACATTTTGTTCTTACTGTTTTTTTCGTATAGTATTTTGCCAGTGGTTGTATCCATTAGGATGGCGGCCTCAGCCGAAATCTCAGGTATGTTAATTTCTTCAGCGGCATTCCTTGCCTCAGTCGATGAAAGAGGTTCGGCAAAAGCGGAAAAACAAGGGACTGTTATGCAAAAAGACAAGAGTATAATTAAAAATGATTGTTTCATTGGCATCTCCTAATATCTTTAACTTTTCCTAAAATTGTGATAAAATAAAATAAGCTTTCTAGGATGAAGCATTATTTGAAGGTGGTTTTAGAATAAAATTTGGTGTGGTGATTAAAAAAATAAATGGAACTGTGTTCTGTCCTTTATTTTTGTGGTAGAATAGAAAACATAAAATATGGTTAAAATTCATTATTTTTTTGAATTCACACGCCTCTAAGTATAGCAAAAAGGAACGGAAAACAAAAGGGGTTTATGGAAATTGAATGAAAATGGCGAAAATTTATGCAAAATTAGAAAAAAGCAGAAACTTTTACTGCTTGTAGTTTTGTTTTTTGCTTTGGGCTTGGGCTTAAACGCTATAAAGGGTGGTAGTTTCTTAGAGATGGGAACGTCCGTCACCGTGGAAGGGCTGGAAGCAAGATGGTCTGAGGAGTATGCCCTTTTTTTGCCTGGCACAATAGAAAAAATAAACATTAACACGGCAGACCAGGAAACGTTAGAGGCTTTGCCTGGCGTGGGAGAAAAGATTGCCAAGGAAATTATTATTTATCGAGAGAAAAACGGTCTTTTTCATTCAACAGAGGATATCGTAAATGTTTCAGGCATCGGGATCAAGAAATTAAGTCAGATGAAAGAGTTTATTATAGCGCAATAAATAGGAGGTCAATATGGCATTTCAAGTTTTGGTGGTAGATGATGAAAAACTCATTGTAAAAGGGATAAAGTTTTCTTTGGAGCAAGATGGCATGGAGGTTACGCCGGCCTATGACGGGGAAGAAGCGCTTCAGCTAATCAAGAATTCCAGCTTTGATTTGGTTGTATTAGATGTAATGCTGCCGAAAATGGATGGACTGCAAGTTTGCCAGCAGGCAAGAGAATTTTCCCAGGTGCCTATTATTATGGTTACTGCAAAAGGGGAGGACATGGATAAAATCATGGGGTTGGAATATGGTGCTGATGATTATATTACAAAACCATTTAATATTTTGGAGCTCAAGGCAAGAATCAAAGCGATTTTACGCCGCAGTGTGAAAAAGGGACCTGTAGAGGGGGTAAACAAGAATATCTTGAAGGCCAGAGATTTGGAACTTGCTTATGATAGCAGACGCGTGTTTGTTCAGGGGAGAGAAGTAAATTTGACGGCAAAGGAATTCGATTTATTGGAGCTTTTGATGGAAAATCCGGGGAAGGTTTATAGCCGCGAAAAATTGCTGGATACCGTATGGGGCTATGATTATCCGGGAGATGTACGCACGGTTGATGTCCATGTTCGTCGATTAAGAGAAAAAATCGAAGCAAATCCCAGTGAGCCCAAATATATTTTTACAAAATGGGGAGTTGGTTATTATTTTAATTAAGGGCAATAAGCATGAAATAAAAAAGAAGAAATTTTATTTTCTTAGCTTGCGATGGATTCTTTTGGCAACGTATGTTGTGATCGGGATTGTTCCTCTGCTTTTAATTGCCAGCACCATTCTTCATTCTGTGCAGGATTATTTTATTGAAGAACGCAAAAAAGAATTATTAAGCCAGGCTAATGTAATTTCAGGGCAGATTACCTCCCATGATTATTTGATGGATAAAGATGTGCGTAATACGTTGGAAGAAACAATTCTTCAGATGAGCCAGGAGCATGATTTTCGCGTTTTGGTGCTGGATTCCTCTTGCTTGGTTGTATATGATACAGGATATAGTGATGCTGGAAAAACGGTTCTCATTCCTGAAGTTATTGAGGCTTTGCAAAATAAAGATATTGCAAGAAAGCAGGAAGATGGTAGGGTATATGCGGCAGTATCAATTTCCGGAATGAATAACAGCCGTGTTGGTGTTGTTTTAATTTCAGATGATATGAAAGATATTGTAGATACCATTGCCAATATTGCCCAAAAAGGCAATTTGCTTTTGGCGGGATTGGCGATTATCGTTATCATTGTAATGTTTTTTATGTCGCAAATTTTTACTGAGCCAATTAAAAAAATGATTAAGGTAATTCAAAAAATGTCTGAGGGTCATTTTGAGCAAAGAGTACAGGTTCACTCCCGTATCCATAACGAGGTGGTAGACTTGGCTTTGGCTTGCAACCAAATGGCAGATCAGCTGGAAAAGGTGGAATCAACAAGACAGCAATTTGTTTCCAATGTTTCCCATGAGCTGAAAACACCGCTAAGTTCGATTAAGGTTTTAAGCGAGTCTATTTTGCTCCAGGAAGATGTACCAAAAGAAATGTATGTAGAATTCCTCCATGATATTAATTCTGAGGTTGACCGAATGGCAGCCATTATCAATGACCTTTTAACCTTGGTTAAGCTGGATCAGAAAGAGGTACCTTTAAATTTCAAGGAAACTGATTTAAATGAGATGATAGAGGGTATCATAAAAAGACTTCTTCCTTTGGCGCAGGAGAAAAAAATATTTATTCACTATGAAAAGGAAAGGGATGTTGTTGCAATGGCTGATGAAATGAAATTGACATTGGCAATTGCAAATTTAGTTGATAATGCAATAAAATATACGCCTGAAAATGGCAGTGTAGTAATTAATTTAGATGCGGATCACCAAAATGCATTTATTAGTGTTGCAGATACGGGAATTGGCATTCCTGATACCGAGGTGGGGCGGATTTTTGAAAGATTTTACCGCGTGGACAAAACAAGAGATAGAGAAACCGGCGGTACAGGCCTTGGCCTTTCCATCACCCATAGTACAATTATGATGCACAACGGGAGTATCAAGGTTTATAGTAAAGAGGAGGAAGGCACCACGATTTTGGTACGAATCCCCATACGACAAAGCGTATTATAATAAAAGTAGTAATAAAACAAGGAACTTTTATACTCACGAAAACAAAAGAAAGGAGGTTGCCCTTTGGCAAGACAAAAGAAAGTTGTTATATTTTTTATGGTAATTATCTTAGGGTTATTGTTGGTAGTTCCTGGAGGTTTATTCATAAAAGAGCAGTTTTTTCACGCTACCCAAAATGTGGCTGAGATTTATTACATGGGGGCCAGTGGAAAAATGAAGGCTTTTGAAATAGAGATCCAGTCGGGTGACAAGGAAGATATGATAAACGCTGTTTTAGATAATTTGCGTTCGGGAATAAAAACAGATGGAATAAAACCAACGATTCCTGAAGGCCTAGAGGTAAATTCAGTTCAAATAACCGATCAAGAGGTTACGATTGACTTTTCATCTGCTTATTTTGATATGGAAAGAGTGGATGAAGTGATTTGCCGCTCCTCCATTGTGTGGTCGCTGACTTCCTTAGAATTTTTGGAAGCTGTTGTATTCACCGTAGAGGGCGTGCCCTTACAGTCAAAAGATGACGAGGCCTATGGGGCAATGAATCGCCAAAATGTATTAATTGATCCAATTGTATCGGCTACTACAACGGAATATGCTATATTAAAGCTGTATTTTTCCAATTCAGATGCATCTGATTTAATTGTTGAGGATCGAGTGGTAGAGGTAAATGCAAATCAACCCAAGGAAAGAACTATTTTGGAGCAGCTCATTGCAGGACCCAAAGAGGAGGGTCACTTTGCAACCATTCCTCCTGAAACGAAAATTATGGATGTAACTACAACCAGCGATGGAGTCTGCTATGTAAACCTCAGTCAAGAGTTTGTGACAAAGCATAATGGAGGCTCTGCAGGAGAACTGCTCACTATTTATTCCATTGTAAATTCCCTTGCTGAGATGGAAAATGTAGGAAAGGTACAATTTTTAATTGAAGGTGAGAAAGTGGAAGCTTTCAAGGGTCATGTTGATTTCAGTACACCTTTTGTACCCGTAAAAAGCTTGAAAACAGTCAACGCAACGCAATAGACGACGCTAAACTCAAAATTATGAAAATAAAACGTCCGGCCCTGTGGGCATTGCTATTCACTATATGTGGAATTTATTTCCGACTAGGTGTATCGAAAGAGATATGCTTAGTCGGTTTTATTTTTGCAATTTATACAGTTTCACGTTTCGTGATAAAAAGACAAATTTCCATGGCATTGTGCTATATGATAATGCTAGGCATTGGGTTTACACTTGCGGGGCAGTCTGTAAAGGCAGGTCTACCTTCTTTAGAGGGGCAAATAATTTCTGATATTCAGGGGGTGATCAAGGAGGAAGGAAAAACTGCTTCGGGAAACCAAAAACTTTTTATCCGTTTAGATCGCGGGGTTCGCCAGGAGGACGAGAGAAAAATTGAATTGTATGCTGTCTGGACTGGAAAGGAGCGCTTTGAAATCGGAGATGTGGTTGTGCTTTCGGGCGAGATTCTTTCACTTAAGGAACAAACCATTCCCGGAGGGTATGATGAGAAATTATATTTGAAGACGAAGGGTATTGACTACAAAATTTATCCTGAGAGAATCGAAAAAGTTGGAAAAACCAATGGCCCTGCCGTTTGGCTGCAAAAGCAAAAAGAAAAGGTATTTGAGGTGTTTGACACAGTATTGCCCAAAAAGGAAAGTAGTATTGTAAAGGCCATGGTTACCGGGGAAAAAGATGATATTGATGATGAAACTTCGGATTTGTACAGAAAAGCCGGAATCAACCATATTCTTTGCGTTTCAGGGCTTCATGTCTCCTTTTTTGCCCTATTTCTACACATTTTAGTGAAAAGGGGGTTGAAGCAAACACCGCGTGTGGCGGCGTTGACTACCATTGCCTTTTGCACAAGTTTCTTGGTATTTACCGGGTTTTCTCCTTCATCGGTAAGAGCGGTTATTATGATTACTGTAGTATTGCTGGGGCGTGTTTTATTTAGAAAAAGCGATTGGCTGAACAATTTGGCAATCGCCGCCCTTATCATTTTGTTATTCCAACCCCTTTACCTGTGGAATGTTGGTTTTCAGTTGTCTTTTGTGACCGCCTTTGGCATTTGGGTGGGGCTGCAGGTTGTAACCGGAAAGAGCGGCCTATGGGGGAGGGCGGAGCAGGCGTGTATTCTTTCCTTGGTTGCATCCTTATTCAGTTATCCTTTTGTGGCCTATCATTTTTTTCATATTTCCTTGGTAGGCATTGTTGTAAATTTATTTATACTTCCTTTTTGCGGGCCTTTGCTGTTTTTTACGTTTTTAACAGCTGTAGGAGGGTTGATTTTTCCGCCGCTGGCGGCAATTTCTGCAGGAGGGATATATGGAATTCTAAAATTCTTTGAAATTGTTTGTCACGTTTCGGTTGCTGTTCCAAATGGTTATTTTTTGGTTGGTGCGCCTGCAATTCTATCAATCGCCTTATATTATCTTGCTTTGAGTGTAGTGAGCTTTTATGGGAAGCGTTTTTGTAATAAAAAAAGCCTTTTTTTTGTTATGCTTGCCTTGGGCTTTTCGGTTTTTGGAAATAGGGTGATTTTTCATGAAAACACCGTTGCCTTTTTGGATGTTGGACAAGGAGATAGTACAGTGATTTCAACCTACAATGGCAGAGCTGTTGTTGTTGATGGGGGAGGCTGGTATGGCACGAATTTGGGAAAGAATACTGGCGTAAAAGTGGTAAAGCCCTATTTGGAGTATTTGGGAATAAAGGAAATTGACGGAATATTTTTAACCCACTTTGACGCTGATCATATGCTGGGGGTTATCGAGCTTTGCGAAAATGTGCCCGTAAAGGCATTATATATTTCAGAGTATCCCTATGCTGATTCTCAAAATTGGCAGACTTTGAAAGAAGTATTGGAAAAACGGGATATTATGCTGTATACTGTGAAAGAGCGGGATGCGGCAAGCTGGGAATCCGGTGAGAGGATTGAATGCCTATATCCTCCGGAGGGCGTAAGGTTCGTGGGGGACGATGATAACCACGGTTCTTTGGTTTTAAAATATGAATATGGCGGAACAAAGGTTTTATTAATGGGAGATGCTGCTACGGAGGATGAACGGATTATGCTGTATAAGGAACTTGATGTGTCGGCGGAAATTCTAAAGCTGGGGCATCATGGCTCAAAATACTCAAGCAGTGAGGTTTTTTTGTCAGAAGTTTTGCCTACAGTTGCCATTATATCCTGCGGGGAGGACAATTTTTATGGGCATCCTCATGAAGAAACCCTAAAAAGACTGAATGCCCAAGGGGTATCTGTTTATAGAACGGACAGGCAGGGAACAATTTTAGCGAAAATATCTCCTAAGGACAGCTATCAGATGGAAGCTGTTGCGGAAAGGGAACCGATATATGAAAGAATTAAAAAAACAATGGAAAAACGGTGAATTTAAGGGCTGCTACTTGTTTTTTGGCCCAGAAGCCTATTTGATAAAAAATTATGAAAAGGCTCTTATGGAGGCATTGCTACCACCGGGGTCAGAAATAATGAATCATGATATTTTTGAAGAAAAGAGGGCAAGTGAAGGCGCAATTATGGATGCGGCGGAAACGCTTCCTTTTCTCAATGAAAAGCGTTTGATTACAGTTAGAAACAGCGGCTTTTTCCAAAAAGGGAATACCAAGGAGGAGGGAGAAAGGCTGTTGGACTATTTCAGTCAGCTGCCAGAGAGCGTTTGCATTCTTTTTATTGAGGAAAAGGCTGAAAAGAATAGTCGACTATACAAAGCAATGGTAAAATATGGTGAAGCGGTTGAGTTTAAAACGCCAGGAGAAAAGGAGCTTGCTATATGGATCAAGAAGGAGTGCGAAAAAAATGGCACTTCCATAGAAGGCAGCGTGGTGCAATTTTTTCTGCAAACGGTTGAGTCCAATATGGAATCCATTGAGCGGGAGATGCAAAAGCTTCTTGCCTATAAAGGAAACCAGGGAAATATTGAAATTGGTGACATTAAAGAAATATGCACGCCATCCCTAGAGGCCAAGGTGTTCGATTTAGTTCGGGCTGTTGTTGAGGAAAAGCCGGAAAAAGCGATTTCAATTTACCATAATCTTTTGCTTTTAAAGGAGTCACCGTATATGGTACTTTCTTTAATCACAAGGCAGTTTCGCTTAATTTTATTAAGCTCTTTACTCTCTGGGGAAGGTATGCCCAATAGTGAAATTTCACAGAGGTTGGAAATCAGAGATTTTGCGGTAAGGGAATACATCAACCAGGCAAGGCGCTTTTCCAAGGAAGCTTGGAAAATGGCTTTAAAGGACTGCTTAAAAACGGACTTGGATATAAAAACAGGTAGGGTTGCAGAGGAAGCGGCAGTGGAGCTACTTATTATGAAATATAGCTGCAAAGCACTAAGAAGTGGTGAATAAAGCAGAAAATGGGCATTCCACAATAGATGGGGAATGTCCATTATATTTGAATTCTTTTACAGCTTGGCAATCACCCGACAGGGTAAGCCTGTTATATTAGCAAAATTCATGGGACTGGTATAGGCCTGAAAATAAGAGCCTTGTTGGATTATTTCCGAAAGATTGCACAAATTTTCTATGATGAAAATGCCGTTGTCGGCGCAATATTGGTCTGTCGGCGTATGTTCTTTCCCCCGACGCACCCCTGCAAAGTCAATCCCAAGGATAGAAATATCTTTTTTAACTAAGGCTGCAATAAGTTCGTTGGAAAGCTGAGGATGCTGGGTAAAATAAGCTTTGCTTCCATAGCCTTCTTTTTCAATAAAGCCGGTGTAAAAAGCAATAAACATATCTTTTTGCACCTTGCTGATGTCAATGTCGGAGAGTTCAATGTCTCGCTCCATAACTGTGCTTACATCAAAGACTAGGGCATTTCGTTCCAGATATTCCAACGGGAACTCCTTGTTCATAGCATCAAAGTGCGTGCCTAGATGCCCCAAAAGGGCTTTTGACTCATTCCCTTGAGCAACTTCTGCAATTTTTGGCGTAATTTTTAATGTGATATCAATATACACACTATCTTCCTTCCAATTCTTTAATTTGCGCTGACAAATAGTCGTTGTAGTCTTGCATGAATTGATGGATAAATTCAAGTTCTTTTTCGGAGTATGTGCTTAAAAATTGGAGATCCCGTGCATGCCAAAGGCTATGCCTTTTGGCATGTTCCGCATTTAATGCTTCCCCCTTTTTGGTCAAACGAAAATAAATTTCCTTTTTGTTATATTCTTCCATGTAGGACAATATGCAGCCGCTTTTTATCAAACGCTTTGCGATTTTGCTAATGGCACTTTTGGTAATATGCATATATTCTGCTATTTTAGTGACATTTGCATGATCTAAGGTATGGATTGCGGAAATTACATGAATGTCCGAGTAACCAAAACCGTGGAGTTTTTCGCTTTCTGTAAGTTTGGATAATAAATCCTGTTTGTCTAAAAATGCCGATAAAAGTTGAAGTGTATCCATTAGCTCCTCCTTTTTATGTCTATGGATATAAAATAAGTATATTTTGTTTTCATAACAACAAAAAAATCAATTATAACGAATTATTTTAAATGAAATATATACATCGACCAGTTTTAAAAGCTTAAATTTTTAAAAATAGCGATATCCCCATAACACTAGGTTTATCGCTAATGAAAACAAAAATTTAATGAGATGAAAATGTAAAAGTATTATGTTTCGTGATACGTTTGTAAAATACTGTTTGCCACCTCGAGTTTACTTTTTCTGCAATCCATAGCATGCTTTTCAATATAGCGATGTGCCTGAGATTCGGTCATTTGCAAATGCTGAATTAAAAGGCATTTTGCTCGGTGCACAGTTCGTACTTCAGAAAGCTGTTTTTGCAGCTTCTTATTTTTTTCCTGAATTTTTGCAATGCGGCTTTCAAAGGCCATTGCAAATTTCACCGTACGATCAAATTCTGAACGCTTAAAGGGTTTATACAGTGTAAGAATTCCGTAATCCTCACCGCTGTATTCCTTGATATTCCTGTATGATTCCGGCAATAAAACAACAACAGCAGCATCCGTTCTTTGTGTCATAAAAATTGCTAAGTCCTGTGCCGATTCACTTGGAAGAGGAGCGTTTATGATAATAAGGGCGGGTGATGCACTTGCAATGATTTCTTTTGCCTGCTTACTGTTGGATGCGTACAGAATTTGAGAATCGGAATAGCAGTCCAAAAGACCGACTAAATTTTCTTTTTCGGTTTCCTTTCCTGCAATAATCATGATCTGATTCATAAAGCCCCTCCTTGCAATTACAAGTTAAAATTAAAACATAGTAATATAAGCGTCTCTTTGTGCGCCGACAGAAACATATTTAATCGGGCAGCCAACTGCTTCTTCAATATATTTAATATAAAGAAGTGCTTCCTTGGGCAGTTCGGCAGCACTGCGGCAGTCGCTGATGTCACACTTCCAGCCTTTCATTGTTTCAATCACAGGCTCAGCTGTTTTCAAAACAGAAGCGTAAGGGAATTCGGTTACATCTTCGCCGTTAATTTTATATTTTGTACAAACAGGGATTTCATCCAAATAGGATAGAACATCCATTTTTGTTAAGGCAATTTCGTTGCAGCCTTGAACCCGAATGCCGTATTTGCTGGCAACAACATCAAATGGTCCAACACGACGAGGTCTGCCTGTTGCAGCACCATATTCGCCTCCGGCTTGTCTTAAAGCATCTGCTTCTTCACCAAAGATTTCACAAGTAAAGGGGCCTTCGCCTACACAGCTTGAATATGCCTTCATGATACCGATCACACTATCCAATTGTAAATTGGGAACACCGGCACCGATGGGTGCATAGGCTGCAATGGTTGAGGAGGAGGAGGTAAAGGGATAAATTCCAAAGTCAATATCTCTTAAAGCTCCAAGCTGCGCCTCAAACATGATTTTCTTTCCTAATTTTTCGGCTTCAGTTAAATATAAGCCTGTGTCTATGATATTTTCTTTAAAAGGAGTACCAAACGTATCCAGCCACTGCAAAATTTCTTCGTATTGCACAGGCGCGGCATGATAAACTCCTTCGATTACCAAATTTTTATAGTTGATCAGGTTTTTCAGTGTTTCGGGGTAGGATTCGGGATGAAGCAAATCCCCCATACGCAAACATTTTTTCATGTACTTGTCGCCATAAACAGGAGAAATGCCTCTGCGGGTTGAGCCATATTTAGCATCTCCCAAGCGATCCTCCTCCAAACAGTCCAAAAGCTTATGATAAGGAAGGCATATGATGGCTTTGTCGCTGATTTTTAAGTTTTCAGCAGTAATTTTTACTCCGGCGCTCTTTAAACGGTCTACTTCGTGATAGAGATGTTCTAGGTCAATTGCCATACCGTTTCCCATAATGTTTACAACATCTTCTCTTAAAATACCGGAAGGCAGCAAATTTAACACGAATTTCCCTAAATGGTTAATTACGGTATGCCCTGCATTATTCCCTCCCTGATATCTGCATACGATATCGTATTCTTCTGAAAGCAGGTCAACCATACGACCCTTGCCTTCATCTCCCCAGTTGATGCCAACGATAGAAGTCAACATGAAGATAGCCTCCTTTGTTTTTGATATAAAAAATAATGATTGATTTTTTGCCTGATATTCAAATTTTAATAGCGTTTGAAAAGAATGTCAATGGAAAATATGCTGTATTAATATGCTTTTGTTTCGAATTATTAATCATATAAAATTATTGAGGCGTTCGTTTTGTAAGTGTTCTAACCATAATGGTATACACTTTGCTGGAATTATAGGCATTGTTTGACTGCTATTTGGATATATATAAAAAGAAAAAATTTTGCAATGCAAAAATATGCAATTTTAAGGGGTTTTATAGAGAATAATTTGCCATAGTAATTTTTTATACCTTCTATTAATAATTGAATGTAAAAAGCACCGCTGCAATAAAATTTGCCATCGGTGCGAAAGTGAAGTCAAGTTTAGGTTTTCTTTTTTTCCTTTGCAAGGCCTGAGACGTCAAAAGTATGAGCACGTCCTAAGAAGTATGCAATTTTCAACATTTTCTTTTCTTCTGTTGTCAAATCTCTTTCCATTAAATCCGCGATGTGGCGAAGCAAAGCCGAAGTATTTGTGCGAGGAGCCTTTGGTGTGCGTATTAACAAGGCTGCCGGTTTGAAAACAGAAGGGATAAGTTCTTCGGGATGAACAAGCTCAAAAACCTTTGCTGTATATATGGCATCAAATAAAGCATCATGAAAGGGTAAATCCACGGTTAAATTCAGCTCGGTGACAGCATTTTTCAGCCCGATTGCCTTACCATCTTCATATTTTAAATAGGTAGAGGCATATTTTTGGACATTCAAATATTTATTTGATATGCTGTTTGTATCCAATTTATAATACAAAATGTTTCGGAATAATGATTTAATATCATCAGTGCCCCAAGTGCAAAGAATGGCATCTTTCTCGCCAATAAAGGAAACAAACCTATCAAAAGCCTCTGGAAAGCTAGGCTGATTTTGTAATTTTTCTTCCGTAATGCCTGTTATTTTTTCAACAAAAGGATGCAGTCTTGTATAAATTTTAGGTTGAATCGTAACACTAAAAGAATCAATTTGCTGAAAATAACCATTCAGTTTTACAGCGCCGATTTGAATGATTTCAA
This sequence comes from Anaerotignum neopropionicum, assembly GCF_001571775.1. Classification (GTDB taxonomy): domain Bacteria; phylum Bacillota; class Clostridia; order Lachnospirales; family Anaerotignaceae; genus Chakrabartyella; species Chakrabartyella neopropionicum. Next base: position 172,821 of record NZ_LRVM01000004.1, read on the forward strand.
AGGGACATTCTGCAACCGGGGCAACGACTTCTCCTGTTTTAAAAGGAAAGGATTGATTGAATTCCAGATCCAAAACGATATAATTCATAAAAGCTCCTCCTGTCTTTTCCTAGTATACACTAAATGGCATTTAAATGGAAGAAGCAAAATTTCTTGTATCTGGTATAAGCTAGTGCTAAAATAGGATAAGAAATAAACAAAAGCAAAGGAGGCGAAATATGAAGCTTTATTTTACCGAGGAACAAAAGGAGCAAGAGCTGAATAAAATTTATCTGGAAGAAGACGAACTTCTTTTGGAGGGTGAGTATATTGAGGGGGAAGGCAGAAACTACATGATTTCAGGGATAGCAACCATTGAAGGAGAGCGGTACCATGAGTTTGAAGTGGTGTTTGAATTGGCGGAGGATGCTAATGAAGACATTGCGTCAATTATGAATACTGAATGGGAATGGTATGATTTTCACTTTTAACGAAGGAGAAGGAGACAAATTATGGAAAACTTTAAATTTTTTATGCCGGCGGATACTTTTTTTGGACGCGGGTGTGTGTTAGCAAATAAGGAGGCATTTTCCCCCTTGGGGAGCAAAGCGATGCTGGTTACCGGGCGCGGCTCGGCTAAGAAAAACGGAGCGCAAAAGGATGTTACAAATGCCTTAGATTCTTTGAATATCCCTTGGGTTTTATTTGATGAAATTGGCGAGAATCCTGATGTGGAAACGGTGGAAAGAGCGGGAAAATTGGCAGTCGCTCAAGAGGTTGATTTTTTGATTGGAATTGGCGGGGGTTCTCCCATGGATGCAGCAAAGGCGATTGCCGTTTTGGCTGCAAACCCGGAAAAAAGCTGTGATATTTTATTTACAGAAGCAAAGGTCAAGGCGCTGAATGTTGTGGAAATTCCCACAACGGCAGGAACGGGCTCTGAGGTCACCCAATTTTCCATTTTAACACTCCATGAAAAACGAACCAAAAGTGCCATAATGCCAAAGATTTTTGCTAAGATTTCTTTTTTGGACCCCAAATATATGGATGCACTTTCGCCGGAAATTACAAATAATACGGCTGTGGATGCCTTAAGCCATTTAATTGAAAGCTATTTATCGATAAATGCAAATTTCATTAGTGAGAAAATAGTGGAGATGGGGCTTTCCATCTTCAAGGAATGCATTCCAGCCCTAAAAGCAAGAACCTATACGGCGCAGGATCGTGACAAGCTTATGCTGGCATCCACCTTGGCCGGTGTCGCCATTGCCCAAACGGGTACTTCTATTCCCCATGCTCTTGGTTATTTTCTAACCTACGAAAAAGAAATACCCCACGGTAGAGCAAATGGATTGGTTACCCAAGCTTATTTGGAGCTGTTTCCCAAGGAGGACAAAAAGGTTTCACGGCTTTTGCAGTGTCTTGGGATGAAAAATACGGAGGAAATGGGAGCGTTTTTCAAGGATGTTTTAAATACCTCTGAAACCTTTACTGTGGAGGAAATTTCATATTACACAGAGCGCTCCATGGAAAGCCCACAAAAGCTTGCCACGTTTCCCTACGGGGTTGAGAAAGAGGATATCTTTGAAATTTTTAAAAAAAGCCTATTGTCATAATTGGTAAGGACAAATTTCATATTTTCCCCTTCCCACATAAGCTATTAGAAAAAAGCGGAGGGGGATTTTATGCCTAGAGTATATCTTAGCCCGTCCTTGCAGGAGTTTAACCTTTTTATAAATGGCGGCACAGAGGAAGAATATGTAAACTTAATTGCAGATGCAATGGAGCCTTATTTATTTGCATCTGGAATTGAGTATGCCAGAAATGATCCGAACTTGACACTATCTGAAATGCTTCGAGAGGTGAATAAAGGAGATTTTGATGTATATTTTTCCATCCATACAAATGCAGCTCCGCCTTTTCTGGCGGGCAAGCTGCGGGGGCCTGAGGTTTTTTACTATGCAAAAAATCCTTATGGGAAAGAACTGGCAGAGGGTGTGGGGAAGAATTTAGGAAAGATTTATCCCAATGCCGAAAGTGTAAAAGTTACGCCGACGATTGCTTTAAAAGAAATATCTCACACAACGGCGCCGGCTGCTTTAGTGAAATTGGGGTATAACGACACTTTTGCGGATGCAGAGTGGATCAAAGACAATGTTCGTTTGATTGCAAAGGAACTTTCCCGCTCCCTGACTGAGTATTTTGCCATTTTTTTTGTAGAGCCGGAGCTGGATGAAATACAATAATAGTAGATGCAAAATTGTTAGCCTTTAATAACTATCAACTTTTTTTGTAAGAAAGACCTATATTTTTATTCGTAAAAACCCAAGTCAAATGTTGATTAGCCAGATTTCCTGGGCTCGTTGCCTCTTTCGGCATGGGCAACTTTTAAAATGCATTTCACGGAAGGTTCAACCTTCCGCTGATTACATAGGTATTGTAAATTTATTTTTGACTCAACATTTCTCAGAGTTTTTGGATAAAAAGGCATCAAGGGAAGGTGCTGATACCATGACTCAAAAAATATTTTGCGACAAAGAATATGTCTACCAAAAAACAAAAAATAATTATCCACAAATCCTGGGTGCGATGGAGGATATTTCTCGATGGCTTTTTTGGTATGATTTTCTACACATGTTTTGTATGGCTGGAGAATGGGGGCTTCCTCCTTAAGACTTTAGATCGTTTTTTGCCGATGCCTAAGAAAGTTTATATACTTTTCATCCTTTTTTTGCGGACATAGGCAGGGGCTTTTCTGGACTTAAGATTTGCTTCTTGTGAAATTGGGCAAAAAGGCAGAGCATACGGCAAAAGGATCTTCATGAAAATAGTTTTTAAGATGAAGACGTTAGAATTTGGAATTTCTCAGCGCTTTATAAAATAATTGTGAAGAAAATAAGGAGGGGTATCATGATAATTGAAAAAGCATTTTTAAAAACATTATTTAAAAACTTATTTTCTGATCCCTGTAGGATTCGTTTTTGGGATGGAGAGGTTGTAGAGTATAAAGAAGGCGAAATTAAATTTGAGATTATATTTCATGAACCGATTCATGAGGCCGATATTTTGAACGATCCATGCCTTGCCTTTGGCGAAGGCTATATGGATAAAAAAATAGAGATTCATGGCAGTATTGAAGACGTAGTGGAGTCTATCTACAACAACAAAGAAAGTTTTTTGGGTAACAGTGGAAAATATGCGCATATTATCAGCAAAATTTCAAACAATCTTAAAAAAAGTAAGGAAAATGCTGCGCATCATTATGACATTGGGAATGACTTTTATAAGCTTTGGTTGGATGAGAGTATGACTTATTCTTGCGCTTATTTTAAAACGCCTCAGGATTCTTTGAGTCAAGCGCAAAAAAATAAGGTCAATCATATTTTGAAAAAACTTGCATTAAAAGAGGGTGAAACCTTGCTTGATATCGGCTGCGGATGGGGAGAATTAATTCTGAATGCCGCAAAAAAATATAAGGTAAAAGCAATGGGTGTAACGCTAAGTAAGGAACAATTTTCCAGAGTGAATGAAAGAATTAAAGAAGAAGGTTTAGGTCAGCTTGTTGAGGTTCAGCTTATAGATTACAGAGAAATAAAGGATAGAAAATTTGATAAAGTGGTTAGTGTTGGGATGATTGAACATGTAGGTAAGGAAAATCTTCATGTGTATTTCTCTAAGGTGAATGACCTGTTGAATAAGGGTGGGCTATCAATGCTGCATTGTATTACAAGTCAAGAAAATAGGCGAGAAGAGGATAAGGAGGGGGGAACAAATTCTTGGATTAATAAGTATATTTTCCCGGGTGGATATGTACCCTCTGTTGTTGAATTAGTTTCTCAAATTGCAGCGCAAAATTTATGCCTAATTGATGTGGAGGATTTTAGAAGACATTATTGGAAAACACTGGAAAAATGGATTGAAAACTTTGAAAATGCATTGCCGGAAATTAGTAAAATGAAGGATGAAACCTTCATACGAATGTGGAGGTTATATTTAAATGCGTGTGCGGCATCCTTTCATTGTGGGAACATTTATATTCATCAATTTATATTTACGAAAGGCGTAAATAACGAATTGCCGTGGACGAGAGAATACATATTTCAAGAAAATTAATTACCAAAGAAATTGAGGATGAATGGATTCAATGGGGTGTGCCAAACCGCATGAAGTCTTAAAAAGCTGTTTGTGGGTTTTTGAATTTAGAAAACGCAGATGTATTTTGCGCCACATCTATTCTCCTTGCCAATGAAAAATATCCTTCATTAACTACGCGTTCTCCATGAAATCTACCCTTTTTTAGAGATAACCGCTAAAATTGTTAGTATCATTAATGTTGGGCGGTCTAAATTAAAAAAAGTTGAAATGTTAAGCGTGAGAACATTTCAACTTTTTTATTTTTTAAGGAATCTCATAGTGTTTACGTTTTCCAAATAAAAAAACCCCCCGCGAAAAATGCGAGGAAGAAAGAGTTTAAATAATGATAGATGTTATGCACCACATGCCATTAAAAAATATCAGTAAGAATTATTATTTTGTAAAGCTGGCTATGGCATCTCGAATCATTGGATACAATAGGGCATAGCCTGCATTGCTTAGGTGAATGCCATCAAACTGAAAGAAGTCTTCGTAGGCTTCTTGTTTTTTTGCCCAAACAGCTGAAAAAAAGTCAACCAAAGGACAATCATATTCCAAGGCAATCTTTTTTACTGCCTCTGCATAAAGCATCACACGATCCGTAGTAGTAAAAGGGAAAAAGTCAGTATCCACCACGGGTGGAGGCGTAATGAAAATGGGTAAGGTTTTCCCATTATTAAATTTTTTATCATGTTGCAAAGAAAGTACAAGTTCAGTAATGGAACGCAAATTTTTTTCATATTCTGTTAAAGGAAGGTAATAGCCTTCGACCAGGGAACAATCGTTGGAGCCAAAAAAGATGGTAACAATTTGCGGATGAAACATGAGAACATCTCTTTCAATGCGTTCTAATGCATCTTTGGTTGTATCGCCATTGACGCCTTTGTTGAGGACGCGCCATTTTGGGAAGTCTTTCTTTAAGCAGGCTGGAAAAGGGATATGATCTAAAACACCATATCCGTAAGTAAGGCTATCTCCAAAAGCAATAATTGTAAAAGGCTCCATAAAACTACTCTCTTTCATTCAAATTTTTTTGAGGATAATTCATTATCTATGCCTGGAAAAAATGGCAAAAGGGACTTTTTATGACTTCTGCTGGCAAAGGCTTCTTTGTCCGAATTGAAGAAAAAAATCCCCCACGGCTCCTTTGATTTATCAATATAGGAAACATTATCCAAATTAACAATAAAAGAGCGATGCGTTTGTACAAAGTTATTTCCTGGAATTATGCTTCGCACTTGGTATAGCGGACTGGGGACATAAATTACTTCTTTTTTAAGATGAATAATGGATTTTTTCATTGCACTTTCGATATAAAGAATTTCGTTGTAAGGAAGATTATAGAGACACTTAGATGTATTAATCTGACAAAACTTGCGGTCGGCAAAGTGTATTTTTTTGTACATGCCCACATAGTAATGTAACAGACTACTTAATGCGTTTCTCTTTTTGTCATCAAAGGGCAAAAGGAAACACTCGCAAGAACGCCAATGAACAAAGGCTGTAATAAGGTATTCAATTTTGGTTGAAAAAAGCAATATGGGTGTGTGTTGGTGTTGCTCATGATTTCTCAATGTAAAAATTACACTGCGCACCTGCATAATTTCTTTATCAAAACTAAAAAAGAAGCAGTCATATTCATGTTGTTCAAAAAGAGCGAACCATTCTTCTCTTGTACTGGCACAAGAAACATTAATTTCACCGCATTGATCACAAAAATCGAATAATAATTTTTGCGTGGGTGCATCAAAAAAGCCTAGCAAAACCGAAAACATTTTGGCACCTCTCATAAATTATTTTAACATAACTATATCACAAAGCATGAATAAAAAAAAGAATAATTTGCACTGAATTTGAAACAAATGGTAGAAAGTTGGTGAAAAGATGCAGATGATGGAAGAAATATGGAGGCTACTTCCCGTTGAGGTAAAAAAAAGGTTAAGGGAAGAAGAAATGCTAAACAATGAAAATATTCAGGAAATTCGACTGCGTGTTTTAAGGCCTTTGTTTGTAAAAACAAACAAAAATAAATATTTTTTAAAAGATGGGGATAAAGACTGGATTGTTATGAACAAACACATCAAGGAAGCGGTAGAAAAATTAGGCGGCTACTCCCTGTATGCTTTTGAGGAGGAATTAAAACAAGGATACCTTACCGTTGCTGGCGGACATCGTGTTGGATTTTGCGGTAAAGCTGTACTTGAGGATGGTCGGGTAAAAACCCTACGACAAGTCAGCAGCTTAAACATAAGAATTGCAGGGGAAGTGAAAGGGTGCGGCGAGAGGTGGATTCCGTATTTGTTTGAGGATAACGTTCCTTGTCATACGCTGATTGTATCGCCCCCTGGCTGTGGAAAAACTACGCTGTTACGCGATATGATTCGCTGCCTAAGCTATGGTGTTAACTGCAAGGAAAGCTATAACGTTGGTGTGGTTGATGAGCGCGGAGAGATTGCGGCAATGAAAGACGGGGTGCCGCAAATGGATATCGGCCCTTGCACGGATGTGCAGGAAAACTGCCCCAAGGCCGATGGAATGCTTTTTTTACTAAGAAGTATGACGCCTGACATCATAGCCGTAGATGAGCTTGGAAAGGAGGCGGATTTTATCGGAGTTGAAGAATTGCTTCATGCAGGAGTAACACTGATTTCAACAGTTCACGGGAACGACATGGACGGGCTTTTGAGAAATAAAAAAATAAAAAATATGCTTGAAAAAATAGAAAATGGACGAGTTGTGTTTCTTTCTAAAAAATGTGGTGTTGGAACGGTGGAAGAAATTTGGGATACACATGGAAAAATACAATACGAAAGGGGATAGAACTATGTTTATTCAAGGGGTGGGCGCGCTTTTGATTGTATCTGCAACTACTTTTGCGGGGTACGCCTTTTTTGCCAAGGATAAATACCGATTAAAGGAGTTGGGTGAAATTGAAAGAGGAATCCTATTGATGAAAAATCAAATTTCGTATTTAGGAACGCCTCTGGCACAGTTATTAGATGAAATTAGCTGGAAAATTGAGGGTGTAGCGGGGCTTGCCTTTCAGGAAATTGCAAGTCGAATGGAGGAAAGACAGGGAAATTCAGCGGATGAAATTTGGGAAAGCACATGGGTGGAGCTTGGAAAAAAATCTTATTTGACTGCTGTGGACTTGAACGAACTGATGGCCTTTGGTCGAACCCTTGGCTTTTTAGAAAAAGAGCAGCAAGAAGGCAGCATGGATATGTTACTGCATTATTTGCGGGAAGTTGAGGAAAGGATCAATAAGCGTTTGGATAAAAACGGTCGTTTATACTTTAGCATGGGGGTTCTTGGTGGCCTCTTAATGGTTATTACATTGCTGTAGAAATAAGGGGGAGGCAAAGGTTATGGAAATTAATATTGTATTTCGTATTGCTGCAGTTGGCATTTTGGTAGCCGTAATAAATCAGGTTTTGATTCGTGCAGGCAGAGAAGAACAAGCGATGATGACGACATTGGCGGGGCTTGTGGTTGTTTTGTTTTGGGTAATCCAGTATATTAGTACCCTTTTTCAAACGGTGCAGACACTATTTCAATTGTAAGGGGGGGGATGCCATGGAAATGGGGCGGATTATTGCGCTGGGGCTGGTGGCTACCATATTTGCGGTGCTGTTAAAAAAGGAAACTCCGCAAATAAGCCTTATGGTTTCTGCAGCGGCGGGAATCTTGATTTTTTTTGCAATTTGCACGCCGCTTAGCGGATTAATCTCCCTTTTAAGGGATGCCGCAGAAAAAGCAGGAGTCGGCAGCGGTTATTTTGGAATTGTACTTAAAATTATTGGAATAGCATATTTGGCACAATTTGGCGCACAGCTATGTGCCGATGCAGGGGAAAATGCCATTGCGGCAAAGGTGGAATTGGCTGGGAAAATTTTAATTATGGCGGCCTCAGCACCTGTTTTAACGGCATTGTTGGAATTAGTTATGAATTTGGTATAGAGGGGGAGGGAGTATGAAAAAAATTATCATTGTTTTGCTTTTGATTTTTGGCTTGATGCCCTCGCCCGCCTATGCAGAAGATTTATTAGAAAGCCAGTTGGATTCCTTAGGCTTGGAGAATGTGGATGCCCGACTGGAGGACGGGACAAGTTTTTCTTCTCTGGTGCGAGACATTATTTCGGGGGAATTTTCTTTTACCTTTAAGGATTTACCCCATACCATTGGAAACATGGCCTTTGGCGAATTTAAAACACAAGGCCGCTTACTTACTCAGCTACTTTTGGTTGTCATTTTGAGTGCTGTTTTAAAGCAGCTTAGTGGCTCCTTTCATGGAAAGTCGGTGGGGGAAATGGGGTTTTATGTATGCTATATGGTGTTGATTGTGGTGATTATCACATCGTTTTATAGTATTGCATCCGTAGTTGTGGAGAGGATTGACCAAACTTGTAAAGTTTTTTTGGGAATGCTTCCTATTTTTTTAGTTCTTTCGGTTTCCGGGGGGAATTTTACCCAGACAGCGTTGATGGGACCTACCATTATGGGCGGATCTACGGTTTTATCCTTTGCAATAAAAGGGATTATTGTGCCGGCAATTCTTCTGGCTGTTGCCATGGAAATGGCAGATCATATTTCGGAAAAACCCATGCTTTCTCGCTTTGCTGAGCTGTTTCGCCAAGGAATTGCCTGGGCGTTAAAGGGAACAGCCATTGTTTTTATGCTTTTGCTGTCCCTTCAAAAGGTGGGCGGTGGTGCAATCAACGGCTTGGCTGCAAAAACGGCGAAAATTGCAGTAGGCTCCATCCCTGTAGTTGGCGATGTTATGGGAGGGGCGGTGGAAACAGCGGCGGCAGTGGCAGGTACGTTAAAAAGCGGAACCCTGGCGGCGGCGGCAATTTTTCTACTTCTTTTGTGCATTCCGCTGTTAGTAAAGCTTGCGGTGATTTTGCTAGTGTTTAAGATTACGGCGGCAGCGGCGGAATTTATTTGCGAGGAACGCCTGGTTGATTGTATCAGTGCTGCGGGAGATTATACGGCTTTGCTATTAGGTGTTGTTTTTCTCACAGAAGGGATGTTTCTTTTTTCTGCCTTACTACTTTTAGGCGGTTTCTAGGAAGGAGAATTGGAATGATGGCGGCTTTAAGCGCATATATAAAAACTATAACGGCTTTGACCATTTTCTCTGCTTTGGCTTGTATGTTGATGCCGGATGGTTCCTTTCGAAAGTATGTTGAGTTAGTTCTTGGGGTGCTGGTATTGACTGCCGTTTTAAATCCGTTCCTGGGTATATTTGGCACGGATCAAGTGCATATGGAGCTTGGTGTGCTTCAAAATCAGGTTCGGCTGGAGAAGAATTTTTTTTCGGCGGAGGAATACGAAGAGATGGAACAGCAAAGGGTAACAGCAGCGTATGGTCAGGTGCTGCAGGATAGAGTCAAGGAAGATTTGACCCAAAAGTATAGTGATATAGAATGGGTTGACGTAACTTTTTGTGAAGACAGCACAGATGAGAACTATGGCATGATAGAGGGCATTGCAATTGGCTGTGCCAACGAGGATGCAAAAAAGATACAGACCTACGCTGCCAAAAGGTATGGACTGGCGGAGGAAGCGATTTCGGTGGAAAAATGACGAAAGAAGGGTGACATAAGATGCAAAAAGACTTTTGGCGGGATTTATTTCGTCCGGAAAATAAAAAGACAGGCAATAACATACTGTTGGTATTATTGATTGGTGTGTTACTTGTAGTTTTAGGGAAAACTTTTTTTCCTACTGAGGAAAAAATAGTGAAGGCGAGCCATGAAGAACAAATAACGGAAGTACATAATTCAAGTGAGCAAAACATGGAGCGGCGTTTGGCAGAAATCCTTTCTAAAATTCAGGGGGCAGGGCAAGTTGACGTAATGCTGACGTTCCGTGCGGGCACAGAGAGTGTGGTGGCCCACGAAGAAAAGACGGAAGAAACCCGTTCTCAGGAGAATGGAAAAAACAGTGAAAATTTGCGCAAGGAATCATCTGTGGTTATGACGGAGGATGGAAACGGAAGTACATCCCCTTTGGTATTGATGGAGAATTTTCCGCAGGTAGAAGGGGTGGTGATTGTGGCAGAAGGCGGCAATAATGCCGTGGTATGCCAGGCTTTAAGCAGTGCGGCGCAGGCACTGCTGGATGTGCCGGCTCATAAAATTGCGATACTAAAAATGAAATAAGGGGGAATAAGGATGTTTGTTATTAAAAGAAATCAAGTAGTGGTTACAGCGCTGGCGGTTATGATTGCTGCGGCAGGGTATTTAAATTTTCAAGACAGCAAAAAAGCTGAGGAAACAAAAACGGCGTTGCAGCTTACGGAGGAAGGGGATGCAGCAGCCGTAATTACGGACTATGACACTTTGCCGGACGATTTGTCTGCAGCGGAAATTGGCCTTGATCCTATCACCGCAGAAATTTCTTCCACAACAGGAGATGGTGCTGCGGTATTTGTAAGCGCGGATGCAATGCAGAGCGGTTCTCAGTTTTTTGCTGAGGCAAAGCTGGATAGAGAACAGGCAAGAGCAAAGCAAAAGGACATTTTGTCGGAAATGATGAACAACGAAAATGTTAGCCAAAGCCAAAAAGACAAATGTAGCGATAGTATGCTGAAGCTGCAAGAAAGAATTGAAAAAGAAACGGCTGCGGAAGCAATGATTGAGGCAAAGGGCTTTGAAGAGGCATATGTTAGAATTGATGATGAAACCGTTGATGTTGTGGTGGATAAGGAGACATTGACGGATGCAGAGATTGCGCAAATTGAGGATATCGTAAAGCGGAAAACAGGATTTAAGGCTGACCAAATTAGAATCAATCCGTTAAAAAAGAAATAAATATTTACGTAATTTATTCGAAATTAATTAAGGATGGATTTTTTTCAGACATAGCAATTTTTGCATTATAGGTGTTGTTTCCTAATTTTTTCATGTTGAAATATACAAATTAAACAGCCACAGTATTTTTATGGGGAAATTGCAAATAATAATGTTGCCGTTAAGCGGTCAAAATAGGAGCGTTGATGTAGGGGAAAACGGTTTTGTGTTTGCATAATGCAGGTATCCTGTAAGAAATTTTTGGGGACTTGACAAAAAAAGCGGCCGTGAAGCCGCATCTTACGTCGGTGTTATCTTATTGTGACCGCTTAATTTTGTTTAACGGATTTTCATAAGTCTCCGGTTCTTAAGACGGTGGGTATTTGTCAAATGCATTTTCTGGGAGAGTAAACTTCCATTGAATACAAAGATGTTGAAAAAGGCGTTCATTATGAATAAATTATAGATTTTTTTTGAAATTTTTTTTAAAATAAAAGTATGATTAAGGGATGCATATTTATTTGCATCCCATTGTTTTTTCTGATATAATGGAAGCCGACAATGCTTATTGCGTATGAGTTTTCTATAAATGCATAGAATCATGAATAAAAGACAGGAGGAATTGAAAATGTCTGAAAATAAAATAGCAGGCGGTCAAATTGAGATTGCCGATGAAGTCATTGGTGTTATTGCGGTTACCTCTGCCCTTGAGGTTGAGGGTGTTTCTGGAAATGTGTCCAAGGCATTGACAGAGTTTTTTGGTAAAAAAGGTCAAACGAGATGTGTGAAGGTTGCCAAAGATGAGAACGAAGTTGTTCTTGATATGGATATTATTGTAAACTTTGGCACAAAAGTGCAAACGGTAGCCGAAGAGGTTCAAAAGAAGGTTAAAAGCGCCGTTGAAACTATGACAGGGCTGCAAGTTCCCGTTGTAAATGTTTGCGTATCAGGAATTGTGAAGGAAAAAGCCGTTAAGGTGCAAGAAGAAGAATAAACAGTGAGTTGTTGGGATACCACTCCAAATTTCGGGGTGGTATTTGTCCTTTTAATTTTTGTGGAGGATTTAAATTATGAGCCGAAGAAGTGCCAGAAAGAATGCGTTTTTCCTGCTGTTTCAGATGGATTTTAACAAGGCGGAGGAATACGAGCAGGTAAAAGAAATTTTCTTTGCGGAAAAGGAAGAACCTGTAGAAGAAGAAGACAAAGATTTTATTTTAAGTGAAGTTGAAGGTGCGAGAGGTCATTTAGAGGAAATTGATCACATCATCGGCGAGTGTGCTAAGGGTTGGAATACGGACAGAATGTCCAAGGTGGATTTGGCAATTCTCCGCTTGGCAGTCTATGAGCTGCGCTTTTGTGAGGATACGCCTGTGGGTGTTGCCATAAACGAGGCGGTAGAGCTGGCCAAAAAATTCAGCTCGGATGAAGCCCCCGGTTTTATCAATGGTATTTTGGGGAAAGTAGCGGCAAAATAATTACTGTCTGTATGTTTTCCATTTATTATTTGAAGCGTAGAAAATAGATCAATATAAACAATGTTTTATGTTAACATAAAACATTGTTTATGAGTTAGAGTTAAAAAACTTGGAAATATTACGGCCTTTTATGGCAAGCAAAGAACCGATTTTGTTTTAAGGGAGCGAGCTTATGATTGAGCCAAAGGTTTTTTCGGTGGGACAAATAAACAGGTATATTAAAAACCTAATGGAAAACGATTTTATTTTGAGCAGTCTTTTGGTGAAGGGTGAAATCTCAAATTTTAAGGCACATTCCGGGGGACATTTCTATTTTAGCCTAAAGGATGCTGTGGGTGCAATTTCTTGTGTGATGTTTAAACAAGATGCTCTTTGCCTACCTTTTTTGCCTGAAAACGGAATGAGTGTCATCATTTTTGGACATGTTTCATTATATGAAAAAACCGGGCAATATCAGCTTTATGCTGAAATGATGGAGCCTGTGGGGATTGGTTCTTTGCAAATAGCTTTTGAACAGCTGAAAAGAAAGCTGGAAGAGGAAGGTTTGTTTGATCAAGACTTTAAAAGAGACATTCCTACCCACATAGAAACCATTGCAGTGATTACATCCCCTACGGGGGCTGCAGTTAGAGATATTATTCAAATTGCAAAGCGCAGAGATCCAAGGGTTGAAATAGCTGTTTTTCCGGCATTGGTGCAAGGAGAACGGGCTGCCGACGATATTGTTCGGGCAATAAAGCTTGCCAATGAATGGGGAAAGGCGGATGTGATTATTATAGGGCGTGGCGGTGGCTCTATGGAGGATTTATGGCCTTTTAATGAAGAAAAGGTTGCAAGAGCGATTTTCGCTTCGGAAATCCCTATAATTTCCGCCGTTGGACATGAAACCGATTTTACCATTGCAGACTTTGTTTCTGACTTACGCGCCCCTACACCTTCCGCTGCTGCTGAATTGGCAACCCAGCCTTTGCAACAAAGGTTAGAGGGGGTGGCGCAGCTTGAAGGCCGTTTGCAAAGAAATATACTGGCAATTCTAGAGGATGCCAAACGCAGACTGCTATATTTAAAAGAGCGGCCTGTATTAAAACGTCCTTTGGAACAGATCCGTAACACACAGCTTCTTTTGGAAGGTTATGAGTTGGATATAGAAAAGGCTTTTAACCGAACAATATTGCGTTATGGACAAAGAGTTGGAGTCCTTGATGGGAGGCTGTATGCTTCTTCTCCGTTAGCAGTGATGAAGCGGGGCTACGTTATGGCATTAAATGAAAATAAAAAAACCATTGTTTCGGTAAAACAGGTTGAAATTGATGAGGTCTTACAATTAAGACTGCAGGATGGCCACATAAGGGCAAAGGTATTGGAAAAGGCGGTGATGGCTGATGGCGAAAAAGAAGCTGAACTTTGAAGAATCCATTGAGCGGCTGGAGCAAATTGTGGAGCGATTGGAAACGGAAGAAATTTCTTTGGATGAAGCTGTGGCTTATTACAAAGAGGGATTAACGCTTTCTGCATTTTGCAAAGAAAAACTGACGGTTGCAGAGGGTGAAATTTTACTTTTGCGTAAGGAGGCGGGCCTTTGGCAGGAGGAACCTTTTCAAACAGAGGAGCAGGAGCTATGATGGATTTTAAAGAACAAATGTGTCGATGGATTGAATTTATAGAAGGAAGTCTGGAAAATTATATTCCAAAACAGGAGGCTTTCCCCCCGGTTATATTTGAAGCAATGCGGTACAGTCTTTTTGCCGGAGGGAAACGATTACGCCCCATGATGGTTTTGGCGGCCTGTGAAGCCGTAGGCGGTGATAAAGAGGAAGCTGTGCCCTTTGCTTGTGCCATGGAAATGATTCACACCTATTCCCTCATTCATGATGATTTGCCCGCTATGGATAACGACGATTATCGTAGGGGGAGGCTCACAAGCCATAAGGTTTTCGGCGAAGATATGGCAATTCTTGCAGGGGATGGCTTGCTACACAATGCCATGGAGGTAATGGCGGAGGCTTGTAACTTGAATCCCTGCCATAAAACAACAGGTGCTATGCAGGCAATTGCCCAGGGTGCTGGAATTCATGGAATGCTAGTGGGGCAGGTGGTGGATGTTTTTTATGAAGGAAAGCCGTTGGATAGAAAAACACTTGAATTTATTCATATCAATAAAACGGCGGCGATGATTCGTGCTGCCTTAAAAGCCGGTGCTATTTTGGGCGGGGCAACAGAGCTTGTGGCTGAAAAATTTGCCCTTGCCGGAGAAAAAATCGGCGTGGCATTTCAGATTTTAGATGATATTTTAGATGTAACAAGCACGATGGAGGAACTGGGTAAGCCCATTCATAGTGATGAGAAAAATGAAAAAACAACTTATGTAAATCTATATGGTATTGAAAAATCCAGAGAAATTGCATTCAGACTTTCCGACGAAGCAGTTTCCATTTGGGATGAGTTGGGGGACAGCTGCAATTTTTTGAAGGGTTTAACGAAATACTTGACAAAAAGAACCAATTAATTTTATTGGGGATAACATGAGAAAGCGAGTGGGAGTATGGGATTTACGAAAATCGCATATAACGTGCCTTTATGGGCAGCAATCATATCATGGGCCATTGCTCAGAGTTCAAAAATCATTCTGGTATTTATTACGGAAAAGCGATTTGATGCCACCAGAATTGTAGGAACAGGTGGTATGCCAAGCTCCCATACGGCCTTGGTTATGGCTCTGGCCGTTAGCATTGGGAAATACAATGGTTTTGACTCGCCATTTTTTGCCTTAGCACTTATTTTTTGCTTTGTTGTCATGTATGATGCGGCAGGAATAAGAAGGGCTGCAGGAAAGCAGGCGGAAATAATCAATTTATTAATTTTAGACCACGAACTGCCGGATATGGAAAAGCTGAAGGAGCTTTTGGGCCATACGCCATTGGAGGTTTTTGTCGGAGGAATATTGGGAATCGTGGTAGGTATTTGGATATAAGTTTGATGAGAGCAGGTGAATTTGTGGGGGGATTACTGGATAAAATCCAAACCACCGGAGATATTAAAAAATTGAAGAAAGAGGAATTGGATTCTCTATGCAAAGAGCTTCGGTGTTTTTTGATCCAACATGTGTGTAAAACAGGCGGGCACTTGGCTTCCAACCTAGGGGTGGTGGAGTTAACAGTTGCGTTAGAATACATCTTCAATCTTCCGGAGGATAAGATCGTTTGGGATGTGGGGCATCAAGCCTATATCCATAAAATATTGACAGGCAGAAAAAATAATTTTCCTTCTCTGCGGCAATTAGACGGTTTAAGCGGTTTTCCCAAGCCTGGGGAGAGCGAAGCCGATGTGTTTGCAGCGGGGCACAGCTCCACTTCTATTTCCGCTGCATTGGGAATTGCAAAAGCAAGGGATTTACAAGGCAAAAATAACAATGTGATTGCCGTAATCGGTGATGGCTCCATGACAGGTGGCCTTGCCTATGAGGCGTTGAACAATGCAGGGCGGGAAAAAACAAATTTTATTGTGATTTTAAACGATAATCAAATGTCCATTGATCATAATGTGGGTGCAATCAGTAAGCACTTAAATAGCCTTCGTACAAGTAATCGCTATCGCACATTAAAGGACAATTTCAAACAATTTCGGGATCAAGTTCCCCTTCTTGGAAAAGCAACTTATTTGGTTTTGGAAAAAGTTCGGGACAGTGCAAAACTGCTGTTTATTGAGGGAGCAGTCTTTGAGGAGTTCGGATTTAAATATATCGGGCCGGTAGATGGCCATAATTTAGAAGAAATGATAGAAATTTTTCAAAATGTAAAGGATATGCAAGAGCCCATATTAATTCATGTAAAAACCACCAAGGGAAAAGGTTATTTACCCGCAGAAACGAATCCGGGACATTTTCATGGAGTTGGGCCTTTTGATATGAAAACAGGAAACGGAATTGGGAAAAGCGGCGGACCAAGTTGGTCAGCGGTTTTCGGCAAAAAAATGGTTGAGTTGGGAAAAAAGAACCCCAATGTGGTTGGAATTACAGCAGCCATGTGCAGCGGCACGGGATTTGAAGATTTTCAGACTGCTTTTCCTGAACGTTTTTTTGATGTTGCCATAGCCGAACAGCATGGCACTACATTTTCTGCGGGCTTGGCAAGCCAGGGTATTGTGCCTGTATTTGCGGTCTATTCTTCTTTTTTGCAAAGAGCATATGACCAAGTGATTCATGATGTCTGCATGGAAAACCTTCATGTAGTTTTTGCTATTGACCGTGCAGGAATTGTGGGGGCCGATGGTGAAACCCATCAAGGCGTTTTTGACCTTTCCTTTTTGACACACATACCTAATATGACGGTGTTATCTCCTAAAAATGCTTGGGAATTGGAGGAAATGCTGGAATATGCGGTGAATGAGTGTAAGGGGCCTGTTGCTGTGCGCTATCCTAGAGGGACGGCGGAAATGGGCTTTGCGGAGTACAAAGCGCCCATTCAATTGGGAAAAGCAGAAATAATACAAAATGGAAATGGGATTGCGGTATTGGCAGAAGGACATATGCTTCATGCGGCACAAGAAGCCGTTAAGCTTCTGGAGAAGGATGGGGTGGATGCGCCTATGCTTGTGAATATGCGATTTATTTCTCCTTTGGATGAGGAATTATTAGAAAAACTAACATTTAGCTGCAAACATATTTTCACGGTGGAAGATAATCTTCGGAAAGGTGGATTTGGCTCAAAGGTTTTGGAGTTTTACAGCGATGGCGGCTATCAAGTGAACGTTACTAATTTGGCTTTCCCAGATCAATTTATTGAGCAAGGCTCTCAGAGCCAATTGTTTTTTCGTTATGGTTTGGATGGCGAAGGTATTTTTAGGAAAATGAAGGATAAAATAGGAGAGAACTATGGCAGATAAGGAAAGACTGGATGTCTTGCTGGTAGAACAAAAATTGGCGTCATCAAGAGAGCTGGCGAAAGCATATATTATGGCAGGGAATGTATACGTTGACGGAATGAAAGAGGATAAAGCCGGCACAAAGGTTTCCGTTGCGGCAAATATTGAGGTAAAAGCTCCTCAAATGAAATATGTAAGTCGGGGCGGATACAAGCTGGAAAAAGCCATTGATGAATTTGGCATTTCTTTAGAGGGCAAAATATGTATGGACATTGGTGCCTCTACCGGAGGTTTTACCGATTGTATGCTGCAAAATGGTGCCGCGAAGGTCTATGCCATTGATGTGGGCTATGGTCAATTTGCATGGAAATTGCGCACCGATGAGCGTGTGGTATGCTTGGAAAAAACCAATGTTCGCTATATTACCCATGAACAAGTGCCGGACGCAGCAGATTTTGCCTCGATAGACGTTTCCTTTATCTCCTTAACGAAAGTGTTGCCGGCGGTTTTGGGAGTAATGCACGAGGAAGGGCAGCTTGTATGCTTGATCAAACCTCAGTTTGAAGCAGGGAGAGAAAAGGTTGGAAAAAAAGGAGTCGTAAGAGATATTGCAGTGCATAAGGAGGTTATTGAAGCAATCGCAAACTATACTTTTGAACAAGGCCTTGGCATTTTAGGACTTAGTTTTTCTCCCATTAAGGGGCCAGAGGGAAATATTGAGTACTTGATTTATTTAGACAAAAAACAGCAGGGGATATCAAGGGAGGAGATACATTTCCTAATTGAGGAAATTGTGGACAAATCTCACGATGAGCTTTAATGGGAAATGAGGTGGCCAATGAAAAAAATAGGATTAATTCCTAATGTAGATAAGGATAAGGACTTGGCTGTAACAATGCGTTTGGTAAGATATTTATTGAATAAAGGCTGTATTCCTCAGCTGACGGAGAAAATAGCGGAGCTGTTAGGATTGGAAATGTATGCCCGAAAAGAGAATGAAATTTATGAACATTCGGATTTTATTATCTCTCTTGGGGGCGATGGAACCTTATTAGGCGTTGGCAGAAAGGCTTGTCAATATAATACACCCATATTAGGGGTAAATTTAGGCACATTGGGTTTTCTAACAGCGGAAGAAAAAAATCGGGCGGAATATGCCATTGATAAAGTCCTAATGGGGGACTATAAAAAGGAAAAAAGAATGATGCTCCAAACCTCCATTGCCACGGAGGATGGACGAATTGAGGGAATCAACGCCCTGAATGATATTTGTATTACCCGTGGTATTTTATATAAAATATTGGAGTTTAATGTTTTTGTCAATGATGAATATGTAAACACACTGCGGGCAGATGGTGTTATCATTTGCACACCTACTGGTTCTACGGCATATAATTTATCCGCCGGCGGGCCTGTTTTGAAGGCGGATGCGCAAATTATTGCCATCACACCCATTGCACCTCATACATTAACCAGCCGTTCTATTGTTGTTTCCGCTGAGGATACAATTACGGTAGAAATTAATCCCAGAGAGGACACAGCCTTTACCATTAGTGCTGATGGCCAGGAAAGCTGGAGCTTAACGGGAAAGAAAGTTGTTCAAATTCGCAAAGCAAAGGTTTATACAACAATCATAAAAACAAATTCCCAGAACTTTTACGATGTTTTACGGCATAAATTATCAAAATAAAATGACATAAGAAAAAGGAGGCGTGGGCTATGAAAATTGCTAGGCATGCAAAAATTCTTGAATTAATCGAAAGCTATGATATTGAAACTCAGGATGAATTGGTACAACGTTTGTGTGACGAGGGGTTTATGGTTACCCAAGCTACAGTATCCCGAGATATCCGTGAGATGAAGCTGACAAAAATTGCTACGGAAAAGGGGCGGCAGAAATATGCGATCATTTCTGGAAATGATACGGAAATCACTGAAAGATTGACCCGCGTTTTTAAGGAAGCCGTAGTAAAGATGGATTATGCCCAAAACATGATTGTGATTAAAACACTGGAAGGCATGGGCATGGCAGTTGCTGTTGCGCTGGATAATATGCAAAATGCGGAAATTCTGGGCACAATTGCCGGAGATGATACTGTTTTTTGTGTGGTTCGTACCCATAATCAGGCGGCAATTATTATTGAAAAGCTTTATCGTATTATTCATAGTGCTTGAGTGCCGATAAGGGGGGATGGCTATGCTTGAAAATTTACATATTAAAAATGTGGCTTTGATCGAGGAGTGTCAGGTCTCTTTTGGCAATGGTTTAAATATCCTAACTGGGGAAACCGGTGCAGGGAAGTCTATGATTATTGACTCACTGCAATTTGCTTTGGGTGGAAGAATGGGAAAAGATTTCTTGCGCAAGGATCAAAAGATGGCGCTGGTTGAGGCACTTTTTTCCGTAAAGGATAGTGGGTTTTTGAATAGGCTTGAGGAAAATGGCATAGAGCCCGAAGAGGATAAAACCGTATTGGTTACCCGTACGCTAAATGATGCCGGAAAATCTGTGTGCCGTATTAACGGGAGCATTGTGACGGTAAGCATGCTGCGTGAGTTGGCTGGGGATTTAATTGATATTTATGGACAGCATGAACACCAATCTCTTTTAAACCCATCGAAGCATATTCGCCTGTTAGATAGGTTTTGCGGCGGCGGGTTTGAAAAGGTTATGGAGATGTATAAAAAAAGCTTTGAAAAAATGAAAGAAATCGACAAACAGCTGGCGGAGCTTATGGGAGATGAAGCTCAAAGAGAGCAGCGTTTGGATATATTGAATTTTCAAAAGGAAGAAATTGAAAATGCTACATTGGTAGCTGAAGAAGAAGATGAGCTTGTTGAGAGAAAGAAGCGTCTGTCCAATATGGAGCGATTGATTCGCTTATCTGTAGAAAGTGCCAGCCTTTTGTATGATGGCACGGATGATACACCTTCAGCTTGCGACAGCCTCAGTATAGCGGTGGCAAAGATAAGGGAGTGTACTGCCTTGGATTCAGCCTTGGAGGATTTTTATAATGAGCTGGAGGATGTCTATGCAAGGCTAGAGGATATTGCAAGGGAAGTTAAGAGATATGCACAAAATCTAGAGGATGATCCGGCGGAATTAGAAAGAGTGGAAGAACGACTCCAAACGATTTATAAAATGAAGCGCAAATATGGTGGTAGCGTTGAAGCAGTTTTGCATTTTTATGAAAAAATTTCAAACGAAATTGAGTTTTTTTCCAACAGCCAGGAAAAGGTTTTGCAATTAATGGCTGCGAAGGAAACGGAAAAGCATATTTTAGATACCACCGCCCAGCAATTGTCTGACCTGCGCAAAGATGCGGCAGAACGTGTAGCCAAGCAAATTGAAGCTTCTTTGAAGGATATGGAGATGAAAAATGCCAGGTTTTACATACAAGTTACGCCAAGAGATGAATGGAACGCAATGGGGAAGGATAAGGTTGAATTTTTAATTTCGCCAAATAAGGGCGAAGATTTAAAGCCCCTTGCGAAAATTGCCTCGGGTGGTGAAATGAGCCGTGTTATGCTGGCGTTAAAGGCTGTTTTGGTTGATGCGGATGAAATTGAAACATTTATTTTTGATGAGATTGATACAGGTGTCAGCGGCAAAACTGCAGCAAAGGTTGGGAAAAAGATGAGCCTCATCGGGGAAAAGCGACAGGTTCTTTGTATTACCCATCTGCCCCAAATTGCAGCAATGGCGGACAAGCATTTTTTAATTGAAAAAGAAACGAAAAACGACCAAACCATTACTATGGTGAAAAGCTTGGAGGAGGATGCCTCCGTAGCTGAGGTTGCTCGTCTTATGGGTAGTGCAGAGGTAACAAATGCTACTTTAATGGCTGCAAAAGAACTGCGAGAAGGGAAGCTTGGCTTGTAAATAAAAAGAAATCAGAAAGAGACATACCACATAAGCGGTATGTTTCTTTTTATGTGCTTTAATATTTAAAATCTTTTGGCTTTTGTGCCACTTGGAGAGAAGAATTTTGAAACCCCGCAGGATTATCATAAGGGTTTTCATAAGCGCTTTCTTGGCGACTTAAAAGCCACTGCATATAAAACAACAACTCTTTTTTGCCACGGTCCTCCAACATATCATAATACTTAATGAAGGTTTCAAAATCATCGCTCTTTTTATCGGGTTCATAGGGTCGGCGAATTTCATTTACTCCAACAAGATAATCCATAGAAACGTTAAATATGAATGCTATTTTTTTCAAATCTGTTATGGAAGGCTGATTATGGCCTGATTCATAATTTGAAATAGCAGTTGCGCCATATGCTAATTCTTTAGCCAAAGCTGCTTGGGTCATTTTTTTTTCTTTTCTTAGTTGCTTAAGCCTATTGTGAAATTCCATAAAAACACCTCATTATAGTAGCCCCAATATATAAATGACTAAATTATTTTAAATTGATTATAAAATGATTATAAAGTGAAAAGCTATTGGGGAAAAGATAAAATCATAAAAAAGGAATAATTAAAATAAAATAATCATGGTTTATGAATTAAAACGATGTTAATTGTATTATTTATGACTTATGTCATAATATACACAAAATCTATTGACAAGTACAAAAAAAAGTGATATTTTTTAATCACACAAAACATATCGGAATACTATGATATAAAAAGAACGACGAAGGGAGCATTTTTATGACAACCAAAATATATATGGACAATGCTGCAACAACACCTGTAAGGGATGAAGTGTTTGACGCCATACTTCCTTATTTTAAAGAGTATTATGGAAATGCATCAAGTGTGTATAGTATTGCAAAGGAAAGTAAAAAAGCGCTGGAAAAAGCCAGAGAACAGGTTGCAAAAGGAATCGGAGCAAAAACGGAAGAGATTTACTTTACGGCCGGCGGTTCCGAAAGTGACAATATGGCGCTTCGGGGGGTTGCGGAAGCCTTAAAAACTAAGGGAAATCACATTATCACAACAAAAATTGAGCATCATGCAATTTTGCATACTTGCGAATATTTAGAAAAAAATGGTTACGAAGTAACCTATTTGCCTGTGGATGAGTTTGGAAAAATTCGTTTAGAGGAGTTGGAAAGCAGCATTCGACCAGAAACAATTTTAATTTCTGTAATGTTTGCCAACAATGAAATCGGTACCATTCAGCCAGTTGGGGAAATTGGGAAAATAGCTGAAAAGCATGGAATTTTGTTTCATACGGATGCAGTGCAGGCTGTTGGCCATGTACCCATTCATGTGGAGGAAATGAAAATTGATTTACTCTCTATGAGCGGGCATAAGCTGGGCGGGCCCAAGGGCATCGGCGCTATTTATATCCGCAAGGGTGTCCCGGTTCAGCCATTGATTTTTGGCGGAGCACAGGAAAAGAAAAAACGTGCAGGGACGGAAAACATTGCGGGAATTGTTGGGTTGGGAAAAGCGGTTGAACTGGCTACAGCGGAAATGTCTGTTGAAACAAAACGCTTACTTCACCTAAGGGATCAATTGATTTCCGGTATTTTGGAAAAGGTTCCTTATAGCCGGTTGAATGGTCACCCTACTGATAGGCTGCCGGGGAACTGCAATATTTCGTTTTCCTATATTGAGGGTGAATCTATGTTGCTGTTGCTGGATGCCATTGGCGTTGCAGCCTCCAGCGGGTCTGCTTGCACCTCAGGCTCCTTGGATCCCTCCCATGTATTGATGGCAATTGGTTTGCCTCATGGGGTTGCCCATGGTTCCTTGCGCTTGACATTAGACCGTGGCAATACAGAGGAGGATGTTAATTTTGTGTTGAAAAAAATCCCCGAAATTGTTCAAAAATTAAGGGATATGTCACCATTATATGAAGAAATTGTGAATAAAAAAGCTTAGGCTTGAAGGACAAAGGAGGAAAAGTAGATGGAATACAGCGAAAAGGTAATGGATCATTTTATGAACCCAAGAAATGTTGGCGTCATTGAGGACGCAAGCGGCGTTGGACAGGTAGGCAATTTAAAATGCGGCGATATTATGAAGGTTTATTTAAAAATAGAGAATGGTCGTATTGAAGATGCTAAATTCAAAACCTTTGGTTGTGGTGCCGCCGTGGCAACAAGCTCAATGGCCACGGAATTGGTCAAAGGCAAAACGTTGCAGGAGGCTTTGGAAGTAACAAATAAAGCAGTAATGGAAGCTTTAGATGGGTTGCCCCCTGTGAAGGTGCACTGTTCCTGTCTTGCAGAAGAAGCACTGCATGCTGCCTTGTGGGATTACGCTCAGAAAAATCAAATGGAAATTCATGGTTTGAAGGCTCCTGTGGAGGATATTGACGAATTGCATCAAAACGAAAACGAAGATTAAAATATTGAAAATGGGCGGCTATCCTTTTGTAGCTGCCTTTTTTATTGTTAAGAACTGTTTATGTCTATTTTTTCATACAAAAGGGCGCTTCTTTGGTAAAACAAAAGCACCTTTCTTAACCAATAAAAGGATATCCCACAAAATTATGCGATTTTACTAATTATTACAAAGGATTTTTAAAAAACTGCTAATTTTCAAGCCTATTTTTAGTACAAAGTGCCGAATGTTTTTTTTTGCATTTAATTATAAAGGAAAATCCATACAAGTGAAGAAAGATAATAAATGTATATGTTGTTTAAAAAACATATTATGTATACACATATATACAAATGGGCATTTTTGCCAATAAAATTGATTTAGGAGGTTGGTATTATGAAAAATTACACTGCAGACAAAGTAAGAAACGTAGTTCTATTGGGTCACAGCGGTTCCGGCAAGACAACATATGCCGAAGCAGCTCTTTTCTTCTCAGGCGCAACAAAGCGTTTTGGAAAAGTGGATGAGGGCAATACCGTTAGTGACTATGAAGCAGAAGAAATTCGTCGTAAGGTATCAATCAATACATCTGTACTACCCATTGAGTGGCAGGATACAAAAATCAACTTCCTAGATACACCAGGTTATTTTGATTTTGTTGCGGAAGCAAAATTGGCAATGAGCGTTGCGGATACGGCGCTAATTATGGTTTCGGCAAAATCAGGCGTTGAGGTTGGAACGGAAAAAGCTTGGGAATATGCAGAAGAAATGCATCTGCCAAGATTTATTTTCGTAAATCAAATGGATGATGAAAATGCTGACTTTGAAAAAACCTTAGCAGATTTAAGAACAAATTTCGGAAAAGCGGTTGCACCCTTACAAATTCCTTTTAATGACGAGAATGGTAATTTTATTGGTTTTATTAACTTAATTAAAAAAGATGCAAGAAAGAAAATAAACGGTAAATTGCAGCCTTGCCAGGTGCCGGCAGATAAGGTTGATCAGGTAGAGGTTCTTCGTTCTATGCTGGTTGAAGTGGCGGCTGAAAGCAGTGAAGAATTAATGGAGAAGTTTTTTAATGATATTGAGCTGACAGAGGAAGAGATATATGATGGTTTACTGGAGGGGATTAAAAATCATAGCATTTGTCCCGTTATGTGTGGATCTGCAACACTGGGCTATGGTGTCAAATTACTGATGAATACTTTGGTGAGATTCACGTCTCCGGCATTTGAAGCAAGAAAAAATTTCCACGCTTTTATTGATGGTACAGATACCGTGCTTTGCAGTACGGAAGATAAAACTTTTTCCGCATTTGTATTTAAAACAATCTCTGACCCATATATCGGTCGTTTGAATTTATTTAGAGTAATGACTGGTAAACTAGACAATTCTATGAATATTTATAACGTTGAAAAGGATACCTTTGAAAAGGTTGGTCATCTTTATATAGTAAGAGGGAAGGAACAAATAGAAGTAAATGAGCTGCATACCGGTGATATTGGTGCGCTGGCGAAACTTACTAACACCTCCACGCAAGATACGTTGGCAACGAAGGAGAACCCAATTGTAATTCCAAAGCTACCATTGCCAAGTTCTGTTCTATCCATGGCAATTCAGCCAAAAGGAAAAGGTGATGAGGATAAGCTTTCTGCGGCTTTATCAAAAATTAGAGAAGAAGATCCTACTATTAAAATGGAGGTTAATAAAGAAACGAAACAGACGCTTATTTCCGGAATTGGGGAGCAGCAGATGGATGTAATGGTAAATAAACTAAAAACGAAATACAAAATCGAAGTGGATATGATTGACCCCATTATTCCATTTAGAGAAACAGTCAAAGGAAAATCATCGGTAAGAGGTCGCTATAAGAAGCAGTCCGGTGGACATGGTCAATTTGGAGATATTGTTATGGAATTTGAACCTAGTGGCGATATGACTTTGCCCTATGTATTTGAGGAGAAAATTTTTGGCGGCTCCGTGCCGAAGCAGTATTTTCCTGCCGTTGAAAAAGGCCTGCAGGAATGTGTTTTAAGCGGTGTTTTGGCAGGGTATCCGGTGGTTGGCTTAAAGGCTACCTTGACAGACGGTTCTTATCACCCTGTTGATTCTTCTGAAATGGCTTTTAAAATGGCAACCTCTGTAGCTTTCAAAGAGGGCGTGCCCCAGGCAAAACCCATATTGTTAGAACCAATTGAGCATGTGGAGGTTCTGGTTCCCGAAAGATATATGGGAGATATTATGGGCGATATTAATAAGCGGCGTGGTCGTATTTTAAGCATGGATGCTGCTGGAAACAAAAAATGCATCATTGCGGAGGTGCCTACATCAGAAATGCATAAATATGCTACTGATTTGCGCTCCATGACTCAAAGCCGTGGCGAATATAAGCATTATTTTGTACGCTACGAGGAAGCGCCTATGGAAATCCAGAAAAAAATTATTGAACGTAGAGCGGCGGAAAAAGAGAAATAAACAGTAATTTAAGTGTTTAGTGGGCATTTGCCATGGAAAATATCGGTCCAAGTTTTCCATGGCAGGTGTCTTTTTTGTATTTTGAGAAAATTTCTTTATAATCGTTTTGTGTTTCTTAGAGCAAGAAATTTCTTTGCGTGCAAAAGTCACTGACAAAACAAACAGTTTATGGTATTATAGAAAAACAATAAGAAAATATTGGATTTATAATAGTTTTTAAAAAGAATGATATAGCGGAATTTCCGTTAAGTATTATTAAATAAGACTTTTATTTTAATATTTTTCAACGAATTGGAATGACTAGCATAAAATTGAGAAAAATAGTTTTTAATAGGCGTAAAGATTAGGAGGTTTTTATATGCTTGATGTAGCAATCATTGGCGGAGGTCCGGCAGCACTGTCTGCGGCGCTTAACTGCCGACAGCGTAATAAAACGGTTTGCATTTTCGGAAGAAGCCTGGATAGCTCCCTGCTATTTGCCGCTGAAAAGGTGGATAATTATTTAGGTCTGCCAGACGTAAATGGGGAGGAAATGTTAAACCGCTTCTATTCCCATGCAGTGAAAAATGGTGTCGAGTTCCAGGAGTGCCGTGTTACCCAGGTATTAAATATGGGTGAACATTATATGATTAATGCGGAAAATAATTTTATCGAGGCAAAAGCCATAATTTTGGCCACGGGGCTGAGCAAGAGCAAAGGAATTGCCGGTGAATTAGATTATTTGGGCAAAGGCGTCAGCTATTGCGCAACCTGTGATGGAATGCTGTATCGTAACAAAAAGGTTATTGTCATAAGTGAAAACGAAGAAGGCGAAGCAGAGGCCAATTTTTTGGCTGATATTTGTAAGGAAGTGCTTTATATCCCTTTGTATAAAAATGTTTCATTTCTGAAGGAGAGTGTGACGGTTTTAGCTGCAAAGCCCAAGGCAGTCATTGGTAGTGGCGAGAAGCTTACAGCCTTGGAAACGGATCAGGAAACAATTTCCTGTGATGGTATTTTCTTTGCAAAAAATACAATGCCGCCGGATAGTTTGATTTTTGGCTTAAAAACCGATGGTAAAAACATTGAGGTTGATCGGCGTATGTCAACGAATTTGCCGCGCGTTTATGCGGCGGGAGATTGCACCGGCGCTCCCTATCAAATTGCAAAGGCAGTAGGGGAAGGGTTGGTTGCGGCGCTGTCGGCTGTTTCTGATATTGACCAAATGACGAAAAAATAATAGACTCCCTTTAGGCATTGGCAAGGAATGGTTCAGTTTGTCTCCTTTACTTTGGGAACACTATTTTTTGAAATACTTCCAAAATGCATAAATGTCTAGAGGTTTTTTTTGAGCGTAG
Organism: Anaerotignum neopropionicum; assembly: GCF_001571775.1. Lineage (GTDB taxonomy): Bacteria > Bacillota > Clostridia > Lachnospirales > Anaerotignaceae > Chakrabartyella > Chakrabartyella neopropionicum. The sequence goes on from NZ_LRVM01000004.1 coordinate 200,161, forward strand.
GTTAAGGGGAAAAAATAGGATAAATGTAAAATAAGTTTACTACCACAATAAAATTTTGATAGAGATGAAATTCAAAGAGAATGCAAGGGATTTCGAGAAAAAATTAAAAAAAGCATTGTATTTTTAAAATTTTATTGTAATTTAATCCATTTTAGCATAAAATAGCTAAAAATAATATTTGAATATTCTTGAAAAAATGCTAATATAATAACAGAAATCAGCACTCAATAAACACGAGTGCTAACAGAATCAAATAAGGAGGTAATGATATGAAACTTTCACCATTAGGAGATAAGGTTGTATTAAAGCAGTTAGAAGCGGAGGAGACAACAAAATCAGGATTGATTTTAACCTCTCAGTCCAAGGAGAAGCCCCAGGAAGCCATTGTTGTTGCAGTAGGCCCAGGTGGTATGGTAGGCGATACAAAGGTTGAGATGGTGCTGAAAGAGGGAGATCGTGTTATTTTCTCTAGATACGGCGCAATGGAAATCAAATTTGACGGTGAAGAATATTTGGTCATGAGACAAAATGATATTTTGGCAGTAGTAAAAGATTGATTTTAAGGAGGCGTTATAGATATGGCAAAGGAAATTAAATACAGCACAGATGCTAGAAGCTTAATGGCTGCTGGTGTGGATAAATTGGCGAATACGGTAAAAGTGACATTGGGACCCAAGGGCCGTAATGTTGTTTTGGATCGTAAATTTACATCCCCTTTGATTACAAATGATGGTGTAACCATCGCAAAGGATATTGAACTGGAAGATCCTTATGAAAACATGGGTGCACAGTTAGTAAAAGAGGTTGCTACCCAGACAAATGATGTTGCCGGTGATGGTACCACAACGGCAACAGTTTTGGCTCAGGCAATGATCCAAGAGGGCTTGAAAAATATTGCGGCAGGCGCAAACCCTATTATTTTAAGAAAAGGTATGCATAAAGCAACGGAAGCCGCTGTGGCTGAAATTAAAAAAATGAGCCAGGCGGTAACAACGAAAAAACATGTTGCAAATGTTGCTGCCATTTCCGCAGGGGATGATGAAGTTGGCGATATGATTGCAGATGCGATGGAAAAAGTTACAAACGACGGTGTTATTACAGTGGAAGAATCCAAAACCATGAAAACCGAGCTGGAACTGGTGGAAGGTATGCAGTTTGATAAGGGCTATTTGTCCTCTTATATGTCCACAGATATGGAGAAAATGGTTGCTATCTTAGAGGATCCCTTTATTCTTGTAACGGATAAGAAAATTTCCAACATTCAGGAATTGGTTCCCCTTTTGGAACAGGTGATGCAGGCAAACGGTAAGATTTTAATTATTGCCGATGATGTGGAAGGCGAAGCCTTGGCAACCTTGGTTGTAAATAAATTAAGAGGAACTTTCACCTGTGTTGCGGTAAAAGCGCCTGGCTATGGTGAAAGAAGAAAAGCACAGTTGGCAGATATTGCTGCCTTAACAGGTGCACAGGTTATTTCCGAAGAAATTGGACTGGATTTGAAGGAAACAACATTAAATATGCTGGGTCGTGCAAAAACTGTTCGTGTAGAAAAAGAATTGACAATCATTGCAGATGGTGCTGGCAATAAAGAAGAAATTGAGGGTCGTATTCATCAGATTAAAAAAGCAATTGAAGAAACCGAGTCCGATTTCGACAGAGAAAAATTGCAAGAAAGACTTGCAAAGCTTAGCGGCGGAGTTGCGGTAATTAAGGTTGGCGCGGCTACTGAAACGGAAATGAAGGAAAAGAAAATGCGTATGGAGGATGCTTTGGCAGCTACAAGAGCAGCTGTTGAAGAAGGCATTGTTGCAGGCGGCGGTACTGCTTTGGTTCATGCAATCGATCAGGTAAAAGCGGCATGCACAAGCTTGATTGGTGATGAAAAAACAGGCGCGGATATTGTAATCAAGGCTTTGGAATCACCTTTGCGCCAAATCGTTGAAAACGCTGGCTTAGAAGGCTCTGTAATTGTAAATAAAGTGAAAGAAATGCCCTTAGGCGTTGGTTTTAACGCATTAACAGAAGAATATGTTGAGATGGTGGAGGCAGGTATTCTTGACCCTGCGAAGGTGACAAGAAGTGCACTGCAAAACGCAACTTCTGTTGCATCTTCTTTCCTGACAACGGAAGCTGTTGTGGCAGAATTGCCTACAAAGGCTCCCGCAATGCCTGATCCAGGAATGGGCGGAATGGGCGGCTATATGTAACAGTTTCAAGAACAGCGAATTCCATTTTCATTATGAATATAGTAAAAAAACCTCTATCCTTTGGATGGAGGTTTTTTAATATTAGAAAAAGCAGGCTTTATAAAGATTTTTAGACAGAGTCGGGAAGCTTCTGAAATAAAAATTCCGTTTTTGGAATTTTGAAGGATAAAAAATAAAAAAATGAAAATAATTTTATTAAGGTAAAAAAGAATTTTGTAGCAAAATAATACAACTTTATTTTTGACATTTGCCTTTTTTAGCAATAATTTCGCAAAATGTATTTACATCAAAGACAAGTGTGTTACTAAAACAAAAAAATGTCCGTCGTGTGGAAACTTTTTTGGGATTTTCTATTGACTTTGACGAAAAAGTTCATATATAATTGCTATGCAAGGACAAAAAGATTTTTCAGTCCGGATTTTTAATGGAAAAATAGTTTCAAAGAGGGGAGGAATAGGTTTGCTGCAGGTGTTCGATATTATTGGCCCTATCATGATTGGTCCATCCAGCTCCCACACTGCGGGCGCGGTTCGCATTGGGAAATATGCGCGTTCTATTCTGGGAACTGTTCCTGTTTCTGCGTTGATTCGTTTTAGTGGTTCTTTTGCAAAGACTTATAAGGGGCATGGAACGGATAAGGCAATTGTTGCTGGTATTTTAGGCATGGAAACTGATGATGAGCGTATTCGTATTAGCTTGGAGGTTGCCAAAGAAGAAGGATTGGCGTATACATTTGAGGAAACAGAAATTGACGGAGCGCATCCCAATACGGCGGAAATATTTTTAAAGGATGCCGATGGAAGTGAAATTCTGGTTCAAGGTGCATCTATTGGCGGTGGAAATATTATTATCAATAAAATTAATAATACAGTTGTTTCTATTTCCGGGAAATCGGATACACTGATCATTCCTCATGAGGATGTTCCGGGTATGATTGCAGTTGTAACAAAAATTCTTGCGGAGCACAGTGTAAATATCCACGGATTTTCTCTTTGCAGAGATCACAAAGGGGGCATTGCGGTAATGACCATAGAAATTGATGGTGGTATAGATGAATCTATCAATCAAGTTATTTTAAGTCAACCCCATATTCTGGCTTCTACAATATTAAAAGCAATTTGATTAAAATATATCTATAGTTTGAAAACGTAATTTAGGAGTTTTTTGCGGTAGCAACACGGTTATATGGTGCTTATGAAAGCATTTTGGAGTTGAAAGATACCAACGAATGAGAAAATGCAAATAACCCAAGATTTTGTTGGTGTAGTTTTCAATTTGGGTATTAATATATGAAAAAATATGGAATTGGAGGTGATAATATGAAATATGACTCTTTGGCAGATTTGGTTTTGCAAGCAGAAAATGAAAACATCCCTCTTTGTAAGCTGATTTTAAGGGATCAAGCACAGCAGGCTGAAACGGAAGAAAAGGTATTGTTTGAAAATATGAAGCGCTCGCTGATCGTTATGCGGGAATCAGTTGAAAGTGGCTTGGATGCCAATAAACGCTCTGCCAGCGGTCTTACAGGCGGAGATGCTTTTAAAATGAGAGAGGCCGTAAATGCGAACAAGAATATTTGTGGAAGGATTTTTGGGGAGGCAATGGTGAAGGCTCTTGCGGTTTCTCAAACAAATGCCTGCATGGGAAGAATTGTAGCTGCACCAACGGCGGGTAGCTGCGGTATTTTGCCTGCGGCATTATTAACAATTTCTGATGATAGAAATATTTCCGAGGATGACGTAGTAATGTCCCTTTTTACTGCATCTGCGGTGGGAATGGTAATTGCCAATAAGGCGAGCATTGCCGGTGCAGAAGGTGGTTGTCAGGCGGAATGTGGCGCAGCCAGTGCCATGGCAGCTTCTGCTTTGGTGGAGCTTTGCGGCGGAACGCCAAAACAAAGTGAACACGCTTGTGCTATCGCTTTAAAAAATATTCTGGGGTTAGTATGTGATCCTGTGGCAGGTTTGGTGGAAATTCCATGTATCAAGAGAAATGCCATGGGCGTTGCGAATGCTTTTGTAGCAGCAGAATTGGCCTTGGCCGGGGTGGAAAGTGCAATTCCCGCAGATGAAGTTATTTATGCCATGAAGAAAATAGGGGAGGCAATGTCGCCTGCCTTAAAGGAAACGGCAGAAGGGGGCTTGGCGGCAACCCCCACAGGGAAAAAACTTTGTGAAAAGGTGTTTGGTCATTGATAAAAATTATCTTTCTTCGTACAACCAAAGTAACCGCAATGATATTATAAAAATAGGAGAATTGATAAAATGAATAATTTATTTCAAAAATGGAATTCTATTAGTCTGGTTAAACGTATTGTAGCAGGCCTGATTATTGGTGCTGTTCTTGGCAGAGTATTGCCATCTTTAACGGTGATTGGCATCTTAGGAGATCTGTTTGTTGGTGCATTAAAGGGCGTTGCGCCTATCTTGGTATTTTTCTTGGTAATGAGCTCTCTTGCTCAGCATAAGAAGGGTGCAAAAACAAACATGGGCACTGTTGTTGTTTTGTACTTAATCGGTACATTCGCTGCTGCCTTGGTAGCGGTTGTTGGTAGTTTCATGTTCCCAGTGTCTTTAACCCTGACGGATGCAGTTCAAAACAGCACACCTCCTGATGGCGTTGGCACTGTAATTAAAACCTTGCTTATGAATGTAGTTCAAAACCCCATTGCATCTATTTCAACTGCAAATTATATTGGTATTTTGGCTTGGGCAGTTGTTTTTGGTTTAGCGCTGAAGCATTCCTCCGATACCACAAAAACGATGCTGGGTAACTTTGCAGATGCAGTTTCTCAGGCAGTTAGATGGGTAATCAGTTTTGCTCCGTTTGGTATTTTAGGTCTTGTTTTTGCCACGGTTTCCACAAGTGGGCTGGGTATTTTCACGGACTACGGCAAGCTGTTGTTATTGTTGGTTGGCTGTATGGTAGTCATTGCGCTGATTGTAAACCCTATTATCGTTTTCTTAAATATCAAGCAAAATCCATATCCGTTGGTGTTTAAATGCTTAAAGGACAGCTTCATTACAGCATTCTTTACCCGTAGCTCTGCCGCAAATATTCCCGTAAATATGACACTTTGCGAATCTTTGGGCTTGGATGAAGATAACTATTCTGTTTCTATTCCTTTGGGTGCAACAATTAATATGGCTGGTGCTGCAATTACGATTACGGTTATGACTTTGGCGGCAGTAAATACACTAGGGTTTTCTGTTGATATTGGAACAGCTTTGGTTTTAAGTATTGTTGCTGCAGTATCTGCGTGTGGTGCTTCCGGCGTAGCAGGGGGTTCCTTGCTGCTAATTCCTCTGGCATGCTCCTTGTTTGGCATTTCTAACGATATTGCAATGCAGGTTGTAGGCGTTGGTTTTATTATCGGTGTTGTGCAGGATTCATGTGAAACTGGCTTGAATTCCTCTACTGATGCACTGTTCACAGCTGCGGCTGAATTCAGACAGTGGAGAAAAGAAGGAAAACCCATCAAATGGTAATGTTTAAATTATATTAATGAATGGTATTGGTTGTACGAAAAAGTAGTTTTTTGAAATATACAAAGATGTATTTTCTTTAAGCATAATGAGAAGAGATATAAAATGAGCGGTGATTTTATTCACCGCCTTTTTTATGGATTTTTGAAGTTTGCAAAGAAGTTTTTTGTTTTGCAAAAACTCGTAAAAATAAATTATAAGGATTTTTGCTATGCAAGAATCCTTTTTAGCGTTCATAATTTTTGTGATATTCCTCATGAAAAAAGTTTTTTAATAATTTTTTACTGTTGATTTTCTTAGTGAAAGCTTAAAATTTACGATAACAATAGAAATAAAAAAACAAACATACAGAAACCCAAAAAAATGGGATTTTTCAGATGTTTGTTTTTTGCTTATATTTGAAATACAAAGCCTAAGAAAATCAGATGTTCTGACGAGGATAAACCATATTTTCTTCTTTTAGGCAGGCTAAAACTTCATCTGCAAATTTTTTGCATTCAAGCTTTGTAATTGCCAAATTATGATCCAGAAAATTTCCGCACATTTCCGATTTTGCGGCAGGAATTTCTTCCTCGAAGCTGCTCATATAATCATAGCATTCTTTCATAATGGTTGCTACATCAGCGGGTTCCAAGTCGCCTTTAAAAATAACATACATACCTGTACGGCAGCCCATGGGTCCAACATAGATTGTTTTTTGGGACCACAGGGGATGGCTGCGGAAAAAGGTTGCCATCAAATGTTCAATGGTATGCATGACGGAAGTGTCTAAAACCATCTCTCGGTTCGGTTCTTTCATGCGAACATCAAAGGTTGTTAAAACTCCGTTTTCTACGGTATCCTTTCGGGATACATAAATTCCTCTCAATAGTGTATTATGATCAATACCGAAGCTGGTTACGTCCATAGCTTTCATCCTTTCTTATTTTATAAGATTAAACAAGGTCATTCTACCTTTTTTTTAATAGTTTTTCAAGCGTTCCGACATAACTTTCCATTGTAAGGGTTGAACGGTTTTGTTTTTTGCTGTAAAATAGGAAAAAATATACTTTGGAAAAGGGGAATATACATGTCGAAGCAAATTACAAGGGATGAGGCTTGGGAATTACTTACAAAATATAATAAAGATGCTTTTCATTTGCGTCATGGCGAAACAGTGGAAAGCGCAATGCGCTATTTTGCTAAGGCACTGGGATATGGCGAGGAAGAGGCGTTTTGGGGCAATGTTGGGCTGCTGCACGACCTGGATTTTGAAATGTACCCGGAGGAGCATTGCATTAAATGTCAGGAGATTATGAAGGAGCATGATTTGGACGAGCGCTTGATTCATGCGGTGGCAAGCCATGGATATGGAATTTGCTGTGACGTTGCCCCTATCCATGAAATGGAAAAGGTGCTTTTTGCTGTAGATGAGTTAACTGGGTTAATTGGCGCGGCGGCTTTAATGCGTCCTTCAAAAAGCGTTCAGGATATGGAGCTGAAATCCATTAAGAAAAAGTTTAAAGATAAAGCTTTTGCCGCAGGCTGCAATAGAGATGTAATCCGAAGAGGCGCAGAGCAGTTAGGCTGGGAATTGGACGATTTAATGATAAAGACGCTAGAGGCTATGAAAGCGGATCCAAGAAATTAGTGAAAGTCTGTTGGCTATAATTTAGCTATATTACATTAGAGAATGGGGGGGATAAGATGAAGTTTGTAAAAGGAAGGGGTATCCGTGTTGTTGCGGCAAGCATTTTGTTTTCTATGATGCTTTCTATTTATGCCTTTGGAGCAATTCCCAGCGCATATTGGAAGGTGCAGCAGCCGTTTATTACTGCAAGAGAAGCGGGGAATAACAATGATATCATTAAGTATGGCAATGAAATTGTAAATATTTTTCAGGACAAGCCGCTGGATAGGGATAAGGCGGAAATTTTATATAGCACTTATGATGCAATGTACAAGGCCTATGAAAATACAGGGAAATATGGAAATGCCATTGATATTTTAAAGGCGCAGATACCCTATGGGGAGTATTTGGGTTATGCTGATGGAGTGAAGCTTGCGAGGGAAAGGGTCAATAAAATCAATCCCATGACAGAGGTATATGCTGTGACTGAAAATACAGTTTCTGTGCCTTATTATGGGATGAAAAATGAACCTAAGGCGGGTACATATTATGGTAGAGTTTATTCAAGTGGTGGAATTAAGTCCATGGAACAGGAAACGGCAATCTCATTTTATGTTGAATGTATGCAAAACAAGGTGGCAGATTTCGATTATTTAATCAGGCCTTATGCCGATGGGACAAGGTTAATTCATATTGCATTGAATATGCCGGAGGAAAATGATTCCTTAAAGCTTGTTATGCAATCTAGTTCAGATGCTTATCTCAAGGAAACCATGGAGTATTTGAAGTCTTTGAATGCACCGGTATTGGTCCGAATAGGTGGCGAGATGAATGTATGGCAAAATCTTGCCGATCCTGCTTTGTTTAAGCAGGCGTACATTAAAATTGCCAATATTGCAAGACAGATCGCACCCAATGTGGCATTGGTTTTTTCCCCAAATGATGTGTCAAATTGGAACGTAGATATGGATGACTATTATCCCGGCGATGCTTATGTGGACTGGGTTGGTGTTTCATTATATATAAACCAATATAAAAATCCTCAAAATCCCATAGTAGGCAAGGATTCTGATGAAATGTACTATGGAAACGGCTTATATGCAAATCCCCTTACAAAGCTTAAAAATATTGTATCCAAATACGGTGATAGAAAGCCTATCATCATTACCGAAACTGGGGTTGGCTATGGAATCAATGGGAAGTCTGTTGATTTGAATGCTTTTGCAAAAGAAAGAATCCAGATGCTTTACACCTACGCCAATATGTTATTCCCTCAGGTGAAAGGTATCATTTATTTTGATGTTGATTTGGGGAGTAGCAATAAATACTTATATTCTTTGAGTAATAACGCCCAAATGATGCGTCAATATATTGCATCTACCGAAGATAATGCAGACCTCATTAAGAAAATGGGGGTTACACCAAAGGCCTATGTGAAGGCAGGAAGCTATAGCGATACGCTCCCCATGATTGAGCTGTCAACCTATTGTATTTTGCCGGGAAATGTGCCTGTGACGGTGGAATATTCCGTAGACGGTAAAAAGCTCGCTTCTGCCGGTCAAATGCCCTATAAGTGTAATGTGGATGCAAGTACATTGTTGGCTGGAGATCATGAGTTGAAGGTTTTAATCAAGGCTTCTAATGGCTATGAAAAGACGAAAGTTTACACTTTAAACAAACAGGCAAATAACCTGGTAACAATAAAAGCAAAGTAATTTTAAAAAAGTACAAAAATTTCTTATGGTATTCATAAAATTTATGGATGCCATTTATTTTTAAAAAAACCGTATTCAAACAGTAATATTTATTTATATTACGGACAAAATAATAGCGAAATCTAATCAAAAGGAGGGAATTCAAATGGAAAGATGTAATGAATGTATTCGTTGTACTGTGGATAACTGCAGACATCATCACAACACGAAAAATTACTGTACCCTGGATGCAATTCAGGTAGGCACACATGAAGGAAATCCAACCATGGATCAATGTACAGATTGTAAATCCTTCAATATAAAGTAAGATAACCGGTTATTTTTTTGATAGCGGGCTTCTTTTTATGGATTAACATAAAAGGATGCCCGCATTTCTTGCGAATTTAACCCAAATAGGCTTGCTAGGACATGCAATTATAGCGTAAAATAACTTGGGGTGATATATTTATGAAGGTTTATCTTGTTCGACATGGTGAAACGGATTGGAATTTGCGTGGGATGTTTTATGGATGGACAGACTGCGATATCAATGAAAAAGGAATCATGCAGGCAGAAAGATTAAAAAAATATTTTGGCACAATTTCCTACGACAAAATATATGCAAGTGATTTACTCCGGGCAGCGCATACGGCTGAAATTATCGCCGAAGATAAAAAAATAGATGTACTAAAGGACAGCTGCTTTCGAGAGCTGCATTATGGAGATTGGGAGGATAAGGAAGGCTCTTACATACGGGAAAATCATGGTGAAGAATTAAGTCGATGGCTAAAGGAATGGAAAACAAGTGCTTTCCCCGGCGGCGAAGCTTTTTTTGATTTTTATCAACGGGTAACAGATGGATTAATTCGCGTAATTGAGGAGAATAAAAGTAAAAACGTAATCATTGTATCTCATAATGGACCTATGAGTGCCATGCTTTGTTATTTAACAGGAGTGGGCCCAGACGGTTTTTGGCGATTTTTCTCTGAACAGGGGTGTTATAGTTCTGCATTTATTTCCGAAAAAAAGATTACCATCGAGAAAATAAACTGTCCTGTTTAATTTGAAAAAAATTTCAAGCTGTAAAGGGAAAATACTTGACAGCTTGCTTTTTTTTTAGTATGATATTGCAAGTGATTGTAAAGTGATTTTCCTTTACAGGGGGAATGAAAGATGATTGAAATTTTAAAGCTGACGTTGCTTTATGATTTTTATGGTGAGCTTTTGACAGAAAAGCAAAAGCAAGTGTTTGAGATGCATTATCAGAACGATCTTTCTCTTTCTGAAATCGGAGAAGAATTATCAATCAGTCGTCAGGCTGTGCGGGATCAGCTAAAGCGCACAGAAAAAATACTGATTGAATATGAAGAAAAACTACGTTTGGTAGAACGCTTTCAAGAGCAGCAAAGGGCTGTTCGCAAAATGAAAAGTATTCTTGATGAAATAGCAATCGGAGAAATCAGCAAAGAAACCACAGAAGCAATTTCTTCCATGAAGCAAATTGCAGATTCGATATTATCGTAAAAAGGAGGGCGATCTATGGCATTTGAAAATCTTTCCGCTAAGCTGCAGGAAGTGTTCAAGCAACTCCGGGGAAAAGGCGTTTTGACCGAGGATGATGTAAAGGCTGCGATGCGAGAAGTGAAGATCGCACTACTAGAAGCAGACGTAAACTTTAAAATTGTTAAGGATTTTATCAAAACGGTTACGGACCGTGCCGTTGGCGTGGAGGTTTTGCAAGGCTTAAACCCGGGTCAGCAGGTTATTAAAATCGTAAATGAAGAATTGATCTCCTTGATGGGCAGTACCCAAAGCAGACTAACCTACTCTAACCGTCCGCCTACCGTATATATGATGGTGGGTCTGCAAGGTGCAGGTAAAACCACCAGCAGCGGTAAATTGGCGGGGCAGCTTAGAAAGCAGGGCAGAAATCCCCTTTTGGTTGCCTGTGATATTTATCGTCCTGCTGCAATTAAGCAATTACAGGTGGTAGGGAAAAATTACGGTATTCCTGTTTTTGAAATGGGTACTGAGGTAAGCCCTGTGGAAATTTCCAAAAAGGCCTTGGAATATGCAGCTGAGCAACACCATGATGTGGTTTTGATCGATACCGCAGGTCGTTTGCACATTAACGAAGAATTGATGCAGGAGCTGTTGGATATTAAAGCCACAGTAAGACCGCAGGAGGTTCTTTTGGTAGTAGACGCTATGACCGGGCAGGATGCCGTAACCGTAGCGGGCAGTTTTGACAGCCAGTTGGGTGTGGATGGTATTATTATGACAAAGTTGGACGGCGATGCCAGAGGCGGTGCCGCGCTTTCCGTCAGAAGTGTTACCAACAAACCAATTAAATATATTGGTATGGGTGAAAAAATGGAGGATCTTGAGCCTTTTTACCCCGACCGCATGGCTTCCAGGATTTTAGGGATGGGAGATGTTCTTTCCCTGATTGACAAGGTACAGCAAAATATTGATGAACAGGAAGCCTTGGAGATGCAAAAGAAAATGCGCTCCAACGAGTTTACCTTGGAGGATTTCCTGTCACAAATGCAGCAAATTAAAAAAATGGGCCCGCTGAAGGATTTAATGGGAATGGTTCCCGGGCTGAACGGTCTGAATTTGGATAAGGCAATGGAAGGGGTTGACCCTGCCAAGGAAATGGTGAAGGTAGAAGCCATTATACAATCTATGACAAAAGAAGAACGGTCAAATCCTTCTCTTCTTAATGGTCCTCGTAAAAAACGCATTGCCAACGGCTGCGGCAGGAGCATTGCGGAGGTGAATCGTCTGCTGAAGCAATTTGAAGAAATGAAAAAAATGATGAAGCAGATGAACAATATGCAAAAGGGTAAGAAAGGGAAACTTCCTTTTTTCCGATAAATGAAGTTTAAATTTTTTAGGAGGTGAAATGATATGGCAGTAAGAATTAGATTGAAAAGATTGGGTGCAAAAAAGGCTCCTTTCTATAGAATTGTTGTTGCGGATTCCAGAACATCCAGAAACGGTAAATCTATCGAAGAGATTGGTTACTACGATCCTACAAAGGAACCTATTGTTCTGAAGGTTGATGCGGAAGCAGCCAATAAATGGATTGCTAACGGTGCACAGCCTTCCGAAACTGCAAAGGCTCTGTTGAAAAAAGCTGGCGTAATCGGCGAATAATCCGAAGGCGGGAGGCTTGACTATGAGAGAATTATTAGAGGTCATTGCAAAAAATCTTGTGGATTTTCCGGAAAAGGTACAAGTAACCGAAACCGAAAATGAACGTACATTAGTGCTGGAATTGAAGGTTGCCCCTGAAGATATGGGGAAGGTGATTGGCAAACAGGGAAGAATTGCAAAAGCAATTCGTACCCTTGTAAAAGCTTCCGGTGTTCATGAGGATAAAAAAATTATCGTTGAGATTATTCAATGAAAAAATGCCTTAATATTTGGGCAGTATAAGGGTGCCGACTTTGTCGGCGCCCCAGGCTGAAGACAAAGTCAAAATATTGAGGGTTTTGCCCTCAAACACCCACATGGGTTTCACCATTAATCTGTCTAAACCCGCATAGAATGCGGGTTCTGTGAAGGTTTTTGGTCTTGCTTTTTTCAAAAAGTAAGTGGGTTTGGGCAACGCCCAAGGTTTGTCTACGTTCTGGGGTGTCGACTTTGTCGGCACCCTTTGAACAAAGCTTACTCTATTGTTGTAGTGGTGAGGTGTGAGCATCCTGCCTGTTTTTATTTAGAGAATTTATCATTTTTGAGGTGTATATGGAACAGTATTTTGAAATCGGTAAAATTACAGGTACCCATGGAATTAAAGGAACAATGCGCGTATTTCCTACTACGCAAGATCCCACTAGATTTGAGCGTTTAAAAGAAATTATCGTTGAAATCAGAGACAATAGAGAAACCTTTCAAATACAAAAGGTTGCATATCATAAGCAGTTTGTTTTGCTGACTGTAAAAGAAATCACAGACATTAACGTGGCAGAGCTTTATAAAAATGGAACCATTTTGATTCCTGATTCTTTTGCCATCCCTTTGGAGGAAGATGAGTATTACACCAGAGATTTATATGGTTTAAAGGTCATCACCGAAGATGGAGAAGAGTTGGGTGAGCTTACTAAAATTTATGTTACAGGCGCAAACGACGTTTATGCAGTGCAAAAAAATTCTGACGAGAAGGAGCTTTTGATTCCTGCAATCAAAGATTGTATTAAAAAAGTGGATTTAAAAGCAGGGGTTATGACGGTAACACTTCTGGAAGGGTTGAGATAATGAAGCAGTTTCTTGTTCTGACATTATTTCCTGAAATGATTCAAGAAACGTTATCCCATAGCATTTTGGGCAGAGCGCAAAAAGAAGGCATAATCTCCATAGAGGCCATCAATATCAGAGATTTTTCCAACAACAAGCATTTACAGGTGGATGATTATCCCTATGGCGGTGGGGCAGGCATGGTTATGCAGCCACAGCCCATTTATGACGCCTATCAAAGCATATTGCCAAAGGCCGAAAAGGCGCGTGTTCTTTATATGACACCCCAGGGAAAGCCTTTTACCCAGCGTATGGCGGAGGAATTGGCACAGGAGGAAAGCCTGGTTTTTTTGTGCGGACATTATGAGGGCGTGGATGAACGGGTGATTGAAGAAATCGTCACGGATGAAATCTCTCTGGGGGATTTTGTATTAACTGGTGGTGAATTGGCGGCAATTACCATGATTGATGCAATTTCTCGCCTAATGCCTGGCGTCCTTGGAAAAGAGGCATCCTTTGAGGAGGAAAGCTTTTCCCACGGTCTTTTGGAATATCCCCAATATACTCGACCTCCTGTGTTTATGGAAAAAGAGGTCCCCCAGGTGTTATTAAGCGGCCATCATGGGAATGTGGAAAAATGGCGCAGAGAGCAGGCACTTCTTCGCACTGCCACAAAGCGACAAGATTTATTAAAGGCGGCTGAATTAAGCCAAGAAGACATTGAAATTTTAAAAAAGAATGGCATTGAGCTATAAGCTGCTAGAGAAGCCCTTCCTTTACAGCCCAAGTTTTCAAAATTTGGGTTGGTGTTGTGCGGGCAAAAAAAATAAAAGTGAATATTAAGTGTATATTTAGGAGGAAAATATTTATGAGTAGCCAAAAAAGCAATGTTGCAAACCCAGCACCTTTAGGTCTGTTAGGCTTTGGAATGACTACAATTTTGTTGAACTTACATAATGCAGGCATTATTTCGTTATCCGCAGTTATTATTAGCATGGGGCTTTGCTTGGGTGGTTTTGCACAGGTTGTGGCAGGCGTTATGGAGTTTAAAGCAGGCAATACCTTTGGTGCAACTGCCTTTACCGCCTATGGAACATTTTGGTGGTCTTTGGTTGGAATTTGGCTGTTGCCCTCTGTGATAGCTCAAGGCGGCATGCAGGCTGGGGATGAAATTTCCATGGGCTTTTATCTGTTGCTGTGGGGTATTTTTACACTGGGTATGTTTATCGGTACTTTTAAGCATAATATGGCTACGAGGGTTGTGTTTGGTTCCTTAACCTTATTATTTTTCCTATTATCCTTGGGTGATTTTACAGGCAGCCACTTTATCAAAACAATTGCCGGCTATGAGGGTATTTTCTGTGGTGGTAGTGCTATTTACTCTGCGCTTGGTCAGATTATTAATAATGAATTTCAAAAAGATATTTTGAAGCTGTAAGGTTTTAGATAAAAAAAGCAGCCTTTTCACCGTTTTCTGAACTGACCTCAATAAGTTAGACCAAAAATCTACTTATAGGAGGTCAGTTTTTTTATGGAAAAGTATCCCATCGAATGTTACATCATTTACTAGGAAAAGTCACAAATACAGTTCTTATAAAGGCAAGGTCAGTAAGGTTGCGCCAAACAGAATTCATATGCTTTTTGAAACGTACATTCCACACCAGAAGATTACATCAGACACATCCGAGTTCAGGTATTATAAAACCTCCGAGTTCAGGTATTATAAAATAGATGAAAAAGGAAGAATGATTATTAAAAAGCTTTACCTAGATACATTTATGGATCTGTGCAATAGAGAAATAATTAGCTATGGAATTTCTCAGTAGCTATCTGCACAAAATATAATGAACGCTCTAAACGATGCAATAGAAAGCACGTCGGACTGCCAATACAGACGTACATTCCATTCGGATCAAGGCTGGGCGTATCAGATGAATGCATACATTTATGCACTTTAAGAAAATAAAATCTTTCAAAATATGTCTAGAAAAGGTAATTGTCATGACGATGCTGTAATGGAAAACTTTTTTGGAATCATGAAGTAGGAGATTCATTATTGTGTGGTTTATTACAGTTATGAAGAACTTAAGATAGCTATTGAAAAATACATAAAATTTTACAACAAATACAGAATTAAAGAGAAACTAGGATGGATGAGACCAGTAGAATACAGGCTCCACCAATTGGCTGCATAAAAGAAGCGTAGCAGTCAAAAAAACTGCTACGCTATAAAGTCTAACTTATTGGGGTCACATCATGCCTGGTAAAGAGGGTTGCTTTTTTATGTTTGATTTCGTAAGGCCTTTTTTACTTGTTCATATTACGAATATGCATATAAACGGTGTTTTTTGAAATGCCCAGATGTTCCGCAATGGTAATAACAGAATCCTTTAAATTAAAAATCCCTTTTTGATAAAGAATAGAAACAATTTCTTTATTTTTATTGGAGGAGGAGATGGAAAGATTGCTGAATACAGTCTTTTTTGCCTCATCCAAGGCATTCAGCATCAACTCTGTTGTGTTTTCCACAAATGTTTCGGAAATACTCTCCTGCTTTGTTCCGTCGCCTTGCGTCATGCTTTGTACTAAGGCTGAAATTGGTGCTGCCAAATACATATTTAAACAAATCAGACCAATGATATTTCCTTTTTCCCCTAAAATAGGTATAATAGATGCTTTAAAGGTTTCGCCGCGGTTGTTTTTTGCAAAATAACAAACATGCTTTAAACTTGGCTCTGCCATCATTCGGTTTAGGAAGGATAGGGTTACCTCTGAAATTGCAGCTCCGGTCTGTCTTCCGGAAAGATGTCCGTTAATAATATGCATCACAGAATGATCCATATTTTCAAGATTATGTATTACGACTTCGCAATAGCCACCCAAAAATTCCGCAATACCATCTGTTATGTGAATAAAAGAATTTAAAATTGCTCTATCTCTTTCCGATAAGGAAAAGGTTGGACATTCCATGGTACACCTCCAAAAACATTATAAATTACAATATACCAAAAAAAACGTATTATTTCAAGTGTAAAAAAGGGATCAAAAAAATGACAAAGACAATGATTATATTTCGTATAGAAACAGTATGTACCAAAATCGTATTTTCTATTGAAAAACGCACTAAATTTAATATATATCAATTTCTTTGAAAGGCTAAAAAATGAAGGTGACTCCTGAAGCATCCCAACATAATATTTCGCCATTACAGCACTTTACTCCTAAAAATTATACTTCAACATTTTCATTTGAAAAGAAATTGAATCTTTTTTGTGCTGAGTAAATTGTTTTATTTCCGTTAAATATAAAAGCCAAGGAGCATACGATTACAAAAAAAAGTGTGTTTTGTGCACCAAATACTTCTGCACCAATTAAAATTGGCGCAAGCAATGTGTTGGTTGCGCTGCCGAAAACAGCAGCATAACCAAGGGCGGCAATGAGCATCGTGGGTAAGCCTAATAAACTCCCCAAAATAACGCCAAGGCTTGCCCCAATAGAAAACAGCGGTGTCACTTCTCCGCCTTGAAAACCAGCCGCTAACGTTAAAACAGTAAGTAAAAACTTCAAAAGCCAATCATATCCAAAAATTTCTTTTTCCGAAAAGCTTAGGCTGATCAAATTGGTACCCAGTCCACAATACCTTCCTGTGTGCAATAAAAGAAGCAGCAGGGATAAAATACATCCGGCAATGAATATCCGCTTTAATGGGCTTTCAATGAAGGTGGCAAGCTTTTTTTTGCTGTAGCTTAAAAGATAGGCAAAACTACCTCCAACAATTCCAAAAAGAGCACCAACAAAAATAAGCTTCAGTAGGATTTCCGGGGAAAAGGACAAAACATTTGGAATGTCTACTGCGAATTTTTCCAAGCCAAGTAAATTTGAGGTTGTGCTTGCGGCAAAAGAGGCAACTAAGGCAGGCAATAAGGCTTCATATAAAAATACTCCCGAAACGAGAACTTCCAAAGCAAAAAAAGTAGCTGCAAGGGGTGTCTGAAACAAACCGGCAAAACCCGCTGCCATTCCTATTACCAAAAGAACACGGGAATTCTTCAAAAATTTTAGCTTTTTTGCAAGTGTATGTGCAATTGTTGCACCAAGTTGCACGGCAACACCTTCTCGACCGGCACTTCCCCCAAAAAGGTGGGTAATCCAAGTGGTTACCATAATTAATGGCACAAGCATTTTGGGAATACGATCATTATTGCCATGCCCGGTTTGAAATACAAGGGTCATACCCTTTAAGCTTTCTTTACTAAAATAGCGGTATAAAAGCATAATGAGAATGCCGGAAATGGGTAAAAAGGGAACTAATGTTAAGACATTATCGCGGCGTATTTCAGTAATCTTAATGAGTACTTCTCCAAAAATGGCGTCAATTCCTCCAATAATAACACCTACAAATAGGGCAATAAGGGAATATAAAAGGATCTCCTTGTATTCTCTGACTATTTTTCGTAACATGTTTTTCCTCCTGATGTGAAATAAATTTCAAAATGTTCTTTACAGAATGCTGCAAAAGAGACCAATTGAAAGGTAACCTTGGGAAAACAGTGTTTCTTACATCATTATAACCCCCATGGCTTTTCATGGCAACTTTTTTAAAACAAGTTTTCAAGCAGGGGGGAGTATAAAAACAGTAATCAGTGAAAAGCTTTAAAAAAGGGTGCTTCTTTTATTAGTAAAATAAAAAAATACTAAAAAAAATAAAATTACAAATTTTGCAATATTTGCTTATGGGTTTTTGAAAGCATCCTGACAAATGTATGTAAATGTATTCAAAAGGAAATGTGTGGGGATAATTTGGAAGAGGATTTGGGGTCAACAAAAAAACGAGTCACTCCGGACTCGAGGCCGAGGTACTTGGATTAAAAGTCCAGTGCACTACTAACTAAGCTAGTGACCCACAACGTACCTTAGGATATTAGAAAAAATAGTATGTGTCAATGAATTTTTCAAAAGGTTTGGCTTTCTTTTCTTGTAGTAATGGGATAAAATGAAAAAGAAATTAAGAATTCTTTAAGGAAGTATGAGTTATTTTGTAAAAGTAGCATGGTATGATAAATTAGAAATAGCTTGTAAAATTAGGGGGTACTTTCTGATGGAAAAATTCAATATTCTGGTTTGTGATGATGATAAAGCAATTGTTGATGCTATTGAAATTTATTTAAAGCAAGAGGGCTATCATATAATAAAGGCCTATAATGGACTAGAAGCTTTAAAAGCCTTGGAGGAACACGAAATACATTTAATTTTGCTTGATATCATGATGCCCAAATTAGATGGGTTAAATGCTACGGTGAAAATAAGAGAAACCCTAAATATACCAATTATTATTCTTTCGGCAAAGTCGGAGGATACAGATAAAATTTTAGGGTTAAATTTTGGTGCGGATGATTATATTACAAAGCCCTTTAATCCGCTGGAGCTTTCTGCACGTGTGAAAAGCCAAATGCGTAGGTATACAGCTTTGGGCAGTATTGCGGAAAAGAGTAATGTGATTAAAATTGGAGAGCTTGAGTTGGATAAGGATGCAAAAGAGGTTCGAGTGAGCGGGGAGCCGGTGAAGCTTACGGCGACGGAATATGGAATCCTTCAGTTGTTGATGGAAAATGCGGGAAAGGTCTTTTCCATTGACCAAATTTATGAAAAGGTTTGGAATGAGCTTTCCTTTGCGCCGGAGAATACTGTTTCAGTTCACATCCGCCGTATTCGAGAAAAAATAGAAATTAACCCGAAAGAGCCAAGATATCTAAAGGTGGTGTGGGGGATTGGGTACAAAATTGAAAAAATTTAAATGCTATCAAACAAAATGTAAGGCAGCCATTATTGTATTATTATTTATTTGTGCTATGGCAAACTTTTTTTGCGGCATTGTTGCGGCGAATATTTCAAATCAGTGGGACAGAAGCATCATTGAGGCGAAATCCGTATATGAAACCTATGAATTTAAAAGCAAATTTGCCCAGGCTTTAGATGAGGTTATTCAAGCCGAGGTTTATTATCGGAATGAAAGTAGAATTACAAGCGGCGAGTTAATCGACAAAGATGAACTAATTGCTGATTTTAAGCGGTATTACGGCATCAAAGATGGTATTATCACAGGAAATACTTCTATTAACGAAAGTTTTGATGGCTTGATCATTCACGGAAGTATTCCCATTTCTTTGAAAAACAATTTTGATGAGTACAAGGAATTGGTGGAAAGCAGACTGCCTCTTTATCGGAAAATGTATATTCAAAATCAGGTGGATGAATATAAACGAAGTGTTCGCTATTTTAATGGCATGGTCAATTTCTTATATTTTATAGAGGATAGCCAGGGGAATCTTGTTGCTGGAAATACTACCCGTGGCGAGATGAGTAATATTGACCAAACGGTTGTCCTTTCCTCAGGCTTTAGCAGTGACAACGTTGGTGTTATGCCATATATTCAAAATAATTTACTTATGGAAAATAGCGATTATAAGGTTTATGCTGGAATTCGTGATCCTTTTGCTGTGGGCGATGAATTTTATAATCTGGGACAGGAATATATTTTTGCTAAGGCAGGCTTACCTATATTATTTAGTGTGTTTACAGCCTCGACACTGATCATTATGTTGTGTTTTGTCTATTTGATTCGTGTTACAGGGCAAACAGAAAAGGGCGGTAAAATTTCTTATCTGGCGGTAGATAAAATTTACAATGAAATCCATTTTTTGATGGTTTGCGGATTAATGCTTTTTTCCTTGTTTTTTGGGCTTTCCCTGTTAAGGAGCATACTTAGGGAAACGGCAATTTTTTGGGCGTACATTTTCACAACTATTTTAGGAATAATTTACATTTCCAACATTGCAATGATTATTTCTTATGTTACGTCAGTTGCAAGGCAATTTAAGGGCAAAATTTTTTGGCGAAACACATGGATTTCTGTGACCATCCGACGTTTGTCGGAACTGTTTACAGGCAAAACCTTCCGCGGATGGATGGTTTTTGTCATGCTTTGCTATGGCCTGGGAAACTGCGTCATTATGGGAGTGGTTATCCTTACTGCACAAATGCATTCCATTATCATTTGCATACTGGCTACGATAGCCCTATTTGTATTTAATGGTTTTTGCATATTTTTCTTTTTAAGGGCACTGCGCTCGTTGAAAAGAATTATGATTTCTGCCAGAGAAACCTCTAAGGGAAATTTGCAGTATCAATTTAATTTGGAGGAAATATCACCTTCCTTTATTAATTTTGCAACGGATATCGCAAATATTCAAGATGGATTAAAAAACTCCGTTGCTGATGCGGTAAAGGGCGAACGAATAAAAACGGAACTAATTACAAATGTTTCTCATGATTTAAAAACGCCCTTAACCTCTATTATTTCTTATGTGGATTTGTTGCGAAGCCTTAAGCTGGAAAATCAGGCGGCTAAGGATTATGTGGAAATTTTATATGATAAATCCTATCGCTTAAAACAGCTTATTGAGGATTTAATTGAAGCAAGCAAGGTTTCCAGTGGGAATATTACCGTAGAAGCAGTACGCGTTGATTATCGCCAAATTACGCTGCAGGCCATTGGTGAATTGGAAGAGAAGATAGAGGCAGCAGGGCTTGAAGTCAAAGTAAGCTGCCCCGAGCCTTTGTATATTAAGGCTGACGGCAGACATTTATGGAGAATATTGGAGAACTTGCTTTCCAATGCAGTGAAATATTCTTTGCCGGATTCCCGGGTGTATATTGACATTTTTCAAGCTGAGGAACGAGGGATTTTGGTAATGAAGAATATTTCCGCAGCGCCCATTGATTTTGATGAAACACGCTTAACAGACAGATTTGTCAGAGGAGATGTTTCCAGAACGACTGAGGGCTCAGGCTTGGGGCTTTCCATAGCCCAAAGTTTAGCGGAGGCCCAAGGTGGTACCTTTGGTATCAAGGTGGATGGAGATTTGTTTAAGGCAATTGTCTGTATGCCCCTATGGGAGGATGCGGAAGAACTATTTGCAGAAGAGGGCGAAACTGATGCACCGTAAGAAGGTATTTTTGCCCATTAAAAATAATAATTTGAAGTGGATAAAAAATTCTCTTTTGCAACAAAAAAGAATGAGCAGGATGATTGAATATCAGCCATCCTGCTTTTTGTGTAGGAGAATTTCAATGATTTCTATCATTGTTTTTCAATTCTTCGATTTTATACCAAAATAAGACCTTCATGTGTTTTCACCACAGAAGATCTTATAGATAATTTGTTTTATACGTTTTTGTCATTTAAAAATCTTTCGTTTAAAAAATCTTTATATCATATGTTTGCTTCCCGCTGGGTTACAAAAAATAGTTCCCAGCAATTCTCGTTGCTGCACAACCACCAAACAAAACTTTTTCTGTTCGTTCTATTTCATAGCGCTTCATCATAACAATATTGGGGTTATCAACGGAGGTCCCTTGCTCAATGGCAAAATCGCCTGTCCACATCTTATTTTGGAATAAATAATAACAAAATGCGGAATTACCCGAACCTGTAGCTGGGTCTTCAAGATAACCGTATTTTGGCGCAAAAACTCGTGTCCTGTAGCCGCTTTGGGGCAAAGATACATCCTCTGTGAATACATGAATAATATCAAAATCTTTATGCATGCAGAACTGCCGCAATTTTTCCTGGTGAGGGTGTAGACCAACACACGCCTCGAAGGATGCCATGGGAACAATAAGGGTGCGAAGCCCTCCGTCAATCAGCTGAAACGGTTTTTCCCTATCGAAGCTGGAAATATCTGTTTGTAAAGCTTGGGCAATCTCATCCCAGATGATTTGGCTTTCCAGATATTTGGGCTCGGGTGCCATAATGTAAACGGCATCCTCCTCCAGAAGGTGATTAAATACGGAAAGGATTCCCCCTTTGACCTTGATTTTTAATTCCGTTTCTCTCGAAAGTTCAGAATTTGTGGAAATCAGATCATACATAATTGCTATGGTTGCGTGACCGCAAAATGCAACCTCACATTCAGAAGAAAAAAATTTCAGTTCAAACTCCTTGTCCTGCCTGCTTACAAAGCCAACCTCATTGACAAAACCTTTTAATTCCCTTGCTAATTTTTGCATTTCTTTTTCATTTAAAGTGTCTGAACGATCCATCAACACATACCCTGCTGGATTTCCTTGGGCGGCACCCTTTGTAAAGGCATCAATTTTTTTAAAATTCAGTTTTTTCATATGCAAATCTCCTTAATGGATAAAAAAACGATCCTCATTTAAATGGGTTGGAGAGGTCAAAAAAACAAGCTTTAATGAAGCTTTTCCTGTATTGGCCAACCGATGAACCATGTTAGGAGGTACTGTAAAAACATCGCCGGCATTCAGAACGCAGCTTTCCTCCCATTTTACCAGTCCGTCTTCCAAAACGCCTATTTCCATTACACCTTGACCTTCTAAAACATGATAAATTTCTTGGCCTTTGGTGTGATAATGGGCGCCTAGTTTTCTTTCTGGCTTCAACGCAGCCAGGATAAAGGATGGCTCGCCCTCAACAATGGGCAGGGTTTGAATGTCTGATTGTTCATCTTGCTGTAAATTGTTAAAGCAGTTATTGATATTTATTACATTCATAGTATCCCTCTTTTCTAACCATACAATTTCATGTAGTGTGCACACGATAGAGTATAACTCTTGAAATTGTGTGTAGTCAATGCTACAATGTGTGCATGACAATTGGAGGGATAGGGTATGTGGAAACCAAAAATCATAAATACAGACAATTTTTTGTACCTTGCCGTAGCGGATGCTTTGGAAAATGACATCAGAACAGGCGTATTGAGGCCTGGGGAAAAGCTGCCAGCGCATAGGGAGCTTGCGGAGATTATAGGCATCAATGTTTCAACGGCCACCAGAGCCTATCAAGAAGCGGAACGCAGGGGGTTAATCAGTGGCACAACGGGACGAGGGACATATGTATCCGCTGCCGTTCGCACAGACCCCAGCATCTTGGATATTGACGGAAATTCATCATCTTATATTGATCTTGGCCCTGTATATCCCTTATATAGTCAGGAAACAGACATGTTTGGTTTGATAGAGAAGCTTAGCCGCAAGGGAAATCTCAATGAGTATGTAAAATATTCCAATCCCCAGGGGCATCCATGGCACCGGGAGGCGGGTGCAAAATGGATGCAGAGCTATGGGATCAACGTTTCCCCGGAGGATATCGTTATTTGTGCGGGAACGCAGCATGCCTTGACTTGCTGCTTTATTTCTTTATTTCAGCCTGGTGAGAGCATCGGCGTTGACAAATTGACTTATTCGGGGCTAAAGGCTCTGGTAAAAGAGCTAAAAATTAAATTAGTACCCATTGACTTTGATGAGGAAGGCATGGACCCAGAAAATCTGGAGTCTGCCTGCCATCGTGAACAGTTGAAGGGTATTTATATTATGTCAGGCACTCATAATCCCACAACCATTACAATGAGCACGGGAAGAAAAAAGGAGCTTGCGGGAATTGCAGTTCAAAATGATTTGATTGTAATTGAAGATAATACTTACGGCTTTACTATGGAAAGTCAGTTGCTGTCCATGTATTCTCTGATTCCTGATCGCTGCATTCACATCGAGGGTTTGTCAAAGGCGTTTTATGCTGGTTTGCGTGTGTCTTTTGTGGTGGCAAAAAATCCTTTTAAAAACCCCATGATAAAAGCCATCCTCAATACCATTTGGATGACGCCAACACTCAATTCAGCCATTGTATCTGAGGCAATTATGGAGGGCTATGCAAAAAAGATAGTAGCTTCAAAATTGGCAGAGGCAAAAAAACGTTATGAAAGTGCTGAATTGTATCTAAATGGTTTTACCTTTCATGGGTTTCCAAACACCTATTTTATTTGGCTGGAATTGCCCGACCACTGGAATGCCTATGAATTTGAAATGTATGCAAAAAAAGCCGGAATCAATGTTTTTGGAGCTGAAAAATTTGTTGTTGGAAGCACACTGCCGCCTAAGGCGGTTCGCATTTCTTTAAGCGGTGTTGATTCAAGGGAAGTTTTGGCAGAAGGATTAAAAGGCGTTGCAACATTGCTAAAGGAGGAGCCCTTCGAGTTTCATTCTGTTCTGTAACGAATGATAATACTTGCTAATATTTGAATAGAAAAAGAGTGCCGATATTGTCGACACTCTTTTCACCTTCCCATGGCGAAAGGTTTTCTTTTGTATTTTATTATTTTTATCTGAACGGTAAGGGGAAGCTATTTTAAATTAAGGGATTAAAATTGCCTTACAGCATTCTCCGCTTTTCATCAAGCGCAAACCTTCTTGGAATTCTTCCAAAGGTAGTGTATGCGTGATAATGGGGGAGAGATCTAATCCGCCTGCAAGAAGGCCTTTTGCATCCTCCCAGGTTTTATACATTAATCTTCCGGCAATGCCTTTGATCACCTTGCCACTATAAACAAATTCAGAGAAATCAAAGTCAACGGAGCCATCGGGCAGACCTGCTGCCGCCATTTTTCCTTCCGGTGCCATGCATTCAATGGCAGTTTTGATTGCGCGGGTATTACCTGTAAATTCAATTACAACCTCAGCGCCGTATGCTGTTTTTTCTTTGATTGCCTTTATTACATCAACCTCCATAGGGTTCAAAACTTCATCTGCACCCATTTTCAAGGCTAATTCGCCTCGCTGCTTGTTGATTTCAACGGCAAACACCTTTGCGGCTCCGCATTTTTTTGCAACGGCAACTGCCATAACCCCAATGGGGCCGCATCCATTTACCATAACCACTTTTCCGGCAACTGGGAATTCCATTGCGGCGTGAACGGCTACGCCGAAGGGCTCCATGATAGATACAATTTCCACAGGTGTGGAAGGGTCATAAACAACGGCATTTTCGGCAGGAATGGAAATATATTCGGAAAAGCAGCCATCTCTGGCTACACCAATTGTTTTTGTATTTGGGCAAACGTGCTCATTGCCATTGTGGCAAAGCACACAGGAATTACAAACAATATGTGTTTCAGCGGAAACTAAGTCGCCAATTTTAATTGTCGTTACATTATCACCAACAGCAATGACTTCTCCGGCAAATTCATGTCCGATAATTGAGGGGGGATTTAATCGCTTTTGGGACCATTCGTTCCAATCCATAATGTGTACGTCTGTTCCACAAACAGCTGCTGCTTTTACCTTTACAAGAATATCATTTGCGCCATAGGTAGGAATGGGTCTTTCGGTAAAAACCAATGCGCCGGGCTCTGGTTTTTCTTTTATAACGCATTTCATCATTTGAGTCATTATTTTTCCTCCTTTGAATAATAATTGGCTAAAATAACATATTATTTTCTTTTATTTTATAAGATTTATGTTGAATTGTACAATACATAAATCTTTTTATATCATAAATTTTATTTATTATTTCAATTTTTTGCATAAAAAAACCTTCAAAAATATTATTTTTTTGAAGGTTTTTCAGCTATTTGTTGTTTTTGTACTGAAAGCTTTGCTGCTTCTTGAATGAATTCAAGTATTTTTTTGGTTAGCGGTTGAAGCTGGCTGTCCTTTCGATATAAAATTCCGATAGTTAGAAACATTGGTTCTTGAAATGGCCTTGTTACTAAAGATTTATGGGCATATAAGGCCCGTGGAATGTTGTTTTTATCTACGTTTATGATACCTGAGCTGCCGCCTATAAGAATTTCTTCGATATAGCTTGTTTGATGCACATGTTTGGAGGTAACCTTCAAATGAATATTTCTCTTTGCCGCCTCCATTTCCAGTCGTTTTGGCAAATAGGATGAGGCACCTAGGCTGACAATAGGGGTAGTACTTAATAGCTGAATGGGAATTTTATCATATTGTGCTAATTTGCTGTTTTCGTGAATTAAAAGGCAAATTTCCTGTTGATAAAGAGGAATCGATGCAACGGAAAAATCAGAAATATTCTCTGGGATTACATTAATTGCAACATCAACCTCACCATTGGAGATTTTTGCAATATGGTAATAAGCGCCGCCCTCATCAAAGGAAACCTCTTCGTTTTCCGACAGGGAAGGTAGGAAATACTGATAAATTCCATGAACAATATCGGGAGGAGCCGTGGGGGAAAGTCCAAGGTGCAGTGTCTTTTTTTGCTTTTGGCTTTTTGCCAGCATATCCCACTCAATTTCACGCAATTCTTTAAGAATTGGACTGATTTTGGTTATGAAAGCTTCTCCTTCGGGTGTAAAAATAACTTTTTTGGGCGTTCGAATGATAAGCTTTACATTAAACTCCTCTTCCAACTTGCGGATTGCCGCAGAAATAGCAGGTTGAGAAACGAAAAGCGCTTCAGCTGCTTTTGTAAAGTTCTTATATTTATAGATTGCTTCCAAGTATTCCAATGCTTTAAACTGCATATTGAATCCCCTTTTATTTTAGCATCATTAATGTTAGATTTTTTTACATTATAACACAAAAATTTAATAGAAACCACCAGTGTGAGAAACTGTAATTAAAAGCATAAATTTAAAATCCATGAAGTTGGTACATACTTCATGTTTTAAGGGGAAACATAAGCTTAGAATATAGAATAAACTGAAGGTGGTTGCAGTTTAAACTAGTTTGTTAAGCTATAAAGATAAATAGGTAATTATTAACAAAAATTAATTTTATTTTTTTTGTTGAAAATTGTTGACAAAACCAATCGTTATGCCTTAAAATAATCCTGTTTTCAATCGCGTATAGCGAGAACACTTTTGACCAGTTTCTTTTTGAACTTAAGGCCATACGGACAGCCGGGTCAACTGCCGATTGTGAAGCATTTCTTCACATTATTGATTGCGTTAAGAGCGCAACTTTTATAAGTTGGCAACTCAATTGCCAGTTGGTTACTTCATAACCAAGTGTACTAGGGTACACACTTGTGAAACGGTCAATAAGAGTAGTAAAAGTAGTTCTTACTATATAGACTCTGAAAACAATTAGGGAACAGGCGAAACTCATTCTATATACAATGCTTGAGTTCTGGATTTTTGTGTGTACCCCAAATTAATTTGAACGGTTTATAAGATGTGCCATAGAATACTTTGGTGCATCTTTTTTTGTTTGGGGGACTTCGAAATGGCAGATAAAATGAAATTATATGGTTTTAATAATCTTACAAAATCGTTGAGCTTTAATATTTACGATATTTGCTATGCCAAAACGGCGAGAGAACAGCAGGACTATATTAAATACATCAACGAGCAGTATAATTCAGAGCGTTTGACGGCGATTTTAACGAAGCTAACGGAAATGATTGGCGCAACGGTGCTAAATATTTCCAAGCAGGATTATGAGCCTCAAGGTGCAAGTGTAACTTTTTTGATTGCTGAGGTCAATATGGCAAAAACCCGCAGCGGCGAAACCGTTGTGGCCCATTTGGATAAAAGCCATGTTACCGTGCACACCTATCCCGAATACCATCCGGAAACCTCTATTGCCACCTTTCGCGTGGATATTGATGTGGCAACCTGTGGAGAAATTACACCGTTGTCTACGTTGGATTTTTTGATTGGAAGCTTCGATTCCGATATTATCACTATGGATTATCGTGTGCGTGGGTTTACTCGGGATTTGGAGGGACAAAAGCTGTTTATTGACCACAATATAACGTCGATTCAGGATTATATCCACAGCGATATTTTGCATAAATATGACGCTATTGATGTAAATATTTATCAGTCCAATATTTTTCATACGAAAATGCTCATAAAGGATTTGGTGCTGCAAAATTACTTGTTTAATTCAGATGTTTATGAAATTCCGCCCAAAATCCGTTTGGATATTACAAACGCATTGCGTCAAGAAATGATTGAAATATTTAGTGGAACGAACGTATATCAGGAGGTGAAGTCTTGAAGGATCAAAGTAAAATGCCCCTCATGGAAGCCTTGCAGCGGATGCGCCACGAACGCTTGGTGCCCTTCGATGTGCCGGGGCATAAGCATGGAAAAGGAAATCCCCAGCTGACGGAATTTTTGGGTGAAAAATGCTTGTCTGTGGACGTCAATTCCATGAAGCCCTTGGACAATCTTTGCCATCCCGTCAGTGTGATTAAAGAGGCGGAGGAGCTTGCCGCCGATGCTTTTGGTGCGGCACAATCCTTCTTCATGGTGGGAGGTACAACCTCTGCGGTGCAAACCATGATTCTCTCCAGTGTAAAAAGTGGGGATGAAATCATTTTGCCCAGAAATGTGCACCAAAGTGTGATCAATGCACTGGTGCTTTGTGGTGCGGTGCCTGTTTACATTAATCCCCAAATGAATAAAAAACTGGGGATTGCCTTGGGAATGTCCATTGATGACGTAAAACGAACCATTGTTATGCATCCTAACGCCAAAGCGATTTTAGTGAACAACCCCACCTACTACGGAATTTGCTCCGATTTAAAGCAAATTACCCAAATTGCCCATGAAAAGGGGTTACTGGTTCTTGTGGATGAGGCCCACGGCACTCATTTTTATTTTGGCAAGGACATGCCCGTTTCGGCTATGGCGGCAGGGGCGGACATGGCGGCGATTAGCATGCATAAATCGGGCGGCTCCTTGACCCAAAGCTCCTTATTGCTTTGCGGCGAGAAGGTAAATGCCAATTATGTTAGAAAAATTATCAATTTGACTCAAACCACTAGCGGTTCCTATCTTTTGCTTTCTAGCTTAGATATTTCAAGAAGGAACCTTGCCTTATGGGGGGAAGAAACCTTTGAGAAAGTGAAGAATTTTGCCCAGTATGCAAGGGAGGAAATCAACGCCATCGGGGATTATTATGCCTATTCCAAGGAGCTAATGAACGGCGACAGCGTGTTTGATTTTGATACCACAAAGCTTTCCGTAAATACTTTAGACTTGGGGCTTGCGGGCATCGAGGTTTATGATTTGCTGCGGGATGAATATGGCATTCAAATTGAATTTGGCGATTTGGGGAATATCCTTGCCTATATTTCCGTGGGAGATAAAAATAAAAATATTGAGCGGCTGATTAGTGCCCTTTCTGAAATCAGGCGCATTTATAAAAAAGACAACAAAAATATGCTGGATACGGAATATATCAGCCCAACCGTTGTTATTTCGCCCCAAGAAGCATTTTATGCGGAAAAAACCAGCCTTCCCTTGGCGGAATGCGGCGGCAGGGTTTGTACGGAGTTTGTCATGTGCTACCCACCAGGTATCCCAATTCTTGCCCCAGGGGAACGAATTACCCAGGAAATTATTGCGTATATTCAATATGCCAAGGATAAGGGCTGTGTGGTTACGGGGCCGGAAAGTATGGACATTAGTCGGCTGAATGTATGGGAAGGAGAAGAAAATGGATGATTTGTGGTACAGTGAATATCATACGCCAAGCGTACGGTTTTCGTTAAAGGTTTCTCGTCAGCTTCATTACGAAGAAAGCAAATATCAAAAAATATCGGTGTTTGAATCCCTAGAATTTGGCCGTTTTTTGACCTTGGACGGGATCATGATGCTTACCGAACGGGATGAATTTATTTATCATGATGTGATTACTCATCCTGCCATGGCGGTCAATCCGGCGATTAAAAACGTATTGGTCATTGGTGCCGGAGACGGCGGTGTGGTACGAGAACTTGGAAAGTATAGTGGCATTGAATTAATTGACATTGTGGAAATTGACGAGCGTGTGGTAGCCGTTTGTAAGGAATTTTTGCCACAAACGGCTTGTGGTTTTGGGGATGCAAGGGTGCATTTGCATGTTCAGGATGGATTGAAATTTGTGCGCCACACGGATAAAAAATACGACCTCATTATTGTGGATTCCACAGATCCCTTTGGCCCGGGTGAGGTGCTCTTTACCAAGGAATTTTACGGGAACTGCTGCCGTGCCCTTACGGAGGAGGGGATTCTCATCAATCAGCATGAAAGTCCCTTTTATCAAGAGGATGCAAAGGCGATGAAGTACGCCCATCGGCGAATTTCTCATTCCTTCCCCATGAGTTATGTATATCAGGCGCATATCCCTACCTACCCCTCGGGGCATTGGCTGTTTGGGTTTGCATCAAAGGGTTTGCATCCCTTAAAAGACTTGAAAGTCGAAGCATGGAATGCATTGGGTATCAAAACCAAGTATTATAATACCGAATTGCATCAGGGGGCGTTTGGCTTACCCACTTATGTAAAGGAGATGTTGAAGGATGAATAAAAATATACAGACCTTTTTGGGGTGCGATGCAGAATATGCGGAAGCGGAGATTGTGCTCTTTGGTGTGCCCTTTGACGGAACCACCTCCTTTCGCCCAGGTACACGCTTTGGCCCCTCGGCCATTCGCAATGAATCCTTTGGGATTGAAACCTATTCTCCATATTGTGACCGTGATATTGCAGACTATCTGATTTTTGATGGTGGGGATTTGGAGCTTCCCTTTGGGAACACCCAAAAGGTGCTGGAAATGACACAAGAATATGCGGCGCAAATCCTTGCCGACGGCAAACGGTTTGTCATGCTTGGGGGCGAGCATCTTGTTACCTTAGGGGCAGTGCGCGCCGTGGTGGAGCGTTACCCGGATGTGCATATTATTCATTTTGATGCACATACAGATTTACGGACGGATTATTTGGGAGAAACCCTTTCTCATTCCACGGTAATCAAACAGGCGTGGAATTTGGTGGGAGATGGCAAAATTCATCAATTTGGCATTCGCAGCGGTGAAAAATATGAGTTTACATTCGCAGAAAATCATACGAAGCTGCATAAATTTGATTTGCAAGGTTTATCTGAAACCGTAGCCCAGCTAAAAGACAAGCCAGTGTATTTTACATTGGATTTAGATGTATTAGACCCTTCCATCTTTTGTGGAACAGGAACACCGGAAGCCGGGGGGATTTCCTTTAAAGAATTAATGGGAGCTGTTTTGCAGTTGAATCAACTCAATATTGTGGGTTGTGATATCAACGAGCTTTCCCCACATTATGACCAAAGCGGCAGTTCCACTGCCGTTGCCTGTAAAATTACTCGTGAAATAATATTGCAAATTACAAAGTAAAGGAGATAGAAAAAATGGGAAAATGTATGATTATCGGTTGTGGTGGTGTTGCTGGCGTTGCAATCACCAAATGCTGCCAAAATAGTGAGGTTTTTGAGGAAATTATGATTGCCAGCCGCACCAAATCCAAATGCGATGCATTAAAGGCAAAGCTTGAGGGAACGACCAAAACAAAAATTCAAACAGCACAGGTGGATGCAGATAATGTGGACGAGCTGGTTGCACTCATCAATGAATTTCAGCCCGACGTGGTTTTAAACCTTGCGTTACCTTATCAGGATTTGACCATTATGGATGCCTGCCTGATTACAAAAACACATTATGTGGATACCGCAAATTATGAGCCTTTGGATACCGCAAAGTTTGAGTATAAATGGCAGTGGGCGTATCGTGAAAAATTTAAGGAGGCTGGCATTTGCGCATTGTTGGGCAGTGGCTTTGACCCTGGTGTTACCGGTGTTTTTTCTGCCTATGCACAGAAGCATTATTTTGATGAAATCAATTATATTGATATTCTTGATTGCAATGGCGGCGACCATGGCTATCCTTTTGCAACCAACTTTAACCCTGAAATTAATATCAGAGAAGTAACCGCTAACGGTAGCTATTGGGAAAATGGCGAATGGGTAGAAACAGAGCCGATGGAAATCAAGCGTGAATATGATTTTGCCCAGGTTGGAAAAAAAGATATGTATTTATTGCATCATGAGGAGCTGGAGAGCCTAGGCTTGAACATTAAGGGTATTAAGCGTATCCGTTTCTTCATGACCTTTGGACAAAGCTATATTACCCACTTGAAATGCCTGGAAAATGTAGGTATGACCTCCATTGAGCCCATTGAATTTGAAGGAAAAAAGATAGTTCCTTTGCAGTTCTTAAAAGCTGTATTGCCCGATCCTGCAAGCCTTGGCCCTCGTACCGTTGGAAAAACAAATATCGGCTGTATTTTCCAAGGCATCAAGGATGGCAAGGAAAAAACTTACTATGTGTATAATGTTTGCGATCATCAGGAGTGCTATAAAGAGGTGGGCAGTCAGGCGATTTCTTATACCACAGGTGTACCTGCCATGATTGGTGCAATGCTTGTGATGAACGGACAGTGGAATCAGCCCGGTGTTTGGAATATGGAGGAGTTTGATCCCGATCCCTTCATGGAAGCATTGAATAAATGGGGCTTGCCTTGGGTAGAGGACTTTAACCCTACATTGGTGGACTAATGGAGAGGCTATATTCGGTGGAAACACCTTGTTATGTGGTTGACGAAAAACGCTTGATTGAAAATCTTGAAATATTGAGGGAGATTGCGGAACGTGCCGGCTGTAAAATTTTGCTGGCACAAAAGGCATTTTCTATGTTTGCGGTCTATCCCTTGATTGGACGTTATCTTGATGGAACAACTGCCAGTGGCTTGTTTGAAGCAAGGCTTGGTTTTGAGGAAATGGGCAAGGAAACCCATGTTTTTTCTGCGGCTTATAACGAAAGAGAATTTCATGAGATTGTAAAAATTTGCGACCATATTTCCTTCAATTCCTTTGCTCAGTGGCAGAAATATAAAGAAAAAGCCTTGGCGGCGGGGAAAAGCTGCGGCATTCGCATCAATCCCCAGCATTCCACACAGGAGCATGGCATTTATGACCCCTGCGCCGAGGGTTCTCGTCTTGGCGTGACCAGAGCGAATTTTAAGGAGGAGCTACTAGAGGGCATGGAGGGCTTGCATTTTCATACCCTTTGTGAACAAAACAGCGATGCACTGATTGAAACACTGGTGGCGGTAGAAGAACGGTTTGGTGATTTTTTGCCCCAAATGAAGTGGGTAAATTTCGGTGGCGGGCATCATATCACCCGTGAGGATTATGATAGGGAAGCGTTGATAGATTGTATTCAGCAGTTTAAGGAAAAATATGATGTTCAGGTATATTTGGAGCCAGGGGAAGCGGTGGCACTGAATGCAGGGTATCTAGTGGCTTCGGTGCTGGATATTGTGCATAACGGCATAGATATTGCCCTTTTGGATGCCTCCGCTGCCTGTCATATGCCCGATGTCATTGAAATGCCCTATCGACCGCCCCTTTATCAGGGCGGCGAGCCCAAGGAAAAGCCATATACCTATCGCTTGGCAGGGGCCACCTGCCTGGCGGGGGACGTGATTGGGGATTATTCCTTTGAACAGCCCCTTTCCATTGGGGATAAGCTGATTTTTGAGGATATGGCAATCTATTCCATGGTGAAAAATAATACCTTTAATGGAATGTGTTTGCCAAGTATTGCTTTGCTTCAGGAAAATGGTGAGATGAAAACAATTCGCCAATTTGGTTATGGGGATTTTAAGGAACGTCTTTCTTAATAAATTATCTGTGGTGCTTTATAAGGACGGTTATTAGGAATGGGATAAATGTTTCAGGATCATGGTTTAGTAACACTATTGTTTTGTAATTGGATGATTTCGGTATGACATGGAAGAACAAATGAATTATTCGCTATGTTGTTTGGTTAGGGGGGAAACACAGTGATTGCAGCAAAATTCGGCGGCAGCTCGCTTGCAGATGCAGCACAGTTTCAAAAAGTAAAAAACATCATTTTTGCAGACAGCCGCCGAACATTTATTGTTCCCAGTGCGCCGGGGCGGCGGTTTGATCAGGATGAAAAGGTGACAGACCTTCTTTATCGCTGTCATGAGGAGGCGGTGGCTGGACAGTCCTTCCAAAAAACCTTTGAAGAAATTCGGCAGCGCTATTTTGACATTGCAAATGGATTGCATCTAACGTTGGAGCTTGAGCCTTTTTTTGAGGAAATCTATCATCAAATTGTCTTGGGTACCTCGGCAGATTATTGCGCCAGCCGTGGAGAATTTTTAAATGGACTGCTGTTGGCAGATTATTTAGGATACGAATTTCTGGATGCGGCGGAAGTCGTTTTTTTTGACGAGCAGGGCATTTTTGATGGAGAAAAAACAAATAATGTTTTGGGGCAGAGGCTGAAATCGTTGGATAATGCTGTGATACCCGGTTTTTACGGAAGTAATCCCGATGGAAGTATCCGAGCCTTTTCTCGTGGTGGCAGTGACATTACTGGTGCTATTGTGGCTCGTGCCGCCAAGGCAGAGCTGTATGAAAATTGGACTGACGTTTCGGGGTTTCTCATGGCCGATCCACGAATTGTTAGCAATCCTCGCCCAATAAGCCACATTACTTACCATGAAATGCATGAGCTTTGCTGCGCCGGGGCGACGGTGCTGCATGAAGACTGCGTGTTTCCTGTAAGCCGCGCAGGCATCCCCACCAATATTCGTAACACCAATTTACCCCAACATCCTGGAACCATGATTACCTGTACCGCCGTACAGCGGGCGGATTTTGCTATTTTTGCAGGCATTTCAGGGAAAAAAGGCTTTAGCATTTTGCTTGTGGAAAAAGAGCAAACTGACCGCACCTGGACTTTTGTGCAAGAGGTTTTGAGGGCTGGCAAAAAAAGCGGATTAACATTTCAATACTTGCCCTCAGGATTAAATTGTGTTTGTTTGTTGGTGGAAACGAAGCAATTTCGCAGGCTGGAAAGTGTTTTTATTGAGGAAATTAAAAGATTGAAATTGTCCCATTCTCTTACGATTCAGCCTAAAATTGCAGGGATTGTTCTTGTTGGGTATGGAATTGTTCACAATCGAATGGCAGTCAACCGAATATACGAAGCCTTGCATCGTCAGGATATAGAGGTTGTAATGATTAATCAAGGCGGCGGTGAGTTGAGTACTTGGGTAGGTGTTGCAGAAAATGAGATGGAATCGGCTATTCGTGTGATTTATGAGGAGTTTGCTTGATAAAGGTCAACTAAAGGATTAAAACAAATATGATGAGTACCTAATGCAAAAAATCCCCTTTGGATGTTTGGCCATGGAAAGCCATTCAGTCAAAGGAGATTTTTTTATTGCTGCCATTTCAAACATTTTTTCTCAAGAAAAGCAATGCCTTGATACATGAGTGCCGCTAAGATTGCAAGAATAATTACGCTGAGCATTACCCAGTCCAGCTTAAATACTTGGCTCCCGTAAACGATCAGAAACCCCAAGCCAGATTGTGCAACCAAGAATTCCCCTACAATAACCCCGACGAAGGATAATCCCACGTTAATTTTCAATGCGTTTAATATACAAGGAATATTGGCAGGGAAGACCACTTTTTTTAAAACCTGTGCTTTCGTTCCTCCGAAAATTTGAATCAATTTTATTTTTTCGTTATCAACCTGTAAGAAGCCATTTAAAACACTCATTACTGTAACAATAACAGAGGTTAACAATGCAACGGCAATAATGGAGGTTTGATTATTTCCCAGCCAAACAATAATAATTGGAGCAAGGGCGGTTTTCGGCAGAGAATTTAATACAACCAAATATGGTTCAGCTACATTAGAAACAAAACGGTTCCACCACAATAAAATTGCAGTTAACGTCCCGATTAACGTTCCTAATACAAAACCTGCCACCGTTTCCCAAAGCGTTGTTCCGATATGTGTCCATAAGGAACCATCTTTTCCCATTTGTATTCCTGCATTCAACATTCTTGTGGGCTGGCTAAAAATAAATGGGTCAATCCAGTCAAAGCGAGCAGCTGTCTCCCAAAGAAGAAAAAAACCAACTAGAAGTACCCATTGAATTGTGTGTACTGCATGCTTTCTTTTGCGCAAACGATTTAAAAATGCAGTCTGTTCTTTTGAGACGGATTTAATTTCTTTTTTATACCACATGAACATCCAGCTCCTTCCAGATTGCATTGAAATATTCCCGAAATTCCGGTGCTTCCCTGGCCTTTATTGGACTATATTCATCTGTTGTAAGGTGAATATCGTAAATTCTTTTTACCTGAGCGGGGCGGGCAGAAAGAACTACAACTCTGTCTGCCAAGCTAATCGCCTCAGAAATATCATGGCTGACTAAGATTGCGGTTTTCCCTTCTTTGCGTATGATGGTACCGATTTCGTCAGAAACAGAAAGGCGTGTTTGATAATCCAAAGCGGAAAATGGTTCATCCAGCAGAAGTATGGAGGGGCGTATGGCCAATGTACGAATTAATGCAACTCGTTGCCTCATTCCCCCTGAAAGCTGGTAAGGATAATGATCTTTAAAATCACCAAGACCATATTGGTCAAGCAATTCTTCTACATAAGCGATATTTTGGGGCGTAAGTTTATTCTGTATTTCTAAGCCTAAAAGGGCATTATTGCGAATTGTGCGCCATTCTAATAGATAATCCTTTTGCAGCATGTACCCAATTTCTCCATTTACAGAGATATTGCCTTCTGAGGGAGCAATTAGACCTGCCAGCATAGACAAAATGGAGGATTTTCCGCATCCACTTGGGCCAACGATACTAAGAAATTCACCCTCTTGAACGAAAAGACACATATCTGAAACAGCCAATGTTTCACCGTTAATGCTGTGATACCGAAGGCTGACATCCTCTAATGAAACGATAGGGCGCATGGGAACGACCTCCTTATAGATGTATACTCTTATTATATCAATCAGCGGACAAAAGGTGCTTTTCCGCCTGAAAGAAATATAAGTATAGCAAAAACATTTTTTTACAATAATTTTTATATAGTATTTATTTTTAAAATAAGAACTGCCACCCAACGATGGCGGCTCTTATTGTTTAAAAATTTAGTGATTTTCTTACGTTATAAGCTATTCTTCTTCTATGAATGCATCGAAATCTTCCGGATCAATCATACCAGCTAATGCGCCTTGTTGCAGAAACCACCATTTCTGCCAGCACCAGTATCTGCAACCATAGTAATAACAGCAACAGCAACAGCAACAACATCTGTGTTGTTTGCCATGGTTATGATGTCTGTGATTATGACTGCTCATTATATTTCCTCCTTTTATGCTTATACCAATATACTTAACAGCTGAAACACCTAAAGCACCTACAGCATCTGCAACACCTACAACTGCAACAACTGTAACTACAGCAGTATCTACAGCCACCGGTATCCCTACTTTTTCTGCCGTAAGTTGGATTTTGTCTACTTGTGATATTTCCTCCCTTCCTTTGGCAAAATTACAACTTGTACTTCATATCTACTATAGAATATGAAAAGCTTGGTAAATTGGTGATTAAACAGCATGTCAAATACATGGGAAAAATATTTTAAGAACAAAAACTTGAGCACGGAAAAAGATAAATCAAGTAAGATGAAAAGAGGAAAAAAGTATATCATTCTTATAGATTTGATGATTATTTATAATAAAATTATAAAAATATTTTTTTTGTGTAATTTTTGCAAAGCAAAACAAAGGAATAAATTTGTAGATAAAAATGGGAAAACTTGTTATAATTAATTTTATAATCTAATTTAGTACTGTTTTGTTTTCTTGTACGAATAAGTCGTTATATTTTACCAAAATTAGTAAAAAATAATTGAGGAACAGTCAGAGAGTTTTTAGACAAATTCTTTTTTGTGATACGAAAAAGTTTTATATTTTGCTTTTGCAGCAGGAGCATTTTTACATATTGGGGAAAACGGCTAGTAAGGAGGGGAATTGAATGGATAGTGAGGTTTTAAAGAATGCCGGCATTGATTTTGAGAGGGGCGTGGCGCGCTTTCTTGGAGATAGAAGGTTGTATGAAAGTATTCTGGTTAATTTTCTGAGTGATAATACTTTTGCCCAGGCAAAGGAGGCTTTGAAAAATGAAAACTATATCAATTTATATGAATGTGTGCATATGCTAAAGGGCGTTGCCGGAAATACAGATATGATTAAACTCTATTGCTCCACAGGAGTGTTATGCGATTACCTGCGAAAATGGGATAATATTGATAGTTATATGATAATTCCTCTGTTTCGTGAGGTGGAAGAGGCATATTATTCTGTTATGTTAGGTATTGTTACCGCAAAGGAGGCATGATGAATTAATGGACGGAGAGCTGAATAAGAAAACAATTCTAATTGCGGATGATGCTGAACCGAATCGTTTATTGTTAAAAAAGATTTTTGCCGCCGAGTTTTTTGTTGAGGAAGCAGCAAACGGCCTGGAAGTATTAGAGAAGCTTCGCCAGTTATCGGATGTGGCAGTTTTAATATTGGATATTATGATGCCGCAGATGGATGGCTTTGATGTGCTTAAGGCTATGCAAAAAGACGAATATTTCCGTACAATCCCAACAGTAATGATTACTGCAAATAATGAGGAGGATGTTCAAATCCGAGCGTTGTCTTACGGTGCAACTGATATTATGACAAAGCCCTTTAACCCTCAAATTATTCTACATCGCATTAAAAATATTATGGCCCGCAAGGAATCGGAAAGGCTTGCAGAGCAAAATAGAGCTTATGAGTTAGAGCTGCGCCTTATGGATACCGACGAAAAATCGGGACTCTTTAATAAAAATGCATTTCATCGCTATACAGCGAAAATGCTTCGAAAAAATCCCAACAAAAATTTCGTTTTAATTCGATGGGACATTGACAACTTTAAGGTATATAACGATTGGTTTGGCACTGAGGCCGGAGATGCATATTTGAAAAAGATTGGAGATTTTTTTCGTTGCTATAAACAAAATAATTCCACAGTTAAGACCTATGCCAGATATGATGCGGATCACTTTGTATGCTGCCAAGAGGCGGATGGCTTTGAACCGGAGAAGGTTACAAAAGTTATAGATGACTTCATGTCACAGTTGAAAACCTTGGATTTTGAATATACACCTCGTGTTGGATTATATTTCATTACCGAGCCTACGTTAGATGTGGCTTTGATGTGTGATCGTGCACTGCTTGCTTTGCGTTCTATTAAAGACAGCTATGGGAAACGCTATGCTTGGTATGACGATTCTATGCGAGCAACCATGCTTGAGCAACAGGAAATTTTAAATGAAATGGAGTTTGCCTTGAAGGATGGACAATTTGTTCCATATTTTCAGCCTCAATATAATTACGAAAATGGTAATCTAATAGGGGCTGAGGCTTTGGTTCGTTGGGAACATCCAAGAAAAGGTGCAATTTTGCCATGTAAGTTTATTCCGTTGTTTGAAAGAAATGGTTTTATTTCCAGAATGGACGAATATATGTGGGAGCAGGTTTGTATACTGCTGGAAAATTGGCGAGATGAGGGACTGCCTTTGGTGCCGATTTCTGTAAATGTTTCTCGTAGAGACATTTATAATCCACACCTGGTAGAAAATATTCTTAATTTGCTTCACAAATATAATTTAAGTCATGAGTTATTGCATTTGGAAATTACTGAAAGTGCATATACACAAAATGCAGAGCAACTGGTAAATACGGTGAACCTGCTTAGAAAACATGGTTTGGAAGTACATATGGATGATTTTGGAAGTGGGTATTCTTCAT
Source organism: Anaerotignum neopropionicum (assembly GCF_001571775.1). Taxonomy (GTDB): domain Bacteria; phylum Bacillota; class Clostridia; order Lachnospirales; family Anaerotignaceae; genus Chakrabartyella; species Chakrabartyella neopropionicum. The sequence continues at coordinate 239,713 of NZ_LRVM01000004.1, forward strand.
TAAATATGTTGCAAAATGTCCCTGTTGATATTTTGAAGCTGGATATGAGATTTCTTGGGAATGATTATAAAAATGAAAGAAGTGGAAATGTTTTAAATGCTGTTGTGCGCATGGCAACTGCGTTAAGGCTTCCCGTGCTTGCCGAGGGTGTGGAAACAAAGGAACAAGCGGATTTTTTGAAAAGCATCGGTTGTTTATTAATGCAAGGCTACTTTTTTTCCAGACCAATCAAAGTTGAAAATTTTGAAGCGTTATTAAAAAACAAGCAAACAAATTCAGGTTTAACGGAAAACAATTTGGAAAGCATTGAAAACTCCATAGATTTACTGAGTTTTTCTTCCCAATCCACCTTGTTGTTTAATTGCTTTGTGGGCGGGGCAGCTGTTGTAGAATATGACAGGGGAAATAAATCACTGACAGCGTTAAGAATCAATGATGGTTTTTTTGAAGAAATTGGTATAAACAGGGCGGAGTACATGGAAAAGGGACAAAGTGTTTTTGATTTTTATGAGGGTGAAAATAGGCAGTTGGTTTTTTCTATGTTTGAAGAGGCAATTAAAACAGGTAAGCATGCGCGCTGTGAAGTAATGGCAAAGCCCAAAATTATTTCGATGGATTATAGATGGTTTAAGCTGTGCACAAAGCTTCTGATGACAAGTGTCAACAAACATTTTTTTTATGTTGCCATTGAAAATATTACAAAAGCAAAACGCAAATCCATAGAAAAGGAAAAAGAGGTAGAATGGCTAACCGCTGTGGTAAATAGTGTGTCGGGTGTGGTTTTGGTGCTGGATGTGGCGGAGAAAGTGGAAATTTTATATAGTAATGTTGCTGTGGACGTGCTGCTTGGATATTCTCAAATTGCGTTAAAAGAGTGCTTTGGTAATGATTTTCTTTTGTTAATTCATCCTGAGGACAGAAATAATGTGGAAGCATGGCTTCGTCAACAAAAATTTGGTGAAAAAATAGTTAAAAGCGTAACATGCCGGCAAATTTGCGAGGATGGCAGCTGGCGTTTGGTTAAAATTACTGGGAAACTCATGGGGGCGGTGGAAAATCAATTTTATCTTTGTGCCCTTGTTGAAGCAGTGGAAATGCCAAAAGAGATAAAATAGCGTTGACTACAAATTCAAAAAAATGATTTTTGTTTGACAAAATGAAACTGTAAAAAAGTGACTCAAAAGAGTCACTTTTTTATTTCTCGAGAAAAGTCGGTGTTTCAGTGAAAAAATGGAAAAAGTGCCAACTTTAAAAAATATTGATTAAAATATGCAGAACAAAAGGACAACTTCATTTAAGTCTAAAAATTACAGAGCAATTTGAAAAGAAAATGACGATATTTGCAAGGTATAAATTACCGCATTCAGGGGGAGATTTTTAATAGCTTCAACTGAAATGGTTTACCATTTCTGCTACCAAATTGCTTGATAGGAGTGAGCATAATGGGCTATTATGGAAAGGTAGAAATCAGCGGAATTAACACTTCAAATTTACCTATTTTAAGCGGCATGGAGGCGAGAGAGCTTTTTATTAAATATCGAGAAGGAGACGAATCAGCAAGGGAAAAATTGATTGAAGGTAATTTGAGGTTGGTGTTAAGTATTATTAAAAGATTTGAAAACAGAAATGAAAACATGGATGATTTATTTCAGGTTGGCGTGGTTGGCTTAATCAAAGCCATAGACAATTTTGATATTAATATGCAAGTGATGCCATCGACATATTGTTGCCCTATGATTATTGGAGAAATACGGCGTTATCTCCGGGATAATAATTCTATTCGGGTAAGCCGCTCATTAAGGGATACTGCATATAAAGCGCTTCAAGCCAAGGAGCGCTTAATGGCAGAACGAGAAAAAGAGCCATCGTTAGAAGAAATTGCAAAAGCAATGGGTATTTCTCGCGAAAGTGTTGTAACGGCAATGGATGCAATTCAAGATCCTGTATCCTTGTATGAACCTGTTTACCACGATGGTGGGGACACTCTTTTTGTGATGGATCAAGTGAGTGATGAAAAAAATGGAGACAAGCTATGGCTTGAAAATCTTTCGCTAAGCGAAGCAATGCGCCATCTTTCGGAACGTGAGAAAAAAATAGTTGCGTTAAGGTTTTTTGAGGGGAAAACGCAAACCGAGGTGAGTACGGAAATTGGAATTAGTCAGGCGCAGGTAAGTCGTTTGGAAAAAAGCGCATTAAAGCATATGCAAAAATATGTGTAAGATAATAGACAATCCGCCAAAAATCATGTAAAATGTAGGTGAACTATAGGGAAAATGGAAGAATGCATTGGCATACAAGAACATACTTTTTACAATTCGTGAAATGATTAGATTTTTATGAAATACAAAGATGCTTCGTTGCCAAATGCTTCAAGTAAAAAGAAAATACTTTTTTGAAATTGTCGTTGGTTTTAGGAGGAAGATGATATGAGAATTTGTGCGGATGATACTGCGGCAGTGGTTATTGATTTTCAAGAAAAATTAGTACCCGTAATTAGTGGGAAGGAAGAAATTTTAAGAAAATCAGCTATATTGGTTCAAGGCTTGGCGGAAGTTGGTGTCCCCTTTGTGGTGTCACAGCAATATACAAAAGGGTTGGGCGAAACTGTTGAGGAGCTTACCGGTGTAATTGACTCTTTTCATTATATGGAAAAAAATACATTTAGTTGTTTTGAATGTGAGGAAATTGCGGATTGGGTGAAAGCACAAGGAAAAAGGACAATTTTAGTTTGCGGTGTGGAAGCTCATATTTGTGTATTGCAAACGGTGATTGATCTTTTGGGTGCTGATTACCGGGTGTTTGTTGTTGCTGATTGTGTTGGCTCAAGAAATCCATATGACAAAGAAATTGGCTTGGAGAGAATGAGAGTAGAGGGGGCCATTTTAACAACCTGCGAGGCTGCATTGTTTGAATTAACAGGTGGTGCAAAATCGCCTTATTTTAAAGCTATTTCCAAATTAGTAAAATAAAATTAGCTTTGGCAAAAGAGCGATAAGCGGCCGGGCAGTGGCCTGAGCCGCTTTTTAATGGGTTTATACAGACGTTTTTTTGCTGTGAAAATTTAGAGAAACACCGTGCAATTCACGGCGGACGCTTTGTGTACCCATCTGCTAACATCTTTTCTGTCAGCCTGCACAAAAATGCTCGCCAATACATCCGGTATTAGCTGTGCTTTTTGTTTTGTTTGACGAAAAATTTGACTGCACATCTGGGCACAAGAATTATAAGGTGTTTTCTTAGGTGTTTTTTAGTCAGCAAAATTCTGGCCGACTATTTTGCCATTAAATCCCTGTGAGTATGCGTAAGCATTAAAATGATTATTAAATTTTTTATAAAAGAAAGATTTTTAAGTTTCAAATAAGGAAAGACCGGTATTATTTAATAATGATTAAATTGTATTAAAGTCTATGTGGAGGAATTGAAATGAAAGCAATGGAACACTTAAAAACCATTACACACCATAGACAGCTTGTACGTCAGCATTGTTTTCAGGTGGGGCTTTATTGGCAAGGGTTGACCCACGATCTTTCTAAATTTTCACCTACGGAATTTCTGGTGGGTGCGAAATATTTTCAAGGGGATCGCAGCCCAAATAATGCGGAACGGGAGGACAAAGGATACTCCAGTTCATGGTTACACCATAAGGGAAGAAATAAACATCACTTTGAATACTGGATTGATTATAGCAGAAGCCGTGAGTGCTTGTTAACGGGAATGAAAATGCCGGTGCGCTTTGTGGTTGAAATGTTTATGGATCGTATTGCAGCCTGCAAGACCTACCAAAAGGGTGGTTATACCGATGCCAGTCCTTGGGAATATCATAAAAAAAGTAGGCTTGTGCATGAAATTATGCACGAGGATTCCTTGCGCCTATTGGAGCATTTTTTGCGTATGCTTGCAGAACGTGGAGAGGAAGCCACCTTTGCGTATGTGAAATGGTTTTTAAAATGTGAAAGAAAACGTGCATTTAAGCAATTTATAAGCAGTCATTTAAAGGAGGAGAATAGGAAAAGTGAATCGTGAAAAGGTTGTTGTGGGGCTTTCCGGTGGTGTAGACAGTAGTGTGTGTGCTTATTTACTTAAACAGCAGGGTTATGAAGTCCTGGGAGTTACAATGGATTTGTGGCCAAGTGAAAATGGCAGCAAAGCAATAGAAGATGCGAAGAGGGTTTCTGAAAAGCTTGGTATTCCCCATTATGTTTTGAATTTCAAAGAAGAATTTAAAGAAAAAGTTGTTGATCATTTTATTGAACGATACTTTTTGGGGCTCACGCCAAATCCATGTGTAGTGTGCAATCGTTATATCAAAGGAGAGGCGCTTTTGCAAAAGGCACATGAGCTTGGGGCAAGTCGCATTGCCACCGGGCACTATGCAAAAGTAGAAAAGCACCCCTTAACAGGACGCTATGCAATTCGCAATTCCGTAACGGCTCAAAAAGATCAGACATATGCGTTGTATCGGTTAACGCAAGAGCAGCTGAAAGCAATGCTGTTACCTATTGGCGAGTATACAAAGAATGAAGTGAGAGAAATTGCCCATCAGATTGACGGATTTATTGCGCAAAAAGGCGACAGCCAGGATATTTGTTTTATTCCCGACGGAGAATATGCATCTTTTATTGTCAATCAAAGCGGGAAGAATGGAGAAATGGGCGATTTTGTGGATTTAGAGGGTAGCATTCTTGGAAAACATAAAGGAATTATTCACTATACTGTGGGACAAAGAAAAGGGTTAGGCATTGCCTTTGGTAAGCCCATGTACGTTTACAATGTGGATCCAAAACGAAATCAAGTTGTTTTATGCGCTAACGAAGCTCTTTTTCAAAAAAAGCTGTATGCAGGCCAGCTGGCAAACATGGCAGTGGAAAAATTTGAGGATGGAATGCGGTTACAGGCCAAAATTCGTTATGGGAACAAAATGGCTTGGTGTACCATAAAAATGATTGATGAGGATAGATTGGAATGCATTTTTGATGAGGCGCAAAGGGCAATTACACCGGGACAATCCCTTGTTTTATATGACGGAGAATATGTGGCCGGTGGTGGGATTATTCTTCCTCATCATTCTTGAAATTATTCGAAATTTCATTTATTTTTCGCTAAAATTTTATATAGATACACAAAATGTTAAAAGCAAGTATTTGTTCATTGCGGTAGCTTTCGGCTTATGTTATGATTAATATGGCAATTTTTCCGTTGTTAAAATTAAATGTATTAAATTGGAGGAAGAAATGAATTACGTGAATATACTCATACCGTTTATTGGTGGGCTTGCCATGTTTATTTTTGGCATGAATTATATGGCACAAGGCTTACAAAATGCAGCTGGCACCAAAATGAAGGCAATTCTGGAAGCTTTAACGCAAAACAAAGTGATGGGTGTTGCTTTGGGTGCCTTGGTAACGGCCATTGTTCAAAGCTCGTCGGCAACAACTGTTATGGTGGTTGGTTTTGTTAACGCAGGCTTAATGAATTTAACACAAGGCATGAGCGTTATTATGGGTGCAAATATTGGTACAACAGTAACCGGATGGTTGGTTTCCAGCTCTGAATGGGCAAAGATTTTTAGTCCAACGACCATTGCTCCCTTGGCGGTTATGGTAGGTGTAATTTTGCAAATTTCCGGTAAAAAAATGAAGCATAGGGAAGTTGCATCAATCATTATTGGGTTTGGTATTTTATTCATTGGTATGCATTCGATGTCCAGCAGTGTGTCCCCTTTGAGAGAATCACAGGTATTTAAAGATGCATTTACAACTTTAGGACAAAATCCTTTGTTAGGTATTTTGGCGGGAGCTTGTGTAACTGCCATTATTCAAAGCTCCTCTGCGGCTCAGGGCATCTTGCTTTCTCTTGCGGCAACGGGTTTAGTGCCCATGAATGCGGCGGTTTTCATCATCATGGGACAGAATATCGGTACTTGTGTTACTGCGTTAATCAGCGGTATTGGTGCTGGAAAAAATGCAAAGTGCGTTGGGTATATGCATTTAATGTTTAATATCATAGGTACGGTCATATTCAGCGTTATAGCTGTAGTGTTTTTTAAGTCTATCAATCCAGAAGCGGGGGCAGGGATTATTTCCCAAACAAAAATTAGTGCAATTCATACTGTCTTCAATATTGGTACAACTTTGATATTATTCCCTTTTTCAAGCGCACTTATTCGTGTGGCTATGAAGCTCAATGGTGTTGTTGAAAGTACAAATGGTGACGAAGGGCAGCTTCTTCATTTGGACAAGCGTGTTTTGCAGACACCAAGCCTTGCCGTAGAAGGTGCGAAGCTGGAAACCATTCGCTTGGGACGCATTGCAAGAGAAAATCTTGGCCGTGCCTTGGAAGCATTGCACACTTGTTCGCCTGAAATAATTGAAGAGGTAAAACAAAGAGAACGTGTTGTGGATAGAGTTTGTGATGGCATTTCGGAATATTTGATTAAGCTTTGCACGCTGCAAATCAGTGATAGAGAAAATCTGATCGTAACATCCCTATTAAATACTATTAGCGATATGGAGCGTGTAGGTGATCATGCGGAAAATATTGCTGAATTGGCTGAAGAAATGACAAAAGAAGAGTTAGCGTTTTCCCATAGTGCCCTAGAAGAATTAGACGAAATGATTTGTGCCGCACTTGCCAGTTATGATAATGCTTTAAAGGCCTTAGAAAATGATGATATTGCATCGGCGGCAAAGACTGCGGTATATGAGGATCAGGTTGATGATTTGGAGAAGAGATTGCGTGCTGGGCATATTGAACGACTTTCCAATGCGGAATGTAATGTTAATGCGGGCATTCATTTTCTGGAGGTCCTGGCAAATTTGGAGCGTATTTCCGACCATGCTATGAATATTTCTCAGGTTGTTTTAAATGAGCATAGATATAATAGAAATGTATATGTGAAGAATGAAGGGACTGAGGTGGATTAAGGGAAATGCTTTTCCCTTTGAGAAGTCTGATGTCTTGAAAAAAACTTGTTTATAAGAATTATTTGCTTTGTTTTATAAGAAAATGTATTAATTGGCATTTAGGAGAGCCTCGCTTTTTGGACAAAAAAATCTAAAAAGCAGGGTTCTTTTTATATCATTCCGAGGGAGAATGTATTTGATTAAAATAAAATTGAAAAAGTTTTTTAGTATTTAGGAGGAGTGTTCCAAGAAATCTTTTTGTCAAGGAATAGGGTGTCGATAGCTTTGAATAGAAAAGGCAAGATGAAAAAAGGAGGCAATCAAGCACTATTATTATGATAGGTTTGTGGGCTGTACTCTTATGAAATGGATTTTCTTTAAATTCTTTAAGGGATGGAAGGATTTATTTTTGTTTGGCAGGGAGGACAAACCTTATTTTCTGTTGATTCCAAAGCTAATTAAAGTGATTTTAGTAAATCAACATAAAGCAAAAGCATCAAGACAAAACTATTGATGCTTTTGCTTTATGTTGGAAAATATTTTTTTAGAGCAACATCGTACAAGAATAAAGAGGGGAAATGTGGTACACTAGAGATCGGAACAAAGGGGGGGTAATGATTTGGTAAAGGAAACAAGAATAGTGAAGTTTGATACAGAGCTGAAAATTGAAGCCTATCATTTTCAAGGGATTATGCAAAAATTCCCCAATCATTTTCATGATTATTATGTTATTGGCTTTATTGAAAATGGCAGCCGTTATGTATCATGTAAAAATAAGAGTTATACTGTAGAGCCGGGAGATTTGGTGCTGTTTAATCCGGGGGATAATCATGCTTGTGAACAGATTGATGGGAAAGCCTTGGATTATCGATGTATCAATATTCAGCCGGAAGTAATGCGGCGGGCAGTTTTTGAAATAACTGGGGTTGCGGGCTTGCCCTATTTTACGAACCAGGTGGTTTTTCATAGCGAAATGGTTTCAATTTTAAAAGAGATGCATTTGATGATTATGCAAGAGGAAAAGGATTTCAGAAAGGAAGAGATATTTTTATTGCTGTTGGAACAGCTGATTGAAGAATACACGGAACAAGAAGTGACGACTTCTAGGGCTGAACAAAGCTGTGAAATAAAGGTTATTTGTGAATTTTTGGAACAAAATTACATTAATAATATTAAGCTGGAGGATTTAAGCAATTTGACCGGTTTTAGCAAGTATTATTTGCTGCGATCCTTTACCAAGCAAAAGGGAATTTCTCCGTACAGCTATTTGGAAACCATACGCATTGGGAAAGCCAAAAGGCTTTTGGAGCAAGGCGTGATGCCCATCGAGGTTGCGATGCTTACCGGTTTTACCGATCAAAGTCATTTTACAAATTTCTTCAAGAAGTTTATTGGTCTTACGCCTAAGCAATATTTAAACATATTTAAAGGGATACAGGAATAGTTGAATAGGAGAAAAAAATGAGCGAAAAAAAAGAAACCACCGGTCACTTACTTACCGTTATGACAATTATAGTTTGGGGCACTACCTTCATCTCAACGAAGGTGCTGCTTCAATCAATGACACCTGTTGAAATATTATTTATTCGATTTGCAATAGGTTGGATTGCATTGTCCCTTGTTTATCCCCATAGACTTAGGTTTAAAGAAAGAAAACAGGAGATGTATTTTGCGGCAGCAGGTTTATGTGGCATCACCCTTTATTATTTGTTGGAAAATATCGCATTGATGTATACATTTGCTTCAAATGTTGGTGTCATTATATCCATTGCGCCATTTTTTACCGCTGTTTTTGCCCATGTATTTTTAAAAGAAGAACGGCTGACGTTCCAATTTTTTGTGGGTTTTTTGATTGCATTTACTGGAGTTTTTTTGATTAGCTTTAATGGCTTCAGCGTTTTAAAGCTAAACCCACGAGGTGATATTTTGGCGGTTCTTGCAGCAGTGGTTTGGTCAGTGTATTCAATTTTAACAAAGAAAATTGGTGAGTTTCAATATAATACGATTCAAACAACTCGGAGAATTTTCTTTTATGGTCTAGTGTTCATGTTGCCCTCATTAAAAATATTTCAATTTAATCCAAGTGTTGTTGTACTTATTCAGCCTACAAACCTATTTAATATACTATTCTTAGGGCTGGGGGCCTCTGCATTATGTTTTGTTACATGGAATGCGGCAGTTCGTATATTAGGCGCAGTAAAAACGAGTGTATATATTTATTTGGTACCTGTCATAACGATTGCAACGTCTATAATAGTATTGAAAGAAAGAATCACAGGGATGGCGATGTTAGGCGTGATTTTGACACTAACAGGGCTATTTATTTCTGAGAATAGAATCACATTTAAAACAAAAGAAGGGCTTAATAATGAATAACCCTAATAAAAGTGGACGATGCTGCGCTGGGTTCTTTGCGGCGAGGGTATAAAATAAATTGTTCTTTTAGCTAATCCCAATATAATATAAATGAAAGAGTGGATGCATATGGCTACGAAGTCGGATCAGCGCTATTTTTAGTTTCATCAACAGTAAGAAAGGTGATTTACACCACCAACGGAATAGACTAAGAGAAACAACTTGTATAAAATGAGTGAATAATTATGAGGCGGAGTTTTAGGTCGTTTAAAGGATCTATAAACTCTGCTTTTTATGTTGCAAAAAAGTAATAAACAGAAAATTTTCATAGAGCTAATTATATAAATTTAACAAAACTTTTGCAATATTACATCACAAATCTTTGGACAATGGAATTATTCGAAGAAAGCTTTTATTCGAAATTATTTTTATCCAAGTTGTCCATTGTATTTTAAAACGCAAATGGATGAAAAACTCTAAAGTTAGCAGATGATGAAAAATTTCCCATAAAGTATTTAATAAGACATACAAACGAGGTAAGCTTCCGGTTATAGTTTGTGCTAAAGATTGACAGAGAAAGGGATTCTATTTTGTCTGTGCTAATTTGTTTCCTATGAAATAAAAAAAGGTTGGCAGACATGTTACAAATTTCAACCGAAATGCATATTAATATAATGACAGAGTTTTGCTTGCGATGGGAAGAAAAAACGAAGGGAAGTAGGATTTGCGTATGTATGAAGAAATTTTGGTAGATAAAGTTGTTTGCAGCGAATTGTTTAAGATGTCGGATTACAAAAAAATGTTAAAATCGAAAACATTGTAGTTCCCGAAAAAAGTACCGCAGGGGGTACTACAGAAATTTCTGTATTGGATTGTACGCCCATAATAGATAAAGAACAGGATATGCTGAAGGCCAAAATGACATTGTTTATTCAAAAAAAGCTGGTGGTCAAAACTCCGGATTGCAAAGAATTCCCTTTGGAATACGGATTCAGGATTAAAAGAAAGGTTTGTTTTAAAAACTGTACGCCCAGCAAATTATGGGAAGTGGATCCTTATCTTTTGTGCGGCCTAGAATGCCGTGTTATCGATATAACAATTAAAGATATTGTGACGCTCCATCCTTCTTCGGCAGATGCGCCCGTAGCCTCGTTTGATGATTTGTTGATGGTGGGACTGCATCTAAAGCTAGTTCAGCAACGTCAGCTTACTGTGCCCATTCGTCAGACTCAAGAGTATTCACCTGGGAATGCTTTTGGTTTTAAGCCTTTTCTTTTGCCCCTTGCTGTTTTGTTTGCCACTATGTCCAAAAAGAAACAAGACCTTTTTGCCGCAATTTTGTTTAACGTAGCATCTTGTCCAATACATACTTTATTATCATTCACGATATACAAAAGGATGCATAAAATATAATATAATCAAACACCAACTTGACTTAGATATCCTGTCTGAAGCTGGCGTACGATTAACTAAAAAAGTATGGGATGATAATAATGCAAATTGAAAAAATTTATACAACTAAGGTTTGGGCTGATGAAATATTTTATAACAGCCAAACCATAGCAGATGTTACTTTTACAGCACCGGCAGGTACGGTATTTGCAGCAGGAGCAACAATATTGGGCACTGCAACGGTTGCCGTAGTCAGCACCGAACCACATGTGGATCTGATAACAGGCACGGTAACAGCTGATGTGGAGTTTATGGTTCAAGAAGAGCTTACCGCACAGGTAGGCGCAGCTCCTGACCCGCTAGTCGATTTTCCGCTTGAGTATGCGTTCCGTTTTAGTGAAACCTTAAGTTTCCAGAAGCTCACATTTCCGCCGGGAACTACAGACACAAATTTGCAGATTCAGGTATTTCGTTTTACAGGCACCGTTACTATTGATGATATAGTAATGGAAGAAGACGCTTCAGAGGGTTCCTTTACCAATATTGTAAACACTATGACGAAGCTCAAGGTAACTGAGGACATCCAGGCATTCGTTACACTTGGTTCTCAGCCTTATGTGCAGACATCGGATGTAGTAGTCCCTGACTAAATTTAAAGGGGCTTCATACAATCTAAAGCTTTTTTTATAAATAGTTTGTATAAATTTACAACGGTATGAGGCGAAAGGAGTTTGTATGCGTGAATTAATTGTATTTGTTTTGGGTCAAATTTTGGGGATTTTATGGGCACTGCTTATTATAGCCTTTTATCCGGCAATCGTAAGAAGGTCAAATTATGAAAGTCAAAAGTTAGCCGATAGATCTGTGTCTAAAACCGCTTTCAATAAGGATGTTTTACAGTTTGAAGAAAAAACCGCTAGTGGCGGTATGTCTGTACCCAAAGGAACAACGCAGGCTAAAGTGAAAAAAGAGGCCGTTCAAGCGGTAGGGACCGATAGCTCGAGAAACCTTCCCGGCCATCTTCCGTATTCACAGACCACTATTTTGGTAAAAAAAAAGAAAGAATAGATGTGCAGGGATGCCTTGGATTTAAAAATCAGCCTTTGCCTTATACAAACTGTTTGATATATGTAAAAGGGGGAGCATCTCAAATTGGACATGCTGGAAAGTGTGGTTATCCTAGGAAGTACCTTAAACCAATATTAACCTTCAAGTCAAAGTAACAAAAATTACTTTGGCTTAAAGGTTTTTTGTGTTAAAAAGCATAAAGCAGTTCCTCGATAGACAAGCTTTACAATATTTAATAGATACTAAGGCAACAGCGCATAAAGTGAATTTTTGCGGACTAAACAAAACGCATGGCAGAAAATGAGGACTATCTTGCTTACGATAGGCAGTTTTTTATAAATTTTGCTATTTAGAAATTTAATGCGAGTAAACGCCCCATTACAAGTTTTGTAATGGGGCGTTTTTTGTAATTTTAAGAAGATATTACACAGTATATTTCATACTATATTCTGAAATTATGTATAATGATATTGTTTTATTATATATCAACGCCGCACTATTTGTCAATTTGTATGAGTTTTTTGGTAAAATTAATAGAAAAAAGAAGAAATAATGTAATTTATTAGCAATTATTGTATTGTTGACAGATTTTTTTTTCATTCGCCGTCAAAGACACCGTCATAAGAATAACAATTGTAGAAGGGAAGATCAGATAATGGCACGCAGAGGAGAAAACATTTATAAACGTAAAGATGGACGTTGGGAGGCAAGGTTGCTTATTCAGAAAGGAAAATATAAATATTTTTATGGAAAATCATATAAAGAGGTAAAGATGAAAATGCGTTCATTTCAGGAAAATCCAAAAAAATTAGAAGAAGAACAGATTATTGAAGATGAGAATGGAACAAAACTGTTAGAAAACTGGTTGGAAAAGCAAGTGCGTGTGAGAGTTAAGCCTTTGACTTACGAAAGTTACTATCATTGCATGAAAAAACACATTCTTCCGTTTTTTCAAAACGAACAAGAAGACCAGATTACCGAAGAAACGGTTTTGCAATTCATTAAAAAGCTTAGCGAAAACACACTTCTTGCAAATACCTCTAAGAAGAAAATTCTTACAGTTCTCAAAATAGCGTTGAAGGACGTACTGAAAGAAGAAATAAATTGGACATTGATTTTCAAGTCGGTAAAATTGCCAAAACAGGAAATGAAGGAAGTAGAAGCTTTTTCCCTCAAGGAACAGCGAAGCTTGGAGTCCGCGGCGCTATGCTCGGAGGATCAGCGCGCCTTGGGCATTATTTTATGTCTATATACCGGTATTAGGCTTGGGGAGCTTTGCGCTTTAAAATGGCAAGATATTGATAGAGAAACCAGATTGATGTCAATCACAAAAACAGTATCAAGGGTCAAAAAATTTGACGGTGGTTCGAAAAAGACTGAATTGGTGGTGGGAACTCCCAAAAGCCGAAATTCGATGCGTAAAATTCCTTTGCCTGATTTTTTACTAAAGCTGGTGGAGAAGCGCAAATTATATGAAGAAAATGAAAATGTATACATTTTATCAGGTACAAATACACCCATCGATCCACGCAAGATTCAAAAGTTATATAAAGACCTACTTAATGAATCCCATTTGCCAGATCGAAAGTTTCATGCAATCCGACATACCTTTGCCACACGGGGCTTAGAACTAGGGGTGGACATTAAAACGCTTAGTGAAATATTGGGGCATTCCAGTGTTTCTATAACGCTTAATATTTATGCTCATTCCTTAGTGGAGCAAAAAAAGGTTGCAATAGAAAAATATAATATTATGTATGTTGAGGTGTCTGATTCCAAAAAATTCGCCGTCTGAATTCGTGGTATTGTTTTTAAAAAAGCTATAAAACAAGGATTTTTGCAGACATTACACAGTATGAAATATACTGCGTTTTTTTGCACCATTTTAATATTTTATATGTTATTTCAAAATGGAGCAAATTATACATATACTTAAGTGCAAGGTGGCAAAGTCAACTGGTTTTCTGCATAAATCCGTCACAGCCTACTCGGATATGCGATGAAAGGAGGTTTAATCCAAGGCTGCGCAAAAGAAAATGGTAGGGATACTTCAAAATACCGGACAATACTTTGTTTTATGAATGGTTTTGGTGTACGTTATAAAAGTAAAAGCAAAGCAGACAACAGCTTGTCCGGCATGAAAAGAAAGCGGGGATACGAACTTGAAAAAAATATTTGAAAATATGAAAATTTCTAAAAAGCTATCAACAGGGTTTCTTTTTGTATCATTTCTGGGAATTATTATTGGTTGCGTTGGCATTTTCAGTATGCTTTACATGACGAACACCCAGGAGAACACTTATAAAAATGACACCATGGGGATTGCTTACTGCGCCAGGGCTGAAAACGGTTTTAGCAACATCAGAGTTGCGGTTCGTAATCTTTATATCCTTTATGATACAAACAAGGAAAAATATGAGGAAGAGGCTTCAACCCAAATGGATGCTGTTCGGACACAGATGGATAACTACAGCAAAACAATTTCAACTGATGATGGACGGCAGCTATATGATTCAACCATGGCGGCATATGGAATCTATGAGGATACCATTAATAATTTATTACAAGCCTCAAAAGCAGGAGAACCAAAGGAAGAAATACTTTCTTTGCTTATAGAATCGGCGTCTAACGCGCAAAATGCAGTGGATGCATTTGAATTGCTGATAGAGCGTAAAGATGCAAACGCCCTGGAAAACAATGCAAAGAGCAAGGCGGCGGCAGTAACATCAATGATTATTATGATTGCGGTTATTATCATATCTTTTATTATTTCGAATGTTTTCAGTCGCTACATATCCGCTCTTATTAGTAAGCCTATCCAGAAGTGTGCAGCAATTGCTGAAATGTTGGCTGTGGGAGATGTGGATGTTTCAAAGGTTACGGAGGAAAAGGATAAGCTTTGGGCAGTTCGGAAAGACGAGGTTGGGGCATTAATCAGAGCTTATGATAAAATGATACTATCTACAACAGAACAGGCTCAAAAGACCAAATTGATTGCGGACGGGGATCTGACTACGACAATCACAATTAGATCAGAAGAAGATGTCCTTGGCAAAGCAATGACAGACTTGGTGGAAAAACTCCATACGCTGATGCTATCGGTTGCATCAACAGCGGAACAGGTAAGTGCTGGTGCAGGGCAGGTTTCTGATGGCGCACAGGCATTATCCTCCGGCACTGCGGAGCAGGCTGCAACGGTTGAGGAGCTGACGGCTTCGACAACCAGTGTTTCCGAGCAGGCACTGCGTAATGCTGACAGCGTGCAACAGGCTGGTAATTATGTGAATCAGGCAGGGCAGGGGGTCACCTTTAGTAACGAATATATGAATAAGCTACATAAAGCCATGGGAGAAATCGGACAATCCTCTCAGGAAATTTCAAAGATTACCAAGCTTGTGGAGGACATTGCGTTCCAAACAAACATTCTTGCGCTTAACGCTGCCGTAGAGGCTGCCCGTGCGGGAAATGCAGGCAAGGGGTTTGCCGTAGTAGCAGAGGAGGTGCGCAATCTTGCGGCAAAATCGGCTCAGGCAGCGAAACAAACCTCAGATCTCATTCAAAAATCGGTAATTGCCGTTTCGGAGGGAGAACAGCTTGCCGGTGAAACCCGTAAGTTGTTGGCCAACGTGGCGGAACAAACAAGTATGGTTGTAAAGTCAATTCATGAAATTGAAGCCGCTTCTACAGAACAAGCAGCAGCCATTGAGCAAATCAATCAAGGATTAACACAGGTGTCAGCTGTGGTGCAGACTAACGCTGCAACCGCAGAGGAAAGCTCTGCTGCCAGTGAAGAGCTTGCGGCACAGGCTCTGGTTTTACAGCAGGAAATTGGAAAATTCAAGCTGCGCAAGACATCGGACACTTTCCATATGTGGGAGCATGACAGAGCACTATTAAAAAATCAGAATCAGGAACACATGACTTCACTATCTGAAGCAAGTGGTTTTGATAAATACTAATGCGACGGGAGAATAGGAGGCCTTATAAATATGATGGATGAAATGTGGAATGATCAGCAGGCGGAAGCAGACACGGTCAGTCATCGTTATTTAACCTTTTGGGCTGACGGTCAGCTTTTCGGACTTCCCATTGAGGATGTGGTGCAGATTATTGGGATGCACCCGTTCACAAGGCTGCCGGAAGCACCTGATTATGTTAAGGGGCTGGTCAGCTTAAGAGATGACTTATTTCCTGTGATTGATGTACGTTTGCGATTGAAAAGACCTGAAAAAGAATACAATGATCGCACCTGCATTATTATTACAAAAATCATTGACAGTTTTTTTGGTTTTATTGTGGATGAGGTGGATGAAGTGTGCAATATACCTGAGGAGCAAATAACCGCTCCATTGCATATTGATCTGGAAGCAGTCAACCCATACTTGACGGGTATTGCCAAGGTAAAAGCACAACAGAGCAAAGAAAAAATTATTATGCTTATGAATATAAAAAAATTACTGAGTGAAAAAGAGTTATCACAAATGGCACAGGCAGTCCAGTGAAAAATCTTAAAAAGCGTTTTGCTATTTCTGGCTAAAAGCTTCAGATGTTAGTACGGATTTGGGAAGAATGCAATTTTTAGGAGAAAATCAAAAGTTAAATCTGCTTCAAATGCAAGGCCAAAATATGGATCTTACTAAAAAATATTTACTAAATATAGTTCCAGTGTGGAAAAAATGATGACTTTTATCGTGGGAAATGTTTCTAAGAATTGGCAAACAGTACCAAAGCCAATGTTTGCAGAATATCTGTGCACAAAGGAGGGGAAATAATTGCATGATTTTTTTGAAGGTTTGACAGCAGATCAATTGATTCGTCTGCTGCCTGAGGATCAAATCATACACAGTCTGAATGTAGAAATCCTCGTCGGAAAGCTGGCGGAGTGGCTGTCTATGTCGGAAACGGTATTTCGAGATAAATATTTAGAGTATTTTGGAAGGGCCGCCTATTACCACGACATTGGAAAAATTTGCATCCCCTCCTGCATTCTTAATAAACCGGGTGCCCTTACTGCGGAAGAGTACAGTATCATTCAGCGGCATCCAATTTATGCACAGGAATTGCTTTCTTTTTACAGAGAAACCGATATGAGCGGTATACCATCATTCCTTTTTCCCCTGACGATACAGGCTGCAGCCTATCACCATGAATGGTGGAACGGCAAAGGATATCCCTTTCATTTATGCGGTCAGGATATTCCATATGTTGCAAGAGTGACATCCTTATGTGATGCATATGACGCTATGGTAGGCAATCGAATTTATCGCAAGGCATTTACCCATGAATATGCCTGTGAAGAAGTACGCAGAGGAGCCGGCACGCAGTTTGAACCAGCGCTGGTTGAAGTTTTTCTTGCGCATGAAGCTGAAGTGAACCATTTATTTCATGATCTATGCATCTATCAGAAAGAAAAGGCGGTTGATGGAAAGAAAGCTTTTATTCGTCACTCAAAATAGATATAAAATAATAGTGCATTTTTGCGGAAAGTAGTAAGTGAATTTAGCAAAATGAAGGAGAGTAACCCTTTGGATTGCAGTTGGAAAACAATGCGAATTCCCTCACATTTCTAATGATTATGGGGCAGAATGAGTACAGAGTGATTTGTGCTCATTTTTTTAATTTTTCCGCAGGTTCAAATGGATTCCCAATCGAGATAATAATGTGAAATTAACCCTATTCTATAATATGAATTACCTTTGCAGTTTCTTTGATCCATGCTTGTTGCTGTGGTGGCAACATTGAAATATGCCGTCTTAAGCAGTGAAGTAGAATTACTTCGCCTGCGCGTAAATCAACTTCTTCCCATTGGGTATAGGAAAGATATTTTTTTGTAAATGCCGCAAATTCAGCGGGACTCAGTTCCTTTAAAACAGCGGATACTTCAGTTTCGGATAATTCGGTATCCAGCAGAATATCCGCTAAATCGCCAAGGGAATGAATTTTTTCTTTTATTATTCTAATTTTTTCAACAGAGCTTTGGCAACACATAATTTCTTCTGCAATTTTTTTATATAATTTATCATCCATTTTACTACTAAAAGAGCATTGAAGCATTGGCTTATTTTCGGGATATTGGGGAATAAGAAAAACTTTGTCTAGCGTATCCATGGAAAGTGCCAGTTCAATTGCTCGACTAACTTTTTTGATGCTTTTTTTAAGATATTGCCAGGTTTGCTCGGCCAAAGATAGGTTTTTCACCAATTTTTCTGCTGCGCAAATTAATTCCTGTTCAATTGCTGCTGTTGTTTTGTTTTTAAATTTCTCTTCAAGATATGCAACATCAGAGAGGCTTAATTTTAAGCTTCTTGCATCTGCATGAACAAGAATGCAGCCAAGGGCACTAATAAAAACTGGTTCAAAAAGATTTATTAACAGCTTTTGATAATCTGCATGGTATCCACAAAGTAAATGATGAATATTTTCCGTAGAAAACCGATTAAGAAAATCATTTTCGTAATAGATGTTTTCCAAATACTGCTTAATAAATTCTATTCCAACAAGGCCATTGACCTGGTGATAAGTGGGATAGTCCGCAGTGATATGAATTTCCTGTGCAAAAAAATCGGGTCGATAGAGCTTGAAAAATCCAAGTATTCCGTCTACGATTGTTGAACGATAGTAAATATTGGGTGTATCTAAAAGCTTGCTTGTAATTTGGCTATGAAGCAGCTTTGAGGTGTTTATCATTTTATCCAGTTGTTTTTTGCCTAGTTGATACAGCTGTTCTATGGGTTCTCTTTTCAAGGCCTCCGCAGCTTCATCTGGGGAAATATGTGTTTTCAGATGGATGCCAATGGTAAACAATAGAGAGGTCAGTATTTTCTCCGCTGTTTCAACTCGTATAGAGCTACTGTCCCCGTTATTATATTGTTCTGATAATTTTGCCAAAAGGGTAAGACATTCAAGCTGTATTTTTTCTAACTCTTTCTGGGAAAGCAATCCTGCCAAATATGCCTGCTCCAAAAGAGATTGAAAATAGTGCTCGCTATTTAGATGCAGTAAATTCAACTTGCTTATTTTTTCAATATTCTCCATCGTCATCCTCCTCCTCTTGTGAGATATCATCTGAATCCTCCCAGTCATTTGGGTTGCGTAAATTGCGTGCCAGTCCATCCAATTCGCGCCCAGCGAGCAATTCCAATGAGCCTTGACATACACCGTCAAATGCCTGCTTCATAAATCGAATCAAATCATCATCGCTGATTAAGTCCAGAGATTCATTTTTATAGTAATAAAAAACCTCCAATAGATTGTGCAAGGTTTCCTCGTAATGATCCGAAGTAAGATACGGAGAGTCGCAAAATGCATAGATTAGTTTTTCAATGACACCTCCGCCAAACTCAATTCGCCCATTCTCTTTTAATGCAAAGGTGCGTGTTTCCACCAATGCAACCGCCTGTTGTTCTGTAAGCATAAGGCCATAACGAGCAGTCAGATCATTATATTTTAAAATTTCTTGAAGGGCCTGTTTTTCAACCAAGGCATTGTTATTTAATATTGAAAGGGCAAAACTCAATTTGTATCACCTCCCATATAAAGAGTGAACATACCAACCGCTTGATGAACAACATATTCCTTTAGCTCTGCTTCATTTTTGAGTAAACCTCTGCCGGAGATAAAATTGGACACCTCGCCAATAATGTAACAATGAATATTGTGCACAACTTTGTCAATGGTTTCTGTTGGAGGCGTGACTCCTTTCATTTCCGTCCAAATTTCGGACGCAAATTGAACTAATTCCAGATGTGCTTTTTGGGTTGCAATACAATTGCTTTCGGGCCGATCCTCGCCAATATATTCCAGCCAAGCCAAACGAAACCACCCCTTATTTTCCAGATATATCTGCAAGAAAGTGTGAAAAAAACAAAACTGCTTCATTTCTGCTGTGGTTGTTGCCAAAAGATTGTTCCGCATTATTATCATGAATTCTTCTTGCAAATTTGTATGTGTTTCCCAAAGCAAGTCTGTATAGGAAGAAAAATAATTATAGAGGTTCGTATGGGCGCACCCAAGGGTACGGGCAATTTCTCTAAGATTTAGGCTTCTCAATTCATTTTTTTTACGCATTAAATCCAATGCTGTCGTTAGTATTTGCTCCTTGGTTATACTTTTTTTCATTCTCTCACCCCACAAAATTAACAACGGTAATTACCGTTGGTAATTAGATTTTATCCTCGGATTGGACTCTTGTCAATAGCGTTTAAAAAAGTTAACAGCTCTGTATTAAATATCTTCATTCTTTAGCAAAAAAATTGAAATCGAGTTTTTCGACAAAATAAGTAAATAATGTAGCCCTGTGCGTTAAATTTGAGGGTAGTATGGTATTAGCTTTAAAAAAACTTCGTTACACTTTTAAAAAACAAGAGTTTTATTTTTTAAAATTTTTGCAGAAAATTCTCTTCTTTTTTCAAATAATAAGAGATCAAATAAAAAAATCGTTAATATTAATTTTTTTTAGAGAAATAAACAATTAATATTTTACATAATTATGATTAATTTTTAAAATGAAAATGAGTTAAAAGTATAAATAATGCAGTATGGAAAACAATGTCCTACTCAAAAGTTTACATTTTACTTCGTTTTCCTTAAATTTTTCATAAATTATGATGTATTGTCAGAAGCCGCCCTTTCGTTTATCATAAGCACAACTTCAAAATCCTATAGGAAGTAAAGTTTAAACAATTCACAATGGTGTGGTTTTTTAGTATTCGTATGAATGCTGAAAAACCGCTTTTATTTTATCCAACAAAGCGAATGGAGGTAAGGATTATGAGACAGGTTGCTATTTATGGAAAAGGCGGTATTGGAAAGTCAACAACAACGCAGAATCTTACGGCTGGTCTTGCAGACATGGGCAAACATATCATGATTGTAGGCTGCGATCCTAAGGCAGATTCCACAAGACTTGTTCTTGGCGGTCTTGCACAGAAAACAGTTTTGGACACCTTGAGAGACGAAGGTGATGATATCGAGCTTGATGCAGTATTAAAAACAGGCTTTAAAGGAATCAAAGGTGTTGAATCCGGCGGCCCGGAACCCGGCGTTGGTTGTGCAGGTAGAGGCATTATTACATCCATTAACCTTCTGGAACAGCTTGGGGCATATACCGATGATTTGGATTATGTATTTTATGATGTTTTGGGCGACGTTGTTTGCGGCGGTTTCGCAATGCCCATTCGTGAAGGCAAGGCACAGGAAATTTATATCGTATGTTCCGGTGAAATGATGGCGTTATATGCGGCAAACAATATTTCAAAAGGTATTGCAAAATACGGAAAAACGGGAACTGTTCGTCTTGGTGGGCTGATTTGCAATTCTCGTAAGGTTGACCGTGAGTATGAGCTGGTTGAAGCAGTTGCAAAAAAGCTTGGCACACAACTAATTCATTTTGTCCCTCGTGACAATGCCGTGCAAAAAGCCGAAATTCATAAAAAGACTGTGATTGATTTTAGTCCCGAAGAAATCCAGGCTGAAGAATATAGAATCTTGGCAAAAAAAATTGAAGAAAACAAAATGTTTGTTGTACCTACGCCCATGTCGATTGATGAGCTGGAGGCAATCCTCATGGAATACGGCATTATGGATTAATAGAGGAGGGAAAATGATATGTTAATGATTAGAGCAATTATTAGACCCGAAAAAACGGCTTATGTTATGACCGAGCTTGCAGAAGCAGGTTTTCCTGCAATAACAAAAATGGATGTATATGGCCGTGGAAAACAAAAAGGTATTATGGTCGGCGACCTATACTATGATGAAATACCCAAGGAAATGCTGATCATTTTCTGCAATGATGAGGACAAGGACACCCTTGTAAAAATTATTCTTCGTACTGCAAAAACAGGAACAGGAAGCTATGGCGACGGACGTATTTTTGTTTCACCTATTGATGAGGCATATACAATCAGCACCGGCAAAGCTGGACTTTAAAGGAAAGGCGGTACTTCAAATGAAAGAAATTATGGCTTTTATTAGAACCAATAAGGTCAATGCTACAAAAAAGGCTTTGGCGGAAGGAGGTTATCCTTCTTTCAGCTGTCGCTCTTGTCTGGGAAGAGGAAAAAAGAGTATCGATGCCGAGCTTTTAAAACTTGTACTCTCCACGGGGGAGCTTCCCATGAATGCCACAGGGGAGCACCTTACGGAGGCTGTCCGGCTGATTCCCAAAAGATTCTTTACTGTAATCGTTGATGACAGCAATGTTAATGATGTGGTAGAAATTATTATTGCTGCAAACCAAACCGGACATCCCGGTGACGGAAAAATATTCGTGCTTCCCATCAATGAATCATATAAGGTGAGAAGCGGCGAATCTACTACAGAAGCATATTAGGAGGTGTATGAAATGAAGGAAAGAGATATTCTTCTTGAGAAATACTCCTCAAGAGTCTTTAAAAATAGAAAAAATCATGTGACACAGCTGGAGTTGGGCGAAGAACCCGATACCATTACCGCCAATACCCGAACGATACCTGGTATTGTAACAGAAAGAGGCTGTTGCTATGCAGGTTGCAAGGGCGTTGTTGTTGGGCCAATGAAGGATGTTGTCACCATTACCCATGGCCCTATCGGATGTGCTTTCTATAGCTGGGGCACAAGAAGAAATAAGGCAAAGCCTTCTTATGAAGGCGAGCAAAATTTTATCCCTTATTCCTTCTGTACAGACATGCGACCCACCGACATTGTATTCGGTGGCGAGAAAAAGTTGGAGGATGGCATTGATGAAATCATGCAGCTTTTTCATCCGAAATGTATTTTTATCTGCTCCACCTGTCCTATTGGCTTGATCGGTGACGATGTTCAGGCTGTAGCAAGGCGGGTGGAAAAGAAATATGGAATTACAGCCATCGGTTTTTCTTGCGAGGGATATAAAGGTGTTTCCCAGTCCGCCGGCCATCATATCGCCAATAATGGTTTGATGCGTCAAGTAATCGGTGTTGGTGACAAAAAACCCAAGACGAAGTATTCCTTGAATATTTTAGGCGAATACAATATCGGCGGTGACGGTTGGGAGCAAGAAAGAATTTTAAAAAGAATCGGTTATGAAATTGTATCTGTTTTTACAGGCGACGGAAGCTTTGAAACCATGAAAAATTCTCATCTTGCAGATCTGAACTTAGTTATGTGTCATCGTTCCATTAACTATGTGGCGCAGATGATGAAAACAAAATACGGCATCGACTGGTTAAAGGTAAACTTTATTGGTGTGGGTGCAACCTGCAAGTCCTTGCGTATGATCGCCCAATATTTTGACGATCCCGAATTGATTGCAAGAACGGAAGAAGTGATTGCAGATGAATTGAGTTTGATTTCAGACGAGATTGAATACTACAAATCAAAGCTGAAAGGCAAAACAGCAGGCATTTTTGTTGGCGGCTCTCGTGCACATCACTATCAACTGCTGCTTCGGGATTTCGGCATGGAAACCATTATTGCCGGCTATGAATTTGCCCACAGAGATGATTTTGAAGGCAGAGATATTATTTCTCAGATTAAGCCCGACGCTGACAGTAAAAACATTGAGGAAATTACAGTTTCTCCTGATGAAAACCTGTATCGTGAGCGTTATACGGCGGAAGAAATAGAGGCGCTTAAAGCAAAAGGCATTGAACTGGATACTTATGACGGTATGTTCCCAGATATGGAAAAAGGCTATGTTGCCGTAGATGACTACAATTTGTTTGAAACCGACGAGCTGATTAAGTCAATGAAGCCTGACATCTTCTTTTCAGGGATCAAAGACAAATATTCAATCCAAAAAGCGGGCGTTGTATCCCGACAGATGCACTCTTATGACTATTCTGGCCCTTATGCAGGCTTTAACGGAGCTGTAAACTTTGGCCGAGATATCACAATGAGTATTTATACAAACGCATGGGCCCTTACAACGCCACCATGGAAAGTGGCACCACTGCTTGGGGGAAAAATAGGAGGTGAAGCAAATGCTTGATTTAACACCAAAAGAAATCATGGAAAAAAGACATATTACAATTAATCCATGTAAAACATGTGAGCCAGTTGGCGCAATGTTCTGTGCATTAGGCGTAGAATCCTGTATGCCTCACAGCCATGGTTCTCAAGGCTGCTGTTCTTACCACAGAACCGTATTATCACGTCACTTTAAGGAACCCGCCATTGCATCCTCTAGCTCTTTTACAGAAGGGGCTTCGGTTTTCGGTGGCAGAAGCAACCTAAATACGTCGGTTAAAAATATTTTTGATCTTTATGATCCTGATATTATTGCAGTACATACCACATGTCTTTCCGAAACAATTGGTGACGATGTTGGAAACTATATCATGGATATGGAACTCCCCGAGAATAAAACCGTGCTGTATGCAAGTACACCTTCCTATGAAGGTTCACATATTCAAGGGTTTTCCAATATGATGATTGGTTTCATGAATTTTATGACGAAAAAAGAAGAAACCACCGACAAGCTTGCCATTTTCCCAGGCTGGGTGAATCCTGGTGACGACCGTGAGCTGAAACGTATTGCCAAGTTGTTTGGTGCAGATTTCATCTACTTCCCAGATCATGAGGGCTCTCTGGAAACGCCAATGACAGGCGCATATAAATATTTTCCCAAAGGCGCAGGTACTCCTGCTGCGGATATTAAGGCTCTCGGTTCCGTGAAGAAACTCATTGCCCTAGGACAAATTGCCAGTGTTGAGCCTGCAGAATACATGGAAAAACAGTATAAAGTGCCTTATACACTGATTCCTTCCCCCGTTGGCGTGAAGCTTACTGATCAATATGTGATGGCACTAAGAGAAGCAACCAGTCATGAGGTTCCTGCCGAGCTTGAAGCAGAAAGAGGGCGCCTTGTGGACCTTATGTTAGATTCACACCAGTATACCCATAATAAAAAGGTTGCAATTTTTGGTGATCCCGATGTTGTTTACAGCTTTACAGCGTTTTGCATTGAGCTGGGCATGATTCCCAAGTATGTAATCACAGGTACTCCCAAAGAAAATTTCACGAGAAGTGTGAAAAAGCTTTTTGAAGATAACGGCCTCGACCCGGAACAGTCTGTTATTAAGGCAGACACAGACCTATTCTATCTTCATCAGCTGATTAAAAATGAGTCTGTTGACCTTTTACTTGGAAATTCCTACGGAAAACAGATTGCGAAGGCGGAGGGTATGCCTATGGTAAGAATGGGCTTCCCTGTTTTGGATAGATACGGCAATACCATACAAGCTACCGTTGGTTATGCCGGAGGAATTAGATACGTTGAAAAAATAACCGAAGTCTTGATGGACAGACAGGATACAGATGCTGCCGACGAGGATTTTGAAATTGTAATGTAACATAATCCTGTATGATTATGAACGAAAGCCGAAAAGAATCTACTTTTCGGCTTATGGTTATATATATATTTATGCCAAAGAGGGTATGGAGAAAATCATGCCCTCTTTGTGTATAAAATTGAAAGGGGTGCTTTTATGGCTGATATTAACCGTACAGATATACTTCACGAAAGAGAAAATTCAATATTGAGAAAGCAAGATGGATTTTGCAGCGGAAATGGGATGCAGTGTGATGCGGCCTCTGTTTCCGGTGCGGTAAGCCAGAGAGCCTGCGCATATACCGGTGCAAGGGTTGTACTCAATCCCATTACTGATGCCTATCATATTATTCATGGGCCCATTGGTTGTTCCAGCTATACCTGGGATATTCGCGGAAGCCTTACCAGCAAGGAAGATATCTACCGCAACAGCTTTTGCACAGACTTGCGGGAAACAGATATTATTTTCGGCGGTGCGGAAAAATTGACAAAAGCCATTGAAGAGCTAATCAAGGAGCAAAACCCCAAGCTGATTTTTGTGTATTCCACCTGTATTGTAGGGGTCATTGGTGACGACGTTGACGCAGTTTGCAGAATCATGTCTGAAAAATATAATATTCCTGTTATTCCTGTAAAATCCCCGGGGTTTTCCGGAAATAAATCTACCGGCTACAAAATGGCTTGCGACGCCATTATGGAGCTTCTGTTACCTCACAAAACAGACGAAAAAGTGGAGGGTATCAATATATTAGGGGACTATAATTTGGCAGGTGAAATGTGGATTATTAAAAACTATTTCAAGAAAATAGGTATTCCTGTGGTTTCTGCCTTTACGGGGGATGCGAATTACGAAAACATGATAAAGGCTCCCTCTGCCACAATCAATGTGGTGCAGTGTGCTGGCTCCAGTACCTATCTGGCAAACAGAATGGAGGAGGAGCTTGGCATACCTTATTTAAAGGTAAGTTTTTTTGGTATTGAGGATACCACCAATTCTTTAATCAGAGTGGCAGAGGCGTTAGGCAACGAGGAGGCAAGAAAAAAGGCCGTTGAATTCTGTTCTCAAGAAGCCGCAAAAATGGAAGGTTTTCTTGAAAAATACAGACGAAATTTGCAAGGTAAAAAGGTTGCTATTTATGTGGGGGGGGGATTTAAGGCAATCTCATTGATCAGACAGTTCGATCTCATGGGAATGAAAACCGTTATGGTTGGTACGCAGACGGGAAAAAAAGAGGATTACGAAATCATTGAAAGTCTAGTGGGTGAGGACACTGTTATATTAGACGATGCAAACCCAGCAGAGCTGGAAGCGTTTATGAAGGAAAAGGGTGCCGACATTTTGGTTGGCGGGGTAAAGGAACGCCCCCTTGCCTATAAGCTTGGCATTGCCTTTTGCGACCATAATCACGAAAGAAAGCGTCCGTTGGCTGGTTTTGAGGGTGTCTATCATTTTACCACAGAAATCAACCAAAGCATCAACAGTCCGGTTTGGGATTATGTAAAGGGGGGATGCGTATGAAAACAAAAATAAATGCATTGGTAAACTTAAATACAAATCCATGCAAAATGTGTATGCCCATGGGAGCGGCAACGGCTTTTTATGGTATAAAGGATTGTATCACAATTCTTCATGGCTCTCAAGGTTGTGCAACCTATATCAGAAGACATATGGCAACCCATTATAACGAGCCTGTTGATATTGCCTCATCCTCCCTGACTGAACAGGGAACCGTTTACGGTGGTGAGAACAACTTAAAAAAAGGGCTTAAGAACCTTATTTCTCTGTATAATCCAAAGGTGATTGGTGTTATGACAACCTGTCTTGCTGAGACAATCGGGGAAGATGTTGTGGGTATTATCGAACGGTTTTATGAAGAAAATCCCGAGCATAAAAACATTACAATTCTTCCTGTGAATTCTCCCGGCTATGGAGGTACACAGTATGAAGGATACTTTGCATCCCTCAATACTATAGCCGAAAAGATTGAAATGGATACAGAAAAAAATCAGAAAATCAATGTAATTATTCCACCCCATAGTCCGGCGGACATACGATTTTTGAAGGCTGCTTTTAAACAGTTTGGGTTGGATGTAATTCTTTTGCCTGATATTTCCGAAAATTTGGATAGTGGGCATAATGAGGTGTATTCCAGACTTCCCAAAGGGGGCACGGAATTAAGCGACCTAAAAAAAATGGGTGGTGCAAGATATACAATAGAGTTCGCCGACATTGATTGTGAGAAATCCCCAGCAAAAACGTTATATGAAAAATATGGGGTACCCTATAAAAGGCTTGCCTCCCCAGTGGGACTAAAGGCAACGGATGAATTTTATAAAACCCTGGCAGAGCTTGCAGTCGCAGACATTCCTCAGGGAATCAAGGAGGAAAGAAGCCGATATATTGACGGCATGATTGATTCTCACAAATACAACTCCGCAGGTAGAGCGGTGATTTTTGGTGAACCTGAGTTTGTGGTTTCTGCCGTAAGTCTTTGTACGGAAAATGGAATTTTGCCCGTTGTTGTGTCAACAGGAAGCGTTTTTCACCATTTAAAAAAATACGTTGAGGATAAGATTTCTTATGTTGCAAAGAAGTATTATGTTGAGGATTATATCATTACCGACGATACGGATTTTGCCCAGATTGAGGCGTTTGCTAAAAAACATCAGGTGAATATTATGATTGGAAACTCCGACGGAAGGCGTATCGAGGAAGAGCTGAAAATCCCTTTGGTAAGACGCGCTTTTCCCATTCATGACCGCATCGGCGGACAGCGCCTTAGAATGCTTGGTTATGAAGGTTCACTATCCCTTTTGGATGAAATCACAAACGCTTTGTTATCCGTCACGGAAAACACCTTTCGAGATACCCTTTATGATACCTATTATAAAGGTACTCCCATTGATGAAAGTGGTGAGGGAACGACTGAAACAAAGGATGAGGGCATTCCTTCGGACATCATGAAAAAAACCATGGAGCATCCTTGCTATAACTGTGCGGGGCATCAATTTGCAAGAATTCATCTGCCCGTTGCTCCTTCGTGCAATGTACAGTGCAATTATTGTGTTAGAAAATATGACTGTCCAAACGAAAGCAGACCTGGTGTTACAAGCACCATATTAACGCCCGAGGAGGCTTTGGCAAGATATATAGCCGTAAAGGAGAGAATGCCTAACCTTACAGTTGTGGGGATTGCCGGACCGGGGGATTCTCTTGCAGGAAACTACGCCGATACTAAAAAAACCTTAGAGCTCATCAGAAGCTACGACAAGGATGTTACCTTCTGCCTCTCCACAAACGGGTTGATGCTACCTTTTTATGCAGAAGAATTGGTTCAACTTGGTGTTACTCACGTTACTGTAACCATGAACGCCGTCGATCCGAAAATCAGCGGTAAAATATACAAATACATAAATTACATGGGCAATCGTTTTGAAGGGGATGCCGCAGGTGCAATCATGGTTTCCAATCAGCTTTCGGGGCTTAAAATTCTTCTTGCCCATGGAGTTATCTGCAAGGTTAATATTGTTACTTTGAAGGGGATTAATGAATCCCATATTCCTGCGGTTGTGCAAACCTGTAAGGATATGGGTTGCTATATTACAAATATTATGCAGCTGATTCCTGTACCGGGCAGTGCTTTTGAAAGCCTCCCCATGGTGAGCAATAAGGATATCCTGAATTTGAGAAATGAATGCAACAAAATTATGAAGCAAATGTTCCATTGCAAGCAGTGTCGTGCCGATGCAGTTGGTACATTGGATAACGACATGTCCGTGGATTTAGCAGGTTTTCTTGCCCCAAAAGAGGCTTCACCCAGTACAAAAAGCTGTACCTTTGCCGTTGCCTCAAAAAGTGGTGTCAATGTAGATTTACATTTTGGTCATGCAGAGGAGTTCTATATTTTTGAATATACAAATAGCGAAGTCAGATTTAAGGAAAGGCGAAATATTGAAAAATATTGCAATGGAAATGAGTTTTGTGATGATAAGCAGGATAAAATCGCTAAAATTATTGCAGCACTCAGCGATTGCGACGGCGTAATTGCAATGAGAATTGGCGAATCCCCGAAGGTTCGCCTGAAGGATAAAGGAATCAAAGTTATTTCAACCTTTGACAAAATAGAAAATGCAGTAATAGAAGCCGCAAAGGCCATATAAAGGAGGGGTTCATATGATTCAGCCCAAATTTCATGTTTTTATTTGCACCAGCTGTCGAATAAACGGTCAGCAGAAGGGCTACTGTCATCAGCAGGGGAGTGTCGATTTGATACAAGCATTTATGCAGGAAATTGAGGACAGGGAGCTGTCGGGAGATGTTGTTTTAAATAATACAGGCTGCTTTGGTATTTGTGATAAAGGACCCATTGTGGTTGTGTATCCTGAAGGTGTATGGTATGGGAATGTTCAGGCAAAGGATGTTGAAAGAATTTTTGATGAACATTTTGAAGGGAACACACCGGTAAAAGACCTTATGATATAACAATTTTTTGAAATGGAGGCATGCAGATGATTAAGATTATAGATTCAACATTATGTATGCTCAATGATTATCCTTTGACAAAGGAACAAATTAAATGCTTTATTTCATTTGTTGGAAATGTGGGAATTAAGGATTTACAGATTAATCCCTTAATTTACGAAATGCTTGAGGGAGAGCTTCCCGAAGGGTTTGTTTACTATCTTGAGCTGGGAACAATGACCTATATGCGAGGGAATTATCCGATTGATGATAAAATAAAATATTATTTTACGCCGAAAAGGAGTACCCTGCCAAACGAAATTGAAACTCACCAGCTCAATGATATTACGGAACCCACAGATTTTCATATCGATAACAGACTAATAAAAATTGTTGGTCTTGACAGTCTGCTGTTAAACGGATGTGATGGAGCGGTCATATGGTTTCAGAAAAAAATTCCTGTAAAAACCACCATCCTTTGTCCGGAAAATACCTATCACTGTGCAACGGCAACGGCCTTATTGTTTTTGGAGCAAAAGGGGTATGGTGTTGTAACTACATTTTCCGGAATAGGAAATAAAGCGGCAACGGAGCAGATTATTATGGCACTGCATGTTTCAGAGCGTTATATGAACAATAAATTATTTCCCGATTTTGCAAACATAAAGATTTGGTTAGAAGAAATTGTCGGGATAAAAATCCCCTCTTTTGCCCCCGTCATTGGAGATAGAATCTTCCATGTGGAATCAGGGGTGCATGTGGATGGCATTATGAAAAAGCCTGCCAATTATGAGCCCTATCCCCCCGAGGAGGTAGGGTTAAAAAGAAAGGTGATTTTGGGAAAGTACTCCGGTAAAAATTCGGTAATGATAAAGCTGCAGAAGCTAGGCTACAACGAGTATACGGAAAAGGACGCGGAGAAGCTTTTAAAAATCATAAAACAGAAAAGTGTTTTAGAGGGAACAGCTGTTTCGGATAGTGAGTTTACTAAAATTGTTGAAGGATATGATTGCCATGAAAAAACCACTAAAAATAGTTGATACAACACTGCGCGATGGCGAACAGTGTCCTGGGATTATTTTCAGCCCTGAAAACAAAGTTAAGCTTGCCCTAGCCTTGGATAAAATTGGATTTTATGAAATAGAAGTTGGAATTTACGACAGAAAAACCGAGGGCAAGGAATTTCTAAGAGAAATTATGGAAAGACGAAAAAACTCCAAAATTTCTTTATGGGCCCGGTTGATTCCCAACGATGTTATGGAAGCTGCAAAGCAAAAACCGGACTTAATTCATATTGCAGCTCCTGTAAGTTATGTTCAAATTTACTCAAAGCTAAATAAAAACAAGCAGTGGGTGGAAAAGGCACTCATACAATGCATGGAGATTGCTGATAATTTTGACGTTCCCATAACCCTTGGCTTTGAGGATTGCTCAAGGGCAGACACTGGCTTTATGATCAGGCTCGCATATCTTGCGGAAAGCTTGGGGGTAAAAACCATAAGGCTTGCTGATACAGTAGGTATTTTTACTCCAACAAAAGCAGGAAAATTAATAAAAGAATTAAAGAGTAAAACTTCCCTGCCTATTGAGACCCATGAGCACAATGATTTTGGTATGGCGGTAGCAAATTCCTTAGAAATGGCAGTTCTTGGTGCTGAATTTATAGATTGTACCTTGTTTGGAATCGGAGAGCGGGCGGGAAACTGCAATTTATATGATTTTGTGCATGCCGCAGAAATGCGCTTTGATACAGGAATTGAGAAGCGCGATATTCTTGAGGTACAGAAGCTTTTTCTTCAAACCGTTCATAAGGATGTACGAAGCCTTTTGTAGGAGGGAACTATGAATATTAAATCAGTAAAGATAAAGGAGGGTTATATCCTCCGTGAATTAGGGGGAGAATTTTGTATTTTCCATGAAAGCGATAGCGAAAACGGCTCCTTAGTGGGGCTTCCCTCAGTCAATGAAACCTGTGTTTTTCTTTGGGATCGATTGGCAAAAGGCGCAGATGCACAAATGCTGATTGAAGCCGTAGCTGATAAATACGGCATTGAATTTGAGGATGCTGAATATGAGGTGGGCGAATTTCTTGCCAAGTTGATTCATGGAGATGTTGTAATAATAAATAAATAAAGGGGGCCACGGTATGGGTGGAATCGCAGTATTTACTGATGAAAATGGAAATCTGGCAAACTTTTATCAATGTGTTCAGATAAAAATTTACGTTAAGGAAAAGGACGGCTTTCGGCAAAAGAAAACCATATGCTTTGAAAAAATTGAACCAACCTCCCCAGTTGAAATCAGACGAAAGACCGAGAATTTATTAAACTTTATAAAAGAATGTAATACAGTGGCTTTTAAGGAAATTTTCGGCATACCCTTTACTGTTTTTGATAAAGCAGGCTGTAATGTTTTTTCAATAGAGGACAACACCATGGAGCAATTAGCGGAAATAGAAAATGATATTTTGACATTACAGGAGGAAAGGAAAAAACGAGAGGAACTGGGAAGCAGCATTGCCCCCGTTGAAACGGATATCCCCGGCGTATACTTTTTTGACTTGATGAAGGCGCAGGAAAAATATCCGGAGCTCACCTCTAAAAAAGTATTAAAACCGTTTTTTGATACGGTTCCATTTATGGAATTAAGTCTGATTTGTGCGCATATGCCGCCATGGCTTGAAAGGGATCCCCGATTTAAGATTAAGACTGAAAAAAAAGGACTTCAGCTTCATTTGTCTATTACTTACAAACAGTGTTAGGAGGGAAAAATATGATGAATTACCTTGTCGTAGATGACACGCATATCCAGATTGCCTTTGGTGTATTAGGGGATGTAACCTCTTATGAAACGTATACCTCCGGCGAATTGCAAGGTGTAAAGCTTGGGGGAAAAAATATGGTTATGACCCATGCAGGCGAACTGGTTCCTGCCTATAGTGAAACAGAAAGAAGAAAAAACAAGGCTTCCGTGGAGTTTCATAAAAATGGCTTGGTAAAAGGCGTTCTCTTGGAGGAGCAAACGGAAATAGAAACCCCCATTGGTACTTTGCCGGCGGAATATGTCACTTTTTATCCCACAGGAGAAATCCACAGAGTTTTTGTGGCAGACGGCAAAATAAGCGGTTTTTGGTCGGAGGAGGATGAAGGTGCGTATAATATCCCTCTTTCCTTCGAATTAGATTTCGCCCAATTTACGGCAAAAACCAATGGGATTTGTTTTTATCAAAGCGGAGCGATCAAAAGCATCACCCTATATCCGGGAGAATGCATTACATTAAACACAAAGTCAGGTTCGTTTCAAACACGAATTGGTTTTTCTTTATATGAAAGCGGTCAGCTCCAATCGGCTGAGCCTGCCGAGGCAGTTATCATACATACGCAGATTGGGCGTTTCAGTGCAAATGATCCCAATGCCATTGGCATAAATGCTGACAGCAATTCCCTTTCCTTTGATGAAATGGGAAGAATCAATAAGTTTTCCACGGTGTCCAATAGAATTGCTGTACAGAGCGAGGATTCCGAATTTTTACTCCTTAAACCTGAGCAAAAAATACATCCTTTGTATGATGATATGAAAATCACTCAAGCAATGGTGCTTTATTTTGATTTTGAAAATGACACTGTAACAATCGTAAACGACGAAGAGCATACCTTTTCCATGTCAGCCTGTAGGTTTACCGTTCAAAGCCTTCAAACCGACGTTTTAGGGTGTACCCCTGAGGATTGCGCAAGTTGTTCTTTGTGTCATTCTAAAAATAAAGAAATACAATAGCGTACCCACATTTTTCAATCAAAGAAAGAGAGCAAGCCATGCGCTTTTCATGGCTTGTACTCAAAAGGGGGATATTTTATGAAAAAATTTTTAACCATGATAATTATTGCCGCTTTCTTGCTGACTACGGCATGCGGAAAAGCCGCAAGCCCACTGGTAGACACCGCCAAGGAGCAATCGGACCAAACCGCTGTACTGGCAGAGGTCACCGGATTTGAAGATGTAAACACCGATGGGGTTAAGCTGATTGCATTAGGAAATTCCGATGTACCCGTAGGGCAGTATTCAGAAGAAATATTTACTAATTTAGGCTTTTGGGACGCAATGCAAAGTAAAATTTCTTTTGGTACAAATGTAAAAGAGGTGATTTCACAAGTTCAACAAGGGGCTGTTGATTGCGGCGTTGTTTACGCTACGGATGCCGCAACTGCTGATGGCGTAAAAGTCGTCTGTTCCGCTCCTTACGAAACCTTAAAAACACCTGTTATTTACCCTGCAGCAGCCCTTTCCCAGGCTGAAAATAAGGCTGTAGCAGAAGTTTTCCTGGATTTTCTTCTTACAGATGAAGCAAAAAGTGAATTCGAAAAGGTTGGATTTAAAATTGCGGCAACAGATACGCCAAAGGGCTTGACTGCTGATGACAGGGGTACCTTGACTATTTTTGCCGCTGCTAGCCTAACAGAATCTTTAACAGAAATCGGTAAGTTGTTTAATGTAAAATATCCGAATATTGAGCTTGTATACAATTTTGATTCCAGCGGAACCTTGCTCACACAAATTGAGTCTGGTGCCAATGTTGATATTTTTATCTCTGCAGCACAAAAGCAGATGAAAGCTTTGAATGAGGGCGGATATATCAATGGGGACACCCTTATGAATTTGCTGGAAAACGAAGTTGTGCTGATTGTTCCCGAAAAATAACTTTTTAAGCGAGGCGATGCCGATGGATTGGTTTCCGTTATATAATTCCTTAAGAATTTCGTTTGTTGCATCTTTTATCACATTTTTTATCGGCATCTTTATGGCATACTATATTGTGAAGCTTCCGGGCGTATTAAAAGGTTTTTTTGACACTTTGCTTACAATTCCTATGGTATTGCCGCCTACGGTAGTGGGGTTTCTTTTGCTTAAGGTACTCTCGCCGAAAAGCTCGCTGGGTATTTTAGTGAAAAAATATTTTGATACCACAATTACCATGAAATGGTATGCTGCAATTTTTGCTGTGGTGATTGTGACGCTTCCGTTAATGTACAGAACGGCGAGAAGCTCCTTTGAGGCGTTTGATAAAAATATTATAGCCGCTGGAAAGACACTTTCCCTTTCCAATTCATATATTTTCTGGCGCATTCTTTTGCCCAACTGCAAGGAAGGGATCATCGCCGGATTTGTGCTGGCCTTTGCCAGAGGGCTTGGAGAATATGGCGCTACCAGTATGGTGGCAGGCTATATTGCAAATAGCACTGCCACGATTTCAACGACGGTGGCATATTTTTGGCAAACCAATCAGGATAGCCAGGCGATGAACTGGGTTTTGGTAAACATTGGGATTTCTTTTGTTGTAATGCTTATTGTAAATATTTTTGAAAAGAAAAACTCCTATGGAAGGAGGTCATAAATATGTCTTTATACTGCAAGATAAAAAAACGACTGGGTGCATTTACCCTTGATGTCAAGTTTGAAGCAACGGACGAAAATGTTGCTTTAATGGGTGGATCGGGCTGCGGAAAGAGCATGACACTTCGGTGCATCGCAGGTGTTGAAACGCCGGATAGTGGAAAAATTATAATAAACGGAAAAACTGTTTTTGATGCCGAAAAAAAAATTAATCTATCGCCACAAAAGCGGAAAGTCGGATTTTTGTTCCAAGATTATGCCCTGTTTCCTAATATGACTGTGAAAAAAAACATCATGGCTGTTATGGCGAAAGAAAAAAGATGTAATATTGATAAATTCATTTCAGCCTATCATCTGACAGGGTTGGAGGAAAGGCTACCATCTGAGCTGTCGGGTGGTCAGAAGCAAAGATGTGCATTAGCAAGAATGATGGCTTGTGAACCGGAAATCATTATGCTGGATGAACCCTTTTCCGCACTGGACAGCTATTTAAGATGGCAAATGGAACAAGAGGTTATTTCTGCTGTCAAGGAATTTGGCAAAACAGTATTGTTTGTTTCCCATGATCGGGACGAAGTCTTTCGCATAAGTGATAAGGTTGTTGTGATGGAGCATGGTAAAAACGAAAAAATTTGCTCTAAGCATGCCCTTTACATAAAGCCCAAAACCTATACGGATGCTTTACTTATAGGCTGCAAAAATATCTGTCAAGCATATTGGAAGAGGGGGCGAGTACTTGCCCCGGATTATGGGTTGGAATTGGAATGCAATGAGAATTTCGATGGGCTGTCTTATTTATGCATCAGGACAAAACGCATTCTTCCCGCTTTTTTAACCACCCCCAGTACTGATGCATTATTGCTGGAGTATGAAATTGTAAGTGTAACGGAGGGTGTTTTCAGCGATATATTAATGATCAAGCCCCAAAATGCAGATGGACTGATTCGATGGGAAATTCAAAAAGATGTTTATGCCCAATTACATAAGTACCCAAGGGTAATGGCTATCCCTAGAACTGAAATTCTATTGCTTACAAAGTAGTTAAACTTTAGAGAAATATATGGATCGGCTTTTCAGGAATGATACTTTAGCGGAATTCATTCCTGAAAATCTATTTTTAAAAGGAGGATAAAGACACTTAAATTGAATGCGAATATTGGACCTTTCAGTCTATGACACTAGGTAGTGTCATCAACACTTATTAACCATAAAGCAATACACAGAATTTGAATTGCTGCTGCAAAAGAACCTATGTTTTTGGCATAGCAGATAGCGATTCTTCTCCAACTTTGTAAATGCAAAAATGCATTTTCAACCAAATGATGTAAATTATAAAGTTGATTCATTGTTTTTCTCTACTTTGGCAATTTTATTGATGGCACAACTTAAAGTGTTCCGGCATACAAGAAAATAACGATGAATTAAGAAAAGATGATTTAAAAATAAATGTGTATTTAAATAGGAAGAAACAACTTTTATTTCCAACAAATCTATTATTAAAGAAGTTTTTTTTTGATGAAATGTGATAGTTATTCTACGATGCTCTAAAGGATAGGATAAAAAAGAATAATATAATATGATAACTCTGGAGTTGTCCAAAAAACAAAATATTTTGGAATGTTAAAATAGAGTTTCCTACTTGATAATTATGTATAGGCTATCAAATGGGGGGACTTTTTTTGTTGCAAAATTTGCTTTTTATATGAATTGCAAATTTATTATTCTAAGTAAAAGCACTAAATTTTCAGTCTTTCATAAATCTTTAAAGAAATTTAAAAAAATTATAAAAAGAATTGGAAAATTCTGTTTTGTAACTAAGATGTTACCAGAGAATGCTACAATCAAAGCAAATAATAAAACTAGAGCCATAATAAGTCAGGTACATTATATCTTTTTAAAAAATATAATGTATGAAAAAAACTAGTTTGGGCAAATTTACCATGGATGTTTAAAAAGTTGAGTTTCTTCTTTTTAACAATGGAGCACGGAATGATTCGATTGTAAAAGAAGCGTACTGAAAATGCAGTATATTTTACAATCAGACACATTCAAACAAATTTAAGCAATTGGCTTTGTAACTTGTAGGTATTGATAAAATATAATTATATTTGGAGGGAATTAAAATGAAATTTAAATTAGGATTAACAATGACATTATGTGTAGCATTGGGAACGGCAAACGTAGTTGCTTTTGCTGAGGAAAATGGTTCTGCATTAGAAGTTGCGACTGAAACAGCAGGTCAATTAATTGCATCAGAAGCGCCTGAAGCAGAAGTACCAGAAGCAGAAGTGCCAGAAGCAGAAGAGCCAGAAGCAGAAGTGCCAGAAGCAGAAGTGCCAGAAGCAGAAGTGCCAGAAGCAGAAGTGCCAGAAGCAGAAGTGCCAGAAGCAGAAGTACCAGAAGCAGAAGTACCAGAAGCAGAAGCACCAGAAGCAGAAGTACCAGAAGCAGAAGTACCGGAAGCAGAAGTACCCGAAGCAGAAGTACCGGTAGTAGAAGTACCCGAAGGCGAGATTGTTGAAATCCCTGAGGAAGAAGTTCCTTTGGTAGAAGCACCTCAAGAGTTAGCGACCTTAAAAATTATTCATAGAGAACATGGTCTTTTCGGATCTACCGATACAGAAGAAGTAATTGTAGATTTGACTGCGGGCGAAACTGTTCATACAGCAAACTACGCTCGTCATGATGATAATCTTGAGTCAATGATTGAAGTTGAAGACGTTGTGCTAGTTGCAGGCGAAAATGAAATTGTAATTGACTATTTAATTTTAAGTGGAACCATTGATCCTAGCATAATTGTTGAAATTAATGAAACTTCTTTCGAAATCGTAGGGGAGGTGAGTGCCCGCTAAGATGAAAAACAATTAAATAAAGAAAGAAGGGATAAAGGAGGTGTGTGATTGAATGAGATTTAAGAAGTTATTATCTTTACTAATGGCCACAGTTATGGTTATTACGCTGTTTCCCGCAAGTGCTTTCGCTGCTGCCACTGATGACCACGAATTAACGAAAATGGCGGAGTGGGTTGATGAAGAAGCGGGGCTTGCAAAGATAACTCTAAAAACAAAAGGAACACCAATTACCACAACAACTGGTGCAGATGTTGTTATGGTTTTGGATGCATCCGGAAGCATGGACGATTATGTTACGGTGCAAACTGAGGCGTGGGTAAACTATAAAGTAGTAGCACAGCATATTCACTATGTTATACTATCGAACTATCTAACGGTGGTTCTATATACAGCGAGTGGTCATGAATCAGATCGCTTTGATGTGGAAACAGACTACTATGGTACCCTGACGAGGGGTGGGCAAAACAAATTAAATCGTATGTTGTATGAAACAATGTACGAAGAAAGTGCAACTCGCTGGTCAATTGCAACAGATGCCGTAGAAGCATTGACTGATGAAGTTATTCCAAATAAAAACACCAAAAATCGCCTTGGGTTGGTGGTGTTTAGTTCAAGTGGCTATGCTCAAAACTCTAACGAGTGCGGTCTGACAAACGATTCAAGTAAGATTGCAGCTAAAATTCCTAAATCACCGAAGGGCGGAACAAACTATACCACTGCTTTGCAAAGGGCATATAATATGCTCAATGCAAGAACGGATAAATCCAGACCTGGTTATGTTGTATTTTTAACTGATGGTGAACCCGGTTTACAGGGTGAATCTGGAAATAATCCAAGTTGGAATGGTGTAAACGAAATTGCATCATTAAAATCAAAAGATATTACAATTTACACAGTTGGATTCAATCTTACAAACGGTGATGCAACGAATCGTTTAGAGAATTACGCAACAAGTTCTGCACATTATCATAACATTACTGATGCCAGTGAATTATCAGGCTTGTTAAGTGACATTGGTTCAACCATTACAGCAAATGTATCAATTCATGATATTATTGATACAGAACATTTTACTTTGACAAATAAGCCGGAAACGTCTGTTTCCTATGTTGCAAGCGCAGGTACAGTTGAAATTAACGCCGGCAAAGAATTTGTTTGGAGTCTGCCCAATTTTTCAACAGCAGAGCAGAGCTTGGAAATTTTTGTGCAGCTGAAAAAGGCAGATTTGGAGAAAGGCGGAGAGTATCCGACAAATGTAAAGAAATCAGCCTATGGAACATATAAAAACCAAAGCGGAAATGTTGTTAATTTAGCGGTAACTGAAAATGATTACAGTTCTGCTGTTCCAAAATTAAAGGTAGCAAAAAGTATTGCAGCAAAGTTTAATTTTGTTGGATTAAATAAGGACAAAGCAAGCTTTGTTGATCCTGCCCAAGCAGACCAATTGGTTAAAATTGGTGATAAGGTGACAGAACCAGAAGTTGCCGTTGCACCTGGCTATCAAGTAATCGGTTGGTATAAAGAAGCAAATTGTACAGGAAGTAAATTTGACTTTGACGCTCCCGTAGATGGGAAT
Source organism: Anaerotignum neopropionicum (assembly GCF_001571775.1). Lineage (GTDB taxonomy): Bacteria > Bacillota > Clostridia > Lachnospirales > Anaerotignaceae > Chakrabartyella > Chakrabartyella neopropionicum. The sequence continues at coordinate 278,999 of NZ_LRVM01000004.1, forward strand.
AATACAATTACCCTTCACGCCAGAGTGGATGAAGACAGAAGCAAAACCTATGCATATCAAGTTGTATTCTACAAAAATGGTGTACAAACCGGAGACCCAGTACCCGCCACTGTATGGCAAGGTGCTCCTACGGTAACACTTGCAAGTGTCAAAGGCTTGAAAACGGGAGATTATACAAAATATACTTTCCAGGAAGCAAAGGTTGGTCTGGATTCATACAATCAAGATGCTAATATCATTGGAATACAGCCAAACGGAAGCACAGTGATTAAAGTTTACTATACCTCAAATCCTGTGAACTTAGTCTTCGATAGAGGCGAGCATGGTAAATTTAGCGCCTACCCAACTGAGTCAAGCGTTACAACAGCCACAAGTTATGATGCAATCTTCGATGCTGCGCCTGGAATAACTACAGACCCTGGCTGGGCAACAGTGGGTTGGTATGATACGGTGGAGAAAAAATTTGTAACATTCCCTCAAACAGTTACAGGTGCAAAAACCTATGAAATGAAGTATCAGAAACAAGATGACATGTGGTTCAAGGTAACGTTTTTAGCAGGTGACCACGGCACATTGAATACAAACCAGAATAAAGTTGAATGGCCTAGTGTATTAAAAGACACTACCCTTGCATCTCTTGGTGGTATTCCTACTGTGACAGCAGAGAATAATTATGAGTTTATCGGTTGGTCGACAGATAATGGTGCAACATTAATCCAAAATGAGGATTTGCCGACAACCATTACGCAAAATGCAACATATACAGCACAGTGGACACAGATTTATAACGTGAGCTACTATGTATATGAAAAGAAATCTAGTGCTGATACAACAATAACTGCAAAGTTTGATTCTGAGGCAGAGGCAGAGGCAGCCGTTGCAGCACACATTACTCATACCTCAACCCGGTATAGTCCGGCACTATTGTCAGATCAATCTAAAATTTCTAATGTAGATCTTAATAAGTTTGCAGTAAGCACAACGCCCGATGCAAAGGACAGAACCGAAACTGCGGATGCAAAATTTGCAGATTTAATTAGAAATTATAAGGGTACTTCAGATTTGAATGCTGCATACAACAATGCTCCGGGATATGACATAGTACCATTTAGATTGGTGAAAGAGGGTAATATAATTCATGTCGATTGCTATCTTGTAAAGAATGCAGAAGCCTGGACCACAATTACCTTTAAAGCTGGTACCCATGGACAATGGGAAGGCGGAACAAATGCAGATGTTGTGATAGATGCAATTAAAGGTGCAGCATGGTCTGACTATAGCGGTCAAGTACCAACACCTATAGCTGCAAGTACTGGCTGGAAATTAGCAGCTCCGTCATGGGATAAAACACTGCCTAGTGAAAATGATCTAATCCCCAATGATGGCTTGACCTTTACAGCACAGTGGACTGAGGATAACGCAGTAGTTTCTTTCCAAGTGAAAGGTATTATGGTGGATGGAACTGAAGAATTCTTCGGTGTTGTAAAACCTGATAGCCAATCAATTCAGAAGGGAACAACAGCCGCAGATCCAACAGCAGCTGCAATTGAAAACATCCAGCCCGGATACAAATTTGACGGTTGGTATACTGACGAGGAGTGCGAACACCCCTTTGAATTCAGTACTGTAATTATGGATACAACACTATTGTATGGTGAAGTTGTTATCAAAGATGAGGACTGGGCTAGAGTAACATTTACAACAGACGGACACGGTACGCTTAATGGCAATACTGATGATGTTGTTACAGATCCTATCTTAATTGGTAATGCAATTGGTAGAGCAATTCCTTCAGCAAAAGCCAATGCCGGATATGAATTTGAAGCATGGTATAGGGTGATGGAAGGTGAATCCGGCATAGAAGAAATTTTGGAAACACCTGCAGAGGATACAGAAGTATTAGGCAATATGACGTATCTTGCTAAATTCTCCTCTTTACTGAATGTCAGCTTTATAATTAATAAAAGCAAAGCGGCAGGAGGCACAATCAGCCCTGTGACTATTTCAGGCGTTCATATGAATACACCTTGGACAGATATTTCAGTTCCAACGGTTGTAGGAAAATTGCGCCAGAATATATATAGCCACGATTATGAATTTGCAGGTTGGAATGCTTCATTCCCTGATACTGTAACAAGTAATTTAATATTCACTGCGAAGTTTGTTGATGTTTATTCCTTTGTTGTTGAGCATGCGGATATAAATGACGATGCTTCTCCAGAAGATGTTTATCCAAATGAAGACGTTATTGCTCCTGTGAAACGCAAAGCAAGCGAAGAAATCAGCAGCCAAGCAAATGATCCTATAAGAGGTTATGAATTAACCAATATCACTGTGTTTATTGGCAAAAACAAACTGATTGTAGATACAACAGCAGAACTCATTCAGGAACTGAAGGAAAAGTATAATATTACCCTAACTGAAGATGGTACGCTTAGCGGTGCAATGCCTGATAATTGTATCTGGATTAAATACGGATATGAAAAATTGGAAGAACATACCGTTGAGTATGTATCTGATGGTCAAGTAACCAATATGCCAAACGATATTATCGACAGATATAAAGGTGACGAAATTGTGGTCTCTAATGTAACACCTCAGAGAGATGGCTTTACCTTTGGCGGTTGGGTAGTAAAGGATGATGTTGTAACAATTACAAATGGCAGATTTATTATGCCTGACAGTGATGTGGAGTTGAGAGCAGTATGGGAACCCAATGAAGACGTGTGGAACTTCACCGTAGAACACTATTTGGAAGGTTCCGAGATTCCATTTGAAACAGTAGCTGGTTCCGTGTTGAAGAGAGAACCGAACATTGAATCTGTGGCTTTATATGCACCACAGGGCTACAAATTCAAAGAATATCAGATTAATGGCGATCCCACTGTATTACCGATTAGAATTGATGAGGACGGTCGTACAGTGAACGTTGTTTATGAAAAAAATGACCTGATAGTAAAACATGTGTACGGAGACAATACAGTATATGACACAACACAGTCTCAGGAAAGTGTTGAAGGTCAAAGTGTTATAGTAAATGCTGTAAATAGTGGAAGATACACAAAACTTAAATCGGTTACAGTAAATGGTGTAGCTGTCTCATCTTCAAGAAGTATTACGTTAGATTTTTCCGAAATAGACAAATATGAAGTTGTATTTGTATATGGGAAAAAGAGCAGCGATTCGGGCGATTCAGGAAATTCATCGGATAACGGAAGCGATTTTGGTGAGGAAGTAACAATTCTTGATGAAGAAGTGCCATTGGCGGATGGTTTAAACATGATTGACCATTTTGCTTACATTTTCGGATATACAGATGGTACCGTGAAACCAACAAACAAAATCAGCCGTGAAGAAGTTGCAGCAATTTTCTACCGCTTGCTGAGTGATGATACCAGAGCAACTATGAGGTCAACAACCCAAGATTTCCCTGATGTATCAAGCCAGCGGTGGTCAAATACAAGCATTGCAACTTTGGCAAATGGTAGCGTAATTTCCGGCTATCCGGGCGGTGAGTTTAAGCCTGGCAATGCGATTACCAGAGCAGAATTTGCTGTTATTGTATCGAAGTTTGATAATTTGAGCACAACCGATACAAATCAATTTTCAGACATTGACAACCACTGGGCAAAAGACTTTATTAATTCAGCAGCATTAAAAGGCTGGATTAACGGTTACCCAGATGGTACCTTCCGACCTAATGAATATATTACGAGAGCGGAAGCAGTGACTTTGATTAATTCAGTATTAAACAGAAAGGTAAGCAAAGAAGGCTTGCTTGAGAATGCGAGATACTGGAGTGATAATAACAAAGACGCTTGGTACTATGAAGCAGTAATGGAAGCAACAAATTCACATGATTACACAAGGGAAACACCTGACGGTGCTGAAACCTGGACAGCAATTACACCGGATAAAACCTGGAATTAATGCTGTTATTGTAAAATTGAATAGAGAGTAACTAAGCCCTTACCGAGGAAGTGATTTTCAAGGTAAGGGCTTTTTTATTAGTAAGGGAGATTCATAGAATAATTCCTTGGAATATGGTCAATTTTAAGGCAGAGATATCTTATCTTTTCCTTCAAAAAAGAAACAAATGATTGTAAATAAGAAATTAATGTAATTTTTAGTTGAAATTATTTGTAGAAAATATATAATGTGCTTATAAAGATGAAAGCGGAATTTGGTATTCCGGCATTGAGAATAGTCGGAAAAATTGCATAATAATCCTACAATCCTTTTCAATTGACTGGATAAAGATGAAAAAATTTGCAATAGATACCGTTCCCACAGGGACAATTTAGAAAGGGTGATCCTATGAATTTAAAAGAAATTATGCAGGAAAATGTTTTTGCGGTTGTTGGAGATACGTTAAACAAAGATAAATATGCATATAAGATAAAAAATGAATTGATGGAGCACGGTTATAAAGTTTATTGTGTTGGGAAGGAATTGGCATCGCTCAACGATATTTCGGAAGATATAGATGTCATTGATTTATGCATTCATCCATCAAAAGGGCTGAATCTCATCAAAGAGTGCACCAAACCATATAAATATATTTTGATTCAACCAGGCGCAGAAAGTCCTGCGTTGTTAGAATATCTTGAAAAATCTCATATTGCGTTTTTTGAAGGCTGCGCATTGGTGGGTTTGCGGGTATATGCAAAAAAAAATTAAAAATATACTTGGAAGTTTTATCACAGAAATGGTTCCAGCCTGTAGAAAACCCGATTTGATGTTAAATAAATCGGGTTTTTGTGTATAGACAAACTGATTTACAAAATAACATTGCAGAAAATAGCGAACTCTTTTGAAGATATGAAAAAACCGAATATTAATTCAAACAACGAGTTTAGCATAAAAACGCAAAGTTGTTACTCAAATAATTAAGAAATCATTTCTGCGCCAATTTCATAAACCCATGTTCCATTTTCTTTTCTTGCTTCGCAGTTGGTAAAAAAATATGCACCTAGTGAGGAGCGCCATTTTTCGGCATTAAAAGTAAATTTTCCTTGTTCTAATTCGGATGTTTCAAGCCTAAATAAAATTCCTGTTTTAAACTGGGCATAATTCGAATTTTCTTCCACCGTAATGAAATTTTCGGAAAGCAATTCCTCATAGGTTGCCAAGTTAGTCTGTTTTTGCGTTTTACTCCAAAGTAAATGCAACAGAGCGGTTTTTTCGCTATCTAGGAGATTATTGTCTTTCGTCAAATCTAGGGCAATAAAGTCAATCCCACTGTTTAATTCCAAATCTGTTTCATAAAGCTGCATTAAAATATCATAATACAGTCCTACAAAATCTTCGCCATTTTTCAGAAAAATAATGTAATCAACATTTGCGATGATACTCGGATAAATCTCTAAAATCGTACCATCAAATCCTATTTCCACTATATCTCCGGTAGTGATTTTAGAGATGTCACCTAAGAACTTTTTGGTTGAAATTTGGTATAAACCGCTTTTATCCTCAGTGTCTGCAATGAGCAACATATCATTTTCTATTTTAATAATTTTTCCTTTTATTATTTTTTCTGATTGCACAGAGGGCTTTTGATTTATATCAGCAGAGTCCAAGGCGTTATTTGTGGAATTATGCTCTCCTGATTTTTCTTCCGTACAACCGGCAGATAAAAACAAACTACAGATGAATAAGGCTATAAAAAGATAATTTTTCATTTTTTTGACTCCTTTTCAGTTTTATTACACAGACGCAAAAAAAGGAGAAAAAGTTTCTATTGCATAAAAAACTATAAAAGGCCTTTTTCCAGCCTAACAAAAGCTTCTAGTCCAACAATAATTTCGTTTTTTTCACCTTGCATAGAAAGAGATGCACCATCAACATAATTTACAATACTATCAAAGGTGTCGCCTTGATAGTCTACAACATTATTTAATATAGATGCGGTTTTCACCCCTCTTAAATGACCTATTGTAAACAAAGAAGCTGTTTCCATATCACAACCCAGCACACCTTTTTTTGACCAGAATGCATCAATCGCATCCTCATCGTCTGTATAAAAACTGTCATGGCTTCGGGCAATTCCTGTATGATGAGGTATATTTTTCTCTTTAGCAACCTCTAAGCAGGCAAGTAAAAGGTTTGTATCTGGTACAGCGGGAAAGATTGAATCTATATAGGTTTTGGATGTGCCCTCATCTCGAACAGCGCCGCTGACCAAAATAATATCACCCATTTTCACCTTAGGCTGTAAGCTGCCGCAACTTCCGATGCGAATCATTGCCTCTACGCCAATTTTATGCAGTTCCTCCACAGCAATTCCTGTGGAAGCACCGCCCATACCGGTGGACATTGCCAATATTTTCACACCTTTATAGGTTCCAACCAGGCTTCTATATTCACGGTTAAATTTTAGTTCTTGAGCATTTTCTAAAAATGGGGAAATTCGATCTAATCTCGCCGGATCTCCGGGTAGCAGCGCATATTTTATACCAAGAGAATCATCCAATTGAATGTGAGGCTGTAGGTTTAACATAAGTGGCCCTCCTTGATTTGTGTTTTTTTGTTTTAATTTACCTTATATTTTGAAAAAATGCAACGTTCACCTTCATAATATTTGAATCTATTAGAATAATATGCTAAAATCATTGAAAGAAGATGGAAGGGAAAGCCTTGTGTTTTTAAGGAGGTAACTATGATTTATTTTGTTTTTTTAGTTTTAGCGGGCATTTTTCAGGGGTTTATGGTTTCATTAAATGGGCAGTTGGGAAATTATTACAGCCTTTTTGGTATCTGCTTTTTTGTTCATATGATTGCGGCGGTTTTCCTATTTTTATATATCATAATAAAAGAAAAAAAACCAATTTCATTTCGTGGTGTACCCAAATATGTATATACCGTAGGATTTATGGGGGTAGCAATGGTTGCAACCAGTAGTTGGTGCACTTTACATATTGGTGCAACGGCAATGTTAAGTCTTTCGGTAATTGGTCAAATGCTTTCAGCAGCAATTATTGACCATTATGGCTGGTTTAACGCCTCAAAACGAGCATTTCGGTTAAAGCAGCTCCCATGCTATTTGTTGGTGTTAATCGGCGTTTTGGTTGTTGTTTACGGCTAAGGAGGCAAAAAAATGATATTTTATATAGTTGCAATTGCTAATGGTTTTTTGAATACAGTTAATAAAATGGTAAATGTAAAAGCGGGCCAATGTTTAGGTACGCCGAGAGGGGCGTTAATTAATTATATTGAAGCAACAGTTATATCTTTCTGTCTGGTGTATATTGTGGGAAAAGGAAGTGAATTTCGCTTTGAATATATAAAAGGGGTTCCTCTTTTATTTTATTTAGGCAGTATTTGCGGATTAATTGCTATGATTTTTTTAATTATAGGCACAAAAAACACAGGAGCCATGACTTCCACTGTTTTAATGCTTTTCGGACAGCTTGGTACAGCGATTGCCTTGGATTATGTTTTTTTTGGAAGTTTTCGTCCCGTTCAAATTCTTGGCATATTTTTGATATTAGTTGGAATTTACTGGAAGGAAAAGGTTCGTCAAAAAGATTTGCGACAAGCTATTTTAGGAAGAAACGAGGAGGAGACAAAGTGAAAATTTTAAATTTTGGGTCTTTAAATTTGGACTATGTTTACAATGTGGATCATTTTGTTCAGCCGGGGGAAACATTATCCTCGAAGGGGTTATATATCAATTGTGGCGGAAAGGGATTAAATCAATCCATTGCGGCGGCAAAGGCAGGAAATACGGTTTTCCATGCAGGGTTCATTGGTAAGGGCGGGGAAATTCTGGAAAATAAGCTTACAGAAAATGGCGTAGATACTTCACTGATAAAGAGACTTGAGGAAAGCTGTGGACATGCAATCATTCAGGTGGATTCTAGTGGACAAAACTGTATTTTGCTTTACGGCGGTACGAATCAGCATTTGACAAAAGAATATATTAACGAAACATTGGATGAATTTGGAAATGAAGGCCTTGTTTTATTACAAAATGAAGCTAATTTGGTAGACTATATTATGACAGAAGCCCATAAAAGAGGATTGAAAATTGCCTTTAATGCTGCACCTATGGATGAAAAGGTTTCGGGGTATCCTTTAGGGCTTTTGGATTGGTTGATTGTTAATGAGGTTGAAGGAAAACAGATCGCAGGCTGTGAAAAGGATGAAGAGATTCTACCTGTTTTAAAGAAAAAATATCCAAGTATGAATATTCTTTTAACCCTTGGGAGTAAAGGTGCAATCTGTTTTTTCAATGGAGAAACCTTTAAAATCGGATGCTATCAGGTTGAGGTTGTGGATACAACGGCCGCCGGGGATACCTTTAGCGGATATTTTCTCTATGGCGTGCTGAATGGAAAATCCATTCCCGCGTCTTTACGAATGGCAACAACGGCAAGTGCCTTGGCCATCGGCAAAAAGGGTGCGTCTGATTCTGTGCCTTTAAAAGTGGAAGTGGAAGGGATATTAGAAGAAAAGAGATTCGGCCCATTATCTGTTGAAAAAATTAATTAATAAGGAAGTGTCCCCATGGAAAAAATATTATTTGTAAACTGCTGTATTCGTAAGGAAGCATCTCGAACGAAAAAATTGGTTGATTTTTTTCTAAATGAATTAAATAAGACAGGAAACTACGAGATTACGGAGCTCTCCTTGATGGATGAGGGGATGACCTATATGTCCGAAGGTTTTTTTCACCAAAGAGATGAACTATTGGTGAAAAAGGATTTTTCACACCCTCGTTTTCGTTATGCCCATGCATTTGCCAAGGCGGATAAAATTGTTGTAGCTGCTCCTTTTTGGGATTTAAGCTTTCCGGCTTTGCTAAAGGTTTATATTGAAAACTTGTGCGTTGAGGGGATTACCTTTGGCTGCAACGAACAAGGATGTTTTGGTGTCTGCAAGGCGGTTCATCTGGTTTACGTTACTACCCGAGGCGGGTTTTACGACCAAACGCCTATGGAAATGGGTTCAAAATATATGGAAGCAATGTGCGAATTTTTTGGTATTCAAAGATATGATTGTATTGCAGCGGAAGGGCTGGATATGGGAATTCGACCTGTAGAGGTGATTTTGGAAGAAGCAATGGAAAAGGCGAAAGAGATGGCGGCTGATTTTTAAACATAAGAATCGAGGTTCAACATGGAAAAAACGATGAAAGCAGTTGTATATAAAGGAAATGGCGTGATTTCTTTAGAGGATCGCCCCATGCCTGTTATTGAGAAAGATACAGATGCCATTGTGCGAGTAACCAGATCCACCATATGCTCCAGCGACATACATATAAAGCATGGAGCAGTACCAAGAGCAAAGGAAAACACGATTTTAGGCCATGAATTTGTAGGAGAAGTGGTTGAGGTTGGAGAGGGCGTAAAGCATTTTCACCTTGGTGATCGGGTTTCAGTAAATGTGGAAACTTTTTGCGGGGAGTGTTTTTTTTGCAAGCAAGGTTATGTAAACAACTGCATTCATGGCGGATGGGAACTGGGCTGTCGTATTGATGGAGGTCAAGCTGAGTTTACACGCATTCCTATGGCTGATCAGGGCCTTACGAAAATTCCCGAAGATGTTTCCGATGAAGCAGCATTATTTAATGGTGATATTTTGGCAACAGGCTATTGGGCGGCAAGCATTGGCGAAATCAAACCAGCCGATACAGTGGTTGTTTTGGGCGCCGGCCCTACGGGACTTTGTGCGTTAATGAGTATTAAATTATATAGCCCTGCCATGGTAATTGTTGTAGATATTAGTAACGATAGAATGGCCTTGGCGAAAGAGCAAGGCTTGGCGGATATTTGCTTAAACCCTCTGGAAGTAAATGTCGGGGAGGAAATTTTGAAGCTAACGCAAGGCAGAGGAGCGGACCGTGTATTTGAGGTTGCTGGTGGGGAAAATACATTTCAATTGGCATGGAAGGTAGCAAGGCCTAACGCTGTTGTGGTTTTGGTTGCTCTTTATGAAAAAGAGCAGACCCTGCCTTTGCATCAAATGTATGGAAAAAATCTTGTGTTTAAAACAGGTGGCGTGGATGCAAACAGCTGTGATGATATTATGAAAATGGTACAATGTAAAAAAATTGATACTCGTTGTTTAATTACCCATCGTGCGCCTCTAAATGATGTCATGGAAGGTTATCGCATTTTTGAAAATAAGCTGGATGGCTGTATAAAATGGGTGATTACGCCTTATGAACGGGACGAAATACACAAGGGATGATGCGTTCAAAAAAATAATGCATAACAAATTTTTCAAGCAGGGGCAGACATCTTTTATCGGTGTCTGCTTTTCACAATAATAAATTCAAGCTATTTGTTGGCTTTATTCAAATAGGAAAAGGAGGGGAAGCATGAGATTTTTTCATATTGGAGATTTGCATTTAGGCAAAAAAATTTATGATTTTTCCATGATAGATGACCAAAAGTACATCCTTACTCAAATCTTAAAAAGGGCAGAGGATGAACACATTGACGCTATTTTGATTTCCGGCGATGTCTATGATAAAGGGGTTCCGCCGGTGGAGGCAGTGCGCTTATTGGACGAGTTTCTAACTGAGCTGTCTCAGCGGAAAATTTCGATTTTTATGATAGCAGGAAACCACGATTCATCTTATCGTTTGGATTTTGGCAGCCGTCTTTTTGGGGAAAATAAAATTCATATCTGCGGAAGCTATCAAGGGCGGCTTGATCCGATTATTTTCCAGGATGAATTTGGAGAAATTGGTGTGTATTTACTGCCTTTTGTGAAACCGGCTTTGGTTAGTCCCTTCTTTCAAGAGGATATTCCCACATATCAAAGGGCGGTTGAATTGACTTTGCAAGAAACAAACTTAAAAAAAGAACGAAGAAATATTTTATTGGCACATCAATTTGTAACCTGGCACGGTATCGCAGAGCAAAGCGATTCTGAAACCTATTCCTTGGGCGGGCTGGATGAGGTGGATGCCAGCGTATTTTTTGATTTTGATTATGTTGCGTTGGGGCATTTGCATAGTCCCCAAAGAATTGGCAAGGACGAGATTCGCTTTGCAGGCTCACCACTGGCCTACTCTTTTTCTGAAATTCGACGAAAAAAATCCATTACCATGGTGGAATTGAAAGAAAAGGGCGATATCAAGCTTGATTTTATTCCACTTTTGCCTAAACGCCCCCTTAGAGAGATCAAAGGCCCTTTATGCTCCCTGGTGGATGCGGCAAGGCTTGAAGGTGGATCGGAGGATTATATTCGAGGGATTCTTACAGATGCAAAGCTGCTAAACGACCCAATGGGACAGCTGAGGTCATTATATCCCAACATAATGACCATCGAAATGCAAGCCCAGGAAAGCCACGTAGAAAAAGAGTTTCCCTATTCCGCAGAGGATACCTCACCACAGGAATTGTTTCAATTGTTTTTTGAACGGCAAAACCACAGGGAAATGGATGAAATGCAAAAGCAAGCTGCACAGAAGGCTTGGGAAGGATTGGAGGGTGTTGTGGAATGAAACCGATACACTTAACAATATCGGCTTTTGGACCCTTTGCTGAAAAGGTTGAAATACCCTTCAATAAATTGGGGGATGGCGGTCTTTTTCTGGTTAGCGGCGATACGGGTGCAGGGAAAACCACCATATTTGACGCAATTTGCTTTGCATTATTTGGAGAAACCAGCGGTTCCAGTCGTGGTATTGATAGCGTTCGCAGCGATTTTGCCCTTGGAAAAACGAAAACCTTTGTAGAACTGATATTTCAGCATAGGGATAAGCAGTATCGCATTGTTAGAAACCCCGCCTATCGACGGCCGAAAAAAAACGGCGAGGGAGTGACAACAGAGGTTGCAGATGCGGCTTTGTTTTGTGGGGAGGCAACACTTTCTACTGGATTTGTGCAGGTAAAAAAAGCCGTGGAAGAGCTTTTAAGCGTAGATGCAAAACAATTTAAGCAGATCGCAATGATTGCCCAAGGTGAATTTTTAAAACTATTATATGCCGAAAGCAGTGAAAGAGGGGCAATTTTTCGCAAAGTGTTTCATACTGATCTTTATTCGGATTTTCAGCAAAGGTTAAAGGAAGCAGAAAAACAAAACAGAACCAATTATGAGGACAGTGAAAAACGGTTACTCCACCACTTGCAGCAGCTTTGTCCCCAAAGAACTGAGGAAGATAAGAACATGGTTTACCAAGCTGAAACCATACTGATTGGGGAGGAGGAAGCGTTTATAGCCAGCCAAAAACAAATAAAAGCCTTGAAGCAAGAAAGGGCAGCCTTTTTGGAAAAAGAACAGGTATTGGCTACACTGATCAGCAAGGGGGAAATTAATAATAAAAGAATTGCAGATTTGGAAAGTGCAAAAAAAGAGCTTTTTGTTTTAATAGAACAAAAAGAAGAAAATACAAACAAACAAATTTTTCTTATAAAGCAAAGAATTGCCCAAGATTATGTTCTTCCTCTTGAGGAAAACTTGCAGCGTGAAACAGATGTTTTTGAAGATGCAAAACAACAAGTTGTAGATTTTACGAAAAAGTTAGAGGCACTTCGTCCAATTTTAAAGGAAAAGGATGAGGAAAGAAAAAATCTTGAGGAAGAACAGCCGAAGCTAAATGAAGAGAAAATTCGTTTGAAAAAGCTGCAAAGTGACTTTGCAGTTTACGCCCGAAGAGAAAAGCTGATACAAGAAAAGGCCGTTTTGCAAGAAAAGAAACGCTTTTTAGAAAATCAAGCAGTGGAACTACAAAGCAATTTAAAGGCGGCGGAAGATAGAATCAACGAGTACAAGTTAAAACTAGAAGAAAGACCACTCTTAGAAAAGACGGAATTGATACTCAACCAATCCATTCAGACAAAAAAAGACCGACAGAGTCGAATGAAACAGATTGTTCAAATGCAAGAGATTCTAAAATTGGATGAAATAGCCTTACATGGGATGCGAAATGAATACAAAAAGGCGGACTTGGCTTGGAAAGGAGCAAGGCGTCGCCGCGAGGAGGTAGAGTCTGCTTTTTTGGCAGAGCAAGCTGGCATTTTGGCGTCAATGTTGAAGGATGGTGTTGCCTGCCCTGTTTGCGGTTCGTTGGAACATCCTCAAAAAGCAGTGTTATCCGAAAGTGCCCCCACAGAAAAAGAATGGCAAATGGCGAAGGAGCAAGAGGAGCTTGCCCATACAAAATTACAGGAATTTGCTGCTGAGGGAAAAGGGCTTTTTGTAAAATGCGAATCACAGAAAGAATCTATCGCAAAAGCATATTTTGATGTTTCTACAACAGAAGAAGCTTTTCCTGAGGATTGTAAAATTCTATTAGAAGAAATCAATTTGCAAGAAAAAGAGTTGCAAAAGCAAAACGGGAGAATGCAAGAGCTTACAAAATTAGAGCAAGAGTTTCAACGAGAGAACGTAGCCTTCACAAAGCTGGGAGAGCAATTAGAAATAAATAAGGAAAAATGCAAAGAAAACGCAGAAAAAAATAGTCTATTACAAGGGGAATTCACAGCTTTAGAGGATCGGCTTGAGAAGAACATAACTTCTGCTCAGGCAAAGGCTGCAATGGAGGCCTTGCAGCGATATATTGAAAAAGCAGAGTATGAGTATAGTCGCACCCTTACCATGTATCAGGAAAAAAAGGAGGAGGTACAAAAGCTGGAAACCCGTCTGGAGGAGGCAAAAAACCTGGAAGTGCAAGGGGGAAAACGAGTGGAAATGGCAAAAGAAAATTTTGCCCGCGTGTTACTTGAAAAAGGCTTTTCCTCCAGAGAAGAATATGGTTTGGCTTTGCCAAAGTCCAGAGAAATTATGGAGCAGGAGGAACAAAAAAACCGTGCGTTTTTCAATAAGCTAGACCAGTTAGCGGATTTTATTCAGCGCACTGAGTTGGGTGAAAAAATAGAAAAAACGGATTTAGGAAAGCTTCAGGAAGAAAAGAGAGCCTTAGCACTTCGTTTGCAAGAGTCTGATCATGTTTTAGAGGAGTTAAGCCGAACGAATGCCATAAAAGAAATTGCAATTGAAAATGGAAAGGAAGAATTAAAATTACGTAAGAAAATTGAAAAGCAGTATTTGCCCATTTTAGAGCTATCCAAAACAGCAAACGGAGAGCTTTCGGGAAAGGATAAAATTACTTTTGAATCCTTTGTACAGGGATTTTACTTTGACCGCGTGCTTCGGGCTGCAAATTTACGTTTGGGTGAAATGACGGAAGGAAGATACCGCCTTTTGCGGGCTGAAAATGCTTCGGATAAGCGCAGCCAAAGTGGTTTGGAAATGGAAGTCATGGATTATTTTACAGGGAAAAGCCGTTCTGTGAAATCTCTTTCGGGGGGTGAGGCTTTTAAAGCTTCGCTAGCCTTGGCATTGGGACTTTCTGACGTAATTCAGAGTCATGCGGGAGGGGTTCAAGTAGATGCAATGTTTATTGATGAAGGTTTTGGTGCTTTGGACGAACAATCCAGGGAACAGGCTGTTTTAGTGTTGCAACGCCTTTCATATGGGAATCGCTTGGTAGGAATTATTTCTCATATTACTGAGCTAAAGGAAAATATTGATAAAAAAATAATGGTTCAGCGTGGTTCTACAGGGAGTTCTGTGGAAATTATGGCTTAAAAAGTTTGACGGGTGGTGTTACTACCCGTTTTTTATTAGAAAAAACCACTCGCCGTAGCGAGTGGTTAGGGTGTAAACAAAGTCAAAACCTTGAGGGCTTTGCCCTTAAACACCTACAAGGGTTTTACCCTTGACTCAACCAAAACCCCAGAAATATGGGGTTTCAATAGAATATTTAATTTTGCTTTTTTTAAAAAGCAAATGGACTTGGCAATGCCCAAGGTTTGTCTTCAGTCTGAACACGCGCCGTAGTGAGTGGTTTCATTTAACCGTCTATCATGTTAGAACAATTATTTTTCCATATTTCGGAACAAGAACGTTACAATCTGTGCACGGGTGCAGGGTGCATCCGGGCTAAAGGTTGCAGCGGAAGTTCCCTGTGTAATGCCTTTTTCTGCCGCCCAAAGAACAGCTTCATAATTGTAATCGCCTTTTGACACATCCGTGTAAGGATTTGCACCACTTGCCGCAGGTTTGCCTGCACCACGCCACAAGAAGGTAACCGTCTGCCCACGGGTTACGGTTGCATTGGGGCTAAAGGTTGTTGCGGTTGTTCCTGCGGTAATGCCTTTTTCCACTGCCCAAAGAACTGCTTTATAGTAATAAGCATCCTTGGAAACATCAGTGAATGGACAATTTGCAGTGGTAGGTTCAGGAGAACCCATAGCACGCCATAAGAAGGCTACCATCTGCCCTCTGGTGCAAATCATGCTGGGACCAAAGGTGGTGTTGGTGGTACCACTGGTAATTTCATTTTCCACTGCCCATTGTACCGCATCATAAAAATAGTCGCTGTCTTTTACATCAGTAAAAGGATTTTTAGTTTCTTTCGTTTCTTCTGTTTTTTCCGTTAATTCAGTCCATTTTGCATAAACCGTGGTACTTGTTGTCAGTGTTACACTGCTGATTTTATTGGTTAAAGCTTCATCCGAATACCAGCCTGCAAAGGCATAGCCTTCACGAGTGGGTTTGTAGCTGCTTAAGTCGACGGTATCACCGCTAGTTTTAGAAACACTGGAAATTTCAGAACCACCGTTTGTCTTAAAGGTAAGGGTGCGAGTAAGGCTTACACCTCCGCCACTACTGCCGGAATTACTGCTTGCTTTTTTGAATGTCAGCAATCCTTTTATAGCGCCTGTTAGGATAGCGGGTGTATTATTTTCGTCATCTACACTTAAGCTGCCGTTTGTGGGTACAAGACTCCAGTAGGTATAGCCTAAACTATCACCAACAACGGACATAATTTCTGTTCCCTTTGGCAAGCCTGGAAGGCCAATTACATTGCTCTGGGATTGCGTGGATGTGGTATCAACTACACAGAAAGGAGCAACTGCTCCATTTGTGATCAGCTTACTGTTTTTGTCTACCATAAGTGTACCATCAATGATGTATACGCCATAATCACAACCTGCACTAAGCGTTGCGCCGCCTGTAAGGTTAACATTTCCATTGGCCAGTATACCCATTGAGTCTTCGTCATGTGCGTTGACGTTCAAAGAAGCGCCATCTTCCACATTTAAAGTTTCACAATCAATTGCATAACCAGAGGGAGCGGAAGCATTCAGCGTTGTTCCTCTTCCCATTACATTAATTGTACCGTTTGCGCCCCCGCCAGTGTTGATAGAAATAGAACCATGAACGGTTACGTTGGCTCCATCGGTTAGAGTAATACTTCCGTTTCTCATCCATATGCCCAAATCGTAGGCGGAGCTGATATTATTTTCACCCTCTACTTGAAGGGTGACGTTTCCTTGTGGCAGGGCAATGCCTGTATTTTCTGCTCCAACAGTACCACCTACAAGGGCCGTTGTATTTTCAATGGTGGCGTTACGGAGAACCAGTGTGCCAGTGTAGGTTTCATCCACATCATCGTAGGTAACATCCATCCACAATGCATAGCCATTCCCTGCGGGGTAATAGGTGTTTGCGGTAGGGGTAAGGGTAGACAAATCCAGACCGGCGGAGACATCGTGCCCTTCTGACACAAGGATTGTACTGCCATTGGCAAGGGTAATGCTCGTGCTGGTGCCTGTGCTGCCCGTAAGCTGAATCACGCCGCTTTCAGAGGTTAGAGTTTGGCTTTCAGCAGCAATTGGGGTTTCGCACTCTCCCGTGACTACGATGTTATTTTTGGCTGCCAGTGTAACTGCTCCAAGGGTTTCAATAGCAGGGGCTGAGCCCTTGCCGGTAACGGTAATACTGCCGACGGTTGTAACAATAGATACATCAGATACATCGCTAGAACTGTCAATAGCCCTATTATTGCCGTTGTTTTGAATCGCTATATCGCCAGTGGCAGTGATATTAGCACCACCAAAAATGGTAGGCGCCTCACCATTGGAGGTTACGGTAACATTTTGTGCAGTGAGTACCGTTAGACCGGATACAGCATAGGAACTCTCACTGGAAACGAATACATCGTCAGCCTGTGTTACTGTAAGGTCGCCGCTAACAGCGATGTAGGTGTTTGTAACCGTAATATTTCCATCGGCAGAAAGCGTTATGCCATTATCGGCTGATAGCAGTGGGCCAATGGCGTCACCGGTAAAAGATAATTCTTCTCCTGTGGCTGTGACAGAAATTGAGGAACTGTGAATCAACATGCCACGGGTATCGTGGGTCACGCTGACAGATCTGCCCTTCAGCGTGACTGCAGCACCACCACTACTTATTACAGGTGAAGAACCGCTGCCGGAAATCAAAATATCACCGGTTGTTTGGAGATTCACTGTATTCATGCCCAAAAAAGCGCTGTTTCCGCTTGAGGAGATGGTAATATTACCGGAATATCCATCTTCAGTTTCTACGGTGCCACCATTCATTGCAGGTGCACTGGCGGTTTGGTCAGCGCTAAAATTCACACTTTCGGATAAGGACAGTGAAGCGCCGGAAATATCAACTACTGGCGCACCACCACAGGTAAGGATCAAACTACCAGAGCCGGCGATGATCAATTTGTCATCTCTGATCATAAGGGGACATGGGCCAGTACTGTTTAAGCTGACATCGCCCGATACGGTCAATACCCCGCCGCTAAAATAAAGGTATGGTGTATCGTCAGACGGCTGTTCATCTACTTCCTTAACGAGGGCAGACGCCGGATCATCACCGTCTATAGCGATATAATACTTACCGTCCGTCAAGGGAGTATTGCCGATATTAACGGATGGATTTGCTGCAAACGCCATTACT
This sequence comes from Anaerotignum neopropionicum, assembly GCF_001571775.1. Taxonomy (GTDB): domain Bacteria; phylum Bacillota; class Clostridia; order Lachnospirales; family Anaerotignaceae; genus Chakrabartyella; species Chakrabartyella neopropionicum. Next base: position 296,738 of record NZ_LRVM01000004.1, read on the forward strand.
GGCAGCAGCATCAGCATCATACATAGGCATAACAAAGTCTTAAAATACGTTTTTTCATTTTTTTCCTCCTCTTATTTGTGCTATTTTTTCATGATTCAAATACTCGCCGAAATCTAAATAAACTTAGCCATGACAAGGGGGAATCTCGTTGTTGTTTTTTTGTGGGCCTGTTCCCCGATATAATTTCATCAACTTGTCCAAGGGGCGGCTAGCAGAAATCAGCCCATGGAGCAGCTTGCTTTGTCCTACATCCCTGGCAAACGGGTTTGCAAAGATAGGGCTAGGCCTACTTGACCGAGTTGTTCCACTGAGGTGATGTATGGGTTTAAGTGCAACATAATATTTTCCATGGGCTATCCTCCTTTACAGTTTTATTCGTCCCTCGCTGTTCCTGGATGGTCAAAGTTGTAACAGTAATGGCTTTTGCATGACTAAAAAATGGCTGCGCAAGGTTATAATTTGATGATCATTTTGTAATTAACCTTTTATATTAATTCAAGCGGCGTTGCCGTTGATGGAAGTTTAGCTTTTTATTTTATATTTGCCTGATTTTTTCCAAACTTAGTTAAATATAGCAAAAATAAGTAGATTTGTAATCCATCTAAAGGATAATTTGACATAAAATTTTATTTTTTTCAAAAAAATATTTTACGACCATAAAAAACAAAATGCGCTGATCAAAATAATTAAAATAATTGGAGAGAATTTGCTGTTTAAAGTGAAACAATCACAGGATTTTTTTTTGTGCATATTTTAATCAAAGATGGGGGGCGAAAAAATGGCATGGGCAGATAAAAAAATTCTTGTTATTGGGGGAGATCAAAGACTTCTTCTTTTGGCAGACCTATTAAAAAACAGCTTTCGTTCAGTTCAAGTTTACGCCTTGGCGGGTGCTGATAGCTTAGCAAAAATTGAAAAGGCAGACTCTTTAAAAAAAGGATTGGAAGGGGCAGATATCATTGTTGGCCCTGTACCTTTTACAAAAGATGGAATCCACATTTTAACTAAGGAAAATACAACAATTTTGCTGACTGATTTTATGGAAAGTCTTATGGAAAATGGAATTTTATTTGGTGGAAATATTCCAATTTCCGTTGTAGAAGCGGCAAAATTGAAAAATATAAAATGCTGCGACTTTATGAAGATGGAGGAGGTTGCATTGGAAAATGCAATTTCTACCGCAGAGGGCGCAATTGCAGAAGCAATTACATTAAGCCCACAAAACGTAAATCAGCAAAATTGCTTGGTATTGGGTTACGGTCGGTGTGCAAAAGCAATTGCCCAGCGACTAAAGGGCTTGAATGCAAAAGTGACGATTGCCGCAAGAAAGGATACGGCACGAAAGGATGCTATTAGCCAAGGCTATGGAGCAATCTCTTTGGAGGAATTGAATGATTCTATTTCAAAGGAACAATTTATTTTTAATACCATTCCGTTCAGAGTATTAAATGGGGATCTTATTGAAAAAGTGGCTACGGATGCGGTAATTATTGATATTGCCTCATCTCCGGGAGGCACAGATTTTGAGGCCTGCGCAAGGCGAGGGATTCAAGCCAAGCTATCTCTTGGTATTCCCGGCAGATTTTCGCCAAAAACAAGCGCAGTTATTATGCTTCGTGGAATGATGGCTTCGTTAGAATGAAGGTTTGGGGGCGTTTATTGTGAAATTAGAAGGAAAAAATGTTGGCTTTGCAATTACCGGATCATTTTGCACATTTGATAAAATTATCCAAGAACTTGAGAATTTGAAGAAAGAAAAGGCAAATATCATCCCCATTTTATCTGCCAATGCCGCAACTCTGGACACAAGATTTGGCAGGGCTGAGGATTTTGTAAGGAAAGTTACAGAAATCACAGGTAATGAGCCGGTTTTATCCATTGTTGATGCAGAGCCGCTTGGCCCGCAGGGCAAGTTGGATATTTTAATTATTGCACCTTGCACAGGTAATTCCATTGCAAAACTGAGTAACGGGATTACCGATACCTCTGTTCTTATGGCGGCAAAAGCACACATGAGAAATAATAAGCCTTTGGTTATTTCTATTTCCACCAACGATGCTTTAGGCTTGAATTTGTCCAACATAGGATGTTTGATGAACACAAAAGGGATATATTTTGTGCCTTTTCAGCAGGACAATTATGAAGGTAAGCCGAAATCCATGATTGCGAAAACGGAATTAATTGTTCCCACCTTAGAATTGGCCATTGATGGAATTCAAATGCAGCCTTTGCTTCAGTAAAAGGGGAAGTGGAAAAATCCCATTGCTTTGGTATTTGCAAGTAAGAATATAGTGTATTAGTGTTCAATTGATAGGCATTCTTCAACTGTTTTGGAGATGCCTTTTTTATTGGGTATACTTCGATTATGATGAGTATTTTTAACCGAAAAGATGAAGATAAGGATATATTAAAGCCGTAAAATCAATTAAATATTCTGGGGGAAGAAAAAAAGGGGAGCATAAGATTTTAGGCTTGATTTTAACTGGGATGCAGTAGTGGGAATTTTATTTATAACAATTTCTCGCAGCTTGCTATTGCTCCTGAAACTTTTATTTTTAGCCCAAAAATTCTTTTAAAAAGATGGAAACAGCGGACCGTACAATTAATGGGTTTTCTAATTAAAAAACCCTCCATTACGATATAAATACCATAAGGAGGATTTTTTATTTGAGTTTGTTTTGATATAAAAATATGTTTTCAATATTTAAATTACCTCACCTGATTGAAATGCAATTTATTCATCTGCCATCTTTTGATTTCTTGCATTTCGAACAAGCCCTAAAGGTTCAAGGGCAATCTTTTTCTCAGAAAATAATTTTAAAAGCCCTATTTGATTTGTGTTTTCTTTTTCCTGGCAATCCTTGCAGGAACAATTAGAAACATAATCATCTGGTTCGTTGTAGGTTGTTATGACACCCTCATAATTTCTGAGTATGACCTTATTTTCAGCTACGGAAACGACATAATTGGGCATAACCGGAATTTTTCCGCCGCCGCCTGGTGCATCTACAACATAGGTTGGTACGGCAAAGCCTGACGTGTGTCCCCTTAGACCCTCCATGATTTCGATTCCTTTTGAAACCTTCGTTCTGAAATGTTTAATACCTATGGAAAGATCGCATTGATAAATATAATATGGCCTAACCCGCATTTTGACAAGCTCATGCATTAATTTTTTCATAACAAATGTGCAGTCGTTTACGCCTCGCAAAAGTACGGTTTGGTTCCCTAAAGGGATACCGGCGTTTGCAAGCATTTCACACGCTTTTTGAGATGCAGGAGTAACCTCGTTGGGATGATTAAAATGGGTATTTAGCCAAATGGGGTGATACTTTTTCAGCATTTCTACAAGCTCTGGGGTGATTCTTTGAGGTAAAACAACGGGAACTCTGCTGCCGATTCTGATCACTTCCACATGAGGAATTGCTCGGATTCGTTTTATAATCTCTTCCAGTTTACTGTTTGATAACAAAAGAGGATCGCCGCCAGAAATAAGAACATCTCTGATTACTGGTGTTTTTTCGATGTATTCGATAGCCTTTTGTATTTGTTCCATGGGAAGGGAGTGGTCATTTTGTCCTGCAAATCTTCTTCTTGTACAATGTCTGCAGTACATAGCGCACTTATCGGTAACCAGCAGAAGAACTCTATCGGGATATCTGTGTGTAAGGCCTGGAACAGGGGAGTCGGCTTCCTCGTGAAGGGGATCCTCACAATCGCAGCTAGACCATTCCAGCTCCGAGGTGGTGGGGATTGCCTGTTTTCTGATTGGATCATTCGGGTCATTTAGGTTAATTAAGGAAAGATAATACGGTGTAATCGCCATTCTCAAAGTGCCAAGGCATTTTTTAATCCCCAATGCCTCTTCCGGCGTTAGTTTCATATGTTTTCTTAAATCTTCCACAGTTTCTATTCGATTTCTAATTTGCCATTTCCAATCATTCCAATCACTCGGACTTACATTTTCAAAAAAATTGTTTTTATTTATAAATAATGGTTTTGCTCTTTCGTTGTTGCTTAAAAAACTATTACTGAATTCCAAATTTACTTGTTTTGCTGTTGCTTCTCTACTCATAAAAGACCTCCTTCGTTAAATAAATTACATTTTCAAAAATTCTTACTGTTGTAAAGATTTAAACCATACATTCATATCTTCAATTTTCCCCCCGATTTGCGTGTTGTTTATTAGTGTGCCTGAAAAAACATAGCCGCATTTTGCAAAAGTTGCATTCATGCCATAGGAAACGGCGCGTGCAATAGTGTATGCTGTTTTTATCTCCTGTTTTTTCATTTCCTTTTCCATTTCTGTCAGTAAAAAGAGTGCTAACTTGTGACCTCTATATATTGGGTCGACTGCAAAATCCGTCATCTCCACATTTTTATCTTCCAAACTTATTTCGCATGAAGAAAGTGCAATAAGATCATTTCCTTTCCATATGCCGAAATAAATTACATTATTTTCCATTGTTTGCTTAATATATTCGGGTTCAAATATAGGAAACGGATAAGAATCAAAAACTTTTGAATACAAATTTGCCATAGCAAAAACATCGTTGGTATTTGCTTTTCTAAACAAAAAATCCTTTTTTAAAACTACTTTTGTCTCTAGAGCCATAGAAGTGCCTTTCGCAATTGCACTTTCCAATACTTTTTTGTTAAGCTCGCTCGTTGTAGATATGCTTCGTGAAGCATCAAGATATTTTGCCATAAAAATACAATTTTCCGTTGCATTGAAATAAAACGGTACATGAGCCTCCATAACATACCCATTTTCCAAAAAAGTGGGGATAAAAGCTTCCGGAACCTTAGCAAAGATTTTTGTATAGAAATTTTTATCAGCCATATTGTGAATAACATCTAATATTTGCGGCATGTCTTCCGTTGCTAGATGCATAAGATAGATTCTTTTATTTTGCGACCCATGCTGAATCGTAGAATTATTTATTTGAACTATAGTATCGTACATTTGCACCTCCTAAATATTATTACGACATTTAGTGACAACTTATTATATCACAAAAAGTTGGCAGTTGCAAGGGGGATGTCTTGTCGTATATTGTTGAAACAGAAAAAATATTCTGCGTGGGAATGTCAAATGCCCAAAATCGGCGGTTTTCATTACAAATTTAATAGAATACCAAGATATCATTTTAGAACTAAAATGCTTACACTGAAAATAAACTTTGGTGTTGTCTAAACCTATTTTCTAAAAAACAAATAAAATTTTTATGAAACTCACATACTACCCAGGTTTAGGTTGATCAAAGATGGAGTGGCAAAGAAGTGTTACCTGGCCGAAGGACAGCTTTTTGAAGCAAAGTGATGACCCCTCACTGCCCAAGATAGGGCAGACAGCGAAGCTGGCTTTTGCGTTGCAAAAGTGATGACCAAAGCCCTTGCAGGTGTTTGAGGGCAAATCCCTCAAGATTTTGACTTGTATTCATTCTAGGCATCTTAAGGCTAAAATGCTTTTGACAAAAAGTAGGGTAACCTTCCTACGATTAAACTAGATTTTTTATAAAAAGAAGGCTAGTGCATATTTAAGAAAATATGTTTGGATTTATCACATATAAAAAAATAATGAATTCATTGAAAATAAACAAAAAATGAATGGTAGAATAAGTGAAAATGCAAAATTCATTATTTATTTTTATTGATTATGCTGAAAAAAGAAAAAAATATAGATTCTTTCTATATTTTTGCTATAATGATTTCGAGGAGGTTGAAAACAAAAAAGGAGGAAGAAGATGAATTTAAACCAATTATATTATTTCAAGACTTTGGCTGAGCTGGAGCATTATACAAGGGCATCAGAGAAGTTAAACATTTCACAACCAACTTTGAGCCATTCTATTGCTGCTATGGAAAATGAACTGGGGGCGAATCTTTTTGAAAAGCAGGGCCGAAACGTGGTATTAACAAAGTATGGTAGAATTTATTTATTTTATGTTGAAAATGCTTTAACACAACTGGAGTTGGGAAAAAACCAAATTGAAAGGCTGATTGCCGTGGGAGGCGGTCATGTAGGTTTAGCATACATGACATCATTGGGTACAAATTTTGTGCCTGAAATTATTGCTGGATTTTTAAACGACCCACAGAATAAAAACATTTCTTTTGCCTGCTATGAGGGGAATACAAAAACACTAATTTATAATTTAAAAAGAGAAAAATATGATTTAGTTTTCTGCTCAATGCTGGAAAATGAAACCGATGTGGAATTTATTCCTGTTTATGAGCAGGGCTTGGTTGTAATCGTACCTGAAAATCATACTTTAGCAACGAAAAAGAAGGTTACCATTCAGGATATTTGCCCTTACCCATTGATTTGCTATACAAAGGAAAGTGGTATGCGTAGAATCATAGACGATTTATTTGCAAAGGCGCAAATTATGCCCAATATTCTTTGTCAGTTTGAAGACGTTAACTCTATGGCGGGGTTGGTTGCTGCAAATCAAGGAATTGCCATTATTACGGACAACCCGTCCATACAGAACTATAATGTAGTAAAATTAAATTTTGATACAGCTTATTCAAAGCGTATGGTTTATCTTGCATATATGGTTAACCGATACTTACCCCCTGCTGTTGAAAAATTCAAGGATTACATTGTCAATATTACAAAAAAATAATTTTCAAACCTTTTAAGCGCATATTATCCAATATGCGTTTTTTTATGAACTTATTTGGGAATTCATGACAAATTCATATAAGAACTTTATAAACAAGCTATATTTGGATGATATAGATAATAAATAAGTAGATCTTTTGAATTTTTAGTAGGCTGCAAGTCAAAATAAACAAAAATGTTTTCCACACAAGGAAAAATGTTTCTGAAAAAAAGACAAATAAATATTGACAACCTTACCATTCATGCGTACAATCTTAATATCAGTCATAAACTGACAGAGAAAATAAATCGCATTATATGTTAATATGGAGGAAAAAGACAACATGGATCAGAACATTTGCAAAATTGCCATATTGGGGATGGGAACCGTTGGTGGTGGTGTTTATAAAATTTTAGAAAAACAGAAGGATAACTTGATTTATAAAATTGGCGGCGGTCTGGAGATAGCTAAAGTTTTAGTTCGGAACAAAGCTAAATATATGGACACGGTTGCTCCCGAGATGCTGACGGATCAATGGAGTGATATTATAAATGATGATGATATTAAAATTATCGTGGAAGTTATGGGTGGGCTTGAGCCTGCAGGGAAATATATTAAGGAAGCTTTGCAAAAAGGAAAGCACGTTGTAACTGCAAACAAAGATTTAATTGCTATTCATGGTCACCAGCTTTTGGAGCTTGCAAAGTCAAATAACTGTGATTTGCTTTTTGAAGCAGCGGTTGCGGGAGGCATTCCCATCATTCGCCCTTTAAAGCAGTGTTTGGCGGGGAACGAAATTACTGAGGTAATGGGTATCATTAACGGCACAACAAATTTTATTTTAACAAAGATGTCCGAAGAAGGCATGGATTTTGCAGATGCCTTGCGGCTTGCAACTGATTTAGGCTATGCTGAGGCGGACCCAACAGCAGATATAGAGGGATATGATGCAGGCAGAAAGCTTGCAATTTTGGCTTCCATTGCGTTCCATACACCCGTGACCTTTCATGATGTCTATACAGAAGGAATTTCAAAAATTACAGCAAAGGATATTCGCTATGCTCATGAGCTTGGCTGTGAAATCAAATTATTGGGCATTGCAAAAAATAAGGAAGATGGAATTGAGGTAAAGGTTCATCCAACAATGATTTCTGCAAAGCATCCGCTGGCTTCGGTAAAGGATTCTTTTAATGCGGTTTTTGTGCATGGTGACGCCGTGGATGATGCTATGTTTTACGGGCGTGGTGCCGGGGAATTTCCTACGGGCAGCGCAGTCGTTGGTGATATTATTGATGTTGCCAGAAATATGCAATTTTGCTGCTCCGGGCGAATTGGCTGCAGCTGCTACAAAACCATACCCATCAAAAATGTGCGAGAAACCATAAGCAGCTATTATGTGCGTATGAAGCTGGAGGATAGAGCAGGAACCCTGGCTGCCTTAGCGGGTGTTTTTGGCAGTAACAATGTAAGCATTTCCAAGTTGCTGCAAAAAACCAAGCAGGGGAATACTGCTGACATAGTAATTGTAACCTATGATGTTTTAGAAAAGCAATTTATGGATTCCATAGCAGAAATTTCTAATATGTCTATGGTCAAAGAAATTTCTTCTATCATTCGTGTTTATTATTAATTTTGAAATAGAAAAGATCTTATAAAAGAACCTAATAAACTATATTAAACAGTATCTGGAAAGAATGGAGAGTCGAAGTGTGTCGAACTCTGCCATTCTTTTTTTTGTTTTTTACAGTAAATTTGACAAATTTCGCAACGTAACGTGCCTATAATTTGTTTTAGGAGGGACAGAATGGAGGCTTCAATTTACATAGACGTATTGTTTTTTTGGGAATTTACCATGGATTTATTCCTGCTATGGGCAGCAGGGCGAATAAGCGGCTTTCAAGCCAAAAAATGGCGCCTGATTCTAGGTGCATTTTTATCGGCCCTATGTCATTGCTTATTGTTGGTTTTCTTTTTTCCGAACAGTGGAGGTATTTTCCTTTCTTTTGGACTATTAATCCTTGGGCTTTCAGTTGCATATTTACCCAAAAGTTTACAAAATTTTGTTCGGCTTTTTTTCACTGCGTTATTTGCCTCTTTTTTGCTAGGAGGCGGCTTAAACGTATTGTTTACAGCTACGCAGGTACAAAAAATTTTGGGGACTGGGCTGATTGTTAGACCCAAGCTTTTTCCCTGGCAATACTTGCTTTGGGGAGTTGCTGTAGGCTATATTGTGCTAAAAATAAGTGGAAAATGGATCGAAGCACATATCAGACGACGACGGGATTTCTGCACAGTTTACCTTCGTAAAAACGGAAAGTGGACAGAAGGACGTGTATTGATTGATACAGGAAATGGACTCAAACGTGATGGTAAGGGTGTTATTGTAATGGAAATTGGAACTGTTCTTTCTTTATTTTCTGCTGAGGAGGGAGAAAAAATATTGGGTGGGGAAAAAGACAGTCTTGTGCCGATACACTACACCAGCCTTGGGAATCCAGAGGGCGCGTTATGGGGCTTTGTTGCTGAGGAATGTCGCATTTGTTTTGGAGAAAAAGTAATAAAATATAATGGGTTATACATAGGTATTTCCTTTGAATTATTTACAGGGTCATATGAGGGCTTAATGCCCCCTTGCTTGTTAGAGGAGGACGATTTATGAAGCACTGGAAATATTTCCTGTTTTTACTAAAATATCATACAGGAGTGTTTTTACGTAAGCTACGAAGAAAAGGCACAGAGGTATTTTATATTGGCGGCAGTGATGTTTTTCCTCCACCGCTTAAGCCGGATGAAGAGGCCGTTTTATTGGAGCAGTTAGGCGGCGAGGATGAGGTCAAGGTAAAAGCAGTGTTAATTGAACGTAATTTGCGTCTTGTGGTTTACATTGCTCGAAAATTTGAAAACACCGGAGTAAATGTGGAAGACTTGATTTCCATTGGAACCATTGGGCTAATTAAAGCTATTAATACATTTAATCCGGAAAAAAAAATTAAATTGGCAACCTATGCTTCCAGATGCATTGAAAATGAAATTTTAATGTATTTAAGGCGTAACAGCAAAACCAAATCTGAGGTTTCTATTGATGAGCCCCTAAATGTGGATTGGGAAGGAAATGAGCTGCTGCTTTCTGATATTCTCGGGACGGAAGGTGATGTAATATATAAAAATATTGAGGAAGAAGTGGATCGTGCGCTTTTAAATAACGCTATGGATAAGCTTTCATGCAGAGAAAGAAAAATAGTTGAAATGCGATTTGGAATTTTGCCTGAAACTTCAGAAAAAACGCAAAAAGAGGTAGCGGATATTCTGGGGATTTCTCAATCCTATATTTCAAGATTGGAGAAAAAAATAATTGGTCGTTTAAAAAAAGAGATAAATAAAATGATGTGAGGTTATTTTATTGAGTAAAAAAATAGAGGCGCGAATGCCCTTGCGAAAAAAATAAGGCACTCTTCGAAAAAAGAAGGATGTCTTATTTTTTTACCTACCGATGCTTTGGAAAATTTATTGAGGGTGAAGTTGGTTTTTTGTGGATTAAGACAATATCTCATAATTTTGGTATGAAAAAGGTTACTATGCCGGTGGTTGTATTTAAATGAATAGGATTTCGTTGTGAACCATATATGCCTTGGTGAAGGCTAGGGTATAGGCAATGATTTGATCTTGCATTGTCACATGGCATGTCACACTGACATATTATGTTGTAGAACGTGAAGTTCTTTAATAGCATGTTGTAGCAAAAAAGAGAGGAGAGACAGAAGGTGAAACGAATAGCACAATGAAAAGAATGGAGGCTAAGTCGAAATTACAGCACCAAGAGTTGGTATTTTTTCTAAGATGGCAGTTCTAAAGACTTCTTTTTGTAAAACTATTTTCACAAAATATTTTAAAGCACTAAGTTTTCCAGTTTCATAAACCCTTGAAAATTGAAACGATAAGAAATATGTTTTTCTGGCAAGCACACGTAGGACAAACTTTGAGGAATACAGTATGTAATATGATACGTCAGGTAGGAAAGGTAACAAGCTTCTAATATTAGAGTATGGGGGATTCTAGGAGGAAGCGGTGATGAACCAAGATGTTTTTAATTAGTAGAAAAGATTTCTATTCTCAGGTAAGTCCAGCGGACTGTTTTTTATTGAGAGTATGAAGGCAAAACCATCAGCAATTTCTAAAAAGTACAACGAAGATAATTATAATTCAAATAAAAAAAGGCTGTTCGAACTATTGCAGCAAAACAGACGAAATTGATTGAGGGGATTTGCAAGTGCAAGCATTCTTTTAGCTTGAAAAGCAAAATTTTTTGATGAAAAGTTGCTTATATTTTTGAAGGAGGAAAATTTATGAATTATGATAATTACAATAATGATTTAAATATGAATGATTTACAAAACAGTAATTACAATGGCACCTTCGGTGGAAGCTCTTGCAGAGGCTTTAACTGCTGTTGTCGTGGGCCGAGAGGACCTGTGGGACCTCCTGGGCCCACAGGTCCTCAGGGCGTAGCAGGCCCTGCAGGCGTACAAGGCCCCGCTGGTGCAACAGGCGCAACAGGTGCAACCGGCGCAACAGGAGCCCAGGGTCCCGCAGGTCCCCAGGGCGAAGCAGGCCCCGCTGGTGCACAAGGTCCCGCTGGGGAAACCGGGCCAACTGGCCCCGCAGGTCCGGCAGGTCCAGAAGGCGCAGCAGGCCCCGCAGGTCCCCAGGGTGAACCGGGCGAAGCTGGTCCCGCAGGTCCCCAGGGTGAAGCTGGTCCCGCAGGTCCAGAAGGCGCAGCAGGTCCCGCAGGTCCCCAGGGTCCCGCTGGGGAAACCGGTGCAGCTGGCCCCGCAGGTCCGGCAGGTCCAGAAGGCGCAGCAGGCCCCGCAGGTCCCCAGGGTGATCCAGGCGAAGCAGGTCCCGCAGGTGTACAAGGCGATCCAGGTCCCGCAGGTGCACAAGGCGAGCCAGGCGTAGCAGGCCCCGCAGGCCCCGCTGGTGCAGCAGGCCCCGCAGGTGCACAAGGCGATCCAGGTCCCGCAGGTGCACAAGGCGAGCCAGGTCCCGCAGGCCCCGCAGGCCCCGCTGGTGCAGCAGGCCCCGCAGGTGCACAAGGCGAGCCAGGTCCCGCAGGTATTCCAGGGGCAGGGGCAATTATTCCCTTTGCATCTGGCATTCCCGCCACTGCAACTACAGTTCTCGGTGGAGTGCTTAATACTTCCAGTGCAATTGGATTCGGAAGTAACCTTTCCGGTATTGTAACTGGTGGTGGAACCATTGACTTGTCAGGACTGACAAATCTGGCATTCTCCGTACCAAGGGATGGCACAATCTCATCACTTGCAGCTTACTTTAGTGTCACTGTTGGCATTGACTTGCCTGACTCAGAGGTAACTGTATACGCACGGTTGTTCCAGTCCACTACACCGGATGATAACTTTACCGAAGTAGTGGGTGGGGAGGTTGCTCTAGCGCCTGTGCTTACGGGAACTGTTGTTATCGGAGATACCCTTAGTGGTGAAACCGCCCTTAATATTCCTGTTACTGCCGGAACCAGATTGCTTTTGGTTTTTAGCGCTGAGGTAACCGATGGTATCGACATTGCAGCTATCGTTACAGGATATGCAAGCGCAGGTCTTGGTATTTCTTAAAGAATGAGATGAGATCATTTATAAAACTTGTATGTTAACTTAAAGTACGCAAAAGCACCCTTCAGAAATGAAGGGTGCTTCCTTTTACACATCCTGATAATGTAGAGGCTCATAATCAGAATTTTGCGTTTTTCCATGCCCGCTATCAAAAAATTGCTGTTCTCTGCCATGTTGCTGACGCTTAATGGCATGGGTGCTATGGCGTACCTCCTGAAATTGCTGAATTCCTTCTGAAAACTCTAATGCACGCAAAATATTCCCCCTCCTTTCTTTTATACTATGCCCAATGGGAAAAAGATTAAGCAGAATATATTAATTTATATTGCTACTCGGGTATAAAAAAACGATTTCTATGGGAAATTTTATTGTTTATAAATTTTATGTTATAATAAATATAATTGAATTATAAAAACACATATTGATGATTCGAGTACAAAATTATTTTATATGCCTTTTATTATATAAGTATTTAAAGTTTTTTTTCCTAATGCTTTGGGGGCTTTTCAAATTTATTCAATTACTTTGTTTTTAAAGAATTAAAATATTATTTGCTCTTTGTTTGGTTTTCATTCAAGATTATGAGAAAGGTGATTATAGGATGCGACAAAATATTAATTTTGAAAGTATTGCAAAAGAATTTTTGGAATCCTTAGGGGTTGTTGTGATCATTGACACGGAAAGCCGTATTATTTATATGACAGAGAAATACGCTGAATTATTTAAAATTTCCAAGCCTTATCCGATTGGGCAGAAGCTACATGATTATGTGCCAAATGAAAGCTTAAGTGCCGTGATTCGTACAGGAAAGGAAAGCGTTGAGGAATTTTTTGAGCATGATGGAAAGACCATGGTGATTAACCGATTGCTGATACGAAAAGACGATGAGATTTTGGGCGGTGTCGCCTTTACCTCTACGGGCAGCCGTTTAACAGTAAAGCAGCTGGAAAACAAGATGAGCTTTTTAAATAAACAGGTACTGTTTTATAAGGAAAATTATTTTGAAAACACAGGAACGAAATTTAATATTGACCAAATCATTACCCAAGACCATGAACTAAAAAAAGTAATTGAATTTACAAAGAGAGCAGCAAGAACCCGTTCGGCAATTTTAATATATGGGGAAAGCGGTACGGGTAAGGAGCTTTTTGCTCATTCCATTCACAGCCTAAGTCAGCGCGTTAAGATGCCGTTTGTTATTTTAAACTGCGCCGCAATTCCTGAAAATCTGCTGGAGTCCGAACTTTTTGGCTATGCCGAGGGCGCATTTACAGGTGCATTAAAGGGCGGCAAGAAGGGAAAGATTGAGCAAGCGGATGGCGGAACATTGCTTTTGGATGAAATTAACTCCATGCCCATACAACTACAGGCAAAGCTTTTGCGTGTCGTGCAGGAAAAGGAGATTCAAGTGATTGGTGGGCAAAATAAGGAGCTTGATGTAAGATTTGTTTTTACCACAAATCAAGATTTGGCTGAAATGGTAAAAGAAGGGAAATTCCGAGAGGACTTATATTACCGCATTAATGTAGTGGAGCTACGGATCCCCCCGCTTCGCCAAAGAAAAGATGATATCCCTATTTTGGTGAATCACTTTATTGAAAAGCTAAATGAAGAGCTTGGTGCCCACATCACGGGAGTCGATAAAAAAGCTATGGACTTATTAGAAAGCTATCAATGGCCGGGGAATATTCGTGAATTGGAAAATATGATTGAAAGAGCCTTTAACTATGCAAATTCCGGTGAATTATCTGTGGAAGATTTTGAGCGCTTGCGTTTGAAAATAAGTATTGCGGAGAATAAGCAAGAAAACAGTTTTACTCTTCGTGCTGCAAAGGAAGAGGCGGAAAAACTGGCAATTTTGCGCGCTTTGAAGCAAACAGGGGGGAATAAAAAGAAGGCTGCGGGTTTGCTGGATATTGATAGAAGTATTCTCTATGATAAAATGAAAAAATACAATATGAGATAGAAAAATATAGCTGTTTCAATAGACTAATTTGAGTATTTTTATTGTTTTTTTCCAATATAGATTCAAAATATGATTAAAGTAAATCATCACCACCAGCTCAGCTGGTGGTTTGCTCTGCCCCTAGAAGGGGCTTTTACCAACTTGCATCTAAAGATGCATTGAACGGTTTGCCAACCGTTTCTTATTCTCTGGCTACTGCTAAAGCAGTTTACTTCTTGCCTGTGCTCACTTGCTCACCCGTAAACGGGTCAATGTATTCT
>NZ_LRVM01000005.1 GCF_001571775.1 Anaerotignum neopropionicum
TTCCCATGTTGTATGTGCTAAACTATTATTAGTCATTTTGAATCCTCCTTTTGGTCTTTGATGTGGTTGGCAAACCTACATTTATTCTACCAAAGGAGGATTCGTGCTTACATCTAAAGAACAAACCCTTCCTACCACCGGCATAGCCGGTGGTTTTGTCAAGCTAAAGCGAACAAAAAAAGTCGTTGGTAATTGTCTCACCAACGACTTTTTTATATTATTCCCCTTTGTTTTCCATGAAATCATCCAAAATTCGGAAAATCTCTTGGGCATTTATTGGCTTTCCAATATGGGCGTCCATTCCTGCCTCCAGACTCTTTTGGATGTCCTTATCTTCGAAATTTGCGCTCATGCCAATCATCGGTATGCGCATTGCATCCTTTCGAATCAAAGAGCGAATCATGATTGCCGCTTCACAGCCATTTAACACAGGCATTCGAATATCCATTAAAATTGCATCATAATATCCAACAGGAGATTTTCTGAATAACTCTACACAGGCCTTCCCATTTTCCCCATGCTCTACAATGCAACCCATTTTTTCCAAAATAGCTTTGCAAATTTGCGCATTCATAGGGTGATCCTCACCCAGCAAAATTCTTTTTCCCATTAAAGCATTATCTTGTCCAAAAACGCCGTTTGTCGTGTTTTTTTCTGGGGGATCCTTGCAAATTCCTGTTTCAATTTGCACAACAAATTCCGTTCCCTTTCCCGGCTGACTTTCGCAGTGAATACTACCTCCCATCAGCATAATGAGATTCTTGACAATGGAAAGCCCTAAGCCCGTACCGCTCTCCGCTTGAGAATTTCTGTCCTCTTGCTCAAAGGGTTCAAACATTTTCTTTTGAAACTCTCGGCTCATACCAATCCCTGTGTCCTTCACCACAAAAATTACATTTAGCCGGTTTTCGCAAAAAACATCCACATAAATGAAAAAGTCAACACTCCCCCCCTCGGGCGTAAATTTTATTGCATTGTTGATGAGATTAATAAAAATCTGCTGCAAGCGCAATTTATCAAACATTACCGCTCGTTGAAAGCCTATTTTTTGCTGTGCATGGAAAATAACGCCCTTCTCCTTTGCTCGCTGCTCCATTACCGTTTCAATGTCCTGAATAAAATCATTTAAATAATAAGGCTTTGGATTTAATTTCATTTTATTGTTATCAATTGCACTCATATCCAGCGTATCATTGATAAGCCTAAGCAAATATTTGCTTGTACGATACATTTTTTGGTGATATTCCTTAGATTTTTCCAGCTCTTTGCAATTCATGCCCAAAGAAGACATCCCAATCACAGCATGGATAGGTGTACGCATATCATGGCTTATATGAGATAAAAAATCCGATTTTGCTTTGTTTGTCGTTTGCAAAATTTCATTTTCCCTGTTTTTAATTCGATATAGCACAAAAACAATGCAGTAAGCTGCAAAAACAAATCCCAGCAGTATCACTACAAATGCAAACTGAATCGGATTTGTATAAAGCATGTCAAAAAAATCACTTTGCCTTGAAGCATTCAATTCCTCTCGAATAATTTCCCGAATACTTTCATGGGAAATACTTGCCAAGCCCTTACTTATAATGGAAAACAAAATGGGATCTGCATCTTTTGAAATCCCAACAGAAATCTGCTGGGTGAGCCCTTGTACGGTTCGATACTGAAGCGTGCGGTATTGGGGAATGGACAAAAAATATTCCGCTTCATAAGTATTGATATAGGTAAAGTCCGCCGCTTGATTATTTACAGCTTCAATGCATTCCTTTGCCGTATCATAATATATAATGATAACATCCTCAGGCGTCTGTTCTTTCAAAATTTCAGAAATATAATACCCTCTGGGCAAAGCAAGATATCGATACTCCTCACAATTGCCTTTCATTACCATCACATAATCCATGCTTAAATAGGGCGCAGTAATATAGGCATTATACTCATTTGCCAGTTGATAGCTATAGGTAACACCGGACAGTATGTCGTAATCGCCGCTTTTAAATAATTCTTTTTTCTGTTCGTGCTTATCCACTTTGGAATATTCGAAATTTAACCCTGTAGCCGCGGAAACCTCCTTCAGCACATCAATGCCAATACCATAGGGGATACCGTTTTTCTCTACAGATTCAAAAGGTATTCTTGCTGAGTCATACAAAACTTGAGCAGTGGGATGCGCCGCTAAGTAGGCTGTTTCCTCTTTTGACAAAACGACAGGTTGTCCGGCAGAAAAATCATAATATTTTTGATATAAATCTTTATTGAAATTAGGCGCTGCTGCCTTGATTTTTTCCATGGCTTCATTCAATCCGCTTAAAACCTTTTCATTGCCCTTTGTTGTAACATAATAAATCATGTCATAATCAAATCTTGCTATAACGCGGTAATTGGGGGAATTTTGCTTGCTGCTGATGAGGGCGGCATCCACTTTTTTGTTGTGAATTGCATCAAACAATTCTTCATTGGTTTCAAATGTAACAGTGTTCACAGAAAAATGATTATTCGTACAATACGCCTGCAGTCCCTGGTTTCTAGCAAAGTTCTTCTGTAGTCCCACAGTCATTCCATCAAAACTTTGAAAATCCTCATAAGCAAACGCTGTATTCTCCAGATCAGTAACCAGCAAAGACATATTAATCCCCGAAGGATAATCGGAAAAAGCATAAAATTCCTCTCTCTCAGGTGTTTTCTGCAACAGTCCCAAAATATCAATTTCCCCATTTTTCAACATTTGCTGACATTCGTTAAATGATGCAGACGTCACAAATTCGTATTCCCAGCCTGTATATTGAGAAATGGCTTGCAGATAATCATAGCCATATCCCGAACAGGCACCGTCAGCATCTATATTTTGATAATACGGAAATTCATAAAAACCAACCCGAACAACGTTGTTTTTTTCTTCCCCAAACACAAAATTGAAGCACGCAAAAAAAACCATAACACTCAGTAATATCGTTAACAAAGCTCTGCCCTTGGTTTTCATTTGCACACCTCCTTCTTTTTCTTTTTTACATCAATCCATTTCCAAAAAATCTAGCGCCTAATTTACAGCTCGATATTTGCAGTTTAAAAAAAACGATGAAATTTAGCATCCCTTCAAACTGAATTGATTATAAAGCATTTTGGGGATCACACCTGGACTGCGCATTTTTAAAATGTCATGCGTTTTAAATTCCTTCGCCAATGATTGTTTCAATACAATTCTGCTTTTCAAAGAACAGGTGAGGAATTTTGCCATGTTGCTTTTCTTTCAAAAATCCTCCGTTTAGAATGGTCTTCATAAGAAATGGCGACCTTTCAAAACAGCTCAACTCCACGAAATCTTCTCATCGTTACTTTTGCAAATTTCATAATAAAAAATCATTACAAATAAATCCCCTTTGATTTTTTTGGTAACATTTGTTAGTTTTTTTAATAATATAATATGCCTTTTTCTTACAAAAATCAACAACTCTCTAAAGATTCAAAAAGTTACAGCTCTTTAAAAAATATAAAACCGAGTAAAATCAGCTTTTTCAAGTTTTAAAAAATTTTTTTTTGGAAGCTTGATAATTTTTTAAATACTTTTTTGTCACATAAAAAAATTATGCTTGGCTTTATGCAAATGCTGATTCTTTCTCCCCTCTTAGCCTGTACTTATTTTGTAGTATAAGCACTATCATTTACCTTCACAATATTATGATATTAATAAACCATATTAAGGTGGTGCTTCTATGGCAATTAAAATATATATAGATCAAGGGCATAGCCGTGGCGTAAATGCAGGCGCCGAAGGCTTTGGCTTATACGAACAAGATGTTGTTTGGCAGGTAGGAATGTATTTGGCAGACCTTTTAAATAATACCCCCGGGTATGAAGCCAGGGTTTCCCGTCCAACCATCGACACAGTCTTGGGATATAATAATTCAACCAGCCTTGCCGCCAGAGTTGCCGATGCAAACGCTTGGGGCGCAGATTACTTCATCAGTATTCACACCAATGCCTCAACAAACCCAAGCTATAACGGCAGCGAGGTCTATATCTACAGCGATTTATCCCCGTCTCTTCCTTTGGCTGAAACCATACTCCAACAGTTGGTGGCAGAAATGGGAACAAAAAACAATGGTATCTTTTTAAGTCCCAGATTTTACGTTCTCAGAAGAACGCAAATGCCCTCCCTTTTGGTGGAACTGGCATATATCACAAATGCACAGGATGCAGAAAAACTGCGCAATAATCAGTTTGAATTTGCCCAGGCAATTTATGATGGAATCCGCATCCAGTTAGGCTGAGCCGACCAAAAACCTTTTCTTTAACATATCTATTTTCAAAAAGACATGGAATAATTTTGGAAAACTTAAGCCCGTTTGCAGCGGAGATGATATCCTCAACAAGCGGGCCTTTTTTTACGCCAATGCAGTTTTTGAAAAAGTGCATATAACCTTCAATCGTATGAATATAAATAAATAAACCGTTGAAATGAGAATGAAAATGAAACGAATATCTTGGAAGCCACCAAAAATTCAATTGATTTCAAAGAAAATTGTATTTTTAATTTTGCTTTTATGCCTGAGCATCGTTCTATTTTGTATTTTTCCTCTTACCAAAAAAGAGGAGCCTGTGCGAATGGTGATGGGTGGATTGCTCGCTACACAAAGTATAAACTGTGAGGACTTCTTAGAAAGCTACTCGGAGGACTTTGAAACCTATTTTCGACCCTCAAACCTTCCTGTTTTAAACACTAGAATATTGTCCCATGATTTGCTTGATAAGAATTACGGAAAAAAACCGGAGGAAATCTCCTTGCCTGATGGCCTTTTGGATACTCCGGAAAATACCATTTTAAATTTTTACAGCATTTTGCGTGATGCAGCAAATCCCGTTGCGGATAAATCGGCGGGTTGCGGCACCATCGGCCTTGATAAAACGCCCTACCCAACTTCTTACCAATTTCTTTCCTACGAATATCAACAAAACCTGTCCTACGAGTCTTATTTAAAAAGCTATGAAAACATATTACATATAAATCTAATTAAATTTCACCCCCTTCCTTTGGGAAAAGCCGAAGAAAACGCCGCTCGATATTTTGTGGAGCTGGAAACCATAGAAGGTACGGACAAGGAAATAGGGGTTTTTGCCTACTATTACGGCTTTGTGGATTTAAAAAAAGAAAAAAATCAATTTAAAATTACCAACATTTACTATTTTGGCGAAAATTTTTTATGCGCACCCTATCATGGCTGGCATTGGGATGCCGAGTCCAATGTAGCAATCCGTTATGGAGATTGGTGCAAGCTGATACAGGGGGATATTCAAAAAAGTCAAACAGATGATATCGTCCGCATCATTTTTGACGGAACCGACGGCTATCAATACTGTATCGTCTTCTTCCAATTAACAAACAGTACCGATTTAGAGGTTGCTCAATATCGCAAGCTTCCAGGCGGCACATGGAAGCCAATTACCATTACCGTTGAGGAATGTCTGGAGAATAAAAAAAGCACGGCCCAATAAAATTACAAAAAGCCCCGATATGAATTATCATACTCGGAGCTTTTTCTATTTTTTTCAAAGCTTATGTACTGTTAAGAATATTTGAAAGTCTCGCCATCCAATCAAGTTGAAGGCTTACGTCCATTAGAAAATAATGCTTGGTATAAATACGGGAACGTATACAATCAAGAAGAAAATAACAATTAAGCCTATCAAGTACGGAATAACTGCCTTTGAAATCCTCTCAATTGGCATACCCGTGATACTGGATGCCACAAAAAGGTTAATTGCGACAGGTGGCGTAATCATACCGATGGCAATACCAACGGTAAAAAGAATGCCAAAGTGAATCAAGTTAACATCCAACGCCTTCATCAGCGGCAAAAATACCGGTGTTAAAATAATTACCGCAGAGGAGGTTTCCATAAATATCCCTGCAATTAAGACAATTACTGAAACCAAAAACATAATCACAAGTTTATTGCCGGAAACGGATAGTACCGCCGTTGCAATAGATTCTGGAATTTTCCAATTTGCCAAAACCCAGCCAAAAACACCGCTACAACCAATAATAATCATAATAATGGCTGAGGTCTTTATACTGCCCACCATGATGTTGTATAAGGATTTTAAGGTTAAATCCCGATAAACAAAGGCGGATACAATGAGGGCATATACAACGGCAATTACCGCCGCCTCCGAAGGTGTGAAATAACCGGAGAAAATGCCGCCCAAAATAATCAAAGGCATAAGTAAACCCCAAATGGAGCGTTTTAAGGTGGCCCAAACATTTCTCAACGAAAAGGGCGTTCCCTTGGGATAATCAAACTTATAGGCCTGCCATAAGGAAATGGCAATCAATGCAACCCCCATCAAAATTCCTGGCAAAAAGCCGTTTTGGAACAGCTTCGTTACACTTTGCTCCGCCACAACGGCATACAAAACCATTGGAACAGAAGGAGGGATTACAACACCGATCGTGCCCGCAGAAGCAATCAAGGCCGCTGAGGATTCAGCATTATAGCCTCTTTCTTCCAATTCAGGAATCAAGGTTGCACCAACGGCAGCCGTAGTTGCTGCGCCGGAGCCGGAAATTGCAGCAAAAAACATACCTGCCACTACGGATACAATGGAAAGACCGCCACGAATACCGCCAACCAAGGACTCCGCAAAGGCAACCAAACGCTTACTGATCGCACCGCTTGCCAATAAATCTCCCGCAAAGATGAAAAACGGAATGGCAATCAAAGAAAAGGAATCGGAAGCCGCAAACATTCTTTGCACAATGACCAGCCTATCCACACCACCAGCAAAGAGTACCGCAACAGCGGCAAGGCCGATGGAAAACGCAACAGGAACGCCAATGGCTAAGCATAGAAAAAATACACCAAATAACACCAGGCTCATTGTTTTTCCTCCCCCTTTGCAAATATCTCGCCCAAAATAGCATCAAGGGCATGAATTTCCATAATACTACAGCCCAATGGAACGGCAAGGTACATATACCTCATGGGTATATGCAGCGCCGCTGACTTTTGCGTGCCCATCAAGCCCATATACCGAAAACCATGATAAATTGCAAGGGCAAAAAAGAAACCGCAAAGAATATGTACCAAAATTTTTGCAAAGCTCTTCAGCTTGCCCGGAAGCAAACCCTGTAAAAATAAAACGGCAATGTTGCTGCCCGATTTATAAACACAGCCTGCTCCCAGCAAGGAGGCCCAGATCAAAAAGTATCTGGCCAATTCCTCGCTCCAAGAAAGCGCCGTAAAAAATACACGGCAAATAATTTGAACAAACGTAACCACTACCATTGCGCCCAGAAGGGCTACGCAAATTGTCAAACACACCTTGTTTATGGCGTTGCTTAACTTCCTATAATTTGTTATGACTGACATAAGTAGCCCTCCTTCAGCTAAGCAAAATACTTACTTGCTCAATACATCCTGAATCTGTGCAATCAAATCGGAATACTTTTGACCATATTTGTCATAAGTAGGCTGAACAGCTGCTTTAAAGGAGTCAACATCAGGATTTTCCACTACTTCTACGCCGTTTGCCTTGATATCCTCCAGCTGATTTGCTTCGTTATCAGCAACCCACTGACGCTCAAATTCTGCAGCTTCTTGTGCAGCTTCTTTGAAGGCAACCTGCACATCTTCGGGTAATGCGTTGAATTTCTGCAAACTCATTGTGATGATTGCAGATGCATAAGCATGGCGTGTCATTGTTAAATATTTCTGAGATTCCCACAATTTGAAAGAATGAATAACATTTACAGGATTTTCCTGTCCGTCGATGGTATGCTGCTGCAAAGCGGTTAATGCTTCAGACCAAGCCATAGGCACTGCATTTACACCCAAAGACTCAAATGTGGAGATATAAACTTCATTTTCCATAACGCGAACCTTCAGGCCTTTTACATCCGCAGCAGTGGTAACAGACTTAACATTATTTGTTAAATTTCTGAAACCTCTTTCTGCATAAGCCAAGCCCTTCAGGTTTGCCCCTTCAAATTTGTCCAATAAGCCCTGTCCAATTTCGCCGTCTAATACCTTATAAGCGGAAGCATTGTCGGGGAACAGGAAAGGCATATCCAATACGCCCATTTCGGGAATAAAGTTTACAAAAGGTCCGCTGGTGATAATACCCATATCCAAAGTACCCATTTGCATGCTTTCCAACATTGTTCTCTCGTCTCCCAAAGAGCCGTTGGGATAGATTTCAACTTCATATGCCCCGTCAGTTTTTTCTGCAACCAATTCTTTAAATTTTTCTGCTGCAATTTGAAAACTGTCCTGCTCATTTACAGTGGTACCCAACTTAATAATTACGGGTTCTGCTGCTCCTGCTGCATCATTTCCTCCTGCTGCCGGTTGTGTTGTGCTGCCGCCGCAAGCGGTCAAAGCTACAACAAGTGCGGTTGTCATAGCAACCATTGACAAAAAACGTTTCATACTTTTTTACCCCTTCCTAGATAATAAATTGATTTTTAATTTTTTTTGAATCCCTTCGTTTCTATTTTTCTTTGCAAAAATTTTAAAAACCCTTAAAGAAGCTGCAAAGATAAATTTGAAAAAAGAGTTTTCATTTTCCATAATATCATACCAAACGCCCTATTACCACGTTTATTTGAATACAGCACCCGTATTTGCACTGGTTACCATATCTCTGTATCTTCTCAAATAGCCATCGGGTACTTCCTTCAAAATCGGTTTAAAATCAGCCTTTCTTCTTTCTATCTCTCCTTCATCCACCAAAAGCTCCAACTTATTGTTGGGAATATCAATGCTAATGATATCGCCATCTTGAATCAGTCCGATCACACCGCCTGCTGCAGCCTCAGGAGAAACATGTCCAATGGATGCGCCTTTTGAGGCACCGGAAAATCTGCCGTCTGTAATCAACGCAACACTGTTATCCAAGCCTTTTCCTGCTAAGGAAGCCGTAGGTGCCAGCATTTCTCTCATGCCAGGTCCACCCTTAGGACCTTCATAACGAATGACAACCACGTCACCGGCAACCACCGTATCATTCAAAATTGCCTCAATGGATTCCTCCTCGCTGTTAAATACCTTTGCTGGGCCTTTATGAACCATCATCTCAGGCAACACAGCTCCTTTTTTAACAACCCCACCATCAGGGGCAATGTTCCCCCACAAAATAGCCAAACCACCGTCGGGAGAATATGCCGTTTCTTTGGAACGAATTACATTTGCATTCAAAGCTCTTGCGTTGGCAATATTTTCACCAACTGTTTTGCCTGTACAGGTAATTACATCTGTATTAAACAAACCGCACTTGGCTAATTCCTTTAATACTGCGCTAATACCGCCTGCATTGTCCAAATCAACCAAGCAATCCACGCCTGCAGGGCTTAGTTTTACTAGGTGAGGAGTTTCCTTGCTGATTCTGTTGATTTCCTCAAAATCAACATTGAGCCCTGCCGCATGAGCAATG
Organism: Anaerotignum neopropionicum; assembly: GCF_001571775.1. Classification (GTDB taxonomy): domain Bacteria; phylum Bacillota; class Clostridia; order Lachnospirales; family Anaerotignaceae; genus Chakrabartyella; species Chakrabartyella neopropionicum. The sequence continues at coordinate 9,430 of NZ_LRVM01000005.1, forward strand.
GCAGGCAAATGAAGGATTGTGTTTGTGGAGCAGCCCAAAGCCATATCTGCGTGCAAAGCATTACTTATGGATTTTTCTGTTACAATATCTCTAGGACAAATATTTTTCTCCAAAAGCTCCATTATTTTCATGCCTGCTTCTTTTGCCAAGCGGATACGGGCCCCGCTGATTGCAGGAATGGTACCATTTCCGGGTAAGCCTAAGCCGATTACCTCTGTCATACAGTTCATGGAGTTTGCAGTAAACATCCCTGCACAAGAACCGCAACCAGGACAAGCGTTGTTTTCCACATCATCCAAAATTTCCTGGGTAATACCTTCTTTTCCAATTGCACCAACCATCTCAAATGCATTGGAAAGGGTTATTTTTTTACCGTCCGCCAACGTTCCTGGCATCATAGGGCCACCACTTACAAAGATGCTTGGTATATTTAGCCGTAAAGCCGCCATCAGCATGCCCGGCACAATCTTATCACAATTAGGTACAAAAACCAGGGCATCAAAAGGATGTGCCATTGCCATAATTTCAACAGAATCAGCAATATGTTCTCTGCTGATGAGGGAATATTTCATACCACCATGCCCCATGGCAATACCGTCGCAAACGCCAATTGCAGGGAACTTGAGGGGTGTGCCTCCCGCCATGCGGATTCCAGCCTGCACAGCATCTGCAACTTTATCCAGATGAATATGCCCTGGAATAATATCATTTTGCGCACAAACTACACCGATCATGGGTCTTCTGATTTCTTCATCCGTCAATCCAAGGGCCTTAAATAAAGACCTATGGGGAATTTTGGTTGGTCCTGTCTTCATTACGTCACTTCTCATTATAACATCCTCCTTTATGTATTGATAAATTGTTTAAAACACTACGTATTTATGGTTTGTCTGTTAAAACCGGTCAGACAACTTTTCCTTGTTACAAAAATTATATGCTTTTTTTATGGATTGTCAATAAAAAAAATATCTATTTTTACATTTTGTGAAAATAGACATAGACATGATTTTAAAAATAGTGATATAATTGGTCATACAACTTAATTATAAGAAGCTTATTTCTATAATATGTTAAAAAATGAATTTCTAAGAGGAAAATTGCGTTTCAAAATAAAAATGTTGTTTTTGAAGCTAATTATATAAAAAAAGGAGCCGAAAAAATGAATACAAGCGTAAACTGCTGCGGCGTTATCCGCGCTTCTTGCGCGCATTTTCCTTTGGTATGCCAAGGCAGTTCCCAAATTGAGGGAAAGCCCTTTTGGTTAGAATTCACAAAAAAAAGGTTTGCGGCATTTATCAATGTTGCGTTACAGAAAAAAGCTTGATTTGACTATCAGTATTTTTACAGACATACATAAACCTAAGGAGGAAACGCATGAAAACTGAGTTTATTCCTGCCTCTCAGATTGTTGCAAATGAGCTGAGCGACATGATTTTTTTACAAAAAATTTATCAGCCCAATGAAAAACTGCCAAACGAGCATGAGCTTTCCGCCCAACTAGGGGTAAGCCGCGCAACGCTGCGAGAGGCTATCAAGCTTTTAGCGGCAAAAGGAATTTTAAACATTAAGCGGGGAAGCGGCACCTTTGTTTCCGCCTTGGAAGAACAAGCAACGGATGTTTTTGGCCTGTCTTATTTGAAGGATAAGGTAAAGCTGGTAAATAACTGGTTTGAATTTCGTTTGATTTTGGAGCCATCTTGCATCCGCCTTGCCATTCAAAATGGCACCCCAGAGGAATTGCAGATAATTATTGACTCCGCCAACCGCATGACAGCCTTAAGAGAAAGAAAGGAAATCCCCCAGGAGGAACTGATTAAGGAGGATCAAATTTTTCATATCGCCATTGCAACCGCCACACATAATGACATTATTCAGCTTATTATGCCCTCCCTTGCTACCGCAGTCAGGGATTCCATCATTACGGCAACGCAAATCGGTACTGATGTGAAGTCTATCGATAACGCACTGACCTATCACGCAAAAATTGCGGAATTTATTGAAATGCAGGATGCTGATGGCGCCGCGATGGCAATGCGCTACCATCTTTCCAAGGGCATTCGGGATCTAAACGATTCACAAAACAAGGAATCTGCCCAAAATACTCGGCTGAACTAAAATTATCTTTATTAAGAGATTTAAAAATTTGCCCATAGTACAAGTTTGCTTCATTGAAAAAATATTTTTTTGACAAAAAAGGTATTGACAAAAATACAATTATCTGTTAGAGTACACATTAAATTGTATTAAAATAAATGCAACGAAAAGGAATAGTAGGTTTTTTGATACTTCCAGAGAGCTGCCGGTTGGTGCGAGGCAGTGGTAAGAAAAAAACCGAACTCGCCTTGGAGCAGGACACTGAAAAGACTTTGGTCGGTAGGTGTTCCCGGAGATTTCCGCCGTTACACGGAAAAGGATATGTTTGTATCCTAAAAAGTGCGTCCTTTTTTTGGACGAATGAGAGTGGTACCGTGGAAGCTATGCCTTTCACCTCTTTGCAAATCTGCAATTAGGTGAAAGGCTTTTTTTATTGAAAAATACAAGTTTTTCCACGCTTATCAGTCTTTTTATACCGCTTCCGTGGGGCAAAAAAGTGCGAAGCAGACTCTTTTCTCATTGCAGAATAAAACAATTGGAAAAGAAAAGATTTAAGGAGGAAGAGATAAAATGAAAAATTATCAAAAGTATAAGGCTTACGAAACTGTCCAAATGGCAGACAGAACTTGGCCTAGCAACTGCCTGACCAAAGCGCCTATGTGGTGCAGTGTTGACCTTCGGGATGGCAATCAGGCACTGGAAACCCCCATGAGCTTGGATCAAAAATTGGAGTTCTTTGATTTTCTTGTAAAAACAGGCTTTAAGGAAATCGAGATTGGATTCCCCGCCGCATCCGAAACGGAATACGAATTTACTAGGGCATTGATTGAAAACAACTTAATTCCCGAAGATGTTACCGTACAGGTTTTAACCCAATCCCGCGGTCATATCATTCAAAGAACCTTTGAGGCATTAAAGGGTGTAAAAAATGCCATCGTTCATTTATATAATTCCACTTCCACCTTACAAAGAGATGTGGTTTTCGGAAATTCCCAGCAGGCGACCATTGATTTGGCGGTTTACGGCGCACAGCTTATTGGGGATATGGCGGCACAGTATCCCGAAACAAACTATCGTTTTGAGTATTCCCCAGAAAGCTTTACGGGAACAGAAATGGATTTTGCCGTAGAAATTTGTAATGCGGTGATTGACGTTTGGCAACCGACGACGGATAAAAAAGTGATTATCAACCTGCCGGCAACGGTGGAAATGGCAACACCCAACCTCTACGCAGACCAAATTGAGTATATGTGTCGAAATTTAAAAAACCGGGAGAATGTTTTAGTAAGCCTTCATGCCCACAATGACCGGGGTACAGCCGTTGCTGCAACGGAACTGGGGATGCTTGCGGGGGCTGATCGGGTGGAAGGCACCTTGTTCGGCAACGGGGAGCGCACAGGCAATGCGGATATTATGAACGTTGCCATGAACCTGTTCACCCAGGGCATTGACCCCCTGCTGGACTTTGGAAAAATCGACGAGGTTGTGGAAATTTACGAAAATGCCACCAGCATGCATGTACATCCGCGTCATCCCTACGCCGGGCAATTGGTTTACACAGCATTTTCCGGCAGCCATCAAGATGCGATCCGCAAGGGTATGGAAGCTATGAAAAGCCATCCAGAGCATTGGGAGGTACCTTATCTACCCATTGACCCTATGGATGTGGGCAGAACCTATGACCCCATTATTCGCATCAACAGTCAATCCGGCAAAGGTGGTGTCACCTTTATTTTGGAGCAGTACTATTCCTTACACATGCCAAAGGCGTTCCAAAAGGATGTGGGTGCAGTTGTTACCCGCGTCTCGGACGAAATGCAATGTGAATTAAGCCCAGATAAAATTTTCGAAATATTCAATCAAGAGTATGTAGATATTCGCAGTCCATTAAAATTGATTCAGTACCGTACCGAAACCGTGGATCCCGAACGGGATGTGCTTGCAATAGAAGCAGAGATTGAATATGGCGGCGAGCGACATTTTATACAGGGAGAAGGTAACGGCGTTGTTTCCGCTTTCTGCCATGCAATGGATAATCTTATTCATATGCCCATTGATATTATCAACTATCGTGGCCATTCCATGGAACTTGGCACAAACTCAAGGGCGATTTCCTACATCGAAACAAAGGATGCCACAGGAAGGAGGTTCTACGGTGCTGGCACCTCCTCCAGTGTGGGCAAGTCCTCTCTTAGGGCAGTCGTAAGCACCATCAATAAAATGCTGTCGGTATAAACTTAAGATCTTAGGGACGCTGTCCCTAACACCTTGCAAGCTGGTCAAGCACTTTTGCTCCGCAAAAGCTCGCAAGGATGCAGCCGCCCTATCTTGGGCGGTGCAGTATTGAAAAGGCTTGACCTAAACTTTATTTCTTTGCCCAAGGCATACCTTGGGCAAGAGGACTACGTTCGAGGGCACCAATAGGACGAACAACAAATATAATATCCCAAAGGTGCAGACATCATTTGCCCCCAATAAAGGGTCAAGGGAGGAGCTCCCTTGTAGGTTTGGGTCACTCACTTTTACTGCTAAAAACCCAAGGTCTTATTTTTCTAAAAACTAAAAACAGAAAGGAAGTATTTTATATGGGAATGACAATGACACAAAAAATACTGGCAAACCACGCAGGCTTGGATACCGTAGTCCCAGGCCAGTTGATCCAGGCAAAATTAGACATCGTAATGGGAAATGATATTACCACGGCTGTTGCGCTAAACGAATTCAAAAAAACAGGTGCAACGGAGGTTTTCGATACTGAAAAGGTAGTTATCGTCCTGGATCACTTCACACCAAATAAAGATATTAAAGCGGCAGAGCAGTGTAAAAGCTGTCGCACCTTCGCCTACGACATGAAAGTTAAAAACTTCTTTGACGTTGGGAAAGCAGGCATTGAGCACGCTCTCTTGCCTGAGCAAGGCATTGTGGTTCCCGGTCAGGTAATTATCGGCGCTGACAGCCATACCTGTACCTATGGCGCATTGGGCGCATTCTCCACAGGCATTGGCTCCACCGATATGGCCATCGGTATGGCTACAGGGGAATGCTGGTTTAAGGTGCCTTCGGCAATTAAGTTTAATATTGTTGGTAAAAAACCCCCTCATGTCAGCGGCAAGGATGTAATTTTACATATCATCGGCAAAATCGGCGTAGATGGCGCTTTGTACCGCTCCATGGAGTTTACCGGTGAAGGCATCCAAGAACTCACCATGGACGACCGCTTTACCATCGCAAATATGGCAATCGAAGCAGGGGCGAAAAATGGTATTTTCCCCATAGACGACGCTTGCATCGCCTATGCAAAGGAACATTCCCAAAAGCCTTTTGATAGTTATGAAGCTGATGCAGACGCTGCATATGACGAAGAAATCACCATCGATCTTTCTTCCCTTCAACCAACCGTATCCTTCCCACATCTGCCTGATAACACAAGAACCATCGACAACGTTGGAGATGTGAAAATTGATCAGGTGGTAATCGGTTCATGTACCAACGGAAGAATTGACGATATGGCAATTGCCGCAGATATTCTTCGCGGAAAAAAGGTTGCGGAGCATGTTCGTACCATCATCATCCCTGCCACTCAGGAAATTTATCTGGAATGTATCCGCCGGGGATATGTAACAGATTTTATAGAAGCCGGCGCAATTTTCTCCATGCCCACCTGTGGCCCCTGCTTAGGCGGGCATATGGGTATCTTGGCAGCAGGAGAGCGCTGTGTATCCACGACAAACAGAAACTTTGTAGGACGTATGGGACATGTAGAAAGTGAAGTTTATCTGGCAAGCCCTGCTGTAGCGGCTGCATCTGCAATTGCCGGTAAAATTGCAGATCCCAGAAAGATTGGAGGTAATGCAGAATGAACGCAAAAGGAAAGGTTTTAAAATTTGGCGACAACGTAGATACCGACGTAATCATCCCGGCAAGATACTTAAATGTATCTAGCGGTGAGGAATTGGCAAAGTATTGCATGATTGATATTGATCCAGATTTCACTAAAAAAGCAAACACTGGCGATATTATTGTGGCACTGAAAAACTTCGGCTGCGGCTCCTCCAGAGAGCATGCGCCCTTGGCAATTAAATGCGCTGGCATCAGCTGTGTCATTGCCACCACCTTTGCCCGTATTTTCTATCGCAATGCCATTAATATTGGTCTGCCCATTTTAGAATGCGATGAGGCAGCCAATGACATTGAAAACGGCAATGAAGTAAGCATTGATTTCGATAGTGGCATCATCACAAACCACACAAAAAAACGTACTTATCAAGGTCAGCCCTTCCCTCCTTTTATTAAGGAAATTATGGCAGCAGGCGGTTTGGTGGAGCAGACAAAGGAAAAAATTAAGGGGTAATCATTATGGGAGAATATAAAATTGCAGTCATTCAAGGGGACGGCATTGGCCCCGAGGTAACACAGGAAGCCATCGGCGTATTAAAAGCTGTAGGAGCAAAATTCAGCCATACCTTCACCTTTGAATATGCCCTTGCAGGGGGCTGTGCCATTGATGCTTGTGGACAATGCCTGCCCGCGGAAACTTTGGCAGCCTGTAAAGGGGCGGATAGCGTCATGCTGGGTGCCGTTGGCGGCCCAAAATGGGATAGCGTGCCCAACGCCCAACGTCCCGAAAAGGCACTTTTAGGCTTGCGTTCGGAATTGGGCCTATTTTCCAATTTGCGCCCTGCAAAAATTTATGATGCCTTGGCAGACGCTTGTCCATTAAAGGCGGAAATTGTTGCAGGCGGCTTGGATATCCTCATTGTTCGGGAATTAACAGGGGGCATTTACTTCGGCGAGCGTGGTTACCGCAAAGGAAAGTACGGTGTAGAGGCCTTTGATGTGGAAGCCTACAGCGAAGTGGAAATTAGACGTATTTTGAAGAATGCTTTTGAAGTTGCCATGCAAAGGGATAGAAAGGTTTGCTGTGTAGACAAGGCAAATGTTTTGGAAACCTCTCGTCTTTGGAGAAAGGTTGCCGAGGAAATGAAATCAGTCTATCCCCTGGTTTCCCTTTCCTTTATGTATGTGGATAATGCGGCAATGCAGCTGGTGCGCAATCCAAAGCAGTTTGACGTTATGGTAACGTCTAATATGTTTGGAGATATTTTGTCCGACGAGGCAAGCATGATTACAGGCTCCATCGGTCTGCTCCCCTCTGCAAGCTTAGGAGACGGCACTTTTGGCATGTATGAACCTATTCACGGTTCTGCCCCCGATATTGCGGGACAGAATAAGGCAAACCCCATTGCGGCTATTCTATCCGTAGGAATGATGCTAAAATATTCCTTCCATTTAGAAAAAGAAGCAGAAGCCATTGAAAATGCCGTAAAAATGGTTTTAGAACAAGGCATGCGTACTCCAGATATTTATTCAGACGGTACTACCCTTTTAGGCACCAAGGAAATGGGAAAAGCAATTGTGGAATGCATTTAATATGTAGAAACAAGCTGGAATTCTTCAATATAAATGATAAAATTCATCTTTCAGCTACAATACTTATCCTCTTTTAGGCAGATTCTTCGGGATATTTATTATTAAGGTAATAACCCATAATTCTGTATGTCCAACTGTGCAGTCAGATTTTTCGTCAGACAAAACAAAAAGCGCAGTGAATAGCGAGGTGTTTACGAGCGTTGTTGTGCAGGCCTGACGGAAAAGATGCAAGAAAATGGGCGTACAAGGCATCAGCTGGGAATTGTACGTGCTGCCTTAATTCTAGCAAACAGCAAAGAATTAAGGCACGCTAAATTTTGAATAAATGTTCAAATATTTAGGGCGTTATGGCCTTTTGCCATAACGCCCTTGTTGGCGTAACATTTTTTATTTTAACCTACAAAGCCTCAGAGAAAACAAGAACATCCTCCTCCAGCAACACTGTATCTCCTACAGGAATCACAATACTCTCGCCCCGCTTGATTACAACAATGCGTTCATTTCCACCAATGACATCTGCAATTCTTTTTCCATGCCAATGGGTTTTATTTTTAATATTCATTTCAAATAATGTTAGCCCCTCAATCTTTTGGGGCGATTTTCCACTTAAAATCAGCACGTCATGCGGAAAAATTTCTGTTTCCCCATTAGGTATAATATTTTCCTTTTCCCTAACAATCAAAAGCAAAAAGGAATCAGGCGGCAGCAAAATTTCTTTTACCTTCTGATGAACCCATGGATAATCGGAAGGTATCGATAGCTGCAAAAACTGTACCGGAAGCTCATCCATATAGTCATTAAAAGTACTCATAACGTCTATGGAATTATCTGTCATGTTCAATTTTTTTGCTACAAAAGGAATTAATGTTCCTTGGATTAGTATGGAAAAAAGTACAATAAAGAACACAATATGAAAAATATCGTTATTTATAATAGCAGAATTGATAACCGCCATAATTGCAAAAACAATGGAAGCTGCGCCTCTCAACCCTGCCCACGAAACCAATCTCTTTTGCCCCTCTGTACTTTTAAAAGGGGTTAGAATGGAATACACCGCCGCAGGGCGAGCAACAAAGGTTAGAAAAATCGAGATTGCCAAAGCCGGAAATGCTACCTTCGGTAATTGGGATGGAAAAGAAAGAAGTCCCAACAGGAAAAACAGCAATATCTGCATTAATCCAGTAATTCCGTCAAAAAAATGAACAAGCTCAGGTTTATTGCTTATTTTGCTGTTTCCAAGGATAATTCCCGTTATATAGGCACCAAGATAACCGTTTCCATTGAAAAGCGTTGGTATTGCATAGGAAATTATGGCAATTGCCAAAACAAAAATAGAATAAAACCCGGAGCTGGAAAGTCGGAATTTCTTAAAAAGCAAGAGGGTAAGCATGGCAATTACCAAGCCAAACACACCGCCATATACAATTTGCGAAAAAATTAAATATACAAATTGTTGCGGTGAGCTGGTTCCATTCATGAGAGAAAGTACAATTATGGTTAGCATATATGCAAAAGGGTCGTTGCTCCCACTTTCAATTTCAAGCAATGATGCTGTGTGATCACGAAGGTTCAATTTTTTAGAACGCAAAATAGAGAATACGGAGGCTGCATCAGTTGAGCTTACAACCGATCCGACCAAAAAACTTTCTAAAACTGGAAACCCCATAATTAAAAAGCAAAATGCCCCCACAAACCCCGCAGTCAAAACGGTTCCCAAGGAGGAAAGCAAAATTGCTTTCGCTGCAACCGGCTTCGCCTCGTTCCATTTTGTACCAAATCCGCCATAAAACATAATAAAAAGAAGTGCTATGGAACAAACCTGTTCTGCAAAAAAATAGTCATCAAATTTTATTTTTACTATCCCGTCAGATCCAAAAAACATGCCTAGTAAAATGAATATTAAAAGTACCGGCATTCCAAGCCTGTTTGAAATTTTATTTCCCAGCACACACACAATTATTATAATTGCTACTAAAAGTAAATTTACAGCCATTGTTGCCTCCTTTCAAAAATAATAATTGAAAAATTTCAGGGTTAAGCATAATAAATAACCCAATGATTTTTCTATGATTTCATTTTAACCTAATTATAGCAAACAATCATTATTATGTAAAATTACTTTTTATTGTAATATGCCTCTGCTGCAAGTTTTATAAGCATTCTAGTCAATGCTAGCCTTAATGAATGACAAAAACCCCTCGCCAATGGAATACAGCATCTTTTTTCAGCTTTTTATCTCTATAAACAATTTCCTCGATCAAATAAGTCCTTTTTAGGATACTGTTACACAAAACTGAGCTTTTCATATGAAGTATTACCTAAATACCGTTTCAAACGGCTATTTGGGTACATCAGACAAAGAAATACGCTTTATAAAAAACCAAAATACATCCTATTTTCCAACAAATTTTTTAAAAAACCATGCCAGACACCTTCTTTTTTCATGGTATTTTTTCATTGAAATAGGCCTGCAAAGCCTTTGTAGAACTTTTTCCAAGTCACTGTTGCCGTAAAAATGACCGCCTACCATAACCAATTTGCCTGTAGATGCAACCTTTATAATAACTGTAGTTGGCACGCAACTCCTCCCTGAGGATGCCTACGTATATAACGATACACTTGTTCTTTTTTGAATATTCTCCCAAACAAATTATATGAAGCTGAAGCCAATTACCTTTGCATCGGCAATTGCGGTGCAGACTTTGAAAAGATTGGGCAATCCGTCAACGACTTGGTTGATGCTGTCTTCGTACTGGAAGCTGTTTTGCAGCTGAAGCTTGCCAAATTCCATGATTGTATTTGTGTGGTAAACCCTTAATCACACGATTGCAAAGCACCATGTACTTTGAAAAAAGCTAGTCAAAAACCACAATATAAAAAAGGCCCGGTTGTACAAAACAATCGGGCTTTATGAAGATCACCGTGTTTATCTTCTTTTATCCAATAAGTAAAAAAACCTTCTTCTAAGTGCATAAAACCCCGCTCTGCTAACTGGAATATCCAAATATTCGTAGGCAACCCCATCGGTCACGTTTTTCAAAAGATAGGCATATAGTTCCCCATCAGCCTCCAACGCCGCCTGTTCAATGATTTTAATATCATCGGTCAATTGCGCCCTTTTTGTGGCAATCTTTGCTGTTTTGTCTGAAATTGCATCCCCTCTGGTGACTTGGAATTGGGGTGAAGATAGCTCCGTAATGGAACGAAGAATTTTCTGTTTCTCCTTATATTGCCTGCAAAAATATTTTAACTCACGATAGCGGTTATCGGAAATATCATAGTCTAAAAGCTGTAAATTTCGTTCCTTTGCCAAGGGCATCACCTCTTAACCCTGTTTATTCTTTGTCGTTTATATAAATCGATTTCATCGTTTATGGCAGCCCTCGCGGCTTTTAGCTGATTCAATTTTTCCCGTTCCGTTTGATAGCGGATACAGTTTGCATGACACAACGGGTGACGCTCCTGACATTGGTAGCAGCAAGTGATTTTTTGATTCATACGAACCCCTCCCTATTGCAAAAGTACGCTCTACTACGCCATCATATTCCTACGAAACAAGCCAAAAGCAATGACCGTCAAATTGCATGAAAAAACCTTTCAATAAAAAATATCATTTTGGGAATAATAAAATCCCACAGAAAGGTCAACCTTTTAGAGTTTTTTCGTTTCCAAAAAAGCGGTACTTTATGAAAACTTCAATTAGACGTTTTCCCCCTAGAAAAATCATGATGAGCTCTACCTCATTTAATTCATTTGAAAATGAGCAACACCCTGAACATAGTTTTCATTGTAATTTGCAGTGCTCCACTGGTTTTTACCGCCGAAATGCAAGCTATCTCGACGTTAACACGCCACCCTTTCCCTTACTTATCCCACCAGTTATCGTCCAAGGCTTTTATAATATTTTCAATTCCCATACCAAACCGTTTTGAAGGTTATGGAAATCTTCGCTTAATGCATTGATCACAACCAATCCACTCATTTTTCAAGAAATATTGCACTTCATACTCCTGACTACCACAGTTTGGACAAGGCTCCGCTTCCTCGTGACAATCGCCGCAGCCGTCGCATTCCTTGTCCATTAACTTACATTGATAGGTCATACCATCCCCCCTTTTTTAGAAAAAAACTCCCCCTTCCCCTTTTTTACCACTTAAACTTTTCGCACGCTACGCAGCCGGTAGCAATCAATAAATTTTTTTTCTGCCATTTTTTAGCATTCCTTCTTTAGTTTTGTTTTATTTCCCTCAGTTCTTTCGCTATAGTTAGAGGAAAAAATAATTTCTGTAATAATTTCGCATTCCATGCGACTTTTACTCAAAAAAAATTTTTTCCGCCTCCCTTCCCTCTAGCTTCAAAATCTCAACCAGCCTATTTGCTTCCCGTATCGTAAAGCAATCCTCTGCGCCTTTTAGCTTCTGACCAAAAATCTTCACCTCCATCCCCATCTTTTCTGCCAGCTTTTCCTTTGTATAACCATGGGCTGAAATTTGTTTCATAAATTGATTTACATTGATCATTTTATCGCCTCCTTTGTCGCATATTATGCGACAACTTAATACTAACGAACTCTTTTAAAAAAGTCAACCTTTTTTGCCATTTTTTGTATTATTTCGCATTTTGCGCAACAATTTTGTCGAATTCTATTGCATATGTGCGATTTTCTGCTATACTTAACTTATTATTTTCGAAAGGAGGTTATGAAATGGAAGTTGGACAAAGAATAAAAACGTGCAGAAAAAAAAGGGGATTATCTGTAAACGAGCTTGCGGAAAAACTGGAGAAAAACCGCGCCACCGTCTATCGCTACGAAAACGGAGATATTGAAAATCTGCCAATTAATATACTAGAGCCTATTGCAAAAGCACTGGACACTTCTCCCGCCTATTTAATGGGCTGGACACAAAGCTGCCCTCCCATAGCAGAAAAAAATGCAAATGAGGCTTTTATTCCCACCAAACATGAGCTAGATGTAATCATGGCATATCGCAATCAACCAAGCATGCAAACAGCAGTTGACCGAATTTTAGGTGTCCATACAAAACCAAGTATTCACTTGCAAGGCAAGGTTGCCGCCAGAGGCTTTCAGGAAACTGACATATGCGGTACAACCAGCCTTACGGCAGAAGAAATCAAGAAACGTCTTGGGGAAGCCGTAAAGGATATTGATTTTTAATAATTGCTATTGTTCATTTTAGGATGACTCTTGTTTCAGTCTACAAATTTTTTTCGAAATTCATTACCAAAAAGTCCGCATTGCAAGGCTTGAGAAAGCAAAACAATCGGACTTTTTTTGTTCCCTAAAAACCCCACAAGGCCTAGGTTTTTCAATCAATTGTGATTTTTTCAGTCCTCTTCTAATATTTACTTGCTTTTATAAACATTGTACTTTGATAAAAACTACGAGATAAGGAGTGTTGTCATTGAAGTACAGTATATATCAAGAAGCAAGAAATCTTTCCTGGATAGTCCTACGAGATTGCGGCGTCAATTGCTTTCCCGTAAACCTAGGGGAAATTTGCAGGCATTATAAAATTAAAATGATTCCCTATTCCAACTTTACACTATGGGATCTGGTGGATCCCCAGGCAAAAAAGGGAGATGGCTTTTCTTTGAAATTTGAAAACCAATATTACATCGTTTTTAACGATTTCATCCATCATTCCGGACGAACCCGTTTTACCGTTGCACATGAACTTGGACACATCTTATTGGGACACGTTGAAACAATCACCTTCTACCGCAATAGTGAAAATGATTCCAGCACAAATGAAAAAGAAACCCAAGCTAATATTTTTGCAAGAGATTTATTGATGCCTGCGGCAATCCTTGCCGCCCTCCAGGTGCATACCCCGGAGGAAATTTCTACTTTTTGCAATATTAGCCTACAATCGGCCCAAATTAGGGCAAAAAGGATGGAAGTGCTCTATCAGCGGCAACGCTTTCAGCAGCATCCATTGGAGCGTGCCATAACCCAACAGTTCGAAGGATATATTAAAAAAATATCCCAAAAATAATTTTATCCCCTGGAGCATGATGGAACTCATCCTTCAGGGGATATTTTCACAAGAAAATGAAAAATTATACAGGCGGCAAAGAAGCCGCTTTTCTTGTGTATGGGCGCTAACAACCTACCAAAGGAAATCGCACTCATACAAAAACATCACTATTTAACAATACACATCCCTATTTAATACTTCCCATTAAAGCTGTCATCTAAGTTGAATTGGGATTTTTCTTGCCCAAAAGCTTCCCCATTATCTTCTGCTTCGTCTTCCACTGCTTTTTCCATACCTTTGAGTCTAAACTTAGCAATAAGCTCCTTCAACATCAAGGACTGACCGGAAAGCTCCTCGCTAGCGGCGGCACTTTCCTCAGCGGTTGCGGAGTTGGTTTGAACAACCACAGCAATTTGCTCAACTCCCATATTCACCTGAGCAATGGATGTTGCCTGTTCCTCACTGGCATTGGCAATTTGTTGAACAATTTCTACTGTTTTTCCTGTACTATTCACAACTTCCTCCAATGTCCTTGCTGTTTCGTTAACAATGTTAACACCTTGATCCACTGCTTGCACGGCCTTTTCAATAAGAACAGCTGTATTTTTTGCGCTTTCTGCTGATTTTCCCGCCAAGTTCCGTACCTCATCGGCAACTACAGCAAAGCCCCTTCCCGCCTCTCCTGCTCTAGCGGCTTCAATGGCAGCGTTCAGCGCCAAAATATTGGTCTGGAATGCAATATCTTCAATCGCCTTAATAATTTTACCAATTTCGTTGGACGTATTGCTGATTTCTTCCATAGAATAAACCATTTGATTCATCTGCTCTTTGCCTCTATAGACTATGTCCTTAGCATCCATGGAAATGGCCTTTGCTTCCTCTGCATTTTGCGCAGTTTTACTGCTACGATCGGAAACTTCATTTATGGATGCAGACAATTCCTGAATTGAGCTTGCCTGCTCCGTAGCACCCTGGGAAAGAGCCTGCGCACCACCTGCTACCTGCTCGGATCCACTGGCCACCTGCTCAGCAGCAATATTTATTTGTGAAAGTGTTTCATTGAGCATGTCCGCAGTATCTGTCAAGGCAACTTTAATTTTTGCAAAATCACCATCATAGGAATTTTGGAACTTTAAACTTAAATTCCCCTTGCCCATTTCCTCTAACAAATAGGCTACTTCGTCAATATAATTTATGTAGATTTTTAGTCTATCAATCAATACACCCATAGATTTTGCCAATTGCCCAATTTCATCATCGGTCTTTATGTCAACTTCCGCATCCAAATTTCCTTCGGCAAGGGTGCGTGTAATTTTATTTAGCTTTCCTATGGGCCTCACAATGCTCAAAACAATGTAAACGCCCAATGAACATGAAACAACAACACAAACTACGATAATTAAAATGAGATCGATGATAGATTTTTGAATTTCGTCCTCAACAATAGCCTTTTCCTCTGCAATATAATTATCAATAAAATCCGTATAGTTTCCTGTTCCTAAAACCAAATCAAAGGGAGCAAAATACGCAGAATACCCTCTTTTTGGTGCAGCTTCCGTTTCACCCGGTCTTGGAAATACAAAATCAGTATATCCACCACCATTCATGGCCTGCTCCTTAATGGCTTGAATAAAAGGAAAGCCATCAGCATCCTTTGCATCGGCCCGGTTCGTTCCCTCTGTATCCTTGCCTAGTAAGACCACGCAAGTACCGTTCGTCTTATCTCCCCAGAAGTAGCCATCCTCACCATATCTCATATTGCGCAGTGTATCCAAACCTAATTTTTCCGCCTCATCCTTTGAGTAGATACCCTCTAAATGTGCATTATATACGCTTTGCAGCATAGATAAAGCACAATCCACCTGCTCCTTGATTTTTGTATCAAATTCGTTTCTAATTTCCTGCTCAAGAGTTATCAGAAAAGAATCTTTTTGAATTTCCATTCTATAAATGGAAGCTCCCGCTACGCAAATACCGGAAAGAACAACCAGCAACATTAAAACTGCCATTTTCGTTTTGATTTTTAATGATTTCACACAAATCCTCCATTCGCCCTCTGTGTACTAAAACATCCAGAATCCCAAACCGAAAGTTTTAAACACCATTCCTTATTTCCTTCTTATAATAAAGCATAACTTTTAATAAAATTATAGCATGCATTTTACAATTTGCAACATTTTTCTTGGTTTTATATGCAAAAATCAGATTGTTTTGCAGCTTTTATTGTATACAATTTATAAAGCATTGTATCAAATGCTTTTAATAATACGTTTTTTAATTCTTTGGAGAAACGTGTTATCTTATTTTTATTTTCTTTTGAATTATAGCAATGATGCTTGTAACGTAAAGTACACTATCTTGCAATTTTTACAGAAATCAATTGGTAAATTTTATATTCTATGGTATAATTTATAAAACAATAAAAAAAGAATTTCTTAGCAAACAAAAATTATTTCTTGAACACTCGAATTCTATCTGTAAATATATCTGTTATAATTTTTTATAAATTAAAGGACTTTTAAGAAAAGAGGTGTAGCCATGCTTAGTGAATATATTGGTATTATCGGCGCTGTGGCCGGTTCTGTCAGTACACTCATTGTGGTGGAATCAATTCGTCATATTGGCGGTGTTAAATTTTTTCTCCGGGACATACGATTCAAATATCGGCTGAACAGCAGCTTTAGCAACTCTTTATATGAGGAGGTAAAGCAGCCTTTTCGCCTTGGTTATGATTTGGATATCTATAATTGCGGTAGCATTCCTAGACTTGCCCATGATTTCTCCTTAGCTTTTTATAAGGGTGGCAGCTTGGTTTTAAAGGCAAACCCCAAATGCGATAAAAATGCCTTTAACGTAAACCCAAGAGAATTGGTTTCCGTTTCTCAGGTGTTTGATATGGACGATTTGGACAATACCCTCGTAGGGATAACAAAAATTGTTTTGAGCTATAAAACCTCGAAACGACGGAATCGCAAATTCGTTTTGTACCACGGCAATCCACTCTATCCGGATACCGGAAAAAAAGCATAAACTATCAGGACATTAGAAAAGTTAAAAAACGGCCTGGTATTAGCCAAACTCCTAAAGGGAAACATTCGAAATGTGACTAATACCAGGCATTTATCGGCAGGCAGCGGCGAATCATTGTCTGCCGTTTACTCTTTTATGCGCCTTCCTTGGGTGTCGCTTCATACTCCAAGTTTTATTTAACGAATTTATCCAGCAGACCAATGTTACCATAGCAAATATCCACGGATTGTGGTGCAATACAGGAGTACCCCCTTCACGTTTGCCAACTTCTTACACTCGCAATAAGCAAATTGAGAATCTCACAGTCCGCATATCCAACCGGGTGTATTGTTTAGATTTCTCTAAAGAATGCACCCACATTTGCAACTGAATCCTTTTGTTTTTCCAGTCCTGCCTCCTTTTCACAACACCATATTTCTCAAAATAGCAGTGTGATAGTATGGAAATCTGTTCCTATTTAAGCGGTTTTACAATCTAGCAGGAGCCTTTGCCCATTCATACACAAAGAAAAAATGTATCTAACGATAGATGCGGTTTCTTCATCAGGGATGTTTTTACGTAGAATCATCAAGGCCTTTCTAATATCCGAAAAACAGCTTTATCTCTACCCTTACTCTTTTCAGCCTTGGTACGAGCCGATGCCCCAGTCTTTTTGCTGCAATCTTCCCCATAGAGTTCATTAAACCAATTCATCATAGAAGGGAAATCATCACTGGTTTCACAGAGGATATCTGTGCCTTCATTGATGAGGATAAATCGGACACCGAAGGTTGGGAGTACAATTTCAATTGGCCTCCCATCCTCTAAATACTCCCTGCCTAAGTGAGACATATCCTTGACTAAGCCTTCCGCCTTACCGAGTAAAGGCAGGGGGCTTAGCTTATGGCAACCAGTCTGGTAGAGTTTTACAGGCAGACGTGCAAATGTCAGCGAGTAAAAAATTTGTATCTTTCACTTGTACAAAAGAGATGTGTGAATAGGGCTAAGTCCATTTTTGCGCCCCCTTGACTACTCATGTGAACGGATATAAACAATGGAAATTAAGGTTAAGAAGATCTTATGTAGTTGCCTGAAATATAAACCAGCCATCCTTGACCGAAAACTGGTATACACCGCCATGCTTTTCCACAATATGAGCCATGCTTTTTGTGCCAAATCCATGCTCCTGTGCTTTTGAAACAGGCATGCCCTGATGAAATATCGACTCAAAGTGATAGCTGTTGCGGATGTCAATACACAGCTTGTTATTCATGGAATACACACGAAGGCGAATGATGCGTTTGTTGCTGTCGGGTATATGTGCAGAGGCCTGTATGGCGTTTTCCAAAGCATTTGACAAGAGAGAACAAAGCTCAGTGTCGCTGAACGGAAGCAGATTTGGCAGCTTCGCATCTATCTTCAAGAGGATTTCCACTTGTTTTGCTTTGGCGGAAAAAGCAGACAAAATCAGATTGACGGTTTCGTTTTCACAAAAGCGTATAGGTGTGATGGCATCCATATCGGACTGGGCAGTTCGTAGATACTCTTTGATCTCCTCTACGCGTGCCTTGGAGGCCAGCCCCTGTAAAAGAGTGAAATGATGGCGCATGTCGTGGCGATAGGCCGCAGCATTCTGCTGCATCTTCCGCAGAGAAGCAAATTCTGTCTGGGCCAGCCGAAACTGCGTATCAAGCATATCCCGCTCTCTTTGGCGGGTTGTTTGTTTTTGCGTCTCAGCGGAGTAAAGGATTACAAACACAAAATAGAAAACGGATATTGTTGAGGGCATGAACTGCACCGCCCATTTCGTCCCTCGGTAAAGCATATCGGCGTAGATGGTGGTAACATAATCAAACATATAGTAAAAAAGTGGTACCCCACCTAAAAATAAGCAGGACTTATTGGACTTCTCCATAAGCTGACAGACAGATACGGCCACATATCTTTTCAGGAAATAATAGGACGGAAACACAGTTGCCATATAAAAAATGTGGTCTGCAAGTCTGCTGTCCAAAGCGGCTCCCGCAAGGAAACCCACCCAGCGTGGCGCTTGACAACAAAGATAGCCGGAAAGCACGCTGACGGCGGATATAAGCCATGGACGCTTATAGTATAGGGAGAATATAAATATCAACGGCAGGTGGGTAATCAGCGAATACAGCTTGGATGTCAAATCCAAACCCAAAAGCCACCAGGAAGCAGTCTGAACAAAAAGAAAAATTACACAGAGCAAGCCAATGATCAGCCTGTTTTTCTGCGTGAGCTCTATTCCTGCAAAAAGAACCGACACCGCTACACCAAAGAGCAGCGAAAATCCAAACCGCAGAAGCCCTATCACAGTTACTATCATTTTAAAGTCCCTCCCTTCATCTGATTATACCTCCCACATTTGATAATTCAAATACCGCTGCTTAATCTCTCGCATCTTACCCTGTGCAATAGGAACAGTGGAAAGGGTCTGTAAGGTTACCTGATGATTTTCAATGGTATCCACATACTGCATATTTACAAGATAGGAACGGTGGGGTTTGATAAAACACCAATATTTCAGAAGATTGTCACAGACGGAGGAAAAGGACTCTATACATTCGATGACCCCGCCGGAGCGCAGGTGATACAGCACATTTCTGGCGATGACCTCCACAAAATCCAAATTGGAGATCAGTATTTTTTGAATACCTCATTACTTTTTACGATAACCACATCCTCATCTTTTTTCGCTTTGATCTGCTCTAACATTTCGTCAAAGGTGAAGAACAGTTTTTCTTTTGAGATTGGCTTAAGTACATAGTTAATGGCTTTCACTAAATAGCTTTCCAAGGCAAATTCAGGTGATGAGGTAAAGAATAAAATCGGGGCGGTTTTGTCAAACGTGCGAATTTCCTTTGCCACCTCAACGCCCGTAAAACCTGGCATAATAACAAGGGCAGATGATCTCTGATCTATCCCGTAGGAGGCGTACTTCGTGCTTTGGAGAAATAAACCGATGGTTCCTTTCCAAAACGCTAAGATTGATGGCTACAGGATGAATAAAATGAAATAAGCAAAAGCAACTATCAGCACACAGAAAAGCAAGGGTGGAAACCCATATCGGTTTCCACCCTTGCTTTTCCGTATTCAGTTTGTGTTTTCTTAAATTATCTTTATTGGTGCTTGCCTTTCACGGTACCTCTTTTTTATATTGCACAAAATATTAAGATTATTTTTTAAATTTTCTATTGTTTTTTACAACTAAAAACAAAGGCATCCCAGCAATAGCAATTAACCCCATACAAAACAAGTATGAATTTTGTTCCTCAAAGGTTGGAAACAGCAACCCCAAAATGAGCCATCCCACGCCCAAAAAGGCAAAGGGAAACACCAAGCCCTTTTGGTACTCCTTTCGATTTTCATTGTTGCGATATTTCTTTGAAACAAGATAAGAACATCCAAAGCCATGCAGCATTGCTTGAATGATAAAGCTTAAGCCTAAAAAAACAATTGTGATTGACTTCCCCCCCCTTAAAATACTTATTCTACCTCTTTATCAGAAAAAGTTACTGTAATTGCAATACCCCCATTGCAATCCAGTTTTTTGAAATTATCAGAAATACTTATAAGCTTTCCGCTTTTATCCATCCCAAACTTAATCCACAATGGTATTTCTTCGTTTAAACTTATTGAGGTTGAGTTTGATATATAAGTTGATACAACATTGGAATCGGAAAAGACCGTTTCATCTTGAAAAAAAACATATTTTATATAACCACCATTTTCGTCTATGGAAAACACTTCAATCTCAGCTTCTTTTATTCGAATCGCTATCCGATTATTTAGATATTCTATACTATCCGAAAGCTTTCCATCCGCTACCCATTCCCCATTTTTATAACACCAAATATTTACAGAAAAATACTTTACTGTTTCAAAAACACGCTATTTCAACGTGTATTGTACTCATTTTTTGTATCTCATGGGTATATAACGCATTCCATCTGTCATTTGCTCAGGTGCAGTATCCACAAACCCCAACCGATGATAGACTTCAATGGCAAATGGCGATGAATTTACTGTTATTTCATTGGTTGTGCTGTTTTCCAAAATAGCTTGAAACAATTGTTTGCCAATACCACGCCTTTGGAACTTCCCATCCACAAAAAACAGCGCAATATGACTTCCTTCATTTCTTGTTGCAATTATGCCAAGAATAGAATCTCCTTCGAAGGCTCCATACATTTCAATTGCATTTAAATAATCTTCATTGTTTATAACAGAGTTTTGAAAAGTTTCAATACCCTCTCTGGAATAATCAGGCGCTTCATATTGCAAAAAAGTTTCCCAAACTAACGCTAACGCTTTTGTTCTAAGGACATTTTGTATTTTTTGAATTTGTACGGACTTCATTTTAAATTCCTTCTTTCACAAATAACATTTTTCTACTGGTTTTATTATAGTACAAAAAGTGTAAAAATCAATATATGGTTAAAATTCCATATTTCTGTATTTTGTATTAAAAAAATACCTCCCCAAAATCACAAAATGAATGATGGGAAAGGTATCTTCTTCACTATCTTTTTATCAAAACCAGCTTATATTTCATAAGTGATATTGTCAATCAATCTGATTTTGCCAATATACACCGCAATGGGGATTAAAATGGATCGGGTGATTTTTCCCTTGAGCACCTGCAAGCTTTCGCTATCCACAATTTCAACATAATCAATTTCCGCCAATGGCTCTTGTACAATGCAAGAAAGCAATGCGGCTTTCAAAACAGAAGCGTTACGTTCCCCATGATCCAACGCACTTTTTGCAATTTCCAGGCTTCTGTTTAAAACAAGAGCCGCCTCCCGCTCCTGGGGTGATAAGTATACATTTCGTGAGCTTTTTGCCAAACCATCCAGCTCTCTTACGATGGGGCAAGCAACGATTTCCAAATCAAAATTCAAGTCTCGAACCATTCTTTTTACGACTGCTACCTGTTGTGCATCCTTTTGTCCAAAATATGCCCGTTCGGGCTGAAGGATGTTGAAAAACTTGGCCACCACTAGGCAGACGCCGTCAAAATGCCCTGGCCTCTTGCTTCCGCAAAGCACATCCGTTAGGGCTGAAACATGAACCGTTGTAGAACGATTGGGAAAATAAAGCTCCTGTGCATCGGGAGAGAAAACAGCATGCACGCCCAGTTTTTCACACAAAGCGCAGTCTTTCTCTATATCCCTTGGGTAAGCATCAAAATCCTCGTTCGGTCCAAATTGGGTGGGATTTACAAAAACGCTCACAACTACCCTATCGTTTTCCAATGCCGCCCGTTCAATCAGGCTTTGATGTCCCTCATGCAAGGCCCCCATGGTTGGCACATAGCCCACCGAAAGACCTTCCTTTCCCCATTGCTTTACAATTCCCCGCATCTCTTTGATCGATTTCACAAGCATAATCATATCTCCTGTTTTAATATAACTTTTTTAATTGCCCTTCATCTATTTTAAAGGTATGCTTTTCCTCTGGAAACTGACCTTCCTCCACTTCCTCGATATACATACCGATTGCTTCCTTCATTGTTTTCCCAAGATTTGCATATTGTTTTACAAATTTGGGAACAAAATCATCAAACATTCCCAGCATATCCTGATAAACTAAGATTTGCCCGTCACATTCCTTACCTGCGCCAATGCCAATAGTGGGGATGGCAACAGCCTTTGTAATGAGCGCTGCAACCTTGGCGGGAATGCCTTCTAAAACAATGGCAAAGGCTCCTGCTTCCTCTAGGGCAACGGCATCGGCAATCAACTGCTTTGCCGTTTCTTCGCTTTTCCCTTGCACCTTAAAGCCGCCAAAAGCATTTACAGACTGGGGAGTTAAGCCCAAATGTCCCATAACAGGAATTTGCGCCGCCACAATTGCCCGCACCTGAGGCAAAACATTGGCACCGCCCTCAAGCTTTACTGCATGCGCACCTCCCTCTTTTACCATTCTACCCGCATTATAAATAGCATCCTGCGTGGAGGTATGGTAGGATAAAAAAGGCATATCGCTGACAATCAAAGCATTTTTTGCCCCTTTTTTCACCGCTTTGGTATGATAGATAATTTCCTCCACAGTAACAGCCAAGGTATCCTCCTCACCCTTAATTACCATACCAAGAGAGTCGCCGATTAAAATTCCGTTGATCCCGCTTTCATCAATAATTTTCCCTATGGAATAGTCATATGCTGTAAGCATCGTTATTTTTTTTCCCTTTGTCTTCGCCTCTTGAAACGTCAAAACAGTATTTTTCATTCTTCCAACCCCTTCAAACATAATTCGACTTTGTTGTAGTTTTCCGCATTTTCGCCATTTGCCTTTTTTCGCGCCAATTCTAATAAACGCAGGGAGAGTATTTTATAAATCTCCTCATCCCTATTTTTTAACACGGAAAGATGCCGTTCAACCGTCTTCCAATCTCCCCTGGGAACAGGCCCCGTAAGAGAGGAAAGAAACCCTTTTTCCTCAATATTTCTAATATTGCCCTTCACCAAAGGCATAATTACGGAAATCGCTTCCTCTTCTGAAAGGCTCATATCCTGAAAATAAGAAACCCCTATCTCCAAAAGGGCAAGCGTCAGGTTTGATACAAAGACATTCGCAAGGTGATAAGCTGCCGCAGTTTCTGCACTTCGAATAAAATAGTAGTTACCCATTTTTTTCATCATCTGCAAAACGGCATCCTTATCTCCCATTGAAAAATCTCCTTCCAAGGAAAACTTCAAAGTTTGCAATTCCTTGAAATTCAAGGTTTTATGGGAAAACGCATAGATTGGATGAATTGAATAAACGGCTGCCCCTTCGTTTTTTGAAAGCCGCAAGGCCGTTGAAGGAAGTGATCCACTGGCATGACAAATAGATTTGCCTTTTACGTCCAACTTAGAAATTTCATGATCTATCGTTAAAATCGTATCATCGGGAGTTGTAATCCATAAAATATCGTTTTCTTGAACAATTTCATTTAGATTTGAATATATTTTAGTATTTGTTATTCGGCAGGCCTCTTGCGTATGCACGAAGGTTCTGCCATAAAATCCACTTACACAAAGCCCCTGATGCAAAAGGTAACGCCCAAGGTTTACCCCTGCTTTGCCGGGCCCAATAAAACCAATTTTGATATAATACCACCTCCGAGAGCATGGTACAACATCCGCATGTCAATCTCATTCCCGATAGATATGAGTTGCCGTAAAAGAAATCCAAACTATTTTTTCCAACACTCTGTTTTTTTGAAATCTTGCCTCTCTAATCAGATGAAGTGACTTCATAAAACAGGCTTAAAAAATATAACGCCATGGTGCAGTTTTTTCAATACCACCCGCAGACAAGAATACCACCAAAAAACTTATAACTCAACCTTTTTTATGAATTATATGGAATTTTAGTCAGTTTTTATAAAAAACAGGCTAATATTTTTTGTATCCATAAACTCCATTCGGGTTTAATTTGTTCATTTTTAATTGTTTCAATACCAAAAATATGTAAATAAATTTTCATTAAATTTGTTTACAGGCTTTACATCTGCCTTCAAAAGAACAAAAAAACAGGCTCTTTTGCTTTGCAAAATAATTTGTAAAAAATATACTTTTTAAAATATAAAAATGCCCACAGCCAAAATCCATGAGCATCAGCACGTAAACAAAGTCAAGACCTTGAGGGCTTTGCCCTCAACCACCCCACATGGTTTCACCCATTGATCC
Organism: Anaerotignum neopropionicum; assembly: GCF_001571775.1. Classification (GTDB taxonomy): domain Bacteria; phylum Bacillota; class Clostridia; order Lachnospirales; family Anaerotignaceae; genus Chakrabartyella; species Chakrabartyella neopropionicum. Next base: position 33,665 of record NZ_LRVM01000005.1, read on the forward strand.
ATGTAAAACCCCATGAATATGCGGTTTTAATAAAAGCTTTTGGTCTTGTTTTTTTCAAAAAGCAAGTGGGTTTGGGCAACGCTCAATGCTTGTCACTCGTCTGATGCCCATAGCAAAAGTCTATGGGCATTTCACGTTTCTCGTATAAAATTAATTTTCACTACGCCCAGGATTGCCGTTTCCTTCCCTTGTGGTGGTTTTCCCTTCTTTATTTTGATACATAATAGCATCCGCCATCTGAAAAGTTTCATAAATGTTGTTCCCGGGGGTATCCGATTGGAATGCCAATCCCCAGGATGCACTTAAATTACAATGTCCATTCATGATATTCCCCTTGATTTCCTGGCTTAACTTGTCTAAATAGCCTTCCAGCTCATCTCGTTCTCCCTGAAGAACAACGGCAAATTCGTCACCGCCAATGCGAAAGCATTTTCCAATTTCTGAAAAAACCGTTCTAATCGTATCCGCCATTGTGCAAATCAACTGATCTCCCATCCAATGACCATAGGTATCATTGGCATATTTCAATCCATCCACATCTAAAACACAGATTGCATTATCTATATTTTCATCCAACTCAGCCTGCTCCAGCTCTTTTAAGGTAGTATCGAAGGCAAATCGATTTGAAAGCTGCGTCAGACCATCTGTATAAGCAGCCCTTTTGTATGCCGCCGCTTCAAAACCCATTCGAATTAGTTCTAAGTTTTTGTCTACTTCACCCTTTGCAATAATGATTAAAGCCAGCAATGTTCCAAGGCGTAGCAAAATTGCACTATCAAACCGATCTGACACATAAAAATAAACAATATTAAGCATTGCGGAAAAACTAAACACACTAAATCCCACAAACACAAACTTGGATTTTTTATAGGAATCGTTTCGAATGCATTCCACCATAGTATGAAAAAATAATATCATTGATAAAATAATGATACTATGAGATATGGGCATCCATTCAAAAAAATCCACTAAGCCTAAAGTTTGTGCAATTACCATTGCAAAAAAATTAATGCATGCCACAATGCATAATGCATCATAAAACCTTTGATTTTTCGGCTGCAAAGCATTGCTAAAAAATAAGAGCCCCGGTATGGGCATCAAAGCAATGGAGAGAAAAACCATTTGATAAGCGATCAATACATTTCCAACGAAAAACTGAATAAACCTAGACTCCGCAAAAAACCAAATCCCTAATAAAAATGCAAACAGCCCAAAATAAATTAAATTTGAGGAACGTCGAATTCTATAGATATAGACACCATAAAAAATCACCGCCACAGCAAACATTAACACCAGAATACTCATAAATACCGCAGGGAAATATGTTTTTGCAATATGAAACAAAATCGCACTTTTGCTGCCCAGCATAAGCTCACTTATTTGTCCCTGATAATTGCTGTAAAATGACTTTGTTGAAATTTTCAACACCTGCTCCGAATCAATTTCCGGCAATTTCACAATATGCCATGCACTGCCAGGAGCCCTGGGAAAAGTAGGGATATTTCCCGCATTTTCAAAGGAATAGATCACTTTATCGTCCAGAGATACAAAAACCTCTTGCTGCATAGAACGAAAACCCAAAAACTCCTCCTTCAGCATCGCTTCATGGAAGGTAGTGTATATTTCGAAAGGCTTTTTCACGGAGGTTGAAATTTTACCAGGCGTGGTAAATTCCACCTCATTCCCATCTTCCGTTTGATAATACCAGCCTTTATTTAACAAAGTAACTTTTTCCTGATTAAAGGCAGTACTTCTCACGTCAAATTGAATTGAAACTCCACAAATCAAAAAGCTGACAACGATTGCGAAACAAAAAAGCCAAAGAATTACCCTTCTCATACACCGCCCACCAATCAAAAAAATCCTACTATTTTTGATATTTTATCATATAATTTGTTTTAATCAAACAAAATAATGTAAAAAAGCCCAAATTTAACGTAAAATGAATAAACTCTATATGGGTAATTTGATTTTTATAATTGTGTAAAAATAAAGACACTCTTGTATTTTTCAAGCATTTTCTTGCTGATTTTTTTAAGACAACTGTATTTAATCCAAAACCAAATTATGTTTCCAATCTTTGCTTTTACTTGATGACTCATAATTATAACATTTTACACTAAAAATACCGCAGAATTTCATCGTTCCGCGGCACACGTTCTGCTTTTTTAAACTCCTGTGGCTTTTCATCAAGCATCCTTTACTCAAAAATATTCATGTCAAAGCCCATTTTCTCAACTCACAAAAGGGTTTTCAAATATTCAACGCCCTGTTCTGTTATACCGGTAACGATATAATCCGCCCCGCAGCACATATCAATCTCAATGGCTTCAATATAACCCTGCCTTTCCAAAACTAAAACTAACTGTGGCAGCTCCTGCATTGTCAAGGAACTGCCAATGCGAATGAAATCCGCCATATCCAACTCTTTTCCATCAACACAATGGGTTTGAATTAGCTGTAATATCTCTTTGTGTTTTGCCTTCATTTGGCTCACCCCCAGTAATACAGTATACCATAAAACCAGAAAAAGCCATAGTTTCCAGGACCAAAAACTTTTTTCTATAGATAAAAAGAGTGCCGGTTTTGCCGACACTCTTTGACTATCACTAAGTTTTATTGGTAAGTAAATCAATATGATTTTAAAATTTTTCTGTGTTGCTGGCTCTTGATTACAGTACGCTGAACAATAATGCTCCATAAGTAGGGAAAGGCCAATATTTTTCTCCAACCTCTTCTTCCATTTTATCTGCAATCCCACGTAATTCCGTCATAGCCAAAAGAACTGTGTCTTTGTAATATTCAGCCTCTGCCTTTTCATCATCCATCTCTTTTGCTGTAGCCAAAGCAGCTTCAAGGCTCTTAATTTTGTCGACAAAAGCAGCGCTCAAATCAGAAAGCTCTACTGCCAAGCCCTCTTCACTTGTGCAATTAATTGCGGTAGAAACCTGTCTTTTCAAAGTAATTGTTTCCGCCAAATCCTTTACATATGCGCTTACTGCGGGCAAAATGCTCTTTTTTGCAAGGTCTAACATAGTCAAGGCTTCAATATGTACTACCTTCACATAGCCTTCCATCAAAATTTCATAACGGGAATGAATTTCCTCTTCCGTCAAAACGCCATGCTTTGTAAACGCTGTAATATTCTTTTCGCTTAAGTAGTAAGGTAATACATCAACCGTAGTTTTTAGGTTCAGCAAGCCTCTTTTCTCAGCTTCTACAACCCATTCATCAGAGTAGTTGTTGCCGTTAAAAATAATGCGCTTGTGATCGATCACTGTTTTACGGATCAATTTGTTTGCGGCAGTCGTAAAATCTTCTGCAACCTCAAGCTGATCTGCAAATTTAGATAATTCTTCCGCAACAATCGTGTTCAAAATAAAGTTAGGGCAAGCAATAGATACAGCACTGCCTAACATACGGAATTCAAATTTATTGCCTGTAAACGCAAAGGGTGAAGTTCTGTTTCTGTCTGTGGTATCCTTGAAGAATCTAGGCAGAACATGAACGCCAACCTTCATCATTTCTCTGTCCTTGCCTGCATATTCCGCACCGCTTTCGATACTATCCAAAACTGCTTGCAAATCCTCTCCTACGAACATGGAAACGATAGCGGGAGGTGCTTCATTAGCACCCAAACGATGGTCGTTCCCTGCGGAAGCTACGGAAAGACGCAACATATCCTGATATTCATCTACAGCTTTAATTAAAGCAACCAAGAACAACAAAAATCTTGTGTTTTCAGAAGGAGAATCGCCGGGCTCCAAAAGGTTTGCACCCTTGTCAGTGGAAATAGACCAGTTGTTATGCTTACCACTGCCGTTCACGCCGTCAAAAGGCTTTTCATGGAGCAGACAAACTAAACCATGCTTATCTGCAACCTTTTTCATCAATTCCATCGTAACCTGATTGTGATCACAAGCAATATTTACCGTTGTGAAAACAGGTGCTAATTCATGCTGTGCAGGGGCAACCTCGTTATGCTCAGTTTTTGACAAAATTCCCAGCTTCCAAAGTTCCTCATTCAAGTCAGACATAAACGCCTTTACTCTGGGTTTGATTGCACCAAAATAATGATCGTCTAATTCCTGACCCTTGGGAGGCTTTGCGCCGAAAAGGGTTCTACCACAGTAAACCAAATCCCAGCGTTTCAAATAAACGTCTTTATCAATCAAGAAATATTCCTGTTCGGAACCAACTGTTGTATTCACACGGCTTGTTTCGGTATCACCAAATAACTTGATAATACGCATTGCCTGCTTGTTAAACGCTTCCATGGAACGCAACAGAGGTGTTTTCTTATCCAAAGCCTGACCGCCATAGGAATAAAACGCCGTAGGAATACATAATGTATTATCTTTAATAAATGCAAAAGAAGTGGGATCCCAAGCAGTATAGCCTCTTGCTTCGAAGGTACAACGCAAGCCGCCGTTGGGGAAGCTGGATGCATCGGGTTCTCCCTGGATCAACTCTTTGCCGGAAAACTCCATAATAATCTGACCGTTGCCGGCAGGCGCTATAAAGCTGTCATGCTTTTCTGCAGTAATCCCTGTCATTGGCTGGAACCAGTGTGTAAAGTGAGTAGCACCCTTTTCAACGGCCCAATCCTTCATAGCATTTGCTACAATATCCGCTACTTCCTTATCTAACCGCTTTCCTTCTTGCATTACCTTGCACATTGTTTTGTAAGTGCTTTTGGGTAATCTTTCCTTCATCACGCCTTCATGAAAAACCATTGAGCCAAATAATTCAGGAACTTTATTTTCCATATTTTCCAGCCTCCTTTTACTTTGTCTGTTTATACTCAATTTTATCGAAGGGGCTGCAGATAGACGCTCGGCCATAAGAAAAAATGTAGAAGATCTCTTATGGCAATGCGTCTGACCGCAGCCCCGTCGCTGTATACCACGTCATTATAGGGTTTGGTTTGTTCACTGTCAACAAAAATATTCATATTCAAAAAATAAAAAATTAAACGAAATTCACAAGTATGTATAATGAATTCCGTCATTTTGAAAATTTCGCTGTGCAAATTTCAGCTTTTGTCGGTGCACATTTGTCCTTTTCATCGCCATTTCTGTTTGCAAAAGGCTAAACATATTAATTTTTTTTGTAGAATTCATTAATTTAGTGTTCGTTTCACTTTTTTTATTCCCGAAATTTGACTATTGACAGCGAATAAAAGGCAGTGTACAATACACACAAATCGAAAACGGCGTTGAGGAAGACAAGTAATATAAAAAAACCGCCCCAGTGAGCAAAGGATAGTGGAAACTTTGTGTAGGCTTTTGTATGAATAACACTTCTTAGCTTCAATCTGAACCTCCTTTTTGGAGCAGTAGGTGAGACGGATTGTCCCCCGTTATGGGACGCGGGTTTATTTGAACCCAGAAGAGACTGTTTATTACAGTAATTTAGGTGGCACCGCGGATGGCAGCTATTCGTCCTAATTTTTTTATTAGGATAACTAGCTGCATAATACATTCGGAGGTGTTTTTTTATGTGTTCAATTATGGGTTTAACAAAAATGCAAGATTTGGAAAAAGTAATGGCGTGCTTTGAACGTACTATTTCAAGAGGACCGGATATGTCTCGCACCCTACAGGTTGGCGATAGTTTGCTTTGCTTTCACCGCCTTGCCATCATGGGCTTAACGGAAAGAGGCATGCAACCCTTCACCTACGACGGAGATGCCGTTGTTTGCAACGGCGAATTATACGGATTTCGTCCTATGAAAGAAAAGCTGGCGGAAAAATACACCTTTGTCAGCAATTCCGACTGCGAAATCATTTTGCCTATGTATCATGAGTATGGCTTGGATATGTTTAAAATGCTGGATGCGGAATTTGCTATGATTCTTTACGATAGCAAAAAGGACTCCTTGATTGCAGCCAGAGATCCCATTGGTATTCGTCCCTTATTTTACGGGTATTGCGAAGATGATTCCATTGTGTTTGCCAGTGAAGCAAAAAACCTTGTAGGACTTTGCAAGGAAATCACCCCATTCCCTCCCGCTCACTACTATGCCGACGGCAAATTTGTTCGCTACTGCGATTTGACAAGTGTTGAAGCTTACGCAGGAGATGACTTGGAAGAAACTTGCGCAAAAATCCGTGAGTTATTGGTTCATGGAATTGAAAAAAGACTGGATGCCGACGCACCCTTAGGCTTTTTATTAAGCGGCGGCTTGGACAGCAGCTTGGTATGCTCCGTTGCAACAAAAATTTTGAATAAACCCATCCGTACCTTTGCAATTGGTATGGCAACCGATGCCATCGATTTACGCTATGCAAAGGAAGTGGCTGAATATCTCCATTCTGATCATACGGAGATTATTATTACCCGAGAGGACGTTTTGGAAGCGTTAGATTATGTCATCTACACCCTTGGCACCTACGACATTACTACCATACGTGCAAGCATGGGTATGTATCTCATTTGCAAAGCAATTCACGAAAAAACGGATGTACGGGTTTTACTGACCGGAGAAATTTCCGACGAGCTTTTTGGCTACAAATACACAGATTTTGCGCCTTCAGCAGATGCTTTCCAAAATGAGGCAAAAAAACGTGTGGATGAGCTTTATCTGTACGATGTTTTGCGCGCAGACCGCTGTATTTCAGCAAACTCCATAGAGGCAAGAGTACCTTTTGGCGATTTAGCCTTTGTTCGCTATGTCATGTCCATCAATCCTGCCATGAAGCTAAACACCTATGGCATTGGCAAATATCTTTTGCGCCATGCCTTTGAAGGGGATTGGCTGCCTCATTCTATTTTATATCGTGAAAAGGCTGCCTTTAGTGATGCCGTTGGCCACTCCATGGTGGATGATCTCAAGGAGTATGCAGAGAGTATCTGCACCGATGAGGAATTTGAAGAAAGATGCAGGAAGTTTGATTTTGCAACGCCTTTTACAAAGGAAAGCTTGATGTACCGTGAAATTTTTGAAAAATATTATCCCGGTCAAGCAAGGATGGTAAAGGATTTCTGGATGCCCAACAAGGAATGGGAGGGCTGCAATGTAAACGACCCCTCCGCTCGTGTTCTCTCCAACTACGGTGGAAGTGGAAAATAAAAATCCCATGACAATCTCCCAATTTCCCCTTTGCTTTGAAAAGGAAAATTATCATTATATTACTTTTATAAAGGAAGGAATCGGAATAACAATAAAATGCCATCGTTTTCAATAAGGCTTCCTTATTCTATTTTCAATGGGCTTTCAGAAAAATCGTTTCTAACGATTCCTAAAGTATTTTATTTTTCACAACGAGCAAATGGCATTTTATCACTAGATACTTTTCATTTTAAAAATCACAGAAGCTTGTACGATAACAGAATGTTTTTTGTAGCAAATCCCTTTTGTCGTTAATGCTGTGGCTGTTTATAAAAGCTGCTAATTTCATTTCTTTAGAAATTAGCAGCTTTTCGGTTTTATTTTCTTATTCATTTTCCACCAAAATCTTCATCATTCCTTCTGCAAAGGTAGCGGCTCTTTCACAAATCCCCTCCACCTTAAAAATGCTTTCGGGATCATTTGCCGTTTCTACCATGGAAAATCTAGGGGGCAGACGAAATGTTTTGTTCATGCTTAGAGCACTAATGAGCTGTTCCGCCACAATATCCCCACCGCTGTATCCGGAAACCACAATAGCAAACAGATGCTTTTGGTAGAATTGATTGGTACGAAACAGTGCAGTAAGCCGATTGACAAAAGCGGTAATGTTAGCACTTAATGCATCATTATAGTTTGGTGCAAGAATCACCAGTGCGTTGCACGCCAGAATTGCCGGATAAACCTCCTTGGTAATCACACCGCCATAATAACAGCTTGCCCGCTCGCTAAAATGCATACACATACGATAGGGACAGCCGCTGCAATCTTGAATTGTGCCGTTTCTAAGGGAAATCTCCGTAATCTTGCAGTTTTCCAAATTACCCTTTACCATATCCCAAAGGCCTGCCGTGTTTGACTTGCTGTAATTGCTGGCATGAAGCACAAGAATATTGGCCTGCTTTTTGGGTGACGGCTGATCCTCCATCACCCGCTTTACCATATGCCTAGCAGAAATATGGTATGCTGTAAGGTTATCCGTTTCCAAGTTCATTGCTTGAATATTGTAATTTAATAAATCCTTTGTTCCCTCTACCATGGCTCGCCCCGGGAAGGAACATCCCCCTTGGTTTGCCGTGAACATCAACCCACGGGCAACGGATTTTGTGTAAAGCTCGCTTTCCCCATCAATAATAATCCCCCCCACGCTTCCCTCAAAAAAGGTAGGGTCAGTTCGCATTTTCTTTAAGAAACGAAAATATTCCAAGTTGATCCCCGAAATTCCTAAGGGAATTGCAAAAATAATGCGACGGTTTTGTAGTGGCTGAAAGGCATTCACCGTTTCTATCAGTTCCACATCATAGGGCTCCAAAACCTCCTCCAGCAAAGCAAAAAGGCGTTTTGTACGAATGGCATCCTCGCAACGGGGATAGACCAAGGTTACTTTCTCCTTCATTGGATCACCTCCAGTCCACGATAGGCCTTTTCCAATCGGGCATAAAGCTGTTCGGGCAGGGGCAGGCTTTCCATTTCCAGTCCCCAAGGAGTGGTGCGATTTTTACAGCCCATATATACCCCACCCAAATAGTTTGAGCTGTAATGCCATTCTCCCCTAAGGGTTAAAAGCAAGGAAATTGCCGCCGAGGAAATGGCTGGCGCCACATAAGGCTTAAAGCCTAGCTCTCTGGTGCGTAAATTTGCATCAATGGCCAGTCGGGTTAGCTCTTTGGATAGACTTTCATCGTAAGCCGTTATGCTGTTGGCAATGACCAAATCTTGCCCATGGGGGCCATAGACTCTCCCCTCCTTCAAAAAGGAAGCAAAGCGTACGTCTTTTTTTGCATAATAGGCAGCACGGGCGTTCATAACCCCCAAGCCGTAGCCTTGAATCTGCTCAGGACGCAAGCCGTTTCCGTCGAACGCTCCGTTTTCCAGGGTATTGCTTGCCAAAAATGCCGCCTTGCATAATGGATCCACCGGATCGGAAACTACAGCAAATAGCCCCTCAAAGCCGCTTGCTCTGGCTTTTTTTGCAAAAAGGGAAATAATCCCTCGATTCGCCTCAAACTGCACCATACGAACATCCTTCACCTCAGTCCCCACAGGGGGAATCCCCTTGGAAGCACAAAAAACGAATAGATCGCAGTCAAAAAGCTCATCCTCCTTTAGAATAACCACCTGGGGCAGTCTATCATACGCCCAAGGAAACGCCGCCTGATTCAATTCGCTTTCCCATCTTTTGCAGACATTCTCATTGACATCATAAATACCCAAAGTATGAATGCAGTCACCGCCTAACAGCTTAAGAGCCGTTAAAACCGTACTGCCCACATCCCCAAGGGCTAAAAGATGCACTCTTTTTTTCTGTGTTTGACCATTTTCCAACCGCTTTTTCCATTGCTCAACCGTCCCCCAATTCAAGTTTACAATAGTGGCATTGCCATTTTTCAGATCCTTGGAAAATTTCTCCCGAATCTCCTTGGAAATGGTTTGACCTTTTTGCTCCAAGGCATTACTGTTAAGCCAAAACAAGCCTTCCCCATGGGCAAGCTGACCCATATGGGTAAATTTACAGCAACCCTTGTTTTTCTCCCGTGGGAATGACACCGGAAGCATCACGCCCTGATGAAACTCAAATCTCTCCATACCGTTCACCCTCTTTACTTTACTAAATGCTTGAGTCTTACCAATTGCTCAATATCGTTTTCCACATAAACCGATGCGGGCAAATGATAATCATACCTCATGCTGCTCCCTCGGTCAGGGCATCTTGGCGAAATGACCACCTCATTGAGTCGATCCAAGGTTAGGCTTCGCTCAAATGCCCTTTGATATTCCCCCTCCAAAGCCCGCAGAATATCCCTAGTGTTTTGCAAACACACCATGGAAAGGTCGTAAATCGCTTCTTTTGAGGCGCCCTCAATAAATCCGGGCATTACATAGGGTAAAATTAGGTTTACCGAATCTATCATGCCGCTATCTCTATTCCTAAGCTGTTTTACTCCGTCACCGCCAATAAAGGGATACATTGAGGTTTCCACAAACCACGCCTTAAGGCATGGGATAAAATAGGCGCTTTCTACCTTTCTTCCTTGTATTTCCATCAAATCCCGTCCGCGTCCCGAAAGCACACCCACAACAATGCGATCGATGTCCACAGCTTCCTCTTGGAACAAGGGATTTAGCTCCCGAATACGATAGCCCTTATGCAAAAGGTCATCCACCAAAATGACAGGCCGACGGAAGGACTTGATCATCCGCACTTGACAATCCAGCGGCAAATATTGAGGGAACTCTTTAATTTTAAAGGATTTTATCTCTCGGTCAAATTCCTTTTCCGTATGCAAAACCTTCGTCACCGTATTTGGAATCACAATTCCCTTTAGAATTTTGCCAAAGGGAACGCACATATTCGATCCCAAGGTGCGAATTTCCGTAGGCTCCTTAGGAACGCCGTTTGCCTGTGTAATCAGCTCAACGAGCCGATTATGCATCATTCCTGCATCAAAAGAGATCACCAAACCGCCGGGATTCAGCTTCGCCAATGCTTTCTGGAATCGGCCGTGTGTTTCACGCAGCGTTTTTAAAATACGCTCACTGCTGTTAAAAGGCTCTTTGATTGCTGTTTGAATATTGTGGTACAACGTAATGGGGCTTTTCATATCCACAACATAAATATCTCTGACTGTATTTTTTAGCAGCTTCAAAAAGCCCTGGCCCTCCAATACATCCTGCATCCTTTCCGTAACATTGCCGGAGATTAGGCTGAAAACACCATAGGTATAGTCCTCCTTTAAGGCTTTTGCAATGGATTCAGTAAATAAAATTTGCTCCAAATCATCAATTTTAGAATTTTCACGGGCAAAGCATGCCTCAAATAAAATAATTTTTCCCGAGGTATTCTCTCGGATATAGCTTGCCGTTTCAATATCTCCAAATTCACTGTAAAGCTCAGCGGTTGCGAGATGACGATACACCATAATCCCATCGGGCTTGCCCCAGCCGTATTTATCAAAAACAACGGTCATCTCACTTCCTGGTCGATGCATGGCATCTAAAAGGGAGTTTGACGCTTCGGTGGGAATAGTACTGCCAAAAATCACACCCTCCGCTGCCTCCACCTCTGAAAAATGGGCAACCTCCACCGCTTTCGTTTCCAAAAGCCGCTTGTACTGGGGCTCTCTTAGATATAGACTGTTCTCGTAAATATAATTTTGCGCCACCGTATCAATCAGGTTAGAGATATCCCGATTATGATCAATATTCTCTCTGATTCTACTGGAACTGACATCCTCAAAGTGAGTAGGCAGCTTTAGCTCCAAAACCTCATTTTGGATGTAATTATATGCATTTTTCGCTTTTTCTCCAATGTCTGAATCCGTTTCTCTGAGGAACAATATATGGGGGAAGGTTTGTATAGAGTCCTCTACAGGCTCAATTTTATAGGAGGAGGCATTTTGCACCACATCACTGCCTGCTACCATATATACCTCTTTGCCGGGGAACAATTCTCGCAAACGCTTCAAATCCTCAGGGTTTGCAATATTTACCGGCACATTTTCAGGAAACAGATAAATATTTTCCTCATTCGCAATGGACATATTGATAATCCACCGCCGTACCATATGGGGCTGGGTTTTTTTAGACCACGAAAATTCGTCAAGGGCCAAATAAACGATAAAACCCATATCTCGAATTTCCTTGGCAATCTCCTTATGACCCAAGGAAAAGGGATCAAAGCTGCCAGGGAAAAAAGCAACCTTATTTGGTTCCTTGAAGGAAAAGCTACCTTTTACAAACAAATAATCGCTAATAAAACGATATATTGCATTCCAGCCCGCCGTATCGCTAAAAAATCCTAGCTCTGATTTCTCCTCTTTTTCCGTCAATGTAATCAGCTTTTTGCTGATAAAGGCAAAAATATTTTTCTTTTCCCGCAGGGTTAAACCATTATTGCCAAACAATTCGTGTCCAACCACCCAAAAGGCCTCTCTATTTACATTCGTATGATAACTGGCGAAGCCGCTTAATATCATCCCCAAAATTTTCTTTTTTCTCTCCTCATAAATAGCGATATATTCGGGGAATCTTGCACTGTATTTTTCATAATGGCGCACCATCACACCAAGGGTGTCTAAGGCAACACTGGCAATACGGTCGTTGGTGCTGCATTGCAGGCGGTGAATGTCCAGTAAAAACTCATTCAATTCCTTGGGATGCAAAAACATTACATATTCTCCCAAGTATTGAGGAATATATTTTGAAAATTCAAACTCGCCAATTTCAAGACCCTTTGTCAACTCAATGGCAACCTCGTTGCGCTGATCCCAAGAAAGCAGAGGCGCAAGCTTGACCAGGGTTTCCCCTGCAAAATGGCGCACCGTTACCTGCTCGCTCACCTTCAACAGGTTGGAAAGGTGGGTTGCCACATGAAGCTTTGGCATAACAATGCCCAAACGAATTCGTTCAAACAAAAGCTCCATGTTAATAATCTTAATTTTCCAAGGTGTTGCAGCCTTAAGGTTCTCCAAAAAAATATCTGAAACCACACGATCATCTTCAAAGATACGTCGAAAGGATACCCCTCGGATGACATCCTTAATTGCATAGGCCTCCCCAATCATATACAGTAAAAACTCCAGGCTCACGTTACCTTTGATTGTGACCCGTTCCACAATTTTTATCACATAATCAACAAGCCCAGGTTTTTTCAAAAAAGCCGTTGCCATATCCTTTAAATTCTGGAGGATTGCCGCCCGAATTTCCAAGGAATCGTTTTGGGCATAACTATGCATAAAGGAAAGTAAAATTTGCTGCTCCTCCTCCTTCAAAAGGCCTTGGGGCACAGACGGCAGTGTATCAATGAGGATAAACGCTGTATCTTCCGGCCAAGCGGTGTTTTTATAATACTCTAAAATGGAGGCAATATATTTACCCCTTGCTTCTTCCCTGCAATTTTCCAACAAAGATGTTACCACTCTTTTCAAACCATAGCCTAGCCAACGGCGATGCCTGTCTATCATTTTATGGTCAGGAATAATAATCATGTACAAATATTTTTCCCACATATCAAAACTGGAAATCTCGTCTAAAATAATATCCACATCGGCAGGCAGCTCCTTACCATACTCAATATCATAATGAGCAATCATATTTCCCAATAAATCTCCGGCTTGGCGGCGAATATCTCCCTCTCTGTGCACCATCAATTCATAAAGAAAGATAATGGACATCTGCTTTTGCTTTTGATTCATGTAGGTAAAATATTCAGAAAAAATATTTAAATAAGCCCTAGAATTTTTCCAATCTCTGGCACTTCTTGCCGTTTCCAAAATTGCTCCAAAGCTCGCCTCTCGGCTTAATTTATGCATCAAGTGAATATTATGATTAACTGCAATATTTTTAAGCACATCTACGGTTTCGTTAATATCCAATAACGCCAATTCCTTATGGCTAACCTCGCTTAAAGTATCCTGGGTTAAATCCGTATTTACACCAATGGAATGCATATATTGCTCGAAGTCTGCTAGGCGGGAATACACATGGCGATAACGGTTTTCCTTTGCCTGATCCACATTGTCCAGCTTTTCCAAAATAACCCGAAAAGACTCCTCCAAGGAATAAATCCCCATAATTTCCTTGCCGTTTTCAAAGCCCCTGCTCTTTACGCGAAAATCGGAATAAATCAAAATCAAAGACTCTGCAGGAAGGTTCTCCAGCTCCAAGTCCCAAGTGGAGTGGTTTGCGGCAATATGACCAATATCAAAAAGCCCATTTGCTTGAAACCAAACATCGGTGTAATAATAGTGAAGATAAGGAATTCGCTTTACCTCGTTTTCCTTGCAGCCAAACTTCCCCAGGTCGTGCCCTGCCGCCGCACCGGAAATCAAGCCCAAGTCCACAGGCACATTTGCCCGTGCTAGCTGCCTGCCAATGTGCATGGCAATATAATGCACCCCTGCAACATGGGCAAGGGTATCAAAAGGCGTTACCTCACGCCCAATTCGCATAATTTCGTAAATATACTGCTCATGAAAACAATTGATGAACTTGGAATATTGGGCTTCATATGGGCTGTTTTCCATTTCCTCCACCGTTGCAAAAGCAAAATCTCTGTGAATACCAAAGGGCTGCACTTCCCTTTCGTAGGCTAGAAAGACACGCAAAATCTCTAAATAAAACAGTACGGCACGCCGCTCCTTTGTCTCCAAAACAATATCCATTCGATGGGGATAAATTTCTTTGATTAAAAAACGAAAAATATACGTCAACCAGCCCTCTTGCGGCGCTTCCTTCGCCAGTGAAGAAAGCATTTCTTCACAATAGGAAAGCACGGTTAAACAAGAGATTTCCTCACCCTTTATAATTTCGTCGATTGCCTCCAGCCAATATTCCTTTTCTAAAAAAGCAATTACCGTTTTCTTTTTGATTAGGGTCTTTCTCATAAACTCCCTATTTGTAAGGGCTGCCAATAGCCCCTTATATATTGCAGCCCCTCTTTTTTTCTTCATACACGGCCTCCCTTTTCTCTTTCTTCAATTTTAGCACTACCCTCGTCCCGTTTCAATAGGCGTAAGCGCTTTCTGAGGGGTTTCCCTTGAATTTTTTCATCCTTTTGCTTAAAAAACAGCAAATTGCACTGCCTTTTTTGTGAATAATTCGGAAATATTTTAGATTTTTTATCAATAATAATGGTCAAATGTTTCTAATATAAACCTTTCTCCTATGGTACGGAAATTGTCACCAAACCAAAAAATGCTTTTTTAAAGACAGCTTTCTTTGCTTTTTCTTGAAAATTTGCATCAAAAAAGCCCAATTGCAAGGATTTTAAAGCATATCCTGTATAAGCAAGCGGGCTTTTTCATGAAGCGTGTCAACCTTTTTATCAAGGAAAACCGCAATATTTAAACACTATTCATTAATTAATACTATTTTTATCGGCAATGACCAGCTTTAAATCGTGGCCCGTTTCGCCATTTCTTACTACATGAACATCTATAGTATCTCCAACCTTAGTTTCTCCAACAACCTCTATCAAAGAATCCATATCCATAACGGTTTTTCCATTAAAAGCAGTAATAATATCACCTACCATAATTCCGGCCTCTTCGGCAGGACCGCCTTCTGCCACTTCCATAATCAAGGCACCTACAGGAAGTTTATATAATTCTGCATTTTCCGTAGTAATGCTAGTACCCTTAATGCCAATATGAGGCTTTGGTTGCGTTCCGTTTTCCAATAAATCCTGAATAACAGGGGAAATCACGTTGCTTGGAATTGCATAACCCATACCCTCTGCCATGGAAGAATTATATTTTGCTGTGTTAATTCCAATAACCTCGCCCGCATTGTTTACCAAGGGGCCACCGCTGTTCCCGCCGTTAATTGCAGCACTTGTTTGTAAAACAGTAAGCTGGTTTCCTTCTACATTAATGGTTTGCTCTGTCATACTAACCATACCATCCGTTGCGGAAAGACCCATACCCATTGCATTTCCGATGGCAATTACGCTATCCCCAACCTCTAGGCTGTCAGAATCACCAAAGGTTGCTACGCTAATTTGTTTGACCCCTGCACTTTTCAAATCGTCCCAGGAAACAGTGATCACCGCCAAGTCCGACTCACTCTTTGTTCCAACAACCTTTGCCGGAACGTTAACATCGCCATCAAATGTTATAAAAATGGAAGTTGCACCGTCAACCACATGGTTATTTGTAGCGATAGCCACCTTTTCATCGTCTGAATAGAAAATTACACCGCTGCCCATGCCGTTGGATTCATAAGGAACACTAAAGGAACCAAAATATTGTGCAGTGCCCGTAGCCTTTGTGGAAATGCTGACAACCGAGGGCTTTACGCTTTTAATGATATCCACCGCGGACATTCCTGCAGTGTTTGTAGAAACCTTTTGCGCCACCACAGGCGTTTTTGTCACCGCTGGCTCATCATTGAAATAATATTTCACTGCACCGTAGCCTGCTCCCATACTTGCACCGCCCGCCACACTGACAATTAAGCATGCAGCAATAAACCTGCCCCAGTTGCGTTTCTTTTTGGGTGTTTTCTTCACCTGCTCCTCATAGCGATACTCTCGAATAGAAGGGCCTTCGCAAATGTCTGTCTTATCCTGCCTATTATGGAATGAATCACCCTCTGCAAGTCCGTCGTCTTTCGAAGTTTGATTTTCCTCTTCCAGCGAACACTCTTGTGTAAAACCTTCCACCACTTCAGGCATTGCCTCCTTATCCATTTGCTCATCCTTCCTATAGAAATCATCTTTTTCTGGATTTATATTGTTTAAATTCATATCTTCATTTTCAAACACATCAAATTACCTCCGTTCATTTTTTATAGTTATAAGTATAACGCATCCTTTTGAACAAAATATGAACGAGAAATAAATAATTGGTTAATTTAACGGTTTTTATAAATTTTTTCCCAAAAAGGAAAGAAATTTATAAATAGTTTCGACTAGGTATATTCCTAGGCGAAACTGGGTGTTGCAAAACACCCAGCCGGACTGTACACAAAATCAAAACCTTGAGGGATTTGCCCTCAAACACCCACAAGGGTTTCACCCTTGACCCATCAAAAACCGCATAGCTAAGTGGTTTTAATAAAAGTTTTTGATCTTGCTTTTTTCAAAAGGCAAGTGGGTTTAGGCAACGCCCAAGGTTTGTCTTCGCTCTGACTAGGTGTAGCAAAAAACATCACCGTCATATTATTTCTCAGGAAATTCCATTGTCTCTGCATATAGAAGTAACCACCGGGATTGCGCTGCTGATCAGCCAATGAAACTGAAAAAGCTGTTTTCCCAAATTATTTTTTATATTATACATAAATACGATTAAATTTTGATCCTTATATTCCTAATGAATAACTTCATTCCTATAATACACCGCCAAACAAATATATTATACACAGATATTATCACTACTGCAACTTTGTTTTCTCAAATTCTAATGTAGTGATAGCATTCCATAATAATCCAATTACAGCCAATTTGCAAAGATGCTTCAAGGTTTTTTTCAATATTGTCCACGGCATTTTTATCGAAAAATGCAGCTCGCAAGACAATACGGCTGTAGGAATTGTTTTTCCAATCCAGTTTTTGAAGATTTCCTTACCTACCGCTGTGGGTGTGAAAATGAAGGCTATTAATTTTAACTTTCAGCCAAAAGATAAGTATGTATATTTTTCTACTCTTGCACCAAAGACCGTTCTTCCTTCCCCTTTCTTATTTTTTTCTACTAGCAAAGCATCTTTATTAAAATTATTTCATACAAAAAACCTCCTAAAACAAATGTCTTAAGAGGTTATAAATATCGGTGTCGTTCTTAGCGGTTCGCTGCAATCCTCTAAGAATTTTGCACAGAAAAACCACTTTCCCACGAAGAAATTATTTAGGGTTTTAAAGATATTCCCACCCCAATTTCTTAGTAAGCTTTCTCTAATAACCAAGGCTCTCCTTAATCAGCGGATTTTTACCGGGAAACCAACCTTTTTTTGCACCTTTGACAAGGTTCTTTCTGCAATACGTCCAGCTTTTTCCCCTCCGCTTTTAATCACACTATCCAGATAATCCTTATTTGCTTCCAATTCTTTCACACGTTTTTGAATAGGCTCCAGCTTTGCCACAACCGCTTCGCCTACAGATGTTTTAAAGGTGCCATAACCGGCATTTGCAAATTCTCTTTCCGCCGCTTCTGGAGAAACCCCTGTTACAGCACAATAAATACCCAAAAGATTGGATATCCCCGGTTTGTCCTCACCAAAACGCACCTGATTGTCGGAATCCGTCATGGCACGCTTGAATTTATTCATTATCACCGATGGTTCATCCAACAGAGCAATGGTATTATTTTGATTTTCGTCGGACTTGGACATTTTTTTGGTAGGCTCCTGCAGTGCCATGATTTTTGCCCCAACCTTGCCAATATATGCTTCGGGGATCTTAAAGGTGTCACTATAAATACCGTTAAAGCGCATGGCAATATCTCTGGTAATTTCCAAATGCTGACGCTGATCCTCCCCAACAGGCACCAAATCCGTCTGATACAGCAAAATATCCGCCGCCATCAAAACCGGGTAAGTAAACAAGCCTGCGTTGATATTATCTGCATGCTTGGCAGACTTATCCTTAAACTGTGTCATTCTGCTTAGTTCACCCATGTAGGTGTAGCAATTCAAAATCCAGCTCAATTCTGCGTGCTGAGACACATGAGATTGATAATAAATTATGTTCTTTTCGGGATCCAATCCAACGGCAAGATACTGAGTTAAAAGATCCCTTGCCTGCTTGCGCAGCTTCTGAGGATCCTGACGCACTGTAATTGCATGCATATCTACAATGCAATACAAGCAATCGTAATCATCTTGAAGCTTTGTCCAGTTATTGAGTGCACCAAGATAATTTCCCAAAGTAATTAATCCCGAAGGCTGCATGCCGCTAAAAATTCTTTTTTTCTCATCTACCATTTATTTCTATCTCCTCTCACGTATCACAATCAACAAAAAGATGGCCTGCGGAAGCTTCCCAGTGCCACCTTTCTTTGTTTTATTTCTTTGTTTTATTTCTTTGTTTTATTCCTTTTCTTTGTATTCGCCATCAATAAACCCAGTATCTATAGGGATAATGCATACACAAATCACATATGCCAAAATACCGAAAAATACTGCTGTAAACAAGCTTCCCAATATCCACAGCAAACGAACTAAGGTAGGATCAATATCAAAATACTCTCCTATGCCGCCGCATACACCTGAAATTTTTACATTTGTACTGGAACGATATAATCTTTTTGTCATAATTTTCCCTCCATAACCTCTTTACTTAATAATTTATTTTCTAAAAAACTAAAAGTCGTGCCATCTGCAACAATGATATGGTCAATCAGCTGAACCTCTACGGCATATAACAGACCCCACAGCTTTGTTGTTGTTTCAATGTCATCAAAGGTAGGCTTACTTGTGCCACCGGGGTGATTATGGGTAAAAATCACAGCCGAAGCCTGTAGTTTTAACGCAGCCTGCATCACAATCCTTGGGTGTATCGCCGCTGAATTTACTGTACCCTCCGCAATTTGCACCGTATTGATTAACCGACGCTTATTATCAAGACAGATTACATAAAAATACTCCCTGTTTTTGTATGCCATAAGTGCTTTGCAATATTCAACCGCGCGGCTCAAAGAATTCAACATGGGTCTATCTCGCCAACGGGCTTGCATACACCGTCTGCTCAACTCCTTTTGCAAAGAAACCAATATTGCCGTATTTTGACCTACGCCGCAAAGGTTGGAAATATCAGCCGGCTCCGCTTCCACCAAGGTTGGCAAAGAACCGAATTCCTTTATCATTCTATGAGCAAGGGGATTCGTATCACCTCTGGGCACAGAATAATAAAGAAGCATCTCCAAAAGCTCATGATCATGAAAGCCTTCGCCACCCTCTTGTAAAAAGCGCTGCCGCATTCGTTCCCGATGCCCACTATGGATATCCGCTGCCATAAATTACCCCTCAATTTCCAAAAACCGAATTAGTTCGGCAAAGCCATCATTATAAATGATTTGCAAAAGAGCATCTAACCGCCGAAGGGCGTCCTTCACATTTTTCTCGCAAATAATGCCATTTTCTAAGCAGTCAGCCAGCTCCGCCAGATCAACCACCTTTACAAAACCATTTTCCATTACAATAACATCCGCCAATAAATCGCTGAAAATATAACAATTTTCCTCTTTATTGAATTCCGTATCTATAATATCACAATAAAAATAAACCAGCTCATTTTTTTCATTTAAAAACTTACTTATTTTAAAACCCTTTTTTAAATAATAACATGAAACTCCATGACTAAACGCATCTTTTGGGCGAAAAACGAACCATTTGGTAATAATCACATCTTCATCATGATAAAAAATTTCATCATCCTTTAGGCAAATTGTTTCATTTGGAATAAACCGCTTGCGGTAGAGCTTTAAATCACTCAATTTCTCACCCATCCTCATCTAAAACAGCCTATTCAAAGGTTAAAACGTCACATTGGATCAATTGGGCATCCTCTCGCAAAGCTCGCATCTTGGGCGCATAGGTAACAAAGTGTTCAGAATTTTTGTGTGCCTCCACCGCCTCTTGGTCCGTATATTTTTCTACGAAATAATATACGTTTTCCTCGTTAGAATCTTTCACGAAGTCATAAAAAATACACCCCGCTTCTTTTCTTGTTTCCGAAACTAACTTCTCCGCCACCTGTAAAAATGCCTCTTTATTTTTTTGTGGTACAACACTCTTTGCAATTAAAACAATCATGCACTCAGTCCTTTTTATTATTATCATTTATTTTATTATAAAAAATTATACCATAAAATACAAGAATTGATCTTAAAATCCAACAAATTATTTTATAATTCTTTATTAATTTTATACAGGCTGATTTTCCCTAGGCAAACCACGCTCCATTAAGCGGCGCAAAACCTCCTCATCGGCAGGGCAAAAGGCATACTTGGGGATATCCTCAACCTTAATCCAGAGAAAATCCTCATGCTCCAGCAGTTGGGGTGTGCCTTGGAAAATTGTCGCCCAAAACAACGTAAGCTCTATGGTAATATCAGGATAACTATGCGTTAGCTCCATAAAAACCTCACCCACCTTTACCGTAATACCCAATTCCTCCCGGCACTCTCGCACAAGTGCCTTCTCCTTGCTCTCCCCTGCTTCTCGCTTGCCACCAACAAATTCCCACAACAACCCTCTTTTTTTATGCGCCGGCCGCTGACAGATCAAAAAACGGTCATCTTGACAAAGCAAGGCCGCAACGACTTCCGTCATATTTTTCACCTCTTACCCAAAATATCCACATTCACAAAGTAACGCCAAGCACTGATTTACCTCATCATCCTCAAACAAGGTGCCGTATTCCCCTTTGACAATTAATGCCTCCATGGATAAATCCAGCCGTCTGTTTTTTTTAAGAAGCTCAAAATTTTCGGAGCAGCCGTTTCTTTCCAAGGCTCTCCGGGCAACCAAAACACCGCCACGTTCCTGTATATTTTTCAAAAGCCTTGCAGCGTTATAGTCTTCCATTCCTTGGGCTTCCTCTGCTTTTTTCATCCATTCTTCAGAGAATTTTTTTTCTAAATCTGTCATTTTCTTTCCTCCTGTTTATTATTATCTAAGTGCTTCATGCATTTCCTTGCATGAAATACAATTCTCCCTGAAATGAGGCCAATGGCGACCACAATGCAGCTTGCCTTGATAAAAAACGCCTTTGTACAATAAACATAAACTTCCCATAAAAAAAGCAATGTAATCATTCTTTAAAGAATGTTTTTCCCATGATTTCCCTCAAAAATTTTTCATTTCCTTAAATGATTGATTTTTAAGCTTCCTCCGCCAAAAGCCGGATCTATGCCACCAACAAAGGTGGAGCGCACCACGGTTTCTCTGCCGTATTTTCTGCGGAGAATATCCATGGCTTCATCGGCCTGCTTTTGTTTGCTCCAATCTTCCTCTAAAAAAGAAAGCTGGATACATTCATCCCTGCAAAGCTGGGCAACACGAATACCCAAATGGCGAATGGGTTCTTTTTTCCAAGCCTCATCAAAAATCATTTTTGCCGCTTCATAAACCGCATTCGTGCAATCAATGGAATTCAGCAGCTTTTTTTGGTGAGAATATACTTGAAAATCCGTGGTTTTAATTTCCACGCCAATTTCTCTTGCACAAACCTTGCCCTCCCGCAGGCGCATGGAAACCATTTCCGCCAAGGAAAGAAGAATTTTATAGGCTTCCTCCCGTTTCTCCACATCATAAGGAATGGTGGTGCTGTTTCCAATGCTTTTCACCTCCCGAACTGCTTCTGCGTGGGCAACAGGGGTATCGTCTATCCCGTTGGCATAGGCATTGAGCATTCTGCCATAGCTTTTGAATTCTTTTTCCAAAAGCGTCACAGGATATTTTGCCAAATCACCAATGGTGCGTATGCCCATTTTTCTGAGGCGTGGGGCAGTCCTTCTGCCTACCATAAACATTTCGTCCACAGACAGAGGCCACAGCTTCTTTTCCAACTCATCCGGATAAAGGGTGAGGATTTTATCCGGCTTCTCCAGCTCCCCTGCCATTTTCGCCAAAAGCTTATTGGAGCTTATACCAATATTTACGGTAAAGCCCAATTCCTTTTTGATATGCTCTTTTATTTTTTTCGCACCCTCCAAGGGTGGGCCAAAAAGCTGCTCCATCCCTGTATAGTCAAGAAAACCCTCATCAATGCTAAACGGCTCAATGCGGTCGGAGTAATGTTGAAGAATACAAAACATTTCCTCGGAATTTCTGGTATACAAAGAAAAATCCGGAGGGACACAGATCAGATCAGGGCATTTTTGCAAAGCAAACCCCTTTGGTTCTCCCGTTACAATGCCGTATTTTTTAGCGGAGGTGCTTTTTGCAAGAATGATACCCCGACGGCTTTCGCTATCCCCCGCAACAGCCGAGGGAACGGTGCGTAAATCCAGCATACCGCCATCCTTAAGCAGCTGTACCGCACTCCAGCTTAAGAACGCACCATTCACATCAATATGAAAAATTGTTCTCACGTCGCTCCCCCTTATATATATGATCGGAATTAATAACTTCTCGGGATTCTGTCCCGAACCCTGCAAGCGGGTCAAGCACTTTTGGTGCGCAAAAGCCAGCTTCGCTGTCTGCCCTATCTTTGGCAGTACAGCTTTGAAACGGCTTGAGCGAAACTCTCTATGCCAAAATATTCATTTTTGCCAGCAACCAATTTCCCCTAGTATACCATGAAAAAAACAAGGCTTCAATCGCAGAAAATCAACCGTAATCAAACATTATTTGTATGGTTTTAGAGAAATTTGTAAGCAAAAGAAAAAATCTATTATTTTAAAAGTACGTATATTAAGAAAACATTTCTTGTTTTCTTCAATAATCGACCTTATAATAGTAAAAAATAAAAATGAATTGGCGGTGAAACCCTTGAAATATCTTAAAACCAAAATTGCCTGCACTTTCATTTGCTTGGCGGGCTTTTTATACTGGCAAAACAACGGGCTTATGCTAACACAGCATACCTATTCCAAAAACGTCCCAGAGGGACTTGACGGCTATAAAATTTTACAGGTTTCCGACTTGCAAAATAAATCCTTTGGGCAAAACCAGGAACGACTTCTGAAAAAAATAAGAAATGGAGCGCCGGATATCATCGTAATCACCGGAGATTTGATTGACCGAAACCGTACCGATTTGGATGTGGCAATGATCTTTGTAGATAAAGCGGTAAATATTGCCCCTGTTTACTATGTCAGCGGCAATCACGAGCATCAATCCGGCTGTTTTGATGAGCTTTCGGAAAAATTAATTGCAGCAGGAGTAACCATATTGGAAAATGGGAAGTCTATTGTTGAAAGAAACGGGGCTACGATAGAAATCATCGGCCTTGCAGATAAGAGCGTAAATCCCTATTATGCACAGGTTCTTTCCACCCTCACAAAAGGCGAAAATGAGAATTCTTTCCACGTTCTTCTCTCCCATCGACCGGAATTATTTGAAACCTATGTGGAAAATGGTGTGGATCTTGCCTTCACCGGGCATGCCCATGGCGGACAAATCAGATTGCCCTTTATCGGCGGTATTTTCGCCCCAAATCAAGGTTTTTTTCCATCCTACACGGTGGGGATTTATGAAGAAAACAACACGGCAATGGTGGTTAGCCGCGGCTTGGGCAACAGCACCTTCCCCTTTCGCATTTTCAACCGACCTGAGCTGGTAATGGTTACTTTGAAGTACGAAAAAAAGCCTTAACGAATATTTGCTTCCCCTACCACATTATGCTATAATGAGCCAAGCTAATCCATTTTCCAAGCCTTGGCAATCCTTTTTTTTCATGCAAAAGCGTTTAGGTTTGGTATGGGCAAAAAAAGCAATCAATTTAAATTTTGAATATGAACTACGAAAGGAAGACTATCATGGCAAAAAATCCAGTTCTAACATTTGAAATGCAAAACGGTGGCGTAATTAAAGCGGAGCTTTATCCGGAAATCGCCCCCAATACGGTAAATAATTTTATTTCCTTAGTCAATAAAGGCTATTATGACGGATTGATTTTTCACCGTGTCATTAACGGCTTTATGATTCAAGGCGGCTGCCCCGACGGCACAGGCATGGGTGGCCCGGGCTACCAGATTCGTGGTGAATTTTCCATCAACGGCGTAAAAAACGATTTGAAGCACGATAAGGGTGTGCTCTCCATGGCTCGTGCAATGAACCCCAACAGCGCAGGCTCTCAGTTCTTTATCATGCACGAAAAATCTCCTCATTTGGATGGACAATATGCTTCCTTTGGTAAGGTAATCGAAGGACAGGAGGTTGTGGATGCCATTGCTACAACTGGTACCAGCCGCGGCGACCGCCCCGTTGAGGATCAAGTGATGGCAAAGGTAAGCGTTGATACCTTTGGAGAAGTGTATCCCGAACCGGAAAAAATGTAATTTTTCAAAAAAAATTTAAAAAAACTGCTTGCATTATAAAAAAATTTATGATAATATAAGCAAGCAGTTTTCCTTGCGGATGTGGCGGAACTGGCAGACGCACCAGACTCAAAATCTGGCGGTAGTGATATCGTGTGGGTTCGAGTCCCACCATCCGCACTTAAAAAGAGTTGTCTAATTTGACAACTCTTTTTTATGTCTTAATATTGCCTTTACTTACGAATACATACTGTTTACTGACATATAATCGTAAATCATTTTGCCGTGACCCTGCTCCTCTTTTTGAATATGGTTCAGAATATTGCGTATTTGTTCATCTTTAAATTCAAAAACGCATGTATCATATAGATGAGAAACATGTTTCTCAGCGGAGAGCACATCCGTGCATAAATAGCTGTCATTTTGCTTCTCCGTCGTATTCGCCGGCCCATAGGCTGCAGTAAACGTGGGCTGTGACTGTGCTTTTCCGCCCTGCGCAGGAATTGTTCCGTTTTCAATTTGCGTAAGGGTGTCATAATGCTGCTGCTCAATTTGTGCAATTTGAGAGAACAAATTCTTAAGCTGTGAATCAACCGCTTCTGAGGAATACTTTTTATATTTATCTACGCAAAGTTTTTCCTGTTCCTTTAAATCTTTTAAAAGGGTCGTTTCTTTTTGTGTTAATTGCATTGCTTTGTTTTGTGTTAATTGCATATTTATCACCTCGGTTTTTAGTATGCGCAATACGAAATCAATCTATACTTTAGGCAAATCTCTTTTTATGGGCTTTGCAAAACTGAATAATATAATGAAACTCCTATAAATTTTTCCTCCTAGCAGTTGCTTTTCAAACCAAAATGAATCATAGTTCAAATTGCAAAAGCTTAAACCATTCTAGTCCAAATCCTTTTATTGTTTTTATTTTTATGGTATAATTAGACAAATGATTTAATAATTATAAGCTGGTGATAAAATGAAAAGGTGCATTGTAATTACTGAAATAGTTGAATAAAAAATAAACCTTAGGAGGTTTTTATGACTATTTCAGATAAAAAAATATTTCCGCGAAAGAATGATTTTGAAACGGTGTATTTAAAAAATATCGTTTTTAATCCTAATATTCTGGTTGGCGACTACACAATATATCATGATTTTTGTTCTGACCCCAGAGAGTTTGAAAAAAATAATGTGCTGTACCACTATCCAATTAACCAAGATAAATTGTTTATCGGTAAATTTTGTTCCATCGCCTGCGGTGCGAAATTTCTTTTTAACAGCGCCAATCACACGCTAAAATCCCTCTCCACCTATCCGTTTCCAATTTTTTTTGAAGCGTGGAATTTAGACAAAAAACAGGTTGCATCTGCTTGGGATCATAAAGGTGATATTGTAATTGGCAACGATGTTTGGATTGGATATGAAGCAGTTATCTTATCCGGCGTTCATATTGGAGATGGCGCAATCGTTGGTTCAAGAGCAGTGGTAACAAAAGACGTTCCTCCATACACAATTGTTGGCGGCATTCCTGCACAAGAAATAAAAAAGCGTTTTAGCGAAGAAACGATAGGAAGTTTACAAAAGCTGCAATGGTGGAATTGGCCTTACGAAAAAATCCAGAAATTTCTCCCCTATATTATGAATGGGGAAATTGACAAATTATTATTTTGAATTCATTCTTGAATGATCCCCTTATACTCTGGGTTTAATTTAACAAAAGCCAGAAGTCAGAATTTCCGGTAAAAAGAATCTCTTTTTTACCGGATTTTATTATGCTATAATGCTTAAGTATTGTAAAATATTTACAAATAAAGCATGAAATGAGGAGTAGTCTATGAGATCTGATACTATTTTTTCAAGCATGGAAAACCTAAAAAACGAAGATGCTGCAATAAAAATGTCGGCCTATATGAGAAATCAGTTTTCCTTTTTAGGTGTGCGTCCACCAGAGAGAAAATCCGTTTGTAAAGAGATTTTTCGGGTAGGAAAGAAAAACAAAACAATTGATTGGGAATTTCTAGACGACTGTTGGGAAAACAAATATCGAGAAATGCAGTATATTGTCTTGGATTATTTGTCGGTAATGCAAAAATTTTTAACCTATGATGATGTACCAAAAATCAAGCACTATGTAAAAACCAAGCAATGGTGGGATACCATTGACGGCCTGGACAGAATTGTTGGAGATATTGGAATTGTAGACGACAGAATAGATGCACTCATGCTCACCTGGTCAAGGGATGAAGATTTTTGGATACGGCGTCTTGCCATAGACCATCAGCTTTCCAGAAAGGAACGAACGAACAAAGAACTTTTGGAGGAAATTATTCTCAATAATTTGGGCAGCAATGAATTTTTCATCAATAAGGCTATCGGTTGGAGTTTGCGGGATTATTCCAAGGTGAATCCCCATTGGGTGGGAAATTTTATTAAAAAATATCAAGATGAAATGAACAGCTTAAGTATACGAGAAGGCAGCAAATATCTTTAACCATTTAACTATGCCCAGCTTTTAGAAAACAAAACAAGGAGTGAAATCATGGCAACTTCAACAATACAAGCTACCTTTCCATGTGATATCCAAAAGGTTTGGAATATGGTAACTTCTCTGGAAAACATTTCATGGAGAAGTGATTTGTGTAAAATTCAAGTTTTAACTCCCACGAAGTTTGTAGAGTATACCAAGGAGGGTTATTCCACAACCTTTACCATTACTCGAACCGAGCCCTGTCAATGTTGGGAATTTGATATGGAAAATAACAGTATAAAAGGGCATTGGGCAGGTGTTTTTTCCTATCAAAACGGCAAAACAACCATTATTTTCACCGAAACCGTTGACGCAAAAAAAGTTTTGCTGAAACCATTTTTGAAAATATATTTAAAAAAACAACAGCTTGCTTATATATCGGATTTAAAAAAAGCATTACAAAACTAATTTTGCGGTTCCGAACGAAACAAAAACATAAAAAATTACTACTTATTTTTTAATGTCTGTTTGAAAAAAAAGGAGGACAATTATGTTTCAAAAGAAAATATTATTATGCCATCTACTCTTACTTATGGCTTGCAGCGGATGCGGTGCAAAAGAGGTAGAAGCAGAAAATCCGTTTAAGATAGATACCTCCGATTACAAACTTTTGCGCCAATCAACAGAGGACTACAACTCCATCGAAGTATATCAGCTTGATGGCGAAATTGTTGTAAACGCAAGGTCAGAAGCTGCTTTCTTTGACGGGGCACAATTTACTGCGACGACAGAAAATGAGTTATCTGCCGACAATGTAGAAATCACTTGGACCACCATAGGCGGAGGTACTGAAAAAACGGAACACAACGCAAGAATTATCGCAGAAATCATTATTCAGGAGGATGAAACAGTCATCCTTGACGAAAAAGTAAATTTTATGAAAAAGGGCTTTGATGCCGTTGGGGATGCAATGAAAAACTCCATGAAATGAAGATACGGATTCTGCCGCAACAAACACTATTCCTTAAGGAGGCTAGAAAATAACTTAAAAGCACGGGCAGGCAAAACATATCCCAGTGAGAAAAATTATGGTACGGAACAGTCAGTTAGTCATGGCAATATCATCACCGCAAACGGCACAGCAGCTTTGGAATTTGCAAAAAGGGTCCTGCTTGCGTTAAGGTTTGCCTCGGAAGAAAAGATCATAGAATGGTACAATTTTCATAAGCTAGGTTTTTACCTCTCCACGATGCTTAAATATAAATTTACAAAATTTAAAACGCCTGATTGCAAGGACTTTCCTTATCATTCGGGCGTCTTTTGTAAGCATCTATTTAATCTTTTTTACGATAATATTCCGCCGCATGTTCCGGTAAAATAGAATTGATATAACTTCCTGTAGCATACTCGAAACCAGCAAAGCCGCCGATTCTGGGCAAAATTTCAATATGCCAGTGAAAGTCCCCATTCACCTCGCCATCAATCAGACAAATATTATACCCCACATCCTTGCGTAAGGACGAAATTTTTGGCAAAAGCCCGTGAAATAAAACAGATAAAGATTTTAATTCCTCAGCCTTCACATTGGCAAAACTGGAAATATGCCTTTTGGGACAAATCCAAAGCTCATAGGGAAACCGAGAGGCATAAGGTGTAATTACTAAAAAATGTTGGTTTTCCTCCACAATGCGTATGCCCTGTTCCTTTTCATAAGTAAGCATTTTGCAAAAAAGACAATCCTCCTTTTGCATATACCGCCGCATCAAATCCTCCCGCTGGGGCATAACAGGCAACCCAACGATCTGCCAATGGGAATGGCAAATACTCATTCCTGCCGAAGGGCCGCAATTCTTAAAAATCTGTATATATTTCACTTCCTCTGACGAAAGCATTTTGCAATATCTCTGCTGCAATACAACAAAAACCCGTTCTAGCTGTGCCAAAGAAAAATGGTCAATGGTCTCCTCATGATGGGGCGTATCCACCAAAACCTCATGGATTCCCTTGCCTAAAATATGTTCGTAAAAAAGGGTTTCCGACTTTCCTTCCGCCTCTTTATCCACCGTGGGAAACATATTGGGGAACACACGAATTCTCCAGCAATCATCCTCTCCATCTTGATAAAGGGGGGGAGTTGTTTTATCCTCATGTCCGCCGCAAAACGGGCACTCCTCGTTCCCACTGCATTTCCGCTCAATTTTATGCAGAAATTCATAGGGACGGTTTTTCCTATTTTGGGCATAATGCGTCCACTCTTTGGTAAAAGGATTTCTTCTCACTTCGGACATAATCTCCCCCCTATTCTTTTTCACTTCCGAAAGTCCACAGATTTATGGAATTATAAATATTTTCTTCCGTAGGTACAATTTCGCCGCCAACACGATGGGAGGTAAGCATCGCCTTATTGCGAAAAGCAATGCTAATATAAGGCAGCTCCTCAGCAATGCGCTTTTGCAGGCTGCTGTATGCAAGCAAGGTTGCCCCCTCCCCAACGGCTTCATTTGCCGTCTTAAGCAAGGCATCCATCTGCTCATCCTGATAGCCTATATAATTTAAGCTTCCGTTTGTGCCAAAAAAATCATACAAATTGGTGACAGAGGACATCTGCCATCCACCAACAACGAGGTCAAAATCCCCATGAATAAATTTTTCCTGATATTCGTCAAAGGGCAGAATATCCAAGGAAACCTCGAAGCCTAAGAGGGTTAATTCGTCCCCCAGCTTCGTAGCAATCTGCCGTCTTGCACTGTTTTCCTCATTTGCTAAAATAGTAAGGTGGAGCTGCTCCTGCCCGTTTTCGCCGTCTTTTTCCAGCCTGCCATCCCCATTTTTGTCAATCCACCCCACATTTTTCAATAAGGTTGCTGCCATATCCGAATCATACTCAAAAGGCGCAACATTTTCCTCATACAGCCATGAGCTTGGGCTTACTGGTGTGTTGGTGAGCCTTGCATATTGCAAATAAACATTATCATAAATTGTTGTTTTGGGCACCACATAAGCAACTGCTTGGCGCATATTTTTATCCTGAAATAAATCTCTATGGAAGTTAAACCCAATAAAATCATATTGGTTGGAAGTAAATTGATATACCCCCACTGCTCCTTCATCGGCATAACGCCCTGCATCGCCGGCATCCGCCACCAAAATATCCGTCATCTTCTGGTTAAAGGCGTAAACATCCGTTTCTGCGCCTCCCGTGGTACGAACGGAAATCGTTTCGATTTCAGGCTTTTGCCCATTATAGGAAGGGTTTAACGTCAATATCATTTCCGACGCCACAGAATATGCTTTCATTGCATAAGGCCCGCTGCCCATAGGCGTAAGATTCACTTGGCTTTTCGGGTCAGTCTGCCCCTTGTAGTATGCTGCGGAAATCACCGGAAACTCTAACGCCGCTAAGTTCTTACTAAACGGGGTGCGAAAAGAAATGTCTATGGAATACTGCCCCGTTTTACGGTAGCTAGAAACATAATCCAACACCCTTTTGTATACGGAATCCTCCTCCGCAGCCTGAATGGTATCAATGGAAAAAGCCACATCATCCGCAGTCAAAGGCAAACCGTTTTGCCAAGTAATGTCCGTGCGAAGCTGCAAAGATAGGGTTAACCCATCCCCAGAAAAGCTCCAGCTCTCCGCAACCGAAGGGCAAGCCTTTCCTGTTTCATCGAAGGCAAGCAAGGGCTGATAAATTAGCTTTAGTATGGTATCCACCGTTTCTTCTTTGTTTCGCAGCGGATTTAAGGTTTCCGGTACACGCATGGAAAGAGTCAAAACATGGGTTTCCCCTTGACTTTTCTCTACATCCCCGATAACCGAAAAATTATTGTTTACTTCTCCGCCTTTCCCGCAACCCGAAAAAATAAGAACGCAAAGAAGGGCTAAAATCATTATTTTTTTCTTCATATGTGCCTCCAAAAACTATAAACCATAAAAAAATTCATAAAGCCTTTGCACAATTTCAACTTTTCTCACATAGCTATTGGTTTCCGGAAAAGGAATCATTTCCAGATGATAGCCATCCTCACTGTATTGATTATCACTAAGCCACTGGCTTACCTTTCCGTGTCCCGCATTATAAGCCGCCAAAACCGTAGGCTGAATCCCGCTGAATTTTTCCTCCAACCATTGCAGATACCATGTTCCCACTGCAATACTGGTTTCTGGGTCCTTTAAATCCAGGGTTTCCTCGTCTAAATAATCCAGGCGGCTGGCAACCCACCATCCCGTTTCCGTCGTTACCTGCATCAAGCCCTTGGCGTCTGCCCTGGAATGGGCATCGGGATCAAAACGACTTTCGCAAAAAATAACAGCGAATATCAAGGATTCCTCCACATCATACAGCTTTGCATATTTTTCAACCTGTTCTTTGTATTTGATGGGCAGCACTTTAGGTAATACTATAAAATACCCCAATGCCGCCACTACCAAAAGCAGAACAATCCGGGTAAGTATTTTTCTGATTAAACGAAGCATATCTTCACCCACGCCTTTAAATTAATGTTTTTTTTCATAAATCCCCCGAAAGATAAATCACTAACTGCCTTTTTACATTTTAAAATACTTGCACAGCTTTCAAAACAAAAAATCTGAATACCTTTCTATTGCTATGCATATTTTTTCATTAAATTTTTTACCTGCACTTGTACCTGTCCTAGTGTGCCGCTGTTATCAATCACCTCTTGTGCATAGCGTTCATACTCCTCCCAGGATTTTTGGGTTGCAATACGTGCCTTAGCCGTTTCCCATGTAATGCCGTCGCGCTCAATCACACGGCGGGCACGAACCTCCTCGTCGGCATAAACAACCCAAACGGCATCACAAACTTCCACAAGCCCTGCCTCCACCAATAATGGCGCATCAATAATCATCAATTTTGCCTTGCCTAATTCCTTGGCCTCTTGGATTTGCCGTGAAATCTCCCGTGCGATATATTTATGGGTACAGCGGTTCAAAAATTCCAGTTTTTCTTTCTCCCGAAACACAATTTCTCCAAGCTTCCGCCGAAAAATCTGGCCATCCTCTTGTAAAATTTGCAACCCAAAATAGTCCACCAGTTCCTCATAAGCCGGCTTTCCTTTTTTTATAATTTCATGGGCAATTTCGTCAGCATCAATAACGGCGGCGCCTGCATCCCGAAGGCATTGGCTCACAATGCCCTTTCCGCTGCCCGTCCCCCCTGTTAAACCAATTACTTTCATGGCATATCCCTCATTTTTTATTTTGCCTCAAACCAAGAATTCCCTTCATGTACCTCTACATCTAACGGAACCGAAAGCTCTGCCGCCTGTTCCATGTTCTCTTTTAAAATCCTAGCCACTGCTTCCCTTTCCTCGATATAGGTTTCAATCAGCAGCTCATCGTGCACCTGCAAAATCAAGCGAGAGCGATAGCCACCTTCTTTCAGCGCTTTATGCACATGAACCATAGCAATTTTTATAATATCCGCTGCACTGCCTTGAATGGGCATATTCATGGCCACACGCTCCCCAAAGGAACGCTGCACAAAATTATTACTCTGTAATTCGGGCATGGCCCTTCTTCTGTTCCAAAGTGTGGAAACATAGCCCTCCTCTGTGGCATGCTGAATGGTTTCATTCAGATATTTTTTGATATTGGGATACTTTGCAAAATAAGCGGCAATATACTGCTCTGCCTCTTTTCGGCTAATTCCCAAATCCTGACTTAAGCTAAAGGAACCAATGCCATAAACAATCCCAAAATTCACCGCCTTTGCATTGCTTCTTTGTAGCGATGTCACCTCATCAAAGGGCACATGGAACACCTGTGATGCCGTTAGCCTATGAATATCTTGATTATTACGGAAGGCATTGATCAGGGTTTCATCTCCCGCAATATGGGCAAGTACCCGCAACTCAATCTGGGAATAATCCGCGTCCAAAAAGCAAAACTCTCTGTTTTCAGGAATAAAAACCTTCCTTAACTCTCTACCCAATTCCAAACGCACGGGAATATTCTGTAAATTTGGCTCTGTGGAGCTGATTCGCCCCGTGGCGGTAATAGTCTGGTTAAAGGTAGAATAAATTTTCTCTGTTTTTTCGTCCATTACAGCCAAAAGACCGTCAGCGTAAGTGCTTTTCAGCTTTGCTAGTTGACGATAATACAATATTTTTTCCACCATAGGATGCTCGTATTTCAATTTCTCCAAAACATCAGCAGCAGTAGAATAGCCTGTTTTTGTTTTCTTTCCGCCTTTTAAACCCAGCTTTTCAAACAAAATAACACCCAGCTGCTTGGGGGAATTCAAATTAAATTCCTCGCCGGAAAGAGAAAAAATTTCCTTAGTAATGATATCAATACTTGTTTCCAAGTTTTTCTGATACAAAAGTAAGGCTTCCTTGTCCACTTTAATCCCATACTCCTCCATATCAGCAAGGACATAAATGAGGGGCATTTCTATATCATAAAAAAGCTCAGTCTGCCCATTTTCCGCAAGCTGCTTTTCCATAATTTTTTTCGCTTCAAAGCACACCTTGGCTTGGGTTACAGCAAAGTTTTTCCTTTCCTCTTCAGAAAGGATACAAAAAGCCTTTTTGCTTTTGCCCTTGCCCAAAACCTCCTCCCCAGAAGGGAAAACCTGATTTAAAAATGTCTTTGCCAAGTCATCATAATCATAAGATGAGCCTGTGGGATTCAAAATATAAGCCCCAATGGCAGTATCAAAGGAAATCTTCGGCATTTCTCCAATAGAAGCTCCTAATATTTTGAGGTCTTTCTTGATGTCATGACCAATTTTTATAAATCTATCATCCGAAAAGAATGGTTTTGCCAACGCAAAAAACTGTTCCTCCGTCAATTCCTCTCCAACTTCAAGCCAAACGCCACCCAAATCCTCTTGATATAAGGCAAGGCCTTGGCACACGCTTTCATCCATTAAAATAATATATGCCGTTTCCTTATTTTCTAAGTTTTGAAAAAAAATCTTTGCTTCGTCAAAAGAATACACACCATGAAAATCTTGTATTTGCGTGGTCTGAACCTCGTCCTTTTCAAAACGGTCAAACATGCTTTTCAATTCCAATCGCTTTACCAAATCGTAGGCAGTT
The DNA here is from genome assembly GCF_001571775.1 of Anaerotignum neopropionicum. Classification (GTDB taxonomy): domain Bacteria; phylum Bacillota; class Clostridia; order Lachnospirales; family Anaerotignaceae; genus Chakrabartyella; species Chakrabartyella neopropionicum. Next base: position 67,727 of record NZ_LRVM01000005.1, read on the forward strand.
GCGTTAAACATATTTCCAATTTTTGTACCCTCTTTATCCAAGGATATGGGCATATCCCGAATAATGGTGGCCAAAAATTTACTAAGTCTTGCCTGAGCTTGAAATTCCGCCAAGTTTTCCGCGGCCTTTTTAGGCTTTACCTCCGATGCATGGGCAATGGCATTTTCCAAATCATGATATTCCCGAATGATTTTTGCAGCAGTTTTCTCCCCAATTCCAGGAACACCGGGAATGTTATCGGAAGCATCCCCCATCAAAGCCTTTACATCTATAAATTCCAACGGTGTAACACCGTATTTTTCCACAACATCCTTTGCATAGTAATCCTCTGTTTCCGTGCGCCCACCCTTTGTTTTGGGTATACGCACCTTTAAAGTTTCGCTGGCAAGCTGCAATAAATCTCTATCGCCAGAAACAACAACGGGCACAACCCCCTGTTCTTCAGCCTTGGCAGAAAGCGTCCCTAAAATATCATCAGCCTCATAGCCCTCCATTTCATATGTCTGAATGTTCATGGCTTGAAGCATTTCCTTCAGCAATGGCATTTGCGTCCGCAATTCATCGGGCATACCCTTTCTTGTTCCTTTATAACCACCAAATTCCTTATGGCGAAAGGTTGGTGCATGCAAATCAAAGGCAACCGCCAAATAATCCGGCTTTTCCTCATCCATTAGCTTAAAAAGAATATTTAAAAATCCATATACGCCGTTGGTATACTGTCCCGCACTATTCGTCAAGAGGGGAACTCCATAAAAAGCACGGTTTACAATGCTATTTCCATCTATCAACATTATTTTTTCAGTCATAATTGATCTCCTATTTCAGTCAAAAGTATTCGCAAAATCAATACATAATTTTACTCATAACGAACGGTGTTTTTAACACCTCAGAGCGCAGACAAACCTTGGGCGTTGCCCAAACCCACTTGCTTTTTGAAAAAAGCAAGACCAAAAACTTTTATGAAACCCGCATCCTATGCGGGTTTAGGCCGGCCAAGGTTGCAATGGCAAAGAAAAGTACCATCTGTTTTGCGCAGCAAAAGTGATGACCCCTCACTGCCAAGATTGGGCAGACAGCGAAGCTGGCTTTTGCGCAGCAAAAGTGATGACCCCTCACTGCCAAGACAGGGCAGACAGCGAAGCTGGCTTTTGCGCAGCAAAAGTGATGACCCAAACCCTTGTAAGTATTTGAGGGCAAAGCCCTCAAGGTTTTGATTTTGCCTACAGTCCGCGATGTTTACAACGCCTTTGTATTCCTTAGGCGTTTGTGCACAATTAAATACATTCCGCCAGTACCCACACGATTAAAAACGTGGGCGTTCGAAGTCAGTTAAAACCCAATTTAAAGAATTTATGCGTAATTCACCATACTATTATTTATTATACACCAAATCCTTATAAAAACCTATTACAAAAACCGAAAATTTCCCAAGGACAATTTGAATTTAATGTCCTTCTTGCATATAGTAACAATGAAAATATCCGCAGGAGGTCATTTATGAAAAAATTCATTTCTCTTTTGTTAGCAGGTTGCATGGCATTATCCCTATTGGCAGGGTGCTCTTCCCAGCCCACTGCCCAGGCGGAGCAGACTCCCGTTCGGCTTAACGAGGTTGTGCATTCCGTCTTTTACGCACCTCAGTATGTTGCTATGGAATTAGGCTTTTTTGAAGAAGAAGGACTGGATGTATCCGTTGCCATCGGAAACGGTGCAGATAAATCCATGACGGCACTGCTCTCCAACGCTGCCGACATCGCTCTTTTGGGTACGGAAGCCGGCATCTATGTTTATAACGAAGGCAAGGAGGATTATCCTAAGGCCTTCCTGCAATTAACCCAAAGAGCAGGCAACTTTCTTGTATCCCGCGTGGATGAACCCGATTTCACATGGGAAAATCTCCAGGGCAAATCCGTCATCGGTGGTAGATTAGGCGGTATGCCCGAAATGGTTTTGGAATACGTTTTAAAGGAAAACGGTTTGAAATTAAATGAAGATGTTGAAATTATCAACAACATTGATTTTTCCTCCACCGCAGGCGCATTTACTGGAAATGTGGGGGATTATACCGTGGAGTTTGAACCCGTAGCAACCACCTTGGAAAACAGCGGCAGCGGCTATATTGTTGCCTCCTTGGGTGCAGCCAGCGGATATGTGCCCTACACCGTTTATATGGCAAGGGACGATTTTATGAACGAACATCCAGAAACAATCGAAGCCTTCACAAGGGCAATTTATAAAGGCCAGCTTTGGGTGAAAGATCATACCTCCGAAGAAATTGCCAATGTAGTTGCGCCTCAGTTCCCTGATTCCGATGCTAAGACCTTAACTACCATTATTGAGCGTTATAAAGCACAGGATACGTGGAAGGCAGACCCCACCTTCTCAGAGGATGGCTTTAACCTGATTCAAGATATTATGGAGCAAGGCGGACAGTTGACACAAAGAGTGGCCTTTGCTGATTTGATTAGAACAGACTTTGCAGAAAAAGCGATTAAATAATCGTTCGCTTCACATTATGAAAACAGCCCGATTGCCTTGGTTAATTTTACCGGCATTGCGGGCTGTTTTTACTTGCGCAACAAAGAGTTATACAAATGTAATCCGTATAAGTATTTTTCTCTAGTTATAAAATATAAAATTTTACAGCTTTTCCTTTTTTCGTCATGCATATTGATCACTCTTCATAAATTCTTCATAAAACAGAAGAATACTAAACAACCTCCTAAAATCAATTATTAATTTTTTTCATATATTCGATAAGTTAGCACGGTAATATTATTAATTTAAATCAAATCAATTCTACAAACATTTGCAATTTTGTTGTAATATAGGCACTTTTTCGTAATTTGCCCTTTTTTATATATTAATATTATCAATTATTTCATATTGACGGACCGCCAATTTATTGATATATTTTATAAATAAAAAACTTGTTGCTGTGAACATAATATTAGGAAATAGGGGGGATAAAATGCTTTCTTTCAACAAAAAAAGCAACTTATTGGAACTTGGACAATATAAGTATAGCTTGCAAAATGTAGAAAAACCCAACCTTTATCGGGATAATTTTAACTACGACGAAATTCCCAAATGCACCTTTAATCATCGTTTAGTTCCCATGAATCCACCAAATGAAATTTGGATGACAGATACTACCTTTCGTGATGGGCAGCAAGCAAGAACGCCCTACACAGTAGAGCAAATTACAACCCTTTACGAAATGCTCAGTCGTTTGGGCGGGCCAAAAGGAAAAATTCGTCAATGCGAGTTCTTCCTTTACAGCGAAAACGACCGTAAGGCAATTCGTGCCTGTCAGGAGATGGGACTGAAATTTCCCGAAATCACTGGTTGGATTCGTGCCACAAAAGAGGATTTTAAGTTAGTAAAGGATATGAATCTGCAAGAATGCGGAATTTTGGTAAGCTGTTCCGACTATCACATTTTCAATAAGCTGCACAAAACAAGAGAACAGGCTTTGCATGATTATTTAGAAATCGTTAAAGCGGCTTTGGATTATGGAATTCGTCCCCGCTGTCATTTTGAGGATGTGACAAGAGCGGACTACTACGGTTTTGTGGTTCCTTTTGCTACGGAATTGAAAAAACTGATGGACGAATACCAAATTCCCATAAAAATACGTTTTTGTGATACCATGGGCTATGGCGTCCCCTTCCCAGGCGCAACCCTCCCCAGGAGCGTTGCGGGCATTATTTACGGCATTAATCACTTTGCTCAAATTCCCAACGAATTAATTGAATGGCACGGCCATAACGATTTTTATAAAGCGGTAGTAAATGCTACAACGGCATGGCTTTATGGCGCAAGCTCCGTAAACTGCTCCTTGCTTGGAATCGGCGAACGAACGGGCAATACGCCTTTGGAGGCAATGGTCATTGAATACGCTCAAATGCGTGGTACGCTAGACGGTATGGACCCAACGGTGATTACTGAAATCGCTGAATATTATGAATCTGATCTGGGCTACCAAATCCCTGACAGAACACCTTTCGTAGGCAGAGATTTTAACGTAACCCGCGCGGGAATTCATGCGGACGGTATGGCGAAGGATGAAGAAATTTATAATATTTTCAATACTGCAAAGATATTAAACCGCCCCATTGGCGTTGAAATCAATAAAAACTCTGGTTCTGCCGGCATTGCTTACTGGCTGAACCAATACCTTGGCTTAAAGGACGAGAAAATAATTCACAAAAACTCTCCCGAGGCAACGATTCTGCTAAATTGGGTGGACAGTCTGTATGAAGACGGGCGCGTTACCTTCATCAGCAAAGAAGAATTAATTGAAGCAATGAAAACCCTGACACCTCATCTATTCGCACTGAAAAAGAAAAAATAAGGAGGAACCAAGTACATGAACCTTACAGAAAAACTTATCAGCAGCCATCTGATTAGCGGAAATATGATCGCCGGCAAGGAAATTGCCATCAAAATTGATCAGACTTTAACCCAGGATTCCACCGGAACCATGGCATATTTGCAATTTGAAGCAATGGGCATTCCCCGCGTAAAAACAGAGCGTTCCGTTGCTTATATTGACCATAATACACTGCAAACAGGCTTTGAAAATGCTGATGACCATAAATATATCCAAACAGTAGCAAAAAAACATGGAATTTATTTTTCCAAACCCGGAAACGGCATCTGTCATCAAGTGCATTTGGAGCGTTTTGGCAAACCTGGCAAGACCCTTTTAGGCTCCGACAGCCATACACCCACAGGCGGTGGTATCGGTATGCTTGCTATTGGTGCCGGCGGTCTTGACGTTGCCGTTGCCATGGGCGGCGGCGCCTATTTTCTGGCGATGCCTAAGGTTTGCCGTGTCAATTTAACTGGTTCCTTACAACCTTGGGTAACGGCTAAGGATGTTATTTTGGAGGTACTTCGTATTCTTTCCGTAAAAGGCGGCGTTGGCAAGGTTATGGAATACAGCGGCAAAGGTGTAAAAAGCTTGAGCGTTCCCCAAAGGGCAACCATCACAAACATGGGTGCAGAGCTGGGCGCAACCACCTCTGTTTTTCCCAGTGATGAGGTTACAAAGACTTTCTTGGAAGCGCAGAATCGAGGAGAGGATTGGATTGAGCTTTCCGCTGATGCTGACGCTACATATGACGAGGAAATCACCATTGATTTAAGCCAAATCGTTCCCTTGGTTGCCTGTCCTCATAGCCCTGACAATATTAAAAAGGTAAAGGAAATTCAAGGCTTGGCAGTGGATCAGGTTGCCATTGGCAGCTGCACCAACTCCTCCTATACGGATATGATGACCGTTGCGGCTTTACTGAAGGACAAGACCGTTGACCCTAACGTAAGCTTGGTGATTGCCCCCGGCTCCAAGCAGGTTATGAATATGCTGGCGGCAAATGGCGCCCTTTCGGATATTATTTCTGCAGGTGCGCGTATTTTGGAATGCGGCTGCGGCCCTTGCATTGGCATGGGGCAATCTCCCGCAACCAACGCCGTTTCCTTAAGAACCATCAATCGTAATTTTGAAGGCAGAAGCGGTACAAAATCCGCCCAAGTTTACATCGTAAGCCCCGAAACTGCCGTTGCCAGCGCCCTTAGCGGCAAGCTGACAGATCCCCATACTCTAGGTGAAGCGCCTTTGGTTTCCATGCCTGCTCATTTTATGGTGAATGATAACCTAATTATTCCGCCTGCCCCAGAAGGAGAAACTGTAAATGTGGTAAGGGGACCAAATATTCAGCCCTTCCCTAAAAATACAAAAGTGCCTAAAGATGTTGACGGCGGCGCATTGATTAAAGTGACGGATAATATCACCACTGATCATATCATGCCCTCCAATGCGAAGCTGCTTCCTTATCGCTCCAATGTGCCTTATTTGGCGGATTATTGCTTAACTCCTTGTGACCCTAAATTCCCTGCTCGTGCAAAGGCAGCAGGAGGCGGCTTCATTATTGCAGGGCAAAACTACGGCCAGGGCAGCAGCCGTGAGCATGCGGCTTTAGCTCCCCTACAGCTGGGTATCAAGGCTGTTCTTGCAAAATCCTTTGCCAGGATTCATATGGCAAACCTGATTAACAACGGCATTTTACCTTTGGTTTTCGTAAACGAATGGGATTACGATTCCATTCGCCTGGGTGATGAATTTTCAATCAAGTATGCGGCAGACCAAATCAAGAGTGCCGTTAACGGTCAAGATGTAATCGTAACACATTTGCGCACAGGTGCAGAAATTCCTACACGCTTGAATATTTCCGAAAGACAGAGAGATATTCTCTTAGCAGGCGGTTTGTTAAACTATACAAAAGCATCCAACTAATAAAAACCTTATTTTTTAGCATACAAGCAATGCGATTCAGTCGGCGCTTTCCGGCTGTATACGCTTGCCTAAAAAACGATTTTAGAAGTCTATGAATCTTTAATTGGTTAATATTCCAGGAGGAAATAAAAATGGCATATCATGTAACTTTAATTCCCGGAGATGGCAGTGGCCCCGAGGTAATTGCAGCAGCAAGAAAAGTTGTAGAGGCAACAGGGGTTGACATACAATGGGAAGAGGCCCAAGCAGGCGCAGCGATGATTGAAAAATATGGTACACCCCTGCCCGATGAAACAATTGCATCCATTCGTAAAACAGGCGTAGCCTTAAAAGGACCTATCACCACTCCCGTTGGTACAGGCTTTCGCAGTGTAAACGTTGCACTGCGTAAAACCTTTGATTTATATGCAAACGTTCGCCCTGCAAAAACCTATCCCGGCGTTATTTCAAAGTTTGAAAATATTGATTTGGTTATCGTTCGGGAAAATACCGAGGACCTTTATGCCGGTATTGAACGCATGGTAGATGAAAACACCGCTGAAAGCATAAAACTTTTTACGAGAAAAGGATGCGAACGTATTATTCGCTATGCCTTTGACTATGCCGTAAGAGAAGGCAGAAAAAAGGTAACCGCTGTGCATAAGGCAAATATTATGAAATGTACCGATGGCATGTTTCTTGATATTGCCCGGGAAATTGCCAAGGAATATCCGCAGATTCAGTTTAATGACAGCATTGTAGATGCTATGTGCATGCGCTTAGTAATGTACCCTGAGGATTATGATGTATTGGTATGCCCAAATCTTTATGGCGACATTGTTTCCGACCTCTGTGCCGGCTTGGTGGGCGGCCTTGGGCTGACCCCAAGTGCAAATATCGGAGTGAATGGCGCAATTTTTGAGCCTATTCATGGCTCTGCGCCTGATATTGCAGGGCAACACAAAATCAATCCCACAGCAGCAATTCTTTCTGCGTCCTTAATGCTTGCCCATCTAGGCGAAGGAAAGGCTGCAGCAAGCATAGAAAAGGCAGTTGAAAGGGTAATTGGCGAGGGCAAAATCCTTACCCAAGATATGGGCGGCACTGCTTCCACAGAGGAGTTTGCCGAAGCAATTATCACCGCTTTATAAAAAATTATTTTTATTAATCAACTTTAAAAGCTCGTACTTCATTTTCGAAGTACGAGCTTTCTTTTACCTATGAATTTTCTGCTTTTTTAATTGTTCACCACAGTACCACCACAAAAATCAACGGTAACATAAAGATACTTCCCTCGTTGTATTACACCAATGCCAACGGAATCCGCCGTTGGATCTAGCAAACTTCGAAATTGAGCCGCTGTTCTGATCCACTGCTGGTACACGTTAGTAACATCTCCCATTGGCTTGGCAATGACTTCGGAAGCACTGGTAAAAGAAATTTTCTCAGCCAGAATTCTGGTAAACGGACTACTTCCATCGCTTCCCGTATAGCTAAAATAATCTTTTCCTACCATATCAGTGCTATGGGCTAATGCAACCTTCGAAAGCTTTTCAACCTCCGTCAAAAGAGGTAGCCCCTGCTCCTTGCGCTTTACCTGAATTAAATCAAGCAATTCCAACTCTACGACTTTACGCTCTGCAACTGTCAAACCACTACGCACATTGTTGCCATATGCAAATTCTCTACTCTGTAGCAAAATACCCCGAATTGTACCCTCATAGTCCAAAGGAAAACTAGCGTAGGTTGTATCCGTCTCAATAATGCCACTATGCTCCACCAGACTGATATAATTCATTTGCTTAATATCAGCTGAAGTTCCGTCGCCATCTGTCCCTAAGTAGGAAAAATGCTTTGTCGGTACAAATATTTGTATCACTTTATCATCTTTCAAAGTTACAAAAAAGTAATTATCGTAGCCTCCCACATAGACATACCGCTTCAGACCAAATACCGTAGTATCGATTCTATCCGGCTGCCCCCAATCCTCCGTTAGTTGTTTTGAAGTTGTTGCCAAAGACACAGCCTTGTCATTGATATACACTGTTTGATAATCATATTTACTTTTTATGCTATCCCCAGTGGGGATCTGCCCTTCTTCTACCGGAGCTTCTACAGGTACTTCATTTTCCAGGTTTTCTTCTGTAGTATCCACCGGGTTTTCTTCCACAGGAACATCAATTTTGCTCCCGAAACTGAAGTTTTTTTCTGCATAATGATATGCTTTTTCCATGCCAATTACAGCTTCTTGAAACGTTAATGCTCTCATAGGATAAAATTTCCCATCATCGTCCCCCACTAAAATCCCAGAAAACTTTATTTTATTAATAACTTCAATGGACGGCTTCATTAAATTAGAAATATCGTTAAACGCATATTGCTCAGCCCCTGTTGTTAAGGTAATGCCCCAAGCGTTTAACATCCTGTTTAGCATAATTGCCAGCTGTTCTCGTGTCAGGCTTTTATTTGGCTCAAACTTTGTTGGCTCTGTTCCGCTAATAATGCCAGCTTCATACGCCAAAATAACCGATGTATCATCACAATCAGTAAAAGGACTTTTATTTTTCACAGTCAGCTTCTCGCCCTTAGTTTTTTCATATAAAAGCACTACAATTCTACAAAACTCAAGTCTGGTTATAGTCCTTTTCGCATCCAGAAGATCCTCATCCGTAATCAGTCCCTGATTATATGCCAACTCTAAAGAGGCCGTTGCCCATGGCTCCGCGTTTGTTGCCACAGATCCAAAAACTGGAAAGGCAGTGCCCATTATCATAAGCAGCGCCAAAATTACTGTAATAAGCCGCTTCACGCTATCATCCTCTCTATCTTTTTTTACCGGCCGCCTGGTGGAACCTCAGGCTTTTTCTGCATTACTGAAGCCTGTTTTTGTCTCAGAAACCAAATATATTCTTTACATTTTTCCGGCATATTATTCCAAAAAACAAAATCACACCTTGTATTCCTGAAAAGCTTGTAGTAGGAAAGAATATCACTTTAAATTCTAAAACGACAAGGACTTTTTTAGAAACATAAATATTATACCATAATATCAAAAAAACGCAAAAAAAATTCAAAATTTGACGTTTTTTAATCTTTTTTTCCAATTCAAAAACCCCCTGTTTTCTTTCGAAATACAGAGGGTTAATCTTATCTTTAATTAGTCAAGTAGAATCAAGCCTTCATTTCCTTCAGACCCATTAAGCCTTCTGCAAACAAAGCAGCATCCATCAATTTGATTTCGCCGTTTGCATCCCTATCAATAATAGGAGTAAACTCCATAACATCAAGAATTTGTGTTTGCAGGTCAATACCAGGTGCAATTTCAGCCAAATGCATACCGTCTTCTTTCAGTAAGAATACGCATCTTTCCGTAATATAAGTTATCTGCTGCTTGTTTGCAAGAGAAACATCACCATTAAAAGTAATCTGTTCAACAGATTTAATGAATTTTTTCTGTTTACCTTCCTGTGCAATAATAACTTTGCCATCTTCTATTTTTACCTTCAAGCCGCCGGCTGTGAAAGTACCGCAGAAGAATACCTTAGGTGTATTTTGTGTGATATTAATAAAACCGCCGCAACCAGCGATACGAGGGCCAAATCTGGAAACGTTTATATTGCCTTTTTCATCGCATTCAGCTAGTCCTAAATAGCAAAGATCCAAACCACCGCCATCGTAATAATCGAATTGATAACCTTGATCAATAAGCGCATCAGGGTTATAAGAAGCACCAAAGCGAACGCCGCCAGCTGGAACACCACCAATCGCACCACTTTCAGCAGTTAAGGTCATAAAATCAACGATACCTTCTTCATCTGCAACACTGGCTACATATTCAGGTGCACCAACACCTAAATTAACAGCAACATCTTTTTCTAATTCCATAGCACCACGACGACCAATAACTTTCTTTGCGCTCAAAGGAAGGGGCTCTCCTACAACCTCTGGTCTTCTACATTCGCCTGATAATGCTGGGTCATATTCACAGTCTAAAGATTGTTGATGATCTTCTGGGTCAGCTACAACAATATAGTCAACATAAATTGCCGGAACCTTTACATGACGTGGGTCAAGCGTTCCAGCTTTCACTACTTTTTCAACTTGAACTACCACGATACCGCCACTATTTTTAACAGCTTGGCACACAGAAGTTCCTTCCAGCGGTGCAACTTCTTTCTCAAACGTAACATTTCCACTTTCATCAGCGTAAGTACCACGAATAAGAGCCACATGAATAGGAAAAGCGGGGTAGAATAAATATTCTTGACCCTTAATCTCTACTAATTCAACAATATCTTCTTTGGTAATCTCATTAACCTTACCGCCGCCATTTCTTGGGTCGATAAATGTACCTAAACCAACTTTTGTAAATACACCTGGTTTATGAGACGCTATATCACGAAACAGATGACACAACGCACCTTGAGATACATTATACGCCTCCATTTTATTTTCTAGCGCCATTTTACCCAAAGCGGGAACCGTTGCCCAGTGGCCAGCGATGTAGCGTTTTAAAAGACCTTCATGAGCGAAGTGCTCAGCGCCTCTCCCATCTCTGTTGCCTTGAGAACCACAATAAACATAAGTAATGTTTTTGGGTTCACCTGTTTCCAAAAATCTTTTTTCTACAGCTCTATCAAGAGCTTCAGGGATTCCGTTTCCAACGAAGCCGCTTGTTGTAACTGTATCACCGTCTTTAATAAGCTTTGCAGCTTCATCAGCGGTAATTATGGGAACCTTTCTCATCGTCAAAAATCCTCCTAAATCTTAATCTATTTTGTATTTTTGCTTATCACAATACACTGGCGCAGTCACCCACCCCAGTGTATTGTATTTACAGCAATCGTATGTTCAATTACAGCATTTCTACGAAGGACTGCAATCTTGTCTTAACCTGCTCAAAGGAAGAAACTTCCTGGTCAACTTCAATCATCAGACTCTTAATGCCTTTTTCTTCGAATTCTCTGTACATTACAGGGTAATCCCATTCTTCAGGATCACAGAACTTCATCATTGCAACAATAATAGCATCTGCGCCTGTCTGAATTGTTTTGTTGATCAACATCTTGCCGCGGCCTTTCTTTGTATCGGTAGCAACGGAGCAACCATACATTTGCTGCCAAGACTTAGCCAATCTGTAAAGAGGTCCCTCTTGGCCATCAAGAACATCAACACGAATTTGTCTGGATTCTTGAGCCAAATCGTCATCAACAATTGCAATTTTAAATTCGTTGAAGATATCAAGCAGTTCGTTGGGCTCAAGCAAGATGCCAGTAACAACAACCTTCTTGCCATCCCAAGGCTGCGCAGGAGTAGCCTTAACTTCAGCAATGAGCTCTTTCACAAGTGCTGTGTGTTTTTCTTTCAGCATAAACTGTCTTGCTTTGAATACAGCATGACGGCTTACAGCGTCGATTACCTGAGGGTATTCAGCAGCAACCTGTACAAATTCACGCATAACTGCTCTATTTTCGTTGTAAACAACGATAGAATTTTCCAATGCACCATTTGTAATTTTTACACCCAAATTAGCTTCCAACTGGGTCTTTATCAATTCATATTCTGTAACTAAGAACTGATTAGCTGCTTCCAGGCCTCTGTTTTGAGGATGTGTAAATACAATTACAGGGGATGTGCCTTTCCATTTCTGGCTCAAGCATTTCAATGTATCACAAGGTACAGAGAAAATAACTGTTGCAAGGTCATCATAAGCGCCTTCACACTGCAACTCCATAACCTGCTGCATAATTGAACAAGCAAATGCAGGAAGGTATGTACGAGCTTTGGAAATTGATTTGCCCTGTGCACCCCAGATGCCCATAGGCAGGTAACCTGTTGCGTGTACCAATTCTTCAGGAGCATAAATAGGCATAATGCCTACAGCGCCCTTGCCTGTTTCAGCTTTATAATCATCCATTGCTTTTTTAGGATTTGCCGCAATGTCTTTTAATTGGGATAAAATAGCTTCTACTTTACTCATCGTTTTCTCCTCCTTATTATTCTGCTGCTGCCATGTTGGCTTCCATCATTTCAACCAGAGCCTGAACACGTGTATCGAACTGTGCGGGAGAGAATACGCGAGGATCTGTCTGGTCACCGTCAACGCTTACATAAGGCAAACCATTCTTTTCTTTAATGATTTCAGCTGTTTCAACGTTCAGGAAGCTCATAAGCTTGCAGCTTCTGTTCAGGTGGTAGATTGTACCGTCAACCTTGCCTTTTTCCATGATAGCCAACAAAACATCAACCTTGTTTTGTAAGCAGGTATTGATATAAATTCTTGTATAAGCTTCTGCCATAGAGTGCATGGATTCATCGTTTGCATCATAGTGCAAATCCCAAAGTGCAGGGTAAGCTGTGCCTGTCATGATAGAATTGAGACCCTTCATGGACTTAAATGTGTGACCCAAGTGAGGCCATACAGCAATACCTTCCCACTGGAAACGTGTTTTTTCAGCGCCCTTAAATGCATAGATACCAGCCTTCAAGTTTTCTTCCAATTCATCAGCAAATGCTTTAAATGTAATTTCAGCATAATCTAAGGAACGGCAAGCAACGATGAGCGCCATGTAGTTGAACAGGTCAAAGCCGTTCAAAGGTGATGGCTTATACTGAGCCATATCTGCGATTCTGTTCCAGTGATATACAGAACGCTGTGTCTGGTCTTTTACTTCTTTAAACTTCTTCCAGTCAAAAGGTCTGCCGCAGATTACTTCCAGCTGAGAAATAGCGTTTCTGAACTGGTCTGCAATGTAGGCCTTTGCATATTCAGGAATAGGCATTGTATGGTTAAAAGGAACATCGATAACGATGCAAGGAATATCCAACTCTGCTGCAAGGTTTTCATACCATTTCAACAATGTATTACAAATGTTGTTACAAGTAATTACCAAATCAGGGAGAGGAACATCTGCTGCAGGAGAGTTAACCAAAACTTCAGGCTTCACACCTGTAATCGCAGTTTCTTTCAGGCATTCCATGTAACCCATGTTTACTCTACCATAAGAACAGCAGTCAATATTGTAGCCTTTTCTATCAGCAACTTCAAGCATATCCATAGCGCCTTTTCTTGCGCCAATGCCTGCTGCGTGAGTTTCAGGGTAGATCATTGCAATCCCCATTGTTACGCAGAATTCAGGAGGAGCTACAGAAGCAGACCAGCAAACAAGATCGCCTCTTGCTTTTGCTTCTCTTGCATCCTGATCAGCCCTGTTTTGGAAGTAGGCTAACAATTGTTTTGCTTTCATGCCTTGTGTTAAACTCATTCTAATCCCTCTTTCTTATTTTTTTTGTGCCGCTTCATATGCGAACAACGCCGCACCCAGCGCGCCTGTCGTTTGTGGATTCGGTGCCACAATTACATCTGTCTTCAATACACCAGCTACAGCTCTGACAACGCCTGCGTTTTTTGCAACGCCGCCTGTCATTACAACGTCTTTTTCAACGCCACCTCTATAAGCTAAACCACAAGCTCTGCTGGCAACCGAAAGGTGAACACCTTTAATGATATTATTTCTGCTTACGCCGTTAGATAACTGAGAAATAACCTCAGACTCTGCGAATACTGTGCAAGTACTGCTGATTGGTGCAGTATCCGTAGCTTGTTCATCTAAACCGGCCATTTCATCCAGAGTCGTTTCCAAAACTCTTGCCATTACCTCCAGGAAACGCCCTGTACCTGCCGCACATTTATCATTCATAAAAAACTGCTTTATACCACCCTTGTCATCCAGACGAATTGCTTTTGCATCCTGTCCTCCAATGTCAATGATGGTGCGTGCAGTGGGTACCAAAAAAACAATGCCTTTTGCATGGCAACTGATTTCACTGATTTGCTTATCAGCACCAGGAAAATTAAATCTGCCATAACCGGTTGCGACGATATAAGAGATATCCTCTCTTGTCAGTCCGCTTACCTCATAAGCCTTTTCAAGAGCCTTCTGAGGACCCGAAGAGCCCGTTCCAACCTGAACAACCTCAGCAGCTACAATGTCCTTTCCGTCCTTCAAAATTAAAACCTTTGAAGATGCAGAGCCAACATCAACGCCCATTGTGTACATCTTTTGTCCTCCTTCAAACATTATTTGTATTTGTGATGCAATAAAATAACATTTGTTTTTTCAATTTTTAAAGTATTTCTAACTATTTTGCTGTTAAAACACCCAAAAAATCACTTTACAGCATCAAATTATAGTAAGAAATTATAGTAAGGTTAGTTTGCTTTGGCAACAGAAAAAACCTATATCTAATCTTTCTTTTAAATATCAGAATATAAGCTAAATTATCCTAAAAAAGCAATCATTCATGTCCTTACATGAATCTACCTTGTTACCGTTTTGATTATAACACTATTAAAATTTTATTGCAACCTAAATTGTTAAAAATTTATTATTATTTGAAAATTTTTTGGTACTCTCTGTGCAAATTATTCATGCAACAGACTTCGTTTTTTGAAAAAAACAAAATGCAGTCTCAAATTTTTTAACATTATAAATTCTTTTTTAGTAAAAAACAGTCCTTTAAAAATGAATCCAACGATTTTTGTTAATTTTTTTCATAAAATAATCTCTTTTTCTCAAATCAGCAGCAAGACAGTTGTTTTTTTAAAAAACCCCGTATTTCAAGGATTTTCAAAGATGCTTATTAGAAAATCTTTCTTTTTTCAGCACAAATTTCAAGTTTACAATCCAAAAAAATTAAGTTTTGTTTTTTCCAATATTATGAAGAATCAAAAACTTCTCTCTTTTAAAAAAACAATTTTGTGAAGGGCTACCTTTAATAATAGTAGATTTTCCATCCGACAGACATCTCTATAGTTTTGCTAGAAAAACAAAATGCAAAACCTAAGGCTTTTTCAATACAGTTTTTTCTTTCACAATTTTTTGTTAAAAATTACGCAAAAACCCTTTTGTTTCTCTTAGTAATAGGTGTTTAAATTTAACATTATTACTTAAAAACACATAGCCTCAAAGAACTCTTTCCCCGTAAAAAACCCTTTGTCTGAGAAACGTCGTCTGGAATCTGTTTTTGTTTCTGTTTTAATACAATAATTCTTTTATCGGACGATCCCTATATAAAAACTTCACATTATTAGCATGTTTTTCAGGGAATTAACTGTTTATTATTTCAATTATACGCTATTCTTTATTCTCCATCTGCTTTAGTGCTTCCTGAATTACCTTCCCGGCAATGGGTGTGGCACTGCCATAGGCATTAGAATTTTCAATTAAAACAGCCACTGCAACCTTCGGATCCTCCGCCGGCGCAAAACCTACGAACCACGAATGATCATTCCCCGTTGCATTCTCGGCGGTACCGGTTTTTCCAGCCACCGTAACCCCTTTGATGGATGCGGCAGATCCTGTGCCATTTTCTACAACAGAAACCATCATATCTTTTAATGCAGTTGCCTCCGCCGTTGTACATATTTTCGTCAGCTTTTTGGGTACGGTGTATTTCCCTACCTTACCATTGGTATACTGAATATGATCCACAATGTAGGGTTGCATCATAATGCCTTCATTCGCAATAGCCGCTGCAAGCATTGCCATATACAAGGGTGTTACTGCCGTTTGACCCTGACCAATTGCCGTTTCCACAAGCTCGCTTTGCGTTGCATTTGGGTTTAACCCAATTTTATTTTTGCTGTAAGCCAATTCAAACCCTAAAGGTGTTTCTATTCCAACCCGTTTCATTACCTCTCCCAGCTTCGACGCACCAAATTCCGTTGCCATTTGGGCAAAATAACCATTGCAAGAAACGGTCAAGGCCTGCTTCAAATCTACGGTTCCATGGGCCTTCTTGTTATAACAATGAATCACCTTATTTTCAAAGGATGCTCTCCCTGTGCATTCATAAGTTCTGCTTTGCCAATCCTGAATATTTTCCATAACTGCCAAGGAGCTTACCAGCTTAAACGTAGACCCCGGAGGGTATAAGCCTTGGGTCGCCCGGTTGACTAAAGGGCTATTCTCGGCATCCTTCAAATTTTCCCAATTGGCACTAACGGTATTGGGGTCAAAATCGGGATATGCCTGCAAGGCAAGAATTCTTCCCGTAGACGGTTCCACTACCACAACTGCACCCTTAGCATTTCCAAGAAGATTACCTGCTACAGTTTGAATATCCATATCCACCGTAACCACAACGCTGTTGCCTACCAATTCCTTTCCTGTGGCAATTGACATAACACGTTGCAAAAATTCATTGTGCAGCTTCATCATTTCAAAATTTTCCGCAGCTTCAACGCCAGTTTTTCCAACACTACTATACCCCGTAATATGGGCTGCCATGCGGGAACGCAGATATTTTCTTACATACGTTCCATCATTTTGCAATACACTGGTTGCCAGCACCTCACCGTCTATATCAATAATATCCCCACGACGAATTGTATTATCCACATAACGTAAACGTGTATTATAAGAATTTGTGGAAATTGCCACACGATCCATCAGAACCAGCTTTCCCATGTACCCCAATAAAAGGAAAAAGCACAGCACCAAAAGCCAAAAAATTCGTCTTATGCTTCGTTTCATATTATTCATAACCCTGTCCCCCTTCCGTTTCCAAAACAGGAGAGGTTTCCTCATCTGCATCATGCTGTTCACAGTATACGCAAACCCATTGCAAAAGCCCCATCATCATCAGACTGACCAAAACAGAGGTACCGCCATAGCTTACAAAAGGAAGGGTTACCCCTGTCAACGGAATCAGCTTAATGACTCCGCCGATAATAATGAAGGCTTGAAAACACAGCATTGTTATAACGCCAAGCGCCAAAATGCTATAATATCTTCGCTTGCAATCCAACGCAATTCTCACACCCCGATATAACAGCATAATAAAAATGCAAATCACGCCGGCGCCAAAAAGGGCACCGAATTCTTCACAAATTGCAGCAAAAATAAAGTCACTTTCCACAACCGGAATACTTTTAGGCATACCTTTTGTTAAACCGCTACCCAAAAAACCCCACGTTGTTATGGCAAACAATGAGTTTACAATTTGGTAGCCGCCGCGATCAATGTCCACCCAAGGATTTTGCCATGCAGCAACACGCACCCGTACATGAGAAAAAATTTTGTAAGCAAAAGTTGCCGCACCGCTTGCGCAGATCATGCCCAAAAAGAACAAAAACTCATTTGCCGTGGCAATATAAAGCATAACCATGTAGGTCATAAAGAAAATCAAGGCACTTCCCAAATCTTTTTGCAACACCAAAAGTAGAACTACCCCTGCACTGAGCACGCCGGTAACAATAAATTCCTTCCATTCGACCCTTTTGCGAAAAACACTGGCTAAGTAAAAAACAAATAAAAATTTTATCAGCTCTGAGGGTTGAAATGTAATCCCTCCCACTCGCAACCAGTTTGTGGAGCCGTTACGCTCCACACCAAATATTTTCGTACAAAACAATAATCCAAAGCAAATAATTATAAATGCCCATTCAAACACCTCAAAGCGAGGAATCAACCGAAAGAAGGCCGGCAGCAGCAACATCCCCACCAAACCGATAATCATCCACATTAATTGCTTGTATGCCAAGACTGGCGCAAGCCTTTGGAGCATAATCAGGCTTGTATCCATTAAAAACAGCATCCCTGTCCAAATGAGAGGACAGCCTTCATAATAAAACCGATCCAGAAAATGAATGGCCGCCAACAAAAAAACGCAACCCACCGCACCAAATAATACAGTCTGCCAATTATATATCCCCAGTTCCCGATTATATGCCAAAATCAAAAAAGCAGTAATGTGCATCAAAATAATAAGGCGCCTCTGAATAGAAACCGCATGATAAGGGCTGCCCAAAAAGCCGCCCTGTTCATACGCAATATAAACAATGCCCTGCCACAAAAAGAAGCCAATATAGAAAACAAATAAAAATCTGCTAAGCATAATCAACAGATCTAACATAGCCTCACTCCACTCCGCGGAAGAAATGCCCCTTTGTATTTCCCTTTTCCTTCATTTCCTCCAAAAGGTTTCTTGTTTCTGCACTTATTTTATTTGGATTTTGCGTCATTTCTGCATATGCCTTTGTGATTTTTGCCGCACGCCCAGCGCCTTCTTTGGTAAATTCCAAGCGCACACTACCCGTTACGCTTTCTAAAATTTCATCATAAAACTTCAGCGTAAATAATGGCTTACTGTTCAATATGGTGCACACACAGCGTTCGCAATCCGTCATCAGCGGGAACTTCAAGCCCTTTCTGTCCCGCAAGAAATAAAGCTCGGTATTATTCCTTTCGGAACAGTAGAGATGCCCCTCTTTTTCCCCTGCATAATTGCCAATGGGGCATTGCTGTGTCTTCATAAGAGGGAGGTACCCATACACAACCATTTCGCAGTCCTTATCGCCCATGACATTGATTTCTTGGAGATTTGCTTCCACGGAAAGGCAAACCTCATCCGCCCCTTGCTGCTTCCAAAAAGCAACGCCCTCTTCATTCATTACATTTAAAGAATAGTCCACCGTGATTTTCTTCCCACTATCCTTCACCATGCCAAACTGCCCCGCAGAGCGCACCAAAAAACCGTCAATTTCAGTTTTTTTCAGGCTCTCCACCATTGCATCCTCAATTTCCTTTCGCCACTGTCTGCTGATTTTAGGCAAAGCAGCATAAAGACTTACACCAAAACGTCGGCAAAGCTCCAATGCAGAAGGCAAATTCCGCTCCATGTCAGCGGAAGCTTCATAGTAAATCACCCGCAAACCTTTTATGCGGACAACCGCCTCAAGCTGTAAGAAATCCGTTACCAAAACGTGTAACTTTTTTTGAAGCAAATTTTCTTTTTTTCTTTCTTCCTCTTTTTCCTCTCCCTGAAGGCTTGAGCGCTTTGTACTTTTCAAAATCGCCTCCTCCAAGGCTTCTACAGCCATTCTTCTTAATTGATTTAGCGCCCCGATACTTACATAAATATCGTCATCCGCCTCAATCTCCAAGCTTTCCAAAGCAAATGGTGTCGATCCCATTTTTTCCGTTTGCTGCTTTAGCTTTTCCACCGTGGTAGGCTGATTTTCCGCCCTCTCCACCGTATCTCCCGTCACATAAATGTTACTACCTGTCATATCCCAAAGCTGTAATGCCAAGGGCTGACCTTTTTTTGCTTTTAATAAACCAAAAATAGACTTCTTGCGGCTATCCTTTTCCCATGTTTTGCGAAGGGCATCATTTAAGGACTTCCCGTAGGTTCGATAAACAACATCATTTTTTTCAATCTCCCCCTCCAGTGTCAGAGAAATAACTTCTCCTGCCTTGGAAACCTTGGAAATATTTGTCCCAACATGAGGGCCGTTGCTTGTCCAAATCTCAATACCGTCACCGGGCACCAATGGTTCACGGGTTCGAATGGTAACACGTTTATGCTTGGGAATATAATTGTCCACAAACCCAATCTTTAAGCCCCAAGTTTTCGGTCGTTCCACGCTCATCATGTCCTTGCCGCCGGCGGAGGTGTAATAACCTTCCGTAAAGCCACCTCGGTTAAAAAGCTGCGTCAAGGTTTTCACATCCTGAGGGGAAACCTCATACTGGGCTGGATGCTCAAAATACAAGTCTATATATTTTCTATAAATAGCAGTAACGCCTGCCACATACTCAGGATTTTTCATCCGCCCTTCAATTTTAAAGGACGTGATTCCCGCCTCAATTAATTGCGGCAAAATTGTTACCGTCTGAATATCCTTAGGGGAAAGGAGATAGCCCTCCTGCAATTTATCCGCACCCTTGTATAAGGTATAAGGCAAACGGCAGGTTTGCGCACATTTTCCTCGGTTACCGCTTCTTCCGCCCAAAATACTGCTCATGACACATTGACCGGAATAGCTGACACAAAGCGCCCCGTGAACAAAGGTTTCAATTTCCGCCTCACTTTGAACAGTAATCTCTTGTATTTCTTCTAAAGAAAGCTCTCGGCTTAAAACAATTTTAGAAAAACCCAAGCTTTCCCAATAACGAACATCCTCAAGAGAATTGGCGGTCATCTGGGTGCTTGCATGCAAAGGAAAATCCGGATATTTTTCCTTAATGAGTTTTGTGGCACCGCTGTCTTGCAAAATTAATGCATCTACGCCCATTTTATATAGCTTGCCGATAAAATCAATAAATTCCTTTAATTCCTTATCCTTATATAATGTATTTACTGTTACATATACACGAACGCCTCTCACATGACAATAATCGCAAGCCTCTTCCAATTCCTCTAACGAGAAATTCCCCGCATACTGTCTGGCACTAAAAAGCTTTCCTCCTAAATAAACAGCGTCACAACCATTGTTTACCGCCGCTTTCAAACTCTCCATGGAGCCTGCCGGAGCCAATAATTCAGGCTTATTCCTTACCGACATTTTCATTCTCCTCTCTTTATGAACAGACCAATTTTATATCCTCTTTATTATTACCAAAAAAACAAATCACCCTTCGTTTTTATCATAAATAAACGAAAGGCGAGAATGTCGGCACATGCAACATCCTTAAAAAGAAGAATAAAAAGTCTAATTTCTTTACAATGCAATCTTTTCGTTTTTTACCTTCTACGATATTTATCCTTTTTTGATTTTTTAGCCGCATTTTTTCCTGTCTGTCCGCCTTTTAAGCTCATGGCATTTGAATCTGTGGAATTCAAATCTGCGACTTTCAAATCCCCAGGAGGAAGTTTTTGGTCTTCCTCATCGCCACGGCTGACAGTTTCTTCTTTTTGATTGAGCACAAGCTGTCCTGCTGTTTCTTGCCATTGATCATCCGTTAATTCAACCAGTTCTGCTTTCGCCTCGTCCAGTTCCGCTTTTGTTTTATCTAGTTGTGAGGTCAACTCCTCAAGCCTTGCTCTAAGACCCAAATTGCGCCCTTCCAGCTCTGCATTTTTATCTTTTTCCTTAAAATAATCATCTGCAACATTTAAGGCCGCCAACACATAAGCCAAACTGGTGTCCAGCTTCACCGCCGCCGCATTTGTGCGAATTTCCCCTATTTTTTTATGAATATAGGCAGCCACAGCCTGCATATGTGCTTCCGTTTCCTCCCCCACCAGTGTAAAGGATTTTCCGTCCACGGAAATTTTTATTCTGTTTTTCAAAAAACTACACTCCTCTCCTCAGCCCTTCGCAAAACAACATTTAAAAACCGTTACACAATTTCCATTTACAAAATTTCCCCTATGAAATCCCCAAAACAAAACGCTTCCTTTTTAACGCATAACGGTCCATACCGCAGCATCACTCAGCAGAAAAAGCCTTTCTTCTGCCGTTTATGAAATGCTCTCCCACAAATAGGAATTGCTATAACCCCCTGCAAATCCCTGTGTCAATCAAGCTCTATTCATCTATTTCCTTCACAATTTGTTTCTTTTCACAAATTTCATAACATTTTATGGAAACAAATTTGTTTTATAATTATAACATATCAAGTGCCGCTGCGAAATGCTTTTTTATAATAAAAGAAGACCTCTTGACCAGATTTTTCTCGTCAAAAGGCCCTCAATATTTAGGAGATTCAAGTATTATTTGTAGTTTTGTGCAAATTCATAGCCCATTATAAATGCTTTTTTGTTATCGGGAATAAATTTTGCTTTGCTGCCCTCAAATACATGGGTAAAGGCATCGTCAATGCTTTCCACCTTTACAGTATTAATTGACTGAATGACAGCACCTAATAAAATGATGTTTGCTAATTTCGCGCCACCAAATTCCTGGGTGGACATTGTATTTGCAGGTACATTTAAAACACGAATATCCGCCTTATCTTCTTTCAAAGCTGCCAAGTCGGAGTTCACAATTAAAACACCGCCTTTTCCAAGAATATCTACAAATTTATCCAAAGAAGGCTGATTCATTGCAATTACGCAATTTGCATCGCTGGTAACTACCGGAGAGCCGATAGGTTCGTCGGATACGATTACATGGCAGTTTGCAGTCCCACCACGCATTTCAGGGCCATAAGAGGGGCACCAGGAAACCTCGTGTCCTTCCAGCATACCTGCATAAGCCAAAATCTTACCCATAGAAAGAGTACCCTGGCCGCCAAAGCCCGCACAACAAATTCTCTGTGTATTCATATTATTTGCCCTCCTCTGCAGTGATATCTTTATAAACGCCAAGAGGATAGTAAGGGATCATTTTTTCTCTTACAAATTCCATGGATTTCACCGGTGTCAAACCCCAGTTTGTAGGACAGGTGGAAACAACCTCAACAAAGGTAAAACCTAAGCCTTGTCTTTGAATTTCCAAAGCTTTTTTAATGGCTCTTTTTGCCTGTGTCACCTGCGCAGGTGTGGATACACTTACTCTTTCAATATAAACAGGGCCGTCTAAGGTTGAAAGCATTTCGCATACACGAATGGGGTTACCGTTAATTTTAGGGTCACGCCCAGCCTTTGCCGTTGTTGCCTTCATACCGGGTAATGTTGTAGGCGCCATCTGTCCGCCCGTCATCCCATAAATACCATTATTAATGAAAATGGTGGTGATTTTTTCTCCTCTTGCAGCGGCATGAATGATTTCAGCAGTACCGATGGAAGCAAGGTCACCGTCGCCCTGATAAGTAAGAACGATTTTGTCGGGATGTACTCTTTTAATCCCCGTTGCAGTCGCAGGAGCACGGCCATGGGCACACTGAATTGCATCAAAATTAAAGTATTTATTGGCAAATACGGAACAACCAACAGGTACAGCCGCAATTGCGTTTTTGTCTTCGCCCAATTCCTCCAGGGCTTCTGCTACAAGTCTGTGAACGATGCCGTGTGCACAACCAGGACAATAATGCAATTTTACATCAGTTAAAGCCTTTGTTTTTTGAAATACAACTGCCATTATTTGTCACCTCCCATAACCCTCTTACCAAACTCAACGATTTCATCCACCGCAGGAACAACACCGCCTGTTCTGCCATAGAATTCAATTTTATTTTTATCATTGCAAGCATAAGCAACATCCTGAACCATCTGACCCATGCTCATTTCAACGTCCATATATTTCTTAATCTTCTTATCTAATTTTTCAAAAGCCTTTGCAGGGAAGGGCCACAATGTTTTTGGTCTGATCATCCCTACCTTGTAACCAGCTTCTCTTAAATAGCTAATTGCACTTCTCACAATTCTGGAAGATGTGCCGTAGGAAACAAAAGCATATTCTGCATCCTCCATCAAATATTCTTCCCAAGCCTGCTCATTTGCTTCAATTACCGCATATTTTTCAAAGTGACTCTTATTCCAAGCTTCGCATTCGTCAGGTTCAATAACCAAGTTCTGAATCATATGCTTTTCGCCATCACCCTTGCCCGTTAATGCCCATGTTTTGGGAGCCAATTCTTTTTTGCAAACATAATTAAATTCAACTGGCTCCATCATCTGACCAATCAAACCATCCGCCAAAACAATAACAGGTGTGCCGTAATAATCAGCCAAATCAAAGGCTTCCATAACCATATCAACAGCTTCCTGAACGGATGCAGGAGCTAAAACAATATCATGATAATCGCCATTTGAACCGCCTTTTACTGTCATATTATAATCAGCCTGACCAGGTTGAATTGTGCCCAAACCGGGGCCACCGCGCATCATATTGATAATAACCGCAGGCAAACCAGCGTTGGAAATATAACCGATTCCTTCTTGCTTCAAAGCAATACCTGGGGAAGATGAGCTTGTTAATACACGGGCACCTGCACCAGCAGCACCATAAACCATATTGATTGCGGCAACTTCAGACTCAGCCTGAACAAAAACACCGCCAACCTTGGGTAATTCACTGGATAAGTATTCCGGAACTTCACTCTGAGGAGTAATCGGATAGCCGAAGAAATATCTGCAACCCGCCTCAATTGCTGCCTTACCAACTGCTTCGTTGCCTTTCATTAAAACCTTTGCCATTGAAATTTCCTCCTCTCTTAATCGAGCTTTTCTACTGTAATTGCACAGTCAGGGCACATCTTTGCACAACTTGTGCAAGCGATGCAGTCATCATTTACTACTTCTGCTGGGTTGTAGCCTGAAGCATTAATTTTCGTTGTGGAAAGTTGCAGCACATGCTTGGGACAAACAGATACACAAAGCTCACAGCCCTTACAGAGCGTTTCATTGATCGTTACTCTACCTTTTGCCATTCAAATACACCTCCATAAATCTTTAAATTTACATCCAGGTTTGTCTCATATATAACTTCATAGGGAACAACTCCCCGGCAAGACCAAGCGGTACCTCTTCGGCCATGAGTTCTTCTACATAAGAAACATACCTCACAGCGACGCCTGTTTGTTTGGTTACTTCTCTCAAAATGGCATCTCCATCGAAAAGACACTGGGCATTGGTTTCACGAATTAGGTTTGTGTTGTTAATGAAGCCGGTCACCTTTAGACCCGAAGCACACTCAAGCTTCTCCATCTGCTCGATTACACCCTCAGGTGTAGACGTATCGGGACGATAAGTATTGACTACCATAAAAAAATCCACTTCCTCAGGGTCCAAAATAGGTTTTAATCGACCTAGCACCATTGTGCCCACATCGTTTCCGCCCAAATCGACGATATAATCGAAGCTACGCTCCCTCGCCGGCATTGTCATGGCAGCAGAAACCGCAGGCACATCCAGCCCAGCCCCTTCAATTGAAGAAGCAATGACCATAACACCTGCTGCCTCCATCTCCTTCTTTTTTTCCCTAGAACGGAAATAAACATTCACGATATCCAAATCAGCAATGGCAATTTTGCGGCCCATTTGACTGAGCTTCATGGTATAATTTACCGCAAATTCTGTCTTCCCACTACCGTAGTGACCTGTAATAATACGAATTCTTTTATCATCAGTAAGCATGGCATTCACCTCATTATTAAAACATGCACCGATATATACGTCAAAAAATGTGAAGTTTGTACAAAATCAATTTTCAGCTATTCATCATGAACAAATTAAATAAATTTTATACAAGTTTTTAATGCAAATTATTACTATTTTTTCTTTTGTCTGTATACATTATAACGCATTCATATTTTATTTGCAATAAAATCAGTTATTAATTTGTCAAGTATCTAAAAAAAAACATTAAACTTTCTTTTTTTCTGTTTAAAAAAACGATTTACCTGCATTTCTTTTGTTTATTTTAGATATTTCATTGCAATTTTATCTTTTCTTTTTATGGTTTTTTTTACTTGTCTTACAACAGTCGGTTCTTGATAGCAATTCCTTTAACGCTTATAATTCTCCAATAAAAAACCCATTTTCTCTCAAAAGTTTTGAGAAAAAAATGGGTTTTTTTCTAAAAATTATTATGTTGTCCTACAACAAAATTATACATTATATAGCAGCTCCCCGTAGGTAGGGAAAGGCCATGCCTTTTCATCCACCAAAAATTCCAGTCTATCGGCAGGCACACGTAATTTTTCCATGGCTGCAAAAACACGATCACGGTAGAACACTGCTTGTAAACGACTGTCAGCTTTCAGCTGTGCCGCCTCATGAGTAACCTCCGCCAGCTGTTTTAAGGCTTCATGGAATGCTTTGATATTCTCATTGATTTCCTGCAACAGCTCTGTCTCTACGGATGCATCAAAACCGGCGGCTTTCATTGCTGCCAAAGAAGCTGCCACCTCTCCTGCATACTTTACAACAGCGGGACGAATCTGCTTCGATGCAATATCAATCATCGCTTTGGCTTCGATATTGATTTGTTTGATATAGCTCTCATACATAATTTCTGAGCGAGACTGCAATTCCACACGGCTCAAAACCTTATGGCGTTCAAATAATTCAATTGATTTTTCTTCTGTCAAATAAGGAACAGAATCCACCATATTTGTAATATTGCTAAGACCTCTGCGCTCCGCTTCCTGCACCCAATTATCGGAATAGCCATTGCCGTCGAAAATAATCCGTTTATGGTCAATATAGGTTTTGCGAATCAACTCATGCATGGCTGTGTTGAAATCCTCCGCCTTTTCCAGCTCCTCGGCAAACTCTTCCAAAACATCGGCAACAATGGTATTCAATACAAAATTAGGACCCGAAATAGAGCCTGAGGAGGGCGGCATACGGAACTCAAACTTATTGCCTGTAAAAGCAAAGGGAGAAGTTCTGTTTCTGTCCGTTGCATCTCTTTTCAAGTAAGGCAGGGTGTTTACACCAACACGCATTTTTCCGCCCTGAATGCTTGTGGTTGCTCCGCCATGCTCAATCTGGTCAAAAATATCCAAAAGCTGATCTCCAAGGAAAATGGAGATAATAGCCGGGGGGGCTTCCTGTTTGCCTAAACGGTGGTCATTACCGGGGTTTGCCGCCGCCAAACGCAATAGCTCAGCATATTGATCCACGCCTTTAATAATGGCAGTCAAAAATACCAAAAATTGAGCATTTTCATGGGGTGTTTTACCCGGGTTCAAAAGGTTCTGGCCATCATCAGTCCCCAAAGACCAGTTGTTATGCTTGCCGCTGCCATTTACCCCTGCAAAAGGCTTTTCATGAAGCAGACAAGTCAAATTATGATGCCCTGCAATACGCTTCATCGCTTCCATCACCAGCTGATTATGGTCAGCGGCACGGTTGCAATCATCGTAAATAGGCGCAAGCTCATGCTGCGAAGGCGCAACTTCATTATGCTGTGTTTTTGCAGTTACCCCAAGCTTCCAAAGCTCTATGTTCAGCTCACGCATAAAGCAGGCAACTCTTTCTTTAATACTGCCAAAATAATGATCATCCAATTCTTGTCCTTTTGGCGGTGCGGCACCAAAAAGGGTTCTGCCTGTAAAAATCAAGTCTTTCCTCTGGTTATACATACTACGGTCGATGAGGAAGTATTCTTGCTCTGCCCCCGAATATACATTAATCTTCTTGGCAGTTGTATTGCCAAACAGGTGCAAAATGCGCATTGCCTGCTTTGAAACGGCCTCAACAGAGCGTAGTAGGGGTGTTTTTTTGTCCAATGCTTCCCCTGTATAGGAGCAAAATGCTGTAGGAATATATAAGGTAATCCCTGCCGCATCCTCTCTTAAAAAAGCAGGAGAAGTACAATCCCACGCTGTATAGCCTCTTGCCTCAAAGGTTTGGCGTAAGCCGCCGGAGGGAAAAGAAGATGCGTCCGACTCACCTTTAATTAATTCCTTGCCGGAAAACTCCATAATTGCCTTACCATTATTTGGTGGTGCCAAAAAGGAATCATGCTTTTCCGCAGTGATACCTGTCATTGGCTGAAACCAATGGGTATAATGGGTTGCTCCTCTTTCCACCGCCCAATCCTTCATGGCATTCGCAATAATATCTGCGATTGAGGAATTTAGCATTTCCCCCTTTTCAATGGTATTTTTTAATTCCTTGTAAACCTGTTTTGGCAAATGCTCACGCATCATTGCGTCATTGAACACGTTCATGCCAAAAATTTCGGGTATTGAAATTTTTTCGTACATACACTTGTCCTTTCTAGATTAACTTTCATTCTTCTTCATTTTACCATACGTTTTATTATACAAGCGCAAAAAAGGTTTTGCAACGATTTTGCATTCTGCGCTTGGAGAAATCCCATCTGTGATATTTTTTGTAAACTATATTGGTATTTTTTATGCAAATTTGTGCCTAATTATGTGTTTTTTATTTCTCCAAAATCAAAAAACATTTATTCGTCTTTTGGTATAATTTTACCATTGATAAGGAACGTTAGTTCTGATATAGTAATATTAAGTTCGATTGAGGAGGCATTTTGTATGAAGCTTATAAATAAAAATATTGATATGATTTCTTGGACATCTAAGGATGGAGCAGTTACTCCCGTACGTTTTCGTATGGACGAAAACGGAGAAGCAATAACCGTCAAGGTAGACCGTATCATACAAACAGAAAAAAACAAATTTGGTGGTAGTCCCACTCTTTGTTTCCTCTGCAGCAGTATTATTGACGATATAGAAAAAATATATGAACTCACCTGCAATTGCGATAGTCAAAAATGGCTGCTAAAAAAAATATAATTAAAAATACACTTTATCTATAAAAACGTCATACTTTAAATTGTTATATAAATATGGATTTCCAACTTAATTTTATAGCTTCTATAAAAAAACCGGCTATCAATAATGATAACCGACTCAGACTATAGAAAAACCTATTTTTAAGAACGGAAGAATTGAGAAGCGAAGAGTTTCTCAAATGGAATCTCTAGGATGAGCTTTGTCAGCTTGAAAAAAGCTTGAAAGAACCGAGCTTTTTTTAAAGGGTGTCGACTAAGTCGACACCCCAAGCCTAATGACAAACCTTGGGCGTTGCCAAAACCCACTTGCTTTTTGAAAAAAGCAAGATCAAAAACTTTTACTAAAATCATTTTGCAAAACCCCAAACACGTTTATCGCCATTACATCGATCACCTCAGCGTTCAATCTCTTACAGGAATAATCGCCCCTTGGGATGCAGACTTTACATTTTTATAATACTGATATAAATAACCTGTTGCCTGAGGCATTTTACAACGTTTTCCTTGGCTACGTCTTACCTCAAAATCAACCTCCGCAGAAATTGTCCCGTTTTTTACATCCACAACAATCACATCCCCATCCAAAAGATAAGCAATGTTTCCATCGTCTGCCGCCTCAGGACAAATATGCCCAACAAAACAGCCATTATTGGAACCAGAAAATCTGCCATCAGTAATGACACAAACCTTACTTCCCAAGTTCATCCCTACCAACAATTTCATTGCCTTATACATTTCGGGCATCCCCGGGCCGCCCTTAGGGCCTTCGTTGCGGATTACCACAACCTCCCCCGCCTTTACCTCGTGGTTCCGAATTCCACGCAAGGCATCCTGCTCACTTTCAAAAATCCTTGCGCTTCCTTTAAAATATAAAGCTTCCTCAGGAATCGCAGATGGCTTCGTAACAGCACCGTCTAAGGCTAGATTGCCCGTTAAAATGCCAATACCGCCCCTACGATGCACAGGGTTTGATAACGGACGAATGACATCAGGATTATAGTTCCTTGCTTCCTTTAAATTTTCCCGTAAGGTTCGCCCTGTACAGGTCATTGCCTTTGTATCCAGAAGTTCTTTCATTTCCTTCATAATTGCCTGCACGCCGCCCGCCTCATAAAAATCCAGCAAGGTATACTGCCCTGCAGGAATCATGGGCACCAAATGGGGCACATCCTTTGCGCCATTTCCAAAATCGAAAATCGTAAAATCAATTTCTGCCTCATAGGCAATGGCAAGGAGGTGCAGCACTGCATTGGTAGAACCGCCAATGGCTGAATTCACCTTTACCCCATTCAATATTGACACCTTTGTAATAATATCTCTGGGGCAAATCCCCTTTTCCACCAAGTCCATAACCGCCCTGCCGCTTTCATAAGCCATTGCCAGCCGCTTGCTGTAAACAGCAGGAATCGCCGCCACTCCGGGTAACGCCAAGCCCAATGCCTCCGCCAAGCAGCACATAGTATTCGCCGTCCCCAGCATCGCGCAGGAGCCTGGGGTTGGGACCGCATTATTTTCAATCCAATCAAACTGCTCCTGGGTAATCAGCCCCGCCTTTAATGCGCCCTCAGATTGCTGAATAATGGAATGGTCTATGTATTCCCCACCGTAGGGATTGTTTTCCTTCATTCTGCCGGGTAAGGTAGGTCCTCCGTTGATAAAAACCGCGGGAAGATTAACACGAACCGCCCCCATAAGCATACCGGGCACAATTTTATCGCAGGAGCCAATTAATACCATGCCGTCCAACCGATGAGCCTCCATCATGGTTTCAATTTCGTTTGCCAAAACCTCTCTGCCTGGAAGAATATGTCGCATGCCTTTATGTCCCATGGCAATGCCATCACAAGCACCGATAACCCCAAACTCCACCGCCATACCGCCGGCAGCACAAATCCCCTCTTTCACCCTTTGGGAAATCTGCTGCAACAAAAAATGCCCCGGACAAACGGAATTATATGCATTTACCACCGCTATCATGGGTTTTTTCATTTCGCCATCGGTAAAACCGCTGCTTTTATATAAAGCCCTTACATTTGCCCACTCCGGGCCCCTCAATATGTCCTTACTTCGAATAATCATGCTTACCTCCTTAACCTTTCGCCCTTTCAAAAGGTCTTGGATAACCTTTTTAGAGCAAGGCTTCTTCTCAATTTCCAATTTTTTAATGTGAAAATACCATTCCCTTGCTTTCCTTTATAAGAAGAGCATAAAAATGAGGGGCATTGTAAAAATACAAAGCACTGTACTTACAAAAATATACTTGCTTGCCAACGCTTCATCCTCACCAAATTCCGCCGCCAATATTGCACAAAATGCCCCAATGGGCGTAGACAATCCAACCACAATTACGCCCAAAATCAGGTTGTCATGAATAAATGGTTTTAATATTATGTAAGAAGATAACGGCATAAAAATCAAACGAAAAAAGGAAACCGGATATGCCCATTTCTCCGTAATCATTTCTTTGAAATTAAATTTTCCAAGTATTCCGCCAATATAAATCATTGCCAAGGGAGAAAGCATTCCCCCCACCATACTCACCGTATCCTTCATTGGTCCAGGCAGACGAATATTCAGAACAAAAAGCAAAATCCCCACTACCGTTGCCACATTTACAGGTGCCTTCAACAGCTTTTTCATATTCACCTTGTTGTTATCAGGATTTGCTGAGCATTTTTGCAACACAACCACTCCTAAGGTATAAGACATAATATTAAACGCAAAGGTGGCAAAGGCACAGTAAAACACACTGCTTCCGCCAAAAATCATGGCAATCACAGGAATGCCCATAAAGCCGATATTTGCAAACATATTGCTGAAAATCCAAATACCCTTTGCATTTTCCGGCACTTTTAACAAACGGAAGGAAACCCACCCTACAACAAGCCCCCACAGATGCATAATTACGCAAACGATAAATACCACAGCGCCTTCTCGAAACAATGTGGGAGTATAGTCAATTTGCAAGGAAGAGATGATAAAGCAAGGAATAATGATACGCGTCAAAAACCCAGCAAAGTCC
Organism: Anaerotignum neopropionicum; assembly: GCF_001571775.1. Lineage (GTDB taxonomy): Bacteria > Bacillota > Clostridia > Lachnospirales > Anaerotignaceae > Chakrabartyella > Chakrabartyella neopropionicum. The sequence goes on from NZ_LRVM01000005.1 coordinate 98,975, forward strand.
TCCATAAAGCTATCCCCGACAATTTTTTTCTTCCTACAGAAATATCCAATCAGAAGCAGAAAAAATATAATCATCAACTTGTCCAATACCGTTATAATTGCATCCAAGTACCTTCATCTTCCTTCCCCAATACACTTTTGATATACGCTTTTTGTATACAATTTTATCCTATTATTGGTTTACTGTAAAGATACATTTCCCCTTTTGGATAATATCCAAAATATTTTGCGCCGCCATGAATCCCATTTTGCTGCTTGCCTCGTAGGTAGCCGCTCCTGCATGGGGCGTAATGGTGCAGTTGGGAAGCTCTAATAATGGGCTGTTGTAAGGGGGTTCCTCCACCGTTGCATCCAAACCAGCAGCACCAATTTCTCCATTTTTCAAAGCTTCAAACAATGCGTCCTCGTCGATAATTCCACCACGGGCAGTATTGACAATAACCGCTTTGCTTTTCATTCTTTGAAAAATTTCCTTATTGAACATATTTTTTGTTTCCTCATTTAACGGTGAATGAATGGTAATAAAATCCGCCTCTTTTACAATGGTTTCAAAATCAACGTATATAGCCCCAGTTTCTTGAGCAAAGGCTTCATCCTGATAGGTATCGTAGCAAAGAATGTCCATGGAAAAGCCCTTACATCTTTTTGCTACACCTTTTCCAATTCGGCCTGCCCCAATGACACCAAGGGTTTTTCCAAACATTTCCACCCCCGTAGGTCTTTGCTGATTGCCATCCTTAATACAGTTATCCATATAGCTTACGTTTCTTGCCGCTGAAAGCATCAGTGCCATCGCCATATCCGCCACAGAATCGCCGTTTGCGCCAGGGGTAATGGTAACGGCAATGCCCCTGGCCTTTGCCGCCTGGATATCAACCTTGTCATAACCAACGCCATAACGGGAAATAACCTTGAGCTTTTTTGCCGTTTTCAAAAGCTCCGCTGAATAGTCCTCCAAGCCGGCAATAATGGCATCCGCATCCACAATTTCCCTTATCAGCTGTTCATTTATAGGGCCGTCCGCCGCTACCAGCTTCTTGACTTGAAACCCGTTTTCCTCCAATAATTTTTGTGCTTTCTCATCGGCACTGCCAAAAGACCTTGCTGTAACCAATACTTTCATTTTATTCTTCTCCTTCCATCCAAACAGTATGAAAACTGCCCTCTCGATCCGTTCTTTCATAGGTATGGGCGCCAAAGCAATCTCTGAGTGCCTGTACCAGGTTGACGTTCATTTTTTCTGTGCGACAGCTATCATAATATGAAACAACCGATAGCAATGTGGGAACGGGAATGCCCGCTTCTATGGCTTTGGCTGAAATTTGCCGCAAAGCCTGCTCCCTCTTACCTAAATCCCCAAAGCTTTGAGATAGCAAAATATTTTTTTCACTTTCCTTTAACGCCTTGGTAATGTGCTGCAAAAGTTCACTACGAATAATACAACCCTCTCGCCAAAGGGAAACTGCCAAAGGCAGGTCAATTTCCCAACCGTAATCCTCGGAGGCTTTTTGAATCAATGCAATGCCTTGGGCATAGCTTACAATCATGGCAAGATAAAGGGCATCCTTAAGCTTTTCCTCGTAATTATCTAAGGTTATCGGCTTTGTAGTTGCATGCAGCACTCGGCTTCCCTCTTTACGCAGCTGTGTATCCTTTGAAAAATATCTGGCAAACACCGCCTCTGAAATCGTGGGTACATACACCCCTCGGGCAACCGCTTCCTCTAAAGTCCAGCTGCCTGTACCTTTTTGCTGGGCCACATCCAATATTTTTTCCACCAATGGTGTGCCATCCGTGTCCTTTATGGCAAGTACACCAGCAGTAATATCCACTAAATATGAATTCAATTCCGTATGCTTCCATCGGGTAAACATTTCCATAATTTCTTGGTGGCTTAGGGTAAGCCCCTCTTTCATCACGGAATAAAAATCCGCTATAATCTGAATCATGGCATATTCAATGCCGTTATGCACCATTTTCACATAATGCCCTGCACCCTCTTTTCCAAGGTAGCTGCAACAATATTCATTGCCAATCCTTGCCGCCATTTTTTCTAAGATATGCCCGCAGGAAACCCAAGCCTTTTCACTTCCACCCACCATCATACTTGGGCCTGTCAACGCCCCCTTTTCTCCGCCGGAAACCCCTACCCCCAAGAATTCAATCCCTTTTTCCAAAAGTGCGTGATATCTTCTTTGGGTGTCCTTAAAATGAGAGTTTCCACCGTCTATCAAAATATCTCCTTCGTCCAAAAGGGGCAATAAACTTTCAATAACACGATCCACCACATCCCCTGACGTTACCATCATAAAGAGGACTCTTGGGCGCTTCAAACTGTTTACCATTTCTTCTTCCGTAGAAAAAACGGCAAACTCCCCCTGTGCTTGAAATTTTTGTCTTTCTTCTTCACTTTTTCCAAAAAGGGCTGTACGAAAGCCCTTTGAAATCAAATTTTTCCCCAAACTGCTTCCCATAACACCAAGACCGTAAACGGCAATTTCAAACTCCTTCATAACTTCCCGCCTCCTTTTTCTTCCTATATAAAACAGTCGGCTTAGGCTTCTTGCACCTCTGCCGACCGTTGTCATATTCTTGTGTTATCCCTGTACCAATTTTACGGCTGAGGCAGTGATTTTTTGAATTTCATCAAATTTCTTTTCTTGAATCAAGCTATCCTTTACCATCCAACTGCCGCCGCAAGCAATGATTTTTGGGTTTTCCAAATATTCCATAATGTTTTTTTCACTGATGCCACCGGTGGGCATAAAACGAATATTGCCAAAAGGCCCTGCCAAAGCCTTAATGGTATTCAAACCGCCATAAGCCTCTGCGGGAAAAAATTTTACAACAGGCAGATCTAATGCAATCGCCGTCATTACCTCTGTGGGCGTGCAAACGCCCGGAAAAACAGGAATGTTATTTTCCTGAGCAAATTTTACCACTTCCACACTCAAGCCAGGGGATACAATAAATTTTGCCCCTGCCTCCAGTGCCAGCTTCGCTTGGGCAACATTTATGACGGTACCTGCGCCTACCAGCATTTCAGGGATTTTCGCCATTGCTTTAATGGCTTCATAAGCCGCTTCTGTACGGAAGGTTACCTCCGCAATGGGCAATCCCCCTGCAATCAACGCTTCCGCCAAAGGCTTTGCGTCCTCTATGTTATCAATTTTCACAACGGGTACAATTTTCAGTTCTTCAATTCTCTGATTGATGTCCATAATCCTTACCTCTCTTTTTAAACAATTACAAAACGTGGTTCTTCTCCATTCAGTACCTTTGCAACGTTTTCGGCACAAACAACGCTGACTGCACTGATTGCCTCAATGGAATACATGCCGATATGGGCAGTTACCACAAAATTCTCCAATTCCAACAATGGGCTGTCCTTTTCCATAGGCTCATGCTCCATTACATCAACAGCACAGCCGCACAAATGCCCATTTTTCATGCATTCATACAAATCCTGCTCCTGAATAATGCCACCTCTGCCTGTATTAATCAGGTAAGCCTCTTTTTTCATTTTCATGATGCGTTCTTTATCAAACAAATGCTTCGTGCTGTCTGTCAAAGGCACATGAATGGAAATAATATCGCTATTTTCTGTTACGGTATTCAAATCTGTCAGCGTTACAAAATCCTGAAATTCCTCAGGTATCTCGGTAACAAAGGGATCATAAACCAAAACCTTCATAGAAAACCCCCTTGCCCTTCTTGCAACATTTTTTGCAATGGCACCAAAGCCGATTAAGCCCAAGGTTTTTTCAAAAACGTCCTTCCCGATAAAGGTTTCCCATGCGCCCCTATGTACTCGTTCATTGGTGATGGATATTCCCCGGGAGATATTTAAAATATGGGCAAATGCCAAGTCGGCAACGGCGTTTGCGTTCATTGCCGGCACATTGGTAACACGAATTCCCAATTTTTTGGCATCTTCCAAATAAATATTGTCTAGCCCTGCACCATGCTTTGCAATGATTTTCAAATGCTTGCAACGTGCCATATCCTCTGGGTAAAAGGGATGGGCGCCAATAATCAAGCCGTCGTATTGGGAAATTACCTCTTTGAATTTTTCCTCGTCAAAATCCCCACCCATCAAGGTGTATTCTATGCCTGCGCCTTCCAAAACCGCAAAGGGCTTGGGGCTTGTTTTCCCGAAGGATCTAGAGGTGACTAATACCTTCTTCATCGCCTCGCCCCCTACTTTAAGCCGTATTCTAACGCCAATTTTTTGATTGCTTCAAAATCTCCCGCTTCTATCAGCTTTTTATTTACCAAATTTCCTCCAACACCAACGCCAACACAGCCAATGTCTAGGAAATCTCGATAATTGGAGGCATCCACGCCGCCTACGGCAGTCAAAGGAATCCCATCAATGGGACCCATCAAAGCCTTCACATAGGGAAGTCCCAAAGAAGCTGCCGGAAACAGCTTCACAATATCCGCACCCCAATTATAGGCTGCAATTACCTCAGAAGGGGTTACTGCACCGGGAATAGAAATCATGCCCAAGCTTTTTGTTGCCTTGATTACGGCCTCATCCACGTTAGGAGAAATGATATATTCCGCGCCCGCCTCTTTTGCACGGGACACATTTTCCGGTGTCAATACCGTTCCGGCACCTACAGCAACCGAATCGCCGAAATGCTCCTTTATCATACGAATTGATTTCAATGTATCTAAGCACTTTTCCTCACTTTTTAAACTGAAGGTTACCTCTACGCAAGTTATTCCGCCGTCATTTAACGCTTCTACCGTTTGAATCATGTCCTTGGAAGAAATTCCTCTGACAATGGCAACCACCTTACCATCTAAAATTCTTTGCAGTGTATCTGCCATAAAAATCCATCTCCTTTTTTTCTTTTGCAGCTATGTTAGCCCTCTTCTAAAATCCTCGCTAACTCCAAATAACCATATAATCCAAAACTTTCTCCTGCTCTGCTTGACACAATTTCCACGTCAATTTCCGGAAGAATATGCTGCGTAAGGATTTTATATGCTTCTATATAATTCTTGCCGCCAATAATGACCGCTTTTTTCACGCCACGCCACTCTCGATCCACCTTGTATTTCAGCATATCAATGACGCCGCCGGAAATAATGCCAGAAAGCAGGCAATTTCTGATCTCGTTTTCACAAACATCAAAAACCTTTGTTGCATGAATGATATATAACGCCCTAGCCAAACCGTAGGTTTTCACCATATGATAGCCTTGCAATATATATTCCTTCGTCAAAATAATGTCCTCGTTGGTCATCTCTCCGCCAAGAATGGTGTCCTTCTTTATGGCATAGTTTAGCTCCCCTGTAAAATTGGACACAATATCCGTAATTGTGCCGTTTTTCACATAAAGCAAATGCGTATGGGAGCCAGGAGAAATCATCACGCAATCTTCCTCCTTTGGAATGACGCCACGGGCAACCATTCCCACAACCTCAATTTCTTCCCCTCTGACGTTATTCATTTGATGGATATTTTCCATCGTTACTATCTGCCCCCGCTGGGCAGTTTTTACCCCTGGAATGAGATTTAAATCCCGGTGGAAATATTTTTCCTCAAAATGAACATATCTTTGCTCCAACAGCTTTTTGGCGTCAACGGGTGTGCTGATATGCACAACTTCAATAATCCCAAAGGGATTCGTCACCATGCCGGAGAGCCATATGCTTTCAATATCTCTCTCCTGCAAGCTATTTTTTTCCAAAACACGGTCATAAATTTCCTTTAAACCGCTTAAAAGCACGTCATTACTCCCAGAAATAGCCGAATCCTTTGTACCCACATTTGCAATAATGGTATCAACAGACCGCTTGCCCTTTACTAAGTAAAGCTTGGAGTTTGACGTGCCGGAGTCTATATAAATATGGTACATTTCTCACACACCTTTCTATTTGTAATCCGCAGCCAAAACGGCTGCGGATTATTTCACACAAATTTATTTTGCAAAAAGATTTGGTAGAAACATAGAAATTGGTGAGATATATGTAATCATAAGAAGGCAAGCAAGCATGACCAATATAAACGGTATAATCCCCTTTGTAACCGTTTCTAATGGAGACGCACCCACACGGGAGGCAACAAAGAGGTTGATGCCCAAGGGTGGTGTAATAAAGCCGATGGCCAAGTTTACAACCATAATAATACCGAAGTGTACTGGGTGAATGCCGATGGAGGTTGCCACAGGTAGCAAAATGGGTGATAGTACCATGATTGCCGGCGTGGTATCCATAAAACAGCCTACGACTAATAACAAAATATTAATTAACATCAGAATTAAAAAGGTATTATCTGTTGCATTGATAATTGCATTGGTAATCATGTTTGGAATTTGCTGAATGGTAAGAATTTTTGTAAAAGCGGTGGCACAGCCCAAAATAACCATAGTTGTTGCCGTCGTTGAGCAAGCGTTACCCACTGTTTTAAACAAATTTTTGAAATCCAATTCCTTATGAATAAAAACACCACAAACAAAAGCGTAAACCGCAGCTACTGCCGCCGCTTCTGTTGGTGTAAATACACCTGCATAAATACCACCTAGGATGATAACGGGGTTAATTAAAGCCCATTTTGCATCCCATACCGCCTCCAACTTTTCCTTTGCTGTATAAACCTTTTCGTCGCCCTTCCAGCCCTGCTTTTTTGCATAGAAATAGCAGAAGAAAATCAACGCAAATCCAATTAAGAATCCGGGCAAAAACCCTGCCAAAAACAGGTTAGAGATGGAGGTGCTAGTGGAAACACCGTAAATAACCATGGGAATACTAGGAGGAATGATTACACCGATAGAACCGGCACAGGCAACCAAAGCAAGGGTAAACTTTTTGCTATACCCTTTTTCCAGCATCGTAGGTACAACCATAGAGCCTACCGCCGCTACCGTTGCAGGACCCGACCCAGAAACCGCCGCAAAAAACATACAAACAACTACGGTTACAATGGCAAGACCGCCTGTGATTCTTCCAAAGAACACGTTACACACGTTCAAAATTCTTTTGGACACACCGCCAGCGCCCATCAATTCCCCCGCCAGAATAAACAAGGGGATTGCCATAATAGGGAAGGAGTCACAGCCTGTAAACAATGCCTGAGGTACATATCCCAGAGATAACCCTTTTGTAAAAGAAATTGACAAAAGAGATGCCAAGCCAATGGCAATACCTACGGGTACGTTCAAAACCAGGAATATGGCAAGTCCGCCAAATAATGCTGCCATTACCATGATTGCGCTCCTCCTTTCATAATGCCTTTAATCTTAATAAAAATTACTTGTATCTGTCGGATTGCTGTCAATGCAAAGCCCACCATTGGCGCGGAATACATAAACCACATAGGAATTTGCATCGCGGGAGATTTCTGATTTAATTTTACCTGATGCATTACAACGTCATATGCTAAATACACAATAACTACGGAAAATACCAGGAATAATACATCACCTAAAATAATGACGAAGGGGCGAAGCTTCTTGGGGAACAATCCCAAAGCCGCCTCAATTTTAATGTGCTTCATTACACGGGCACCATAGCTAATCCCCAGATAAATCAGCCAAATAAATACATATCTTGCCATCTCCTCGGACCAAACCAAGGAACTGCCAAAAACGTATCTCATAATTACCTGAATAAAGATCAGCACGGTCATGATAACCATCAGAATCGAACAAATTGCCAATTCAAACTCCTCATCCAGCCACTTTAAAAATTTCATTGTTCCACCTACTTTTTTCATAAATTTGAATGCAATCCTTTGCCTATTCGTAAATTTTTTATTTTTACTCCTAACAACTGATCTCCCGCATTTGTAAAACAGGGCTTTGATAAGACTGTATTGCTTTACCAAAGCCCTTTCTTTTGTAATCTAGCGCTCTAAAATCCCAATAAATAATTAGTTTTTCCTTCTCTTATTCGGCAAGCATTGCATCCAAATAGTCAGGGTGTCCCATTTTCTTCTTAACCAAATCAAAGATATTGTTATCTGCTACAACCTTCTGCCATTCAGCCTTTTCGACATCCGTCAGCTCTACCACGGTTGTGCCGCCTGCTGCGAATTTTTCAAGAATTTCTTTTTCCAATTCCTGAGAACGTTCTCTCTGGTAAGAGGTGGATTCTGCCGCTGCCTTTAAGATTGCATTTTGCTGATTCTCAGAAAGAGAATTGAATTTATCCAGGTTCATGCAAACGATATAAGGAGTATAAACATGCTGTGTTAAGGATACATACTTTTGAACCTCAACGAACTTGTTGGCATCAATGATACCCAAAGGATTTTCCTGTGCATCTACAGTACCCTGCTGTAAAGCGGTAAATAATTCAGTAAACGCCATAGGTGTAGGGTTTGCGCCGAAAGCTGTCCAAGCAGCGATATGCACTTCATTTTCCATGGTTCTTACCTTAAAGCCTTTTACATCCGCAGGGGTCTTTACGGCAATTTTATTATTTGTAAAGTTACGGAAACCGTTTTCCCAGAAAGCCAAGCCCTTCAGACCAATGCTTTCCATGCCGTCAAGAATTTGCTGACCCACTTCGCCGTCCAATTTCGCATAAGCATCCTGGGAATTTAAGAACAGGTAAGGTGAATCAAACAGATAAAAATCGGGGTACATTGTTGCCAAGGGGCTTGTAGAGGAAACACCGATATCAATGTTACCCATAGCTGTTGTTTCAATTACTACACGGTCATCCCCCAGCATATTATCGGGGAACAGGTTTACTACAACAGATCCGCCGGATTCTTCCTCTGCAACTCTTTTGAAAACTTCGCCTGCATCCTTGCCGGAAACGGAAGTAACGTTGGAAAATACCAATTCTACAGTTTCTTCGCTGCCTTGTGTGTTTTCCCCACCCGCTGCACCGCTGTCTTTTGGGGGAGTGCTGCCGCCGCAGCCTGTTACCATTGCAACCGTAAGTACGGATGCCAGAGCCATTGCCAAACCTTTTTTGAATTTTAACATAGTTTTTTTCCTCCTTGAAATATAACGCCATTGTTTTTTATTGGAATTTTTCTAATTAGCCTTGCTCTTTTGTTACTTCATACCAATATAAATATTTTTGGTACTTCTTGCGGTAAAAATCCTTTCGTTCCGGATTGGGTGTAATCACCTGAGAATAATTGCTTTTGAAATCCTTCGCATCAGGAATAATTCCCAAAAGCTCCATCCCCAGAGCCACCGAACCAATTAAAGAGCTGTGCTCCACCTCGTCAATGGTCATCTCAATCTGAAATATATCTGCACACATTTGTGTCCAAATCTTAGATCTGATAATGCCTCCGGAAAGCATTACTTTTTTTGGCTCTCCGTTTAATGCGATTAATTGCTCATAGCACTGATAAAGATTAAACAAAATTCCCTCTTGAATTGCCCGATAGGAATCATAGACGGAATGGCTTGGCTTTAAGTCAAAAAAGCCACCACCCCTTTCATCATTCCATCCGGGACATCGCTCACCAAAAAGAAACGGTAAAAACACTGGTACATCCTCTATATTCCTACATCCGGACTCCATTTGACTATAGGAAAAATTTTCCTCAAAATATTTACTTTTAAACCAATCAATACAATTGCAGCAGCCGCTGGTTGCCGCTCCGCTCAGCCATGATTTTGGTGATAAGTAGCACCATGTGCTGGGCTTTTTGGGTAAAACCGGCGCTTCGGTGCTTAGCCTTAGGGCGCCGCTGGTTCCTACGGAAAAACTCATAACGCCTTTCTCAACAGCCCCTGCCCCAACTTGATTTAGGCCGCCGTCGGGATTGGTGGCAATGACAGGCGTCCCTTGTGCAAGCCCTAAAAGGGCGGCCCCTTCCTCATTTAGCTTTAAGGTATCTTGATATGTAATTATTTTTGGAAGCTGCTCCAACCGAATTCCATTTTCCTCTAAAATATCCTCATCAAAGGTTTTTGTGCGGATATTCAACAACCCCGTGCCCGAGGCAACGCTGTCTGTCACAACCCACTGCCCCGTCAAGCGGTAGGTATTATATGTTCCTTGCCCTACAAAACGGTAATTTTCCAACGCATAACCCAACTGTCGTAAAAGCTTGATTTTAAACACAGGATATATGGCATTTACCATACAACCGGTTTTTTGATAAAAACGATTCACATAAGCCTCGTCTTTTCTTAATTCCTTGCAAATATCCGCAGCACCTGTATAAGACCACAAATAAATTGGCGTCTGTGGCTCCATGTCTTGATTGCAAAGCATCAAACTATGCCAGGTACCACTAAGAGAAACCATATCAATTTTTTGACCTTCACACATTTTTTTAGCTAAATACACGGTTTGATCAAAGACTTCCTTTGCATCGTGTATTGTCACGTCGGCATACTTTAAAATGTATGGTACCGATTCCACATGGAATTTACCGGTATCTGTATCATATACCATAGCTTTTGCAGAGGTAGTGCTGGATTCTAATGCTAAAATCTTCATTTATCCTTACCCCCAACATGTTTCTTACCATTCGGCAACCGTTCCATCGCTGTTTCTCCAAACGGGATTTTTCCAGCTGTGACCTATCTTCGCCTGTTTTTTTACAAATTCTTCGTTAATTTCAATACCCAAACCTGCTCCTTTTGGAATTTTCACAACCCCATTCCCATAATCAAAAACACTGGAATCCTTCAAATAATCCAAAAGATCACTACCTTGGTTATAATGAATTCCCAAGCTTTGCTCTTGAATAATGGTATTTGGCGTGCAAGCATCCATCTGTAGGCAGGCCGCCAAGGCAATGGGTCCTAATGGACAATGGGGCGCAACCGCCATGTCGTAAGCCTCTGCCATTGCTGAAATCTTTCTGCATTCCAAAATGCCGCCGGCATGAGAAAGATCGGGCTGAATAATATCTACAATTCCTTGCTCAAAAATTTTTTTGAAATCCCAACGAGTAAACAGCCTTTCTCCCGTTGCAATGGGTGTTGAAGTGTATTTTGCAACCTCCTTCAAAGCCTCATAATTTTCACTGAGAACAGGCTCCTCAATAAACATTAGGTGATACGGCTCCAATTCCTTCGCCAATACCTTCGCCATGCTTTTATGTACTCTGCCGTGGAAATCTACAGCAATTCCAAAATCCTTGCCGCAGGCTTCTCTGATGGCAGTCACCCTATCAATCACACCTTCTACTTTAGAAAAACTGTCAATATAGTGCATTTCTTCCGTTGCATTCATTTTGATTGCCTTAAATCCCAAATTCTTTTGCTGTAATGCGGCATTACCCACATCGGCAGGTCTATCGCCGCCAATCCAGCAGTAAACGTCAATATTATTTCGGCAAGCACCGCCTAACAATTCGTAAATTGGTGCGTTATAATATTTCCCTTTGATGTCCCATAAGGCCTGCTCTATACCGGAAATGGCACTGGTGATGATGGGGCCGCCGCGATAAAATGCCCCCCGATACAGGGTTTGCCAAATATCCTCTATTTCTAAAGGATTTCTCCCAATGAGATATTCAGACATTTCCTTTACACACGCGGCTACCGTAGAAGCTTTTCCTTCCACAACAGGCTCACCCCAACCAAAAATACCTTCATCCGTTTCAATTTTTAAAAAAAGCCATCTGGGTGGAACTTGGTAGAGCTTTAAGTCAGCAATTTTCAAATGTTCAGCCCCTTAAAAGTCCTGACAATCAACCAAAACCTTGCAAGTACCTGCCGAAGGGTCTGCAATCATATCAAAAACCTTTGGACTATCCTTTAAAGAAACAACATGCGAAACGATATTCTCCAGATCCTCATTAATCACCTCGGAATAGGTAACTGCCTGTGCGAATTCCTCCTTTGTATAAACACGGGTACCAATTAAAATCTGCTCCTTGAAATTCAGATCCCTCAAATTCACCATATGAGGATGTTTATGCACCGCCGTCATACAAATGGTACCACCTACACGGGTAATATCCGTCATCTGTAATGCGGCAATTTCTGCCCCGGAACATTCAAATAATAAATCTGCGCCTTCTCCCGCAGTTGCAGCCTTCACAATCTGTTCCAGATTTTCGTTCTTCACGTTAACAGGAATCATGCCAAAGGCTTTTGCTTTTTCCAGCTTTTTATCATCCACATCGGAAATGAAAACCTTGCCTGCACCCATATGTACCAGCATCATGCCTGTAATCATCCCAATAGGGCCAGCACCGATAACCACACAAATATCCAAAGCCTTCATTTTTGCCTGATGAATGCTTCTTACGATAACAGCTAAGGGCTCAATCACCGCCGCCGCCTTATCAGAAACGCCATCGGGTACCTTGAACATAACGTCCTCATCCACATAGGCGTATTCGCAAATGCCGCCGTCCACATCAATGCCGATTAAGCCCAAGGTATTGCAAACGTGGGCGTTTCCCGTTCTGCAAGGAAGGCAGTGTCCGCAGGATAATAAAGGAAACGCAACCACACGATCACCTTTTTTAAACTTTTTGCCGTCTTCCTCCACCGTTCCCAAAAATTCATGTCCAAAAATCAAGGGTGCTTTTGCTCTGGGATGGGTTCCTAAATAAATTCCCATATCGGAACCACAAATACCACAATACTTCATCCTTACTTTGACCGCACCTTCCTTTGGCAATGGCTCTGTAACATCCAAAACCTCTGCACTTTTTGGTCCGGTATAAACCAAAGCTTTCATCTGCTTTCAACTCCTTTATTTGGTTCTGATTAAGATTTTGTACGCTCTAAAATCACAGATCTAAAATATTTTTACATGCCCAAAAAATTTTTTTAGCAATATTAAATATTTTATTAATACAAGTATATATTTTTAAAATGCATTCGTCAATATTATTAATATACCAATAAATTTATTTTGTTTTTGTGAAAATCTACTAAACCAAAAATAAAACTCTTGTTACTTTTACGATTTCTTAAAAAATTTACTAAAATAGGAGCAAGAATATTATGATAAAATAACATTGACAGAAGTATGTTTAAAACTTAAATTAAATATATAAACTTTTTAAAAAAATTTTTATATTCACCAATAAAATTTAATTTTATACGTTTTTTGTTATTCCAAAATGCATTTAAAATTGTTATAATGATAAATAATACAGTAATTACCCATTTTTAAATGCCAAATAAAATTTTACGGAGGATTGCCATGGAAAAACAAACAACGAAACTCACATTAGCGGATACCATTTATTCCAATATTCGTGAAGACATTACCCAGCACGTTATTAAGCCGGGCGAAAAAATTAACGTGAAGGAGCTGTCGAAGCGGTACGGCGTTAGCGAAACCCCCGTAAAATTTGCATTAAACCGCTTAATTTCCGAAAAAATTATTGAGAACTTTCCTCGTCAGGGCATGAAGGTGCATAGTGTCACCTCGGAAGAGGTGGATGAAATTTTTGATACCCGTTTAATGCTGGATTTGTATTATTTGAAACAAATTATCTTAACCGTTAGCTTTAACGATTCATTAAAAAACGAGTTTCGGAAAAATATTGAGGAACATTTACAGCTTGTAACCGATTTATGCCCCGAATCTCCCATCGAGGACTACCTTCGCAATTATGAATTGGACTATAAATTCCACGAGTTGTATTTAAAGTGCAGCGGCAATCAAAAGCTTGTAGAAATCTTTCATTATATCAATCCATTTTTATATTCAAACTTTATTTTTCGCAGACAGTCAAAAGTAAAGGATATCAGCGGCGTCAAAGAGCATTTTGTAATTCTTGATGCAATTCTTGCAGAAGATGAGGTTGCCTTAAGAGATGCCTTGACTGTTCATATTATGAATGCAAAAACTGCCATTGGGTTAATTTTAAAGGTTGACAAAATTATCTGACCTTTTCTTCGTAGGTTCCCTCTTTGAGCGCCTTGCAGACGAAGCCTTTGGCAAGGAAAAATGCATTATGCCACTGTTGTTCCACACAAATACCGCAATCATTCGTTTGCGTGGCTATTGCAATGTAACTTTGTAGTTTTAACTTAAGAGAGGAGCTTTACACATGGTAACATTTGATTTGACAGGAAAAAAAGCAATTGTAACGGGTTCCACCAGAGGGCTTGGGCGAGGTATGGCAGAAGGGCTTATGGAAGCAGGGGCAGAAGTGGTAATTATGGGCACCTCCGAAAAAGCATTGGCGGTTGCCGCAGAATATACAGAAAAAGGCTATCTTTGCCACGGCGTTGCCGCCGATTTGGGAAACAGAGAGCGTCTTGCAGAAGGGTTTCAGGAGGCTTTAGAGAAATTAGGCGGAACCCTTGATATTTTTGTAAATGCAGCAGGCATTCAAAAGCGTCATTTTTGCGAAGAATTCCCCATGGAGGATTGGGATGCTGTTATAGATGTAAATTTAAATGCTGTTTTCATGCTGTGTCAGCTAGCAGGCAGAGAAATGATGAAACAAGGATATGGAAAAATTATCAATGTAGCTTCTATGCTCAGCTTTTTTGGTGGCTTTACCGTGCCTGCCTACGCAGCTTCTAAGGGTGCCGTTGCCCAGCTTACAAAAGCACTTTCCAACGAATGGGCTTCCAAGGGAATCAATGTGAATGCCATAGCTCCCGGCTATATGGCAACGGATATGAACACTGCTTTGATTAACGACCAGGGCAGAAATAAAGAAATTTTAGGCCGTATTCCCGCAAAACGCTGGGGAAGCGGGGAAGATATGAAGGGTGTTACCATTTTCTTGGCTTCCCAAGCGTCCGATTACTTAAGCGGTGCAATTATTCCCGTTGACGGTGGTTACTTAAGCAAATAATCTGAAAAGATTTTTCATTTACTTTGTCTCCTTACTTTTTTCATTCTAAAAAAGGCGGTTTAACTTTTGAACCGCCTTTTTGCTTTTTAAAAAACCAATTTTCTTAGACATTAAATCAAAAACCTAAAGTGTTGCCCCATTACTGCCCAAGGCAGGGTAAACGGCGTGACCGGCTTTCACGGAGTAAAAGCAATGACACAAATTCACTTGCTTTTTGTAAACAGCAAGATAACATCTTTTATTTTTTGGATTTCGTATAAACATAATTGCAATATTAAACTATGGCAATTTAACTCTTCCATACTCAAAAAGCGGCAGTCATTTGGCTGCCGCTTTTCATTATCAATTCAAGCTCTTCAAATTTTTTAAGGAAAAATCCAATATTGGTGCAGAATGGGTCAAAGCTCCACTAGAAATATAATCCACACCAATTTCACAAAGCTCTTTCAGACGTTCTTTGGTCACATTTCCCGAACATTCCGTTTGCGCTTTGCTCCCAATGCGATCCACCGCTTTTTTCAAGGTTTCATTGTCCATATTATCCAGCATGATAATATCCGCGCCTGCTTGTAGCGCTTCATCAACCATTTCAAGGGTTTCCGCTTCCACCTCAATTTTACGCACAAAGGGCGCATATTCTTTGGCCAGTCTTACCGCTTCAGCAATGCCGCCGGCTGCCCCAATATGGTTGTCCTTAATGAGGATACCATCGGAAAGGTTGTATCTATGATTATTCCCTCCACCAACCTTAACCGCATATTTCTCAAAAATACGCAAATTTGGTGTGGTCTTTCTTGTATCCAATAATTGGGTTTTATAGAGCTTCATTACCTGAACACATTCATTAGTATAGCTTGCAATTCCGCTCATTCGCTGCAAAAAATTTAAGGCAGTGCGCTCACCGGTTAATAATGCTCTTACATTCCCATAAACAATTCCCACCATTGTTCCATTTTGGAGAAAATCCCCATCCTTATATTCGGTATCAAAGCGGGCTTGAGGATCAAGCAGCTCAAAAACATGACGAAATATATCAAGCCCCGCAATAACGCCCGTCTGCTTGCAAATCAATTGAACACAGCCTTGTTTTTCGGGAGAAACAATTGCATTTGTCGTAATATCTTCGCTGGTGATATCTTCCTTCAGCGCAGCCCTAATGTAATCCTCAAAATGAACCTTCATGCTTGCATAAGCTACCATATTCAACACTTCCTTTATTCAATTCATTCCAAACCAACTTATGATATTCTTGCTCCAGTTTTTCCGTATTGTACTGATAATTTTTAACAATCATCTCTGTATCTGAAAGCTCAATATTTTTAAGGCTTTCCCCAATCACATGAGCTGCCCTTTTTGAAAAAACTAATGCCTCCAAAAGTGAATTGCTTGCCAAACGGTTGGCACCATGGACACCGTTGCAGCTTGTTTCTCCCACCGCAAATAAATTTTTCATAGAGGTTTCGCCGTCAATATTAATCTGGACACCTCCCATAAAATAATGCTGTGCCGGAGTGACAGGAAGAAGGTCTGTTGCCAAATCATAGCCTTCTTCTAAGCATTTTTCATATATATTGGGAAACCGTTCTTTGATTTTTCCCTTAGGAATATGTCTGAGGGACAGATAAACATAATCGGAATCGTCTTTTTTCATTTGCTCAAAAATCGCCTCACTTACGACATCTCTTGGCAGCAATTCATCCACAAAACGCTGGCCTTGTTTGTTCAGAAGCAAGGCCCCTTCTCCTCTGACGGCTTCTGAAATCAAAAAGCTCCTGCCTTTTTCTTTAGAATAAAGGGTTGTAGGATGAATTTGAACATAATTCATATCAAGCAGCTTCACATTATGCTTTATCGCAATGGCGATTGCATCCCCAGTAATATGCTTCATATTGGTGGAGTGTTCAAACAGCCCGCCGATTCCCCCTGTCGCCCACACCACGGCACGAGAAGTTATGTTATAAATTGCATCCCCATCCTTTAAAACCACGCCTGTGCAGGTAGAATTTTCCTCCATAATATCAATCATCGTCACAAATGGGAGGATTGTAATGTTGGGTTTCTTTTTTACCTCCTCCAACAGCTTTTCCGTAATTTCCTTCCCCGTAACATCCTTATGGTGTAAAATTCTGTTAACAGAATGAGCGCCCTCTCTCGTGTATGAAAAATCAGCGCCTGCACTATCAAAATTCACGCCCAGTTCAACCAAATCCTCAATGATGCTGCGTGACGAGCGAATGAGCACTTCAACAGACTTTTTGTTATTCTTATATCTGCCAGCCTTTAATGTATCTTCAAAATATGCCTCATAATCCTGAGGATCTCTAAGTACAGAAATTCCGCCTTGGGCTAAAAGGGAATCACTGTCCTCGGGGTGTTTTTTCGTAATTATAATAATTTTATAGTTTGCCGGTATGTTTAAAGCACAAAACAAGCCTGCCACTCCTGTTCCAACAATTACAACGTCTGCTTCCTTTTTCACAATGATACCTTCTTTCAAAATATCCTTTGTCAATCATCCTTTTTCAACGTTTGATTACTCGGCCAGTTCATGCATTTTTGTTAAAGGAGCCTGGGCTTTTTGCCTTAATTCTTCGTTTAAAAGCATTTCGTTTTCCATGGAATTTAAAACATCATAAACCTTTTCCAGTGTGTTCATCTTCATACCAAGACATTGCTGTTTTTCATTTACAAGGTAAAATTTTTTATTTGCATTTTCACTCCGAAGCTTATGCAAAACCCCATCCTCCGTGGCGATAATAAAGCTTTCGCCGCCGCTTTTTGTGGCATAATCAATAATTTCGGAGGTACTTCCAATATAATGAGCTAGACTTAAAACATCAATACTACATTCGGGATGGGCTAAAACTTCAGCCTCAGGATGCGCCTGCTTCGCCCTTTTAACATCTTCCATGCGAATATCCTGATGCACAGGGCAGTAGCCATGATGGAAAACAAAATGTTTATTCGGCATCTTCGTAGACAAATACGTCCCCAAATGATTATCAGGAATAAACAAAATGTTTTTCTGGGGCAATTTTGAAACGATTTTAAATGCATTGGAGGAAGTTACGCATACATCGGAATGCGCCTTGATTTCCGCACTGGAATTAATATAGCAGACAACCGCAATATCATCATACTTTGCTCTAATATTGTCTATGGTTTTGGCATCAATCATATGCGCCATGGGACAGTCTGCCTGCTCGTCCACCATAATAACATGTTTTTCGGGGTTTAAAATTTTTGCACTCTCCCCCATAAATTTTACGCCGCAAAACAATATGTTTTTTTGCGGAACTTCCGTTGCCATTTTGCTCAAATAGTAAGAGTCGCCAACATAATCTGCAATATCTTGCACTGCTCCTTCTACATAATAATGTGCTAAAATCGCCACTTCCTTCTTTTCTTTTAGCTTTTTAATTTCTTCATTTAAATTCATTTTTCACCTCAAGTATGATTAAAAACCATGATTATTGATGAAGCTTTTCATTTTCATTCAATACGATACAGTTTAGCATTGCTTCAAAATCCAAACAAATACATATTCTTTGTATACATATTCACTACTATTATATAGATAATTTCAGGATTGTCAATAAATGTCCCACCTAATTTTGATGCTGTTGTCTGGCATTGTATGGCATTATTTCTAACTAAACATCCCAATCAACGAATGAATTCAATCACTTAAAAAGAAAATTTATATTGCCTACATCTTGCATTTTCATTCATATAATCAATTATCAAGTCAAACGCATCCTTATGGCTCTTAAGTGTCTCCAAATAAAGCTTTGCACACAGACGTTTTTTAGCTTTCTACTCCATACGATACTAACGGGGCAATGCTTGTAAAATCAAATTTTTGCAGTTATAATTATAATCAATATTGGAATAATCCATTCATTCCGCCACCATAGCATTTGTCCAAATTTCCTAGGTTCACCCTAAGTTTTTGTCAAAAATAAATCTTGAAAAATAAAATGAGGTCTTCAAATGAATGTTTTGAATTTATCTATTACACAAGGCAAAAAGAAAATAAAACAAATCATCAACACCTTAGTGGTTAATGAATTGGCAAACAAATTCACAAGCTATGAACCGACTATTCTTGATAGAAAGTGCGGTGAAATCATATGAACTACAAAAATATGATTGTCTGGACGGTAACCGTCTTTTTGTCTACTATATATATTTTTTTTGGTCATACGATTGCTTCAAAAAATCTTACGGTTATGGATAGCCAGCAAGCCTATTCTGCAAAAGCAATCGTTTTGCGTATTGAAGATGAAGTACAAGGGGAATCTTATGAGGGCATTGCGCCAATTGTGACAGATACAACAATCCTATTCACTTGTAGGCTATTAGAAGGGGACCATAAAGGGGAAGAAATCCTTGCTGCTCAGATTGGCGACTCCTCCTTTTCGTCTGCAAAACAGAAAACGATTTCCGTTGGTGACAAAATTATCGTATATAACTATCCTGTTGAAGACTATGGAACAGAGTGGATCTTCGGTAATTATGTACGTTTTGATACCTTACTGATCTTTGCAGCTGGGTTTTTTGTTTTGTTGTTGATATTTGGATGGGGAAAAGGAATCAACACCATCATTTCGCTGACATTTACTTGTTTGGCGATTTTCATGGTATATATCCCATCCATATTAAGCGGTCAAAACATATATATAAGCACTTTAATCACTTGCGGTTTTATTACAATCATGACCATTGTGATTACAAACGGATGGAGCAAAAAAACTTTGGCCACCATACTCGGCTGTTTGTTTGGCGTTTGTGTGGCTGCCTGCCTTTCCCTTATCATGGACAGCGTTTTGCATTTAACCGGTGTAACAGATGAAAACTCTATTTATTTGACCTTACTGCCTTCGCCTGTCAATTTAAATGCCATTATTTTTGGCAGCATTGTTGTAGGTTCTTTGGGTGCAGTCATGGACGTGGCAATGGATATTGCCTCCTCCCTCTATGAGATATGCCAGCACTCCGATAGGTTATCCTTCGCAAGACTTGTGAAAAGTGGTCTTACCATCGGGCGGGATATTATGGGCACCATGTCAAACACATTGGTGTTGGCCTATATTGGAAGCTCTCTTTCTATTGTATTATTGTTAATTACCTATGCCGATTCAGTTTCTTCGTTGGTAAATAGAGAACTGATTATTGTTGAATTTATCCAAGCGCTCATCGGAAGCACTGCAATTTTGTTTACCATTCCCCTTACTGCAATCATTTGCGGAATGATTTATGTGGGGAAAGGAAAGCAACCGCGGAGAGTACGCAAACATAGAAAATATTAATTTCCAAACAAAAAATCAGTGGGCAATTTTTATGCACACTCAGAGAGTAGACAAAGTCAAAAACCTTGAGGGCTTTGCCCTCAAGCACCCACAAGGGTTTCACCCTTGACCCACCTAAACCCGCATAAAATGCGGGTTTAATAAAAGTTATTTGTCTTGTTTTTTACAAAAAGCAATCGGGTGGTCATCACTTTTGCTGCGCAAAAGCCAGCTTCGCTGTCTGCCCTATCTTGGGCAGTGAGAGGTCATCACTTTTGCTGCGCAAAAGCCAGCTTCGCTGTCTGCCCTATCTTGGGCAGTGAGAGGACGGCGCCCAAGGTTTTTTGACAGTAAAAGGGTGTCGACTTTGTCAACACCCTTTTCAAATCAATTCTTTTGTTCCACAAAATACCAATGCTTTATTCTTGTATGAGTCGCAAAGGCAATTACACAACCGATTGCCGCAGTAATAAACTGAGTAATAGAGAAAGATGTTTTCACACCACCCACCATTTTTTCGGGTACAGCTGCGCCAAAAAGAGGCAACACCCCATACCAAACCAACAGCCAAAGCACAACCGCCTTTAGCATCGCCCCAAGGGCAAGCCATGCTATAAGCTTTTCCTTCTTCCCTCTACTCGCCAATAATACTAAGGTTAAATTCCCCAGCATAATTACAAATACCATAATAGGCATCAATTGTAAAATAGGTGTCTGACCCATAAAATAAGCAATCACTGGGGTAAGCACCGCTATAATTACACCACTTGAAGTCCCTGCCGCTAGAGTTGCCATAACCAACAGCGCGTTGACTGCAGCGCCGGTAAGATAAACAGAAATCCCCTTCATGCTCTGAAATACAATGCACATCGCCAACAATAGGGCGGTAAATACCAACTGTTTTGTTTTCATTTTGCCTCCTTGGGATATACCCCTTATTTCTCTTGCAAACCAAATCTTCTTTCCATGTTGATTGCAGTTAGATCATATTCTGCTATACCTTCAAAAGGGCTCTCTGTTGCGGCTTCTTTGCCATAACGATTCAAAAGCTCAATCCCCCTTTGATCATGGGATAAGGAAGCCGCACCGCCGGTGCAGCCATTTTTGCAGGCCATGCCCTCCAAAAAATTTGCATTCAACTTGCCAAAGGATGCCAGCTTCATATTTTTGATACATTCATCAATCCCGTTGCAGTAAATTGGTTTAATTTCCTTCTCAATGCCCTCCATCTGCGCAACCTTTATAACGCTTTCAGCTACGCCGCCTGTTCTTCCGAAAATTCGGCCAAAACCAGAAGGCGCACCGGCACTTCTTTCCTCAAGTTCTTCCAAATTAAGCTCCTTGGCATCAAACATAGCCTTTAATTCTTCAAAGGTTAAAACAAAATCAACGGCTCCTACCAAATCCTCATGCTTAATTTCATCCTTCTTCGCTATGCATGGCCCAATAAAAACAATTTTGGCCTTTTTATCCTTCTTATGGATGGCTCTGGCAAGGGCAATCATAGGTGAAACCGTTGTTGATACATGATCCATAAATTGTGGATAATTTCTCTGGATGTAATCCACAAAGGCTGGACAGCAAGAGGTTGTTTTCCAGCCCTTTTCGTCAATGGTTTCCGCGAACTCTTTGGTTTCTTGCACAGCAACCATATCTCCGCCGATTGCTGCCTCAATCACATCATAAAATCCTAAATCCTTAATAGCGGCAAAAACCTGCCCCATTTTCACCTCAGGAAACTGACTGGCAATTGCAGGAGCAACAATGGCATAAACATGATAGCTTGTATTATTCCACGAATTTTGAATTAAGTCCAATATATTTAAAACAAAGGATTTATCCACAATTGCGCCAAACGGACATTGATACACACAAGCACCGCAGGTAATACATTTTTCATGATCAATGAATGCCTTCTTCTCCTCATTTATTTGTACGGCACCTACAGGGCAGGAGCGGATGCAGGGTCTTTTAACCTCGCTAATGGCATTAAAAGGACAGACCTGCTTGCAGCGTCCACATTCAATGCAAAGCGCCTGATTGATGTAAGAACGGTGGTTTACAATGGTGATTGCATTTCTAGGACAAACCTCCTGGCATTTGTGCCCTAAGCAGCCGCGGCATGCCTCGGTAACAACAAAACGATCAATTGGACATTCATCACAGGCGGAGGAAAGCACATTAATAATACGGTTATCCTTGGTAGGCTCTAAAACTAAATGTACACGTTCTTCAATAATATGTCGTTCTTTATAAATACAACATCGAAACATTGCCTTTGGTCCGGGGATAATGGCCTCTGCAATTTCTCTGTATGAATTAATTGATTTATCCAGTGTTCCATGAAAAAAGCGCTGCGCAACTTCTTTAATCACTAGGTATTTGATATATTGAACGTTGCTTTCAAACTCCTTCATTTTTTGCTCCTCCTCATAATATTATAAAAATACCCAATGCCCTGAAATCCCATTTTAATTTCAATAGAAAAAAACAAATTTTCCAATCTGTTCTTTTCCAAGAATGCTTAAATAGAATTTTGGTTCTTGTTTGCCACAAAAAAGCAACGATTATTGGATACAATATGCGACGTTACTTTTTTTTAAAAATAAATAAATTTTTTTTGTTACTACTTTAAGCAATTCCCTACTTATGGGCTAATTCTAGCACAAATTTATTTCGCATACAAGATATTTGTCATCGAAATATCCATAATAATGAACAAAATTTTAGTGTCATTTTAATGCTATATGCCTGATATGGAGAGGAAAAATTTAAGAACCCAGTAATTTTCTAACATAAAAAACACGACCATCAAGAAATTTTTAATGTGCTATCCACCTGGAATTTCAAAAAAACGCATAAAAAAGACCTTTTATCGATTCATAAAAGGCCAGAGGAAAGATTATCTTTATTAACAGCTAACGACACTCCCAGCGACGCTTTCCCTGCAAAATTACTTAAAGCGGGTATTTCCATGAGAAAAAAGGGTTCATAAATCATTTTATTTGGGAAAAACAAGCTTCATTTTTGTTCCCTTACCCAGTTCACTGGTTAAATTTATTTTTGCATCATGGAGCATCGCACCATGCTTCACAATGGAAAGTCCTAAGCCTGTACCCTCCGTTTCCTTGGAACGGCTTTCGTTTGCCCGATAAAACCGTTCAAATACGCGGGATTGATTTGCCGGCGCAATACCCATTCCCGAATCAGAAACCGTAATCACAATTTCTTTTTCTTTGTTTTCCATGGAAATCGTCACCTTTCCGTTTTCATAATTATAGCGAATGGCATTATCGCAAAGGTTGTAAAGCATTTCCTGCAAGACCTGTTTCACACCTGTGAAGACCGCTGGCTGTGTGACTACGGAAATGGTTATTCCTTTTTTTTGGGCAATGGGTTCCAGCCGTTTCACCGTTTCTTGAACCAAAACCTCTAAATCCACTGCTTCTTTTTCCATAATACTTTGTTTTTCATCCAGCTTGGAAAGCTTAATAATGTCTTGAATCATTTGGATCAATCTTTGTGCCTCATCATAAATTTTACCTGCAAATCTGGGTACATCTTCTCCTTGCACCATTCCATTTTTCATTATTTCTGCAAAACCTGAAATTGAGGTTAGGGGTGTTTTCAGTTCATGGGAAACATTTGCTGTAAATTCTCGGCGAAGCCTCTCCCGTTCCTCTTGCTCAGTAATGTCAAAAAGCAATAAAATTGCCCCTTCCAGAGTATCCTCCTGAAAAACCGGGTTAGCAAAAATCTTGCAAATTTTCCCATCTATTTGAATCGTTTCTTCCCGATGGACACCCGCCAATGCGGATTCCACCGAGCGGCGAAAGCCCTCGCTACGGTTGAGCTGAAACACATTGGCCTGGGCCCTTGATGTTTCAATTCCCATCAGCTGCATCGCACCAATATTATAAGAAAGGACATCCCCTTGGGCATCTAAAACCAAAAGTCCTTCCTGCATATTCGAAGTAATTGTATCAAACTCCTGCTTTTGACACTTTAATTCTCGCATCTGCCAATAAATTTGCTTATTTTGAACGGCAATTCGCCGCAGCAAAGGCGTCAGTTCATCATATACAACCGCCAGTTCCGGCTGTTCTAAATCAATATCATTAATCGGCTTAGTAATTTTTTTTGCCGTTTTTAGAGCCAAAAATATAGAAAAGAAAATTGCCAAGGCTAAAATAAATGCCAAAGGCTGTGTCATCGTAAAAAAAAGTGCAACAGGACTGATCGTCAATTCAGAAATGCGCACAACAGTATTATTCTCCAGCTTTAAAGCATAGTATACCGTTTTCTCTGAAAGCGTTTTGGAATAGCGACCGCCAAACCCCTCGCCGTTTTCAAACGCAGCAACAACCTCTTCCCGTGCCCTATGATTGTCCATTTTTTCCGGATTGGCCTTGTTGTCAAAAAGAACCATCCCATCCTCATCAATCCAAGTGATCCGTTCAGAGGATATTGGCATACGCTCAAGATACTCAAAACCACTGGCTTGTATTCCTGCTCCAATAAAAACTGCTTGGCTGCGCAAATTATCCCGACGCTCCGCAGAAAAATAAGCATTCATCATGCCAAAAACCAACCCAATTGCTGCCAGCATCATAACCATGGCTACACCGAAAATGGCCCAGAAAATTCGCCTTGTCACAAATTTCCTCCTATCTTATATCCAATTCCCCGCACTGTTTCAATATATTGACCACAACCGCCCAGCTTTTGGCGAAGGGTTCTTATATGCACATCAATGGTGCGGTTTTCACCATCAAACCCATATCCCCAAATACGGTTCAGTAATTGATCCCTTGTCATAACTCTTCCCTTGTTTTCCAGAAGCAGGCAAAGAAGCTCAAATTCCTTTAACGTAAGGACTACTTCTTTCCCATCAACCGTAACTTCATGACGAGATTGGCTGACAGACAACCCCCCAAGTACATATTCTGCCACTTCATCCTCTTGCTCCGTTCGGCGCAGCAGGGCTTTTACACGAGAAAGCAACTCCATCATACCAAAAGGCTTCGCTACATAATCATCGGCACCGCTATCTAAGCCAATTACCTTGTCAAATTCACTTCCCTTTGCCGTAAGTAAAATGATAGGTGTTTTTTTCGTTTTTGAAGACGCCCGAAGCTTTTTGAGGATACTGATTCCATCCTCCTCCGGCAGCATTAAATCTAACAATATTAAGGAAGGAACCTCTTTTTCCAGTGCAGCCCAAAAAGCGGAGGGTTTTTCAAATCCTTCCGCATCAAACCCGGCACTGTTTAAAGTATAAGCAACCAGCTCTCGAATACTGTTGTCATCCTCAACCAAATATATCAAAGCATAACATCCTTTCAAATTAAAGACTGTTCGTTTATCATCAGCTTAAAGTGTAAGTCCAGCTTTTCCGCTGCCTTCCGGCACATAATCATACGCCCTAAAAATATTTCAAAATAATCCATGACTGATCCATAACGTGTATCAACCGTCAGCTTCAGCTTAATAATCGTATGTTCCTCATTGATTTTCAAAACCGCCTTTTTCACGGAATAATTTACTCTGTCGTGAATATCAAAGGTGGTTTTATCCTGATTTCTTACACGGCTTCGGCGTACGTCAGACTTATCAGCCAAAATCAACGCCGCTGCAATGGCGTTTACAGAAATTCCCGTGCCCTCGTCATGGTTGCCGATTGCCGTTACCACTGTTGCAATATCCTCCGGTGCCATATCCAGATTGTCAAGAATACGAAACGCCATAACCGCTCCGCTTTGGGAGTGATCCACCCTGTTTACTAGGTTTCCGATATCGTGCAAATATCCGGCAATTTTCCCCAATTCCACTTCCTGAGGAGAATAGCCCAATGTTTTTAAAATGTATTCCACCGACTCTGCAACCTTAGTTACATGGGCAAAGGAGTGCTCCGTATAGCCCAATGCTGCCAATGATTCGTCCGCTTTTTTAATATAGGTGCGGATCCCTTCAATTTTTCTTATTTCTTCGTATGTTATCATTTATTCCCTTCTTCCATTGCCATTTTTACGTGACTTCCTGTAATGGAATATTCAACCCACTCAGCAATATTTGTCGCATGGTCGCCAATACGTTCCAGATATTTTGCAATCATAATTAAATCAATGCAAAATTCCCCATTTGCCTTATCCTTACCGATTAAGTCAATCAATTCCTGCTTAACTTCCACAAATAAATTATCCAAAACATCATCGTATTCCATAACGCTTTTCGCCAGCTTCATATCCTTATTTACAAAGGAGTCTACGCTTTCCGTTACCATTTTTATTGCTGCAATCCCCATATCTCGAATATGCACTTTACTTTTTGTGTCATTGTCCTTTAAAAAAGCTGTGATTTCTGCAATATCTGCCGCCTGATCACCAATACGCTCCATATCGGAAATCATCTTTAATGCGGAAGATATTAGGCGTAAGTCCCTTGCAACAGGCTGTTGTTGAAGCAAAAGGCGCATACATAAGGCTTCAATTTCCCTTTCTTTGCGGTCAATTTCATTTTCCTTTTCTGATGCTATCTGTGCAGCAACATCATCGTTTTCCAAAAAAGCTTTCATGGATGCATTAATCGCCTCTTCGCACAAAGCACCCATTTTAATCATCTCTACATCTAATTGCTCTAACTGTGAGTCAAAACGACTTCTAACCATAATCAGCCAAACCTCCCTGTGATATAATCCTCTGTACGTTTATCCTTTGGCATTGAAAAGAGCTCTTCCGTCTTATCAAATTCAACTACTTCGCCCAAAAGAAAAAAGGCTGTATTGTCAGAGATACGCGCTGCCTGTTGCATGTTATGCGTAACCATAACAATAGTGTACTCCTTTTTTAATTCTAAGGCAAGGTCTTCAATGCGGGAAGTTGAAATGGGGTCTAAGGCACTGGTGGGTTCATCCATGAGCAAAACCTCCGGCTGTACCGCCAAAGCACGAGCAATACAAAGTCTTTGCTGCTGTCCTCCACTCATCCCCAAAGCATTTTTTTTCAAACGATCCTTTACTTCATCCCAAATTGCTGCATCACGAAGTGCCTTTTCCACCATTTCGTCCAGCTTCACCTTGGAGCGAACGCCATGGGTACGCGGGCCAAAGGCAACATTATCGTATATCGTCATAGGAAATGGATTTGGCTTTTGAAACACCATGCCTACCCTTTTGCGTAAAAGGTTAATATCCATGCCTCTATAAATATCTTCTCCATCCAATAAAACCGTTCCTGTGATTTTACAGCCTTCAATCAAATCATTCATACGGTTTAATGATTTTAATAATGTAGATTTTCCGCAACCAGAAGGTCCAATATATGCCGTGATTTCTTTTTCAGGAATCTCCAAATTTACATTTTTCAATGCATTAAAATTGCTATAGTGCAATTCCAAATCCGAAATGGATATTTTACTCATTCCTTTACCCCTACTTTCTTTGCAATAAACGCTGAAAGCGCATTAATCCCAATGACCAAAACCAATAAAACAACCGCCGTTGCATATGCTTGATCGATATAAAATCCTTCATTTAAGAGAGCATACATATGCACCGCCAAGGTTCTGCCCGATTGCATTACACTAGAAGGGACAACCGTAGCTGTACCTGCCGGATATAACAGCGCCGCAGTTTCACCAACGATACGTCCTATGGCCAAAATAACACCCGATAGGATACCCGGAACCGCAGAAGGCAGGACAATGCGAAATACCGTACGCAGCTTTCCTGCCCCAAGGCCAAAGCTGCCTTCCCGATATGCATCGGAAACAGAAAGCAAAGCTTCCTCCGTGGTACGCATAATCAATGGTAAAATCATAATGGACAACGTTAACGCACCACCTAACATACTGTATCCCCAACCAAAGTGAATATTAAACAAAAGATACCCAAATAAACCGAATACAATAGAAGGAATACCCGCTAAGGTTTCTGTTGTCAGGCGAACCACAGGGATTAGGCGGTTTCCTTTTTTTGCGTACTCTGCCAAATAAATTGCGGAAAAAATGCCGATGGGTACTGCAAAAATTAGGGAAAGTGCAGTAATGATAATGGTATTGATAATAGCGGGCATCATAGAAACATTTTCGGTGTTGTATTTCCATTCAAACAGCTCCGGCGTAATGTTGGGTACGCCTTTTATAATTATGTAAACAATCAACGAAATCAAAACGCCAACCGTAATGATTGCTGACAAAACAACCAGAGTCAAAAGCAAAGCAGAAAAAGGATCTTTTTTATAGCCTTTAATTTTTTCCCTCCAAGTAATATGATTCATTGCTTCCATCATATGTCCCTCCTTTTCAAAAAGGAGAAGCTAAGATTGATAATCAAAATGAACACAAACAAAACAACTGCCGTGCCCAAAAGCGCCTCTCTATGCAAATCCGTTGCATAGCCCATTTCCATAACGATATTAGCCGTCAAGGTTCTTACACCGCTAAACAATCCCGTAGGAAGAATTGCTTGGTTACCGGCAACCATAATTACCGCCATGGTTTCCCCAATGGCACGGCCAATGCCTAAAATAACCCCTGCAAAAACCCCCTGCTTTGCCGCAGGCAGCACAGTGAAAAACACACTTCTTTCGTGGCTGATGCCCAACGCCAATGCGCCTTCATAATACGAATCAGGAACAGCACGAATTGCTGCCTCCGAAACCCCAATTACCGTGGGTAAAATCATAACACCCAAAAGAACAGAAGCCGTCAAAATCCCCTTGCCACTTCCGCCAAATAAATTTTGCATCAATGGCACAAGCACAACCAAACCAAAAAAACCATATACAATGGAGGGGATACCTGCCAAAAGCTCGATGGCCGGCTTAATCATCTTATAAAGCTTTCCCGGGCAAAAATGTGACAAAAAAGTTGCACATAAAATTCCCATGGGCACACCAATAATAATTGCCCCTGCGGTAACATAAATGCTACCTACAATCATAGGAAAAATGCCAAATAATTCATTGGAGGGTTTCCATTTTGTTCCTACAAGGAATTGAAAAATACCAATTTTCTGAATTGCCGGTACACCGTTTGCAAACAGGAAAAAACAAATTAGTGCTACTGCAAGAATAGAGATACAGGCAGCAGCCAAGAAAACCCATTGCATTGCCTTTTCTTTCATATAATTCCTCCTCGAGCGCAAAAGTATATAAACCATGGAAACCCATCTGTTTTACACAAACCGCCCTTCGTTATCCTTTGATACACTTTGTTTTATTTATACAAAATGACGGTTCCTTCCTGGAGGCCCGTCGTTTATACAAAACAAGATCTAAAAGCTTTTATAAGATACAGCGCAATGTGGAAAACCATTTATGTATGCTATGCTTTAAAGATTAAGGAAAAAAGAGTTGGGATTGTTGTTTGCTTCCATTCTTATATGCCTTTAGATCTTGGGTGTTTTTACTTGTACTCGGACTTATTTGTTTCAATAAGCCCTTCATCTAGCGATCCAAGCTTATTGAGCAATACTCCAGTCTGTTGCATTCCCCGTATAGATATCCTTTACCTGCGCTGCTGTCAAGCCCTTAACAGCATTTTCTTTGTTTACAATCACTGCAATGCCATCCACTGCAATTACCGTAGGGGTAATGCCCTTCTCCAACTCACTGTCCTTTAATTCTCTGGAAGCCATACCAATGTCGCAAATGCCTTCAATTGTGGAGGTCATACCTGTTGTGGAATCGCTCTGCTGAACTTCTACGGTTACATTAGGATTTACTGCGGCATATGCCTCTTTTAATTTTTCCATAACAGGAGTTACTGAGGATGAACCTGCTACTATAATTTTTCCTTCAACGCTTGCTGCTGCATATGTACCTGTGTTACCCTGGCTTATGTATCCATTTTTTTCCACAACCGCCTGACCCTCTGCACTCATAATGAAATTGATAAAATCTTGTGCTGCGGGAGAAGTTTCAGCCTTTGTTGCAATGTTGAATGGTCTGGAAATTTTGTAGCTGCCATTTTTAATGTTATCAACTGTTGCTGCAGCACCGTCAATTTCCAATGCCTTAACAGAATCGTTCAAAGAGCCTAAAGAAATATAGCCGATTGCATCTTTGTTGCCTGCAACTGTCTGCATCATAACTGCTGTACTGTTTGTAATTTCTGCTGAATCTACGGTGTAGTCCACTTTAGTGCCATTTGCATCTTTTTCTTCAACGCCAAACAATTCAATAAATGCTCCTCTGGTACCGGAACCGTCCTCTCTGGAAATAACGGTAATTGCTGCATTATTTACCTCTGACTCCTTAGGAGCCTCCGCTTTGTTGTCTGCCGCACTATTGCTGGAACTGCCGCAACCTGCCAACGCACCTGCTACCATTAACATAACCAAGCCTAAGCCTATTTTCTTCTTCATTATTTTCCTCTCCTTTTTGTTGTTATCAATTAGATACAAGGAAAGTATATCTAGTCTATGTTAAATGAAAAATCATCCCTTTGTTAAATATATGTTAAATCGCATTTGGCGGCGGAATTTTGTGTTTTTCCCGTGGATTTTTTAGGACTTTGTATGTTTTTATCTTTTCATTTTTGGATTCATTCTTTCTTAAAATTAGTAGGCCGTTTCCCTTGACTACGGCTAGGGAGAACAGCATCAATCTCTCCGGCTGTCCTGTCAGCGAAACACCCACACACTTAACCTCTCCGTTCTTGGCAATCCCGCAGCCTTGAACATGGCTTTTTCTTCACACTGGGATGGCGATGAAATGAGATAGCCGCCCTCTTGTACTTGCCCCATGAAATTTCTCATAATACAAAGCATTTTCTAAAACTTCAGTTTTCCCTTTTATCATTAAAAATAATTACAAATTAAGGAGCATTGGAAAACAAGCATAAAAAAATCGGCAGTCAATGAATACCACTGTCTGCCGATATATTTGCATAAATTTTACTATAGCTTCCCAATTCACATACAAAACCACAGTTACACTTATTTATTATTTTGTATGTATCAAAATTTCTTTCTGGTTAAAAAGTCAGGAATCTTAATTTCGGATTCAAAATCATCCAAATCTGCAAATCTCTTTGGACGTACTTCCTCCTCTTTTTCCTCCTGTGCTTCTTCCTGTGCCCCAGAAGATACCTCGGCTCTTTTCACCTCAGGTGCAGACATGTCGCCATCAAGCCCTGTTGCAATCACAGTAACAATAACCTCATCCTCAAGCTCATCATTGATGGTTGTACCAAAAATGATTTCAGCATCGGGATCAATTGCTTCTCTAATCAAATCAGCCGCTTCTTCCGTCTCCAATAAGCCAAGGTTCATATCGCCGCTAAAGTTGATCAATACGCTCTTTGCACCTTCAATGGTTGTTTCCAGAAGCGGGCTTTGAATTGCCATTTTTGCAGCAATTTCCGCCTTGTTCTCACCGCTGGCATGACCAATTCCCATGTGGGCAATGCCCTTATTTGCCATAACTGTACGAACGTCTGCAAAATCCAAGTTAATTACACCTGGCTTGGAAATCAAATCTGCAATGCCCTGCACGCCTTGGCGCAAAATTTCGTCAGCCTTTTTGAAGGCAGCAGTAAGGGTTGTTTTCTTATCAATGATACTCAATAGTCTTTGGTTTGGAATGATAACCAAAGTATCAACATTTTTCTTTAGCTCCATGATACCTTTTTCGGCGTTACTCATTCTTTTCTTACCTTCAAAGTTAAAGGGCTTGGTTACAACGCCTACTGTTAAGATACCTAATTCCTTGGAAATTGCAGCAATTCTGGGAGCCGCACCGGTACCGGTACCACCGCCCATACCTGCGGTAATAAATACCATATCAGAGCCACGCAAAGCCTGGGCAATTTCATCTTGTGTTTCAGTGACAGATTTTTCGCCAATCTCAGGATTTCCGCCTGCACCAAGGCCCTTTGTCAGCTTTTCACCAATCTGAATTTTTGTTGTAGATCTAGCCTTTGCAAGGGCTTGTCCATCTGTATTAATTGAAATAAATTCAACTCCATCTAAACCATCTTCAATCATTCTGTCAACAGCGTTGTTGCCGCCGCCACCAACGCCGATTACTTTTATCTGCGCTACACTGCTCATTGGGATATCAAACTCGAGCAAAAAAATCCCCTCCTAATTATCAAGAAATACATAATATTATATAATTATACACGAAAAAATCAATACTTACCATAGCAAAAGGAAACAATTCAGAAAAAATTTGGAATTTTTAACGCATTATTCTTCCTTTTCCGTTACTACTATAATCTGTTTTTGGCTTTTCTTCAATAAAAATCTTCGAATCTGACTAAAATTATTAAAAATTCGAGAGCCAAAAACAACAATTGCCGCTATGGAAAGATTAATATCAAGCTGATTTCCCAGCCAAACCAAGCCAACCGCAAGAATTCCGTTGCAAAAAAATCCGGTTGCAAAAATTTTCAGATCAAATTGTTTTTGTAAAATAGCATAAATTCCGCCCAAAACAGAATCAAGGCAAGCCAAAATTGCCACCGCAACATATCCCGAATATCCATAAGGTATCACCACTTTGCTGGCCACACCAATTAACACACCGCAAATTAAACCCAAAATAGGCGCAATCATCACTGGTCCACCTCCTGCTCTAAAACAGGTACTTTATAAAGCACTGTTTGTATAAAGGGCGGAACCACAACCTCCGCTTCTTTTTTAATGGTAATTTCAATTCCCCAAGGTGCCAAATTATCCACCACCCCTCCCGGAAATTTTAAGGCAGACTGCAAAATATCACCATCGCCCACCGCCAAAACCTCAAATGGCGCAGCAACCCGTTCGCCATTTACCATAACAATGGAGCCGGCACAGCTTACACTGCTTTTTCCTACAATACGCTGCCCATTGATCGAAACAGCCTCGGCTCCCGCCACGTTCAGTTCGTTCATTACAGCTAAAAGATCCTCGGCATGCACCAAATATGCGTTGCTGTCGCCGCCTTTTTTAATACTGCTGTCATTCATGGTTACACGAACCCCCGCACCCCGAACCTCTGTCAGCCCTGCAAATGCCCGCAGCTGCCCAATTTCACTTTGTAAATTTTCAACGGTTGCACCAAAATTCAGACCATTTTCATAGTCCTTAATTATTTTTTCCTTTTCTTCTAAACGTGCTTGTAAAGCTTCTTTTTCTTCCTGCACCTTTTTTAAAGTTGCCGTCAGCTCTGTCAATCTCTGATTTTCCGTCAAACTGTTTTGCTTTTTTACCGTATTATACTGAATGCCAATAATCATACCCAAAAGTATACATATCAGCGTTAGCGCAAACAAATAATGGTTCTTTCTCATAGCCTGTCCCCTTTTTTCTTTGAAGCTTATGTGAGGTACTGAAAAACAATAGGTTTATTCAAATCCCGAAGGTCTAATGTTCCTCTGTCCTCCGTAGGAATTGTTTTCATAATTTCACCGATAATACGAATTTTTTGGTCCGCATCCTTCATATCTCCCAAACGAATTTCAACCTTATTAATATAGGCATAAACACTCTTAGGATCCGTCACATCAATTTCCACAACAAGATTCAAAAGATTATATTTTTTCATAAGCTGCGACATTTGCAAAACCACCAGCAGAGATTCCTTATTTTCTACCGGTAAAACCTCTCCTAAAAGAAAGCTGTCAAACTTAAGTCCCGTTACAATGGGTAACGCATCATGGTATGCATTTTGCGTTTCCAGCACTCTGCCTTCTTCATCTATGTAAAGGTATGCACCCATATAAGGCACATATCCTCTTACCTTGCGCTCTCTCACCCGAATCACCATGGTATTGGGCAGTTCAGCCTCAAGCTTCACCTCAGCAATGTAAGGATCTTGTTCCAATATTTTCTCGGCTCTGCCCTTTCCAAATAAAATCAAATTATCCCCATGAGAAAGAGAAATTCTTTCTGCCAACTCTGTAGTGGTAAAGTGTTCCGCCCCCTCGGAGTGAATTTCTTTGACCGCAAAAAGGGGAGAAAATAAAACGCCGGCAATGGCAATTACAAGCAAAAGAAACCCGATGACAAATTTAGAATTTATCCCCTTATTGGGTTTTTGATAATCATCAATATCTTCAATTAATTCAATGTTTTTTATACGTTTCTTTTTTTTCCCTAACATTTTTTTCACTCCATTAGCCGTACATTGCCGCCCAATAAAGAAAAGGCGTTCTCAATCTTTTCATAACCACGTTCCACATATTCCGCGCCGAAGATAACACTTTTCCCCTCTGCCGCCAAAGCCGCAATCAAAAGAGCTGCTCCTCCCCGCAAATCACGGCCATAAACCTCTGCCCCATGCAGTCCAAGGCAGCCCCGAACTTGCGCAATTCCTTCTTTAATAACAATATCCGCCCCCATCCGACAAAGCTCCTCAACATGATGAAAACGAGCCTCAAACACCGTTTCACTAATCATACAAGTTCCCTTTGCCAATGTCAATAGACTCATAATTATGGGCTGCATATCCGTTGGAAATCTGGGGTATGGCCCGGTAACCAGTGAAAAATCTGATTTTAGCTGTTTCGGCGGCCTCATACAAACCCGATCCGGTTCAAAAATAAAATTACAACCTGTTTTTTGCAAAACTTCAACTGTGGTTTCAATGTCGTTTTTTTCAGCTCCCAATAAGCAAATCTCTCCCCCTGTCATGGCAGAAGCACAAAGAAAGGTGCCTGCTTCAATACGGTCAAACGGGATGGAAAAATAAGAACCATGAAGCTTTTTTACCCCTTCTATCATAATAGAAGGGGTTCCTTCGCCGTAAATTTCAGCTCCGCAGGCTCGTAAAAACTGAACCAAAGCAACAATTTCCGGCTCTCTTGCCGCATTATGAATCACCGTCACCCCTTCCGCTTTTGCCGCCAAAAGCAAAATGTTCTCCGTTGCCCCTACGCTTGGATATTTCAGATAAATATGGTACCCCAAAATATGAGGTGCCAAGCAATGAAAAAGTCCATCTTCCTCCCTAATTTCCACACCCATTTTTTCAAAAGCGCTCAGATGAATATCAATGGGGCGTTTCCCTATGGCACAGCCCCCCGGATGCCCTAAAACTGCTCGCTTTTCCCGGCCTAAAAGGGCACCAAGAAAAAGGATGGAGGAACGCATCTTTTGTACGGTTTCCTCCCGAATTTTCACATCATGGATTTGCCTTGTATCGATGACTGCCGTCCTGCCTGTAAGCTCCACCTTACAGCCTAACGTCTTTAAAATGTCCAACGTTAGGTAAAAGTCTCGAATCAACGGGCAATTTTCCAGCACCACTTCATCCTCCGCAAGAAGTGTTGCCGCCAAAATGGGTAACGCCGCATTTTTACTCCCTCTTACCGCAAACTCACCGCTAAGTGGCTTTCCGCCCTCAACCAAGTAGTACCCCATGCTGTTCCCTCCAAAAAGCATCTTACCCTTATTGTATCGGCGGACATTTTCTTTGGTGCATATCCAACGTCATTCAGGTTTACAAAAACTTGAAAACCTTGTAATATGGAAGAAAAAAGGGAGGACAAACCCATGAAGCATAATATTTTAGATATTAAAGGCATAAAGGTTGGCCATGCGCAAAACCAAGAAGGGAAAACAGGTGTAACGGTAGTGATTGCCACAAATGGCGCCGTTTGCGGCGTTGATGTCCGGGGTGCCGCCCCGGGAACAAGGGAAACCGACCTACTAAACCCCATCAATGCCATGGAAAAAGTAAACGCTGTTGTTCTTTCCGGCGGCTCTGCCTTTGGACTGGAAGCCTCCTGCGGCGTAATGAAATATTTGGAAGAAAAGGGAATGGGCTTTGACGTAGGTGTTACAAACGTCCCTATTATCCCTGGGGCTGTTCTTTATGATCTGGAGAACGGCGACGCTTTTTGCCGTCCCGATCAAGAAATGGGCAGACAAGCATGTGAAAACGCTTCCGACGAAAGCTTAGCCGAGGGAGATGTGGGTGCAGGCTGCGGTGCAACGGTGGGTAAACTTAGAGGAACGGCAGGATGGTGCAACAGCGGCATTGGCTCATGGGCCGAAACAACGGAAAACGGCATTACCGTTGCTGCTTTGATTGCCGTGAATGCCTTTGGTGATGTTTTGGAAAACGGGAAAATCATCGCCGGCACAAGGGATGAAAACGGAAACTTTTTGGACACTGCCCAAGGGATTATCAATCATGCCTCCACCCTTTCCTTTCGTGGAAAAAATACCACCATCGGCGTCATTGCAACAAACGTAAAGCTTACGAAAGCCCAAGGGGCAAAGGTGGCAGGTATGGCCCATGATGGGCTTGCAAGATGCATTTCTCCTGTTCATACTACCATGGATGGGGACACCTTGTTCTGCCTCTCCACAGAAGAAATCATCCTCCCCACCGCCCCTGTGGATTTGGTAGGAATACTGGCGGCAAAGGTCACAGAACAAGCGGTACTTCGCGGCGTAAAGGCAGCAAAACCATTTTAATACTGTCAAAAATTACAGCACTAAACTTAAATTCAGGGTGTCATCGTCTAAAACGAAACACCCTGAATTTGTGTTGTCTATATAAATCAATATCTATTTCCATACTTCTTTTTTGCCCTTTTTGTATGCTCCAAAATGAAGGTAGCCTTACTTTGGGTATATCCGTCACGGTCGTGTTTATATTTTTTCCATAAAAATAATTTTAATTTTTCGTACTCCTTTGCGATTTCTGGATTGTCATCTAAAAAATCCCGAAAATAAAGCTCATCATTATCCCCTAAATATCTTAAATGCAGATGAAACACTTTTTGAGCAAATCCACTTACCGAATATCCCTTGTTCAGTGAAATCCGATTTTCACTTTCTGACATAGAGATATAGCCATGAGCAATAAGAACATGTTTCGCCTCATTTAAATCACATTTTGGAGATACCTCCACAAGAATATCAATCGTTGGTTTCGCCCAAATTCCTTTTATGGACGTACTTCCTATATGACTAATTCGTATAACTTGCTTTTGCGAAAATAGCTTATGCAGGTCAGCCTCTTCCTCCTCAAACCAGTCCTTCCATTGCTCTTGGTGTTCTGTTAAAATAATAGGAAATAACTGCCACAATTCCTGTAAGCTCATTTCTGATAAAGGCTTCGACATACACAGCCCTCCTCCCCTATGCCTATATAGATAACCAATTTACCATTATATTAAGGTGCCCTCGTTTCAAACGATAACACCCTAAATTTTTGTTGTTTCCTTTATGAAATCTTACTGATCTCCTTCAAGGCTTTTTGAATATCCTTTGCAACCAAGGACTGCATACTTTCTTGATAACGTTGGGAATTGCCATGAAACAACGCATTCATTACACAATCCTTTAAGTCCGGTTTGGCTTTTACAACGAGGGGCAAAGCTTGTATGCATTTCCTTGCCGTAATGGGTTTTTCATCCATAATATGCTCCAGATATTTGTCAATCATTTCATCAATCTTATTATCCTTATCCCACTTTGCATTTGCCGCAATCAGAAAAATTCCCCTTGTGCGTAAATATGAATTTCCATTGTCCAGCAACTCTGCGAAATCATCGAAAAATCTATAAACATCATTCCCTCGGTTACTCTCTTCTTCCAGATGTTTCAAACATTGATAGGCATATTTGTCATCCTTACTTCTTAAACCTTCCACCAAAATTTGAATGTTATCCATGCCCTTCACCTCGCAAAATAAAACTTTTTTTGATACCGGTGCTATTATATATTACAAAGCTTCATTTTGAGCTCAAAGATTTTATCCAATTGAAAAAGAGAACCACCAAGAAAGCTGTGATATATCCAACCACAAGAGAAAGGATTGCTTGCTTCCAAATTGGCGGATAGGTATCGTTATATAACTCAGTAAAAATCAGTCTGGGCAAAATGCATTTCCCTATGGCTACTCCAATGCTGATACCAATTGCGCTTTTCAAAGATTTACGAATCATGGTTTTTTCCTCAATTTCCACATCAAAATTAATTTCATTCAATTGTCATTATAACATAAAAACATGGCTGCATTCAAAAATTCCCTGGCGAAATGATTGAAATAACAGCAATTAAATATTGATTTTATTAAAAATAACTGTCTGCGTCTTCATAGATATTTTTCCCACTTGATAGCCATACTCCGTTAGTTCCTTTTTGTAATTTAAAAAAGAATGGTCTATAGGTATTCCTGCAATATCCTTGATTTCATCAAAGGTCAATTGAAATGTGGTGGTGCCATTTTTTTGCACATATTCCCATAATAAATTGTATTTACTCATACTATAATGCCTCTCTTCCAATTTTTACTTTTATTTTATCACATTTTTCAAAGCTTCAGAAGTTTTCGAAAGCACAATTTCAATGACGTCATACGGGCTAATCCCCTTTTTAAGAAGATAGGCGTGCATAATTTCCTTTGCCCAATCAAAGCTTTTGCAATTACATAAGGAAATTCCTTCTGTTTCGGCAGCACTCTGCCCAAAATATATGGTCAAAGGCCGTATGACAGTGCTTCTCAAACAACACCTTCCATTCCGAGGAGGAATGGGGAATTAATTTTCCATTTCGTTTATGGCATTTCCTCGAAACAAAAAAGGCAATCGCATTTTTTGTGATTGCCTTTTACAATGATTTCCTTAATAATTTCCTTAATGATTTCCGCATTCGTCGGCATGCGAATGATCATGGCAAACCGAACCAGTGGATTTTAATTCGCCTTTCAGATAGCTTTCCACAGCCTGCTTTGCATCTCCCTCTGCACCCACAATGACCTCAATATTTCTCTCGTTGAATATTTCAATGGCACCGCCACCCATTCCACCGGAAATAATTACCGCTACCCCCATATCTCCTAAAAAATTAGGCAAAAAACCAGGTTTATGACCAGGATTTGCTACTCGTTTTCCGTCTGTAATCTTTCCGTTTTCTGTATCAAAAACATAAAAACTTTCGCAATGCCCAAAATGCTGTGACACCAATTCTTTCATACATGCTACTGCAATTTTCATATTCATTCTCCTTTTCTTATTAAACGTTTTAAAAATAATTGCATTATAAAAAACCAATTTTTTTAAAAATTAATCTCAAAAATATTCCTTGATTGCTTCGTAAACCTGATACAGAGCATCTCCTGCCGGACAGCTTATCTGCGCCAAGCTGTGACCTTCATTAATGGCAGTGGATGCCTGCTTATCATAGGGAATTCGCCCCACAAAGGGGATTCCTTCCTTGGAGCAAAGTCTTTCTATTTCCTCCGTATTCTCAATGCAAGTATCAAATTTATTTACGCAAACCACAGTCCTTGTTTGAAAAATTTCCGCCGTTTTTAGAATGCGCTTCATGTCGCTGATTCCCGAAAGAGAAGGCTCGGCAACAATCAAAACCAAATCCACACCACTGATTGAAGCAATGACCGGACAGCCAATCCCCGGTGACCCGTCAATGATGGCGAGTTTTGCCGTATCAGGGGCATTCTCCAGCTGATTTTTCACCTCCGTCACCAACTTCCCTGACGTTCCCCGCCCCATTTTTAGCTTTGCCGTAGAAAATAAGCGTTTCTTTTGATAGAGCATCAATTCCCCAGCAATATCTTCCGCCATGGTAACAGCGCCCTGGGGACAGGTATACATACAAACACCGCAGCCCTCGCAGGCATAAGGATTTACAGAAAACTTTTCTCCCTCTTTGATAATGGCATCAAAACGGCAATTTTTATAGCAAATGCCGCAGCTCTTACACTTTTTTGGGTCAATAATCGCTTTTTCGGAGCCATAATAATCTGTCCTTTTCGGCTCACTGTTTATGCCTGCAACAAGGTGCAAATTTGGTGCATCCACATCGCAATCGGAGAAAGCCTGGGCTTTTGAAAAATCAATCAATGCCGCGGCAGTAGTGGTCTTTCCCGTTCCACCCTTGCCACTTAAAATCAGGAGTTTTTTCATTTTTCCACCTCCCCTTTGATTTTTTCCAAAAGCGCTAAAAACTGTTCCCCTGTTTCTTCATCCTCTTCACAAGCAATTCCCGCCCTTGCCCCAATCCGTGCCAATTTTTCTTTATATGGAATGCGGCAAAGTACAGGTATATTGTTTTCCTTGCAAAAACTTTCTAACTGAGCATATACATGATCCCCTTTATTTATCACAATCCCACAGGGTTTTTTCAAAAGCGTTACCAACTCGTACACCATTTTAAAATTATGCAGGCCAAAGGCAGTTGCTTCCACAACAAGAACGCAGTAATCCGCCGTTTGCACACTTTCCATGACTGTACACGCGCTTCCCGGAGGGCAGTCGATTATCATTGTTTTTTTTTCGGCGTTTTCTGCTTTTAGTGCATTTCGTATCACAGGAACACCGCTCGCCTCGCCCACATTTAAAATCCCCGTTACAACCTGAACCGTTCCGTAAAAGCCGCTTTCTACCACCCCAATAGGACGCTCCACCTCGTAAATCGCCCCAGTGGGACAGACTAGAGAACAAGCACCGCAGGAATGACAGACCTCCTGGAAAACAATAGGCTTATTTTTAATCAAGCTCAAGGCATTAAATCGGCACAAAT
Organism: Anaerotignum neopropionicum; assembly: GCF_001571775.1. GTDB lineage: Bacteria > Bacillota > Clostridia > Lachnospirales > Anaerotignaceae > Chakrabartyella > Chakrabartyella neopropionicum. The sequence continues at coordinate 139,472 of NZ_LRVM01000005.1, forward strand.
CCACACATTTGCGACAGCCAATGCATTTTTCCTCAAAAAGGCGAGGCAAAAGGGTATGCACTTCATCTTCTTTTATGTTTTGCGGCTTAAAAAACAGCCGTCCGTTCGGCTCCTCCACGTCGCAATCAATATAGACAGCATTTTTTGCCGTTACCGCAAGGTTCACCGAAACGAAGGTTTTTCCTGTTCCGCCTTTTCCGCTTAAAACCGCAATTCTCATATTTTCCCATGAAAGCCTGCATGAAAATGTGTCATTTGTGCAAGCTGCCCTTTCTCAAACTCGTCAATATTTTCCTTGGCAGTTACCTTCGTTGTTTTGTAAACCATGATCTTAGCGGCATGGAAAACCTCTGCGGCATTTTCGCCGCTACGAACAGTAAGTAAAACATTGGCAGCCCCATCAACAATAGCCTGCGCCGCCTTTATGCCTGCGCCGCCCTGTGCCGCTGCCGCTGGATTTGGGATAAATTCCGTTTCCCTGCTTTCCGTATCATAAAACAAAAAATAAGGTGCTCTGCCAAAAGAAACACATACCTCAGCCTCCACACGCATTTCATTCACAGGAATTGCAATTTTCATAAAAAAACTCCTTTCGTTTTTGTTTTCCAAACAGCCAATAAGCAAAAACCCTATGGCAATCAAAAAGGTGCATTTCTTATCACCCCTTATAAATCCAAATCTGTTTTTGTCATATGCCATTTATTTTATTGTACGACGATTGATGTCATATGTCAATAATCCTTTCGCAATTCCTCACGATTTTTTTATCAAATTATTTATCCCCCAATTTTTATTACTTTTTCATATTCTTAAAAAAATTGAGATCGAGGCTAATCATTAATTGATTAGCCCCCACCTCTCACACCACCGTTCGTACGGTTCCATATACGACGCTTCTCTCGTCTACACAAACTTTCGAGTAATAAATAAAAAAATAAATAACTCCTAGGTTGTTAATGTTTGGTTACCTAGACTTTTACTTAGAATAGGGCTGTTGGAAATTCTCCAATAGCCTTTTCTTTTGTTTGCAAACTTCCATGCTTTCCGTTCATTAATTCCATGCTGTTTCGCCTTTTAAGTTTCTTCTGACTTTCTTCCATTGTTTCCAATAGACCCCGCGGATAGTTTAAGGCTTTGGCTTATGCAGCAGCCTTGCCAGATCTATATATACCTGATATGACTTCTGTTCGTGAGTCCAGAAGTTTGCCTCCAGCTTCCTCAGATTTCCCGTTGCCGAGGCCACCCTTGCTCTTGGCTATGTGCTTGGCACTACTAACCCGCACGCGGGACTTTCACCCGTTAGAGTGCGCCCATGCTGGGCACACTAAAAAACCTCTGATTTTAAAAAACAAAGGTTTTTCAAGCTACTGGTGGGAATCGAACCCACGGCCTGCTCATTACAAAAGCATTTCATCATACTCAAAATCCTTAACTTTCAAGAGTTCCCGACTTATTTGAAATAATGCCTTTTAGTAAATTGTAAAACATAAAAATTGCAAGGGTAGGGCATTGGTTTCCCTCCAATTTCTCGTGAGAAAAAATCAATCTTTTTCCCCATATGACGTGCATATTCTGTATCTTCCAAACCATAACCCTCACGCTAAAATATTGTGAAACCAGCCTTTTAAAAACAAAAAGTGTGCATTTCTCACAGATTTTCTTTTAGAAATTCAGGCTTTTACAGTAGCCATTTGTTATTCTATATATTCTGAATTTCATCATCATTTGACATTTCTGTTATAATATTTGGATTTAGCCATGAATCATCAGGTTTACATATTAAACGTGCGTTATTATAAGCCATAGAAAGTTCTAATATCGTTTCGGGTATATAGTAGTCCCCTACTCTATTTAAAACAAGGGCAAAATCAGCTTCTTTCCCATATGTCCCCTCTAAGTATATAGGCATCAAAAACTGTATTTTTCCAATTTCATTTTCTCTCTGCGGTCTATATTGTGGAACTACATATTTATAATTTCTGGTGGCAATTGTTTTGGCAGTCTTAATACCTGCCTCTAATTTACTAGCAAGTGATGGAAGTTGTGATTCATCGAAAGTATTTTTGTACTGTTCTGGAAATCTATTTCTCTCTATACCATCGACAATTGAATGATTTAACTTCTCTTCCGTCATATCAATTTCCAACCTTGTGTCAAATATAATATCATTTATATCAACAAAAAACTCTATAACATGAGGCCATTCCTTTATGTCATTTGATAAGAAATTATATTCAGTGGTCAGTTTTATTTTACTATCTATTTTACGTGGATTATTCAATGCTACAAAAGTACCATTTTTTTCATATACATCACCAATAATGATTACATCTTTCGCATATTTTGTTAATAGTCCAGAATTGAAAATACAATGTTTTCTATCTTCTGAAAAAACAATTTTATGATGATTTTTAGTTGTGTCATCATCATATTCAATGAAAAGTTTACTAAACACTTGTGTAATATACGATTCTAAAATAGGATATTGCGTTTTTGTACGAAAGCAAGAAGTATCTATTTCTGCAAAGTCCCATTTTTCTCCAGGCATCAATTGACTATGTAAAGTACAAATAAAATCATTTGCATCTTGATATGAGCGAAACTTAATTAACCCCATATTATAAGCATTTAATCTGTTAAAAAGTTCTTTTTTTGTGCAAAAATAAACCCCACTCCATCTACCATATTTATCTTTCTTGAAATAAGCAATAATATTATCGTTATTCAAATTTAAATACCCAGTATCAATAAATTTAATTCTTGTTTGTGAGTTGAATTCTTTCGCTTCACTTGGGTTACCATTTTTATATTCATAAAATCCAACTTTGCCAGAATTAATTTCGTTTTGTACAAAAGTATCTAAGTCTGTACCAGTCACAGTTGCTCTAGTAATTTTCTGTAAATCCGAGATGTACACAGTTTCATTACTAATATACCCTAAAGAATATAGCCCAGATTTTGTTTCGTCATAATACTTTTCCATGCAAGCAAACCTCCAATAAATTTTCTATAAAACTTAGTCAAAAAATAAAATCATTTAAAATCCAACAATTTTCTTAATTAATTATAGCACAATAGTTTACAGACTAAAACAAAGGTAATATGTCTTTTGAATTTAGATATAAAATTATGCCTTTGCATACAAATTTCAAAAATAATTTCATTTCCATAAACTTTTAACTACAAGTACCTACCTACCATTGTTGCCCATGTTACCTCAATGGTCAACAAACTTTTGGGCAAAAAAAAACCTCTTAACATAAGTTAGAGGGTTTGAAGCTACTGAGGGGACTCGAACCCCTGACCTGCTGATTACGAATCAGCTGCTCTACCAGCTGAGCCACAGTAGCACATTCATTGATTCCGTTTTTTCGATAAAACGGCATGCCAAAAATCGTGACATCGTTGCAATTATAGCATAGTGTAAAATAAAATGCAATCCTTCCTTGTACAACTTTACAACTTTTCAACTGAATTTTACCATCTGCGTCCATGAGGAAATTTGACTTTGTTTTGAATACTTCTATTTTAAACAAATTTCATGGAAGCATGGGAAAAACAGCTTAACTTCTTAAAAATTAGAAAATCAAGCATTTTCTCTCCTGTCGAAAAAGGTTCATTTTTTCAAAAAAAGATCACCTCAGTCTTTGCTTAAACAGAAATACTGCCGCTATCTGTAACATCAAGAAAGCCCTTCTGGAAAATCTATCAGCCAAACAATCAATTATCTTTCCTGTATTATAAAACAGAGTAAGCATCAAGCACAATGCCTTATTATGAATTATAAACGCAAAAATCCGCATTGCAATGCAAATTTATTGCACCACAAACGGACTTTTTTGTTCTTGTTAGCATTATCTGCATTCCGCCATTCCTATTGCAAAGCAAAGTCAATGTCCTTTATGCTTTGCCTTACGTTTTTCCTGGCGCAATTCAAACCGCCTCTCTTTTTGGGCTTCTTTTTGCTCACGAGAGTATTTTTTGCGTTCCAATTTTCCTTGCTCCTGCTGAAGCTTCAGCGCTTGCTGCGCTTTTGTTCCGATGCCTTTATTTTGCAGCTGATTTTTTATTTCTCGCTGCATTCGCTTCGGATTAATTCGCTTTTGGGCAATGCGCTCAACCTCCATGGATTTACTAAATCTCAAGCCTTTCCAGTTCATGAGGAGAAATTCGTATACCTCATAATCCTTTGGCTCCGCACCAAAAGTAATCTTGCTGACCTCATATTTTCCGTCTGCTTCACGCTCATAGATGCCGATCCAAAAAGGTTCCTCAAAAAAAACAGTAAGCTTTGCCATCGTTTGATCCATGTTTATCCCTCCTTATTCATTCATAACAAAGAACGGACAACCAAGGAGGCAGGTTACTGACAGCTACCGCTGCGTCCGGACTACCAACCGGATCTGTGTTTTTATCTTCGCTGTTTATCATTATATCATAAATAAGTTCAATTTACCAGTGTAAGAAACGCAGTGTTTTCAAGGGTTGCTGAACTTTTATCCTGTATAATTTTAGTCTAAAATGACCCCCATTAGTAACATGATAGTAACAACAAACCACTTCCAAATGAAGTAATTTTATTCATCCTGGAAGTGGTCTTTTTCATCATCAATGTATGTCATTTGTGATTGCTTCTGACAACTCATATAATGGTCAAATTTCAATTTTAGGGTGTTACCCCTTACAAGTTATCATTGAAATAAAACAAGGCTTAAATGACCAATTTTAATGATGAACCAGGTGACCTTCATCATCACATTTTTGAAGTTATCTTTTCAATTCTTAATTATAGCACATAGTTCAATAAAGTGGTATAATATTCTAAAGTTCATTGAACCATTGAAAGGGGTGTGTATTTATGCTTGACCAAATGCTGAATCAGTATGCAGACAAATTTGCTGACAACTTTCCAACCTTCTGTGTCAGGGAAATGGATGACGAAGAAATCACCAAGCTGATTCAGAAGGCACTTGATACCAATACACCTTTTGATGTTGTCTACAAGAAAGAAATTGATTATTGAAAGCACCCTTGGAAGAAGAAATCCAAAGGTGCTTTTTTAGTGCAAAAATCAAGGGTACAAATATATCAAGACCCTTGAAAAAAGGTCATATAAGCGAAAATATGAGGTTGATTTTTTACTGTTTTGACCATTTGAACATGGTATTGATGAAATTCAGCATTTCAAGCCTGGACACTTCACCATCAGGGTTGAATTGGTCATTGTATTCAAACCAACGATAAGATATAGCAGTGTTCAAAGAATCCTTTGCCCAATGCTTGGTGATTATCTTCCATTCAGAATTTGGTTTCGCAAACTTTGCCATGATGTTGACCATTTCACCCCAGGTGACATTCTTATCAGGGTTGAACTTCCCATCAGCACCCACTGAAATCAGACCTGCATTTGTCATGCTGTTGACCGCTTCATAATACCAAGCATTGGATGCAACATCCTTGAAGCTGCTCTTGTCCGAATAAACAGCAGTCCTACTTTCAGGGGTCAGAAGTCTATACACGATTTGAATAAACTGTGCCTTTGTTAAAGTGTCTTTTCCCCCAAGCATACCATCAGTATAACCAATCAGATATTCTGTCTTTGTGGTGTCCAGGACAGCCTTCCCATAGGATAGCACAACAGCCTTCTTGGTTTCAAGTTGGGTCACTGTTGTGACAGTAGGGGTGTAATGTGAATGACTGCTTCCACCACTGCTGTTGTTATTGGAAGAAGGTGGTGTCACTGGTGTTGGGTCAGGTGTAGGGGTTGGAACTGGTGTATATTCTTCAACTTTGTAAGTCTTCCCATTGGTCAACCCAACAATTTCTGTTCCAGTCAATGTTCCTGATTCTGATTCCAATGATGTCAGTGTTCCATCTGCTTTCACATAGCTTGTTGTTCCATCCACTGAAATCTTGTATTTCTTACCTGATGTAAGACCTGTGATTTTTCCATCACCTGCCGTTCCCAGGGATGCTGAATCAAGGATGACTGCTGTTGGTGGGGGTGCAGGAAGTTCAAAGTCTAATTTTAAGAAAGAACCACCTGCTACATCAGTGAAATCTGACACCCAACCTTTGACAATTATGTTATCATCAGCATATAAGGCTTGTAACACTTCCAAGTCTTGTTCATGGGTCAGTGTTCCAAATTCGTCATTGGCAATGTCAGCACCCCCATTTGTAGCTGTATTTTTGAAAATCTTGCTGTCAGTGATGGTCAACACACCACTGTTATAAATTCCACCGCCAAGGTTGCCTGAACTGTTTCCAGTGATGGTGCTTGATGTGATGTTGCATGTTGATGACGGTGATGCAATCAGAATTGCACCGCCTTTTCCAGTAACATGACCATTTGTGAAGGTGCAGTTTTCAATATGGGTTGGTTTACCTGAATTGATTCTTATATGACTTCCATCCATACTGCTGTTGGAATCAAAGGTGCAATTCTTGAAATATACTTCACCATCACCAATTGAAACAGCACCACCAGGCATTGGTGACACAACATTCTTTATGGTCACATCCTGGAAGGTGACATCTGAACCGATACTGATGAAGGAAAAGTTTGATGATAGTTCAGCACCATCAAAGGTGATATTTTGCACCAAGAAGGGTGCTTCTGAATAGGACAATGCCAAATAACTATTGCCTGCTGTTCTTTTCAGTGTGATGTGCTTGCCAGGGTCACCAATTACTGCATCAGCAAATAATTCAATTTGACCCTTGAACCCAATGACATCCCCATCCTGTGCAGCTTGGATTGCTGCTTGCAGTTCTGCCAGGGTACTGACCTCAACTGTGACTGCTTCATCCCCTGATGCAGCCATCACTGGTAATGATTGAAATATCATCATTACACCTATTAGACACATGGTCAATAGGATTTGTTTAAAACTGGTTTTTCTTGCTTTGTTCATCTCTGTGAACCTCCTGATATATAATATTTTGCTGCATAATTGCAACACCTAATATTATAAATGGGAAGGTCAATTTCTGTCTTCTCTTGTCAAAAGAAAAGACCCCTGAACCGAAGTCCAAGGGTCTAAATTATGTCATAATAAATTCAAAGTGTTGATTTTGCTGTGTTAGCAAGGTGTTTTGTTACTAATGTGTTACACATGAACACCTTCTGCTGCTTTTTCCATTGCTTCATTCATACCATTCACCATATAGTCCACAATACCATCAAGGTCACTCTTTTCATTGACAATGTTTTGTATTCCACCCATGTCAATTTTGATTTCTGCTGTGGTGAACCTGTTCACCGCTTGTGTTTCAGCAATGTCACGCATATATTTCAAATCTTCTTCTGATGCTGTGACTGCATCCTTCATGTCACCAGTGTTTCCTGCTATGTCATCAAGGTTGGAAGCCATTGCATCAAAGCCATCATACATGGATGAATCTTGTTTTGCTGCTGCTTGAATCTGTGCTGCATCAATTGCAGCTTGTCTTTCTGCTGTTGCAGCAATTGCATCTGATTTCATCTGATTCAAAGCCATATCCCTTGCACTGATTTTTGCAGCAACATCATTTGCATAGTCTGTCAGTTCAGCATTCCTTGCTGCCTTATTTGCCTGATTTTCAAGTTCAGCAGTAGTTCCAAAGGAAACCTGTGCAACTGCTTCAATGGAAACCCCAGGAATCTTGTTCAGGACAGCAATGAAATCATTGATGATGCCAATAGCACCATTGACCATGTTTTCCAAGGTCATCAGGACACCTGCTTTCATATCACCCATAAAGTTTTGAATAGCAGTGCTGACAGTCATCACTGTCAACTGGAACTTATTGAAGCTATTCATGACCCAGTTGACACCAGTCATAATTCCAATCCATGCCCAATCACCTGCGGTCTTGATTGCATTCATAGCAATCATCCAGGCAATTTTGACCCCACCAACAGACTGAACCCACTGATAGAGTTTAGCAACCAGGAATCCAATCAGAATTGCAATCCAAAGGATAGGGTTGGAAAGCATGGTGACAATCAATGCTTGGTTTGCTGCCACTGATAACCATGTTGCAGCAGCAGAAATTCCTGTTATCAAAGCATAAGCAGCAACAGCAGCAGCCAATCCCCAAAATACAGGTTCTATTGTAGACCAGTTTTCATGAATCCATCCTGCACCCTGTGCAATTATTGAGAGGATAGGTTGGAAGGTCATCAGCAAGTCATTCTGAATACCTTGCCATGCTTGGGCAAATGTAACAGGCATTGATTCAAACTGTGCATTGACTTCATCTGTTGCTGACAATAATGCATTCTTGACAATATCAGCAGTGATTTGTCCATCTGCTGCAAGCTGCCTGATTTCACCAATTGGTTTCCCAATGTAATCTGCTATTTCTTGGATAACATTTGGAGCAGATTCAAACACTGCATTGAGTTCTTCCCCCCTCAACACCCCTGAACCAAGTGCTTGTGTCAACTGTAAAGATGCACTTTGCATTTCCTGTTGACTTGCACCTGCAATGACAAACATTTTGTTCAAGTTCTCTGCAAATGCAATTGTTTCATCATTGGAACTGAAAGCATCACCTGCCCTTTGTCCTAACTTTGCCACAACATCAGCAGTTGCGATATATGACCCCCTTGACCTTTGTGCAGATTCAAAGATTTTCTGTTGAAGTTCATCAGTGGTTTGAAGTCCATCATTCATCAAGTTCAATCTTGCTGTTGTTTGTGTCATGGTGTCAGATAAGTCCATGACCTTCCCAATGGATTGAATAGAAGCATAAGCTGCAACCATGCTCAATGCCTTTTTAGCAAGACCATCCATTGCTGAATGCCCCTGATTCATCTGATTATTAAGGTTTTCTTGCTGCTGTCCTGCCTGTCTGATGCTTTGTTCAATTTCTTCCATTTGGGTGTTCGCCATGTCAACAGACCGCCTTGCATTATCTATTGCAGTTGTGTCAAAACCATGATTCACTGCATTGTCAACAGACTGTAATGCACTGGTCATCTGTTCCACTGCACTAATAACATTGTGCAGTGGGGAAGACATTCTATCTACTAAGTTAATTTGTGTTGCGATACTTGCCATTATTTCACCCCCAGTCTTTTAAGTAATTTTTTCATACCAATCAAGAACCAATGTTTCTTGATGTATTGCTTTTCAACAGTTCTTCTTTCAGATTCCCATTTGCAAAGATTCTGATAGATTGTCCAGTTTCCAGTGATACTGTTATCTGACCAAATGAACTTGATTATTTGGTCATCAGTCATGTTTTTGATGCTTGGTACAATAGTTCTGATGACTTTGCAGAATCCCTGTTTAGAATTCAGTTCAGCAGTGTTCAAAGACATTACTGCTTGAATGAAGGGAACATATACTGAATAACTCACTGCTTTGTTCAAGATGTATGTTCCATCATTGGTCAAGACTGCAAGACAGTCAGTTGATTCCTGATTCTTGAAGGTCAGTTCTTTGATATAACCAACCTTCACAAAGTTGAAGTTTACTGCCCAAACCTTTTCACTTATGACTTCTATGTTCTTATTCATGTTTTTCACCTGCCTTTCTTTTTCCTGCGATAATAAGGTTTGCGTTCAGCATTTACACTGGAAAGAACCACATCATCACGCAATAGCAATTTCCCCAAATCCTTTTGTGATAGTTGTTGTGTTATTTTGGTGTCACTATCATCAGCATGTAAAAAATAGTAGATGACTTTGTGTTTTTCTTCCATTTTCAGCTTCCTTTCTGATGGAATCATGAGGTCATAAATTCAAACCCCTGATTCCACTTGGTTTTTATGGTCTTTTGTTACTAATTGGTTATTAGTTGAAGATTGTTTCAAACACATCCACTGGAAACAATCTGATTTGCAGTATGTTCACCAGTCGGTTTTTCTGCCTTGATATGGTTGAAACATCAACTTCAAAATGTTCAGCAATTTCTTCCCTGGTCTGACCTTCAAAATACTTCATTGGTATGATGTCAAAATATGGGTCATCAGCTATTCCATTCAGTGCAATGTCAATTTCTGAAATGTATGATTCTGTTTTAATAATGGCTTTTTTAAGTTGGTCAATTGCATTGTCTTTCTTTTCAAGTTCTTGACTAAGGTCAGACAGTGGTGCATTCTTACTCCACTGAACAAAACTTTTAGACTTACAAGCCACACCATGCTTTTCAATATCCTGAATTTCCTGATGCTTCTGCTTGACAGCAGCTTCAAACTTTGAGTAAGAATAAAGCAAAGTTTCAGTTTTCTGAAAAGGTGTCTGACCTTCTTTTTTCATCAAACCTTGCTTTTTCAATTCTTTGACAGTTGCATCTGTTGTGGCTTGGATTGTCTGTTTCACTAATTCTTGTATGTCCATACTGAACCCCTTTCTATGTTAAAGGGGAAACAAGGCTGCTTTCCCTGTTTCCCCTTGTTGTAATGGTGTTATTAGTAATGATATTTTTTCACAAGTACATTTTTTTCCTGGTTCAGTCCAGTGATTATGTGTCTTTCAGTTACATCCGAAATACCAAAGGGAAGGGAATCATTACATAATAATTTCAAGACCCTGCAAATCAAGGCTTTTTCAGGTCATTTGTTACTAACCTGTTATTATTGAAGTGTTTTTGAAAGTTAATTTTCAATTATCCTTCAACTGGTGCAGGGTTGGTTGCGGTGTAAGGCTGACCATTTGCATCAAAGTCCTGGTTTCCTTTGGTGAATACACTTTCAGTTACAACTACCGTTTTCCAGCCTTCACCCATTGAGAAATTACATGAAGTTGTTCCATTGGTCTTGATGTAATGACTTCCATTCATATAAACCATCTGACCAACTTCATATGTTGAATAGTCTTGAATTTTGAACATCTTGCAAGTTTGATTCTTTTCATCAAATTCAGTCCTGGTCATTCTTACACATAAATCTAATTCTTTCATTCAAATCACCATCCTTTCAATTATTCTTCATTATCCTGGTCATCATTGGGAACTTCCTGAAAGAAATCATTCTTTTCAGCAATTTCTTCAATGATGGTTGAATAATTGATGATTGCATCTTCATCCTGGATTTGACCATATCCATCTACTGGAATAGTGAATGTTTGTCGATTAACAACATACCTTTCACCAAAGCCTTTCTTATGAAGGAAGATTCCATTTGCAATGGATTCAACTTCATTGAAAGTGTTCAGTGCTGTTTCAATCTTGTTCAATTTACCAAAGGTCTTTGGAAATGTGCTTGTACCAGTAGCAGTTTCAAGTTCAACATGCTTTCCAATTACTCTTTTGAAGACCTTCATCTGCTCATGGTCATCAACGAATTCCTTCAAGATTTCAAAAGCAACATCATCAGTGATTTCAGTTCCTTCAATTTGAAGAAGCTGCAAGGCATTGTTCACAAGAACCGCCTTATCAGTAATGACTTTGGGTTTCTCAAAAAGCATTGGAAGAACCTGCTTCTTTGCATCAGCAATGACCAACTTCAACTTCTGATTCAGAACCTTACCATTTTTTTCATTTGCACCAATAGCAGTATCAACTGCTGTCTTTGCAGCTTGCATGGTATATTCAGGGGTGTACTTATTAGGGGTTTCATTGAGTTCTTCAAATGCCTTCTTGATTTCTGCTGCACATAAGTCAGTAATAGCATGATAGGCTTCAATGATTTCTTTGATTTTCTTTACCAGTTCTAATTTCATTATTCTTCATCCTTTCTTTTTTGAATTGGCATGTATAATCTATCTACTGCATGATTTGTTGATTCTTTACCTGGATACCGCCATGATTCAGCTTTCATGACATCTGTTTCAGAATAGTAAAGCTGTTTGTTTCCATCTTCATCAGTGCCATATGTCAAATATGTTCCTTTGGGGTATCTTCCACCAGGTAACCATTCAGGATATAGTTCTGTAAATTCCAATGCTTCTATGGGTTTTAATCGTGCCCTGTTGAGAAGAAAAGTAACTGCACTTTCCAACTGCTGTGTTTTATGGTTTAGCAGTTCAATCTGCTGTTCCTGTTCTTCCAGTTGTTCTGCAAGTTCATCTTTGTTTTTCATTTCAATCATCCTTTCTAAAATGGGTTAGTCAGCAGGGGTTGTCCTGCTGCTTGTAGTTGGTTGTTGATTCCCTGATATATTCCATCAATCTTGGTGTTGTAGAACTTTTGAACTTTGTTCAATGCCTGTTGTTTTTCATCAGGGGATAGTTCCAACAAGCATCTTCCAACACTTTTGTGTGTGCTCTTATGAATCTTGGTCATTGCTTGCTGTTTTTCTATATTTAATCGAATGACTTCATCCAATTGTTTCTGTACATCAATCAAGCTGCATCACCTTCCTTTTTATGGTTTAATAAATTCAAAACCTTGATTTCAAAGGCTTTGAAGGGTGTTTTGTTACTAACCTGTTATTATCAGGCTTTCCAATCATCCAAATCCAGGTTAAATGACATTGATTTGGATGTGTTTTGTTCAATAGATTCTGAACCTTTCTTGAACTTGGTCTTTTGTGTGATTGTCCTGGTGCTGCAATGAATCTTTGCTTTGTTCCCATCCTGAAAGTAGTGTTTAGAAACCCTTTCAATCTGATGGCAACAAGGGCAAACCACATAATAGAACCCACTGTCATATGCAAAAGGTTTTACATCCTCAAAATGCTTGGTTCTTTCATCCATATATAGAATTTTGTTAGTCCTGCCACATAACACCTTGATAGCGGTCACATGCTTCAAATTCAGTTCAGCTTGATTAGTGAAATAAATTCCAAATCCCATATTCATTTGAATCACCCCTTTCTATAAATTTGTTTGGTTTATTATAAAAATTCTCTAGTTTTGCCTAGTAGTTTTGAACCTCAACATTCTTCAACATTCCCCCTAGTAATTTTGAAGGTCAACAATTGTCAACATTCTTCTGTCCTTTTTAGGGGGTGAAAAATGTGAACATACTTTTTTAGGGTGTCCCAAATATCCCGATAGTGAAAATTACTTAACAATACTTAACAGTTTTTGAATGCTAACATTTACTAACCTGTTTTTAGGGACTGCGAAATGTGTGGATATACCTTATCAGGCTTCATATAAAGGTCATATAGGAATTTTCTTTGTGTCCTTGATGATTTGGTTGCCCTGGTCACTTACTGGTCAATATAAGCAACCAGGGCATCAAACCATGTGACAAAGAAAACAAGGTTATCAGGCTTTTTTTAATAGCTAATGCACACCTGATTGTCAGGTAAATCAGGAATTGAAAGGGGGTTTCCTCTCTTTCATAATTTTTTAGTACCTGACATGTATATTATACTAAATATGGGCATCATTGTCTTGCAAATACACAACATGTGGTTATAATTATAAAAATACCTACTACATATAGTATTTTTGAATATTAACTTTCAAAATTGTTCATGCACCTGTTCAATGCTAGAAAAGCAGTGGAACAATCACAACCCTTGATTTTACAAGGTTTCTCAATAAATTTTGTTCAAGTGTTCAAGGGAAATCCTATACTTACTATATATAATTATTTTTAGCGTAATTTTTTGATGTTTTTCTCTTATATATAAAGAAGTTAATAGTGACATTGAACGCTTGAACAGCACCCAAACAAACCCAGTATTCACAAGGGTTTTAACCTGTTCAATGTCAGCCAGTTCATATTGAACACTGCCTTGAACACTTGAACAGAATTATACTTATATCCACCGCTGTGACGGATATGAAGTAGCTAAACACTACCCCTTTAATTGAAATAAAGAACAGGACAAACCATCCCAACCATATGTCTGTACGAAATTCGTACCGACATCAAATAACCTGATTCTGTAAGCATCACTAACGATACATTTGGATTTCCAATCAATTTTTCATTCGGCATATATAACTTGCCGAACTCTTTTCAGGGAAAAATATTCCCTAAACTCATTCGGGGACAAATTGTCCCCGACTTCTTTTCTACTGATAAAAAAGACCTGCACACACAATTGATGTTGTGATGCAGGTCTTAACTTAACTTTCAGATTTTCGATTCTTATAGGTGTCAGCTATTATCTTTGTGACCCTGTCCTTACTCAATCCAACCTTTTCTGCAATATAGTCATATGTTCTGCCTGAATTCGCCAGGTTCAAAATATACTGATACTTTGCTTCTGTTGATTCAAATTCTAATGCAACAGGGTTATTTGACACATAAATGTACATACCAGGGTAATGTTCTTGAATTAACTTTGCTATGTCTTCACCCAGGTCTTCCTTGACCTGTCTGATGTTTACTGTAACAGGCATCTAATCACCTGCCTTTTTTAATGAATACCCTGGACTTGACACCCCAAACCCTTGTATCAACAACTGTATATCCAAAGTATTTATTGACGAACCTTGCAAAGTCTTCTTTGGCAAGAACATTGAATTTGAAGGAATCACAAAGTTCCTTGTATAAGTCATAAATTGCACATGTTCTGAATCCATCAAAATCTTGATTGTTTTCCATAACCGCCAATACCATGAATGAATCCTTATATTCCTCAACATAGCGGAACGATTTTTCATATTCCTTTGTCACAATATATCGGATGTCAGTAGAAGGTCTGAACTTCCTTTTTGACACTTTTTTTAGAACAATGTCAACCTTCAAATCAAGTGCTTTTTCATAAGCTGCCAAGTATTTTTTTCTAATGCTGTCTAACATGATTATTCACCAACCTTTCCATCAAGTTCAATGAACTTGTTCAAAGCCATCATGACATATTTTTGAAGGTCATTTTCCTGTTCTGCTTTGACCACCAAGTTCTGACCTTTGAAACCATCAAGCATGACATTATAGATTTCATAAGCAGCTACATCAGAACCTGCTGCATCAAGCAATCTTTGAATTAACATTAAAGTCATCAACCTTTGAAGCTGATTTGCATATTGCTTATAACTCATGAAAGTAATTTCAAATTCATCTTTGATTTCCAAGGAACGAAGAAACTCATTGCATTTATGAATTTCAAATCCATTACTTAAAGGAAATTGATGAACTACACCATCCACTGATTCAGGGGATTCCTCATGCACATACACTGAAAGAAGTTCCCCAGTTGTGTTATTTGATAGCATCATGCCAGTAATATTGTTCTTATTGATTTTCATAATTTGTACCATCCTTTCATCCTATTTGTTTTCAATTATTTTGTTGATGTTCTTCTGAATCTCATCAAGTAATAGATTGATAAGTTCCATTGAATGCTTTTTGCTCATCAGCTTCACCTTCCTATTCAATTTTAGCTTTCTTGAATCCCTTATTTTGTTTCAGTAAGTGTTGCAGCACCTGTTCCAAAAAACAATTCTTGTACTGGACAATCCAATATTGCTGATATTTCCTTCATTACCTTGATACTTGGATTTTTGCTTTTGCCATTTTCAAGATTCATAAGATATTGAGGGGTAATTCCAACTTGCTTGGCAACATCCTTTTGCTTCAATCCAAGTTCAATTCTTTTCAGCTTTAATTTGCTTACCATTTTGTCACATCCTTTCTCAAAACTAACCATATCGGTTGTAATTAAATAATACTACCAATTCGGTTAATTGTCAATAAGTTTTACAAACATAATTGACATATTGGTTGTTTGGTGTTACTATTAAGACACCAAAATAAAAAGTGAGGTGATTTTGTGATTGGTGATTGCATTAAAATAGCAAGGAAAAATGCAGGTATGACCCAGGAAGACTTAGGAAAAGCAATTGGAATGTCAGGTGTCGCAATAATGCGTTACGAAAAAGGGCAGCGTGAACCTAATAAAAATGTGGTTGAAAAAATTGCAAAGGCATTAGGGGTAAACCCTAACTTCTTAATGGATTGGGATGAACAGTACCCTGACATTGCAATTGAAGTGGAAAAGCATGAAAGATTTGTTTCCTATATGAAATCCCTTGGGTTTGATGTGGTTTACTATTCTGAACCATGCACTATTCCAATTGAAGCAGTTCCCAAGGAATTCAAAGATGAAGTCCAAGGTTCTTCTGTTGAAAGTGAAACTTTTTCTGTTTCAATTATGTACGAAGGTGACCCTTTAACATTAACAGAAGATGAATTCAGTGAACTTCAAAAGCAAACAGCAGAATCAATTGAACATCAGCTTTGGAAATTTAAGAAAATCCAAGAAAATGAAAGGTAGGTCACTAATATGAAAAGATTAAAACTTTGTGTATTAACTATCATTGCTATTTTACTTTTACAAAGCCAAGTTGTTTTTGCAGCAGACCAAGAAATCAATATTGTTGTAAATGGAAACCCCATTGAATTTACAGAAAATAGTGGTTATCCCTATGTAGATGAAAATTCAAGAACAATGGTTCCTTTGCGTATAACTATGGAATCAGCAGGTTGTTCAGTTGGTTATGACAAGACTAATCAAGTAGCAATTGTTATTTCAGAACATGACAGGGTTGAAGTACCAATTGGAACAGACTATATTTACAACAATAACGAAAAGCTTCAAAATGACACTTTTGCAGTTGTGAATAATGGAAGAACTTATTTACCCATAAGGATTGTGTTGGAATCCATGGGGTATACCGTTGAATGGGATAGTAAAACAAAAACTGTAAATGCCTATAACTTCACTATTAGTGATGAATTTGTGCCTTATAGCACATCAAGCCTTGAAACCTTAGTTAAAAATGTTCTTAGTGGTGATGTAGTATACATTGGTGGACAGTATTATGCTACACCTGAATATGTAAAGCAGATAACCAATACTGTTATTCAATATACAGGTGATGATTTGAACACTTCAATTTATCCACAAAGTAATAGATTTGACTTTACTGATTTTGATTCAAACAGTGTCGAATGGAAATGAAAAAAGGTCACCCACTGACTGCAATCAGTAGATGACCAAAATAAAAGAATCCCCAGGCTGCAACCCAGGGATTCAAGAAAGCACCAAATCAAGATGAAGCTGATGAGCAAACAAGATGAAATGGTCTACATTACATTTTACCATTTCATTCTTGAAAAATCAATTGAAAGGAATGGTAAATTATGCGTAATCCGAACGGATGGGGCAGTGTTGCGAAACTGTCAGGAAATAGAAGAAACCCTTTTGTGGTGAGAAAAACAACTGGATGGAATGACAAAGGACATCCAATCTATGAAACTATTGGCTACTATCCAACAAGGGAAGCAGGGATGATTGCCCTTGCTGAATACAATAAGTCACCTTGGGATATTGATGCCGAAAAGATAACCCTGTCATCATTGTTTGAACAGTGGTCTGAAAAGAAACTTTGCAAGATGAGTAAATCAACGCAAGGTTCACTGAAATCTGCATACAAGCACACCAAGCCACTTTGGAACATGAAATATAAGGAAATCAAATCATTCCACATGCAAGACATCATTGATGGGTGTGGCAAAGGATATTCCACCCAGTGGGCAATCAAGAACCTGTTTGGTCATCTTGATAAGTTTGCACTTGAAGTGGATGTCATCAACAAAGGGTATGCCCAACTGACCACTGCTGAACCAATTCCTGAAACAAGCAAAGAACCATTCACTGATGAAGAAGTTCAAATCTTGTGGAAGTTCCAGGGTGAACCTTGGGTTGATTCAATCCTGGTGTTCCTATACACTGGTTTCAGGCTTAGTGAATTATTGGGATTGAAGACAGAAGACATTGACCTGAATGCAGCTACAATTCAAGGTGGTGTCAAGACCAGGGCAGGAAAGGACAGAATTGTTCCAATCCATCCCAAAATATATCATTTGATTGAAAACCGTGTTCAGGAAGGCAATCAGTACCTTTTCAGCTACAATGGCAAGAAGATTCCCCCTGTAACCTATTACACATTTTGGAACACTGTGATGGAAAGCCACAACATGAAGCATACACCGCATGAATGCAGACATACTTTCAGAAGTAGACTTGACAGTGCAGGTGCTAACAAGAAATGTATTGACCTTATGATGGGGCATAAATCCAAAGAAGTTGGTGAAAGAGTTTACACCCATAAGACACTGGATGAACTCAAAGAAGCAATCCTTTTAATTGCTTCCTAAATTGAAAGGAATAGGTGAATAGCATGGGAAAAATAATCGAATTGAAGAAACAACAAGAAATGAAAATGACTTACAAAATTACAATAAAAGATGATTGTTCTGAACACTCATCTGTTTTCTATGATGAAGACTTAAAACAATACATTGTTACACTTTGCACATACTCTTTTGATAGAATTACCATACTCAAAAATCAAGCAATGCACAAGTTGAACACTGGACTTATTGAAGCCTTGTAATGCAAAATAAGGTGCTGCATATTGGGATGCAACACCTTATTTTTATACCGTTCAGAATCGAAAATCAGAATTGAACTAATATCACATTAGTAACAAATTTCAGACAAACCCAGTGTTTTCAAGGGGTTGTAAAAGTATTTACAATATTATATCATTTTAAAAAACTATTTAAAGTAAAATATTTTACATTTTTTATACAATTTTTCTGTTTTATAAAAAAAATGGGCCATGTCTGTTTGATCCCAGACACAACCCGTAATTTTTTTATAAAACCACAAAACAAATATATATTCTAAGCATAAATATATCCCAAAGTGCCGTCCTTACCGCTTGACACCTAGCCTAAGCCAGGTGGGTAACCGCAGCCAAAGCATCTGCCTTCCCCCGCCCAAAGGGAATTATCTTGGGGCCTGACATAGCTTTTGCATATAGGAATCCCGAGTCAGTTGTGTAGGTTCAAATATGGTAAGTTCTCGAACACTTCAGGAATTTGTATTTACATTATACAACGCAATTCGCAATTCTTCAATAGGGAAACTTCTACATATTTGTCGAATCCTTTATGGAAACCATTCCCACTAAAATTGCTCCAAAGAGCAGTGCAACATCGGCAATATTGAAAATCGGGGCATTTTTTCCCTTATCAATATATATAAAATCCGTCACATAGCCCTTTTTCCATCTTTCCAAAAAATTCCCATAAGCGCCACCAAGGGTTACGGCCAGTGGAAATGCATACCGCTGTGTATCTTTTTTGCCAAAACAAGCCAAGAGAAAAAATATACTGTAAACAGCCGTCAATCCTCCCGTTATGCTAAGAATAAAATTCTTTTTCCCTGCAAATTTATGATATGCCATTCCAGAGTTCTTTATGTGCTGGAAATACAGGAGATTTTCGGAAACTTTTTTCCTCTCACCTCGCGGCAAGCGTGAATCTGCCCATTTTTTTGTTCCCAAATCCAAACCCAAAACACCAAGAAAGACCAAAAAATTTTTCAAATTGCTTCACCTCATTCTATAAAAATTGTATTTTTTGCCACAAAAGGCGGTATAACTTCTCGATTTCCCTTGCCACAACCAAACTACCGTATTATAATTTTATTACAGGAGACAATCATTTGTAAACAAAAAAGAGAGAGGTGTTATAAAATGGCGTTGGTTACAACAAAAAAAATGTTTGAAAAAGCTTTTCAAGGCGGCTATGCCATCGGCGCATTTAATATTAATAATATGGAAATCATTCAGGGAGTGGTTGAGGCCGCAAAGGCACAAAACTCTGCCGTTATTCTTCAGGTTTCTAAAAGTGCGTTAAAATATGCTCATCCTAAATATTTAAAGGCCATGGTAGATGCAGCTGTGGAAGAAACCGGCTTGGATATTGCCCTGCATCTGGATCACGGCTCTGATTTTCAAGTTTGCAAGGACTGCATTGAATATGGCTTCACCTCAGTCATGTTTGACGGCTCTCATTTAGATTATGAAGAAAACATAGCACAAACGAAGGAAATTGTTGAATATGCCCATGCAAGAGGCGTTGTTGTGGAAGCAGAGCTAGGCAAGCTTGCAGGTGTAGAAGACGAAGTAAAGGTTGATGCGGCGAATGCGACCTATACAGATCCCGATCAGGCCGTTGATTTTGTAAAACGCACGGGCGTAGATTCCTTGGCAATTGCCATTGGTACCAGCCATGGCGCTTATAAATTTAAAGGTGAAGCAAAATTGGATTTTGACCGTCTGGAAAGCATATCGAAAAAACTGGAGACAGAAGGCTTCCACAATTTCCCCATTGTTTTGCATGGTGCTTCTTCTGTAGATCAAAACTGTGTTGCAATGTGTAACGAATTTGGTGGAAATATTGCAGGTGCAAAGGGAATCCCTGCGGAAATGCTGAGAAAAGCCTCAGCAATGGCCGTTTGCAAAATTAATATGGACACTGATCTTCGCTTGGCAATGACGGCGGCAATTCGCAAATCCCTTGGAGAAAATCCTTCCGCATTTGACCCTCGTGGTTATCTTGGCGCCGGCAGAGAGCTAATCCACTCATTGGTTGAGGATAAAATCAAAAATGTAATTGGCTCTACAAACTCCATGAACTAAACAAAAATTTTGCAAAGCTGTTCCGAAAATCGGAGCAGCTTTTTCTGAAAAGGAGGCATTTTATGTACGAATTAATTCAGGTTGCGGAAAACACCTTTTATATCAACTGCCCCTCAAAAATTGGGGTCTACCGCGCTTCAAAGGAGGCGGTCTGGTTAATTGATAGCGGAAATGATAAGGATGCCGGGCGAAAAATTCAGAAAATCTTAGAACAGCAAGGTTGGAAGCTAAGTGGAATTATAAATACACACTCCAATGCCGACCATATTGGGGGGAACGCTTTATTGCAAGACAGGCTAAACTGTCCTATTTATTCTACCCCTATGGAAAACGCCGTAATTGAAAGCCCTATTTTGGAGCCTTCTTTTCTTTATGGCGGTTATCCGTTTCAAAAGCTGCGAAATAAATTTTTAATGGCTACTCCCTCCAAGGCTCAGGATATTTCTTTGGCAGCACTTCCCCATGGCATGGAGATTTTCCCGTTGGGCGGGCATTTCTGGCAGATGATCGGGGTAAGAACACCGGATAACATATACTTTTTAGCTGATTCTGTTTTCAGCGAAGCAATTTTGGAGAAATATCATATCAGCTTTAACTATGATGTTACGGCTTTTTTTAAAACCCTTGATTTTCTGGAAACCCTTGAAGGTGTGCTTTTCATCCCTGCCCACGCTGAGCCCACGGAGAATATTCGCCCCTTGGTAGAAATAAATCGAAGGAAAGCCAATGAAATCCTTCAAGAATTACT
The DNA here is from genome assembly GCF_001571775.1 of Anaerotignum neopropionicum. Lineage (GTDB taxonomy): Bacteria > Bacillota > Clostridia > Lachnospirales > Anaerotignaceae > Chakrabartyella > Chakrabartyella neopropionicum. The sequence goes on from NZ_LRVM01000005.1 coordinate 160,558, forward strand.
AAATTTATGTGACGTCCCAAGGTTTTTTGAGGAACTTCTTCACTCTATATTTGAAAAATACGCTTTAACCATGGATTATGCACAATATGTTCTGGTAGGCAGCACCATTCGCTCCTACCTATCCTATCTTTACGATGCGGGAAAGATGGAGGCTTTTGTGGAAAACAATTATCTTTTTTGGAAAACAATCAACCAAGCTTCTTCGGCAAAATAACATAAACAGTATCCACTTCCTTTCATCCCCAAAATTCATATTGACAATATTATTATATCGGCGTATCATAGTTTAGTATCGCATGAAAAAGCCAAAAAACACCCAAAAAAGCGCTGTTTCGGCAGCGCTATAATTGCGCAGATTTTACAACTATATCGGGATTTCAATACGAAAAAAGGGGGTTACATAATGAGTTCCGTGGCTACAGAAATAAAGGAAAATAAAATGGGAACTATGCCCGTGAACAAGCTACTTTTTGGTATGTCTGTACCTATGATTATATCCATGCTGGTGCAAGCACTGTATAATATTGTAGATAGCGCTTTCGTCGCTCAAATCAGCGAAAATGCATTATCCTCAGTATCTTTAGCCTTTCCCATGCAAAACTTTATGATTGCCGTAGCTGCAGGCACAGGGGTTGGTACGAATGCTTTGCTTTCAAAAAGCCTGGGTGCCAAAAAGTTCGATATCGCCAATAAAACAGCCAGTGTCAGCATCTTTTTAGCTGTTATGAACTGGTTACTATTTGTCTTTATTTGTCTTTTCTTTACAACACCGTTTTTAAAGGGACAAACAGATGTTATAGAAATCATAAAAGGTGGCGAAGTTTACCTTCACATTGTCCTAATTGGATCATTAGGAATATTTATTGAGGTTGCAATGGAGCGCTTATTGCAATCCACAGGGCGAACAATGGATGCTATGATTAGCCAAAGCATTGGTGCTTTGGTAAACATTGTTTTAGACCCTATCTTTATTTTCGGTCTATTTGGCATACCGAAAATGGGTGTGGCAGGTGCAGCCATTGCCACCGTTATTGGGCAATTTATTTCTTGCACGGTTGGTGTTACACTAAATTTAAAAAGAAACCATGAAATTCGTATTAAAATAAAAGAAATGCTGCCAAATAAAGCAATCCTTAAAAGCATTTACGTTGTTGCACTACCTTCAATTTTAATGATTTCCATTGGTTCCGTTATGATTTTTTGCATGAACCGCATTTTGGATGGCTTTACTTCAACGGCGATTGCTGTTTTTGGCGTATACTTTAAGCTGCAGAGTTTTATCTTTATGCCGGTTTTTGGTCTAAACAACGGCATGGTTCCAATTATTGCTTATAACTATGGAGCAAAAAATAAGCTGCGTATTCATCAAACAATAAAATTAAGCGTAATTGCCGCAATTGTCATTATGATTGCTGGATTTGCTACTTTTCAAATTCTTCCAGAAAGACTTTTGGCCATGTTTAAGGCCTCTGAAAACATGATCGCCATTGGTGTGCCGGCTTTAAAAATCATTTCCTTTAGCTTCCTTCTAGCCGGATATAATATCGTCGCCAGCTCCGTGTTTCAGGCGTTGGGCAATGGAATTTACAGCCTAATTATCTCCGTCGTAAGACAGCTGGTTGTACTTTTGCCGGCAGCTTATATTTTGGCACGTTTGGGCGAACTAAATATGGTTTGGCTTGCATTCCCCATTGCGGAAGTGGTGGCCTTTGCCCTTTGCTCTTTTTTCCTTGTTCGAATTATGAAAAGGTTGGATTTTTAAACTGTAGGTAAAAATATATTTACACTAAGGTTAACGAGAAACCCACTATTTCAACACAAAAATTTTACAGATTTTTATGCAAACAAAGCCCGTATTGCTTGGATTTATAAAGAATCCTAAATAAAGCAATAGGGCTTTTTTTATTCATACAAAAATTGAATTTTCAAGGCATGCAAAGGAGCTTTACGACTGCAAAACCCATAAAGCGTAATCTACATATAAATTGCAAGAAATCAGCATTGCCTCCTCATCAATATCAAACAAACCGTGATGATGGGCAACCCTTGTATTTGGATTTTCATCATTTCCTGTGCCAATAAAAGCATACATTCCTTTTGTTACAGCCAAATAATCGGCAAAATCATCGGCGCCCAAAGCCTTCTCATAATCCGTCACAATATTAGAACGATCAATGAATCCTTGGGCAACGGCTATCACTTCATCTACCGTTTGGGCATCATTCACCAAAGGGGCTGCAAAATCCAAAAAGGTGACCTCTGCTTTTGCATCGTACATTGCTGCGGTTTGCTTGGCAATCTCAACCACTCTTTCATTAGTAAATTTGCGTACTTCCGGCAAAAAGCTTCTGGTTGTCCCCTCAATTTCCGCTTTTTCCGCAACAATATTATACTGGGTACCCGCCTTGATTACACCGACACCTACCACTACGGTTTCCAACGGTGCCGTACTTCTTGCCACTATGGATTGTAAGTTTACCACAATTTGCGCTGCAATATAAGCTGCATCCACCCCCAAGTGAGGCATAGAAACATGGGCACCCTTTCCCGTTATTTCTATTTTAAAATAATCACAGCTGGCACACTGGGGACCTTTTGTCAAGGCAACCTTTCCGCTTGCCAATCTGCTTGCCACATGGGCGCCAAATACCCTTTCACACCCCTCCAGCAAGCCACCTTCAACAAAAAGTCTTGCTCCTTGGCCAATTTCCTCCGCCTGCTGAAAAAACAGTCGAATCTGCCCCGAAAAATCATTCTCCATGGATTTTAAAACCTTTGCCGCCCCAAGCAAGGTTGCCGTATGAGCATCATGACCGCAGGCATGGCAAAAGCCCTTTCTTTGGGAACGATAAGGCACGGTTTTCAAATCCTCCATGGCAAGGGCATCCATATCCCCCCTGAGAGCAACGATTTTTCCTTGAGGAGATTTTTTCCCGTCAATCCATGCATACACACCCGTTTTCCCCACCTTTGTGTGAGGAATGCCCAAGGAATCCAGTTCCTCCTCAATTTTCTTACAAGTTTCATATTCCTGCAGGCTCACCTCGGGATGGGCATGAAAATGCCTTCTCAGCTGAACCATATAATTTTTTTCCTTTATAATATAATCCTTTAGTGCCATATCCTTACCGCCTTTTCTTAAATGCATTTATTTTAAAGAAAAATACAAAACAGACGAGTTCATCGGCAAAGGCCGACAAACCCATCTGTTTTCACTGGATGGGAACCCCCCTCCTGCACTTCAATGTAAATCACTATTATGAAACCCCATACTTATCAAATTATTCTTATTCAGACTATTTTTACTTTTCCCAAACACAGATAAAAGCACCTTTATATTCTTCGTTAATTGTTTTTTCAACTTCTTCTGTTTGGTATGCTTCAACAACCTTCTTGTATACTTCATTGTCTTTATCTGCTGTGCGGGATACAATTACATTAACCAACTTGGGAACCGCTTCGTTTACCGTAGGATCAACATTTTCCGTAGCAATTGTATCCTCAATAGGATCTAAACCTGCTGTATAAGCGTTGCCGCCGTTAATAATTGCCGCTGCACAATCGGGTAAAATGTTAGCCAAGGTTGCGGATTCAGCTTCCAAAATTTCAATCTGCTTATTGTATTTTGTAATATCTTGCTTTGTAGGAACAAAGCCCTTTGCAGGATCACATTCGATCAGACCTACTGCTTCCATTAATTTTAAAGCACGGCCGCCATTTGTCAAATCACTGGGGATTGCAATTACATCACCGTCTTGAATATCCTCAACGGAAGAAATCTTGTTTTTATTGTGATACATTGAGATAGGGGAAATAAAGGTATCTCCAATATCTACAATATCGTAGCCCTTTGTTTCAATTTCATTCGCCAAAAATGCTTTATGCTGGAATGCATTCAAATCAACCTCACCATCGTTTAACGCACGGTTGGGTGCTGCATAATCTGCAAATTTCACAAGTTCAACTCGAATATTGTCGCCTGCTAATAATTCGTTTATGGTTTCCCATTGGGCATTGTATTCGCCTACCACGCCAACCTTTACTACTGTTACTGCTGCGCTGTCATCCCCTGCCGGTGCATCTTTTTGTGCATTCCCCGCGGAACCGCAGCCCGCCAAGGCCAATACAACGGTAGTTGTCAATGCCGCCGCCAATAATTTTTTCAAATTCTTTTTCATCATACATCTCTCCTTTTTCTTATATGTTTTCTTAATTTTTCTATGCTTAAAATGTTTCCATTAAAGAGCCAACCGTTAGTGTGTTGTTTTTCTGATAATTATATTTCCAATTCCTTGAAAAACAGTAATAATCAGCAAAATAATTGCAACCGTTATCCAAATCATATCTCTATACCCCATCTGATGCCCATAACGAATGCCAAAATCCCCCAAGCCGCCGGCGCCAATCGCCCCTGCAATGGCAGTAATACCAATTAAGCTTACAAAGGTAATCATTGTTACACGGGTGATGCCCGGGATGCTTTCCTTCAGATAAACACTGAAAATGATTTCCCAAGGGCCAAAGCCCATTGCCTCACTGGCCTCAATTAAGCCATAATCCACATCCGATAAAACAGCTTCAATCTGTCTTGCAAAAAAAGGAACCGTTCCGCCAATTAGAGCAACATAAGACCCAGTAACACCCGACCCTGTGCCAACAATGGCGCGACTGACGGGGATCAAAAGCACCATCAAAATAATAAAAGGAATGGAACGAATGATGTCAATGGCTTTATCCAAGAACTTATACACGATAGGATTTTGCATAAGCCCATGTTTTTTTGTAACAATCAGCAGCACTCCCAGAATCAAACCAAAGAAAAAGGCAATCGTTCCGGAAATAAACAGCATTTGAAAGGTTTGCTTCATGCATTTTAATAATTCTCCTTGCAGAGATTGCAAATGTGGCGCAATGTTATATAAAAAACTCATCCCCGAATTACCTCCATCTCAACATTTCTAGCCTGAATATATTGTAATGCCTTTTCCATATTCTCGGCCTCTCCGCTTAAAATGACAACCAGCTTCCCTATGGGTTTATCCTTCAAAATATCCACATTGCCAAAAATGATATTTGCCTGAACTTGATATTTCTGGGCCAAATAGGAAATCAGAGGTTCTCCGGCATTTCCACCCGAATATGTAAGCAGCACTAGCTTTTCGCCATTCTTTATCTGTGTCAATTCATGTTTTTCCTCAAGAAGCTCGTAAATTTTATTAATGTTGCTTGCCGTATCCATAAAATCTCGGGTTAGCTTTTCCTTGGGATGAGAGAAAACATCAGCGGTTTCCCCTTCTTCCACCACGTATCCCAGCTCCATAATGGCAACCCTGTCGCAAATATCCTTTACAACTGCCATTTCATGGGTAATCAAAACAATGGTAATGCCCAATTCGTTATTTACCTTTTTTAATAGGTTCAAAATAGATTTTGTGGTTTGAGGGTCCAAGGCACTGGTTGCCTCATCGCAAAGCAAAACCTTTGGATCATTCGCCAAAGCCCTTGCAATGGCCACTCTTTGCTTTTGCCCCCCCGAAAGCTGAGATGGATAAGCATCGGTTTTATCCGACAATCCTACAAGCTCCAATAAGGATAATATTTTCTCATGCTTTTCCGTCTTTGACAGCTTGCTTTTGCGCAAAGGAAATGCAATATTTTGATAAACCGTACGAGAACGCAAAAGATTAAAGTGTTGAAAAATCATACCGATTTTTCGTCTTTCCTCTCTTAATTGTGCTTCCGGCAAGCCCATCAGATCAACGCCGTCGATGAGTACCTTCCCCGCCGTAGGTCTTTCCAAAAGGTTAATGCAGCGAACCAATGTGGACTTCCCCGCACCAGAAAATCCGATAATACCAAAAATCTCCCCCGCATCAATATTTAAGCTTACGTCCTTTACCGCATGAATCTCCCCAGCACCTGCACCAAAGGTTTTGCTTACTTTCTCCAGCTGAATCATACCGTTCTCCCTCCTTCTCCTTTGTAAAACAACTCGAACTATAAAAAAGCTCCCGCCCTAAATGACCTTCATCATTAGGGCGAGAGCATAGCTTCGCGTTACCACCTAATTTTGTTTGTTCCTCACGAAACAAACCTTAACGAGTACGTCCAAAAAATCGGATTATACCCTGACACTATAACGGGCGCGCCCGTCATGATCTAAATCAATTCGACCATGCGACTCCAAGACCATCTTCATAAGCCCATCTTTATCCTCTTTCACCAAACGAGGACTCTCTGCAAAAGTATCCGCCTACTACTCTTCTCTTCCATGTCTTTAAATTTTTAATTGGATTAATCATAATACAACATTTTTTTCTTGTCAATACTTTTTATTTGTTGATTTTAATATAGAGATCTCTTGTAATTATGCAAAAATTACCGAAAATCGCAAAGTGTTCTGTTGCTAAATATACATTTTGCAATTTTTTTTACATGTTTTCACAGTATTCACATTGAAAACGTCAGTCCTTGCTTCAAAAAAATTTAGCATTTCTATATTTTAAAATACATAATATAAACTGTTTTTCACAAACTTTCAAACTATTTCCCGGGCATTGGCGCAGCTTTTTCCATAAGAAAAGCCCTTTTGCAAATGCAAAAAGGCTTTTCTTTATTTCTTATTCATGTACCGTTCGTTACAACGGGCAAGAAAAAAAACACAAACAGCCAATAATGCAATAAATATCCAATAAAACATCTTGTGAAAAGGGAAAGCAATATCAATCAAGGCCTTGCCTACAAAAATCGTCCCTACTGCCATATGCAGGATTCCTATTTCCTTTAAATATGCAGCCAATTTTTTAGGCTCTATCTTCTCTAGTGAACGCCGCGTATAAAAAATTGTCTTTCCAAACAACGCAAATATTCCTCGAGCATAAAAATATATCCCTATAACAAAAAACAATGACATATTATCCCTCCCACTGCGCCGTCTGTTTATTGCATCTAAAACAGTTTCATGGTAAGATGTTTAAGCAATATTTTAATTGGAGCGCTTGTTTGTTCTTTTATTCAAGCTGGTATGACGCTCGTTTGACTGCTTCGCCCATTCCTTCATTTTTTCTTCAAAATCCGAAGTAGCATTGATAGAGGATTGGGGACGGAAATACTCCTCAGCAGGGCTTGCGGGCTTTTGTGTCTGATTTGGCTTACGGAAAGGCTTCTCAGTTTTGTGCTGAGGCTTTGGCTGACGTTCTTCCTTGGGTAACGCATCCCGAATAGACAATGCAATTTTATGAGATTCCTCATCAATAGAAAGAACCTTAACCTTTACAATATCGCCAACCTTTACATGGTCGTTGATATCTTGTACGAAGCTGTTGGCAACTTGAGAAATATGCACTAACCCTTGTAATGAACCTAATGAAACAATTGCGCCAAAGGGTTTAATGCGTACAATCTTTCCTTCAACGATACTGCCTACTTCTAATTTTTCAGACATTCCAATATACACTCCCGTTCAGAATTTTAAGATTACTGGAACAGTATACCATAGATGACACTTGAATACAAACAAAATCTAACTACTTTCGGAGGAGAATTTATGAAGAAAAAAGATATCATTACCATCCAAATTGAGGATGTTGCCTTTCCAAATAAAGCCTATGGTTTTGTTAACGGCGAAAAGGTTATTGTCAAAAACGCTATCCCCGGGCAAACCATTGAAGCCCAAATTATTAAGAAAAGAAGCAGTGGCATTGAGGCAAGACAGCAAGCTGTGTTAGAGCATTCTCCTCTGGAAAGACCAGACGGTGTCTGTTCTCATTACACCCTTTGCGGCGGCTGCACCTATCAGCCCTTGCACCACGAGAATGAATTAAAATTAAAGGAGCGTCAAGTGAAACGCTTATTGGAACAAGAAAAGATAGATGTAGAAAACTGGGAAGGCATTGTCCCCGCTCCCTCGGAAAAAGGCTATCGCAATAAATGTGAATTTTCCTTTGGGGATGAAGAAAAGGACGGCGACCTGGCTCTAGGAATGCGCAAGCGCATGAGCCATTACGAGGTTGTCACCTTAAAGGATTGTAATATTATTGATGAGGATTATTTAAAAATCATCAACGGTACTTTGGCGTTCTTTCAAGAAAGAAACGTTCCTTTTTATCATAAGCTGCGCCACGACGGCTCCCTGCGCCATCTAGTAGTAAGAAAGGGTAACGCCACGGGGGAAATTCTGGTCAACTTGGTTACAAGCAACGAGGTTCCCTTTTCCACCGAGGAATTTAAAAATATGCTTTTGGCCCTGCCCCTTTGTGGCTCTCTTTGCGGTATCCTTCATTCTGTAAACGAAAGCGTTGCCGACGTTGTACGCAGTGATGAAATGACGGTGCTTTACGGCAGAGATTATTTCATGGAAAAGCTGTTTGATTTAGAATTCAAGGTTTCCGTATATTCCTTTTTTCAAACCAACACAAAGGGTGCTGAAAAATTATATTCTATCGTCAAGGAATTTGCAGGAGATGTTTCCAATAAAATGGTGTTTGACTTATATTGTGGTACGGGTACCATTGGGCAGATTATGGCGGAGGCTGGCTCAAAAAAGGTTGTGGGCATCGAATTGGTGGAGGAAGCCGTTGCCAGCGCCAACGAAAATGCTGAAAGAAATGGGCTGACAAACTGTACCTTTATTGCCGGCGATGTTTTGCAAAAGGTAGACGAATTGACGGATACACCTGATTTAATTATCGTTGACCCTCCTAGAGATGGCATTCATCCAAAGGCAATCGGAAAAATCATTGATTTTGGCGCCCCTGAAATTATTTATGTTTCCTGCAAACCAACGTCTTTGGCAAGAGATTTAGTTGTCTTTCAAGAGGCGGGATATCAGGTGGAACGGGTAAAATTGATGGATATGTTTCCAAGGACGGTACATTGTGAGGCTGTATGCCTGCTAAAAAGGGATTAAGCGGTTTAAAGAAATAATAGAATTCAATTGTGATATGGAGGAAATTATATGCCTTACTTTAAATTAAGAGGGAAATCTTGTTATTACGAGGAACATGGGGATGGTACACCGATTCTCTTTTTACATGGGAATACGGCTTCATCCAACATGTTCATGGGAATTAAAGATTTGTTTACAAATAGTTTCAAAGCTATTACTTTGGACTTTTTAGGACATGGAAAATCCGATAGGTTAGAAAATTTTTGCACGGATCTTTGGTATGATGAAGCATTGCAAGCAATCGAATTTATAGAACACATGAGATACGGAAAGGTTCACCTAATTGGAAGCAGTGGAGGTGCGTTGGTTGCAATAAATATTTCGCTAGAACGCCCGGATTTGGTTGGAAAGGTCATTGCGGACAGTTTTGAAGGCGAGCAACCATTAAGGGAATTCACACAAAACGTAATTGCTGATAGGGAAGCTTCTAAGCAGGAAGAAGGAGCGAAGTCATTTTACTGTGCAATGCATGGCGAGGATTGGGAAAGTGTTGTGGATAATGACACATATGCGATTCATGAGCATGCGAAATCAATAGGGAAATTCTTTCATAAACCGATAGAAACATTAAATGCAAACATACTACTCACTGGAAGTCAAGAGGATGAGTTTATAAGCTTTATAGACCCGAACTATTTCACCCGGGTATATACTGAAATGATTGAAAAGATTGGGCATGGAGGTATACATATCTTCAAACAGGGTGGACACCCAGCGATAATGTCAAACAGTGAGGAGTTTAGAAAAGTTGCAGAAGCATTTTTTCAAGATAATGACTGTCGGAAGTTCAATTGTTGAAGAAATTTAAAGAAGCTAACAATTTTTTATACTCTGGATATATTACTTGAGAAAGTTGCGTTTTTTACATTTATTTTCAATTGGACTCATTGTGGAATTGGTTTTATATTTCAAAAAAGATGAGTTACTTGAATGGTGTAGGGCAACTTTTGATTTAGCAAAGAGAATAGTTCCCCTTTTCATAATCGGCGTTTTTTAGCAGGTGTTATTGAAGCGGTGATCCCCCTTGAATATATGGTGAAATTTGTAGGAAATAATTCTTTTGGAGCCAATGCAATCGCAGCAGTTTTTGGTGCTTTCATGTATTTTGCAACGTTAACAGAGGTACCGATTGTCAACAACTTTATGGCTCTTGGAATGTTAAAAGGCCCAGCAACAGCTTTGCTTCTTGCAGGCCCATCACTTAGTTTGCCTAATATGATTGTCATCGGTAAGGTAATGGGTATTAAGAAAACGCTTACCTATGTTGGATTAGTGATAGTTTTGTCGGCATTGATTGGAATGCTGGCAGGATATATAATTTATGTTTAATGGAGGATCATAAAAATGGTAATTAAATTTTTAGGTTCAGGTTGTGCTAAATGCAAGCAGTTAGAGGCTAACGCGCAGCAGGCTGTCAAAGAATTAGGTATTGATGCAACCATTGAGAAGGTAAAGAAATTCAGGACATTGCGGAATACAGCGTAATGAAAACTCCTGCATTGGTTGTAGACGAGCAAGTGAAAGTAATGGGCAAGGTTCCATCAGCTGAGGATATTAAAAATTATCTATAAAGTAAAAGAATTGACCGCAATATTAATACGAATAAAAATAGTACTACAGCTTATGACAGTGAAACTGTCAACATCTGTAGTATTTTTTTATATAATAACAATATCATATTGACAAAATTTGATTTGATGTATATACTTCTATATATCAAATATTTTAGATATGAGGTGAAAATTTGGAAACGTTAAATGAAAAACACGCAAAAGTATTTAAGGCTCTTTGCGATGAGAAGCGACTGCATATATTAGAGTTGCTGCGCAATGGTGATAATTGTGCATGTGAACTTCTTGAAAACATAGATATTGGACAGTCTTCCCTTTCTTATCATATGAAGATACTTGTTGAATCGGGCATTGTTGAAAGCAGGCAGGAGGGCAAATGGACGCATTATAAAATTTCAGAACAAGGCAGTAGCAATGCTATTCATCTCTTAAGGGAACTTACATCAACAAACTGTACTGGTAAAAAAGAGAATTAAAGCAAATAATTAAAAATATTAACATAAATTATTTGTATAAGAAATATGAATATATTTTAGACTTAAAAGAGAGGTTGATGCTTTATGGAGATAATTAAGGATGTATGGGACTTTTTTCAAAATCAAATACTTGGCATGAAATGGTTAAACGAATTAATTGGGAATGGTTTATCAGCATTAGGGCTTGATATAAATAGCCGTTGGATAGGAAGTATCCAGTTTTTTGCATATGACGTTATTAAAATAACGGTGTTATTGTGTTTCTTAATATATTCTATTAGTTATATACAGAGTTACTTCCCACCAGAGCGTAGCAAAAAAATTCTGGGTGGGTTCCATGGTATTGGAGCAAATATTGTTGCGGCACTCTTGGGGACAGTAACCCCCTTTTGTTCTTGTTCCTCTATTCCGTTGTTTATCGGTTTTACATCAGCGGGATTACCTTTAGGTGTCACTTTCTCTTTTCTTATTTCATCACCAATGGTTGATCTTGGCTCACTCGTTTTACTGATGAGCATCTTTGGTGCAAAGGTAGCTATTATTTATGTCATTGTGGGGCTAATTATTGCAGTTGTTGGTGGTACAATTATTGAAAAATTGCGCATGGAAAAGCATGTGGAAAGTTTTATTTTGACAGCTGGGAGTGTAGATATTGAATCACCCGAGCTTACCAGAAGAGATAGATTGACATATGCGAAGGAACAAATGCTTTCCACATTTAAAAAAGTGTTTCCTTATATCCTTATTGGGGTAGGTATCGGAGCAGTCATTCATAACTGGATTCCTGAAGAATGGGTTGCAAACGTACTGGGTAGTGAAAATCCGTTTGGCGTAGTTTTAGCAACTTTCATCGGTGTTCCGATGTATGCTGACATTTTTGGTACCATACCAATTGCTGAAGCATTATTTTACAAAGGTGCTCAACTTGGAGCAATTCTGTCCTTTATGATGGCAGTAACAACATTATCTCTGCCTTCACTGATTTTGCTGCGAAAGGCTGTAAAACCTAAGCTTTTAGCTTTATTTATTGCTATTTGCACAATAGGTATCGTAGTTGTAGGTTACTTGTTTAACGTAATTCAGACGATTATTGTTTAGAAAAAATGAAATGATGGAGGGAATTACTGCTTATGAATATGAAAAAAATAGATACGAAAAAGCTGTTAGGTAAAATATTGGTGCCGGTATTAATTGCGGCGACACTTATACTAATATGGATCGTAAAAACCCATCCAACATCTACTCCCATTGATGAACAAACTGGAATTGTTACGGACTTTGCACTGGAAGCAACTTCCATTGATCTTGATATACTGAAGGAATACAACCTGCCTATTATCATTGACTTCGGAGCGGATTCCTGTATTCCATGCAAGGAAATGGCTCCTGTACTAAAAACGTTAAACGCGGAAATGCAGGGCAAAGCAATCATCAAGTTTGTTGATGTTTGGAAAAACGGAGACGCTGCAAAGGATTTTCCGATTCAGGTTATTCCCACTCAGGTATTTATTAATGATGATGGAACACCTTATGTGCCAAGGGATGATATGGAAATAAAGTTTGATATGTATACCTATAGTGATACAGGTGAGCATGCCTTCACAGTGCATCAAGGTGGGCTGACTGAAGCGGAGATGAGAGCTATCCTTATTGATATGGGGGTGGTTGAATGACACAAATCCTTGAGGGTTTATCCGAAATAATTACAAATAGCGGTTGGCTTGCACCGATTCTTGCACTTTTTGCGGGAGTGCTTACTTCTTTTACACCGTGTTCATTATCTAGCATCCCTCTTGTCATAGGATATGTGGGTGGCACAGGTCAGCGCGATACAAAAAGAGCCTTTTGGCTATCGGTCACTTTTGCAGGAGGAGCGGCTGTGACATTTACAGTGCTTGGAGTAATTGCTTCCCTTGCCGGTCGTTTGATGGGAACTTCTGCTTCATGGTGGTATCTCATTTTGGGCACACTAATGATTCTGATGGCTTTGCAAACCTGGGGTATTTTTGAAATCATACCATCCAGCTATTTGCTTCAAAAAAACACGAAGAAAGGCTATGCCGGAGCCTTCATTGCAGGCATTCTAGGCGGCATCTTTTCCTCCCCCTGCTCCACACCTGTGCTCATCGCTCTGCTTACGATTGTCGCTGGAAAAGGAAGTGTTGTTTGGGGAATACTATTATTGCTACTATATTCAATCGGTCATGGCATTCTTGCGATTGTCGCCGGAACGTCTTTCGGCTTTGTACAAAAGCTTTCTTCAAACGAAAAATATGGTAAAGCAAGCACTGTACTAAAAATAGTGATGGGTTCTCTGATCTTGCTCATTGGGTTTTATATGTTTTATCTTGGGTTCTAAAATTATATAAAAAAGGAGAGATTTATTATGGCATTGTTTGGTAAGAAAAATAAAAAAGAGGAAACTACATCTTGCAGCTGTGGAGGAAATTGTGGTGCAGAAAGCATGGCAAAAACAGAAACCACTAACTCCGAAGGTGCAGGTGTAAAAGTATTGGGAAGTGGCTGTGCCAAGTGCAATCAACTTGAAGATGCAACAAAAGCAGCCTTGAAACAACTGGGAATGGATACTACCATTGATCATGTGACTGATTTCTCACAGATTGCCGCTTATGGTGTAATGACTACACCAGCACTTGTTATAGATGGCAAAGTGGTTTCCTACGGGAAAGTGCTTAAAACGGATGAGGTCGTAAAAATCCTGCAGAAGGTTAGATAACTGTTATGAGTGCTTTTTGTGCTTTTGTGTTTTTAAATAAAAAATATCTAGTGATGCAAGATTAATAGAAATTAAAAATATGAAATAAGGGGGTGCTAAATGTTTACCTACATCTTATATGGGCTTGCAGGTGGAGGTCTTGCAATATCTTTTTTTAAAGACCGAAATAAGACAAAAATGGCATTGAGAAAGGCATGGAGATCCTTTGAAAACATTTTGCCGCAATTTCTATCCATTTTAATCATCATCGGCCTTGCTCTTGCGATATTAAGCCCGGAAACAATTACAGTTCTTCTGGGAACACGTTCGGGAATTTGGGGTGTGATCGGGGCGGCGATGATAGGGTCTGTTACTCTGATTCCTGGGTTTGTGGCATTTCCACTTGCGGCGGCACTTCAAAAAAATGGTGCGGGATATATGCAAATCGCAGCTTTTGTTTCTACGCTTATGATGGTTGGAATTGTTACGTTGCCACTTGAAATAAAGACTTTTGGAAAGCGTGCAACAATGATTCGAAATATTTTGGCGTTCGCTTTTTCACTGATTGCCGCATTTGTGATTGGAGTGGTGCTGAAATGAAAGCTTTTTTAAAAAGGTATAAAGTATTTCTTCTTTTGATTATTGTTAACATTATAGTAGGATTTGCTTTGCCGGAAATCGGGTTAAAATCCCTCAATCTTACGAAGAAGAACTTCATTGAGATGATATCGGTAATCCCTCCCATTTTTATACTTTTGGGACTACTGGACGTATGGGTTGACCGCGCCACCATGATGAAGTACACAGGCAAAAACTCCGGATTGAAAGGAGTTCTGATTGCTTTCTTGCTGGGTTCTGCCGCCGCTGGGCCATTGTATGCAGCCTTTCCTATTGCTGGCATCATGTTGAAAAAAGGCAGTAGTTTATTTAATGTATTTGTTTTTATTGGCGCTTGGTCAACAACAAAGATACCCATGTTAACCTTCGAAGCAGCAAGTTTAGGGATTCATTTCATGATAACCCGACTAATACTTAGCATTATCGGAATTTTGATTATCGCTGGAATTACAGAAAAATTGTTAAATCAGGAACAGCAAAAAAAGATATATGAAATCAATCAATAGTGAGGTGCGATTATGGGAAAAAGCAAAATAACAGGTATTGGTTTTTTTGAAAAATATCTGACAATATGGGTTGCTCTTTTTATGGTCGTTGGAGTGTTGATCGGTAAATTTTTACCTGGAATTCCAGATCTCCTTGGGCGTTTTGAGTAAGCAAATGTATCAATTCCCATTGCTATCCTAATTTGGCTTATGATTTATCCCATGATGCTCAAAGTCGACTTCCTAAGTATTAAAAACGTAGGCAAAAATCCAAAAGGCTTGTTTGTCACATGGATAACAAATTGGTTCATCAAACCCTTTAGCATGTTTGGTATTGCATGGCTGTTTTTCTTTGTGATATTCAAAGCATTCATTCCTGCCGAGCTTGCCAAAGATTATTTAGCCGGCGCAATTTTGCTCGGAGCTGCCCCATGTACAGCTATGGTGTTTGTTTAGAGCCATTTGACAAAGGGCAATGCTGCTTATACCGTGGTTCAAGTGGCAACAAATGATATTATTATTCTGATAGCCTTTTCTCCAATAGTAGCATTTCTGCTTGGTGTGAGTGGTGTTAGTATACCATGGGATACACTTATTCTTTCAGTTGTACTGTTTGTAGTAATCCCACTGGTAGGAGGTGTAGTAACCCGATTAGCCATTACCAAAAAACATGGATTGGATTACTTCCAGAATACATTTATCCCCAAATTTGATAACGTCACAATAATGGGATTACTTTTGACACTTATTATCATTTTCTCATTTCAAGGCAATGTTATTCTGGATAATCCACTACACATAGTTTTGATAGCGATACCTTTGATTATACAAACATTCCTAATCTTCTTTTTGCGTACCTCGCAAGTAAGGCATTGAGATCACCTCACAATATAGCGGCACCTGCTGGAATGATTGGTGCATCCAACTTTTTTGAGCTATCTGTGGCGGTAGCTATTGCGTTATTCCGTGCACAAAGCCCTGTAGCATTGGCAACCATAGTAGGAGTAATTGTTGAGGTTCCGGTCATGCTAACTCTTGTCAAAATTGCAAACAATACGAAAGGATGGTTTGAAAATGAGTAAAACTAAGGTTGCTTTTATCTGTGTTCACAATTCATGTCGCAGTCAGATAGCAGAGGCACTTGGCAAGCACCTGGCAGGTGATAAATTTGATTTTTATTCCGCAGGAACAGAAGCAATTCCACAAATGAATCAAGATGCAGTAAGACTTATGAAAGAGCTTTACAGCATTGATATGGAACAAACACAACACTCAAAACTGCTAAAGGATATTCCTCCCGTAGATGTGGTTGTTACAATGGGCTGTAATGTCAATTGTCCATATCTTCCATGTAAGCATCGGGAAGATTGGGGACTTGAAGATCCCACAGGAAAAAGTGACGAAGAGTTTAAAAATATTATCAAAAAGATCGAGGAACAAATACTGCATTTAAAATAACTTAAGTAATAACAGAGTATCCTTTCGTTGGCAAATTCCAATTGAAGGATGCTCTTTTTTATGCTATAATTACAAGACTTTGGAAATATAAGGGTGAAAAGCATTCAAAGTCTTAACGAAATGTTACATCAACAGGTTTGTCATCATATAATTTTTCTCGTTCCATGTGGAAACATGTGTATTGTTATATGAAAAAATATGGCTCGTTTGACATTCCATTCAAAACACCACCCTCAATGGATAATGTTATCAAATGAAATGTACCTACATTTAGTCTACATCCTCATATTATCAATAAACATGAAAACATGTATAATATTTTTATCGGAGGAAGCCCCATGGATGAAAACATTTCTTGGTTTATGGAAAAACGGGTTGAAAAAACCATCAATGCCCTGAATCAAAAAAATATGAAAGGCATTTTTGTAAAAAACGAAACTGAATTACTCCAAGTCATCCAAAACCTGGTGGCGAAAAATTCGCTGGTAGGAATTGGGGATTCCCTTACCCTTTTAGAAACAGGTGTACTGGATTTATTGCGCAATGGAAGCTATGCCTTTTTAGATAAATATAAAGAGGGCATTACAAAAGAGGAAAAAAAGGAAATTTACATACAAAACTTTTCTGCCGATACTTTTTTGTGCAGTACCAATGCCATTACAGAGGAAGGCGAGTTATATAACATAGATGGAAATGGGAGCAGAGTTGCTCCCATGATCTATGGGCCAAAACAAGTTATCATTGTAGCAGGTATCAATAAATTGGTTCGGAATAAAGAAGATGCCGAAAACAGAGCTAGAAATTATGCCGCTCCCATTGATGCGAAAAGATTAAACAAAAATACACCTTGCACAAAAATCGGCCATTGTGTGGATTGCAAAAGTCCAAACAGAATTTGCAATGCGTTTGTAACCATATCAGGCCAGTTTGTAAAAGACCGAATCAAAATAATTATTGTTGGGAAAACCTTGGGCTATTGATTGCAGCGTAAAATGAAATTCTGTGAAAATTTTACGGATCCGTTGATTACGGAAATGTTTATTCCCACTTTACTTTTATAATAATAGAGGAGGAATCTTAATGGAAATAAAATTCGAATTAACAGAAGAAGATTATATAAAATTTAATTTATATCATATGGAAAATTCACCATCGCAAAAAAAGCTGCATCGTTCACTGCGGTATGCCCTGCCCCTTTTATTTACATTTCCCATATATTTTATTGGATCCGGGGTGCTCAAACAGCCAAGTTTGTATTGGCTTATCATTTCCATATTGTTTTTCGTAGTATGGATTTTTTACTATCCTAAACGGTATAAAAGCAGCATAAGAAAACAAGCCCAAAAATTACTGCGTGAGGGTGACAATTCCTCATATTTTGGTAAAAAAACAATGCTTATTGATGAAAATTCCATTAAAATATTTGATGAACTTTCTTCAAAAACCATTTCAAAAAACAGCATAAAATCAATTAAAATTTATGATGATTTGATTTTGATTTACTTGAGCGCAGTCACGGCTCATATTATACCAACCAGAAACTTGGATGAAACAACAAAAAACCAGCTGATAAAGGAATTGGATTTATTTTAGTGCCAAAAAGAATGCTTTCAAAAAACAACTCTATACAGGAGAGTGCCTATGCTGCAAAAAATCAGTAATCATAAAACAGCGATCATTCTGCTACACGAAATCTATGGTATAAACCAATTTATTGAAACAATGTCTGCCAAGCTTAACTTACAAGGCTTTGATGTATTTTGTCCCAACATGCTGGGCAGAGAATGCTTTGACTACACCCAATCCCATGAGGCTTATGAATTCTTCAAAAAAAACGTAGGATTTGATTATTGGAAAAAGGTTATGGTGTTATCAGCCCGACTAAAGCTTGCCTATGAAAAGGTTTATTTCATTGGCTTCAGTGTGGGGGCAACGATTGCCTGGCGGTGCTGTGAAGGCGACAGCTGCGATGGAATCATCTGCTGCTATGGCTCTCGCATACGAGATTATTTGTCCCTCCGTCCCTCCTGCCCCACACTTCTATTGTTTGCCCATGAGGATTCCTTTGACGTGGAGCATGTAGTAAAAAAGCTTTCGGATAAACCAAATATTGAAACATTTCAATTCCAAGCCAGTCATGGCTTCATGGATCAATACACAGCATCTTATCATCAAAAACACGCAAAAAAAGCGGAAACATATATCAGAGGTTTTCTAAAATGAATTGCTTTTTTCGACCTCTTAATATACAAGATTTCTCTGGGGCTTGCCCATGATTTTCCAAGCAAAAATAAAACGGCTGTTTTTGGTAAACAAAGATTTAGGGAGGTGACACTTTGAATTTTGATTTTGCATCCATTCAAGACATTGACGGCTGGATGGAATTGTTGGAGTTAGTGAAAGACAGCTTTCCTGGTTTGGATCAGGATGCTTATAAAACGGGACTTTACGAAAGTATTTTGCGTAAGGAAGCTTTGGTGGCAAAAAAAGATGGACTGACGATTGGTACATTGGCCTTTTCTTATGAAAATAAAGACCTAATTTTTTTAGCAGTACATCCCAATTATCGTAAAATGGAAATTGCCCAAAATTTGCTCAAGAAGATGGCCTCCTTATTTTCAAAGGGAACACAAATCAGTGTTATTACATATCGAGAAGGTGACCCACAAGGGCTTGCAGCAAGAAATTTATATTTAAATTTTGGGTTTCAATGCGGAGAATTTCTTGTGATGTTCGACTATCCTTGCCAAAAATTTACTTTTATTGTATAATTATCTCCTTACATATCCGCTTTTTCATTAAGCAGAAATAACGGATACATGTCAAAAACATTTTTTTCATATCAAGCTGCTGTGGAATTCTTTTGAAATCAGATTTTCCCAAAAATCCATTACTTTTTTTACCTTTTCCTTGTCTTTTGGTAACAATTCCCTTAAAATAAGCCTTGAAGTCATCTATTAATTCGTGCTCATACATGCAAATCAGTTTCAAGGAAAGGAACTTTACAAAATGCCGACAAACAGAGAAAAGGGCTTAAATTCCAACAATCTTAAGGTAATTGCAATTATCGCCATGACAATTGATCACTTTGCCAGCGTAATTTTTCCAAATTACCCAACCCATCCAATGATTTTGTTATTACATATCATAGGTAGGTTAACCGCACCAATTATGTGGTTTTTTGTTGTGGAGGGATTTTTTTATACCCACAATTTAAAAAAGTATATAAAAAGGCTTTTTTTGTTTTCTATTGTTTCCCACTTTGCCTATAACTTTGCCTTTGGAATTCCCTTTGTTCCATTTCAAACAACTATTTTCAATCAAACAAGTGTATTATGGACTTTGGCGTGGGGATTGGTGGCACTGGCAATTGCCCAAAGTACAGATCCACGACTCAAGCCGTGGATAAAAACCGTACTTACCCTTTGCATCTGCGCCATTAGCTTTTGCGCTGATTGGAGCTGCATTGGAACCTTGGCAATCCTATATATGGGAAACAACAGAAGTAATTTCAAAAAACAAATGACAAGCATGGTTTTTGTGGTTGCCATGTATGCGGCGGTTTATTTCTTATTTATCAACAAAGTATACGGTATTTTACAACTATTTGTTGCTCTGTCTATCCCCCTTCTCAAGCAATATAATGGTGAAAGAGGAAGCTGGAAAGGAATGAAGTGGTTCTTCTATGCTTACTATCCCGCCCATCTTATCATTTGTGGTATCGTTCGAATTTCATTATACGGAAATGTGGGCGTGATGATCGGCGGATAAGCCTTCAGAATATAAATTAGCTTATACACAATATATTAGGAAATTTCAATTTTTCTTTGCAATGATAGGTTTCTGAAAAGGAGCAATGATTACTATGGGAAACTTCTGGGATAAAATGGCCAAATCCTACGATAAATCTACGGAAAAATATTATCATAATGCCAATGCAAAAACCATTTCCCACACCAAACAATATTGTGACAAATCCAAGGATATCCTTGATCTGGGCTGTGGCACAGGTATAATTATTCTGGATTTGACTGATGCTGTAAATAAAATAACAGCCGTGGATGCATCTTCGAAAATGATTGATTTTGCAAATCAAAAGAAGATAAAGCAAGGGATTGAAAATATCGACTTTTCCGTAAAAGACATCTCTCAACTAGACTTTACACAAGGGAAATATGATATTATCACAGCTTTTAATCTATTGCTCTATTTAACAAACCCGGAGGAAATTTTAAAAAAAATATATGATTGTCTTCCTTCTGGGGGATACTTTATTTCAGCAACCGATTGTGTTGGCGAAAGATTTCTTTTAAAAACTGTAATGAAACCACTAAGCTTGCTTAGGATTATCCCTCCAATGAATTATTTCACCATGGAAACATTAGAGAATGCATTCATCTATGCCGGATTTAAAATAGTATTTTGTGAAAACCTTCATAACATGCCACCCAATTATTATGTTGTAGCAAAGAAGCAGTAACCAACTTGGAAAGGAGCTAACAAATGGCAGAAATTGAGCTTCAATTACCTACCCATCAGCACAAAAATGGAGCAGAAGCATTTAAGCAAGAATTTTTCCGCAGCAACGAAAGCATTATTAACGGTAGTGCTTTGTTAGACCAAATGGATTACGAAGATTGGCTTACCCATACAATAAAAAATCAAAGTCCCGAAACCGTAAACAAGGAATGGGTTCTAGCGACAACGTTTTTTGCCGTTCGTAAAGCTGACAAAAAAATTGTGGGCATGGTTGACGTCAGACACAATTTAGAGCATGATTTTTTAGCAGACTTTGGCGGACATATTGGCTTTTCCGTCATACCCAGCGAAAGAAATAAAGGCTATGCAACCAAAATGCTGGAGCTAGGCTTAGACTATGCAAAAACCTTGAACCTTGAAAAGGTTATGGTGGGATGCTTTTCAAATAACCTTCCTTCTATCCGAACAATCCAAAAATGTGGCGGTGTTTTAACAGAAACAAAGCCATATTCCGACGGAAATCTGGTTAACATTTATTGGATTTTATTGCAATAAAAACACTTTATCATCTGGAGGTAACCTATGATAACTATAAATTCTGTCAAAATCAGTTCGACCCGGCTTGCTTATAAGCTTTTTGGCAACGGAAAAATAAACATTGTTATAGAGTTAGGCCTCGGCGCATGCATGGGCGAGTGGCTTCATATTGCAGAAAGGCTTTCTCATTCCCATACCGTTCTTTTATATGAACGCGCCGGAACGAATTTCAGCGAAAAATCCACAAAAGAAAGAACTCCTTTTCATATTGCCCAGGAATTACATGAACTTTTGCAGTCCCTGCCCCATGAGGATAAATTAATTCTCCTTGCCCATTCCCAAGGCAGTCTTTATGCACAACAGTTTGTAAGACTATATCCCGAGGAATTGAAAGGGCTTATTTTGCTTGACCCATTATCTGCAAGGGATAATGAATTCAAAAAGTTGCTTACCCCCGATGAATTCAAAAAAAGCGGTGTGGATAAGCACAGTCATTTAGGCTTGCCAAAAGCTTTGGCAAAATTGCATCTTGGCTTTCTTTTGAAAACATTGATGAAAAATGCTCCTCCTTTCTATTATTATGAATTTGAGGCAGAAACAAAGGAATATATTTTAAACTCTCTTGCCAAGGCGAATACCTACGAAACTGCCATAGCAGAATATCAACTAGCCCATGATGAAAAAAACATTCCAGATTTAAAAAAGAAAGGTTCCTTCCCCGATATTCCGCTAATTCTGATTACCCATACGCCCCAGCTTGTGGAAAAAGAAATTATGGAATTTGGAGGAGCTTCAAAAGAAACAGCCAAAAAGATTGAAAAAATTTGGCAGGATATCATGAAGGAATATTTAGCATTTAGTGCAAAATCTCAATTAATTCAAGCCAAAAAAAGCTGTCATTTTATACATCTTACCGAGCCAGAGCTTCTGGAAAATGCTTTGGTTGAGATTGAAAATCAATAATTATTTTTTACGAAAGGACAGCCGTTTTCCCTGTAGCAAACAAGAGCAAAAACCATAATGAACTGCACCCCCAAAGTTAGACAGTATGGTATACTGTAAATAACTAGGGGGTGTTTTTTATGCTAAAAGAAACTCCATATAGCGGAGAGTTTAAGCAAACGGTGATAGTGACGATGCGGGAGGAGAATCTCACGTTCAAAGAAACTACCAACATAAGCAGTACCAACGTATGCTCAGATTGAGATGAGTTCATCAAAGCATGGGTCGCAAGGGAAACTGCTTAGATAATGCTGTGAATGAGAATCTCTTCAGGTTGCTCAAAAGTAAACTTCTATATTTGCAAAACTTTGATTCTATGGAACATTTCAAAGCTGAACTGATTGATTACATGGATTATTACAACAACCGGCGCAGCAAGGCACAGCGAAAGGGCTTGCCGCCTGCACTACACAGACAACAAGCCCTTTCGGCTGCTTGAACAATATTTTTCTTAAAGATTTGTCTAACTTTTTGGGGTCACTTCATAATCGTTTTTTTGCCCTTGTTTGCTTTATCTTTTATTTTATTCATATCACGCTAAATTTGTCTTAATTTTAGGTTACACCAAATTTGTATAGCCCATCAGCGTTTCATCCACTTCTCTAGCAACACTGCGGCCTTCCTTAATTGCCCAAACAACCAAAGACTGTCCTCTATGCATATCACCTGCAACAAAAACCTTTGGAACATTCGTACGGAAGCTGTCTTCCCCCGTCTTAACATTCGTTCTTTCATTCAACTCAACCTTGAATGCCTGCGATACATAGCTTTGAGTCCCTAAAAAGCCTGCTGCAATCAATACCAAATCAACATCAATGGCCTTTTCACTGCCGTGCATTGGCGCAAAGGATACTGCGCCGTTTTTATCGACTTTTTTCTCCAGCTTCACAATTTTCGCCTTTGCAACGTTTCCTTCCTTATCTAAAACAAATTCCGTTACCGTTGTTTCATAAAGTCTGGGATCACCGCCAAAGACTGCAATTGCCTCTTGCTGACCATAATCGGTTTTTAAAACCTTGGGCCATTCGGGCCAGCGGTTGTCGTCCCCTCTCTCCATCGGGGGCTTTGGCATCATTTCCAGCTGTACTACGCTTTTTGCGCCATGGCGGATAGAGGTTCCAACGCAATCATTTCCTGTGTCACCGCCGCCGATGACCAAAACATTTTTGCCCTTTGCGGAAATAAATTTACCGTCCTTTAAATTGCTATCCAAAAGGCTTTTGGTTGTTGCCTTTAAGAAATCCACCGCAAAATAAATTCCTTTTCCTTCTCGACCTGGAGCCTTAATATCACGAGGGTTTGATGCACCACAGGCAAGAATCACGGAATCATATTCCTTAATCAGCTTTTCTGCCTTAATGGTATTGCCAATATCTGCATTGGTGATAAACTCAATTCCCTCTGCCTTCATAATATTCACTTTACGGTCAATTACGGTTTTTTCCAGTTTCATATTGGGAATGCCGTACATCAGCAGTCCGCCCACGCGGTCATTACGCTCATAAACAACAACCGTATGGCCTCTTTTATTCAGTTGATCCGCCGCTGCAAGTCCCGATGGCCCGCTGCCAATCACGGCAATTTTCTTTCCTGTTCTTACCTTCGGTGGGTTTGGCTGAATCAGCCCTGAAAAATAACCGTTTTCAATAATGCTCCATTCGTTTTCCTTAATGGTAACGGAAGTATCGTTCAATCCGCAAGTACATGCTGCCTCGCAAGGTGCGGGACATACACGGCTTGTAAACTCAGGAAAATTGTTTGTTTTTAACAGCCTGTCTAAGGCCCGATCCATTTTTTCCAAGTAAATCAAGTCGTTCCACTCAGGTATCAAATTATTCAAAGGGCAGCCCGAAGCCATACCCTTTAACATCATTCCACTCTGACAAAAGGGTATGCCGCAGTCCATACATCTTGCTGCCTGTTGCTGCTGTTCACTTTTTTGTAAATGCTCATGAAAATCCTGAAAATGCTTAATTCTTTCCTTCGGGCTCATTTCGCCCCCAGATTTTCTGTCAAATTCTAAAAATCCTGTTGCTTTTCCCATGCATAATCCCCCCTGTCTTATTTATTTGAATAGAATGCATAAAACGCCTCAATTAATGCCTCATCTCCACTTAAGCCTTTTTCCTCCATACGAACGGTGGCTTTATGCATCTTGTCAAAGTCGTGGGGCAAGACCTTTTTAAATTTTGGCAGATAATTACTAAAGTCTTTAAGAATTTCCTGCCCTTTTTTGGAGCCTGTCAATTTCACATGGTTTGTCAGCATTTCCTTTAAAACCGTAACATCTTGTTTGTGCAGCACTTCTTCCAAGGAAACCAACTCTTTATTTACTCTGGTATAGAAATCTCTGTTTTCATCCAAAACATAGGCAACACCGCCACTCATACCGGCAGCAAAGTTTTTCCCTGTATTTCCAATAATAACGGCAATACCACCTGTCATATATTCACAGCCGTGGTCGCCAACACCCTCAACTACAGCTCTTGCGCCGGAGTTACGAACACAAAAGCGTTCCCCTGCCACACCATTGATGTACGCCTCGCCATCCGTCGATCCATACAATGCAACGTTGCCAATGATAATATTTTCGTCCTCCTTTAGCTTGCTTTTCTTGGGTGGATAAACAACTAATTTGCCGCCGGAAAGACCCTTGCCAAAGTAATCGTTGCTGTCGCCTTCCAATTCAAGGGTAAGCCCCTTTGGAATAAATGCGCCAAAACTTTGTCCACCTGTGCCGTTACATTTAATGTGCACCGTGTCACTGTCAAGTCCCTCTGGGTATCTTTTTGTAATTTCAGAGCCTAAAATGGTTCCGAAGGTTCGATCCGTATTTTTTACGTCCACTTCAATCGAAACAGGCGTTTTGGTATCTATGGAGTCCTTCACCTTCTTATACAAAACCTTTAAATCCACGGTTTCTTCCAAATGGTAATCAAAAACCTGTTTTGGATCAAAACCATAATTCTGACCCGGCTTTGCAAAAGGATTGTTTATAATTCTAGCCAATTCTACCTTTGTGGTTCTTGTTCTTGCACCGTCGCGAATCTTTAACAAATCGCTGCGGCCAACCATTTCGGAAACAGTTTTAAAGCCAAGCTTCGCCATGTACTCCCTTAATTCCTGGGCAATAAAATACATAAAATTGATTACATACTCCGGTTTGCCTTTAAATCTCTTTCTCAATTCAGGATTTTGCGTGGCTACACCAACAGGACAGGTATCCAAATTACATACACGCATCATAACACAGCCCATGGTTACCAACGGTGCCGTTGCAAAACCAAATTCCTCCGCACCCATCAATGCAGCAAGGGCAACATCACGGCCGCTCATCAGCTTTCCGTCTGTTTCCAGTGTTACTTTATTCCTCAAACCGCTGCGAATCAAGGTTTGATGCGTTTCCGCCAAACCAAGCTCCCAAGGCACCCCTGCATGCTGAATGGAGGTTCTAGGTGCTGCCCCCGTTCCGCCATCATAGCCGGAAATTAATATAACCTGGGCGCCAGCCTTTGCCACACCTGCTGCAATGGTGCCTACACCTGCCTCGGCACAAAGCTTTACGGTGATTCTTGCATCCCGATTGGCATTCTTCAAGTCATAAATCAACTGTGCCAAATCCTCAATGGAATAAATATCGTGGTGAGGGGGCGGAGAAATCAAACCAACCCCGGGGGTAGAATGTCTTGTTTTTGCAATCCAAGGATACACCTTTTCCGCCGGCAAATGACCGCCTTCACCGGGTTTTGCACCCTGTGCCATTTTTATTTGAATTTCCTTTGCACTTACTAAGTAACGACTGGTTACACCGAAGCGTCCCGATGCCACCTGCTTAATTGCAGAACATCTGCTATCTCCGTTAGGATCAGGTGTCAAACGGTCAATGCTTTCGCCACCCTCACCGCTGTTGCTTTTGCCGCCGATGCGGTTCATGGCAATGGCAAGGGTTTCGTGGGCCTCCTGGCTGATAGAACCGTAACTCATTGCACCTGTTTTAAAACGTTTTACAATGGACTCTACGCTTTCAACCTCCTCAATGGGAATGGAGTTTTCTGCAAATTTAAAGCCAATTAATCCTCTTAAGGTCACCTTTGCTTCATCATTAATTAAACGAGTGTATTCTTTAAAAAGCTTATAATCCCCCGTTCTGGTTGCTTCTTGTAAAAGATGTATGGTCTGAGGGTTATATAAATGTTTGGATTTATTGCTTCTGAATTTGTGGCTGCCAACGCTGTCTAAGGTAAGGTCAGTTGCCAAGCCCAGAGGATCAAATGCGCTGTTATGCCATTCATGAAATTCCTTTTGAATATCATCCAGATCAACGCCTTCAATTCTTGTAACGGTATTGGTAAAGTATTTGTCCACAACCTTAGAGTCAAGGCCCACCGCTTCAAAAATCTGTGCTCCTTGATAGGATTGAATTGTAGAAATACCCATTTTGGAAGCAATCTTTACAATTCCATGAAGAATTGCAGAATTATAGTCGTTTACTGCAGCGTAATAATCCTTATCCAGAATATCCTCATCAATTAAATTTGAAATGGTATCCTGTGCCAAATAAGGGTTTACTGCGCAAGCGCCATAACCTAAAAGTGTTGCAAAGTGATGAACCTCTCTTGGTTCAGCTGTTTCCAAAATCATTGCAACGCTTGTTTTCTTTTTGGTTTTTACCAAATATTTGCTAACTGCAGATACTGCCAGCAAGGAAGGAATGGGAACATGATTTTCGTCCACATCACGGTCAGTAAGAATAATAATATTCGAACCATCTCTGTACGCCCGATCCACCTCTACAAACAGACGATCAATTGCTCTTTCCAACTGCGTATTTTTATAGTATGTGATGGGGATTTCCGCAACCTTAAACCCTTCAATATCCATATTCTTGATTTTTAGTAAATCCGTATTGGTAAGGATTGGATTATTCACACGAATAACCTTGCAATTTTCGGGCTTTTCTTCCAATAGGTTGCCTGCGCCGCCAATGTAAACCGTTGTGCTTGTTACAATCTCCTCACGGATTGCATCAATGGGTGGGTTTGTAACCTGAGCAAACATCTGTTTAAAGTAGTTAAATAGCGGTTTTTTGGTTTCAGAAAGCACCGCCAAGGGTGTATCTGTACCCATAGATGCAATGGCTTCCTCCCCCGCCTTTGCCATTGGCAAAATCGCCGTCATCACTTCCTCATATGTATAGCCAAAGGTTCTTTGCAATCTGATCAATTCTTCCTTTGTATACTGGGGCGTTTTTTTATTAGGAATGGAAATATCCTTCAGGTGAACGAGATTTTTATCAATCCATTCACCGTAGGGTTGTCGTGTAGCATACTGCTCCTTCAAATCATCATCCGCAATAATAGTGCCCTTTGTTGTATCAACAAGAAGCATTTTGCCGGGACGCAAGCGATCTTTCTTTATGATTTTTTCCACAGGAATGTCCAAAACACCTACTTCTGAGGAAAGAATTAATCTATCATCGTCAGTAATATAATATCTGGAGGGTCTTAAGCCGTTTCTGTCCAAAACTGCTCCCATTACCTCACCATCGGAAAAAAGAATGGAAGCAGGACCATCCCAAGGCTCCAACATGGTAGCATAATACTGATAAAAGTCCTTTTTTGCCCGACTGATATTTTTATTGTTACTCCAAGGCTCAGGAATCATAACCATAACGGCCAAAGGCAAATCCATACCACTCATCACAAGAAATTCCAAGGTGTTATCCAACATGGCACTATCAGAACCGGACTGGTTAATAATCGGCAACACCTTGTGCATTTCACCTTTAAATACGTCTGCCGCCATAGTTTCTTCACGGGCAAGCATCAGATCTGAATTGCCACGAATTGTGTTGATTTCACCATTATGAAGAATGAAGCGGTTAGGGTGAGCGCGATCCCAGCTTGGGGTTGTGTTTGTGCTAAAGCGGGAATGCACCATACCGATGGCAGATTCGTAGTCCTTATCCTGCAAGTCCTTGAAAAATAATCTCAACTGATTTACCAAAAACATACCTTTATATACAATGGTTCGGCTGGATAAGGAAGCCACATAGGAATCATCGTTGCTTTGTTCAAAAACACGCCTTGCCATATAGATCTTACGTTCAAAATCCAGTCCTTTTTTCGTGTCAGTTTTTCTTTTTACAAAGCATTGTAAAATAAAAGGCATACAATCCAACGCCTGCTTGCCAAGAATGGATGCGCTAGTAGGAACCTCTCTCCATCCAATAAACTCTAGGTTTTCTTTTTCAACAATAATTTCAAACATTTTTTTTGCACGGTTTCTTTCCAGCTCCCCTTGGGGAAAGAAAAACATACCTACTGCATAGTCGCCCTCTTCACCAATTTCATATCCCAGCTTTTTTGCCTCTTTTGAAAAAAATTTATGTGAAACCTGCAAAAGAATCCCAACGCCGTCCCCGGTTTTTCCTTCTGCATCCTTTCCTGCTCTGTGTTCAAGGTTCTCTACAATCTTTAATGCATCTTCCACAGTCTGGTGGCTTTTGATTCCCTTGATATTTACAATTGCACCAATGCCACAATTGTCATGCTCAAAGTTCGGATCATATAGGCCTTGCGGTTCCTTAAGCTGTTGAAACAAATTTTCCCTCATACCCCTCATCCTTTCTATTTCTTTCGTTGTCTAAATACCGCTCTTAATCGGGCGGCTCGAAATTTTTAAATGCTTTATTATTCTTTCTGATCAAACTTAAGCAAAACATACCTTTTTTTTGCTTTTTAGAGAAAAAAAAAAGCCCTTAAACAGCCAGACAACGCAATGCTGTTTAAGAACTCCTTTGATCTTGGGGACAATTATAATATATTTTGTTGCACTTTGCAATGGCAAAACCAGAAATGAAAAACTCACTTTATGAAAACAACAAAAAATATGAACATTAGTTACTATTACTAATAAGACACCCAAAGATTCCTTTAGCAATAATACTTAAATTTTTAATAGTATTTCATAGAAATATATGCGTTTTCACATGGGCACTTCTAAAAAACGATTCATATTTTTTCTTTGATTCCATTGCAGGCGTACAATTGTTTTTAATCAATGAACACAGTAATTCCCTGTCTTTCCAGTAAAAACAATTTTTCCACAGTCAAAATCAAAAAGCGCCACCTATAAAAGCCAATAAGTGACGCTTCTTTCTTTACAACAATTACTTTACGTCTGCAGCATCGCTCCAGACATGATCCAAACCATAAAACTCTCTCTGCTCCTTATTAAACAGATGCACAAGGAGATTTCCGAAATCCAACAAAATCCATGTTGCGCCGCTATAGCCTTCCGAATGATGCAGCTTCACACCTTCTTTAAATAAATTCTGTACAACTTCATCCGCCATAGCTCTTAAATGGTTTACATTATTTCCGCTTGCAATCACGAAGCAATCGGCAATATTGGATAAGCCCTTTAAATCCAAAACCTTAATATCCTGTGCCAGCTTATCGTCCAATGCCTCCTGGGCAATTTTCGCAGCCTCTAATGCGTTCATATCGTTCCTCCTCAACAATCCTTATAATATTCTAATGCTTCCAAGGAAAAAGGGTGCAATTCCCTTCCCCTTGATTTTACATATTGTATCGTTTGCTCTAAAATATACTTCATTGTCATATCCAAATCTAAATATGCCAACCTGCGGGCTTCCTCAAGCCCGTCAAAGGGTTCCCTATTTGGTTCAATGAAGTCCGCGATATAAATTATTTTTTCCAATAAAGTCATATTTGCCTTGCCTGTGGTATGAAAACGAATTGCGCCTAAAATATCTTCATCCTCCACCAAATAATCCCTTTTTGCCACCTCAGCCCCTAAAAAAGGATGGATTAGATCGGGAACCATCTTCATAAAATCATCCACAGGAACCTTGTATTCCTTACAAAAGCGATCTCTCACCTGAGGCGGAAAATCCTTGGCACAGTCATGCAATAGCCCTGCAACCCGTGCCTTTTGTTTATCTTTTTGTGTGCCAAATATTTCAGCTAAGCGCTCCGCTTCATCGGCAACACCCATGGTATGGATATATCTTTTGATTGACATTGCAGACTGCAACTTCTCCTGCATTACATCCAATTCCAACATAAATTTCACCTCATCCTTTTCCTCATCCTGATATAAACAGAATTTACGGATATAATCCTCCACCGCTTGAGGCAATAAGTATTTAATTGGTTCCTCTCTTCTTGCGCGCTCTCTGATATCCGAAGAAGAAATTGCCAATGCCGGCACTTCCATAAAATGAATGCGCGTGGTAAATTTCTCCCTAATTTCCCGAATATCTCCGTTCAAACGCTCTCTGTCATATCCCGGTCGGGTAACCGCAACAAAATCACACAACGATAAAAGCCGTTCCGGCTCTTTCCAGCTCATAATCTGATGAATCGCATCTGCGCCAGTGATAAAATACAGCCTAACATCCGGACGGCACATACTTTTTAACTCTTCAATGGTATCAATGGTATAGGTTATACCGGGCCGATCAATTTCAATTCTGGACACCTCAAAATTTTCATTGCGCATCGTCGCTAAAACAGCCATCAAATAACGATGCTCTGTTTCCGTTATTATCTTATTCTTTTTGTGAGCAGGCCTACCGGAAGGAATAAAAATAACCTTGTCCACATTAAAACGATGGCGCACGGCTTCCGCCGTCACCAAGTGTCCATTATGGATGGGGTCAAAGGTTCCGCCCATAATAGCAATGCTCTTGCAGTCTTTATAACCTGCTATTTCATTTCTCATAGGAACGCCTCTTTATCTTTTCTTATCCAATCGTTTTACTTCTGCCAGTCTTTGTAATGCAAAGCCGTAATCACCCGCAGTTTTTTTTACCGCATCCCATAGCAGGCGCAGTCCATCAAATATGACTTCCTTCGTTTCTTCATCTTCATCCTTTAAGGCTTGCAGCGTACGGTATGCATTTTTCGGCGATAAAACAACCTCTCCTTGCTCATCCGCTTGGGTCGTGGAAAGCAGCTCAAACAATGCATCCACAAATTTTTCCCTTTTTTGCGGTGTTAGGCTTTTCAACCAGCTTTTCAGTGTTTTATCCCAAAATTTACTTTCCATAGAAACAGCTTCCAAACGAACAAAGTCTTTTCCCGATACCTCCCAGGAATAAGGATCATGCTGTAGCAAACCCTTTTCTGCACTCTTGACAACCGTATATCCGCCTTGATGGTTCATGATCATCCCAATAATGGAGGATTCGGGTACAAAAGAATGCACTTTAAAAATAATATCCTTATACCCTTGAAAGCGCAGCATTCCTTCTTGAAACCCAGGGCCGTCATGATTATAAATACATAAAATGCGATCTTGAATTTTGCGAGGGCAAACCGCCGAAGCAAAAACAGCCAAATTTCCGCCCTTTGAATGTCCGCCGATGCGAATATCCCCCGATAAATTTTGCGCTGCATACATAAGATATGCCGCCGCCGCAATTTGCGCAGGAACAAAATCCAAAAAGCTCATATTAAAATCTTCTTTCCACCCAATCAGCGACAAATCTGTTCCTCTGTATGCAACAAAAAAGGTGCCATCCCCCAAAAGAACGGTAAGCGCGGCAAATTGCGCCTCTATTTCCATGTCCACCTGATCAACGTAATAGCATACCTCCATGTTTTGAAACCGCCTGCTTTTGCCCATGAGCTGTAAAAGCACAAGATCCTGGGGATCGCGCACATGGAGCTTTTCCATGGGCAAATCCTTCACTTGATTCGCCAAGTCCTCAATACGCACCACTGTAGTATCATACTGCTTCAAAACCCCTATAAAATAATGATAGGCTAAACATGTTAGAATCAGTCCGTCCACATCTTGAAACGGGGATTGTTCTAACGTCAGATCTCCCCGCCAAAGCAGATAATCAAATACGTTAGTCATAGAATCCTCTCCCCCAAGTATTATTTTTTTGCTTTGGGCAGCTCAATGACAGGCTTCATTTTAGACTGACGAAACAATACGAATTTATTGCCAATCACCTGCACAATATCCGCTCCTGTTCTACTGGCAAGCATTTCTGCCGCCTCAGCCGCCGACAGCATATTATTATCTAAAACACTGACTTTTATCAATTCTCTGGCTTCCAACGCACTATGCACCGTATCTCTCAGCTCAGGCGTTACACCGTTTTTCCCAACCTGAAAAATCGCATCGATTCCGTTTGCCATGGAACGCAAATATGCTCTTTGTTTGCTCGTTAACATAAAATCCTCCAATTTATTTATACTTTCTCACTATAATCCTTAACATCATAGCACACAAACGTCTGTTTTGCAATCTTGCCCCCAAAAAAAGCACATTTTATCCATTTTTTGGCCACTCGTCTTTTTTTCTAAAAAAAAGATTGTTCCGTCAAACGATTGATGATAAAATATAGTATATTATACAAAAGTGGGTATGATTCATTTTCGTGTTTCCACGAGTTTAACATGCCCTCATAAGCTGATTTGTATTATATTAATTCAATTTGTATTTTGCTAAAATTAATGCAAGCTTTAAAAATATTATAATCACTTTTGTTCCTGTAGAAATAGGAGGAAAGCAGCATGGATTTTCAAATCGGTTCACGACTTCGGGAACTGCGAAATAATAAAAAATTGAGTATTGCGGAGCTCTCTAAAATTTCCGATGTGAGTACGGGCTTAATCAGCCAAATCGAGCGTGATTTGGTAGTCCCCTCCGTTGTCAGCCTTTGGCGATTGGCCAATGCTTTGGACACAAATATTAATTATTTTTTTGAAGAACAGCAGCAAGAAGACGGAGTGCTCATCCGTCGGGGAGATCATAAAATCATTGTAACCCATCGAAATAATAGCTTTTACAAGCTTTTGTCTCCCACACGAGCCGGTCATTTGTTAGATATGACGGAAGTTCGTTTGAAAAGCGGCTGTGCCTATGAAAAAGAAACCCTTTGCCATAGTGGTGAAGAATGTGGATATGTTTTAAAAGGCACATTGACGGTTCACCTAAATGGAAACGAATATGTGCTTTATGAAGGCGACAGTATTTATTTTAACAGCTCTCTCCCCCATAAGTATATCAATAACTCTGAGGAAGAATGCATCTCCATTTGGGCAATGACACCTCCATTTTTTTAAGAATCTGCGCTGCGAAATTTGCAGCGTATTTTTATTTTATCTATAAAGTCAAAACCATGAGGGCTTGCCCTCAAACACCCACAAGGGTTTCACCCTTGACCCATCTGAAACCGCTTAGCTATGCGGTTTCAATAAAAGTTTTTGGTCTTGCTTTTTTCAAAAAGCAAGCAGGCTTGGATGGAACAGCGAAGAAAACGCTGCCATCACACAATGATGGTTTTGGGCAACAAAATTTCTGACCCAACGCCCGAGGGTTTCGGCAATCAAAGAAACAGACAAAAATATCCGCCTCAGAGTGTCTATAAAGTCAAAACCTTGATGGCTTTGCCCTCAAACACCCACAAGGGTTTCACCCTTGACCCATCTGAAACCGCTTAGCTATGCGGTTTCAATAAAAGTTTTTGGTCTTGCTTTTTTCAAAAAGCAAGCAGGTTTGGATGGTACAGCGAAGAAAACGCTTCCATCACACAGTGATGGTTTTGCGCAGCAAAATTCCTAACCCAACGCCCGAAGGTTTCGGCAATCAAAGAGACGGACAAAAATGTCCGCCTCTTTTTTTGAGGTTATTGAGTCTTAATAGAATCTCATTTAAATTACCTTTTTGTAAAAACATCGGGAAGCTTTTAATATTTAACCAATCACTCTGTGTATCAGGTTTAACCAGTTGCCACCGGAAACCATCTCCAACTCTTTCTCCGTAAATCCTGCTGCCTTCATTTTAATCAGCAATTCAGGAACCTTGGAACAATCCTCCAAGCCAACGGTAAATGAGGTTTCTTGACTGCTGTAACTCCTCATTGAGTCTGTCGATAAAAATTCAAAGAAATCAAAACCGAAGCCAAGATGCTCTACGCCGATTTTGTCCGCTATGTAGGATGCATGTTTAACCAAATTATCTACATTTTGCCCATTGACATCCTCACTTACAAAAAGATTGAAGGAGTTTAAGCCCACCAAACCTTTTGTATCTCTTATTTCCAATAGCTGTTCGTCCGTTAAGTTTCTAGCCGCTGCCGCCAGCGCCTTTGCATTGGAGTGAGATGCTAGAATTGGGCCTTCCGATACATCCATAACATCCCAAAAGGAACGCTCATTGAGATGGGAAACATCCATAATCATTTTTTTGTGCTGAAGCAAACGAACGGCTTTTTTGCCAAGCTCTGTCAGCCCTCTGCAAGGATCACCCTGCACGCCTGTTGCCAATGGGTTTTGCTCGTTCCATGTCAGCATGGCATGACGGGCACCAAAATCGTAAAGCATATGAATTTGCTCCACATCCTCTCCGATGCCAGAAAGGCCTTCCATCCCCAATAGGATAAAGAATTTTCCCGCTTTTTTCGCCGCTTCGATTTCAGCCATGTTATGCACCAATACCGCCTTATCACACTCAGCCATTTCCTCCTTTGTTGCCTTCAGGATTTGCTCTAGCCTTTTCGATGGTTCTTTGTCATAAGGTGGGTCAATCCAAATGACGAAACAGCCTCCCTCAACTCCGCCTTTACGCAATCTGGTCAGGTGGTGGTTCTTAATTACCTGCGTTTCCCCAAGCAGGCGTTTGATGGTGACATCGGTAAAGATGTCAGAATGTCCGTCAAAAATCATAATACTCCTCTTTTCGTCTCTAAAAAACTCATTTGCTTATGTGTTTATGCGCCAAACAATTGTCCGATGAAGGTGCCGAAATATGTACCAATGACATAACCCAGTGTACCAACCAGCATAATAGGGCCTACTAATTTTACCCAGCCCTTGGAAATCGCCATTGCCGCCGCTGTCGTAGGACCGCCAATGTTTGCATTTGATGCAAGAATGATTTCCTCCAGATTGAATTTGAACAATTTGCCAAAAACAAAGCAAAAAAGCATATTTCCAACAACCATAATCAGGCAGAATACAAACAGCCATGGTGCATTTACAATAATTTGTTTAATGGATGCAGGAACGCCGATAACAAATAAGAACAAATAAATTAAGTATGTACCGATTTCCTGAGCACCTGCTGTTTTTTCCACATGTTTTGAACCAAAGGTTGCCACAAGCATAGCTACGGTTGTCATAATCAAGTATTTGTTACTAAATAAAGCGTTAACAGTTTTTAAGAAAGGGTTACTCGTAGGAATCGCTGTGCCTAAAATTTTTGCAATTGAAAAGGAAATCCAGACAATAATGGCACTGATTGCAAAATCAACAGCAATATCTCTTAAAGAAATGGGTTTTCTTTCCCAGTATGCAGCTGCTTGTGTTTTTGCTGCTTCATCAACACCAACACTTTCCACCTCATCCAAATGGGGATGCTTATAGGCCTTGCGGAAAAAACTAATGCTTGGAATTGCAATCAATACAAAGAAGTAACAAGCCATCAAAAGGTTATCCGCAACGGTTGTAGCCGCAACAGTCTCACCAGGAATTGCAAAGGAACCTGACAAAGTAGCAAAGTTCACACCTCCACCAATGTAGGAGCCTGTCATCATTGCCGCAACACCAGCAGGATCGGGAACGCTGTTCTGCAATAAATTGAAGGCCACAACTGCGGAAACAGTTGTACCAATAGAACCAATTAAGAAAATAAATAATAATTTCCCAGATTCCTTCCAAATTTTGCGAATATCACACTGCAGCAGCAGCAGGGGGATCGCCAAGGGTACTACATAACCCCAAATAATGTCATCAAACCAAGGGGCACTTGTGGGAATAACGTTAAAGTTTGTTAATAGCAATGCTCCAATCAGCGCAATAATTGCACCGGATAGTTTGGAGGCCCAAGCCCATGTCTGCTCTGCGTAAATGGAGAACGCAACCCAGCCACAAGTAATGGCCATGAGTGCCCACGTGTTGTCAGCACTAATCAATGTTGAACCTGTCATAATATCTCCTCCTTTAAATAAAAAATTAAAAAGTAAAATTCCGTGTTTGCACTTTTGCTGCAAAATGCAAACTTAAGACCAATGAAGAATCATTCAATATCTTGAATTAATTCAATATCTTGAATCTTTGTTCACAATACTATCATTTTTTTCTTTTTCTGTCAATCACGCAAATAACGAAAGCATTCCCGTTTTATTATATTTTTTTTCAGCCTTATTCATGCAACCATCGTTTTTTTGTACAATTTCTTATTGACTATTTTATGAAATATAACGAAATAATCAAAAAAAACCACTAATATTTTTTTACTATAATTAAACTCTGCTTGTTCTTTTTTAAATACAAAAAGGCCATGCTTTTTAAACATGACCTTTTAAATCAGACGCTTGATACATTATGCATTACGACTCATCCTTTATGCTTATTCTGGGGCAACCCCGCACAAACAAACCCCGTAGATGCATCCACAGAAATCAGCGCATCATTTGGAATAAAGTCTGTTACTTTTGCATTACAAACAATTACCGGTATATCCAAAGCTCTGCCTGCAATTTCTGCGTGGCAATCATCACTATGATCCATCGGCCCTACAATAATGGCCGAAGCCTTTTGAATATAAGGCATAAAATCGTTATCCGTAGCTGCTACAACAAGAATATCACCTTTTTGGAAGTTACGTTCCATATCTTCCCGTCTTTTTATGACTCTTGCTCTGCCACTGGCCTTTTTTGTACCCACACCTATGCCTTTGAAAAGCACATCTCCAACAATATCCACCCGAAGGGTATTGGTTGCACCGCTTACACCAAGGGGCATGCCTAATGCCAAAACAACTGTATCGCCATTTTTCACAAGCCCACTTTTTTGAATAATATTCATGCCAGTATCAAAAACCTGTCCTTGCTGCAGCTTTTCTTTATAGAGCATTGGCTTGCAGCCCCAAACCAAATTAAGCTGACGCCATACCTGATCCGACATGGTTGCTGCAACAATAGGGCAAACCGGTCTATGCTTGGAGATCATTCTTGCTGTAAAGCCAGACTGTGTAATAGTGGATATACATGCCGTATTCAATTCAGCAGCCGTTGTACAAGCAGCAAAGCTGATTGCGTTGGTAATATTTGTTGTTACGCCGTCAGGCTGTCTGGTCAATAATTTACTGTAATTAATGCTGCTTTCTGCTTTTTCCGCAATACGAGCCATGGTTGCAACTGCCTCAAGGGGGAAACTCCCTGCCGCTGTTTCGCCGGAAAGCATAATGGAATCACTGCCGTCAAAAATAGCGTTTGCAACGTCGTTTGCCTCTGCTCTGGTGGGTCTTGGGCTGTTCACCATGCTCTCTAGCATTTGGGTGGCCGTAATGACAGGTTTACTGCGCTGATTTGCCTTTGCAATCAACTGTTTTTGAACCAACGGCACTTCTTCCGGTGGTATTTCCACACCCAAGTCCCCTCTAGCAACCATAATGCCATCAGAAACCTCTAAAATTTCATCAATATGGTCTACGCCCTCTTGATTTTCAATTTTCGCAATAATATGAATGCCATCGCCGCCGTTTTCTTCCAATACCTTTCTAATTCTTGTCACATCTGAAGCAGATCGGATAAAGGAGGCAGCAACAATATCAAAGTCATTGGCAATCCCGAATTTCAAATCTTCAATATCTTTTTCTGTTAAAGCTGGCAAATTTACTTTAATGCCGGGGAGATTCACCCCTTTTCTGGACCCAACCTTACCACCGTTTACAACAGTGCATTGCACTTCCGGCCCTGCGATTCGGTCTACCTTCAATTCAATTAAGCCATCATCAATCAATACACGGGAACCAACCTGCAAATCATTGGGTAAGTCCAAATAGGTTACGGATACCTTTTCCTTCGTCCCCTCCACATCTTCCGTGGTTAATGTAAATCTATCGCCCTCTTCCAAAAGAATCTTCCCCTCGGCAAAGGTTTTAATTCTAATTTCAGGGCCTTTAGTATCCAAAATTAAGGGAATGGGTGCCCCCAGTTCCTCTCTGGCTTGTTTTAATTTATTAATCATTTCCCCATGGGATTCATAGGTTCCATGAGAAAAATTCACACGGGCAGCATCCAATCCATTTTGAATTAATTTTTTCATAATTTCAACACTGTCCGTTGCTGGTCCCAGTGTACAAACAATTTTCGTCCTGCGCATTGCAGTACCTCCTCTTTCTTTTTTTCAAATTAATTTATTGTAAAATGCAATCGTAACTCTTTGATAAGTAAAACGAATTTTGATTACTATAACCACTCCCAAAGCTATAACTATCAATTTCATTCCAAACGGAGGGATAAACACCGCTTAAGGTCTCCGCCTCATCGCCGCAGAACTTAAGAAAGTCCGTCTTCGACTATGCGTAAAATTATTTCATAATTTTACTTATAACGGACGGTGTTTTCAACACTCCCTATGCATTCTCCGCTTCGCTCCTCCTGCATACTTTTCTTATGCTCTCCGCCTCATTGGCGCAGAACTTAAGAAAGTCCGTTATATCGCAAGAATTTTGATTACATTGTACATATCCTGATCCAAAGTTTTCTTTATCTCGAAGGATTCCCCTAAATCAATCACTTCGTATCTTCCTCTATTATAACTAACCACCTGATTTTGTTTTCCTTCCATAATGGCTTTTACGGCATGATAGCCCATCATGGAGGCGTGCATACGGTCAACAGCTGTGGGGCTTCCTCCTCTTTGCAAATGGCCGAGGATGGTGGCTCTTGTCTGGATTCCTGTAATATCTTGGATATCCTTTGCCAATTTCTGCGTTCCGCCAACGCCTTCGGCAACAACAATCAGATTATGACGTTTTCCAACGCTCCGATTTGCCAAAATCTGTTGAATCACCTTTTGGCTATCAATAATATTCTTTGCTTCGGGAAACATAACGTCCTCTGCTCCGCCAACCATGCCGCACCACACCGCAATATATCCGGCATCACGGCCCATAACCTCAACCACGGAACACCGCTCATGTGAGCTTGATGTATCCCTCAGCTTATTCAAAGCATCCATCCCTGTATTTACGGCAGTATCAAAGCCAATGGTATATTCTGTGCTGTTCATATCCAGGTCAATGGTTGCAGGAATACCAATGCAGTTTACGCCAAGCTTTGCCAGTTCGCCCATACCTCTATAGGAGCCGTCGCCGCCAATGACAACCAATGCATCCAAGCTCAATATTTTATAAATTGCAGCCGCTTTGTTCAAGCCTTCCTCTGTCATCATTTCCGGACAGCGTGCCGTATGCAAAATAGTACCGCCCAGGTTCATTACATTGGAAACATCCTTGCTGTACATTTCTTTAATTTCACCATTAATCAAGCCGTTATAGCCTTTACGAAT
Source organism: Anaerotignum neopropionicum (assembly GCF_001571775.1). Taxonomy (GTDB): domain Bacteria; phylum Bacillota; class Clostridia; order Lachnospirales; family Anaerotignaceae; genus Chakrabartyella; species Chakrabartyella neopropionicum. The sequence continues at coordinate 200,192 of NZ_LRVM01000005.1, forward strand.
ACCAATTACTTGAATATCATGAAAAATAGCTGTTCTTACAACCGCACGAATGGCAGCGTTCATCCCCGGAGCATCCCCTCCACTGGTTAATACGCCTATTTTTTGAATCTTTTTTTGTTCCATCACATTTCCCTCCTATCCCAAAAGTTATTCCTTCTCATTTTTTTGTGAATGAATTACACCAAATTGCGTATAAATTTCGGCCTCACCTCTTACTTTTATAGCAGAAGTATTGGCTGTAAACTGGGCAATCAAAACCTCGCCTTTGTCGAGTTTTTCCGTATGATGAATTTTTGTAACCTCACCACGGGTAACCCCGATGATGCTTACGCCCTTTTCCAAAGCTTTCACGCAGATATAAGGCGTATTTTCCGCATTCTTCTCAACCATACACTACGCCTCCTAGCCGTCCTTTGTCACTACGTTGATCTCGCCCAGCAAATACTTTAACTCCTGTTGTAATTCAAAAGAACCGTTTACCCAATATTTTCTCTCGGCCTTCCTTTTTTCTTTTGTTTTTTCTTGATAAATATAAACGGGAATATTCCCTTTATACTGCGTTAAAATTGCTGTAATTTGCTGCAAAGAAACCTCTTTTTCCTTGGCTATTTTTAACCATAACGACGAGGCTGACTTCTCATCCTCCAATTGCAATAATTGTATCCCGGATGCAATAACCTTTGCTTCTCCATCCGCCGAAACATTGGCGCGGCCTTTGATTAGAATAGCCGTTTCTTCTTGCAAAAGCTCAGAATATTGCTGAAAAATCTTAGGGAAAACAATAATTTCCATGGTTCCTTGAAAATCCTCTAAGGTTAAAAACGCCATTTTATCGTTGTTTCTAGTATATTTCACCGAAACCCCTGCAATCATACCGCCAACAATCACCTTCGTTTCATCTTCAATCTGCTGACGATCCTCTCCGTCTTCGGCAGGGAGAAAATCCATACTGCTGTGGCTTATTTTTCTCCGAAGTCTTTCTCCATATTCTGCCAAAGGGTGTCCGCTTACATAAATTCCCAAAACCTCTTTTTCCATTGCCAGCTTATCCCGTGGCAAATACTCCTCCACATTGGGCAATTCGTCTTGGGACATAAAGCTATCTTCCCCCATATCCATATCAAACAAATTCATTTGTCCTGCTATATTATTCTTTCTTGCCTGACCAATTCCATCCAAAATACTTTTGTAAATCGCCATATATTGACTTCTGGCGCCCCCCAAGGAATCCATGGCACCGGCTTTAATCATGCTTTCAATGCTGCGCTTATTGATTTCTCCTGTTTCCATTCGATTGCAAAAATCCATTATAGACTGAAACAAGCCTTTTTTTCCCCGTTCTACAACCAAAGCATTTACCACACCACGTCCCACATTTTTAATTGCCGCAAGGCCAAAGCGTATTTTTCCATCGGAAACAGAAAAATGTCCGTATCCCTCGTTAATATCGGGCGGCAATAAAGCTATGCCCATCTTTTTGCATTCCTCAATATAGCTTGAAACCTTGCTTGCATTATCCATAACGCTTGTCATCAAAGCCGCCATAAATTCCACTGGATAATGGGCTTTCAACCAAGCGGTTTGGTATCCGACAACAGCATAGCAGGCCGCATGACTTTTGTTGAAGGCATACTTGGCAAAATCCGTCATTTCGTCAAATATTTTCTCCGCATTTTCCGCAGGAATCCCATTTTTTACGCATCCGGGAACCTCTTTGCCTACACCGTATACGAAATTTTTTCGCTCCTCCGCCATAACCGAGGCTTTTTTCTTACTCATGGCACGACGTACCAAATCGCTTCGTCCAAGGCTATAGCCCGCCAAATCACGCACAATTTGCATTACCTGCTCCTGATAGACAATGCAGCCATAGGTATTTTGCAAAATCGGTTCTAGGCTTTCATGGGTATACTGAATATTTTCCGGATTATTTTTCCCTTTGATATATTTAGGAATAAAATCCATGGGGCCTGGACGATATAAGGAAATCCCCGCAATCAAATCCTCCAGCCGTTTGGGTTGAAGCTCACGCATAAACTGCTTCATACCTGCACTTTCCAGCTGAAAAACACCCTCCGTTTTCCCTTGACAAATCAGTTGATACACCTCAGTATCGTCATCAGGAATTGTATCAATATCTATTGGAATACCATGGATACGTTCTACCTCTTGCACTGCATTTTGTATAACCGTAAGCGTGCGCAGACCAAGGAAATCCATTTTCAAAATGCCCAATTCCTCCAAAAGGGTCATGGTGTATTGGGTATTGACCTGTCCTTCATTGGCACTCAAAGGCACATACTCCATGACAGGCTCTTTGCAAATGACAACCCCCGCCGCATGGGTAGAGGAATGCCTTGGCAGTCCCTCCAGACGCATGGAGGTATCAATCAAACGGTGGGTATCTTCCTCCGTTTCATAGGCCTTTTGCAAATCGTGATTCATGGTTAAAGCTTTTTTTATGGTAATCCCCAGTTCCGTGGGAATCATTTTAGAAATACGGTCAACCTCAGCATAGGGCATGGCAAGTGCACGTCCTACGTCCTTAATTGCCGCTCTTGCCGCCAAGGTACCAAAAGTAATAATCTGCGCAACGTGATCCTCGCCGTACTTACGGATTACATAATCTATGACCTCTTGCCGCCGTTCATAGCAAAAATCAATATCAATATCCGGCATGCTGACACGTTCTGGGTTTAAAAAGCGTTCAAATATCAAGTCATATTTTAACGGATCGATGGTGGTGATGGATAAGCAATAGGAAACCATGCTTCCCGCCGCCGAACCACGCCCCGGGCCCACAATAATTCCGCTATCCTTTGCGTATTTGATAAAATCCCAAACAATAAGGAAATAATCCACATACCCCATGTTTTCTATGGTAGAAAGCTCGTATTCCAACCGTTCCTTCCATTCTTTTTTTGCATCGGGATATTTTTCTTGAAAACCCGCCTCACAAATCTCTCTAAGATATTGTTGGGCAGTTTTCCCTTGTGGCACATCAAACTGGGGCAGCTTTAATTCATGAAAGCGGAAAGAAACGTTGCACCTATGGGCGATTTTCGCTGTATTTTCCAACGCTTCAGGGGCAAAGGAAAACAAATCATACATCTCCTCAGGGCTTTTCAGATAAAACTGCCCCCCTTCATAGCGCATCCGATCCTCATCCAAAACAGTTTTTCCTGTTTGAATACACAGCAAAATGTCATGAGGTTCCGCATCCTCTTTATAAATATAGTGGCTGTCATTTGTAGCAATCAAGGGGATTCCCGTTTCCTTGCTCATACGCACTAAAGCCATATTTACCTGCTTTTGCTCCCGTATTCCATGATCCTGAAGCTCCAAAAAGAAATTACCCTCTCCAAAAATATCAAGATATTCCAATGCCGTTTCCTTTGCCTTTTCATAGGAAACATTAACGATATTTCTGGGAACTTCCCCTGCCAAGCAGGCACTGGAGGCAATAATTCCCTTATGATACTTTTTTAATAGCTCCTTGTCAACACGGGGTCTATAATAAAACCCGTCTATAAATCCGTAGGATACCAGTTTAATTAAATTTTGATACCCCTCATTATTCTCCGCCAAAAGCACAAGATGATAATTACCAGCGTTTTTAGCATCCTTTTGCAAGCGAGAATTAGGTGCCACATAAACCTCACAGCCGATAATGGGCTTCACCCCTGCCTCAAGCGCAGCCTTATAAAAATCCATGGCACCAAACATGGCCCCATGATCCGTTATGGCAATGCTATCCATTCCCAGTTCTTTCGTCCGCTGAACCAATTCTTTTATCTTTGCCGAACCATCCAAAAGACTATACTCCGTATGAACATGCAGGTGCGCAAAGGGCTTTGTATCATTTGAATTTTCAGAAAACTCCATTTTGCACCTCCTAAAATTCTATTTTTGCAAATATTGTTTTATTATATCATATTTTCCTTATATAAAAAAGGAAAAAATAGTTTTGTGTCCCAGCGGGACAAAAATAATCCCACATAAATTTTAATAGGAATGACTATCTGCATTTCTTAAAAATATAATTCCTTATTGTAAAATTTGCAATCTTCTTTTTGCAAAGCTTTATCATTTCATACCCTTGTAAATTTGTTTTTTTTACAAAAGCTACTATTTATACTTTATCACAACAACAGCAAATGTAAAATAAGGATTTATTAAAAATTTGCAGGTAAAAGCTAAACTTATTTGTTGAATTATTCTAAATTTTAATTGCTGTGGATGGAGGTTTTATAGCACCTTGAAAATAGGAAACATCCAAAACACAAAAACAGCGCACCATTACAGTACACTGTTTTTTCATTGCAAATTATTCGTATCTTAAAGCCTCTACAGGGTCTTTTTTTGCAGCTTTTTTTGCCGGATACAAGCCAAAGCCCAAACCAACGATAGCAGAAAATGCAACGGCAATTAGCACAACCACGGGCTTTACAACAACGCCTACTCCTACAATCAAACCGCCAATGGCAACTACAGAAATTCCTAAAATAGTGCCAATAATCCCGCCTGCCGCAGAAATCGCAGCTGCTTCAATCAAAAATTGAATCATAATGTCCCGCGTTCTTGCACCAAGTGCCTTTCGTATACCGATTTCTCTCGTTCTTTCCGTAACAGATACCAGCATGATATTCATAATGCCTATTCCGCCTACCACCAAGGAAATCGCAGCAATAGCACCTACTACCGCCGAAAGGGAGCCAAGTACACTATCTATCGTACCCATTTCCTCTTGGGCAGAATAACAAACCACATTCTCTACCTGTTGATTCTTCATTCTAGCAATATAGTCCCGAATTTTACTTTGCAGCTGTGGCATATCCTGATCTTTTGCCATCCAGAAATAGATTGCCCATTGTGAATCATTATCGCTCATCATAATGCTTTCAGGAATGTACGCTTCCGCAAAAGAACCGCCATTCATCAGCTTCATCAGCGCCGAATCCGTATTCACATATACACCGATGACCAAAAGCTCCTCCACCTGGTTATTTATGGTGGTCTTGATTGTTTTGCCCACAGCATTTTCCTGCCCATAAAGATTGAGGGCCGTCGAACTCTCCAAGACTACAAATTTTTTCTTATCTAAAATATCTTTATCATTCAACATACGACCGTACACAATTTGGGGGTCTTTCATTTCCGTAGGATTTTCGGCCAATCCTGTTAAAACAACAGTTTCCTTTTTTCTTCCAAATTTTACATCAGTCCTTGATGAATTGCGAAAACTTACACAGGTGACCTTGCCGTCCATAGCTTCCTTTAATTGATCCCCATCTTCTTTTGTAAAAAGATCATTTTCTGTATAGTAATCATCAGGAGGCGAAATGTAGGCATAAGCCAAACCGGAGCCAAAGTTTTCATATTCACTGGCTACCATACTGCGCATGGTATCTCCCAGGGATACAATGGCAATGACGGAGCTGATACCAATAATCATACCTAACATGGTCAAAAAGGAACGCATTTTATTGGCACGAATAGAGGACATTGCTAGTTTTATATTTTCGAATATCATCCCTCCTTCACCACCTTTTCATCGCTTACAATCTGCCCGTCTTGAAAACGAATAATCCGTTTTGTGCATTGGGCAATATCCTCTTCATGGGTAACAACAACAACCGTTGCTCCCTCATCGTTAAGCTTGGTGAAAAAATCCATGATCTCATGGGAAGAATGGCTATCTAAATTACCCGTTGGCTCATCCGCAAGAATAATGGCAGGATCATTGGCCAGGGCTCTGGCAATGGCAACCCTCTGCTTTTGTCCTCCCGAAAGCTCGTTAGGCATATGATGCACCCGTTCCCCTAAGCCCACCTTTTCCAATAAAGCGCTAGCCTTTGCTTTTCTCTCTTCCCCCCTCATTCCCCCGTATATCATGGGGATTTCCACGTTTTTCAGCGCAGAAGTACGGGGTATCAGCTGAAAAGCCTGAAAAACAAAGCCGATTTTTTTATTTCTGATTTTCGAAAGATCATCTTCTCCTTGGTCTACAATTGAAATGCCGTCCAATAAAAATCGTCCCTGAAAATTTCTATCCATGCAACCAAGGATATTCATTAATGTTGATTTTCCTGAACCGGACTGTCCCATAATCGCCACATATTCCCCTTCATTTATGGAAAGAGATACGTTTTGCAGGGCCTGCACCTGAATGACGCCTGTATCATAAATTTTATTTAGCTCTTCTATTTTAATTACTTCCTTCATACTGCACCTCCTACTGAGGGATAACGGTCATTCCTTCCGTCAGCCCAAGGCTGGGGTTCAGAACAATCTGCTGTCCTTCGGTCAATTCACCCTCCTGAATTTGAATCAGAAGATCTGTTTCCAAGCCAATCGTAACAGGTACGATATGAATGGTATTGTCCTCATTTACAACATAAACAACAGTTGCGCCGTCCTCTAATTCACTTACCGCTTCATAGGGCACAGTTAATGTCTGCTCTGCCTTTGCAATGTGAATGGTAGCCTTTGCAGTAATTCCCGCAATTAGCTTTTCATTTGTGCCAACAACTTCTATGTAAACGGGAATTACCCTTTCCGTGGAATTAGAATCCTTGCTTTCACCTGTTGGAGAAATGCGGCTTACAACACCCTCTACGATTTCCCCTCCCAAAATATCCGCGGTGATTTCCACTTTTTGACCTAGTAGAATCTTAGCAATATCCGTTTCATTCACCAAAACCTTCATTTGTAGCTTGTCAATATTTTCAATTACAAACATAGGCTTATCATCTTCCGTTTCATCGGCAAAACGACCTACCTTCGTATTTACACGGGTAACCGTACCATCAATCATACTACAAATTTTGCAATCCTGCAGTGTTTCCGCTTGAATGCTCACCCTTCGCTTCGTATTCTCCAAGGTTTGTTTTTCAGAAGCTGTTAAAATAGCGACACCATTTTCTGATGAAATATTATCCAGCTTTCTTTTAGCAGCATCCAGCTCACTTTGGCTAGCTGCTTTTATATCAAATAATGCCTTGATACTATCATAATCCTCTTTCGCCTTATCATAATCCACTTGCCGCTCCTCCAGCAACTCTTTTTGCTGCATTTCTAATAAAGCCTGCTCTCCCTTGCTTAAACTAATTTGCTTCGTAAGATCCGAGCTGTCCAAAACAGCTAAAAGCTGTCCTTTTTTCACCTTATCCCCTTCTTTTACCAATAATTCCTTTACTTCATAGTGAAGCTTTGACACAACCTCCGTATTTTCCGTGCCCTCTAAAACCGCTTTTAGCTTTAATACTTCTTCCACATCTTGTTTTTCTACGAAAGATGTACTCACCATCATCCCCACCGGAGTTTTATTCCCTCCAAAAACAACCTTTACGCCAACAGCCACAACAATTAAGCCGGCAACAGCGATTAGTATTTTCTTTTTCTTTGATAAAGCCATATTTTTGCCTCCTTGATTTTTCTTATTTTTCTATTATAATAACGAAATTCTAAGAAGTCAGTTAATATTTCTTAATTTTTCTTTAATTTATAATTTTTTCCAGTAATTAAGGACTTTTTCTTTCTCCAAATACACCTTTTGGAGGTTCATTTTATCTAAGGAAGTGCTAATTAAATGAAGGGTGCAAAGATGGTTGAGGCAATTTTTTTGTTTGGCAAGGAAAAAAACGTAGGAATAGAACGCTACCCACCGACTTTTTGATGTTGTCCAAACGAAAAATTTGCCGATTAGCTGGGCTCACGTAATTAATCAGTACTTCTCTAAACATAAAAAGACGGGAAGCTATTGCCTCCCGCCTTAAATTTAAAACTAATTTAAATTATTGGTTAGCCAATTTCTTGTAGCTTTCCAATCTTTCTTTTGCATTTCTTTCAGATTCAGCAAAGAGTTCTTCTGCTGCTTCTGGGAACGTTCTCTGCAAGGAGCTGTAACGAACTTCACTTAACAAGAAGTCCTTGAAGCTTGCTGTAGGTTCTTTGGAATCCAATGTGAACGGATTCTTGCCTTCTTCTTTCAAAGTAGGATTGAATCTGTACATATGCCAGTAACCTGCTTCAACTGCACGCTTAATTTCTAACTGCGCACCGCTCATGCCGCCCTTCATACCATGGTTGATACAAGGCGCGTAAGCAATAATCAAAGAAGGACCATCATATTTTTCAGCTTCCAACATAGCCTTAACTACTTGGTTCTTATCTGCACCCATAGCAATCTGAGCAACGTATACATAACCATAGCTCATAGCCATCATGCCAAGATCTTTCTTTTTAATTCTCTTACCGGAAGCCGCAAACTGAGCAACAGCACCAACAGGTGTTGCCTTAGAAGCCTGACCGCCTGTGTTGGAGTAAACTTCAGTATCGAATACGAAAACGTTAACGTCTTCGCCGGAAGCCAATACATGGTCTAAACCGCCGTAACCGATATCGTAAGCCCAACCGTCGCCACCGAAAATCCACTGAGATTTCTTAACCAGCTGATCTTTGTTTTCCAGAACATAAGCAATCAAAGCCTTAGCTTCTGTATCAGCGCCGCTGTAAGCTTCCAATGCTGCAACCAAAGCGTCAGATGCAGCTCTGGACTTCTCGCCATCCTTCATTGTTGCAATCCATTCATCAGCAACTGCTGCGAAAGAAGCATCAACGGACTTCAAAGTCTCAAGTCTGTCCTTGATACCTTCTCTCATCTGTTTAACAGCTGCTGCCATACCTAAGCCATACTCTGCGTTATCTTCGAACAAAGAGTTTGCCCAAGCGGGACCACGACCGTCTTTATTTGTTGTGTAAGGCATAGAAGGTGCGGAACCACCCCAGATAGAGGAACAACCTGTTGCATTTGCAACATACATTCTATCGCCAAACAACTGTGTAATCAATTTTGCATAAGGTGTTTCACCACAGCCTGCACAAGCACCGGAGAACTCAAGCAAAGGTTCTTCAAACTGGCTGCCCTTTACGGATGCCTTACCCATAGGGTTAGCCTTATGAGCTACTTCCTCAAGTGCGAAATCCCAATTTGCAATTTCAGCTTCCTGTGAAGCCAAGGGCTGCATTACAAGAGCCTTCTTAGGAGCAGGGCAAACTACAGCACAGCTGCCGCAACCCATACAATCCAAAGGAGAAACCTGCATTCTGTATTTCAATTCGCCAAAGCCTGCGCCCTTAGCAGCAACAGCTGTAAAGCCTTCAGGAGCCTTCGCCAATTCTTCATCAGATACCAATACAGGTCTGATTGTAGCATGAGGACATACAAAGGAGCACTGGTTACACTGAATACAATTTTCAGGAATCCACTGAGGCACATCAACCGCAACACCGCGTTTTTCGTATGCTGCTGTACCACAAGGGAAAGTGCCGTCTTCTCTACCAGAGAATGCGGATACAGGAAGCTTATCGCCTTCTTGTGCGTTCATAGGCTGAACAACATTCTTAACGAATTCTGTTACTTTTCTTTCAGCCTTAGCTTCTGTATCAACAGCATTTGCCCAATCAGCAGGGATTTCAACCTTAACAGTACCATCTACGCCCTTATCAACAGCTGCGTAGTTCATGTTCAGGATTGTATCACCCTTCTTACCGTAGGATTTCTTAATTGCTGCTTTCATATATTCAACAGCCTGCTCAATAGGAATGATATTTGCAAGCTTAAAGAATGCAGACTGAAGAACAGTGTTAATTCTGTTGCCCAAACCAATTTCTGCAGCAATTGCTGTACCATCGATAATGTAGAATTTAGCATTCTTCTCTGCCAGCTGTCTCTTTAAGTTTGCAGGAAGTTTTTCATCCAATTCAGCAGGTGTCCAGTTGGTATTCAACAGGAATGTGCCACCATCGTTCAATTCTGTAACCATATCATACAGGTTCACATATTCCTGCTTATGGCAAGCTACGAAATCAGCTGTCTTAACCAAGTATGTGGAACGAATCGGTCTCTTACCAAAACGCAAGTGAGACTGTGTAATACCACCGGATTTTTTGGAGTCATAGCTGAAGTATGCCTGAGCGTACATATCTGTATGGTCACCAATGATCTTGATGGAGTTCTTGTTAGCACCTACTGTACCGTCAGCGCCAAGACCCCAGAATTTGCAGCTGATTGTGCCGTCGCCTTCTGTTACGCTGATTTCTTTACCAACTTCTAAGGAAAGACCTGTTACGTCGTCAATGATACCGATTGTGAAATGGTTCTTAGGTTTGTCCTGTGTCAAGTTTGCATATACAGCAATAAACTGTGCAGGAGTAACGTCCTTGGAACCTAAACCATAACGACCGCCAACAACAACAGGAGCCTGCTCAGCTTCGAACATTGCTGTACATACATCCATGTACAAAGGTTCGCCTTGAGAGCCTGGTTCTTTTGTTCTATCCAAAACAGCAACTTTTTTAACCGTCTTAGGAAGAACTTCTAACAATTTTGCAGCAACGAAAGGTCTGAAGAGGTGAACCTTAACCAAACCAACTTTTTCGCCTTTTGCTGTTAAATAATCAATTGTTTCTTCGATTGCTTCACAAGCGGAACCCATAGCTATAATTACTCTGTCTGCATCAGGTGCACCATAGTAGTTGAACAGCTTATAATCTCTGCCTGTAATTCTGTTGATTTCGCCCAAATATTCTTCTACAACTGCGGGAAGTGCATCATAGAATTTGTTTGCAGCTTCACGAGCCTGGAAGTAAATATCAGGGTTCTGTGCTGTACCTCTGATTACGGGATGTTCAGGATTCAAAGCATTTCTCTTGAATGCATTAACCGCATCCATATCAACGATTTTAGCCAATTCATCATAATCAACACATTCTACCTTCTGAATTTCATGGCTGGTTCTGAAACCATCGAAGAAGTGAAGGAAAGGTACTCTGCCTTTGATTGCAGACAAATGCGCAACGCAACCCAAATCCATAACTTCCTGAACGCTGTTGGAAGCCAACATTGCAAAACCTGTCTGGCGGCAAGCCATAACGTCGGAGTGGTCACCGAAGATGGATAACGCCTGTGCTGCCAAAGCACGAGCTGTTACATGGAATACGCCGGGAAGTAATTCACCGGAAATTTTATACATATTAGGAATCATTAACAACAAGCCCTGAGATGCAGTATAGGTTGTTGTCAACGCACCTGCAGCCAAAGAGCCGTGTACAGTACCGGAAGCGCCTGCTTCTGACTGCATTTCTACAACTTTTACAGTCTGACCAAAAAGATTCTTTTTTCCATTTGCTGCCCAATCGTCTGTTTTTTCAGCCATTGGGGAAGACGGTGTGATGGGGAAAATCCCTGCTACCTCAGTAAACGCATAGGAAGCGTATGCAGCAGCTTCATTACCGTCCATCGTTTTCATTACTTTAGACATTCGTACTTCCTCCTTACAAATAATAAAATATAGTCAGTTTTTGCCAGGGAAAACCTGACTGCCGTTCTCAGTTCAAGTTCCCGCCGTTTCTCAAGAATGGTAAATATTTGTCAGGGCCATTGTCAGACAATTATCAATCTCACCTTCTGAAAAAACGGATGTTTTTTTACTCGTTCATTATACAATCAAACTTAGGTCTTTTCAACTATTAAAAAAAAATTCAGCGTTATGTTTCTAACAAAACGCTTTTTGTAGTCTTTGCTTAATACATTCTACCAAAAATAACTATTTTTATGCAATTTTGAATTAAAATAAAGATTTCCAACCTTTTTTATGTCATACAACAGGGTTTTTTAACTGTCGAAAAACAAAATAAAATGTCTAAAACAAGTTAGTTTGATAATCAAATATCAATGCGAATTTTATTTTTTTTCTCGTTTTAATCCTTTCAGCCTAAATAGTATTGAAAAATATTTAAATATACTTTAATCGATAAGAGGCATATTTTTAATAAAAAATAGCTCCCCTAAATATTTTCATGAAAAATCATTATGCAAAATTTCATTCTATACGACTGAAATCCTGCACTACAAAGATACAAGTCCCATTACAAAAAAATTTATTTCTCTGATATTTAAAAACTATGCAAAACTAATTAAGCTTCTTCCCCCATTAGGAACCCTATTTGTAGCCTATTTTTGATTTCTAAATTGGCAAATAAATCCAACGTTTCCTCTGTTTAAAGGTTCAAAGATCGCTCAAAACAAATCTCCAAAGTTCCTTTTTTTATGACTAAAATTTAATTTGCAACTACAAAATTTAACCAAAATCGTCTTTTTAAATTGTTATAAATAAAACAATCTATTCGTTTTTTTGCATAAATAAATAGATTCCAGTTTGCTGCTTTATTCAAAGCTTTCCCTTGTAAAATTCAGTATACCCTTAAACAAACGCTTCCTATGCAAAAAATTCTTTTCAAAATCACATCTAAGCGGCAATCGTTTAGAACAATAAAATTCATTTAAAACATTTCTCTCCGATAACCGTTTAAATATTTCCGAAAAAGAGATTTTTATAGTTTGCACTCCATTGTCCTTCCAACAAAGCTCCACTTGCAGACAATATCATTGGCATGGCTTCTTCTATTGTGGCATCAAAAATCGCCAGATCTTTTTGCTGTGTAATGCAGAAAATAGATTGTTCCGTTAAGCAACCAGAGTCTTTCAATTGATTCAATGCGCCTTCTGTCAGCATATCTGATAAATTAACCCGCTTTTGTTCCCTAAGATTAATATTTATTGTTTTGTAAACAGGCCGCTCCCCCTTTGTGCCCTTCCAGTATAGGGAAACAAAATCGGCGCTGACAAAGCCCTTTACAAATTGAAGATGAAAGCCTGCTTCACCTTCTTCCAGTAAGAATTCATCAGCCAAAGCTTGTACTTCCTGCCTGATCTCCTTGTTCAGTCCTTTTTCGTAGCTCCCATCATTTAATCCTACAATAACAGGAAGCTCCAAATCATATTCTTTTTCTTCATTTTTCCCCAGCAATAAATCTGCCGCAATAATAGGCGCTGCACTTTCTTTTGTTTTTAGGGAGATTTGTTTTTTCGTACTGTCCCAATGAACCTCTGTCAAAAAAAAGTCAGAAAGCGTGGATGCCTCTGCATAAAAACACCCATTAATCATTTTGGGCTCAATGGGAAGGGTAATATTATATCCATACATTTTCGCCTTGGTACTGCCCGGCTCAAGAACCAATTCCTTTCCTTTATAACCAATTACAATTTTTTTTGATTCTTTTTGCCAAGACACAATCCCGCCCAAGCCTTGGGCCACATTCCTTACCGGCAAAAGCAATATGTCCTCATCGTCATAATACAAAGGCATGTTTTCTCCCTGTCCATACACCTTGGTCTGCTCCGCAGCCGCATCCTTTGGATTGGAAACCTCCATTTCCAATTCATGTGCCTCTGTCAAGCGCATGGAAAGGCCAATTGCCCCACAAATCATAGCTGCTGAAACGCATACCACAATTGCTGTTTTTTTCAGAATCATGTTTCCCCTCATTTCTTTTTTCTTTATTCAAAAGTCTTTCCCAAAAGTCTTTCCATCACTAATGTTCTAAAATTCCGTTTATAATTAAGTTGTAATAAACCATATCTACCAAGGAAAAGACTTCCCTTGTGTTCCCGCTTGATACGAAATCCACCGGTTTAAGGAGCATAAAAGCAATGTTCCTATGAATATACCCTGCTAAAAATGCCGAAAATAAAAAATGTCACACTTGGGTTATTATATTGCTTTTTGGCGCAAAAGAAAAGAATTTTAATTTTTTTTTAAGAAAAGGTTTTTTTCTTGTATTTTTTCAAATTAAATGAATAAAAATTTACATAATTTCTTAATATTGTAATATGATTGTCATTTGCCTTTTCGATAAATATATGTTATCATACATTAGAGTTATTTCTCATCATTTCATTGATACAAGGAAAGCGTAGGTTTTTTTATGGCAAAGGGAAACGGAACAAAGCTTATTGCGCAAAATAAAAAAGCATATCATGAATACTTTATCGAAGAAGTATTTCAGGCCGGTATCTCTTTGGTGGGCACTGAGGTAAAAAGTCTACGGGCTGGAAAATGCAGTTTGAAGGAAAGCTTTATTCGTATTGAAAATGAAGAAGCTTACATTTACAACATGCATATTAGTCCCTATGAGCAGGGGAATATATTTAATAAAGATCCTCTTCGGGTAAGAAGGCTTTTGCTTCACAAAAACCAAATTAGAAAAATCGCACAGGAAAGTCAAGCTGCAGGGTATACCATTGTTCCGCTAAAGCTATACTTTGATCGTAGTCTGGTTAAGCTTGATATTGCTCTGGCAAAGGGCAAAAAGCTCTATGATAAACGGGATACCATTGCGAAGAACGACCAAAAGCGCCAAGCCGAAAAGGATTTTAAAATTCGTAACCTTACCTTGTAATTTGAAATAAACTTTTTTATTAAGGGGATGTAATGGTTTCGACGGGAGTCTTGAAGATAAGGATAGCCATCCGCAGGCCGGTTAACTGCGTCATCAAGCCGGAACTTTATTAAAAGAAAAGACAATAATAATTTAGCATACGCTGCCTAATTGCGGCAGCCGTCGGCCTTTGATCTCTCGCTGTCAAAGTAACCGGCGTCGACTAGGCGGGGCACTTTTTCACTTAAGCTTTGCGGTGAAAAAAGAACTATGAAGCTACCAAGGGATACAGCCTGTCAATCGGCGGTATTTTGAGGGAATTTTAAAAGACTGACTGTGATGGGAGAAGTTCTTTTGGATGGGTTTTCGGACAGGGGTTCGATTCCCCTCATCTCCATTGAAAAAACCCTCGAATTAAGCTTTTTTAGGCTGATTCGGGGGTTTTTTCGTGCCTGAAAATGGGGTAATCAGGTGATTTGACTCTGTTTTATGTACTTTTCATGGTTAGAGAGTCGATTTTGAGGAAATGCGTTGCTTTTTTTTTGCTTTCTACGCAAATCCCCCTGCTCCCCCACCGCTTTTTGGACAGGGGTTCAGTTCGACATCCACCACTAGGGAAGCTTTTTCCTTTGACTCCACATAGCCTAGATTTAGGTTTTTCGTTCTCTTCTTTCCTTCATCGGAACAGATCAACGAAGAATCCAATCACATGTGACACAATGTAGAACCCAATTACTACGCAAATGAAAAATTCTGCTATCATTGCTGTAGAACCAAAATAAGCTACATTAAATAACTGATGGTAAATTACCCATAGTACAATACCTACTATGATTGATAGTATTAAAACTATTGTAGTCATAAAAATCCCCCTTTCTCTGATGATAATTCATAAGAATTTCAAAAATATAATATCTATTTCAAACTTTATTAAAACCGTTCTTCCTTTCGGTTGGCATTGAGCATGTCCAAAATCAATTCAAATACTATTAACATCGTTTTTTTATCTTCTAAAGACAATTTCTCTGCCTTTTCATTCCAAATGCAACTTATGTGCTCCGCTTCCTTTAGCTCACAGATGAGAACAGGCAACGGTACTTTCAGCCTACTTCCTATACTTTCTAATGTTTTGATGGAAGCCTTTCTTTGCCCTCGTTCAATCTGACCCACATAGGAGACACTTATGCCTATCTGCTCTGCAAATTCTTCTTGGGTTAGGTTCTTCTCCATTCTGAATTCCCTGATTTTGTTGCCTATTTGCTTATAATTCATTTTTACACCTCCATACAAATACAGATTTTAAGACAAAATTTGCAAAAATGTAATAGACTGGGAGTAACGATTATTCGCCACTCTCTGCCTATTCACTATTTGTGATTAAAGTGATAATCTTTACTAGAAGTGCTGTTTCGACAAAATTCACTTCCTTATTCTTTACTTAGTTGCTTATGAAATTTAGAAGGAGGAAAATCATGTTAGGTGTTATTGGGATTGTTGCAATCATAGGGGCGGTTTTATTAATCAACCGTGTCATTGGAGGGTTCGGGCAAGGGATGGTAGGACTTCTTCAAAAATTGGGCATAGGAAAAACAGGAAGTTATGTATTAGGTTGTTGTCTTTTTTTAGTTCTGCTTGCTTTTTTAAAGCATTTCTTAGCCAGCCGTGGCATATTTGCCTAAGCCAGATTACCTTTTTTCTCTAATACTCGGAAGCAAATAGCATCGTCTCTACCAAAGAATCCTCATAGTTGTCTGTAATGATGTAAATTTTATCTTTTACACTGATTTCAGCTTCTAGGCAGTACACAGCACTATACTTAGGCTTTTCTGCTTCATGATGTATCACTTGAAAGGTTTTGGAATCCTTCACAATGGTTGATAAGCGGTAGACTTGAAGGTAATCTATGTCCTTCTCTGTAGCTCGTAGATTCATTTGCAGTTCCCACAGAGCAAATTGCAATTGTATAGGAAGGTTTTCTTGTATTCCCTTTGTCATGTATCGTTGTATCTTCATTTTATATCCTCCTTTTGGACAAAAAAGTACCGTCTATGAACATGAATTCATAAACGGCATTCTGATTTAGCGATTAAACTGCATCTTTATAGTTTTCGTAAATATTTTCGATGCTTTCTTCAACAACGAGGGGCTCAAAACCAGTATTATCCTTATTAGGTACATTGACTTTAAATACCACACGCACCTTATCTTCAAATACAGTTACACGCTCCACATAGCTTTTGATGAAGGTTTTGCATTCAGGAAGATTTTTTGTTTTCACAAATTCCCTTGATTTTTCCACCAGTTGAGCAACAATCTGTTCACTAATTTGCAGGTTGTTATTGATGGTCAAATCATGCAAAAGGTTTTCCAAATGCTCTTTTTGTTCCTCCAAGCTTCGCAACTTCGCCCCAACCGTTTCTATGGAAATGCCTGCTTGGCACACAACCTCAAGGGTTTTGTCAATTTCACGACTGACCTCTTTCAGCCGTTGTGTAGCAGTGTCAAGGGCTTTCTCATTTTCCTCACTGTTCTCCTTTCTGTACTTATTTAGCATTTCTGTTAACTTCACAATGGAGTTTTGATCGAAAAGGTTGCTATACAGGACATCCAACACAAAATTTTCTATATAGGTCTTGTTAAGCTCCCTTCTTTTACAATCACGCTGTTGCGCCCTTCCAGAGCAACGGTAAGTGATATATTTCAGTCTGTTTCTGCCGCAATACCTTGTATTGCCGTGCATTGACATGCCACAATCGCCACAGTATATTAAGCCTGACAATATGTATACCTCTTTGGCTTTGAAGCTCCCCCCACGTTCTAAGTTTTGGGAGAGAAGGGCTTGTACCTTGGCAAAGGTTACATCATCAATAATTCTTGGCATACCTTCCTCAATGCGAATCACATCCTCCTCTGGATTTAAAGAAGGACGTCTTACCCCGTCCATATCTTTTTCCTTCTTCAAATTGAAGATGTGGATTCCACGGTATTTCTCGTTTTTTAGTAGTGTATTCAAACTTCCGTTAGCAAATGGATTCCCTCTTTTGGTATGGTATCCCTTAGCGTTCAAATGACGGAGTATCTCCTTATACCCACACCCCTTTGCATACATGAAAAAAATCAATTTTACGATTTCAGCTTCTTTTTCATTGATGATGTACCTTTTTGTATCCTTGTCTACATCATAGCCCAATGGAGGAGTTCCCCCTACATGCTTGCATTGGAGAGCGGTTTCCTTCTGCCCTTTCAGCACTTCTCTGCCTAGATTTTGGCTGTAGTATTCGTTCATGCCCTCTGTTACAGCTTCCATCATGATGCTTTCTGGGCTATCGTCTAATCGTTCTGTAACAGACATGAGCCTACAGTTATTGATCCTTAGAAGCTTTTTGTAGATGGCTGAATCATAGCGATTTCTTGAAAATCTGTCTAACTTATGTACCACAACAGTGTCAAAAATTCCTGTTTCGCTGTCTAGCAGCATTCGTTGGAATTCTGGGCGATTGTCATTCGTTCCGCTTTTGGCTGAATCAGCATAGATTCTGGTGATGATGAGCCCTTTTTCTTCTGCATACTTCTTACAAGCTCTTACTTGTGCATCAATGGATTCTTCCCTTTGGTTGGTGCTACTGAATCTTGCATAGATTACCGCTGTATTAGAATAAGCTTTTTGTTTTCGTTGTTTACTGATTGCCATAGGTATTCCCCTTTTCTTTATAGATAGTAGTATTCAGTAATATAGGAACAAAATTTCAGTGGTTTCAGATTTTTTGGGGGCAAAAACGGGAAACGGATGGCGGACGGATGGGGACACGGGAGTTGCTATGTCAGGTTCCAATAGGCACACACAGAGATTTCCCGCTTGCCCGCTGTTTGGAGATAGAAATAGCTATAGGATTTGAGGAATGAGGGATTTTGGGGATTTGCATGAGCATGTTGGCATGTACCAAAATGAATTGGCTGGAATAGAAAAACGAACTGCTTACGGAGGAAATGTGTCAGTGCGGAGGGTCACCATGAACCCCCTGTCCAGAAATCTTCCTAGAAATGCCCAAATCTAGGGGAAAACTTAGTTTCTTCAAACTAGGCAAAAAATGCACAGGAATTTGGTTAGAGTGATGATTCATTTTACGTCGAGCAAAACATTGATTTTACAGGGTTTTCTCT
This sequence comes from Anaerotignum neopropionicum, assembly GCF_001571775.1. GTDB lineage: Bacteria > Bacillota > Clostridia > Lachnospirales > Anaerotignaceae > Chakrabartyella > Chakrabartyella neopropionicum. Next base: position 218,636 of record NZ_LRVM01000005.1, read on the forward strand.
GGTTGTTGTATGTACCTACAAATGCGGTCACTCAACATTTAATGCACCCACAACATTTGACATACAAACAACTTTCGACACTTTCGACATTTTCGGCATCTAGAGGAAAAAGGGGTTAGGCTTTTTCTATTATTCTTTATTTCCTACTTTTAAAAAAATAGCGAAAATGCCGACAATACCGACAAACCCTAGGTAGCTCCTGAGTTGTAGGCTTTCAAGATGCTTTCGGCATTCTGTGGATTCAGCATTTCCTTAGAAAATGGGAATGAAAAAAATGGATGGCGATTTGATTAGGGCATATCTGGTTGCTCCTCACAAGTGCACCACGCACCGCCGCTTTTGGCTTTGGTGCTGAAAGGTGTCTTGTGGAAGCTTCCCATCTATGTCACATCCTTGTTGGATGTGCCTACGGCTTTTCGCCGTAGCCTTCTTTCAAATCTTACGCTCTTTGAGCCACTATTGATAGCAATTGAATCCAATCACAATTTCTAACGATTGTTTAACAGGAATACCTTTAATCGTCAACATAGAACCTTTTACTTATAGCGGTTTGGGTAGAGAGAATGACGTTGATACCAAATTCATTATTGCAAAGAATTAGTGCATTCAGCCACCCATCTAAAAACTTGGTACAAATCTCTGGGGTGGCCTCTGACAAATCCACCTCATGCCTTGTGTTTAGCTCTACAACATCACTATCCTTTTCTAAAATACAAATGTATCCCCCATCCTCTTCAAAAACGTCTCTGTCAGCTCCATAGTTATCATCTAGGATCTCCGCAATCCTTGTCACCTCTTGAAAAACTTCCTTTGGCAACAATCCCTCTAATTTTTCCGCTTCTTTCTGTGATCCTACAATATATAACATGATTATCAATCTCCTCTATGATTTTTCTGCACAAAAATAGACCTAATCCAATGAATGAATTAGGCCTTAACTGTTTTTATGTATTCTTTTTATACCCATCCAAAAAGCTTACCTACAGCGACATACCCAATGATGAAACACACCCATATTTCTACGAAAAACGCACCTAGCCCGAAATAGGCAACACTAAATATTTGATGGTACAATGCCCACACTACGATACCAACGATAATTGCCAAAATAATATGAATCACTTTATGACCTCCTTATAATTGTTTTGCGATTTATGCTTTTTTAAAATTCTGTATACATGGCACTCTGTATAGTCAAATTTCCTTGCAAGAGCTTTTACGTTTTCCCCGTTGTATAGGCTTAGAATCTGGGCATCTGTATATTCCTTTGTGAATAGCCTTTTCGGAAATGTAACCTGTTGCCCCTTCATATTATGAAAAATGATGAATACATTTTCATAGCCTATGAGTTCTGCCAAATCCTTATATATTCCAGCTAAATGGGAAACTTCTGTATTACGAAAAAATGCATCACTTTGAATGTTTTGAATATTATCACCCCTTGTCATGTTTCATCGAATTATACAATATACGAAATAACCTTTCATTTCGCAATGACAATAACATTTGCATTGTAAATGTTACAAAATAGGATACCAATTTGATAGCTTACAGAAATATGTAGATTATGATTTTAATCCAAGGCATCTGATTCACTCCTTCCTAATTTTTTGCACAAAAACCTGCTAAGAAAAATCAATAGTTAATTTGACTTCTAGCAGGTTTCCTTTTTTATAAACCATCTTTTTTCACACATGACTAAAAAGACTGGATTCATTCAGCCAGTCTTCTAATACTAGATTTGATTTTATTGATATACTTCTTTTACTCGTGCATAGTATATCCGCAGAAATTTATTGAGACCTGCAATTTTTGCCAATTTTTTAGCTTTGCCTTCAGATTCTTTTTTCAAAATATACCAATAAACAGAGCTGTCTGCTGGTGCACTGTGTGTCTTTAAGACCCTCATCACTTCATATCCGATTTTTCTTAGCGTCGAGGAACCTCGCTTGCTTATTTTACGATTCGTTCCTATAAATTGCCCTGATTGGTATGGTGGAGCATCTATTCCTGCAAATGCAATCAAAGCCCTGCTGCTATGAAATCTACGAATATCACCAATTTCTGCTATTAATTTTGGTGCTAATACATCTCCAACTCCCCCCATTGACCTTACAACAGAATATTCTGGCAACTGCTTGGCGAGTTCTTTCATCCGTGTTAAAATAGTCTTCAAGGTAGTATTGACTTGCCTCAATACACCAACTGCCTGCTGAATCATAATCTGAGTTGATTCCATTTCAGCAGGCAATGTAGGGATACCATCTTGTGCCAGGGAATAAATCTTGACGGCTTTATTATGGTTCTGATGGTATCCTTTTTCTTTTGCCCACGCTAAATAATTATTAATGAAATCTATCTCTGACAGTTTTGTTATATTATCGAAATGCCAATACACCTCTACAAAATCTGATAATTTGTCTTTACCAGTTGAATCTTGCCATCCCTTCAACAATTTTTTTATACCAGGCATTGTATAGTCCAACAAATGTGTCAAGGACTGTACACTCTCTATTCTCATTCTCATATAATGTGAATACTGTCTGCCCCATATTTTAAGTTCTTGATAAATACCTTCGGACATTTCGTATTTTTTGAGGCGAAACCAGTAATCAATTCCGTAATTTGCTATTGCAATGGAGTCCTGCTTATCTGTTTTTATTGCCCTAAGTCCTTGACTTCTGTACTGTTTCATTTCAAATGGGTTTATTACAGCTACAAAAATCCCTCGTTCTTGCAGAAAATCAAACACCGGAAGATGATAGATTCCTGTTGCCTCAATTACAACTTTAACGTCTTCATTAAATCTTAAAAGCATAAATGATAATTCAGATAATCCTTGCTCTGTATGTTCTATTTCAAACGGTGAACAAATCAACTCTCCATATGGTTTTAAAATACAAACCGTACTCTTTCCTTTTGAAATATCAATTCCAACACTAATCATTGACTCCATCCCTCCAAATCAAAAAATATTTGTAGTTGTTACCATCCACACTTATTACAATTCATTTTAGTTCGTTACACGAAAGCTCATTTATGAGTTTCAACCTGCTTAATCGAATGCTTATAATAAGGGGTGGTTGACGGTTTTTGTGACGGATGTATAAATCCAAAATAGGCCACGCCAGACCAACTACTCCCTTTATTATAAAGAAGTAAGTGCAAATGTTTTAGCACTAATGATGTGCTTAACACTTACACTTTTATGGTACTAAATAGACCTAATCCTCAATTTGGGATTAGGTCTTATTCTGCTGTTTCTTCGGATTGTTGATTTTCCGGGGCTTCTTTTGCTGAAACTTCTGATTCTTGGGGCTTCTCTTCTACAGTGGCTACATCTGGTGGGGTAGGCTGTTCCGAGGGCTGATTCTGGCTCTTTGGAATTTGAAAAGGCACTAGCTCCCACCGATTCCTGATGGAAGGGGTTAGAGGATGAAGTCCTTTCTTGCCACGTCCGTCCTGAATCACAAAAAGCTTATCTTGATAGTCAGAAATCTTCTCTAATAGGATTTTTTGGTAGGCTTGGATTCTTTTGTTCCCCTCACCACATGAACCCCATGCAATGATTGTTTTTTCGTTCTTTTCATCTGCAACACACCTTTGAATGACCTCCTGATTTTCCTTGTTGTAATCCTCTTCCGTTTTATCCACAATGAGTTTATTGAAATGAAGCTTTGAACCGAGGTTTACAAGGTCGCACCCTCCATAGCCCAGAGCATGGAGATTTTTGATGACAAGGCTGGTGGTTAGGTCTGTTACAATGCAGTTAGCTTCTGCAGGTGACGTCATGATGACGACAGCCTTTGGCTTCTTCTCTTCCCATTCCAGGGTGAGCAGAAACTTGTGTTTCCTGTCCTTAGAAAAGGTGCATTTACTTCTGATGGTTGCTTTTTCTGTGATTGGCATGGCTTGTCCTCCTTTTAATATTATAGAATTGGTACTTATTCAAATTTATAATATTAGTTTATAGATAGGCTTGTTTCAAAAATATGAAATTAATTACAAAATAATGGTATAATAGTAGATAATTGTATAAAAAAGTTGTATACTGATGTTAAAATTTGTAATTACAATTGCTTATTTTAACGAAGGGGGACTCTTATGCCAAACTTTAATGAGGTTTTTTAGGATTTGCTGATTCAGATACAGAAGCTGAAAGAAATCCTAAAAAATTTATTAATTCTTTTTTTGACCCAGATAATAATATTGATGAATTGTTACGGGGACATAGGTACATTATTAGCGGAAGAAAAGGTTATGGAAAATCTGCATATAGTTCAAAAATCAATTTATTAGAAGATGAATTACACATATGTACTTCCAAAAAAACTTTAAATAATTTTAATAATATTACATTTGATCAACTTAAAACGTATCACAATCTAGGCGGAAATCCATACGTTTCTTTTTGGAAATGCATTCTTATGATTGAGGCAGTAAACCTCATTAATGAAAAACAGCCTTTTGTTTCGAATGACTCATTTTCATCTATGATAGATTCTTTGCAAGACATAGGGCTTTTGGAAACAGCAGATATTGCGAGAACAGTAACTAAATTAGTAGAAACAAATACTAGTTTTAGTTTAAAATCTGTGTTCAGTAGAGATAGTAGGCATGAAAAACAAAAAGTATTACAAGGCACAGAAGAGATATATTTAGCAATTAGAAAATGTATTAAAGACCTTTATTTTGCAGATAGTAAAAATTATCTTCTTATTGATGGTTTAGATGACGTTCTAAGCGTTGAAAATTTCGAACCCAAAGTTATAACTGGTCTTATAAAAGCCTGTGATGAAATTAATACTTTTTTTAGAAAAAGCACTCTATTTTTAAAGATAATCATTTTTATCAGATCGGACATTCTTTCTATCTGCAGAGATACTAATATTTCAAAGATATTAAGAGATTCAAAGATTGAACTTAATTGGAAAATTGAGGATCCTTCTGATATGTCATCCTCCAGACTAATTCAACTCGTAAGAAGAAGATTTGATGATACCTGGGGCAATGAAACACCTTTTCTAGATATTTGGAATGAAATATTTTCTCCCATCGAATCTTCTAAATCTTCATTAGAATATGTGTTAGAAAATATCATTTTCCGTCCAAGAGATATTTTGCAATTTATGTTGGAGGCGCAAAAATCTTATGTAACAGGACATAAAATTAATGAAATCACACTTAAGGCAGTTCTTTATAACTACTCAAACGATTATTTTGTAGCTTCAATGCAAGATGAATTAACAGGATTTTTCTCAGATTCAATTGTTACTACACTACCAACAATACTAATGAAATTGGGTCAAAAGGAATTTAGTGTTACTGATTTTAAAATAGAATGTAGCAGGCATAAAGAATTCGAAGATATTGATTCAACTGATTTACTAAAAAAAATGTTTGACGACGGATATATTGGTCAACATCGACCAAAGGAAGTAAAAGAATATACAGTTTTTAAATATAGAAATCCTAGAGAGACTTTCATTGAGGAGCACGAATGTATTGTCCATCGTGGACTTATGCGGTCATTAACAATAGTATAGTAAATCTTACCTTTAACTCTGGCTTTATATCTGCTTTTTAACATAGGTAACTTAATATATTCAATAAATTCTCATTCTGTTGCTATTTTTATTAGAATTGATTATACTTATAATATATTAGATTAATTTATCTAGGTAAGTAGGTGATTGTATGGAAAAACAAGAGCTAGGAAAAATACAAGTAGCTTTAAAAAATGCAGAAATGTCCGCTCGCATGGAAGGTCTAGAATTAACCCCGCAATTGCAAAAACAATGCTTTGAGATTGTGACAGGAAAAAAAACATGGCAAACTTATGTTGAGGAAATTAACGAAAAATATGCAAATGCTTAGGGGACTTTACTCATGGGGTATAATATTGATTCACTAACGGAAGATTGTTATCCAAATTCCACTGTTTTAATTAACAAATTAGGTATTCAAAATCAGAAGCAACTTGATGAGATTGAGCTTGCAATGGCTTCTATAAAATCTATTGAGTTAGAGCTTAGTGAATTACCCCAAGAGATGAATTTTCAGTATTATAAAAAAATTCATGCTTATATGTTTGGGGAATTGTACGAATGGGCTGGTACTGCCAGAAAAATCAATATGGCAAAAAAGCAAACTAATTTTTGTCCTTATGAAGAGATTGAACACGTTGGCGAAAGCATCTTCAATAGGTTAAAAAAAGAGGATTACTTTAAAGATTGTAATCAAAACGAATTTGTCGCAAGTATTGCAGATTTCTATGACAGCTTAAACTATTTACATCCTTTTAGAGAAGGCAATGGAAGATGTCAGAGATTGTTTTTTACATTGCTATCCAGAAAATGTGGTTATGAACTAAAATTTGGAGAAATGGACAGTGATGAGCTTATGATTGCAACCATACAAGCATCCTCGGGTGTGTTGGACAATCTGGTTGACTTGTTTCGGCGAAACATTGTTCAAATAGAAAAATCTTAGGTATGAAAAGTTTAGTCGGCAGGACTAAGTTTCTTGTCCCATTTATAGTGGATACCTTAACAGGCACTTCATCTCCATGAGAGAAATACTCGAAACAAGCTTTTCAGCTTGTTTTCGAGTATTTTTTGTGCTTTTTTGGGCTTTTTTATTATGATTTAGTCCTTTCTTTTTGTTTCATTCTATTTCCTCCCCCATTATTGGGTTTCCTTGGGGATAAACTTTACCTTATGTTAATTTCAATTACTTTCTAATATTCATTGGCAAAAAGCATTGTTTCTATAATGTCTGTTTCCCTTTCGTCTGCTATAATATAGACTTTTTCTTGGATTGGTTGCATTGTGAGAATGTAATAGATGTCATGATGGGGCGGTTTCTCTGCAAAGTCTTCTACCACCTGTATGCACTTCCCTAAACTTGACAGCTTAGGCACTCTGTTTTTAAGCGCTTACTGTTGAAGCAAAAAATATGCGATAAGCTTTTATGCATACCGCCTTTAAAAATATTTTTAATTAATTTAAAATTGATGTACCATTCAATAAAATATCATTTATGTTTTCTACATCGACAATCCTAAATTGGTCAGTGGGTGCATTTAAATCTAGAGTTACAATGTAATTTAACTCTGTATTTTGTACAGTATTAATATCTAATCTTGACACTTGACTTAATTCAAGCAAAACACTAGATCCATCCATATATTTAATCTCAAGTCCACCTATAAAATCATTAATAAATTCATTTGAAATGTGAGAATTGAAAGTAACATCCAAAGTTGCGCCTAAAACATCAAAACGTAAACTATTTACATTTATTTTTATATCATCAATAGAAACCTCTTGATTAATGGGCTTATCTATTGTTGTATCAGTCTGACTAAGAGGGAAGCATAACTCCCACGAACCTTTATAACTTACTATCCATTTGTAATTTGATGGATTTTGATATGCGAGGTCATTAACTTTAAATGTACCATAAGCGGGGTCACTAATAATTTTATACGGGGAGATAAAACACCATGATATTTCTTTTGTTGCCAATGACGGGCTTTCTCCATAATTATTTAAAACAGATTCATCTAGTCCATACCAATCCCATTTAGAACCTCTTCCCCAAGTATATGCACCTATGTAATCTCCATCATCACGACTTCCTACAACAGATACTGCAAGGCGATCATCGGTCATAATTAGGCGGTCAATTCTCATAGTAACCCCATTTTTTGAAACAGTCTCAACTTCTGACAGAAAAATTTTTGAATTTGCGACATATACAATTAATAATGCAATGATACAGAATATAAGGAATAGAAAAAGTAGTTTATTTTTAATTTTTAACATAAATTATTCTCCTATTTAAACATCATCATATTAAAGCAATCTCTTTAGGGTTATTATAATAATATCACATATAGCCAAAAAATAAGTATATGGATTGTCAAAAGTTATCTAGACAACTTTTTTAAGGGTAATCATCCGGTATTCTCGTGAGGCTAGATATCCCAGAGATGAATGAATCCGGTGATTGTTAAACCAATTCACGTAGTCTGCCAACTTATACTTTAATTCATATAGATTTGAAAACGTTTGGTTATGTACAAACTCGGTCTTTATAATCTTAAAAGTTGCCTCTGCTACAGCATTGTCATAAGGGCATCCTTTGTGACTTAGGGATCGAGTAATTTCAAAGGTTTTGAGTGTATCTTCTATTAGCTGGTTCTTGAACTCAT
>NZ_LRVM01000006.1 GCF_001571775.1 Anaerotignum neopropionicum
AGATAATCTGGCTACTTTCCGATTTTTTCGAAATCGGCAAACTCTTTTGTCTTTTCGCACCTTGCGGTGCTTTGAATTGACTATGGGTTGTGTGTTTGTATTCTACTGTTTAGTTTTCAAGGATCAATCCACTTTTTTCAGCGGCGAAGATTATCTTACCAAATTCTCTTCGTATTGTCAAGCACTTTTTTAACTTTTTTTCGAAATATTTTTTCTTAGAGTTAAAATGGCGGAGAAGGAGGGATTTGAACCCTCGCGCCGCGTTAACGACCTATCCGCTTTCCAGGCGAACCCCTTCAACCACTTGGGTACTTCTCCATAATGATCTCTAGTCAAAAAATGCTTATTCAGTTGTAACAACGGAGAGAGTGGGATTCGAACCCACGGCCCCTTTCGGAGTCACTGGTTTTCAAGACCAGCTCCTTAAACCACTCGGACATCTCTCCATATGGGTTTTCTATCGCTTTTCTTGAGCAGCGAAACCTTTAATATTATATCCAAGCAACCACCATATTGTCAAGGACTTTTTTCACTCTTTTTTTACTTTTTCGCCTTCTTTTCTCACGCAAGAGGCGCAGGAATTAATATAACTCAATTTCGTCTTTCTGTCAACCATTTTTTTATGTTTTTTTGTTTTTACGACTTTTTTCACTATATTTTATCTTTTTAAGAATTATTTGCCGACTTACATAAATTTTAGGTTGGCTTTTATATTTTAGGGTGGCTTTTATAATAAATGAATGCTACAATAGTTAAAGTCTACTTATAAATAATTTGGATATAATAGTTTAAACCAATTTCGCTTATATTAATCATAAAAATATTTAACTCAGCTTTAAGTATTTCTGCAAAGGAGAATAAAATCCATGAAAACAGTTACCGAACGCTTTCTTACCTATGTAAAGCACAATACAACTTCCGATTATAATTCCTATACCTTCCCCAGCACACGCACACAGCTTCATTTTGCCGATTATCTTGCAAAGGAATGCAGAGAGATCGGCCTTCTTGATGTTAGTGTAGATCAAAACGGCTATGTAACGGCAACCTTACCAGCAACCGTCGAAAAAGCGCCGGTCATTGGCTTTATTGCCCATATGGATACCAGCCCTGATGCAAAAGGAGAGAATATCATGCCAAATATTGTTGAACAGTATGATGGCGGAAATATCCCTTTAAATAATGTAAGCATTTCCCCCGATGAATTCCCAGTTTTGCAAAACTACATTGGAGATACTTTAATCACTTCCGACGGAACCACCCTTTTGGGTGCTGATGACAAAGCGGGGATTGCAGAAATTCTTGCCGCTATGGATTATCTTAAAAACCATCCCGAAATTCCTCACGGCAAAATTCGAATTGCATTTACTCCCGATGAAGAAATCGGTCACGGCGTTGATCACTTTAATGTAGAAAGCTTTGGCGCAGATTTTGCGTATACAGTAGACGGAGGCGAATTGGGTGAGCTACAGTATGAAAATTTTAATGCTGCCCGCGCTGTCATCCATATTAAAGGAAGAAACGTTCACCCTGGCACTGCAAAAAATGTCATGGTAAATGCTGCTCTTTTAGGAACAGAAATTGTCACCTTGCTTCCTGAAAAAGAAATTCCTTCAAAAACAGAGGGCTACGAAGGCTTTTTTCATCTTTGCTCTTTTGAAGGCACAGTTTCTTCCGCAAACCTTACCTATATAATAAGAGATTTTGACAGCAGTGCATTTGAGCACCGCAAAAATATGCTGCAAATGATTGTTGACCGAAAGAAAAATCAATATCCAAATGCAATTTCTTTGGATATTCATGACGAATATTATAATATGTTTTCTTGCATATCAAAGCATACATCCATTATTGATTTGGCAAAGCAAGCGATGGAAGCCAGCGCAGTCATCCCCATTACCAGACCAATTCGCGGCGGCACGGATGGCGCAAGGCTGTCCTATATGTCCCTGCCATGCCCCAATTTATTTACAGGGGGACATAACTTCCACGGCCCCTATGAATTTATTCCCGTTTCCTCCATGAATAAAGCCGTAAAAACAATTGTTAAAATTGCGGAGCTTGGACGAACTCTTGACTTTAAAAAAAAGATGTGATAGAATATCGCCATATTTAAATATTAGCGTTGAATGAGTTATATGGGCAAAGCTGGTTACAGCCGCAGAGAGCAGTTTGTTTGGTGAAAAAACTGCAGTACAGTGTTTGTAAATTACGCCTCATGAGCTTTGTGCAGGAAATGGCACAGCGGTTGCTCACCGTTATTTGAGCCGAAAGATGTTTGTCTTTTTGTATGATAAACATAAATTAAGGTGGTACCACGGGTTCTCTCGTCCTTTTGACGATAGAACCCTTTTGTTTTGTCTATAATAATTTAACCAATACGAGAAAAAATGAAAAAAGGACAAGGAGAATGAAAATGAATGCTTATGAAGTTTTAAAAGAGCGCGGTTTTATTGAGCAATTGACTCATGAAGATGAAATTAAAGCCCTTTTTGAAAAAGGTGGTGTTACATTCTATATCGGCATTGATCCTACCGCAGACAGCCTCCATGTAGGGCATTTCCTAACCGTAATGGCAATGGCACATATGCAGCAATGCGGCAATCGCCCCATCTGCTTAATGGGCGGCGGCACAGGGATGATTGGAGATCCTTCGGGGAAAGCTGATATGCGAAAAATGATGACTGTGGAAACCATTGACCAAAATGTAGCTTGTATTAAAAACCAGCTCTCTCGTTTTATTAATTTTGACGATGGCAGCGCAATCATTGTGAATAATGCTGACTGGCTGAGAAATTTGAATTACATCGAATTCCTTCGTGATGTCGGCGTTCATTTTACTGTAAATCGTATGCTGGCAGCAGATTGCTTCAAAACCCGTATGGATAAGGAAGCAGGTCTTTCATTTTTAGAATTTAACTATATGATTATGCAGGGCTATGATTTCTTAGAGCTATACAACCGTCATAATTGCATCATGCAGCTAGGCGGCAGCGATCAATGGTCCAATATTCTTGCAGGTGTTAGACTAATTCGTAGCAAATTAGGTAAATCCGCATACGGTATGACCTTCAAGCTTCTCACAAACAGCGATGGCGTGAAAATGGGCAAAACCGTTGGCGGTGCCGTTTGGTTAGATCCCAAAAAAACAACTCCCTACGATTTTTACCAATACTGGAGAAATGTAGGCGATAAAGATGTTGAGAAATGCTTGGCTTTACTCACCTTCCTCCCCATGGATGAAGTACGCCGTTTGGGCGCATTACAAGATAGTGAAATCAATCAGGCAAAGGAAGTTCTGGCATTTGAATTAACAAAAATCGTTCACGGTGAAGTCGAAGCAACAAAGGCGCAGGAAGCTGCACGGGCTCTTTTTGGAAAAGGAGCAATTGCCGGCTCCGTACCCACAACTGAATTGCCAGCCGCAGATCTTGCCGATGGTATGGATATTCTAACCCTTCTTACCACAATCGGCGTTGTCCCTTCTCGTTCTGAAGGAAGACGGGCTGTACAGCAAGGCGGTGTAAAAATAGGGGAACAGCCCGTAAGTGACGCTGAATTTAAAATCACTGCGAATCTGTTTACCGATGGCAAGCTTTTAGTGCAGAAGGGTAAAAAAACCTTCCATAATGTTGTTTTAAAATAATTATCACATTTGTCGTTTTCAGCATTGCACATTATTATCAATATTTGCAATGCGTCAGAACCAACACGCAGACTAAAAATTTTATTAACCTTCCATGTATTGTCTAAACAATATTTAAGGAGTTGTCTTCGGCAACTCCTTTTTCTCTCCTCAACCGTTCCTCTTTATTAAATAAGCTTCAAAGCTTAATCCACCATATCAATTTAGCCAATGAGTTTTTAAAAATTACTTACTCAATATTACTCCCATAAGAAACACTTCTTTTCCTTCTTGGATTTTTTTAGAAAACCCCTATGCCGGACGTAAATTGTCCCACTATTTTCAGTAATTTGTCACAAAAAAACTATGGAATTATCTTGATTTTCCCAACAAATGGCATTATACTTTTAAGTATACATTATAATTTTTCCCAAAGGTAAGTACAGCGATTATGCTGTTCAAATAAAACAAAGGAGGAATTTATTATGGCAAAAAAAGTATTAATGTTAGTAGGCGACTTTACTGAGGATTATGAAACCATGGTACCCTTTCAGACCTTGCAGGTTTTAGGCTATCAGGTCGATGCTGTATGCCCCGAAAAAAAAGCAGGTGATATCATTCGCACAGCAGTCCATGATTTTGAAGGCGATCAAACTTATTCTGAAAAAAGAGGTCATAACTTCGCAATAAATGCAGATTTTGACGCAGTAGATACATCCGATTATGCAGGGTTATTTATCACAGGCGGTCGTTCTCCCGAATACTTGAGATTATATCCTCGCGTAATTGAAATTGTTCAGGAATTTTTTGCAGCAAATAAACCCGTAGCAGCAATTTGCCATGGTCCTCAACTGTTGACAACAGCCAATGTGTTAAAAGGCAAAAAAGCCACTGCATATCCCGCTGTTGGCCCAGATATTAATTTAGCAGGTGGCGAATACATCGCAGTTGATGTTGATAAAGCCGTTGTTGATGGCAATCTGGTAACCTCCCCCGCTTGGCCTGGGGATACAGCAATTTTAATTGAATTTGCTAAACTGTTGGGCGCAAAAATAGAAATTTAATCTTTCCTTGCAAAAAATTACCCTCCATGGTTCTTAAGCCATGGGGGGATTTTTTTCTCAAGGAGAAGCTAAAACAAAAAACCGCCTTTTGGCGGCCTCAGACTGTCGAAAAACCTTGGGTGATGACCTCTCACTGCCCAAGATCGGGCAGACAGCGAAGCTGGCTTTTGCGTAGCAAAAGTGATGACCCAAACCCACTTGCTTTTTGAAAAAAGCAAGTCCAAAAGCTTCTATGGAACCCACATTTTACGCGGGCTCAGGTGGGTCAAGGGTGAAACCCTTGTGGGTGTTTGAGGGCAAAGCCCTCAAGGTTTTGCCTTTGTCTACGTTCTGAAACCGCCTTTCGGCGGCCTATCATTCTTCTTAAGCTCTGGGATGAGCCTTTGCATATACATTTTTTAATTTTTGATTTGTCAGTTTAATATAAATTTGAGTTGTAGAAATATCCGAATGCCCCAGCATCTCCTGCACCGACTTCAAATCAGCACCGTTTTCAATCAGATGCGCAGCAAAAGAATGCCTAAGCATATGGGGCGTAATGTCTTCATTGATTCCCGCTTTTTTTGCGTAACATTTTATGATTTTCCAAAGCCCCTGTCTGGTCATAGGTCTTCCGTTGCAATTGACAAAAAGCATTTGCTCATCCTCTGCCAAAATCAAGTCATTACGGCCCTTCTCAATATATTTTTTCACCGCTGTTTTCGCTTGGCTTCCAATGGGAATAATCCGATTCTTCCGCTCTGATCCACAATGAATATATTCCAATGTCAGGTTTACATCGGAAACCTTTAAAGAGATCAATTCAGAAACTCGAATCCCCGTGGCATACAATAATTCCAGCATCGCCCTATCTCTTATTCCTTTTGGATCCATAGTTTGCGGTTGTTCCAGCAAACGTTCCACCTTGTCCAAAGAAAGAATCCCCGGCATTTTCTTCTCAATCTTTGGTGATTCCAAATTTAAAGCCGGATTTTCCAAAACTGCTCCCTCTTTCATGAGGAAATTATAGAAAGCCCGTATTGAGGCAATATTCCTGGATACTGTTGCCCCTGCTTTCTTTTGATTTTGCAACTCATAAATATATGCCACAATGTTAGTATAATTGACTTTCACTGCATCACTTACACCACAAGTCTGTAAATATCGGTTAAATCCTTTTAAATCTCTCATATAAGAAAGCACCGTATTTTCAGATGAATGTTTATCATTTCGAAGGTAGCTTACAAATTCATTAACCGCTCTTTCCATACCAAAGACCCCTTTTTTTCATGTATATTTAATTATACTTAGTTTCCCAAGGGTTGTCACTATTTTTTGTAAAAAAAACCAATTATCGTCATTTTGAATGCCTGTAATTCAATTTAACCCCTAAAAAACAAGAAAAATAGTAATTTCGCCGAATCTTTATAATGGGTATAAAGCCACCTCAATCCCCGCCCCAATTGCAACAAAAACAATGGAAGCCAGAAATATAATGCAGTATTCCGTTTGTTTCCGCCTGCGTTCTCGCTTTAGCCCTCGTTTTCCATTCCCATCATTCCAAGTCAAAAGATAATAAATTGCCGCACACATTATAAATATATACGCAGGAATCAAAATAATGTTTTGTGGTAAAATTCCGAACATAGCACCCCATACACCCTTAACACCATAAGTAACCATCATCATAGCTGAAGCGAATCCCAAAGAGATGCTTCTAAGTAGAAACGCCATGCCGGAAAGAAATAACCCAAGCTGTAGCCAACCTCCCAGCCAAATTATAATATCATACTTCAGATATTTCCAAAAAATCGCTGTAAAGCTGCCTGACTGCTGTGCTTGTGCGCCGCTCTTCATCCATAAAATCAATTCCGATTTGGCATTTGGTCCCATCAAATTCGCCGCAATCGCGCCCCCCATCACACCGACCAAAAAAGAAAGACAAACGATAATAATTATCTTTTGTCCTCTTTTATCCAACCATTTATTCCGTTTTACCATAATAGCCATCCCCCTTTCGCAATCCTCTGCTAACAGGATATGGCTCGTCTTGCTTAAATATGCTTGCTTTTATACGCAAACAACGCAGCAATTGTCTTTCCGTCTTTAATTTCACCCTTAGAAATCATTTCCAATGCCTCATCCAAGGTATAGCTTTCCAGTTCAATAAATTCATCTGCATCAAGCTTTTGACAGCCTTCAGATAATTCAAAAGCAAAATAAATCGAAATCTTTTCTGTGCAAAAACCAACGGAAGGATACATCTCACAAAGAAATTCCAGCCGCCCGGCTTTTTTGCCCGTTTCTTCTTCTAATTCTCTTTTCACGCATGCCTCGCATAACTCTGCATTATCTAAAACGCCCGCAGGAATTTCCAATAACATTTCACCAAAAGCATGGCGATACTGACGAACAAAAAGTATCTTCCCGTCGTCCAAAACCGGCAATACAGCAGCTGCATCTTTTTCTCTGATTACAGTTTCACGGAATGCAACCTTGCCATCTGGCATCTCTATCTGATCAACCGTAGCTCGCACAATTTTACCCTTATACGTTTCCTTGCTTTCCAACACCCTATAGCTCACAAAAATCACCTCTTTGTGCAAAAAGAGGCCGATGAAAACCGCCTCCTTCGCAAAATCTTATACCAATTCGTTCACCATTTCCTCAATGCGATCCATACCCTTTTTAATCAGCTCCATGCTCGTTGCATAGGAAAGTCTGATATAATCAGACATTCCAAAGTCCGCACAAGGAACAGCCGCAACAAATTTTTTCTCTAACAAAATTGTTGCAAAATCAGCAGCAGACTGAATCTCTACGCCGTCATGCTTCTTTCCATAGATTCCCGAAACATCTACAAATAGGTAAAACGCACCTTCGGGCTTAAGGGCATGAATGAAAGGAATTGCTTCTTCTCTCTCAAAAATATAATCTCTTCTTTTCTTAAATTCCACGCACATTTCATCAACGCAAGCCTGAGAACCATTAAGTGCCGTTAATGCTGCCATCTGCGCAATCGTATTTGGATTTGATGCCATATGAGATTGTAAGGATGCCATCAATTTGGCAATTTCCAAGGGAGCAGCAGCAAAACCAATTCGCCATCCGGTCATAGCATAGCTTTTGGAAACACCGTTTATTACAATGGTTCTTTTGTATATTTCCTCACCCAAAGCGGCAATGCTGATATGTTTTTTGTCATCCTCATAAATCAGCTTTTCATAAATTTCATCCGAAATTACAAAAATATCTTTTTCCACCGCAAAATCAGCAATCATTTTCAAGTCCTCATAGGAGGTTACCATACCCGTAGGGTTAGAAGGGCTGGTTAAGACTACCGCCTTCGTTTTTTCAGAATACGCCTGCTCCAATTCCTCTTGAGTCAGCATAAACTGATTCACTTTTTTTGTTTTAACAACAACAGGAACACCACCGGCAATCTTCACCATTTCTGAATAGCTTAGCCAGTAAGGCGCAGGAATAATGACTTCATCGCCTTCATTTAAAATAGCCATAAATGCATTCATCAAGGAATGCTTTGCACCATTACTAATAATTACCTGTGCTGTTTCGTAATCCAACCCATTATCTCTTTTTAGTTTATCACAAACCGCCTGCCGTAAAGATAAAATCCCTGCTGCAGCAGTATATCTTGTTTCACCGTTTTCAATGGCTGCCATTCCTGCCTTGCGAATGTGCTCCGGTGTATCAAAATCAGGCTCGCCCACACCAAATGTTACAATATCCTTTCCTTGCGCCTTTAACTGCGCAGCTTTGGAGGAAATCGCCATCGTGCTGGAAGGCTTAATTTGCAATGCTCTTTTTGATAGTTCCATAAATTCCACACCTCTTAATGTATTTTATTAAATAGGAAAGCCTACTTTTTTCAATAAGTAAAATAACAAATTTCCAAAATATATTAGTTTCTCTACTTAAACATATTAACAAAAAGCATTAGCAAACGCAAGCAATATCATCCTTTTGTATTTCAAATATGGCTTAAAAATATTTTATATTCCATCTAAATATTTTTATTCCTGCTGTATCGCTTTGGCTTACAATGCTGCTTTTCCATCCGAAACAATAACAAGTAAAATCCTTAGGTCATAAACGCCTAACTATATCCCAAGCTTTTAGAAATACCTAAGGAAACGCTGATTAATTCCGTGTGCATAGCTAATCGGTAAATTTTTAACTTGGACAGTCTCAAAAAACCTTGAAATAGCGCCCTATTGCTGTGTTTTTTTTCTTGCTAATTGAAAAATTTCCCAGACTATCTTCACACCCTCCATTAAATCACCGCTTACCTAACAAACATTACTTTTTCAACTCTTCAATTAATTGTTAGGTTTGTCATTTTTTAAAATCTTTTTTAGAGAACTTGATTTATAACCCGTAATAAATTCTCCGAAGCAAATTTTTGTGCCACTCGTATACCAAATTCCTTTTCCACTCTCTCAAAAATTCGCTTCACATCCAGCACATTGCTAATTCCTATTGGAAGGTGGTCAGTCCCGTCTAAATCGCTTCCCATAGCAATCCCATCCTCTCCCACAATAGAAATTATGTGATAAATATGCCGCAATATATCCTCTATATCAGCCTCCCTGTCGGCTGCTAAAAAGGGGGCATATAAGTTTATTCCAACAACCCCACCATTTTGGGCTATGGCGCGCAGCTGCTCATCACTAAGGTTTCTGGGGACATCGCAAATTGTCTTTGCATTGGAATGACTGGCAATAAAAGGCTTAACTGCAATTTCAGCAACGTCCCAAAATCCGGTTTCAGATAGGTGGGAAACATCAACAATCATACCCAACCTCTCCATTTCCCGAATCACTTGCCGTCCAAAATTTGTAAGGCCTCCTCTGCCCCCTGTTTCCGCCACTCCATCCGCCAATTGATTTCTGTGATTCCATGTAAGTGTGATTAACCTAACCCCTAAGCGATGATAGATATGAAGGGCAGATATTTCTCCCTCAAGGGCTTCTCCTCCCTCAAGGGCCAGTAACGCACTAATTTTTTTTTCTCGTCTGTTTTGTAATATGTCCGCAAAACTATTTACATGACCAATGAACTCAGAATTCCCCTCAATCTCACTATAATAAAACTTAATATACTTCATTGTTTGGCGCATTGCGCTGGAATAGTATTTGGGATCCAGCCAAATTGCAAAAACCTGCACCGGCGCAGCATATGTTTGCATTTTTTCAATATCAAGTTGTTCATCATTACGAAAAAGCCTTTTTTTTTCCTCTAACAGCTTCACTATGGTATCACAATGCCCATCCGCATATCCCCACATTTTTTCACCTCATTCTTTTTTTATATGGTTATGAGAAAACCAATACAAAATGACCACGAATTTCCAACCAGAATTTTTATCACTAAAAAAGCATTTATTTAGACAAATTTTTATCCAAATAAAAAACCCTCCTTGCATTTTGCAAAAAGGGTTATTGTTTATTTTAAGGACCAATTCAAAATCGTCAGCTGATTTTTTTTGAGATCTCATTTTGGCGAATTCGGAAATATTCTGTTAAAGCAGCGACAAATTGTCCATTTGTAGGCTTGTCCGGTGTTAAATACCCAACCACTTCAAAATATACCTGCTGTCCATTCTTCTTCCAAGCGCTCTCTATTGCATGACGAATTGCTCTTTCTACTTTACTTGCCGAGGTTTTAAAAATTTTACCGATATCAGGGTACAATCCTTTTGTAATACCAATCAATACCTCTTCATTATCAACGGCCATCAAAATTGCTCTTCGAATAAAATGATAACCCTTGATACTGGCTGATATCCCCATTCTGCTTAATGTTGCTGAAATATCTGCCTCCAAATTTTGATATCCTTCCTCTGCTGTAAAATTCAAAGTCTCTTCCTTTGTAATTTTCAAAGGCTGATGAATCTCATCACTTTCACCATCGACCAACTGGTGAATACGTTCCAATAAAAGTTCTCCTTGAATGGGCTTTGCCATATAATAATCGGCACCCAATCCAATTGCTCTACGCACCAGCTTGTCACTGTCAATTGCTGAAATCATAATACAAATACATTTGTTGTCCAACTTTTTGAGGCTTTCTAAAACCCAAAAACCATCGCGATCTCCTAAAAGAATATCCAAAAGTACAACATCCGCATTAAGTTTTCGAATCATCTCAAGCACTGCTGGTCCATTGTCGGTCATTCCAACGACAGTCATGTCACCCTTTCGTTCCAAGCAACGTTTTAGCTTTTGTAAATAAAAACCATCCCTGTCTGCCAGAACAACCTTTAATTTTTCAGAATTGTTCAATTTCGACTCCCCCATTCTTAACTTTATTTTTGGGAGAAAAGGCTTCCCTTCCTTTCCCCACAAAAACTATTATAGCATGCAAATAACTTTTCGTCAGTATTCGAGAACATCTCGCAAATTTTTTTCCTTTCTTTGTTTTTCCCTTAACTTATATTCCAAACACTCCCTATAAATTACAAATCAGCACACTTTAATAAATTTATTTTGTATAATAAAAAAAATTATTAATTTTTTTTTCAAATTCTTTCAAGTTTTCTATTTATTTATTTATTTTGACGAATATATTATTTTTTTTTTTATTTTTTTGTTGATTTTTCGTTTTGCTGTACTAAATACCTCCTAAATAATTATTGCATTTCACACAATTAAAGGGGATATTTCTTCCTTAAAGAAATATCCCCTTTCATTTTTAACCTTTACTTATTTTTGAATTATTTGCGCATTTCATGCAGCATAGTTTCAATAAATGTTCCATAGCCTCGTTCAGGGTCATTTACTAGCACGTGGGTCACCGCACCAATCAGCTGCCCATTTTGAATAATGGGGCTTCCGCTCATCCCTTGAACAATCCCACCTGTTTTCTCCAATAGTCGCTTGTCTGTAACATGAATCATCATATCTTTTCCGTTGCCTTTGCCTAAGCTTTCTATTTCAATTTCATATTTTTTTACCTCTTGGCCTTCAATGTTTGATAAAATTTCCGCCTTACCAATTTTAACTTCTTGTTTTAAACCAATGGGCAACGGGTCACCAAAAAAATCATTTGATTGATTTAAAGTTCCGTAGATACCGACGTCCGTATTCTTTTTTACCTCGCCCAAAATATTTTCTCGTTGAATCGTCCCTGTTAATTCGCCCGGTTCGCCTTTTTTACCCTTCACAATATCTGTTAGCTGAGAAACATTTAACGAACCATTTTTTATTATCATTAGTTCTCCGGTATCCACATCATAAACTCCATGCCCTAACGCGCCAAATTGATTGGAACTTGGGTCATAATAGGTTATTGTTCCGATGCCTTGAATACTGTCTCTTACCCATATACCTAATTTATACGCCTGCTCTACATTGCTGAAAACCGGTGTCAATATAACATGCTTTTGCTCTCCCTTTCTCTCCAGCAGTATATCAATCTTTTTTCCATTACATTGCGTAACCACATCAATCAACGTTTCTTTATTGATTAATTTTTTTCCGTCTGCCTCCAATAAAAGATCACCTGTTTTCAAAACGCCTTTGCTTGGTTCTGCAGTATCATTTTCCTCCATATACACTTGGCCCGTTCCTAAAACCAAAAGCCCCTTTGTATCCAAGCTTACACCCACTGTTTTTCCTACGGGCACTAAGGTTGTTTTAGGAATCACCGTAGCATCTATGGTTTTAATTGGCACTGCATTACATAAATAAAAAGTGATTTTTGTTGTTCCTGCCTGAATAGGATTTGCCAAAATAGAAGACCCTAATTCCAAATGAAAAGCATCTGCCAATGGTTTTGTGGTAACACCCAAAACACCAACGCTTTCCTCTGTTTTTGCTGAAATAGGAAGCTGCGTTGCAATCTCCGTTTTTTCGCCTTCTACCAATGTCAAATCATTCGGTAGAAGCCAGCTTACACTGCACCAGAGCAGTGTTGGGATTAGAACCGCCGAAATGGCTGCAACAAAACGGCGTTTTTTTTCCTGATTTAACCACATATGCCCCACTCCCCACTGCTGCCTATTTTGAAACAAAAAAAATTTTGTTTCACATTTAATGTGACCAAACAAAAACCAAGCTATACAACCTATAAAATACAAAAAAATATAAAGCTTGATTTCTAAGTATTTTCAGCATTCTGCCACATTTTTCGCTAACATGATTGACCAGGGTTTACAATGTTAATTTCAGGCATTATAATAAAAAAGAATCGTTTTGAATTTTATTTTTTAGTTTTTAAATTAAAAAATGAGAAAAAAGAAAGAGGTACACTATATGGAACAAGAAGAATCTCTGTTAGACTATGCATTCCGCGAAATTCGAACACGCATACAAAACGGCACCTATCCACCAGGGTCAAAATTATCAACCCAAGAAATCTCCGATTCTTTAGGAATCAGCAGAACCCCAGTTGTTTCTGCGATTAACCGTCTTGTGGCCCAAGGTCTGGCAATTGCCTTGCCTCGACGGGGCGTCATTGTTGCGGATTTTTCACCGCAGCAGCTAAAGGAAATTATTGAAGTACGTGAAATGTTTGAGCTTTACGCCGTAAAAGGAGCTATTAAAAATGCGGACTTTTCGCAAGAAATTTTAGATGAAATGGAGCAGGTAGCTGCTGAGCTCGCCAGTATCGACAGTCAAAACTATAACCTCGCTACGGAGCTGGAAATTCGTTTCCATACATTATTTGTTTCCCTTGCCGGAAATTCTCAATTAACAAAATTGTATATTAATAATTGGAATATTGGCTCAATGTTTCAAATCTTTATGCTCTCTAAAATGCCTCTCTCTAGGCATCAACCATCCTTTGATCAGCATATTGAAATGCTTCAGCTGTTAAAAGATAAAAACGAAACAGCCCTTTTAGCGTTTATTCCCTATCATTTAACACCGGTTTATGGTGCAATTGAATGGATTATGCGAAACGGCAACATGGATATGCAAGACCTGTTTAAAATAATGGCTGCAAAAGCAGAAGAAAAGAAAATTCATTGAATCATAAATAGAATCTTCCAATTTATCTCATTCGATAATAATAGGCATCTTTGATTTTAACAAAGATGCCTATTATTTCTAAAAGCCAATATATTTTATAAATTACCCATAATTTACGTGCCCATTTTTACAAAGAAATACGCAAGGATTTTCTTCGACTACTGACGGTCACGCCCTATCTAAGGGTGATTCCTGCAATCCAATGAAATATCTCCTGCCTCGATTGAGAAAGACGGCACCAATATGGGAGGCTATCCTCCTTATCAAATATAAATTAAATCTAAATTCCCACTTTCTCTTTAAAAAAATAAGGCTTTTCATGCATATTAAACACAAAAAGCCTTAAGCACTAAATTTTATTTAATATTAAAGAACGCATCCATTCCCAAATATTCCGCTGCATCGTCCAATTCTTCTTCAATTCTAAGAAGCTGATTGTATTTTGCAACACGGTCTGTTCTTGCAGGAGCGCCGGTCTTAATTTGCCCTGCATTTGCCGCTACTACAATATCCGCAATGATTGTATCCTCTGTTTCGCCACTTCTGTGGGAAACAACAGCGGTCATTTTGTTTCTGTTGGCCATCTGGATGGCGTTAAATGTTTCTGTCAAGGTACCAATCTGGTTCACTTTAATTAAAATAGAATTACATGCTTTCATTTCTATGCCTTTTTGTAAGCGTTCTGTGTTCGTAACAAAAAGGTCATCGCCAACCAACTGAATCTTCTCGCCCAATTCCTTCGTCAATAACTGCCAACCAGCCCAATCTTCCTCTGCCAAGCCGTCCTCAAGGGAAACGATAGGATATTTTGCAATAAGAACCTTCCAAAATTCCACCATCTCCTCGGAGGTTCTAACGATTTCCTTGCCGGCCATTTTGCTTTCACCAGGGAAATGATATTTTCCGTCCTTTTCGTCGAACAACTCTGTCATAGCAGGGTCTAAAGCAATTTTAATATCCTCGCCCCATTTGTAGCCTGTCGCATCAACAGCTTCTTTAATCAGATCAATCACAGCATCTGCTGTAGGCAGGTCAGGTGCAAAGCCGCCTTCGTCACCAACTGCTGTGGAAAGGCCTTTGTTTTTCAATACCTTTTTCAACATATGATAAATTTCTGCACACATACGAAGTGCTTCTTTAAAGGAAGGCGCACCAACAGGCATAATCATGAATTCCTGAATGTCTACGGTGTTGTCCGCATGCTTGCCACCATTCATAATGTTCATCATAGGAACAGGCACTGTTTTTGCATTAAAACCACCTAAATACTGATACAATGGCATATCCACTGCCTCAGCAGCCGCCTTTGCAACCGCCATGGAAACACCAAGAATTGCATTTGCCCCCAATTTCCCTTTGTTGGGTGTTCCGTCCAAAGCGATCATTGCTTTATCCACGGAAACCTGATCCAAAGCGTTCATTCCTATAATCTCTTCCGCAATAATATCGTTTACATTATCTACAGCATTCTGTACACCTGCGCCGTTATATCTATCGCCACCATCGCGCATTTCCACCGCCTCAAAAGCACCCGTGGATGCGCCACTTGGAACAGCCGCACGGCCTAAAATGCTGTCATCTACTATAACTTCAACCTCAATTGTAGGGTTTCCTCTGGAATCCAAAACCTCTCTTGCATAAACGTCTGTAATTTCAAAAAATCCTTTCATTTGTAATATCCTCCTTTTATTTATTCATTCGCCATATAAAAAACAAGTTCTCGGGACTCCCTCAAGCCCTGAAAAGTGGTCATCACTTTTGCTCCGCAAAACCTGCAAGTTTGCAGCCGCCCTATCTTGGGGGTGCAGTTTTGTAAAGGTTTAAGCGAAACATTATTAACAACATTAATTCAATCATTTACAACTCAAATACTACTTTTTAATGCAATATTTATCTCCGCCACTTCCAATTTTGTAAAAACTAATGAAGTAAACCATTTCGTCTTCACTGATTTACTTGCCTGTCAACAAGCTTTTTCCCGTCATTTCTTCGGGAATAGATAAGCCCATCATTTCCAAAAGGGTGGGTGCAATATCCGCAAGCCTTCCGCCTTCCCTTAAGCCAACACCATCGGTATAGTTAATCAACACAAACGGTACAGGGTTTGTAGTATGGGCAGTAAAGGGTTCATGTGTTACATAATCTTCCATCTGGTCACTATTTCCATGGTCTGCACATAAGAACATATTTGCACCTGTTTCCAATAATGCCTCCATTACCTTGCCGACACATGTATCCACTGCCTCCACGGCCTGAATAGCTGCCTCCATGATACCTGAATGTCCTACCATATCGGAATTTGCGTAATTGATAATAATCAGGTCATACTCTTTGGAGCGAATTGCCTTAACCAAGCCCTCCGTTACCTTATATGCGCTCATTTCTGGCTGCAAGTCGTAAGTTGCAACCTTTGGCGACGGCACCAGCCAGCGATCCTCATTGGGATTTGGCTCCTCCACGCCACCGTTAAAAAAGAAGGTAACATGGGCATATTTTTCTGTTTCTGCTGTTCTTAATTGCTTCAAACCTAAAGAAGAGATATAACTGCCTAATGTATTCGTCAATTTCTGGGGTTTAAAGGCTACCTCTTTGTTGGGAATGGTAACGTCATATTCCGTAAAACAAACAAACTTCAAATCCTGTAATACCTTTTCCCTGTTGAACCCGTCAAAAGCGGAATCGCAGATTGCCCTAGTAATCTCCCTTGCACGATCAGGGCGGAAATTAAAGAAAACAACTGCATCGCCATCAGAAATTTTCCCCTTTGCCATCCCTTTTTCATCCACAATTACAGTAGGCGGTACAAACTCGTCGGTCTTGCCTTTTTCATAGGCCTGCCTAATTCCGTCGTTTGCATCCGCTGCAGTTACGCCCTTGCCTAAAACCATGGCATCATAGGCTTCTTGCACCCTCTCCCATCGTTTGTCACGATCCATGGCATAATAGCGTCCCATTACCGTAGCAAACTGGCCAATTTCCATTTCACGCATTTTTTCCGCCAATTCTGCCACAAAACCTTTTCCGGAGGAAGGCGGTGTATCTCTGCCATCCAAAAAGGCATGGATATAAACCTTTTCCAACTCATGCTTTTTTGCCAACCTCAACAGCGCATACAAATGGGTGTTATGGCTATGCACGCCACCATTGGAAACCAAGCCGAATAAATGCAAAGCGGAAGATTTCTTTTTGCAGTGCTCCACTGCGTGAAGCAACTCCGAATTCTCGTAAAAATCTCCATCCTCAATCGCCTTTGTAATACGGGTTAATTCCTGATATACAATGCGCCCTGCGCCAATATTTAAGTGCCCTACCTCGGAATTACCCATCTGGCCTTCGGGCAAACCTACATCACGCCCGCTGGCATACCCCTTCACAAAGGGATACTTTTTAAAAATACTGTCCAAAACAGGTGTCTTCGCCTGTTGAATTGCATTGCCTTCGGCCTTTTCATTTATCCCAAAGCCATCCAGTATCATTAAAACCGTTGTTTTCTTTCCCATAGTTTCACCTTGCTTTCAATAACTGCCTTATTTTTGATAGTGAACAATTTGCTGAAATTCCTCTTTCAAGCTGGCTCCGCCAACCAATCCACCATCAATATCCTCCATAGCAAACAATTCCGCTGCATTTTTTCCACTTACACTGCCGCCATATTGAATTCTAACCTTCTCGGCAACAGCATCGCCGTAAACCTGACCAACCACCTGACGAATTGCCCTGCAAACCTCCTGCGCTTGTTCTGAAGTTGCCGTCCTTCCCGTACCTATTGCCCAAATAGGCTCGTAGGCAATTACCACCTTTTCAACCTCGTCGCCTGTCAATCCAAGCAATCCGCATTTAATTTGAATGCGAATCCATTCAATTGTAATGCCGGCCTCTCTTTGCTCCAAGGTTTCTCCGCAGCACATAATGGGTGTAATACCCACATCCAAAGCTTTTTTCACTTTTTTATTCACCATTTCATCGGTTTCGTTAAAGTACTGGCGACGTTCAGAATGTCCTAAAACAACATAAGTAACACCCATTTCCTTTAGCATCAAGGGAGAAATTTCCCCTGTATAGGCACCGCTGTCCTCAAAATGCATATTTTCAGCACCAACACCGATATCTGTTCCTTTCAGTTGCTCCAGCACAGGAAATAAGTCCACAAAAGGTACACAAAAAACAACGTCAACCTGGGTAGAAGAAACTTTGTCCTTCATCATTTTACAAAATTCCGCCGCTTCCTTTGGCGTTTTGTTCATTTTCCAGTTACCCGCAATAATTTTCCTTCTCATAAATTCCCGCTCCTCCCTTTCGATAAAAAGCTTTTTCTGGCAACCCTCTCTATGTTTTGCACTAAATCCTGACCGTTCCAGCCCGATTCAACATTAATTCTTGGAATTTCATAAGGAGATGTTTCCCTTGTAATGACCTCCTGTTCCACTGTAAACAGCAAGTCAAAGCCCATTTCCTTAAGTTCTTCCCGAATATTTTCTGTAAACCGTCCGTTTGGAAATGCCAACGCCCTGCAGCCATCCTGATTCAATTTTTTTTGCAATGCAAGCTGGGCTTTTTCTACTTGGGTCAGAAATTCATCTTCTGTTTCCAAATCCACCGACACATGGTTCGCCGTATGGTTATAAATTTTTACCAATCGGCTGTTAACCATTTTCTGCCCTTGTCCCCATGTGAATTTTTTTAACCCCGTTTGTTCGGTTATACTATCCGTCACGGCAAAGACAGATGCAGGGACACGATATTTTTGAAAGATCGGGAAAGCCAATTCATAATTACTAAAATATCCATCATCCATGGTGATGCAAATATATTTTTTGTCTAGTCCAAGGCTCAGCTCGTCTTTCCCCTTTTTTCTATATTGAACCTTCTCTTTTTCCACCCTCTGAAGAATTTGATTCAAGGTTTCTAGGGAAATAAACTCATACCCCGCCTCCTTCAAATAACGAATCTGCTCCTCCAGTTCGGCTTGGGTGGTAACAACATCGTTTCCCTGCCCCATATCTCGTATGGCAAAATGATGATACAACAAAACCGGAATATAATCTGTCGGCGGAATGATTGTTAATTCCACCGGTTTTATCAACTCTTGTTCTTCAATGTTATCCATAGCAACAACCGTTTTCCCCCAAGCAATTTGTTGAAAAAGCAAGCTCCCCAGCAAAGCCATTGCTATGAATACTTTTCCCCTTCGTTTCATGCCAAACCTTATTTATCTTGCACTGCTACAACGCCCGGCAAGTCCTTTCCTTCCAAAAATTCCAAAGATGCGCCGCCGCCCGTAGAAATATGGGTCATCTTATCTCCAAAGCCTAGCTGATTTACCGCTGCCGCTGAGTCACCGCCGCCAATAATTGTTGTTGCGTCAATATCAGCCATTGCCTGTGCCACAGCTTTTGTACCACCTGCAAAGTTTTCAAACTCAAATACGCCCATAGGGCCATTCCAAATGACGGTCTTTGCCTCTTTGATTGCAGAAGCAAACAGCTCTCTGGATTTTTCGCCAATATCTAAGCCCATCCATCCGTCTGGAATTTCCAAAGCGGAAACAGTTTTAAATTCCGTATCGTTTTTAAATTCCTTTGTGATAATAGTATCCGCAGGAAGCAGTAGCTTAACACCCTTTTTCTCTGCCTTTTCCATCATTTCCTTGGCATAATCCACCTTGTCTGCTTCCAACAAAGATTCTCCAACCTTGCCGCCCTTGGCAACTGCAAAAGTATATGCCATACCGCCGCCAATAATCAGTGTATCCACCTTTTCCAATAAATTGTTAATTACATTGATTTTATCGGAAACCTTGGAGCCGCCTAAAATTGCCACAAATGGATGCTCAGGATTATTGACTGCATTGCCTAAAAATTCAATTTCTTTTTCCATCAAATACCCAACAGCGGATTCCTTTACAAAATCTGTTACTCCTACGGTAGAGCAATGGGCTCTGTGACTACTGCCAAAGGCATCGTTAACAAACACCTCTGCCAGAGAAGCCAATTCCTTACTAAAAGCTTCCTCATTTTTTGTTTCTTCTTTGCGATAGCGTGTATTTTCCAACAAAACAACGTCGCCGTCATTCATACCCTCAACAGCCCTTTTTGCATTTTCTCCAACCACCGTATCATCTTTTGCAAAAACGATCTCTTTTTTCAACAATTCAGAAAGCCTTTTTGCAACTGGAGCCAAGGAAAGCTCCGGCTTTGGCTCACCCTTAGGCTTTCCCATATGGGAGCAAAGAATAACTTTCCCTCCATTCTCCACAAGCTTTTTAATTGTGGGGAGCGCTGCAGTAATTCTGTTTTCGTCGGTAATTTCCCCATCCTTCAAAGGAACATTAAAATCACATCTGACCAACACCCTTTTTCCCTTTACCTGTAAATCGTCAACTGATTTTTTGTTCAGCATTCTCAATTCTCCTTTCTGCTTGACGTGATAAGCACGGCTTTCATTTTGCAATAATCCTACTTTTCCCAATATTATCTCTTTTATTTGAATCCACAAAATTAATTCTTATTGTAGAAAAGAAATGCCTTAACACCTTCCAATTTTATGCTTGCAGCAATTGCAGCATTTTTAAGGCTGCGCCTTCATCCGTAACAAATACGCCGCCCGAAATGCTTCGGCTTACAGCCAAAATGCTTTCTGCTTTTTTCTGACCGCCGGCAACAACAATAACCTCATTCATTTTTTCTATTTCATTAAAATCGATGGCAATAGAGCGTGTTCGATATAGCACCTCTCCACTTCGGTTAAAATAGTACCCGCAAGCCTCTGCAACGGCATTTTGTTGGGCTAAGTATGTTCTTACTTCTTCATCCAGTCTGCGCTTTTCCGCCATATCCAACGCATTGCCTACACCCAATAACAAAACATTTGCCTTGTCCATTTCCTGTATTGTTTCTAAAATTTCCGGCTGCTTTTTCATCTCTTCCAAAGCAGTTTCGCTTAGATTATCCGGCAAATGTAATAAGCGATATTCCGCCTGCAACTTTTCAGCCAGCTGCACCGCCAAAGTATCAGCCTGCAATTCCATTTTTCTGCCGATACTGCCTCTTGCAGGCACAATGGTTTTGGCCATTGGCTTTGGCATCTCTGGTGCAGCAAATACCAAATCCTGCATAGCTGTACCGCCGGTAATTGCAATACAGCTTTCTTCGTTTATCTTCTCCAAAAGGTGGCGCATTGCCAGTTGTCCCATTTCCTTACGGCTGCGTTCACTATGATCCGCATCACCTTGGGCAATGAGCACTCTTTTTACACCTAAAAGCATGGCCAGCTTTTCTTCCAAATCAGACAATCCAGTCATTACAGAGAAAATTTTATCAAGCCCCTCCAAAACCTCAATGCCTTCTTCCGTAACGGTCATTCCCGTTTTAGAAACCTGTACCAATTTTTGCACGCTAAAGCGTTCAATCTCACTGCGAACAGTTCTTTCCGTCATGCCCAAGGCAAGCACAACCATTCTTCTCCCGCAGGGCTGCAAAAGACGAACTGTTTTTAAAACACGGTACCTTTTAATCATTTCCTCAGTTAAATCAGGTGCAATTTTACGAATTAATAGCAGTTTATCCTCCATGTTCCACCTTCCTTTGGTCTTTTTATGTCCTGTTTGTTTTTTTTTGTCCCAACCAAAAGAAAAAAAGGGAGGTGGCGCGCAGTCAGTAGTGAAAACCACACCGGCCACCTGCCGCCCCATCTTCTTTAAATCTGTTCAACCTTTACGGAAGCATCCACATCTTTATCAGTGCAGCAGCAATCACTTTCATTGGAAAACTCATCTTCTAAATCGTCCCAGTCATAATCCCAATCTTCATCATATTCGTCGTCCATTTTTGTTTTCAGCAAATAAACAACACCCAAAGCAACCACTGCCAAAACAGCAGCAATCACAGCCAATACAATCAACAAAGTTTTCTTTTCATCATCTTCTTTGTGTAAAACTACGATTCGATCTTTAAAATCTTCAAAACTAGGCTTAAGCTCAAAATACTTTCTCATATCACATAACCCCTTTATAGTTTTTTTTCGGAAAATTTCCGCTTCAGAAACTCCTTATTCTTACGCATTTCACTATACTCGTAATATGCTTTTTTCAAAATTTGGCGTTCATCATTAAACTTCAACAGATGATAGGCTTCATGGAATTTATAAAAACCGGCATCGGCGAAGTATTCTTCGCTCTGAGGCTTGCAAAAAAAGGAATTGGCGCTCATCAAATACCAATGCACCGTTTTGCTTACGGTATCCTCGCTGCCTTTAAAGGTATATTGGGTTTTTCCCACATATTTAATAATCTCACCCGACGCGCCGGATTCTTCCTTTACCTCACGCAAAGCGGTCTGCCGATAGGTTTCGCCTTCTTCCACAGTGCCCTTGGGCAATACCCAGCCCATATATCTGCCATTTTGGTTTTTATATAAGAGAAGAATCTTCCACTTATAAATCACAACGCCTCCACAGCTCACCGCTTCTACCACTGCTTGACCTCCATAATAATTCTATTTTCTGCCAGGTATTCTATTTTTATTAGTATAACGCTTTTTCGTGTCTATTTCAAGAGCAACAATAAAAACGAGTCTATTTTATTCTCGAAAAGGTGAAATTCGGACCAATTCCTTAATATGTCTAAGGGCTGACCACCACAGCCAGGCCTCCAATATCCAAAACGGGATCCAGTAAAACGAGAACTTCTCTAGTAGAAAATAATTATATAAGGCATGCGCCAAATACGGTATGAATAAAGCAAGAACCAAATTCTTTTTGCTGCCGAAAAATTTTGCTAGTCCTAAATAATATCCCATTTGCACGCCAAATAATCCATGTCCCGGCACAGAAAGCACCGCTCTTGACAAAGCCGTACCATAGCCGCCCATAATAGGGTGTGTTACATATATAATATTTTCGATCCAAGCAAACCCCAGCGAAACAAAAACGCCATATACAATTCCATCCAACGGTTCGTTAAAATTACCGTTTTTCCATATCAAAAGCACAAGAAAGACATACTTAATCACCTCCTCAACTCCTGCGGAACTGATAAATGCCGTATACAGGGGAATCTCTTGATGAGGGAATAGTTTTTCCAGTGCCAGCCCAACCGCATAAATAACAGCAGTCGTGTAAATTCCATATAACAATCCCAAAAAAAGCATTTTCCATGGTTCCTTTTCATATTTGTCCCTTACATAAATATAAAAAAGGCCTAAAAATACTGGTGCAGCAGCAAGTTGGATTAGCATGAAAATCAATCCTTCTTTGATTAGACATTCCTTCCTTGGTAGTCTTACCAAAAATGTAATAGATATGATTTTTTATAGTAAAAAACACACTATTTTTAATTAATCCATTAAAAATAATGTGTTTTTCTTGTTCGCTTTAACTACTCCGTTTTAATTGCTGATAAAGCACTTAGCTTCATGGCGCGCTTTGCAGGCAAATACCCAGAAAGAATGCCAATTACCGTCGCAAAACCAATCGATCCCAAATACAGCCACAAAGGTATCGAGGAATTCATATCACTGCCTTGCCTCATGGCTACAAAATTAACCAAATTAGAAGTGGCAAAGCTTACGCCAACACCCACAATACCACCTGCAAAGCCGATAAAAGCCGCCTCCGTTAAAAAAAGAAGCTTAATATCCCTTAACGAAGCACCAATTACCTTCATAATACCAATCTCTCTGGTTCTTTCATAGATTGCCATAACCATAGTATTAGTAATACCGATTGCAGCAACCACCAAAGAAATTGCACCAATGGCACCCAGAACCATACGCAGCATTTTCGTGGTCTCCTTCATCGCATCCAGTTCATCCGATAAGCTTGAGGCACGATAGCCCATGTCTTTAATCTGCTGCTGCACAGCTTGAACATTTTTAATATCATTCACCTTAACCAAAACCTGTTCATATTCATTGGTCTGTCCTTGGCTGCTCCCACTAAAGGAGCCATAACGATCTTTTTGCCACTTTTTTTGTTCTTTGTCAATTTTCTCAACTTCCTTCAGTGGCATAATTACGCTCCAACTGTTACTTCCATCGGCAGGCATTGTCCCCACCACTTCAAACTTGTTTGCCTTCACCGATTTATCGGCATATTTGGTTCCATAGTTCCAGTCGTAGGTAACCTCCACCTTTTCACCAATTAAATCCAACTGGGGCGGTTCCGAATTTCTTCGCATCTCCCAGTTTAGCTTGGGATCATAAAATTCAACGCCACCACCAACAACAATTGCCTTTACATCCTCTTCGCCCAGCGCACGTCCATTATCAATTTTATAGCCCATAGCCTCCATCGTTTCCGGCTCCAGTCCTATAATGCTAGCATCCGCTACGTATTTTCCGCATCCTAACATTAAATATATCTCTTTCATAGGGGAAGCGGCCTCAACATAGGCCAACTGTCGGAAACCCTCCACTGCCGCCGCGTCAAGTTTCACCTGTTTGGCTTGACTTGACTTAGTGCTTTGGGATTCATCCTCCATCCCATAATAATTGCCTCTGTCACCATTGGGCGAATAAACATTAATCACCTGTAAGCTTCCCCAGTCCTCCAACTGACGGGCAAAGCTTTCATTCATGCCAATCCCAATGGATACCATTACAACGATAGATGCCGTGCCAATTACCACGCCAAGAACGGTTAAAAAAGTTCTGAGTTTTCGCTTCAACAAGTTGCGAAGAGCCATATTTAATAAGTCTCTTGTACTCATAAAGACATATCCTCTCTGTCATCATCATCGTCGTCGTCATTTATGTCATCTGTGTTTTCAGCAAAGCTATGATTCGGCTCTTGCTTCTGGCGTTTAATGAAAACAAATAATCCCATGGCAAAAAGAGCCAAAATTGCAACGGAAATTATTATTTTTTTCATATCCAAGGGCTGTGCATCATTTTCCATATCATCCATATCTTCGGGCATCATGGGCTCCATAACATTTAATATAAAATCTCTGGTTTCCTCCATAACTTCTCCACTTGTATCTTCATAGGAAATCACAATGCTTACCGGTACCTCACCACTTGAAATAGGTGTAAAAGAGGTTTCAAAATATTCACCTGCTCCCGATTCCATGTTTCCAATATATGTATTTTTGTTTTGACACTCCACATCACCCTCAACTTTGACCATTACATTATTCAGCGTTACCTTTCCCGTATTGTAATAACCAAAGGAAACCGTTATAGGGGAATACATTTCAACCATATCGGGTATTGCAAAATCATCTACTTGCAATGCTGTAACCTGCTTTACGTTAATCCCCAGCAGCTCTTTTGCAGTAAATTCCTTTCCCGAAGCATCTTCATACTCAAAGTTTACCGTTAAGGTATACGTTTTAGGCTGTGCATCGGGAACAACGTATAAACGCAATTGCTTTTCCACCGATCCCTTGGGGCCAATTTGATCAAAGTAAAACGTATTACTGCTATTTACAGGTGTAAATACATTACCCGATTTTTGGCTATCAGAAGATGTTTCTTCAGCCAAGGTTAAATACATTTTAATATTCTTAACGCCCTTTTCGGCATGGGTGTTTAAAATCTCCGTATTTAGATTAAATTCTTGCCCCGCCATAACAATCAGAGGGTCACACTCATATCTGCTCACAATCAGCTTGGGTTTGCTTTCATTGTCATCATCTGAATCAGGATTATTCACATTTACCCCTGCAAACTGCTTAAAGGAAGAAACCGCCGTTCCCCCTGAAGTATATTCCGTGGTAAATTGTATTGCATAGTTTTGAGATTTTGAAGCCGCAGTCCCCGCAAAGGTAAAGGAAACGGTAGTTGTAGCCCCTGGAGCCAGCTCGGAAATTGTTTTTACACTTGCGGATTTTGGTACCACTGCCGAAGTATCCAGTGCTTCTGCCGTTACTGTAATACTTTTTGCAGCAACCTTTCCGCTGTTGTATAAATCAAAGGCGATTGTAAAATTCTGGTTTACCCCATAAACCCCACTAGGCTCCTTCATATTTCGGATTTCCAGTTGGGATTTCTGCCCGGCAACACCACCCACATTTACATAATAGGGCAATTCCTTTTCAACACTTTTGCCAAATTCATCTTTAAACTTTAATTTTATATTTACAGGATAATTGCCTGCCGCCATATCCGCACTGGCAACCAGGGAAAAAGCAAAATCTATGCTGCCGCCTTTTGGAATACTGGAATAGTGCTTGCTGCTAAAGCCGCCGCTCAAACTGATTTTTTCTGTTTCTAAGTTGCTCAAACTAACATCCACATCCAGCATATCTCTCTCGCCATCATTCAAAATTTTACCAGTTAAATTGGCACTGCTGCCAGGCGACATGCTCTCAGGGCTAAGCTTCATGCTGTCTAATTTATAGCTGGGGTCTTTGTCAAACCCTTTCATTTTTAGATAAACAGTATCCGAGCTTGAAAAAGACGAATCATTTATATTTGTATATGTAAAATTCAATGTAACAGGATAGCTAGCCTCTTTTACTTCTCCCGTGATATTAACAATCAACGTAATCGACTTATAGCCGTTTGCACCCATGCTTCCAATGCTTCCGCCTCCCTGCACCGAAACACTAAATGGATCAGACCCGCTTTTTTGAGGGCTGACATAAACAGTTTGTGCTGTTGCGCCACCCTTGTTTTTCACCTGGAGTGTAATACGGTTTTCCTGCCCTGCCACAATCTCTGTGACTGTATCTCCACTAACTACGATTCTGGGAGAACCGCTATCGCTAATATCATCAGCCAATACCATTGCTGTTTGCCCCAGTATTAACGAAAGTATCATCCCTACTGCAAGCACCTTCTGAAACAACCTTTTTGCCATCATTCTTTCTCTCCTTCAATCTTTGTTTTTTCTTCAATTTGTTCCACCTGTCCATCCGACAGCATTACAATACGATCTGCATAATCAGACAACTCAAGGTCATGTGTTACAATTACCAGCGTCTGATTATTTTTTTTTGCTAAACCTGTAATCAAATCCATCATTTCAAAGGTTGTACGGGTATCCAAATTTCCCGTAGGTTCATCCGCAAATACTACCTGAGGGCTATTGATAAACGCTCTTGCAATACTCACTCTTTGCTGCTGACCGCCGCTCATTTCTTGCGGCTTATGGTTTGCTCTCTCCTCCAAGCCAACTGCCTTCAGCATTTCCATCGCTCGCTCGTTTCTCTCCCTAAGGGGAACGTTTTTAAAAATCAGCGGCAACGTTACATTCTCCATGGCAGTAAGCGTAGGCAGAAGGTTATAAGATTGAAATACAAAACCAACATATTTTTGCCTAAAATCCGCCAATTGATCCTCGTTCATTCGCTCAATATGTTTTTTGTTGAATATAATTTCACCGGAGGATGGTTTTTCCAACCCTGCAATCAAATTTAACAAAGTCGATTTGCCTGAACCCGATTTTCCAAGCAAACAACAAACCTCCCCCTGGCGTATATTTAAATTAATGCCATTTACCGCTTGAATTTGTTCCTTGCCCATTTGATAGATCTTTTTTACATCCTTTATTCGAATCACACTTCGTCCCAAGCTTCACACTCCCCTCAAAAATCCTTTCTAAGCCAATTTTAATTATATTTTTAATTTATACTAACATATAGTTGTTACAAAAATTATCCAGAAAACTTAAATATTTCTTAACAATGACATTTTCCCCTCCGCATTTTTGCGTTTGCGTTGTATTGCCTCGTCCTCTGTGCTATTCTACAAAAAAAGGGGGCGGTTTTTTGATTACAATATTTAACCGTAAAGAGCTTATAATTACTTATTCTATGGAAAAACAATCAAAGATACGAAATTTGCTTGCCGAACATA
Source organism: Anaerotignum neopropionicum (assembly GCF_001571775.1). Classification (GTDB taxonomy): domain Bacteria; phylum Bacillota; class Clostridia; order Lachnospirales; family Anaerotignaceae; genus Chakrabartyella; species Chakrabartyella neopropionicum. Next base: position 27,464 of record NZ_LRVM01000006.1, read on the forward strand.
ACATTGACTATTCCATTTCAACCCTTGGTAATATGATGCAATCCCATGACAGCAACTTTAGCAGCTTTGGCATTAGGGTGAACCCACCGACAGAATACCGAATTTATGTAAAAAAACAAGATTATGAAAAAGCCGTTCATCTTCTAAACGATATTCGATAAATAAAGTTCCACTTTTTGTAAAAAAACTCTTGGAATTTATACTTTTTTGTATAATCTCCAAGAGCTTCGTTTATTGCTTATATTTATTTAGCCGATTGGCGGATTCTGCGTCCACATATACTTCCAATAAAACGCCCTCTGGCGTATGCTCCTCACGAATGATCTCACATCGCCCATGAACCCAGCCCATCAAACCGCCCTCTGTGTAGGGAACCAATGCAACCAAAGAACTTCGAAAGCTTTTTAGCAGATTTTCCACCGTTTTCAACATTCCCTCTAAACCATCTCCGGTAAAGGCCGAAATTTGAGCAATCTCCCGTGCCTGTGTATCCAAAGGCAAAGGTAATTCTACGTCCCTGTCCATTTTGTTGAATATGGTTATCACCGGGGTATCTGCGCACCCCAAATCATCCAGGGTTTTATATACCACCTGCATCTGCTCCTGCCGGTTGGGATTTGACGCATCCACCACATGGAGCAAAATATCCGCATATTTTAATTCTTCCAAGGTTGCTCGAAAGGCCTGTACCAAATGATGGGGCAGCTTTTGAATAAATCCAACGGTATCTGTCAATAAAATTTCAGAACCATTGGGCAGCGCAACCTTTCTTGTGGTTGTGTCCAAAGTTGCAAACAGCTTATCCTCTGCCAAAACCCCTGCATCCGTTAATTTATTGATTAAAGTAGACTTCCCTGCATTTGTATACCCCACCAAGGATACCACAGGCGTCCCTTTTTTCCCTCTTTGGCTGCGCAATAATTGGCGATGTGTCTGAATTTCCTTTGCAGCACTATTTAATTCTGCAATACGGTCTTTTATATACCGTCTGTCCGTTTCCAGCTTTTTTTCACCAGGGCCTCTTGTACCAATACCGCCGCCAAGTCTGGACATAGATGCGCCCATGCCCGTCAAGCGAGATAACCGGTATTTCAGCTGTGCCAATTCCACCTGAATTTTCCCTTCACCGGAAATCGCCCTGCCTGCAAAGATATCCAATATTACAATGGTTCTGTCCATCACCTTGGTTTCCAACATTTTTCCCAAATTTTTCAGCTGTGCAGGAGAAAGCTCGTCATCGCAAACAACACCCGAAGCATCATATGCTTCCAGCATCATTTTTAATTCCTCAATTTTCCCCTTACCAAAGTAATGCCCTGGATGCACCCGCTCCCGTTTTTGTACACATCTAGCCACCGCCACCGCTCCTGCCGTACGCACCAGCTCCTCCAGTTCGTCCAAGCAGGCGTCTGTTTCCATGGCGGAACGGCTGTTGCGTTCCTCCGGCTCTACGGCAAACAGAATGACTCTTTCCTCTAAATCTGCCGTATCATGTAAATCTCTCGCCATATATTTCCTCCTTTTTTGCCCCAAAAAAGCCTTAAACCCCTCTTAACCAAACACCGTCAAAAGAAAACGCCGCAGGACCTGTCATATATACATGGTTATCTTCTTCGCTCCAATAAATTGTCAATTCACCGCCCAGCAAAGATACCTGAATCTCTCTATCGCAAAAACCGTTTAAAATAGCCGCAACCGCCGATGCACAGGCACCTGTACCACAAGCAAGTGTCTCGCCACTCCCTCTTTCCCAAACACGCATTTTAATATGATTTTTGTCAAAAACCTGCACAAATTCAACGTTTGTCTTGTTTGGAAAGAAGGCATTCATCTCCACCAACGTTCCATATTCCTCCACAGGCAAGGCTTGCGCATCCTCCACAAAGGTTACTGCATGGGGATTTCCCATGGATACACAAGTAAACGCTAATTCCTTCTCGTTGACTGTAATTTTTTTCCCAATCACAGGACTGCTTTCGTGAAGGACAGGGATATTGTCCGCCTCTAAAATCGGCTCTCCCATATCCACCCCCACGGTTTTTACAATTTCATTTTCAACGTTTAATGACAAATAACGAATTCCGCCGGCAGTTTCCAAAGAAATTTCCTTGTTCTGCGTCATTCCCCGCTCAAAAACGTATTTTCCAATGCATCGAACAGCATTTCCGCACATTTCCCCCTCCGAACCATCCAAGTTAAACATGCGCATGCGAAAATCCGCCTTTTTTGAGGGCATAATTAAAACCAAGCCATCTGCGCCAATGCCAAAATGCCGCTCACTCATAGCAATTGCTAGTTTTTCAGGCTGATTTACAGCTTCTTCAAAACAGTTAATATAAATATAGTCATTTCCACAGCCTTCCATTTTTGTAAAACGCATTTTCCTCCCCCTTTTATGTAAAGCAGCGGTTTCCCGCTGCAATTTTCATTAATGTCTTGCGATACGAACCGTCGGGTTTTCTTGCGTAACAAAGTTGTATAATGACAAAGACCATAGCCCTGCCAGACCAACAAGACCGAAGATTACTCTGGAAATCCAGAACATGCTTCCACCGAAGATGCTGGTCACAACATCATAGCCAAAAAAGCCAATCAGTCCCCAGTTTAAAGCACCGATAATAACAAGTGTTAAAGCGATACAATTTACAACCTTCATAATAGACCTCCTATAATAAAATTACGGAATAATACCGCTAACCTTATTATCCCTAAGATTCTACTATTTATGAAAAACTTTTTTTCCGATTTTGTCAATATCTAATCCCTTAATATTTCCCACAGCACACCAGCTGACTCTCTCCATATCAAAAACCATATTCGTCACCTGCAAAATATCCTCTGCCGTAACCTTGCTCAGCTTACCAATAACTTCCTCCGTATCTTGTATCTTTCCCCTTAAAAGCAAAGCTGCCCCCGCGGAGGTCATACGGTTTAAGGTGCTTTCCGTTCCAATAATAAAGTTACTGATGAGCTGTTCCTTGGTCACATCAATCAATTTTGTGGGTAATTCTGTTTTCTTTACCTCCATTATTTCTTGGGCAATCAAATCATAAACTTTCTCCAGCTGATTGGGATTCATCCCGCCGCTAATGGAAAATATTCCTGTATCCGAAAAAGCCGTTGTATAGCTGTAAATAGAATAGGTTAAGCCGTTTTCCTCCCGCACCTTTTGGAATAATTTTGAACTCATTCCTCCACCAAAAATTGTATTAAACACGCCAAGGGCATATTTCATAGAATGATCCCGCTCGAGCCCCGGAAAAGCAACACAGGCATGCACCTGCTCCACATCCTTTTCTTTAGAAACATGAGCAACCTGATACGCTGCCTTTGCATTATATTGCGCAAAGGCTTGTTTCCCTTTCCAGCCGCCAAAGGCTTGATTCAGCTGCTCCATGATTTCGTCAGTTTTAAAATTCCCCGCAATGGACAGCACAATGTTCTCCGGCTGATAGTTTCTCTCATAATAATTTCTGATGCTTTCTGCGGTAAAGGTTGCAATTGTTTTCGTCGTACCCAAAATGGGCATGCCCAAAGGTGTGTTTCTCCAAATGGTATCCTGCAAAGCATCATGCACCAATTCCTCCGGTGCATCCTCATACATATTAATTTCCTCCGTGATTACATTACGTTCCTTTTCCACATCCTTTTGTTGAAACAAAGACCGCAAAATCATATCACTCATTACATCTAAGGCTCTGCTAAAGTGCTCATCCAAAACACGGGTGTGATAGCAGGTATACTCCTTTGTGGTATAAGCATTAATCTGTCCGCCCAAAGCATCCATTTCCTCGGCAATCTGCCTTGCGCTTCTGTTTTCCGTTCCTTTAAACATCATATGCTCAATAAAATGAGATACGCCGTTTTCTTCTGGCTGCTCATTTCTCGAACCGTTTTTCACCCAAATACCAAAGGAAATACTTCTAACATAGGTGATTTCCTCTAATGCAACAGAAATTCCATTTTGTAATTTTTTTATAATAACCATATGATCTCTCCCATACAAACACTAATTTTCTTTATCATGTTCCAAATTATGTTTTTTATGCTTGAATAAAAAAGAGGCTGTGCAGGAAAACCTTCCTTCCCACAGCCTCCTAGCTTGTTTAGAGATTATGCTTAATGATTATGCTTTTCATCCTTTGCCTTTTCTTCCTGGGGCAAAGCATCCTTAATTGAGAAATTTAATCTGCCTTGTTTATCAATTTCAACCAACTTTGCAGTTACTATATCACCAACGGCCAATACATCCTCAACCTTTTCCACGCGCTTGTTGGAAATTTTAGAGATATGAATCAAGCCTTCCTTGCCAGGAGCAAGTTCAAAGAACGCACCAAAGGTCATCAATCTTGTAATGGCTCCGGTATAAACCGTTCCCGGAATAGGGTCCTTAACAATGGCATTAATCATATCAATGGCACGCTGAATATCCGCAGCATTCATACCCTTGATGAAAATAGTACCGTCATCCTCAGTGTCAATTGCGCAATTTGTTTCTTCAATAATCTTTTTAATTACCTTACCTCTTGCCCCGATAACCTCTGCAATTTTTTCAATGTCAATCTGCATAGAAGCAATCTTTGGTGCATAAGCGGAAAGCTCTTTTCTAGGCTCAGCAATGGCCTTTAACATTACTTCGTTTAAAATATACTCTCTTGCTCTGCCTGTCTGCACGAAAGCCTGCTCAATCATGGCAAAGGTCAAACCTTTGATCTTCATATCCATCTGAATAGCGGTAATTCCTTCACTGGTACCGGCTACTTTAAAGTCCATATCGCCAAAGAAGTCCTCAACACCCTGAATATCTGTAATTTCAACGAAATCATCGTCAGAATCTCCCGTTACCAAACCAACGGAAATACCTGCAACAGGACGCTTAATAGGCACACCCGCTGCCATCAAGGACAACGTTGAACCGCAAATGCTTGCCTGAGAGGTGGAGCCGTTGGAGCTTAAAATATCAGAAACCATACGAATTGCATAGGGAAATTCTGCCTCGCTGGGAATAACGGGCAATAAAGCTCTTTCGCCCAAAGCACCATGGCCGATTTCACGTCTGCCTGCGCCTCTAGAGGTCTTTGCTTCACCAACGGAATAGCCAGGGAAGTTATAGTGGTGGATATAACGCTTTCCAGTTTCGTTGGTATCCAATCCATCCAAACGCTGTCCTTCGCTGATCATACCCAATGTGGTTACTGTTAAGCACTGTGTCTGTCCTCTGGAGAACAATGCAGAGCCGTGAACGCGGGGCAATACATCAATCTCTGCGGAAAGCGTTCTAATTTCTTCAAGACCACGGCCGTCAGGACGCTTGTGATCTCTTAAAATCATACGTCTAACCGTCATCTTTTCAAACTTGTAAATGATTTCCCCCAGCAATTCGTCAAGGTTTGCATCTTCGCCATAAATGCCAGCTAATTTTTCGCCTAAGGCTTCCATTGCTTCCTCTGTAATCACCCGAAGCTTTGCGTCTCTGTCCTGCTTCAGTTCAGCAAACACCGCATCTTCCATTTTCGCATCGGTAATATAGCCTGTCACCAAGTCATAAGCTTCCTGGTTAATGACATGCTCCTCGTAAACTGCTTTTTCCTTGCCTTCTTTTGCAACGATTTCTTTGATAAACTTTACAACCTCAAGATTGGTATCAAAAGCCAAGTGAATTGCTTCCATCATCAAAGCATCGGGAATTTCATCAGCCCCTGCTTCAATCATCATAACCTTGTCCTCTTTTGAAGAAACAGTCAAGGATAATTTGGATGTTTCTCTTTGTTCAGCCGTAGGGTTTACAATCAGCTGTCCATCGCAATAGCCAATGCTTACGGAAGAGAGGGGGTCGGTAAAAGGAATATCAGAAATATTCAACGCTAAGGATGCACCAATCATGGCAATTACCTCAGGTGCACAATCCTGATCTACGGACATAACTGTTGCAACAATGGCAACATCGTTTCTGTAATCCTTGGGAAACAAGGGTCTTAAAGGTCTGTCGATGCATCTAGAGGTTAAAACCGCCTTTTCAGAGGGTCTGCCTTCTCTTTTGATGAAGCCGCCGGGAATTTTACCAACGGAATAAAGTCTTTCTTCATAATCAACGCTCAGAGGGAAAAAGTCAATTCCCGGTCTGGGCTTTTCCGATGCTGTAGCGGTTACTAAAACAGTGGTTTCACCGTAACGTAATACTACCGCACCATTGGCCTGTTCCGCAACTCTGCCAATTTCAGCTGTTAGCGTTCTTCCTGCTAAATCCATGGAATAAGTTCTAAACATAATGAATTCTCCTTTTGTTTTTTTCTTCTTTGCACCATAGATCTTCAGCTTCGTCTACACTCCTTAGTCTATAAACAAAGCTGGAAATCTATAGTGCCACACACTTTTTTGTTTTTAAATCAATAGAAGAAAAGAGAGGAATTCCCCCCTCTCCAAACTGTAAACAAAGTCATTTCTATACAACGGAAGGGTTTGGGAAACAAAAAGTTTCCCTCATGGAATCCGCAGGATGAGCTTTGCCCATCCGAGGAAAATAGGGGGTTTTGAAACCATTTGGTCTCAGAAACTCATCTGTTTTTCCGCTGTTGATTTGAAAAAAGCTTGAAGGTACTGAGCTTTTTTCAAAAGGTGGCGACTCTGTCGACGCCCTGAAAAGAGGCATTTCCCTCTCTCTTCCCTATATGGCAATTCTTACTTTCTCAAACCAAGTTCTGCAAGGATCGTACGATATCTTTCAATATCTAAATCCTTCAGGTAGTTTAAAAGACCTCTTCTTTGACCTACCATCTTCAAAAGACCTCTTCTGGAATGGTGATCCTTCTTATGCTCCTTCAAGTGCTCTGTAAGCATTGTAATTCTTGCTGTCAAAAGAGCAATCTGTACTTCAGGAGAACCTGTATCATTAGGGGTTCTGCCATATTTTGCGATAATTTCCTGCTTGTTAATTGTTGTCATTTTGTTTTCCTCCTTGGAAATAGTATTATTGCGCATCCCCAAAGACTAAGTAATGGTCGGAGTTTCCAAAAACCGAGTCCCGGTTTTACAGCATTTTTATTTTAGCATACTCCATCAATCTTTGCAAGAAGAATACGCTAAATCTCTAGGTTTTTCCTCGTATTTTCCTTGTTCTCTTTTATAAAATCCAGTTGAGAAAGAATCACTGCCGCAAAAACCACAGCAAAGCCTATGGCGATTCTCTGTGTGATTTGCTCTTTATATAATATAACTGAGAAAATTACACCAAAACCCGATTCAAGGCTCAATAAAATTGTACCTACTGTTGCATCTATATATTTTAACCCAATACTTTGAAAACTTAAACATAAAGCCGTTGAAAATATTGCCAAATACAGCACATTTCCTGCTGCTGCCCAGCTAATCGTATGTGGTAAGGTTCCCGTTACAACAACAGAAAGCCATCCCCAAACCGCCGCTACACAAATTTGGAGCATTGTCAAAAGCATAGGATCTCTTCCTCTGCAAAAATACGCAATAGAAATGATGTTTGCTGCAAATGCAATACTGCAAATAAGGGTAATGCCATCGCCAAAAGAAATTCCCAAATTCCCCTCCAAGGAAATCAGTCCAATTCCAATCAAGCAAATGGCAGCAGAAATAACATGATTTTTCTTTGGTCTTTCCTTCATAAACGCCCAGCCTAAAAAAGGAACAATAACACAGTAGGCGGCCGTTAAAAAAGCACTCTTTCCCGGTGTTGTGCCAAAGGTCATAGCAAAGGTCTGTAATCCCGTTCCTAATGCCATGGTTGTTCCGGAAACAATTCCCCCCACCAAATAGCCCTTGTCAATCCGATGCCATTTTTTCACCGTTGCAATGGCTGTCAATACTCCTGCAATGGTAAAACGCGCCGCAACAATAAACGAGGCGGAAACCTCATCTACAGCAAATTTTTGAAACACAAAGGCACTGCCCCAAATAGCGGCCGTTAAAATCAATAATACGGTTGCCCATATTTTTTTATTTTGACCCATATATTTTCACCCCAATTTTTACTCTTGGGCGCTTTTCCAATTTTCCAGATAATCTTGTGATGCAAAATATTCTTTTGCCTGTTCTGCATTTATTTGAATTTGCTGACGTAATTCCTCAACACCGGGGAATTTACGCTCACAACGTAAAAATTTATAAAAAAATGTCTGTAGCGTTTCTCCGTAAACATCCTGATTAAAATCCAGCAAATAGGTTTCCACAATCTTTTGGGTACCGTTTACCGTAGGGTTAATTCCAATATTGGTCACACCATAATAAAACCTTCCGTGATACAAGGTTTTCGTTGCATATACTCCGTTTGGAGGAAATAGCTTTAATGGGTGGGCAATAATATTCACCGTAGGAAATCCAATGGTTCTGCCCAATTTTTTTCCTTCCGAAACTGTACCTAAAATAAAATACGGTTCTGTTAACATGCAGTTTGCATCCTCTAAATCCTTTTGAATCAAGCACTTTCTGATTCTGGAAGAGCTTACCCTTTCTCCCTCAAACAAAACAGAAGGTACTGCAATCACCTTTACGCCTCTTTCTTCTCCCAATCTTTGCAGCATTGCATAATCTCCGGAGCGGTTCGCACCAAAGTGATAATTTTCCCCTACAATCAAAACACGGCATTGCAACTTTTCAAAAATCAGCTTAATAGCGAAATCCTCAGCACTCATAGCTGCAAATTCCTGGTCAAAAGGATACTCAATATAAGCATCCACCCCCATACGCTCCATTGTGAATTTTTTTTCCGAAGGAGCCATAATCAGCGCAAAATTTTCTTTTTTCCCGAACACCAGCATAGGATGGGGAGAAAAGGTAAAAACAACACTTTTCAAACCCTCGTCCTGGGCAAATTGCTTTGTCAATTGAATCAACGCACGATGTCCCAGATGCAGACCGTCGAAATTGCCCAGCGTTACCGCTGTCGGTTGATTCTGTTCAATGTGTGTACCCGCGATATGTTCCATTTTTCTACTCCTTAAATCAACATCTTAAACGGTTTGATAAAAAAGTCTTCCCCTTCTTGCATAACTGAATATATGCCGACTAAATTCTTTTCATGGTCAAAAACCGTAACCACTTGACCTTTCTCAAGTTCTTTTTCTGCCCGAAAAAAATGGCCGCGAATTTTTCCGCCATTATATAACAGCTTCGTTGCTTTTTCCAAAACAAAAACCTTTTCATACTCCCCCAGAGCATCCTCCAACTTTAAAAGAGCCGTTTCTATCTGTCCCGATTCTTCCAACGCCTTTAATTCACCAAGGGAAATGGCATTTTCCAACAAAAAGCCTCCTGTTGCCGTGCGCAAAAGGCTAGCCATGTGTCCGCCGCAGCCCAAAGCCTTTCCAATATCAGCGCATAAGGTTCGGATATAAGTACCCTTAGAACAGTCCACATCTATCTCAACCTGGAAGGGAGGAAGAAAACGGCGGATTCTTATATCAAACACCGTGATTTTCCTAGCTTTTCGCTCAATTTCCTTTCCTTCTCTTGCCAATTCGTACAGCTTTTTGCCGTTGATTTTTATAGCAGAATACATAGGCGGTACTTGTTCTATTTCACCAATAAAAGCTTTTACAGCCTCTCTTATCTTTTCCTCATCAAAAGCTACTGGTTTTTCCTCCAGCACCTCCCCAGAAGCATCCTCCGTTGTTGTGGTAATTCCCAAATGAAGTATGGCTCGATAGCTTTTTCGTCCATCCATAATAATTTCCGCAAGCTTCGTTCCTTTGCCAACACATATGGGCAATACCCCTTGGGCATCAGGGTCCAGAGTGCCTGTATGCCCAACCTTTTTCATATGCAGCGTTTTACGCACCACTGCAACAACATCATGGGAGGTAAACCCCTTTTCTTTATAAATATTTAGGATCCCGTCCAAAAGGTCTCCCCCTTATAACATTTTTTCTATCTCAGCAAAAACCATTTCCTTTGCCTTTGCAATGGGTGCCGCAATGGTACACCCTGCTGCTTTTATGTGTCCGCCTCCGCCAAATTTCTGCGCCAAGGCACAAACGTCATAGCCGTCATTTCCACGAAAGCTGGCTTTTACATCCATTTCATTCTTTTCATAGAAAAAACAAGCAATTTTAGTGTCATTTACGCCCTTCAGATAATTAATAATTGCATCAAGCTCTTTATTTGTACCGTTACATTCCCCAATATCCTGCATGGTAATGGAGCTGCAAATTAATTTCCCGTCAAAATGAATTTCCGCCTTGTCAAAAGCCCTTCCCATAATCTTCATTTCAGAAAAATTTCGGCTGTCGAATAATGCATTATAAATTTTGGTGAAGGGAATATGGTAAGCCATCAACTGCCCCACTGCCTCCATGGTGGTGGGTGTTGTGGAAGAATGGCGAAAACCGCCGGTATCATAAATAATCCCAGCATACAACGCAGATGCAATATCACCATCTATGGGAAAATGTCCTTTTATCAGCTGATATACAATTTCGCAGGTGGAGGATGCATTCTCCTCCACATAGTTGTATTGCCCAAAGAAGGAATTGCTGGCATGGTGATCAATATTTATCGTGGAATTTGCCCTTTGAAAAACCTCCGCGGCTCCTTGCAGCCGTCCCATATCTCCGCAATCTAAGGCTATGAAAAGCTCCGCTTTGCTCACATTTTCTTTTTCCGTGATCAAATCGCCATTGGGAATAACGGCATACTTTTTGCTAAAGGGCTCTAAAAGCACTTGAACATTCTTCCCCATTATACGTAGGGATGCCGCCAAGGCAAGGTTTGCTCCAATGGCATCTCCATCCGGGTTTGTGTGTCCGCCAAGCACAATCGTTTCATTCGCCAAAATGATTTCTCTGATTTTTTCTAAAGAATCATTCCTCTCCTTCATTGGCTTCCTTCTCCTTTAAATCCTTGGAAATTTTACGAAGCAACTGTTCCATGTGGATTGCATATTCCGCGGATTCATCCAATTTGAACGTAAATTCCGGCGTAATGCGCAAATTAACCCTCTGGGCAACCAAACGGCGAATAAATCCAGTAGCATTCTTCAACCCTTGCATCACGCTGTTTTTTTCTTCATCATTGCCCAAAACAGACACATACACCTTGCAGTATTTCAAATCAGGAGTCGTTTCAGCCCGTACCACACTGGTCATAGAGCCAATGCGAGGATCCTTTAATTCCCCTCGTATAATCTGAGAGAGTTCTTTCAAAATTTCATCATTAATTCGAGAAATTCTTGGATTGTTTTTCATCTTGTCACCTAATTATCTGGGCACCTCTACCATTGTGAAGGCCTCTACCCAGTCACCTTCCTTTAAATCATTAAACTTCTTAAACACCAAGCCACATTCATAGCCTGCCGCAACTTCCTTTACATCATCCTTGAAACGCTTTAAGCTTTCCAAATCGCCTTCAAAAATCACAATATTGTCACGCAAAATACGAACCTGACAGTTACGAACAAACTTGCCATCCTTCACATAGCTGCCTGCAATTGTTCCAACGCCGGAAGCCTTAAATAACTGACGAATCTCCGCATGTCCCAGTACCTTTTCTTCAAATACGGGGTCAAGCATTCCCTTCATTGCCGCTGTGACATCCTCAATGGCATTATAAATGACACGATATAGGCGCACGTCAACCTTTTCTTCGTCAGCAAAAGCCTTTGCCGCAGGCTCGGGGCGCACGTTAAACCCAATGATAATTGCATTTGATGCAGATGCCAGCATAACATCGCTCTCCGTAATGGCACCCACGCCACCATGGATAATGCGCACCCGCACTTCCTCGTTGGTCAAACGCTCCAAGCTCTGACGAACAGCCTCAACAGAGCCTTGCACATCCGCCTTTACTACGATATTCAATTCCTTCATATTGCCGCTTTGAATCTGAGAGAATAAATCATCTAAGGAAACCTTCTGAGGTGTATCCTTAATCAGGTTTTCTCTGTTCCTTGCGATAATACTTTCTGCAACCTGTCTAGCCTGCTTGTCGCTTTCAGCTACATAAAAACCGTCGCCAGCAGTAGGTACCTCAGAAAGCCCCAAAATTTCAACAGGTGTGGAGGGGCCAGCTTTTTTCACACGTCTGCCCTTATCGTCAGTCATAGCTCTGATTTTACCGTAAGCAGAGCCTGCCACAATGGGGTCACCCACCTGCAAAGTGCCACTTTGAACCAAAACAGTTGCAACGGGGCCTCTACCCTTATCCAACTGTGCTTCAATAATAACGCCCCTTGCATTTTTATTGGGATTTGCCCTTAATTCCTTCATCTCCGCAACCAAAGTAATCATTTCCAGCAGGGTATCAATACCTTCTTGGGAAATAGCAGAAACAGGAACGCAAATAGTTTCACCGCCCCAGTCCTCAGCTAACAACTGGAATTCTGTCAATTCCTGCTTTACACGGTCAGGATTTGCCGAAGGCTTATCCATTTTATTAATAGCAACAATAATTTCAACGCCTGCCGCCTTGGCATGATTAATCGCCTCAACCGTCTGCGGCATAACGCCATCGTCTGCGGCAACCACCAAAATTGCGATATCCGTAATTTGTGCACCACGCATACGCATTGCCGTAAATGCTTCGTGGCCAGGTGTGTCCAAAAATGTGATGGGCTTGCCACCAATCTGAACCGTATACGCACCAATATGCTGTGTAATACCGCCGGCCTCACCTTTGGTTACGCTGCTGTGGCGAATTGCATCCAGTAAAGAAGTTTTGCCATGGTCAACATGCCCCATAACTACAACGACAGGAGGACGTTCCTCTAAAACGCTGTCATCTTCCACTTCTTCCGCAAAAACGGTTTCCATAATGTCTTTTTCTTCTTCTTTTTCCAAAATAACATTATATTCTTGTGCAATGGTAGCCGCAGTATCAAAATCAAGGAGTGCATTGATCGTCAACATTTTACCTTTTTTCATTAAATTCATCACGAGGTCCGAGCCCTTTTTCCCAATCACCTCTGCCAAATCCTTCACTGTAATTGTTTCAGGAATGGTTTTCATCACGGGATTAGGATTTGCCGCTCTTTCAGCTGCTTCCAATGCTTCCAGTTCCGCCATAAGAGCCGCTTCCTCTTCTCTTTCCCGGCGTCTGCGTTCCATGGGGTTTTCCCTTACTTTTTGGTCCTTTTTATTACCCTTTTTATTTTTATCATCCTTTTTGTTTCCGCCACTCTTGGGCTTAGGCGCGCCGCTTTTCTTTTCCACGTTCGTTTTTACTGCTTCATTTTTGTTTGGTTCTTTTTTATTTGGTTCATTTTTGTTTTCTTCCTTCTTGATTACTTCTTTTTTACTCTCATCCTTTTTATGAAAAGGCTTATCACTTTTTTCATGCTTTGCTTGTGTGTTTTTACTGTCTACGTTTCCCTTTTTCACTATTTCCTTTTCAACCGCTTCAACCTTAGGCCTATATAGCCCTTTTACCTTTTCCACGATATTCGCATCTAAAACGCCCATATGGCTGGATACTTCCACACCCATACCCTGTAATTTTCCCATTAAATCCTTGTTTGAAACACCAAGTTCCTTTGCTAATTCATATATACGAGTCTTTGACATTCGCTACACCTCTACTTTCTAAGCGACAAATCGCTTTTCCCTATGTCGTCCACGGCCTATTCCTCTTGTGCCAGCTCCATCAGTCTTTTTGCAAATCCTGCATCCGTCACGGCAAATATCGCCCGCATTTCTTCCCCAACCGCTCTGCCTAAGTCTGTTTTGTCCCCCACTTCAACCAATGGGATTTTATAGTAGGCAGCTGAATTATTGAATTTCTTTTTGGTGTTCGCCGATGCATCTTTGGCAAGAATAAGCAGCTGTGCTGTTTTCTTACGAATTGCATTTTCTACCGCAACCTCACCGCCTGCTAACTTTCCCGCCTTTTTACATAACCCCAAAAGAGAGTACAATTCACTCATTTTCTTCACCACTCAGCTCCGTTAAAAGTTGTTCATATACCTCTTTGGGAACAGCCGCCTTAAAGGAACGTTCCAATCCCTTTGACTTTTGTGCCTTCATCAAGCACTCACTGTTTGGGCAGATATAAGCACCCCGTCCCGGCTTTTTGCCTGTTGTGTCTAACGAAAATTCACCTTCATCGTTGCGAACAATTCGAATCAGCTCTTTTTTGCTTTTCATTTCCTGACATCCGGTACATTTTCTAAGAGGAATTTTTCTTTGTTTCATGCTTCCATCCTCCTTTTCTTATTCCTGTTCTTGTGTCAGTTCCTCATCTTCGCCCTCAACTTCATCCACAGTGCCACTTGCCAAGAAGTTTGTTTCCCTTGCCTGTGTTTCACTCTTTATATCAATTCTCCACCCTGTCAGCTTTGCAGACAGCCTTGCATTTTGCCCTTCTTTTCCAATGGCAAGAGAAAGCTGATGATCAGGCACCACAATTTTTGCGCTTTGCTCATCCTCATTTAACGCCACTTCCAGCACTTTTGATGGGCTTAATGCCGCCGCAATAAATACCTTGGGGTCATCGCTCCAATGAATGACGTCAATCTTTTCGCCTCCAAGCTCGCCCACAATTACGTTTACACGGTAACCGTTTTGCCCAACACAAGCACCCAGGGCATCCACATTTTTATCTTTGGAATAAACGGCAATTTTTGTACGGCTGCCGGCTTCTCTTGCAATACTTTTGATTTCAACCGTACCATCAAATACTTCAGGCACTTCCTGTTCAAATAGACGTTTCACTAACTCAGGATGGGTTCTTGATACAAAAATCTGAGGCCCTTTTGTTGTTTGCTTTACCTCCAAAACATATACCTTTAAGCGGTCCATAAAGCCGTACTTCTCGCCGGGGATCTGCTCGTTAGCTGCTAAAACGGCATCGATTTTTCCCATCTGAATAATAATGTTGCGTCTATCTCTTCTTTGAACGATACCTGTTACTACCTCGCGTTCCTTTGTAATGTACTGGTTATATAAAATTTCTCTTTCCGCCTCACGGAATTTTTGAACCACAACCTGCTTTGCTGTCTGCGCGGAGATACGGCCAAAATCCCTGGGAGTCACCTCTAAGTCAACCACATCCCCCACTGAATAGTTGGGATTTAATACCCTTGCTGCCGGCAGCAAAATTTCGTTTTGTTCATCCTGGATTTCTTCCACCACTGCTTTTTGTGCATAGCAGGCCACATTTCCCGTCTCTCTGTCAATTACAACCTTAATATTTTGACCACTGCCGAAGTTCTTTTTGCAGGCCGAAACCAAAGATGCCTCAATTGCTTCAAAAATAATTTCTTTATCAATGCCCTTTTCTTTTTCAACCAAATTCAAAGCATCCATAAACTCCGCTCTATCCATTTTTTCTATTCCTCCTCTTAGCCCTAAAAAATCACTGCCAATCGAACTGCGGCAACTTCTTTCTGTTCAAACGTAATAACCAGGTTTCCCTCGTACTCAATGGAAATAGCTCCATTTTCCAGCCCCAATAATTTTCCTTGGTACTGCTTTTGACCATCCCTTGCCTTATACAGCTTAATATCAATTATTTCCCCACGATATTTTTCGAAATCCGCTTCCTTCTTCAATGGGCGGTCAATCCCGGGAGAACTCACTTCTAAAATGTAGGCCTGTTCAATAGGGTCACCGGCATCCAACCCTGCCTCCAGCGCACGGCTTACGCCCTCACAATCATCAATATCCACGCCGCCCTCTTTATCGATATAAACTCGTAAATACCAATTTGCACCCTCTTTTACAAATTCCAAATCAACCAATTCCAAGTTTTTCTCCGCAATAATGGGTTCCAAAAAAGGCATTATCTTTTTTTCCGTATTGCTTATTTTCGCCATTCTCACACCTCAATTTTTATAAATTAGCCTATGCAATAACAAAGAGTGGGTATTTACCCACTCTTTTGTCCGCATACTATAAGTTTCTTGCTCCAGTATAACACCGTCCAATGTAAAATGCAAGACCTTTCCTATTTTTTTCCGCCTTGTATTTCGCCCTAAAAAACCTTTCCTTATTGGATATGTCCACACTTTCTTGTGCAAATAATTCTTAACTGTTTATCTACATTATAAATTAATTATCCACACAAATTTCCCTTCTATTCATATATTCAGAGAATACTTGCCAATAACGGAGTAAGTAAAATAGGCAAAAACATGGCAGGAAGATAGTTTAACACCTTTAATTTGGTAATTCCAACAATATTTAAGCCCAACGCAAAAATCAAAACTGACCCAACGCAAGTCATTTCTGCCACAACCGCATCCGTTAAAAATGGAGCAACAACCTGGGCAAGCAAAACAATACCACCTTGAAAAACCAAAACAAATACAGCTGAGAGCATTACGCCAATGCCAAGGGATGATGCAAAAATCATTGCAGAAATAAAATCAAGTACAGATTTGGTAAAAAGCATTTCATAATTTGCGGATAATCCCGCCTGCATAGAACCCACAACCGTCATTGCCCCAACACAAAATAATAAGGATGCCGCAACAAATCCCTCTGCAATAGAAACCCTACCCGTATCGCCCTTGAATTTTTCCTCAAGCTTCTTAGCAAACCCATTCAGTTTTGCATCTAAATTCAGACCTTCGCCAATCACAATGCCAATGGCCATTGAAATAATTAAAACCAAGGTATTGCTCCCCTTTAGCGCACCGGACCAACCAATATATAAAGTACAAAGCCCCAGACCCTTCATCATCGCCTCTGAAATTCTGTCCGGAATTCCTTTTTTCACCACCATACCAATACTGCTGCCAATGATAATGGCAATTACATTTACAAAAACCCCTAGCATGTTTATCCCCCTATCTTTTTTATAAGCATTGCAAGTATACCATTTTTTGTAATGTTTGTCCATAAATACAAAACCCTTATCCATGCAAAAATCCCCCGCATTTTACGGGGGATACGCAGCTTATACCATATACTTTGGTTCAAATGCCTTGCTTAAACCTTCTGTAATTGCAGTTGAAAACGATTTTTTTAGATATTGCTTCGTATCAAGCCTTTTTTAAAAATTAATCATGTATGTATGTTTGCAGAATTTCCTCATATTTTCCACTCTTTTTCAGGTTTTTAAGACCCTCGTTGAACATTTCCAAAAGCTCCGGATTTTGCCCTTTCGGGACAATAAAACCATAGGGACTTTTTCGCTCTATATCAGAAATTATTTTAAACTGCAGCCCCTGAGAAATGATATAACCTAATACAGGATAATCTTCAAAAAAGGCTTGGCTGTTTCCCTCCAAAACATCCGTATATACATCCTTGAACTCTTGAAAGATTACAATTTCAAAGCCGTACCGTTCCTGAATGGATTCCGCAAATGCTTCTGCCTCCGTACCAGCAGCAACTGCAACAGCAACTGTTTTCCCTGCTAAATCTTCATAGCTATTAATATCTCGTCTAGATGCATCCGTACCCAAAACGATGCCGCCTTCGAAATAGGGTTTAGAGTAATCAAAAAACTCTTTTCTTTCTTCTGTAATGCTAATTCCCGCCAAAGCACCATCCACCTGGCCTTCTGCCACTGACTGCAAAACTTCATTAAATGTCATATGGCGTAATTCGTAGGTAAACCCCTGATCCTGCGCAACTGCCTCTAGTAAATCTATATCAATCCCTACATACTCTCCCGCATCATTTTGAAACTCAAAGGGTGCAAAAAATACATTGGTGGCAATCACATATTTTTTTGTTTCTGCTGGCATCTCCTGTCCAGTGGTGTTATCTACACTAATTGTAACCTTATGGGTGCGGGTGCAAGCGGTCAACCCCATTCCCATAGCAATTGCCATTATTAACAAATTTATTCTTTTGAATAAAATCATTTTCGAAGCCCCCCATCTTTATATGATTATTATGTTAATTGCTTTTACACCCATTTTTAGATTATTTACAAAGCATATTCAACAAGGAACTGCTGCCTAGTCTGTCTGCACCCGCTTGCAAAAAATCCTCTGCATCTTGAATACTTTTTATTCCACCTGCGGCCTTGATTTTGGTATCTCCAAAAACATGTTTCGCAAATAATTGAATATCAGCTAAGGTTGCTCCGCCTGTGCTAAAGCCCGTACTTGTTTTAATATAATCCGCCTTGGAATGGCTTACAATTTCGCACATGCGAATTTTTTCTTCCTCCGTAAGCAAACAGGTTTCAACAATTACCTTTAGTATCCTGTCACCGCAAACATATTTTATAGCATTAATTTCTTGAAAGATTTTTTGATAAAGCCCTTCTTTTAACCATCCCAAATGGATGACCATATCTATTTCATCTGCCCCATTGTTAATCGCCTCGCTGGTTTCAAAAACCTTTGTTGCCGTAGTCTGATAGCCATTGGGAAACCCAACTACCGTACAAATAGCCACTTTGCCCTGCACAAAAGCTGATGCCTGGGAAACAAAGGATGGGGGAATACAAATCGATGCGGTTTTTTGTTCCATTCCCTCTTTGCATATTTCCATAATCTGTTCCCACTTCGCCTCCTGCTTTAATAAAGTATGATCAATGTGGCTAATTATGAGCCGTTTATCCATATAACACCCTCCAAAATTCATTCATAATCAATTTATCTGCAATACAATACGTCTGTAATGTCATTTTTAAATATTTGCTTATTTCATAACCTATTCTGCACTGCCACTAAAATATCCCATTTTTTCGCAGAAAATTCATTTTTGAAAACAAATACAGATTTATCTATATTTATCCCCAGTTTTTATGCATGAAGCATGTGCATATTTAAAAAGCGTTGCTTTCCAGCAACGCTCAGAGTGTCCATAAAGTCAAAATCTTGATGTTTTTGGTCTTGCTTTTTACAAAAAACAAGCAGGTTTAGACGGTTCCCAAGGTTTTCCCCCAGAAATCATAAATGGGCTTTCTTCCTCTGCCCAAAAAAGCTCTCTATCAACAAAACACCTTGCTTTATGTTCTCTGCTTTACTCGAGAAAATACGCCTTAAACAAAGCGTGTCGACTTTGCCGACACGCTTCATGTTGCTTTTTTGCAACGTTTTTATTATTCTTCTGTTACAGCTGCTTCTTCCGCAGGAGCCTCTGCTACAACTTCTTCTTCCACAGGAGCTTCTGCCTGTCTTTTGGAAAGGCTGATCTTTTTCTGCTCTGTGTTTACTTCCAAAACCTTAACACTAATTATTTCGCCAACCTTGAGTTCATCTTCAGGTTTTACTACATGCTTGTTTGCGATCTGAGAAATATGTACCAGACCATCTACACCCGGTTCCAATTCTACAAATGCGCCAAAAGGTACCATACGAACAACCTTACCCTCTACAACTGTACCAACCAGGTATTTTTCAGCCACAAAGTTCCAAGGATTCATATCTCTATCCTTCAAGGAAAGGCTGATTTTGCCTTTTTCCTTGTCAACATCCAAAATATATACTTCAACAGTTTGGCCTTCTTTTAATAATTCCTTAGGGTTTGTAATTCTGCCCCAGCTCATTTCGGAAATATGAATTAAGCCGTCAACGCCGCCCAAATCAACAAAAGCACCAAAATCAGTCAATCTGCTTACTGTACCAGTCGCCTTAGCACCAGCTTCAATGGAAGAAAATAATGCAGCTTTCTTTACGCTGATTTCCTTTTCAACCAAAGCTTTTCTGCCACCGATAATACGACGCTTTACTCTGTCCATTTCGATAATATTAAAATCCAATTCCTTGCCTTTGAAAACACTCAAATCTTCGATAAATCTATTTGAAACCTGAGAAGAAGGAATAAATACTCTTACGCCGTTTACAACTGCGATTAAGCCACCCTTTACAACCTCTGTAACAGTGCCTGTAACAACTGTTTTTTCATTGTAAGCCGCTTCCACATCTTCGATGCCCTTTTGCGCTTCTACGCGCTTTTTGGACAGAAGAACGTTACCGTCGCCGTCATTTACACGAACTACGAATACTTCAATTTCATCTCCAGGCTGAACTTCTTTGCTAGGGATCACTGATGGATCATTGCTAAACTCTCCTCTGGGAATAACGCCGTCGGATTTGTAGCCAAGATTTACAGAAACCTCTTCGTTAACAATCTGAATTACAGCGCCCTTCACAACATCGCCTGTATGCAGGGTAACGAGAGAGTCTTCTAACATTTGTTCAAATGTAATTTCCTCACTTCCTTCTAAATTTTGTACTGCATTATCAAATGCTTCGCTCATAGTAACAACTACCTCCTTAATTATTGCAGGCGGTGTAGACGCACCCGCAGTTATACCTATTCTATCATTCTTTGAAAAATTATTCAACACCAAATCGCAAATTGTTTCAATGTGAACAGTATTCTCGCAATTTTTTCCGCAAATCTCCACCAGCTTTTGGGTATTAGAGCTTTTTTTGTCGCCTATCACAATCATTTTGTCAACATTTTGGGATAAACTAACGGCTTCCGTCTGCCTTTTTTCCGTGGCGGAGCAAATGGTGTTGAAAACCTCCAACCGAATATTTTTCTTTTTTAATTCCTCCACAATTTCATCAAAACGACTCTGGCGAAAGGTTGTCTGAACCACAACAATATATTCTGCCCCCTGTTCCAATTCTAATGCAGAAGCTTCCCCAGGTGTTTCAATCATTTTTGCTTCATTTTCGCACCAGCCGTTAATCCCAATCACTTCAGGATGGTGGCTGTTGCCAGCAATAATGATACCCTTGTTTAAATCATGATGCTCCTTCACAATATTATGAATTTTCTTCACATAAGGGCAAGTTCCATCCACAATTTGAAGTCCCTTTTCTTCCACTGCATCATACAATGCTTTCCCCACGCCATGGGAACGAACCAAAACCGTCCCCTCGTCAATGTCGTCAAGGCTTTCAATAATAGCAATCCCTTTTTTTTCCAAATCCCCCGTCACCTCTTTATTATGGATCAACGGGCCGTAGGAATACGTTTTTTCGTTATTCTCTATTTGCTTGTATGCCATTTCAATGGCTCTTTTTACACCAAAACAAAACCCTGCCGATTGGGCTAAAATTACCTCACTCATAGTTTAACCTTCATTTCCTGAACCTTACCCATTATTTTTTCAGTAATTTCTTCCATAACAGCAGTGGTAATTCGTCCACCGCGGTATTCCTCTAAGGTGATAGGCTGACCAAATTCAATTGTAATCTCAGAACGAAACTTATAAGTCCCTGAAATTGCCACAGGAATTATGGGTGCATCGCCTTTTAAGGCAAACATGGCGACTCCGGCCTTTGCCGCCTTTTCCTCGCCTTCCTTCACACGGGTTCCCTCGGCAAAAATCCCCAGCAAATCGCCGCCCTTAAGCACACTGATTGCCGTTTTAAATGCCTTCATATCCATAACCGCCTCACGGTCAACGGGAAATGCTTTCAGATTTCGCAGCAATGCCCCTAAAAATTTGTTGTCAAACAGCTCTTTTTTTGCAATATAACAAGGAAGTCTGTCCAGAAAAACAGCCATCGTAAGGGGATCATAATTACTGATATGATTACAGCAAAGCACCCCATTGCCATCCTTTGGAACATTTTCTTTCCCCACGATTGTCGCTTTAAACATGATTTTATAAAATAGCTTTACAAATACCTTTACAACAGGATATACCGTCATAATCACACCTCGCCTATTTTTCCTTCTGTAATCCTTATGATTGCTTCCACAGCCTCATCAATTCCCATGCCAGTGGTATCCAAATATACCGCATCCTCCGCTTGACGTAAAGGGTTATACAAACGGTTCATATCATTTTCATCCCGCCGAATAATTTCCTCACAAATCACCTCAAAAACAGGCTTTTCCCCTTTTGCCTCCAGCTCTCCCATGCGGCGTCTTGCCCTTACCTCAACACTCGCATCCATATATATTTTCACTTCCGCCTGAGGAAGCACAAAAGTACCGATATCCCTTCCATCCATAATTACAGAATTATTTTTTGCCATCTCTCTTTGCATATCTCCCAATTTCTGGCGCACAGCTTGAAGGGTTGCAACCTGGGAAGCCCCCAGCCCAATTTCTTGCGTTCTGATTTTTGAAGTAATGTCCTCTCTATCTAAAAAAATGCGCTGTCCATCCCTTCCTGGCTGAATCTCCATTTTTATATTATTTAGCAAAGATAAAACGCCTGCTTCATCCAAAGGGCTGACGCCTTGTTGTATGCAAAAATAGGCTACTCCCCGATACATCGCACCTGTATCCACATAAATAATACCTAGGTGCTTTGCAACAGCCTTAGCAACCGTGCTTTTTCCAGACCCCGCTGGGCCGTCCACCGCAATGGCAAACCTTTTCATCCTGATTCCTCCAGTCATTGTGACAATACGCCTTCTCCCGCCGTAAAACCACTGGAAAAAGCAATTTGTAAATTATAGCCGCCCGTATAGGCATCTACGTCCAAAACCTCGCCTGCAAAATGAAGATTTTTCACAAACTTGCTTTCCATCGTTGAGGGATCGATTTCATCCACATAAATTCCACCGCAGGTGATCACCGCTTCGTTAAAACCTGCCGTTCCCGTAATGGTTAAGGGCAGTCCTTTTAATAAAGAAAGCAGACGTTTTCTTTCTTCCTTTGTAACATTGTTCACCTTTTTATCCGCCGCAATCCCGGAAAGTGCAACAATGACAGGAATCAGCTTTTTCGGCAGTAAATCCTCCAAAGCGTTGCAAAAATCCCGGTTTGTATATTTTTCAAAATCTCTGAGCAGCCGCAGATCCAGCTTCTTTTCGTCCATGGCCGGCTTTAAATCGATGAAAAGCTTATACCCCTCATCCATGGAAAGAATCAGATGTCTGCTAGCACTTAAAATCACAGGACCGGAAACACCATAATGGGTAAACAGCATTTCGCCGAATTCCTCAAATACCGTTTTCCCTTTTTTGTTTTTTATGTGAATGGAAATATTACGCAAACTTAACCCCATCAAGCTTTTGCACCATTCCTCCCCCGCTTTCAAGCCAACCAAGGAAGGGTAGAGTTTCGTCACCTGATGCCCTGCATTTTTTGCAAAACGGTATCCGTCTCCCGTAGAACCCGTTGCCGGGTAAGATAAACCGCCCGTAGCCACAATAACGGCATCCGCCTCAACGACTGTTCCTTTTTTCAACCGCACCCCAACAGCCCTTCCGTCACGAATCAAAAGCTCTTCCACAGGGCTGTCCAAGTGCTGCTTCACTTTATTTTCCCGTAAATACTCCTCCAACGCAAACACAACATCTAAGGCTTTATCGGAAACAGGAAAAACACGCCTTCCCCGCTCCACCTTGGTTTCCAGTCCCAGCCTATGAAACAACGCTTGGGTTTCCTTGCTGTCTAAATGATAAAAAGCGCTGTACATAAAGTAAGGATTACCGGGGATATTTTCCAGAAGGGTTTCCACATCGCAATCATTCGTAAGGTTGCATCGACCTTTCCCTGTAATCAAAAGCTTTTTCCCCAATCGGTTGTTTTTTTCGAATAAATGCACCTCATGGCCACGGCTTCCGGCTCTTCCTGCGGCAATCATTCCGGCTGCACCGCCGCCCACAACAATAATTTTTCCCATTTTTTCACCCGTTTTTCAATAATTCCGCCATTTCCAAATGCGCCTTATCATTTAATGTCATTAAAAACTTGTTGTCGTCAAGCGTAATGTCAATCATGGAAACGGAGGTATTTGTTAACCACATTCTACGGTACATATTTAAATCCAAGCCCAATAATTTAATCATAAAAACACGCAAAAGCCCACCATGGGAAACAATGGCAACCCGTTCCCCTCTGTGCTTTTTTAAAATTTCTTCAAATCCTGCCATAGACCGCTCTGCCACCTTGTGGAACGAGCCTTCTCCCGGCATAGTGTGGTCAAAGGGATTGTCAAAAAAATCTGTGTACGGCTTTCCGTATTTTTCCGTTAATTCCTCCACCGTATGCCCTTCCCACTCACCAAAATTAATTTCTTTAAAATGCTCGTCCAAAATAAGAGGAAGTCCCTTTTCCTTTGCAATGGGCTCAGCCGTAGCAATTGCCCGCTTCAAGGGAGATACATAAATGGCATCCAAAGGCATATAGCTAAAACGCTTGGCCAAAAGCTCCGCTTGCCATTTTCCCTCTTCGGATAGCTCAATATCCGTCCATCCTTGATAACGTCCGCCTCTATTCCATTCCGTTTCGCCATGACGGATTAAGTACAATCTTGTTTTTTCCTGTTTCATATGAAATCATTCCTTTTTCTACAATATCTTAAGGTAAAACCGCATAATTCTGTGCATCCAGGTGCAAGTAAATGGGCGCACAAGGCGTCAGCCGCATATTGTGCTGTGTTACCTTAACTATATATTATACGTCATAGGTCTTGTCCTTTCAAGAAAAAAAGCCCCAAAAGGCGCATCCATGTAAAATCCAACGCAAAAAATCCAAATAATGTATTCTTTTTGCGCCCAAAAATACAATAAGAAGCCTTGGAACTCTCCCTTAAAAAAACCATTTCCCCTGTCGGATTATGCTGCAACCTAAAGAAAGAAGCGTAGACTTTTGGGAAGGTACACAGATAGCCGAGAAAACATTTACACTGGTAAGGAAAAACCGCAGTAATAGTACACAATTGCCAAACCTTTTGACAATGACAAAGAAAAAAATTACCGACTAGATGTGCCCCACAGAATAACTCTACGTTTCCCTAACAAATCCCCCAAAAACAAACGAAATGAAGCCCCTTATTCTAGGTTCTTCAACAAAAAGAAGGAATTTCTCAAGTCTCCCTTTGAAACCCCTTCATCCAACGGACATTTACCATTTTACAAAATTCTTCACGCCCTCTTTTCCCCCTTGATTTCTTAAGTTTCCCCCAAAAAGCAAGGCTTCATTTAAAGGCTTTTCAAGTATTTTACTTCCTTTGGCGTAAGGTGGCGGTATTTCCCCTTGGGCAGATCCCCCAGCTTTAACTCCCCTGTAGCAACCCTTTTTAACTGCGCCACGGGATGCTTGATGGCTTCGCACATTTTACGAACCTGTCTATTTCTGCCCTCATGAATCACAATTTCCACTGTAGATTGACGCTCACCCCTTTCCAAAATCTGCATTTTCGCAGGCTTCGTTTGTCTTCCGTCAATAAATACGCCCCGCCGAAATTTTTGCAAATCCATATCATCGGGTGTTCCGTAAAGCTTTGCAATGTATGTTTTGTCCACATCATGCTTGGGATGGGTCAGCTTATAGGTCAACTCCCCATCATTTGTCAATAGCAGCAGTCCCGAGGTATCATAGTCCAATCTGCCTACCGGAAAAATTCTCGCCTCAATTTGGCTCACTAAATCCATAACCCCAGGACGGCCGAATTGCTCCTTCGCCGTTGTCACATAGCCCTCCGGCTTGTGAAGCATAATATATACCAAATCCACTTCCTTTTTGCTTACTTCTTTATCCAAGTACAAAACCTCATCCTTTTTTGGATCAACCTTCGTACCCAATTCCGTAACCACTTTGCCATTTACCTTTATTTTTCCCGCAGCAATCAGCTCTTCAGCCTTTCGACGGGATGCAACACCTGCTTCCGCAAGAAATTTTTGCAATCTTTCTTCCATACTGTTCCTCCATTTTTCATCTCAATGGAATCAGTATACCTTACAAAAAAAAGAAAGTCAAAAAAACTATAAGTTAATACCGCATAGTTCTGTACAGCCAACTGCATAGTTCGTTTTTTGTCAGAAAAAACAAAAGCGCAATGAATACCGGAGGTCATGCAAGGGTTTTTGTACAGACTGACGGAAAAGATACAAGCAACTGGACGTACAAAGCGTCAACCACGAATTGTGCGGCGTTGCCTTAAAACCAGGTAATCCAATTTTGGGATAAGTAAAGATACCAATCCCTTAAGGTATATGCCGGTGCAGAACAATCGGCTAAAATAGGTATCTCTGCCAACACCTCATTTTTCAGCTTAAGCTGTGCATTTCCCAGCTTTTGCCCTGCTTGAATAGGCGCCTCTATGCTCTCAGGAAGGGAAACATAGAGCTTTATAGCATCCTGCTCCTCCTTGGAAAATAAACCTTCATAACCTTCCTGCAAAATCCCCTCAACAGACCCAACCTTAGAGTGCAATATGGAAACGTTGCCACAGCTCTGCCCCTGCTGTGCCGCCACATAGGGAAAAAACGTAGCAAACCCGTAATTCATGATTGCCTTCGTGTCCGTCCACTTTTTTTCTTTCCCGGTATTCCCCCAGCCGCTGCCCAATACGGCACTGACCAGCCGAACGCCGTTTTGCTCTGCCGCCCCAACAAAGCAATGCCCCGCTTTATTGGTATAGCCTGTTTTCACACCCATTGCTCCTTGATATTCTTGCAAAAATCGGTCAGCGTTGGTAACATTGCACTGTCTTTTGCCTGTCACCTCATAAATAGTCACCCCAGACAGTGCAATAATTCGGCAAAACTCCTCATTTTTTAAGGCATACGCAGCAATCAATGCCATATCCTTCGCCGTAGAATGATGCTTTGCAAAGGGAATCTGACTGTCTAGGCCATTGGGCGAGCCAAAAACCGTGTCCGCCGCCCCAATTTCCGCCGCCTTTTTCGTCATGAGTTCACAAAACGCCTCTACACTGCCTGAAACATGCTCCGCCAAAGCAACCGCAGTGTCATTGTAGGAGCGCAGCATCATCACAGAAAGTAAATCTCCCACCCGCCACTGTTCACCGGTCTTTAAATCCATATGTACCTCCGGTTGATTGGCGGCATTTTTGCTCACCGTAACCACATCATCAAGCTTTGCATTTTCCAAAATAATCATTGCCGTCATAATTTTTGTTGTGCTTGCCATGGCCAAAGGTTCTTCCTCATTTTTTCCCCATAGCAAACGACCTGTGTTTCCATCCACTAAAGCCGCTCCCTGTGCGCCTACGGAAGGCTCCGCTCCATAAGCAATGGAACAGCATAAAAAAAGCAGGAGAATAAAGATTCCCGCACGCCTCATGTGCATCACCCCTCTCCTGCTATATTTATTCAGCTTTTCCAAAATTCATACAAAAAAATATTGTTTAAAACAGCTCTCACCTTTCTTATGCGATTGTCTAATATCAATCCCTGCAAATATCCACCTTGCTTACTCGATTTTCCTGAATCTCCAGCACCAACCATTCACTGTCAATCCTGATTAATCCTCGTTCAGGCCCCAAGTAATAAACCATATTGTTTTCCGTCTTAAAATATGCATTTTCCGTAGGTTGACCCAATAACAAAAAAACCTCTTGCTTTGTCATACCCAATAACTCATTCTTTTCCAATAAATCATCCACCATATCCACTCTGTTTTCAGGATATTTTTCCCATTTTTCAGTGGAAAACGTATGTATTATGATATTACGACTAAAGAAAAAAAGAATAGCGAAACCAATTACTGTCAGCTTTTTATGTTTCCAAACAAACTCCTTCATCCTTCACCTGCCCCTCCTCTGCCTCCGGCAGGGGCGGCAGCTCCGTTACATTTTTAAATCCAAAATACCGCAAAAACTCGTTGGTTGTTCCAAACATAATAGGCTTTCCTGGGCTATCCATACGTCCCACCTCACAAACCAGATTTTTTTCCACCAGCTTGCTTACGGCGTGTTCCGCGCTAACGCCTCGAATTTCCTCAATCTGCGCACGGGTAATCGGCTGTTTGTAGGCTATAATGGCCAGAGTTTCCAATAATGCCTGGGTTAATCCCTGTCGGTTCGGGCTTTTATACATATTCCTTATGTATTCAAAACACTCCGCCGCCGTACACATCTGATAGGCGCCGTTAATCTCAACAATACGAATTCCCCGCTTTTCATTCTCATATTTATCCGCCAAGGTATGAATAATTGCCTTAGCTGTAGCCTTGTCCATCTCAATGGTTTGGGCAATTGCCGTTAAAGGCACTGCCTCTCCGGAAATAAACAGCAAGGACTCCACCACTGCTTCCAATTCAGATAATCTCATGCGCTATCCCTTCCATCAAATCTTGATATGGTAATTTCTCCAAAAGTCATCTTTTGAAAAATCTGTACTTCTTTTCGCTTAATCAGCTCCAACAACGCCAAAAAGGTTACTACCTTTTCCATCCTACCCGCTTTTTTCCGAAAGATAGAAAAAAAGGTTGTTTTCGGCTGCAAAATCAGCATATCCCGAATGTATTCCATCTTTTCTTGCACCGTAAATAAGTCCTTCGGCACCGTTTTAAAAGAACTTCTGATATGATCCACCTTTGTTTCCTTCCGCGCCATTACCTGGCGGAAAGCCAAGTATAAATCCTCCATGGCAACTCCCTGGAGATAGTCCTCCAAAGATTGGGGCTCCTTTTCTTTCAGTTGCCTCACCGCCTTATCCGCCTCTTTATAAAGGGTGAGTGCAGCATCTTCTTCATACTGCCGCCACTCAGTGGTAACGTCCTTAATTTTTTTGTACTCTAATAATCGCTGTACCAATTCCTCTCTTGGATCCATGCCTTCTTCTTCCTCATTCTTTGGTCTGGGTAAAAGAAGCTTGCTCTTAATCTCCAAAAGTGTTGCAGCCATAACCAAAAACTCGCTCATGCCGTCCATATCCCTATCTTCTGCGGCATCCAAATATTCTAAATACTGATCCGTCAAACGGGCAATGGGAATATCGTAAATATCAATTTCACTTTTCTCAATCAGGTGATACAACAGATCTAATGGCCCCTCAAAAGCATCTAACCGCACCGTAATTTCTATCAATGGAAACACCCTCTGCCTTATAGGATAACGAAAATTAAACCCAGAAAATTAATTACAAAATGAATGATATAACTAAAAACCCCGGTAATAAGCCCAAAAAACAGCAAAAACAAAAAGAGCATCTGCACCATCTTTTCATATTGCAAATACTGAAAATATTTGTTTGCAGGCAATGTTACCGAAAGCACCTTCACGCAATCCATGGGGGAAACAGGCAAAATATTATAAATCGCCAGGCCTACGTTGTAGTAGCATAAATAGTTGAAAATCATGTATAAATAAGTATTCCCCAAAGCCGCCTTACTATATATCCCTAAAAAGATTATTCCAAAAAACATGTTTACCACGGAGGGTAAAACTGCAACCAGCAAAGTATCTCTTTTCCTGTTTTTATAATACAATGCGCTGGTTTCCACCGGCCTTCCCCAACCAAAGCCGCCGCTATAAAACATGATCAAAAAGCCAATGGGTTCAAAGTGCTTCATTGGATTCAATGTCAAGCGCCCCTTGTTTTGGGGTAAAGTATCGCCCAAAGCCGTAGAAACCGCAGCTCTTGTAAATTCATGTATGGTAGTTGCAAAAATAATACCCGGTATGCTCACTAAAAAAATCCAAAAATAATTCATTCTTTCTTATTCCTTTCCAAAGAAAATTCTTTCTTAACCACATAATGATACCAGAAATTCTACCATCAGTCAATTTAACGCTTTATTTTGAAAATGTCATCTTTCGCCCATTTTTTCGCAAAGTTCGCTTGACATATACTGCAAAGCAAGCTATACTAAAGCAAAGTTTGCTTTGCAAAAAGGAGGCACAAATGGAAACTCGAATTACCGAACTCAGACGAAAGCAAAAGCTGTCCCAAGAAGAACTGGCAAAAGCCGTGGGCGTTACCCGCCAAACCATTACTTCCCTTGAAGTAGGCAAATACACTGCTTCTTTGATACTTGCCTATAAAATTGCTAGTTATTTTCACTTAGCCAT
Organism: Anaerotignum neopropionicum; assembly: GCF_001571775.1. Lineage (GTDB taxonomy): Bacteria > Bacillota > Clostridia > Lachnospirales > Anaerotignaceae > Chakrabartyella > Chakrabartyella neopropionicum. The sequence continues at coordinate 57,068 of NZ_LRVM01000006.1, forward strand.
TGAAGATGTTTTTTTATTTGATGAGGAGGAAAACCAATGAAACCAATAAGCTACGAAAAACGCTTAGCTATACGCCTTCGTGTAAATGTAGGCTTTATGATTTTATCTATTGTTCTTTTTGCAATTGTCCTAGGAAACAAAAACTTTACGTTTCTTCAACCTATGTATTTTGGCTCCCTTATTGGTCTTTTTGTTGCATCACTGTGCCTGTTTTTACGCAACAAAAAACTAAAAAAGAACCCCGAAAGCATGAATAAAATGAAGCTCTTAGAAGCAGATGAGCGAAATGTTCTTATCCTTCGCGTAAGCTATACCATTTTCACTTATGTTTCCATTGGTATTCTTTATGTTTCTATGCTGATTTCAGGTTTTTTCTCCCAAACCATTTTCTATACCCTGGAAACCCTGCTTTGTGTTAACTTAGTGATCATTTTTTTCATCCGTAAGCTGGTTGAGAAAATGTATTAAATATTGATTTCAAAAACCCAAAGGGACAGACCTTGGGCGCCGCCCAAACCTGCTTGCTTTTTGAAAAAAGCAAGACCAAAAACTTTTACTAAAAACCGCATATTTATGCGGTTTTTAAAAGGGTCAAGGGTAAAACCCTTGTAGGTGTTTGAGGGCAAAGCCCTCAAGGTCTTGTATTTGCCATTGCCCTTGTTTTTGATCTTGACCTTGTCATTGTTTTTTGCTTTTCGCCTCATACACCTTCTGCATAAAGGGTATGGAAACATTCAATCTCTTTGCTAATTCACAGGAACTGCCCACCAACCACTCAAATTCCGTTTCCTCTTTTCCTTCACGCATATCTCTGTATAAAGACGTAATTGTATGAGGGGGAAGGGTTAAAAAATGCTTAAAATATTTCTCAGGCATATCCTCCATCCCCATAACACCAGTGGCCTTTGCCAAACGGAGAATGTCCTCATAAATCCCACGCAAAAACGCCATTTTTTCACTGTCCTTTTGAATTTCACCTGCTTCGCAATCAAAATAAATAAAGACACAGCTGTTGCCGCACATCATGGCATACTTCTCCCAAAGGGCCTTCATGATATCCTGTCCATAGATAGAAGGCAATCCCCCTTCTTTTAAAATCTCAACAAACCGCTGGGCCTTTTCGTTGTCTTTTCCGTCGGCAAAGCCAATACCAATGCGTAACAAATTCCCGCCATTGAATACATGCCCCGTTTCAACAATATTTGAAAAACAATAGATATAGCTATCGGTTACAACTCCTTTACCACCTAACCACGCCGAAACTGCCTTGGAGGCTGTAACGCCGTTTTGTAAGGGAACCACCAAGGTATCTTCTCCAACAATGTCCTTGTATTTCTTACACGCCGTCTCCAATCCGTAGCTTTTGCTGCAAAGAATCAGCACATCCACAATCCCAATTTCCTTGGGATCATCTGAAACCAAACCGGGCTTTATCACGCCATCCCCCAGCAGCTCTGACTCCAGATAAATGCCTTTTTCCTGCAGAACCATTTTTGTTTCTCCGCGGGCAATAAAAATCAAATCATTTTCATGTTTTTTTAATCCTCCGGCTACGGTTGCTCCAACGGCACCTAACCCCATTATTGCAATTTTCATTGTCTGCTCCTCGCTTTCAACTAATTAATATCTCAGCGGTATGTCCGAAAGCTTCACAGGAATACTCAGCCCCTGTCCCATCAGAAAAGACCGCACACCACGCACCGCAATATCACTGTTGTTTTTTGCCCCCACCGTCACTGATTCCAAGGGAATAGGGATGTCCGCTCCATCAAATTCCACCATAATATAAGGCAAAAACATCTGATCCAAAATTCTGAATCTCGGTCGACCGCCTCGTTCATCTATCAAAGGGGAAAATACAAAACGATATTCCTCCTCCCCCTTAAAAAATTCGCCTTTAAAAAACATGGCATATACAGAGCAAATCATGGCCATATCCTTGCTGATACCCGTTAAAGCTTCCTCACCTATTTGGGTGGCTTCGTCAAAAAAACCCTCTACCTCCGTAAAACCCTGCTCCACTGCTGTCCGAATACAAGACAAAAGTGCTTCCAATAAGCAAGTAACCTGAGCTTCCTCATCATAAATCACCGTACCATGAAGAAATGATCTGCCGGAAAACCCTCTCACCAGTTTTTCATAGTCAAACCCCAGGCAATAGCCCTTAAAATCCGTAAACTCCGCCCAAAGAAGGGCACTGTTTTCCTGCTTGGAAAAGGCAACCACATAAAAACTCACATGTTCCTTTTCCGGCACACAAAATGTTTCACATGATGGGGTTATAATTGCAAGCTCATCCATCTCATCTTTTATGCTTCGGTATAGCCGTCGCCCAAATTCTTTGTCCACAATATAGGTATCAATTAATTTATTTAAAACCTCAAGTGAATATACAAATTCCAGCTTATCATTAAGGAAGTCACTTTTTGTGGCAATGAATTGCTTGTTCTCAACAATCCCTTGTACCCCCTCTGCCGTAGTATAGTGGAACAACTTTTCACCGATATTGCAAAGGGGCACATGAATCCATTCATCCAAATATCTTGTTTTTCTCGTCATTCCCACCAGGAAATCCTCCCGTCACTGTCTAATTTGACCATTTCCATAAATAATGTACTTCGTTGTTGTCAATTCTTTCAGCCCCATTGGCCCTCTTGCGTGAAGTTTTTGCGTGCTGATGCCAATTTCCGCGCCAAAACCAAACTGTGCGCCATCGGTAAAACGGGTGGAGGCGTTTACATACACTGCCGCCGCATCCACCTCGTTTAGAAACCGCTGGGCATTGGTATAGTTTTCCGTAAGAATTGCTTCCGAATGACCCGTTGCATATTTCCGAATATGGCTGATCGCTTCGTCCAAATTTTGCACCACGCGAGTAGAAATAATATAATCCGCATACTCCGTTGCCCAATCTTCCTCCGTTGCAGAAACAGCAGCCGAAATCAAGGCACAAGTCGCCTCATCCCCACGAATTTCCACTGATTTGCTTTGCAAAGCCCCACCCACCATGGGAAGGAATTTCTCTGCAATTTTTTCATGCACCAAAAGGCTTTCGCAGGCATTGCAAACACCGGGCCTTTGGGTTTTGGCATTCATAACAATTGCCACTGCCTTCTCCAAATCGGCAGTTTCATCCACAAAAATGTGGCAGTTGCCAACGCCCGTTTCAATCACAGGCACGGTACTGTTTTGCACCACACTTTGAATTAAACCTGCGCCGCCACGGGGAATTAAAACATCAAGGTATCCGTTTAAGCGCATCATTTCATTTGCGCTTTCTCTGGAGGTATCGGGCACCACCTGAACAATATCGGCAGGTAAACCAAGCTTTTCCATGGCCTGACGAAACACCAAAACAACGGCTTGATTGGTACGAAACGCCTCTTTGCCGCCTCTAAGTATTACCGCACTCCCTGCCTTTAGGCATAGACCAAAGGCATCGGCGGTTACGTTGGGTCTTGCCTCAAAAATAATCCCAATGACACCCATTGGCACTCGCTTTTGCCCAATCATCAGCCCGTTATCCATGGTTTTCATGGAAAGCACTTCGCCCACCGGGTCATCCAACGCAGCCACTTGACGAAGCCCCTCCGCCATTTCCTCAAGTCTTGCCTGGGTCAAGGTTAAACGGTCGATAAAAGCTCCCTTGATTCCTGATGCCAAAGCTGCCGCAACGTCCTCTTGGTTCGCCGCAAGAATTTCTTTCTCTGCCGCCAAAAGGGCTTCTGCCGCAGCGCAAAGGCCCTCATTTTTCTTGGGCGTAGGCAGAACCGCCAATACAACGGCCGCTTCCTTTGCTTTTTGCCCCATTTCAGTCAAAATACTCATCATTAGAACCCCCTATCACGCCTTTTTCCGTAACAATACAATCAACAGGTATATCAAATGTTTCCACCTGCAAATCAAACTCCATAACCTGAAAAGAAAATGCCGCGGCAATTTTATATATGTTTAGATATTGCTGAAAATACCGATCATAATATCCGCCACCATAGCCGTACCGATTCCCTTTTTGATCAAACACGCTCCCCGGCACAAGGAAAAAATCCGTCTTTTGGGGAAGTATTTCCTGATTTTTGCTCTTTGGCGGCTCCATCACACCAAAACGGCTTTTTTTCAGCTCCAAAAAAGAGGATATAGGTACAAAATACATTTCACCTTTTATTTTAGCAATGGGTACAGCCACCTTTTTCCCGTCTTTCCAAGCCCGTTCTATCAAGGGATATGTATTTACCTCCGCCTCCATGCCAATATAGGTAAATACCACATCCGCCTTTTGGTAGCTTTCACTGTTGCAAAGAGTATCAATGATTTTATTACTTTTCCTTTCCCGTTCTTCCACTGTCATTTCTTTTCTTTTTTGCAGTATTTTTTGGCGTAGCATATTTTTCATTGCCGCAGCACTCCTATTATAAATATAATGATAAAACTCCCGCAAAAGGATAGCAGCCAAAAAGGCAGCATTTTTTTTCCGGCGAAATTTTTCAAAATCAAATATATTAAATTAGCCCAAAAGCAAATAATCCCCAGGACAATCATACCCGAAGCCATAAAATAGCTTCCTAAGTTCCACCAAAGCAAAATTCCCCACAAAAGCGTACAGCCTATCACAAAAAGCTGTTCCTTTATGGATTGAAAAATGGGCTGTTTATTATCTCCAACCACATTAAAATTTGCGCCTAAGAGTAAAAACCCTACGAAAGACGCACCTGCCAAGGCGCCCGTTACAACACGCAAAAATTGGTTGCTTTCCCAAAGCCCCAAATAGCTGAAAAAACCATCCATGCAAATAGGAAGAAAGGCCAGGGCACCAATTATCATCCCCCATTTAGAATAGGGTTTATTCCCCTTAAGCCTTCCAAAAATCCAAAAAAATACCATAGAAAAGAAAATTCCCGAATAAATTCCCGTGCAGCGGGCGCAAACGGGAAGCTGCTTTCCCTCAAGTATAAAACTACGCTCCGCCATCTGATGACAGACAGCAGAGCCAATAAAATCAAACACATTCATAGCTTTAATAGGAGATACCGTACATAACATTGCCCACCAGGCCAAAAAAGCCCCCAACAATGCAGCACAAAAACCAGATTCCCAGCATAATGCAGCTCACGGTAATCAAGGTTTTGCCAAATCCACGGTAATCATCAATAGGACTTTTTAACAATACAATACCGGCGATTAACCCTGCAATCTGACCAACGCCGCCTACAACAAGAATTAAAATAATAATAGTAACTTTTAATATTGTGGGGATCACTTGCTCCTGAACAGGTTTGGGCTCCGTTGATTGATAGCTTTCCCAGCTTCTTGCTTCACTTGCTCCTTGGAATTTCTGAGAAGTTCCGTTTTCGTCCTCCACAGTAAACTCTTTTATTACCTCCGTGTCCTCCCCAGCATTCCCTTTGAAATTTACAGAATTATCCTTTAAATTGCAAATTGGGCAACCCAAGTTTTCATCTAAAATCTGTCTCCCACATTTTGGGCAATAACTCATACAAATCGCTCCTTATACTTAATTTATTCTTTTCTGCTATGAAAGAACGTCCCCACATCCTCGCCGGAAATCACCCGATGAATAATGGTAGGGTCATCCCCCAAAACAATAGCCATCCTCACTCCACCATCCTGGCAAATTTCTGCCGCCTGTAATTTGGTGAGCATCCCGCCTACACTAAACTTCGAGCCCTTGCCCCCCGCCATTTTTTTCACATCCTCCGTCACCCAATCCACACAGGAAATTCTCTTTGCATTAGGATTTGTTTTCGGATCTTGATCATACAATGCATCAATGTCTGTCATCAAAATTAACAGGTCAGCACAAATTATTTCAGCCACCATAGCAGAAAGTCTGTCATTATCGGAAATTTCAATTTCGTAGGTAGAAATACTGTCGTTTGCATTTACTATAGGAATTACACCTAGCTCCATCAAGGTTTCCATGGTATTTTTGGTGTTTTCATAACGCTGGTCACTGCCAACCTCTTCCTTTGTCAGCAAAACCTGGGCAACCGTTTGATTGTACCGATCAAAAAAATTATGATAAATCTGCATAATCATGGCCTGACCAACTGCAGCCGCAGCCTGTTTTTCGCGAATAACCGTGGGTCTTTCCTTCATGCCCATGCGAACCGCCCCAACACCAATGGCACCGCTTGTAACCAATACAACATCTTTTCCGCTGTTTCTAAGGTCAGTCAAAACCCAAGCCAATTCCTCCATGCGTTTTAGGTTTAAAAGGCCATTTGAATATGTAATGGTAGATGTACCAACCTTCACCACAACCCGCTTGCAATCCTTCAATAATTCCCTCACACTAATCCTCTCCAATTCCAATATATAGACAAAGTATACTATATTTTTTCTTTGTAAAAAAGGGCTTTCACGAATCCAAAGAAAATATTAAACCTTTCTTTAATAATTCCATAAAAACTAACTATCGATTTCAAATCTTTTCCGCCCTGTCCGCCCGGGGTATAAAAGCCAAAGGACCTTTTAAATGCAACTGCCTTAAATTAAGGAAAGCTCTTCCTTCCTATATATAAAAAATATATAAAAAAAGACCAACGGATATAGGCTTCCCCCTACCCGTCGGTCAAAATTATTTGGGTAACTTAAAAGAGCTTTTTAAGGAAACAATGCGGTTGAATACCAGTTTCTCCTCTGAAGTATCTTTGGTATCCACAATATAGTATCCATTACGCATAAACTGGAAGCGTTCTCCTTTTTGAGCCTCACTAATGACAGGCTCAATGAAACATTCCCTAACCTCCAAGGAATTGGGGTTCATAATCATATCCCCATTCGGATCCTCGGGGTTATCCAGCATCATATAATCATACAGTCTTGCTGTAGCCTGAATATTTTCCGTCGCACTTACCCAGTGAAGCGTTCCCTTTACTTTTCTGCCTTCAAAGCCGCTGCCGCTTTTTGTTTCGGGGTCATAGGTACAGCGAATTTCAACTACGTTTCCTGCTTCATCCTTCACAAAATCCGTACAGGTAACAAAGTACGCACCCTTTAAGCGTACCTCCTTGCCGGGAGCCAAACGGAAGAACTTTTTCACAGGTTCTTCCATGAAGTCCTCTCTTTCAATATACAGCTCCCTTGTAAAAGGTGCCATTCTTGAACCAAGCTGAGGCGCTTCCGGGTTATTTTCCAATTCAACCATTTCCACCTGGCCCTCGGGATAGTTTGTAATCACAAGCTTCACAGGATCCAAAACAGCCATAACGACCTTCGTCTTCGTCTTTAAGTCATCCCGGATACAATAATCCAGCAATCCACTGTCAACAATACTGTTGGCCTTAGCCACACCAATACGTTCGCAGAAATCACGAATTGCTTCGGGTGTATAGCCTCTGCGGCGCAATCCGCTTATGGTCGGCATGCGAGGGTCGTCCCAGCCATCAACCAAACCATCTTCCACCAAAGCACGCAGCTTTCTTTTGCTCATAACCGTATTTGTCATACCCAAACGGGCAAATTCAATCTGTCTTGGAGGATTTTCTGTATATCCTGCCTCCTTGACCACCCAGTCATATAAAGGACGGTGATCCTCAAACTCCATAGTGCAGATGGAATGGGTAATGCCTTCAATGGCATCCTCCAAGGGATGGGCAAAATCATACATAGGGTAAATACACCATGCATCTCCTGTTTCATGATGGGTTGCGTGGGCAATTCTGTATATAACAGGATCTCTCATATTAATATTGGGAGAAGACATGTCAATTTTTGCGCGAAGGGTACGAGAACCATCAGGAAACTCACCGTTTTTCATACGCTCGAACAGCTCCAAATTTTCTTCAACGCTTCTGTTGCGATAGGGGCTTTCCTTGCCCGGTGCGCTTAAAGTCCCTCGATATTGGCGCATCTCCTCCGCCGACAAATCACAAACAAAGGCCTTGCCTTCCTTAATGAGCTTTACAGCAACCTCATAATACCGCCCAAAATAGCTGGAGGCATAATATAATCTATCTTCCCAATCGAAGCCCAGCCACTTTACATCCTCACGAATAGAATCCACATACTCCACATCTTCCTTCGTGGGATTTGTGTCATCAAAACGCAAATTGCATTTGCCGCCATAAAGGTTTGCCAAACCAAAGTTTAGGCAGATGGATTTTGCATGTCCAATATGCAAATAGCCATTAGGCTCAGGTGGAAATCTGGTATGAATTTTTTTTAATTCACCCTTCAAATCCTCCTGAATATAACTATGTATGAAGTTTCCAGTCGCACCTAATCCGCCATTTTCCATAATTTTTTCTTCTGCCATATTGCTATCCTCCCAAGTTTGTGGTTGTCTTGCTTGTATTATTGCACAAAAAGGTATTCTCACATAAAACCAAACCCAATGCCATTTGATAAAAGGATTCCCGTTTTTCCGCATTTCAAACGTAGTCCTACAAATTAAATATCGTTTACAGAGAGAGCATAAGCCAAACACGCTTCTCCTGCATTTTATTCATAGAATGTTCCCCTTTTGCAACGCTCATTTTTCCAGCCGGCAATGATAACGAGTCCCTTCCGACCTTCATAATTATAATATTATAATATAGCCCGACTTTAAACGCAATTAATTTCCAAACAAAATTTGCCTTTTCTTTTCCCTTATCCTTGAATAATATTTGTTTTTTTATGTTATTCATAGTAAAATTAAATTTAAAGCAAAATTTTAATAATTAATCTGGGCAAAAATTATCATCTAATTTATGCCTTACAATACATCATGATCATTGACAGATGCAATGTATCACCTAAAAATTTTAATTTAATATGAAGCTATTAGGAGGAACAATAATGCTGGCTTTTACCGTTTATGATACAAAAAAAATCATGGCATATTTATTAAAAGGAGATATTTTTGATCACTTTGCCTTTCGTCAAGCCGAAATTTATTCCTTTGCTTCCTTCTCCATAAATGGTACAAAGGATGAAACCCTTCTCACCGAAGAGGACAAGGAGCCATATTGCCTTTGGTCGGAAATAAAGCCCATTGTTTTTGAAACAGTGAAGGGAAAACGACTTCCCAAAAGTATGAAATTGGTTTTTTCCCTCACAAAAGAAAAAACCAATCGATACCCCAATGCAAAAGCGGTTTTTTTGAACCTTTTATTCCGGGAAGGAACCCTTTTGTGTACCACCTCCGTGGCAGAAGAAACCTTTTCTTTAGAACAAAAGGCAAACAAACAGTGGGATGAAGATATTTTAGCTTTTTTTAAAAAACATGAAGTTACAATTCAAATCGAAACGTAACGTACTTTGTTAGCACTCAATCAAATTGAGTGCTAATTTTTTATTGACTTTTTCCCAAATAGTGACTAAAATTAGAAATATATTATACAAGCTACAAACAATCTTTGTTTTAGGAGGTCATGTAACATGAACGAAAAAGGAAATCTATCCATAAACAGCGAAAATTTCCTGCCGATTATAAAAAAATGGTTGTATACCGACAAGGATATTTTCGTTCGAGAATTGGTATCCAATGCTTGTGATGCCGTTACAAAGCTGCAAAAATTAGTCCTCATGGGCCAGGCGGAAGTTGCCGAGAATGACAAATTTGAAATTCGCGTTGTTTTAAATCAAGATCTTCAAACGCTTCAAATTATCGACAATGGTATCGGTATGACCGCCGATGAAATCAAAAAATACATTAACCAAATTGCCTTCTCCGGCGCAACGGATTTTCTTGCAAAATTTCAAGAAAAGGCGGAACAGGAAAATGAAATTATCGGTCATTTTGGTTTGGGCTTTTATTCCGCCTTTATGGTCGCAGATCAAGTTGAAATTGATACCCTTTCCTATCAAACAGGGGCCGAAGGCGCAAAATGGATTTGTCAAGGCGGCATTGATTATGAAATGGATGGCGGAACAAGGGAAACACGAGGTACTACCATTACCCTTCATTTAGGAGAGGACGGAAAAGAATTTTTAGAGGAATCCACCCTATATGCAGCCCTTCAGAAATATTGTTCCTTTATGCCGGTTCCTATTTTTGTTGAAATTATCAAAGAACCAACTGAGGAAGAAAAAGCAGCTGCAAAAAAAGAATCCAATACGCTCCATGTGTCTGCCGAAGAAGCACAAACCTTAACAAAGGAGGATGCTTTAGAAAAGCTGGAAGCAAAAAATGCCGAAGAGTCACAGGAGCCTAAGCCGCTCAATGACACCACCCCCCTGTGGCAAAAGCAACCGAAGGATTGTACCGATGAAGAATATAAAGCTTTCTATCATAAAGTGTTTTTTGACATGAATGATCCTCTGTTTTGGATTCATTTGAATATGGATTACCCCTTCCGTCTAAAAGGAATTTTGTTCTTCCCTAAACTGGTTGAGCATATGGACGTTGTGGCGGGGGAAATTAAGCTCTATTCCAATCAAGTATACATTGCAGACAACATTAAAGAAGTCGTTCCCGAATTTTTGCTTTTGCTAAAAGGCGTTTTGGATTGCCCTGACATGCCCTTAAACGTATCCCGCAGCGCTTTGCAAAATGATGGCTATGTTGAAAAAATGAATACCTACATTACAAAAAAAGTTGCGGATAAGCTGACGCAGCTCTTCAAAAATGAACGCACCACATATGAAAGCTTCTGGGATGATATTGGTATTTTCATCAAATATGGCTGTATGCGGGAAGAAAAATTCTACGATAAGGTAAAGGATGCGCTATTGCTCAAAACCACCGATAATGCATACGAAACCCTTGGGGAATATTTGGAGAAGAATAAAGAAAAGCATGAAAACAAGCTGTTTTTTGTTTCCGATGAAAACTTGCAGGCGCAATATATCCGCCTGTTTAAGGAGCAAGGTCTGGAAGCCGTAATTCTCTCTACTTCCATAGACAAACCCTTTGTTTCATTTTTGGAATACAAAAACTCCGGCGTGAAGCTGCAGCGTATAGACGCTGACATCACAGATACCTTGCAGAAAAAAGAAGATACTGAAAAATCGGAGGCTAAAAAACAGGCGGACGAATTTACAAATACACGAATGGAAACATTATTCCGCAGCCTTTTGCATAACGATTCCTTAAAGGTTACTGTGGAAGCATTAAAAGCAGTAAACATTTCTGCCATGCTTCTTTTAAGCGAAAGCTCTCGACGCATGATGGAAATGATGGAGGCATACGGGAATGCGAAAGATTTAAAAGCAATGTTTTCTGAAGTTAAGCCCGAAGAAACTTTAGTCCTCAATCGTTCCAACGGCCTGGTGAAACACCTGATAGATATGAGCGAAAAGGAAGAAAAGCAACAGGATGTTGAAACATTATGCCATCATATCTATGACCTGGCCCTTATGAGCCATCGTTCCCTCACAGCTGAGGAAATGACAAATTTTATTGACCGTAGTAACACGCTGTTGGAAAAACTAGCATTCTTTGAAGCAAATAAATAATATACAAATAATTTTGTATTATATGAATAAAACTTTTCTAATCAAAAAAACGAAGTATAAAAGCAGGACAAAATTGTCCCGCTTTTATACTTCGTTTGCAAATTACTCTCCCCTAGGCGAAGCTATTTTTTTTTTGCAGTTTTTTCGGCATTTTTTTTAAATTTTGAAGATAGAACGCCATTACTTATTACAATTTTTTTAGCGATTTATCAATTTATCCAATGATATATTTTAAATAGAAAATATCATAGGAATATTGCATATTAATTATTTAAAATATTAGATTTTTTTGTAAAAATTACCATTAAAATTTTATTTTAGCAGTTTAAAGTAATTAAGTTGACGAAAAGATTAAAAAAAATTTTTCGAAGTTGTAATACCACTTGTAAACAGTGTATAATTACTAATAACAAGTTGTAACAGGAGGTGAAATATGACAAAAGAAACATTCCTAGAAAAACTATTGCCGTCATATCAAACATATTTTGACATACAATACAATGTCAATATTGACACAAGACAATATCCCGCCATTGCACAATTTCACTCCCGCCAGGAAAAATACGTCTTGGTTCATTCCGCTAAAATTTGGGCAACAGAAATGAACGAATATGCATATTTTGCTTTTGCAGATGTTCCAACCATTGATGATTTTTTATCCCTGAAAAAGGATGTCCTTCAATTGGGTTTAGCACAAATTAAGCCCCACAGCGAGCATATGTATTCTTATGTTACGTTAATTATCGTGGCAGATTTACTGCCAGAAGAAATAATCAAGGAAATAGAAAAAGCTAAGTACCATAAAACCTATTTGTTTTCCATCTATGGATGGATGCATCTGAGGATTGCTGCGGTAGACCTCAGCAACGGAAAAGTCTACTCAAATAAAAGGGGAAAAGAGCTCCTGCCGTTGCTGCAAAATATTTTATCTTAATCATCTATATTTTGTTTTCTTGAATAACCTTGGGAAGGAGGATATTTTATGAATTCACTGGTATTATTACTTATCTCCATTGTCGTACTTTTTGTTGGATACATTACATACGGCAGCTGGCTGGCAAAAGAATGGGGGGTTGATCCCTCAAAAGAAACACCTTCACACACAGAGCAGGACGGTGTAGATTATGTCCCTGCAAAAGCTCCTGTATTAATGGGACACCATTTTGCATCCATCGCAGGTGCTGGCCCAATCAACGGCCCTATCCAGGCTGCTATCTTCGGCTGGGTACCTGTATTGCTTTGGATCCTCATCGGTGGTATTTTCTTTGGTGCCGTACAAGACTTTTCATCAATTTTTGCATCTATCCGCCACAAAGGAAAATCCATTGGTCATGTTATTGAGCAAAATGTGGGCGCAAAAGCAAAAAAACTGTTTCTAATTTTTGCTTATTTGACACTGCTTCTGGTAGTTGCTGCATTTGCAAGTATCGTTGTAGGAACCTTCAACGGCTTTACCCCTGAGGGAGAACTCGTTCCCGCAAATGGTTCCACTGCAACAATCTCGGTATTATTTATTTTAATAGCAATTATTTTCGGTGCTTTGGTTTATCGTAAAAACGCACCTCTTAGTGTGGCAACCGTTGTTGGTGTCATTGCTATTATTGCTTGTATTGCCATTGGTTTGAATTTCCCCATTTATTTATCCGGAACAGCATGGTTAGTTATTATTTTAATTTACATCTTCATCGCTTCTGTAACGCCGGTTTGGATATTGCTGCAGCCAAGAGATTATTTAAATTCATTTTTACTCTATGGCATGATGATTGCAGCTATCATCGGTGTAGTTGGCAGTCACCCTACAATCAACCTGCCTGCATTCACAGGCTTTGCGGGTATTAACGGCAATAGTCAATTGTTCCCTATGTTGTTTATCACTGTTGCCTGCGGTGCAATTTCCGGTTTCCATAGCTTAGTTGGTTCAGGTACAACTTCCAAACAGCTTGACTCCGAAAAGGATGCTAAGGTTATTGGTTACGGAGGTATGTTAATCGAATGTGGTTTGGCAGTTATCGCCTTGATTACAGTAGGTATTCTTTTTGCTGATGGTGCTATGCCTAAAGGCACACCCACACAAATTTTTGCAACAGGCATTGCAACTATGATCGCTTCCATTGGTTTGGAATCCGCTTATAACGTAGCATACGCAATCATTATTTTAGCTGTATCCGCTTTCTGTTTGACATCCCTGGACACAGCAACAAGACTTGCAAGATACATGTTCCAGGAATTCTTTATTCCAGAAGGCACCGACCCTCATACATTAACTGGTTTCAAAAAAGTATGTGCTAACCCTTACTTTGCAACCCTGGTTACCGTTATTATCGGCGGTCTTATGGCTGTTGGCGGCTATGCAAAGATTTGGCCTTTGTTCGGTTCTGCAAACCAGCTGCTTGCAGCTTTGGCTCTGTTGGCTGCTGCTGCTTGGTTGGGTAACATTGGTAAGAACAACAAAATGTTCATAATCCCAATGGTATTCATGCTGGTTGCAACAATCAGTGCATTAGTTATCACACTGATCAAGAACGTAAAAGCCTTTTCAGCGGGAACCGCAACCATGTCCGCAGAGGGTCTGCAGATTATATTCATTGTTTTATTAATTGCATTGGCAATTGATCTGGCAGTGGAAGGTTGTCGGGTAATTTTTGGTAACAAAAAAACTGCATAAAATTCATTAAAAACAAAAATATAGATGATGGAAAACGGATGTCCCAAACTGTAAGTTAAAAAACTTATCAGCAGGGGCATCCTTTTCTTTTCCCTCAAACTCTTTTCGTGATTTAAACGCTTCAAAACTTCGTGGGAATTCATTTCTGCTATCTCTACCTATCTTTTTTCCCTTTGCTTTTATATCCCTTCGCTACCATGAACAAAAAAGGCAAAATAATCTTTGTTACATTGTCGAAAAAAAAGAGGCTACCCTAAAGCCATTCATGACTTTTGATCACCCTCTTTCTTTTATCATTTAAATCAAAGCTGAATTTCCAATTCCACAGGGCAATGGTCAGACCCCATAATATTGCTGTGAATCTTTGCGTCAATCAGCTTTTCCTTAAGCCTTTTAGAAACCACATAATAATCAATCCGCCACCCCGCATTATTCTTTCTTGCATTAAAACGATAGCTCCACCAAGAATACGCTCCGGTTGCATCAGGGTATAAAAAACGAAATGTATCAATAAAGCCCGCACCCAAAAGCTCTGAAAATTTCCCTCGCTCCTCATCGGTAAATCCGGCATTGTGCCGATTGGTAGATGGATTTTTCAAGTCTATCTCATTATGGGCAACATTCAAATCTCCACAAATAATAACAGGTTTTTCCTTGTCTAAATTCAAAACATACACCCGAAAAGCATCTTCCCATTCCATGCGGTAATCAAGTCTTGCGTTTTCCTGTTGAGAATTGGGTGTATACACCGTTATATGATAGAATTCTTCAAATTCCAATGTAATTACTCTTCCTTCCATATCATGGGCAGCAATCCCAATTCCATAGGAAACCGCCAAAGGTTCCTTCTTAGTAAAAACAGCTACTCCCGAATAGCCCTTTTTCTGGGCGTAATTCCAATATTGAAAATATCCCTGGGTTTCCAGTTCAATCTGGCCCTCTTGAAGCTTCGTTTCCTGCAACGAAAAAATATCTGCATCTACATCCTCAAAATAATCCCGAAAGCCTTTGCCCACTGCGGCACGTAAGCCATTCACATTCCATGAAATCATCTTCAACTGAAACACCATCCTCTCTTTTCATTTTATCAAAACCGTATTCCAGATAAAATATCCTTATGGTTAAACGATATTACAATTCTATCATAATAAGCAGTTTTTTCAACTACTTTACATATAAAAATCAATCATCACCTTTTTAAGTGAGCACCGCCAAATAATTTACCGAAAATTTTTCCTTTCCAATGTATTTTCTGCTTTATATTCTTTTATCAACAAAATCAAAGAATCATTCTTTCCCTGTTCTTGGACTTGTTTCTTACTGTAATTTAGTCTAAAATTAAATAAGACCGAAAGGAGTGAGCATTTTGAATATACAAATCTATGGCTCCAAAAAAAATTTCGACACAAAAAAGGCTGAGCGTTATTTTAAAGAGCGAAAAATATCCTATCAATATATTGATATTCATGAATATGGTATCAGTAAAAGCATTTTTGAGGCCGCAAAACGCTGCCTTCCTGTTGAAACCATGATAGACCGAAAGGCAAAGGCCTATCAAGCCTTGTATATGGATTATATCGACGAAAGTAAGCGGGAAGACACCTTGTTTGAAAATCCCAGTCTTTTCATGACCCCCATTGTAAGAAACGGAAAAGCCTTTACTTTGGGCTACTGCCCTGATATTTGGCAAGAATGGAACTAGACAAGGAGGTGATCCTATGCGCATAGGACTAGGACAATTGGATGTAGGCTTTGAAAATAAAGAATATGCCAAAAAACTTTGTGAGGAAATGATTTTTTCTGCTGCAAAGGCGCAGGTAGATTTTTTGGTTTTCCCCGAAATGACCTTAACCGGCTTTACCATAAAAACAAAGGAATTGGCCGAAGATTTCAGCAACAGTGAAACCCTACAATTTTTTAAAAAAAATGCAATGCTGCATAAAATGGCAATTTGCTTTGGCTTGCCGCTTTTGAGCTTGGAAAAAGCAGAAAACCATTGTGTTATTTTCTCTGAAACAGGGGATCTTCTTGCTGACTACGCAAAAATCCACCCTTTTTCCTTTGGTACTGAGGCCAAGTTTTATCAAGGTGGAACAAGTCTTGCTTCCTGCATGATAAAAGAATTTATTACAACTCCTTTTGTGTGCTACGACTTGCGGTTTCCCGAAATTTTTCAGATTGCATCCCAAACAAGCACCTTGTTGGTGGTGATTGCCAATTGGCCCATTTCCCGCAGGGAGGATTGGGCTGTGCTGTTAAAGGCACGGGCTATGGAAAATCAAGCCTTTGTCGTTGGTGTTAACCGCACAGGCAACGGAGGGGGCCTTGAATATTTTGGCGATAGTATGGTAATCTCCCCTCGCGGAATAATTCTTGCCCAAGCAAAAGAAGAAACCGGTCTTACCACTGTAGATATTTTCCCCGAGGAAGCCTTGACTTGTCGAAAAAAATTTCCATTAAAGGCCGATCGAAAACCCGACCTATATTGCAAACTTTTGCAACCCAAAAATGAAAGGGGTTTTTTATGATTCGTGTGCTTTTTATTTGCCATGGAAATATTTGTCGTTCCCCCATGGCTGAATTTCTGTTCCGAGATTTACTCATAAAAAAAGGATTACATCGTGATTTTTTTGTTGCCTCTGCCGCTACCAGCCGTGAAGAAATTGGTAATGGCGTGTATCCCCCGGCAAAGAAAAAGCTTTCCTCCTTGGGCATTGATTGCAGCGACAAAACCGCAAGACAAGTAACAAAGCAGGATTATGAGGCCTTTGATTATTTGCTGGTCATGGATGAGTATAATAATAAAAATCTAATGCGTATTTTGAGTGACGATCCCCAAAAGAAAGTGTACCGCCTCTTGGATTTTTCCTCTCGCCCCAGAGATATTGCCGATCCTTGGTATACAGGCAATTTTGATATTACCCAGGGGGATATTATGGAGGGTTTGGAGGCTTTTCTTGCTTTCGTTATAAGCCACCACTTGCAGCAAAATACATAGACACACCTCAAAATGGGTTCGTCAAAGCAAACCGCTTAGTATGAAAAAAGGGAAAGCCCAGTTGCTCTTTTCCATAAAATCAGCTTGGAAACTTTCGCAATTTGGGCTTTTTAATATGAAATCACTGCTTTGCCATTGCGTCCTTCAATTCTCTCACAAAATTACAAACAGGCTCAATACAGTCCCTGCCATGGACACCGATAATTTTCACTATTGCACTGCCCACAATAACACCGTCTGAAACCCTGCTCATTTTTGCGGCAGTTTCCGGACTTGAAATGCCAAAGCCAATGGCACACGGAAGGGCATTCACTTCCTTAACGCCTTCAACCATCGCTGCAATATCCGTTGTAATTTCCGTTCTTGTACCTGTAACGCCCAAGGAAGAAACACAGTAAACAAAGCCCTCTGCCCCCGCCGCAATTTTGCTGATTCTATCCTTTGATGTAGGCGCAATCAGTGAAATCATTTTCACGCCATATTCCTGAAATTTATCCAGCATTTCTCCCTTTTCTTCAAAGGGAATATCCGGAAGAATCACACAGCAAATTCCATTTTCCTTACATCTCGAAAGAAATTTGTCAAGTCCATAGGTAAAAACAGGGTTTGCATAGGTCATAAATGCAAGTGGTACAAAAGAATTTTCTCTGATTTTTTGCACCATTTCAAAAATTTTATCCGTTGTTACCCCATTCTTTAACGCACGCTCGCTTGCTTCTTGAATCACCGGCCCTTCGGCAACAGGGTCAGAAAAAGGAATGCCCAATTCAATCAAATCTGCTCCTGCTTTTTCCATGGCATATACCAATTTTTCCGTGGTTTCAAGATCGGGATCACCGCAGGTAATAAACGGAATAAACGCTTTTCCCTGAGAAAAAGCATTATCTATATAATTTTGTGCAGTAGTATTATTCATAAATTTCAACCCCCTTGTATCTTGCGATTGCCGCAACGTCTTTGTCCCCTCGCCCGGAAACATTCACTACAATAATTTGGTCTGCCTTCATTGTGGGCGCAAGCTTCATCGCATAGGAAATTGCATGAGCGCTTTCAATTGCAGGAATAATCCCCTCAATTCTTGAAAGATATTCAAAGGCTTCCACCGCTTCATCATCGGTTACAGGCACATATTCCGCTCTGCCTGTATCCCTTAAATACGCATGTTCCGGCCCTATCCCGGGATAGTCCAACCCAGCAGAAATAGAATATACAGGCGCAATCTGCCCATATTCGTCTTGGCAAAAATAGGACTTCATTCCATGGAAAATGCCAACGCTTCCCGTTGCCATGGTTGCGGCAGTATCCTTTGTATCAACACCAAGCCCCGCCGCCTCACATCCAATCAACCTCACAGCTTTATCCTCAATAAAGTTGTAAAACGCACCCATGGCGTTGCTTCCGCCGCCCACGCAAGCAATGACTGCATCGGGCAGCTTGCCTTCCTTCTCCAGCATCTGCGCCTTAATTTCCTTGCTGATGACCGCTTGAAAATCCCGCACAATCAATGGAAAAGGATGGGGCCCCATAACCGAACCCAAAACATAATGGGTATCATCAATTCTTTTTGTCCATTCCCGAAAAGTTTCATTTACGGCATCTTTCAGTGTCATAGTTCCGCTGGTTACAGAGTGAACCTTCGCCCCCAACAGCTCCATACGGTAAACATTGAGCGCCTGTCGGTCTGTATCATGCTTTCCCATATAAACTTCACATTCCAACCCCATGAGTGCCGCTGCCGTAGCCGTTGCAACACCATGCTGCCCTGCGCCTGTTTCTGCAATAATTCTTGTTTTTCCCATTTTCTTTGCAAGCAGCACCTGCCCCAACACGTTATTTATCTTGTGGGAACCGGTATGGTTCAAATCCTCACGCTTCAAATAAATCTTTGCACCGCCAAGATTTTGTGTCATATGCTTGGCATAATAAAGATTTGACGGACGCCCCGCAAAGTTGTTGAATAAATCCGCAAGCTCCGCCACAAATTCAGGGTCATCCTTGTATTTATTATAAGCCTCCTCCAGCTCAATCACAGCGTTCATCAAGGTTTCGGGAATAAATTGCCCACCGAACGCTCCAAATCTTCCGTTTATTTCAGTCATAAAATCAATCCTTCCTTTTATAATAGTTTTGCAAGGGCCACCACGCCCATAAATTTCATCTCATCCTTATACCCCTGGGTTTCACAACCGCTGCTTACATCAAATGCAAAGGGATTGCAGGTTCTTCCCGCCTTGCCAATGTTACTCGCATTTAACCCCCCTGCAAGAAAATAAGGCTTTTTGATTGGCGGAATGATTCTATGGTCAAAGGTTTCTCCGCTTCCGCCATAATTGCGCTCGTGGAAGGTATCTAATAAAAGATACTCACACGGAAGTGCTTCCGCCGCAAGAATTTCCTCCGCATTTTTTACTCTGACCGCCTTGATAATGGGCTTTTGAATAACCTCCTTTAACCGTATCATGTACTCCTCATCCTCATCCCCATGAAGTTGAACCATATCTATAATTCCTTGAGAACACAGACTTTCAATCAAAGAGATCTCCCCATTTACAAATACCCCTACGGCTTTTATGCCTGAATGAAGCAATTTTTTCAATTCTGCCGCTTTTTGGGGGGTAACATATCTGCGGCTGGGAGGATAAAACACAAACCCAATAAAATGAGGCTTGTATAAATTTGCCATTGTAATATCTTCTTCGCGGCTTAAGCCGCAGATTTTAATTTTCATAGCGCTCCTTTCAGAGCATCAAGCTCTTTCTTCTTATTTTTCGCCCGCATTAAGGTTTCGCCAATCAAAACAGCATCGATACCTGCATTTCTTATTTCAGCAATATCCTGGGCAGTTTTGATGCCGCTTTCCGCAACATAAATTACATCATTTGGAATATGTTTTTTCAGCCTGATGCAGTTATGAATATCCACAGTAAAGTCCTTCAAATTTCGATTGTTTACACCAATTACCCTTGCCCCCGCCTTCACCGCCGAGGCAATCTCTTTTTCATCATGGGCCTCCACAAGGGCACTCAGCCCAAGGCTGTCACAAATTTCAAGATACATTCTCAATTTCTCCGTATCTAATAAAGCACAAATCAGTAGTATTGCCGAAGCCCCCAAGGCCTTTCCTTGATAAATCATATATTCATCCACCGTAAAATCCTTGCGCAAAAGGGGAATTTGAACCTGTTTACTGATTTCCCATAAATATTCGTCCCGACCTAGAAATTTCGTTGGCTCCGTAAGCACGGAAATACAATCCCCGCCCGCCTGGGCATATTCCTTCGCAATTTCTAAATAAGGAAAATCCTTGGCAATTACGCTTTTTGAAGGACTTGCTTTTTTCACCTCGCAAATAAAGGCAAGGCTGTCTTTACGCAGCGCTTTTTCAAAGGCAAAGGGTGCTGTTGCTTTCACGTTTTTCCCAAGGTCTTTCATTTCCTCCAAAGAGATCACTTTTTTCTGTTCTTCCACACGCTTTAACGTGCTAAGAGCAAGATCATCCAGAATCATTGTTTGCCTCCTTCCAATCAGCCGTTGGTTGCCATTATAAAGGCCTCAAGCTTCGCCATAGCCTTGCCACTATCTAACATTGCGTTTGCAAGGGCAATGCCGGCCTGAATACTGTCACATTTTTCCGCAATATAGAGAGAAACCGCCGAATTCAAGAGCACCACATCCCGCTTTGCCCCCCGTTCTTTCCCCGAAAGAATATCCAAGGCAATGATCTTGTTTTCCTCTGGATTCCCCCCCACAAGGGCTGATGGCTCACAGTATTGAAAGCCGTAATCCTCAGGGTCAATCACACGGTTTTTCAGCTTTCCGTTGCGTATTTCACAAGCTGTTGTTGTAGTTGTCATGGTGATTTCATCCAGCCCATCATCCCCGCATACTACCATACCCGATTTCACTCCAAGATTTAACATAACCTGAGCAAGGGGACGTACCAGCTCCTTGTCATAAACCCCCATCAGCTCCATGTTTGCCCCTGCAGGATTTGCAAGGGGCCCAAGGATATTGAAAATGGTTCTGACACCCAAGCTTTTTCTCACAGGTGCAACAAAGCGCATGGACGGATGGTATTTCTGGGCAAACATAAAGCAAATGTTGTTTTCCTCAAGGCACTTTGTCATCACCTGGGTTTCCGCTGTAATGTTTACCCCTAAGCCCTCCAGAATGTCCGCTGCGCCGCATTTGCTGGAAACGCTTCTGTTTCCGTGCTTTGCAACAGGTACGCCTGCCGCAGAGATTATAAAGGCTGAAATGGTTGAAATATTAAATGTAAACGCTTCATCGCCGCCTGTACCCACAATTTCAAGCACATCCTTTTCATGGAGCAATCTTGTACAAGCCTTGCGCATTCCCTTTGCACTTGCAGTAATCTCATCAATGGTTTCCCCCTTCATGCGAAGGGCTGTCAAATACGCCGCCATTTCAGTTTCGGATGCGTTTCCCGTCATAATTTCGTTCATGACCTCTTCCGCCATTTCGGGAGAAATGTTTTTCCCCTCTATTGCCAGCTTGATCGCTTCTTTTATCATATAAATCCTCCTTATCATAAATCCAAAAAATTCTTCATAATCCTTGCGCCGTGCTCTGAAAGAATGGACTCAGGGTGAAACTGCAAGCCGTAAATTTGCTTCCCCTTGACCTTTACTGCCATAACCTCGCTGTCCACCTCGCCA
Organism: Anaerotignum neopropionicum; assembly: GCF_001571775.1. Taxonomy (GTDB): domain Bacteria; phylum Bacillota; class Clostridia; order Lachnospirales; family Anaerotignaceae; genus Chakrabartyella; species Chakrabartyella neopropionicum. Next base: position 78,813 of record NZ_LRVM01000006.1, read on the forward strand.
AGAATCTCAAGGCGATCGGGTATTGTATTTCTCTCCGCCACAAGGGAATGATACCTTGCCGCTTTCATTTTTTGGGGCAGTCCTTTAAAAATTTCCGCCAAATTATTAATGTTTATTTCACTTTGTTTTCCATGCATTAATTTTTTTGCATGAATTATTTTTCCACCGTAAACCTCACAGATTGCCTGATGCCCCAAGCATACCCCTAAAATTTTGTACTTATCTCCAAGCTCCCGAATCACGTCCTCACTGATTCCTGCCTCATGGGGGTAGCAAGGGCCGGGGGAAATGATGATGCTGTCGGGATGCAGTGCATCAATTTCTTGCGGTGTAATGCTGTCATTTCTGAAAACTCTGATATCCTCGTCAAATTGATAGGCAAGCTGAACCAAATTGTATGTAAAGCTGTCGAAATTATCTATTACAACGATCATAAATCGTTCGCCTCCTTTGCGTTCACTATGGCATTGATTACAGCCTTTGCCTTGTTTTCGCTCTCCAAAAATTCCGTTTCACCCACGCTGTCGGCAACAATTCCAGCCCCTGCTTGAACGTAAACCCTATTGTTTTTCTTGACCGCCATTCTTATGCCAATGCAAGTATCCAAATTCCCCGTAAAATCAATGTATCCCAATGCTCCGCCGTAAACGCCTCTAGGGCACCTTTCTGTTTCTTCAATGATTTCACAAGCTCTCACCTTTGGCGCACCGGAAAGAGTTCCCGCCGGAAGAATTGCGCTGATTGCATCATAGGCATCCAAATCTTCTTTTAGCTCTCCGTTTACCTCGGAGCAAATATGCATTATTTTCGAATATCTAATGACCTTCATATATTCCGACACATAAACCGATAATGGCTTTGCAATTTTTCCAATATCATTTCTTGCCAAATCCACCAGCATATTGTGCTCAGAAAGTTCCTTTTCGTCGGCTATCAGTTCCCTCTCAAGGATCATATCCTCCTCCTCATTCAAGCCTCTTGGCCTTGAGCCTGCAATAGGAAAAGTGGAAAGCTTCCCATTTCTAAGCTTCACCAGCGTTTCGGGGGAAGCGGAAATAATCTGGCTATCATCACATTGCATAAACACCATATAGGGCGAAGGATTGGTCGTTCTGAGCACTCTGTAAGCGTTTAGCAAACTGTCGTGATATTCCGTTTCAAATCGTCTTGAAATCACCGCTTGAAAAATGTCTCCATCGTAAATATATTCCCGCACCGTATCCACCGCCTTGCAAAACTCCTCTTGGGTAAAATTGCTTGTAAAGTGGGGCACGCTTTTGGCATATACCTTTTGGGTAGGCATAGAGTCGGTGATAAAAGCGGAAAGGTTTTCAATATCCGACACCGCCTTACCGTAATTTTCAAGCACATTGTCCGTTTTCATGTTGACAATAATCAGAATTTTTTGCTTTAGATGGTCATAGGCAATCACCTTATCAAAAAGCATGAAATCATAATCATCCATTTCACTTTCAGAAAGCTTCAGTGTTGGCTCGCAATAGCCAATCATGGAGTAAGCAAAATATCCAACCAAACCTCCTGCAAAGGGCGGCATATCAAGAAGCCTCGGCGCTTGATACTCATGCATCAGCCCTCTAAGTGCGGCAAAAGGCTCCTCATCTATTTGACTTTGCTCTCCGTCCCTTTCCAGGGTAACCGTACCGTTTTTGCAGGTGATTCTCATAATCGGGTCAAAGCCCAGAAAGGAATATCTGCCCCACTTTTCGCCCCCTTCAATGCTTTCCAGAAGAAAAAAGCGTTGATAGCCATTGGAAATTCTTCTTAAAAGCGAAATTGGTGTGATGACATCGGCATAAATCTCTTTTGAAATTGGGATAATGTCATAGCTTTCTGCCAGCTTGCTGATTGTTTCTGCGTTTGGTTTGATACTCATATCGGTTCTCCCTCCCATTTTTGGTAATAAAAAAAGCCTTTGTCCCCTATACAAGGGACAAAAGCTTATAGCTTCTGCGATACCACCCAAATTACCTGTATTCAAAAAATACAGATCACTCCTTTTGCGTACAAACATACACACCCCACTGATAACGGACAGGGTTCCCGTCGGACATTACTCTCGCCATAGCGATTTCTTTCCGCCCTCACAAGTCCATTCGGAATAACAACACTGTCGCTTCACACCAGCCAGCGACTCTCTGAAAGTGATTTGTTATGCCTACTCTTCTTGCTCATCGGTTTCAATATTTTGCTTATTGTAACACTTGATTTTTCATCTGTCAAGTAAATGAATCAAAACGAATTGTAATTTTTTTGTAAAATTTACACAAATAACTCGCCTTTTAAATACAGCACCGCACCACCGCTAATGAGCACCCGCTCGCCCCCATCCTTACAATGCAATACCCCGCTTCTTTGGGAAACCTGCCCTGCCACCATGCTTTCCTTTCCAAGTCGCTTTGCCCAAAAAGGAATCAAGCTGCTGTGGGCAGAACCAGTCACAGGATCCTCATTTACTCCCAATTTAGGAAAGAAGCAACGAGAAACAAAGTCGTATTCCCTTCCCTTTGCTGTTACCACCACACCCAGACCTTCTGTAAGCGCCAGCACCTTTAGAAAGTCAGGCTCAAGCTGTGCCACTGCTTTTTCATCCTCCAATAGCAGGATCAAATCTCTGGAGAGATATGCCGCCAATGGCTTTCTTCCAATGGCTTTTTCCATTTCTTCCGTCACCGGGATTTCCTTGGGCATGCGGCTGGGAAAATCCATTTCGAACAATCCCCCCCTTTTTGCAACGGTTAAAATTCCGCTTAATGTGGAAAATTCCATCTCTTTCACATGGATATCAACAAAATTGGCTATAACAAAAGCTGTCCCCAGGGTTGCATGGCCGCAAAGATCAATTTCCGCCTTTGGCGTAAACCATTTCAAATCATATTTTCCAAGCTCTTTTTTGTAAACAAAGGCAGTTTCCGATAAATTGTTTTCTGCGGCAATCCTTTGCATTATTTCAGCAGAAATAGGTTCCTCAAGCACACAAACGCCGGCTGGGTTTCCCCCAAATACAGTTTCCGCAAAAGCATCCACAACAAAATATTTCATTAAAAATCCCCTCTTTCCTTGTCAGCAAAATATATTTCCTTTATAATGCAATTATATTTCACAAATTGTATGGCTTCAATCATTAAATTGTCTGCCATACAAAAAGGAGGTGCTGGAATGCCTGTCAATTCCTTTACGGACTATCCCATGTCTTGGAAGCCGGAAAAATCAAAATTATGTCAACCTCTATATCTTTCCTTGGTAAAACTATTGGAGCAGGATATCAAAAACGGCACTTTGGCACCCCACACGAAGCTGCCGCCCCAAAGGGAGCTTGCCGACTATTTGGATATCAATTTAAGCACAGTTACAAAAGCCTTCAAGCAGTGTCAACTCAACGGCTTTCTTTATGCCGTAGTCGGCAGAGGTACCTTTGTTGCACCAAATGCAGGCGTTTCCATCTCCATACAGGATACGAAAATAAGCCCCTCCCTCATTGAAATGGGCATAATTAAACCCATTGACGCATTCAATCACTATACAGAGGATGCATTAAAAAAGGTACTGCGCAAAAAATCCGCGGACTCTTTGCTGGATTATAGCGCTCCCTTTGGCTCTCCCTTTCAAAAAAGTGCTGCGGAAAAATGGTTGTCAAAATTCGGATTGCATCCACACCCCGAGGACATTTTCTTTACCACAGGGGGACAAAATGCTTTTGCCGTTGTTCTCATTACCCTTTTTCACCATGGAGATAAAATCGCTACGGATCGATTCACCTATTCCAACTTTATTGAGCTTGCAAACATGCTAAATATTAAGCTTGTTCCCATTCAGGCCGATGAAAGGGGAATGCTCCCCGAGGATTTAGAAATGCAATGCCGTCTGCAAGGGCTGCAAGGCGTATATCTTGTGCCCACCTACAGTAACCCAACGGGGACTATCATGGATACCGCCCGTAAGGAGGCCTTGGCAAAAATTATTAGAACCCATCATCTTACCTTGCTGGAGGATGATATTTATGCATTTCTCTCCCCCAAGGATTATACACCAATTTCGGCCTTTTGCCCTCAAGAGGGCTGTTATATCGCAAGTCTTTCCAAGGCAATTTGTCCCGGGCTGCGGGTGGCAATTTTATCCGTCCCCCATGGTTTTGCTTCTTTGCTTGCCCGCGGAATTTTTAATATTAATGTCAAAACATCCTCCATTAACATAGAAACTGCCGCTTATATGATACAGAATGAAATTGCTACTGAAATTATTGAAAAAAAGCGGAAGGAAGCCCTAAATCGAAACTTAACTTATGAGAAATTTTTTCCAGGTATAACGCCAACGCCTTTATCCTTTTCCCGCTGGCTTCCCCTTTCTGTTGGCCTTTACAATTTCCCTATGGAGCGTCTAGCATTAGAAAAAGGACTGCACCTTTTCCACTCAAACCGCTTTTTAGTAGGTACACCCCCAAAAGAGAAATACCTACGCATCGCCGTCACCTCGGCGAATACGACGGAAGAATTGGAATATGGGCTGAAAATACTAAAAAATTTCCTTGTTGAAGAAGAAGGAAAAACAGCTGATTTCCCCATCATTATATAATCACCAAAGGACTATCTCTGAATGAGAAATAGTCCTTTATTTTTAGCATAATTTTTCAAAATCATTGGTCTTGGGGTTAACATGCACCATACAATGTTTTACGTCCTCAAAATTCTTTTCGATTGCTTCATGTACCTGCTCCGCAATCGTATGTGCTTCATTTAACGTCATATCGCCCTTTGCCACAATTTCTACATCCACATATATTCTTGCACCAAACAAACGGGTCTGCATCTGATCAATTCCCATTACACCGTCCTGGGTAAGAATAACATCCTTCATTTTTTCGGTAATTTCCTTATCGCAGGCCGTATCAAGCATTTTATCAATTGCATCCTTAAAAATATCATAAGCGGCTTTTACAATAAATATACAGATAATCACGCTGGCTAGCGGATCGCAGATTGCATAGCCCATTCTTGCACCAATGATACCCACCATACTTCCCACAGAGGACATAGCATCGGAACGATGATGCCATGCATCTGCCATTAGTGCACCAGAATTCACTTTTTTTGCGGCCCCTCTGGTATACCAATACATCCCTTCCTTCACTGCAATCGATGCAATGGCCGCCACCAATGCCAATATCCCGGGGATTGCCAAATTTAACGTATCCGAATGAATTATTTTTTGAAGACCTTCATAACCAATTACGATACCCGTTGCGCATAAAATACCCGCAAGCAGCAATGCCGCTACACACTCGATACGCTCATGGCCATACTGGTGCTTTTCATCCGACTCCCTTGTCGACAATTTGTATCCAATCATCACAACAAGGGTGCTAAACACATCTGATGCTGAGTGAATACCATCCGAAACCATGGCACCGGAACCGGCAATTATACCGGCAAGCACCTTTCCAATGGATAGCGCCACATTCACAGCCAAACTATTTATTGATACCTTCATCACAATTTTTTCATTTTCTAAAGCTCTACTTTTTCCCTTCTCCAAATAAAAACCTCCAATTTTCCCTTTCTATTATTCTATCACAAAACAAGCAAGAAAATTTATATTAAAAAAAATAACGCCCTTCAGGACAAAAATGTCCACAGGCGCTTACTGCTGCTGCTTGGCCGGCTACATGGTAAATTCGCCATTGCCTGATCATTATTTTGTATTATAATCCATCATGCCTTTTTTTTCAAGGCTTTCAAAAAAAGAGTGCCGACAAAATCAACACTCTTGAAAAAATGCATTTAAGCCTATTTCTGTAAATAAAACACAAAAAACTATTTATTGAAAAGACGAATCCGTCTATAAATAATCTCAGAACAAAGGCAAACCCCTCAAAGTTTTACTTTATCTACAATGGAGGATTATTCTTTAAATAATCCCTTCATTTTTTCCGAAAAAGACTTTTTTTCATCGCTTACATTCTTATTGTCTTGACTTACTGGTGCCTCACTTTGATAAAACTGGCGCAGCAAATCCTTCTGTTTTTCGCTCAATTCTGTAGGAATTTTTACTTTCAGTGTTACAATCTGGTTGCCGCGAACCTTTGGGTTTCTCAGGTTTGGAATTCCCACACCCCGCAGGGTTACCACTGTTTCCGGCTGTGTGCCTGGTTTCACTGTGTATTTTTGCTCACCGTCAATGGTTCTGATTGTAATTTCTCCGCCCAAGGCTGCCTGCACAAAAGAAATAGGAACATCACAATATACATCAAAGCCCTTTCTGACAAATACACGGTCAGGCTGAATATAAACCGTTACCAATAAATCCCCATAGCCGCCGCCATTTTCACCAATTTCACCTTTATTTGACAAGCGAATGGTCTGACCGTTATCAATGCCCTTCGGAATATTGACCTCATATTTTTTGGTCTTTTTCACCTTCCCTGTGCCATGACAAGTGGTACAAGGCTCCTTAATAATCTTACCTGTTCCATGACACTGACCGCAAGTACGCACAGACGTAACCGAGCCAAACATAGACTGCTGTACAAACCGCTCCTGACCCGTACCATTACACCTAGGACAGCTTTCCGCATGGGTTCCAGCCTTTGCACCACTACCATGACAGGTTTCACATTCATCATATATGGCAACAGAAATTTCTTTTGTACAGCCAAACGCAGCTTCTTCAAAAGAAAGTTGAATATTTACATTGATATCACTGCCCCGTCTTGGCCCACTTTTACGGCTGCTGCTGCCTCCGAAGCCGCCAAAACCAAACATACTGCCAAAAATATCTCCCAAATCCCCCATATCAAAGCCCTGACCATAGAAGCCTCCACCAGCGCCACCTTGTTCAAAGGCAGCATGCCCAAACTGGTCATACTGTGCTTTTTTTTGAGGATCACTTAAAACTTCATAAGCCTCATTGACTTCCTTAAATTTTTCTTCCGCTTGTTTATTATCGGGGTTTTGGTCAGGATGATACTTTACCGCCATCTTACGATAAGCCTTTTTCAGCTCTGCATCAGATGCATCCTTGCTGACCCCCAAAATTTCATAATAATCTCTTTTCTCTGCCAACTTCCTCACCACCTTTATTTCTTCAGGTCTTGTTTACAGCAAAAGCAGGGGCGGAAAATCCGCCCTTGCCACGCATAACCATTATATTTTACAGTTCTTTTCCTTCGCCGTCAACAACATTCGGATCTCCGCCGTTAGGTTCTGCGCCCTGGGCAGCCTGTGCCTGCTGATACAGCTTTTCTGAAATTTTATAGAATTCCTGTGTCAATGCTTCTGTTGCAGCTTTTAAATTCTCAACGTCAGCCTCAGTCATTGTTTCAGGGTTCATATCCTTTGCTGTATCCTTCAATTTGTTGAGTTCCGCATCAACAGCACTCTTTTCGTCATCACTCAGCTTGCCTTCCAGCTCGCCCAGTGTTTTTTCTGTCTGGAAAATCAAAGAATCTGCTTCGTTCTTGGCGTCAATTGCTTCTTTTCTCTTTCTATCCGCTTCGGCGAACTGCTCTGCTTCTTTAACAGCCTTTTCAATTTCATCATCGCTGAGGTTAGAACCTGCAGTAATTGTGATTTTCTGCTCCTTGCCTGTGCCCAAATCCTTGGCGGATACATTTACAATACCGTTGGCATCGATGTCAAAGGTTACTTCAACTTGAGGAATACCACGTCTTGCAGGCGCAATACCGTCTAATTTAAAGCGTCCCAAGGTCTTGTTGTCCTTTGCCAAAGGTCTTTCACCCTGTACAACATGAATATCAACAGCTGTCTGATTATCCTCTGCTGTGGAGAAAACCTGTTTTTTATTTGTAGGAATTGTAGTATTTCTGTCGATAAGCTTTGTTGCAACACCGCCCAATGTTTCAATACCCAAGGACAGAGGTGTTACGTCCAAAAGCAGTACGCTGCCTGCACCTTCATCTCCTGCTAATTTGCCACCCTGAATTGCCGCACCAACAGCAACACATTCATCGGGGTTAATGCCCTTGAAAGGATCTTTGCCTGTATATTTTTTCACAGCATCCTGTACCGCGGGAATTCTTGTGGAACCACCAACCAGCAATACCTTGTCAACATCCCCTGCATTCAGTCCAGCATCAGCCAAAGCCTGACGAACAGGACCCATTGTGCCGTCTACCAAGTCTGCTGTCAATTCGTCGAATTTCGCTCTGGTCAGTGTAATATCTAAGTGCTTGGGGCCATCCTGATTCATGGTAATGAAAGGCAGGTTAATGTTGGTTGATGTCACTGTGGAAAGCTCTTTTTTCGCCTTTTCCCCAGCTTCCTTCAATCTTTGCATAGCCATTTTATCCTTGCTCAAATCCATGGCTTCTGCCTTCTTAAATTCATCCACTAAGTAATCAATCACTCTCTGGTCAAAGTCATCGCCACCCAGACGGGTATTACCATTCGTGGAAAGAACCTCAATTACACCGTCACCAATTTCAATAATGGAAACGTCAAAGGTACCGCCACCCAAGTCATAAACCATAATTTTCTGCTCATGCTCATTATCCAAACCATATGCCAAAGCAGCAGATGTAGGCTCATTGATAATACGCTTTACTTCTAAACCTGCAATACGCCCTGCATCCTTTGTTGCCTGTCTTTGGGCATCATTAAAATATGCAGGAACGGTAATTACTGCTTCAGAAACAGTTTCCCCTAAATAGCTTTCCGCATCTGCCTTCAGCTTCTGCAAAACCATAGCAGAAATTTCCTGAGGGGAATAGCTTTTGCCTTCAACATCTACTTTATAATTCTCGCCCATTCTTCTTTTAATGGAGCTGATTGTATTATCAGGGTTTGTAATGGCCTGGCGCTTTGCTGTTTCGCCCACCAGTCTTTCACCGTTTTTTGCAAAACCAACAACAGAGGGTGTTGTTCTTGCACCATCACTGTTTACGATAACAACAGGCTGGCCGCCTTCCATCACTGCCACACAAGAGTTGGTTGTTCCCAAGTCAATACCAATAATTTTTCCCATAATTTTATCCTCCTATTATAATATGATTATTTTTTTCTTAATTAGCAACCTTCACCATACTATGGCGAATCACCTTGTCTTTATATTTATAGCCCTTTAACATTTCCAGAATAATTTCATTCTCCCCGTAGTTTTCATCATCCTCATGGGCAACCGCCGCATGAAGATTAGGGTCGAATTGTTCGCCCATAGCTTTAATTTCTTCCACACCCAAGCCATGTAAAACCTCCTGAAATTGCTTTAGAGTCATTTGCACGCCCTTAAAGAAGCTGTCGTTTTCTTCCGCCTTGCCTTCTTGCGCTGCAACAGCTCTTTCCAGATTATCAACCACCATCAAAAGTTTTTCCAGAGTATCTCTCACTCCATCATCGTACAAGGAAGCTTTTTCCCTTGTCGTGCGCTTGCGAAAGTTGTCAAATTCCGCCATACACCTTTGGTATTTATCAAAATTCTCCGCTGCTTGCTGCTCCAGCCTTGCAATTTTTTCGGCAGCCTCATCAACCACCTCTCCTTCCAACGCTTCTTCTGCCTGCGCTGTTTCCTCTATTCCTTCAGCTTGTTCTTGCTTTTTAACATTTTCTTCTGACAACACTTCTTCAAGATCTTTATTCTCTTCCACTTATTTCCCTCTTTTCTCTATCCGTCTTTATTATTATCCGACAAGCTTCGCAACACCTTCTCAATATTTTGAACCATCCCATTCAACACTGAAATAACTTGGGAATAATCCATTCTTGTAGGCCCTACAATTCCAATGGTACCTCTTGTGTCATCGCTAAGCTTATAGGTTGCCGTAATCACACTGCAATCCTTCATACTTTGTACTGTATTCTCACTGCCGATTAAAACATGCAAATCATTGCTTTTGCATTCCTCCAGCAAAGTAACCAAAACATCCTTTTCTTCCAGCGTTTGAAATAAGGATTTGGCCTTGCTGATGTCAGAAAATTCAGGAAAGGCCAAAATATTTTTTGCCCCACTCATGTGCACCTGAACTCTTTCTGCGGCTTGCATTGTAATTTGCAATGCCTTTAAAATAGGCTTAAGCAAACCTTTGTATTCCCCCAGCTCAAATTGCAGCTCTCGAATTACCGTTTGATCAATCTGCTGTAATGCACAGCCTTGAAAAGCACGGTTTAAATACATACCGATTTCAAAAATTCTTTCCTCATCAGGAATACTGTTCAACTTCATTACATGATTCTTCATAAAATTATCTTCTGTTACAATAACCAAAAGCACTGAAGTCATATCCAACGGCAGCAAACGAATTTGCTTGATTCTCGCCCGTTGGCCCACAGGCTCGGAGATAAAGGTTGTGTAGTTTGTTAAGGCAGAAAGAGCCTTTGCCGTTTCCTCCATAAGATAATCAATTTGACTAATATCTCTGGAAATTATTCCCTGCAAATATCTTTGTTCTTCAAAGCTAAGCTCACGCTTTTTCATAAGGTGATCCACATAAAGCCTGTAGCCCATGTCAGAGGGAATACGCCCCGAAGATGCATGAGGCTGCATAATAAACCCCATCTCCTCCAAATCACTCATTTCATTACGGATTGTGGCAGAGCTGATACCAAGGTTATATTTCTTTGCAATGGTTCTGGAGCCGACTGGTTCAGCCGTTTCAATGTAGTCATTGATAATTGCTTGCAGTATTTGAATCTTCCTGTCATTCAACGACATCTACGCCGCCTCCTCTCCATTTGTTAGCACTCACTTAGTTCGAGTGCTAATTTATATACATAAGATAGCACTTGACACCATAGATGTCAAGCGCAATTTGCAAATTTTCTCTTAATTTTTACAGAAAAAAATCCATATACTTCATTTTATTCGTCTAATAAAAACGCCGTAAAAACCCGATTGCTTAGGTCGATTCCTTTTCGTGTCAATGCAATCGCCGCATCTGTCTGCGCCAACAATCCACTTTCCGTGAAATCAGAAATAACCTTCCCGTAAACCTCTGTCATTTTCATCCCAAAACGTTCAAAAAACTGATCAAAGGAAACGCCGTCCCTTCTGCGCAGTCCTAAAAACATAAACTCTTCCATAGCATCATTTTGGGAAACAGCCACCTTTTCCTCTTCCAATATATCTATTCCCCCATGGGCCAGAATATATTTCTCCAAATCATAGGTATTATGAAAACGATTTCCATTATAATAGGAATGCGCGCCCAAGCCCAGCCCCAAATACGGCTCTGTCTGCCAGTAAATTTGATTGTGTCGGCTTTCCCTTCCAATTTTCGCAAAATTTGAAATTTCGTATTGCTGGTAACCCTTTTCAGCCAAAAAAGTTACAGCATAGTGATACATTTTTCGGTCTAGTTCTTCGTCTATTTCCAATAACTCTCCCTTTTGAAATGCCTCATAAAAAGGTGTCCCCTCCTCAATAATTAAACTATATGCAGAGATATGCTCAAGGTGCAGCGCCGTAATTTTTTCCAAGGTTTCCTGCCAATCCTCAAAGGTTTGGGTAGGCAAAGCAAACATTAAATCCACATTGATATTTTCAAATCCGGCCTTTCTTGCAATCTCAAAATTATTCTGAAACTCCTCTATGGTATGAATACGCCCCAGGGTGGATAACAGGCGGTTTTGCCAGGCCTGCACCCCCATGCTTAGCCGGTTAAACCCCATTTTCACCAAGGCTTCCGCCTTTTGGCTATCCATCGTTCCCGGGTTTGCCTCAATGGTGATCTCTGCATTCTTTGCAACCAAAAAACAGTTTTTAATCTTTGTCATCAGCCGCTCCAGCAATTCCTTTGAAAGTACCGTTGGTGTCCCTCCGCCAAAAAATACGGAACTTACCTGCCAATTTCCGCACACAAGCCCTCTCCCCTCAATTTCTTGTTCCAAGGCATAAACATATGCTTCATATTTATCTTCCATATTCCCAAAGGAAGGAAAATCACAATACAAGCATTTTCTCTTACAAAAGGGAATGTGGACGTAAAGTCCCATAGTTTTCATCATAGCTCATCCTTTCTTTTTCCTCATCATAGCACAGGCTGTCCTTGAAAAAAAGGAATATTTATGCTATAATTTTTCTTTGTGGAAATGTAATTATTCTACAAAAATCTTGAAAATGCGAGGTCTTTTCCAAATGAATGCTTTTCATGAAATGAAACAAGAAATCTCTGATTTTTTTAATCGTAATCTTGCTCTTAAAAGTATAAAATGGATATTTGTAATTTTATTTCCTTTTTATCTTACCTTGGCAGCAAATTACCTTGCCTTTGGCAATGGAGATCAATTGCAAGCACTTTTGGCAGCAAACACAGGCGCTTTTGTTTTTGGCCTTGTGTTGGTTTGGCTTGCTTTTTTGTGTTTTGCTTTTGTCATGCCAAATCTATCCGCTGCGGCGTTACTGACAGCACTCATATTTATTATTTTATCCCTGGTTGATTATTTTAAATTTACAATTTTAGAGGTTCATTTTTTACCTTGGGATATTTATTTGGCACAAAATGCCTCCAGCTTTACTGAATTTCTAAGTGCCCTGGTGATTCCCCAGGCTGTTTGGGAAATTCTATTCAGCACCTTAATTTATTGCATTTTTCTTTACTTTTTAGCCCCAAAAATTCCAATCAAATGGAGATCTCGGGCTTTACTCTCTCCATTTTTTTTCATTGCTTTTTGTTTGTTTGGGTTAAACAATTCCGTCCATCAAGCACTTGCCCCCATTTTGGGCATTGCCCTGGATGAATCTGCCGATCAAACGGAGCTATATGCAGAACATGGTTTTTTAACCGCCTTTTTCCTAAACTTTAACGACCTAAATACAAATGAACCTGAAAATTACAGCAAGGGCTATATTCAGCACGCTTTTGAGAAATACCTGCCCGATGAAAACAGCGGCGATACCTTTCAAAATCCAGATATTGTAGTGGTGCTTTCCGAGGCCTTTTGGGATCCAACGATATTAAACGGTGTCACCTTCTCCCCAGACCCTCTGGAAAATTTCAGAGAAATCGCCAAAATGAATCCCAGTGGAAAAATGATTTCTCCAACCTTTGGTGGCGGTACTGTTCGCCCAGAATTTGAAATATTAACAGGGATGACCACCAGTGCATTGCCGACGGGAAACATCCCCTATCAGCAATATGTAAAGAGCAATATTTTTTCCTTTCCCAGAACCTACAAGAACCTGGGCTATGCTGCAATCGGTCTGCATACCTACCAAAAAACATTTTATGACCGTAACAAAGCATACCCCCTTATGGGCTTTGATGATTTTCTTGGGGAGTATGACCTCCACGCAGAACAGCATTGGAACAGCGGTCCCTACATTACCGATGAAACCATTGCCGAAGAAGTCATTTATCAATTGGAGCAGTCACACGACGTAGGTGTATTTGTCATGGCAATCACCATGGAAAACCACAGTATGTATTACGACAAATACGACGAAACAGATCGGATTATCAAAGTAAGCGGTGACAGCCTATCCCCCCAGCAGCTTGTCACCTTGGAAAACTACGCCACTGGTGTTCATAATTCCGATCGTGCCTTAAAAACAATTTACGACTTTGTTATGAGCCGCAAAAAGCCTACGATTGTCCTTTGGTATGGTGATCATCTGCCCACTTTGGGGGACAACTTTCAGCCGTATAGTACAACCAACACCATTACCTCCACCACCGCTGCCCAATGGACAGAGGAAGAAAAATACACGATGTTTTCCACACCTTATTTGATTTTTACAAATTATGATACAGGGCGGGAATATCTAGCAGATCAGGAATCTATTTCTCCCTATCTTCTGCCTGCCTTGATGGCAGATTATATTGATGCGCCCCAGTGTATACAAACCAATTTCCTTTTGGATTTGTACCACACCTCCCCCATTATCAGTAAGTATTATAATTTTTATTCCCCCAATACCGATAAAACCAAGCGGGAAGAAATGGAGGAGCTTCACGAACTGATGACCTACGATATGCTTATTGGTAAAGATTATATTTCGGAAATAAAGTAACCCTTTTTATCAGACAAAAAACCTATGTTTTCCAGCACAAAGTCATTCGGCAAGAAATATAGGTTTTTTCATAGAAAGACTATATTTAAATTCAGAAGTATTTTTTCCGCCGTATCCTTTTCTCTGAAAAAAGAGGGCTATCTAAAGCCCTCCTCCCAATTCATTGCTAAATTTATCGCTGACAATATTGCAAAACCTTTCTAAGTAGTCTGTAATGCAAGCTTTAAAGCTTAACAAAAAAACATTCCAACAGTATTCACTACTAAAATCATCCGAAAATTAAAGTTAAGTTAAACCTGCGTTTTAATTTAATCCCCACAAAACGCTCCATCCCACACAATTGCCTGATACCCTGCCCGATCTGTATCTCCCTCGGTGCTAAAGCATAAAACCCTTGACTCTTCATCAAGCTTCAGCTTTTCCTTCCACTCTCCCAAAGCCGGATTTCTCATAATTTCCGAAACACAACCAAAAGCAGCGGCACCGCTTTCACCGGAAATAATTCGTTCATCCCCCTTCCTAGGATTCCCCAAAATACGCATCCCCTGTGCCGCCACATAGTCGGGGCAGGAAATAAAGTTATCCCCAAATTCTTTCAAAATCTCCCAACCAATACTGCACGGCTCACCGCAAGCTAACCCTGCCATAATGGTGTCCATTGCGCCCGAAACATAGTGCAGTCTTCCATCCCTCGCCTTGGCCGTACGAAAAATGCAATCCGCCTTGTTTGGCTCAACAATGGTAATGATAGGGCAATCATCTTTGTATAGCCCAGCAAAAAAAGCTGTAACCGCCCCCGCCATGGAACCAACCCCCGCCTGTAAAAAAATATGCGTGGGTTTTTCCGTTAGCTGCGTATAAGCCTCATAGGCCATAGTTCCATAGCCTTGCATAATCCATAAAGGAATGTCCTCATAACCCTCCCAAGCGGTATCCTGTACCATAATCCAGCCTTTTTCTTCCGCCTGTCTATGGGCAAAGCGCACGGCATCATCATAATTCAGCTCTGTAATGGTTGCCTCCGCCCCCTCCGCCAAAATATTTTCCAGGCGCTCCTTAGCGCTGCCCTTTGGCATGTATACCACAGCATTTTGTTTGAGCATCCTTGCAGTCCAAGCGACCCCTCTGCCGTGATTCCCATCTGTTGCTGTCACAAAGGTCATTTCGCCCAAGCGCTGCCTTGTTTCTTGGGAAGTTAACGCGTTGTATGTAAAATCTTCTATGCTTTGCTTCATTTTTTTTGCAAGGTAATTTCCTATGGCAAAACTGCCCCCTAAAACCTTAAAGGCATTCAATCCAAAGCGAAACGACTCGTCCTTAATATAAATATTCCCCAGTCCCATATCTCTGGCCGTATTTTTTAAAGAAACCAAAGGTGTTTTTTGGTATGCAGAAAAACTGCTGTGAAAAGCCTGAACCTTTCTTGCATTCTCCATGCTAAAATTGGATAAATCCGCCTTTTGCCTACCCTCTCTATCATATTGCACAAGCTTGAATTTCTCTTTCATCCTAACCTCTCCTTGAACAAATTTGTATTTTCCTTTCAGTATACTAACGCCTTCTTTTTTTCGCAAGATGCCATGCTATAATACACAAAACGGCACAGCCTTTAAAAAGCCGTGCCATTTTGTGATGCCAATTATTTCTTGAAAATTTTTTTAAATCAATATATTCTCAACCACTGCTTGAATTAGCAAAGTACTAGCGTTTCGGTTTAAAGGAAATACCCTCCCATAGTAGATATAAAAAATCAGCATGCACCAATAGACCTCATATCCACCCTTGTCATACTCTTCTTCCGTAGGGAAATACCCGCCGCAGCTATTGGTATATCCCCCAAAATAAAAATATTGGTTCCCCGTCAACTCCTGCGCCCGCAAAGCAAATTCGCACATAATTTCATTTGCCACACCGCATAAACAGCCGTTTCCCATAGAAAAATACTGCATTTCTGCGGTGTCCCTTTGGGTTTTTATACCCTCTGTTTGCAACCGACGAACCTCCGCCAGCCACAAAGTCCCGTCAATTCCCGCATATTGCTTTGCCTCCTGGACAATTTCCACTGCCCGTTTATAGTCTAAAATATCCGCATATAAATCAATATGGGCGGAATACATTTTCAACCTTCTTAAATCAATAGGCTGTATGGAATCAATCACCTTTTCAACCTGCCCCAAAACCTCTTCAGCCATAAGACTTAATGCATTTTCAGCGCGTACGAACCGTGCATCACTTGCATCCGGCGGTGTCAACACAGAAGAAAAAAACTTCGGCGCCACATTACCCGATGCACCTTGCGTCACCATAACAGGGCAGTCAAACCGTTTCTGCAAAGCATCTCGAACGGCACCAACATAATCCGACGAAATCAAATAATTATCCGCCTTCAAAACATTCGCATGGGCGGTTAATCGCAAAAGCAATAGCTTCAGCGCGCCACTTTCGGGGTCAACCGCTTTAAAAATACCAATTCTTCGATCCAGCGCCTTACTCTCCGCCCTGCGATTCAATCCAATATCGCCGTAAGCATTCCCCCAAGCCCCTTTGATGGGAATCCAGTGCTTTTGTGCCAAAATAACGGCCTTTTTAATTTCCTCGTCCACAAATTCTGCATATTCCTTCTCTAAGGAATCATTGGGTGCGGCATGGGTATGAGAGAAACAAAGCATTACTTTTTCCATCCCAACGCCTAATAAATCCCCAATGGCACTACGCAAGGCTGCCCCATGGGACTTGGAAAAACCAATATGATCAATGGTAACCAGGCAGCAAATTTCTTCTTGGTATTTCCATAAAGAAATTTGGGCAAAAAGCCGATGCAAAACCCCTTTTGACTCCTCATCCCCACGACCAAAGCCAATGGTATGCACTGCTTTTTTCGGTGTAATATCCACTTCATGATATGCCAAAAAAACTGCATCAAATTTTTCACTAAAACCTTGATATTTCATTCTACTTTACTCCTTTTATTTTATAAAGATACCATGCCTGTCAGATTTATCCGCATGACAAAGTAACGATTTCGGTTTTCATAAAATATAAAAGCGCAAAGTCATTTCGAAATATATCTACTCCATGCAAACATAATCTAAAATAACTTTGCATGGAGAAAAAACAATGGTAAGCCTCATATTATCCCTCATTTCTACGTTGTTCTTCTCTTTGTTTTTCTTTTATTTTAACATATTTACCCAAAATTTGGAATGTTTTAGTTTTTTCAAAATTCACTTTAGTTTTTGTCGTATATACTTGACATATGGTAATTTTTATTATAATATTTGTCACAGAGGTGATGACATGGGAAGAAATATTTCAATAAAGGTTGCCCGCGCCCAGCTGGATATAACGCAAAAGCAGCTTGCGGAAAAGGTAGGTATCTCTAGGCAGACAATGAATGCCATTGAACAGGGGGAATATAACCCCACTATAAAATTATGCCGCGCAATTTGTAAAATTCTTGGGAAATCTTTGGATGAGCTCTTTGGGGAGGATGATAGTAATGAAGCTACCAAAAAATAATTTGGACGAAATGCAGGAACATAAGTTATTAAAAATCGAACATAACGGATGTTGGTTCGCAATATGGAGCCTTCTTGCCGCAATATTTATTCAACTAAGTTTATTTGATGAATACGCTATACGTTCCATAGCAGCAGAATGGATTATCCTGATGTGTCTTTGCATATACCTAAGCGTTAGCTGCATCAAAAATGGAATTTGGGACAGAAGACTAAAACCAACCGCAAAAACCAATCTTATCATCAGTTTAGTTTCAAGTCTCGTTTCTGGCTTGATTGTTTCCGTTTCTTCCTACTTGAAATATCATTTTCTTATTGGTTCAGCCATAACAGGGGGGATTATGTTTCTCATGGTATTTGTACTAACCATCTTCGCCTTAACCCTGTCCATGAAGTTTTATTACAAAAAAATCAGTACAATAGAAACAGATTGCGAAGAATGATTTCGGGATGCAGTGCCTTGAAACCCAAACAGCATTTCCATAAATTTTCAGTTCAAAGGCAAAACCATGAGGGCTTTTCCTTCAAATACCCACAAGCATTTTCCCTCAGCACTTTGCTCCCCCAAACTGCCCTTGGGACAGATGTGGCTTCTTTGCCATTGCACCCTTAGACCACCCGAAACCCGCTTATAATGCGGGTTTCGCTAAATTTTTCGGTCTTCATTTTAACAAAAATCAAGTGGTTTGGACAATGCCCAAGTTTTACCTACGCTCTAAAATGAATTCCTTAGATTTTAGTTGCGCATATAAAATTTTCAACACATTTCCCTTAGGAAACGCTGATTGAATAAAAGGTGCGTAAATAATCAAAAGAATTTTTCTATTCCTAAGGTAAAACGCCAGCATAACAACACCATCGACATGCTTTTTGAAACAAACAATTGGAAACGTTACCCATTTTATAAGCACACGCAATGAATTAGCCTTTCCCCAATAAAATTTATTTTTCAAGCAAAATTGAACAAATTAATTGCAAATTACTGCCGTTCCAGAAACACTAACCATCAGCATTCCGTTATCGGCTCCCAAAACTTCATAATCCACATCCACGCCTACAATGGCATTTGCTCCCATGGCATTGGCTCTTTTTACCATTTCCGCAATGGCCTGTTCTCTTGCGTTTATCAACTCTTCTTCATATGTTCCGGATCTTCCACCAAAAAAATTACTTAAGCCTGCCATCATATCCTTTACAAAGTTAACCCCGGCAATTACCTCGCCAAAAACAATTCCCTTATAGGATACGATTTCTTTTCCCTCAATACTGTTTGTCGTTGTTACAATCATCCTGATTCCCTCTTTTCTTCTTTTTATTAATAAATCACTCTACGAAATTGTGCGCCAAAGGGCATTAGCGCAAGCCCTGCAAATTTAAAATGCTGAATTCCAAAGGGTATCCCAATAATGGTCAAACAGCATGCAACGCCCATGACTAAAGAGCCCATTGCCAATTCAATACCACACAATAAAATCCAAATTACATTTAAAATAATAGATCCCGAACCTAAATTACCATAATAAATTTGCGTTCCAAACGGCCAAAACGCCATTTGGGCAAACTTAAAGCATTGCAAGCCAATGGGTATACCTATAATTGTAATACAGCAAATAATTCCCGCCAAAAACCAGCCGATTGCCGTAAAAAGTCCCCCGAATATCAGCCAAAGAATATTCCCTAAAACACTCATTTTTCCCGTTCCTTTCTATATTTCTTTCGATAAAAGCAAACCGCTTTTTCAAAATCCAAATCCACCAGCGCCTCTCGCCCTGCCTTGGCAAGGCAGTATGCGCCCTTATCAACCCTCTCAAACCATTGATATACATTCCTTTGTAGTATTCCAGCATACTTGGCGTCCTTCCCTAATTCCCGTAGCTCCTGCAACGAAATTTGCCCAAGCTCCTCTAAAATACAACAAAGCTCAATGGCTCTTTCTCGATATGCCGTCATAACCTTTCGTCGTGTCATACCGCCCACATTCTCTGACATCTGTCGATTCTCAATTTCTGACAGCAATAGCTCCTGTTTTTTTCGATTTTTTCGTATCATGCTGTCAGACGGCTCTAAAATCACATCCACCATTTGCAACGGACTATCCAAAGCAACGGTAATCAATCCCAGCTCCAACCGCTTTAAAAGCTTAAGCATATCCTTCCATGCACGTTCTCTCTGCCCCCTTTTGGGGCGAGGAATAGCAACAAAAACTTGATCCGTCAAGCTTTGCCGCTCCAACGCCTGATACACCAGCTTTAAGCAAAAATTCTTTTTCAATTCTACGATAAGGGTTTGACCGTCCTTTACCGCCGCAATATCGCAATGCCTAACCTCTGCCTGCACCCGAAAGCCTTGGTTTTCCAAAAAATTTCGAATTGGCTCATATAAATCCGTTTCCTTTAAGCTCATGCCTTTCTTCCTTTAGCCATAAATTCCTCAATTTCTGTGACGGTACGAATTAGATTTTTGGTCATTACTTCGCATCCATCCTCCGTTACCAATACGTCATCCTCAATGCGAATCCCAATTTCCCATTCTTCGATATACAATCCCGGCTCCACCGTCAAAACCATGCCTGCCTGTAGCTTCCGATCCATATACCGCCCAATATCGTGGGTTTCTGCCCCCAAATAGTGGCTAACCCCATGGTAATAATATTTTGCAACCTCCTCCATGGTGTCCACCAAACCAATTTTTTTCAATTCCTGGAAATAATGCTCTTTCAAAACCTGATTTAAACGAGAAAAAGGCACGTCGGGCCGAATGGCTTCCATCACCTTTTGGTGTCCCGCCAAAACCATATTGTAAACCATTTTTTGCCGCTGGGTAAACTTTCCGCTCACTGGGAACGTTCGCGTGATATCGCCGTTGTACCAATCCACCTGCGCCCCTGCATCCACCAAAATCAAATCGCCATCCTTGGCAGCTTGATTATTTTCTACATAATGTAGAATTGTACCTCTTTTCCCGGCCGCGGCAATGGTTTGAAATGCCTTTTGGCGAACCCCTCTTTTGGTCAGGACAAAATCGAAGTATGCCTCAATTTCGTATTCCATCATGCCCCCACGGGCGTTCTCCATCATTGCAAGAAAACCCTCCTCTGTAATTTGCATTGCTTTGCGCATCCGCTCCAATTCCCAATCCTCTTTGATCAGACGCAAATCGCTGAAAATGGGATATAAATCCTCCATACAAACGGCAGGATACTGCTCCCTTATCTCCTTGGCAAAGGATAAAGCGGCAGAAGGCAGAGCATTCCAATCTCTGTTTTCCAAATCCAGATAAATAGTTTTAATGTTATGTTTGAAAATAAATTCAGCAAAATCCTTTCGAAAGCTATCAATAAATTCTACAGCTTCCATTCCCGATTTTTGCCTTGCTTCCTCCACTGTAATATTTGCCCCCACCCATTTTGCCAAAATCCCATTATCCCTAGGAATATATAAGGTCGTCGTAACTTCCAAGGCTGTCTTTGCCATAAAAAAAATACAATTTTCCCCCTCGATCCCCGTAACATAATAAAAATTTCGGTCTGGAGAAAAGGGATACTGCTCGTCACCCCGTTTATAAGGCGCCTGCCCCGCAAAAACTACGGCAACACTGTTCTCAGCCAACCGTGCTTGTAATTTATCTCTGTTCTTTTGAAAATTTTCCATTAGAAATACCAAACCTTTCTCTTATAGTATCATGAATCTTTTTTTCTAGTTCTAAGAATCCCAAATAAAATTTTAAAGATTTTATTAATTTTTTAGAAGCTCTCAAAAGCACCTCCATCAAACAAATCGGGCAGCGCTCCATACCTTCAATAATTAATTTCGCCTTACAAATTCAAAAAATCTGAGTCAACTACTATTTTGCTACAACAAAGCCCTTTTCTTCAAAAAAATGTATGATTTCCATTTTGTCACCGTTTAGTTTGCCCTGTATCGATCCCTCTTTTCCCCCACCCTTACAGTCAAAGGATTTTTTCAACGCCTCCGCCAGCGCCTTTGCATCCTTTTTCCGGCTGACCAAAACAAATTGAATTCCTGTTTCCAAAGGCGTTCCTACCATTGCACGACCGTCGGTTTTCTCTGCCGCCAAATCTGCCAGTGCTGTCAAATCCTTGCCATTTAAACCTTCCTCTATAATCAACACGTTTTCCGTATCCTTGGGCAGCTTATCGATGCGATACAAAAATGCTTCCCATTTCCATTTTTTCAATTCCTGCATATAGTGATCCCTTTCATCTAAAAGCTTCTGTACCCCCCTGTCGATCTTCTCCTCTTGTACAGAAAGGGCTTTGCCCACCGCTTTTGCCCCAGAATGAATCTTTTGGAAATACGCAAAGGCTCTTTTTCCGCAAAGTAACTCCAAACGCGTGCCTCCCTTATAATTCTGCGCACCAACCACCTTAATCATCCCAATTTCTCCGGCAAGCCTTACATGGGTTCCGCAGCAGGCACAGCAATCGTATTCCCCAGCCTTAACAATACGTACTTCCCCCGTCAGCTCTTTTTTACTGCGATATTCCAATTCCTCTAATTCCTCTTTTTCAGGAAAAAAAATCTCAATAGGTATGTTTTCCCAAATAGCTACATTTGCCTCTTCCTCCAGCCAAGACAAGTCTTCCTCCGGAATTTGTGTATTAAAGTCAATGGTAATGCTTTCTCGTCCCATATGAAAGCCTACGTTATCACAACCATATTTTTTGCAAATAATTCCCGAAATAATATGTTCCCCTGAATGATTTTGCATCAAATCAAAACGATGCGCCCAGTCAATTTCTCCGGCCATTTCAACACCCACCGCCAAAGGCCCATGCGTATAATGAATAATTTCTCCGTTTTTCTCATGGACATCAAACACCGCTGCCCCGCCTAAAATACCCTTATCACCGGGCTGTCCACCTCCCTCGGGATAGAATAGGGTTTTATCCAAAATAATATGATACTCGTCATCCTTGCCTTTTTCGCAAGAAAGTACAGTTGCTCTAAATTTCGTTTTATATGCATTTTTATAGTATAATTTTTCCGTCATTTTTTCGCCTCCCATTGTACTTTCTCCCAGTATATCACTCTTTACTTTCTAAGAAAAGCTTGTGCTTTACGCGGCTCAGCTTCCTTGGGATTATCTCTCCAAATTAAAACAGGCACTGTCCCATGAAACAATGCCTGCATATAAAAACTCAATTTATTTTTTTATAATAAAACCAATGGCAACAATACCTGGCCCTGAATATGTTCCTACCACTGGCCCAACCGTTCCTGTAAAACCATTAGAAATATCGTAATCTTCGGCAAAACACTCTCTCGCCAATTCTAAATTTTCCTCCGCCGCGCCATGACAAAACATAAAGGGATAGCTTTCATCCACACCATCTGCTTTTGCAAGATCTTTGAGAATAGAGATCATTTTTTTCTTGCCCTTGGCTTTTGCTGTATTTAGCACTAACCCATCCTGCACTGTCACAATGGGATGTAGGTTGAGCATGGTTCCCACAATTGCTGCAGTTCCTGATAAACGACCACCTTTTCTAAGATATTTTAAGGTTTCAATCGCAGCATATATCTTTGCCCTGCTAGACAATTCCGTAATTTCATGGTACAGCTCTTTGGCTGTTGCCCCTTCTTTGACCCTTTTCGCGGCAATTTCCACCAGCAATCCCAAAGAAGTGCAAACTTGATTTGTATCAACAATCCAAATTTTATCACTACCCAGGGCATCCTTGGCGATATGAGCAGATTGAACTGTACCGCTTAATTTCCCGCTAATTAATATGCACACAACTTCATCTCCCTTGTCTAAGGCTGTTTGAAAAGCCTCCTGAAAAGAATGGGGTGTAGGCTGTGCTGTTGTTGGAATTTCTGAATCTGTCCTTAGATATTCATAAAACTCTTTGGCCGTAAGGTTTTCACCATCTATGAAAGTCTTTTCTCCAAAGTGCACCGTTAAAGGTACGCATACAACGCCAATGTCCTCTAACCTTTGGTGAGAAATGTCACAAGTGCTGTCCGTAATAATTTGTACCATTTATCTTCCTCCTTTTAAAAAACGGTAAAATTCAAAAAAATAATCTTACTCTTATTATAATAGTTTCAAATACTACGTCAACTGTTTTTTATAAGTACTAATATTATATTAAAAAATGTTTCATCTGCTTATTTGTTTTATTATACCATTTTATAAAAGCATGCACAAACTAATATAAAAAAGGCCTTGATGTTATCATTTCAAGACCTAAAAAAAGTATTCCTTTTTTGATTATTCTGTTATTTCTTTTTCCTTTGGCAAATTGCCTTTCAAAATTTGTACTCCGGCAAAAATAACCGCTACAGCTACAATAACTCTTGGAGCGTTACGGTTCAAACGCCATACAAAACTCCAGTATAAGCTGTTAAAAAACGGATCTAATAGATTCATGATAATTTGAGAAACCATACAAATTCCAAGAAGTATTAAAATGGCTGCTATGATTTTTCTGTTTTTTGTGAAGAATTCATCTGCATTTGAAAAATCTGTTCCCTGAAAAAACAAGTATCGATCCTCCTGTCGCAAAAATTCTTCTTCTGACATGTTTCGTAAATTGTGGGTGTGAAAAAAGCTAAAAAACCAAATCACAGGTGCAATTGCCAAAAGCACCTCCAACCCTGACCAAGCGGCAAAGGCTCCAATGCCAAAAAACAGTAACATTAGACTAATTCCCTG
Organism: Anaerotignum neopropionicum; assembly: GCF_001571775.1. Taxonomy (GTDB): domain Bacteria; phylum Bacillota; class Clostridia; order Lachnospirales; family Anaerotignaceae; genus Chakrabartyella; species Chakrabartyella neopropionicum. Next base: position 102,989 of record NZ_LRVM01000006.1, read on the forward strand.
CTTATAAAGCCCTAGGTACATTTCCCCTGCCCCCGGAACAAGTGAGCAGCAAAATGTTAAAAACCCCGATTTTTTATTTTTCATTATAATACCTCCAATAAATCTTCTATGATTTCTTCTTGTTTGTATATAGTATAGCGAATTATTATTTGGTTTTTTTTCACTCTTTTTTAAGATTTTATAAATATTAAAAAAGCACCTGCAAATGGTGATATGCAAGTGCTTCAATTTTAAACAAGCAACTTTTCAATGACTGCCCAAAGCTCGTCCACGCCAATTTTTTTCTCTCCCGAAAAAGGGATCAAAACCTCCTCAGGGCCTAGCCCAAAGGTTTTACGAATCACAGATAAATGCTTAGGAACTTGGCTTCTATTTAACTTGTCAGACTTTGTAGCAACGATAATGATGTCATAGCCATAATGCTTTAACCACTCATACATCATAACGTCATTTTTCCCAGGCTCATGACGAATATCAATTAAGAGAATAATTGCCCTTAGCTCTTGCCTTTTCTCCAAATATTCTTCTATCATTTTACCCCATTTTTCAATTTCCGTTTTTGGTGCCTTGGCATAGCCGTAACCAGGTAAGTCCACAACATACATTTGACCGTTTACATCGTAAAAATTAATGGTTCTTGTCTTACCAGGATTAGAGCTGGTTCTGGCCAACGCCTTACGCCCTATCATTGCGTTAATCAACGTTGATTTTCCCACGTTCGACTTGCCTACAAAGGCAACTTCTGCCCTTCCATCCACGGGATAATGCGAAAAATTCGTTCCAATTGCCGCTAATGAAGTTTCCCTTACTTCCATAGATCCACACCCTTCACCATTGCTGTCTTAAGTACATCCTGCATGGTTTTCGCTAATATAAATTTCATTCCCTCTTTTATTTCCTCGCTGATTTCCGCTAAATCCTTCTCGTTCTCCCAAGGCAAAATTACAGTTTTGATACCAACTTTTTTAGCCGCAAGAACCTTTTCTTGTAATCCCCCAATGGGGAGCACTCTTCCCCGAATGGTAACCTCTCCTGTCATGGCAACATCATTATACACTTCTCGGCCTGTTAAAGCTGAAAGCATGGCAGTTGCCATGGTAATTCCCGCAGAAGGACCATCCTTGGGTGTTGCCCCTTCCGGAATATGTATATGAATATCCTTTTGTTTATAATAATCGGCAGGAAGTCCAAATTCCTTTGCTTGAGAACGGATGTAGCTGATCGCCGTTTCCGCCGATTCCGTCATTACCTTTCCAATATTTCCTGTAAGTTTAAATTTACCATCTCCATCTAAAATATTCACCTCTATGGAAAGCGTGGTTCCTCCTGCCGCTGTCCAAGCCAGGCCACGAACAATCCCCACCTGTGGTTCTTTATAAATGGCATCTTTAAAATATTTTCTTTTTCCCAGTATGCTTTCCAAATTATTCACAGAAACAGTTGCAGTTTTTTTCTCACCGCTTAAAATTGACTTTGCCGTTTTTCTGCAAACCTGGCCGATAACTCGTTCCAGCTGTCTAACGCCGGCCTCTCTTGTGTAGCCATCAATAATCGCCTCAACGGCATCGTCACGAAACTTAATTTCAGCTGCAGTCAACCCATTTTGCTGCCGCTGCTTGCCAATCAAATGCTCCTTGGCAATATGCAGCTTTTCCTGGGCTGTATAGCTGCCAAGTTGAATTATCTCCATTCTGTCTAATAGGGGCTTGGGAATGGTATCTAAACTATTGGCAGTGCACATAAAAAGAACCTTGGAAAGATCATATGGAATTTCAATAAAATGATCTCGAAAGGTACTGTTCTGCTCCCCGTCCAAAACCTCCAGCAATGCCGCCGATGGATCCCCGTTATAGGAAACACCCAGCTTATCAATCTCATCTAAAAGCATCAACGGATTTATGGTTGCTGCCTGCTTCATGGCATTAATAATGCGCCCGGGCATTGCGCCAATGTAGGTTTTTCTATGCCCTCTGATTTCCGCTTCGTCCTTGATCCCTCCCAAAGACATTCTGATGTACTTGCGGTCCAAAGCCTTGGCAACAGAATGCGCAATAGAAGTTTTGCCAACCCCGGGGGGGCCAACTAAGCAAAGAATGGTGGGCCTTTCCTCGGGAACCATTTTGCGTACCGCCAAATATTCCAAAATACGATCCTTCACCTTTTCCAGCCCGTAATGCTCCTCGTTTAATATTCGCTCCGCCTTTGCCAAGTCAAAGCCATCTTCTGTCATCTCGCACCAAGGCAAACTCAATAATGTTTCAATATAACTTCTGGAAACATTTGATTCAGGAGAAGTCACAGGAATTCTCAACATACGTGCAATTTCTTTTTCCACAGCCTGCTGCACCGCTTCCGGAGGATTTTTTTCCTCCAGCTGCTTACGATACTTCGCCGCATCCGCACCAATTCCGTCTTTATCCCCCAGCTCCTCTTGAATTACCTTCATTTCCTCTCTAAGATAATACTCTCTTTGATTTTGCTCGATACGAGCTTTTGTTTTGCTTTCGATTTCCTTTTTTATGCTTAAAATCTGCTTTTCACTTTGCATCACTTCAAATACTGCTTCCAAACGCTCAAGGGGATTCAGTATTTCAAGAATCTTCTGTTTTCTGTTAAAAGAAATCTCAAGTCCCGCAGCAATAATATCGGCTAATTTTCCGGGCTTTGCAGCAGCTGTTACGCTGCTTAAAAGATCAGCAGCAGTGCTATTGGGTATATATTTAGTATATTCCTCATAGCTTTCCATAACCACCCGCATATATGCCTTCAAATAATCATCGGGCTCATCAGCGAAATCCTGCTCTAAAAATGTAATCTCCGCAAAGTCAGTTGAAGACTTCATCCAAATATCTTCCAGCTTTCCCCTTTGTTCTCCCTCAACAATAACGTGAGTAACATTTCCGGGAAGCTTTAATACTTGCTTAATTGTGCATAAAGTACCAATTTCATATAAATCCTTCTGCTCAGGATCAGGCGTTCCCGGGTTAATCTGCGCCACCAAAAAAACTTTCCCTCCATTGCCTTCTGCCGCGGACACAGCCTCTAACGACCGCTGTCTGTTTACAGGAAAGCTAACTGCCATATTCGGGAAAACCGTTAATCCCCTAAGCGCGATCATAGGTACTTTGACCGTCTGCTTTTTCTCCATTCTTCCACCTCTATTTTCAAATATTATTCAAGGGTATCCTATTTCAACAATACGCGGAGCACTGTGAAAGGAATAGGAATCATCATTCAGCTTGTTCCTTATTCTCATCCAGCGCTTCCTTGCACATTTTATGTTTACTTAAATCATCTAATCTTAGCAAAAGCCTTTCATGAAAGTATCTTTCTTGCAAAATAAAAGAAAGCCAACGTAATTCCAGGTTCTCCGCTAAAACTTTACATATTATACCCTAAAATACGCTTTCGGTCAAATAACCAAATAAAATTCCCACTTTTCCACTATAAATTCCCTTCCATGGCTGTTAAAACATTGCCATCCTCTACCACTACGCTATTTTCCTCCTTTCTAAAAACATGCTCCAAAAGCTCATCCACATTTTTTAATGGCACTACCGAAATACCTAAATTCAAATACGACTCTCGCCAATTTTCCTTAGGGATAAATGCTCTCTTTACCCCTGCATCAACTGCTGCCCCTAGCTTGTCTGGAACGCCGCCAACAGGCAAAACCTGCCCAAGTAACCCAATCTCTCCCGTTAGTGCAATTTCGCCATCTACCGCTACACCTGTAAAAGCGGAATATACGGCCAAAAACATTGCAATCCCCGCCGACGGCCCATCCACAGGAGTTCCTCCCGGAAAATTAATGTGTACCTGATATGCATCCTTTGCAAACCCATATTTCTCTAAAACTGTCAAGACATTTTCCACAGAGCTGCGGGCATTGCTTTTACGCCGGCTAGAACGCTGCTTGCCCCGAATTTCCTCTTCTTCCACAATTCCCGTTACCGTTAAAAATCCCTTATCTGATTTTTGAACGGTTGCCTCAATTGCAAGTAGCGTGCCGCTGCCTCCTCCTTGTACAGCCATACCGTTGACCACGCCAATTTGAGCCTTTTTGCTTACTTTTCTGCGCAAAATCGGTTGATACCTCCCTGTTTCAGCCACCCAATCCAAATCAGCAAACATAATCTTTCGATTCCCCTCCATTACTGCTAATGCCGACAGAGATTGAATAATATTCACCGTATCCCTTCCCCCCTGGGCATAGCAGGCAATTTTTTGACAAAGACCTTCTTCATAGGGCAATCCACAGCGATCCAGACTGTTTCTCGCTATTTGCTCTACTGCTTTTTCGTCCAAGCTTTCAAAAAATATTTCTGTGCAGCGAGATCTGAGGGCAGGAGGAATATCAGAAGGATTTCTTGTTGTTGCTCCGATCAAACGAAAATCAGCGGGCATGCCTTTTTGAAAAATCTCATGAATATAAGATGGTATATTTTTGTTCTGCCTGCTATAATAGCTGCTTTGAAAACGAGCAATTCTGTCCTCCAACACCTTCAAAAGCTTGTTCATTTGCACTGGGTGCAGCTCTCCAATTTCATCTATAAATAAAACACCACCATGGGCCTCGCAAATTGCGCCGGGGCGTGGCTGAGGTATTCCCATTTGGCCAAAAGCTCCAGCCCCTTGATAAATGGGATCATGCACAGACCCCATAAGGGGGTCTGCAATATTCCTTTCATCAAATTGAAGCGTGGTGGCATCTATTTCAACGAATTTTGCAGTTTCCCAAAAAGGACACGCCTGTGTTTTCTTTGCCTCCTCTAAAATCAAACGGGCTGCCGCAGTTTTTCCAACCCCAGGTGGCCCGTATATTAAAATATGCTGTGGGTTTGGCCCGCATAAAGCCGTCCTTAATGCCTTAATTGCCTTTTCCTGCCCAACTATTTCAGCTAAACTCCTAGGTCGGGTTTGCTCTGACAAGGGTTCCGTCAGCTTACGATGTCGCATCTCCTCCAATTCCTCCAATTGCTTGAAGTTTTCATCTGAGGAAATACCACCTCCCAAGGGTTTTTTTCTACTTTTCGCAAAAAAATAATACGCACCCATTCCAAAAAATAGTAATTGTACTATGGTTAATACACTCCATCCGTTCACCATATCTCCTCCCATTTCTTTTGCTGGTAATAGTATCTCGTGAAAAATGGAATTTATCCGCCACAAACAAAAACTATCTATTTTTAGTAAAATTTACACAAAAAAAATCAACATAAAAATACACCCCCGATAAAAAACATCGGGGGTGTATGAAAAATCACTGTAATGAATTAAAATCTTACTCTACGATTTCAATTACGGAACCAGCGCCTACTGTTCTGCCGCCTTCACGAATAGCAAAACGAAGACCCTGAGCCATAGCAACAGGTGTAATCAATTCGATACCCATTTCAACGTTGTCGCCAGGCATACACATTTCTGTGCCTTCAGGTAAGGAGATAACGCCTGTAACGTCAGTTGTTCTGAAGTAGAACTGAGGTCTGTAGTTGTTGAAGAAAGGAGTATGACGGCCACCTTCTTCTTTGCTCAATACATAAACCTGAGCTTGGAATTTTGTATGAGGTGTAATGGAGCCGGGTTTCGCCAAAACCTGTCCTCTTTCGATTTCAGTTCTCTGAACACCACGGAGAAGTACACCAATGTTGTCACCAGCTTCAGCCTGATCCAAAAGTTTACGGAACATTTCAACGCCAGTTACAACAACTTTTCTGGTTTCTTCTGCCAAGCCAACGATTTCAACTTCTTCCTGAACCTTAACAACACCGCTTTCAACTCTACCAGTTGCAACAGTACCACGGCCTGTGATGGAGAATACATCTTCTACAGGCATCAAGAAAGGCTTGTCAACGTCACGCTTAGGATTGGGAATATAAGCTTCAATTTCGTTGAACAAATCAACGATCTTGTCGCCCCAAGGGCCGCTAGGATCCTGAAGAGCCTGCAATGCAGAACCTCTGATGATGGGGATATCATCGCCAGGGAATTCATACTCGGAAAGAAGGTCTCTGATTTCCATTTCAACTAAGTCAAGAAGTTCTTCGTCATCAACCATGTCGCACTTATTCATAAATACAACAATATAAGGAACGCCTACCTGACGGGAAAGCAAAATGTGCTCTCTTGTCTGAGCCATAGGACCATCTGTTGCAGCAACAACCAAAATAGCGCCGTCCATCTGAGCAGCACCTGTGATCATATTCTTTACATAGTCAGCATGTCCAGGGCAATCAACGTGAGCATAGTGTCTAACAGGTGTTTCATATTCAACGTGAGCTGTAGAGATTGTGATACCACGTTCTCTTTCTTCGGGAGCCTTGTCAATGTTATCGAAATCAACTGCTGCACCCAGCTGGTATCTTTCATACAGTGTCTTTGTGATCGCTGCTGTAAGAGTTGTTTTGCCGTGGTCAACGTGACCAATTGTACCAATATTAACATGAGGTTTGGTTCTTTCAAATTTTTGCTTTGCCATTTTAAATTATCCTCCTTTGAGTTTTTGAAAATCTGTTGAGTTTAGTGCATTTACTGGAATGCACCTATCGATTTCAATTATATTAGACTTCCTGTCTTTTTGCAATACCAAATATCCATTCCATGGGCATTTTGGTATTTTTTCTTAGTAAAAAAGTCTTCCTTCTATGCGGAATTTTTACTGTTTCTTGCCTTCTAAAACCTTATCCTGAACAGACTTAGGGCATGGCTCATAATGGTCAACTTCCATTACATAAGTACCGCGTCCCTGTGTTTTAGAACGAAGGTCTGTGGAGTAGCCAAACATTTCAGCCAAAGGTACAAAGGAATGAATTACCTGTACACCGCTTCTAGCTTCCATGCCTTCGATACGACCACGACGAGAGTTGATGTCACCAATAACGTCACCCATATAATCCTCGGGAACGGATACTGTAACCTTCATAATAGGCTCCAAAAGAACAGCATCGCCTTTTCTCATTGCTTCCTTGAAAGCCATGGAACCAGCAATTTGGTAAGCTGTTTCGGAGGAGTCAACTTCATGGTAAGAACCATCGTAAACTTCTGCCTTAACACCCAAAACGGGATAGCCACCTAAAATACCGCTCTGCATTGCCTGCTGAATACCTTTATCAATTGCGGGGATATATTCCTTAGGAATAGAACCACCAACTGTAGCATTTACAAATTCATAATTGTGTTCTGCATCTGTACCAATAGGGAAGAAGCGAACCTTACAATGACCATACTGTCCACGACCACCGGACTGACGTACGAATTTACCTTCAACATCAACAGCCTTACGGAAGGTTTCCTTATAGGATACCTGAGGTGCACCAACGTTTGCCTCTACCTTGAATTCTCTCAGCAGACGGTCAACAATGATTTCCAAGTGCAGCTCGCCCATACCAGCGATGATTGTCTGTCCTGTTTCAGCGTTTGTATATGTCTTGAAAGTAGGATCTTCTTCAGCCAATTTAGCCAATGCAATACCCATTTTATCTCTGCCTGCTTTTGTTTTAGGTTCAATTGCAACTTCGATAACGGGCTCAGGGAATACCATGGATTCCAGAATAACTTCATGATCCTCATCACAGATGGTATCGCCTGTTGTTGTCAGCTTAAATCCAACCGCCGCCGCAATATCACCGGAGTAAACCTTTTCGATTTCCTCTCTGTGGTTCGCGTGCATTTGGAGGATACGGCCAACACGTTCTTTTTTGCCCTTTGTAGAGTTATGAACATAAGTGCCGGAATCCAAGGTACCAGAGTACACACGGAAGAATGCCAGCTTTCCTACGAAAGGATCATTCATAATCTTAAATGCCAAAGCGGAGAAAGGCTCTTCATCAGAAGAATGTCTTTCAATCTCTTCCCCTGTATCGGGATCAGTACCCTTAATGGCAGGAATATCCACAGGCGCGGGCATATATTCAATAACACCGTCCAGTAATTTCTGAACGCCTTTGTTTCTGTATGCGGAACCGCAGAATACAGGAACTAAATCGCAGTTAATGCAAGCCTTACGCATTGCTGCCTTCAGCTGTTCTACGGTAGGTTCTTCCCCATCCAAATACATCATCATCAGTTCTTCATCGGTTTCAGCAACCGTTTCAACCAACATTTGTCTGTATTCTTCAGCCTTTTCTTTCATGTTTTCGGGAATTTCCTGTTCGTCAACTTCTTTCCCCAAATCGTCTTCATAGATGAAAGCATGCATATTTAATAAGTCAATAACACCTACAAATTCGCTTTCAGCGCCGATAGGCAGCTGCATTGCTACGGGTGTACAGCCCAATCTTTTTTTCATCATATCAAGAACATTGTAAAAATCAGCACCCATGATATCCATTTTGTTTACAAATGCCATTCTGGGTACATTATAGTTATCCGCCTGACGCCATACTGTTTCAGACTGAGGTTCAACGCCGCCCTTTGCGCAAAATACGCAAACAGCACCATCCAATACACGCAAAGAACGTTCAACTTCTACTGTAAAGTCAACGTGTCCGGGTGTATCAATGATATTGATTCTGTTATCATTCCAATGACAGGTCGTAGCAGCTGAAGTAATGGTGATACCTCTTTCCTGCTCCTGCTCCATCCAGTCCATCGTCGCTGTACCCTCATGAGTATCACCGATTTTGTAGTTACGGCCTGTATAAAACAAAATACGTTCTGTCAGAGTAGTCTTACCTGCGTCGATATGAGCCATAATACCGATGTTTCTGGTCTGCTCCAGCGGAAATGCTCTTTTTGCCACGCTTTACTCCTCCTTTGTTGTCCTTCATTATAAAACCAAACGAAAGGGTTTAGGCGCATTTTGTAAAAAATGCACCATGAAAATAGTCTTTCCCAAACCCCTTGTATCCATTCCTTTTTATTACCACTTGAAATGGGAGAAAGCCTTGTTTGCATCTGCCATTTTGTGTGTTTCGTCTTTCTTCTTGCAAGCACCACCGGCATTGCTTAATGCATCGACAAGTTCACCTGCCAAACGATCAACCATGGTTTTTTCGCCACGTTTTCTGGAATAAATGGTTAACCAGCGAAGACCCAGTGTCTGGCGTCTTTCGGGTCTAACTTCCATAGGAACCTGATAAGTTGCACCACCAACACGGCGTGCTTTTACTTCCAATACAGGCATGATATTGCCCAAAGCTTCTTCAAAAGCCTCCAAAGCTTCTTTACCTGTCTTTTCTGCTACTTTGTCGAATGCACCATAAACGATCTTTTCGGCAACACCTTTTTTACCATCCAGCATAATGCTGTTGATCAGCTTTGTTACAAGCTTACTATTGTAAACTGGGTCTGCTAAAACTTCTCTTTTCGCAACATGTCCTTTTCTTGGCACGATTCTTCCCTCCTTAATGAATAATGATATTCTCGGTACTTCACGAGTCTATACCTCGTGTTTTCATGCCTTACCACTCAACTTATATCTCGTCTAAGCAATCGCAGATTGTATTGATCTGTATAAGGCATTTCTTAATTTCAATATATTACTTCTTTGCTTTTGCAGCTTTAGGGCGTTTTGCGCCGTATTTGGATCTAGCCTGCATTCTCTTTGCAACGCCTGCTGTATCCAAAGTACCTCTAACGATGTGGTAACGCACACCGGGAAGATCCTTTACTCTACCGCCTCTGATCAAAACAACACTATGTTCCTGAAGGTTATGGCCTTCACCGGGAATATAAGCTGTTACTTCAATACCGTTGGAAAGACGAACTCTGGCGATCTTTCTGAGCGCGGAGTTAGGCTTCTTAGGTGTGGAAGTCTTAACTGCTGTACATACACCACGTTTCTGAGGAGAAGAAACATCTGTCGCTTTTTTGCGCAGAGAGTTTAAACCTTTCTGCAAAGCGGGTGCTGTTGATTTTTTCTCTACGGTCTGTCTACCTTTTCTTACTAACTGATTAAACGTAGGCATTAATTGCACCTCCTTATAAAAAATAATACGATCTGCTCTTGCAATAATTTTGCCTTTTTAATGTCCAATTAGGGGCACGCTTAGAAAAGCCCATAATTTTAGACACTAGAAAATTTTATCACCCGATTCACGAAAAGTCAAGGTTTTTTATAAAATAGCAAACTATTTTTACAATGATTACTTAATTTTTACAATTTGTAAACCTATAGTAATTTTTCTTATAAACAACAAATAAACAACAAAATTAAAAAGATGCCGATAACGTCCTCCAAGTTCGCCGTCTGCATCTTTTTTATCTTAACCATAGACTATTCGCTTTTATCTGTATTGCTTGAATTGCTTTTAGGGGATTTTTCTTTTGGCTGTCATCTTTCCATGCATCCTTCCATAATTCTCGAAACCATGGAACCAGCAGCATGGAAAATCTTATTAAGGAAATGCACATCGTAAATACAGCGAAAGCAAAAATGCACATGACGTATCCTAAACTACTATCTAACAACGAGAGCCCTAAACCCTCCACATAAACGGCATCAACTTTTTTATATGCAAGAAAACAAAATATGATAATTGCAATCTGAAGAGCTGTAATCAACAATTCATAAATAACAATATGTTTTTTCAGAATTGTTCCCCTATCTTCTTTTGACATTTCTCTAATATTACCATTTTTGCTCATAGCTTTTTCTCCTTGCATAAGTATAGGCTTTCGAAAAAAAAACAAATTTCAAAAAGCCATAGGGTAAAGTATTCTACATAGTATCATTCTCAAAAAATATGCCCTAAAGACCCCCTTACCATAACGGATGCATCAAATTATTCAGATAACAAGCATTTCATTTTTTAAATTTATAATACCACTAATCTTTTTTCTGTGTTTGCTCTAGATACATTATGTAAAAGCCATATAGGAAAGCACCCGAAAGACAGCCAATTGTCTGCATTTTACTAAATGATCCCTTTATACTTAAAAAAAGCAGAGCGATAAATGCACTCCTTAATACTCGTAAACTCCATTTTAAATCACTTCTATTTTTAAAATAAATTTCATAAATAATAATTTCCAGAAAATAAAGGAATATAAATACTTTTGCAAGTTGAGGATTAAGTATCGAATTATAATATAACAATAAATTCACTAGGATTAAAAAGAAAATTGCGTACCAAGTTTTTTTCATAACATTCTCCCCATTAAATAAGCAATATTGCGATTTGTATTTATTTTTTAAATATCTATAACTTACTTATAATTACATTATATGTTGTTATTTGTCAAACAACCTTAGAAAGGAAACCCCTGAAGTTCATCTTTGTCTTCAAAGGTTTCCTAAACCAAACTATTTCATCTGAAAATTACAGTGGCTCCATCATAATATTGGGCATACGGGTGAGATTTCCATAGTAAAACAATCTTTGCTATTGCAGTAGCATCTTCTGTTACGCAACAATAAGCTCCACCAGCGTCTACGATGTTATTATATATAATATTATCTTCTACATACATGTCAAAACCAAACATTACACCTAAAGTTGCATTAATCAACCCAACACCTATCACAGATAACCATTCTGTAAAACTCTGGCTTATAGGTTTTCTCGCAATAACCCTATTGTATTCATCTTGAGAAAGGTATGTATTTGTCATTTCAACCTTTGTTCCTAAGTAGTTTTTGTAGTAAATAACCCCACCATTTGAAAAATAAGCACTTTTTTTGTACTTGCTTTCATCAAACTATTAGTTGTCGGACTATTATTATACATATCATTAATCATTTGCTCATAAATCGAATAAAATTTTTCAGCATTTTGATCTTTTAATTGCTGATCAACTAAAGCCAACATCTCCTCTTTCTGTATTTGCTGATCTCCATTTCCTAATTTATTTGCATCTCCTATCTCGGCAAATGCTGTTCCCGAAGAACCTAGCACGATAGTACAACATATTAATGCACTTAAAAACTTTTTTAGATTTTTCATTTTTTGTAACCTACTTTAAAACTATACTCTAACTTGAATCATGTCAATTCTTTTATTCAATTCTTAAAAACATTGTGCACATTACTTTCGAAAGTAAGTATACCCCCTCCCCGGTTTACAAAGTCAACCACATTATGTCGACAAAAATTTACATGTAATTCCTTCTTCTATTGAAATTCAAGAAACCATTCATAATTTAATTCTCCATAAAAAAGCCCCCCACCGTCAAGGTGAGGGACCAAAAAAATCCGTTAAATCATTTCATCATCGTCCATATAAATTTCATCGTCCCTAGAAACATCCTCATCAATATCCGGTTCGATTTCTACACTGCGGTATCTGGTCATACCCGTACCGGCAGGAATCAGCTTACCGATGATAACATTTTCCTTCAGACCGATCAATGGATCAATCTTACCCTTGATTGCAGCTTCCGTCAGAACCCTTGTTGTTTCCTGGAAGGACGCCGCAGACAAGAAGGAATCCGTTGCCAAGGAAGCCTTTGTGATACCCAAAAGAACACGGGCACCGTTAGCAGGTATCTTACCTTCTGCCTCCAATGCAGCGTTTGTATTCTCAAATATCAGCCAGTCAACTAAGCTGCCGGGTAGGAATCCCGTATCCCCGTTTTCTTCGATTCTTACACGCTTTAGCATCTGGCGAACAATAACCTCTATATGCTTATCGTTGATTTCTACACCCTGCAAACGGTAAACGCGCTGTACCTCCTGAATCATATAATCCTGTACGCCGCGCAAGCCTTTGATTTTCAGAATATCGTGAGGATTTACACTACCTTCTGTAATTTCATCACCGGCTTCCACCGTGTCGCCGTCGTAAACCTTAATTCTAGAGCCATAAGGAATGAGGTAATCCTTGATTTCTCCAGTTTCAGGGCTTTCAATCATAACTTCTCTCTTCTTCTTTGTATCCTTCAAGGTTATGCGACCGCCGAATTCAGCAATAATTGCAAGACCCTTAGGCTTTCTTGCTTCAAACAATTCCTCAACACGAGGAAGACCCTGTGTGATGTCATCACCGGCAATACCACCGGTGTGGAACGTACGCATTGTAAGCTGTGTACCCGGTTCACCAATGGACTGTGCCGCAATAATACCAACGGATTCACCGATGCGAACGTATCTGCCACTGGCCATATTGGCGCCGTAGCACTTCGCACAAATACCAATTTTAGAACGGCAAGTCAATACGGTACGAATTAATACTTTTTTAATTCCGGCCTTTTCCACCTGTTCTGCCTGGTCAAAGGTAATCATGGTATCAGCAGGAACAATGATCTCGCCCGTTCCAGGATGAATGACATCCAACACAGACCATCTGCCTCGGATTCTTTCCTGCAAACCTTCAATCACTTCGTTGCCATCCATGAAAGCTGCTACCCATAAACCAGGTGCTTCCTTATCATTGTCCTCACTGCAATCCCATTCACGAATAATAATATCCTGAGATACGTCAACCAAACGACGGGTCAAATAACCGGAATCGGCTGTTCTAAGAGCAGTATCTGTCAAACCTTTTCTTGCGCCATGGGCGGAGATAAAGTACTCCAATACAGACAAACCTTCACGGAAGTTGGACTTAATAGGCAATTCGATGATACCACCGGAGGGGTTCGCCATCAAACCACGCATACCTGCCAACTGTTTAATCTGGCTGTTGGAACCACGGGCACCGGAGTTTGCCATCATATAAATATTGTTGTATTTACCCAAGCCTGCCAGCAAAGCCACCGTGATCTTTTCGTTGGCAATGTTCCATGCCTCAATAACCTTATTATGGCGTTCTTCGTCGGTCATCAAACCACGTCTGAATTTTCTGGTGATGAGTTCAACCTTTTCTTCCGCTTCAGCTAAGAAGCCCGGCTTTTCCTTAGGAATCTCCATGTCAGATACGGATACGGTTAAAGCTGCTCTTGTGGAGAACTTATAACCAAGGGATTTGATCTTATCCAAAACTGCCGCAGTTTCGGTAGAACCGCAACGGTTGATACATCTGTTGATGATTTTACCAATCTGCTTTTTATCTACCAAAAAGTCAATTTCATAACGGAACTTTTCTTCCTCATTAGTTCTATCCACATAACCCAAATTCTGGGGAATCGCTTCGTTAAAGATAATTCTTCCTACGGTTGTGCGAACCATGCGAACCTCTGTCACACCATTAAAGGTTAATACTCTTCTTACGCGAATCACTTCTTGCAAAGCGATTTGATTATTATCATATGCCAGCATCGCTTCTTTTTCATCCTTAAACGATTTCATAACGAGATCGTCTTTTGCTTTCACCACGTTGCCTTCGGCATCCAGCAAATCCTCTTCATAACGGACATTCAAATCTTCTCTTTCCAGAGTCAAATAATACATACCCAAAATCATATCCTGAGAAGGCACCGTTACAGGGGCACCGTCGGAGGGCTTCAAAAGGTTGTTTGGAGAAAGCAGTAAGAAACGGCATTCCGCCTGTGCCTCTACAGAAAGAGGAACGTGCACCGCCATCTGGTCACCATCGAAGTCGGCATTATAAGCAGTACATACCAAAGGATGCAGCTTGATGGCACGGCCTTCAACCAAAACAGGCTCAAACGCCTGAATGCCCAATCTATGCAGTGTTGGGGCACGGTTCAACATAACAGGATGCTCTTTAATAACATCCTCCAATATATCCCAAACCTCAGTTTGCAGTCTTTCTACCATTCTCTTTGCAGATTTAATGTTGTGTGCCAAGCCATCCTCTACCAATTTTTTCATAACAAAGGGCTTGAACAATTCAATGGCCATTTCCTTTGGCAAACCACACTGGAAGATTTTCAGTTCGGGGCCAACTACGATAACGGAACGTCCGGAATAGTCAACACGCTTACCCAAAAGGTTCTGGCGGAAACGACCCTGCTTACCTTTGAGCATATCGGAAAGTGATTTCAGCGCACGGTTACCGGGGCCTGTTACAGGTCTGCCACGTCTGCCGTTGTCAATCAACGCATCCACTGCTTCCTGGAGCATTCTCTTCTCATTTCTAACGATAATATCAGGTGCGCCTAAATCCAAAAGTCTCTTTAAGCGGTTATTTCTATTGATGACACGTCTGTACAAATCATTCAAGTCACTTGTAGCAAAACGACCACCATCCAACTGAACCATAGGACGAATATCAGGAGGGATAACAGGAACTACATCCAAGATCATCCACTCCGGTCTGTTTCCGGAAATTCTAAAGCTTTCGATCACTTCAAGCTTTTTGATAATACGTACTCTCTTTTGCCCTGCAGTGTCCTCCAGCTGGGCCTTCAGCTCTGCTGATTCCTTCTCCAGGTCAATATCCATTAATAGCCGCTTTACGGCTTCCGCGCCCATAGCAGCCTCAAAGGTGTTGCCAAATTTATCATAGGCTTCTCTATATTCTCTTTCGCTGAGCAATTGCTTATACTGCAATTCCGTGTTGCCCGCATTAAGCACAATATAGGATGCAAAATACAGCACCTTCTCCAAAGCTCTGGGGCTCATAGAAAGAATCAGACCCATTCTGGATGGAATTCCCTTAAAATACCAGATGTGAGAAACAGGTGCCGCCAATTCGATATGGCCCATTCTTTCACGTCTTACCTTTGCCTTGGTTACTTCAACGCCACACCGATCACAAATAACGCCTTTGTAGCGGATTCTTTTATATTTACCACAGTGGCATTCCCAGTCCTTCGTAGGCCCAAAAATCTTTTCACAAAAAAGACCGTCTTTTTCAGGCTTTAATGTTCTGTAGTTAATCGTTTCAGGTTTTTTAACCTCGCCTCTTGACCATTCAAGAATTTTTTCAGGAGACGCCAAACCAATCTTAATGGAATCAAAGACAATTCCTTGTTCTGTTTTTTGTGTATTCATGGCTCTGTTCTCCTTCCTTATTCCTCATCCGCAAAATCGTCATCCAGCAATTCCTCTTCAAAGTCATCCTCCAGCGGATCTTCACCCTCCGTCTCAGTGCCTTCCTCGCCATCAGTACTTTCTTCGCCATCAAAGAGAAAATCAACCAGTTCTTCTTCGGCTGTCAGCGGTTTTGCCCGACGATAGTCTTTTTCCTCAGGATCAAACCCATCAATATTTACATTCAAATCATCCACTTCTTCTACGGATTCTCTGATTTCAACCTCTGTTTGATCCTCACGCAATACACGGATATCCAACGCCAAGGACTGCAATTCCTTCAATAATACCTTAAAGGATTCGGGTACACCTGGCTCAGGTATATTTTCACCCTTAACAATCGCTTCATAAGTCTTCACACGGCCAACAATATCATCAGATTTTACAGTCAGGATTTCCTGCAAAGTATATGCAGCACCATATGCTTCCAGTGCCCAAACTTCCATTTCACCAAAACGCTGACCGCCAAACTGTGCCTTGCCACCCAAAGGCTGCTGTGTTACTAAGGAGTAAGGGCCTGTGGAACGGGCATGAATCTTATCATCAACCAAATGGTGAAGCTTCAAGTAGTGCATGAAGCCAATGGTTACACGGTTATCAAAAAAATCACCCGTACGGCCATCACGCAAGGAGACCTTACCATCTCTGGAAATAGTAACGCCCTTCCATTCTTCTCTGTGGTCCTTGTTTGCATATAGCTCATCAAGAATATCCCCTTGTAATAAAGGCTTCCACTTCTCAGAGAATTCTTCCCAGTTTGTATTTACATAATCATTCGCCATCTCTAGCGTATCCATAATGTCAATTTCGTTTGCGCCGTCAAATACTGGGGTACTGATTTTCCAGTCCAACGCCTTTGCTGCCAGGGAAAGATGGGTTTCCAATACCTGACCGATATTCATACGAGAAGGAATGCCCAGCGGGTTCAATACAATATCTAAAGGACGCCCATTCGGCAAGAAAGGCATATCCTCCACAGGAAGCACGCGGGAAACAACACCCTTGTTACCGTGACGCCCCGCCATCTTATCCCCAACGGAAATTTTTCTCTTTTGCGCAATATATACACGCACCAGCTGATTTACACCCGGGCCAACATCGTCGCCGTTTTCTCTGGTGAAAATTTTTACATCCACAACAATGCCTGTTTCCCCATGAGGTACACGTAAGGAAGTATCTCTTACTTCTCTTGCCTTTTCACCGAAAATGGCACGAAGCAGTCTTTCCTCCGCTGTCAGTTCAGTTTCACCCTTGGGTGTAACCTTACCCACCAAAATATCATTGGGAAGAACCTCGGCACCAATACGAACAATCCCTCTTTCATCCAAATCCTTCAGCGCATCATCACCCACATTGGGGATATCTCTTGTAATTTCTTCTGGCCCCAGTTTTGTATCTCTTGCATCTGCTTCAAACTCGCTGATATGCACAGAGGTATAAACATCCTCCTGCACCAGTCTTTCACTTAACAAAACAGCATCCTCGTAGTTATAGCCTTCCCATGTCATAAAGCCAATGAGTGGGTTTTTGCCCAGCGCCAATTCACCCTGACAAGTAGATGCACCGTCAGCAATAATCTGTCCTGCCTCAACCCTGTCCCCTTCGTTAATGATGGGCTTCTGGTTCAAGCAAGTACTCTGGTTACTTCTTTGGTATTTCACCATTTTATATCTATCTCTTTGAGATGAATCGTTACGCACAACAATTTCATGGGCAGAAACTCTTTCCACAACACCGGCATTTTTCGCAATCACGCAAATACCGGAATCTTTTGCTGTTTTATATTCCATACCTGTACCAACAATAGGTGAATCCGTCACCATCAAAGGTACCGCCTGGCGCTGCATGTTGGAGCCCATCAGCGCACGGTTTGCATCGTCGTTTTCCAAGAAAGGAATGAGGGCAGTCGCAACAGAAACCATCTGCTTAGGAGAAACGTCCATCAAATGGATTTGGCTTCTGTCAACCTCGATAATATCCTCTTTGTGTCGACCGGTTACTTTTTTATGCACAAAGTGCCCTACTTCATCCAAAGGCTCATTTGCCTGAGCAACATTGTAGTTTTCTTCTTCGTCCGCTGTTACATAAATAAAGTCCTCTGTAACCCGTGGTTCCTCACCACTATGATCCACCTTTCGGTAAGGCGCTTCAATAAAACCGTATTCGTTAATTCTTGCAAAAGTTGCAAGGGTATTAATCAAACCGATGTTAGGGCCTTCTGGTGTTTCAATAGGGCACATTCTACCATAGTGAGAATGGTGAACGTCACGAACCTCGAAGCCCGCTCTTTCTCTTGACAAACCGCCGGGCCCCAATGCGGACAAACGACGCTTGTGGGTCAACTCGGAAAGAGGGTTGTTCTGATCCATAAACTGGGACAACTGGGAGCTTCCAAAAAATTCCTTGATGGAAGCCGTTACCGGACGAACGTTTACCAACGCCTGGGGTGTAACAACGGCCAAATCCTGTGTGGTCATTCTTTCTCTAACAACTCTTTCCATTCTGGAAAGACCGATACGGAACTGATTTTGCAGCAACTCCCCAACGGAACGAATACGTCTGTTGCCCAAGTGGTCAATATCATCCACATTGCCATATTGATAATCCAAATGCAGCACATAATTAATGGAAGCAAAAATATCCTCCACTGTAATATGCTTTGGAATTAATTCATGAATATTTTCCTTGATAGCAGCAGCAATTTCCTCCGCACTCTGGTACTCCTCAAAAATACGCACCAAATGGGGATAGTAAACCAACTCTTTAATCCCCAAATCCTCTGCATTTAAGCCAAACTCCTCAATAAAACCATCAATTTTAACCGCCTGATTGCTCAAAACCTTCAGCACTCTATCCTCAACTTCAACGAAAACATAAGGAGCGCCTGTGTTTTGAATTTCCTCACACTTTTCCATAGTCAGGATTTCTCCTGCCTCTGCAATAATCTCTCCCGTCATGGGGTCAATAATATTTTCTGCAAGCTTTGCACCACGGATACGGTTTTTCAAAGCAAGCTTTTTATTAAATTTATAACGTCCAACCTTGGCCAAATCGTAACGCTTGGGATCAAAGAACATCCCATCCAATAAGGATTTGGAGCTTTCCACCGTAGGAGGCTCACCGGGACGGAGCTTTTTGTAAATCTCAATCAAGCCTTCTTCATGGCTTTTTGAGATATCTTTTTCCAAGGTGGCCAAAATTTTAGGCTCCTCACCAAACATTTCAAGTATTTCTGCATCGGAGCCAATACCCATGGCACGGATCAAAACAGTGACGGGAACCTTTCTGGTACGATCAACACGAACATAAAATACATCATTGGAATCTGTTTCATATTCCAGCCATGCACCTCTGTTGGGGATCACCGTAGCAGAAAGCAGTTTCTTCCCAATTTTATCAAAATCAGAAGCGTAGTAAATGCCGGGAGAACGAACAAGTTGGCTAACAATAACACGTTCCGCACCATTAATAATAAAGGTACCGGTTTCTGTCATCAAAGGGAAATCGCCCATGAAGATTTCCTGCTCTTTTAATTCATCCATTTCTCTGTTGTAAAGTCTAGCTTTCACTTTCAATGCAGCCGCAAAGGTTGCATCCCTCTCTTTACACTCTTCAATGGAGAATTTGGGCTCGGAGTCCAAAGAAAAATCAATGAACTCCAGTACAAGGTTACCGCTAAAGTCTGTAATTGGGGAAACATCCTCAAATACCTCCTTCAGCCCCTCACTCAAAAACCACTGGTAGCTGTTTTTCTGCACTTCAATTAAGTTAGGCATTTCTAAAACCTCGTTGATTCTAGAATAGCTTACTCGGGTTGCGTCCCCGAAATGGAGTGCATGAATTCTGTTTTTATCCATCTTGTCACCTCTCGAAATAATGATTGCACCGACAAAACAACCGCTTCATAAAAAGCAAGCGAAAAGGGGATTCCCCTCGTTTGAGCACAAAAATTTAGAATTGCCTAAACAAAGCTAGACCTTTGCCTGCACCGCCTTTGATCAGCGGCCATAACAAAAGCCTCTTTCTTTAAGAAATTCTAACCTTAACAATTGGGTATATTGCCAAATGACTTCACACCCTCGTATATATTAAACAAAAACAACCTCCTACCAACTCAAAAATGGTTCATAATGTCTAGCAAAATAGGCAAATTCAACGAAAAACCAATCTATATCAAAAAATCTGTTGAACTTTATTTCCTATTATGCTATACTGCTTTTAAATTGGGATATTGTCAATGTTCGTCAATGTGTGAAATATTTTACCATTTATTCGATGTATTGTCAAGCCCTTTTTATATGCTTTTTTATGATTTTCCCGTTTTAATGCACATACAAGGACCACACTTATTTTCTGTCATCTTTTTCTTATTTGAATTGATAAATGTCGATATTTCAATTTGCATAAATCCCCCCTCAATTTACCCTCAAATTTCAGCGGTATTTTTTTATTTACGTCATAATAAAAATGTATTTTTGTTAAAAAATATTGTACTTTTTTTAATACATAGCAACTTTTAGCCCTAATTCTCTTTTATTTACATAAAAAAGTTGCTACACTCTTTATAGCTTTCGGAACGAGGTGTATATTTTGAAGAAAGAAAACTATCAACTCATATTGGAGAAAACCTTAAAACAAGTGGAAGCTTTCAATGGACGGCCAAAACTGCTGCTTCACAGCTGTTGCGCCCCTTGTTCTTCTTATGTGCTAGAATATCTGTCCTCCCGCTTTGATATTACGGTTTTCTATTATAATCCAAACATTGCCCCCCATGACGAATTTCTTTTTCGAGCCCAGGAGCAGCAAAAGCTAATCGAAGCAATGCCCTTTCGTCATCCTGTTTCCTTCCTCTTAGGAGAATATGATGCTGAATCTTTTTTTACTTTGGCAAAAGGTCTCGAGAATGAGCCTGAGGGCGGCCCCCGGTGCAAAGCCTGCTATCATCTGCGTTTGCACAAAACCGCCGAGGAAGCAAAAAATAAGGGCTTCGACTACTTTACAACCACCTTATCCATAAGTCCTCATAAGGATGCCCAAGCATTAAATCAGCTAGGCAAACAGCTTTCCGAGGAATACAATATCCCCTATTTGTTCTCAGACTTCAAAAAACGCAATGGTTTTCGGCGTTCCTGTGAACTTTCAGAAATTTATGGACTCTATCGCCAGGATTATTGCGGATGCCCCTATTCAAAATTGGAAGCCGCACTGCGAAACCAAGCTGGGTTTATCCCTACAGATGAAATTTAGAAAGGATCTTTTATTATGAGTAATCATCAAAAGGGCATCTTGTGCATCATCTTGTCCTCGCTTTCCTTCGCCTTAATGAACCTTTTTGTTCGTCTATCCGGAGATTTGCCCTCACTACAAAAAAGCTTTTTTCGAAACTTAATTGCAATGATTTTTGCTTTTTTCATTCTTTTAAAAGAAAAACCCAACGTTTCTTTGGATAAAGATTCAAAACGTTTTTTACTCTATCGCTCTATTTTTGGAACCATTGGCATTATTTCTAATTTTTATGCTGTGGATCACCTTGTTCTTTCCGATGCATCGCTTTTAAATAAAATGTCCCCTTTTTTTGCTGTCCTTTTTGCTATACTGATTTTAAAGGAGCGAATTAATTTATTTCAATTCTCCTCCATTATTGCGGCATTCATTGGTGCCCTTTTCGTCATAAAGCCAACGGGTATAAATATGGATTTTTATCCTGCTTTGATTGGTCTTATAGGAGGGATTTGCGCTGGGGCCGCCTACACTTATGTGCGAGCTATGGGGCAAAGAGGCGTGCAAGGTGCTTTCATTGTTTTCTTTTTTTCTGCCTTTTCCTGTCTTGTAACCCTGCCCTTGCTGCTTTTCCACTTCCATCCCATGAGCTTTCAGCAAACAGCAACCTTACTTTTGGCGGGGCTTGCCGCCACAGGAGGGCAATTTGGCATCACCGCCGCCTATTGCTACGCACCGGCAAGGGAAATCTCAGTTTTCGATTATTCACAAATTCCTTTTTCCGCGCTACTAGGTTTCTTTGTTTTCGGTCAAGTGCCGGATGGCTTTAGTTGGCTTGGCTATATCATCATTTGTAGCACCGCTGTTGCAATGTTCTTCTACGCAAACGGCCATTTACATAAAGAAAAAGAATCCCTTGCAAAATAACAATATTGCATCAACTGTCCCAAAGAAAAAACAGCTCATAGTGCAGGCCTTGCTTAAAATGAAGTGAAAGAAACTACATTTAAACAAAGCTACATTATGAGCCATTCTATTTTAATACAAGATAATACAAAGGATTTTCTGTTTTTCCTTACATATAACATTTCCTAGTAAAAACAGCACTTATTCCCTAAATAATGATATTTTTCCAAGCATATCCGTTCCAGTCTTAAGGCCCATGCCGAAAAAAACTTCAAGCCATGCTAGTACTATGCATAATTTGCCCAAAAAAACCTTTGCATTTCCATGGTGCGGAACGCATCCTTTCAGGATAAAAAATCCTCCAAAGCAAACATTTTTCTATATTAGGGAAGAATACCTCACGGAAATTATTCTTCTTCCAGCTTTAAAACACTCATAAACGCCTGCTGGGGCACCTCTACGTTACCGATTTGGCGCATACGCTTCTTGCCCTCTTTTTGCTTTTCAAGCAGCTTCTTTTTTCTGGTAATATCGCCGCCATAGCATTTTGCCAAAACGTCCTTTCGTAAGGCACTGATGGTTTCCCTTGCAATAATTTTACTGCCAATTGCTGATTGAATAGGAATCTCAAACTGATGTCTAGGGATTTCCTTCTTCAGCTTTTCACACATCTTTCTTCCTCTTTCGATGGCAGAATCCTTATGCACAATAAAGGAAAGGGCATCCACAGCCTCTCTGTTGACCAAAATATCCAGCTTAACCAATTCGCTTTCCT
This sequence comes from Anaerotignum neopropionicum, assembly GCF_001571775.1. Classification (GTDB taxonomy): domain Bacteria; phylum Bacillota; class Clostridia; order Lachnospirales; family Anaerotignaceae; genus Chakrabartyella; species Chakrabartyella neopropionicum. The sequence goes on from NZ_LRVM01000006.1 coordinate 125,707, forward strand.
TATAGCCAATTAAGGTATAATCAAAAGAAGCGTATCCACGGCTTCTAGATTTCAAAACATCAAAGAAATCATAAATAATTTCGTTCAATGGCATTTCGTAGGTCAGCACCGCTCTGCTGTCATCCAAATACTCCATGCTGATATATTCACCCCGTCTTTGCTGACAAAGCTCCATAATGGCGCCGATATAATCCTTAGGCAGCATAATTTCCGCCTTTACAATGGGCTCCTCCATTTTCGTAATACGAGCAGGATCCGGCATATTGCTGGGATTTGACAGATCAAAGCTTGTGCCATCCGTAAGATAAACCTTATAAATAACACTGGGTGCCGTTGTTACCAAATCCAGATTATATTCTCTTTCCAATCTTTCTTGAACAATTTCCAAATGCAGCAGACCCAAGAAGCCACAACGAAAGCCAAAACCTAATGCAATGGAGGTTTCGGGCTCAAAAAACAACGCCGCATCGTTTAGCTGCAATTTTTCCAAGGCGTCCCTTAAGTCCGGATATTTTGCCCCATCCACAGGAAAAATACCACAATAAACCATGGGATTCACCTTTTTATATCCCGTCAACGCCTCCGCCGTAGGATGAAGCGCACTGGTCACCGTATCCCCCACACGGGTATCGGCAACATTTTTTATACTCGCGGTAAAATAACCAACCATCCCCGCTTTTAATTCTTCCGCAGGAATATACCTCCCCGGCCCAAAAATACCAACCTCAACAACGTCATATTCCTTGCCCGTTGCCATCATACGAACCTTGCTTCCCTTTTTGACAGAACCATCAAATACGCGCATCAAAACAATAACGCCCCTGTACTGATCGTAAACGGAATCAAAAATCAAGGCTTTTAGGGGTCCTTCGGGATCACCGCTTGGCGCTGGAATATCTGTAATAATGCGTTCCAGAACCTCCTCAATATTAACGCCGTTTTTTGCAGAAATCTCAGGAGCATCCATTGCGGGAATGCCAATAATGTCCTCAATTTCCTGCTTTGCCCACGCCGGGTTTGCACTGGGTAAATCAATTTTATTAATAACGGGCAAAATTTCCAAATTATTATCCAATGCAAGATAAACGTTTGCCAATGTTTGCGCCTCGATTCCCTGGGCAGCATCCACAATTAAAACTGCGCCTTCGCAAGCCGCCAAGCTTCTGGAAACCTCATAGTTAAAGTCAACGTGGCCTGGCGTGTCAATTAAATTATACTCATATTCTTCGCCATCTTTTCCACGATAAATCAAACGCACCGCCTGAGATTTAATGGTAATGCCTCTTTCTCTTTCCAAATCCATATTATCCAAAACCTGCTCCTGCATCTCTCTGTCCGTAAGCAAGCCTGTTTTCTGAATCAATCTGTCCGCCAAAGTTGATTTGCCATGATCAATATGTGCCACAATACAAAAATTTCGAATATTCTTTTGTCTGTCGGACATGAATTTCCCTCCCAAATTAAAATTTACATAAAGCGCGTGCCGCTACTGATAAAATGGTAGCTCAAAAACCGCTTCATGCTTCATGCAAAACGCTTATCATTCTTTGCAAAATCCTTCCGATTATATCATAAGAAAGCCTGTCAAGTCAAAGAAATTCAAGGGCTTTATGAAATCCTACCCATTATCTTAAAAATAATTACTTCTAAACGCAGACAAACCTTGGGTGTTGCCCTCTCACTGCCTAAGATAGGGGCAGACAGCGAAGCCGGTTTTTGCGTAGCAAAAGTGATGATCACCCACTTGCTTTTTGAAAAAAAGCAAGACCAAAAACCTTTGAAGAATGGGCATTCTATATGGGTTCAGATGGGTCAAGGGTGAAATCCTTGTGGGTGTTTGAGGGCAAAGCCCTCAAGGTTTTGACTTTGTCTTTACCCTGGGTCAAAGCCCTCAAGGCTTTGACTTTGTCTTTAGCCTGGGGCAAAGCCCTCAAGGCTTTGACTCTGTCTTCACTCTGAATTACTTATCCTTTTCTTCCTCTTTTTTCCTTTTTTCCACGAAGATTATCCAGCATACCGCACAAACAATTGCCAAAATCCAAAACAACCAAGAAGCCTGCTTAATGATTGCACCCAATATAATAAAAAAAATAATTCCTATCTGAAATAAGAATTCAGTTTTTATTGGCGGTTTCTTGTTTCTCTCTAAGTCTTGCATTCCAATCTTCCTTTCTTGTCCAATTCATTCCACTTGTCCATCAGTATATCATAAACTGCAAAAAACAGCCATACAAACATGTCCTTCTCTTCCACGAAAAAGAAATTAGCGGCTTTCTTTCTTTTTTTTTATAAATTCTTAAGCGTCGCTTAAGTTTCCATTCATAAATTATACACATTTCTATTGTATCCTTTAGAAGAAGTCAAAAGGACGCCCCCTTTTACTTCTTCCCGTGGCTTCTTCCCCGAGGGGCTACGGGTCCCTTCCCAAGCTATTAAAATATAAAGCAAACGTTTTTAGATTACAAAAACAAACAAAAAATTCGGCTGGGTTAATTGCCAGCCGGAAAGTACACACACCCCTTAAAATGAAAAAACAGCCAAGTCGGCTGTTTTTTCTATTGCCAAAAATCCGCTTACATATAACTTCTTTTCCATACGGCAGGGGCAAATAACATAATAATAGGGAAAATTTCCAATCTTCCCAAAAGCATATTAAAACACAAAACCAGTTTTGAAAAATCCGAAAAAAGACTGTAATTTTCAATTGGTCCAACCCTTGCCAAGCCCGGGCCAACGTTGCCCAAGCAGGACAAAACAGAGGTTAACGAAGTTGTAAAGTCAAAATTGTTTAAAGAAATCAAAAGAAATGACCCCATTGTTAAAAACAAATAAACAATAATAAATCCCCCCACACCACGAATTGTCTCTTCATCCACCTTATGCCCATCTAATTTTATAATGTTTACTGATCTGGGATGCACAATACGGCGTATTTCCAATCCTGCCATCTTAAGCAATAAAATCAATCGGGAAACCTTGAGACCCCCACCGGTAGAACCGCCGCACGCGCCAACAATCATCAGTATTACAAGCAACGTTTTCGATAGCTCCGGCCATACATCAAAATTTGCTGTTGCAAAGCCCGTTGTACTGATAATCGCCAAAACCTGAAACGCAGCATGGCGAAAAGCACTTTCAAAGGTGGGATATAGACTTAAAATATTTAACGTAATTATACCAATTGCACCAATAATAATGGCTATAAAATATCGCAGCTCCTCGTTTTTAAAAATATTTTTCACATCTTTGACTAACAAAAAATAATATAAATTAAAATTTACGCTAAACAGGAACATAAAAACAGTAATCACATACTCAAAATAAGGATTTTCATATGCCGCTATGCTGGCATTTTTTATGGCAAAGCCACCTGTTCCTGCCGTTGAAAAGGTGTTTACAAGACTGTCAAATACAGGCATGCCACCTAAAATCAGCAAAAATATTTCCAATAAAGTTAAAATAATATACATTTCATACAAAAGCTTTGCCGTTGATTTTACCTTTGGCACAAGCTTCCCTACCAACGGTCCCGGTGCTTCTGCACGCATTAAATGCATGGATCGCTCGTCCACTGTAGGCATAATTGCCAGCATAAAAACCAAAATCCCCATACCGCCGATCCAATGGGTAAAGCTCCGCCAAAACAAAATGCTCTTGGGCAAGCCTTCAATTTCCGTCAGTATGGATGCACCTGTTGTTGTAAATCCCGAAACCGTTTCAAAAAAGCAGTTTACAGGCCCTTCTATGGCTCCGCTGAAAAAAAACGGCATTGCACCAAAAAAAGACATACTAATCCACGCAAGCGCAACAATGACAAACCCTTCCCGTCCATATATTTTTTTGTCCTCCGGCTCAGCCTTTGTAAGGATACTGCCAACAATCATGGCAATAAAAATCGTAAGCCCAAAAGCAAAAAGTGCCTTGTCCTCTCCATAATAAATAGCAAGAAGTGTGGGGGCAAATAAAAATAAGCCTTCTACTCTGAGAATATTGCCTAAAATATAGGCCATCATATGATAATTCATAATTAATCTCCAATTTATCCTTGAATTTCATTTAAATCCGCAAGGTGTTTTTTTGTTGTAACAATAACAACGCTGTCCCCCTTCTCGATGGAATCATTTCCACCCGGAATAATGATTTGCGTCCCACGAATGATTGCAGCCACAATCAACCCATCTCGCCTTTTAATACTCTTGAGGGGAATTCCCACAACCGGTGAATCTTCCCTTACTTGAAACTCCACTGCCTCCACACGGTCGTTAATCATCGTATGCAAGGTTACAATGTTGTTGCTTTTTGCAGAATTTTTCATGGCCCGAACATAACGCACAATATTTTGCGCTGCAATGGTTTTGGGCGAAATAAAGCTATCAATATTTAAATTGTCCAAAATTTCGTAAAAAGAAATCTTGTTGATCTTTGCAATTACCTTTGAAACTTTTCTCTCCTTGGCATATAACGCAGCAATAATATTTTCTTCATCCATGCCCGTCAAGGTTACAAAAGCATCTGTTTTTTCCAAGCCTTCTTCGTGCAAAAGCTCCTTTTCTGTTCCATCACCGTGAATGATCACAGAATTAGGCAGCATCTCACAAAGATATTCGCACCGCTTTAAATCCCTTTCGATTATTTTTACTTTTACATGAATTGCACTTAATTCCTTCGCCAGATAATATGCAATTCTACCGCCACCAATAATCATTACTGATTTTACACCGCTGCGAAAAATTCCAATGGTACGAAAAAAGTTGGCTATTTCAATATGGGAAGCCGTAATGTTGATTTTATCTCCTGATTTTAAAATAAAATCACCACCGGGAATAATCACCTCGTCCTCTCTTTGCACAGCACAAATCAAAATTTTTACTTGGAACTCCTTGTAAATTGCCCAAAGCGGCATGCCATCCAGCGGGCTGTGTTCCCCTATTTTTAATTCTACCAGCTCAACCCTTCCGCGGGCAAAGGGCTCCATTTTAATTGCAGAAGGGAACCGAAGCAAACGGGAAATCTCCGTTGCCGCCGCCAATTCGGGATTCACCGCCATACTTAGCCCTAATTCTTCCTTAATCAGGCCCATCTGGATAAAATATTCAGGATTGCGAACACGGGCAATGGTATGCTTCGCCCCCAACTTTTTACCCAATAAACAGCACAGCATGTTTACTTCGTCCGCCGAGGTTACAGCAATAAGAACATTTGCTTTTTTCACGCCTGCTTGATTTAAAGCAGCAGCAGTTGCCCCATTTCCTTCAATGCAGAATATATCCATGGTATTACCGGCATTCGTCAATACGCTAGGATTGTTATCAATTATAATTACATCATGTCCTTCTTGGGTAAGCTGGTTCGCAATTGTGCTGCCCACCTTGCCATTTCCCACAATTACAATCTTCAATTTATTTCCTCCTTAAAGGCGAAAAACCTAAATACAAAACATCATGACCTGCAGATGTTCTTAATATACTAACAAATTATTTTTTCAAATGCAAGGATACTTTAAAAAACTACAATACCATTTGCATATAATCATAACCCCCCGCTCTATGGAAGGTTGTCTGCTTTTCAGTCTTCCCCTCTCAACCGGGTCTAGACCCATAATGAAAAAGGCGACTGCTTTATGAAAGAGTCGCCTTTTTAAAATTTTTATTTGCACTTTTGAACTAAAATTTGAGAAGCTTCTGAAAGGGAAATCATTGTTTTTTCTCCTGTTTCCATTTCCTTTAGCTCAACCGTTCCGTTTTCCAGCTCGCTATCCCCAATAACAAGAGAATATTTTGTACCAATTTTGTTTGCATACTTCATCTGTGCCTTGACACTTCTCTCTACCGTATCACAATCGGCTAAAATTCCCGCCTTTCGCAAATCCAAGGTCAAGCCCTGGGCCTTCAAAAATCCCTTTTCGCCCATGGAGCCAATAAATACATCCCTTTGGGGCACTTCTGTAATTTCGCCCTTTTGTTTTTCCAAAATCATAACCAATCGTTCTATTCCCAAACCAAAACCAACAGCACCTGTTGGCTTTCCGCCGCATTCCTCAATCAAGTTATCGTAACGTCCGCCGCCGCAAACGGTTAAGCCGTCGGAAACAAATTCAAAAACCGTTCTCGTATAATAATCCAGCCCACGCACAATTTTAGGATCTATGGTAAAAGCAATGCCCATTTCCGTCAAAATATCCTGTACCTTTTGGAAATGCTCCATACACTCCCCATTCAGACATTCTAAAACAGAGGGTGCATTGGCAATAATCCCTTGACAGCTTTCCTCTTTGCAATCTAAAACACGCAATGGATTTTTTTCAAAACGCTCCTTGCAGGTAGGGCAAAGCTTGCCAAGATTTTGTCCGATAAAATCACGCAGTATTTTATTATAATTACTGCGGCACTGGGGACACCCCAAGCTATTAATGCGCAGCTCAACGTCTTTTATCCCCATTTCTTCCAACAAAGCCGCCGCCACGGAAATTACCTCCGCATCCTGCGCAGCACTATAAGACCCCAGAACCTCCACTCCGAATTGATGGAACTGGCGCTGACGACCCGCCTGCGTATTTTCGCAACGAAAGGTGGGAGAGATGTAATATAGCTTCGTCGGCTGTGCCTGATTGTGCATTCCATGCTCAATATATGCACGGGCAACGCCTGCCGTTCCCTCAGGACGAAGGGTTAAGCATCTGTCCCCATCATCCGTAAAGGTATACATTTCCTTTTGCACAATATCCGTTGTTTCGCCAACACCACGAACAAAAAGCTCTGTAAATTCGATAATCGGCGTTCTGATTTCACCAATGCCAAAGGTCTGGCAAATATTCCTCATTTTTTTCTCAATTTCCTGCCAAGCGGTTACCTCCCCCGCAAAAATATCCTTTGTTCCCTTCACCAACTGAATCATTTCCATCCTCCTCCAGGTAATCCCTTTTTCTTTCGCTCAATCATTTCGTCAATCCTTGCAATATAATCCTCAACACTCTTGACGTTAAAAATTCGCTGGATTTGATCCGTTTCGGGGTCAACGGTTTTTGTGCTTGCGCCCGCCCCCGCCGCTAAAATTGTCTGCTTTTCCTCCATAATTTGAACGTTATATTCGCCCTCTTTTCCCGGATGACAGTATCCAACATTTTCAAAATTTCCCACCATATTTTTCTGGCGGTACATATAATAAGGCTCCATGCCCATTTTTTTTGCATATTCTGCCGTTATGGCAAGCATTTCCTCCAAAGCCTCCGCCGTTGACAGGGTGTGCTGGTCGAACTCCTCCTTTAAACGGGAGGCTCTTTTCACCGCTAACGTGTGAACCGTAACATTGTCCGGCGCCAGCTTCAAGATTTCCTCCATGGTAAGCTCCACATCCCCAGGGTTTTCCCCAGGCAACCCCAAAATCAAATCCATATTAATGTTTTCATGACCCAATTCCCGTGCCTCATAAAAAACACGGCGGATATCCTCAACAGAATGCCTTCTGCCAATGGCTTTCAGTGTTTCCTCGTTCATGGTTTGAGGATTAATGGAAATACGATTTACCCCATATTCCTTCATCAGCCGCAGCTTTTCCCTAGTAATGGTATCGGGACGCCCCGCCTCAACGGTATATTCCATCTCTTTTGTATCAAAAAGAACAGACACCTTGTGCAAAAGCCGCTCCAACTGCTGTTCATTCAAGGACGTGGGCGTGCCGCCGCCAATATAAATGCTCCTTAAATGAAAGTCCTTGGCATATTCAGCCAAAAACTCCAACTCACGAAACATGGCATTTAAGTATTCGTCCACCCGATCCTTATATTGGGCCAAAGGATATGATGTAAAGGAGCAGTACAGGCATCTGGTAGGACAAAAGGGAATGCCAATATACAGACTAATATCATTCGCCTTGTTTTCTTCCAAAAGCTTTTGCTCCGCCTTGGCCACGGCAAGGGCTAGCCTCGCCTTATGCTCCATCACGAGATAATCCTTCACGAAGTACTTCAAGCAATCTTCCTCGCTTTTCCCCTCTGCCAAAAGTCCGCTGATAATCTTCGCAGGTCGAACCCCAGTGAGTAAGCCCCATTGAGGGCGAAGCCCTGTTTCTTTCTTTAACAGCTCATAAATTGTACGCTTTACCAGCCGTTTTTCTTCCTTTTCTCCTGCACCATTCTCATATGCCATAGACCAACTGTCTATTTTTTCCCCATCACGATAAAGCATTGCCGAAGCAATGCCTTTTTCCATGCTGCTTACAATCGATACCCCCAAAGGCGCAGCCTCTTGGGCACGTGTATAATGTAAGTTCGGGTAAAAAACCTGAATCATGGTTTGCACATCATTTTGCAGTTCATGTCCTTGAAGAATATAGTGTATCATCATAAAACCCTTTATCAAAATAATTTTTCGCTATCTAATAATAATGTCACCGGGCCATCGTTTACCAAGGCAACCTTCATATCCGCCTGAAACTGACCCATTGCAACCTTTTTTATCGGCATTTTCTTTGCCTTTTCGCATAATCTTTCAAACAATCCCGCTGCAACCTCCGGCGCAGCTCCGCCGGAATATCCAGGTCTTCTGCCCTTTCTTGCATCGCCATATAAGGTAAAATTGGGAACAATAAGCAATTCCCCTTGGATGTCTAGCAAGGAAAGGTTCATTTTCCCGTTTTCATCTTCAAAAATACGAAGGTTTACCACTTTGTCCAGCATATATTCCATGGTTTTTTCATCATCAGTCCCCAGCATACCGAAAAGCACCATAACGCCCTTTCCGATTTCACCAATCACTTGACCATCCACTGTAACACTCGCCTCAGTCACTCTTTGCAACACCGCACGCATAAGCTCCTCCTATTTTTATCCCGACACTCGCTCTATATCTATAACATCCTTCACGCCCTTGATACGCTTTGTAATACGCACCAGCTGATCCTTCGTTCTAATTTCCAGCGTAATATTGAAAATCGCCAGCATATCCTTGGTGGTACGGATGTTAAAGCCCTTTACCGCAACATCTTCATCCGCCAAAAGACGGCTAATCTCAAATAGCAAACCGTTTCGATCATTGGCAGTCACTCTAATTTCCGCCAAATAAGCCGCACTTAAAACATCACCATGGGTATACTGGGCATCCCATTCGGCATTAATCAATCGGCCTCTTTCCTCATCACTCAAGTTCATAATATTAATACAGTCTGTTCGGTGGATGGTAACACCACGGCCCCGTGTAACAAAGCCAATAATCTCATCCCCCGGAACGGGACTGCAGCACTTTGAAAAACGAACCGGAACATCGCCAATCCCCTCAACCACAATTCCACTCTTGTTCTTTTTCTTCTTAGAAACCGGTTTCTGGTCTACGGTTTTTTCAAAATCCTGCAATATTTCCTCAGCAGTCTGATTTCTTCGTTTTTCCTTTAAATACTCATCAATCAGCCTGTTGACAAGCTGCCCTTCTTTAATTCCGCCATAACCCACGGCGGCCATAATGGCATCCCATTCTTTAAAGTCATACTTATCCATAATCAGCTGCATCCACTCAGCACGCATTAGATCACTGGACACATAACCCTTTTTCTTCATATCGCTAAGAAGCATTTCCTTACCGCGAAGAATATTTTCTTCCTTATCTTCCTTTTTAAACCACTGCTTAATTTTCGTTCTCGCTTGAGAGCTTTTCACTAAAGACAGCCAATCTCGGCTTGGCCCTTTGGAATTTTGAGAGGTCATGATTTCTACAATATCGCCATTTTGAATATTATAGTCAATGGTTACCATTCTATTGTTGACCCTTGCCCCCACCATTTTATTCCCCACCGCAGAATGAATCATATAAGCAAAATCGATGGGCGTAGAGTCCTTGGGCAGCTGAATCACCCTTCCTTGGGGTGTGAAAGCATACACCTGGCTGGTAAATACATTTAAGTCCAACTTAATGGTATCCAAATACTCCCTATTATCGGACATATCTCTTTGCCATTCCAGAATCTGGCGCAGCCAAACCAGCTTTTCTTCTTCTGTCTTATCGCTGGAATCTCCGGTAATTCCTTCTTTATATTTCCAATGGGCAGCAATGCCGTATTCACTGGTACGGTGCATCTCCCAAGTTCGAATCTGAATTTCAAAGGGCTGTCCATTGGGGCCGATCAGCGTGTTATGCAGGGATTGGTACATATTTGGCTTTGGCATGGCAATATAGTCCTTAAATCTACCCAGCATGGGAGTATACATGGTATGTACAATCCCCAAAACAGCATAGCAATCCTTGATGTTGTCCACAATTGCCCGCACTGCAAATAAATCATAAATCTGATCCAGTGTTTTATTCTGGTTGACCATTTTTTTGTAAATACTAAAAAAATGTTTGCTTCTGCCTTCAATCTTACCGGAAATTCCGGCTTCTTCCATCTTTCCCTTAACCTCATCCACAATACTTTGCACAAATGCTTCCCGTTCCGCACGCTTTTTCTCAATCTTTGCCGCCAAATCAAAATAAGCTTCCGGGTTCAAATACTTAAAGCAAAGATCCTCCATTTCCGTACGGATTTTGGAAATGCCCAGTCTATGTGCCAATGGCGCATAAATATCTAATGTTTCCTGGGCTTTTTCATGCTGTTTTTCTGGCGTCATATAATTCAGCGTTCGCATATTGTGCAATCTATCCGCCAACTTAATTAAAATAACGCGAATGTCCTTTGCCATAGCAAGGAACATTTTACGATAATTCTCCGCCTGAATTTCTTCCTTTGTTGTATAGGATAGCTTGCCCAGCTTTGTAACGCCGTCCACCAAGCTGGCAATTTCTTCGCCAAAAATATTTGCAATATCCTCATGGCTATAATTGGTATCTTCAATTACATCATGAAGGATTCCCGCAATAATGGATTCCATATCCAATTCCAGCTCGGCCAAAATAAAAGCCACTTTCAAGGGATGGATAATATATGGCTCGCCCGACCTTCTCTTTTGTTCCATATGCGCATCTATCGCTAGCTCATAAGCCCGCACTAACAAGCTATAATCCTTAGACGGATGATATAGCTTAATTCGTTCCAATAGCTCTTGAAACAATTGTTCTGCCGTTGCCATGTCCATCACCTCCCCACATTTCTTTGTATCCTACTTTTTTCGGTATTAAATTCCAAAAAAACCTGTAAATTTGATTATAACTTCTCATATTCATATTTACAAGACAATTCTTTTATTTCATAATAAACCCTTGTCATACTTTAGACCTAATATTCTCCAAAGGCTTTCCTTCAAGCGTTCTTCACTGATGCGGCCATCCTGCGCAGCCTTGCCCACAGCCTGATAAGCCTCATCCAAATCTGCCGGCATGAGTACAATATCTATACCTGCTAAAACAGACAGCACCGCCGACTCCCCGTCGCCATAATACTCCGTAATTGCCTGCATATTCATTGCATCGGTTATGGCTACACCGTTAAATTTTAAATCTTCCCGCAAAAGCTTTACCGCTTGGGCAGAAAGAGTGGCCGGCAAGCCATCCGTAGTGGCCTTTGGTGTTTTAATATGACCCACCATTACAAAATTAACTCCCTCGTCAATGGCTCTGGCAAAGGGAACAAACTCCACTGATTTTAGTCTTTCCAAATCATGGGAAACAAATACCTCCCCTTTGTGGCTATCCGCCGCTGTATCTCCGTGGCCCGGAAAATGCTTCACTGTAGCACTGACTCCCGTCCCCTGCATACCTTGGATGAATGCACTCACCATATCCCCAGCTTTTTGGGGATCATCCGAATATGACCGAATCCCAATCACCGGATTATTAGGGTTTGTATTTACATCGGCAACAGGAGCAAAATCCACATTCACGCCCATTTCGCTTAACGTTCCCCCAATGGAACGCCCAGCCGCCTCAGCCTGAACAGGTTCCGTCATCTCCCCTGGAGAAAGCATTGTTTCATGGGGGATATTGCTTTTTTTCAAGCGAGACACCAAGCCCCCTTCCTCGTCAATGCCAATGAACAAAGGAATCTCAGCGGCATTTTGCAAATCCCCCGTCAGCTTTTTCGTCTGCTCCAAGGTGTCAAGATTTTCCGCAAATAAAATCACACCACCCAAATGATAGTCTTTTACCATTTTCGCAGCATCCTCGCTTAAAACCGTCATGCCGGTTCCGTTGGGATAATTTCTAATATCACACATAAACAGCTGACCGATTTTTTCCTCCATGGTCATTGTATCTATCAAATTTTCTATTGTTTCTTGTTTGGTTTCTTTAGCAGTTTTGACGGTTTCCTCCGGCACCTGCTCTACCACTTCATTTCCACAGCCTGTCCCAAAACACATTAATGCAATTAAAATACCTGCAAACCAACGTTTCATAACCAATCCCCTTTTTTTTGTCTGCTAACATTATAGCCCTTTTCCCTAAAAAAAAATAGTATTCATTGCATTTTTCTTTCAATTTCGATATAAAATATAAATAAATGTGTTTTCTCTCAGACCAAAGGCAAAGTCAAAACCTTGAGGGCTTTGCCCTCAAACACCCACAAGGGTTTCACCCTTGACCCTTTAGAAAACGCATACATATGCGGTTTCTAAAAAAGTTTTTGGTCTTGCTTTTTTCAAAAAGCAAGCAGGTTTGGGCGGCGCCCAAGGTCTCAAGCTTCCCTTGCGGTTTTCTTTGTTTTTTGCCCACTTTCTCCGCTTTTATGATATAATAACCTTTAAGCTTAAACTCACAAAGGAGAACTGTTTTATGAAGCTACAAAAATTACTGAGCTATGTGCGTCGTGCCATAGATGATTACAATATGATTGAAGAAGGCGACAAAATCGCCATTGGGATTTCCGGCGGTAAAGACAGCCTTTGCCTGCTTTTGGCCTTAAAAAATTTACAGCGGTTTTATCCCAAACACTTCCAAATAGAAGCAATTACTGTGTCCCTTGGGTTGCCCGGAGCAACCTATGATGATATTCAAGCTTTGTGCGATGAACTGGGTGTCAATTACACCGTTGTGCATACGGATATTGGACAAATTGTTTTTCACGAAAGAAAAGAGACTAACCCGTGCTCTCTCTGCGCAAAAATGCGAAAGGGCGCTTTGAATGATGCTGCAGAAAAGTTAGGTTGCAATAAGGTAGCTTTAGGGCATAATAAGGATGATGTTGTAGAAACCTTTTTCATGTCCTTATTCTATGAAGGCAGAATTAACTGCTTCGCTCCCGTAAGCTATCTGGATCGGAAAAAGCTCTATTCCATCCGTCCTTTGATGTATGTTCCCGAAGGAGAGGCGAAAAGCTTTGTTACAAAAAGCGGGATTACTATCGTAAAAAATCCCTGTCTTGCCGATGGAAATACAAAACGACAAGAAACAAAAGAGCTTTTGGCGGAGCTGTCAAAAAATTACGATAATTTACAGGAAAAAGTTTTTGGCGCCATCAAGCGTTCCAATTTAAAAGGCTGGAATGGGGAGATTTAATCCATGTCAACATATCATGAAAATTTGAAAAACCAAGAAACCCTTAGACTGCGGGAAATTCAAAAAGAACTTCCTCCTTTTCTTATGGAATTTTTTCGGGGAATCGCCCAAACAACTTCCACAAAAACAAGACTTGGCTATGCCTATGATCTAAGAATTTTTTTTCGGTATCTCTACGAGGAGCATGGGACCCTAGGTGGAATTGACTCAGCAAGGCTTACGGTAGAAAGCTTAAACCAAGTATCCTCCGACGATATCGACTGCTTTATGGAATACCTTTCTTATTATATCAGGCCTGATTATGAGCATCCCGAAAGCGGAATGGAATTGCATAACGATGAAAAAGGGAAATCTCGAAAGCTGGCGGCGATCCGCTCCATGTATAAATATTTTTATAAGAAAAAAAAGGTAGTTGCCAACCCTGCTGCCATTGTGGAAACGCCTAAAATTCACAATAAGCAAATCGTCCGCCTAGACGTAAATGAAATGGCGGATTTTTTGGATGCCGTTGAATCAGGAGGAAAACTGTCCGACCATCAAAAGGCATTTCATGACCGCACCAAAAAAAGAGATTTAGCCATAACAACCCTTCTTCTTGGAACCGGGATGCGCGTTTCCGAATGTGTTGGCATAAATATAAAGGATATAGACTTTAAAAACAATGCAATTAAAATCATTCGCAAAGGCGGAAATGAGGTTTTCTTGTACTTTGGAGAGGAAGTACAGGCAGCTTTGGAGGATTATCTAGAGGAGCGTCAGCACGCAATTACCAAGAAAGAAAATGAAGATGCCCTTTTTCTTTCTTCCCAAGGAAAACGCATTACCGTTAGAGCCGTACAAAATTTGGTTAAAAAATATGCTTTTGGTGTTACCGTAAAAAAAATATCCCCCCATAAGCTGCGCAGCACCTTCGGCACCAATCTTTATCAGGAAACAGGGGATATTTATTTAGTGGCTGACGCTTTAGGCCATGCCGACGTAAATACCACCAGAAAGCACTATGCTGAAATTGAAGATCAAAGACGGCGAAAAGCCGCCTCCTATATTAAGCTAAGAAAGGAATGACTCTATGAGCGAAAATAAATTAGACATCCAAGCAATCTCACATATATTTAAAGACCATAAGGCGGAACCCATATTTAAGCTTCGTCGCTTCGCGGTTTTAGCCTTGATTACCGAAAAAAACGGTGAGCTGTGCTTTGTTTTAAATAAACGGGCCATGGGCGTACGCCAGCCAGGTGACATTTGCTTTCCCGGCGGCCACCATGAATGCGGAGAAAAATTGGAGCAAACCGCCCTGCGGGAAACAGAAGAGGAACTGGGCATTCACCAAAGCGAAATTTCTATTTTAGGAAAAAGCGATTATATGCTCACTATCTATGGCGGCGTAATACAGCCCTTTTTAGGTTATGTTTGCTATGATGTTTTGCGCTGTTCCTGCCCAAATCCCGAGGAGGTTGCACAAATTTTTACAGTTCCCGTTTCTTATTTCATGGAAACGCCCCCCGAAATTCACGATATGGTGTGGAAAGCCGCTGGCCCTGATACCTTTCCCTATCACCGCATCGAAGGCGGAAAGGACTATCCCTTCGCAAAATCCCGTATCCCTGAGCTGTTTTATGAATATAAAGGCCATACCATTTGGGGCTTTACAGCACAAGTAATCCAAAATATCGTTGATTTGTTAAAACAAGAATAAAAACCCCCTGAGATGAACGCAATGCGTTTTCTCAGGGGGATTTTTTCATTTATTCTTCTTTTTAAAATTTTGTTTGCGCGCTCTGTCCTCTGCAGCCTTTAATCTTTCCTTTTCTACCTTCGCTCCCAGCATTTCTTCAATATCTTGGGGCAATTCCATGGTAATGCGCCCTAGCTTTCCGCCTCTGAATTCATCTAACAAAATTTTGGAAGCTCGTTCCAAGTCAGGCTCTCCACCCTTTTGCTTAAATCCTCTTGCATCTGCAATCTGCCGTAATACCACATGAGGTTCCTCAATGGTATCAAAGGCAATTTGATACCGTTTTTTGATGCAATCCCCATTGCGTAGCAGTATATGATCAATAAATGAAATGGCCAAGGTTTCCGCATCCAAAATATCATCATTAATTGCACCGGTAAAGGCAAGCTTCAAACCAACCTCTTGATCCTCAAATTTAGGCCACAAAATACCAGGCGTGTCTAAAAGCTCAAAATCCTTTTTTATCTTAATCCATTGCTTTCCTCGGGTTACACCCGGCTTATCGCCCGTTTTAGCCATGGTTTTCCCAACATATTTGTTAATAAACGTTGATTTTCCCACGTTTGGAATACCCACAATCATGCTGCGAATGGGCACATTAATCCGCCCTCTGGCCTTCAGTTTTTCGATTTTTTCCTTCATTAAACCCCTTGCGGCATCGGTAACCTCGTTCATTCCCGTTCCCTTCAAAGAATTCATTTTAATCACACAAAAGCCTTGTGCTTCAAAATATTCCGTCCATAGCGCAGTGGCCTTCTCATCCGCCAAATCGCATTTATTCAGTAAAATAATGCGGCGTTTATTTTTTGCCAATGTATCCAAATCGGGATTTTTGCTGCTATAAGGAATGCGCGCATCCACCAATTCAATGACAATATCCACCAAAGAAATGGTTTCCTCCATCATACGACGGGTTTTGGTCATATGTCCCGGGTACCATTGTATATTCATAGCTTTTCGTTCCTTTCGTTAAGAAATAGAGCCAAATTGATCAAAGGGATACAAACGGAAAATAACCTTCCCCACCAAATCCTTTTTTTTGATTGCACCGATGGAGGTTCTCCTGCTGTCTATGCTGGCATTTCTATTATCGCCCATTACAAAATAACTGCCCTCAGGCACAGTAAAAGGATAATCCATATCACCATTTGTCATCATAGGCTCTTCAAGAAAAGGCTCCTCAATCAATTCATCATTCACATATAGAGAGTATTCAACATTTTCGCTATCTTCATTCCAAACAATATCAATTTCATCCCCTGGCAAGCCAACGACACGTTTAATAATCTTTTCCCTTTGCCCGTCGGCATTCAACTGGCAAATTACAATATCTCCCTGCTTAGGCGCGGAGATAGATGTGGCTAATTTGTTAATAAATACCAAATCTCCATGGTGAAAATTTGGTACCATAGACGAGCCTTTTACATAAATCGTACCAAATACAAAGGTGCGCAACACCAAAACAAAGGCCAACATTATTATTAGCTGCAGCCAAGAAAAAACTTCTTTCTTTTTTACCGATTTTTCTTCCAATGGTTCTTGTTCACTTTGTTCTTGCATTTGCTCCATTTTTATCCTCCTCCAGCCTGCGTCTGCTGTGAAAAACGAATTCAACCCCTTGATTCTCACTTTTTTTCGTAAAAGGCAAATTTCTTTGCCACTTACGAAAAAAACCTCGATGAAACAATTCCACCGAGGTAAGTTTTTATCTTAATACTTCTTTTACTTTTGCTGCTTTACCAACTTTATCTCTCAAGTAGAAAAGTTTCGCACGTCTTACAATACCGCGTCTTACAACCTCGATACGGTCAATTCTAGGGGAGTGCAAAGGCCAAGTTCTTTCCACGCCAACACCAGAAGCAATACGTCTAACTGTAAAAGTTTCTCTAAGGCCGCCGCCCTGTCTTTTCAAAACAACGCCTTCAAACATCTGAAGTCTTTCTCTCGTTCCTTCTACTACCTTCGCATAAACGCGAACTGTATCACCAACGTTAAAAGGAGTTACTTCGCTTTTGAGCTGTTCATTTTCCAGTTCTCTAATAATATCCATTCCATTTCCTCCTTCCCTCAAAGACGTTCTTAATGCTATACTATTATGCATCATTGGACCATCCGTAATCGCATTTTTGAATTATAACATATCCCAAACGAGAGTGCAAGAATTTTCTTTCTTTTTCCCAACATTCCCACGCTCTCACTCAAATCATAACCAAATGTGGCTGATTGCAACGCAAACAGGTAAAGTCGCCATAGAAAAAGCAGTTGTCAGCATCACCATTTTTGAAGAAATCTCCACACCCACACCATAACGTCCTACAATCATAGGCACAATGGCTGCCGAAGGCAACGCCATACCCACAAAAAATACAGTTTTGACGATAGGCTGTACCGGTATAAAATAAATAAACACAAATGCCATAATCGGCATCAATATCATTTTAATCAGACTGGCCTCCAAAGTTTCCCGATCCCTCAATAAATATCTCAGCCCGCTATTTCCCGTTAAAGCGCCTATGTAAATTAAGGAAAGGGGGGTAGAAATGCCGCCAAGGGAACTGATAAAGTCTTGCACAAAATATGGCAGGTGTGCCGTAAGACCAATCACTGATGCAAAAAGCCCCAATAAAATAGAAGAAATATTCGGGTTAATCGCTCCTTTTACTAAGGTGCGAAGCATCGTCCCTGGACTCTCACCTTTAATCCCCTTTATAATATATAATCCTACACTCCAAACGTAGAGATTTAACCCCAGTACACCGGCTGACATATATACAACAGCCTCTTCCCCAAAAAACAACAAGGCAATGGGAAAGCCAATAAATGCATTATTTACAGATACTGCCGTAACCTCAAGCATGTTAAGATGAGCCTGGTCAAATTTACGAAAACCATAGTACCACCGAAGAATACGGCCAAAAATTAAGGAAGCAACAACATGCAGACCAACCATTGTTGCAAAATTTGTCAGCATTTCACTTTCCACTTTGGTATTGGCAAGGCTGGAAAACAGCAATGCAGGAATCGTAAAAAAAAGCACAATATTACCCACACCAACGGTCATTTCATCATTCAAAAAGCCTTTTCTGCTGGCAAAGTAACCTACAGCCATTAACGCAAATAAAACAAAAAATTGACCAAACATATACTTCTCCCTCGCTTACGCTCTTTTGTATGGGCCAAACGCCTCTTCATGCCAGACCTAAAACAACATTATGTTTTCTTAATCTTAGCAAAAAACTAGGAAAATAGCAACTCTTTTGCAAAGGAAGAAAGCCATATTTTCTCCTCAAAAAAGCTTCCTTTCTTTGTCACTCCCCCCGGGGGAATTCATAATACATGCAAAGACTCTTCCCAATTCAGACAAAAAATGTTATTTTATATATATATTATTCATAATCTAGTAATAGGGCATGCATTAATTATCCGGCAATGTTTTTGCAAAAAAGATTAGAGGTGGGCAACGATGTCGCTGTTTACAAAAAAAGCAATCCATGAAGTGTTTTTAAACCTTCTTTTTAAAAAATCCTTTGATAAAATCACGGTGAAGGATATCGTTGAAGAATGTGGAATAAATCGTAATACCTTCTACTATTATTATAAAGACATTTATGACCTTTTGGAGGACGTTTTACTCACCGAAACAAAGAAGGTGCTGGAGGATCAGCAAAGCTCTCACACCTGCTATGAAGAATTTTTACGAATTGCCGCCTTTATTACAAGCTATAAAACCTCCATTTCCCATATATTCTACTCCAAAAGCAGAGATGTTTTTGTAAGCTATTTATATGATATTTCAGAGATAATTTTGCAAAATTACATTGATCATCTTAAGGTCAGCATAAATATTTCTGAGCAAAACAAAAAATTTGTCTGTGATTTTTATCGTTTTTCATTGGTAGGAATGATTATTAATTGGATCAAAAATGGCATGGAGGAGGATTCCCTCATATTCCTAAAAAAAATGTCCGATATTTTTGAAAACACAGTAGAAATCGCCTTGCAATTTAATCAAACTGAAAACAAAAATCAGACAATTTCGGAATAATGCCTAAAATTTGTGCATTATTCTTTTTTTATCCGTACTATTCCAAACTGCAAAGGGATAAACTAGCTGTAGCAGAAAAAGGAGGTGTAAGCTTGAAAACGATGTGCAAAACGAAATTCGTCTCCTGTATACCGGCTTTCATTTTTATCATCATAGGATGCTACCTGCTTCCTCGCCCGGAAATTTCTTTTCAAGCTCTTTGCTATCTTCTGGGTATTGTCTTTATGGGATACGGAGTCATTAAATTAATTTGCTATTTTGCCAAAGATATTTACCAACTGGCATTTCAATTTGATTTTGCCATGGGACTTTTTTCTTTGACCATGGGTTTGCTCATTTTTTATTTTGTCCAACCCATTTCCACCATCTTCTCCACCGTTATTGGAATCATTATTTTCATTGACGCCGTATTAAAAATTCAAACCACCCTAGATGCGAAAAAATTCGGGCTGGAAAAATGGTGGCTGATTCTAATTTTAGCAATTGCAACTGCTTTAGCGGCCTGTTTTCTCATTGTGAAGCCCATGGGAACGATTTATACAATACTTCATTTCCTTGGCCTTAACTTTATTTTAGACGGTTGCCTCAACCTTTGGATCGTTCTTTATACAGTCAAGGTAGTATAATAAAGCACCCTTATCATTGCTTCCTAACCAAAAATTAGAAATGTTTAAAACAAAAAAGAATTGGAGGAATTACTATGAGAACACTTTCACATACGGCAGAGAGAATGGCCTTTAGCACAGCCATAAACGCCGTACTACATAGCGCAGAGGAAAACAGAGAAAAAACGGTTTTAAAGCTGATTGACCTCATAGGGAAATTCATGTCAGACGAAAAACTGGATATCAATTTCAACACCGCCAAGGAACTAATTTCCAATGAAGAAAGCGCTTTACATAAATACACCGATCGGCTTTTTGAAGAAGTTCATCCTCATGTTTTAAAAACAACCGCCCTGAACTTAGGCTTTGAATCCTTCTTTAATGGCACAAAAACCATTCGAAAAATGCGAGAAATTCACCAATGCAACGTACCCTGGTTAATACTCATGGACCCCACCAGTGCTTGTAATTTACATTGCACAGGTTGTTGGGCTGCGGAATACGGAAATAAACTAAACCTTTCCTTTGAAGAAATGGATCGTGTCATCACACAAGGCAAAGAGCTGGGCATTTATTTTTATATGATGACCGGTGGAGAGCCTTTGGTTAGAAAAGCCGACATTATCCGTCTATGCAAAAAACATAATGATTGTGCTTTTCTGGCGTATACCAACGGAACCTTGGTTGACGAAGCATTTTGTAAAGAAATGCAAGCGGTTGGCAATTTTTATTTGGCCATTAGCCTGGAGGGTTTCTCAGAGGTGAATGATTTGCGCCGCGGTGAAGGTGTTTATGAAAAGGTAATGTATGCCATGGATTTGCTTAAAAAATACGGCTTAATTTTTGGCACCTCCATTTGTTACACCTCAAAAAACATTGAAACCGTAGTCAGCGAAGAATTCGTTGATTTAATGATTGAAAAAGGATGCCGCTATGCCTTTTACTTCCACTATATGCCTGTAGGAAATGATGCAGTGGTAGATTTACTGCCCACAGTCGCCCAGCGTAAATTTATGCATCAGCGTGTTCGGGAAATCAGAAATATGAGCCACGGAAAAGGCCTCTTCACCATGGACTTCCAAAATGATGGAGAGTTTGTTGGCGGTTGCATTGCCGGGGGAAGAAACTACTTCCATATTAATGCCAATGGCGATGCGGAGCCTTGTGTATTTATTCATTTTTCCAATGCAAACATTCGCACACATACCCTCTTGGAAATTTTAAAACAACCAATTTTTATGGCTTACTATAATAATCAGCCCTTTAATAAAAACCATTTGAGGCCTTGCCCCATGCTTGAAAACCCTGAATTTCTTGAAAAAATAGTAAAAGAAACGGGAGCAAAATCCACTGATCTTAAGTCCCCTGAATCTGCCGAGCACCTTTGTGCAAAATGCCAGGAATATGCAAAAGCGTGGGCGCCTTGTGCCGAAGACCTTTGGGAACAAGCCCCTCATGCACAACGTAAATATGAAAACTATAAGCCGGAAAACTGCACCAATCATCGGGTTGTTTCTTGATCAGTAAATGCAAACACCCCCTCGTATAATGAAAACGAAAATTTTCTGCATTTTCTTCCACAATATTTAAAAGGCTGATATCCAAATAATATCAGCCTTTCTTATGAAAAAGCCCCACTCCCAAGTTTAAGGTTAGCTTTTTCCAATATTTTTAATAGTTTATTACTGTATTCACATTATATCCATTCAGAACTTCCCTGCCATTTAAAAAATCCAGCTCAATCAAAAAATTTAACGAAACCACTTCTGCGCCTATGCTTTCCACCATATCCACAATGGCCTTTGCAGTTCCCCCTGTTGCCAAAAGATCATCCACAATTACAACCTTTTGCCCTGGCTGCACCGCATCCTTATGCATTTCAATGACAGCCTTGCCATACTCCAAGGAATACTCCTTGCTAACAACCTCAGCAGGAAGCTTACCTTTTTTGCGAATGGGGATAAATCCCTTTTTTAAGTTATACGCAATTGGCATTCCAAAAATAAAACCTCTGGATTCAGGCCCCAAAATCAAGTCAAATTCCTGTCCCACCAGTTTTTTTTGCATCTGTCCCACCGCTTCTGTCAGAGCATCTGCATCCTTCAGCAAAGTGGTAATATCCCGAAACATAACACCTTTCTCAGGGTAATCTGGGATAGATCTGATTTTATCTTTTAATTCCATTTTTGCTCCTCCTTATTTTGAAAGCCTGAAATCTTTAATCATTAATTGCACAGAACTTCTACCGTTATATGTATTTATTTCTATACTATATACAAAATCAAATTTGTGCGCTATTTTCCCACCGTTCATCATTTTATCACATTCCTCTTGCGGATACAATTCTTTTAATAAATTCAGCATTTCTACGTATCCGTCAAAGGATAGCGCCGCCATGCGTACGCCACTTTTCTCCTCGGATAAAGTCATGCGAAGGATGTCTTTGTTTTTCCCGATCAAATCCACCCTGTCCACCGAAATACTTTTAGAACCAAATAACGGCGCATGATTTTCTTTGCCAAAGGGCGCCAACGATTGAATCTCCTTTGCCAACTCCATGTCGATTTCCGCAAACCCCAACTGCTTTTCCAATCGCAAAATAGGGGTCATTTGTTCCTTCGTCAGCTGACATTCCTCGTTTAATTTTTTTCTTAAAACAGAAATATTTTCTTTCGGCAGGGACAGCCCCGCAGCCATGGCATGTCCTCCAAAACGGCTGAATAACTCCTTGCACCGAAAAAGCGCCTGAAATAAATCGTACCCCTCAATGCTTCTGCCTGAGCCTTTGGCTCCATCCTCACTGGAAGTAATGACAATCACAGGCCGATAATAACGTTCCTTGATCTTGCCTGCAACAATCCCCGCAATGCTTTCATGGGTGTCCACATCATATAACACAAGAACCCTTTCTTTTGATAACTCGTCCCTCTGGATATACTCCATTGCTCGCACCGTAGCTTGGGTGGTAAGGCTTTTTCTTTCTTCGTTAAGTCTTACTAACGTTTTTGCAATCTCCCTTGCTTTCGCCTCATCCTCTTCGCAAAAAAGCTCCACGGCTTTTTGGCCGCTTTCCAGCCGCCCCGTAGCATTTATGCACGGCCCCAAGATAAAACCCAAATGATATTCGCTGATATGCTTCCCCACGATTCCTGTTTCTTCCATCAAAACCCGCAGACCTGTATTTGTTGTTTTCGGTATTTCATCTAAACCCCAGCGAACCAAAATTCTGTTTTCGTCCAATAAATCCACAATATCGCAAACGGTTGCAAGGGCACCAAAGCATAAACACTCTTTTTCCAAGGCCTCGTCCCTTATTCCAAAAACATTTAATAACGCTAATGCAAATTTGTATGCAATTCCGCCTGCACAAAGCATAGAAAAAGGATAGCTGCAGTCCTTTTGCTTGGGATCAATTATCCCATCAGCATCAGGAAGCACATCCTTCTTTTCTCCATTGATCTCCAAAAAACCAGGCTCATGATGGTCTAAAATCACAACAGTCATTCCAAGTTCTTTTGCTCTTTGGGTTTCTTCCAAAGCAGAAATACCATTGTCGCAAGTAAAGAGTACCTCCACCCCTTCCTTTGCCAATTGCTCTATGGCTTCCACATTAAGCCCATAACCTTCCCTTTGCCTATGGGGCACATAATAAATTGCATCCCCGCCACATCTTAAAATGGTTCTAAAAAGTATGGTGGTACTCATAACGCCATCCACGTCATAATCACCGTAAACAGCAATTTTCTTATTTTCCTTGATTCCTTGGGCAATCAAATCAATACCCAAGGCCATATCTTTCATTAAAAAAGGTTCCCTCAGATCCTCTAGGGTTCCATACATAAAGTTCCGTGCGTACTGTCGCTCTCCCAATCCTCTGTTTGCAAGAACGCAAGCAACAGCTTCCTTCATTCCCAGTTCCTCAGCCATAACAGCCGTATCTATTTTGGATCTTTTCAACAACCATCGTTTCATCCAAACAACTCCTTTAACCCCACTATTATATCATATTAAGGAGGAAATGGAACAGCAAATCTCTCACCTCCTATCTTGTTAAAATTAAAAGCCAGCAGTTCCTCTGCCTATCCCTTTTAATTTTTGTGAAAAAGCACGTTGTTGCTGTAAAACCCGAAAACACCTTGGGCGTTGCACAGACCCACTTGCTTTTTGAAAAAAACAAGACAAAAAACTTTTACTAAAACCCCATTTTCATGGGGTTTTAGCTGGATCAATGGGTGAAACCCTTGTTGGTGTTTGAATACAAAGCCCTCAAGGTTTTGACTTTGTCTACGTTCCTACTACCCACAGAGCAGGTGGTTTTATCAAGCTAGGGCGAACAAAAAAAACAGCAAGGACAATGCCCTGCTGTTTTTTTTCGGTATGTTAAATTACTTTTCTCTCTTTGGCAGTAAAGTATACCAAACAGAACCGGAAATACAAATCGAGGAATACGCCCCAACAATGATACCTACCATCATAGGAAGAGCAAATTCTTTAATAGACTGAACGCCAATTACATAAATCGCACCTACGGTAAAGAACGTAGTAACAGAAGTATTAATGGATCTGGCCAATGTTTGTGTGATGCTTTTATTGATTTTTTCAGCTGTTTCACGAGGTGAAAATCTATCATGATTTTCACGAATTCGATCAAAAATTACAATGGTTGCATTTACCGAATACCCAAGAACCGTTAAAATTACGGCTATAAACGCATTATTTACAGGAATGCGGAAAATAGCATATGCCGCAATAACAATCAAAACATCATGAACCAAAGCGATAATTGCACTGCCGCCCGCTCTAATGTCCTTAAAACGAATGGAAATATAGATCAGCATTGCAACACAAGCAAGTAACGTCGCCTTCATTGCTGCTTTTTGCATTTCTGAGCTTACCGTGCCACTTACATCTTCCGATTCTTTCACAACCGAAGAAGGGAATTCTGCCTTGAGGGCCTCCCCCAAATCTGCTCTTGTTTGGCTATCAATGGATTGTAGTTTTACCGCAACCTCATTTGTTCCAATAATATCTTGAATTTGCGGACTATTTTGCCCTGTAACATCAAAAATAATCTGCTTCAGTTTTTCATGTTCAAAAGCCTCACCCATGTCAATTCCCATGGCAGTACCGCCTGTAAATTCCACATCCCAATTCAGCATACCGTTGCCCTTGCTGGCTTGATAAAACATTGCTGCAAAGCCAATCATAATCAGTATCAAGGAAAGGGCAAAAAATCTCTTTCTGTTTTCAATTATTTTCATTTTTGCCACCTCCTCACTTTATACGAAATCCATAGTTTTTAGGGTTTTGAAATCCTGCTTTTATCAAGCTATTTACAATTATTCTTGTCACAACCAAAGCCGTAAACATGGAAATGATGATACCAAACATTAACGTAGTAGCAAAACCTTTTATGGTTCCTGAACCCAAAAAGAACAATACAGCCGCTGCAATTAACGTCGTAATATTACCATCCACAATAGCAGGCAATGCCCTGGAAAATCCTGTCTTTACCGCCGAGCGTAATGTCTTTCCGATAATCAATTCTTCTTTGATACGTTCAAAAATTACAACGTTGGCATCCACCGCCATACCAACAGAAAGGATAATGCCCGCAATACCCGGCACTGTTAAAGTGATATGGAACAAGCTTAAAACCAACATCTCTAAAGCTATATATATGATTAATGCCAAATCCGCTGCAAAGCCTAAAATCTTATATGGGAAAAGCATATACAAAAGCACCAGCACAATCCCAATGATACCAGCAAGTATCCCTGTAGAAAGAGCATCTGCACCAAGTCTGGCTCCAACATTCTTCATTTGGATTACATTTAAGTTAAACGGCAAAGAGCCGGCACGAATCAAAGCCGCCAAGTTTTCCGCACTTTCTCCGGTAAAGTTTCCCGTAATAATTGCCTTGCCATCCGTAATTGCCGCCTGAACGGTGGGTGCACTAATGACCGAAGCATCCATGATAATCATGATTGTTTTTCCAATATTGTCCGATGTTGCCTGGGCAAATCTCTCTTTTCCCTCATCATTAAATTCCAACGAAACATAGGGAACAGAAGGCCCGTTTTTAGAAGTTGCCCCAACTTGTTTTGATGCATTCTTTACCATATCACCGGTAAGTACTACATTGCCATCTTCATCGGCAAAAACAAGCTGCGCTGTCTGTCCAATTTCCTGTATCGCTTCCTCAGCATCTTCCACACCAGGAATCTGCACGCGAATCCTCTTTGTTCCTTCTCTTGCTGCTTCTGCCTCTGACCAACCATTCCAGTCAAGACGTCCTTGCAGCAAAGATATCGCCGCTGCCATTTCTTCATCCGAAACTGTTTCCTTGTCAGCCTCGTACACAATATCAACACCACCACTTAAATCTAGGCCTTGTTTGATATTATTGACACTTAACTGCTTTTTCTCACCAATCCCGTAATAGGATAGTGTGCCTAAGCCTAATGCTACAATAATCATCAATAGCAGC
Source organism: Anaerotignum neopropionicum (assembly GCF_001571775.1). Taxonomy (GTDB): domain Bacteria; phylum Bacillota; class Clostridia; order Lachnospirales; family Anaerotignaceae; genus Chakrabartyella; species Chakrabartyella neopropionicum. The sequence goes on from NZ_LRVM01000006.1 coordinate 152,000, forward strand.
ATTAATCTTCCCTTTGTTTTCATCCTGAGCCCTCCTGAAATCTTTGCGCCATAGCGATTTTGCACAAAAGAAAGGCGGTTCTCCTTTATCAAAAGAAGGAGAAACCAGCCTATTTCAATTTTTTTTAATTAGCAAGCCCCACATCATATGTTTATGGGAATCTACGCCTCTCATAGCAGTTAGTATAACACAATGTACAAATTTTTCAAGTGTTTTTTCACTTTTTGCCATTCACACCCAAAATGCCGCCAATCCCCCCGCCTGCTAAAGCAACAATCAAAGTCATAACCTTAGACATTCCCACGGTAAAGGTATCGCTGGCCAAGGCCGTTACAATAAAAAGAATTACTGTATAAATAAACCCTGCTAATAACCCCATCAATAAGCCATTTTTCTTACGGCATTTTGCCCAGTCATACCCAGCAATTGCAGTGGAAATGGCGGTGCATGCCAAAGCAATCATAGGCAAGCTTTGTTCGGAAACATTGGTGTATGTAAGAATAAGCCCATAGGCAATAAAGAAAATGCAGGTAATTGCATATGCGATAGCCATGCCTTTAACCATTGAGATCAAGCCTTGCCCGCTTTGCTTCTCCATACTTTCCCTTTTTTTTTGTATTTTTTTCTTTGTTTCTCTTTTTTTTGTTTTCAATAATATCCTCTCCCAATTTGCTTTGGTTTATTTTATGGGAGAAGCTGATGAAATATGATACAATCCTAAAAATCCCTGCCGTCTTTCCTGCATTTGAATGAAAATATTCCGTTTTTTCTACCTTATTATGGTATACTAATAATAAAGGAGGAAGGCATATGGAAAAAAACAAGATGATAGACTTGCACACCCACTCTTATTGCTCCGATGGCACCTTTTCGCCGGAGGGCCTCGTTCTCTTGGCAAAAAAGCAAGGGCTTTACGCCATTGCACTAACGGATCACGATACCCTAGATGGCTTAGAACAATTCCTTTTGGCCGGCAAAAACCATGGCATAGAAACCATACCCGGAATTGAACTGGCAGCTCGATGCCATAGCTTTCATCAACCCGAGCTTCATATTGTTGGTTTGGGCTTTGACCCGAAAGCGCCCATTTGGATAGACCAAATGAAAATCATACAACAAAATAGGCGTACCAGAAACATAAAGATGGCCGCACAGCTTACCCAAATCGGCCTACCTATAACCATAGAAGAGGTTTTTCAAAATGGAGGCGGAGAAATCATCACACGTGCCCATTTTGCCAATGTTCTTTTAAAAAAAGGCTATGTCTATACACGGGATGATGCCTTTTCAAAATACCTATCCCAAGGACGCCCTGGCTATGTTCCAAGAATCCTCCCTACTCCCAAAGAATGTATCGAAACCATTCATCTTGCAGGCGGAATCAGTATTCTCGCCCATCCCACCCTCTATCAGCTTGCCCAAGATCAATTGGATGCTCTCTGCCAAAAATTAGTACCCCTAGGTCTGGATGGTATCGAATGCTTTTATTCAACCTATACGCCTGCACAAAGAAAAAACATGATGAAACTAGCCAAAAAACATTCTCTTTTCCCCTCCGGCGGCAGTGATTTTCACGGGGAAAACAAGCCTTTTATCAGCTTAGGCACAGGAAAAGGAAACCTTGCCATCCCCTATTCCTTATGGGAAAATATGAAGGCTCACTTAAATGAAATAAAAGGCAGCATCGACTGATGCTGCCTTCTTGTTATTATTTTTAACTTAAGTTTTCGTTTTTACTTGGTTAAAGTTGCTTGCTTCAAGCCATCTACCGCCTGATATTCTACAACATAACCTAATTTTTCAAAATCACGCACACTGATAAAGGACTTTCCATCTTGAATAATGCCCTTCATTGCTGTCTTTCCATCCGTACGAACGATGTAAGCTGTTTTCTCGGCATTGTTCCATTCAACAGTTTCGCCCATTGCCTCACAAATCACACGCAAAGGAAGATAAACACGGCCGTCCTGTATAGCATATTCTGTTATATCATCGTCGCTAGTGCCTGAAAAGAAAGAATCTTCAGCTCTTTCTTTTGTCAGCATTGCTTCAGAATCGCCTTCCCAGCCCCAAAGAACAGTTACTGCTGTAACAGGGTTATACTTCTCTGTTAAAGCTTCCATTTTTGCTTCAAAAGCATCTACGCTCACGCTGGATATAGGCATAGTCACCTTGCCGCTGCCTGCTTTTACAGTGCCATTGCTTGTTACCTTCAAAACGCTCTTGCTGCCATTGGTAATACCAAAGGTTTCCTTTGAGTTGAGGCCTGCGCCCTCTTTTGTAATTGTTGCTTCATAATTAAAGCTGTTCAATACCTTAGAAACTGAGGCAGATGCAATTGCCTGCTGAACAATTAACTTAATAGAATTCGCTCCCGCCTTAATGGAAGCTGTGTCTGCCTGTAAAGCGTCCATTTGTGCCTTAAAAGCAGCTACCTCTTCTTCAGAAGAATTCATTACCTTCATAACATCCATCATGTATGTGGTTGTTGCAGCTAATACTGTATCAGGGTTATTACCAACATAGTCTAACAAATCAATAAATAATTGAGCTACTGCTTTGCCGTCAGCCTGAATTTTGTAGCCACCGGAAACTTCACTTACCATATTTGTAGTAAAGCCGGAGAATGCATTTTTATAGAAATCCATTACAGAAGCATACAAATCTCCAAAGCCGCCCTCTGGAACCATTTTTGCAATTTCTTCATCTGTCAGCCCCAAATCCTTCATAGACATTAATTTAATATACTTGCTTTGGTCTAAGGCTGCTTTTAAATCTTTTGCAAAGTTTTCGTTTAAAATGTAGCTTGTGTCATCTGCTTCTGCCATATCTGCAATCAACTGATATGCGCCCCACAGTGTGTTTCCGGATACATAAATACCATCCTTCATTGCATAATACATATCGCCCATGTCGTATTTCTTACCATCGTAAGTCACATCCATGTCTAAATAGTAATCAAGGTTATTCATGTCCATTTTTATTGCATAATCCAACACAGCAGACTTTTTGCCTTTGATATCCTTTAAGCTTTCCAAGGAGTCATCAATCATTTCGCTTGTGTACCCTGCAGCCTTAGAAATATCGGTAATATATTCCTTCATGGCATCAACATCTACATCTACATTTACCTTACCGGAAGCTTCACAAACCTCCATTTTGTTCATTAAATCTGCACTCATCTGCAGATAACCCAGCTCTGTACTGGAACAACCGGTAAATGCCGTGATGCACATTACCGCGCACAAAAGTGCAGCTAATTTTTTTTGCATAAGTATTTCCCCCTTAATAATTTGTATTACAAGTGTATTGATTCATTATACTACCTAATTATTCCTTTATCAAATAAATAAGGAAACCTTAAGGAAATTTTAAAACTTAAGTAGCTACTGGCTGTCCTTTTTTGGCGCTTCTTTTTTTGGTTTACCGGTAAGGGGAAACTGATTAATGAAGGTTGTACCCTCGCCAGCCTTGCTTTCCACAAAAATTTGTCCTAAATGGCTGTCGATAATCCATTTTGCAATAGATAAACCCAGTCCTGTACCGGAAATCCCCTTATTTCTGGATGGATCCACACGATAAAAGCGGTCAAAAATCCGCGGTAAATGCTCCTGCGTAATCCCCACACCATCGTCACCCACAGAAACAAAGGCATTTTTTTTATCCTTCCAAACCCGAATGGTAATGACTCCGCCCTCCTTTGTATATTTCAATGCATTTTCAGCATAAATCCAAAGCAATTGCTTTAGCAGATCAGGATCGGCCCATACCTCCGCCTTATCTTTTCCCTCAAACAAAATCTGCCTATGAACCTCCAAAACCTCCAGCTCTCTAACAATTTCTCCGGCAACCTCGTTTAGAGAAACCACCTTCTTTTGTACCAGCATACGGTTCTGATCTCCCTTTGCCAAAAAAAGGAGCTTCCGAATCAGTGCGCTCATATGCTCAGTTTCGCTTAAAATAGAATCAATTGACTCTTGCAAAATATCCGGATCGCTTTTACCCCAGCGGTTAATGAGGTTTGCATAGCCTTGAATCACGGAAATTGGCGTTCGAAGCTCATGGGAAGCATCAGAAATAAATTGATTTTGCCGCTGAAAGGAGTTTTCCAAGCGATCAATCATAGAGTTAAAGGTTACCGTCAACTCCTTCATCTCATCATCTGGTCCGTCTGTTTCTATGCGCTGGCTCAAATCCTCTATGGTAATACGCTCCGCCGCTGAGCGAATTGCTTCAACGGGCTGCAGCATTCTGCGGCTGATATAGAGGCCAATTAAAAAAGCACAAAAAATGCCGATAAAATCTATTGTTGCCAGCTTTACAATAAAGCCCTTGAGGAAATTTGAATTAAAGCCAAATAATTTAAACGCCTCCACCCGGTAAAGCCCACTATCTGTAGAAACAACTGCAGAAATCACCATAAGCTGCTGCCTTTTGCTGTTTTCCAAAATATACTCTGTGCAGTTCCCTTCTCCTTCTTTTTGTATGCTGATTTTAAAGCCATCTTTTGCAAACGCCCGCAGTCTTTCCTCCGTCAGCTCATCTTCTTCCCCAAAGTGTTCATCAAGCCCCTGCAAATTTGAATCACTTGGCTGCGAGGGAAAAGTACCTGCTCCTCCAAAATGGCTGTAATAATATCCCCCTTCCCCTTCAGAAAACACACTGACCTCCACATATTTATTATCCAACAAATCTTGCAGGGCATCGTTACTCAGCTTTCCTCCCTGTGTTAGATAGGCTTCAATATTGGAAATTGTAGCGGTCAACTCTCTTCTTATGGTATGCTGCTGTATGGCAGTAATGTTTAATGTCATAAATAAGCTGATAATAAACAGGGAAAAAGAAAAAATCCCTCCATACATCAATGTGATTTTTCTGGCAATGGACATATGGCGAAAGCTGCCGAAAATTGTCTTTTTATTCTTCTTTGACATAATACCCTACCCCTCGTATGGTATGGATAAACTTTTTTTGAAAGGCTTCGTCTATTTTTGCTCGTAAATAGCGAACATAAACATCTACAACATTTGTTTCTCCGATATAGCTATATCCCCAAACCTCGTTTAAAATCTGCTCTCTTGTCAATACAATATTTTTATTCTGAACCAAATACAGTAAAAGTTCATATTCCTTCTTGGTCAATTCAACTGATTTCCCACCCACCGTAACCATGCGCTTTTCCGTGTCTATTTCCATATCCTGCACCTGTAAAAGAACCTTTTTGGTAACACTATCCTCACAATGCTTAAAAGCAACACGCATCCTTGCCAAAAGCTCCTCAATTGCAAAAGGCTTTGTCAAATAATCATCGGCACCGCTGTCAAGCCCCGCCACCTTATCAATCACCTCATCCTTTGCAGTCAGCATAATGATGGGAACATTAGACGTTTTGCGCACTCTACGACAAATTTCAATTCCTGTTAACCCGGGCAGCATAAGATCCAGAAGAATCATATCAAAATCCCCCTGGCTTATTAATGTCATGCCATCCCGTCCATCATGGCAAACCGTTACTTCATATCCCTCATATTTAAGTTCTAGCTCAACAAACCTGGCCAGCTTCACTTCATCTTCAACTAGAATAACCTTTTTTTGTGCCATATTGTATTCTCCTTTTTATAATATTGGAATATTATACCACAACCATGGGAAAATTAGATAAAACAACGAAATAAAAGTACTCATTATTCCAAAATACTTAAACATTTACCTTTTTCGCTTCAAACTCCCTGAATTCATGAGTTTTTTCATGCGCCTAAGGCTACTACAAAATTTATCTCGCAAACTGTTTTACCTTTTCCTCTATCGTAAATCATTGAAAAAGTATAGCCTGAAGCAGTTAAAACAGGATTGCCAACAGATTAAAATGCAATTAAAAAATAGAAATAGCTTTTCGTTTCCATGGGTTTTCCCATTGCGGCTGACTTCTTTTTTTTGTATAATGAGATAGCACAACATAAGAATTCGGATAAATCCCTTAAAAACGGCATTTTTATCAGAATTGCAACAATAACCCTTGTTGTCGTTTTCAATGGTTTGTTCTCAATAAGCTTAATTTTAATAAAAAATGGAATAAATATACTAAAAAAATTGATTTGTTCTATTATTTTCAGGAGGAAGAAATATGAGAAAAAAAATTGCACTTTTTATAGCATTGGTCCTATCGATTTCCGTTTTGGGCGGATGCGGAAAAGAAGATCCCCCAGCAGCAGATGGAGCAGAGGGAACGAATACAGATTACCGCTTTGAACAGTGCGGCTTAGCCTATAGCCTTCCAAAGGAATGGTTCGAACGGGACAATGTAAATTTACTTCCCGTGAGCTTTGTTGATCCCAGCGCAGATATCTATGCAAGAATTGAATATAATTATGCGCCGGATGAGAACATGGATGAATTGAATGACATTGAATCCGAAATTCCTGTGGAGGAACTGATGCTTCCACTTTTCACCCTTTTGGTTGTAAAGGACGAAAAGGCTGCTTCTCAAACCGTAACGGATGAAATTGCACTGTATAAAAGCTGTGAGGAATTACCCCAACAAGATGGCTTTCGCTTTTACTATTTGACAGATTATTCCGGAAGCACCCTTAGATTTTCCCAGAATTCCAAAAAAACCTTTGAAACGCTAAAATCCGAGCTTCCTTTAATGAGAAAAACCATTGAAACCTTCCCACCGGACGAAAGCACTGTACAGGCACAGGTGAATGCGGATAAAGAGTTTCTTAACTTTATGTCAACCACATTAAACGGTGATCCTATTACAAGCACTATATTTTACGATTATGATATAACCGTTGTAAACTTTTGGGCATCCTATTGCTATCCCGATATTAACGAGCTGGCAACTTTGCAGGCTTTCTACAAACAGCTAAAAGAAAAATACACAAATATTAATTTTGTGCAGGTTGTTATCGATACCCCTGGGGAAGAAGCAGAAAAAACTGTAGCCACCGCTTATAAAGAGGCAGGTGTAACCTTTACATCGATTGTACCTGACCGAAATATGTCCTCATGGATTATCGACAATTTAAACGGCTTGCCAACAACGATTTTTGTTGATAAAACAGGAAAGCCTTTGTCTACAAAAATTGAAGGTGTGAAGGAATTGGATTATTATATGGAAACTACCCAAAGCATGCTGGAAAGTACAAAAAACCAGTGAGTATTTTGCAACTAGGAAACACCTAGCAAAATAGTGATTTTCTTTAAAAAAGAACTTTTACCACAAACTGAGCGCATCTGAAAAGGTGCGTTTTTTTGATTCTTTTTTTTAGAATTACGCATAAACTATTAGCGGAGGTGGGCCAATGACAATCCATGTAGTAAGTGCCGGTGACACAATTTATTCCATCGCAGAGCAATACAATGTACCTGTAAGACAAATTTTAGAAAATAATGCAATTGTAAATCCAAACCTTTTAACCCTTGGGCAAGCTCTTTTGATTTTAAAACCGGAAGTAATTTATCAGGTGCAATCGGGGGATAGCTTATTTTCCATAGCACAAAATTTTGGAATTACGGTAAATATGCTGTTGCAAAACAATCCCCAGCTTGCAATATTAGGCAGCATTTTCCCAGGACAAACCTTGATTATTTCTTTCGAAAATAGTCCCACGGAAAATTATTTGGTTAACGGCTACGCTTACCCATTTATAGATCCAGTGGTCTTGAATCAAACAATGCCCTATTTATCGCTTCTCTCCATTTTTTCCTATGGCTTTCAGCCTGATGGGACATTGATTCCTCCCGCTGACGAGAATCTCCTTCTTGCAGCCGATGAATTCGACGCTGCGCCCATTTTGGTATTAACGCCTTTGGACGAAAACGAAAAATTCAGTAATGTTTTAATCTCGCAAATGGTAAATAATCCAGCATCCAGGGCAAACCTAATTAATAATCTTCTAACCGTAATGTCACAAAAAGGGTATTATGGCGTAGATGTAGATTTTGAATATGTCTTGCCAGCGGACAAAGAAAATTTTATCGGTTTTATTTCCGAATTAGAAACAGCAATGCGCCAGGCAGGCTATAAGGTTTTTGTTGCCTTGGCGCCCAAAACTTCAGCAGACCAACCGGGATTACTTTATGAAGCCCATGATTATAAGCGCATCGGTGAAATTGCCGATTATATATTGCTTATGACCTACGAGTGGGGATATGCCTATGGCCCGCCTATGGGGGTGGCTCCTCTCAATAAGGTACGGGAGGTCTTTGACTATGCAATTCAGGAAATCCCTCCGGAAAAAATCATCATGGGTATCCCAAATTATGGCTACGACTGGACACTTCCCTATCAGCGTGGTGAAGGCAGAGCAGTCACCTTAGGCAATCAAGAAGCCGTTCAAATGGCAATGGATTTGCGTGCGGAAATTCTCTTTGATGAAGTCGGGCAAAGCCCATATTTTTTCTATACAGACCCAGAAGGCAGTGCTCATGTAGTTTGGTTTGAGGATGCGAGAAGCATCGAAACAAAAATCCGCACCGCTAAGGAATATGGTTTTATTGGTCTTGGCTATTGGAATATTATGCGGCCCTTTGTGCAAAATTGGATGACCGTAGCCAATGAATTTGATATTGAAAAGTTTATAGGATAAAACAAAAAAATGCAAAATAAATTTTTTTAAATCAAAACCACGCGTTAAATGCGTGGTTTTGATTTAAATTTTATTCAGCTTCCCCTTGAGAATCTTGATTAATATAAATACGCAATTTTGAAATACGATTTTTGTCCATTTCTTCCACAACAAACTTCAACCCGTCAGTCTCCAAAATCTCTCCGCCCTCGGGAAAATTGCCCAGAATCATTAATACATACCCGGCAATGGTGTCCACCTCATCAGACTCCAATCGATTTCCAACCATTTTGTTGATTTCCTCCAAACGGGTACTTCCGTCCACTACAAACTCGTCTTCTTTAATGACCTCAATCTCATCCTGCTCATCATCATATTCATCGGCAATTTCGCCCATAATTTCTTCTATAATATCCTCCATGGTTGCCAAGCCGGAGGTTCCGCCGTATTCGTCTAAAACAATAGCAACCGCCAAGTGGTTTTGCCGCATTTGTGCAAAAAGCTCCGTCACCGGCTTGCTTTCATAGGTATAAAAAGGCTCCCGCATATATTTTTCTGCTGAAAAACTCTTTTCATCAACAAAAAAAACATCCTTTACATATAGAATCCCTACAATATCATCCATATCCTCATCATAAACAGGAAAACGGGAAAATCCTTCTTCTTTTACCAATTCAACAAAATCCCCATAGGTTACATCAGAGGGAACGGCAACCATATCCGTTCTTGGTGTCATAACATCTTTGGCCTTGGCCTCCCCAAAATTAAAAATGTTATTGATCATGATTCTTTCTTCTGATTCCAAAACGCCTTCCTCATGGCTGACATTCACAATTGTTTTCAATTCCGCTTCGGTAATTAGCGGCAGCTTCATACCTGGCTTTCCACCAAAAAGGCGAATCAAGGCACTGGTTACCACATTTAAAACCACAACCACCGGACGCAAAATAAAAACAACAGCAGCAATAATGTTTACAACAACCAAGGCCACTTTTTCCGCTTGTTGTGCCGCTATGGTTTTTGGGGTAATTTCACCGAAAATCAAAATAACTACTGTAATAAATGCCGTTGCAGCAGTGGCTCCACTGCCTGCATCCCCATGAAACAGTTGAATGGCCAAAGCCGTTGTCAAAGCGGATGCACCGTTATTTACCAAGTTATTGCCTACAAGAATAGAGCTTAACAGCCGATTGGGATCCTCCAAAAGTCTGCTGATTTTATCTGCATTCTTAATTTTATCCTCCACCATATTCAACAGTCGAATCCTGTTTAAAGAAGTCAACGCAGTTTCGGAAGCGGAAAAAAAAGCCGAACCACCAATCAAAAAAACCAAAAGCCCTATCAGGTACGGACTGGCACCGTCCACTAAAATCACTCTCCATTTCTAAAGCCTACACCTATTATCTTACTACAACATACCATAAAAGCCTGCCCTCGTCCATATAAACTGAGCTTCAGCCTCGTTCTGTACGGTTTCTCTCAATTTCTTCCGCCAATTCCATTAGTTCCATCCATCGCTCCATCCTGTCCTCCAGCTTCCTTTCCACCCCTTCTTTTTCTTGGGATAGCTTTTGCAGCTGTGTATAATCCGTTGTACAAGCTTCCATCTCCCCACCAATTTGCCCAACTCTTTCTTCCAATTTTGCAATTTCATCGCCAATGGTATCATACTCCCGCTGATCCTTGTAGCTCATTTTCGTAAGTACACCGCTCTTTTCTTTTGCAGGCTCTATCCTTTGAGGCTTCACGGCTTCCGTCACAGGCACTTCCTTCTCTCTTGCCACCTTGTAATCTGTATAGCCACCCTCGTACTGCTTGATTTTTCCATTGCCCAGAAAAGCAAAAATACGATTTACGGTCTTATCCAAAAAATATCTGTCATGGGATACGGCAACCACTGCCCCTTGGAAGCCTTCCAAATAGTCCTCCAAAATCATCAGCGTTTCCAAATCCAAATCGTTAGTCGGCTCATCTAAAAAAAGGATGTTTGGCGCACTCATGAGTACCTTTGCCAAATACAGTCTTCTTTTTTCGCCGCCGGAAAGCATGGAAATCGGGCCCCTTTGCATATCCACAGGGAACAAAAATTTCTCCAACATTTGAGATGCACTGATTTTCCCATCCCCCGTTTGGATATATTCCGCCGTCTCCCGAATATAATCCAACACTCTCACCCTTTCGTCCATCCCCTCATTTTCTTGGGCAAAAACGCCGATCTTCACTGTTTCCCCCCAAGAAACCATGCCGCTGTCGGGCTGTAATTTTCCAGTCATAATTTTTAACAGAGTGGTTTTTCCGCAGCCATTTTCCCCTGTAATACCGATACGATCATTGCGCAAAATAATATAGCTGAAATCCTGAATATAGTCATTCCCATCATAGGCCTTAGAGATACTTTCCAATTCAATTGTCTTTTTCCCCAAACGACTCCCTACAGAGGAAAGCTCCACATTCTGCTTTTCCTCGGGTGTTTTCTGGGAGGATATCTCGTCAAAACGCTGAAGCCTTGCCTTTTGCTTCGTAGACCTTGCTTGTGCCCCACGACGAACCCATTCTAATTCACTGCGCAAAAAGTTTTGGCGCTTTCTTTCCCCGGCAGCCTCAAGCTCCTCTCGTTCTGCTTTCAGCTCCAAAAACTTCGTATAATTTGCCAGATAGGAATAAAGTCTTCCTTTTTCCAGCTCTAAGATTCTATTGGCTACACGATCCAAAAAATATCTGTCATGAGTAACCATAATCAAAGCCTTGGAATATTTCTCAAGGTACTTTTCCAGCCACTCAACAGTATCGTGGTCAATATGGTTCGTGGGCTCGTCCAATATTAAAAGCTCCACAGGAGCAATCAATGCCGCCGCCAAAGCAACTCTCTTTTTTTGCCCGCCGGAAAGCGTATCCACCCTTTGTCCAAAATCAGAAATCCCAAGACGCATCAAAATATTCTTGGCCTCGCTTTCCAAGGTCCACGCCTCCGTCTTATCCATTTCCTCCGCAAGCCTTGCCGATAGTGCAATCAACCTTTCATCCCCCGGGTTTTTGCTTAGCTCAACCATGGTTTCTTCATAGTCCCGTACCAACGCAAGCTTTGGATTATCTCCCAAAAAAACCTGTTGCAGCACCGTGCTTCCCTCTGTAAACTCCGGATTTTGGGAAAGATATGCTATGTCCATTCCATTCATGGTAATAATTTCACCGCTGTCAGCATGGCCAACTCCGGCTGCTATTTTTAAAAGCGTAGACTTCCCCGCACCATTTACACCAATCAGTCCAATTTTATCCTCTTCATGGATGCTAAAGGAAATATCATCAAAAATAATCCTTGTTCCGTAGCTTTTTCGTATGTGTTCCGCCGTTAATAAAACCATATCGTTTCCTCCAATATGTAGCATCGCCTCTGCCAAAATTGACAGAGGCACAAATTAAGCATACTTTCCTTCAAATAAAATCAATGTTGCATTTTTCCCCACTCGTTATTCATCCTTCTTTTTGGACTCCTCTAAGGGCGCCTCTGTCCCTTCAATTTCATGGGCTATCTTTGTCTGCCTTCCTTTCCAAATTAAAAATGCAGCCGCTGCAACAATCAACACTGCGGAAAACACCTGGGAAACGGCAAATCCGCCTAAGGTCAGCTGATCCGTACGCAAGCCTTCAATCCAAACCCTGCCCAAGCCATAGCCAAGGAAATACAGCCCTGCAATTTGCCCATGAAATTTCTTTCTGCGGCTGATAAAAACCAATAAAATCAACAAGCCTACGTTCCATAAAAATTCATACAAAAAGGTAGGATGCACCTGAATATACTCCACCCCGTTAGCCACCTGAAGCTGACTTAAGGTATTTTCGGAAATATCCCCTAAACGCACCTGGGAAAGCTGATAGCGCATGGCAAATAAATTATTCGTAAAATCGCCAAAGGCCTCTCGGTTGAAAAAATTTCCCCAGCGACCTAACGCCTGCCCCAATACCAAACTGGGTGCAGCAGTGTCCGCCAACTGCCAGAAATTCATTTTTTTCCTTTTACTATATACCAAGGCGGTTAAAACACCACCGATCACACCACCGTAAATGGCAAGGCCACCCTCCCGAATGGCAAATATTTTTATAAAATTTCCGCTGTAGGTATCCCATGAAAAAATGACATAATACAGTCTTGCGCCAATAATCGAAAAAACCAATGCATATAACGCAAAATCCAAATAATCATCCGGGATTTGACCTGTTCTTTTTGCCTCATGCATGGCCAATAATAATCCCAGCAACACCCCTGACCCGATAAAAACGCCATACCAATAAACCTCTTTCCCAAACACAGTGAACGCCACTCTGTTTAAATGCTCTATTTCTATTCCCAAATTAGGAAACCATATCTCAGGCATACGCCAACCAACCTTTCTTCAACCAATAAAATTGCTAACCTAAGGAATCACAGACTTCATGGAATGCACGAAATATTCGGAAATTTTACCGATTCCATGTGCCCACGAATTAAATCAGTGCTTTCTTAATACTATTTTAACCAATTTTTGTTTTTCCTATATAGAAAGCATCCTCTATTTTCATTTCAAATAATCAATAAAATCATTTTTTATAAAAGAAATTTATTTTTTATATATTTCATTTCAAATTGATTCATTTAAAAAAAATAATACCACATCAAGCCTTTTAACTCAATGAAATCCTTATGAAAACTTATGTGCCGCTGTGAAAAGCAGCCCTCAAAAGCGCCACATTGCTTGTTTTTAGGTTACTTATGTTTTTTTCGCCACAAAATTTTATTTTTTGTAGAAATTTTCTATGAATGAAAGAAAGGTTGAAAATTGGTCCATTTCAAATAAAAATGTTTTGCAAATAACTTTTACAATATAAAAAACCCAAATTGTTGAGCCTTGCAACGAATGCAAAGCAAATAAAACAATTGGGCTTTTTAAGGGTAAATTTTATATTTTCAAACATGGAAAATTTCTGTTTTTGAAAATGAATACCCCTATCTAACGAATGACCGAAAGAACCATTTTTTCCTTCATAAGCTCCCTGCGCAAAAGATCGTCAACCTCATTTTTCCTTACAGCTTTCATCATACGAAACGCCTCACCCGCCGGTGTATCATCCATGGCCCACTCAATTTGTCCCATAAGCATGCCCGAAACTGACTGACTCTGACGAATAAAATAGCCGATTTGTTTTTTTCGAATTCTGGAGAAATCTTCCTTGCCAACGCCCTCTTTGCGTAAGATTTCCAAATGCTGCAATAAAAGCTCGCTAACTTCCTTGCTTTGCTCTCCGCTTCCAGCGAAAGCACAAAAAGCATAGCCTTCTCCGGAAAAATAAGCATTGCCCAAAGGCTCATCCAAATATTTTTTTGTATACGCCTCATGATAAAAAGCACTGCTTTCTCCTACTAAGATATCCATTAAAATATTCATTAAAATACGTTGCCGTAAAACATCCTTTGTCATTGGCATCATTTTAAAGCCGATTTGAAAAATAGGCCTGCTGATGCCCAGTTTTCCTTCCGTATAGCTTTCCTTAATTTCTTCAGGCTCCCTTTCAAAAAGGGGTTTTTCACCGGGCTTACTCTTTTTTATCATTTCGGCGGCTTCAATAATTTTTCGCGCCGAAATATCTCCAGCACAAATCAAGCTGAACCGATTGGTTGTATACATACAGTCATATGCCTGTTGAAGAAGCTTATGGTTAATTTCCTTCATCGTTTTATGGTTGCCGGCAATAGGATTTCTTATGGGATGCCTATGATACATGGCCTGTAAAAGCTGATAATATACCCGCCAACTGGGCGTATCATCATACATGGTAATTTCGCTTTCAATAATGCTTTTTTCCTGCTCCGTTTCCTCCTCCAAAAAATATGGGTTTTGTACAAAGCTTAAAAGCAGCCTCAAATTTTCAAAAAAGTTTTCCTGACAGCTAAAATAGTATACCGTCTTTTGGGCATCGGTAAACGCATTGGCAGATGCCCCTTGCTTGCTAAATGCCGCAAAAGCATCGCCCCATCTTTGTCGAAAAAGCCTGTGTTCAATAAAATGTGCCGTACCCTCGGGAAATTTTACAGGCTTTTCCTCCTTGGGACTGTTACAAGCCAAAAAGTCAGAACCTGCCTTCACCACAATGGCTGCCGCCTTCTCTCCGTAATTTGGCATAGGGATAAAATAAAAATCCGCTCCCGATGCCATTTTCGCCCAAACCGTTCCGTTTTTTTTCGTATCAGTTTCCTTCATTTTGCTTCGCCTCCTTACCGCTTAACAAATAAATGGTTCTTAAAACAGCTCTGTTTGCCATGCGGCATACATCTTCCACCGTCACCTCTTGAACACGAGCCAAAAATGCATCCAACCCCCGTTCTCCTTCCACCAAAACCTGTTCCACCGAAAAATCCACCATGCTCCAAGGCTGATCGGCGATGGCTTGATATTGTCGTATTATTCCGTTTTTTGCCTCCTCCAACTTTTTAGCCCCCACCTTCGCCTCACTCAGTTCCTCCAGTGCCTTCAAAATTCCCACTGCTGATTGTTTTGCATCCTGTGCCTTAATTCCTGTTTGAACAAATAAAAAACCCGTTAGAGGATAGAGATAGGATTTTATGTCATAGCAAAGGCCATCTCGTTCCCGCAGGCTTTGAAAAAGTATGGAGTCCGGGTCACCGCCAAAAAGCTGATTTAACACCAGCAATGTGGCAAAGCTGCGCTCCCCCCATTGTGCTTTTGTATCAAATGCCATTAATAATCTTGCCTGTTCCATGGGTGTATGCTCTTTTATAAAAGCAGGCTCACCCTTGGGCAAACCTTCCCCCTGTACAAAACCTGATAAATGCTCGCCGCCTTGAAAAAGTTTTCGAAATGCGGTAACCTTCCTTTTTTCCCCTTCATCCCCGCAAAAAAATACCTTTACTGTTCCCCGCTCCATAATGTTGCAATAATGCTTATACAACATCTTTCCATCAATCTGATCTAAGTCCTCAGCGTATCCGTCGGCAGAAATTTCTACCGGCGTATCCTTTGCCGCCTCCTCTAAGCACCTTTTTTGGGCATATCCACGTTTATCATCCTTTAAGGCTGCCAGCCGCTTTGCCAAAATCTCTTTTTTCCGTTTCACCACTTCATCTAAAAAAGCATCGTTCTCTACAAGGGGCTCCACCACCAAGGCCTTTATAAACCCAATGGCATCCTCCACCGGTACCACCTTTGCTGATTCTATGGAAAACAACAGCAGCTGCCTATCGCCCTTTTTTACAATGGATATGTCCCACAAAGCACCATACAGCTCCTCTGTCGCAATGGCAATTTCACGGGCATCAGGATAAGGCTTACAACCCTCCTTCAATACCTCAGCCAACAATGCCGTTTGTGTGGCAGTCTCACGCTTTAAAGGCAAATCAAAAAAAAGCACCAATAAATTTGTTTTAAACTTTTTCCCATCCAACCAAAAAATTCTGCATCTCGGGGTGTTTCTCTCCAAGGAATACATAAAATCACCTCAAATTCTTCGTTTTGCGTTATTCTTTCCCAAAGAAGCAAAAATAAGCAGTGTACGCCAAATTTTAATTCGTAAGCACACCCTCCAAAAAATTACAACAAAAAAACGTGTAAGCCTACGACCCGTATTCCTACACGTTTTATTCTTGTTAAAACCTAATTTATAAGCAATCGTTTCAAAAAAATTGTGATTAAACCAAGACTGTATACAAAGTCAAAACCTTTAGGGCTTTGCCCTCAAACACCCTCGATGGTTTCATCGTGAACTCGCTTGTATCCGTATAGAATACAAATTTCATAAAAGTTATGATCTTGCTTTACCAAAAAACAAGGGAGTTTGGGCAACAACCAAGGTCTTTCTGCGTTGCGGCTTTAAACTGTCTTTTTGTTCATTTTTTTTTGATAATATAAGATTTTGTGTCTATACATCATTTGATCCGCTTCGTGCATCACCTGCCCCACTGCTTCTCTTGTTATTTTAAAATTTTTTTCAGTTTTGCTGCCGCAAGAAATGGAAATTGGCCCATAATCCTCATTTTTCCATTTTTCTGTAGCCATTAAAAGCCTTTGCTGACACTGTTCATTATCCAGCTCTGTTTCCGTCATTAATACTACAAATTCATCCCCACCCAGGCGATACCATGCATCCATTTCCTCCGGAAAGGCCTCCTTAATACTTCTTGCTGCCTCGCACAAAAGTCGATCCCCTGCCCCGTGCCCGCTTTTGTCATTCACAGGTTTTAGTCCATTCACATCCATTAATATGACGGTAAAAAAATTACAAACTTTTCCATCTTCCTCTAGGCCTTTTATCCGCTTTTCAAGGGCAGTTCTGTTTGGCAAATGGGTTAAAACATCCCTTAGCGCCAGCTCCTTATAGACCCGATTTTCAACCTCAACCTCAACATAGCATAGCATGCGCTTTGCAAAAATCCAAAAAACAATTACGATAAAAGCCAAAACGCCATATCGAAAAAACATTGCATTGTCTGAGGGACGATAATAAAAAAAACGAAAAACATCTAAAGTAAAAAATCCCCCAAACACAGCAGTTGCAATCAAAAATCCCCCAGTATAAGTAGAATCTTTTTTTACAAACTCTCGTATGGATATTCCAGCTAACGCAAAAATTGTAAACAGGAACACAATAAAAGAAATTGGCATCATTTCAATATATTGAAATTTACCGCTAAAAAAGAATACATTTTGCATGATAAAATTTAAGGATGCCCCACAAGACAATCGATATAAAAATTTTTTATGCACCTCAAGTATGTCACAATAAAAAATAGGGATTACAACAGGCAACAGCATAAACGAGTGAAAAGAAAGATAAGACAGCAGCATATCATTATATGCACACAAATGAACAGCGGAAGAATTCGCAATGGACCAAATACCGCTTAACGCCATTAAGATTGCCGAATGGGCTAGTATTGCACAGTTTTCACCCTTGCTACACCTTTCCCGTATAAAAATTGCCAAAAACAAAACGGAAAAGAAAATCATAATTCCCGAAAAAACCAGTGTTACAATATCTAATCGGAAAAACTCCAAAAATATTTCCATTTCCGTCCCAATTGTAAATATGGGCAGGGCAATGCTTTTTTGATTTGAAGGAGAACGAAAGGTAACCTCAATTATCTTTCCGCTATCTTCCGCATCTAAATGAATCATGCAAAAAAAATTGGTATTTAGGCGCCGATTTACATTCGGAAGTAATCCGTTATAGGAATAACGCTCCTTTCCATCAATATTAACCCGCACATCCTGAAAGCGATTTTCAAACGCCAGTATGGAGCCCCTTTCTAAATTTTCTGGCAACTGACGAAAAAGCGTCCCCCCTGCCTTTGCAGCTGAAACCACTTTGGGTAAATTCCCAATAGGATCGGTTGTGTCCTCATCCTTCAACCTCCAGCCTTCATTGATATTCGCTGTTTTTTTGTATTGTGCTTCACTGGTGTCATTATGTAAAAAACCGATTGCATAAGCGCATACAAATAAAAATACCGCTATTACTGCCATATAAAGTATAAAAACGAAATGTTTTCTTTTCATCAGTAATGTCTCCTTATCTTTATACTTTAATTATATATGCTTTAAAGTAAAAATTTATAAAAATAAGGTAATTTTGTACAGAAACATTTCGTACTTAATCGACAAAAAAACACCCCAGCGAAATGTAATTTCCCTAGGGTGTACATGAAAAGCTTTTTAATTCCAGAATTCAAATTCTAAATCATAAATTCGTACTGTATCGCCTTGCTGTATTCCTTTTTCTTCCAGCGCCTCAATAATACCTTTTTCCTTTAAATATTTCTGGAAAAAAGCAAAACCCTTTTCCGTTTCAATATTGGTATAGCCAATCATTTTTTCCACACCAACACCGGTTACAACAAAATAACCATTCTCTACTTCTTCTATGGTAAACGGCTCTATATCTACAGCAACTTCATCATATTCCTCGTATTCTTCCTCGAAAATAATATCTTCGGGATAGTCCCTCAAAATGGCTGCAACTGCTGAAAGCAGTTCATCCAAACCTTTATTCGTTGCCGCAGAAATCGGGAACACTTGGAAACCCTCTTTTTCATAAACTTCTTTTAAGCGCAGCACATTTTCCGCCGCCTCAGGAATATCCGTTTTATTTGCAGCAATCACCTGGGGACGCTTTAATAATTCAGAATTATATTCCTCCAATTCACGGTTGATTTTACCCACGTTTTCCACAGGATCGTCGCCTTCTACGCCCGCCGCATCCACAACATGGATAAACACCTTCGTTCTTTCCACATGACGCAAAAATTCATGACCCAAGCCAATGCCTTCGCTGGCGCCCTCCACCAAACCGGGAATATCCGCCAAAACAAAGCTATCGCCAAATCTGCCTTGCACTACCCCCAAATTAGGGGAGAGTGTGGTAAAATGATAATTTGCTATTTTGGGATTTGCATTTGTTACCATAGAAAGCAGTGTGGATTTTCCCACGTTAGGGAAGCCAATCAGTCCAACATCAGCAATTAATTTTAATTCTAAAATTACATCATATTCCTTGGAGGTACGGCCTCTTTCCGCGTATCTTGGAGCCTGTCTGGTGGGTGTTGCAAAGTGCTGATTGCCCTTGCCGCCCTTTCCGCCCAGGATCAATATTTTTTCTTCTCCCGCTTTATTAATGTCCGCCATAACCTTACCGCTTTGTGCCTCGCGGATTACAGTTCCCACAGGTACACGAATGATGATATTCTCTCCATCTTTTCCAAAGCAGTTGCGCTTTCCGCCGTCCTCGCCGTTTTGGGCTTTAAATACCCTTTTATAGCGAAAATCCATGAGCGTATTTAAGCCCTCATCCCCAATAAAAATCACGCTGCCGCCTTTACCGCCGTCACCGCCGTCGGGGCCGCCGTGGGTAATATATTTTGCTCTAAAAAAAGAAACCATACCGTTCCCGCCGTTGCCACCTTTGACGTGAATCTTGACTCTATCTACAAACATTCTCTTTCACCTCTTTATTATTTACCAAAACCTAAGTTCTCGGGACACAGTCCCAAACCAAAAAACAAGTTCTCGGGACGCAGTCCCGAACCTTGCAAACTTGCAGCTTTTGCGGAGCAAAAGTGCTTGACCGAAACTTTATATGCAAAAATATGCATTTTTGTCAGTTTGAAGACAAAGTCAAAATCTTGAAAGCCTTGCCCTCAAACATCTACGAGGGTTGCACCCTTGACCAACCTGAACCCGCATAGAATGAGGGTTCCATAGAGGTTTTTGGTCTTGCTTTTTACAAAAATCAAGCGGGTTTGGGCCACGCCCAAGGTTTGTCTATGCTCTGATGCAAAAATATACATTTTTACGAAACAGTAATTTTTTATTCCATTCCTTCTAAAGCTTTCACCTTTTTCGTCAAAAGCAAACGCATTTTTTTGCTTTTCACGAAAAAGGCTTCAAATGGTATCATTTGAAGCCTTCGCAATTCTTATTCAGCGATTTCGATAGGGTAAACAGAAACCTGTTTTTTATCTCTACCTTTTCTTTCATATCTCACACGACCGTCAACCAAAGCAAATAAAGTGTCGTTGCCGCCTTTACCAACATTGATGCCGGGGTGAATCCTAGTGCCTCTTTGTGTATATAAGATATTGCCAGCCAATACAAACTGACCATCTGCACGTTTAGCGCCAAGTCTTTTCGCATTAGAGTCACGACCATTCTTTGTGGAACCGCCGCCCTTATGATGCGCGAAGAACTGAAGGTTTAATCTAAACATCCCTTACACCTCCTTATCATTCAAAGTAAAATACCGATTATATTCCGTCTCTATTGCGGACAAACCCATTTCCAACGTTTGCAATAAAAGCTGGGTATCATGGTCTGCCATACCCTCTAAAGGGAAAAGGACTTTGAGAAAACCGCCTTTTTTTTCATCCGCCTCGCAGCGAAATGGAATTTCCGTAAAATGCTCAATGGCATTTATGGTGTTTAGTGTCAATGCAGAAACGGCAGAACAAACAATATCCTCGCCTGCTTTTGCATAGCCTGCATGACCGGTTAACTCAACTCCGCAGATTTTTCCGTCTTTACGATAAATAATAGCGTTTATCATAATTAGATAGATTTGATCTGTAATTTTGTAAAAGGTTGTCTATGACCTCTTTTCTTGTGGAAGCCTTTTTTGGGTTTGTACTTATATACAATAACCTTTTTTGCCTTACCATCGCCAAGAACAGAAGCCGTAACAGCAGCACCTTCAACATAAGGAGCGCCTACCTTAACATCACCGTCTTTTGCCAAAACAATAACCTTATCAAATGTAAAATCCTGGCCCGCTTCAACGCCTAACTTCTCAACTGTGATGATATCACCTTCAGCTACCTTGTACTGCTTTCCACCTGTTTCTATAATTGCGTACATATTGAACACCTCCTCGCAATTTACTCGCCGAATACGGTAATCAAAGCCATCCTCTGATTTTAAAACCTCTCCGTGCGGCTGAACATACTACAATATAGTATCACAGCTAAAAAAAACTGTCAACAAAAACTATTCTATTTCACGCCCATTTTTCACGGAAAAATACGCCGTATTATCGCCTTTTTTCCATAAAAGCTCACAAAAAAGTTGCAGCCCTTCCTTTGTCATGCATTTTTTCCCTCGCAGGTTCTCCTCATATGCCAATTTCAATGCTTCCAATGCCTTTTCATCCAAGCCTGCTAAGCTATATAGTCGTCCCGCTTTATCACATGCTTTCCCAAAGCCTTCCGTTGTAATGCCATTTTTTCCGGTCAAAATCAAAACATGATCCAGCATGATTTCCGCTTCCTTATGATTCCCAACTTGAATCTGAAGTGCGGCAATCCGAAAAAGCAGCCTGCCATACTTGGCAGTTTCACCCTCCCGGTTTCGAATGGAAACTGACAATAAATAATACATCTCCACAGCTTCCTTATATCTTCCAAAATCCGCTAAGATTTTCCCAACTTTTTCTAATCTGTCATCATACCATACGCAAATTGGCAACTCCAGTTCCATATAAAGATGTTTCCATAAAAGATAAAAACCCAGAGCCGTTTCTTTGCTGCCCTTTTTGTAAAAATAATCTCCAATACATCCTAAAACTCGACAGTATTCCAACGAATCCTTATCGCCGTATTCCCCAATATATTCCTTTACGTTAGTAAACTTTTGGAATGCTTTTTCATCTTCTCCGTACGCCCAGTAAGCCTCGCCCAATCGGATACATGCCCGCACATAATACTCTGCCTCGGCACCCTTTTCTGCTATGGTATACCAATAAATTGCTTCCTCTTTTTGTCCAAGCCTATGGTATGTTTCTCCCAGCAAAAAGGCGGCAAATGTTTTCCTGATATTTTCCTCCTCCAAATTTTTGTTTTTTCTTTTATAAAACTGCATTAAAAAAGAGATGGTTTCCTCCAAACACTGACGTTCTCCATTGCGCATGCGCCTTCTTTCTGGTTTACCACATGGCAAACAACCCTTTTCGCCAGCCAAATATATTTCCTTTAGGTGCCTATATTTTTCGTTTGGCAACAAGTGGCTTCTTAGCAATTTCCCCTCCGCCTCAGATAAATACGCCTTCGCCTTTCCAGGCTCCCTTAAATTCAAAAAGCAGTTACCAATTGCCAACAGTGTGCAGGCTGCCTCTCTTTGTTCCTCGGCAGTTTCTTCAAAATTACCATCATTACGTTCCTTGTGAAGCTGAATTGCAAGGCTAAAATCTCCCCGGTCATAACAGACCCCCGCAAAAGCGTCTAAGGTTTTAATGTAATTAGGGTTATCCTCATCCAACGCCACTTTTTGAATCATCAAAGCTTCCTTCAAGCATTTTGCAGCAGCAGTCAAATCTCCTGACTTTTGATACATAATCCCCAGCTGCTTTAGCGCCAAGGCATACTTGGGATGCTCCTCACCATAAAGTCTCTTTGCAATCCGTTCCATTTCCATGCAAGTAAGTACTGCTTCTAAATATTTTTCCTGCTTCTGCCGCATTTTTGCAAGTGCCTTCAGCAAGTAAATGTCACCCTCTTGATTTATAGCAAAAAGTGATCTCCTTATCTTTAAGGCAATCTCATAAGTAAAAGCTGCTGCTTCATAAGCACCTTGTGTATCAAATAATTTTCCAATTTTGTACCAAAGATCAGCAAAAGCAATCTGTTTTCCATCAACATCCCCATCGAGAATATCAATTGCGCCTTCATAATAGGTTAATGACTGCCAGCAATTTTTCATTTCAACAGAAATATCGCCCAAAATCATATAGGCTTTTGCAATTTGAATATCCTCTTTAGGTGTTGATCTTTGCTTTGTTTCCAAAGCCCTTTGGCCGTATTCCAAGGCCTTTGAAAAATCCCTTTTGGCCGAAAAATCTAACGCCATCATCCCTAGAATATCAGCATATAATAAATGTTCCTGCCCAAATACCTGCTCCACAACCTCCAGAGCGGTTTCGCGCAGTTTTAAAGCCTTATCCATCTGCCCATCCTTACAGCAAAGGTCGGCAAGGTAACTCAAGTTATTTACATAATCCAAATTCCCATGGGGAAATAACTTCCTGCGTACCACCATGGCATTTTCAAAATATTCCACAGCAAGCCCCTTAAACTCCGCTTTTTCGCACACGAAAGCCAAAGACATCGCATGAATTATATAGCAAAGACTCTGCTTTCCTTGCTTTTTTTCAATAATATCCAAAGCAAGCTCATAGCAAAAAATCGCCTTTTTGTAATTTCCTTTTTTTTCGCAGCACCGCGCCATAGACCCATGAATATCTGCCACATCCATCACTTGTATTGTCTTACAGCTGCGCATTTTTTCCAACGCCTGATTAAGATATTTCTCGGCCTGATCATATCGCTCCATGGCTGCACAGGTGTTGCCCAGGTTGCATAACGCATACATGATGTCAACTTGCTCCTGCTTATTCTCCCGCACCGCCAATACCTGTATAAGCAGTTTCAAGGCCTCCTCGTGCCGCCCCAAATTATTATAACAAACAGCCAAGTTGTTTAATGTATCTACAAAGGAGGACGACTCCCCGTAACGGGCTTTTTTCAAGGCTGCCGCCTGATGATAGTATTCTGCAGCTTTATCATACATCCCCAACTCATCAAAAATAACCGCAACATTATGCGTGTCTTCTGCTATCCCTGGACATTCCTCATATCCATTTTTTTTAAAAATTTCCAATAGATATTTTCCAAGGAATAAGGCCTTTTTAAAGTCACCATCTTTATATAATTCAATAAAATTTTTCCGCAGCTGTTTTATTTCAGCCAAATGAAAACTCATGCCACCACACCCTATTTTGCCTATTCTTGATCCATTTTTTCAAAAGCATCCTTAATCACACCATAGGAATAGCCCTTTCGCTGCAAAAAGCCATAAAGCTGCTTCCTCTTTTTTTCATCAGGAGGCCACTGCCCTCTTGTTTTTTTCTCCAACCACCTCAATGCGTCCTCTATTTCGGAAAAATCCGTCTGCAGCAATGCCTCTTTGCAAAATTCCACCGGAATTCCTTTTTGCAAAAGCTCCATTTGTAGTGCATACGCACCTCTTGGACTGAAACGCAAACGTTCTTTTATGTACTTTTGTGCATATTGTCTATCATCAATATATTTGTATTTGATTAAAAAATTGATTACCTCATCAGTTATTTCATCCGTAAAACCATTTTCAGTAAGCTTTTGTCTTACCTCTTTTTCTGTGCGCATTTTGTACCCAATAAAATGCAGGGCTTTATCTTGTGCCTGGATATAAATCAAGCTTTTTTGAATAAAATTTACGGTTTTTTCAGATACCTCCTTCCCCTCCTTAATATTAAAATATTCCATGTCTTGGGCAGGAAGGGCAAAAACATACTCTCCGTCCATATAAATATTATATTTGGTGGTATCTCTTTTTTGAGGAATAATTTTTGTAACCAGCATTTTGGATCTTCTCCTTGATTTTTTATTATTATAGCATACTCTTTTTACACACACTATGACAATTGTTAACGATAAAAATCGGCTATCTTTCGATAGCCGCAAAACGTAGACAACCCTTGGGCGTTGCCTCCTCACTGACCAAGACAGGACAGACGATGAAGCCGACTTTGGGGAGGCAAAAGTGAGTAACCCAAAACCTTTGTGGGTGTTTGAGGGCAAAGCCCTCAAGAATTTGACTTTGCCTTCAGCCTTTTGCTATCTTTCCATAGCCGGTTCCCCTTATTCCAAATCCATTTCCTCCACGGCAGACGAATCCCCTTGGTCTTCATGTATTCTTTCAATTTCCTGAATCCCCTTGGTTTTCTGGGCTTTCTGCGTTTTCTGCTTTTCTTGTGTTTCTTGTCCCTCTATATCCTTTGTTGCCGCCAAGGCCGGTAAGCCATAATGCTCTCTTACCGTATTTTCAACCTCTAAGCAAGTATCAGGGTTTTCTTTTAAAAACTGCTTTGCATTTTCTCGTCCCTGCCCAATTCTTGTTTCCTTATAGGAATACCAAGAACCACTTTTATTTATAATGTCTACCTCCGCAGCCAAATCCAAAATATCCCCTTCCTTTGAGATACCCTGGCCATAAACAATATCAAACTCAGCTACTTTAAAAGGTGGTGCAACCTTGTTTTTGGCAATTTTAGCCTTTGTTCTGTTTCCCACCAGCTCTGTTCCTTGTTTCAGTACATCCGCCTTTCTGATGTCAATACGAACAGAGGAATAAAATTTTAATGCCCGTCCACCGGTGGTTGTTTCAGGGTTGCCATAAGTAACGCCGATTTTTTCTCTCAACTGATTAATAAAAACCACCGTACACTTTGATTTATTTGTAATACCCGTAAGCTTTCTTAAAGCCTGGCTCATTAATCTGGCTTGCAAACCAACATG
This sequence comes from Anaerotignum neopropionicum, assembly GCF_001571775.1. GTDB lineage: Bacteria > Bacillota > Clostridia > Lachnospirales > Anaerotignaceae > Chakrabartyella > Chakrabartyella neopropionicum. Next base: position 177,437 of record NZ_LRVM01000006.1, read on the forward strand.
GGAATCTCCCATTTCGCCCTCAATTTCCGCCTTGGGAACCAGCGCCGCAACAGAGTCTACAATGACAATATCAATGGCCCCGCAACGCACCATCGTTTCAGCGATTTCCAAAGCCTGCTCCCCATTATCGGGCTGGGAGATATATAACTCATCAATATTTACACCCAAAGCCTTTGCATACACAGGGTCCATGGCATGCTCGGCATCAATATAACCCGCAATGCCCCCTCTTTTTTGCACCTCTGCAACCATATGAAGGGCAACCGTTGTTTTACCGGAAGATTCCGGCCCATATATTTCTATAATTCTACCCTTGGGTATGCCACCAACGCCCAGTGCCACATCCAGGCTCAATGATCCTGTCGGTGTAACCTCCACATTCATCTGGCGGCTGCTGTCGCCAAGCTTCATCACCGCACCCTTACCAAATTGCTTCTCAATATAGCCCAACGCTGCTGACAATGCCTTATCCTTATCCTCAAATCTAATATCATCTTTTTTTGATTCATCCTTCTTTGCCAATTTGCATCCACCCTCTCTAAGCAAGGAACTAATGTTCTTATGTTAACTTATTTTTTCCGTTGTGTCAACTGTTTTTCCCATTGGCTTTTCTGCCAATAGCATTGCGCCAAATATCATTGCACACCCCAAAAATCCACGCCAACCCATGCGTTCGCCATAAAACAAGACTGATATAATCGCGGCAAAGATAGACTCAGAGGTGATAATAATTGCGGTTTTATTGGCGGAAGTATACTTTTGCCCCACAGATTGCAGTATAAAATATACCGCTGTACAAAATATTCCCACAAACAAAAAACTTCCCATCGACAATTTATTTAACGGCGGCATATGTATTCCCGTTGCTGCCACAATAATGCCGGCAATGACCGCTACCGTTAAATGCTCCACCAGTGCAATATTTATGGGATCACACTCCCGAACAGCTTTCCCCATGAAAGCCATTTGCAGGGAAAATGCTACCGATGCTCCAAAGGACAAAATTGCACCTAAATCAATCCCAAAACCCTCTGTTATAGAAAGAAGTCCCACGCCCAAAAAAGTTAAAATTGCCGCTACAAAGCAGCTAGCCATTGGCCTCTGCCCCAAAACCACCCAGCAAATAATAGGAACGATTACCGCTTGCGTGTTGCATAAAAACGCATTGACAGACGGTGTTGTATAATACAGGCCAACCGTTAACAATACAAAGGTAACCGCTAGCAGTACACCTAAAATGCCACCTGTTTTCCATTCGTTCTTCGTTATTTTTCTATATCTTTTATAATAAATCAAGCTTAAACACATGGTAGCAATCAAAAATCTGCCCAACATCACCTGATAAGGCGTATAGCCCCAATCCAAAAGATATTTCGCCCCGATGAACCCACCACCACCAACCATTGCGGCGGTCAAAAGCATCCAATCTCCCTTATTTCTCATACTGCAATTTTCTCCTTAGCCAGTCTAAAGCCTGGAAGGTTGCGCGATCTCTAATTTTGTTTCTGTCCCCCGCAAAATGGAACTCTTTTGCTTCCACCACTCCATTATGATAAATTCCCATATAAACCAATCCAACCGGCTTGTCCTCAGAGCCACCGTCTGGCCCTGCAATACCTGTGGTTGCAATGCCGATTTCTGCTCCCGCAGTTTTGGCAATACCTTCTGCCATTTCTAATGCTGTTTCTTTGCTCACAGCACCAAATTTTGCAAGGGTTTCCTCCAAAACGCCCAAACGCTTTATCTTCGCCTCATTGGTATAGGTTACACAACCCTCCAAAAATACCTCTGAAATACCGGGATAGCGTACCAATTGAGAGGAAATCTCCCCGCCTGTGCAGGATTCCGCAACAGCGATGGTTTTTTTCTGTGCTACCAAAAGCTTGGCTACCTCCGTTTCCATATTGGTTTCGCCCTCAGCATAAACAGCTTTCCCCAATCGCTCCTGTAATGCCGCCGCAACGGGATCAATTAGGCGGTTTGCTTCTTCTTCATCCTTTGCCTTTGCGGTAATGCGCAAAAGTGCCTCCCCCTCCTTTGCATAGGGGGCAATGGTGGGGTTTGTTTGGGCATCGATAAGATCCTTTACCATCACTTCCATGGCGCTCTCACCAACACTTGCCACGCGCAAAATTCTGGATATAAAGGTATACTCCTGTTTTTTTGCAAGATAGGGCTTTGCCTGATTTTCAAACATGGGCACAACCTCTTTTGGGGGGCCTGGCAGCATAATGATAATTTTACCCTCTTTTTCTATGATGATTCCCGGTGCGGTTCCGTTTGGATTATACATTATGACACTGTTATTTTCCGGAACAAATGCCTGCTTTTTGTTGTTTTCTGTCATCGTTCTGCCGATGCGATCAAAAAACACTTGAATCTGGGTCAAAGCCTTTTCATCCAAAACAAGGGGCTCTCCGAAATATTTTGCCGCTGTTTCCTTTGTAAGATCGTCCTCCGTTGGCCCCAAGCCACCTGTGGTAATCACCAAGTCTGCTCTGGAAAAAGCATGATAGAGGGTATCCTCCAATCTTTTGGGGTTATCCCCCACCACCGTTTGATAATATACCTCTATACCCAACGCCGCCAACTCCTTAGCTAAGTACTGTGCATTGGTATTTAAAATATCTCCAAGCAGCAGTTCTGTTCCTACTGCTAAAATTTCTGCTTTCATATTGCGCCTCCTTATCCTATGTTTTAACACATTCTGTTCTTATTGTATTCTTTTTACGGGAAATTTCCAAGTCTTTTTGGAAAGAAAAAAAAGAGCATCTCTGCTCTTTAAAGTCAAGACCTTGAGGGCTTTGCCCTCAACCACCCACAAGGGTTTCACCCTTGACCCGTCTTAAACTGCATATTCATAGGGTTTGATTAAAGTTTTCAGGCTTGCTTGCGCAACACCCCAAGGTCTATCACTTATGATTCCCAATAGTCCCCTTAAACCGCATATATATGCGGTTTATATAAAAGTTTTTGCTCTTGCTTTTTACAAAAAGCAATTGGGTTTGGGCAAAGCCCAAGGTCTTCAGCCCTTTAATACCTGCTTATTTTTCATAATATAATCCACTCCCGAGAGGATGGTAAAAAATACTGCCAAGCCGATTAAAAGCTTTTCAACGATAGTAACGCCAGCAAAGGGTAACTCCAACAGCACCACAATAATCATAAGCATCTGCACTGTGGTTTTTACCTTCCCCCACCAGCTAGCCGCCATGACGATATTCGCCTCCATGGCAAGGGTGCGAAAGCCTGTTATGGCAAATTCACGGGCTAAAATAATAATAACCACCCAGCTGGCCAAATCCCCCAGCTGAACCATGGACACAAGCGCCGCCATGACCAAAAGCTTATCCGCCAAGGGATCCATAAACTTACCGAAATTACTAACTAAATTCCACTTTCTTGCAAGGTATCCGTCCAAAAAATCCGTTAGCGAAGCAACAATAAAAATGGCAACGGCAACATAGCGATTCATGGGCGCAGGCGCAAAAAACAGTACCAATAAAAATACCGGAATTAAAATCACCCGAAGCATTGTTAGTCTATTCGGTAGATTCTTCTGCATAAATCACATCTCCCATCAAATCATAGTCTCCCGCTTCACGGATTCTTGCCGTTACAAAATCACCGGAATAAATTTCCTCCTCAGCAGTTAAAAACACCAACCCATCAATATCCGGGGCATCCCTGCGGGTACGGCCGCAATAAATATTTTCCTCGGGCAGCTTGCCTTCCACCAAAACCTGTACCACCTTGCCCACCTCTTTTTCACAAAGAGAAGCGGCAATATTTTTTTGAATATCCATGATGGTTTCTTTTCTGGCTTCTTTCAGCTCGTCATCAATCTGGTTTTCCATGGCTGCCGCCGGTGTGCCCTCCTCCTGAGAGTAGGAAAATACCCCCAAACGGTCAAAACGCATTTCTTCCACAAAATCAACCAAGTCCTGAAATTCTTCTTCCGTTTCTCCAGGGAACCCAACAATCAGCGTTGTACGAATGGCAATATCGGGCATCGCCCCACGCAATGCCCCTACCTTTTCTTTGATTAAGGCTTGATTGCTTTTTCTTCCCATGCGCTTTAAAACGGCATCATTTCCATGCTGAATGGGCATATCAATATAATGACAGATTTTTTTATTTTTTGCCATAACCTCAATGGTTTCCTTGGTTAAAGTTTCCGGATAACAGTACAACAGACGAATCCATTCTATGCCATCTATTTTTGACAATTCCTCAAGCAAAACATGAAGTTTCGGTTCACCGTATAAATCCCTGCCGTAAATGGAGGTATCCTGGGCTACAATCACCAATTCCTTCACACCGTTTTGTGCCAATACCTCTGCCTCTTCTACAAGACTTTCCATGGTACGGCTTCTATGTTTCCCCCTCAACTTCGGGATTACGCAATAGGTGCAATGATTATCGCAACCCTCGGAAATTTTTAAATATGCAAAATAAGAAGCGGTAGAAAGAATCCGCAATTTTCCATTGGTATTTTCCATGGGACGGTCAATATCCTCTAAATATTTTTCGCCCGTTTTTCCCTTTAGAATATCCGCCGCCACCGCCGCCACAGATTCATAGGCCGCTGTACCAATGACTGCATCCACCTCAGGCAATTCTTCGAAAAATTCCTTCTCATAGCGCTGACCCAAACAGCCAGCTACGATTAAGCCTTTGCATTTGCCCGTTTTTTTATATTCCGCCATCTCCAAAATGGTTTCAATGCTTTCCTCTAAGGCATCCTTAATAAAACAGCAGGTATTGACAACGATAATATCCGCCTCCGCTTCCTCGGCAATGGCCTGAAAGCCATTTTGCGCCAATATGCCCAGCATAACCTCGCTGTCTACTCTGTTTTTGTCACACCCTAAAGAAGTGAATGCTACGGTTCCTTTCATGCTTACCTCCCAAAATTACATCAAGTTGTTCTGCATTTTTGCAGCCACAAGACAATTCTTCATTAGCATCGCAATGGTCATCGGCCCTACGCCCCCAGGCACAGGTGTGATTGCCCCTGCAATTTCTTTTACCTTATCAAAATCCACATCACCACATAGCTTGCCTGCCTCGTTGCGATTCATGCCTACGTCAATCACCACCGCACCCGCCTTTACCATATCTGCCGTAACGGTGTTCACCTTCCCCGTTGCAGAGACGATAATGTCTGCCCCAAGGCAAACCTCCGCCAAATTACGGGTTTTTGAATGACAAATGGTCACCGTTCCATTTTCTTGCATCAACAGCATGGCCACAGGCTTACCAACGATATTGCTTCTTCCAATAATGACACAATTCTGCCCTTGGATGGTATGCCCACTGCGCTTGATTAACTCAATAATCCCCGCCGGTGTACAAGGCAAAAAGCCATTGCCCCCTGTATGCAGCAACCCCACGTTCATGGGATGAAAGCAGTCCACATCCTTCTTGGCATCAATGGCAAGGATTACCTTCTCCTCGTTGATTTGCATTGGCAAAGGCATTTGCACCAAAATGCCGTGAACAGCTTCGTCAGCGTTCAACTGTGCAACAAGATGAAGGAGTTCTTCCTCCGTTGTATCTGCTCCCAATTCATAGGATACAGAGCGAATGCCAACGGCCTCGCATGCCTTTTTTTTGTTATTCACATAAACCTGAGAAGCGGAATCGTTCCCTACTAAAACAACGACAAGGCAAGGATTTACACCTTTCGCCTTAATCTGTGCCGCTTCTTTCGCCGCTTCTTCTTTTATCTGTGCCGAAATCAACTTACCATCAATCAATTGTGCTGTCATCATTCACAACTCCTTAGAATAGTCCTACGATGTTTCCATCGTCATCAATATCAATATCCAAAGCCGCAGGTCTTTTTGGCAAGCCGGGCATGGTCATAATATCCCCAAGCATGGCAACAATAAAGCCTGCTCCTGCTGAAATTCTCAGTTCTTTTACGTTTACTTCAAACCCCTCGGGACGACCCAAAAGCTTGGGATCATCTGAAAGGGAGTATTGTGTTTTTGCAATGCAGACAGGAAAATGCCCAAAGCCCAGCTGTTCAATCTGTGCCAAGGTCTTTTTCGCCGCCCCTGAGAAACTGACACTCCCTGCGCCGTAAATCTCTTTGCAAACACAATTTATTTTCTCCTGAATGGTTAAACTGTCATCATATAAGGTATGAAAATTATTTTCCTTGGTCTCCAAGGTTTCCAATACTTTTTCTGCCAAAGCCCGTCCGCCTTCGCCGCCTTCTGCCCAAACTCTGGCAATGGCAAAGGTTGCGCCCATGGCTTCACAGCGTTCCTTAACAAAGGCAACCTCTGCCTCTGTATCCGCAACAAAATGGTTCAACGTAACCACAACTGGAACGCCAAATTTCTGTATATTTTCAATATGCTTTTCCAAATTTACAAAGCCTTTTTTCAACGCTTCAACGTTTTCATTGCTCAAATCCACCTTGGCAATACCACCATTATATTTCATTGCACGGATTGTTGCAACCAAAACAACGGCATCCGGCCGAAGCCCTGCTTTGCGGCACTTGATATCAAAAAATTTTTCTGCTCCTAAATCCGCACCAAAGCCTGCTTCCGTCACCACATAATCTGCCATTTTCAGGCCTAGTTTTGTAGCCCGGACGCTGTTGCAGCCGTGGGCAATATTCGCAAAAGGGCCACCGTGAATCATGGCAGGGGTATGCTCCAATGTCTGTACCAAGTTAGGCTGGAGAGCATCCTTCAATAAAACCGTCATCGCACCATCAGCACCGATTTGCTTCGCTGTTACAGGCTCGTCATTGTAAGTATAACCAACAATAATTTTCCCTAACATCTCTTTTAAATGCTTTAAATCGTTTGCCAAGCAGAAAATTGCCATAATTTCGGAAGCAACGGTAATCTGAAAGCCGTCCTCACGGGGAACGCCGTTTACCTTGCCGCCTAAGCCGGAAATCACATTTCTCAGCTGTCTGTCATTTAAGTCAACAACCCTTTTCCAAGTGATTTTTCTGGGGTCAATATTTAATTCGTTCCCCTGCTGAATATGATTGTCCACCATAGACGCCAAAAGGTTGTTTGCCGTAGTAATGGCATGGAGATCTCCTGTAAAATGCAGGTTAATCTCCTCCATGGGAACAACCTGAGCATAACCACCGCCAGCGGCACCGCCCTTTACACCCATGCAAGGACCAAGAGATGGCTCTCTTAAACAAGTTATGGCATTTTTACCAAGTTTCTGCAATGCTTGCGTCAAACCAATGGTCACCGTGGTTTTTCCTTCTCCCGCAGGGGTAGGGTTTACAGCGGTTACCAAAATCAACTTCCCATTGGAATTGTTTTTCATCTGATTATAATATTTGTCGCTGATTTTTGCCTTATACTTCCCATAGCAGTCCACGAATTCCTGGGGAATTCCTGCTTTTGCGGCAATGGCCGTAATGGGTTCCATTGTGCATTCCTGTGCAATTTGTAAATCTGTTTTCATGTTTAAAAAACTCCTTTCGTTGTTCAAACCAGTTTCCATACGCCTTGAACCGCAAATAAAAAAGCCGACAGTCCAAGCGTCATCGCCCAGACGGTCGGCATTATCTAGTCATACTTCATGTGGTACTCCACTTCCGTCAGTCATATGACCTCTAGAAAAATGGTACTATATGCGGGATTTTTTGTCAACAGACAATGAAATATTTTATTCATCACTGTATTTGTTCAGTCCCTGCGGGATAGACAACTCTTTCCTTGGTAGTATGCCCAAATTCCAGAGGTACTTCAAAATAATTTTCCCGTTTCCAAAACATCTCTTTGCCAGAGAAAAAAAATCAATTTTTGTATTATTTTGTAGAATTATTTTAAGCCGTTTCATATTGGCGACGGCATAGGCACTATTGGAAAAAATTTCATCCCTCTATCTCCATTAAAGTTCTTCCTCCACAGGCTCCTGCATAGCTCCCCACTGGGCACGGGTAATGAGCACCTTCCTGGGCTTACTTCCATCCTCGGAACCTACCATGCCCTTGCGCTCCAACTCGTCCATCAGCCTTGCGGCACGATTATAGCCAATTCTAAACTGCCTCTGCAACATAGAAACCGATGCCTTTTCCTTCTCAATGATTAAATCTACAGCTTGTTCAAAAAATTCGTCGCTCTCTTCATCCCCATCCATGCCGGTTTTTGTTACCTTTGTAATTTGGTCTATGGTGTCTTGGGTATAATTAGGACGTCCACTTTTTTTCAAGAAGGAAACAATATCCTCCACCTCTTTATCCGTAACAAAAGCCCCCTGTAAACGGGCGGGCTTACTTTGTCCCGCAGGGTAGAATAGCATATCCCCTTTCCCCAAAAGCTTTTCCGCCCCAACCATATCCAAAATTGTTCTGGAATCAATGCCAGAGGATACTGCAAATGCCAAACGAGAAGGAATATTTGCCTTAATAACACCGGTAATGACATCTACGGAGGGTCTTTGGGTTGCAATGATCAAATGCATCCCTGCCGCACGAGCCATCTGTGCCAATCGGCAAATGGAATCCTCCACTTCACCGGGTGCCGCCATCATCAAATCTGCCAACTCGTCAATGACGATGACAATTTGGGGCATTTTCCCTTTTTCGTCCCCTTCTTCGTCCTTCATGGCGTTAAAGCCCTTAATATCCCTCACACCGAATGCGGCAAAATCATTGTATCTTTGCAGCATTTCACGCACGGCCCAATTCAAAGCGGCAGACGCCTTTTTCGGGTCGGTCACTACAGGAATCAGCAAATGAGGAATCCCGTTATATACGCTCAATTCCACCACCTTGGGGTCAACCAACAACAGCTTTACGTCCTTCGGGTCTGACTTATATAAAATACTGGTAATCAATGTATTGATACAAACACTCTTACCACTGCCCGTTGCGCCGGCAATCAAAAGGTGGGGCATTTTCGCAATATCCGTAATCACAGGATTTCCCGCAATATCCTCTCCCAAAGCAAAGGCCAGCTTGGAGGTATGATTTTGAAAGGCATCGCTGTCCACCACGGTTCTTAAGTAAACGGATTGTGTTTCCTTGTTAGGCACTTCAATGCCCACTGCCGCCTTACCGGGAATAGGCGCCTCAATTCTAATTCCGCTTGCCGCCAAATTCAGCGCAATATCATCGGCCAAATTAACAATTTTACTCACCTTCACCCCTTGGCTGGGGGATAATTCGTAACGAGTAACCGTAGGTCCTCGGTTGATTTGAATTACTTTTGCATCTACGCCGAAGCTTTTCAACGTGGATTCCAGCTTCCTTGCATTGGCAAGCATCTCTGCTTTGGAGTCCCCTCCGCCAGTTTTGGGGTCTTTTCCCAAAAGCTCAATGGGCGGAAAAATATAAGGGATTTCTTCTTCCACAGGGGCAGAGGGAATTTCCTTTTGCTCCGCCGTATTTTCCGACTGTGTAGATGGTATAATCTCTGCCTTTTTTGCTACTGGATCATCACAATCCTCCACCGCATCATTTTCCAAAACATTGATTTCCATATCCTCCGCCTCAGGCGCGGGCTCGTCCTCTGTGAAAATAATATCCTCCTGAACAAAAGCTCCCTCCTCCGGAAGCTCTCTAAAAATATCCTCCAGCATCTGCTCCCCTTCGTCCATAGGCTCCTTGGCATGCACAATTACAGGAATTCCCGCCCCTTCCTCGGGCTGTGCCTTTTCTATTTCAAAATCCTCAGCTTCCCTTACCTCCCCCTCTTGGCTTTCATATTCCTCTAGGGTGAAATTATAAATTGGGGTTGATTTTCTAAGCTTAGACGGCTCTTTTTTTCGAAATACCGTTTCCTCAACCAAAGGTACCTCAACGGGACATCCTTCCCCCTCCATCAGCTCAATATTATAACTGTCCTTCTTCACTTTTCGTTTCAGTCTGCGCTCTTGTTTTTCCGCCTCCTCTAACTCCTTTAGACGAATCTGCTCAGCCTTGCTTTTTATTTTTTCATACTTCACCTTTTGCCTTGCCTTACGATGGTCAAAATAATCGGCAACGCCTTGGAACAAAGACTTCCCTGTTGCCATAATCAAAGAAATAATCAAAAGGGCAATCAATACCAAAGTGCTTCCCAGGGTATCCAGGGCATTATATAATAAATTCCCAAATATTCCGCCAAAGAAGCCCCCGTTTGCCACGGAACCCTCGCCATAATACAAGGCTACCTTCTGAATAAAATTCAAATTGGAAGTTCCTTCAAAGGGATGAACCAGCTGTGCCCCCGCTGAAACGCTAAGCAAAAATAATAGCCCACCAATCCCTCGAATGACAGGCATTTTCCGCTCCTCACTTGCCAATAGCCATGCACAATAAGCAATAATAAACAATGGTAATAGCACCCCTGCAAAACCAAACAAGCCTTTAAACAAGCTATTAAATGCATGCCCAATAAACCCCATTTTTTCTGTAATCAAACTAATTTCAGCCACCAATGAAACCAGCATGATCACGATGAGAATCACTTCATCCAAAATACTGTCACCAAAGCGTCCATTTTGCGCCCCCACCTTTGTGGTTTTCTTTTGCTGACCTTGTATTTTTCCTGCTCCACCCTTAGCACCTGTGCTTTTTTTTGTGGCAGCAGATTTTGTGGCGGCACCCTTTGCCCCACTTGTTTTTGTCGTTTTTTTCGGTTCTGCCAAGCTTCTCACCCCATCTATTTCTTGATTCATAGAATCCTAATCTCTATTTGCTTTAATATAAAATTATACCATAAATATGCAGATTACGCATCCTTTTTTCGTAGCTGCATTTTCCCCTGCCATATTGCACATCTTATTGAAAATACTGTATAATAGAAAAAGTTCAGTTGGCAAAAGGAAAAGGAGGAACAAAGGATGAAATACAGCGGAGAAAAACTTCAGTTAAGAGCAATTGAAACAGTGGCTTCCCTTATGGTTACTGCAGCAAAAACTGCCCCCAAGGGTTGTGGCAGAGACAGTATGGAAAGCTTGATTATTGATGGAGCCGATAAGGATGCCCTTGCGGCAAAAATGAGAGAAATTGGTGAGGAAACCCGCCAGCCCTTTTATTTAAGGGATGCAGAAAATATAGATTTATCTGCTTGCGTGGTACTCTTTGGTGCACAGGAAACCTACCGAGGACTTCCCTACTGTAATTACTGCGGCGCAGGAGATTGCTTTGGCGCAAATAAAAGCGGTACACATTGTGCCTTTGCCGTAGGAGATTTAGGGATTGCCATGGGCTCTGCCGTTTCTGTAGCCGGAGCACATCATATTGACAACCGCATTATGTTTTCGGCAGGAAAGGCGGCGTTAGCCTTAGGCCTTTTCTCAGAAAAGGTATTCTTGGGCTATGGAATTCCTCTTTCCGTTTCCGAAAAAAGCCCTTATTTTGACCGTCCTGCAACAACCCCGGCGTCTTCTACACCTACACCCGGTTGTAATGCAAAATAATTTGAGCGCTCACCAGCATTAACGAACATAGAAAGCCCGATTGCTTTGAGAGAGATTTCCCTTGCAATGCGGGCTTTTTGCGTTTGCAAAAATAAGTAATGCCTTCTCCTATGGAACATGCTTCCTTTGTCAATCTCCTTGGGGTACATAAAACATCTCCAAGCAATCCCAAGCCTCATCTTTGATTTGATACCGCTCCACACGTGTCCCATCTTGCAAAAACCCTAAGGACTCATAGCATTTTTTAGCAGAAATATTTTCTGTAAACACTCCTAATGTAATTTTCTTTGCGTTTAAAGCCTGCTGTGCATAGCTTATCGCCAAGGCTACCAGCGTTTTCCCTAACCCCTGTCCCCGACAGGAATCGTCCAGCAGCACAAAGCCAAGACGCACTGTTTCCCGTTCCTGATCCGTAAAGCGCAGGGTAATATGCCCCACAATACCCAACTCATTCTCAGCAGTCATAGCCCAATAGGCATTGGTTTGCTGCATATTTTTATAAAATATATTTATTCTTTCCTCTGTAAGGGGATACTTCCCCAATAAGCCTGCGCACCACTGATAATATGTAATTTCGTCTTTCACCCATTCCACAATATATTTTGCGTCAGATGCCTCATAATTTCTCAATCTCATTCTCTATCCCATCCTTCTTCCTCTCATCCTTGCCGGAATAAAGGGACAATCCAAGCACAGTGACTAAAATCAGTATAAAGCCAACCAACTCCGTGGGGTGAAAGGCGGAACCCAAAAACAAGAGGGACACCGCAATTGCCGTTACCGGCTCAATGCTTCCCAGCAAGCTGCCTAAAAAAGGTCCCACCATGCTAACCCCCTTCAAATACAGGGAGAAGGCTACTGCCGTACCAATTACTACCACCCCAAAAACCCCAAAAATTGTTCCTCTGTCCCATAGAATTTCGTATTCCCAAGGATGAACGAAAATCAGCATCACAATACCAGCAAGCAGCATCCCAAAACCAACAACAACATAAACGCCGTAGCGTTGCATCAATCCCCCGGACAACAGATTATACAATGCGGCACCTACGGCGGAGCTTAATCCCAAAAATAAAGCCATCCCCGTCAAGGACATATTGTGGATATCCCCATGGGTACTCAACAAAAAGGTACCAAAAAGAGCCGCAAAAATGGCCCCAATCTCCACCTTATTGGGAAACCGTATTTCCTTTACACACACCACCGCCAATACCACCAAAGGATTCAGGGACTGCAGCACCGTTGCCGTTCCCGCATTAGAATGCTGTATTGCGGCAAAATAGGTATATTGACACATAAGCATCCCCAGCATAGAAAACACAAAAAACTGCTTTCGATCCGATTTATTTTTAAAAATATCCCACATCTTTCCCCCTTGCAATGTAAACCCCATCAAAACCAATATAATACCTGCAAGAATAAGCCGTATTGTAACCAACCACTCTGCTGTAATACCTTTTTCGTTAAACAAATACTGCCCAAAGCATCCTGAAATTCCCCAGCACATCCCTCCGCTGAGCGTAATAAAAATGCCCGCCTTTTTCTTCCCATCCATACAATCCCCTCCATCAAGTTAACTAATAGTATAGTGGGTTTCCGCTCTCTGCGCAATAAAAAACATCCTTTTACCGAAGCAAAAGGATGCGAGGGTGTGGAAAAAACTTGGTTGATGACCTCTCACTGCCCAAGATAGGGCAGATGGCGGAGCCAGCTTTTGTGTAGCAAAAGTGATGACCTCTCACTGCCCAAGATAGGGCAGATGGCGGAGCCAGCTTTTGTGTAGCAAAAGTGATGACCACCTGCTTGCTTTTTGTAAAAAGCAAGACCAAAAACATATGAATAAGCCGCATGTTCTTGGGGTTAATATTGAGTCAAGGTTTTGACTTTATCGGCACACTGCATCCTTTTACGGAAGTAAAAGGATGCTAAAATTTATAGATGAAAACTGCTTAAGATTATATTATATTATTTTACATCATAGCCCTTTGAAACCAGCATTTCAATCAAAGCCTCGCTATGGGCATTATCTCTCGTTTCCACCGTTACATCCACCACGCATTTCCCCACGGAAATGTTACGCACCATACGATCATGATTGATGTTAAAGATATTCGCACCCGCTTCCGCAATGATCTGCAGAAGCCCTGTAAGCTGCCCTGGCTTATCCATCATGGTTACGGAGAATTTTGTCAAACGTCCATTTACCTGTAAGCCTTTATCAATAATACGATCTAAAAAGTTAATATCTACATTTCCACCGGAAATAAGGCATACTGTCTTTTTACCCTTGATGTCTACTTTGTTGTGCATTGCCGCAGCAACAGCAACCGCTCCGGCACCCTCCGCAACCATCTTATGCTTTTCCAAGAGCAAAAGAATTGCAGATGCGATTTCTTCTTCGGATACGGTAACAATGCCGTCCACATATTTGCGGCACATTTCAAAGGTTATATCTCCCGGCTGCTTTACTGCAATTCCATCGGCAACCGTGCTTACTTCTAATAAGGTTTCAATTTTACCATGAAGCAGAGAATTATACATGCTAGGTGCGCCTTCTGCCTGCACGCCATAAACCTTACAGCTGGGTTTTAATGCTTTCACCGCACAAGCAACACCGCTAATCAATCCGCCGCCGCCAATGGGAACCAAAACAACCTCCGCTTCCTCTAAGCGCTCCAAAATTTCAATACCAACGGTTCCCTGCCCCGCCATGACATACTCGTCGTTAAAGGGATGTAAAAATGTATATCCTTTTTCCCTTTGCAGCTCAGCCGCCTTTGCTGCCGCATCGTCATAAACCCCAGGCACCAGCACAACCTCTGCGCCGTAGCTTTTTGTTGCCGCAACCTTAGCCAAGGGCGCCCCGGCGGGCATACAAATCACAGCAGGAATTCCTTTTTTTTGGGCCGCCAGCGCAACACCTTGCGCATGATTTCCCGCTGAACAAGCCACAACACCATGTTTTGCCTCTTCGTCCGTTAAATTTGCGGTTTTGTAATAGGCGCCTCTCAGCTTAAAAGAACCTGTAACCTGCATATTTTCACACTTAATATAAACATCCCCATCAGGATTAATAAACATTGACTGAAACAGGGGTGTTTCAGTTGCAACTCCATTTAAAACCTTTTTTGCATCTTGAATCATTTCAAAAGATAACATTTTCCTCTCACCTCTATGTCTTTATTTCACACACACATATTTCTTTTTGTCTTTTTCCCGAATACACACTTATTATATGTGGGCTTTTTTCTAACGTCAACTTATTTTACTCCTTTTTTTCTTTATTTTGTATTTTCGTAATATTTACTATTCAATCCGCATTTTATGCACATTCCTCCACACAAAAAAGACGATTCTGTTTTTTCCATGTAGTAATGCACAAAAATTATTTTTCTTTAAAAAGTACATAAAATGCTTTATACTGTGGAAAACCGATTATTTAATAACAAAAAAGTTTGAGAAATGAAGTGTCTCTCAAAAGGACTTCGCAGGATAAGCTTTACTCATTCGAGGAAAATAGGGCGTTTCAACACCTTTGCTCACAGGAACCCATCTATTTGTCCTTTGTCAACTTATAAAAAAAGATACATCTTGTAAAATATTATTCTCTTAAATCAAAAACCCCCTATGATATTTTCATAGAGGGTCGATCTTTCAAAAACGTTTCATTCCCTTTTAAGAGGCATGAACCTTTCTTGTATGCTTGCGTCTTCGCATGCGCTGCAAGGGCTGCCTATTTTCGTTGTAAATATAAGTGGGTTCTTCCGTTCCTTCTACAACACCCGGGGTAATGATACATTTTTCCACCGTTGTTTCTGCGGGTATTTCATACATGATAGGATTAATAAATTCCTCCATAATTGCGCGCAAGCCTCTGGCACCGATTTCTCTTTCCATGGCCTTTTTCGCAATTGCAACAAGAGCTTCCTTTTTAAATTCCAAAATAACATCATCCAAAGCAAATAAATATTCATACTGCTTTGTTAATGCATTCTTAGGCTCTGTTAAAATATGAATAAACGCTTCCTCATCCAAATTATCTAAGGTTACCACTACCGGCAAACGCCCGATAAATTCAGGAATAAGTCCGTATTTCAACAGATCCTGCGGCATTAAGGAGCGAAGGATTTCATCCTGTGTCTTGTCTAATTTGCTATGCACCTCGGCGCCAAAGCCAATTACCTTATGCCCCATACGGTTCTCGATAATTTTCTCGATACCGCCAAAAGCACCGCCGCAAATAAACAAAATATTTGTTGTATCAATCTGTATAAATTCCTGATGAGGATGCTTTCTGCCACCCTGTGGCGGCACGCTTGCCGTTGTGCTTTCCAAGATTTTCAGCAATGCCTGCTGAACACCCTCGCCGCTTACATCTCTGGTAATTGACACATTTTCAGATTTTTTTGTAATCTTATCAATTTCATCAATATAGATAATGCCTCTTTCCGCCCGTTCAATGTCATAATCCGCCGCTTGAATCAGCTTCAGAAGAATGTTTTCCACATCCTCACCTACATATCCGGCTTCTGTTAAAGAGGTTGCATCTGCAATCGCAAACGGTACATTCAAAACCTTAGCCAATGTTTGGGCAAGCAAGGTTTTCCCGGTACCCGTAGGGCCTACCAAAAGAATATTGCTTTTTTGCAGCTCAACATCATCCGCCTTGGCGTCCATATAAATACGTTTATAATGGTTATACACCGCTACTGCCAAAGCCTGCTTCGCACCATCTTGACCAACCACATATTGATCCAGAGTTTCCTTAATTTCTTTGGGCTTGGGCACTTGAAAATCATCATCCTTATTTGCTAAAACATCATATTCTTCATCAATAATTTCGGCACATAAATCAATACATTCATCACAAATATACACATTCGGCCCGGCAATCAGTTTTTTCACCTGTTCCTGGGTCTTCCCGCAGAAGGAACAACGCAATTTGTTCGTATCTTCTGTTTTTCCTGCCATATTTAGCCTCTCTCCTTTGTCTGAGGTTTAGTGATTACATCATCAATCAGGCCATATGCCTTTGATTCCTCAGCCGTCATAAAATTATCTCTTTCCGTATCTCTTTCAATTTCTTCCACCGTTTTGCCAGTATTGCCTGCCAAAATTGTATTTAATCTCTTTTTTGTTTTCAAAATATTCTCGGCATGAATAAAAATATCTGTTGCCTGACCTCTTGCACCACCGCTTGGCTGATGAATCATAACCTCTGCATTGGGCAATGCATATCTTTTTCCCTTTGCACCGCCGGACAAAAGGAATGCTCCCATGCTGGCTGCCATACCAATACAAATTGTAGATACATCTGGCTTAATGTACTGCATTGTATCATAAATTGCGAGGCCTGCAGTTACAGAACCGCCAGGGCTGTTAATATAAAGGCTAATATCCTTATCTGGATCTTCCGCCGCCAAAAATAAAAGCTGCGCTACAACAAGGCTGGCGGTAACATCTGTTACTTCTTCCCCCAGAAAAATAATTCTGTCTTTTAACAGTCTGGAATAAATATCATAGGAACGCTCTCCACGGTTGGATTGCTCAACTACCATAGGTACTAAACTCATATGAACTCCCTCCATTCCCATCTTATTTTATTTCTTCGAAATACCATTATTTTATAAAGTTAAATTAGGCACAGAAAAGCCTGTGCCTAATTGGATGGTCTTATTCAGCCTTAGGATCTGTTAAAATGGCTGTTTCTTCAATCAGTGCCATTGCCGCTCTTACAAGCATATCCTTCTCCAATGCTTCTTTATCCTCAGCTCTGATCATATCCAGCATAGTTTTACCGTCAATGCCATAGCTTTCGCCGTATTTGCAAATTTCAG
The DNA here is from genome assembly GCF_001571775.1 of Anaerotignum neopropionicum. Classification (GTDB taxonomy): domain Bacteria; phylum Bacillota; class Clostridia; order Lachnospirales; family Anaerotignaceae; genus Chakrabartyella; species Chakrabartyella neopropionicum. The sequence goes on from NZ_LRVM01000006.1 coordinate 194,677, forward strand.
CTTCCAGCTCTTCTTGGGAAATAAGCAAGCCTTCTTCCTTTGCAATGGCTTCCAGCATGAGTCTTGCATCTACGCTCTTTACGCTGGTTTCTTTGAAGTTTTCTTTCATTTCTTCCGGCGTGGTGCCCATGTACTGGCAGTAAATATCTAAAGATAAGCCTTGTCGAACGATATTATCTTCAAATTCCTTCATCATACTGTCAACCTTGTTGTCGTACATCACCTGAGGAACTTCCATCTCACAGTTTGCAACCGCAACATCCAACAATTTATCACCTTGAACCTGTTTTGCCTTATCCGCTTTCTCCTTTGCAAGCTTTTCCAAAATGCTTGCTTTATATTCATCCAAGGTGGAAAATTCGGAAACATCTTCTGCAAAAGCATCATCCAATTCAGGCAGCTCTTTCTTTGTAATTCCCTTAATTTCAATGGCAAAAACCGCATCCTTGCCTGCTAAGTCTTCGGAATGATACTGCTCGGGGAATTTCACGGTGATGTCGAATTTCTCGCCTAAGGAATGGCCAACAACCTGTTCCTCAAAGCCGGGAATAAACATACCGCTACCTAATTCCAAATCGTGATCATCAGATTTGCCGCCGTCAAAAGGAACGCCGTCAACAGAGCCTTCATAGCTCATTTTTACAACATCGCCCAATTCAGCGGGTCTGTCTGTCACTTCAACGGTTCTGGCATTTTTGGTCTGAACCTTTTCCAATTCAGCCAAAACTTCATCCTCAGCCACCTCGGATACAACCTTTTCAGCGGAAAGGCCTTTATACTGCCCCAACTTTACTTCTGGCTTCACGGTAACGTCTACCACAAACTTTGCGCCTTTATCAGTACCGATGTATTCCACATCCAAAGAGGGTGCAGAAACCACATCCAAATCCAGCTCCTTTACAGCTGCCATATATTCATCAGGGAAAATATGGTTTACTGCATCTTCATAAAAGAAGCCTTCGCCATACTGTGCCTCAATTAATTTTCTGGGTACTTTACCCTTTCTAAAGCCAGGGATTGAAATCTGATTTTTATGCTTGTTATAAGCAAAAGTCATTCCTTTTTCTAATACTTCTGCGCTTACTTCAAAAGAAAACTTTACTTCTGTCTTTTCCTTGTTCAACAACGTTGCGTTCATTTAGAAGTTCCTCCTTAATTTTTGTTTCTATGACAACCAAAATTGTTCCCTATAATAAACTGTTGCCAAATTCAGTTTCTAAAACTGCACAATCGAAGTTTATTATATCACACGGTATTTTGAAAATCTACAGTTAAATGCAAAAAAAACCACTGTTGTAGCCAAATTACCTCCCTAAAACACTTCAATTTCTGCTGAAATCATTTCTGCTTCCGTGTTTTGCTCCATAAAGTGCAAAATATTTTGTATCATACTGTCAGCAAGGCGTTTTTCATTTGTAACACAAGCAAAGCCGATGACTATGGTTTTATGGTTATCCTGACAATCCACCTCGGCCACAGAAACATTAAATTTATGTTTTGTTTTATCCACAAGACTTCTCACTACCATACGCTTTTCTTTTAGAGATGCTACCCAATTGGCATAAAACGTCACTTCACAGCTACCGATTATCATAGAATTCCCCCTTTCTTATGTATCAAAAAAAACGAGAAAAGCAAGACCTCAGGACTCTGTCTTCAACCCTGCAAGCCTTTGAAAAACAAGTTCTCGGGACGCTGTCTTCAACCTTGCAAGCCTTTGAAAAACAAATTCTCATGACGCTGTCTTCAACCCTGCAAGCCTTTGAAAAACAAATTCTCATGACGCTGTCTTCAACCCTGCAAGCCTTTGAAAAACAAGTTCTCGGGACGCTGTCTTCAACCCTGCAAGCCTTTGAAAAGGCTTGAGCGAAACTTTATATGCAAAAATATTCATTTTTGCTACAGAAAATATATTTCAATTGAACAAACATTTTCACTTTTCAGAAAAGAACAATTGCAGATATAATGACCAACTTGACCTTCCCTTCATCCCATCTCTAATCAAACAGGCTAAGCTGAACAGGCTCATTTTTCCCGAAAACCTCTCGATTCAGTCGGCTTTTGTAGTCGGCAAACACCTGATATTTCTCTCGTATTATACCCAATTTTTCATATAAAGGTTTTCTATATTCTTTTAATCCACCATTTTGATAAAGCTTGCGATATTCAGCAATTAAATTAGGATATTCCTTTTGCAAAAATTGATAAAAAACCTGTTTTGTTTCGCCCCTTAAATATAATAGTCCCGGGAGCAAATAATCTACCCCGGCATCCTTTGCCTGAGAAAAAACCCCATTCAAATTCCCCTCCCCATCAGTAAGGTAGGGAAGCAGCGGCATCATATGCACACCCGTTGAGGCCTTGGTTTTACCAAATTCCTTAAGCATCATAAACCGGCGTTTGGGGCTTACCGCACCGGGCTCTAGCTTTCTTTGCAGATCCTCATTTGCAGTTGTAACGGTAGATGCAATATTCACATAGGTTTTTTGGGAAAGCTCGTCAATTAAATCAAAGTCCCGCAAAATCAAATCCGATTTGGTTGAAATGATAATGGGATTATTGTAGCGAATCATAAGGCGCAATATTGCAGGCATTTGCTTCTCCACCGCTTCAGCCTCTTGGTAACTATCCGTAACACCGCCCAAATTGATTACACTTTTGTCCCATTTTGGGTTTCTCAATTGCCGCTCCAAGGCCTCAGCAATGTTTGTTTTCACAAAAATATCGCCCGCAAACTCCCCCTTTTCCTGTAAATATCTATGAGAATAGCGAGCATAGCAATATTTACAATCATGGGTACAGCCTCTATAAACATTTAGATCCCAATGATAGGGGAATCCCCCCTTCACATAAGTACAAGCTGTATTGCATCGAATGGGAATACAAGCCTTCATATTATTTTCTCCCTGTTATTTCCACAATTATTTTGTATCGTCAAAAATGCCTGCTCACTATTATCTTCCTCTAATACGGAGGCCTCAAAAGGGCACATTCCATCCTTGGTTCGATTAATAATATACGACACCATTTTTTCGTATTCAAAAGGAATATTGTTCTTTTCCAGCACCTCCGCCCCATGGACGCTAATGACTTTTGCTTATAAATAAGTTATTTCCCCTTTTACAAGTAAAAATGCAGCCGCCTTTCCAATTACTCTATCTGCAACACAAGCACCCGTAAAAAAGCGAGGCTGTGCTGTCAAAAGCTCCATAAATTGTATAAAATGACTTTATCTCCAGTCTGACCTTTAATTTTATTAAAGCCAAAAAAAGAGTATTGCACAAGGCTTTTCTATGAAAATTTGTTATTTTTAAAATTTTATTTCTTAAATCAGGACCACCAGCTCAGCTGGTGGTTTGCTCTGCCCCTAGAAGGGACTGTTACCAACTTGCATCTAAAGATGCATTGAACGGTTTGCCAACCGTTTCTTATTCTCTGGCTACTGCTAAAGCAGTTTACTTCTTGCCTGTGCTCACTTGCTCACCCGTAAACGGGTCAATGTATTCT
>NZ_LRVM01000007.1 GCF_001571775.1 Anaerotignum neopropionicum
GGTGACGATGCGCTTAGGGGACACACCCGTTCCCATTCCGAACACGTCGGTTAAGACCTAAGCGGTCGATGATACTTGGTGGGTAGCTGCCTGGGAAAGTAGATGGTTGCCAGAATTCAATTTTTTTTGCAACTTGATCAAACAAGGGATAGCATTCTTTTTCAAAGGATGCTTTTGTACCCTAGGTCTTTTGCAATAATCCTCGTTAGCTCAGCGGTAGAGCATCCGGCTGTTAACCGGAGGGTCGTTGGTTCGAATCCAACACGGGGAGTATTATGGTCCGTTGGTCAAGGGGTTAAGACACCGCCCTTTCACGGCGGTAACGCGGGTTCGAATCCCGCACGGATCATATTTTTTTGGTAATAAACACTTCCGGTAAACAGCCATCATGGATATACATAACTTATATTTTATGAGTAGTTGTTATTTTTTAGAAGTATTTTTTTGGAAGTGTTTTATTACTAGAAACTTTGTTAGGCCGATGTGGCTCAATTGGCAGAGCAGCTGACTTGTAATCAGCAGGTTATCGGTTCGAGTCCGATCATCGGCTTGTTTTTTCACTGGGTACAGTTTTGGGTCTTTAGCTCAGTTGGTTAGAGCATCCGGCTCATAACCGGACGGTCCCGGGTTCGAGTCCCTGAAGACCCATTTAAAATGAAATATGGCTTAGTAGCTCAGTTGGTTAGAGCGCCGGCCTGTCACGCCGGAGGTCGAGGGTTCGAGCCCCTTCTGAGTCGTTTTGGGAGTTTAGCTCAGCTGGGAGAGCATCTGCCTTACAAGCAGAGGGTCACAGGTTCGAGCCCTGTAACTCCCATTTTTCTTGGCGGAGTAGCTCAGTTGGCTAGAGCATGCGGTTCATACCCGCAGTGTCGGGGGTTCAAATCCCTCCTCCGCTAGTTAATTATTTCTTTTGTAATAGATGTTGAGGTGGTTAATCCATCTCAATTTTTTTTGTATAAAAATATTACTTAATTTAAAAATACTTAATTTAAAAATACTTTATCGTGTTAGATGCTGAAAAAGGAAAAAGAGTAGGACAATAAGCGCTAGGACGTTCAATAAATTATTATGGCAATACTGTACAGAAAAAAATTGGTGCAGCCTACCCTGTTTTTTGGTAGAATAATAGTATGAAAAACATATTTGTCTATCTTACTTAATTAAGGAACTTGCCAAGTGCCAACCAAGAAAAAAGTTTTTTTGGCGCAAATCAGACAGATTATTTCGTGGGAGAATGGGAAGAAATCATTAAGCCGCACTATTACAAAGGAGAGCATGCAATAAGACATACGATTTAGACCTCATGATCTATTTAATATTTTACAGAATTTTTACCATCTATTGAATGTAGCAACTTCTGCTGAAATAATTGACAGTCGTGGTTCTTTTTAATTTTGGGGATTGAATCCAGTATGCAGCTTGATTATTTATGGAACAAGCTTCTGATGCTACTGCGTTTCTCCACTTTCGCCATCTCATTGAAGATAACAAAATAGGAGAGAAGGTTTTAAATGTCGTAAAGTCACATGCGACAAGGCAGACCTGATTATGCATAGTTGTTTCATTGTTCATGATTATCATTTCAGTCCCGTATTTCATGAGAATAAAGATGGAAAACGCGACTTTGAGATGCACCAGACGAAAAAAGAAAACCAGTGGTAAACAATTCATTTTTTTTAAAACAGATAATCCGCAACCTTTGAAAATCAGAAGGATTATGAGCATGTCGTGTAGCTGTACTTTACATCTAAATTAAGTAAATGACATAAATCTGAGGGAACACAGGAATTTTGGATAATATAATTTTTATTATGTTGAAGTTGTTGTGAGATTATTTTTTTATATGAATTTTTGCTTTATTATTTGCGTAAGCATATAAGTTTTTAAAAGGATGCTACAAAAATATAATTTGGAATAACCTTTTTATTGTAGTATTTATTATAGTACAATCTGATTTTTACACCGAAAAAAATAAAGTAGTTTTTATTTTAGTTTTAATTTCATACAGTATAAAGTTGAAATCTGACAATGGTTTGCATTTAGATATTTAAACAATTTTGTAATTAACAAATTTGGAATAAGGAGGATTATAACATGAAGGTTTTAATGGTGAACGGAAGCTCAAATCTAAAAGGTTGTACTTTTACTGCGTTGACAGAGGTAGGAAAGGCTTTGGAAAAAGAAGGCGTGGAATACGAAATATTTCAATTGGGGGCGAAGCCCATCCGAGATTGTATTGGCTGTGGAAAATGCCATGATGGTAAATGCATTTTTAACGATGATGATGTGAACAAATTTGCTGAAATGGCTAAAGAAGCAGATGGCTTTGTTTTTGGCTCCCCGGTATATTATGCCCATCCCAGCGGGCGCCTACTTTCTTTTTTGGACAGAGTATTTTACTGTTCAACAACTTCTGCCCAGCATCCATTTTATTTTAAACCTGCTGCGGCAGTTATTTCTGCAAGACGTGGGGGTACAACGGCTTCTTTTGATGTGATTAACAAATATTTTACCATTGCAATGATGCCTGTTGTTGCATCTAGCTATTGGAATATGGTGCATGGCAATACTCCAGAGGAAGTTATGCAAGATTTGGAAGGTCTGCAAACTATGGGTAATATTGGGTCGAATATGGCTTGGATGCTGAAAAATATTGCGTGCGGCAAAGAACATGGAATTGCATCGCCTAAATATGATAAATCACAACGAACCAATTTTATACGTTAGTGAATTTTAAAAAGTTATAATTTTTGACGGATAACGATTTTTATAGCCTTGACAGATAATTCGGGCTAGCGTATAGTAAGGTGCATAGAAAAATTAAAATTGTACCCAGCAGGTAATTTTATTTTATCTATGCATATTTTGAAAGAGAGGTAGGAAATATGCGGATTGGTTCCGGATATGATGTGCACAGATTGGTGGAGGATCGCAAGTTGATTGTTGGGGGCGTTGAGATACCTTTTGAAAAGGGACTTTTGGGACATTCGGATGCCGATGTTTTGGTGCATGCAGTTATGGATGCGTTGTTAGGGGCAGCTGCATTAGGGGATATAGGGAAGCATTTTCCTGATTCTGATGGGCAGTATAAAGAGGCGGATAGTTTACAGCTGCTTTCCAAAGTTTTATACTTGATTTCTCAAAAGGGATATTGTATAATAAACGTCGACGCAACTATTATTGCGCAAAAACCTAAATTAGCATCCTATATTCCTAATATGTGTAAGAATATTGCCCGTGTTTTGGAAATAGATATGAATCAAGTGAATGTGAAAGCCACAACAGAAGAAGGGTTGGGTTTTACAGGCGCGGGAGAGGGAATTGCTGCTACGGCAGTTTGCCTTATAAACGAAATGGAATAAGAAAAAGGTTATGATGGAAAAGAGTAGTTCTTTTCTTGCCTAGCAGAGAATAGCGGCCTTGGTGCAAGGTGATGAGATTTGAAATCATGAAACATGGTTTTGATTGTCAGCATCTTAAAATACATGGGTGGGAGTCGCTTATAGGTTGAGGGAGAACGAAGTGCGTTCCTGAACTGAGCAGGCGAAATTTTTAGTAGCTTGTATCCGATGACAACGTTACAGTCCCAAAAGTGAGATGGTGATGGCCGTCTAATTAAAGTGGAACCGCGGAGAACGTATAGCTTCGTCTTTATTTGTATAAGGACGAGGCTTTTTTTATTTTATTTTTTTTAATGCCCGTAAAAATGGGTAAAGTGATTGAAAAAGCCATTGAATTTTATTGCGAAATTATTATAACTGGAGGAATTATTATGTTGAAAGATGCGATTAGAGTAATTAAAGAAAAAGACCCTGCAATCAAAAGCAATATGGAAGTTATTTTATACCCTAGCTTCTGGGCTGTTATTAATCATAGGCTTGCCCATGCCATTTACAAGAAGCATTTTTATTTTTTGTCAAGGCTGATCTCTCAATTCTCACGCTTCATTACAGGAATTGAAATTCATCCGGGGGCAACCATCGGCAAGGACTTTTTTATTGATCATGGGATGGGCATTGTCATTGGAGAAACTGCGGAAATTGGAGATAACGTGATGCTATATCACGGTGTAACCTTAGGCGGAACGGGAAAAGGAAAAAATAAGAGGCATCCAACCATTGAGGATAATGTAATGATTGGCGCAGGAACCATTGTTTTGGGACCTGTTACCATTGGGAAAAATTCAAAAATAGGTGCCGGTTCCGTTGTGATTCAGGATATCCCTGAAAATGTTACAGCGGTAGGCTCACCGGTTATGGTGGTAAGAAAAGATGGTGTTCGTATTAATCCTGTTGCACCTGAAGAATTAACTGGCAGTAAAAGAAGAGCGGTATAAAACTTAAGAATCCCATGGAAAATATAAGTATTTTTAAGGAATATATGATATAATTGCAAAAGGAGAGAAAATAAATTAGAAGAGCTTTTTTTCTCAGAATAGAGCATAATGGCAGTCTGAGTCTGCAAAATAAATTTTGATTACTTGTAGAAATATTTTTATTTAGTATAATGATTGAGGAGAAAGGATGAGTCAAATGAAGGTTTATAATACACTAACTAGGCAAAAGGAAGATTTTGTACCCATGGAGGAAGGCAAGGTAAAAATGTATGTTTGCGGCCCTACGGTGTACGATTATATTCATATTGGAAATGCACGTCCTTACGTTGTTTTTGATACTGTTAGACGATATTTGGAATATAAGGGCTACGATGTAACCTATGTGCAAAATTTTACCGACGTGGATGATAAAATCATCAATCGCGCCAATAAAGAAAATAGCACAATGCAGGAAATTTCCAACAGATTTATCCAAGAGGCCTTTCATGATGCCGACGGCTTGAACGTAAAGCGGGCGACCATTCACCCTCGTGTAACAGAAGAAATGGATTTGATTATCCAGATGGTGAAAGATTTGATTGACAAAGGGTTTGCTTATGAAGATAAAGGAACAGTTTATTATGATACAAAGAAATTCCCTGAATATGGGAAGCTATCTCGTAAAAATTTGGATGAATTGATTGCCGGTGGCAGCGAACGTGTTACTGTTGACGATGCAAAGAAAAATCCTACGGATTTTGTCCTTTGGAAGCCAAAAAAAGAAGGGGAACCCAGCTGGCCTTCCCCTTGGGGCGAAGGCAGACCCGGTTGGCATATTGAATGCTCCGTTATGGCAAAGCATCATTTGGGCGATGGTATTGATATCCATGCTGGCGGTGAGGACTTGGTTTTTCCGCACCACGAAAATGAAATTGCTCAAAGTGAGGCTTGCAACGGCTGCCAATTTGCAAAATATTGGCTGCACAATGGCTTTATCACTGTGGATAATGAAAAGATGTCTAAGTCCTTAGGAAACTTTTTTACGGTAAGAGATATTGCCGCACAGTTCCCTTATGAAGTGATTCGTTTCTTCATTTTAAACGGTCATTACAGAAGCCCCATCAATTTTAGCCGAGATTTAATGCAGGCTTGCCAGAATGGACTGGAAAGAATTGTAAATGCGAGAAAAGAGCTGGATTTTTTTCTTCAAAATGCACCTGAAGGTAAAATCACCGAGGAAGAAAAGGCACAACTTAAGGATTTGGAAGGCTATAAGACACAGTTTGAGGCCGCAATGGATGATGACTTCAATACTGCAGATGCCATTTCCGTAATATATGAATTGGTTCGTTTTAGCAATATTGCGGTGAAAGCCGGTGTTTCGAAGGAATATGCATTGAAAATTCAGGATATGATGGATCATTTGTGCACTGTATTAGGTGTTGCGGAAATTAACGAAGATAGTATTTCCGATGAAGATACAGAGAAAATAGAAGCCTTGATTGCAAAAAGAACAGAGGTAAAAAAAGCAAAGGATTTTGCTGCTGCCGATGCAATTAGAGATGAATTGTCTGCTATGGGCATTACCATTAAGGATACACGCCAGGGTGTGCAATGGTTTAGAGGTTAAATATGGATTTACATGAGCTTGATTTGATTTTAGGCGGCGAAGGGGAGGTTGACCCTAAAGAGATTTCTCCCCTTGGCCTTGCGTATATAGGGGATGCTGTATACGAAATGTTTGTACGGCTGACGGTGTTGACGGACGGAAATGCGCCTGTTAATCGTTTGCACAAAAAAGCGAAGGACTTGGTGAATGCCAAAGCGCAGGCGCAGATGTATTTTCGTATTGCCGAGGAATTAACCGAGGAAGAAGCTTCCGTTTTCCGACGCGGTCGTAATGCCAAGTCTTTTACCACGCCGAAGAATGCAGATTTGATGGATTATCGTCATGCAACAGGGCTGGAAGCTTTATTCGGATATTTGTACCTAAAAGGTGAAAAACAACGGGCAATCAGCTTGTTTTCTTTGGGTATGGCGGATATAATAAAGAAATAGAAGAATAAAAAAGCCGAAGGAGGGAGAGAAGCCTGTTCCTTCGGCTTTCTATAACAAGTCAGCGAGTTTCGAGCCGATTACGAAGGGACCGACCAGAGCCTTAAGGCTAAAGAGGAAGCGGAGTGGCGAGAAAGGAGCGGTTTTTCACGAAGTGAAAAAGACGACCATATATGAAGAGTTTCGAGCCGATTACGAAGGGACCGACCAGAGCCTTAAGGCTAAAGAGGAAGCGGAGTGGCGAGAAAGGAGCGGTTTTCCACGAAGTGAAAAAGACGGCTGCTTTGGAACTATATAAGCGGTATAGGTGTTTGGCATAGAAAATAACAGGAGGTTTTTCTGTGGAAAAAAAAGAAAGAGAATATAATGAAAATCAAGTTGAGGGAAGAAATGCCGTTTTGGAAGTTTTAAAAAGCGGCAGGGATATGGAAAAGCTTTTGGTGTTGAAAGGGAATTTGGAAGGTAGCATAAAGCGAATTATTGCTATGGCGACAGAAAAGGGTGTTGTGATACAGGAAGTAAGCCGTCAGAAATTGGACGAGCTCTCCCAGACAAAAAATCATCAGGGGATTATTGCGTTGGTGTCTGCCCATGAATATGTTGAAGTAGAGGATATTTTGGCCGTTGCCAGAAAAAAGGAGGAGGAGCCTTTTATTCTTTTATTAGATGGAATCACAGATCCCCATAATTTAGGAGCAATTTTGCGTACGGCGGAGTGTGCTGGGGTGCATGGCGTTATTATTCCCAAGCGGCGTTCCGTGGGGTTAAATGCAACGGTGGGTAAGACCTCCGCGGGTGCTATGGAATATATTCCTGTTGCCCGGGTTACTAATATTGTAAATACCATGGAAAAGTTGAAAAAAGAAGGATTGTGGATTGCTTGTGCGGATATGAAGGGGCTGGATCATTTCGATACCGATATGAAGGGGCCTTTGGCGTTGGTAGTTGGCAGTGAAGGGGAAGGCGTAAGCCGTTTGGTGAAGGAAAACTGCGACTTTACCGCATCTATTCCCATGTATGGTCAAATTTCTTCATTAAATGCATCGGTGGCTGCAGGGCTTTTGATGTACGAGGTGGTACGCCAGAGAAAATTTGGAAAGCAGTAAGGCAATATGCCCATTTTGTAAGCAGCAAAGTGCGTTTTAAATATTCACAAATAGTGGTTTTGCAAAATGCGACAAAGTGTGTTACTCTATTGTGTATATTGATGCGGAATGGAGGGGGAGCTTTTGCAAAAGGAATTTTTATTAGTGGATGGATATAATATTATTCACGCTTGGGATGATTTAAGAGAACTGGCAAACGATGTCAGCTTGGAAAGTGCTAGGCAAAAGCTTATGGATATTCTCTCCAATTATAAAGGGGTAAAGAACGCTACAATTATATTGGTTTTTGATGGTTATTTGGTAAAGGGAAATATCGGAACTGCATACTCATATCATAATATTTTTGTTGTTTATACCAAAGAGGCGGAAACAGCAGATCATTATATTGAAAGAGTCGTTACAGCCATGCCCAAGCATTACCGGGTTCGTGTTGCAACTGGGGATGGTCTTGAACAGCTTATAATCTATGGGCAGGGTGCAGCCAGGATGACAGCTAAGGAGTTGCGGCTAGAAATTGATACCGAAGCAAATTATTTGAGAAAGCGTTATATTGAAAATAGGCCACCGAAAAATAATATTTTAGCAGATCATCTTGACCAGGAGGCGTTGGAATGGATAGAAGCGTTGAGGAGAAAAAAGTAGATGAAGCCCAAGGGGCTAATATGGCCGTAGAACCAAACAAAAATAATTTTACGGCCTTCAAGGACGAAGAACTGGTAATGTTGGCACAGCAAGGCAATTTGTTGGCAGAAGAGTATTTGATGAATAAATTTAAGCCACTTGTGAAGGCAAAGTCCAGAGCTTATTTTTTAATTGGCGCCGATACTGAAGATATCATCCAAGAGGGAATGATTGGATTGTATAAGGCTGTGCGTGACTATAATATTGATCGAAATGCATCATTTTGCGGTTTTGCAGAGTTATGTGTGAATCGACAGATGATTACTGCCATTAAAGCGGCAACAAGGCATAAGCATCAACCATTAAATTCGTATATTTCTTTAAATAAGCCGCTTTTTGACGATAATTCTGAACAGACTTATATTGATTTATTGCAGGAAGGTGAATTATTAAACCCCGAGTCGTTATTCATTGGACAAGAAAATAAAGATTTTATTGAAACACAGATGGTGAAGAACTTAAGTGGCTTTGAAACCAGAGTGCTTGCACTTTATTTGCAGGGCAGAAGCTATTTTGAGATAGCAAAAAGCTTAAAGAAGACGGAGAAATCTATTGATAATGCACTACAACGTGTAAAAAAGAAGCTTGAACGCTTTTTGGAACAAAAAAATCTTGACGAAACAAAGACAATATGATAATATATACAGGCTGACGACATTATTTTCTCTTGCTGCTATGCTGTTGTGGCTTTGCAGGTAGCGCACTGCATGAGGTAAATGATGAATTCATTTGTTCAAGGCAAGTCAAGATGCTGATATGGCTCAGTAGGTAGAGCGTCGCCTTGGTAAGGCGGAGGTCACGGGTTCAAATCCCGTTATCAGCTTGAAAAACATTGATTTTAAAGACTTTTTGGTCTTTAAGGTCAATTTTTTTTGCGCAAAAAACCAAGAATGCGGAAAAAGTATTTGGAGGGTTAATTGTTAAAAAAGCAATCCAAATACCATGTATCTCAAAATGGATACCCTCCCATTGCCCGGTAACATTTATAATGACTTACATTGCGGGGAGATGCCCTTCACAAAAGAGCGGGTGTGCTTGTATTTATTGTTTAAGCAAACGACGGTATTCTGTTATATATTTTCCATAGAGAGTATTCCTAAAAACCCGCACCAGAACGAACTACACTTTAACCAGATAATTGACAAACTAAATGAAAGCTAACCTCTATACTTGTGGTCCAAATTCAAAATGGAACAGGCTATCAAGGTGTAGCATATTGCACTATCTTATAGGATAAATTCAATAAGCACGACAAAAAATGGATGAAAGTGATACCATTTCACAAATTAGACCTTATCAAAGTGAAACGTGTATTTATAAAGGAGCTGTTACCAAAAGCCAATGAAGCAAAGTGATTGATAATATGTTAACAAAATACAGCGAAAAAATGAGTTAAGGAATTAAAGTCTTTGTCAAAAAAATTCGTCATAACACTTTTCTTTTACATGAGTTTTTTGCATTTTTTAGGAGGAGTTTAAAATATATTTTGCTTTTACAAAAATTCAGCAATATTATGAAAAAGAATAAAATAACCCCTCCTTTTTTTTCGAAAGTAATGAGAAAAATGGAGGTTTATTTTTTTAAATATACAAAAGTTATGAAAAAATAGGTGATTTAAAAGAAAAAACTTGCGGAATGCAAAGGATATCGCTTTAAAAAATTGGCATAAAAAAGATTTACAAAATTTTTTTATTGAAAAAATTTGTGGAAATAGTAATATTTAATATAAATTTCGTTAAGGGGGTGGAGGTATGAATATTACAGTAAATAAAATTCTGGAATTAAACGAATGGGCGGATGCAAAGGTTGTTGCAGGACAAAAAGGCGGAAACCGGTCTGTAACATGGTGTAATGTCGTCGATATGGAAAAACCGTGGAAATGGATTAATCCCGGGGAATTGATTTTTTTAAGCGGTATTGGTTTGACGGATAAAGAAGGAGATTTATGTCATTTGCTAACAAAAATGCATGTACTAAAGGCGGGTGCGCTGGTTGTACAAATTGGGTATTATATAAAAGAAATTCCTCCGCGCGTTCTTCTAATGGCGAGTGAATATGAAATTCCTGTAATTTCCATCCCTGTAGAAAGCAAAATACCTGCATTAACCTATCAGATTTGCCAAATGCTTTTTCAAAAAGAGGAGCAGTTGGATACTCCTCAAGGCTTGATGAAGGAACTGATGTATTTGAAATACGATGAGACCTTGGACTCAAAGTTGAAATTTTACGGGTATAACCCACAGGGCTATTACGTTGCCCTGGCGTTAGAATCGGACCAAAAAGTCAAGGCAGTTGAATTGCCGGAACTGAATGCGGCAATTTTAAAATTATTTAGCGAATATTTTGAAATAAAACCTCATAATTTTCTCTACCTGCAAGAGGATTCAGTGTTTTTGGTACTCATCCCCCTGCATATGGTGCCGGATTATAAGACTAAGCTGATCCATGCATTACGACAAATTATGAAGAAACTGCAAAACCAATACAACATAACTTTTTGCGTTGGGGTGAGCGACGTTTTTGGCAAGCCTGCTTTCATTAAAAACAGTTGTAATAAAGCAAAGGAATCCCTAAATATGCTTCATGCCTGTAAGAAAACAAACGATATTCGTTTTTTTGAGGATATGGGTGTGTATTCCTTGTTTTTTCGTGTAAATCAGAAGGAGGAGCTGGACAACATTTTGGAGCTGACGCTTGGGCGTTTGCTAAAGCATGATGAGGAGCACCAAACGGATTTGGTGCATATTTTGGACACATACTTAAGTGAGGACTGTAATATTTTACGAACCTCGGAGCTTTTATTTGCTCACCGTAATACCATAAAATATAAAATAGCAAAAATTCAGGAGATACTTCTGTGTGACTTGAAGGATGTGAACACATGCTTTAATATCCGCCTGGCGTATAAAATCAAGCGATTTTTAGAAATTGACTAATGTATACAGTGCACAAAAAAAATGATGATTTTTGTAACCCATGGACGTATACAAAAAAAACTCTTATTGCTATAATTGCAGTCAAGTAAATATTCTTTGGAGATAAACAAAGGCGTTTTTCTTAGGAAAAGTGCCTTTTTGTGTTTTCGGGGAGGAGAATGTGTTTACTTTAGCTTATATCTTGAGGAGGATTGTCTATGAAAAAAAATGTTTTTGCGAAAATGGGTTGCACAATACTTTCTTTGGTATTAACTGCAGCGATGGTAACGGGTTGTTCCAGTTCAAAAAGCAGTAGCGACGGCGGCAAGGAAGAATCAGCGGAAATTGTAATTGGTGGTGTTTTCCCTTTGACAGGGGATATTCCTGGTATCGGTTCCGCTATGGAAAACGGTGCGAAACTGGCAGTTGCAGATATTAATGCTGCAGGCGGGGTGTTAGGTAAAACATTAAAGCTTATTTCTGAGGATGATCAGAACCAAGCTTCTGTTGCTCCCAACGCAATCTCTAAATTGATTGATCAGGATAAGGTTGCAGGTGTTGTTGGTACATATGCAAGCAGCTGCTCCATTCCTATGGCTACCATTGCCAAGGAAAGAGGAATTCCAATGATCAGCATTGCTTCTACAAATGAAAAAGTAACACAAGAAGGCGGCGGCTATGTTTTCCGTGCTTGCTTTATTGATCCTTTGCAGGGCAAGGTTGGTGCACAGTTCGCACTTCAAAAATTAAGTGCTGCAAAAGCCGCAATGCTCTACGATAAGAGCCAGGATTACTGCGTTGGTATTGCAGATAAGTTTAAAACTAACTTTAATGAAGGCGGCGGCGAGGTTGTATTTGATGAAACATATAACCGTGGTGATAGCGACTTTAAAGCATTGTTGACAAAAATTGCAGGCTTAAATGTAGACGTATTGTATTTGCCTGACAACTATTCTACGGTAGGCCTTATTGCAAAGCAGGCAAGAGAATTAGGTATTACCTGCGCAATCTTAGGTAGCGATTCCTGGTCTGATCCAGGTTTGGTAACAGTAGGTGGCAGTGCGGTAGAAGGCTGCTATTTTACGGATCATGTTTCCTTTGAAACTGACAATCCCAAAGTAAAAGAGTTTGCTGAAAAATATAAAAGTCAGTTTGGCTCCGAACCTAGTGGTTTCTCTGTTTTGTCTTACGAAGCAGTATTGCTCATGGCAAATGCGATTGAAAAAGCAGGCAGTACAGATTCCAGTGCAATTGTAGATGCGCTAAAGGCAACAGATATGGAAGGCTTGGCATCCAATTACAAATTTGACAGTGACAATAACCCGATCAAGAGTGTTGTAATCAATCAGGTTAAGGATGGAAAATTTGTATTTGCCGAAGAAATTCAGCCTGAGTAAAAAAATATTGCAAGGGTTTCCCCCGTTTATAAAAAAGCGGGGGAATATCTTATTCAGGGATTCCATAGGAGGAGTGATTTTATGACAGAATTTTTGCAGCAAATTATCAATGGAATATCCCTTGGCAGTGTTTATGCACTGATTTCTATAGGGTATACCATGGTATACGGTATTATTAAATTAATTAACTTTGCCCATTGTGATATTTTTATGGTGGGGGCATACACAGGTTATTTTGCGATAACAACATTAAGACTTGGATTTATTCCGGCACTTTTTTTCTCCATGGCCGTATGTGCTCTTTTGGGTGTAGTCATTGAACGGGTTGCCTATAAGCCTCTTAGAAATTCGGCAAAGGAAACGTTGTTAATTACCACCATCGGCGTGGAATTATTTTTGCAAAATATTATTAAAACAAAGGCGTTGGCTGGGCCAAATGTATTGAATTTCCCAGAAGTGATTCCAACTGCAACCTTTAAAATTGGAGGGCTTCAGTTTTCCAATATTCAGCTCATTACCTTGGGCATCAGCGTGATTATGTGTGCTGCCCTTCAGTTTTTGATTAGTAAAACCAATACAGGCAGAGCCATGAGAGCAACCTCCTATGATCGTGATGCGGCGGCTTTAATGGGGATCAACATTAACAGAATCATTTCTGTAACCTTTGCCATCGGTTCGGCTTTGGCGGCAACGGGTGGCATTGTTTTCGGAATGCTCTATCCCAAGTTAGAGCCAATTATGGGCGTTATGCCAGGGCTAAAGGCCTTTGTTGCAGCGGTACTCGGTGGTATTGGGATTGTACCAGGTGCCATGGTTGGCGGCTTATCCATTGGGTTAATTGAAACGCTTTCCAAGGTATATATTAGTTCCGGGCTTTCTGATGCGATTG
The DNA here is from genome assembly GCF_001571775.1 of Anaerotignum neopropionicum. GTDB lineage: Bacteria > Bacillota > Clostridia > Lachnospirales > Anaerotignaceae > Chakrabartyella > Chakrabartyella neopropionicum. The sequence goes on from NZ_LRVM01000007.1 coordinate 13,359, forward strand.
CGTTTATTATTTTGATTATTATTCTTCTTGTAAAACCCACCGGTTTGTTTGGCAAGAGAAACGTGAAGGTTTGAGGCAACACCGCACAATTCGCGCCTGTCGCCTTGCATGCCTATCTGATTGCATCTTTTCCGTCAGTCTGCACAAAAATGCTCGCAAATACCTCCAGTATTCGCTGTGCTTTTTGTTTTGTCTGACGAAAAATCTGACTGCACATCTGGACATACAGAATTATGCGGTATTACCTTAACATTATTTGATAAGCGCACAGGGCTGCGCGGATTGGAGGCAACATGAAGGAAACATATAAGAAGTACATAAAAGTTGTAATAGGATTAATTGTTGCTTATGCAGTCTTTCAAATTTTATTTCAAACGGGGATGATTAATAGCTATTATAATCGAATTATAAGACAAATTGGTATTTTTCTTATTTCTGCGTTAGGGCTAAATTTAATTCTTGGCTTCACAGGGCAGTTTACCTTGGGGCATGCTGCGTTTATGTCTATTGGGGCGTATACATCGGCAATTTTAACCAGAAACTTTGGTGTGCCGTTTCTACTGGCCTTAATTGCGGCTGCGTTTACGGCAGCGGTTTTAGCAATTATCATTGGCTATCCCATTTTACGTTTAACTGGGGATTACCTGGCAATCTGCACCTTGGGTTTTGGGGAAATCGTTAAGGTTTTCATCCAAAATGTTGACTATTTAGGCGGTGCAAGGGGGATTTCCGGTATTGAAAATAAGTCTGGATTTACAGTGATTTTTGTTCTGGCGGCACTTTGCTTTGCCATAATTATGAATTTAATTCATCATTCCAGTAAGGGGCGAGCCATACTATCTGTAAAAGAGGATGAGATTGCTGCCCAGGCAATGGGCATTAATACCACAAAGTATAAAATTATTGCATTTGCCATTGGCTGTGGCATGGCTGGCTTGGCAGGCGGATTGTTTGCCCATTTTAGCCAGTTCATTGATCCAAAAAGCTTTGACTTTTCCAAGTCCTTTGAACTCATGACTTATGTGGTTTTAGGTGGCATGGGCAGTCTTTCCGGTACTGTGATCGGTACATCTATTTTGATTGCGCTGCCTGAATGGCTGCGTGGGTTGAGCGATGTTGTGAAGGAATATCGTATGCTGATCTATGCAATTATGCTGGTTAGTATGATGCTCTTCCGTCCCCAGGGAATCATGGGCACTAAAGAGATTACTGTGGCTGGGTTAAAGAATTTTTTCGGGAAGATAAAGAGAATTTTCCGCTCCTCATCTACTTCAGTAAACAAGGGAAAGGAGGCATGATGGTATGTCATTGTTGTCGGTAAAAAATTTAACCATTCGTTTTGGCGGTCTTTTAGCCGTAAATGATTTTAACTTAGAAATAGGTGAGCAGGAGCTATACGGTCTGATTGGGCCAAATGGTGCTGGTAAAACCACGGTTTTCAATATGCTAACGGGGGTATATACACCAACGGGTGGCTCCATTACCTTTGATGGGGAGCGTATTGATGGAATAAAGCCCTACAATATTACGGCAAAGCATATTGCCCGTACTTTTCAGAATATTCGGTTGTTTGGGAATTTGACGGTGCTTCAAAATGTTATGATGGGCTATGATTATCAAGCCAAATCAGGGCTTTTTTCGTCCATTATTCGTACACCCAAGCAAATTAAAGAGGAAGAAAAAATGCATGAGGATGCTATGAAGCTTTTGACCATTTTTCATATGGAGGACTTGGCAGAAGAAAAGGCAAAAAATCTTCCCTATGGGCAGCAACGCCGCTTGGAAATTGCAAGGGCACTGGCGGCAAATCCAAAGCTTTTGCTTTTGGATGAACCGGCGGCAGGTATGAATCCCCAGGAAACTGCGGAATTAACAGAATTGATTCGCTGGATTCGTGATGAATTTAAAATTTCAATTTTGCTCATTGAGCATGATATGAAGCTGGTTATGAATGTTTGTGAAAAAATTACTGTGCTATCCTTCGGGCAGCTTTTGGCAGCGGGTAAGCCAGAAGAAATTCGCAACAATCCCCGTGTCATTGAAGCGTACTTAGGAAAAAGGGGGGCGTAATATGCTTAGAGTAGAGAATATTGATGTGTATTATGGCATGATTCATGCAATCCGCGGCTTAAGCCTAGAGGTAAACGAAGGAGAAATTGTAACTTTGATTGGAGCCAATGGCGCAGGAAAAACAAGTACGTTACGAGCAATATCGGGTCTAAATCCAATTAAAAACGGAGAGATTTTTTATGAAAATGCCAAGGTGGATAGTTTAGATGCCCATAAACTGGTTGGTAAGGGCGTATCTCAGGTTCCGGAAGGCCGCCGAATTTTTGGGGATCAAACCGTTGAGGAAAATCTTCTTTTAGGGGCATACCTTAGAAAAGATAAAACCGAAGCAAAAAAGACCATGGAAGAGGTTTTTAAAAGATTCCCTAGAATTTTGGAACGGAGAAAGCAGATGGCAGGAACCCTTTCTGGAGGGGAGCAGCAGATGTTGGCAATTGGAAGAGCACTAATGGCGAAACCAAAATTGTTGCTGTTGGACGAACCCTCTATGGGGCTTGCACCCATTATTGTGGAAGAAATTTTCGATATTATTAAAGAAATCCGAGAGCAGGGAACAACAATTTTGTTGGTTGAGCAAAATGCAAACCTAGCGCTTCAGCTTGCAGATCGGGGCTATGTTTTGGAAACAGGAAGTATTGTTTTAAGTGGCAATGCCAATGATTTATTAAACAATGAAGCGGTTCAAAAGGCATATTTAGGCTAGTGAAAAAGGGGGGAGAGAGCGTATGCAGCATTTTGTAATTGCTATTACAAGAAAATGCGGTTGCGGCGGAACGACAATCGGACAGCTTTTGGCGGACGAATTTGATATTAATATGTACGACAGAGAGCTATTGCAGCTGGCATCTGAAGATAGTGGCATTCATTTAGAGATGTTTGAAAAAGCCGATGAACGGATGAAGGGCAGCTTGCTTTACCGTATATCGAAAAGAGTTTATGGGGGTGAGCTGATTGCGCCTGAAAGCAATGACTTTACTTCAGATGAGAATTTATTTAATTATCAGGCAAAGGTATTAAGAGAATTGGCAAGGGATGAATCTTATGTTGTAATTGGCCGTGCTGCTGACTTCATTTTAAAAGGCTTGCCCAATGTTTTTTCCTTTTTTTTGTTTGCCGATGAATCCGATTGTGTAGCACGAATTAAGAATAAAATGTGTTACTCCCAAAGTGAAGCAATGAAGTATATTAAAAAGACGGATAAATTCAGAAGTGAGTATTATACCTATCATACAGGGCAAAAATGGGAGGATCCATTGCACTATGATTTAAGCATTAATACAAGCAAACTAGGTGTTCAAAAAACGGCAAAGCTCATTCAAGAGTATATTAAATTTCATATTTCTGATTTGCTTTAACGGTTTAATAAGTTGCGTATTACTATAAAGTAGAATTTACGATCCTTTGTAAGCTTCACAAGTGTTTATTGGGTAAGAATCAAACGCTTGGCTGAACCCCCTTATTGACTGGAATAATATAAAGATTCCAGGATTATAAGGGGGGTGTTTTTTTATAAAAAATTACGCAGATAAATTACAAATGTAATTTGCATTTTTTCTTGCAATTTGATAAAATAGATTTTATAAAAAAAAAATAGAAAATTTTGAGATTTTGTGGGGTTTTTTAAAAAAAGTGAAATTTTACGTAAAATTTTGTAACTTTTTATTAATAGTTAATTGGATTTTGTTTTGTTATGATTAATGTAATAGAATAATATAACAAGAGACTTTTGAGAAATGGAAAACCTGTGAAATTTTTTTATGAAGCAAAATTAACGATACTATGTCAAAGGATAAAGCCCAAGGATGAAGAAAGTTATTAGGTGGCAATAGAGATGAGATACTTACCCATACATCAAATAGAAGAAGACTCAATATTGGCGATTCCTGTGTATAACGACGGCGGAAGTATTCTTTTAAATGCGAATACTGTGTTGAAGCATTCCTATATTAACAGGCTAGCTAATCTTGGCTATGCAGGGCTATATATTTATGATAACATTTCCGATGGAATTGTTGTAAAAGAATTGCTTACCGAACAGCTTAAAAGAAATACTGTAAGTGCATTAAAGTCAGTTAATTTAGATGCATGCAGGCTGATGGCACATTCTATTGTTGATGAATTGATGAATAAATCCGATGTTTCATTGGACATGGTCAACATTGCGTCATTTGACAATTATACATATATCCATTGCCTCAATGTGGCGGTTATATCCGTAATTGTGGGTATTGGCATGGGGTTAAATTATACGCAGTTAAGAGAGCTTTCTGAAGCAGCACTTCTTCATGATATTGGGAAAATTGCCATAAGTCTGGATATTTTAAATAAAATTGAAAAGCTGACAGAAGAGGAAATGAATATTATGCGTTCCCATTCTCAACTAGGCTATGATATCATAAAAGATAATTATTTGATTTCGGGCTTGGCAAAAAATGCCGTTCTTTCTCATCATGAAAATGAAGATGGAAGTGGTTATCCTCGTAAGCTCATAGGAAAATATATACATTTATATGCAAAGATTATTCATGTCTGTGACGTTTATGATGCATTGGTGTCAAACAGGGTCTATCGTAAGGCAATGAATCCGGCGGATGCCCTTGAATATTTGATGTCAAATTGTTATATAATGTTTGATGTAAATTGTGTGAAAAAGGCAATGGAGTTTATTTCTCCTTATCCCACGGGAATTACCGTTCTGCTCTCTAATGGACAAGAAGCAATTGTTGTTCAGCAAAATAAGCTTAATCATGCAAGGCCAAAAATTGTAATGATTAAAAACCACGAAGAGATTGATTTAATGAAGGTTTTCAATTTGACCATTGTAAAAATAATAACTTAAGAAATATAGAACTCCCCGCACCCTTTTTTGCAGCGTTTGATCGCAGAAAAAAGGGCGCAGGGAGTTTTTTGGACTTTGGGAAGCTTATTTTGCGCCTTTTGTTTCTGTTAGGGAGAGACCAATGTGAAGCTTCAAAATTCAGTGATACATAGGTTGGGCAAAATAAGGGATAGTCCAAGGATTTAATGCAAAATTATTTGAGAAATCCACCTGCTTTGCAGGACAAGCCTATTATCTGTACTCAGTTACTTCTATGCCATAGCTTTTAAAAATATCGTAAGCATGGCTTATTTGATCTTCCGTAGGTGTTGTAAATTTAATGAATTTGTCTTCTATACCCAAAGAAATATATTTGGCTTTCCCAAGCTCATGGTATGGAAGCAATTCAATTGTGGCTAATGGCAAGTTGTTTCGAATAAATTGTGCCGTTTTCTCCAGATTTTCATCAGCTAAATTTACTTCCACAATGGTGGGTATTCTGATTGTCATGGGAACTCCTGCGGCATATATTTTTTTTGCATTTTCCAGTATTAATTCGTTGCTATGGCCGGTAAATTCTTTATGCTTTTCACTGTCCATGTGCTTGATATCCAGAAAAATGTGGTCGAATTTCGGGATTAAATCTTGTACTACTTCGAAATTAAAATAACCGCAGGTTTCAACCCAGCTGTTAACACCTAATTCTTCAAATCTATCTAATAAAACGCGCAAAAATTTATGTTGTAAAAAGGGCTCGCCGCCAGAAAAAGTAACACCTCCCCCGGAATATCGAAAAAATAAAGCATCTCTTTCTATTTTATGGACTAAATCATCGGCACTTTTTTCGGAACAAGCAATATCCAAGGCTTTTTGTGTACAAACCTCCACGCATTTTCCGCAAGCAGTAAAGATATCGTTGTGACGGTCCATTTTACATGGGACTAGGTTCACGGGGCAAGCTTGGGCGCATTTCATACAACCAATACATTTATGCCTGTAAAAGACTAATTTACTTTTAGTTGTCCAAGATTCGGGGTTGGCACACCATTGGCACCGCAGCTTGCAGCCTGCAAGAAATATGGTTGTTCTTACGCCATCACCATCATGGATAGAGTAGTCCTGCAACTGAATGACGATGCCCTTATTTGAACATTCTCCCATAAATATCACCTATCTTTAGATGCCCACTCCAAAAGGAGTAGGCAAGTTTTTTTCATTACATGGTTGTATGCGCCGTTCTAGCAATGATTGCTTCTTGCATTTCCGGAGATAGATTTACAAACTGGGTACTGTATCCGGCAACACGCACCAAAAGGTCCTTGTATTCCTCGGGATTTTTCTGGGCTTTCCGAAGCACCTCTGTGGAAAGGGTGTTAAACTGAACATGGAAGGCACCAAGGGAAAAATATGCCCGTATGATATTGCCTAAGTCTTTTCTTCCCTTTGGCGTTTTTACCATTTCTTCGCTTAAACGCAAATTCAGCAAGGTGCCACCTGTGTGGACATCATGGTTCATTTTTGCACTAGAACGCATTGCCGCAAGGGGACTGGAAACATCGCTTCCTGCATAAGGGGAAACACCCTCTGTAATAGGTTTTTTGGCTTCTCTGCCGCAAGGAGTTGCACCAACTACCTTGCCGGTTGGAATATAGTTGGAAATTCCCATAAAGGCAGAGTTGAATTTGGAACCAAAAATATCCTTATGTGATCGGGTTTCTTTGTAGTAGTAATTGGCGATTTCTTTTGCAATATCATCTACATAATCATCGTCATTGCCGTATTTGGGTACACGCAAGGCCTTCGCTCTCAAATCCTCATAGCCAACCCAGTTTGCATTTAAAGCATTATTCAGTTCTGCCATGGTTGTGACTTTATCTTCATAAACAAGTTTTTTGATTACCGCAAGGGAGTTTGCAACCACTGCAAGGCCGATTCCTGTAAGCACGGGACCTACGTTATAGTGAGCGCCGCCGTTAGAGAGGTCTTTACCGTTTTTGATACAATCCTCAATGCAAGTGGAAAGAAAAGGGCGAGGAACAAGCTGTGTATGTAGCTTTTGTGCAACAACGGTTGCAACAACGCTATGATAAATTAAATTTTTCATTTGCTCCAGTGTTGCATTTTTTACTTCCTCAAAGGACGCATAGCTTGCAGCAGGCTTTGCATCCAGTCCCATTTTTTCGCCGGTAAGTCTGCTTTTTCCTTCATTTAAAGCATATTCCAAGGCGGCGGCAAAGTTGATGTTTACGGCTGCTGTCCATTGCCCAGTTTTGCGAAAATGGGGTACAACACAACCGCAGTTGCTCCAATCCCTGGCATCTTCAGGTTCATAGCCAGCCTGTAGAAGCATCTGAGCACCTGCTTGATCGTTGTGAATTGCAGGAAAGCCTGTACCTTTGCTTACAAGCGCTGTTACGGCATCTAAGAATTTTTGAGGGCAATCGGAATGAATTCGTACACTTAAGCCGGGCTGATGTGTTCTAACCTTATCTGTCGCCTCAAGACAGATATAGGAAAGCTCGTTGGTTGCATCTGAACCATCGCGCTTTCTGCCACCAACGGTAAGGTTTTGGAATTGGTTATAGCCAGCGAAGTACCCTGTTGTATTTGCAGAAATTGTCCAAACCCATTCGGAAAATTTCAGCCAAAGGGCCTGCACCAATTCCTCTCCGGCTTCTTTATTGAGTACACCCCCTTTGATATCAGCGTCAAAGAAAGGGAACATATACTGGTCGAATCTGCCGGGGTTGAGCGCCAGAGGATTTTCGGAAATAATTGCGCCCAGTTGCACAAACCATACAAACTGAACGGCTTCGTGAAAGGAGTTCGGCGGATTTGCGGGAACATTACGACAAACCTTTGCAATGCATAAAAGCTCTTTGCATCGTTCCTCGTTATGCTCCTCTTTTGCCATTTGCTCTGCTAAAGCCGCATATCTTTCAGCAAAGCGCATAATACCTTTGCTGGTTAAAATTGTTGATTTGTAAAAAGTAATTTTATCCAAATCCTCAGGGTTTGCAAAATCCAGCTTAGCCAAGGCATCTTCTGCCTGCTTTAGGATGCCTTGAAAGCCCAACGGAAATAAAACATCCTGGTAGTCCGGCGTTGTTTCTCCAACGGCTTGACGCCATTTTGAGTCATTATCCACAATACCTGTGTCAACTGCAATTTTTGCTGTTTCTGCAGGAAGGATAGAAAGAAAATGCTCTTCCAGAGATTTGCCCTTCCAGTAGGGGAAGATATTTTTTCGAACGTAAGAGCGCTGTTCATCCGTCATTTCGTAAGGGTCTTGGGGACGCTTGTCAAATTGATCCATTTCCTTGTCAACCCATTTCCATGAAAATTCCGGCGTAAGAATTCCGCTTCTTCGAAATTTTCCGGCAGTGCCCACAATTAGCTCATCTTCAAAAATTTTAACTTCAAATTCATTGCAGAAATCATAAAAAGCCTGGGCTCTGCGTATGGGGGTGGGCAGCCCTTCTGTGCGCATGTGGGATTCAGTAAAAATTCTGGCCCTTTCTATGCAGACAGATGGTTTGGAGTTAACATAATTTTGACGGAGTCGTTCAATTCTTTGTGTAGTATTCATAGTACACCTCCTGGTTCTGGTTGGAATGTGATTTTATTAGAAAGACAGAGGGCATGTTGATCTATAAAACCATCTTGCGTTATACAATAAATTTTCTTTGGAAAATGTACGTTATAACGCTCATAATATATTTTTAATATGGCACAGCCCGTTAGTTTTGTCAATAGAGATAATTGCAATATTGCGGAATAGTTTTGTTAAGATGGTAAATATTCAGACGTTAAGTATGAATATAAGTATAAATTATCTCAAGGGATAAAAATGAAATATTTGAAAAACCAAAGAATAATTTGCAAAAAATAGTATTGGGATTTGCGGTTTTATGCAAGATAATATTGGGAATGAAAAGGAATAATCATTTGAGTCAGAAGAAATAAAAAAAGCGGCAAAAACATAAGGTGTTTTCGCCACTGAGAGAGAAGCCAAGTCAAAACCTCGAGGGCGTTGCTCTTAAGTACCTACAAGGATTTCTTCTCAGCACTTTGTGCCGCAAAGCTGTCCTTCGGGCAAATGGCACTTCTTCGCCATTACACCCTTGACCCACCGAAACCGCATAGTACGGAGCTTCGCAAAAGTTTTTAATCTTACTTTTTTCAAAAAGCAAGTGGATTAGGGGCATCACTTTTGCTGCGCAGGAGCCGGCTTCGCCGTCTGCCCTATTTAGGCGTGCGTGGGCAACGCCCGAGGTTTGCCAATTACAGCATATTTTATTTATATTTGATTACATTATGGAAAATAGTTTCCTCATTAGAAGGATTGGCATAAACGTGGTTTAGCTCGCCTTTGAAGGATATTGCATCACCCTCCGTTAGCAGATAAGCCTTCTCGTCAATTGTCATTTCCAGTTGTCCTTTAATTACTACAATATATTCGTTTAACACGTTTGTGTGGGGAAAAGAGGCATGGCGACAATGGGGGTTTAGGTGAATTTGTAAAAAATCCAACCCGGAAATGGGATCAAAAGGGAAAAAATTATAAAGGAGCATATCTCCGTTTTCCTCTTTGATAGGGTAGATTTCCCCGATATTTAATACATGGTTTTCCATTGAAGGCTGTGAAATAAAGTTGGAGAACGTGACTTTATAGCCTGTTGATATTTTCCAAAGGGTTGAAATCGTTGGGATAGATTCACCTCGTTCAATTTGTCCAAGCATAGCCTTTGAAACTCCCGTAAGACGTGCGGCAGTATCCAGACTGATTCTCATTTCTGTACGAATTCTTCGCATTTCTTTTCCGATATTGGGTGGCATACTATACATTTTGATCTCCTCTATATCACCATGACAATAAATTTCTTTTTCTGAAATGCTATTATAGCAAAAAGAAAATTTAAAGGCAACTTTTTTCACTTATTATACAGCATGGATTGAAAATTTGTGAAGAATTGGCTGGGAAATTGAATATGAATTTGATGAAAAATTGAATCAGACAATGCCCCAAGGCTAGGGGTTTTCCATAACGTTTTACCGTTGTTAACGTTGCGGAAATTAAATAATACAAAACAACTCTAGCCACAATACGAATTGTGGTGTCAACGGACAAACATATTATGGACGAAAGAATGTAGTGTTCATTCCGCAAGCCGGACAGAAGGTTTTTTGTAAAATGTAGAAAATTATATAAAAAACATTGCAAATATACGGATATTCCATAAACCTTCCTCATATATTGAATTGTATGGATACAGTTGGAAATCAAAGGAGGAAATTACGGTGGAGAAATTCGATATTTATAAGGATATTGCGGAAAGAACAGGCGGGGATATTTATATTGGTGTGGTTGGCCCTGTGCGTACAGGAAAATCTACCTTTATTAAGCGTTTTATGGATTTATTGGTATTGCCCAACATTTCCGATGTTCATTCCAGAGAGAGGGCAAAGGATGAACTGCCTCAATCGGCATCGGGAAAGACAATTATGACAACGGAGCCTAAGTTTGTGCCCAATGAAGCAGTTCAGATTACCCTTGGGGAAAATACAAATATGAGAGTTCGTATGATTGATTGCGTTGGGTATTTGGTTCCGGAAGCGGAAGGGCATATGGATGGGGAAATGCCCAGAATGGTACATACACCTTGGTCTGATGAGGCGATGCCGTTTTTGGAAGCGGCGGAAATGGGAACGAAAAAAGTTATAACAGATCATTCTACCATTGGCATTGTGGTGACAACGGATGGAACGGTGACTGAATTATCCAGAGAGAATTATATTGAGGCAGAGGAAAGAGTCATTCAAGAGCTGAAGGACATGGGGAAGCCTTTTGTAATTCTTTTGAATACAGCAACACCTTATAGCGATGCAACAGCTATACTGGTTCAGGATATGGAGGAAAAATATGGTGTTCCTGTAATTCCTGTGAATGTTGCCCAGCTAAAGGCGGATGATATTAAAATGATTCTGGAGCGCGTGTTATATGAATTCCCCATGCGTGAAATACGGTTCTATTTCCCCGGCTGGGTGGAAACGCTGGAGGATGACCATTGGTTGAAAAAATCCTTGGTTGAGGGTTTGAAGGAAATTATGGATAAGGCGGATCGCTTGGCCGATGTTTCCAATGCCATTGTTGGTCTTGAGAGTAAAGACTTCCTAAAGAAAGTTTTTTCTGATCGCATACTGCCTGGTGAGGGGGCGGTGGATGTTGCCCTAACCTTTGATGACGGTTTATTCTATCGTATTTTAAGCGAAACCGTTGATTTACCCATTGAAAACGACTATGCATTAATTTCCACCATTCGGATGCTTTCGGAAACCAAGAAAGAATACGATAAGATTGCTACAGCCCTCAATGATGTAAAGCGTAAGGGCTATGGGGTGGTTACGCCTGTATTTAATGAAATCGTACTGGAAAAACCCGAGGTGTTTAAGCAAGGAAGCCGCTATGGCATTAAGCTTAAGGCAAAGGGTGAGTCAATTCACTTGATTAAAGCGGATGTAGAAACAGAAGTTTCTCCCATTATTGGAAATGAGGAACAGTCCAGAGAGTTTATTGATAACTTAATTGCAGATTATGAATCTGAGCCTGAAAAGATTTGGGATTTGAATATTTTTGGTCGTACGTTAAGCTCCATGGTCAGCGATGGCATGCAAAACAAGATTTATCGCATGCCCGAGGATGCACAAATTAAAATGGCAGAAACCCTGCAAAAGATTGTAAACGAAGGAAGCGGCGGTTTAATTTGCATTATTCTTTAATGCGCAAAACGGTTGTTGTCGAAAGACAACAGCCGTTTTGTTTTGGTAAACCTATGTTCAGACTTATGTAGTGTAAAGGGGGTCTTCTTAAAATTAGTTGGGGGGGGAGAAGAACGAGTGATACCACATAAAATTGACAGAAAGGGTTAAGAGTTTCTTAATTGAAAAAAAGGTGGGGTTACAGTATGATGTACAAGATATGATAGTTTTTTATGAACAGAATAGAAGGAAGAGAAATGGGAAAAAGAAAACGTAGGAAAAAGGGGAGAGCAAGAGGATGCTTGTTAGTATTTCTCACCATTATAATTTGTGTGGTTTCTTTACACTATGTACAATATAAGTGGACCGCCTTACATGTGCCCTATGGAGAGAAAATAAAAGAGAATGATTATGATTGGAGTAGGCTGACCATAGATGAAAAGGGACGAAAACAGTATACCAATCAGGAAGATGAATCTGCCTTTGTGGGTATTGATGTATCCAAATACCAAGGAGATATTGACTGGGGGAAAGTGAAAAATGATGGCATAGAATTTGCCATAATACGAGGGGGCTATCGAGGCGCAGGAAATGGTGAAATTGTGTTAGATGAGAAATTTTTAGAAAATATTCAGCAGGCAGCTGATGTAGGAATTAAAATAGGAGTATATTTTTTTTCACAAGCAATTACTGAAGCAGAAGCCATTGAAGAAGCAAATTTTTTACTGGAACATACCAAAGAGTATACCATTACCTATCCCTTTGTTTTTGATATGGAGGAGTTTGTGACAGAAGAAAATAGGATTGATACATTAACGATTGCGGAACGCATGGCCATTACCCATGCATTTTGCGATACCATTCAAGCATCTGGAAAAAAAGTTATGATTTATGGCGGAAACAGTTGGCTTTTGTACCGATTACAACCCAGTGAAATTCAACAGTACGATTTATGGCTGGCCCAATATTCTGGAGAGCCTTCTTATCCTTATCAATTTCAAATATGGCAATATAGTGATGCTGGCATGGTGGATGGCATTGCAACAAAAGTGGATATGAATCTTTCTTTTTATGATTATAGCAAGAATGAGGACAATGAAACGGAAAGGACAGGCGATTGAAGGGAGAAGCAAAAATATTTTCAAGCAATATCTTTTCATGCCAAACAAATATGGTAAAATACGATTAAGTACATAGGATGCGTGACCATATTCCATCAATGGAAAATACAGGGGTGAAGTAAATGACATTATTCATCGTAGAGGATGATTTTGAATTAAGAAAAGAATTAATAACATTTCTCGAAAAATGTGGCTATGATTGCAAAACCAGCAATGATTTCACAAATATTGTAAAGGATGCGTTAGAAGCAGAACCTGATCTAATTTTATTGGATATCAATCTTCCCTATTTTGACGGATATCATATTTGTCGTGAAATACGAAAAGTATCCGATGTGCCAATCATTATAGTGACAAGCAGGAATACAGATATGGACGAGTTGATGAGCATGAATCTGGGAGCAGATGATTTTGTCACAAAGCCTTATAATACACAGATTTTACTTGCACGCATCAATGCCATATTAAAACGAGCAGAAAAAGTGGGGGATGCTTCCGACTTAAAGTATAATGGTCTTACTGTGTATACAACAAAAAGCAAGGTTTCTTTCGCCGATAAAAGTGTTGACTTAACAAAAAATGAGTTGCGTATTCTCTGGATTTTTATAAAAAATCAAGGTAATATTGTAAGCAGAAATGATTTGATGGATGAGCTTTGGCAATCGGATGAATTTGTGGATGATAATACACTCACGGTGAATGTGAATCGTCTGCGAAAAAAGTTGGAACAAATCGGAGCCGTCAATTTTATCCAGACCCGGCGAGGGCAGGGGTATATTCTATGAAGCTGATAAAATATTTGAAAGATAAAATCCTTTTTATTGTTTTACAAGCTGCTATTTGCATTTTTCTTTTTTTTGTTCTGAAGGTTTACCATGTAAACAACTATGCAAGTACACTTACGATTTTATCTGTTATTTTTGCAGATATTTTTTGGCTAATATTTGATTACACTTACCGTTCTATCTATTATAAAAAATTGCTAAATAACCTTGCACAGATGGACAAAAAACATTTGATTGCCGGACTTCTGGAAGAAGCACATTTTACGGATGCAGAAATTATGAGTGAGGTTATTAAAGAGACAACGAAAGCAATGAACGATGAGATAGCAGCCTACAAAATAACGCAAGACGAATATCGAGAATATGTTGAAACATGGATTCATGAAATTAAGACACCCCTTTCCTGCATTGATATCATCTGCAAAAACAATCGTAATGATGTTACCCGTAAAATTGCGGAAGAAACACAGAAGGTGGATAATTATATTGAACAGGCGTTGTTTTACGCCCGAAGCACAAATGTAGTGGCAGATTATTCAATTAAGAAATTAATTCTTGCCGACGTAGTAAAGAATACGGTGAAAAAAAATTCCAAGCAGTTAATTGCTTGTCATACACAGGTGTATTTTGAACTAAATGATTTTACGGTTTATGCAGACGAAAAATGGTTGGATTTTATCATTGGTCAGATTATTGCAAATAGTATAAAATATAAAAAAGAAACACTGGAGCTTTCTTTTTTTGGAAGCGAAAATCAAGACAGTGTTATTCTTTCTATAAAGGATAATGGCATTGGAATTCCGGAAAGTGACCGATCCAAAGTGTTTGAAAAAGGGTTTACGGGAAAAAATGGTAGGGCGTATGCAAAATCAACAGGCATTGGGCTGTACCTTTGCCGAATCCTTTGTGAAAAAATGTATTTGGGCCTGAAAATAGAATCAGCCGTGGAGGAAGGAACCACACTGCAAATTATCTTTCCAAAAGACAGACAATTATTTATGAAATAATAATAATGTAAAGAGGTGGGTTATAAATCTTACATCAGGGTGTCGATAAGTCAAAACCTTGCGGGTTTTGCCCTCAAACACCTACAAGGACTTCTACTCAGCACTTTGCTCCGCAAAGCTGTCCTTCGGGCAGGTGGCACTTCTTTGCCACTGCGTCCTTGACCCACCTGAACCCCCCCCATAAAATGAGGGTTCTATAAAAGTTTTTTGTCTTGCTATTTAAAAAGGCAAATGGGTTTGTTTACGCTCCGGAGGTCAGTTATAATACTGGCCTTTTTTGTTTGGTGACAATATTGTTCGTTTTCTGTAAGCATAATCAATGTTACATAGTATCCGTGTTTGTTATAATGAAATCACATTAGGAAAGGAGTCATTGATTATGAAGAATTTAGCTCGTATCATTTTAAAAAATATGGCAATTATCGCTGTCTTTACAATTTGTACATACGGATTTACAGAAATACCTCCCATTGTTACAAAAGGATATGATATGTATCGGAATGCAGTCAATTTGGAGAGCATCTCAGACAAGATTGAGAATTTGAAGCAGGATGACAGCTATGTAACCATAGATGAAATATCGGAAGAATTCAAAAAGCAGATTCTTCAGTCAGAAGACAGCCGATTCTATCATCATTTTGGTATTGACCCTATTGCGACGGTTAGGGCAAGCGTTCATAATATTCAGGCCGGTAGTTTTGTGCAGGGCGGCAGCACCATTACGCAACAACTTGCAAAAAACCTTTATTTTTCCTTTGAAAAGAAATTGGAACGAAAAGTTGCTGAGGTATTTGTTGTATTTGAATTGGAACATTTGCTTACAAAAGATGAAATATTGGAACTATACTGCAATGTTGTTTATTATGGGGAGGGGTGTTATGGTTTGCAGGAAGCTACGGAGCATTATTATAACATTTCACCGGATGAATTATCTGAGGAACAGGCATCGGCTTTAGTTTTTACAATTAAAAGCCCCAATTATTACAATCCCAACGTATACGAAAACGCAGCAGCATAAGTCAGCGTGACAAAAATGGTTGTTATCTGTAAAAAACAGCAGAGTACAATTATAATCTGCATACATAGGTGAACCATTTATGCAAAACCTATATAATTTTCAGGTGTTTTCACAAAAAATCAAAAAATGATTGCGTATAACAGGAAAGGAAGTTTACTATGAACACAATTTTAAAGGTGCAAAGTCTACAAAAATATTATGGAGGAAAAGGAAATGTTACCAAAGCGATAGATAACATTAGCTTTAGCGTTGAAGAGGGAGAGTACATTGGAATTATGGGAGCTTCCGGCAGCGGCAAAACAACTTTGCTGAATTGTATTTCGACTATTGACAGTGCAACAGCCGGACACATTTTCATTGATGGAATGGATGTAACGCAGATGAAATCCTCCGCACTATCAAAGTTCCGCAGAGAAAAGCTGGGTTTTATATTTCAGGATTTTAATTTGCTGGATACATTGACTGCACATGAAAATATTGCATTGGCATTGACAATTATTAAAACTCCTCCCAAAGAAATTGATGGCAGAGTAAGAACAGTGGCAGAGCTTTTGCATATTTCAGATGTGCTGGAAAAGTACCCGTATCAGATGTCAGGTGGACAGAAACAACGAGTTGCCTCAGCCAGAGCCATCGTTACCAATCCCAGTCTGATTTTGGCGGATGAGCCCACTGGCTCATTGGACTCAAAATCTGCAAAAATGCTGTTGGAGAGTTTTAGAAACCTCAATGAGCAAATCAACGCCACAATTTTAATGGTAACCCATGATGCATTTACTGCAAGCTACTGTAAACGGATCCTATTTATCAAAGATGGAAAATTGTTCAATGAACTTGTACGGGAAAATGAAACACGCAAAGCGTTTTTTGACCGCATTATGGAGGTCATTGCACTTCTTGGAGGTGACCTTAATGCTGACTAAATTAGCCTTTAAAAATGCCGGAAAAAGTGTGCGTGATTATGCCGTATATTTCTTTACCCTTGTTTTAGGTGTCTCCATTTTCTATATGTTTAATTCTATTTATGCCCAAAAGGATATCATGGTGGTAACAGAATCGCTGAACGATACAATGATAGCCCTTTGTCAGCTTTTATCAATAATTTCTGTATTTGTTGCAGTGGTTCTGGGATTTTTGATTGTTTATGCGAATAATTTTTTTATCAAACGCAGAAAAAAGGAACTGGGCATCTATATGACCTTAGGCATGGAAAAAAGCAAGATTTCCACTGTTCTTGTGCTTGAAACGCTGGTGATGGCAATTGCCGCATTATTGTTGGGTCTTGTCGTGGGTGTTTTCGGCTCACAGTTTATGTCTGTATTTACGGCAAGCATATTTGAAGCAGATATGACGGGATTTCGATTTGTATTTTCCCTTGATGCTCTTGTGAAAAGTGTGCTCTACTTTGCTATCATTTTTGTTGTTGTAATCCTATTTAATATTGCCGCAATAAACAGATACAAACTTATTGATTTGATTTACGGCGGAAGAAAAAATGAAGAATTGAAGGTTCGAAACATTTGGGTATCAATTGGTATTTTTTGTGTATCTATTATGTCTCTTGCAGCAGCTTATATATTGATTTTAAAAAACGGTATGATTAATATCAATAATTTGTTTTTTTCCTCCCTTGCGTTGGGTACTGTGGGAACGCTTCTTTTTTTCTTTTCGGTTTCCGGAATATTTATAAAGCTGATTCAGTCAAGAAAAAAAATATACTATAAAAATCTTAACATGTTTGTTACAAGACAGCTTTCTTCCAAAATCAACACAAATTTTGTTTCTATATCCGTTGTTTGCATTGTGCTGTTGTTGGTAATCGGCATATTTTCCTGTGGGTATAGTGTACAAAGTTCATTTTCCAACGAGCTTAGGGAAAATATTAAATATGATTTTTCCTTATACGGAGATTCTTCTTTTGAAACAACGATTTATGAAAGCCTGCCTGAAGATGTGAAGGAACAGGATATTACATGGCAGGAATATTCCGTTTATAATTCCGGAGAAAAGCTGCACTATTCAGATTTTCCGCTGAACTTTTCTTCTGGTCTTATTAATTTGAGCGAAGATAGTTTGAATATTATCTTGCTGTCAGACTATAACAAAATGCTTGAAATGCAGCAGGAGCAGGAAATTTCTCTTGGCGAGGAGGAATACCTGGTTCTTGCGCCCTATGAATTTTTCCAAGATACTGCCCGCCAGTTCGGTGAAAATAATATTTCACTTCCTCTGTTTGACGGTGTTACTCTGAAACCCATTGATAATACTGTTTCAAGAATTATGATGGAAATTCAGGGATTTGGGGGCATTTACTTTGTAGTAAGCGATTGCTATGAACAACAGATCAAAGAGCTTTCTGATACCAGCAATCGAATCTTAAACATAAACTGCAAAAGTGATGAACAGGCAAGCCAGGTGAAGGCGAGCTTGGAAAAGCAAAATGGTGATGATGACAATAATAAAGCTTATTATTATTTTGACAGTAAGCAGGGTATTTATGAGAACTCAGTTGGCGTGAAAGCAATTGTATCCTTTTTGGCTATCTACCTTGGAATTGTATTTATGATTTCTTGTGCGGCTATTCTTGCCATTCAGCAGCTTTCAGAGGCTGCAGACAATAAATCAAGATACGAATTGCTTCATAAGCTGGGGACGGATAAAAACATGATAAATAAAGCACTATTCAAACAAATTTTATGCTATTTTCTTATGCCTCTTTTATTGGCAGTGGTTCACTCGGTAGTGGGTATTACCGCAGCAAATGAAGTGATTAAGATTTTTGGACGTATTGATGTTACAAAGAATATCATAGTGACCGCTTGTGTTATTATTGGTGTTTATGGTGCTTATTTTGGGCTCACCTATATGGGAAGCAAAAGTATAATTAGCAAGTAAGAGAAGGATGGAAAACAGGAAAAAAGATTTTTTGTATGCCTGAGGATGCACAAATTAAAATGGCAGAAATCCTGCAAAGGATGGTAGACGAAGGAAAAGATGGTTTGATTTGCATGATTCTGTAATAAAGAAAACGGTTGTTGTCGAAAGACAACAGCCGTTTTCTTTTGCGCTGACGCTTTAATAAAGCTCTTTCCTTGATTTTAGGTGATGGGTGGAAGCGGTTTTTAACCTTTATTGTTATACTCTGGAGAACATCGGTGTTCTCAGTGTAATTATTGATAGGATGTGTTTCCGTTTAGTGGCAACGGCATAAGCTTTGGTAATAAAAAAAGAGAAACAGGCATAGTGTGTATTTAGGAAAAGCTTACCATGATTAATATGGAAAACAGCAAAAGGAGGAAAATTATGGCATGTTTTGTTGTACCTATGGCAGAAGCGATTGTTGTTTCTGTAGTAAAACATATGGTGGCAAAGAAGGAGGAACAGGCGTTATTAGAAGCTTCAACTCCGAGGGCAGGAGAAAATTCTTATGTAATGAAAGAAAAAACCATCTCACAAACTGGTTTAAGCTGGACACGGAAATTAACCTGGCTGAATGCTTTGTTATGGGGTGGCGTAATCTTATTGGCAGTGGAACATATATGGTATGGGGAAGTTATTCTATGGCCACCATTTTTAACAGCAATGAGAAATCCAATGGATATACCCATTATGCTTCATGAAATGGCTACTATTGGTACATCTATGGCGATTTTTGTAACATTGGTGTGGGGGAGTATGGTTTTTGTTGTGGAACAAAGAATGAAGCATAGTTTACGCAAAGGCTTCAACAGGAATTAAAGGAGGGATGGTATGTATTTTATCATTACTGCGGTAGCTGCGGTTTTAACCACGTTATTTTGGTATAGGCTTTCTGAAGATAAGTATCAGTTGAGTACACTTTGTTTTATCTATTGGGGCGCAGCACTCATGTGGTTTGTGGATCATGTGATTGCCTTTTTCATGGAAGGTGGGGAATTTTTTGAAATAACGCTGGATGCAACCATGTTGGGACTTACTGTTGTTCTTTCTGGATTTTTTTTATGGGTGCTGATGCTACTTGTAAAAGCCAGAAAGGGAACGCTGAAAAATTAAGGTGTTTAGGTATGATATAGAAATGGGGTGGCTTTATGATAAAGCTGGTTGCCACAGGGAATCGCTTCATGAAGGATGACGGTATTGCAATCAAGATTGCCGAGAATTTGGAGCAAAGCCTACATCAATTAAATATTGAGGTTATTATCGGTGAAACTGACTGTCAAAGTTGTTTTTTTTTCATAAATCCCGAGGATTTCGTGTTTATTCTTGATGCGTTTTATGAAGGAGCTGAGCCGGGAAGTGTTCATTTATTCAGCCTTGAAGAAGTCATAGCCCAATCTTCAGCATCTTTTATGCAGCATGATATGAATATGATTGAATTAATGAAGCTTTATAAAAGTGAATGGAAAGGCTGTTTTATTGGCGTTGAAATTGCCGAAATAGGCTTTGGGGATGAGCTTAGTCCAGTTTTGCAAGAGAAGTTCCAAGAAATTTGTTGGGAAGTGGAAAAAAACATAAAAAAAATTATACAGGAGGAAATCACTGATGCATGATACCTTTTTAAATCAAAACCTATATGAAGCAATTGTTGGATTGTGTGAAGAAAATGCAATGGGAAAAATTACAAAATTGGTTATTACAGTACATACGCACAGCCATATCAGTGAAAGCAGTATTCGAGAGTATTTCGCCGATAGAAACAGCAAACTTATTGGAGCGTGGACAGATATTGTGGTAGAAAAGAAGGAAATAGAGCCCCTAACTGCAACGATTGAGCAAATTGATGGAGAGAAAAATGGATGAGTAACTTCCTAAGTTATTTGATACATATACGTGGAATTGTACAAGGGGTTGGGATGCGACCCTATATTTACAAAACGGCAAAGGCCTTTCGGCTTACCGGCTTTGTAAAAAACAAAGGATCTTCGGTGGAGATTGTTATTTCCGGCGAGCAATGGGCAATTGATGGTTTTTTATATGAATTGACAAGCAATCCACCACCAAATGCAACGATCTATGACATTAGTGTGACACCCCATACAAAAGCGCATTTTCGGGATTTTAAAATTTTGCATAGCTCCCAGAATCAGCAGATGCAAGACTCCATTCTTCCTGATCTTGCGGTATGTGAAGAATGTATGGAAGACATCCGAAATCGGCAGGATAGGCGATTTGAGTATGCGTTCACAAATTGTACAAATTGTGGCCCCAGATATTCCATTTTAAAAGATTTGCCCTATGATAGAGAAAATACATCCATGCACTGCTTTTCTATGTGCCCCCAATGCAGGGAGGAATATAAAAATCCCCAGGATAGAAGGTTCCATGCACAGCCAAACTGCTGCCCCGTTTGTGGGCCAAAGTATTCCTTGGGAAATTGCATGGGTGAACCAATGGAATGCGAAAGCCCCGTGGAAAAGACAAAGCAATTATTAAAGGAAGGGAAAATTATTGCCATAAAAGGGATTGGAGGGTATCACCTTGTGTGCAATGCACAAGACGAAGCTGCAATTGCCACCCTAAGAACCAGAAAGAAGCGGCCGCATAAGCCCTTTGCAATTATGGCAGCAGTAGTGGAGGATGTGTTGGAAATTTGTACAGTAAGTCCCAAGGAAAAAGAAACCCTTGCAAACAATCAACGCCCCATTGTATTACTGAATAAAAAGGGGAATGCTTTGCTTCCTGAGATAATCGCACCGAGGCTTCATCAATACGGCGTAATGCTGCCCTATACACCCCTTCATTATTTTCTTTTTGAGGACAGTTTAAAATATTTGATTATGACCAGTGGTAATATTAGCGGGATGTCCATTTGCTATAAAGATGAGGATGCTTTAACGCAATTAAGTGAAGTGGCCGATTATTTTCTCATACATAATCGTGAAATTATGACGCCCATTGATGATTCGGTTATCAGGGTTTTGGGGGAGGATGTGTTGATTAGCCGCTGTGGCAGGGGCTATGCGCCCATGTCGTTGCCTTTGGATACACCCTTCGAAATTTTAGCGTTGGGAGGAAATCAAAAAGCATCTGTTTGTTTTCTCCATCATAAGCGTGCCCATATCAGCCAATATTTAGGAGAGCTTAATTTTCTGGATGCTTGCAATGAATACATAAGTGTCATTAATAGGCTAGGCTGTCTGCTAAATGCCAACCCCAAGTTTTTTGCCCATGATTTACACCCCAATTTTTTTTCCACCCAATATGGGAAGACGCTTGGAAAAAAGTCCATAGCTGTTCAGCACCACCATGCTCATATGGCAGGATGTATGGCGGAGCATGAATTTTGTGGCGTTGGAATCGGCATTATTTTTGACGGTACGGGCATGGGGACAGATGGAACTATATGGGGCGGCGAGTTTTTGGTTGGCAGCAGAGGGGAATTTAAAAGGGTAGGGCATTTAGAGTGCGTTACGTTACAGGGGGCAGATTCTGCAATTGAGGCGCCTTGGAAATGCGCTTTATCCTATCTTCATACAATGAATGAAAATATAGAGCTTTATCTCCCTAATATCGATAAGCAGCAGTTGCAGGTGATAAAAAAAGCGTTACAAAATAATGTGAATTGTTATCAATCCTCAAGTATGGGTAGATTTTTTGACTGTGTTGCTGCCCTTACCTTGCACCGCAGCCAAATTTCCTATGAAGCACAGGCGGCTATTGAGCTTGAAAGCATGGTGGATGCAGCCATAACGGAGGAATATGATTTTTCCATATCTGAAACCGAGGGTGGTTTTATATTGCGATATCAAAGCATCCTAAAAGGTGTATTGGAGGATTTGAAAAATCAACAGCCTGTTTCTGTCATATCTGCGAAATTTCACAATACAATTTCAAGAGCAACTGTAGTATGTGCTTGCCACATCAGAGAAAAATTCAACTTAAACAGTATTTTTTTAAGCGGCGGCGTATTCGAAAATTCGTATCTCTTAAAAAATATTGTTTTCGGACTAACAAGATCCGATTTTCAAGTGTTTTACAACAGAAAAGTGCCGTTAAATGATGGTGGCTTGTGTTTTGGCCAAGGCGCGGCGGCGGCGTCTATTTTGGAGGGGGGAGCTTATGTGCCTAGCAATTCCTACGAAGATTACTTCCGTACAGGGCAACTATGCTTATGCCGAAACCATGGGAATTCGGCAAAAAATTAATATTCAGTTAATCGAAAATCCCATGCCCGGTGACTTTGTGTTATTACACGCAGGGTTTGCCATTGAAAAGATTGATCAAAGGGAATACATATTTCTGAATCATACACTGAATGAGATGATAAAAGATGATGAAAACAAACCAAGAATATAAAAAAACAATACGAATTATGGAGGTTTGCGGTACGCATACTCAGGCAATCGCAAAATCAGGAATCCGATCTATGTTGCCGAAGCATGTTGAGCTATTATCCGGCCCCGGTTGCCCTGTGTGCGTTACCGGTGAAGCTTATATTGATGCCGCCATTCGTTTGTTAGATGATGACAATGTAATTCTTGCCACCTTTGGGGATATGTTAAAGGTGAGAGGTGCTTTTTCAAGTCTTTCTGAAAAAAAAGGCAAGGATAATATAATCACCGTATATTCGCCGGAGGATGCAATCGCATTGGCACAAAAAAAACCGAATAAAACAGTTGTATTTCTAGCAGTCGGCTTTGAAACCACGGCGCCTATTATTGCCGCAACCATAAAAAATGTATATGAAAATGGAGTGGAAAATCTCTTTTTTTTCACAGCCCTAAAACGTATGGAGCCAATTCTGCGTTTTATCCTTGAAGATGAGGGGAATCAGATAGACGGGCTCATTTGCCCCGGTCACGTCGCCTCGGTTTTGGGAGGAGAAGCATTTCGGTTTGTGACGGAGGAATTTCATCTTCCTGCGGTAATATGTGGATTTGAAGCAGAGGATATGAAAATGGGAATCTACAGTCTTTTGGATCAGATCCAGGGAAAAAGCCCTGTTTCTTTTCTTAATTTATACAAACCATGTGTCAGTCATATAGGGAACAAACTGGCGAAGGAATATATGAACGAGGTATATCAAATAGAGGATGGATATTGGAGAGGAATCGGAAAGGTTTCAAATTCTGGGTTAGGTTTGCGGGGGAAATATCAAAGATTGGATGCAAAAAAAAAGTATCTTTTTTCAGAGGAAATAATTTCGAAACCATCTGCCTGCCAATGCAGGGAAATTATACTTGGTCGAAAAGCGCCATATGAATGTAAGCAATTTGGTGTAGATTGCACGCCTGAAACGCCCTTGGGGCCTTGCATGATATCTTCCGAAGGGGCTTGCGCCGCTCACTACAGGTACGGGAGGGGAAATCTTTGACAAATAAAATCAAGTTGTATCACGGGGATGGTGGTGCAAAAACAAATGAATTAATCAGTCAGGTGTTTCTGAAATACTATGGCGATGGCATGGAATCTTCCCTAAGTGATTCTTTTGTTTTTACGACAAAAGAAGCAAAGCTTGCCTATACAACAGATAGCTTTGTGGTGCAGCCCCTGTTTTTTCGTGGCGGAGATATTGGCAAGCTTGCAGTCTGCGGTACGCTGAACGATCTTACAACGGCGGGGGCGAAGCCCATTTACATCAGCGCAAGCTTTATTATTGAGGAGGGCTTTGACATAGAGGATTTAAGGAAAATAGCCCAATCTATGGGGGAGGTTTGCAAAAAAAACGGCGTTAAAATTGTTACGGGAGATACCAAGGTGGTTGAACAAGGCTGTGGGGATGGATTATTTATAAATACCTCGGGGATTGGTGTTGTGTCAGAAAAATTTGTGCCTTCTGAAATTGAACCGGAGGATGAAATTATCATCACAGGGACCATTGCAGAGCATGGTACCGCCATATTGCTTGATCGGTATGATCTTTCCATAGAAACAGACATCATAAGCGATTGCTGTGCCTTGAATCATCTTATTACCAACTTAGACATGGAGCTTCCATACATAAAGCTGATGAAAGACCCAACAAGGGGCGGCATCGCAACGGTACTCAATGAAATTGCAGTCCATGTGGGCTATAATGTGGAGCTCATAGAAAATAATATTCCAATCTGTCCCCAAGTAAAAGGGGTTAATGATATTTTGGGAATAGATCCGTTGTATCTTGCGTGTGAAGGCAGAATGCTTTTGGTGGTAAAAAAAGACTTTGGATGCAGAGTTCTGCATGCATTAAAAATATGGGGTTATAAGGATGCACAGATCATAGGTCATTTTGCGAAGGAGAATCAAAGGCTTGTTTATTTGCAGACAGACATTGGAGGAAAACGTTTGCTTCCCAGCCTGGAGGGGCAGACTGTGCCAAGAATTTGTTGACATAATTGCAAGGGTTCGTTAAAGGAGGCTTTTTATGGAGTTTGATTTATTCGTAGAATCTATTTGCAAAAGTGTGAGTCAAATACATGGGGATATGGAGGCACTTTATGCAAATCAGAATATAAATGAACTTCAAACGTTAGACCATTTGAATCGAGAAATTATGATATTAGAAGGCAAGCTGCAAAGGTTTCGGGAATCAAATCAACAAAAAACAGAAGAAATCCATGCGTTTCAGTCTGTAAACAATTCGTGGAAAGGAAACGAAGTGAACACGAGAGCGATTACGCGGGAAGAATTGGCAATGAGTGATGGCAGGAATGGAAATCCTGCATATGTTGCAGTCAATGGGTTCGTTTACGATGTAACAAACAATCCAACTTGGGCGGCGGGCACGCATTTTGGTCTTAGTGCCGGGCATGATGTGACAGAGGAATTTGCAGCTTGTCATGCAGGGCAGAATATTCTGGATAAACTGCCTGTGGTTGGTTTTTTAGCCTAATCAAAGGGGTGAAAAATTTGAGTGCAGAAAGCTTTCAATGTCCTTACCAAGAAAGCAAACTAAAGTCTACCGCAAACCTTGTGGCAAGGGCGCAAAGTGAAATCATGAGTGAAAAATTAGAAAAGGTCAATCTTGTTTGGCTTGAGTTAAATGGATGTGCAGGCAATATTATTTCCCTGCTAAACGGCCTAAATCCGGATTTTCAGTATCTTATGACGCAGATGAGCAACTTTCTCTATAGCAATAGCTTACTTGCGGCTGAGGGCAGCGAGGCTATGGATGAGTTGTTCAACGTTATTGGTTCTACTTTTATTCTTGCGGTGGAGGGAGCGGTTTCTTTAAAAGACAATGGTGTTTATAATATTATAGGTCGTCAGAAGGAGCATGCTGTGACAGGGCTGGAGGCAGTTCAAAAGCTGGGGGAAAATGCAGCATATGTTATAGCAGTTGGCGCATGCGCAGCCCATGGCGGTATATCAGCGGCAAGGCCCAATCCAACAGAATGTGTAGGGGTACATGAGGTCTTACAAAGAAAAGTAATTCAATTGCCGGGTTGTCCCTGTCATCCCGATTGGTTTATGGGAACCCTTGCATACATTATGCTTTATGGGGAGCCGCCTCTTGACAGCAGAAATCGTCCTTTGATGTTTTATAGCACAACCATCCACGACAGATGTCCAAGAAGGTCTTATTTTGATCAGGGTATTTTTGCAAGTAAGCTTGGAGAAAAAACCTGTATGTTTAAAATGGGTTGTCGTGGCCCTGTAACACGTATTGATTGCCCAATCCGTCAATGGAATGGTCATGTCAATTGGCCTGTGGAGGATGATTCCCCTTGTATTGGGTGTGCGCAATTTGGCTTTCCTGATGCCATGGAGCCCTTTATTACTTTTAATACGACGAGAGGGGAGCAAGGATGGCAGAAAAAATAACGATAAACCCCGTTACACGCATCAGCGGTTTTATGGAAATAGAAGCAGATATTGAAAATAATATAGTAGTGGATGCAAAAACAAAAGGACTGATGTTTCGTGGATTTGAAAAAATGTTAATTGGCAGAGCCCCTTTTGATGCCATTTATTTTACCCAGAGAATCTGCGGAATTTGTTCCTCCGCACATTCCATAGCATCGGCCCTTGCTTTGGAAAGCGCTATGGATTTTGCTCCATCAGAGCAGGGGAGGTATCTGCGGGATATTGTTCATGGGTGTGAGTTTTTACAAAATCATTTAAGACATTTTTATCAATATACACTGCCGGATTTTATAAAATTGCCGGAAAATTATCCCCTATTTAAAACGGATCACAATGATTATAGACTCCCCAAAAATCTCAATGACAAAATGGTTGAGGATTATTTTGCTTCACTTGCCCTCAGTCGAAGTGCGCATCAAATGTTAGCCATACTGGGGGGGAAAGCACCCCATAATCATGGTGTTTTTATCGGTGGCATTACGGCATCGGCGACCATAGATAAGATTATTGCACTAAAATCAATTCTTGATCAGATTGAGCAATTTATCAACGACAAAATGATTCCTGATGTATTTAAAATTGGCGAATATTATTCCGAGTATTATCATATTGGCAGAGGCTATGGCAATTTATTAAGCTATGGCTGTTTTAATAACTACAAGGATTTAGGGACGTTATATGTAGACCCCCTTGTATATTCAAATAATACAATTACACCTTTTCATGAGGATGAAATATCTCAGGGGAATGAAAATGCTTGGTATGATGATAATGATGAGGCGGATATTCAAAAGCCTCAAGCATATTCATGGATAAAAGCGCCCAGGTACAATAATCTTCCTTTTGAAGTGGGACCCTTGGCAAGACAATGGCTTTGCGGTGATTATAGAAATGGAATCTCAACTATGGATCGAACAATTGCAAGGGTGCTGGAAGCTAGAAAAATCGCAAAAATTATGAAAGAGCTTATTGCTCATTTAATCCCCGACGTATCTGTGCAGGAAGAATATACGGTGCCGGAAAAATCCATGGGGAGCGGATTGACGGATACGACGAGAGGTGCCCTTGGCCATTGGCTTTCCATAGAAAATCAAAAAATAGCTTTTTATCAAATTATTTCCCCTTCAGCTTGGAATTTATCAACACAAACGGCAAACATAAAGGGAACTGGCGAGCAGGCATTGATTGGAGCACCTGTGAATTCCGTAGACACTCCTGTTGAAATAGGAAGAATTATACGTTCTTTCGACCCATGTGTATCTTGCGCTACCCATGTTTTTTGCAATGGTCAGCATAGGAATATTATACAGGTGGTATAATTGCAGTATTTTTTAAAAGCAGGAAAAAATTTTGATATAGAAATGAATAAGGGAGCAGATGAAAATGGCATGGGAAATTAAGAGGGGAAATTATCCCAGGACGGTATTTTTTTCTGATTCATTATAGGATACACTGCGATTAAAAATAGCAGCTTTGGATTGTCAATGGTTATTACATTACGATTGACAATCCTTTTTTTATGTGAAGCATTTTACAATTATTATGATTATTTAGGAATGCACTGATTCATACTGTAGGCATAGCGAATGGGTAAATTTTTTGATTGGGCATGGTCAAAAAGCCTGGCAATAGGGTTGCTATTCTTGCGTTTTTTTCCTTGCTAAACAAAAAAATTTCTCCACCATCTGCGCACCTTCCATTAAAGCAGCACTTCATTAGTATTTTTAGGAATAGATTTTGCTAAGCTTGGGAGAATAATTTGTGTGAAAAAAACAGTAACGAGGAGGTTCGTTTATGGAGAATGCAATGTTTTGTTATCAGTGCGAGCAAACATTAGGTGGAAAAGGCTGTGTGAAATCGGGAGTATGTGGAAAAAATCCCACGGTTGCTAATTTGCAGGATGTACTGATTCACGAATTAAAGGGAATTGGCTTTTATGGCCAAAAAAATTTGGAAAAGGGGTTAAAGATACGAAGCGAGATCAATAAATTTATGGTAGACGGTATGTTTTCCACCCTTACGAATGTAAATTTTGATCCAACAAGATTTGTTGAATATGTGAAAAAAGCAGAAGAAATCAAAGAAGAGCTTAAAAATGCCCTTGGTGAAATTAAAAATGTGCCGGAAGCGGCAAAATACAAAGCGCCGGACACAATGGAGGGAATGCTGGAGGATGCAAAGCATGTAGGTATTATGGCGGATGAAGCCTTAGACATGGATATACGTTCTTTGCGAGAATTATTAATTTACGGCTTTAAAGGCATGGCCGCCTACGCTCACCATGCATATATCCTTGGCAAATTCGATGATGAAGTGAATCATTTCTTTTATAAAGGCCTTTCCGGAACCATTGATGACAGCTTAAGCGTTGATGATTTATTTAATTTAAACATGGAGCTGGGAAAAACGGATCTAAAATGCATGGAGGTATTAGATGCGGCTGTTACCAGTGCTTTTGGAAATCCGGAACCAACAGAGGTGCTAATCACAAAGAAAAAGGGGCCCTTTATTATCGTTTCGGGCCATGATTTTAAGGATTTAAAAGAGCTGCTGGAGCAAACAGAAGGCAAAGGCATTGGTATATATACCCACTGCGAAATGCTTCCTGCAAATGCATACCCCGAATTGAAAAAATTTAAGCATTTGGTGGGCAATTACGGAGGCGCTTGGCAAAAACAGCAAGAGGAGTTTGATGGAATTCCAGGATGTATCTTAATGACTACAAATTGCGTACAGAAGCCAAAAGAAAGCTATCAGGATCGATTGTTTACAACCAGTATTGTTGGGATGCCCGACTGTCCTCATATTGATGAAGTCAATGGGAAAAAGGATTTTACGCCTATCATAGAAAAGGCATTGGAATTAGGCGGTTGGCAGGAGGATGAAGCTGAAAAAAGAATTACCATTGGGTTTGCCCACAATGCAATTTTAAGCCATGCAAATGAAATTATTGATGCAGTAAAAGGCGGTAAAATCAAGCACTTCTTCTTAATTGGCGGGTGTGATGGAGCAAGGCCAGGCAGAAATTATTACACAGAATTTGCAGAAAAAACCCCGAAAGATACGATTATCCTAACCTTAGCCTGTGGCAAATTCCGTTTCAATAAGCTTGATTTAGGAACAGTGGCAGGTTTCCCCAGAGTACTTGATTGTGGCCAATGCAGTGATTCCTATTCGGCGGTTAAGGTTGCTGGCGCATTAGCAGAAGCATTTGGCTGTGGGGTAAATGATTTGCCCCTTTCTCTGGTACTTTCTTGGTATGAACAAAAAGCGGTTGGTATCCTTCTTGCTTTATTATCCTTGGGGATAAAGGATATTCGTCTTGGACCAACATTACCGGCGTTTATTACACCAAACATTCTGCAGGTATTGGTTGATAAATTCGGTATCAAGCCGATTGCAACGCCGGAACAAGATTTAGCAGCAATTTTAGGGAAATAAAGATGATTGCCATTTTTTTACGCTGTTAGATTAAGAAATTCCACTGGATTTTTTTCTGGTGTGAATTGTTACTATCTTTTAGTCTTTAAGCGCAAATACGTTTCCCTAAGTAAGTATATTGAAATGTCTAACCATATAAAGTCGTTGAATAATTTATTTAAATATATTGTTCACCGGCTTTTTATTTACAGAAAAATACAAATAATTGATAAAAAGGAAATGCAGATGTGAAAAAGGAAGAGCAGTGTGTTATAATTGTACAATGAAAATGTGCTGAGGAAGCGCTGATTTAATGGAGGGTGTGCGGATAGTCGAGGAAATTTTTCAATTGGCAAGGAAAAAAACACAGCAATAGTAGCGCTATTTCGAGGCTTTTTGACGCTGTCCAAGTGGGAAATTTACCGATTAGCTATGCACACGGAATTAATCAGCGTTTCCCTAATTCATATTTTTGAAAGAAGTTGTGTCACAATCTATAAAAATTAAAACTGAAAATAAATTCTCAGTTGTTTAGCAAGGTTGTTTTTGTTTTTTTATTGATTGCAGTAGTGAATCATTATGAAGGTAGGGAGCAACTTTTGGCAGGGGAAGAGAAAGAAAGCGGCTAATAAATATGGGCATGTCCCATGAATATATTTCCGAAGCAGATAAAAAATGAAAGAACGGAGTGTAAAAAAAATGATGAAACAAACGGAATGGGGAATGCTGCCGGATGGGAAAAAAGTCTCACTGTATACCATTAAATGCAATGGGACAACACTTACGGCGTCTAATTATGGTTGTATCATTACATCACTTATTGTTCCGGATAGGCATGGCAATGAGGGCAACATTGTTTTGGGCTACGAT
Source organism: Anaerotignum neopropionicum (assembly GCF_001571775.1). Taxonomy (GTDB): domain Bacteria; phylum Bacillota; class Clostridia; order Lachnospirales; family Anaerotignaceae; genus Chakrabartyella; species Chakrabartyella neopropionicum. The sequence goes on from NZ_LRVM01000007.1 coordinate 43,991, forward strand.
TCTTTTGAGGAATACTGCAAGGACGATGCTTATCTAGGGGCTGCTATCGGCCGCTATGCCAACCGCATTGGAGGTGCGGCTTTTTTGCTCAATGGAATGGGCTATCATCTAACCGCCAACGAAGGCAAGAACACGCTGCATGGCGGAGAAGGCTTTCATAAACGCCTATGGGAGGTAGATACCGACGAACACAGCATTATCTTTCGGCGGATCAGTCCAGATGGAGAAGACGGATTTCCGGGGAATCTGACGGTTTCTGTGGAGTATGCAATTCAGGCAGACGGAGGGCTGGCTATTACATATGAGGCTGAAACTACGAGGGATACGGTTTTGTGTCTGACCAATCACAGCTATTTTAACTTAAACGGGGGAGGCAATATTGCAGATCACCAGCTTAGGATAGCAGCGGAGCACTATACGCCGGTAGATAAAAGCAATATTCCAACGGGTGAAATCCTTTCGGTTGACGGAACGGAATTTGATTTTCGCACCTTGCGCCCTATTGGAGTTTACCCATTCGATCATAATTTTGTGCTGAACAAAACCCAAGGCATTATGGTCGAATTATACGCACCAAAAAGTGGTAGACGAATAGCACTCACCACCGACATGCCTGGGATGCAGTTATATACCGGCTGTTGCCTGACGCCAAGAAAAGGGAGAGATGGGGAACAATATGGCTCGGGTATGTCTGTCTGCCTGGAAACGCAGCATTTTCCCGACAGCCCCAATAAACCCCGATTTCCATCCCCATTGTTAAGAGCGGGAGAACGCTTTCAAAGCCACACTGTTTTTGTTTTTGATGTGGTGGAAAATTAAGAATGGAAGCCTTTTTTCTTTTAATCATTGGTGGTTGGGACAAAAAACATAATTATATGAATTGAAAAAGTTGACTGAGCTGGTTACTTCCCGGTAATGCTCAAAACTGGAACAGGATGGGCTAGAGGTAAAGCAAAAAACGGTATTTTGGACGATTAAAAATTTCGTTCAATTGCTGCTTTATTTAGTGAACCTGAAGGGCAGAAGGAGAGTGTTCAATTATTATCTAATTATTGCCAAGTTGCTGAAAAATTGAAACAGAAGTGCCGTACCGTAAAAAGCCGGATGACCTATTAGATCCGCTTTGCTTAGCGGTAGTTGGAAAACCAGGGGTGGAAATTGTTTTTTTACACTTCTGGATAGTCCCAAATTAGACCGTACCGCTTTAAAGATACAGCCTGTAACGTCAAAAATATAAGAATAAGCTGAAGTGTATTCTAATTTTATTTTTAAAACAGGTATATTCGCCACACCCGTTGTGTGGATTATAGGCAATCCCAAAAAAACGCAGCCGGCTGACGGAGCAATTTTATTGTTTTGTCTTATTTATTGTTTTTTGAGAGAAGAGAAAACGACAAATATATGGATATAAGAATGAAATTTTATGCTTTAAAGCTGGGCGTTATGCGAATATGGGAAAACTATGTCACTTTATGGATTATTTTTTGTTTACCTTCCATGAAAAGTATTATATAATAATGTGATAGAATTTATTTAATAAAGATGATAAGGAGGATTTCTGTGGAAAAAGACTCCTCAAAGAATAGAAAAAAAAGGCCCCAACAGAAGGGGCAAAGGGAACCCTCCCAGCAAAAAAGACAAAGGCAAGCCCCTCAGTCCATGGGTGCTTACCCCGCAAAGGGAAGTTTATACAGTACGGGTTCTGCCTATGGACAAAACAGAGGGGAACGGATAAACAGCCAAGCCCCACCTCAAAGAGAAGTGCAAAGAACAAGAAAAAGAACCAGGCATATTCGTGTAAGTCGGGTTTTGCCTATGTTTGTTTTTATGGTAATTGCAATATACCTTTTTGGGCAGATGATTACCATGACAGCCAAAAGCTCAGATGTGAATGTGGAAACTATTGATTACGGTGGGATTGACACGCCTGCACGTTATACAGGATTGATTGTGCGTGATGAATATGTCACTACCAGCGACCGTACCGGACAACCCTTTTATCAATTTTCTGAAGGAGATTATATTTCTAAAAACGCTGTGGTTTGTACAGTAAAGGACACAAGTTCAACAGTTGCGCTTGAGGATAAGCTAGATAAGCTGGATAAGGATATTTTAAAAAGCCAGAAAAGTCGTTCTGATTTATCGGTTTTCTCCGAAGATATAGCCAGAATTGAAGAAAATATTCAAGGGGCTGTGGATTCCTACGCAGGAAAGACAACGAAAACAGATGCAAGCTATTTTTATGATTTAAAGGAACAGGTGCAAGGCTTTATGACGCAAAGAAATGAGATATGGCTGACGGAAAACGTGGACAGCCTTACTCAGCTAACAGAAGAAAAAACACAATATGAACAACAGTTAGCCCAAAGCATGAGCTCTATTCGCTCAGAGGAAAGCGGTATACTGGCTTTTAGCTATGACGGCTTAGAGGAAACCTTTACACCCGAAACCCTTGATGGGGTTACCAAAGGGCAAATTGGCGGCAGTAAAACGAAATATATTTCAAAGGCAAAGGCGGTTGCCCAAGGTGATCCGCTGTTTAAAATTGTTACCAGTAATTTGTGGTATATTGTATCCTATTTGCCAAATTCAGAAGTTTTGAATTGGAAAAAAGGACAAAGCAAAATACTGAATTTGCAGCTTGATGATGATGTGCTTAAAATTAACACCAAAATTGAATCAATAGAGCTGGGAGATAAGGAAACTAAGGTTGTTTTTTCAAGCTATGAGCAAATGGATCGTTTTATTGGTCGAAGGGTCGTAGAGTTTTATTTTGAGCAAACGACGATTGAGGGCTTAAAGGTGCCCAACGATGCCATTGTTGAAAAATCACTCATTCGACTTCCGAAGGATTGTATCACGGAAAGTTTGGGCAACAAAGGCGTTCTTTTGGTAAATGGCAGCAATGCCAAATTTTTAGCGATTACCATTGTTTCCTATGATGATGAATACGATTACATTAATCAGAATGGGGAGCTGAAATTGGGAGATGTTATTTTGCGGGGAACAGGGGAAAATGCAGTTCACTATACTGTGTCCGACTTGACTCCAAAACCCGGTGTATATGTTGCCAACAGCTCTATGGCAAAATTTGTTCCCATTGATATTATAGATCAAAATCAAGAATATGCTATCATTCGCTCCGGAACTGCTTATGGCCTGCAAGCCTATGATTTAATTGTGTCGGATGCGAAAAACATTACGGATGGACAAAATCTTTATTAATGATAAAGAAGAAAGGAAAGACGGAATATGAGTCATATTTTGGAAAATATCAAGGAGGTAGAAGCAAAGGTTGCCGCAGCGGCTCAAAGAAGTGGCAGAAAGAGAGAGGATATTCTCCTTTTGGCAGTTAGTAAAACACAGCCCGTTGAGGTGATACGTCAGGCGGTAACATATGGGCTTTCTTCTCTTGGCGAAAATAAGGTGCAAGAAATTATGGATAAATATGAGCCTATGGGGGAGGGGGTACACTGGCATCTCATTGGCCATTTGCAAACCAACAAAGTAAAATATATTATTGACAAGGTGGATATGATTCACTCTGTGGAAAGCCTTAAGCTGGCGGAGGAAATTGAAAAGCGTGGGGCGGCTAGAGGAATTGTAATGGATGTATTGGTGGAAGTGAATATTGCCAATGAGGAGAGCAAGTATGGTGTTGCGCCGGAAAATACGGAGGCGTTTATCCGCCAGCTTGCAAGGATGGAGCATTTACGGGTCAGAGGATTGATGACGGTGGCACCTTTTGTTGAAAATTCAGAAGATAACAGGGAATATTTCTGTCAAATGAGACAATTACAGGTTGACATCAATGCAAAAAAAATTGATAATGTATTAATGGACGTGCTATCCATGGGAATGACGGGAGATTATGAAGTTGCCATAGAAGAAGGTGCAACCATCGTTAGGGTAGGCACGGGCATTTTCGGCGAGAGAGATTACTCTAAGTGAGGAAAATAAAATAAGTATTAGAAGTAAGGACTGGGAGGAAGCGGACAAGTGGCTAATTTATTGAATAAAATGAAGGATTTAATGTTTGGCGAATATGATGATGATGAATATTATGAGGATGAGGAATATGATGTTCCTGTAAGGGAAGCGGTATCCAGCGGGTATGGTTTGCGTGAAGTGCCCAGAGATATGGATTACTCTGCGCCCGCATCTCGTAAGCCGGTGGCAAAGGGAAGCCCTCAGGTGTATAGCATTAATACAAATGTTCAGATGCAGGTTGTGATCATAAAGCCTAGCTGTTACGAGGATGCACAGGAAATATGTGATCAGATTAAAACCAAAAGACCTGTTGTTGTAAATCTTGAAAAGGTTGAATATCCTGTTGCGCAGCGCATTATGGACTTTTTGAGCGGTACCTGTTATTCTTTGGAGGGGTCGATTCAAAGGGTTGCGAATAATATTTTTGTGATTGCTCCGGAAAATGTTGACATTTCCGGCGATTTTAAAGAGGAACTGAAAACGAAGGGAGTTATACTTCCGTGGATGAGTAGCGGTAGATAAGGTGGGTAAGCATATTGAATAGTATACAATTTTTATTGACGAAAGCAGTGGATCTGTTTTTCTATGTCATGGAGCTTTTGATTTTCGGGCGCATTATACTTTCCTGGCTGCCCATGGGTTTTAACAACCCAATTGGAAAGTTTCTTTACACGATGACGGAACCCATTTTGGGTCCCTGTCGAAGAATGCTGGATAAATCCCCCCTTGGTGGCGGAATGATGTTGGATTTTTCCCCTATCATTGCTTTGATTTTAATGATGCTTGCAAAGCAACTGATTTTTGGGTTAATCACAATGCTGTAAGAGGCGGGTGATTATTTGAATAAGCAACAGATGCTTAAAGGCATTCAAGATCAAGACGAACGATTGCTTTTTGCCAAGGTGTTGGATCAGGTGGCTTTTGCAATGAAACGCAATGAGCTGCAATTTACCGATTTTATGGATGCGGCAAAGTGCGGACGATGTTTGGAGCGGCTAAAAAACAATACGGATTTAGATGTGCTTTCCTTTGGCGGTGTGGAAGAGGCGGAGCGGTTAAAGCTTGGCTTTGCCCCGATGCAAGGGATGATTTCTTATGGGCAGTTTCCTATAACAGCTTTACATATTGCCCCAAAGAGTAAAAAGTTTGGTCAGACGGACTTAAGTCATAGGGATTATTTGGGTTCGATTCTTGGGTTAGGCATAGAACGAGGAAAGGTTGGAGATATTTTGGTTTCCCAGGACGGAGCGGTGTGCTTTGTGAATGAGGAAATGGCAGATTATATCCAAATGAATTTAGATAAAGTTTCAAAAACTACGGTAACTGTGATAAGGCTGGATAAGGCAGAGGTTTTAGCACCAAAACGCACAGAAATCCGCCGTCAAACCGTAGCCTCCATGCGTTTGGATGCCGTTTTGGGAGAGGCCTTACGCCTTTCACGAGGAAAAGCGCAGGCGTTAATTTCAAGTGAGAAGGTAAACGTAAACTGGTCGGTTGTTACCAATACGTCGTATATATTAAAAACAAGTGATATGGTTTCTGCCCGAGGCTTTGGGCGTTTTCGTGTTGGCGAAGTGGGCGGAAGAACCAAAAAAGATAGAATCGCTCTGGAATTGGAAATGTACATTTAGATAAGGAGGATTTTGCGTGATTACACCAAACGACATTGCTACCAAGGACTTTAAAAAAGTTGCTGTTGGGTATTCGCCGGAAGAGGTAGATACGTTTTTAGATGATCTATATGAAGATTATGAAAGGCTTTACACTGAAAGCAAGAAAGAAAAACCCCCGGTGAAGGAGACAATTGAGCAACCGGAGCAGTTTTCGAATTTACAAAAAACCTTAGAGCGTACTTTGACTTTGGCGGAGACTGCTGCAGAAGAAACAAAGACCGCCGCTAAGAAAGAGGCGGAAATGATTGTAGCAAACGCAAAGCTCCGGGCTGAGGAAATTTTGCAAAACGCAAGAACACAAGCTTATGAGTTGGAACAGGAAATGGTTGCGCTACAAAACCGTTACGAATTGATGCGTACCAGAGTGAAGCTTTTATTGTATGCTGAAATTGAATTGCTGGATAAAAATGAAATCCTTGCTCCAAAGGATGAGGAGCGAAAAGCAACCGAATAAAAAGCCAAATGAGCGGTGGACAGAGTTTTTTTGCCGGAAGCCGCTTTTTCTGCGGGTTGGGGATGATATCCTTTCTAGCTGCAGGGCGTTTAAAATAAGCTGTGACTAAGCAATATTGCTGCCACGGCTATTTTGCATTTTATTATAAAAGCAAGAATGATTGAATCTCTTTTGATCAGTAATAATAATGTAGAGAAATCAACCCTAGGATGAAATGGGCTTTTTGTGTATGCTAAAGCGGTGCATCTTATTTGCATGGGGAAAAGGGAATCATAAATAATATTATGAAAAAGGATGAAAAATATGTGGTTTATACCGGCAATAGCGATGGTAATTTTGATAGGATTGGATCAGGCAGCAAAATATTTTGCTTTGATAAACCTCAAGCCCATAGGTTCTACGGTGTTGGCAGAGGGAATTTTAAATTTAACTTTTGTGGAAAATAGAGGGGTTGCCTTTGGCATGTTTTCCGGCCAAAGGTGGTTTATTTTATTACTGACGGGAGTAATTACCATTGTTTTGGTGTATTATTATGGAAAGCTACCAAAAACCAGGGAGTATAAATTTGTGCGCATGGCTATGGTGCTTATTTTGGCAGGCGCAATTGGGAATATGATTGATCGGGTTTTTCGAGGATATGTGGTGGATTTTTTTGAATTTGGATTTATTCGGTTCCCTGTATTTAATGTTGCGGATATTTTTGTTGTAGTTGGTGTTTTTATATTGGCATTTTTGATTCTATTTGTGATCAAAGAGCCGGAAGAAAAGAAGAAGGATGAATGATATGGAATATTTCACGTTTGGAACGGAACAGGATGATGTGGGATGCCGCATTGATGTATTTGTGGCTGAAAGTATGGAAAACCTTTCTCGTAGCGGCGTGCAAAGGCTGATTGAGGAGGGGCATGTTCGTTTAAATGGCGGTGCTGTGAAGGCGAATTATAAGCTGCGGTTAAAGGATATCATAGATGTTGAGGTTCCAGAGGTAAAGACTGTTGAAATTTTGCCGGAAAATATTCCGCTGGATATTTTGTATGAAGATAAGGATGTTATTGTTGTAAATAAGCCCCAAGGAATGGTAGTGCATCCGGCACCGGGGCATAACACAGGCACCCTTGTAAATGCGCTGATGCATCATTGCGGTGATGAGCTTTCGGGAATCAACGGAGAAAAGCGCCCCGGCATTGTGCATCGTATCGATAAGGACACCTCCGGGGTTTTGATGATTGCAAAAAACGACGCGGCCCATCAATCCTTGGCGGAACAATTGGCGGAGCATACCATTACCAGAAAATATAATGCTATTGTATTTAATGGTTTTCAAGAGGACGAGGGTACCGTAGATCAGCCAATGGGAAGAAACCCTTTGGATAGAAAGAAAATGGCAGTTACCCAAAAGCATAGCCGTAGGGCAGTCACACACTACAAAGTTTTGGAACGCATGGGTAATTTTACGTTCATTGAGGCGCAGCTGGAAACAGGCAGAACCCATCAAATTCGTGTTCATATGACCTTTATTGGGCATCCTCTTTTGGGAGATGGAGTTTATGGCCCCAAAAAACAACCATTTCATTTGGATGGACAAGCTTTGCATGCTCGTGTATTGGGTTTTGTTCACCCAACCACTGGGGAATATATGGAATTTGAGGCACCTTTGCCGGAAAGTTTTGAAAATATACTCAAGCGCTTAAAAGCATAAGTTTAGGAGGGTTAGAAAATGCCGCTGATAAAAAAGGATTTTTTTGGTCTGAAGGACCTGTCTGCGGACGATATTCGATATATTCTGGGTACGGCAGAAACAATGAAATATATTTTAAGTCAGAAAAATAAAACCTCGCCACATTTAAGGGGAAAGTCGGTCATTATTTTATTTTATGAAACAAGCGCAAGAGCTAAACTTTCTTATGAATTGGCAGCAAGGCATTTAAGTGCCAGTGTTGTTGATATGACCAGCACCATTCAAAACAAGGAGTTTGACAGTCTGGTGGATATGGGGCAGCTGGTTGACCAGATGGGCGCGGATTTTATTATTTTGCGTCACCCCATAGCAGGAGCGCCTCAGCTTTTGGCAAGAACGGTGGGCGCATCGGTGATTAATGCTGGGGATGGCTTTAACGAAAATCCGGGGCAATCCTTGCTGGATTTGATGACGATTCGAGAGCAAAAGGGTGGTTTTGAGGGCCTTCGGGTTGCGATCGTGGGAGATTTAATTCATAGCCGTGTTTCGAAAAGCAATATTTGGGCATTGACAAAGCTGGGGGCTGAGGTATGTGTTTCTGGGCCTGCAACATTAATTTCTCCTGAAATAGAAAAGTTGGGTGTGAATGTATATTATGATGCAAGAGAAGCTGTGAATAATGCGGATGTAATTTTAACCACACGCATGCATAAGTACAGTCAAAATACTGTGGTTTTGCCCTCCTTAGATGAATATAAAAGATTTTTTCGCATTGACGAAGCTTTATTGCGGTATGCCAAAAAGGATGCTATTGTGATGCATCCTGGGCCCATTCGCCGTGGAATTGAGATTTCATCCGGTGTGATTAACGGGCCGCAATGCATTGTCAATGATCAAATTGCCAACAGTGTTGCCGTTAGAATGGCAATTTACTATATTTTGACGCAAATTGGGGGTGCTTTTCAATGAAAACACTGATGAAAAATTGTCATGTGGTATCTCCGGGCTTTCAAGAAGATGAATTGTATGACATTTATGTGGTAGATGGCATGATTGAAGAAGTTGGCAAAAACTTAGAAAACGAAGCAACAAAAATTATGGATATTGGTGGGAATACAGTTTTACCTGGCTTGATTGATATGCACTGCAATATTTGTGATCCGGGTTTTGAATATTTAGAAGACATTGAAACTGTTTCCCGCAGTGCCGCAAGAGGCGGCTTTACCACCATTACCTGTGAGCCGAACACTGACCCTGTTATTGACAACAAAACCGTGGTGGAATATATCGTTTCAAAATCCAAAAGCCATGCATTGGTAAATATTTATCCCTATGGGAGCATGTCAGTGGGGTGCAAGGGAAAGGAAATGGCCGAAATCGGCGAGATGTTCGATGCCGGAATTGTTGGCGTTTCCGATGGAGATGAATTTACGGATGAGGCATCCTTTTTGCGCAATGTGATGTTGTATACAAAAATGTTTGATATGCCTGTCATTACCCATTGTGAGGACAGAGGGTTATCGGGCAATGGCGTAATGCACGAGGGATTTACTGCATCCTGCTTGGGTTTGGCTGGTATGCCACGGGAAGCAGAAGAAGTAATCGTTGCCAGAAACATTATTTTAGCAGAAAATACAGGGGTAAAGCTTCATGTTGCCCATGTCAGCACAAAGGGCTCTGCCCAATTGATTCGTGAGGCGAAAAAAAGAGGTGCCAAAGTAACGGGGGAAACCTGCCCTCATTATTTCTTACTGACGGAAGAAGGGGTGGAAAATTACAACACCCTTGCGAAGATAAACCCTCCCCTGCGCACCAATGAGGACGTGGAGGCAATTATAAATGGAATTGCCGATGGCAGCATTGATGTCATTGCATCTGGACACAGCCCTTCCAATGAGGGGGACAAAAACAAGGTATTTACCAGTGCGGATTATGGCATTTCTTCCTTAGAAACAGCGTTTTCCTTAAGCTATACAGGCTTGGTAAAAACGGGGATTATCTCACTTTCCAAATTGGTTGAGCTAATGAGCACAAAACCCGCAGAAATATTAAAGCTGGAGAATAAGGGGTGCATTGCAAAGGGGAAGGATGCGGATTTTATTGTGGTGGATTTGCGGCAGAGTTACCATATTGATCCCAAGCATTTTGCATCCAAGGCGAAATTTTCGCCCTTTGCAGATTGGGAAGTGCAAGGCAGAGTGATTTATACCATGGTAGGCGGAAAACTAATCATGTGATAGAAATGAACGAGGTGCAGCGATGTATTTAAAACGATTGGATTTGCAGGGCTTCAAGTCCTTTCCAGAAAAAGTCAAATTAGAGTTCAACCAAGGTGTAACTGCGGTGGTTGGCCCAAATGGCAGCGGAAAAAGCAATGTATCCGATGCGGTTCGTTGGGTTTTGGGGGAACAACGGGCAAAAAGCCTCCGTGGGGATAAAATGGAGGACGTTATTTTTGCGGGAACAGAAAACAGAAAACCCTTAGGCTTTGCGGAGGTTTCTATTATCATAGACAATCAGGATCAAAAGCTGCCCTTGGAATACACAGAGGTTCAAGTGACCAGACGGGTTTTTCGTTCGGGGGAAAGCGAGTATCGCATTAACGGGACAGCTTGCCGATTGAAGGATATTCAAGAGCTTTTTATGGATACGGGCGTTGGACGAGAGGGGTATTCCATTATCGGACAGGGCAGAATTGACGAAATTTTAAGTGCGAAGGGTGATGAACGGCGGCGGTTTTTTGAAGAAGCCGCAGGAATTGTTAAGTACAAAACCCGTCGAAATGAGGCTGCAAGCAAATTGGAGAAGGAGCAACAGAACTTGCTTCGTGTGGACGATATTATTAGCGAACTGGAGGTACAGCTTGAACCTTTGGAAATGCAAAGCGAAAAAGCAAAACGCTATTTGGCGTTTAAGGAAGAATTAAAGCAGGCCGAGATTGTGGCATTTTGTAAGGATTTAGACCGTATGGAGGAAGACCTTGCAAAGCTCCTTGAAACGAAGGCTTTCGCCGAAAATGAACTGAAAAATCACCTTGCCCAGGAAGAAAACAGCAAAGAAGCAACTCAACAGCTGAAGCGCAAGGTGGAAGAATTGGATGGGCTTTTACAACAGCATAATCAAGAATTAACAGAGCTTCGCACGAAAAAGGAGCAGACAGAGGGTGAAATCCGTCTGACGGAGGAGCAGAAGCAAAATGAAGTGGCAAATCAGGAAAGAATCCAACTTGAAATTATCCAAAAACAGGAGCAAAAGGCAGAAAATGAAAAGCAGTTGGAGCTTTGTAACAGCCGAATTACAGGCCTGGGCATTGATATGGAGCATCAACAGGATAAGCTTTCCAAGCTGGAGCAGGCGTATGCTTCCTTAAATACTTCTTTGCATCGAGATGAAACACAGGCGGAAAATTTTAAAGATGAAATTTTTCAGCAAATTAAAATCGGAACAGAGGCAAAGGGTGAGATTGCTAAGCGTGATGCCTTGAGAGAGCAGTTTTCAAGCCGTATGGAGCAATTACAAACAGAAAAAAGCCATTTGGAAAGCAGACTGCATCAACTGGATATACATATACAGGTTTTGGCGAAGCAGGAAAAAGAAATGAAAGAAAACATCTCTTTTATGGAGCAAGAGCTTCTGGCTTTGGAGCAAGACAAAATTGAAGCCCAAAAAGAAAGGGATGTCGCCCAGGTAAATTTGGCAAAAGAGGAAAGAAGCCTTTCTGAAATTCAATCCAGATTATCTATTTTAAGGGAAATGGAAAAGGAAAACGAGGGCTTTTTTCACAGCGTAAAGAGCCTTTTAAATTTACCCAATAAGGAACAGCGGGGCATTTGTGGTGCCATTGGTCAATTATTAAAGGTGGATGAGGCCTATGAGGCGGCAATTGAAGCGGCTTTGGGTGCAGCATTGCAAAATGTTGTTACCAAAACTGAGGATGATGCCAGACGAGCAATTGACTATTTAAAAGCAAATAATTTGGGCAGAGCAACCTTTTTGCCCATTTCAGCCATTAAAGGACGTGCTTTTGAGGGACGGCCGTCTATTTTGGATGAGGTGGGTGTTTTTGGAACAGCCCATGAATTGGTTGGCTTTGATGAAATGTATCGGCAAATCGTTGAAAATTTATTAGGACGAACCATTATTGTAGAGAATTTGGAGCAAGCCGTTATTTTGGCAAAAAAATATAAGCATCAGTATAAGATGGTTACCCTGGATGGAGATATTTTAAATCCCGGCGGAGCCATGACAGGTGGTTCCAAGCAGAAAAAGGCGTCCCATATTTTTAGCCGTGGCAGAGAAATTCGTTTGTTGCAGGAAAAAATGGAGAGCACAGGGGAAATTGTGGAAAGCTTCCGTAAAAAGTTTGCCCTTTCTCAAGAGGATATGGGAGAAATTGAGGAGGAAATCGTCGAAAAAAGGCTGGAATTGCAAAAGCTGACCGTAACACTGAGTAACAGTCAGGGCGATAAGGAAAAAACAAATTATGATTCCATAGAAAATAATGATAGATTAAAGCTGATCCTTTTGGAGGAGAGCCAGCTGCAAGAGCAGCTTTTACGGGCAGAGAAGGACATTCAGAAAAACAAGGAAATGCTGCAGCTTTCTCAAAGTAAAATGGAAGAAGTTAACGCGGAGCTTTTGAAGTATCAAGATAGCTTAAGTGATGACAAGGGAAAACGAGACACGCTGATGGAGGAAATTACAAGCCTTAGAATCGGTATCTCCAACGGTGGTCAAAATATTTCCAACATTGAAGAAACCATTTTACGCTTAAACAAAGAAAATCAAACACTTCTTAAGCAAATAGAATCGGATGAAGAGAAAATCACATTCTTTTTGCATAGTGGCGAAGAAAAGGAAAAACAGAAAACAGCCCTGCAACTTGAAGCTTTTACGTTAGATCAGAGGGTAGGTGCCTTACAGGAGGCATTGGAGAAAACAGCGCAGGAAAAGACTGGAATTGCCCAAGAAGCCAATGAAATGGAACAAAAGGCAGTGGAGGAACGAGAGTCCGCAAGGCAGATGGAGAATGAGCTGTTCCGCCTTGAAACAAAAAGAGAAAAGATAGAGGAAGAAAAAATACGCATTACTACCCAAATGTGGGAAGAATATGAGATGACCTATCGCATGGCTAAGGAGTATGCTGAAAACAGGAAGAATGCTGTGAGTCGTTTGGTGAAGGAAATTCGTGGGGATATTCGCACGTTGGGCGATGTAAATGTGGGTGCCATTGAGCAGTATAAAGAGGTAAAAGAAAGATATGCCTTCTTAACCCAGCAAAGAGCCGATATTTTGGAGGCGGAAGAAAAACTTCGTGGCATAATTGAGGAGCTTTCAGTTTTAATGGAAAAGCAGTTTCGGGAGCAATTTCAATTGATTTCAGAAAACTTTAGCCGCGTATTTCAAGAGATGTTTGGTGGGGGCAAGGCATATTTAAAATTAATTGATACCCAGCGTGTGCTGGAATCTCACATTGAGATTGTTGCCCAGCCTCCCGGTAAAAATTTGCAGAACATGCAGCTGTTATCCGGCGGGGAAAGAGCGTTAACAGCAATTGCAATTTTATTCTCCATTTTGCAGCTAAAGCCATCACCATTTTGTATTTTAGATGAGATTGAGGCAGCATTGGATGATGCCAATGTAAGCAGATACGCTCAGTATTTAAAGAAATTTGCAAAAGATACCCAGTTTATTGTAATAACCCACAGAAAAGGGACAATGGAGTATGCCGATGTTTTATATGGTGTGACCATGCAGGAAAAAGGTATTTCCAAATTAATTTCAGTGGACTTTTCAGAACAGGAAAAGGATGCGATGTAACATAAAAGCTATGATTTAAATTTGATTTTCTTTATGGAATACGGATATTGAGGTGAAAACGAATGGGATTGTTTGATTTTTTGAAGAAAAAAACACAAGAAGAACCTTTGGTAGAAAAAAACAAAGAGGGTATTTTTGAGCTGGACGATATTGAGGTGGAAACACCCCAAGGCGAAACGACGGATTTTGTTTTGGAAGTGGAAGAAGGCGACGACAAAATATCTGGTGTGAATCAAGCGGTGGGGAAAGCTATGGGAGCCGAGGACGTTCACATTTTTCGGGCGAATAAGGATACCTTATACCAAGAAATAGAGCAAAAAGGAGCAAACATAGAAACTGAATCAGAAATTGAAATCATCCAAGAGGATGGAGAAGCCTTTGTGTCGGAAAACGAACAAGAGGGCATTGCATTTATTGAGGCTGTGACTGATTTGGCATCGGAAATGCTTGAAAAGCCAAGGGGTGATGAGGAAATACTGATTACAACAGCTGAAGGTGACTGTTTTGTGGAAGAAACAAATGAGGAAGCGGAGGCCTTTGTGGAGGAGCTTGTCAATTTTGTGGAGGAGCAGCTGCAGGAGGGAAAAAACCAAAAAGCAGCAGAAGAAGTGCCAGAAGAAGTGCCAGAAGAAGTGCCTGTATCCCTGGAAGCGCAGACGGAAGAACCCAAAATGGGCTTTTTTGCAAAGTTGAAAGCCGGATTGGACAAAACTCGTAAAAATATTATGGGCGGTGTAGATGCGGTTTTAGGTGGTTTTACCCAAATTGATGAGGATTTGTTTGAGGAGCTGGAGGAAGCTCTGATTATGGCAGATATGGGTGTGCAGACCACCATGAGTATTGTGGAAAACTTGCGTAAGCGCGTCAAGCGTGAGCATGCAACAGACCCTTCGTTGATTAAAGGAATGCTTGCAGATGAAATTACGACAATTTTATCCGATGGCGTTCAAGAGGAAGAAAGCTTGCCAAATCCTTCCGTTATTCTTGTCATTGGTGTAAATGGTGTTGGTAAAACCACAACCATCGGGAAATTGGCGAGCCGTTATAAATCAGAGGGGCGCACCGTCTTACTGGCGGCGGCGGATACCTTTCGTGCGGCAGCCATAGATCAGCTTGAGGTTTGGGGACAGCGTTCGGGTATTGAGGTCATCAAGCAGGAGGAAAATTCTGACCCTGCGGCGGTAGTATTTGATGCGGTGCATGCGGCGAAAAACCAGAAATCAGACCTTTTGATTTGCGATACCGCAGGACGTTTGCATAACAAAAAAAATCTCATGGAGGAATTGCGTAAGATTGGGAAGGTGATTGAAAGAGAACATCCCAATGCTCATAAAGAGGTTTATTTGGTACTGGATGCTACAACGGGACAAAATGCGCTGCAACAGGCAAAGCTGTTTCAAGAGGTTGCCGATATTACGGGAATTATTCTAACAAAATTGGATGGTACGGCAAAAGGCGGCATTGTGGTGGCAATTAAAAGCGAATTGCAAATTCCTGTACGCTATATTGGTGTGGGGGAAAGCATCAACGATTTGCAGAAATTCGATGCAAGAGAGTTTGCCAAGGCGCTATTTGGAGAATAAGGAGAAATGAAGGATGGAAAATCAGAAAATTGTGAATACACCCTATGGTAAGGAAATTGATGAGCACATGAAAAAGCAGTTTCCTGAGCGCAAGGAGCGCGTGTTTTATGAGCAAAACTCCGAATTTTTACAAATAGAAATTCACTTATTGGAGGCACCAACAAAAAAGGACTTCCATGTTTTGTATACGGTGGGCATGAGTGCACTGCCTATGACCCTGCCGGAGGACTTATTACCCGAATATCAGGCTTTGGAGCGGGCAGAGATATTATTGCTCTTACCTGCGGAATGGAGCCTTTTTATGCCTGAGGACGGGAAGGTGGATAATCGCTTATGGTGGCCTGTGAATTTGATGAAGTACCTGTCTTATTTTCCCCATGAGAATAAAACATGGCTTGCCTTTGGGCATACGCTTCCCAATTCTGAGGCTTATGAGCCATATGATGATAGCACAAAGCTTTGTGGCGTCATGCTTGGGGCATTGCAGGAAGAAATCAGCATTTTACGGGGAAAAGATGGAACGCAAATCAATTTATATCCCTTAATTCCCCTGTATAAAGAGGAAATTGAGGGGAAGCAAGAAGAGGGCACAGAAGCTTTAATTACCAGACTTTCGACATTAAATGGGTTTGGAATGATTGTTTTTCCGGATCGGCCCAATGTATGGGCAAAATAAAGACTCTCAAAAATAGGCGTCGATGCTTTTAGTGCTTCGACGCCTATTGTATGCTTTATTTTGCCTCTTCGTTGATGATCAAAGCAATCATTTCCATATCTTCATCAGTATTATTTTCGATGGAGTGATATTGGCCAACCTCAATGAGACAGACATCTCCGGGGTGCACAGCTATTTTTGAGCCATCGTTGTCAATGAAGGTTCCTTCTCCCTTGATAATTGCATAAGGCTCTGTGTTTCCAACGTGCTGATGCCAGCCGATACTGCTATGAGGCTTTACGATAACACGGGCGTACATAGTGGCATGACCCAATAATTCTTCTTTTTCCAAGAAGTGATGAATTTCAACGGTGCCTTTTCCATCTCTTAAACCTTCTACTGTTACAACTCTTTCTTTTCTTACCATAATGATTGATTCTCCTTTCGTTTATGAAGCTGTTATTTTTCTACACCCTCTAAATTAAAAATGGGGGTGTAATCAGAGGTTGCAGAGCCTCTTTTTTGCATAAAACCATTTTTTAGCCCAATCGTTAAAAAATATTCCGTAACCTTTTCATATTCAAAGGTGGTTAGCTTCCGTGATAAAGCTTTTATCGTGCTTGCCCGGTGCATGGGTGTGTATTGGCTTAGGAGGGAAACATAGGTGTCCTGTCCAAGAGATTCCTTAATCCAATCCAGAATGTGGAAACTATCCCGATGGTGAGAAGGGAGCACAAGGTGGCGCACAATTACGCCTTTTTGCATAATTCCATTTACATCAAACATGTCTTGTGGTACCTGTCTTCTCATCTCAAGGATGGCTTGAGAGGCAATTGCGGAATAATTGGGTGCTGAGGAATACTTCCTTGCTAGGGTATCATCCCAATACTTAAAATCGGGGAGATAAACATCAATTAGCCCATCCAGTTGGAGAAGACCCTCTAACGCTTCATACCCATTGGAATTATAAACAACGGGTATTTTTAATCCGTTATGTTTTGCCATGCCCAGTGCCGTTGCTATTTGTGGGATGAAGTGGGTGGGTGAAACCAAATTAATATTGTGCAGTCCTCTGTTTTGCTGTTCCATAAAAATTTCAGCCAAGCGTTCTATAGAGATTTCCATTCCAAAGCCATCTTCGCTGATTTCGTGATTTTGACAAAAAATACAGCGTAAATTACAGTGAGAAAAGAAAACCGTTCCGGAGCCGTTTGTGCCGCTGATGGGAGGTTCCTCCCAAAAGTGAGTACTGACCAATGCAACTTTTGGAAGCTTATGTGCATGGCAAAAGCCTGTTTCGCCGTCCATACGGGCTGCATTGCATTGTCTTGGACAGATATTACAGAGGGTTATAGGTGTTTTTTGCTGTTCCATATTGAAAACCCGCTTTCCGGTACCCCTATTGAACAAGGTGAAGCATTTATAAACAGAGGTCTTTTGCTTTCTATATGATACCATGATTAGAAACAGTTTCATATAGAAAAATAAAATCTCTTGTGTTAAAATGTATTTATAAGTCGAAAAAGAAATAAAAAAATGGGGGTGGCGGATTGAAAGAATATGCTTTGAAAGCGCAAGATAGTCAGGTGCTTACAAAAGTGGTTTGTAATTGCTGCGGCAGGGAGATACCCCTTATGAGAGAAGGAATCAGGGAGGAATACTTTCATGGTGTGAAGACTTGGGGCTATTTTTCTAACCAAGATGGACGACAGGATTCCTTTGATTTATGCCAAGAGTGCTATGAAAAAATGATTGAAGGTTTTCAAATTAAAATGCACTAAGGGGGGAGCAATCCCCGATACATATGTGAATTCACTAACCCCATAAGGGGTTTTTTTATGAAAAAAATCCGCATGCCTATAAAAATGCCTAAGAGGCTGAATAGGAAAAATCAGCCCCTTGTATATTTTTTCAACAATTTATTCTTCTGTCATTCGATATCCCACGCCAACTTCCGTAAAAATATATTTTGGTGCGGCGGGGTTTTTTTCCAGTTTTCTTCTTATATTTGCCATATTAACCCGCAATATCTGGTTATCCTTCACGGCATAGGGCCCCCAAAGCTCGGTTATGATGTTATCGTAGGTTAAGACGCGACCGGCACTTCTGGCTAATAATGAAACAATTTTGTATTCAATTTGTGTCAGATGGACGTCGTTTCCGTCGATGGTAACCAGTCTTTTTTGAAAATCAATGACTAACCCTTTTGCACAAAATAGAGTTTCTACTGTTCCTAAATGGTTGCTTGTGCTATGGCGGATTGCAGTACGGATGCGAGCCAGAAGCTCAGAAGTACCAAAAGGCTTCACAATATAATCATCTGCTCCAAAATCAAGGGCCTCAACCTTATCCGATTCGTCGTCACGGGCAGAAACAACAATCACAGGCGTGGCGGTCCATGTTCTAAGCTGTTTTAATATGGCAATTCCGTCTATGTCGGGCAAGCCCAGATCCAAAAGAATTAAATCCGGGCAGTGGGAGGGTATCATGGATAAAGCTTCCTGCCCATTTTTTGCACAAATCACACGATAGTCATTGGCCTTTAGTGTGGCTTCAATAAAATTACTGATGGGTTCTTCATCTTCCACGATAAGTATTTTTGCTCTTGCCGGCATTTTCAAAATTCTCCTTTCATCGGTAATACAAAAGTAAAGGTTGCCCCTCCGCAAACATGATTTGCAGCAGAAATTTTGCCATTATGGGCAAGAATGATTGTTTTACAAATGGAAAGACCGATTCCTAACCCTCGGCTGGAATCCGCCGAAACGGTACTGCTTTTTCCTTCAAAAATTGTTGGAAGACTGGATGGATCAATGCCTTTGCCATAGTCGGTCACGCAAAAAACGGCCTCATCATTTTCCCGGGAAACCTTTAGCCACACGGGAAGGGAGGTTTCTGAGTGGCGAATGGCATTTTCCAGTAAGTTAATTAATACCTGCTCAATCAGCGTTGCATCCATAGGTACCATTAATATTTCATCAGGAACGGAAACATATATGGTGGCATCAGGAAATCTTTTATGAATCCTGGAAACAGATTCAGAAACAATTTCTTCAACAATTTCTTCTTGCTTCTTCACTTTTGCATCCTCGCTGCTGATTTTTGTGATAGAAAGCAGATTTTCAACCATGTGAATAAGCCACTGGGCATCATGATGAATATCATTAAGCAAGCAATCGAATTTTTCTTCGTTTATCTTATCCTTGTTTTCCAGTAAGGTTGTGCTGGCACCCAGAATACAGGTGAGGGGTGTACGCAAATCATGGGAAACTGCGCGTAAAAGGTTACTGCGCATTTTTTCTTTTTCCTGTTCCAAAAGAATCTGCTGCGCCTTTTCTTCGACAGCTTGCCGTTCTAAAGCAAGAATGGTCTGGGAGATCATAATTCTTGAAAATTGAAATGTGTCCGACAAAACAAAATCGGCATTTTCAAAAAGCAGGCCGATCACCCCATAAACCTTATTGTCGGTGGAAATAGGAATATAGGTGCCTTTGCAATTTTGTACCTTGGCCTCCAGTACGACACCCCGAATTTTATTTTTTACATAAGCATCGATGGCAATTTGTAATTCCAAGGGGCTGTTAAATATGGACTCGTCTTGATTTTGCAATGCCTTAATCAGCTTTATTTCTGGACTTGCAGGATTACCTAAATAAGTTACTACACTGCATTGATTTGATTGTGAAAAAAAATCAACGGTGATTTCCATTATTTTGTGTAGAGTATTTCCCGATAACAGGGCATTGCTCATTTTTGTCAGGTTTTCGGCTCTACTTTCTCGCATGGCGGAAAGGATGGCCGCTTTTTTTACTCTGGTGGTTAATGCACTTGTTAAAACGGACATAATAAGCAACAGTGCAAACGTAATCGGGTATCCTGCCATTGAAAAATTCAAGGCAAAATAGGGAAAGGTGAAGAAAAAATTCACGGCGATTACGCCTCCGATGGAAGCAAGAATTCCCCAAATAAAACCACTGGTTATGACAGAGGTTAAGGCAACTCCAAGCATATATACCCCAAAAATATTATTGCTGATTACATTCATTTCAACAACACATAATGCAAAGGAGGTTGCAATTAGAAATACCAATATTGTTTTGAACAGATCAAACAGAATAATATCGGGGGATAGTCTTATTTTTTTTAATTGACGCAAATAATCTCTCATAGAAGCCCTCACAAAAAAAGCATTTGTTTAATTCAATCGAACAAAAGTAAAAGGATGAAAAGGAATACATAAAAAACGGTGGTTTTCTCCGCTAAAACCATTTAAATATTGATAAACACAAAACCTATCCTATTTGAACTTAATCAATAAATTTTGTACAAATTACCTAGGGTTTTTCTCTATACTTATTGAAGAAAAGCTTAAAGAAACCAGGCTATTTATGTTGTTGACTTTATTCATATCTCATATTATACACCTATTCGCTATTAAGAGGAAATGTTTTGTTGCGTAATAATAATGTGGCGGGTTTTGATTTTTTTTAATGTTTCATTGCAAAGAATTGAATAGTTTGTTATAATTGAAAACAAATTTTATCATAGAAGGAGTTAAATTACAAATGAAAACACCATTTGTTTCTTTAGAGCAGGCAAAAAAAATAATAGAACAATACCCAACGCCTTTTCATCTTTATGATGAAAAAGGAATTCGTGAAAATGCCCGTCAAGTAAACCGTGCTTTTGCTTGGAACAAAGGGTTTAAAGAATACTTTGCGGTAAAGGCAACCCCTACGCCTGGCATCATGCAAATTTTAAAAGAGGAAGGCTGTGGTATGGATTGTTCCTCGTTTACAGAGCTAAAGCTGTCAGAGGCGGTAGGCTTTTGGGGAGAAGAAATCATGTTTTCCTCCAACATGACACCTGCGGAGGATTTTGTTTTAGCCAATGAGCTTGGGGCAATCATCAACTTTGATGATTTTACCCATATTGCATATTTTGAGAAGCTTGCCAAAATCCCTGAAACGGTTTGCTGCAGATATAATCCGGGTGGCGTTTTTCAAGTTGCCAACGATATTATGGACAACCCTGGGGATGCGAAATATGGCATGACGAAAGAGCAAATGAAGGAAGGCTTCCGCATATTAAAGGAAAAGGGAGCGAAACACTTTGGGATACATTCCTTCTTAGCAAGCAGTACAAATTCCAATACTTATTATCCCATGCTGGCTAAAATTTTATTTGAGTTGGCAGTTGAGCTGAAGAAAGAATTGGATATTCATATTGCTTTTATCAATCTTTCGGGCGGTGTCGGGGTTCCTTATCGCCCTGAAGAATCGCCATGCGATATTATGGCCATCGGCGAAGGTGTAAGAGAAGTATATGAGGAGATTTTCGTTCCGGAGGGCATGGACGATGTAGCCATTTTTACGGAAATGGGACGGTTTATGCTTGCGCCTTATGGAAGCCTTTTGGCAACGGTGGTGCATGAAAAGCATATCTATAAGGAATATGTAGGCTTGGATGCGTGTGCCGCAAATTTAATGCGCCCTGCCATGTATGGTGCATATCATCAAATCACGGTATTGGGCAAGGAAGATGCGCCCTGCGACCATATCTATGACGTGGCCGGCGGTCTTTGCGAAAATAATGATAAATTTGCCATTGACCGGAAGCTGCCCAAAATTGAAATCGGTGATATTGTTTATATCCATGATACCGGTGCCCATGGCCATTCCATGGGATACAATTATAACGGAAAATTGCGTTCTGCTGAAATTCTTTTAAAGGAAAACGGCGAGGCTGCCTTAATGCGTCGGGCGGAAACCCCTGAGGATTATTTTGCAACGTTTGATTTTACAGGGCTATTTAAAAAATAATTAGCATTTCTTCATGCTTGCACAAAAAAATAGCGGCTTATGCCGCTACAGATTGAAGGCAAAGTCAAAACCTTGAGGGCTTTTTGCCCTCAAACACCCACAAGGGTTTCTCCCTTGACCCACCTGAACCCGCATAGAATGCGGGTTCTATAAAGGTTTTTGGTCTTGCTTTTTTCAAAAATCAAGCAGGTGGTCATCAACTTTTGCTATGCAAAAGCCGGCTCTGCCGGCTGCCCTATCTTGGGCAGTGAGGGGCAAAGCCCAAGGTTTGACTTTATCGATACACTGATAGCGGCTTTTGCCGCTATTTTTTTGTTACTTTAAATGGGTATGCATATATTCTTCTCTAATTTCCGCTGGCACCAAGCTGCCGCCGGTTGCCCAGGGAACATGAATGGCATTGGGCATTTTTTGGCTCAGACCCATTTTTTCAATATAAGCCTTGGTAGCCGGCTCTTTCATAAGCTGAATGGGCCCCCAGAAGGCCGCACAGGCAGAGGGTTCTAAGAATATAGTTTGGGAATTTACAATATCACGCATCAAGTCATAAATATGATAATCCTCTAGGGAGAAAATTCCTGATAACATATGCTTCATTACACCGCCTACAAAGCCAGATGCACGCCCTACGGCAAGTCCATCTGCGTGGGTTTGACCTGTCAAGCCGAAATCCTGAACGCAAACCTTGTTTTGTAAGCCTGATGCCATACCCACCAGCATGCAAGGTGCTTGGGTAGGCTCCACAAAAAAGATATGCACGTTGTCCCCAAAAAACTGCTTCAACCCAAAAGCAACGCCACCCGGGGCGCCGCCAACGCCGCAAGGAATGTATACAAAAAGGGGATGCTCCTCATCAATAACGATGCCTTGTTCTTCAAACTGCTTTTTAATTCGTTTTGCAGCAACGGCATAGCCTAAAAATAGCGTAACAGAATTTTCGTCATCCACAAAATAGCTTGTGGGGTCTGCGTCGGAATTTTTGCGGCCAACCTCAACGGCTTTGCTGTAATCGTCGTTGTATTCAATGACCTCTGCGCCACGTTTGCGAAGCAAGTCCTTTTTCCATTGTTTTGCATCGGCAGACATATGAACGATGACATGAAAGCCAAGAACCGCACTCATGATACCGATACTCATACCAAGGTTTCCCGTTGAGCCTACCTGAATCTTAAATTTACTGAAAAATTCCTTAAATTCCTTTGATGCAAATATACTGTAATCATCACTTTCTTTCAGCATATTATGCGAAATAGCCAAATCCTCGGCGTGCTTCAATACTTCATAAATGCCACCTCTTGCTTTGATAGAGCCTGAAATAGCAAGATGGCTGTCTTGCTTTAGGAAAAGTCTTCCGGGTATTGTTGTGTTGTATTCTTTCTCCAATTGATGCTTCATTTTTTTGATTTCCGTGAAAGGAGATTCAATTAAGCCGTTTTCGGGGGCTGTTTCGGGGAACACCTTCAAAATAAAGGGGGCAAAACGAGCCAAGCGAGCTTCTGCATCATCAATATCTTTCATAGTAACTTCTATTTCTGGCAGGGCCATTTCTGCAGTCTTTAAATTCTCATTTACCCAAACAACTTCTTTGCCATTACTCACATCCTTTAAAAGCTCTTTGTTGTTCATTTGATTCCAAAGTTCTTGATCCATATACAATTCCCCCCGTTTTTATTGTTGTTTTTGCTAAAGTTGATTACTATTTCTTTCGTAATCGTATCATAATGCATGAAAATCTGCAAGAGGACTATATTTTGTTGTGGCTTGGCTCATTTTTGCGAAATATTGACAGCCTCTTTCACTGTCATGTATACTAAGTTAAGGCAACACCGCATCATACGCGGCTGACGCCTTGGACGCCCATCTGCTTGCATCTTTTCCGTTAGCCTGCACAAAATGCTCTCAAATACCTCCAGTATTCACTGTGCGTTTTGTTTTGTCTGACGAAAAACCAGACTGCACAGCTGGACATACAGAACTATGAGGAATTACCTTGATATTTTTAGGGAAAGCTTGGCACTTATTTGTGCATTGCTGATTCTAGTATATTTGAGGTTGTTTCGTTTAAGATAAGATAAAAAGCAGCTCTTTCAAGGATTATTCTGCGAAAGAGTTTTTATATTTCATATTTTTTTAGAAGGAGCATTTATGAACGATTATCAAGGAATGGTGGATAAGCTGATACAGTGGTATCAGGAAAATGCGCGGGATTTACCTTGGCGAAGAACAAGGAACCCTTATTATATTTGGCTCTCGGAAATTATGCTGCAGCAAACCCGTGTTGAGGCAGTAAAACCTTATTTTGAGCGTTTTATTGAGGTTTGCCCCACAATAGAAGCTTTGGCTTTTACCCATGAGGAAACGCTGCTAAAGCTATGGGAGGGTCTTGGCTATTATAGTAGGGTAAGAAACCTGCAAAAAGCGGCGAAAACAGTGGTAGAAGAATATGGAGGAAGCTTGCCCGCGGATTATCAGGCTTTACGAAGGCTAAGGGGGATTGGCCCTTATACTGCGGGAGCCATTGCATCCATTGCATTTTCACTTCCATATGCGGCGGTGGATGGGAATGTTCTAAGGGTAATGTCCCGCTTGACGGTGGACTCTAGGGATATTTCCTTAGAGTCCACAAAAAAGGCATGGGAGGAAGAAATTATTTTGATGATGCCCAAGGGGAAGGAAGGCACCTTTACCCAGGCATTGATGGAGCTTGGAGCCACGGTTTGCCTGCCCAACGGTATGCCAAAATGCCAGGCTTGTCCAATAAGGGAGTTTTGTCAGGCCTACAGAAAAAATGCCGTATTACACTATCCCATAAAAAGCCCGAAAAAGCAGCGGAAATTAGAATATATCTCTGTTTTCTTTTTGGCAGAAGGCAAAAAAATAGCTATTTGCAAAAGAGCGCAAAAAGGTCTGCTTTCGGGCCTTTGGCAGCTGCCCAATTGTTCTGAGGATATAGCTATGCCCGTTATTTTGAGGGATTGGGGCATAATATCTGCTGATATTAGGCTAATGAAAGCACAAAAACATATTTTTACCCATATAGAATGGCATATGAATTGTTATTTTGTCGATGTAAAGAAAAAAGAAAATCAAACTTTTCTTTGGTTAGAAAAGGAAATGGTGGAAAAAGAGTATGCATTGCCCTCTGCCTTTAAAAAGATTTGGATGGAAGGCTGCGGGTTTTTGGAGGAATAATATGGATATTCTAGAGTTGGTTCGGGCATATCAGCCATATAATATGGAAGAGGAAAAGGAAAAGGAAATTGTTTTGGAATTATTAGATCAAAGGAGGGAGCAGATTTTATTTCGTTCCTTCCCTTTCGTTCATGCTACGGCAACTGCCATGGTTTTTAATGAAAAGAAGGATAAAGTTCTAATGATTAAGCACAATATTTTTGATACATGGGCTTGCGTGGGCGGTCATGCAGATGGCAAATCTGATCTTATGTGGGTTGCAAAAAAAGAATTGCAAGAAGAAACCGGCGTTGTTGAAGCAACACCCATTTCTCGAGAAATTCTTTCCTTAGATATTCTTTTGGTTGCTGGGCATTATAAGAATGAGGCTTATGTCCCCAATCATTTGCATATCAACGCTACCTTTGGTTTTATTGCCAATGAAAATGTGAAGCTTACAATAAAGGCGGATGAGAATTCCGACGTGGCATGGATTCCTTTGGAGGAAATAAATTCCTATTGCAAAGAAGTAAGTTTTGTAAAAGTATACAAAAAAATAATCGAAAAAATTATTTATTGATAATTATTATCTGTTGATTTTTTCTAGTTTGTCTAGTAAAATAGTATGAGAACGGAAATAAATAGGAATAGAGTGAACAACTATGGAGAAAAGCGAATTGGTGAGAATTGCAAAGAAGAATGACATAGAAAGCTTTTATCATCTTTGGAAGCTCTGCTTTGAGGATAGCGATCGTTTTTGCAGCTGGCTTTTTCAAAATAGATTTTTTCCCGATTATTCTGTTTGTCTTGAGAAAGATGGAGAAATTCTAAGCGCTATGCAAGGGGTGCCTTATAACATACAGGTTCGGGAAAAGGTATTGGAGGGCGTTATGCTTTGCGGTGTTTCTACCCATCCCAGCCATCGCCAAAAGGGGTATATGCGTAAAATATTTACCTTTGAAATGGATCTGCTGCGACGAAAAGGCGTATTACTTGCCGTACATACTCCTGCTGTATTAGGGAGCTATTTTGCCTATGGGCATTATCCTGTGGCGGATGCGGCATATATTCAAGGCAAAAGAAAGGTTGAGAAAAGAGATGATTTTATTATCTTGGAAAAATCTCAATGGCCGGCATTGTTTCCTTTATATAAAGCAAATATCGGGGAAAGCTACAGTGGCGCACTAAGACGTACGAAACAGGAATTTTTGCGTAAGTGCGAGGATTATGTCTCGGATGGTGGCAGATGTATCGTTTTTCAAGATACAATAATACAAGGCTATGCGTTTTATTACCTTATGGAAAATCAATTAATCTGCCCTGAGGCAGTGGCAAACCCTGGTTTTTATAATGCTTTATTAGAAGAAATATTTGCGTTGGCAAAAGGGAGAGAGGTTTTGGTTAAGCTCCCACCTGATATAGATACTTCTCAGCAATTTGGCACCAAGAAGTGCTATCCAAAGGGAGTTGCAGGCGTTTGCAATATTGGTGCAATTCTTAAAAAAATGGAAATATATTGTCCCTATGCGGTTGAATTTTGCGATCCAATCGTACCGGAAAACAACGGCATTTTTTCCTTTGATGGAACGAAAGTGTGCGAAAAGCCGGCAATCAAAATTGATGCGGGGCATTTTCTGGGTGTGATCATGGGATATGCTTCCTTGGAAGAGGTAAAACCCTTTGTCACAATTTTTAATCAGGAAGGCTATGATTTTATTAATCAAGCTTTACCTAAATGTAAATGTTATATTATAGATGAATATTAATTGGAGGCAATTATGCAATGTATGAATGAAATTGAAGTGGAAGAGAAAAAGGAAGAAAAAACGATAAATTCCGTTTTTATATTTCAGCCAATCACGTTAGATAAAAAGGCCTTGATTGAAAGCTACACCAAGCCTTGGGGTGCTGAATGTTCTGACCTTTCCTTTGCAAATATGTTTATTTGGGGCACTGAGGGAAAAATGCAATATGCAGAAAAGGACAATGTGCTTTTCATTAAACTAGATTTTATAGGAGTTCCTGTGTATTTTTGGGCACCCATTCCTAAATTTGGAGTCAAGGTGGATTACCGTAAGGCGGTTTGTGATGCCATAGATTATATGAAAAAGCTTGGGAGTGAGCCAACCTTTCGCTCT
The DNA here is from genome assembly GCF_001571775.1 of Anaerotignum neopropionicum. GTDB lineage: Bacteria > Bacillota > Clostridia > Lachnospirales > Anaerotignaceae > Chakrabartyella > Chakrabartyella neopropionicum. The sequence continues at coordinate 70,975 of NZ_LRVM01000007.1, forward strand.
GTTTCCAAGCCATTTTATGAAATGCTGCAAAATGCCTGTCCCCAGCTTTATATTCAGCCCACGGATATTGCATGGGATTATATTTACGAGCGGGAGAAGATGGAAACACTGAAGGGCAAAAAACTGCATGCAAAAAGAAACCATATTAATAAATTCCTCTCACTTTACCCTGATTTTGAGTATAGAAAGCTGGATTCCTCTATGATTCAGGATTGTATTGCCCTTTATGACCAATGGCAGGAGGAAAAGGAAGAGGAAAGCACAGAATACAACGAAGAAAGGGAATCCGTGCTTTTGGCTTTGAAGCATATGGAGGAGCTGGGGCTGGTAGGCGGTGCAATTTTTATTGACGAAAAGTTGGTTGCCTTTACGTTAGGCGAAAGATTGCAGCCCCATATGCAATTGGTTCATATTGAAAAGGCGGAAGCCTCTTATGAAGGTATCTATCCCATGATTAATCAGCAGTATGTGAAAAATGAGTGCATGGACGTGGAGTTGATTAATCGGGAGGAGGACATGGGGATCGAAGGTATGCGGAAGGCAAAACGCGCATACTATCCCGTTAAGATGATCGAAAAATTCATGTTTAGTACACACGACCTTTCTCAAGCAAAAGGAATTTGGGGCAGGGAGAATGAAAATTGATTTACTCCACTTTAAGTAATTTTGGTAGAGATAATTTTTTAATATGAAATCGATTGATATTAATATAGGTAAAGTCGAAAAGCCCAGGCTACATGGATTCTAAGAAGAATTTTATGTACGCAGTCGGGCTTTTTATATATTTGACTAATACGAAAAATTAAGCATTTACTGGATTTTAGCTTTTCTTGAAATATTCCCCAGAGTAAATCACAAGTTTTATTCTTCGTCCTCTTATCATATCTTAAATAGGAGGAGGGGAAGAGAATGAGCTTTATTGATGCAATCAAGCAATTGATTATAGAATTGGGCGCAGGCGGAATTTTTGTTGCCACCGCTTTAGAATATGGCTGTTTTCCTGTTTCCAGTGAGATCCTGTTGCCCTTTATTGGCTATGTGATTGCACTAAATCATTATAGCTTATTGAATGCCATACTCATTGCCACATTAGGCGGTATGATTGGAACCACCGCCTGCTATTTAGTGGGGAGAATAGGGGGACGGATGTTTGAAGAACTGGCGGTGCGCTTTGAGTGTATTGCCCTTGGCGTTAAAAAAGCGCAAAGTGTTTTTGAAAAATATGGAAAGGAATCTGTCTTTTTTGCCAGACTTTTTCCCATCGCCCGCACCTATATTTCTTTCCCGGCAGGCTTGGCAAAAATGCCGGCTATTCCTTTTGTGGTATATACTGCCTTTGGTGTATTGATTTGGAATACTGCTTTAATTAGCGCGGGGTATTTTTTGGGTAGCCATTGGGATATTTGTATAGCATTTTTAAAAGCTTATCAATGGCAATTGTCAGGTGGCATTGCCCTGGCGGTAATTCTATTTATTGCAGCAAAAAAATTTCTGAGGAAAAAGCATGACTGAATAAAGATGAAAAAAATCACCGCAGAGGAACTTCTGCGGTGATACGATTATTCAGGAAGCTGACTTAAAGCATTTTGCACATTTACAAGCTGGTTGGAATCAGGATAGTCGTTAATCACCTTTTCATAATAGGTTTTCGCCTTTTCTGTATCTCCGTCATTTTCTGCTATTTTACCTAAATAGAAATAAGCATCATCAATAAAATTTTCTGTGGATGCGTATTTTAAAGTGGCTTCCAAGTTGGTTTTTGCTTCAGGGAATTTGTTGCTCAAAAAATCACTCTTGCCTTTGGTGTAAAGGCTATCTGCCGCTTTTGGGTAAGCTGTCGCTTTCAGGGAATTGTATTTTGCAATATCTTCATCGCTAAAGCCTATGGTTTCAATACGATCCAGTGTGGAAACACAAGCTTCATAATCCCCGTCAGTCATTTGGGACACGGCGGTTTGCAATAACTCCAGGTTCGCCTGCTTTGTTTCCTCGCTGCGTAAACGTTTGTTTTCATTCTGTAAGGTTTCCAATTCGGTTCTCATGGCTAAAACTTCTTGCGGAGACATTTGAGTTTCGCCCGCGTAGTTATCAACCTTTGTCTGCAGATCTGTAATTGCTTTGTCCTTTCCTTCGTTGATGGCGGGCATAATTAAAACCAAAATCACAATCGCCGTAGACGCAACACCAAGAACGAAGGAAATAATATCTTTTTTTTCTAAAACCCCAACTTTCTTTTCCTTTCGCTTGTATCTAGGAATAGGTGGGGCGCTGTCTGTTTTTTTCACAGGAACCGTTTTTTGCAAGGCATCCTCTTTGTTTTCTGTGGAGCGGGCAGCTTTTTTTCGGCTGCTATTGGAAGCACCGCCATTGATAATACTTGCATATTTTAATGCCTTTGGATTCTTGGTGTCTTTTTTTAATACCATGTCAACAAAATGCTGGGCTCGTTTGTTGTTCTTCTCATCAATACAGCACAGCGTTAGCAAATTATAAGCCTCAATAAAATCCGGGTTGCAGTCTATGGCTTTTTTTAATTGAATAATAGCCATGTCATCACTGCCGTGGTTTAGATATAAGAGGGCTTGGTTATACATAATCACAGCATCGTTATATTTTTCCATTTCTCGGGCATTTTTTTGCAAAAAGTCCATATAGCCAAACGCCGGGTTATTTTCCTTCATAATAGAGGTACTGACAATCCAATGCTTTAAAGCATTGGCAATTCTGCCTGTTTCGCAATAAATCAGCCCCAATAGGTTTCGGGCTTGAACGTTATTTTTATCAAAAAGAAGGCTTTGCTCCAGTTTTTCTGCTGCGCCTGAAAGATCCATTTCCCTTGCCATTTCTAATGCTTCGTTATACAAGCAGATAGAAAGATTTCTGGTTCTAAGAAAAACAAAGGTATCAATCCCGCATTTTGGGCAGAGATAGCCTTCGGAAAAATCATATCCACAATTCGGGCATCTCATTTTCATCGCTCCTTTGCTTATTCTTGAGAAGCACTGATTTTTTTATCTTCTGCAATATGTTCTAAAATATCAACCAAATCTTTTAATTGATTGGGCTGTAGTGCTTCTTCAATTTGATCCAGCTCAAGGATGGGCTGATATCTGGAAAGTTCATCTTTAAAATTGAACATAATGTAACCTCCTTATTCAATTGACAGTATATAGGAACGCAAGGCACCAATCATATAAAGAGAGCCGCAGCAAAGAATTATTCCTGCTTCATCGGTAATTCTCAACGCTTCATGATACGCATTTTCAAGCTGGGGCTCAATATAGATAGGCAGCTCTTTAGATTGTATGATATTTGCTAACTTTTTTGCATCCAGCTTTCGCTCGCTGTGGGGTTCCGTTAGAACCACTTGATGGGCAAAGGGTAAAATCAGTTTTGCCATTTTTTCGTATTCTTTATCACCCAAAACGCCTAAAACCAGGGTGATTTTTTTGTTTTCAAAATAGATTCTTACACTTTCTGCCAAACGACCAATTCCATCTGCATTATGGGCACCATCGAGAACAACCAAAGGATTTTTTTTGCAAATTTCCATCCTGCCTGCCCAAAATGATTTGGAAACTCCGGTTTGAATTTGATTTTTGGTCAGAGGAAAGCCGCTTTTTTTCAAAACCTCGCAAGCCTCTAAAATTGTAACACAGTTTTGAACTTGATGCTGCCCTAATAAAGGTAAAAACAAGCTTTCATAGGTAAATGACCCACTTTTTACGCCAAAAATAGTTCCTTCCAAAGTTTGAGCGAAAATTGTTATCTCGGCATCCTTTGGGCAAAACAAGGGAGCATTCAAAAATTGAGCTTGGGTTTTTACAATATTATATACTATTTCTTTCTGGAAATACAACACCACCGGACAATTTTTCTTAATGATACCAGCTTTTTCCCCTGCGATTTGCTCTATTGTATTTCCCAAGAAATCTGTATGATCCATACTGATGGACATAATAACGCTTAGGATGGGGCTTTCAATAATATTTGTTGCATCAAATTTTCCGCCAAGGCCTACCTCGATTACGGCAATATCCACGCTTTCTTCGGCAAAGTACAAAAATGCAGCCCCCGTGATTACTTCAAAAAGGGTGGGGGCAGCCTTTCCTTCTGCAATTAACTGCTTACAGGCAAGCTTTGTTCTGGTCATGATTGTGGCAAAGGCATCATTTGAAATTTCTTGACCATTTATAAGAAAACGTTCGTTATATTTTTCTAAATGAGGAGAGGTATAGCAAGCGGTGCGGTAGCCTGCCTCTTGTAAAACAGACGAAAGCATTGCCGCAGCTGAGCCTTTCCCGTTGGTTCCCGCAATATGAACTACTTTGAGCTTTTTTTCGGGACTCCCCAGTTTTTTCATTAAATCAAAGATTCTTTCCAGCCCGGGGCAGGATGCAAACCCGATTTCTTCTTCTAGATATTGTATACTTTCTTTATAATTCATATTGTTCTCCATTCAACTATTGAAAAAGCTGTAAAAATTTGGTTTTCTATTGAAAAGGCTACCAGGGAAAATCAGTTTCAATAAAGTTTGTTGTTTCTAAAAAAATGCAGCTTTTTTTAACAGTAACAAAAATGTAAAAAATGATTTTAACGGTTCCTTTTATAAGCCTGTATCTATTATACCAAGAATCAAGCATTCTGCAAGAATATTAAGAAAACCACAAGAGAAATTTACGAAGGATTTTAGATTGCAAATTATTGTTGTCTGAATGCAAATAAAATTGTATAATAAAACAGATTTGTGGCTTAAGAAAGGAGAATTACCTTGAACGAAGATATAAATTTTGATAAAGAAAGAAAAAGGCAGGTAGAAAGACGGAGATTGAGAGAAAAAAAGCGTCAAAAGTTGAAATGGATACGATTTGGTGTTTTTCTTGTCATTGCCATCGTGATTGGACTTCTCTCTTTTGGAATTATGAAAAATTTTATGATGTCGTCTGTAGAAGAACCTGTTTTAAGTGGCGAAACGATAATTGTAACCATTCCCCAGGGTGCGTCTACGGCTGACATAGCTAATATTCTAAAGGAAAATAAGCTGATTAAAAATACCTTTATGTTTCGTTTAAGCAGCAGGCTTGACGGTTTTGACGGAACCTATCAGCAAGGAACCTATGAAATTGATAAGAGCCTAAACGATACACAGATTATGGAATTATTGCAAACGGGTGTGGTTTTTAATGATATAAAGTTTACTGTTCCTGAAGGGTATACAACTAAGCAGATTGCTGAAAAGGTTAAAGAAGCTGGTATTTGTACGGCGGAGGAATTTATTGAGGAATGCAACACAGGCAGATTTGATTTTGAATTTTTGAAAAACCTGCCGGACAGAGATTTTAAGCTGGAGGGCTATCTTTTTCCTGATACCTACTATATAAAGGAAGAAACAACGGCCCACGAGTTGATTGAGGCGATGTTGGCACGTTTTGAGCAAATGTATACAAAGGAATATCAAAATGCTGTGTCAGCAAGTGGATATTCTTTGGACGAGATGGTAACCATAGCGTCAGTAATTGAAAAAGAAATTAAATTGGATGAGGAGCGTCCTCGCGCTGCCGGCGTAATTTATAACAGATTGAAGGATGGAATGCCTTTGCAAGTGGATGCCACTGTTTTATATGCCATGGGCATTGTGAAGGAGGACATTACCACCGTCGATTTGCAGTACGATTCCCCTTACAATACCTACAAAGTAACTGGGCTTCCCATAGGACCCATTTCTAATCCGGGAGAGGCGTCCTTCAAGGCTGCTCTTAATCCTGAGGATAATAACTACATTTATTATATTGTTGAAGCAAAGGGGCAGGATAATCACGTTTTCTGCGAAACCTATGACCAATTTTTGAAAGCCAAGGAAAAATATAAGGCAAGCGGTAATTAATTTTAGGAGAGAATAGAATGAATTATGTAACGGACGAAACAATGAATACCTTCTTGCGTACCATTCAGCCAATGTATGACGGTGTTTTAGGCGAAATCCAAAGAGAGGCAAATGGGGCGAATGTGCCCATTATTCCTTTGGAAACAGCCAGATTAATTAGTGTTTTGCTTACCATGAAAAACCCGAAGCATATTTTGGAAATCGGTACTGCAGTTGGCTTTTCTGCCGGACTTATGAGCCGTTATTTACAGCCCGGCGGCACTGTAACCACCATTGATCGTTTTGAGGTTATGCTAAAGGACGCCCGTCCTAATATTAAGCGGATGGGACTGGAGGATGTCATTTCGATTTTGGAGGGAGATGCGGCGGATATATTGCCAACGCTGGAGGGGCCATATGACGTGATCTTTTTAGATGCGGCAAAGGGTCAGTATCATAGCTTTCTGCCCCATTGCCTTCGATTATTGCCCGTGGGAGGGCTTCTGATTGTGGATGACGTTTTGCAAGGAGGAACCATTGCCCAAACCCGTTACAGTGTGCCAAGAAGGCAGCGTACCATCCATAAACGCTTAAGAGCGTTCCTGTGGGAGATTACCCATAATGAAGCGTTGGAAACTTCCATTATCCCCATAGGGGATGGCATGGCCCTTTGTTATAAAACAAAGGAAACAAAAGGAGAAATTAAAAATGTGGAAACAGAATAAGCCGGAGCTTTTGGCTCCTGGGGGAGATTTGGAAAAATTAAAAATTGCAGTTTTATACGGTGCGGATGCTGTATATATCGGCGGCGAAGAATATGGTCTGCGGGCAAAGGCAAAAAATTTTGGTTTGGATGCCATGGCAGAGGGGATAAAATTTGCCCACGACCATGGGGCGAAGGTGTATATTACAGCTAATATTTTTGCTCATAATGCGGATTTTAATGGAATGGCGGAATATTTTCAGGCAGTTGAAAAAATCGGCGCAGATGCCTTGATTATTTCCGATTTGGGGGTGTTTTCTGTGGCAAAGGAAGCAGTTCCTAATATGGAAATACACGTCTCAACTCAAGCAAATAATACCAATTATATGAGCGCATGCATGTGGTATCAGTTGGGAGCAAAGCGAGTGGTTTTGGCAAGAGAGCTTTCTTTTCAAGAAGTGAAGCAAATTCGGGAAAAAATCCCCCAGGATATGGACATTGAAGCCTTTGTGCATGGAGCTATGTGCATTTCTTATTCGGGCAGATGCTTGTTAAGCAACTATTTAAGCGGCAGGGATGCCAATAAGGGGGCTTGTTCTCACCCGTGCAGATGGAAGTATCATTTGGTTGAGGAAACCAGACCCGGGGAATATATGCCCATCGAGGAGAACGAACGAGGAACCTATATCTATAATTCCAAGGATCTTTGCATGATTGAACATATTCCCGATATTTTAGAATCGGGGATTATGAGCCTGAAAATTGAAGGGCGTATGAAAACACCGTTTTATGTTGGTACGGTGGTTAAGGCCTATAGACAGGCAGTGGATGATTATTTGAAAAGCCCTGCATTATATCACGAGAGGTTGCCATATTATTTGGAAGAGGTTTCAAAAGCCAGCCATAGAGATTATACAGAAGGTTTTTTCTATCAAAAGCCTGACGGGAAACAGCAGATTTATAACAGTAATACCTATATTCGCGGTTACGATTTTATCGGTATGGTTCAGTCGGACAGTGACCCTGCTACAGGGATTGCTGTTGTGGAGCAGCGAAACAAATTTTCCGTTGGCGAGGAGATCGAGGTTATGCCGGCAAAGGGAGATGCCTTTACCATGAGGGTATCAAAAATGATGGATGAAGATGGGAATTTTGTGGAATCTGCGCCACATCCTCAGCAGATTTTACAAATATTCTTTGAAAAACCAGTGAGAAAATTCGACATGTTGCGCAAAATTGTGTTGGATGCAAAATAAAAAACTTGATTTTTGTCAGAAATACGGCTATCCTATATAGTAGAATTGAGAAAAAGGAAAAGGAAAAGCTTATGGAATTAACACAGTGTATTAACTATTTATTGACTACGGCGCAGCATTCTGTTTTTCAGTTTTTAAGTTCCAAGTTGTCTGAGTATGATATTACGCCTTCACAGTATGGTGTATTAAGCTGCTTATGGCAAAGGGATTTTGCTACGCCCAAGCAAATTTCTGAAATTCTTTGCTTGGAAACATCTACTATTTCAGGCGTGCTGGATCGTATGCAGAAAAAAGGTCTGATAGACCGAGTAATCAACAAAGAAGATAGACGCGAGGTAAGAGTAGTTCCAACGGAAAAAGGAAAGGCATTAGAAGAGCCGATTTCTAAAATTATTGATGATGTGAATGAAGAGGTTTTGAAGTGCTTTAGCGATGAGGAAATTGCTGTTTTGAAAAATAATCTAAGGATTATTGCAGAAGGAAGTCATTATGCAGAAGGGTAAGTAAGAAAGGTGGGTCATTGACCTGCTTTTTTTTTGGTGAAAATTCAATATGTATCAGGGCAAGCCCTGATTAATCTTTTAAAGCGGCATTTAGCTTTTTTAATGCTTTTTTTTCGATTCGTGACACGTACTCGCCTGTTACACAAGGACTAAATTTATTTTTTAAAAACGATGCTGAAAGATTGCCATGGCAGTAGTTTTTATTAAAAAAAGCAGAAAGAATTTTATTTTGAATTAAATATAGTTGAAAAGGCCGTATTGCAAGGTAAATCATGCAAATCGGTTTTTTTTGCGTGCTTAATTTTTTTGTTTTATAGAAGTATAAAATTTTTTAATAATACATCAATACAAAATATACTGAAGGTATCTTTTTATAATTCATAGGTTTTGAATAAATGTCAAACTAGTTTGCCGTAGTGGAAGGTTTTGCACAAAAAATGATTTTTGAGAAAAATTTTATTTTTACGGGCATATTGACATTCCAGTGATTGTATAGGCTATAAATTAAGATATAAATGCTGTCCTAAGAAAACTTGTGTATATTATTTTATTTGTTTAAAAATGCTTTTCGTGTTTTTAGTCAAAAGGAAACCCAAAGAAAGTTATTTGCAGAAATATCAAAAAAGGAAGGATGAATGGAATGGACTTTTCATTAACGAGAGAACAAGAACTTTTGAAGAAGCTTGCTTGCCAATTTGCCGAAGACGAATTGGAGCCCGTTGCAGAAGAGATTGATCGTGAACATGTTTTTCCTGCCGAAAACTTTAAAAAAATGGCGGGCATCGGTCTGACGGGGATTGGTATTCCCAAAGAATATGGCGGTTCTGGAGGCGGAACGTTGGAGAAGGTAATTGCCGTTTCTGAATTTGGTAAAAAGTGCATGGCTTCTGCTTCAATTTTATCAATTCATTTGATTGCACCCCAAGCTATATATAAATACGGAAATGAAGAGCAAAAACAAAAATTTCTTCCCCCTTTGACAAAGGGTGGAGAACTTGGTGCCTTTGCATTAACAGAACCAAATGCAGGTTCCGATGCGGGAGCAGTAAAAACAACAGCCATTCTTGATCCCCAAACAAACGAATTTGTGTTGAACGGAACAAAATGCTTCATTTCCGGAGGAAGCAGAGCAGGCATTCTTGTAGTATTTGCTTTGACAGACCCGAAAAAACGTTTAAAGGGCATGTCTGCCATTATTGTGGAACGGGGCACTCCGGGCTTTAGCATTGGTAAAATCGAATCAAAAATGGGTATTGCGGGATCCGAAACAGCGGAGCTCATTTTTGAAGATTGCCGTGTTCCTGCTTCTAATCTTCTTGGAAAAGAAGGCAAAGGCTTTAATATTGCCATGCAGGCGCTGGATGGCGCCAGAATTGGTGTGGGAGCCCAGGCAATTGGTATTGCGGAAGGAGCCATTGATTTATCCATAAAATATGTAAACGAACGTATTCAGTTTGGAAAGCCCATTGCAAGCTTGCAGGGAATTCAGTGGTATATTGCTGATATGGCAACAAAAACCGCTGCTGCAAGGGCTTTGGTGGAATATGCCGCTTACCTTGAGGATGCCGGAAAGCCTTTCACAAAGGAATCGGCGATGTGCAAATTAAATGCTTCTGAAAATGCTCGTTTTGTAACAAATTTGGCACTGCAAATCCATGGCGGCTATGGCTATATGAAGGATTACCCGTTGGAGCGAATGTATCGTGATGCCAAGATTACGGAAATTTATGAGGGTACTTCGGAAATACATAAGGTTGTAATCGCCAGAGAAGTAATGAAAAGATAAAAAGGAGTGTAGGTCATGAGAATTTATGTTTGTGTAAAACAAGTTCCGGATACATCTGGGAAGGTTGCAGTAAACCCCGATGGCACATTAAACCGTGCATCTATGGCTGCAATTATCAACCCCGACGATATGAGTGCCATTGAGCAGGCATTGAGAATAAAAGACACTACCCATTGTCAGGTTACGGTTGTAACAATGGGGCCTGCGCCCGCAGAAGGTATGCTTCGGGAGATTATTGCCATGGGAGCTGACGATGCGGTTTTGATTTCCGCCCGTGAATTTGGAGGTTCTGATACCTTTGCAACCTCGCAGATCATTGCAGCAGCCATCCACAAATTGGGGCTAGGGAAAGAGGATATGATTTTCTGCGGCAGACAGGCAATCGACGGGGATACGGCACAGGTTGGTCCTCAGATTGCAGAAAAATTAGGTATCCCTCAAGTGACCTATGCAGCGGGAATAAAAAAGAGCGAAAGCTTGATTTTAGTAAAACGTATGCTGGAAGATGGTTATATGATGATTGAGGTGCAAACTCCTTGCCTGATTACTTGTATCAAGGATAAGAGCATTAAGCCTCGTTACATGACATTAAGCGGAATTATGGAATGCTATAGCAAGCCGCTTTTGGTTCTGGATTTTGAAGCGCTGAAGGAGGAACCGTTAATCGAGCTGGATACCATTGGTTTGAAGGGCTCACCCACAAATATTTTCAAATCGTTTACTCCGCCACAAAAGGGTGTTGGCATTATGCTTCAGGGGTCAGACAAAGAAAAAGTAGATGATTTGGTTGACAGATTAAAAACGAAACATGTCATTTAACCGAAAGGAGATGGGCAAGGATGAACTTTAACAGTACGGATATTCATTCGTTTAGAGATATTTGGGTTTTTTGTGAACAACGCGACGGCAAGCTGATGAATACTGATTTTGAATTGATTTCGGAAGGAAGAAAGCTGGCTGACGAGCGGGGTTCAAAGTTGGTTGGCATTTTGCTTGGGTACGAGGTAAAGGATATTGCAAAGGAATTGGGCGGCTATGGTGCAGATAAAGTTATTGTTTGCGATCATCCGGAGCTAAAATTTTATACCACAGATGCATATGCAAAGGTGCTTTGCGATGTGGTTATGGAGGAAAAACCCGAGGTTTTATTAATTGGAGCAACAAATATCGGGCGTGATTTGGGGCCAAGGTGCGCAGCGCGGTTGCGTACAGGACTTACGGCAGACTGTACCCATCTGGACATTAATACAAAAAAATACATAGATTTTTTATCGACCTCATCCACTCTTGATGTGGCTTCCATGTCTTTCCCTATGGAGGATACAAACTTAAAAATGACTCGTCCTGCTTTTGGGGGACATTTAATGGCGACGATTATTTGCCCCCGCTTTCGCCCTTGTATGTCAACGGTAAGACCGGGGGTTATGAAAAAAGCACAGTTTAGCCAAGAAAAGGCGGATGCTTGCCAGATTGTTATGCGCCATGTGGAGCTTTCCCCAGAGGACTTAAAAACAAAGGTAATAAATATTGCAAAAGAAGCGAAAAAGATGGTTGACCTAATCGGTGCAGACATTATCGTATCCGTAGGGCGCGGTATCAGCAAAGACGTGGATGGCGGTATTTTGCTTGCGCAAAAGCTTGCTGAAGCCTTTGGAGATGGTGTTGTAGGCGGTTCTCGTGCCGTAATAGATTCTGGATGGCTCCCTGCGGATCATCAGGTGGGGCAGACGGGAAAAACAGTGCATCCCAAGGTTTATGTTGCTCTTGGTATTTCGGGTGCAATTCAGCATAAAGCGGGCATGCAGGATTCAGAATTAATCATTGCCGTAAATAAGGATGAAACAGCTCCAATTTTTGACTGTGCAGACTATGGTATTGCAGGCGATCTGTTCAAGGTTGTCCCAATCATGATTGAAGCAATCAAAGAGACAAAAAATGCCTAGGGAGTCTCTATCGATGTGCTTCAAGAACCGCCTTTGTCTACTGTTGTGAAGTTTGTTTATGAAACCTATTGATTTTTTAGGGGAGGATTTTTATGAGAAAAGCACTGGAGGGTTTGAAGGTTGTTGACCTTACAACGGCATTAAATGGCCCTTTTTGCACCATGATTTTAGCAGACTACGGTGCGGAGGTTTTGAAAATTGAACCTATTGATGGGGAGCAATGCCGCTTTTGGGGGCCGATTGATGAAAAAAGCGGTGAGAGCGGATTTTACAATTATGTTAACCGCAATAAAAAAGGCGCAACGTTAAATTTGAAATCGGAAAAGGGTTTGGAATTATTTTATGAGCTTGTAAAAGATGCCGATGTTCTGGTGGAAAATTTCAGGGGCGGCGTGACTAAAAAATTGAAGATTGACTATGAAACCATAAAGAAGATGAACCCTGCTATTATTTATGCATCAGGCTCAGGCTTCGGTCAGTATGGCCCCATTACCCATCGTCCATGCTATGACATTGTGGCACAAGCCATGGGCGGGATGATTAATCTTACTGGCTTTCAGGATACAAATCCCGTGAAGGTTGGCCCCTCTGTTGCAGACCATGTTGCCGGAATTTATTTGTCCCTTGGCGTAATGCTGGCGCTGTATAATCGTAAAATTACCGGTGTCGGCCAGCTGGTGGATGTGTCTATGTTTGACACCATTTTCAGCATATTGGAAAATGCCTTGGTAAACTATACCATTGGTGGCGTGATTACGGAGCGTAATGGGAATGTAGATCCCTCTATTTCTCCTTTTGATGTATATGCGTGTAAAGATGGATTTGTTGCAGTAGGTGTTGGAAATGACAGGCTTTTTCAAAAGTTTTGCAACACCATTGGTCACCCCGAACTCTTAGAAGATCCGCGGTATACAACAAATGAGCTAAGACGCATGAATTACATACCGGATTTGCAAAATATAATCAGCCAATGGAGCAGTGATTTTACAAAGGGCGAAGTTGAAGCCATTATGGAGGAAGCGGGAATCCCTTGCGGCCCCGTGCTCAACGTGAAGGAAGCAATTGAGCATCCCCATATTAAAGCAAGGGAGATGATGGTGCATTGTGAGCATCCCACTGCCGGAGATCAGTATTTCCAAGGCTGCGTCATAAAGCTTTCGGAAACTCCAGGGGAAGTTGTAACGCCTTCTCCCCTTTTGGGACAGCATAATGCAGAGATATTTGGACTTACCGAAGAAGAAGTAAAGAAGTTAAAGACCGAGGGTGTTATGTAAAGCGATTTGCTTTGCAAAGCTATTAAGTTAAGTTATGGTGGAGGTGTAAATGGCATGAGAAAGGTATCCATATTAAGCTACAATATGACCACTGCCGACGGAGCCAACCAGGATGGATTAATCCCCATTGGCCGTCAATTCGATTTTATCGGAGATGTGGAAACAGAGGAAATGATTTTGGTAGACGGGGACGAGTCCCTATGCTTAGGCTACGAGGATGTAAAGTGCTATCGGGATGTTTATGTGGGGGATATGATTGATTTTAAGGCAACCCTAACCAATGTGGGCAATACCTCAAGAGATTGCTGGATAGAGGTATTTAAGTTGGCCACACCTGCGTTTCGCGAGGGGAAAACGGACTGCAAGCCGGGGGATATGGTTTGGTTTGAGGAACCTGTACTCTGTACAGAGGGGAAAGTGCGCTTAGTGGTAAAAAAGCACTTGCAGCGAGGCGCACAGCCGGAGGGCAAGGTTGTTGATCCTTGGCGTCCGTTAAAGGATTTTCCGGAATAAACAACGTAGTTTTGAGAAAAGAGGGATGATTGATGAGTGAACAAAGTGTAACGTTTCGTTATAGGATGTCAGATAGAGATGTATTTTATGGGGGCGGCGTGGTAAATGGTGCAAGAAGCATTACCCTTGCCAATGAAGCTGCAAACCGCTTGATGGCAAAGGTGTTTCAAAACACGGGGCATTGCATTGAGGTAAGAAAGGTGCGTCTATATGAGCCTTGCTTTGCCGGGGATTATATGGAATTTATGGCAAGGGTGAGGAAAATGGAGGGAAATCGTGCGGTTCTTGAGGTGCGTTCCTTCAAAATTATTGAAGTGCCGGAGAATCCGCCATATCCAAGCTCCATAGATGTGCTTCCAGAGCCGCTTTTGTCTACTGTTGTGCAGTTTGTTTACGAAACCTATTAAGCCTATGGATACCATGGAATGTATAAAAAATCGGCGGAGTATACGGCGGTATTTGCCCAAAAAGGTAAAACGGGAGGTGATCGAACAGCTTGTTGATGCTGCCAGGTGGGCCCCATCGTGGAATAATTGCAAGGCAGTGCGGTATACTGTGGTGGATAAAGAGGAATACCTTCAAATGCTTGCGGATACGCTTATTGCACAGGAAAACATTCATATTGTAAAAAATGCGCCCTTGATTTTCGTTGTTTCCAATGTAAAAAAACGTTCCGGTTATGAACGGAATGGGTGTCTTTCTTCCGTCAAAGGGGAAAGCTGGGAGATGTTTGATGCAGGTGTGGCATGTCAAACACTATGCCTTGCGGCAACAGAGTTAGGGCTGGGTACGGTAATTATGGGGACTTTTGATGAAGATGGCATTGCAAAGTTTATTGGGCTGCCCGAGAATGAAGAAATGATTGCGCTTGTTGCCTGCGGCTATGCCAATGAAGCCCCAAAAGCCCCAAGGAGGAAAGAAGTGGCTGAAATATTAAGGTTTCTATAATGAAATCATGATATATTAGGGGAAAGAAGAACGTTGCTGAATTTTAAAGTCCTCCGCCATTTGACGGGGGACTTTGGATTTTCACTAGGGAACGGATTGTATATTGATCAATTATTTTTGATGTTTTTTTTCAATAGGTATGATAATTTTTGTGACATGTTCGTTTATATTATTAATATCAAGGGGGGAAATAATAAATTCTTCGGAAATAGGGCCGATGATTTTATATTGATTTTGATTAATCCATTGCACCAGACGTATATGTGTATGTATAATGTCCGCATAATTGCCTACATGTATTGCAGTAGCTGCAGTGAAATTACCAAAGGTTCTAAAGCATTCTCCATCTCCTATGGCATCAACAGTTGTACCGAATTCTATGTCGGTATCTGTAAACAAAAATTGCTCCAATGGATTGCAATAATATGTTACAATAATGGTACCTTTATTTTTAATATTTAAGTCATCACATAAATTAAGAATTTCCACCCATCTATGAACGGAAACGTCAATATTTGAGTAATTTGTCATGGTTTTTCTTGTGAAAACCAAATTCGTTTCAGGAATTTCTTCTATGGCAATATCCTCAAGGCATATTTCGCCTTTAATATTTAAAAGGTCTACACCTGTTTTTAAGCGTTGAAGGAAGGCGTTGGTGGAGGCATATTTTTTTTGGAGGCAATTGATTTCATCCAAAAGCTCCTCTAGCTTTTGTTCTATATTTTTTTCCAGACCATCTGCTTTGTTGCCCGTAATGATATTTTGTATTTCTTTTAGCCCAAAATCCATTGTACGAAGTTTGCGAATAATACAAAGGGTAATCAATTGATTTTTGCTGTAGTATCTGTATCTGTTGATTTCATCTCGAAATTCGGGAACAACGAGTTTTATTTCATCGTAATAACGCAAGGTTTTGCTGGGAATATTACAAATTTCTGAAACTTCTCTTATAGAATATTTGTGGTTTTCACTCATTTTCTCATCCTCCCCATAAAGAATATAGTGTATTATAGCATAATTAAATAATTAATTCAAATTGAATGAGGAGAAGAAAACAACAAAAATCATTGTTTTGTCATACTTGTTTTATTTATGTAACTTTTTTATTATGAAAAAAAATACATTTTAGTTAATAAGATACAGCAGTAGGAAGGTTTTGGAAAAAAACAAATAATTTTAAATAAAAAATAAATAGAAATAAGGTTGACATTCCCCTTACAGCAATGGCTATAATTAAGCCAAGATAATTGTTTAATAATTATAGTTTTATTAATTAGTTAATATATTATTTGACATAATTATGCAAAAAAACAAACAAAGAAATTATAGATGAAGTGTATTATATCCAATTTTTATTTTTTATTATAAAAAAAGTTGGATGATTTTATTTTAAAGCGAAAATGATTATGATTCGTCAAATTGGAGTGTTCGTAAGTATAAGCTTAGAAGGAATGCTTAAAAATGGGACTTATTACTATGATTTTATTTTTCATAGGTTATAAATAAGCGTAATCAATACTGTATTTTATAAAAAACAAAGGAAAGGAGGTAAGACAAGGCACATAGGCAATGGTGGCAGAAAGAAAAAAGCTATTTTATGAACAAGGAAAGGTGAGTGTGAATGGACTTATTAATTAAAAACGGTACTATTGTAACAGAAAAAGAGATGTTTCGGGGCGATATTGCTGTAAAAGATGGAATTATAGTTGCAATTGGCAACGACCTCTCTGACATTCCTTGTAAAAATGTAGTTGATGCAATAGGCAAGCTTGTTTTGCCTGGGGCCATTGATGCACATACCCATCTTGCAATGCCTTTTGGTGGTACGGTTTCTGCGGATGATTACTATGCAGGAACAAGAGCAGCAGCTTGTGGTGGAACGACAACGGTTTTTGATTTTGCACTTCAGGATTTCAACGAAAAGATGGTTGATGTAGTAAAAAGAAGAGATGCACTTGCAGCACCCCAAGCAGCCGTGGATTATGCCTTCCATATCGGTGTAAAGGATGTTCACGGTGAACTTTTGGATTCTATGAAAGAGGCTGTTGAATATGGCGTTCCTTCCTTCAAAGTTTTTATGGTTTATGACTTTGGCGTAACTGACGGTGTATTCTACAAGGTTTTGGCAAAGGCAAAGGAAATTGGCGCAATGATTAGTGTTCATGCTGAAAATAATGAAATGGTAAACATGCTGGTGGAAAAATATATTTCCGAAGGAAAAACCGATGCATGGCATCACTATTTATCACGTCCCGAGTTTGTGGAAGCCGAGGCAGACTCCAGAGCCATTGCCTGGGCAAAATCCTTGGATGCTTCTCTTTACATAGTACATTTGGCAAATAAGCAGGGTGTTGAATATGTAACCAAGGCAAAAGAGGAGGGCTATCATATTTATGCTGAAACCTGTCCTCAATATTTACACTTTACTTGTGATGTATATAAAAGAGAAGACGGAAGAAATTTTGTTTGTTCACCTCCAATGAAAGGGCAAGAAAGCCAGGATGCTCTTTGGGAAGCCCTGAAAAGAGGAGACATTGACACGGTAGCCACAGATCATTGCCCGTTCCAGCAGGCTGAAAAGGATTGGGGCAAAGACGATTTCAGAAAAATCCCCAATGGCTGTGCCGGTGTTGAAAATATGTATCCTTATATGCTTGGAAAGGCAAATGAAGGAGTCATTCCGTTTACCAAGGCTGTTGAGGTTTGTTCCTCTAATCCAGCAAGAATTTTTGGTTGCACACAAAAAGGCAGCTTAACCGTTGGAAAAGATGCGGATATTGTTATTTACGATCCTGAAAAAGATTTTACTGTAACTTGCGAAAATATGCATTCAGATTATGATCACACAGTTTGGGAAGGTACGAAGCTTCATGGCTATCCTGTGAAAACCTTCTCAAGAGGTCGCTTGGTTTATGATAATGGTGAATTTGTTGGGGAACCAGGCTGGGGCAAATTATTAAAAAGAAAGTTAAGCCAATAAAATCTAAAAAAATTGGAGAGGGTTATATGAGTAAATACACGCAACAGGAAAAAAACGGCCTTTTTGAATTAACACCGCAAGCCGCTTCCGAACTGAGCAATTCTCAATACTATAATTCGGACTTGGCGCCAACCACTGTAAATGAAAGAACCTGGAATGCCTTTAGTATTTGTAACCTTTGGGTAGGTATGTCAATTTGCGTTCCGTCCTTGGCGCTTGCGTCTTCTTTGGTTGCTTTGGGTATTTCCCCCATGCTTGCTGTAATCAATGTTATTTTAGGTAACCTTATTGTATTAATTCCAATTCAGTTAAACTCTAAAATTGGTACGAAATATGGTATTCCATTCCCTATTTTCTCCAGAATGACCTTTGGAAACAAGGGAACTCATCTGCCAACTTTTTCCAGATCAATTATAGCCTGTGGTTGGACAGCAGTACAAAGCTGGGTTGGCGGCGGAGCAATTGCTGCTTTGATTGGTGTCGCCATTCCTATGTTTGCCGACCAAAACGTGACGGTTGCCCTTCCTGGGAATGATCATGTTGTTGTTGGACAGATGATCGGATTCTTTATCTTTATCCTTTTGGTATTTTTAGTTGCTTATAATGGCATGGAAAAAGTAAGATGGGTACAAAATATTGGTGGGCCAATTTTAATTATTGTAATTTTAGGCTTGCTGTTATGGTCCTTAAATGCAATCGCTACTTCCGGACATTCTATGGCAGATGTATTTGCTGTTGGTAACGATCCGGCTTTAATTGAACGAAACGGTGGTTTTGCCTTTGTTTACATGGCAGGATTGACAGGAAATATTGCTTTCTGGTCAACAATGGCCCTTAATATTCCTGACTTTTCCAGATTTGCAAAGAGCCAAAAGAGCCAGTTTATGGGACAGCTGACAGGTATGCCAATTCCTATGGCTTTGTGCGCATTCGTTGGTGCCTTATTTGCACAAGCAACAAAATATACGGTGGGTGAAGCCTTATTTGATCCTACAAGCGTATTCTACTATGTGGATAGCAAAGCACTGGTTGTTGTTTGTGCAATTGGTGTAATTATGGCAACCATTACAACCTGTGTTGCTGCAAACGTTGTTGCTCCCTCAAATGGTTTTTCCAATATTTCTCCCAAGAAAATCAGCTATAAAAAAGGTGTAATTATTTCTTGCCTCATAGCAACCTTTGTCACCCAGCCTTGGTGGATTTATGGTTCCGGCGCAAGCTATATTTTCACATGGTTGAATAATTATGGAACAATTATTGCTCCAGTTGCTGCAATTTTAATTGCCGACTACTTCATCTGTAAAAAGCAGTTGGTTGACGTTGCAGGATTGTATCAAGGAGAAGGCGGCAGATATTGGTATGATGGCGGTTGGAATAAAAATGCAATGATTGCTTGGGGTGTTTCCTTCATTATTCCGTTGGTTGGCAACACAGCGTTGAAATATCAAGCAGGTTCTGGCTTGAAGCCTAACTTCATTCAATTTTTGGCAGCAAACGGATACATTATATCCTTTGTCATTGCGATTATCGTTTATGTTGCTTTAATGAAGTCTTCACAAGGCAAAGCGCATTATGGCTTTGTAAGTGAAGATGAGCATGAAGGGTTTACAGTGAGAGAATGATATGAAATAAATTAGGGGCTTGAAGATTCACCTCAAAACATGTTCCTAACGGACAAAGAAATAAACTCGGAAATTCCCGCTGCCTTTGGGAACGGGAATTTCCGAAAAGCCCGTTAAATAAAGATAAAAACTAAAGTATGTAGAAAGAAGGAATGAATTATGTACAGATGCAGTTTAGAAAAAATGAGTGACAAAATCAGAACTTTTTCTAAGTTTGGTGACGCGGGACACGGCGGAATTACCAGGTACTCTTTATCTGATGAGGCGAAGCAAGCAAGGGAATATTATACAGAAAAGATGAAAAAAATTGGTGCAACCATTGAAATGGATGACTTTGCCAATATGTACGCAACCTTACCGGGAAGTGATCCGAATGCAAAAAGAATTGTAATGGCTTCCCATGTGGATTCCGTTAAAAACGGCGGCAATTATGACGGTATTTTAGGTGTTATTAGTGCGATGGAGGTTTTGGAAACCGTAGTGGCAGAAAAAATTCCTCATAAGCATCCGTTAACCGCAATGATCTGGACAAATGAAGAAGGCTCTTTATATCCTCCCGCAATGATGTGTTCAGGCGTTGTTTGTAATGAATACTTACCTGAAGGTATTGCAAAAAACTTTAAAGAGGAAAATATGCTTGCTTCTAAGAGCGTTTTGGATAGAACAACAACCTTTGGCGAAGCCCTTGAAAAAAGCGGTTATAAAGGTGCTAAGGAAAATCGTTTAAGCCCAGACAAGTATGAGGCAATGTTTGAATTGCACATTGAACAGGGTCCTATTTTGGAAAATGCTGGTTTGGATGTTGGTGTAGTTACTTGTGTATTGGGTATGTTTAACACCAGAGTGAAATTCTATGGCCAAGCTGCCCATGCCGGTACATTCCCTATGGAATACCGTCAGGATGCTCTTTATGCAGCTGCACAGGCAATTTGCTATTTGCATGAAGAAATTGATAAATTAGGTCATCCCGAATTGGTTTATACCACAGGTGAAATTGTAGCTCATCCTTGCGTACATACTGTAATTCCCGATTATGTGGACTTCTCCATTGATGTTCGTCATGAAGACCCTGAAGTGCTCAAAAAAGTATATCAGATTGTAAGAGGGTTGGATGGACCGGAATTGGCAAAATGTCGTTGTGAAGTCGTTGACCAGTGGAATCGAGATACAGTTTATTTTGATAAAAAATTGGTTGGCTATGTAAAACAGGCAGCAGAGGAACTGGGAAGCAAGCATCAATACATCAATAGCGGTGCAGGCCATGATGCGCAGTTTGCGGCATATGTTTTGCCTACTACCATGATATTTGCTTCTTCAGAAAAGGGTCTATCTCACTGTGAACCAGAGCATACCAGTGATGAGGTCTGCACAGAGAGTGCCAGTGTATTACTCAATGCAGTTTTGAAGTGCGATATGGAATAGTCTTTGTAAAAAATGAGAAATACATTTTTACAACTTAGACAGCTGGGAGGTGGCTGAAAGAAACAATTTTGAGGCGCCTCCTTCTTTTATCACATCACTTGTTTTAATAAATAGCAAGGGAAAAAGTCAAAGGACTTAGGGAAGGTCTAGGCGGATTTTACGAGTTTACATAAGCTTAGATATTTGAGAGGAGTTGAAGAATTTGAGTAAAGTAAATAAACCAACATATGTTTCGGATGCTGTTGTGGGACTCACACCGAGAACGGCCATAGAGGAGGCTTCAAGATGCTTATTATGCCATGACGCCCCTTGCAGCAAAAGCTGTCCTGCGGGGACTGATCCTGCAAAATTTATTCGTTCCATTCGTTTTAGAAATGTGAAGGGCGCAGCAGAAACAATCAGAGAAAACAATGTTTTGGGGGGGAGCTGTGCCAGAGTCTGTCCATATGATAGACTTTGCGAAGAAGCTTGCAGCAGATGCGGCATTGACAGACCCATAGAAATTGGGAAATTGCAAAGGTATGCAATTGAACAAGAGGAAGCTTTGAATATGACTGTTTTAAAAGCTCCCGAAGCAAAAAAAGAAGCGAAAGTTGCTTGTATTGGTTCAGGTCCTGCTTCTCTGGCTTGTGCGGCTAAGCTTGCAATGGAAGGCTACGAGGTTACAATTTACGAAGCTGAGGAAAAGGCTGGCGGCGTATTAACCTATGGCATTGCCCCCGCCAGATTACCACAGCATGTGGTTGACCATGATATTGAAACAGTGAAGAATTTGGGTGTGAAGTTTATTTTTAATACCAAGGTTGGGAAGGATATTACCATGGAAGCCTTGCAGGAAGATTATGCGGCTATTTTTATCGGCACAGGCTTATGGCAGGAAAAATTGCCGGATATTCCCGGTGTTCAATTGCCGGGGGTTATGGCAGCGGCAGATTTCCTGAAAAAAGCAAGAAAATCAGAAGGTACATACAATCCCGGTAGAAGAGTCATTGTCATTGGTGGCGGCAATGTTGCCATGGATTGTGCAGTTTCGGCAAAACTATTGGGTGCGGAAAAGGTTGATATTTATTATAGAAGAACCATCGAGGAAGCACCTGCGGATATGGCTGAATTCCAGTATGTACTTTCTTTAGGCATCTCCATTACCACAAACTTTGCACCTGCTGAGGTCATTGGAACGGAAAAAGTGGAAGCCATGAAATTCAAAGGAAGAGATGGCGAATCCGAAGCAAAGGTTGCTGTGGATACCATTGTTTTTGCAATCGGACAAGGTGCGGAGGATATGGGGGAATTGGCGCCGTTTGCCTTAAATGAAAAGGGGTTAATTATAATAGATGATGGCTGTAAAACAAATATAGACGGCATCTTTGCCGGCGGAGACATTGCTTTGGGCGGAAAAACCGTTGTGGAAGCTGTTGCATCGGGAAAGGCTGCAGCGGCAGAAATGATGAATTATCTTGCAAAGAAAGAGGTGAACTAAAATGAGCATCAAGAAAGACTTGTCAATTGATTATTTGGGTGTAAAATGTGAAAATCCATTTTTCTTGTCATCCTCCCCGGTTGGGAGCAATTATGAAATGGTGGCAAAGGCTTTTGAAGCCGGTTGGGGCGGCGTTTTTTACAAAACCATTGGTATTTTTGTTGCTGATGAATGTTCACCCCGTTTTGATCATGTGAAAAAAGAAGGCACACCATGGCTGGGCTTTAAAAATATGGAGCAAATTTCCGATAAACCCACAGAGGTAAACTTTGAAAATATGTATAAGCTGAAAAAAGCTTATCCCGAAAAAATCATGGTTGCTTCTATTATGGGTTCCAATGAAGAGGAATGGCGTAAGCTGGCAAAAATGTGTGAAGAGGTTGGCGTGGATTTAATCGAAGGAAACTTCTCCTGTCCCCAGATGACCTCCCATGCCATGGGCTCTGATGTTGGTTCAAACCCGGATTTGGTTCGGGCTTATTCCAAGGCAGTTGCGGAAACCACAAAAATTCCTTTTATCGCAAAAATGACACCCAATATTACAGATATGGTCATTCCTGCCATTGCTGCCATTGAAGGCGGCGCAAAAGGTATTTCTGCAATTAATACGCTGAAATCCATTACTAATATTGATTTGGAAAATATGACGGCAATGCCTGTTGTAAACGGAAAATCTTCTATTTCTGGGTATTCCGGTGCCGCAGTGAAGCCTGTTGCCCTAAGGTTTATTGCCCAAATGCTGCAAAATGAGAAGTTGAAAAATGTTCCCATGTCAGGCATTGGCGGTATTGAAACATGGAGAGATTGCTTGGAATTCCTGTTATTGGGCTGTAGAAACTTACAGGTAACAACATCCGTTATGCAGTATGGTTACCGTGTGGTTGAGGATATGTCCAATGGCTTGATGCATTGGATGGATGAAAGAGGCTATGATAGGCTGGATGATTTTGTTGGAAAGGCTTTGGGCAACATTATTCCTGCGGAAGAATTAGACCGTGACTTTAAGGTTTTGCCTGATTTTAATTATGATAAATGTGTTGGCTGCGGCAGATGCTATGTTTCTTGCTACGACGGCGGCCATCAGGCAATCGATTGGGATGGGGAAAAACGCAGACCTGTTTTAAATGAAAAATGTGTTGGCTGCCATCTTTGCCTGAATGTCTGTCCTGTGACAGACTGCATTACACCCGGAGAAATCCAGTGGAAAGACGGCAGAGAGAAAAAGGAAATTGCTTTGAAAAAGATTTATGAATAATTGAAAGGATTTCCGTAAGATTCCCATGGAAACATAAAGACTGAACAGTGAAACACCCCTGATTGCAAGAGCTTATTGCCATTGGGGGTGTTTTTTATTTCAAGTAAAGAGAAAGAAGGCAAACTTTGGGCGCCGCCCACTCACTGCCCAAGATAGGGCAGGCAGCGAAGCTGGCTTTTGCAAAGCAAAAGTGATGACCACTCACTGCCCAAGATAGGGCAGGCAGCGAAGCTGACTTTTGCATAGCAAAAGTGATGACCACTCACTGCCCAAGATAGGGCAGACAGCGAAGCTGGCTTTTGCATAGCAAAAGTGATGACCGAAACCCTTGTGCGAGTTTGAGGGCAATGCCCTCAAGGCTTTTACTTTGTCGACATCCTCGAAAATTCTTGTCTTGAATAGGACAAGAATTTTTTTTATATAAATGGAATAGGAGAGACGAGGGGGATTTTTATGATTACATTAAAGCAATTGGAGGAAATGAAAAAAGTAGACCCATTCACCATTAATCCTGAGGATTTAGTAGACATAAAAGATGTGGAAATAAATATTGAGTTGCCGAAGGAAGAACGAATTGCTGATTTTATCAGGCAAATTAAAAATCCGTATTTATTTAAGTGCGGTGATATTGTGGTTGCTTGTGAATTTTCTCCAAAAGAACCAACCTTAACAGAAAGAATAAAGCAATATTTGCGAATGATTGACGATGATTGGGACAATAAGGGCGAGATGTAAAAATCAAGACTTGCTAGCGGTTTTTGTTTTCTACCTTTCAAAAAGGCTTGGGGGATGTTTTATGGATTTTGAAGGTAAGCCTATGGTTTATCAGGCGGCAATATATCTTCGTTTATCTCGGGAGGATGGAGATAAATTCGAGAGTAATAGCATCAAAAACCAAAGGGATTTAATCAAATTTTATTTGCGAGATAAAGCAGATATCTCGGTTGTCAGTGAAAAAATTGATGATGGCTATAGCGGTGTTTCTTTTGATAGGCCGGCACTAAAGGAACTTTTGGAAGAAATAAAAAATAGGAAAATAAATTGTATTATCGTTAAAGACCTTTCTCGTTTTGGTAGAAATTATATTGAAGTGGGCAGATACATTGAACAGATTTTTCCGTTTTTGGGTACTCGTTTTATCGCAATCAATGACCATATTGATACGGCCTGCGATAGCGCTCAGGCAGACAGCATACTGATTCCCTTTAAAAATTTGATGAATGATGCCTATAGCAGGGATATTTCCATAAAGTCAAGGTCACAGCTTATGATAAGACATAGGTGCGGAGATTTTGTGGGTGCTTTTCCTGTTTATGGATATTCTCGTTCCAAAGAGGATAAGCATAAGCTGGTAGTCGATGAAGAGGCAGGCCAAACCATAAAGGAAATATTTTCTCTGCGGATTGCAGGCTATAACAATGCATATATTGCAAACCACTTGAATCAATTAGGCGTGCCATCCCCCATGGAAAATAAAAAACTCCAAAATTCCAACTTTTCCACTTCCTTTAAATTGAATCCTCGGGCAAAGTGGTCACCAATGGCGGTGGATCGAATTCTAAAAAATGAAATATATACAGGTGTAATGCTGCAAGGAAAGGAAACAACATGGAATTATAAAATAAAAAAAAGAATTAAAAAACCGAAAGCCGATTGGGTACGCGTTGAAAATACCCATAGTGCCATTATTCCTAGGGAGGATTTTGAAATTATACAAAGAATTATGCAGGAGGATACCAGAACGTCCCCCAAAATGAAAAAGCTGTATATGTTTTCAGGTTTATTACAGTGCGGTAGCTGTGGGAGCAATATGGTACGTAAAAACGTAAAAGCACGGGGCAATGTGTATACCTATTATATTTGCTCAAAAAACAAGGAGGATAAAAAAGAATGCAGCAGCCATAGAATTCGGGAAACCGTGATTGAGGATGCAGTGCTTGCCTTACTAAAAAAGCAGGTAGAAATTTTTTGCCAATTTGATGAAGAAAACGAAAAAGATTTTTTTGCGGAAAAGCAAAAGGAAAAGCAAAAAATAGAAAAGCAGATACAAACCAAAAAGTATGAGCTGAAAAAATATGAAGAACTTAAAAGGGCACTTAATGGGGACCATCAAGAAGGCGTTTTATCAAAGGCTGATTATGATGATATAAAGGCAGGCTGTGAAAAAATCTGTGCAGACATTAGGGAGAATATAAAAGCTTTATATTTAAAAAAGCAGAAAATACTTAAAAAAAATGATTGTAATGTTTATTGGTTTCATGAATTTCTAAAAAGTCAGACTGAATTAAAATTAAACAGAACGTTCTTGGCTTTTTTAATTGATAAAATAATAATTTTTCAGAAAAACAAAATAAAAATAAAATTAAAATTTGACGATGAATTTGAAAAAGCAATGAAGCGTCAATTTGATTCTTCTTTGCAGGAGGAATAAGAAATGGCAAGAAAAAGCAGAAAAAATATGGGGAGAGCATTTGAACAAAAAGAAGAAACCCTTACTTACAATGCAGCAATTTATGCAAGGCTTTCCGTTGAAGATTTGGAAAAAGGGGGTCCTTCTATTGAAACTCAAATTTTGATTGCTCAAAAATTTTTGGAAGAACAGGAAGATTTGCATTGCGTTGATATTTATATTGATAATGGCCAAACTGGTACAAATTTTAATCGACCAGCGTTTTCAAGGCTTATGGATGATTTGCAAACGGGTAAAGTAAATTGCATTATTGTCAAAGATTTATCCCGTTTTGGAAGAAATTATTTGGATACAGGAAATTATTTGGAAAATATTTTTCCTAAAATGGGCGTTAGGTTTATTTCGGTTACTGATAAATTCGACAGCAATTTGGTGGATAATCAGACTGCCTTAATGGTTTCATTAAAGGCCATTTTGCATGACAGCTATGCAAAGGACATTTCAAAAAAAGTCAGCACTGCCATTGCGGTAAAGAAAAAAAGCGGCAAATTTATGAGTAGAATAACACCCTATGGCTATGCTCACGCAAAAAATGATAAATACCAACTGGAAATACAAAAAGAACAAGCAGAAATCGTAAAAAAAATTTACCGTTGGTGCCTGGAAGGAGTGGGGTCTGCCGCTATTGCCAGAAGGTTGAATGATATGGGGGTGCCAACCAAGGGAAGAATTCGCTTTCTGGAAGGATATGTGGATGGAAAGGATACATCCCTTTGGCATGGTTCTACGGTGCTAAATATTTTGAAAAATCCTTGCTATTTTGGGTGTTTGGTGGAGCGAAAAACCCAAGGGGCATTATGCACAGGAGGAATTACAAAGGTTATTCCCAAAGAGAAATGGAATATGATAGAAAATACCCATGAACCCATAATAACAAAGGAGGTTTTTGAGAAGGTGCAAGATGTTTTGCGGCAATCTGCCCTGCAAAAAAACATGAAAAGGCAAAAAAATGTCTCGAAACAGCGAACAGAGAATGTTTTTCGAGGTCTTCTACGGTGCGGAGAATGCGGCAGCGTTTTACAGCGTGATGGGGGCTATTATCCCAAGGATGGTGCACAAATTCGCTATTCCTACAATTGTCCCAGAAAATATTTGAAGGTAGGGGGATGCGCAATCTCTGCGATTGGGGAGCAGGAGCTTCGAGAAGCTGTTTTTCAGGTGTGTAGGTGTCAGCTTGCGTTGTTTCTTGATTGTAGGGAAATGAACAATCAAGATTTTTGTGGGGCGAAAAGTAACAAAATGAGCAAAGAAAGGGAAGGTGTTCCTCTTGCAAAAAAAGAAAACTCAAAACTGATAGAAAAAAAAATGACAGAGAAAGAAAGTTTTTGGAGAAATTTTCTTCTTACAATAAAACAAAAAAACTGTGGGATGAAAATGTTAGAAAAATCACAAAACGAAGGAGAAAATGGGTCAAATAGTTTCACATTTTGCGGGAATGAACCTGAGCAATTTGTAAAGTTTAAAAATCCAGAACAATTAACCCATGAAATGTGTAGTTTTATGATAGAGAAAATAATTGTAAATCACAATCATTACTGCCTTTATTTTGCATATCAATGGGAATATGACAAGGCGGTTGCGGCGTTGGAAAAAAATGCAGAAGGAGATGGATAAGCTTGACCAAAAGAATGGGAATTTATCTACGCCTTTCTGATGAGGATGGGAATTTAAAAGAAAGCAATAGTATTCAAGGGCAAAGAGAACTTATATTTCATTACATAATGAATCATAATGGGCTTACATCCTATGAAATTGTGGAGTTTTGCGATGATGGGTACAGCGGAACAGACTTTTACCGTCCGGGGGTGCAAGAATTACTGAAAGAAGTGAAAAATGAAAAAATAGGCTGCATCATTGTAAAGGATTTTTCGCGCTTTGGACGAAATTACATTGAGGTGGGAAACTATATTGAACAAATTTTCCCTTTTTTAGGGGTGCAATTTATTTCAGTTAATGATAATTATGATAGCTCCAGGCGTTCCGTCAACGGCGAGTTTACCGCAACTGCCTTTCAAAATCTAATGAATGATCTATATAGTAAGGATTTATCACAAAAAATTATAAGTGCAAGGCGAACAAAAGCAAATGAAGGCAAGTTTATTACGGCCTTTGCGCCATATGGCTATGAAAAAACGAAAGAACAGCGGCTTGTGGCTGACAAAGAGGCTGCACCTATTGTGGAAAGGATTTTTAATATGGCTTTAGAGGGTACATCTCAAGTTCAAATTGCTCGTACCCTTAATTGTGAAAAGATCCCTAGCCCGTTACTGCTTCGAAAAATGAAAAAAGAAAATTTTTTTTGCGCTACCGTGAATAAAAAGTATTTATGGCATCCTGGGGCAGTATCAAAAATTTTAAAAGACCAAAGGTATGTGGGAGATGGGGTATACGGAAAAGTTGTACCCAAAAATGTGGGTAGCAGCCAAACGAAAGCAGTCCCCCAAAAAAATTGGATTATTGTACCCAATACCCATGGGCCAATTGTGGGCAGAGAGACTTTTGATCTGGTAAATGCAAAGCACAAAAGTCATCAGCCTAGGGAAAAAAAGGCGCCGTATCCTTTATGGAAGAAAGTTCGCTGTGGTGCTTGCAACCACAGGATTCCCCGTGAAATTTCAGGTGGTAAAAACCCTCAAGGTGCAGCTGCTGTATTTCGCTGTACTACGCCCCGTGTTACGGAGGAGTTTGGCTGTTATAAAGGAAAAATTGCAGAAAGGCGGATCGAGGAAATCATTCAGATTCTATCAAATAAAATGCTGTCAATCATTTATGATGGGGATTTGCAGGGGTTTTTAGTCAAGCAAGCTCAAGGGAACATTCTAATTGCGCAAGCCAATATAAAGCAGCTTGAAGTAAAGCTGAAACAAATTTCATTAAAAAAAATGCAGCTATATGAGTTATATAAGGCAAATAAGCTGGAGAAAGAATCGTTTCTCAATAAAAAAATGGTGTGGGAAAAGCTTTACGACAAAACACAAAATACTCTTATCGTGGAACGGGATAAAATTATCTGCTTACGCGCAAAAACACAAAATAGTTTAGATAAAAGTCTTAGCGTAAATGAAGGTGTTCCTTTTCAAGGCGTAACAAAGCAGCTTGTGGAAGCGTTTGTGGTAGAAGTTTTCGTTGAAAAAAATGGTTCCATAAAGGTTTTCTGGAGGTTTCAAGATATATATCAACAGTAAAATCAAAAAAAGGGGATATAGTCATTTAAATGGAGTAATTATTTTAAAACAGTTTAGCCCTATAATATCAGGAGAGTAAGAACGGGATATTCCTAAACGTTCTGCGATTTCTTGTTGTGTTAGAATATCTTGATTAGATAAGCCGTATCGCAGTATAATGACTGTTTGTTCACGAGGGGAAAGAATGGTTTTTATAGCCGCTAACATTTTTTCTGATTTCATTGAAAAATCTATGGTGTCCACAAAATCCGGATTGTGGCTGTTGATAATATCTAACATTACAATTTCGTTTCCATCCCTGTCGGTACCGATGGGTTCGTGGAGAGAAATGTCATTTTGAAATTTTTTTCCACTTCTTAGCCACATGAGCAATTCATTTTGAATGCACTTTGCTGCGTATGAAACCAGCCGGACATTTTTCTCTGTGTTATATGAATTAACTGCTTTAATTAAACCGATTACGCCGATGGAAATGAGTTCTTCGGGATCTCTTGCATTACAGGAGTACTTTTTTGCAATATGGGCTACTAACCGAAGATTATGGAGAATCAGCTTATCCTTTGCTTCTTTTTTCTCTCCTTCATTTCCTGTTTGATACAGGTTTAAATAGAAGGCCTCGTCTTCCTTAGATAGTGGTTTGGGAAAAGCCCCGGCAGTAGTAAAGGCAAATAAAAAAGGCAAAATTGCAAAAAAAACCAGCACATACTCACCCCCAAGTTTTTAAAACGCAGCGGAAACGTGTTATAAATTTATTGTATGAAAAAATGTTTTCTTATGTGCGTGTCTGAAAAAATGTTTTTTTGTCCTTTTTTTCGAGGACATGTCGTGTCAAGGGAGATTTTGATGATGGATTTTGAGAGCAAGAGTCAAAAAATCATGTATAGTTATTAGGGAAACGTTGATTTATTTCGTAGGCACATTTAATTGGGATTTTTTTTGACGGGGATAAAAGGCTTTCAGCAGTGCTGCTATTGCCACGTTGTTTCTTGCCAATTGAACAATTTCCTTGACAAACTGCTCACCCTACATTAAATCAATGAATCTTAAGGAAGGAGGAATTTTATGGAGCTTAAATTTTTAAAACGAAATAGGACATTGATTATTACAATTGACGGAGAAATTGACCATCATACTTGTGAGATTTTGCGAGGAGAAACGGAGCGTGCTTTAGAAAAAATGGGCGGAAAAAATATTGTTTTTCGTATGGGTGGCGTTTCTTTTATGGACAGTTCAGGTATAGGTGCAATGATTGGACGATATAAGGATATCCAAAGGCTGGGAGGCAAAATTGCAATCGCAGAAGCAAATGATAGGGTTGGACAGATTTTTCTGCTATCGGCAATGCAATCTCTTATTCCATCATTCCCGAATATTGATTTGGCTTTGGAATATGTGGAAGGAGGAAAGGAATAATGGAATATCAAAATGCATTTCGTGTATTTTTCGCCGCAAAGTCCCAAAATGAAGCTCTTGCAAGAATTATGACTGCAGCCTTTTTATCTCAGTATGATCCAACGTTGGCTGAACTTACAGATATAAAAACAGCGGTTTCAGAGGCTGTTACAAATGCAATTATTCATGGATATGAAGAAAAGGCAGGGGAAGTTGAACTGTTTTGCGGCTACCAGGATGGAAAAATTTACATAGAGGTTGCCGATCAAGGGGCGGGGATTGCGGATATCAATCAAGCCCGAGAGCCCCTATATACCTCCAAACCGGAATTGGAACGATCGGGAATGGGTTTTACAATCATGGAATCCTTTATGGATGGGGTTAGAGTACAGAGCAAGCAAGGAGAAGGTACACGAGTTTATATGGAGAAATCATTGACTACGGAATGAGGGGATACCATGGATAGGACAATGGAACTCATTCGGCAGGCAAAGGATGGAGATCAAGAGGCAAAGGAGATATTATTGCAAGAAAATTCGGGCTTGGTTTGGAGTGTTGCAAGGCGGTTTCAAGGCAGGGGCATAGAGATAGAGGATCTTTATCAAATCGGTGCAATAGGCTTATTAAAATGTATCGAAAAATTTGATTTTTCTTTTGAAGTGAAATTTTCCACTTATGCAGTCCCTATGATAATTGGGGAAATACGCAGATTTCTTCGGGATGATGGAACAATAAAGATTAGCCGAAGTCTAAAGGAATTGGCCGCCAAGGCAAAACGAATGCAGGAAAAGCTTCAGCAAGAAACCAATCGAGAGGTAACACTGCAAGAGCTTGCCGATGCATTGGGGGTTGAAGTGGAACAGCTCGTTCCGGCTTTGGAGGCAAAAAAAGAAGTGGAAAGCTTAAATGCGCCCATTGCCCATGAGGAGGATTTGCAAATTCAAGACAAGCTGCCTGCAAAAGAAGACGGAGAGCATGTAATTAATCACCTTTGCTTAATGGAAGCCTTGGATAGCCTTGAGGTTAAGGAAAGACAAATTATTGTCCTTCGTTACTTTGAGGATCGAACGCAAACAGAGGTTGCAAAACGAATGGGTATCTCACAGGTTCAGGTTTCACGTATTGAAAAAAAGGTTTTGGAACGTATGAAAAAAAGATTGTCGTGGGAATAAAGAAATTGAATTAGCGTTTAGGCAAAAAAAAGGGCGAAAACGTTTTTTTAAGGTTGATAAATTTTGAAATGGCTTTGAAGGCATAAAAAAAGTAGTTTTTTTGTTTGGATTGAATAAAAAGGTACTTGTATTTAAAATATCCGATGAATGGAATTTGGCTCATGCTGCATATTATACTATGTGGTCATGAGCCAATTTTTTTTTTGCAAAAATGATTATAATTTTCTGCCGCATTTGGGACAATAAGTATATTCTGAGGACAATAAAAAACCGCAATCAGGGCAATGCGCATAAGAAACACTTGTGCCTACGATTTCAAGATCATCCTCCCGTAAGGTTACAGCTTCTCCTCGCGCAATGGCTTTGCCTATTTCATCAGGGATAGAAAACGTGGTTTGGCAGCAATTTGAAACAGCATAATATTTTTTCCCCCATTTAAATAAGGGGATGAAGAAAAAGCTAAAGTATGTGTAAACCATGAAAACGGAAACACTGCTGTAGCGTCCGCATTTTTTGCAAATTAAAGTTTGTATAAAGCCTAAATCCTTCTGACCTTGGGCGATACTACCGATAAAAATCATAAAAACACACTTCCTTATAAAAATTTAATGATTTTATTTTACTTCTTATGGGTAACATGATAAAATATTTCCATATAATTTGCAAGCTTTTCCGAAGGGAGGTAATTTTGTGAAAGTATCTCGTTTGGTAGTGAGTGCAGTTTCTCTTGCCGTATCGGCTGCGCTGTTAACGTTATCAATTATTGATATGTTCTGTTCAGAAAAATACTAAAGTTGATGGTCTTTGTATGCTTGGGAAGAATGAAAATGGTTTTAGAGTTTTTAATGCGGAAATCACCGCAATTTGCCAATTTTTCTTTTTTTAAGTAGAAAAATGTGGTATAGTAGAATAGGTAATTGTTTTGCCGAAAATTACAATTATCTATTAAATTTGAGGAGGAATTTATATGGTAAAAGTTGGTATTAACGGGTTTGGCCGAATTGGTCGATTGGTGTTTAGAGCAGCAATAGAGCGTGGGGACGCGGATGTTGTTGCTGTAAATGATCCTTTCATTGATGTTGCGTATATGATTTATATGCTGAAGTATGATTCAGCCCATGGCCGTTTCAATGCAAAAATGGAAGAAAAAGATGGGAAGCTTGTGGTAAACGGTAAGGAAGTTACTGTTTATAATTGTATGGATCCCAAGGAAATCCCTTGGAAGGAAACCGGTGCGGAATATGTATTGGAATCCACAGGGTTGTTTACAACCATGGATAAGGCGGCGGCACACTTTAATGGTGGTGCAAAAAAGGTTGTTATTTCTGCACCTTCTGCGGATGCTCCTATGTTTGTAATGGGTGTAAACAACAATACCTATACAAGCGAAATGAAAATTGTTTCCAACGCTTCTTGCACAACGAACTGCTTAGCACCTTTAACTAAGGTTATTAACGATAATTTTGGTATTGTAGAGGGCTTAATGACTACAGTACATTCTCAGACTGCAACACAAAAAACAGTGGATGGTCCTTCTAAAAAGGATTGGAGAGGTGGACGTGCGGCTTCTGCCAACATTATTCCTTCCTCTACCGGTGCAGCGAAGGCTGTAGGAAAGGTTATTCCTGAAATGAATGGAAAACTAACGGGCATGTCTTTCCGAGTTCCTACAATCGATGTTTCCGTTGTGGATTTGACTTGCCGTTTGGCAAAGCCTGCAACCTATGAAGAAATTAAGGCAGCAATCAAAAAAGCTTGCGAAAATGAAATGAAGGGTATTATGGATTACACAGAAGAAGATGTTGTTTCCTCTGACTTTTTGACTGATGCACATACTTCAATTTTTGATGCAAAGGCAGGGATTGCATTGAATGATAACTTTGTAAAGCTTGTTAGCTGGTATGACAATGAATGGGGCTATAGCAACAAAGCCTTGGATTTGATTATTCATATGTATCATGTGGATAATGCATAACAAAAGTTTTGAGTATTTTATTAGAAATGGAAAATTTGTGGCTTGATAATATTTTTGTGTTAGACTTGGTTTTTAAAGAGACAAGTTAAAAATAAATACCCCTTTTCTTTATTAGAGATAATAGAGAAGGGGTATTTTTTGTCATTCTAGGGCTCCTCTGAGTCCTAATTTTATTATTAATATTAAAAAATAGCTAGAAGTGAAACATCCTTGCAAAAGCTTTTCAAAGAGAGAGGAAAAAACAGGTTTCATCAAGATGGTTGAAAGTAAAAAGCTTCACATAAGGGCAGTGAGTATATCGTATCAGTAATTTGTTTTCTTTCTTGCCCGTCAAGCTTAATTTTTTTGAAACAGTACCATTTAGTGTTCACCGTGGGGATCAATTGATTCCTCATTTTTAATGCCCCAATGGATCAAGAAAGCTAATGCAGCTCGCAGCACAATAGTAGCACCTACGATTAAGAGCTCAGAAAAATCATGCACTACAACAGTACGCAAAATTTCACCGCCAAGCTTGAATTCAAGGGCCATTGCCATTCCTTTGCAAAGGTTAAGACGAGCAAGAGGATCGCGACGAATATAGCTATATATTCCATAGATGCCCGAAACAATAAGCACACTCACACCTACAAATTCAAACAAAACAATTGCAGCCTCTGTGACTGTTAACAAAATTATGTGTAAAAAATCCATAATTTAGGTCAGCTCCTTTCTAAAATATTTTAATTTATTTTACCACGTTTTTATACAAAAAGCTATAGAATATTACTTCTTTATACAAAATTCCACTGTTTTACTATGACATAGATGGATTGTATATTATTTTAACTGAAAGAAAAATAATAATTTGTCGAAAAAAATAAAGTATTATATGTAGAGTAAATTTTTCCAGGACATAAGTCTTTGCGATATTTTGCTAGAGATAATGAGCAAGAATAAGGTCAATACAATATAGGGAAGGAAAAAAATGGTTTCACAAGTAGCGTATTGGCAAATAGTTTACCAATGAATAATTGAAATAAAGTTGAAATTTTTTAAAAATACGAAGTATTTTGTCTATGTTAAAATTGTTTATAAAAAAGCCCATTTAAAAATAGGACAAAAAATGTCCCACTTTTTCATATAAAAATATGAAATTGGACGAAAAACGTCCCACGTCGGTAGCAAGTTTTCATAAACTTAAAATCAGAAAAAGGGGCACTTATGGTTAGAGTTCTGAAAATTATTTTTTTCCTTATTTTTGGCTTTTTTTCCTATTAATTGTGCTAAAATAAGCCTTGCGAAAAAGTTTTTCAAACAACGAGAGGGGATACACAAATGGCAATTAAAGTGGGTATCAATGGTTTTGGGCGTATAGGCAGAGTGGTTTTTAGAGTGTTAATGAACCGACAGGACGAGTTTGAACTTTGCGGAATCAATTTAAGAAATGCTGAATTGGACTATATGGTTTATCAGTTGAAATATGACAGTGTTTTTGGACGTTTTCATGGACAAATTGAAACAGGAGAAAACTGTATTATTGTCAATGGGAAAAAAATTCGTGTTTTCAGTGAAAGCGATGCAGGTTTAATTAACTGGGCCGATTGCGGAGCTGAATATATTATTGAATCTACAGGCGCATTCAATACGGTTTTAAAGGCTGGATTACATAAAATTGGCGGTGCAAAGAAAGTAATATTAACGGCACCTTCCAAGGACATCGTTATGCCAACATTTGTAATGGGCGTAAACCATATGGAATATAAGCCTGAGTATGACATTGTATCAAATGCTTCTTGCACAACAAACTGTTTGGCGCCATTAGTTAAGATTGTCCATGATAGCTTTGGTATTGAGCAGGGATTAATGTCCACAATTCATTCGGCAACGGCAAAGCAAAAAGCGGTAGATGCCAGAGCGGGGCGGGACTGGAGAACGGGACGGTCTGTTTTTGGGAACATTATTCCTTCTTCCACAGGTGCTGCAAAGGCGGTGGGCCGGGTTATTCCCGAATTGCAAGGGAAATTAACTGGAATGTCTTTCCGCGTGCCTACAAATGACGTTTCTGTGGTTGATTTAACGGCACGTTTAAAAACACCTACTACCTATGAGGAAATTTGTGCCAAGGTAAAAGAGGCTTCGGAAACGACAATGAAGGGCATTATTAGTTATATCAACGATGAAATCGTTTCCTGTGATCTTTTAGGTGATTCAAACACCTGTATTTTTGACGAAAAAGCAGGAATTATGCTGGATGATAACTTTGTAAAATTAATTGCTTGGTATGACAATGAATGGGGCTACAGCAATAAGGTGGTTGATTTAATTGCTCATATGCATGCTGTAGATAACCAGTAATTTCAATATTTATTGAGTTTTATTATAATTATTGTTTATCAATACTAAACCTCTGTTATGACAATGAAACTTCTTTCTTTTACTTGAAATAAACAAGAGAAAGGAGTTTTTTTATGAAGATAAGCACAATTGCAGAGGAATACTTATTTGATTGTGTTTTGTCTCCAAAGCCTACTATATAGGATTGACAAAATTAGAAAAGCAGGGTACTTTCGCAACAGTGTTATATAACAATGTTACGAATGTTGAGTTGGGGTGAAAATATGGCAAAGCAGATGGAGGGGGGTACAGATAAATTATTGTCATGTGCAAAAAAAGAGTTTTTAGAAAAAGGGTTTAAGGA
This sequence comes from Anaerotignum neopropionicum, assembly GCF_001571775.1. Taxonomy (GTDB): domain Bacteria; phylum Bacillota; class Clostridia; order Lachnospirales; family Anaerotignaceae; genus Chakrabartyella; species Chakrabartyella neopropionicum. The sequence goes on from NZ_LRVM01000007.1 coordinate 107,397, forward strand.
TGCTTCCTTGCGTGTTATTGCAGAAAATGCAAATACCAGCACAAGCTCCATATATACAAGATTTAAGGATAAAGCCGGAATATTTAATGCTCTTGTGAAGTCAACAGCCGATAACTTTGAACAAAAATTTCAAGAGGAACTCGATATTTTTGATAAAATGGCTCCGATGAATTGGGACAAAATGCTGGAATACACAGACAATCTACAGAATTTGCTGATTGATATGATTTATGATGATTTTTCTGCTTTTAAATTGCTTGTATATCATGCGGAAGGAACGGTGTTTTCCGACTTCAAACTTAATGTCGTTGAATATGATGCAGCATATACTATGAAGTATATCGAGTCAATCGGCAACGATGCAATTGTTTCTAAACGCCTTACGCCGGAGCTTTTGCATATTCTGTGCAGCTCTTATTGGTCAGGCATTTTTGAAATAGCAGTCCATGATATGAGCAAAGAAGATGCAAATGTATATATTCGCCGGCTGAAACAATTCTTCAGCTGCGGCTGAGTAACAAACCATATTAGTCATTCAATAGGCGGTTCTGGGACTGCCTAAAAATAAGCAGCTTAGTTAGTTAAATATAACTTCAAGGGGAAGATTTTTGGAGCAAGTTAAAGATGCATGAACAAAACTGCAAGAACAAAACTGCAAGAACAAAACTGATTACGGAAAAACCCTTTTGACTAATGATTTCTCTTAGCCTGTCTGCAATTATAGGCATGGTGGTAATGGGTCTTTATAATTTTATGGATGCGGTATTCGTCGGGCAGATGATTTCACCACGGGCAATGGGAGCTGTTACGGTGTCGTATCCTTAAAATAAAAAGTATCTGAGTGCCAAAATTACTTACAGCCCTCCGAATTTAAGAAAATCGGAGGACTGTTCCCTGCATATTTTTCATCATAAAGTGATTACATACCTTCTGCCCCACCAATCTTTTCATATATTTTGCAAAAATATGTATAAAAGACCATAAAGTCAAAACGCAAGATGGTTTACTTCACGGCAAAATAGTAAACGATAATACGAATAGTTTGTTAACTTTTCCAATGACTGTTAACTTCTGATCTTGAAAACTTGCGTTTTAGGTTTGATTGTGCTAACGTGTGTATAAAATAGGCAGAAGGGGGGCCGCACGGCATGGAAATCCGAAAATCTGCGGAGGATTATCTTGAAATGATGCTGATGCTTCAGGAAAAGTACGGATACATCCGATCTATCAACATTGCGGAGGAATTAGGCTTTAAAAAGCCCAGTGTATCCTATGCCACAAAGCGGCTGAGAGAAAACGGATATATTACTATGGACGAAAATAATTTGATAACGTTGACAGAAGCAGGTATGGAGATTGCTACGCGCATGTATGAACGCCATAAGCTATTGACGGAATTTCTCGTTGCTCTGGGCGTTGACCTAGAAACTGCCCGCACGGATGCCTGTAAAATTGAGCATGACCTGAGCGAAAAAAGCTTTAAGGCAATCCGTAAACACGTGGAAAACAATGATAATGTTAAAATTCAGAAATAATATTTCTGGTACACGAAAACGGCTGAAAACAGTTTTGTAAGAATACTGTTTTCAGCCGTTTGGTTATTCCTATGCTCCTATCACACTGCGTTCCTGCGGCTCCACCCCCGGCTGTTTTGCCGAACATTCACGAAATCTCGGTAGATTCCGCCAGCATTCATCAGTTCGTCATGCGTTCCTTTCTGAGCGATTTTACCGTCCGCAATGACCAGTATTTTGTCGGCGCTGCGGATGGTATTTAGCCTGTGAGCGATGACGAGCAGGGTTTTGCCTTTGCAAAGTTCACTAATGGCTTGCTGAATATAGCTCTCGTTATCTGCATCCACACTAGCGGTGGCTTCGTCTAGAATTACGATGGGCGCATCCTTCAAAATGCAGCGTGCAATGGAAATTCTTTGTTTTTCGCCTCCGGAAAGAGTCTCGCCGCCCTCGCCGACCATGGTTTGGAAACCCTCCGGCAATGCCATAATGAAATCATAGCATCTTGCCTTTTTAGCGGCCTCCAGTACCTCGGCTTCGCTGGCATCGGGGCGTCCCATGCTGATGTTGTTATAGATGGTATCTTGAAACAGGTATACCCGTTGGAATACCATGCTGATATGGTTCATCAGGTCACTGAGCTGCACTTCACGCACATCTTTGCCACGAATCAAAATCTGCCCGGATTTGACGTCCCAGAAGCGGGTCAGAAGGCTGGCAATTGTGGATTTTCCACCCCCGGATGGGCCAACCAGCGCCAGCATGCTGTTTCGGTTCAAGTCAAAGGAAACGTTGTGCAGCACATCTTTATCCCCGTAGGCAAAACTCACATTTCTAAATTCTACTTCCGGGGATTGGCTTGCTTCCGGAATGCTATTCTGACCGTTATCCGGCAGCTCATGCTCGGCGAATACCGCCTCGATGCGATCCATACAGCTGTTCATAACCGTCAGCCGTGCGCTCTGGCTGTATAGAGCTTTGAGCGGGCCGAAAAGGTCGAACACAAAGAGCATGATGCCCACAAAGAATGTTACATCCATCAACCCACGGGAATTTAAATACGCAGAGAGAGCGATAATCACCACTGCACCAAAGCCGTAGAGGATATTCAGCCAGCGCTGCCACGGTGAATGGTTTTCCTCAAATTGAATGCTGATCCGGCAGCTTTCCCGGAAGTTGTCCGAAAGCTCCTTGGACTTTTCACCCATCAGGTTATAGGTTTTGATGATGCCGATACCCTCCGTGAAGTCCAGAACTGATTCTGTTAGGTTCTCGCTTTGTTCCTGACGGATGGCCGAATCTACAAGGCTCTCTTTTTTCATTCCTCGTGCAACAGGGAGGATGATAAGAAGGATAACGATGCCTGCAAAACCCAGCCATACGTTAAAGAAAAGCATAAATACCAATAGGATGGCTTCCGCAAAGATATAGCTCATCATATCTGCGAGTACCATCATGCAGTTTTCCTCAATAAATACCATATCGGTAGACAGCACCGAGCTGATCTTGCCAATGTTTCCTTCTGTAAAATAGCCCATGGGCATTTTACGCAGATGGGCGCCCAGTTCCATACGCTTCTCGGCGAACACCATAAACCCCGCTGCTGACTGTAGTCGGTCCGCTATATGGTGGAACAGAACCTGCAGCAGTACGCTTCCGGCCATGGCAATCCCGATCCACAGGCACATATCCGGACTTGCAGTGCCGTTATAAAATGCGGCAAGAGCAAAGAATCCAAGGCCAATGGGCGCTTTTGCCAAAAAAGATTTTAAAAAAGAGAATACAAATGCCAATTGAATTCTGCCCTTGTACTTTCCGGAAACCGTAAGGATGCGTCTCATTAAAGCAATCATTCGTTTTCATCTCCTTTCTCTGTGCTGACCTTCCATCTTGCGCTGCCTTCGGCAGCCTGCCAGAGCTTTTGATACTCCAGGCAGCCATCAAGCAACTCCCCATGGGTTCCGGTTGCTGCGACGCTGCCGGAATTTAGGACACAAATTTGATCCGCATTCACAATGGAGTGCAACCGGTGCGCGATGACAATGACAGTTTTTCCACAGATGACCTCGGCGATGGCTTCATTCATCTTCTCCTCGTTTTCCGGATCCATAAACGCCGTTGCCTCATCAAGAACAACAATGGGGGCATTTTTTAAAATCGCCCGAGCCAGTGAAATGCGCTGGCGTTCGCCGCCGGAAAGCTGTTTTCCACCGTCGCCGGCCATGGTATAAATCCCGTTTTCAAGCCTTGCCAGAAATTCCCCGCACTGCGCCTTTTCTGCTGCCTGCATAACCTCCTCATCCGTCGCGTTCAGCCTGCCGAGGCGAATATTTTCAAGAAGACTGATATTGAACAGAAACTGTTCCTGTGCCACATAGGAGATCTGATTGTTTAGCGTTTCCAGACTCATATCACGGGTGTCCTGCCCGCCTATCTTTATTGCGCCGTGGGTCACATCGTAGAAATGGACGAGTAGCTTGGCTAGGGTTGATTTGCCACTGCCGGATTTACCCACAAGTGCGGTCAGACTGCCCTCCGGAACTGTAAGCGAGATATTGTGAAGTACCTCGGCGTCCTTGTAGGCAAAACGAACGGAGTCAAATTGTACGGAATGATCTTTTCCTTCAAATGGTTTATGGGACTGCTGCAACGGCGGGGTGCTCAGCATCTGCTCAAGGGTTTCGATTTTGTAGTTGATCTGGGGCAGTGTGCCAATGAAGCTCATGGCTCTGAGAAGAGGGGCACCTATTCCCAAGGACATACACAAAACCAGCACGAAATCCGGAAGAACCGAGTAGCCTTGAAGCACCAGATATGCGCCTATAGGAAGGACGAACAGTGAAGCTGTGGGCAAAATACTGTTATACAGCGCCATCCAGGGCCAGCTGGCCTTATACCAAGCCAGCGTGAAATCCCGATAGCTCTTCACGTCTCCCTCAAATCGGTGATAGGATTCACCGTCCCGGTTAAAGACCTTGACAACCTCCATACCGTTTATGTATTCTACAATGGTGTTGTTCATCTTCTGCGCCGCCGCATAGTAGCTTCCCATTTTGTCTATGCCGATTTTATACATGGTCATCATGGCAAGCAATCCAAGAGGTAGGGAGCAAAGTGCAAGAAGCGCCAGCTTCCAGTCCACGAGGAACATTCCTACATACACTATGGCCGGAACGGCCAGATTGGCGATTCCCTCGGGAAGTGCATGAGCAAGCAGCAGCTCAATCGTTTCGATGTCATCAATGAACATCTTTTTGATGGAGCCGACACCCTTTTCCTGAATAGCTCCCAACGGTTGCGCTTCCAGCTTTCCTTGAAGAGAGATACGCAGATTCTTCAGTGTATTGTAGGCACTGCGGTGGGAAAGGGAAAGTCCCCACACATAGAACACAGCGTACAGAAGAACGCAGACCGCTATGGCTGCAATGCGCCAGAGTACATATCCCGCTGTCAGCGTCTCACGCATCAGTAACGGTTTGATAATTTGATAGATAAACAAAAATGGCATGACGTTCATTACGATACCGATTAGCATGGCAACAACAGCCGCATACGTCGTCTTGCGGTACTCGCCGGTATATTCCAGAACTTTTTTAAACAAGTGGCATCCTCCTTTATTATATAGTGGTTAGCTTTGTCTAACTTTAGGATATAAAAACACTTCCTACCGTTTATAGATTTATGTAGGAAGTCCAAACCCCAATACACGCTGCCAGTTGAACAGGTCGCAGACCAGTTTGCAATGGGCCTCCATTTGTTCCCATGCATAGTGGTGGATAAATGGCTCGTATATTGTTGTCCAGAATGCGGAAAGCAGGATGTGCATTTCTTCCATGGAAACATTCACATACGTTAGCCCCCGTTTCTGTGCCTCACAAAAGTATTCGTAGCTTTTCACGGTCATTTTTTCAACCCAGTCGTGCTGAAAATTGGAATACTCTGTACCATCTGCGCATTTGATTAGCAGAACAAAGTTGTCTCGACGGGCATACAGAAATTGAAACCACCACAGCATAGCTTCTTCATCCATATCCCAGGCCTTCATCAGTGCATCATCGGACAAATCATTTACGTCCACGGCACATCTTTGTTCCACCACACCATTGAGGTCTGCAACTGTATCTGCGACAACGGAACAAAACAGATCTTCTTTACCTTTATATCGCTTATATAGGGCGCCGGTGGTAATCTTGGCATTTTCGCAGATCGCTTTTAAGGATGCTTTTTCAAAACCGTAGGCTAAAAATTCTTTTTTTGCGCTTTCCCTGATGCGGGGATCGATGGAATGATCGGGCTTTGACATGCTGCACACCTCTTAACTAGATAATATAAAAGTGATAACTTAATTATCGATAATTTAATTATCACTTTAGCAATCTATTTTAAATTTGTCAAGTATAATGCACAAATCTTTTCAGATCTCATATGTTTGATTGACACGGAATTCACTCGGTTGGATTGCCTGGAAAATCGAGCATGACTTGTGTGAAAAATACTATATGGAAATCTGTAATCACATAGAAAACAATGATAATGATAAAATTCAGAATTAATAAATAGAGCGGCTCTGGGATAAAACGCAAGGCATCAGGTTTTTCAGCTTGATATCTTGGGTATTTTTGTTGAAACTGTATTTTATGCTTCATCTTTTCATTATCCTTCTGATCCTGAAATTGAAGCACCTATTGGTTTATTCTTTTAAGGAAAATATTACGTCCGCTGGTTGTCAAGAAATTCAGCCGTTTCATTTCCCTGCCATACAAGGTAAAATAGGATGGGATGATTATAAACAAGTATCTTAGCTCCAGCAGATATTTGTGAAACTGGGCACAAGGGGAAGTGTCCTCATATGAAATGGTGTAATGGGGACGATGTCAGTTTTCTGTCGTTTACATGGATAACAAAATAAATTAGTATAAATACCAGAATACCCCCTTTATTTCGGGTTGAAATAAAGGGGGTATTCTACAGTTTAAGAGCTACTTTGTCAACTGGTTTAACTTGAAATACACTGGATCTACTTTAAGATACGTACTGAAACTCTAATTAAGGAAGTGCAATTATCCTGTCAAATAAATCTTTATTTGCCTCGATATCATTTGGGGAGGCAAAAACTACATAGTTCATGTCGTTATTAAGATTTTCAAAATATTGAGCATAAACGGCTATATCCTCAAGGGAGGTTTCTTTTATTTCATTTAAGTAATGAATTGAATCCAGTGTGGTCACACCCATGCAATTGAGTGTTAAAGCATTTAACGCACTTTTTAATTCCCCCGAACTTTTTGTAGCTGAGGCATAGGCTGCCAATTTGTAGGTTTCCAAAGCCTTCTGCGTCATACTACTGTCCAGACTTTTTAAGAATTCATCTGTTTTGCTAAGGGCTGCTAGGGAAGTTGCATAGGTGTTGTCTCGATAGGTATATACAGTATAATTATTATTATAAAAAATTGCGCCTACACCGTATGCACCCCCATTTAAGCGAATTTCAGGTACAAGAAAAAGATTATCCAAAATACAGGCAATTACCTGGTTTTTACCGCTGATAGGTACATCGTTTTCTAATAAAGGTGCATTTGCAAATAAGTATTGTACAGTTAAATCACCAGTTAGCGCCTCTCTTTTGGCTGGTGTAGGCAGTATATAATCTGCTTTAGGATAGGAGACATCAGGCAGTTTCTGAGTAAAGGTCCCCATAGACGCTTCAAATTTATTTTTTGCTGTGGAATTTCCTGCCAACAGTATAGTTAAATTATTTTTATTAAATGCTTTTGCGCGAACACGGGCTATTTTATCGGCCACTTCATTGGGAGTAGTTTGAAGCTGTGTTTCTAAAGCCATAACAAAAGTATAATAATCTAACCCTTTCAAATAATTAATATATCTGGAAGAGGGGCTGGAATAAGCCAACGAACGCATGAAAGCGAGGTCAATGGGTTCTGTAAATAAATTTTGATAACGACTTTTAATATTTGCAATGGTTCTGGTGGAGTAAGTTGAAATATCTGAAACTTTGGAATTTAATAAAATATCTGAAATCAAATCCAGAGAATCAGAAAATTCATCTTGAAAGCCATAATAATCTGCACTAAAAACAGGATGGGCAGAAGTATCATTTTTATCATCCATATTCACTTTTATTTCCGTTGATTGGTTATAGCTTTTATATAAGGTTTCATTTATTATTTGATTTTCTTTTCTGTGATCTGTAGCCATTCCGCTTCTTATCATGTCATTGTAAAACTGCAAATACAACAATTCTTCTGGGGTTAGATGGCTTAAATCAAAATTTATGGAAATGGCACTTATTGCATTGACATCTGCATTGGCGTGCATTAGCTTTACGCCGTTTACGGTGGTTTCGCTTATATTTCTGTCTGTTATTTCTATTTCAATTTCATTGAGACTTACAGCCTGAAGGGAATCTAGTGTATCTTGGGAAATTTCACGATTATTCCAAACATTAAAATCTGCTGTTTTCTGAACCAATGCCTTGATTTCTGCCTCTGACATAGAGGCTTTTTTGCGGGCAAGTGTTTGGGCAATTTCTTCCTGTTGTTTTTCAAGCTGTCCTGCTTTAGGAACGGTGACGGTTAGTGCTGCAGAAGTATTATTCACAAGTTCAGTTTCAATGGCATTTTCTAAAATCCGATCATCCAATTTGGAGGCTATGCTATTAAAGGCATCATCGTAATTGGGCATAGGGTTGCCTAACGTATTATCATAAATGCTTGCGAAAAGTAGGCTGTTTAATGCAGTATTCTCTGTAGTGCCTACTTCTCGTTGAAACTCCAAGGAACGAAGGGAGGCTTTGACAAAATCCTTATCAAACCCATTGCTTACGGATTTTTTTAATTCCGCCATTACCACGTTATAAAAATCCCTTTTGCGTTGGGGATCGGCATTGACAGCAACGAAATGAACCACAGGCTGAAAAATACCATCATCCAAATATATTTCATAAGAATCCGCTATATTGCTTTTTAGCAGAGCTTGTTTCATTTGGGAGCTATCAAGGTTTAATAAATTTACGGCAATATCTAAGGTAACAAGACTTTCAAAAGTATTTTTTCTTGTATCTTTCGTTGCAAAAACAAGCTCAATAACCGATGCTTTTTCGGTATCAGTGTCTTCTGAAACAGAGAATTCATAGGTGCTTTCTTGCAGTTGGTGAAAGATTGGTTTCGTTCCTCTGTCCAGAGTATGCTCTCTATAGCTGTAGGCTGACAGATAATTTTCGTCTGCCAGTTTTAAAAACGGTTCATAGTCTACATCACCGTAAAGCACCATTGTGCTGTTTGAAGGATGATAATTTTTATGATAGGTTTCCATGAGCTCGGTATAGGTTAAAGTGGAAATATCTTCTGGATTGCCACCAGAATTATTATTTTGAGCACTATTTGGAAAAAGAGTTTTCATTGAATTATGGTAGGAAGCTCTCTCTATATTTGCCAGAGCACCCTGCATTTCATTATATACAATGCCATTATAGTTTAGTGGGGAGCTTTCATCTATCATTTCATAGCGAATACCTTCCCGTTCAAATATTTTTTCGTTTTCTAACAAAAGTGGGTTAAAAACCCCGTCCAAATAAATGTCTGCTGATTTTAATAATTGTGCCTCACTGGCAGAACAAATGGGATAAGTAGTAAAATTTTGATAAGTATATGCATTGGTATAAGAAATATAGGTTGTATTATCCAATGTAAAAAAGAGATCATTAAGAGGATACTTTTTACTGCCACTCATAACACAATGTTCCAGAATGTGGTTAATGCCTTTATTATTTTCTGCAACGGTATCAAATTTAATGGCAAAACCACGGTTGGTATCGCTGTTTTTTAACACAAGAAATTTAGCACCTGTTTTCTGGTGAACAAACAAAGACTGGTTGGCTTGTATGGCGGAATCGTAAGCTTTGTCCGTAAGCTCAAAGCCGTGGATCACATCCCCGATTTTTGGTGAAGAAGGTGCGTCGCCGGCGTTTACAGTCCTTATAGGCGTGACCACCGATAAAAGTGTAATACATATTGCTGTAAAAAATAATAAAGTTTTTTTCCTCATTTTACCCCTACTTTCTGTTTTTCATTGGTTTGGCTACTTAATTAATTTTAACAGAAGAAGCAGTGCTTTACAAATTGTTTTGTAAATTTCAAAAGCAATGTTTTATTAAGTCTGGGAATAGAGTGTTTTTAGGACATTAAAGGAAAGAGGGGAAATGGGCGGTACTGATGTAAATGCAGTCATAGGGGACATTCCCTTTAACATTATTCTAGGAATATTTCATTCAAATGCCATAATAGCGGTTAGGAAAAACAAAAGAGAGGGAATGTTAGAGTTGTGCTGGATGAATATAATTAAATCAAACGGAAATAAAAGCAGCTTTTCTTTATGGAAAAATAATCAAACTGGTTCTATGGAAAGGGCGGTTTTGATGCTATCAAAATTAGATAAATCAATTTTCAAAAAAAGTAGTATGTTTTTAGTACGGTTAGAGAATAAAAACCCCTACGAACCTAGTAATATTAAGGTGCGCAGGGGTTGGCTTATTTATTCCCACTCAATCGTAGCCGGCGGCTTCGAAGTAACATCATACACGATACGGTTTACATGTTTCACTTCATTTACAATTCTTACGCTAACGCGATCCAACACATCATAAGGGATCCGTGCCCAGTCGGCAGTCATAAAGTCAGTGGTTGTAACGCCACGAAGGGCAACGGTATAGTCATAGGTTCTAAAGTCCCCCATAACACCAACGGAACGAACGTCAGTAATAACCGCGAAATACTGATTGATACTGCGGTCTAAACCTGCGCTTGCAATTTCTTCACGAAAGATTGCATCGGCTTCTCTTAAAATTTCCAATTTATCGTCTGTTACCTCTCCAATGACACGGATGCCTAAGCCGGGGCCGGGGAAGGGCTGACGCCATACCAAATTTTCGGGCAAGCCAAGTTCCATACCCATCTGACGCACTTCATCTTTAAACAACAGGCGTAAGGGTTCAATCAATTCCTCAAAATCAACAACGGAAGGCAAGCCACCCACGTTGTGGTGAGATTTAATCACAGCCGAATCCCCTAAGCCGCTTTCGATGACGTCGGGGTAAATGGTTCCTTGTACCAAATATTCAACTTTCCCTATTTTTTTGGCTTCATCTTCAAAAACTCGAATGAATTCTTCGCCAATGGTCTTTCTTTTTGCTTCGGGGTCAGTAATGCCCTTCAGTTTCATCAAGAAACGTTCCTGTGCGTTAGCCCGAACGAAATGAGAATCAAAAAAACCATCAAATATCGTTTCTACCTCGTCGCCCTCGTTTTTACGCATTAAGCCGTGGTCAACAAACACGCAAGTCAGCTGTTTGCCGATTGCTTTAGAAACCAGAGCCGCAACAACGCTGGAATCAACACCGCCGGAAAGGGCACAAAGAGCCTTGCCATCCCCAACCTTTTCACGAATTTTTTTGATCTGATCTTCGATATAATTTGTCATAGTCCAGTCGCCGCTGCAATGGCAAACCTCATATAAGAAGTTGTGAAGCATATCGGTGCCTCTGGGCGTATGGTTTACTTCGGGATGAAATTGTACACCATAAAAACCTTTTTCGGGGTTTTCAATGGCTGCGGCAGGGCAGGTAGCTGTTTTGCCAACAATGCGGAAGCCTTCCGGAAGCTCCGTCACAAAATCAGTATGACTCATCCAGCAAATTTCTTTTTCACCAATGCCTTTAAGCAGTTTACTGCTTGTATCGAAAGCAACCTCTGTTTTTCCATATTCGCTCTTTTCATTTGCATTTCCAACTTTACCACCCAGCGTATATGCCATCAACTGACAGCCATAGCAAATACCCAAAACAGGAATGCCCAGCTGGAAAATTTCAGGATTACAGTGGGGGGATGTTTTTTCGTACACACTATTGGGTCCGCCGGTGAAAATGATACCTTTTGGATTTTTTGCCTCGATTTCTTCCATAGGCTTATTCCAAGGCATGATTTCACAATAAACATGATGCTCTCTGACACGGCGCGCAATCAATTGGTTATACTGTCCGCCAAAGTCTAATATGATAATCATTTCGTGGTTCATCGCTAACCTCCATAAAAAATCTCATTACCGTCTGTTTAATTGAAAAGAAAAGCCGCCGAAAAACTCCGACGGCAGGTTCTTTGTTTATATTAGCATAGCCCACAAATATTGACAAGAGAAAAAACCATGAAATAAGCGGTTTTCTTCTCAAATTCTTTGTAGCATATACTTCCGTAACCCGTTGACAGGCCAGCTTTACTTTGCTATCATTTTAAAGTCATTGTCTTTATTTTACTTTTTTTATCATTTTATTACCAAAAGGAGGGAAAAACATGGTTTTATTTGAAAATTTGTTTAAACTAAAAGAAAACAATACTACAATGAGAACTGAAATATTTGCCGGTTTAACTACATTTATGACAATGGCATATATTCTTGTAGTGAATCCTAGCATTTTAAGCGCAACGGGAATGGATCCGGGTGCACTTTTAACGGCAACCTGTATTGCATCTGCACTGGGTACATTGTGCATGGCGTTTTTTGCCAACTACCCCTTTGCACTGGCTCCCGGGATGGGGTTAAATGCGTACTTTGCATTTACCGTTTGCGGCCAGTATGGCTATGGCTGGGAGGTTGCTTTGGCAGCGGTTTTTGTCGAGGGTCTTATTTTTATTTTACTTTCTGCCGTTAATATTAGAGAAGCAATTTTTAATGCAATTCCTGTAAACATGAAAAAAGCAACCAGTGTTGGTATCGGTATGTTTATTGCTTTTATCGGACTGCAAAATGCTGGTGTGATTGTTCCAAATGCTACAGTTTGTGTTGCCTTAGGCAATATAAAAAATGTTTCCGTGGCATTATCTTTAATTGGTACGATTATTACTTTGGCCCTTGTTGTAAAAAAGGTAAGAGGTGCTTTGTTCTTAGGCATTATTGCTACTTGGGTTTTGGGTATTATTTGTCAGATGACGGGGATTTATGTGGTAAATATTGATGGGGGAATGTATTCTTTAATTCCCCAAGGTATTATCTCTACGCCGCCAAGCCTTGCGCCCATTGCCATGAAGTTGAACTTTGGTGGTGTTAAAATCATTGATTTTATTACAGTTGTGTTTGCATTTTTGTTTGTAGACTTATTTGACACTTTAGGTACATTAATCGGTGTTTCCACAAAAGCTGGATTCATTGATAAAAATGGTAAGCTGCCTCGCATCAAAGGCGCGTTGTTTGCAGATGCCTGCGCAACTACAGTTGGTGCGGTTTTGGGTACCTCCACAGTTACCACTTTCGTTGAAAGTGCATCTGGTGTTTCTGATGGTGGCCGAACAGGTATGACTTCTTTTACAACAGCAATTCTTTTCTTGGTTGCACTATTGTTTTCTCCAATCTTGACCACAATCCCTTCTTTTGCAACAACACCTGCTTTGGTTGTGGTAGGCCTGTTTATGGTGGAGAATATAAGAGATATTGATTTTAGAGATTATACAGAAGGATTTCCGGCATTTATTACAATTTTAATGATGGTTATTGCTTACAGTATTTCTGAAGGCTTGGTTTTTGGTGTAATTTCTTATGTATTACTGAAGCTCCTGAGCGGCAGACAAAAAGAACTGAACCCTGTGATTATTATAATCGGCATTTTATTCTTTATTAAATTAATTTTGGGATAAAACATGAAAGTCTGTCATTTGAAAAAAATGGCAGGCTTTTTTTGTTCGCTTTAGCTTGACAAAACCACCGGCTATGCCGGTGGTAGGAAAGGTTTGTTCTTTAGATGTAAGCACGAATCCTCCTTTGGTAGAATAAATGTAGGTTTGCCAACCACATCAAAGACCAAAAGGAGGATTCAAAATGACTAATAATAGTTTAGCACATACAACATGGGAA
>NZ_LRVM01000008.1 GCF_001571775.1 Anaerotignum neopropionicum
AGAATACATTGACCCGTTTACGGGTGAGCAAGTGAGCACAGGCAAGAAGTAAACTGCTTTAGCAGTAGCCAGAGAATAAGAAACGGTTGGCAAACCGTTCAATGCATCTTTAGATGCAAGTTGGTAAAAGCCCCTTCTAGGGGCAGAGCAAACCACCAGCTGAGCTGGTGGTGATGATTGTAAACATTAAGGAGCTTACTTGGAAAAGTGTAGTAATAGATGGGCTTGATTTATATGGATCATTGTACTATTATTATATAGTGACAAAAACTGCTATGAATAGCGATGAAAGGATGATAATAATGAAGAAAAAATTAGTTTTAAGTCTAACAAGTATTTTTGTATGCTTGTCTTTGGTTCCAGCTTTTGCTGCTAACAAAACCAATGCGCAATTAAGAGGTGATTTTGCCATTGAAATTGATGGAGTGGAGTGTGTTTTTACTCGTACAGATGGTAGTGTTGCATTACCTATTTTATATAATGATACCACATACCTGCCTTTGCGTGCCATTGGAGAAATTATGGGCAAGAATGTAAATTGGGATGAAACAAGCAAAACCATTACCCTCAGCGGGAATAGGGATGAAACAGCCCAAACAACGGCAGATGCACAGCCCGAAGTAGCTACGGAGGGCGTTGTTGTGCAAGAAAGACAGGATTTTATAATTTCTGTCGATGGTACTGTAAATGAATTTAAAACTTCTACCGGGGATAAAATCAACCCTATTGTATATAATGGCTCAACCTACTTACCCTTGCGTGCCGTTGGTCAGATTATGGGGAAGGATGTAGCTTGGGATAATGCAGCAAAGAAAATAACCCTTACCCCTGCTGATAGCGCTGTAACGGATGCGGACACCTTTAAAGCGGAGGAAAAGGGGGAGAAAGAGCTTGAAAAAAATGATATTGGTATGGGGAAAGCGAAGGAAATCGCAGTTTCCAATGCCAATTTGAATGAAAAAGATGTTAGCTTTGTGAATACAAAGATGGAAGAAGTAGAAGGAAAAAAGGCATATGTTGTTCAGTTCTACTATGGAACGAACGAATATAGCTATAAAATTGATGCACAAGCAGGTACGATTTTGTCGGTTGGTGCTGAAATTGAAGGCTTTGATGTACTGAAAGACGGTAAATTTATCAATTCAGAAAAGGCAGAGAAGGCAGCCTTAACCCGTGCCAATGTGAAAAATAGTGAAGCCACTTTCACTTTAGTGGAATTAAATCAGCATGGGGATAAGATTATTTATAAGGTAGCTTTTTACACAGAAAGTGCAGCGTATGAATGCACTATTGATGCAACAAGTAGTGAGGTTTTGAATTTTGATATGGTGGAAAAAGAAGGGAAAACGGAAAACAGTAAAGAAAAGAACAAAAACAAATAGATGGCGTAATATAGTATGATGAATCGTCAACCTTCTATTTTTCGGTGTAGGCACCGAAAAATAGAAGGTTTTTTTAAAAAAACAAACACACAGATTAGACTTGACATACTTAGAATATCTAGGTAATATATACCTAGATATTCTAAGTAAAAAAGAAGGGAGAGGTATTGAGGATGGACAAGGGATTGATTGGTGGTAGCACTGTTTTAATGCTGCTTTCCTTATTGCAGGAAAAAGAATACTATGGCTATGAGATTATTAAGGAAATTGAGCAAAGAAGCAATTGTATTTTTCAATTTAAAGAAGGTACTTTGTATCCTGTTTTGCATCGCATGGAAAGTCAAGGTCTGGTGAAATCCTATAAGGCGACGGCAGAAACGGGGAAGGAAAGAAAATATTATCAAATTACGGTGAAAGGGAAAACACAGCTTGCGAAAGAAAAAGAGCAGTGGAATGCTTTCACCATTTCAGTAAAAAAGGTATTAGGGGGTGCGGGGTATGCGTGTCCCTGACTGGGAGGAGTATCTCAAACAAATTTTGTCCCATGTAAAATTTAAATATGACCATAACCATATCTACTTTGAGCTTAAAAATCATATGGAGGATCGGTATGACGAGTTTGTTTCAGAGGGAATGGAGGAGGAACAGGCAAGGGAAACTGTATTAGCCTGTATGGGGGATGCAGATGAAATTGGAGAGGAGCTGAACAAAGCCCACTCGCCATTTCTTGGCTGGATTTGGAGAGTATTAAAAGACGCATTGATTTTATTGGTTATTTTAAATTTTCTTCCTGCGCTTTCGTTAATTACTTCTGGTTTTATCTCTGTTTTTGAATCCTATGACGAGAAAAGCGATAGTCTTTTGGTTTATTCCATTGACGTGGGTTATAGAGAGAAAATATATGATACAACGGTTATTATTGATAAAATATTGTATTATGAGGATCATACCCTAGAAGTTCGCTATGCTACATGGACGAATCCTTTTTCGGACAGCATTAAATGGAGTTCTTCCATCGGTGTTACTATATATGATGAGCAAGGGAAAATACAAGCAAACGGAAATGGATGGAAAAGCGGAAGTTATTATGGTAGAGGACAAAAATATTGTGAAAATATACCTCTGGATGCAACAAAAGCGGTGATTTCCTATGGAATAGAAAATGAAATCCCCATTGACTTAAAGGAAGGGCGGGTGATGGCTAATGAATCGTAAAAAAGAATTAATTATTTTTGTTATCTTGATTCCATTACTGTTGCTATCCTTTATGCGGCTGGGAGGATATTATTTTTCTGCGGAAGATGTATTTTATGCCTGTGAAAAAGGGCTGCATTATGGGCCTTCGGAAAAAATATTAGCCGAATATGAGTTTGAAGATAGCGGAAAACTAATTGTGGGAAAATGGAAAGAGAATCTTTCGGCAATTTCCGTTGACCGCGCCTTCGGTGTTCTATGGAAGTTAAAAAGCGGAGGAATAACCGGGTTTATCTCCTGTGAAAAAGTGGTTACAGCAAATATATTTCGTGGCGGCAAGGTAATGGGGCTTGCTTCACAAAAAGAAATTAGAGAGGTTTATTGCAGAATTGAGTATGGCGATTACGGAAATGACGAAAATCCAAGTATACAGGAAATGACCATGACGGTGGATCAGGATGGCTTTTTTTATGGCATCTGGTCAACGCAAATTCAGGATGATACCTTTCAATATATTGCCTATATAGAGGGCAGAAATGCCTATGGAGAGGTGATATACCGTGATGGCATGTCTCCTGAGGGGAAACCCTATCTTGATGGTGTACTCATTGAAAATACAGAGAATTAGGTATGCCTTGCCGTACTTCGTGGGTAGAGTGAAAAGGACCCTTTTTATTGCGGCAGCGAATAGACTAAGTGAGTGCGTTTATTGCAGGGTTTTTCTTTTAATATGAAATATTTCACCACCAACTGCCTGCATTCCACGAGGTCTGGCCTTTTTTAGAATAGTAAATTGGCATATTTTATTGAAACCCTATACTTTTTACTTGAAAATAGAATGAAAGTAGTGCAGGATTTGGTATACATTGCGTTTAACGCGGAAAAATACAGAAAAAAGTATTGACAAATTAGGCTGTCTTTGATATATTAAATGAGCGGTTTAAAACGAGTAACTATTTGCCCGAGTGGCGGAATTGGCAGACGCACAGGACTTAAAATCCTGCGGGGTAACACCCGTACCGGTTCGACCCCGGTCTCGGGCATAACCGCTTAAAAAACAATATGTGCCCAGATAGCTCAGTCGGTAGAGCAGAGGACTGAAAATCCTCGTGTCACTGGTTCGATTCCGGTTCTGGGCACCATTTGCGCGAGTGGCTCAGTGGTAGAGCATCGCCTTGCCAAGGCGAGGGTCGCGAGTTCGAATCTCGTCTCGCGCTTAAAAAGTGTCTGAATGGACACTTTTTTTTATGCATTGAAAACTTTACTTTGGATATTTGATTAAAAAATGTTTGGTTTTGGGGAGTTTAGAACCCTCCTTTCCTTATTTGATGTAGCTGAACAAATTTCCAAGGTGAAAATTTAATTTTTGTAAACACAAGTATTTGCTTAATTGGTTATTTGCCTTATGAAATTTATGAATCTGGTTTTATTAATGGAAAATGAAGATAAAGCTTGACGAAAAGAGTTAGGCGTGGTAAACTTTTATTAAAGTTAGCTAAGAGTAACAGTGAATAGGAGGGATCAAGATGCCACTTACATTAGCAGGTGCTGGAGTTCCACAAATAATTAAGCATATTGGTGGAAAGGATGAATTGCAACGGTTTTTGGCTTCCCTTGGATTTATTGCAGGAAGCCAAGTAACTGTAATTTCCGAATATAACGGAAATGTGATTGTAAATGTAAAAGAATCCAGAGTTGCAATTAGCAAGTCCATGGCTTGCAGAATCATAGTATAAGGAAGGGATGACATGAGAACATTACGAGAAGCAAAAGTAGGAGAACGGATTTCTGTGCTGAAAATCACAGGAGAAGGTCCTGTAAAGCGTAGAATTATGGACATGGGTATCACAAAAGGTGTAGAGGTTTTTGTACGCAAGGTTGCACCTTTGGGTGATCCCGTTGAGGTTACAGTAAGAGGGTATGAGCTTTCTTTAAGAAAAGCTGATGCACAGATGGTTGTAATTGAGTAAGCTTTAGTTAAAAGTTAGTGAATACTAATTTTTAGAAACGTTAGCAAACACTAACACTAAGGAGGATTATTATGTCAGTAAAAATTGCCCTAGCCGGAAATCCTAACAGTGGAAAGACAACGCTGTTTAATGCTTTGACCGGCTCGAATCAATTTGTCGGCAACTGGCCCGGCGTTACAGTTGAAAAAAAAGAAGGAAAATTAAAAGGACACAAGGAGGTAGTCATTACAGACTTACCTGGTATTTATTCCTTATCGCCGTATACCTTGGAGGAGGTTGTGGCAAGGAATTATCTAATTCAAGAGAGACCCGATGCAATTTTAAATATTGTGGATGGCACAAACCTTGAAAGAAATTTGTATCTTACAACCCAATTATTAGAATTAGGAATTCCTATGGTAATTGCCGTTAACATGATGGATGTGGTGAATAAAAACGGGGATTCTATTCAAATAAAGCAGTTGGCGGAAAAATTAGGGTGTCCTATTTTAGAAATTTCTGCGCTGAAGGCAACCGGAATTAAGGAAGCAGCGCAAGCGGCGTTACAAGCGGCAACACAAGTCTCGGCTTGCAAGGTACATAATTTTTCCACTCAAGTTGAGGAAGCCTTATCTGCAATCACCAACCGTTTGCCTCAGGAAATCAACGAAAATCAAAAGCGTTTTTATGCAATAAAGCTATTTGAAAGAGATGAAAAAATTCTCCAGGGTAATATGTCAGCTGCTGCATTTGAGGACATCATTGCTAAAGTTGAAAAAGAGTTGGATGATGATAGCGAAAGCATTATTACCAATGAGAGATACATTTATATTGGTGAGATGATAAAGGGGTGCTATAAGAAGCACAGCAAAGGGAATCTATCCACCTCTGACCGCATAGACAGAATTGTTACCAATCGTTGGCTGGCATTGCCTATTTTTGCGTTAGTCATGTTTTTGGTTTATTATGTTTCTGTTACAACAATTGGGTCCTATGCAACGGAGTGGGCAAACGAAGGTGTCTTTGGGGAAGGCTGGGAATTGTTTGGTGCTACCATACCAGGCATTCCTGTAGTTGTTGGTGATTTTTTGGCTAGTATTAATTGTGCAGATTGGCTGCAAGGACTTATTTTAGACGGTATTATTGGCGGTGTTGGTGCTGTATTGGGCTTTGTTCCGCAGATGCTTGTGTTATTTATTTTCTTAGCATTTTTGGAGGCTTGCGGCTATATGGCGCGTGTTGCATTTATTATGGATCGTATTTTCCGCCGCTTTGGTTTGTCGGGAAAATCTTTCATTCCTATGTTAATTGGTTCAGGCTGCAGTGTTCCTGGTATTATGGCCTCCAGAACCATTGAAAGCGACAGAGATCGTAAAATGACAATTATCACTACCTCGTTCATCCCTTGTGGTGCAAAACTTCCCGTAATCGCTTTGATTGCTGGTGCGCTTTTCGGTGGTGCATCATGGGTTGCACCGAGTGCTTATTTTTTAGGGATTATAGCGGTTATTATTTCAGGTATTATTCTTAAAAAAACAAAGATGTTTGTTGGAGACGCCGTTCCCTTTGTAATGGAGTTGCCTGCGTATCATATGCCTACGGTTTCAAACGTATTGCGCAGCATGTGGGAAAGAGGTTGGTCTTTTATCAAAAAAGCAGGTACAATCATTCTCCTTTCTGCTATTTTTATTTGGTTTACATCTAATTTTGGATTTGTAGATGGCTCTTTTGGTATGGTAGAAGATTTGAGTGATGGTTTCCTTGCTACTATTGGTAATGCAGTTGCGTGGATCTTTGCACCTTTGGGTTGGGGTAACTGGAAGACAGCAGTGGCAACAATTATGGGTTTGGTAGCAAAAGAAAATGTAGTAAATACCTTCGGTGTTCTTTTTGGCTTTGCAGAAGTTGCAGAGGATGGCTCAGAGATTTGGGACACCTTAGCTGCAAGCTTTACACAGGTTTCTGCATATAGCTTCTTGGTATTCAACTTATTGTGTGCACCTTGCTTTGCGGCAATCGGCGCGATCAAGAGAGAAATGAACAACACAAAATGGACATGGTTCGCCATTGGATATCAAACAATTTTTGCTTATGCCGTTTCCTTCTGCGTATATCAGATTGGCGCAGTAATTACAGGAGAATTGGTGTTTGGTATTGGAACAGTAATTGCTATTTTGGTAGTCATCGGTTTTTTGTTCCTGCTGCTTCGTTCAAATACAAAGGCCCCAAATAGCAAGGTTTCGGTGAGTATTCCCGGTTAAAAAAGGAGGTTGTTGTTATGACTCCAGGAACGATCGTTGTTGGATTAGTATTGATAGGAATTGTGGTTGCGATTGTATGGCATTTGAGAAAAGAGAAAGGCTGTGGTTGCGGCGGGGATTGTTCCTCTTGCAGTCATTGCGATCATTCCTAAAATATAGGCTTTACTGAAAAAAAAGAGGAGACTGCTGTTTTAATGATAGTAGTCCCCTCTTTTGAATTTATGTCAACAAAGTGAGTAACAAAAGTAGGACTTTATGCCGCACCCTGTACCCAAAGACTGTTTAATTTATTTAGACATTGTGATTACATAATGTGTATTATTAATTGATTATTGTTTAAGAATAAAATAATATTTTGAATAACCCATTAAGATAGATATAATACGTCTAAATGTAATAGAAAAAATGTAATAGAAAAAGCTGAATTATATCTAATATCACTATACTGCATATGCTTGCAGATGGGAGATGAAAAGGTAGAGGATCAGCAAATGGTTGTAAAAGAACTTTGCTAAAAAGTTATGCTTACAATAAGAATATGAAATGATTTAGTCTTGACCAAGCAAAAGCGGCAGGAACCCCAAATAAATCCATTTTACAATGTATATAAATAGATAATTGGATAAAGTTATCGTTTCGTTTTTATGGAGCTTATTGTTGCTAGACAGTAGATTTTTCTATTGTCCAAACTGGAGCTCCATTTATTTTTGTGTAGATGAGCATCTGTAGAAAAATATTGGAGGTGGTAGTTTTTGAATTTGACAGATAAATGGAAAAGACTGCAGTACTTTTTGTTTGGTAAAATATGAAAGATTGAATTGTTGACTTTTTAGTTAGAATAATTTTTGGTACCCAAAATAACTAACACAAAACTGGTTGAAATGGAAGGAAGATTAATATGAAGCTTACTATGTTAAAAGGGAAAATACATCGTGCAAAAGTAGTACAGGCGGAACTGGATTATGTTGGAAGTATCACGGTGGATGAAGATTTATTAGATGCTGCCTGTATTTTAGAATATGAGAAGGTATGTATCGTAGATATTAATAATGGTCAACGTATTGAAACATATACAATTGCTGGAGAACGTGGCTCAGGGTTAATCTGCTTGAATGGTGCAGCGGCAAGATGCGTACAGGTTAACGATAAAATTATTATTATGGCATATATTCAGCTTACACCAGAAGAAGCAAAAGAATTTAGACCGAGTGTTGTATTTGTTGATGAGGATAATAATATTATTCGCAAAAGTATTTATGAGAAACATGGGTTGCTAAAGGATTTATAAAATATGGAAATTTATATAAGAACTTTTTATAAAGTCCAAGGAATATGGAAGTGACATACCAAAAACTTTTATTAAAATCGCATAGCTATGCATTTTTAGAAGGTCAAGGGTGAAACCCTTGTGAGAGTTTGAGGGCAAAGCCCTCAAGGCTTTGACTTTATCAACATAATAAGGCACCTGAATTCAGGCGCCTTAAAGGAAAAGGATCGAATATGAGATATTTCTTAATATGCCGCAAATTCTTGGCCAAGGGCTAAGCAACGAGCCTTGCCATCTGCATCGGGAAATCCACAAATAATCAAGCCTTCGTTCAAAAGATTAATACCAGCTTTTTCGCATCTTGCACACCAATCGCGCATCCACTGGCCATCACCCCAGCCATAAGAACCAAACAGAGCAACCTTTTTGCCTTTTAAGCCACCCTCGATAGAGGAAAAGAAAGGTTCAAATTCACCTTCTTCTAAAACCTCATCGCCCATAGAAGGACAACCTAAAGCAATCTTATCATAGTCGCTGATGTTGCCGCTGAACGCATCTACAGAAAAGATTTCTGTGTCCGCCCCCAAACCTTGAGCGATCTCTTTTGCCATAACTTCGGTATTGCCTGTTCCACTCCAATAAATAACAGCACTTTTCATTTACAAAACCTCCTGTAATGTTTGTTTTGCTTCTAATAAAGAGAGAATTGGAATCCCTTCGGAAGCCTGATGTAATAATTTTTTTCTGCAATTTGTATATTGTTGGAAAGTTGCTACGGCGGCTTTTTCGTCACCGTAGACCTTCCAATAGCCACAGAGCTTATAGTTCTGCCCCTTTTCCTCAATGAAGGCAAAAACATCCTCCGACGGATAGCCTAAAAAAAAGCCGATTTCATGGGGGAAATCATTACACTTTTGAATACGCCGGCGAAGGAAAGCCAAAGTATTCACTAAAGCAGCTTCTTGATTTACATCTAGGGGATAGCCAGTTTTTATTAGAAAATCCTTGATTTTAGGATTGCTAAAGTATTCCAGCAGTTTTTCTTTTCTGTAAACCAGGAAAAATACACGTTTGCTGCAGCAGTAAAGATATTGCAATGAAATACCTTTTTTCTCCAGCTGTTCTTGATAGGCTGCCACTTCATTTTTTAGATTTTGCAAGCAAGGTAAGGGTAGAGAAAAAAGATTTGCTTGCTTAAGACCGTATAGGGTAGGGGCACCGTGATAAAGCATCTGCATTTCAAAATCAGACATAAGCCAACCTCCTTCGTTAGCTAAGGCTAACTTAAGCCTGACAGTAGGAACTAAGTATCTTGTTTAAAGCAGAAGAAGAAGAGCTGTGAGAGCGAGCAATGGTAATTTGATTACGCTCAGCTTCTTGCACTGCACCTGCTACCATTATGTGTGATACTGTACTGGTAAAAAGGACAATTAAATCTGCCTGGCCAATTTGACTGCGAAAGTTCCCCGGCATTTGGGTGAAAACCTTGCTTTTGCAATTATATTTTTTACAAATATCCATATATTGACGAACCATACGGTCGTGACCGCCTACTATAACAACGCTCATAATATACCTCCAAAAATAAATTTAGTTAGTTTTAACTAACTATATGACTATGCTACCATTATCACCAGCAATTGTCAAGGCTTTTTTGAAAAGTTTACGATGGATTTTAAAAACGGGATAATATGGATTGCTTCATATAAATATGCTATAATAATCAAAAGGAGAGATCATTATGTTTCAGACAGAAAGACTAATTTTACGCAGTTTAACAAAAGAGGATGCAACGGATCTTTTTGCATATAGCAAGGACGAGACGGTAGGTAAAAATGCGGGGTGGAAGCCCCACGAAAGCCTGGATGAGTCAAAGCAAATACTTGAGGAAGTGTTTTTGGACAAGGAAGATGTGTTTGGAATTATAGAAAAACAGTCTGGAAGGTTGATAGGCACGGTGGGGTTTATGCCTGATCTTACCAGAACGAATGATAATGCAAGAATGCTTGGTTATGCCATTGGCAGGGATTATTGGGGTAAGGGCTTTATGACAGAGGCAGTGCAGGCGCTTTTATCCTATGGCTTTTTAGAAAAGGGATATGGTATCATTTCTGTTTCCCATTATTCGGACAATTTTCGTTCACAAAGAGTAATTGAAAAATGCGGGTTTCAATTTGAAGGCGTACAGCGACAAAGTGAACTGCGTTATGATGGCGTGCTGATGGACAAAAAGTGGTATTCTTTGACCGCAGAGGAATTTTGTCAAACTATGAAATAAAGATGAAGATTTTGGTATATTGTTTCAATACTAAATTTAGGGATTTTCAAGTAAAATAAGAGTCAGTGCGATGAAAAGAGGTGTTGTTGTGGAAATAGTCAACTGGAAAGAGCTTTTATATCCTTATGAACAAGCGATGGACGAATTGCTTTTAAAATTTCGCTATTTAGACAAGGAATGCAGGCATTTGGGAATATATTCCCCCATTGACTCGGTAACGGGGCGCTTGAAAAAACCTGCAAGTATTTTAGAAAAGGCAGGAAAGAAGCAGATACCGCCGGAAGAAATTGAAGAAAAGATAGAGGATATTACAGGCATTCGAATTCTTTGTCAGTTTGTTGAGGATATTGAAAAAGTCGTGGGGATGGTTCGTGGCAGAAAAGATATGACAGTTGTGGAGGAGCGGGATTACATCACTAAAACCAAAGCCAGCGGTTATCGAAGCTACCATATGATTATACGGTATCCCCTAAGTACAGCCTTGGGACCAAAGGAGGTACTGGCGGAAATTCAAATTCGTACCAATGCTATGAATTTTTGGGCTACGGCGGAGCATTCTCTTAGGTATAAATATAGCGGTAATATTCCTGAGAGTTTGCAGCAAAGGCTGATAAATTGTGCGGAGGCCGCATTTCATCTGGATCAGGAAATGTCAACAATCCGTGGGGAGATTACCAATGCACAGCGTTTAAACGAAATCAAGGGAAACTTGGTTACAAACATTTTGGATAATATTCAAAATCTGTATTTTGAAACAAAATTAGAGCAGATGGATGAAATCAACAAGGAATTTGTTGAAATTTGGAATAAAGAAGACATCGATGAGCTGAAGGCCTTTAACGAAAAGCTAAATGTATTGGCAGAGGTTTATCGGGTGTAAAAAAGGAGCGACAGCATGGGGTTATTTGCAATTGCGGATCTTCATTTTAGCTTTTCGGTAGAGAAACCGATGAGTATTTTTGGCGCCAATTGGGAAGGCCATAGTGAGAAGATTATACATAGCTGGAAGCGAGAAATTCAAGAAGAGGACACTGTTTTGCTGCCTGGAGATATTTCCTGGGCTATGAAAGAGGAAGATGCTGCGGCAGATTTGGAGGCAATTCAAAGCCTGCCCGGGCGAAAAATTTTCTTGGAAGGAAATCATGATTATTGGTGGAAGTCTGCTTCTAGATTGGAGAGAGAATATAAGGGCATGCGGTTTTTAAAAAATGATTGTGACCGTTATGAGAATATTTTTATCTGCGGCACAAGAGGCTGGCTGTGCCCAAATGATAGCCGTTTTACCCCACAGGATAAAAAGCTTTACGAAAGAGAGCAAAATAGGCTTAGGCTTTCCTTAGAAAGCGCCATGAGGAAAGGTGCAAAAGAAATTCTTTTGATGATGCATTTTCCACCTGTTAATGACAAGCAGGAGAATTCTGCTTTTTTGGAGATCATGGGGGAGTACCCCATTAAACAGGTGGTATATGGGCATTTACACGGAAAGCCCAGTCATGACAGCGGCATTCAGGGAGAGTGGGCGGGAATCAAGTTCCATTTGGTTTCTGCGGATTATCTGAACTTTTGTCCCAAAAAAATATTGTAAAAGTAAATTTAAAGACGGCTATTATTTTCAATAGCCGTCATCTTGAAGACAAACCTTGGCGTTGCCCACTTATTGCCCAAGATAGGGAAGACAGCAAACTAGCCTTTGCGTAGCAAAAGTGATGACTGCCTACTTGTTTTTTGAAAAAAGCAAGACCAAAAAATATTACAAAACCCGCATAGTCTGCGGGTTTAAATGGGTCAAGGGTGAAACCCTTGTGGGTGTTTGAGGGCAAAGCGCTCAAGGTTTTGACTTTGTATTCGCGGTGACGGCTATTGTTTATCAATAGCCGTTTGTTTTAATCTTCGTAGACATTTGCAGCTTCAACAATCCGCTTTTTCAATGTTCGTACGTCATAATTCTCTTCCAAATCCAATTCTAAGGAAAAGCTTTCTAATTCGTCTTCATCTACAAGATAGGTTGCTTCAAAGGCTGAAGTTAAATCATCTTCAAATAATATTTCCCCATCGATGGCCCAGCTATCATCGCCTTTATCCATAGAATAGATATTGACTTCAGTGATTCGTAACATTGCAAAAAATCCTCCCTTAAAATAAATAATACATTTTGGTTCTTATGTTATGATTTTTTTGTTTTTTTCGGCTTTTTTATGGAATAGCCAAAGGTTCCCAATTGCTCACCTAGGGTGAAATATGCGCCATGTGAATAGCAGACAGGCTGTGTGTCATTAAAGTGAAATTTACCTGTTTCATCTAAATATTCATCGCTGACGCTAACGGAAACGACTTCTGCTAAAAACATATGATGTGTGCCCAGAGGAATAATTTCCTTCACCTTGCACTCAATGTTTACGGGACTTTCGTAGATGATGGGCGCAGCTACCTGTTCCCCTTTTTTGGCAGTAAGCTTCATTTCCTTGAATTTATCCATATCTTGCCCGCTTTTCACGCCACAAAAGTCGCAAGCATAAGCCAAGTCTTTTGTAACCAGATTAATAACAAATTCCTTGCTGTTTTTGATCAGCTCGAAGGAGTGGCGTGAGGGTCGAATGGAAACGTAGGTCATTGCAGGGTCACTATTGATGGTTCCTGTCCATGCAACAGTAATAATATTTGCATTTTCCTCCGTGCCGCAGGATACCATAACAACTGGTACAGGGTAAAGTACGGTACCCGGCTTCCATATTGCTTTTCCCATGAAACAACCTCCTTTTTTAATAAAGTATTAAAGTGACGCTATTAATCTTATACGAGAAATGTCTCTTTGTAAAGATAAAAAACGTCTGAGATTTTAAATGTTTTTTTGGCTATTTCTTGTATTCTATGCTATTTTTCAGTATGATATTAAAAAGATATTATTTTTGGAGGAAAACTATGGAATTACCCATTCAATATACGGAAAAAATGCAGCGGCTCTTAGGTGAGGAATACCCAGAATACTTGGCTTCCTTTGAAGAATCCAGATATTTTGGTTTGCGTGTAAATACTTTAAAGCTATCGATGGAGGATTTCCAAAAGAAAGCTCTTTTTTCCCTGTCGCCTGTGCCATGGTGCGAGGAGGGATTTTATTATTTGGAGAAAGAACGCCCTTCAAAGCACCCCTATTATCATGCCGGTCTATATTATTTGCAGGAGCCCAGTGCCATGAGCCCGGGAGCGATTTTGCCTATTATGCCAGGGGAACGGGTTTTGGATGTTTGTGCTGCGCCGGGAGGGAAATCCACCCAATTGGGTGCAAGACTGCAAGGAGAAGGACTTTTGATTGCCAATGATATCAGCGCGGGACGAGCGAAGGCGCTGTTAAAAAATATGGAGCTGTTTGGCATACGCAACAGCGTTGTGATGAGTGAACCGCCGGAGCGTTTAGAGGAAAGATTTTCGGGATTTTTTGATAAAATTTTAATTGACGCCCCCTGTTCTGGAGAAGGGATGTTTCGCAAGGAACCGGACATGGTGAAAAGCTGGAATGAAGAAATGCTTGCATTTTGCCAAAGAGAGCAGGAGAAAATATTGGATTCCTGCGCAGAGATGCTGCGCCCGGGAGGGATGTTGCTTTATTCCACCTGTACGTTTGCCGTTTGTGAGAATGAAAAAAGCATTTCTGATTTTTTGGAAAAGCACAAGGAGTTTTCTCTTCTTCCCATTGAAAAAAAGCATGGCTTTTCAGTAGGAATTGGGGAGCTTCAACAGTGCGCTAGATTGTATCCCCATAAAATAAAGGGAGAAGGCCATTTTCTTGCCTTGCTGCAAAAGAACGGCACGGCGGAGAAAGTTATGCTGACGGGGGAAATTGGAGAAAAAGAAAAGGATCTAGCGCCATTTTTAGAATTTCAAAAGGAAGTGCTGAAAACCAAGCTTACGGGAACCTTCAAGATTTTTGGGGAAAGCCTGTACCTTTTGCCCAAGGAAATGCCCTCTATGAAAGGACTTCGGGTATTGCGTACCGGTTGGCAGTTGGGAACGATGAAAAAAGGTCGGTTCGAGCCTTCTCAAGCCTTTGCTATGGGGATTTTTAAGGAAGAAGTGTCCAATGTGGAGGACTTTTCTTTGAAGGACGACAGGGTCATTCGGTATTTAAAGGGCGAAACCGTTGAAGCGGAAGGAAAGGACGGTTGGACCTTGGTTTGTGTCGATGGATTTCCTTTGGGCTGGGCGAAAAGACAAGGCGGTCGGCTAAAAAATAAATATGCGGTAGGATGGAAATGGGAGTAAGTGTACGCTGTTAGTGGACAAATGTATAATTGAGGTTGACAAATGGTGAAAAATTTGTAAAATAGAACTATCGTAAATTGAAGCATAAGAAAGAAGGAGAAGGTCATGGCTAATTTGACATATATCGGAACAAGGGATCAGTCCATTCGGGCAACGGCTTCACAGGCAATCTTGAGAGGGATTTGTCCCGATGGGGGGCTTTATATACCGGAAGTAATTCCCGCCATGGGAAAATCCTTGGAGGAATTAAGCAAGCTTAGTTATCAAGAGCTGGCATATGAGGTTTTAAGTCTGTTTTTGGATTTTACAGAGGACGAGCTTAAGGCTTGTATCAACGGCGCATATGATGAAAAATTTGATACAAAGGAAATTGCGCCTGTGGTTCAAAAGGGGGATGCTTTCTTTTTGGAATTATTTCACGGAAGAACCTTGGCATTTAAAGATATGGCGTTATCCATTTTACCCTATTTTATGAAAACAGCGGCAAAAAGAGAAGGAATAGACAAGGAAATCGTTATTTTAACCGCAACCTCAGGAGATACAGGAAAAGCGGCTCTGGAGGGCTTTTCTGGGGTGGAAGGAACGAAGATTATCGTATTTTTCCCAGAGGATGGCGTAAGCCCTGTGCAGAAATTGCAAATGACCACTCAGGAGGGCGAAAATACTTGTGTTGTTGGAATTTTGGGCAATTTTGACGATGCCCAAAGTGCAGTAAAAAGCATCTTTACGGACAAGGCTTTGGGGGAAGAATTGGAAGAGAAAGGATACTTATTTTCCTCAGCAAACTCCATCAATATCGGACGATTGGTTCCTCAGATTGTTTATTACTTCCACGCTTATCTGGAAGGGGTTAAGCAGGGGGCTTTAAATATGGGAGAGGAAATAAACTTTACAGTACCCACAGGGAATTTTGGAGATATTTTGGCAGGCTGGTACGCAATGAAAATGGGGCTTCCCGTTGGTCATTTTGTTTGTGCCTCCAATGATAATAAGGTGTTGTATGATTTCTTCCGTACGGGTACCTACGACAGAAACAGAGAGTTCCATGTAACGGTTTCCCCTTCCATGGATATTTTGATTTCCAGCAATCTGGAGCGTTTGCTTAGCCACATGGCAGGGCAGAACACTACAAAAGAGGATATGGCAAGGCTGAGCAAGGATGGGAAGTATTCCGTTACCATTACAGAAAAGAAAATCAGCGGTGAATTTGCTACGGAAAATGAAACTTACGGAGCAATTAAAGGCTTCTATGAAGAAACAGGCTATGTTATGGATACCCATACGGCAGTTGCTTATGCCGCTTATCAAAAATATAAAGTAGCGAGCAATGACACCAGACCAATGGTAATTGTTTCTACTGCAAGCCCTTACAAGTTTACAAAGGACGTTATGATGGCCTTAGATGAAAAATATGCCAAGGATGATCCATTTGCGTTGATGCATGTTTTGGAAAAAACAAGCGGCGTTTCTATCCCTGAACCAATCCAAGGCATTGAACATAGACCGATTTTACACAAAAATGTGTGCGAAAGGGATAAAATTAAGGAATTTGTAAAAGGATATTTATTATAAAAATTTAAATTCATTAGGAAGATTGAGTAATACTTTTTAAAACGCTGCCTTTTCTGTTATGCAGAAATGACAAGAAAAGCCCACCTTTGGGCAAAGCCTTTGCTTGCCTTTGAGAAAGTGCCGTTGTAAAGCGGAAAGCCGTTGATTTTGTTGGTTGGATGGATTACAATGTATAAGAAACGCACCCAAAGAAGCCAAAATGCGTTTTTCGAGTTTTCAGCTTAAATAACAAAGCTGAACAAAAAAGGAATCTAAAAAGCATAAAAAAGGAGATAATACCATGAAAATGTTCATCGACACAGCGAATGTGGAACACATCAGAGAGGCAAACGATTTAGGCGTTATTTGCGGCGTTACAACAAACCCTTCCCTGATTGCAAAAGAAGGCAGGGATTTTGTTGAGGTGGTAAAAGAAATTACAACAATCGTAGATGGCCCAATCAGTGCAGAGGTCATCAGCCTAGAGCATGAAGGCATGGTAACAGAAGCCAGAGAACTGGTGAAAATCCATAAAAATATTGTAATTAAAATTCCTATGACTTTGGAAGGCTTAAAGGCAGTGAAAATTTTGACGGCTGAGGGCATCAAAACAAATGTAACATTGGTTTTTTCCGCTACACAGGCATTGATGGCTGCAAGAGCAGGCGCAACTTATGTTAGCCCCTTCTTAGGCAGAGTGGACGATATCGGTGCGGTAGGTATGACTTTAATCGAAGAAATCGTTGAAATTTTCGATGTACATGGAATCCAGACAGAAATTATTGCGGCTAGTATCCGAAATCCTTTGCATGTCATTGATGCGGCAAGAGTTGGCTGCCATATTGCAACCATTCCATACAACGTATTAATTCAGATGGCAAAGCATCCTTTGACTGACCTTGGTATTGAACGTTTCTTGAAAGATTGGGAAACTGTACCTAAAAAATAATCAGACACAGCTGTTACTATTGTTTTTGGAGGTAAAAACATGAACCCTATGGATCAATTAGCGATTAACACCCTGCGGTTTCTTTCCGCAGAAGCAATTCAAAAAGCAAACAGTGGACATCCCGGCTTACCTTTGGGTGCGGCACCTATGGCGTATACCCTATGGGCAAAGGGGATGAAGATGAACCCCAAAAATCCTGCATGGGACGATCGGGATCGTTTCGTTCTTTCCGCAGGACATGGCTCTGCGTTGTTATACTCCTTACTGCACTTATTCGGCTTTGGCTTGACCATTGAAGATTTGAAAAACTTCCGTCAGAGAAATTCTTTGACCCCTGGTCACCCTGAATATAAGCATACCCTTGGTGTGGAAACCACCACAGGACCTTTGGGACAGGGAATTGCAAATGCAGTGGGTATGGCTTTGGCGGAAAGCCATTTGGCGGCAAAATTTAACACTCCCGAATTTAAAGTGGTAGACCACTATACCTTTGCTCTTTGCGGCGATGGTTGCTTGCAGGAGGGCGTTGCTTCTGAGGCGGCTTCTTTAGCAGGAACAATGGGTCTTTCTAAATTGGTTTTATTGTATGACTGCAATAAAATTACCATCGAAGGCAGCACAGACGTAGCATTTACAGAAGATGTAAAAGCACGTTTTATTGCTTACGGTTGGGATGTATTTGAAGTGGTGGATGGCAATGATGCGGATACTATTTTGGCAACCATTGAAAAGGCAAAGGCTACGGACAAGCCTGCCTTGGTAAAGGTAAATACCCAGATTGGTTACGGCGCACCCAATAAGCAGGGCAAGGCTTCTGCCCATGGCGAACCCCTTGGTGCAGATGAAATTGGTTTAGCAAAGGGAAATTTAAGCTGGACATATGCCGAGGAATTCTTCGTTCCTGAAGAAGTAAAGGCGCATATGGCTGAAATCATCGCTAACGGAGAAAAAGCAGAAGCAGCTTGGAACGAAATGTTCAAAGCTTATGGGGAAAAGAATCCGGAGCTGGCAAAGGAATATGCCGCTTGGCATACTGACGAATTGGCAGTTGATTTGTTAAATGATGAGGACTTCTGGAAAAACGAAGGGGATATCGCAACCCGTGCGGCCTCCGAAAAGGTATTGCAAAAAGTTGCCAAGGCTGTGCCCAACCTGTTCGGCGGTTCTGCCGATTTGGCACCCTCCAATAAGTCCGTTATGAAAGATAGAGAATATTACAGCAAGGAAAACCCTACGGGCTCCAATGTACACTTTGGCATTCGTGAGTTTGCAATGACTGCTATGGCAAACGGCATAGCGGTACATGGCGGTTTGCGTCCTTATGTGGCAGGTTTCTTTGTATTTGCGGATTATATGAAGGCTGGGCTTCG
This sequence comes from Anaerotignum neopropionicum, assembly GCF_001571775.1. Classification (GTDB taxonomy): domain Bacteria; phylum Bacillota; class Clostridia; order Lachnospirales; family Anaerotignaceae; genus Chakrabartyella; species Chakrabartyella neopropionicum. The sequence goes on from NZ_LRVM01000008.1 coordinate 18,459, forward strand.
TATGGAATCTTTGATGGGCTTGCCTGTAATCAGTATTATGACCCACGACAGTATTGGTGTTGGTGAAGATGGCCCTACCCATCAGCCCATTGAGCATTTGGCAATGTTACGCAGTATGCCTAACTATATTGCCTTCCGTCCTTGCGATACAAGGGAGACCGCGGCTGGCTGGTATACCGCATTGACAAAAACAAACACACCTACGGCTTTGATTCTTTCTAGACAGAACTTACCCGCTTTGGAAGGCACGGGCAAAGATGCATTAAAGGGTGCTTATATTTTGAAGGACTGTGTTGGAACCCCTGATGTTTTATTGATGGCAAGTGGTTCCGAGGTAGAGCTGATTTACAAGGCTTATGATGTTCTGGCAGAAAAAGGTGTAAAAGCAAGAGTCATTAGTATGCCTAGCTGGGATTTGTTCGAGGAGCAGAGTGCAGAATACAAAGAAAGCGTTATGCCCAAGGCAGTCAGAACGAGAGTTGCTGTGGAAGCGGCGGCCGATTTTGGCTGGCACAAGTATGTTGGCTTAGACGGTGCTGTCATTGCCATGGAGGGCTTTGGTGCATCTGCGCCGGCAGGCCTGCTCTTTAAGGACTTTGGCTTTACCGTTGAAAACGTTGTGGAGAAGGCTTTCACATTGGTAAATAAATAATTTAAAACGAAAAGTAACGAGAAGCTCTCGGGGGGATGGCTGGGGATCATATGGTTTTCTCCATTCCCAAAGGGCTTTTTTATTAGGAAGGAGGGGCGATATGCGTACGTTTATCGCTATTGAGCTATCCCCTGAGGCAAGGGAGTATCTTTCTGAGATTCAGACGGAAACCCAAAAGTATTGCCGCCGAGGGAATTATACGCCCCAAGATAATTTTCATATTACCCTACATTTTTTGGGGGAGATTGAGCCGTCAGATGTTGAGTATGTGAAAGATGCCATGTTTGAAGCAGCCCAGAGACATCGGGTTTTTGATTTAAAATTAGGTCAAATCGGTTTCTTTGGAAGAGGAGAACGAGGCATTCTATGGGCGGGGCTGGACAAAAGCGATTCCCTGCAAAGATTATTTTCGGTGCTTGAAAAAAGCCTGGAACGGCAAGGCTTTGCCCGGGAAAAAAAGGGTCTTAGCCCCCATATTACTTTGGGACGTGAAGTTGAGCCGCAAAGAAGCTTTTCTGACGTACAAAAGGCAGTTGTCATGGAAGGCAAAAGCTTTAAGGTGGAAAAAATCACTTTGATGGAAAGTGTGCGGAGGGGACCGAGGCTAATTTATAAGCCCATTTATCAGCAGTTATTAAAAGGATATCAAGCATAAGCAAACTGTGCCACAGCTTTGCATTTATGTTGAATATAAAAAATATTTATTATGTAACGAAAGATAAGGCAGGTGAAAGGTGCTTTTTGTTTTTCGGATTATCAAGGAGGAAAAAGAAAATGCAGGAAATGGAAAAAGCAGTGATTACCGTATTGGGACAGGATTGTGTAGGAATTACCGCTAAGGTTTGTACGGTTTTGGCGGAAAGCAACATTAATATATTAGATATTTCCCAAACAATTGTTGGGGGCTACTTTAATATGGTGATGGTTGTGGATATTACAAGCATGAATTTTGGTTATGATGTAATTTCTGAAAAGCTTGATGCCCTGGGTAACGATATGGGGCTTAAAATCAAGATTCAGCACACGAAAATCTTTGATGCAATGCATCGCATTTAATCAGGAGGGCTGAATAATGATTAACAGAAATGAAATTTTAGAAACCAACCGCATGATTGATGATATGAACCTAGACGTTCGAACCATTACAATGGGGATTAGCCTTTTGGACTGTGCTGATGCGGATGTTGATAAATTTAACGAGAAAATTTATAACAAAATTACCACCTATGCCAAGGATTTGGTAAAGGTGGGCGATGAATTGGCAAAAAAATACGGCGTTCCCGTTGTAAATAAAAGAATTTCCATCACACCCATTGCAATTGCGGCGGCTGGGTGCAAAACGGATTCCTATGTGAGCATTGCCCAAACCTTGGATCGGGCGGCAAAAGAGGTCGGCGTGAATTTTATCGGCGGTTTTTCTGCCTTGGTGCACAAAGGCTATACGCAAAGCGACAGGAAGTTGATTGCATCTATTCCTGAAGCAATGGCTGTCACAGACAGAGTTTGTTCCTCCGTGAATATTGGAACCTCCAGAAACGGTATCAATATGGATGCCGTAAAGGAGATGGGCGAGGTTATTTTAAAGACTGCGGAAATGACAAAGGATGCGGAATGCATCGGCTGTGCAAAGCTGGTTGTGTTCTGCAACGCAGTGGAGGACAACCCCTTCATGGCAGGGGCATTCCATGGCGTCGGTGAGGCGGATTGCGCCATTAATGTTGGTGTAAGTGGCCCCGGCGTTGTGAAAAAGGCATTGGAGGAAGTGCGTGGTGCCGATTTTGAAACCCTTTGCGAAATGGTGAAACGTACTGCTTTTAAAATTACTCGTGTTGGACAGATGATTGCAAGAGAGGCTTCTGAAATTTTAAATGTACCTTTTGGTATTATTGACCTTTCCTTGGCACCAACTCCTGCTGTTGGTGATAGTATTGCTGAAATTTTCCAGGAAATGGGTTTGGCAGAACCAGGTGCTCCTGGAACAACTGCGGCTTTGGCTTTATTAAACGATAACGTAAAAAAAGGCGGCGTTATGGCATCCTCCTATGTTGGCGGGTTGAGCGGTGCGTTTATCCCTGTCAGCGAAGATCACGGCATGATTGAAGCGGCGGAAAAGGGTGCGCTGACCTTGGAGAAACTGGAAGCAATGACCTGTGTTTGCTCCGTTGGATTGGATATGATTGCCATTCCCGGAGATACCCCTGCGTCAACGATTTCCGGCATCATTGCCGATGAAGCGGCGATTGGTATGGTAAATAACAAAACAACGGCAGTTCGTCTGATTCCTGTTATCGGCAGAAAAGAGGGCGGTCATGTTGAATTTGGCGGCTTGTTGGGACATGCACCCATTATGCATGTAAATCGTTATAGTTGTGAGGACTTTATTGCCCGTGGCGGACGTATTCCAGCACCGATTCACAGCTTTAAAAATTAAATCTAAAACCGAGCGAGTCTTTCTGAAAGGCTCGCTTTTGAGGTTTTATTGTTTTATGGGTTTTATCCGTAAAAACGAGTAAAAAGTTGAATATTTGACATGAAGGGCAAGAAAAATTTTTGTTTGTTTTGCAATTGATTAAAGTAGTTTTCTTATTTTTTCATGCAGAGGTATTGTATATATACAAAAATGTTGTGCAATTTGTTCAAAAAAACAAGGTTTCATCACGCAAAATTTTATGAAAAATCAAAGAAATTTCTCGAAAAAATACGTAGAAAAGCTTGCAATTCCAAGTGTTTTCGTGTATACTAGATTCTGTTGTGACATAGAGTGTTGATGCAGAAGGTTGCCAAAAGCCTGAAAAAACAAGGTTTGCGGGTGTTTCTGCGGAGCGATGTCCAGTTCAAGAAACCGGGCGACAAGGTCACTGTGCTGAATATTAGGGATAGATTGCTCTTTTATAGGGCGATTAATCGTGTCCGCCGTTGCAGGATACACCCGGATAAGTGTGCAGTCACCACTTGTCGTGCTGAAATCAAAAGTACGAAAAGGAGGGGACTTTTTTTATGGCAAACCCAAAAATCAGAATCAGTCTCAAAGCTTACGATCACAAGTTGATCGACCAGTCTGCAGCGCAGATCATCGAAACAGCAAAGAAAACAGGAGCGCAGATCAGTGGCCCGATACCTCTTCCCACAAAGAGAGAAGTTGTGACCATCATTAGAGCGGTACACAAGTACAAAGACTCCAGAGAGCAGTTTGAGATGAGAACGCACAAGAGATTGATTGATATTCTCAGCCCTACAGCAAAGACAGCAGATGCTTTAAGCCGTCTGGATTTGCCTGCTGGCGTAGATATCACATTAAAAGTAATGAAATAATTTTTGAAGTGTGATCGGATTGCAACGAACCGAACGTATTTCTGAGAAAGAAAATATCCAAAACTGGTTTATATAAGAAGAAAACGCTAAAAATCGGCAACAGCTCTTATATGAATCTAGAATGATTACCCCGAAGGGGGCAATCCGCTGTAGAAAATTAGGAGGTGCACGGAATGAAAAAGGCTATTATAGCTAAGAAGATCGGTATGACACAGGTTTTCACTGAAAACGGCGCGTTGATACCGGTAACAGTTCTTGAAGCGGGCCCTTGCGTTGTTGTTCAGAAAAAAACAGCTGAAAACGACGGCTATGAAGCAATTCAGGTTGGTTTCGTGGATGCAAAAGCAAAACACGTTACAAAGCCTTTGCAGGGTCATTTTGACAAAGCTGGTTTAACAGCAAAGAAGTATGTAAAGGAATTCAAGTTGGAAGATGCAAGCGCATATGAAATTGGCGCTGAAATCAAAGCTGATGTATTCGTTGCAGGCGACAAGGTAGATGCAAGCGGCGTTTCCAAAGGTAAAGGCTTCCAGAGTACAATTAAGAGATATAACGCAAGCAGGGGCCCCATGGCTCATGGTTCCAAATCTCACAGAGTTACTGGTTCCATGGGTTCTTCCGCAACACCTAGCCGTGTTAAGAAGAACAAGAGAATGCCTGGTCACATGGGCAGCGAAAATGTAACAATTCAGAACCTTGAAATCGTTCGTGCTGATGCAGAAAAGAATTTAATTTTGATCAAGGGCGCAGTTCCTGGTGCAAAAGGTTCTATTCTGGTTATCAAAGACAGCGTAAAGGCTTGATAAACTTTACGAAAGGAGGAAACTAACATGGCAAATGTTGCAGTATTAAACATGAAGGGCGATCAGGTAGACACAATCGAACTGAACGACGCTATTTTCGGTATAGAGGCAAATGAACATGTAATGCATCTGGCAGTTGTTCAGTATCTGGCTAACCAGAGACAGGGCACACAGAGCACAAAGACTCGCGCGGAAGTTCGCGGTGGTGGTAGAAAACCTTGGAGACAAAAAGGTACAGGTAGAGCAAGACAAGGCTCTATTCGTTCCCCTCAGTGGGTAGGCGGTGGCGTTGTATTCGCTCCCAAGCCCAGAGATTATTCCTTCAAGCTGAATAAAAAGGTGAAGAGATTGGCGCTTCAGTCCGCTCTTTCCGTAAAAGCAGCAGAAGGCAAAATTATCGTAATGGATAATTTGACTTTGGCGGAAGTTAAGACAAAGGAAATGGCTAATGTACTTGAAAACATCAAATGCGGCAAGGCTTTGATCGTTATGGACGGTACAAATAACAATGTAATGCTTTCCGCAAGAAACATTCCTGAAGTAAAAACAGCTTCCGTTAATACAATTAACGTATATGATCTTTTGAAGTACAACACTTTGGTTGTAACAAAGGATGCGGTAGCGAAGATCGAGGAGGTGTACGCATAATGGCTGATTTGAAATATTATGACGTAATCTTGAAGCCCGTTATCACAGAAAACAGTATGTCTGTTTTGGATGAAAAGAAATATACTTTCATTGTACATCCTACAGCTACAAAGGCTCAGGTGAAGGACGCGGTTGAAAAGATGTTCGCTGGTACAAAGGTTGCTGCAGTAAACACAATGAATTACGATGGCAAGCCTAAAAGAAGAGGTGTGCACGTTGGTTCGACACCTAAGTACAAAAAAGCAGTTGTTAAATTGACAGCTGACAGCAAGGATATCGAAATCTTCCAGGGAATGTAATTTCTGGCGAGATGAAACGAAAAGCAAAACACACGGCAACGTGTAGATAGATAGAAAGAAACTCGAAAGGAGTGCAGAAGATGGCAATTAAAAGATATAAACCATATACACCATCTAGAAGACACATGACAGTGTCCGCTTTTGATGAAATTACAAAATCAACTCCTGAAAAATCTTTGGTAGTACACCTTAAGAAAAATTCAGGTAGAAATAATCAGGGTAAATTGACAGTACGTCATCACGGCGGTGGCTCCAAAATCAAATACAGATTGATAGATTTCAAGCGTAATAAAGACGGTGTTCCTGCAACAGTTCAGGCAATCGAATACGATCCTAACAGAACAGCGAACATTGCACTTATTGTTTACGCTGACGGTCAGAAATCTTATATTTTGGCTCCCGTAGGCTTACAGGTTGGCGACAAGGTAATGAATGGTCCTGATGCGGAAGTAAAGTTGGGCAACACATTGCCTATGAACAAAATTCCCGTTGGTGCCAGCATCCACAATATTGAAATGAAACCCGGCAAAGGTGGCCAGTTGGTTCGTTCCGCTGGTAATGTTGCACAGTTGATGGCAAAAGAAGGCAAGTATGCAACAGTAAAGCTTCCTTCCGGTGAAATGAGATTGCTGCCTATTGAATGTAGAGCAACAATGGGCCAGGTTGGCAATATTGATCATGAATTGATTCATATTGGTAAAGCCGGCAGAAAACGCCACATGGGCATTAGACCTACTGTAAGAGGTTCCGTAATGAACCCTAACGATCACCCTCACGGTGGTGGTGAAGGTAGAGCACCCATCGGTCGTCCATCTCCTATGACACCTTGGGGCAAGCCTGCTATGGGTTATAAAACAAGAAAGAAACATAAAGCTTCCAATAAGTATATTGTTCGCCGCAGAAACGGCTAATAGATCGGAATGTGTGAAGGTGGCGGCCTAAAACACAAAAACACGAAACAAGGAGGATTAAAACATGAGCAGATCACTCAAAAAGGGCCCTTTCGCTGATGATCATCTGTTAAAGAAGATTGATGCTATGAATGCAGCAGGCGAAAAGAATGTAATCAAAACATGGTCTCGTCGTTCTACAATTTATCCCGATATGATCGGTCATACAATCGCAGTTTACGACGGCAGAAAACATGTACCCGTATATATTACCGAAGATATGGTAGGCCACAAACTTGGTGAATTTGCATTGACAAGAAGCTACAGAGGTCATGGCAAAGACGCTGAAAAGAAATCAAGAGTTCGCTAATATCTGATAACGAAAGGAGGTTTCGTTCATGGCAAAAGGTCATAGAAGCCAAATTAAAAAAGAAAGAAACATTGCAACACAAGAAAAAAGACCCCATGCATCTGCAAAGTATGTTGGCATCCCTGCCACAAAAGCGAAGATCGTTTTGGATCAGATCAAAGGTAAGGATGTTGTTACAGCAGCGGCATTGTTAAATTATTCCCCAAGATACGCTTCCGAAATCATTGTAAAGGTTTTAAAATCCGCAATGGCGAATGCAGAAAATAACTTGGGTATGGACGTAAACAAATTGTATGTGGAAGAGGTATGTGCTGATCAGGGCCCCACAATGAAAAGAATCCGCCCTAGAGCGCAAGGCAGAGCGTATCGGATCCTGAAAAGATCCTGCCATATTTCCATCATTCTCAATGAGAGATAAGGAGGTACGAAATGGGACAGAAAGTAAATCCTCATGGATTAAGAGTCGGTATCATTAAAGATTGGGATACAAAATGGTATGCCGAGAAAGAATTCGCTGACTACCTGGTAGAGGACGTTAAAATCAGAAAGTTTATCAAAGCTAAATTATATACTTCCGGTATTTCTAAGATTGCCATCGAAAGAACAGCCGGCAGAGTAAAGGTTACAGTAAACACAGCGAAACCCGGTATTGTTATCGGTAAGAATGGTCAGGCAATTGAAGAATTGAAAAATGAAATTCAAAAACTGACAACACAAAAGGTTGCTGTAAATATTGAAGAAATCAAAAAGCCTGAGCTGGATGCACAGCTTGTAGCTGAAAATATCGCGTTGCAGCTGGAAAATCGTGTGACATTCCGTCGTGCGATGAAGCAGTCCATGGGCAGAACGATGAAGTTTGGTGCAAAAGGTATTAAAACATCCGTTAGCGGTCGTTTGGGCGGCGCTGATATGGCTCGTACAGAAAGCTATCACGATGGTACCATCCCCCTTCAGACACTGCGCGCAGACATTGACTACGGCTTTGCAGAAGCTGATACAACCTATGGTAAGCTGGGTGTAAAGGTTTGGATCTACAAAGGTGAGGTACTTCCTGTAAAAGCAGCAAAAAAGGAAGGAGGCGCTAAGTAATTATGTTAATGCCTAAAAGAGTGAAATATCGTAAGCAGCAAAGAGGCTCCATGAAGGGCAGAGCACACAGAGGCAATAAGGTGACTTATGGTGAATTTGGTATTATGGCTATGGAGCCAAGCTGGATCACAGCAAACCAGATTGAAGCAGCTCGTATTGCCATGACAAGATATATCAAACGTGGTGGTGACGTTTGGATTAAAGTGTTCCCCGATAAACCCGTATCCGCAAAGCCTATTGGCACTCGTATGGGTTCCGGTAAAGGTGCGACAGAATACTGGGTTGCAGTAGTTAAACCGGGCAGAGTAATGTTTGAAATTGGCGGCGTTGCAGAGGAAACAGCAAGAGAAGCGTTGAGACTGGCGATTCACAAGCTTCCTATCAAATGTAAAATTGTTTCCAAGGCAGAGGCGGCAGAAATGGCAGGTGATCAGCAGTGAAAACAAAAGGTTATGTTAATGAGTTGATGGGTAGGACTGCAGATGAATTACAAAGAGACCTTGTTTCTGCTAAAAAAGAATTATTCAACCTGAGATTCCAAAACGCAACGAACCAGTTGGATAATACGGCAAGAATCAAGGAAGTTCGTAAGAACATTGCAAGAATCCAGACAGTGATTACACAGATGGCTAGGAAAGCAGAATAATAATCAGGTCTATGAAAGGAGGCACTCTTTGTGGAAGAAAGAAATCTTCGTAAAACCAGAATTGGTAGAGTAGTCAGTGACAAGATGGACAAGACGATCGTTGTTGCTGTGGAAGATAAAGTAAAACACCCTTTGTATGGGAAAATCGTAAATAGAACTTACAAGCTCAAGGCGCATGATGAAAACAATGAATGTGGCATCGGCGACCGCGTAAAGGTTATGGAAACCAGACCTTTGTCTAAGGATAAAAGATGGAGACTTGTAAGCATCATCGAAAAAGCAAAATAATCCTTTTTGGAGAGGAGGCATTCATATGGTTCAACAGGAAACCAGATTAAAAGTAGCAGATAATTCCGGAGCAAAAGAACTCCTTTGCATTAGAGTATTGGGCGGCTCTACAAGAAGATATGCAGGCGTTGGCGACATTATTGTTGCTGCTGTTAAAGATGCAACACCCGGTGGCGTTGTAAAAAAGGGCGATGTTGTGAAGGCTGTTGTTGTTAGAACAGTTCACTCCATAGGCAGAGCCGACGGCAGCTATATTAAATTTGACGAGAATGCAGCAGTTATTATTAAAGAAGACAAAAACCCCAGAGGTACTCGTATTTTTGGACCCGTTGCCAGAGAGCTGAGAGAGAAACAATTCATGAAGATTCTTTCTCTGGCACCTGAAGTATTATAAGGAGGTGTGCTAGGTGGCGAACTTGAAATTGAAAAGCGGCGATAAAGTCGTTGTGACTACAGGTAAGGATAAAGGTAAGCAGGGCAATATTCTTAAGGTTGACATAAAGAATAATAAAGTCCTTGTGGAAGGCGTTAACATGGTTTCTAAGCATACAAAGCCCAATGCAAAAAATCAGCAGGGCGGTATTATTAAAAGAGAAGGTTATATTGACGCTTCCAACGTTATGTATCTGCACAATGGCAAGGCAACACGCCTTGGTGCGATGATCAAAGACGGCAAAAAAGTAAGAATTGCAAAAAAGACAGGCGAAGTTATCGACTGATCCTTGGAAAGGAGGTAAACAATGAGCAGATTAAGAGATTTTTATGAAGCAGAAGTTATTCCCGAAATGATGAAGAAATTTTCATATAAAAATAAAATGGCTGTGCCCAAGCTGGAGAAAATCATCCTGAATATGGGCGTTGGCGAGGCAAAAGAAAATGCAAAGGTTTTGGATGGCGCAGTAAAGGATATGACCATTATTTCTGGTCAGAAGCCTATTGTAACAAAGGCGAAAAAGTCTATCGCAGCATTTAAGCTTCGTGAAGGTGTAAGCATTGGTTGTAAGACTACACTGAGAGGTAGCAGAATGTATGAGTTTGCTGACAGATTGATCAACATTGCGCTTCCTCGTGTTCGTGACTTCCGTGGTGTGAAGGCAAACAGCTTTGATGGCAGAGGTAACTATACAATGGGTATCAAAGAACAGCTGATTTTCCCCGAAATCGAATATGATAAGGTTGATAAAATCAGAGGTTTAGACATCGTATTTGTTACAACAGCAAAGACTGATGAAGAAGCAAGAGAATTGCTTAAATTATTCGGCATGCCATTCGCAAAATAAAAGGGAGGGACAGAAATGGCTAAAAGATCTATGATCGTAAAGCAACAGAGAACACCAAAGTTCTCCACGAGAGCTTATACACGCTGCAGAATATGCGGTAGACCACACTCTGTGCTTAAAAAATATGGAATTTGCCGTATTTGCTTCCGTGAATTGGCATACAAAGGTCAGATTCCCGGCGTAAAGAAAGCAAGCTGGTAAACAGAAAGGAGGAATTCATAATGTCAATGAGCGACCCTATCGCAGATATGCTGACAAGAATCAGAAACGGTAACACAGCAAAACACGATACAGTAGATGTTCCTTCTTCTAAGATGAAGAAAGCAATTGCGGACATTTTAACAACAGAAGGTTATGTAAAAGGCTATGAAGTGATTGAAGATGGTGTAAAATCTACAATTCGCGTTAGCTTGAAATATGGCGCAGACAAAAACCAAAAGGTTATTACAGGTTTGAAGAGAATTTCCAAGCCTGGCCTCAGAGTTTTTGCAGGTAAGGAAGAACTGCCTAAGGTTTTGGGTGGATTGGGTGTTGCAATCATTTCCACAAGCCAGGGCTTGATGACAGATAAAGATGCGAGAAAAGCTGGCGTAGGCGGCGAAGTAATCGCTTTTATCTGGTAATGAATTAGATAAAATAGGAGGTGCAGACCATGTCAAGAATTGGTAAACTCCCTGTTGCAGTACCTGCCGGTGTTGATGTAAAAATTGGCGAAGGCAATCTGTTTACAGTGAAGGGGCCTATGGGTACTCTGGAAAGAAAATTATCCCCTGACATGCATATCGCAATGGAGGAAGGTCAGATCGTGGTAACAAGACCCAGCGATCTGAAAAAGCATAAAGCATTACACGGTTTGACAAGAACTTTGATCTTCAATATGGTTACTGGTGTAACACAGGGCTATGCAAAAGTTTTGGAAATCAACGGTGTTGGTTACAGAGCAGCAAAGTCCGGCAAGAAGTTAACACTTACTTTAGGTTATTCTCATCCTGTTGAGATGGAAGATCCTGCAGGTATTGAAACAATCGTTGAAGGTACAAACAAAATTACCGTTAAGGGTATTGATAAAGAAAAAGTTGGACAGTTTGCAGCTGAAATCAGAACAAAGCGTCCCCCTGAACCTTACAAAGGCAAAGGTATTAAATACGCTGACGAGAAGATTAGACGTAAAGTTGGTAAGACCGGTAAGAAATAATCAACGCCGGACGGCTTGAGCTATTTATATCGGAAAATGACTAATTTTGAGAAACGGAGTGAAATACTATGATTAGAAAGCCATCTCGTGCAGCGGCTCGTGTGAAAAGACACTACAGAATCCGCAACCATGTGAATGGAACTGCACAAAGACCTAGATTGGCCGTGTTCAGATCCAATAAGCATATGTACGCACAAATTATTGATGACGTTACACAGCACACATTGGTTGCGGCTTCCACCATGGAAGCTGAAGTAGCAAGCAAAGTTGAATTTACTTCTACTGTTGCTGCAGCAGCTGTTGTTGGTGAAGTGCTTGCAAAAAGAGCAGTTGACAAAGGCATTACCGAAGTTGTTTTCGACAGAGGCGGTTTCGTTTACCAAGGTAAAGTGAAAGCTTTGGCGGATGCGGCAAGAGAAGCCGGATTACAATTCTAAGGCAAGGAGGAAAGTAAGTTGAAGAGAATCGATCCAAGCACTTTAGATCTGAAAGATAAAGTAGTTACTATCAACCGTGTAACAAAGGTTGTTAAAGGTGGTCGTACATTCAGATTTGCAGCTTTGGTTGTAGTTGGCGATGGCAATGGTCACGTTGGCTGCGGTATGGGCAAAGCGGCTGAAATTCCTGATGCGATCCGTAAAGGCAAGGAAGATGCAATGAAAAACATCATTAATGTAGCAAGAAATGATGCTGACAGCATCTACCATGAGGTAAAAGGTGAATTTGGTAGCGCAAACGTATTATTGATGCCTGCTGCCGAAGGTACTGGTGTTATTGCCGGCGGCCCCGCGCGTGCGGTATTGGAATTGGCTGGTATTCGTAATATCAGAACAAAATCCTTGGGTTCTAACAATAAACGCAACGTTGTTAGCGCAACAATCGAAGGTCTGTCCAGAGCGACAACACCCGAAGCTGTTGCAAAGCTGCGTGGCATAACTGTAGAAGAACTCTTAGGTTAAGGAGGAATTGACAGTGGCTGAAATAAAAATCACATTAGTGAAATCTACAATCGGAGCAATTCCGAAACATAAAAAAACAGTTCAGGCCTTGGGGCTGAAAAAGACAAACAGCAGTGTCGTTCAGCAGGACAATGCGGCTATCAGAGGTATGATCCATCAGATTAGCCACCTTGTGAAAGTTGAAGAAATTTGATTTAAGGAGGTGCCAAAATGAACTTATGCGATTTGAGACCCGCAGAAGGCTCCAAAGAAAATGCTTGGAGACGTGGTAGAGGTCATGCAACAGGCAACGGCAAGACAGCAGGCAGAGGCCATAAAGGTCAGGGCCAGCGTTCCGGTTCCGGCGGTAAGTGCGGTTTTGAAGGTGGACAGATGCCTTTATACAGAAGACTTCCCAAAAGAGGCTTTACCTGCAGAAACAGCAAAGAAATCGTTGCAATCAATGTTAGTATGTTAAACGTGTTTGAAAATGACACGGTAGTTGATATCGATGCTTTAAAGGCCGTTGGTTTAATCAGCAACCCTAGAGATGGAGTTAAGATTCTCGGTGAGGGTGAGTTAGAGAAAAAGCTTACAATTAAAGTGAACCAGTTTAGTAAAACTGCACTTGATAAGATTGAAGCAGCCGGCGGAAAAGCAGAGGTGATTTAATTGTTTAGAATTTTCGTTAATTCTTGGAGAACGAAAGAGATTAGAAACAAGATTTTGTATACTCTAATGATTTTTGCAATTGTTAGATTGGGTACATTAATCGCACTGCCCGGTATCAATGCTGCCAGTGTAATTGCAGCAAGAGGAGCAACCGGCATTGGTACACTTTACAGTGTAATTGCCGGTGGTGCAAACTCGAGCTGGTCACTGTTTGCAATGGGTATTGGTCCTTATATTAATGCATCCATTATCATGCAGTTACTAACGATTGCGATTCCGAAGTTTGAACAGCTTTCCAAGGAAGGCCCGGAAGGGCGTAAGAAGCTACAATCCTACAGCAGATATTTGACCGTAATTTTGGCTTTGATCCAGGGATCTGGCCTCACATATACCTATCAGAATATGTATGTGTCAAATAGTTCGCTGGTTTATGTTGCTTCCGTAATATGTTTGGTTTGCGGATCCACATTTGTAATGTGGCTGGCTGAGCAGATTACAGCACGCGGTATTGGTAACGGTTCTTCTTTAATTATCTTTATCAATATCGTATCCAACTTGCCTCAGGGTATTGCCAGCATGTACTATACAATCTCTGGCTCAGGCGTAGTTGGTATTGCAAAGGTAGCAGCAATTTTGGTGGTATTGCTTATTGTTTTGGCGTTTATCGTTTGTGTAAATACCGGCGAAAGACGACTGCCTGTGCAGTACTCATCCAAAATGGCAGGCCATAAGCAGATGGGAGGAAGCAGCACAACAATGCCTATTAAGGTAAATGTTGCTGGTGTAATTTCAATCATCTTTGCAATTTCCCTTTTGCAGTTTCCTCAGCAAATCGGAAACTTTATTCCAAATAAAGGGGCTACATTTACAAAGATTATTGAGATTCTCAATATGACGCATCCCATTGGTGCATGTTTATATGTACTGCTTATCGTATTCTTCACATTCTTCTATACTTCGATCGTGATGAATCCGAACGAAATTGCAATGAATATGAAGAAAAATGGTGGGTTCATCCCTGGTATCAGACCGGGCCAGCCCACAAGTGCTTATATTACAAGAGTTTTAAACAGAATCACTTTAGTTGGTGCATTTTGTTATGCAATTTTGGCCATGGTGCCGGTTGCTTTGCAATGGATATTTAAAATTAATGTCGGCTTCGGTGGTACAACATTGATCATCGTTGTTGGTGTTGCTTTGGATATTGTAAAAGCATTGGAAAGCCAGCTGCTCATGCGCCACTACAAAGGCTTTTTGAGTGAATAATCTCAGCCAAATGGGAAATGCTTAGGCATTTCCCGAAGGTTGGGCGGGGGAGTTCTAAAAAGAGAAGGGCTATCTGTAGAAAAGAGGTAATGATTTTTATGAAATTGGTTCTCATAGGTGCGCCCGCTGCAGGAAAAGGAACACAGGCTGCACGATTGGTTAAGCATTATGGCATTGCCCACATTTCCACGGGCGATATGCTGAGAGAAGAAGTTGCAAAGGGAACTGAGTTAGGAAATCAGGCGAAAAGCATTATGGCGTCGGGTGGGTTAGTTTCCGATGAATTAATCATTGCAATTGTAAAAGAGAGAATCCAGAAGGATGACTGCAAAAACGGTTTTATTTTGGATGGTTTCCCTCGTACAGTGGTTCAAGCAGAAAAGCTTGATGAGATGGTAGCTCTGGATAAAGTAGTTTATATTAATGCACCTGACGAGGTAATGTTGGCTAGACTGACAGCAAGAGAAACTTGTCCGAAGTGCGGTGCAACCTATAACAAATTGTTTTTACCTGCAAAGGTTGCCGGTGTTTGCGATGTTTGCGGTGAAGCCCTAACACAGCGCAAAGATGATACAACCCAAGCGGGTCTAGCAAGAATCAAGACATTTCATGAGCAAAGCGAGCCTTTGGTGGCATTTTATATAAATAAAGGCATCTTATTCGAAGTGGATGGCACAAAGCCCATTGATGAGATTACAAAGGCGATCGTAGAAGGTCTGGAGAGATAATATGTCTATCACGATCAAAACAGAAAATCAGATTGGAAAAATGCGTAGAGCGGGCGAGCTTTTGGCGAAAGTTGAAGCACTGCTTGAAAAAAATGTTTTACCGGGCGTGACGACGGCCTATCTGGATCAGTTGGCAGAGGACTATATCCGCAGTCATGGAGCAGTTCCTTCATTTAAAGGCTACGGTGGATTTCCCGCAACACTTTGCACCTCGATAAACGAGGAGGTTGTGCATGGAATTCCTGGCGAGCGCATATTAAAAGAGGGAGATATCCTAAGTGTTGATATGGGCTGCATTTTAAATGGCTATCATGCAGATATGGCAAGGACTTATGCGGTTGGTGAAATTTCTGCGGAGGCAAAAAAATTGATTGAGGTGACAAAAGAAAGCTTTTTTGAAGGCATAAAATTTGCAAAAGAGGGCAATCATCTCAATGATATAGGTTCTGCCATTGAAAAATACGTAGAAAAAAATGGGTTTTCCGTTGTTCGCGCTTATGTAGGTCATGGAATCGGAACAAAGCTGCATGAATCACCGGAAATTCCGAATTTTAAAACGCTGGCCAGAGGTGTTCGTTTGCAAAAAGGAATGACCTTAGCCATTGAACCAATGGTGAATTTTGGAGATTGCAATGTTCGTGTATTAAAAGACGGATGGACTGCAGTTACCAAAGATGGCAAATACTCGGCGCATTATGAAAACACCATACTGATTACGGACGGTGAACCCGAGATTCTTACGTTACCGCGATAGACAAAAAATAATTGAGGTGATTGCGTTGGAATTTCAAGCTGGGCAAATCGTTTATTCCAAAGACGGACACGATAAGGGTCTAACAATGATGGTTCTTTCTGTTGAGGACAGATTTTTATATCTGGCAGATGGGAAAACGCGGATGCTTGCTAAGCCCAAGCGTAAAAAAATCATTCATGTTCAGCCCACCAAATATGTGGACGCAGCTATGGCGGATAAATTGATGCAGAATGCACACATTCTGGATTCGGATATTCGAAAGGCTATAAAGTTGTATCAAGAAAAAGCAGCAGACTGTTAAGGAGGTTCTTGGCTTGTCAAAAGATGACGTAATTGAAGTAGAAGGAACCATACTGGAAAAATTACCAAATGCCATGTTTCAGGTGGAGTTGGAAAATGGCCATCAGATACTGGCACACATTTCCGGGAAATTGCGTATGAATTTCATTCGTATTTTGCCGGGTGATAAAGTATTAGTTGAAATGTCTCCCTATGATCTGACAAAAGGCAGAATTATTTGGAGAGCGAAATAAGGAAGGAGCGATCACAATGAAGGTAAGACCATCTGTAAAACCTATGTGTGAAAAATGCAGAATTATTAAAAGAAAAGGTCGTGTAATGGTCATTTGTGAAAATCCAAAGCATAAACAGAAACAAGGCTGATATATATTTTATGACTTATCCAAAGGGAACACCTTTAAGAGTCGTCTATAAATCCGTCAATATACTGGGAGGAGCATACAGTTAATAGCAGAGGCGGCGCGCAGGCTGACGGCTGCTCACTCTGTTTGTAATGCCCAACGGGTATAACTTAATTTATGCGAATATTAAACGAAACGATAGTTTGATGAAAATTATAGGAGGTGCAAGATATACATGGCACGTATTGCTGGTGTAGATTTACCAAGAGAAAAACGCGTTGAAGTTGGTTTGACTTATGTTTTTGGCATTGGTCACCCTAGTGCAGTTCGTATTTTGAACGAAGCTGGTGTAGATCTGAATACAAGAGTAAGAGATTTAACCGATGATGAAGTAGCTAAAATTCGTGACGTCATTGACAAAACGCAAAGAGTTGAAGGTGACTTGAGAAGAGAAGTTGCTTTAAATATCAAACGTCTGATTGAAATCGGCTGTTACAGAGGCATCCGCCACAGAAAAGGCTTGCCTGTAAGAGGTCAAAAAACAAAGACAAACGCAAGAACCAGAAAAGGTCCTAGAAAGACCGTTGCGAATAAGAAGAAATAATTGATTTCAAAGGAGGTTTGAATAATGGCTAAAAAAACTGTGAAAAAGACAACTCGCAGACGCCGTGACAAAAGAAAAGTAGAACGTGGCCAGGCTCACATTCAGTCTACTTTTAACAATACAATCGTTACAATCACTGATGCTGTTGGCAATGCGCTTTCTTGGGCAAGTGCAGGTCAGCTGGGCTTTAGAGGCTCCAAAAAATCCACACCTTATGCAGCACAGATGGCAGCGGATACAGCTGCAAAGGCTGCATCTGACTATGGTCTGAAGACGATTGAAGTTTTTGTAAAGGGACCCGGTTCAGGCCGTGAAGCTGCAATCCGTGCATTGCAGGCTGCTGGTTTGGATGTTACTATGATTAGAGATGTAACACCCGTTCCTCACAATGGCTGTAGACCACCTAAGCGCAGAAGAGTATAATCATCAGGAGGTGTAGATAAATGGCAAGAGATAGAGTACCCGTACTGAAGAGATGCAGATCCTTAAATTTGGAGCCTGTTTTCCTTGGTATTGATAAAAAATCTAAGAAGCAAAACTTAAAAGCAAACAGAAAAATGAGCGAATACGGCCTTCAGATGAGAGAAAAGCAGAAAGCAAAATTCATCTATGGCGTTTTGGAAAAGCAGTTCAGAGGCTACTATGCACAGGCTGAAAAAATTGCGAAAAAAGAAGGTATTCCCGGTGAAAACCTGCTTATGCTTTTGGAAATGAGATTGGACAACGTAATGTTCCGTCTTGGCTATGGCAGAACAAGAAAAGAATCCAGACAGATTGTTCGTCACAAACACGTTACCGTAAACGGCAAGCCCGTTGACATTCCTTCCTACCAAGTGAAGGTTGGCGATGTGATTGAAGTGAAAGAAAAGTATAAGACTCTTCAGAGATATAAAGACGTTTTGTCTGTTACTGATGGCAGAATCGTTCCTGAATGGTTATCCGTTGACCACGATGCGTTAAGCGGTACAGTTTTGGCAAAACCCACAAGAGCACAAATTGACGTTCCTGTCGAAGAAACATTTATCGTCGAATTGTACTCCAAATAATCTGAAACGGTTGTGCAAAAAAGTCAATCAAAAAGCTGTAGGGCAAAAAACCCTGCAGCACCTTAATATAAAAAAGGGAGGTTTGAATGAGTGTTTGAATTTGAGAAACCTCGCATTGAGATTGCTGAGATGGCACCGGACGGAACTTATGGAAAGTTTGTGGTAGAGCCTTTGGAAAGAGGCTATGGCACAACATTGGGAAATTCCCTGAGAAGAATTTTACTCTCCTCTCTTCCCGGGGCTGCTGTCAGCAATGTAAAAATTGATGGTGTGCTTCATGAGTTCAGCGTAATTCCCGGCGTGAAAGAAGACGTCACAGAAATTATTCTGAATTTAAAAGGACTTGCAATTAAAAACACCAGCGAAGGTAATGAACCCAAAGTTGCATATATTGACATTGAGGGTGAAGGGGAAGTAAAAGGCTCTGATATTAAAGCCGACAGTGATATTGAGATTTTAAATCCCGATCATCACATTGCAACACTTTCTGGCGGCGCTGGCAGCAAGCTCTATATGGAAATTACCATCAACAAAGGACGCGGCTATATTGGTGCAGACAAGAATAAAAAGGATGACCAACCTATTGGCATGCTTCCTGTTGACAGCATTTTCACACCCGTTACCAGAGTGAATTTCCTTGTGGAAAATACTCGTGTTGGTCAAATTACTGACTATGACAAATTGTCTTTGGAAGTGTGGACCAATGGTACCATCGCACCTGATGATGCAGTAAGCTACGGTGCGAAGATTTTGAATGAACATCTCAACCTGTTTATTGATCTTTCCGATAATGCAAAAGACGCTTCTATTATGGTTGAAAAAGAAGAGGGTAAGAAGGAAAAGGTTCTTGAAATGAGTATTGAAGAACTTGATCTTTCTGTGCGTTCTTATAACTGCTTGAAAAGAGCAGGTATTAACACAGTAGAAGATCTAGCAAACAAAACGGAAGAAGAAATGATGAAGGTTAGAAATCTGGGACGCAAGTCTTTGGAGGAAGTATTGAACAAAATGGCAGAGCTTGGCTTGGCATTAAGACCCAGCGACGAGTAAGCCTTTGCCCGCTACTATTATTTACCGTACGATTACACTTTCACATAAGACCGATGAGCTGTGAAGTTGGGCACTATCGAACGGGGATCAACAAGGAGGATACAAACCATGCATGCATCCGGTTATAGAAAACTTGGTAAAACAACACCTCAAAGAAAGGCGTTGTTAAGAAACCAAGTAACAAATTTGCTGTACCACGGCAAAATTAAAACAACAGAAACAAGAGCCAAAGAAGTTAGAAGAATCGCTGAAAAATTGATTACCATTGCTGTGAAGGAAAAAGACAACTTTGAAGAAGTAGAAGTAACCGCAAAAGTAGCAAAGAAAGATGCTAGCGGCAAGCGTGTGAAGGAAGTTGTAAACGGCAAAAAAGTAACTGTTTATGATGAAGTAAAGAAAACAGTAAAGAAGGATAAACCTTCCAGACTTGCAGCGAGACGTCAGCTGTTGGCTTACCTTTACCCTGTAACTGAAGTTCCTGCCGATGGCAAGAAGGTTAGAAGCTTGAGCAAAGAAGTTGACATGGCAGAGAAAATGTTTGATGAAGTTGCTCCTAAGTTTGTAGGCCGCAATGGTGGTTATACAAGAATTGTAAAGCTGGGCGCAAGAAAAGGCGACGGCGCTATGGAAGTATTCATCGAATTGGTATAATTGAAGCGAATAAAAAAGTATCATCCTACCGCAAGGCTTGGGTGGTACTTTTTTTATTCTTTTATAAAATAAGTAAACGTGAAAGCATGATAATTATTGGGAAAATATACAAAAAATATGATATAATAGTGTAGGATATTTACAAAATTATAGACGGCAACCCTTTCTAAATAGAAAAACCTATATGGGGGTGTGTATTATGAAAAAAAGAAAATATGTAATTGCACTTATGGTGATTGGTTTTATTTTTCTATGGAATCAGGAGCCACCTGAGGGTACAGGAATGACAAATCGGTTTATTGGTACTTATGTTTGTGAAACAAATCCGTTTTACTATATTACTGCGTATGATGATGGGATTTTTTATTATTATTGTGAACGGGAAGGCTTATACTGTAAAGGTAATTTCAGAGAATTTGCAGAACATACCTATGAGCTGGCGGGGAAAAAAATAAATCCTCAACGAATTTTTTGCCAAGATTACACCTTTCAATATTTAGATGGAGAAGTGGATTTGAGCTTTAAGAAAATAGACGAAATTCCTATGATTGTGGAAACAGTGAGAGAGTTGGCAAAATAAGTTAGAAGGATTTTTATATAGCATCATTTATTATCGTTGCAGTAAGAACAATCTTTGAATCATTATAGAGGAGAAAGAAATTTCTTATGGCTTGAGGAGATTTCAATTGCATTCATCGGAGGTTTGTAGGTTTATTGTTAGACGTTTAGATGACACGAACTTTTGAATTTCCACTGCGATTTTTAAAGTTACTTATTAGTTTGGAAGAGAATAAGAAAAGAAAAAACCCACGCACAAAAGTTGTGTATGGGATTTTTATATATATGGAAAGGGATTTTAAATTTTAGTGAAGGATGGAGGTTAGGGTTGTATCATCTCCATAGGGTTGTTCAGTTTGAATTGCTGTGGTATCGTTTTTTCCATGATTGTCTTGGATTGCCACGGTCAGAGACATAAATATTGCAAAAGATAAGGAAAAAGCTAAGATGGATGCGCCTGTAAGTTTCAGCAGTTGTTTTTTCATAAATGTCTCTCCTTTCAAGATGAAAACTTTGTTTTTTATATTGTAGCACAAAGAAAGCGTATGTAGGTTACGGCTGGATTACGTTGTTGTTACAGCTATCTTTCTCCTGTGTTACTAATTTATTACAGTGCTTGCTTCTATGGTGTAAGAATATCATAAAAAATAGAAGATACCATTAATACAGGATTACGATGAACTTACGAAAAATCAAAGATTTTATTAAGGTGTTAGCGGTACTTTTTGTATAGGAAAGGGCTGTTTTTCTTGACTTTTTTATGGAAAAAACGTATCCTATTCATAGCTGTGAGCATTATTTGTCATAGACTTAAGAGGGTGAAAATCCTTTATAGAAAAGGTGAATTTATGAAAATGGTGAAGGCCGAAGGTCTAACATATGAATATATTAAAATGCTTGAAACAGACCATGGCACCGAGGAAGAAAAAGTATCTGCTTTAAAGGCAGTTAATTTGGAAATCGAAAAAGGCGAATTTGTGGTTGTTTTAGGACATAATGGCTCGGGAAAGTCTACGTTTGCAAAGCATATTAATGCTCTGCTGGAGCCGACCAAGGGGACTTTGTGGATCAAAGGCATGAATACGAAAAATGGTGAGCTGGTTTGGGATATTCGTCAGACTGCAGGCATGGTTTTTCAAAATCCTGATAATCAGCTGGTTGCTACGGTTGTGGAAGAGGATATTGCTTTTGGTCCTGAAAATATGGGGATCGCTCCGGCGGAAATCCGTCGTCGTGTGGATGAGGCGTTGGCCACGGTGCGTATGCAAAAATATGCGACACATTCACCATCTAAGCTTTCCGGAGGACAAAAACAGCGAATTGCTATTGCCGGCGTATTGGCGATGAAACCCGACTGTATTGTTTTGGACGAGCCCACGGCAATGCTTGACCCGGTGGGGCGTAAAGAGGTAATGGAAACGATTGAACGCTTAAATAAAGACGAGGGTATTACCATTATATTGATTACCCATTATATGGACGAGGCGGTTCGCGGTGATCGGGTTTATGTAATTGATGATGGCGAGGTAGTCATGCAGGGAAGGCCGAAGGAGATTTTTTCTCAGGTTGAACGGCTGCAGCAGTACGGTTTGGATGTGCCCCAGGTAACGGAGGTTGCCCATTTTTTGCGTATGGAAGGCATTGATATACCCCCAGATATTTTAACTGTCGAGGAAATGGTAGGTGCATTATGTCAATTAAAATTAACCACTTAACACATATATATAATTCGGGTACTGCCTTTGAAAAAAAAGCGTTAGACGATGTTTCTCTAGAAATACGAAAAGGTGAATTTGTTGGTTTAATTGGGCACACTGGCTCAGGGAAATCAACGCTAATTCAACATTTAAATGGGATTATTCCCCCGACACAGGGGGAGATTTTATTGGATGGGGAAAATATTCACAAGGACAAAGCAAAGCTGAAGGAAGTGCGCAGGCGCATAGGCTTGGCTTTTCAATATCCTGAATATCAGCTTTTTGAAATGACCGTATATAAGGATGTTGCTTTTGGCCCTACGAATATGCAATTACCGAAGGAAGAGATTCATGCCAATGTGGTTTCGGCATTGGAAACCGTTGGTATTGCGCCGGAATTGTATGAAAAGTCCCCGTTTGAATTATCCGGTGGGCAGAAACGTCGTGTTGCGATTGCGGGCGTATTGGCGATGAACCCTGAAGTCTTGATATTGGATGAGCCCACGGCTGGACTGGACCCAAAAGGTCGTGATGAAATTTTGCAGGCCATCAAGCGCCTTCATGAGGAACGAGGGATTACAGTAATTTTAGTCAGCCATAGCATGGAGGATGTTGCGAAATTGGTAGATCGCATTATTGTAATGCACGATGGGAAAATTGCAATGTTGGGAACGCCAAAAGAGGTTTTTTGCCATGTAAAGGATTTGGAATCCATGGGTTTGGCGGCGCCACAGGTGAGCTATGTTTTTACCGCTTTAAAGGAAAAAGGCTATGAAGTGCCTTTGGATGTATATACCGTTGAGGAAGCAAAAAAAGTATTATTAAATTTTGTAAAGCAGGTGAGCGTATGATTCGGGATATTACCATTGGGCAGTTTTACCCTGTGGATTCCCCAATCCATCGGTTAGATGCCAGAGTAAAGCTTACAATGACATTTATTTATATCATAACTTTGTTTATGATAAACAGTTTTATTGGGTATTTTTTTGTGATTGGGACTTTACTGGCAGTAATAAAAGTATCTAAGGTGCCGATAAAGTTTATGCTCAAGGGCATAAAAAGCATTATGCTTATTATTATATTTACGGCTTTTATTAACCTTTTTATGACACGGGGGGAACAAATTCTTTGGCAATGGGGCTTTTTGAGCTTAACCCTTGAGGGTATTTTTTTGGCGCTTAAAATGTGTATTCGGTTGGTGCTTTTGATTATTGGTTCATCTGTGTTAACATTGACCACTACGCCAATTCAATTGACAGATGCCATTGAATATATGTTACGTCCGTTCAAAAAAATTGGGGTGCCTGCCCACGAAATTGCAATGATGATGACAATAGCACTGCGCTTTATTCCCACCTTGTTGGACGAAACGGACAAAATTATGAAGGCACAGCAGGCAAGAGGGGCAGACTTTGATACTGGAAACCTAATGCAAAAGGCAAAAAGTCTAATTCCAATTCTTGTACCGCTGTTTATTTCTGCCTTTCGCCGCGCCGAGGAGTTGGCCATGGCCATGGAGGCAAGGTGCTATCATGGGGACGAAAATAGAACCAGAATGAACCGTATGACCATGCAAAGGCGGGATTATCACGCTTTGGTAATGGGATTGGTGTATATTGTAGCAATTTTCGGGTTAAGGTATGTGTCTTATTTATTACCTTTTATAATATAAATTTTATTGGAATTCAATATAAAACTTTAGTATCTAAAAACAGAAGCTGCAAAAGGCATAAATACTGCTTTATTAAAACGTTAGGAGGATCTGTGTGAAGCGTATACTGTTAACCATTGCCTACGATGGAACGAGATATAGCGGTTGGCAGAAACAATTATCACCGGAAGTTATGACTGTTGAAGGAGAACTGGAAAAGGCGTTGCGCGTGCTTTTTCGTTCTCCGGAATTAACTTGTGTTGGAGCCAGTAGAACAGATCGAGGAGTTCATGCTTTGGGACAAAGGGCAACCATAGACGTGGAAACAACAATACCGGTTGAAAAAATTCCATTGGCAATACTTCCGTTGCTTCCCCAAGATATTATCGTGGTAAAAGCGGAGGAAGTACCGTCCACGTTTCATCCCCGCTATGACTGTGTGAAAAAAACCTATGAATATCGAATTTGGAATGGGCGAATCAAAAATCCAAAGGAAAGGCTGTATTCTACGTTTGTATATTGTCCTCTTGATGTGGAAAAAATGGACTTAGCGGCAAAAAAATTCATTGGCACTTATGATTTTGCGGCTTTTTGCGCGGCAGGTAGCGCTGTTTCTTCAACGGTACGCACAATATTCGATTGTTATGTAAAGAAAGAAGGTAATTTAATAAATATTTATGTTACCGGAGATGGATTTTTATATAATATGGTTAGAATTATGGCAGGGACTTTAATGGCTGTTGGTCAGGGAAAAATCTCTCCCAATGAAATTTTGCAGATAATTTTAAGCATGGATAGACGAAATGCAGGGCAGACTGCAGAGCCGCAAGGCTTGACTTTACAGGAAATTTATTATAATTTCCAAGGGAAATCTGTTGACAGTTTGGATTGAATGTACTATAATAATAAAGCTGTATTTTATTTTGATATTAAAACCATTTGGTTTTAAATATAAGTTTCTCAAGGTGGGATCCAATAAGTTATGTGAAACACATAATGGAGATTGACCGTTTTGTTCCCGCAAAACGGCAAAGTCAACGGATCAAACAAAATAATGAATAGGGAGGTAGAAACCATGAGAACAACTTACATTGCGAAGGAATCTGATGTAGTAAAAAAGTGGTATGTAATTGATGCTGCTAACATGACTTTAGGTCGTATTTCTACGGAAATCGCAAACATTTTAAGAGGTAAGAACAAACCCCAGTATGCACCTAACGTTGATATGGGCGACTATGTTGTCGTTATCAATGCTGAAAAGGTTGCTGTAACAGGCAAAAAATTGGAACAAAAGGTATACCATCATCATTCCGGCTATACAGGTGGTTTGAAAACAACCAGACTTGATAAAATGCTGGAAACACACCCTGAAAGAGTAATTGAACATGCTGTAAAAGGTATGCTTCCTAAAAATGCTCTGGGCAGAAAAATGTTCTCTAAGCTGCATGTATATGCAGGCGCTGAACATCCCCACGCAGCACAGAAACCCGAAAATTTGGAAATTAAATTTTAATAGGAGGAGGAAAGCATAATGGCAGCAGCTAGATATTACGGTACAGGCAGAAGAAAATCTTCCGTAGCAAGAGTATATTTGGTACCAGGCAACGGTAAAATAACAGTAAATAAAAGAGATATTAATGAATATTTTGGTCTTGAAACATTGAAGCTGATCGTTCGTCAGCCTTTGGAATTAACAGCAACATCAGCTAAATTTGATGTTTTGGTTAATGTAAATGGTGGCGGTTTTACAGGTCAGGCAGGTGCAATCAGACACGGTATTTCCAGAGCTTTACTTCAGGCAGACGGCGATTACAGACCCGCTTTGAAAAAAGCAGGATTCTTAACTCGTGATCCTAGAATGAAAGAAAGAAAGAAATATGGTCTTAAGGCAGCAAGACGTGCACCTCAGTTCTCAAAGAGATAATTATTTCAACTTTATACGAAACATCAAAAACCCCGAAACATTATGTTTTCGGGGTTTTTTTAATATAATTTAGAAATTCAAAAAGCATATGAAAATGGATTATTAGTAACACGCAAGTAACCAACCAATACCTTGTGAAATTTAATGCTGGCTTTTCTGTGATTGGAAGAATAAAAGTAGGCGCCTATTCGGGTACCTACTTCTTTGCAACTCCTAAATATTTTCTCCCTTTGCCTTAGACTCACAGTAAATACAGCGATACACCCTGTTTTCGCGGTCAGTCAGCTTAAAAATATGGTCGATTTCCTGCTCCACAGAGGTAATACAACGTGGATTTTTACACCTAATTACGTTGGTCAAGCGTTCGGGCAGCTCTGGATGAAATTTCCGAACTCTCTGTCCATCCTTAATGACATTTATGGTAATATCGGGGTTAATATAGCCCAGTACATCCAAGTCCAATTCAAAATCGGCATCAATTTTAATGATATCCTTTTTCCCAATTTTACCGCTGGAAGCGTTTTTAATCAGTGCGATGGAACAATCCAAGGCTTCCAAGTTCAGCAGCTGGTAGATTTCCATGCCTTGCCCTGCTTTGATATGGTCGATCACAATACCGTTGCGAATAGAATCTATATTCATATTATTCCACCTCCAAAAGCTTCAAAATCAGTGCCATGCGGATAAATTTTCCATAAAGAACCTGCTTGAAATAGCAAGCCCGTGGGTCATCATCCACGTCAACGGAAATTTCGTTTACACGGGGAAGGGGGTGCATGATACATAGATCAGTCTTTGCCGTTGTCAGCTTTTCTTTATTTAAAATATAACTGTCCTTCAAGCGAATATAGTCTGCCTCGTTGAAGAAACGTTCTCTTTGTACACGAGTCATGTAAAGAATATCCAAGGTAGGCATTACCTTTTCTAAGCTGGTAGTGACAGTATAGGAAACACCTTTTTTATCCAAAATATCGTTAATGATATATCCGGGCAGTTTTAATTCCTCAGGGGAGATTAAGACAAAGTGAATGTTTTCATAACGGGATAATGCATGAATCAAGGAATGTACGGTTCTGCCGAATTTTAAATCACCACAAAGTCCTACGGTTAAGCTGTCAAAGCGTCCCTTTTCCCGCTGTATGGTCAAAAGGTCGGTTAGGGTTTGGGTAGGATGATTGTGTCCGCCATCTCCGGCATTGATAATCGGTACAGTGGAATGCATGGAGGCAATCATAGGCGCACCTTCTTTGGGATGGCGCATGGCAATAATATCTGCATAACAGCATACGGTACGAATGGTATCGGAAACGCTTTCCCCTTTGGCGGCTGAGCTGTTGCTTGCAGCGGAAAAACCAAGTACATTACCGCCCAATTCCATCATAGCCGCCTCAAAGCTAAGCCTTGTTCTTGTGGAAGGCTCAAAAAACAGGGTGGCCAGCTTTTTCTTTTGACATTTTTCGCTGTATTTATCGGGGTTTTCGATAATATCATTGGCAGTATCAATTAAATCGTTAATTTCTTCAATGGAAAGGTCAACAATATCAATCAAGCTTCTCATAATATCCCATCCCTCCAGCTCTCGTCGCTAGGGTTATTGCGAAAGGCAATCAATCTTTTGATGTCCGCCTGCTTGATATAACCCTCGTTTGCGGCAACCTCTGCAACAGCATCAAAATCGGAAAGGCTGATGTTTTTTACATTCGCTTCCGTCAATCGATCCAGTCCCTTTTGCATTCCATAGGTAAAGATGCTGACTACGCCAAGCACCTCTGCTCCTGCTTCACGAAGGACATTCACAACCTCAATGACACTGCCGCCTGTGGAAATCAAATCCTCCACAACAACAACCTTTTGGCCTTTTTCCAATTTACCTTCAATTTGATTATTGCGACCATGATCCTTGGCGCCGGAGCGTACATATCCCATGGGCAGGCCTAAAATATGAGCGGTAATTGCCGCATGGGCAATCCCTGCAGTACTGGTGCCCATCAAGACTTCACATTGGGGGTATTCCTTGCGGATGGTTTCGGCCAAAGCGTTTTCTACATGGTTTCTCACTTCTGGAGCGGTTAGGGTTAAGCGATTATCACAATAAATTGGGCTTTTGATACCACTTGCCCATGTAAAGGGGTCTTGGGGGCGCAGGAAAACTGCACCAATGGATAATAAGTCTTTTGCAATCAAATGCTTCATTACGCATTACCTCCTAAAAATTCTGTCAAACATCTTCTGTATGCGGCAACGGGATCCTTTGCTTGGGTAATAGGGCGGCCGACCACGATATAATCGGAGCCTAATTCCCTAGCCTTTGCGGGGGTGGCAATACGCACCTGATCCCCTGCGTCCCCGTCGGCAAAGCGCACCCCGGGGGTGATGGTAAGGAATTCCTCTCCGCAGACCTCTTTTACTTTTTTTGCTTCCCAAGGAGAGCAAACAACGCCATCTAAGCCGGCAATTTTTGTGTTTTTTGCGTAGTGCATTACGGTTTCCTCAAGGCTTTTATGAATCAAAAGGTCGTTTTGCATTCTTTCTTCACTGGTGGAGGTCAGCTGTGTAACGGCAATTAATAGGCCACGAGAGCCGTCTTTTTTTGTAAAGCCCTCTAAGGCACCCTCCATCATTGCAATGGTGCCAGAGGCATGTACGTTGCTCAAATCCACATCCAAATCGGACAAGACGGACATTGCTTTTTTAACCGTATTGGGAATGTCGTGGAGCTTTAAATCCAAGAAAATTTTATGACCTCTTGCCTTGATTTCCTTTACAATGGCAGGGCCTTCTGCGTAGAAAAGCTCCATACCGATTTTTAAGAAAGGTCTTTCCTCCTTGAAATTTTCCAAAAAAGCCATAAGGTCGGCTTTGCTGTTAAAATCGCAAGCAATAATTACGTCTTTACTCATTTGTGGGCACCTCCGATGATGTCGTTTAAATCTGTGATTCCGTATTTTTTCATAACGTGGGGCAAAGATTCAATGATGTTTTTGCAGGCAAAGGGCTCTACCAAATTTGCGGCACCAATTTGCACCGCCGTTGCCCCTGCAAGCATCATTTCCAATACATCCTCCGCGGAGGATACACCGCCCATACCAATGATGGGGATTTTTACTGCTTCGTACACCTGATAAACCATGCGTACCGCCACAGGAAAGATGGCGCTTCCCGAAAAACCGCCCATTTTATTGGCAATGATAGGTTTACCGGTTTTTAGGTCAATGCGCATACCCATGAGGGTATTGATTAAGCTGATACCATCGGCGCCTGCCTCCTCACAAGCCTTTGCAATGGCGGCAATATCCGTAACATTAGGGCTGAGCTTGATATAAACGGGCTTTGTGGTGACTGCTTTTACTGCTCTCGTTACTTCTGCCGCCGCTTCAGGGCTTGTGCCAAAGCTCATGCCGCCATGGTGTACGTTGGGACAGCTTACATTTACTTCAATGATTCCCACTTGGTCTTCTTTATCAATTTTCTCTGAGCAAAAAGCATATTCTTCCACGGAAAAGCCGCTGATATTTGCGATAACAGGCTTATGAAACACCTTTCTCATTTTCGGCAATTCTTCCCTGATGACCTTTTCTATCCCGGGATTTTGCAAGCCTACGGAGTTAATCATTCCCCCTGTGCATTCTGCAATTCTTGGGGTAGGATTCCCGAAGCGTGCCTCCCTCGTGGTACCCTTAAACGAAAAGGAGCCTAACATATTAATATCGTAAAGCTCGGCAAATTCATAGCCGTAGCCAAAGGTACCGCTGGCAGGAATTATGGGGTTATCCAAGGGAATACCGCTTAGGGTTACTTTTGTATTTACCATATGATTTCCTCCTTTTCCAAAACAGGGCCATCCTTGCAAATGCGCTTGCTGCCGTATTTTGTTTCACAGGAGCATCCCATGCACGCCCCAAAGCCACAACCCATTCTCTCCTCAAAGCTAAGCTGCCCGCTGGTTTTCGTGCAGTCGGAAAGAGCTTTTAGCATGGGTTCGGGGCCGCAGGCATAGAAATAAGTATAATCGGAAAGGTTGCTCACAATATCCGTGACAAAGCCTTTCGTACCAAGACTGCCGTCTGACGTTGCAACGAGAACCTTTGCGCCAAGATGTTCAAATTCCTCGATATAAAAGGCTTCATCTTTTGTATTAAAGCCCAAAATAACAATAGGCGTTTTCCCTTCTGCCAGGAGGTTTTTTGCCAAGCGATACATGGGCGGAACACCAACACCGCCGCCAATAAGCAAGGGACAGCTTCCGCTTTTTGTTGTGTCGTAGCCGTTGCCCAAACCCGTCAAAATGTCTAATTGGGAAGGTGGAGCCATTAATTTCATGGCTTCTGTGCCTGCGCCTACCACTTTGTATAAAATGGTGACGGTCTTATCATCATAATCGCAGACCGAAATAGGGCGGCGCAAAAACAGACCGTCTATTTTTATGTTCAAAAATTGCCCTGTCTTTGTGATGGCAGAGGTATCCCCCTCCAGTACCATGCGGTACACAGTGCTGGTCAGGGGTTCGTTTTTTAGGATTGTGAATCGTGATTGTTTCAAGAAAAGCCCTCCTTAGGGGGTGATTTTAAGCCGAAAAATCTGTTTCGAAATCGTTCATGAGAAGTTATAATTAATATTTTGGCGAAAGCCAAATTCAGACTGTCGAAAAAGTCAAAACCTTGAGGGTTTTACCCTCAAACACCCACAAGGATTTCACCCTTGACCCGTTATAAACTACATGAATATGTGGTTTGTGCAAAAGTTTTTGGGCTTGCTTTTTACAAAAAGCAAGCGGGTTTGGGCAGCGCCCAAGGTTTATCGACACACTGATTTTGGCGAAAGCCAAATTTTTTGAATCCTTT
This sequence comes from Anaerotignum neopropionicum, assembly GCF_001571775.1. GTDB lineage: Bacteria > Bacillota > Clostridia > Lachnospirales > Anaerotignaceae > Chakrabartyella > Chakrabartyella neopropionicum. Next base: position 48,952 of record NZ_LRVM01000008.1, read on the forward strand.
ATTTCTTTTGATAAGCAATGTTACCCCTGCAAAGGGTAAGCTCGCAGCACCCGTTGACCTCTTTTCCTGCAAAGGGCGTGCTTCTGCCCATGGAGAGAAACTCCTCGGGGTTTATTGTGTACCGTTTGTTTAGATCAAATACAGTCAAATCTGCGGGTTGTCCGACTTCCAAAGGTGTGCCGATACCAAAGCGTTTTCTTGGGTTGGTATGAAGCAGCTCCACTAATTTTTCTAGGGTAAAAATGCCTGTTTGAACCAATTCGGTATACAAAACAGGGAAGGCGGTTTCTAATCCGACGATGCCCATCATGCTCCCTGCAAGACCCTTTGATTTTTCCTCGGCGGAATGGGGGGCATGGTCGGTGGCAATCATGTCGATGGTGCCGTCCATGATGCCCTCCAGTAAAGCCTGTCTGTCCACTTCACTGCGTAGGGGAGGGTTCATTTTAAAACGACCGTCCTCTTGCAGCATGCTATCATTCATCACTAAGTAGTGCGGCCCTGTTTCACAGGTAACGTCAATTCCCTCGGCCTTTGCCTTCCGGATGAGGGCAACGGATTCCTTTGTGGAAACATGGCAAACGTGATACTTACAGCCCGTTTCTTTTACCAAAGCCAAATCCCGTTCAATTTGCTTCCATTCGCTGGCGGAGCAAATGCCCTTATGCCCATGTTGTGCCGCATATTCTCCATCATGGATATAGCCGCCGTGAAGTAAGGTATTGTCCTCACAATGGGCGGCGATAATTTTTCCGTATTGACTGATTTTTTTCATGGCGGTACGCATGAAATCGTCATTTTGTACACCTCGTCCGTCATCGCTAAAGGCGCAGACATCCTTTGCAATTTCGTCGTAAGCGGCAAATGCTTCGCCCTTTTCGCCGACGGAAATCGTACCATAGGGATGAACATGAACGCAAGCATTTTTTTGAATCAAATCCAGTTGAGGTGCTAAATTTTCCCTGGAATCCGGCGTGGGAGAGAGGTTTGGCATAGCGCAAACGGTGGTGTAGCCTCCATGGGCTGCGGCCTTTGTGCCTGTTTCAATAGTTTCCTTATAAAAAAAACCCGGTTCTCTAAGATGTACGTGAACATCAATAAAACCGGGAAATACAAAGCAACCTTCCAAATCAAAAAAAATATGATTGGAAGAATAAGAAGGCTTCTCAGTGGAAATTTTAGAAATGAGGCCATCTGCGATAAATATGTTGGAAATGACGAATTTACCGTCAATAAATACATTAACATTCGGTAAAATGTAGTTCAATTGTTCCAGCTCCTTTCCGTTCAGTAGTGGGCGGCAAGTATTTCTTTACAAATTGTCAGTAGTATAGCATACGCTTTTTAATGTGTCAAGAATATATTTTGATAATTTTAATCATGGCTGAATTGACAGAAACAATTTTTGTGTGTTAGACTGAGGGTGTCAATTAAAGGGGCTTTTTATAACTGACGGATCAGTGGGAGACCACAGGGGAGTAGAAAGCTTGAATGTAAGCAGTTTAAGAGTTAAGCGGTGTTTTTTACACTGCGCCTGATAAAGAGGAATCAGTCAGGAGTTTAACACTGCTTTTGTCGACCGTCTGGGCAGTCCTGTTTCTGACAAGGGAATAGGAATGTCCTTTTTTGTGTTCAAATCATATACTATTTTAACCATTAGGAGGTTTCCATGAAAAAAATAGCGATTCTTATGGGCAGTGACAGTGACTTTCCCGTTGTGGAAAAAGCTTTAACAACCTTGGACAAGTTTGGGGTACCCTTCGAGGTACACGTTTATTCTGCCCACAGAACACCGGAAGAAGCAAGAGCCTTTGCAGTGAATGCCAGAGAAAATGGCTTTGGTGCAATCATTGCGGCAGCGGGAAAGGCGGCTCATCTTGCAGGGGCAATGGCTGCAAATACAACCCTTCCTGTCATTGGTATTCCCATCAAATCTTCAACCTTAGACGGCTTGGATGCACTTCTTTCCACTGTGCAAATGCCTGGGGGCATGCCCGTTGCAACGGTAGCTATTGACGGCGCAGAAAATGCGGCCTTATTGGCAATTCAGATTTTGGCGGTGACAGATGAAGAATTGGCCGAAAAGCTTCGTTTCGCAAGATTAGAAAATGCAAAAAATGTTTTAGAAAAAGACCGTATGTTAGCGGAAAAATATAACAAATAATAAGCTAAAGCTTGAAATAAGGATAAAAGCTTAAAATATATAATACAAATCAAAACGCCAAAAGGCAAAGATTATTCTTAGGAGGAATAAACGATCATGGAAAAAACAGTTCAGATGTATGAAGGCAAGGCAAAAAAGGTATATGCAACCAACGATGAAAATTACTGCATCGTATCCTATAAGGATGATGCAACTGCGTTCAATGGTCTGAAAAAGGGCACAATCCTTGGCAAGGGTGCCATCAATAACCGTGTAACAAACCACCTTATGAAGCTTTTGGAAAAAAGCGGAATCCCCACACATTTTGTGGAAGAGCTTTCCGACAGAGAAACCGTGGTAAAGAAAGTAACGATTGTACCTCTTGAGGTAATTGTTAGAAATATTGCAGCCGGCTCCCTGGCAAAGCGTCTTGGTTTGGCAGAAGGTACGAAAATGAAAAGCACAGTTTTGGAATACTGTTATAAAGATGACGAATTGGGCGATCCCATGATTAATGAATATCATATTCTAGCCATGGAATTTGCAACAAAAGAAGAAATTGACTTGATTGCAAAGTACTCCTTTAAAATAAACGACGTTTTAAGCCATTATTTAAAAGATGCAAATATTGAATTGATCGATTTTAAGCTAGAATTTGGAAAAACAGCTGATGGCCAAATTGTATTGGCTGATGAAATTTCCCCCGATACTTGTCGTTTTTGGGATACTGTAACAGGCGAAAAGCTTGACAAGGACAGATTCCGTCGGGACTTGGGTCATGTGGAGGATGCTTATCAGGAAGTTTTGAAGCGCTTGATGGGCGAATAATCCAATTCACAAAACAGAGCGAATAGATGAGGTGCTAACATGTGTAAGAATGAAATTCATGAGGAATGTGGTGTATTCGGCGTTTTTGGGAAAGAAACTGCCACAGTAGCGGCGACAACCTATTATGGGCTGTTTGCATTACAGCACAGAGGGCAGGAAAGCTGCGGCATTGTAGTAAACGATGATGGTGTTTTTCGCTTCCATAAGGACCCGGGCTTAGTAAATGATGTTTTTACGCCGCAGGTTATGGCATCCTTGGGGGAGGGCAATATGGCAATTGGCCATGTACGCTACGGCACAACAGGTGCCAACGACCGTACCAATGCCCAGCCTATTGTTGTGAACCATGTTAAGGGGAAATTGGCGTTGGCCCATAACGGTAATTTGGTGAATTCTTTTGAATTAAGACAGGAATTGGAATTACAAGGTTCTATTTTCCATACAACAAGTGATACAGAAGTTATTTCTTATGTGATTACCAAAGAAAGATTGAATGCACCCTCTATTGAGGAGGCGGTAAACCGTGCAATGAACCGTATCAGAGGTGCATTTTCTTTGGTGATTATGTCTGCTTCTAAAATGATAGCGGCAAGAGATGAAAACGGCTTTAGACCCTTATGCTATGGAATTACAGCAGAGGGCAGCTATGTTGTTGCATCCGAAAGCTGTGCGCTGGATGTTGTGGGTGCCACGTTTATTCGTGACATTCGTCCCGGAGAAATTGTAGTTTTTGATTGGGAGGGCGTTCGTACCATCACAGATCACTGTGATAAGGTAAAGCCTACGATTTGTATTTTTGAATATATTTATTTTTCCAGGCCAGACTCTCGTGTGGAGGGGAGAAGTGTACATGATGCAAGAGTAAGAGCGGGTGCTTGTCTTGCAATGGAGCATCCGGTGCAGGCAGATGTAGTCATTGGTGTTCCCGATTCCGGCTTAGATGCAGCCATTGGTTATGCAAGGCAGTCTGGCATTCCTTATGGCATTGGTTTTATTAAAAACAAATACATCGGACGCACGTTTATCTCACCCGGTCAGAAGGTTCGTGAGGATAAAGTGAAAATTAAATTAAATGTGATTGCGGAAACAGTAAAGGGAAAAAGGGTTGTTTTGGTTGACGATTCCATTGTAAGAGGAACAACCTCAGCGCGGATTGTAAAGCTTCTTAGGGACGCAGGAGCAACAGAGGTGCATATGCGTTCTTCGGCACCCCCTTTCCGTTACCCTTGTTTCTATGGCACTGACGTGGACTCTCAGGAGAATTTGATTGCTTGTAACCATACAATAGCAGAAATTCGAGATATGATTGGCGTGGACAGCTTGGGCTATTTAAGCCTAGACCATTTGAGTATGCTGATTGGTACCCCCAATGGTGAGGGTTACTGTGCATCCTGCTTTGATGGGAAATATCCCACAGAAAAACCCACAGAGGCTGATAAAAACAGATTTGAATATAAGCTCAGTGAGAGGAGAAAAAAACAAGATGAAGAGTCAGAGTGAGAGCTATAAAGCAGCAGGTGTGGATATTGTAGCAGGATACCAGGCAGTTGAACTGATGAAGCAGCATATTGCAAAAACAATGACAGCAGGGGTAATGTCCGATATTGGGGGCTTCGGCGGTCTTTTTGAATTGGATATGACAGGAATTACAAAGCCTGTTTTGGTAAGCGGTACAGACGGTGTGGGTACAAAGCTGAAATTGGCATTTTTGATGGACAAGCATGATACTGTTGGCATTGACTGCGTTGCTATGTGCGTAAACGATATTATCTGTGTTGGTGCAAAGCCTTTATTCTTCTTGGATTATATTGCCGTGGGCAAAAACTTCCCTGAAAAAATTGCCTCCATTGTTTCCGGTGTTGCGGAAGGCTGTGTACAGTGCGGTGCGGCGTTAATCGGCGGAGAAACAGCGGAAATGCCCGGCTTTTACCCAGTGGATGAATACGATTTGGCGGGCTTCTCCGTTGGCGTTGTGGATAAAGCGAAAATTTTGAATAATAAGACAATCAAAGAGGGGGATGTGCTGATTGCATTGCCCTCTAGCGGCGTGCATTCCAATGGTTTTTCCTTGGTACGCCGTGTATTTGATGTAGAACATACAGATATGAAGGCACCAGTTGCAGAATTGGGCGGCAAGTCCTTAGGGGAAACCTTGCTGACACCTACAAAAATTTATGTAAAGCCTATGCTGGCTTTGTTTGAAGAGGTGACGGTAAAGGCAGTTTCTCATATTACAGGGGGCGGTTTTTACGAAAACATTCCCAGAAGTATTCCTAAGGGCTTTGGGGCAAGGATTCATAAAGACGCATTGCGCACTTTACCTATCTTTGATTTGCTTGCAAAAAAAGGTAATATTCCTGAAAGAGATATGTTTAATACCTTTAACATGGGCGTTGGCATGAGCGTTGTTGTAGCAAAAGAGGATGCCCCAAAAGCATTGGAAATCTTAAAGTCAAACGGCGAGGACGCATACATTATGGGTGAAATTGTTGTTTCCGAGGAAGGTGTCGTAATATGCTAAAAACAAAAATTGCAGTTTTTGTTTCCGGCGGCGGCACTAACCTTCAGGCATTGATTGATGCCGAAAAAAGAGGAGAAATTCCAAACGGTGAAATTGCTTTGGTTTTGGCAAGCAACGACAGTGCATATGCATTGACCAGAGCGACAGAAAACGGCATAAAAAGCGTTGTTGTAAAAAGAAAAGAATTTCCCTCCCAAGAAACCTATGAAGAGCGGATGAAAGCCATTTTAGACGAAAACGGAATTGAAATGATTGTTTTGGCAGGCTTTATGTCTTTATTAAGCGAAGATTTTACTTCTCTTTATTCCAAAAGAATTGTGAATATCCATCCATCCTTGATTCCTTCTTTTTGCGGTAAAGGCTTTTACGGCTTGCACGTTCATGAGGCTGCTTTGGAATACGGCGTAAAGGTTACGGGCGCAACGGTGCACTATGTGAATGAAATTCCCGATGGCGGTGAAATTATTCTCCAAAAGGCAGTGGATATTTTAGCGGGAGACACCCCAGAAGTGTTGCAAAAAAGAGTCATGGAAGAAGCGGAATGGGTGCTTTTGCCCAAAGCAGTGGAAATGGTAGCCTGTAAATTACGGAAAGGAAACTGATATGGATATTTATAAATTGAACTCCATGAAGGATTTGGTGAAAGACAACCCTTACGTTGGCAGAGGGATTGTGATTGGGAAAACAGTGGACGGAAGCAAGGCGGCAGTTGCATATTTTATTATGGGTCGCAGTGAAAATAGCCGTAACCGTGTTTTTATTGAAAACGGTGAAGAAGTAATTATCAAGCCCTTTGATGAATCTAAGGTGGAAGACCCTTCTTTGATTATTTATTCTCCTATTAAAAAGTTGGAAAATAAGTTGATTGTAACAAATGGTGATCAGACGGATACCATTTATGATTATGTGAAAGCAGGAAAAACCTTTGAAGAGAGCTTGGAAACAAGAGAATTTGAGCCAGACGTACCCAACTTTACACCCAGAATCAGTGGGATGCTGACATTTTCAGATGGTGACTTTGCCTATAAAATGAGTATTCTGAAAAGTACCGATGCAAAGGGCAGTGGTTGTAATCGATATACCTTTGCGTATCCTGGGTTTGATGGCTTGGGACATTTCATTCATACCTATGCTGGCGATGGCAACCCCTTGCCTACGTTCCAAGGCGAACCCGAAAGAGTGGCAATCCCTGAAAAAATTGATGCATTCGTACAGGATATTTGGGAGAACTTGAATGAAGAAAATAAAATCTCTCTTTATGTGAGATATATTGACTTGAAAACAGGAACCATTGAAAACCGTATGATAAATAAGAATAAGTAAGGAGATTGAGATATGAATACTACAAAGGAAATTTATCTTTCCCCCTTTTCAACCAGATATGCCAGCAAGGAGATGCAAGCTGTTTTTTCCGAGAGCTTTAAGTTCCGTACTTGGCGCAAGCTTTGGATTGCTTTGGCAAAAGCGGAAAAAGCTTTGGGTCTTGAAATTACTGATGATCAAATTGCGGAATTAGAAGCGTTCAAAGATGATGTTAATTTTGAGGTTGCGGAAGCAAGAGAAAAAATTGTACGTCACGATGTAATGAGCCATGTGTTTGCTTATGGTCAGCAATGCCCCAAGGCAGAACCCATTATCCATTTGGGCGCAACCTCCTGCTACGTTGGAGATAACACTGACGTGATTATTTTAAAAGAGGCATCTCTTATTATTTTGAAAAAAGCGGCTCAGGTAGTTAAAAATCTTTCGGAATTTGCGGAAGAGTACAAAAGCCTTCCCTGCTTGGCATATACCCATCTTCAGCCTGCGCAGCTGACAACAGTGGGCAAAAGAGCAACCCTTTGGATTTATGAATTGTGTCAGGATATTCATGAAATGGAACATCGCTTGGAAGAACTGCTTTTATTGGGTTCCAAGGGCACTACAGGTACCCAGGCAAGCTTTATGGAGCTGTTTGAAGGGGACGAAGAGAAAATCAAGAAGATGGAAGCAATGATTGCCACGGATATGGGCTTTAAGGGCTGTGTTCCTGTTTCAGGGCAGACCTATTCCCGTAAAGTAGACGCTTATTTCTTATCAGTACTTTCTGGTTTTGCCCAGAGTGCTTATAAATTTTCCAATGATATGCGTATTTTGCAGTCTTTTGAAGAAATGGAAGAGCCTTTTGAAAAAAATCAGATTGGTTCCTCTGCAATGCCTTACAAGAGAAACCCCATGAGAAGCGAAAGAATTTCCGCTTTGGCTCGTTATGTTATTGTGGATTCCTTAAATCCTGCTTTAACCGCAGGAACCCAGTGGTTTGAAAGAACCTTGGATGATTCTGCAAACAAGCGTATTTCCAGCGCAGAGGCGTTTTTGGCGGTGGATTCCATTTTAAATATTTACATGAATGTAACAGCCGGCTTGGTGGTTTATGATAAGGTTGTGGAACGTCGTGTGATGGAAAAACTGCCCTTTATGGCAACGGAAAACATCATGATGAAATCCGTGAAAAAAGGCGGCAACAGACAGGAATTACATGAAGGATTGCGCACCCACTCCCATGCGGCGGCGGCAAAGGTAAAGCTTGAAGGTGGTAAGAACGACTTAATTGAAAGAATTGCGGCGGACGATGCATTCCCCTTGACCTTGGAAGAAATTCAAGCGGAATTGAATCCGGCTTTGTATATCGGCAGAAGTGCATCACAGGTAGATGAGTTTATAAAAGAGGTAGCGCAACCGATTATCAAAAAATGGCATGATGCAGAAATTCAAGCGGAGTTAAAGGTATAAAGAAATATCTTGGAGGCGCTGCCTCCAAACCTCCCCAAGGGACGAGTCCCTTGACCCACCTTAACCCGCATAGAATGCGGGTTATATAAAAGTTTTTGGTCTTGCTTTTTACAAAAAGCAAGCGGGTGGTCATCACTTTTGCTACGCAAAAGCCAGCTTTGCTGTCTGCCCTATCTTGGGCAGTGAGTGGGTGGAACCCAAGGTTTGCCTACGATATGGGGTTCGGGGGCAGAGGCCTGAGGGCTTTTCCTTTACTAGAATACGAATTTATCTTGGACGGGGGAATTTTAAAAATGAAAGAATTTGAATTAAAGTATGGCTGTAATCCAAATCAGAAACCGGCGAGAATTTATATGGCTGATGGTAGCGAACTACCTATCAAAATTTTGAGCGGAAAACCTGGATATATCAATTTTTTGGATGCCTTTAACAGCTGGCAGTTAGTAAAGGAATTAAAGGAAGCCTTGGGTCTGCCTGCGGCAACCTCCTTTAAGCATGTAAGCCCCACTTCTGCGGCGGTAGGGACACCCATGAGCACAGATCTGAAAAAGGCCTGCTTTGTGGGGGATATTGAAGGCTTGGATGAATCCCCTATTGCTTTGGCTTATGCAAGAGCAAGAGGGACAGATCGTTTGTGTTCCTATGGTGACTGGATTGCGTTAAGCGATGTTTGTGATGCAGTAACGGCAATCATGATTAAGAGAGAGGTTTCGGACGGTATCATTGCACCCGGTTACACAGCAGAGGCTTTGGAAATTTTAAAAGCCAAAAGAAACGGTTCCTATAATGTTGTGGAAATTGATGCTGATTTCCTTCCCGAAGAAAAAGAGGTCAAGCAGGTTTTTGGCATTACCTTCGAACAGGGAAGAAATAACTTTAAAATTGACAAGGCACTTTTGGAAAATATTGTAACAGATAATAAGAATTTGACGGAAGAAGCAAAAAGAGATTTGATAGTTGCTTTGATTACCTTAAAATATACCCAGTCTAATTCCGTTTGCTTTGCAAAGGATGGACAGGCAATTGGTGTTGGTGCCGGTCAGCAGTCCCGTATTCATTGCACTCGTCTTGCAGGAAGCAAAGCAGATATTTGGCACTTACGTCAGTGCGAAAAGGTGTTGAACCTGCCATTTTTGCCTTCCATAGCTCGTCCTGCAAGGGATAATGCCATTGATATTTATATTTCTGACGATTATGAGGATGTTTTGGCAGACGGCACTTGGGAAACGATTTTCTCTGTAAAGCCTGAACCCTTGACAAGAGAAGAAAAGAAAGCATACCTTGCTACAATCAAAGGCGTAGCTTTAGGCAGTGATGCTTTCTTCCCTTTTGGTGACAATATCGAAAGAGCGGCAAAAAGCGGCGTTTCCTATATCGCAGAACCCGGCGGTTCTATCCGTGACGATAATGTGATTGAAACCTGTAACAAATATAACATGGTAATGGCGTTTACAGGGATGCGATTGTTCCATCATTAAGAAGCGGAGGGCATTTAGAATGAAAGTTATGGTAATTGGCGGTGGCGGCAGAGAGCATGCCATTGTGAAGAAAATCAAAGAAAATTCCAATGTAACTGAGCTTTTTGTGCTGCCTGGTAACGGTGGGATTGCCCAAGATGCTACTTGCGTGGATATTGGCGTAAAGGAAGTAGAAAAAATCGTTGCCTTTGCAGTGGAAAATAAAATCGAGTTTGCTGTAGTAGCTCCGGATGATCCCCTTGTATTAGGTGTTGTGGATGCGTTGGAAAACGTTGAAATTCCTTGCTTTGGCCCCAACAAAAGAGCGGCGATTTTGGAGGGAAGCAAGGTTTTCTCCAAAAATTTAATGAAAAAATACAACATCCCTACGGCAGAATATGAAGTGTTTGACGATATGGCAAAGGCTTTGGAATATTTGGAAACAGCACCCATTCCTACGGTAATTAAGGCGGATGGCTTGGCCTTGGGAAAAGGGGTTGTGATTGCGGAAACAAGAGAAGCGGCGAAGGCTGCCGTTCGTTCCATGATGGAGGATAAAATTTTTGGCGCTAGCGGTGATCATATTGTCATTGAGGAGTTTCTCACAGGCCCCGAGGTTTCCGTCCTTGCCTTTACCGACGGCAAAACCATGATTCCCATGGTTTCCTCCATGGATCATAAAAGAGCGTTGGATGGAGATAAGGGCTTAAATACAGGGGGCATGGGCACGATTGCACCAAACCCGTATTATACAGATAAAATCGCCGCAGAATGTATGGAAACCATTTTTCTGCCCACCATGGAGGCAATGAATCAAGAGGACAGAACCTTTAAGGGCTGTTTGTATTTCGGCTTGATGCTTACCCCTAATGGCCCAAAGACAATCGAATATAACTGCCGTTTTGGTGATCCCGAAACACAGGTTGTATTACCACTGTTGGAAAGTGACCTTTTGACCATTATGCAGCATATCGCAAAGGGTACCTTGGCAGAAGCAGAGGTGAAGTTTGGAGAAAAAGCTGCCTGCTGTGTAATTATGGCTTCTAACGGTTATCCCGGAAAATATGAAACAGGGTTCCCTATTACTTTACCCGAAAACAGCAACCAGATTTATGTTGCAGGGGCAAAAATCAAGGATGGCGTTATGGTAACAGGCGGCGGACGTGTATTGGGTGTGACGGAAGTGGCTAATTCCTTGGAAGAAGCAATTGGGAAGGCGTATGAAACAGTAAAAACCGTAAAATTCGAGAATGCATATTACCGCAATGATATTGGTAAAAAAGCTTTAGCAGCGGAGGTGTAAGCATGGTTTACAGAGTTTATGTAGAGAAAAAACAAGGGCTTACAGCAGAAGCAGATGCTTTGCGCCATGATATTGTAAGCTTGCTAGGCGTTGAAAGCTTGACCGATTTACGCCTTTTCAATCGCTATGATGTGGAAAACATTGAAAAGGATTTATTTGAGTATTGCAAAACCACTGTTTTTTCCGAACCTCAGCTTGACGATTTAAGGGAAGAATTGCCTGGGGAGCATGCAGTTGTTTTTGCAGTTGAATATTTGCCGGGGCAGTTTGACCAAAGAGCAAATTCTGCGGCAGAATGTATTCAGATTATTTCTAAAAAAGAAAGACCCTTGGTGCGTACGGCGAAGGTTTTTTTCCTGTATGGAAAGCTGACAGAAGAAGAGATTTCTGCCATTAAAAAATATGTAATCAACCCTGTGGAAGCCAGAGAGGCGGCCTTGGACACCTTTGAAACCTTGGCTGTGCAGTACGAAATCCCCACAGAGGTGGCGACGATTGACGGGTTTCTTACATTGGACGAGGCAGGCCTAGATGCTTTTGTAAAGCAGATGGGCTTGGCCATGGATTTGGATGACATTAAGGTTTGCCAGGCTTATTTTAAGCAAGAGAACAGAAATCCTACCATTACGGAAATCAAAATGATTGATACCTATTGGTCTGATCATTGTCGTCATACAACCTTTTTAACAACGATTGATGATATTCAGTTTGAGGACAGTCTGCTACAGTCTGCTTACGAGGAATATTTGAAAACTAGAGAAGCAATCGGGCGTACAAAACCCATCAATTTGATGGATATGGGCACCATTGCAGCAAAGTTTTTAAAGCAACAGGGAAAACTAACCAAGCTGGATGAATCCGAGGAAATTAACGCTTGCACGGTGAAAATCGATGTGAATGTTGAGGGTGAAACTCAAAAATGGCTGTTATTATTCAAAAATGAAACCCATAACCATCCCACAGAGATTGAGCCTTTCGGTGGTGCGGCTACCTGCGTGGGTGGCGCAATTCGTGATCCGTTGTCGGGACGTTCCTATGTATATGCAGCAATGCGTGTAACGGGTGCGGGAGACCCCACGGTACCTGTTTCCCAAACTATCCCAGGAAAGCTTCCTCAGCGCAAAATTGTAACCACAGCGGCGGCAGGCTACAGTTCTTACGGAAACCAGATTGGCCTTGCCACAGGTCAGGTGGATGAAATTTATCATCCCGGTTATGTGGCAAAGAGAATGGAAATCGGCGCAGTCATTGGTGCGGCTCCTGCGGAAAATGTGCGCAGAGAAGAACCTATTGACGGGGATATTATCATCCTTTTAGGGGGACGCACAGGTCGTGACGGCTGTGGTGGCGCAACAGGCTCCTCCAAATCTCACACTGTAGAATCCTTAGAAAGCTGCGGCGCAGAGGTACAGAAGGGAAATGCACCAGAAGAAAGAAAATTACAGCGTCTGTTCCGTAACCAAGAAGCGGCGAAGTTAATTAAGCGTTGCAACGACTTTGGTGCTGGCGGTGTATCTGTTGCTATCGGTGAATTGGCACCGGGCTTAGTGATTGACTTAAATGCTGTACCAAAAAAATACGAAGGACTTGACGGAACAGAACTGGCAATCAGCGAATCTCAGGAGAGAATGGCCGTTGTTGTTGCGGCAGAGGATGTGGAACGTTTTAAAGAATTGGCTTATGGTGAAAACTTAGAGGCTACTGTGGTTGCAGAGGTGAAGGCAGAGCCACGCTTGATAATGCATTGGAATGGCAAGAATATTGTGAATATTTCCCGGAAATTTTTGGATTCCAATGGTGCGGAAAAGCACATTTCCATTGCACCTGAGGCACCCAAAGCCATTACAAAGGAACTTCCTACAAGTTTTAAAGAGGGATTTTTGGCAGTGGCGGAGGATTTGAATGTCTGCTCCAAGCGAGGGCTTTCCGAACGATTTGACTCTACCATCGGCGCAGGAACTGTACTCATGCCTTTTGGCGGAAAAACCCAGAGAACCCCGATTCAAGCAATGGTAAATAAGGTTTCCGTGGAGAAAAAGGATACCACGACCTGTTCCTTAATGGCATGGGGATACAATCCTTTTATCGCCGAGGCAAGTCCTTACCACAGTGCATATCTTGCTGTTGTGGAATCGGTGACAAAACTTGTGGCAACAGGAGCAAAGTTTGAGGATGTTTATTTATCCTTCCAGGAATATTTTGAAAAGCCTTTGAAGGTCGGAAAACGCTGGGGCAAGCCTTTGGCGGCATTACTGGGTGCTTTTATGGCTCAAAAAGGCTTGGAAATTGCTGCCATTGGCGGCAAGGACTCCATGAGTGGCAGTTTTGAGCACATTGATGTACCACCTACCTTGGTATCCTTTGCGGTAACAACGGAAGAAATAAGCAATATTATTTCTCCTGAGTTTAAAGGTGCGGGGCATAAGGTTGCTTTATTATTGCCTGAATATGATGAAAATGGCTTACCTACCACGGAAAGCTTAAAAGCAAACTTTGATTTAATTAATCAATTCATGAGAGCTGGCAAGGTTTTGAGCGCATACACACCCACCTATGGCGGGGTGGCAGAAGCTATTTTAAAAATGTCTATGGGCAATGAACTTGGTTTTACCTTTGCAGAAGGGATTTCCTTGGATACAGTATTCGGGTATCAATATGGCGGATTTCTATTGGAAATGGCAGGAGAAATTGAGGAAGGCATTCTTCTTGGTGAAACAACCGAAAAGCAGGCAATTGTGTGCGAAAAAGAAGAACTTCCTATGGGAGCGTTGATTGATCTTTATGAAGGGAAGCTTGAGAAGGTTTTTCCTTGTAATATTTCTGAAAAATCAGAAGGAATTCCTACCTTTACCTTTAACACAGAGAAAAAGTATCAGGCGAAGCTCTCTTTTGCCCAGCCGAAAGTGTTGATACCTGTATTCCCTGGTACAAATTGTGAGTATGATTCGGCTAAGGCGGTGGAAAGAGCTGGGGCAAAGGCTGAGATTTTTGTCATCAACAACTTATCTGCGGCGGGAATTAGTGATTCTATTCAGAGATTTGCAAAAGAGGTTCAGAATTCCCAGATGATTTTTATTCCCGGAGGTTTTTCCGGCGGAGATGAACCTGACGGTTCCGGTAAATTTATTACGGCGTTTTTCCGTAATCCTGAAATCAAAGAAGTTGTAACACAACTTTTAGAGGAAAAAGACGGGTTAATGTGCGGAATTTGTAATGGATTCCAAGCACTTATTAAATTGGGATTGGTTCCTTTTGGGAAAATAATGGATACAGATGAAACATGCCCTACCCTTTCTTATAATACAATTGGTCGTCACCAATCAAAATTGGTACGCACCAGAATTGCTTCCAACAATTCCCCTTGGTTAATGAATGTGGAACCGGGAGAAATTTTTACCGTCCCTGTTTCTCATGGAGAAGGAAGATTGTTGGTTGATGCTGAATTGGTGAAAGAATTAGCAAAAAACGGCCAAATTCTCACCCAATATGTGGATGACAAAGGAAATGCAACGAATAAAATTCAGTACAATCCAAATGGATCCGTTTCGGCAATTGAAGGATTGATTTCACCGAACGGTCGGATTATTGGAAAAATGGGGCATTCAGAGCGAGTTGGTGATAACTTGTATCAAAATGTACAGGGGAAGTATGATATGAAATTGTTTTTATCAGCAGTACAATATTATAAATAAATTATTGACAATCTCCAAAATATCCCGATAATATAATTATGTCGGGATATTTTTTTAATATGATAATACAAAATGGGAGGTCGGGATATTAAAATAAAAGAGTATTTGTCATAAAATATAAAAAAGTTTTCGCTGTGAATTTTTTAAAATTTTTCGTGGAATACTAACAAAGATTATTAAGTTTTAAAGAAAAACATGGTCTTTTTCAACACAAATGCACAAAAAAAATAAGGTGTATGGTCAATACTACAAATTTTTGTATAAATATTTGTACAAATCGGAAATTGCAATTTTCGGAGTTGTATGATAACTTATAGTACAAGTAATACATGGTGTACGATAAGTATTAGAGCAGTTTTTTAAAGCATCTACGAGAAGAGCCTCCGACAGAATGTTCCGTATTTTCGTGTTGTTTTTGAAACGAAAAGGGGCCATGCAAAAGACTAGGGGAGAGAATCATGGATTACTATAAGGGTAGATTGTCATTAAGTGACGAGGTTTATAATCAAATATTGAACCAGGTTACCAGTGGTGAATGGAAAGTTGGAGATAAGCTGCCTTCTGAAAGCAAGCTTTGCAGTATGTTTGGCGTGAGCAGAACGAGCGTAAGGGCTGCGTTGCAAAATTTGCAGGGCAGTGGAATTATCGTTACAATGCAAGGGGTTGGCTCCTTTGTACATAGAAATCCGGCACAGGGTGTCTTGAATGAGGAACCTGTAGAGGCTTTAAAAGCATCTGATATTACAAGTGAGGAATTTAAAGAGTTTTTTGAGTTTCGACAAGCGGTTGAGTTTAAAGCAATTGAATTTTTTGTAAGAAGATCTACAAAGGAAGATGAAGCAATTCTTAAAAATTTGGTTGAAAAAATGCAGGAAGCTGGAAAAACCGATGATCGCGTTGCTTTTACGAAATATGACTTTGAATTTCATATGGCAGTGATAGAAGGGGCAAAAAATGTGTTTTTGTATAATTCCATGTTGAATTATAAAGATATATTCTTTCATTATATGGAAGAAATTACCCGTCTGACGGATAAACCTATTTCCGTATTGGCGGAGGAACATGTGGAATTATATACCTATCTGGTAGAGAAGAAACCAAAATTGGCGAAGGATTACTTATTCTGTGATAATACGTATTATCATGTTGCGTATTTTAACGGGCGCTAATTTTACGGCATACTAAATAATTTAATAAAAAGGGAACAGAAAGGGCATATTTGCCAGAGTATGGGACTTTTTATAAATGTATGTGCCAGTGGCATATACGCGAAAGCAAGCGTTTTCTCAGCGCTAAGAAACAAATGAGTGGCTGTTTATTGTTTATAAAGTACAATAAAGGACAATTTTGCAGCCGAAAAGTAAAATTGGAAAAATCCAAACAAAACAATGAGGAGGGTAAATGAAATGAAAAAAAGATTATTAGCGGGCATTATGTGTGCTGTTATGGCTCTGGGCGTTGCAGGTTGCGGCGGAAGCGGTAGCAGCAGTGCAGGTAACAGTAACAGCGGTGGTGAGGTTAAGGCGGTAAACCTGAAAATGGCGGTAACACCTTCTGAAACCAGCGTATGGATGGTTGCTGCAAATGAGTTTAAAAAATTAGTTGAGGAACGTACCGAAGGAAGATATACAGTAACAATTTATGGAAATGAGCAGTTGGCAGCAGGCGATCAGACAAAGGGTGTTGAAATGTTGTTCAACGGCACAACAGACGTTGATCTTCATTCTTCTATGATTATCTCAAACGTAGTGCCTGAATTGTCTGTAATCAGTATGCCTTGGTTATTCCCTAATGGCTATGACAGTGTTGATGAATATCTTTTCAACGATGGTGCTGCAGGTGCTGAATATGTTAAAAAAGCAATTGAAGCAAAAGGCGCTCATGTAGTTGGTATCGGTGAAAATGGTTTCCGTCAGATTACAAATAACAAGCGTCCTATTACAAGCGCAGCTGATATGGCTATGTTGAAGATCAGAGTTCCTGCAATTTCTTTATTGTTAGATGTATTTAAGTCTTTGGGTGCTGATCCTACACAGATGCCTTTCGGTGAAGTATTTACAGCTTTACAGCAGGGTGCAATTGATGGTCAGGAAAACCCTTATGACACCATCAGATCCGCAAAAATTCAGGAAGTGCAGAAATACATGACAATTTGGAATTACTGCTACGATCCAATTATCTTAAGCGTTAGCGGTAACATCTGGAACAAATTGAGCGATGCAGACAAGGCTATTTTCGAAGCAGCAGGTAAAGAAGCATGTGCAGCTCAGGTTTCCGCTTCCAGAGCTATGGATGCTGAAATTATTGAACAGTTCAAGGGTATCGGCGTAGAAGTTAACGAATTGTCCCCTGAAGCAATCGAAGAAATGAAGGGCGTTGTTGCTCCTATCTACGATCAGTACAAAGAAAAATTTGGCGAAGAAGCATTTGCTGCTTTTGGTTACGCTTTCCAATAATTTTTTAAGCAATTAAACAATTTTATTGAAGGACCACGAAAACGTAGTGTCGAGAGGGCAGGCGCACTGACCTTGCCCTCTCTTTTTTTGCAAGAGTAATAAAACAGTGGGAATAAAGAAATGTTTTTTAAAAACGAAAGAAAAGAGTGCGCTAAAAGACTAAGGTATAATATTAATTATTCTGTACTAAATATTTTTTAGAAGCAAAAAGTTATTTGGCGTGTATTTCAAATAAAGAACGAAAGAAAGGTGGAGAAAGATGAAATTGCTTGGCAAAATACTAGATTATTTTGAAGAATCGCTCATCATTATTATGATGACGTATATGGCAATTATGAACTTCCTCAACGTTGTATTTAGATATTGTTTTTCCAGTTCCTTTTCTTTTACAGAGGAGTTGACAGTTACAGTATTTGTATGGGTAACGATGTTGGGTGTTGCGGCTGGATTTAAAAGATACGCTCATTTAGGTATGAGCTTTGTCGTTGATTTATTTCATGGTAAGGCTAAAGCCATGTTTGCATTATTTGGCGTAATTTGCAGCTTGGTTTTTATGGTGCTGGTATTTTACTATGGCATTGTAATGGTACAAGGTCAGATTGCTATGGGCGCAAGAACTCCTGTTTTGCAATTGCCACAGGCGGTTCAGGGGCTTTCCATGCCAGTTGGTGCAGCATTTGTAATTATTCGTGTACTGCAGGCTGGCTCTCGTCAGGTGAAAGCTCTGTGGAATGAAGAGAAAGATGGGGGGGCACAGGTATGATGACTTTAATTTTATTTGGTTTGTTCTTCCTGCTGGTGTTCTTGAATGTACCTATTGCAATTTCCCTTGGTATGGCGGCATCGATCGGTTTGATGTATGGTCAATTTCCTCTTTCTGTTATTCCAAGTATCTTGTATTCCGGTACAGCTAAGTTTACCCTGCTTGCAATTCCATTCTTTATTTTAGCGGGTAGCATTATGGAATATGCGGGCATTTCCAGACGCTTAATTCATTTTGCAAATGCTTGCGTTGGTCATAGAAAAGGCGGCTTGATGGCAGTAGTTGTAATTGTAGCATGCTTCTTTGCTGCAATTTCCGGTTCCGGCCCAGCAACTGTTGCAGCCATCGGTCCTATTTTGATTCCTGCAATGGTAAAAGCAGGCTACGGCAAAAATATGCCTGCTGCATTGGTTAGTGCTTCCGGTGCAATCGGTATTATCATCCCTCCCAGTATTGCATATGTAGTGTATGCTTCTTGTACTGATGTATCTGTAGGGGCTTTGTTCACTGCAGGTATTGTTCCCGGTGTTCTTGTAGGTGTTGCTTATTATATGGCGGCTGCCTGGGATTCTAGAGGGAATAAGGAAATTATTCCTCAGCCTAAAATGAGCACTAAGGAAAGAATGGTTGCTTTTAAGGATGCTTTCTGGGGATTAATGACACCTGTTATTATTTTAGGCGGTATTTACGCAGGTGTGTTTACACCAACAGAGGCAGCCGGCGTTGCAGTTATTTATGGTTTGATCGTTGGTATCTTTATTTACAGAGAAATTAAACTGAAGGATTTGTATCATATTTTCATTGAATCCGCTGTATCCTCCGCAACTGTAATGTTTATCATTGCTGCTGCAGCTGTATTTGCATGGATCTTGACAACAAGCCAGATTGCAAGTCAGCTATCTCAGATAGTGCTTTCGGTAAGTGATAATAGATATGTAATCTTACTGTTAATCAATATTATATTCTTGATTGCAGGTTGCTTCCTTGATGCAAACTCTGCATTCTACATTTTGTTGCCAATCATGGTTCCAGTTTTGAATGCAATTGACGTAAGCTTGCTTCATGCCGGTGTATTCTTAACCGTTAACATGGCAATTGGACAGATTACACATCCTGTTGGTATCAACCTTTATGTTGGTTGTAACGTGGCGGACATCCCTGTTGCAGATATCTGCAAGAAGATTATTCCTTTCCTCATCGCAGGTATTGTTGCACTCTTCTTGTTAACATTTGTACCTCAGATTTCGCTGTTCTTACCAAAGCTGATTGGACAAATCTAAAAGCTTTTAGCTAATTAAATTGGTTTACAGGTGCTGCTCTAAACGGCAGCACCTGAAAATAAAATTCATACAAACGATGAAATATGTTAGTTACAAATGATAAAATGCATTTGGGAAACCAAAGAAATAAAAAATAAGGTTAGCCGTAAAAAAAGAAGACGGCTTTTCATTTACTCTTTGCTTGTATTACAGGTGATAGAGGTTAAGCACAACCAACATGATAAGTTACAAGTTGGCAATTGTGATGCAGATTTTATTGGAATTGAAAGCAATGTTACAAAACATAATAAATATTACAATTAAAACTTAAGAAAAGGGTGATTTCATTGGCTAAAAAGAAATATTCTAAAGAAATGCTTATGGACTTGTATCGTACAATGGTTCGTATCAGAGCTTTTGAAACAAGAGCTGCTGAATGCTTCACAAAAGGTATGCTTGCAGGTAATATTCATTTGTGTATCGGCCAGGAAGCAGTTGCAGCAGGTGCTTGCTATGCACTTGACAAGGATGATTACATGGCAACAACACACAGAGGACATGGCCACACAATTGCAAAAGGTGGTCAGTTAGATAAGATGCTTGCAGAATTATTCGGCAAGAAAACAGGCTATTGCAATGGCAAGGGTGGTTCTATGCACATTGCGGATGTTGACGGTTTGCATCACTTGGGCGCAAACGGTATCGTTGGTGCCGGTATTCCTATTGCTGCGGGTTCCGCTTTGGCATCTAAAGTTTTAGGTGACAAGCATGTTACACTTTGCTTTTTTGGCGATAGTGCTTCCAACCAGGGTACTTTCCATGAAGCAATCAACATGGCTGCAGCTTGGAAGCTTCCTGTGGTTTTCCTTTGCGAAAATAACAACTACGGTGTTTCCACAAACATTCACTCCGTAACAAATACAGATACCATTGCTGTACGTGCAAAAGGCTATGACATTCCTGGAAACACAGTTGACGGTAACGATCCCGTTGTTGTTTATGAAGCAGTAAAAGAAGCAGTTGATTTTGCCAGAGAGGGAAATGGCCCTTCTATCGTTGAATGTATGACATACCGTCATCAGGGACACTATTGTGGTGATCCTGCTAACTATCGCCCAGCAGAGTATATGGAACTTGCCCACCAGGATGACGGCATTCCTAATATGAGAGCAAAATTGTTAGAAGAAAAGATTGCAACGGAAGAAGAATTAGTGGCATTAGAAGCTGAAGTAGCAGCTGATATGGAAGCAGCTTATGAATTTGCTGTTAATTCCGAATACCCCGATCCTTCCGAAGCTACAACCGACGTGTATAGCTCTGACAATGAAAGGAGTGTTGTAAGATGAGCAAGAAATTAAGCATCAGCAAGGCAATTGGTGAAGCTTTGCATGAAGAAATGGCAAGAGATGAAAGAGTAATCATCCTTGGTGAAGATATGGGCAAAATGGGTAACGTATTTGGCATCACCGTTGGCTTCCAGGAGGAATTCGGCGAACACAGAGTATACGATACACCAATTTCCGAATCCGGCTTTTGCGGCATGTCCGTTGGGGCAGCCATGAGAGGCCTTCGCCCTGTAGTAGAATTAATGTATGATGACTTTATTATGGTTGCTGCTGATCCAATTATGAATCAGGCAGCAAAGATGAGATATATGACAGGTGGTCAGGCAACCGTTCCTATGGTACTTAGATTGCCTATGGGCGCAGGTAGAAGAAATGCAGGTCAGCATTCTCAGTGTTTGGAAAATGTCTTCTGCCATACACCTGGTTTGAAGGTTGTTGCACCTTCCACAGCTGAAGATGCAAAGGGACTTTTGAAATCCGCTGTTCGCGATGATGACCCTGTTATTTTCTTGGAGCATAAGCTGTTATATGCAAAAAAAGAGGATTTACCTGAAGGCGAATACACAATTCCTTTGGGTGTTGCTGATGTGAAAAGAGAAGGTACTGACTTAACAATTATTACTTGGAGCCGTGAGGTATACTTTGCATTGGAAGCAGCTGAAGAATTAGCAAAAGAAGGTATTAATGTTGAAGTTCTTGACCTTCGTACCTTGGTTCCTTTGGATTGGGATGCAATTGTGAAGTCTGTAACTAAGACACACAATGTCATTGTCCTTTCTGAAGAAGTAAAGAGAGGCAGCTACGCAGGTGAAATTTCTGCTCAGATTGCAGAAGAATTGTTTGATGAATTGGATGCACCTGTAGAACGTGTTTGCGGTCTGAATATTGTTTCTCCTTTCAGCCCTACACTGGAGGATGAAAACTTCCCTCACCCTGCAGATATCGTAAAAGCAGTGAAAAAAGTTTTGAATAAGTAATTTAAGGAGGGAAAATCATGGCTTTTGAAGTAAAGATGCCTCAGCTGGGACTTACCATGGAAGAAGGAACAGTAACCAGATGGGTAAAACAAGAAGGCGACACAGTTAAAGCTGGTGAAATCATTTTAGAAATCACAACAGATAAATTGACAAGCGAAGTGGAAAGTGAATTTGACGGCACATTGTTGAAGATTGTGGCTGGAGAAGGTGAAGACATTCCTGTAAAAGGTTTGTTGGCATATATTGGTGAACCTGGTGAAGCAGTTGGTGGTGCACAAGCAGCACCTGTAGCAGCACCTGTAGTAGAAGCAACACCTGTTGCAGCTGCTCCTGTAGCAGCAGTGGCTGCACCCATTGTAACAGCAAATGGCAGAATTAAAATTTCTCCTTTGGCAAGAAAAACAGCAGCAAAAATGGGTGTGGATTATTCAAGCGTAAAGGGTTCAGGCCCCGCAGGTCGTATCGTTCAAAAAGACATTTTGGCAGCAGCTCAGAATGCACCTGTAGCAGCACCTGTTGTAGCTGCTCCTGTGGCAGCACCTGCACCTGTAACAGCATCCGGCGCTATCGATTTGATGGATGGTGACGAAGTTGTAAAATTGGCGGGCATGAGAAAAGTTGTTGCAGATCGTATGGCGCAATCCCGTAGAGAAATCCCCAGCGTAACACAGAACGTAAAGATTGATGTTACAAACTTAATGAAATTCCGCAAGCAGGTAAATGAAGACCTTGGCGTAAAATATTCCGTAAACGACTTCATTTTGAAGGCAGTTGCAAAGGCGTTGAAAAACAACAAGCACATCCTTGTTACGTTGGATGGTGATAAAATCATTAAGCGTGCCCATGTGAATATTGGTATGGCAGTTGCATTAGACGAAGGCTTGATCGTTCCTGTTTTGAAGGACATTGACAAAATGAGCCTGGAAGAAATTTCTGCCACAGCAAAGGATTTGGCTGAAAGAGCAAGAACAAATAAACTGAATATGGATGAATACAAAGGCTCTACCTTCTCCATCTCTAACTTGGGTATGTTCGGCGTAGAAACCTTTGATCCTATTGTAAATCAGCCTGATTCCGGCATCTTAGGCGTATGCGCAGTGCAGGATGAATTGGTAATGGATGATGAGGGCAATATTTCCAAAAGACAGTTTATGCGTATTTCCTTCACCTTCGACCACAGATTGATTGATGGTGCAACAGCTGCCAAATTTGAATTGGCTATTAAAGAGCTGTTGGAAAATCCTATGAAAATTTTACTTTAATTTTTGATATAGTCTAGTTTTTTGCCAGATTACAAAAGATAAAACGCTGAAAAATACAAAAGATAAAATATTGAAATATACAAAAGATAAATGAAAAAGGGAAGCTCTTACAAAAGAGCAAAAGTCAGGCGGCTTTATAGATGCCCAACTCCAAAAAAATAAAAATTCTTTTATTATCCCAAACCGCTATAAAGCTTTGCCGATTGGGAAGTTCTCCTAGATAATAATTTTATCCAAGGAGAGCTTCACTGGCTTTTGCAAAAGCCCTAGTAAAGAAACAGAAAAAGAAGAGTATAGATTAAGTACCAGAAAGATTAGGAGGAATTCAAATGGCAGTAGAGGTAAAAATGCCTCAGCTTGGCTTGACCATGGAAGAAGGCACCGTTTCCAAGTGGGTCAAGAAGGAAGGCGATACCGTAAAAGTTGGTGATATTCTTGTAGAAATCACAACAGACAAACTGACCAGTGAAGTAGCAAGTGAAGCAGAAGGAACACTGATCAAAATTGTTGCTGGCGAAGGTGAAGATGTGCCCGTTAAGGGTATTTTGGCATATATTGGACAAGCCGGAGAAGCCGTTGGAGGCGCTCCTGTAGCAGCTCCTGTAGCAGCTCCTGTAGCAGCTCCCTCACCGAAAAAAGAAGGCAAAACAACGGTGGCTATCATTGGCGGCGGCCCTGGTGGCTATGTTGCTGCAATTCGTGCCGCACAGCTGGGCGGTGAAGTTACACTTATTGAAAAGAATAAATTGGGCGGTACTTGCTTAAATGTTGGCTGTATTCCTACAAAGGTCCTTTTGCACTCTGCAGAAGCGTTGGCCGAAGCGAAAGAAATGGCTCAATTGGGTATCAATGTAGAAGTAAAAGGCATTGACTGGAGCAAGGTTCAGGCGAAGAAAAGCGCTGTAACCAATCAGTTGGTTAGCGGTGTAAGCGGCTTGATGAAAGCGAATAAAATTAAAGTAATTGAAGGCGTTGCCTCCTTTGCTTCCAAGGACACTCTGACTGTAACAAAGAAGGATGGCTCCAAGGAAAATTTAACCTTTGATAAAATTATTATTGCAGCCGGTTCCGTTCCTGCAGTGCCACCGATTCCGGGTGTAAAGGAAAATGCAAGCTGTGTGGATTCCACAGGCGCCCTTTCCTTCGAAGCAGTTCCCAAGAGCCTGCTTGTCATCGGCGGTGGCGTTATTGGTATCGAATTGGCGACAGCTTATTCCCGCTTTGGTACAGAAGTAACCGTAGTGGAAGCAATGAGCAAGCTTCTGCCTATGATGGATGGCGAGTTAACTGCCCAGCTTCGTAAAATGATGGAAGCAAGAGGCATTAAGATTATGACAGATGCAAAGGTTCAGTCCGTTGAAGCTTCTGGCACAGCTACAAAGGTAAATGTAGAGGTTGGCGGTAAGGTTGAAGCCTTTACAGCAGAAAAAGTATTGGTTGCTGTTGGCAGAAGAACAGATACGGAAGCATTGAATTTGGATGCAGTTGGTATTGCCAATGACAGAGGCCGCATTTCTGTAAACGATAAAATGGAAACAAATGTTGCAAACGTATATGCAATTGGCGATTGCTTAGGCAAGGTTATGCTTGCCCACGTGGCATCTGCTCAGGGTGAAATTGCCGCAGAAAATGCATTGGGTGAAGATGTGCTTTATGATGGTGCAACCAATCCCTCTTGCGTATATACTGATCCTGAATTTGCAGGAGTTGGTTTGACAGAAGAAAAAGCAAAGGAATTGGGAATCGGCTTTAAGGTAGGAAAATTCCCTCTGATGGCCAATGGAAAGGCCTTGATTATGAATGGCGGCGTTGGTATGATTAAGTTCATCATCGGCGAAGAATATAAAGAAGTATTGGGCGTTCATATTCTTGGCCCCAGAGCAACAGACTTAATTGGAGAATGTGCTTTGGCGGTTGGCATGGAGGCTACTGTAGAAGATATTATCGCAACAATTCATGCCCATCCAACTGTAACCGAAGCGGTTAGAGAAGCAGCCCTGGCAGCTGAAAAGAGAGCAATTCATATTCCCAATAAATAATTAGGAGGGACGTCAATGAAGAAGGTTGGTTTTATTGGAATGGGTATCATGGGCCTTCCCATGGCTACTAATATTTTGAAGAAAAGCGGTTGCTCTGTGGTAGGTTTTGACGTGGTTGAGGCTTCCAGAATTAAATTTGCTGAGGCTGGTGGTTTTACAGTTGCAGACATTCAGGAAGTTTATGAAAATTGTGATGTGATTTTCTTGTGTTTGCCTAAAAATGAATTGGTAGAAAGTGCGGTAAAAGAGATTATTGCCCACGGTAAAAAAGGTACAATTATTATTGATTTTAGTTCAACCTTCCCCGGTGTAATCCGTAAGCTGTACCCAGAAGTAAAAGCAGCCGATATGTCGTTGATTGACTCTCCCGTGAGTGGTGGGGAAATAGGTGCAGTTGCAGGCACTTTGGTTGTAATGTGCGGTGGCGATAAGGAAGTGTTTGATGAAGTAGAAGATTTGATTGGCTGTGTTGGGAGCCGAGTAACCTACATGGGCGCTAGTGGATGTGGAGATGTGGCAAAGCTGGCCAATAATATGATTGTTGGCTGCAACTTGATTGCTGTTTCTGAAGCATATGCCTTTGCAGTAAAAGCAGGCTTAGATCCCGAAGTATTGTTCAATGCAATTAAGGATGGCTTTGCACAGAATGCAGTTATGGATGTGAAGGTGCCTAAAATTATCAGCAGAGATTTTAGTGCAAGCGCAAGAATAGCAGTGCACCAAAAAGACATGAAAAATGCTGCACAGCTTGCCAAGGATATGGATGTAGACATTCCTATGTCCGCCCTTGTTTTGCATTATATGAACAGGATGGATGAAGCCGGTTTGATTAATGAAGATCAGTGTGCCCTTGTGAAAATGTTTGAACAAGACATGGGTATAGAGGTAAAATAAATATGTAAGTGAAGGGAACGCTGAGAGCAGTCTTGTTCCTGAGAAAAATCCCTTTGTATTTTGAACTTCATAACCGGAGTTTATTGTCTGGAGGGATTTTTCATTATTATAGGATGATTTTTGTGAGAGATGAGAGTTTGAGAGGAGCGAAATTATGATTTCAACTGCACAGGGTAATATCAAAAGAATCGTTGCTGCAAGAATGAGCCCCGGTGAGGATGTACTTTTGGGGCTTGAAAAAATCTGTAAGGACTACGGCATTAAAGACGGTGTTATTTTAAGCGGTATTGGCAGCTTGGATGGGGCACAGTTTTTTAATCCCGTGCCATTGAAGGAGAAAAAGGCTGGTTATGGTTATGGTGAACCTATTATTTTAAGAGGTCCTATTGAATTGGTAGGTCTGGCTGGTATGATTTGCCATGATGATAAGGGTGAAACGCTGCTTCATGTACACTATAGCTTATCAGACCAGTATGGCACAGGTCATGGCGGCCACTTGATTGAAGGCAATAAGGTGCTTATGACAGTGGATGTCATCATTGGTGAAGTGGATGGCATTGAAATGGGCAGAGGCTACGACGAGGATTTGGAAGTATTCATTTTTGCACCCAAGCAGAAATAATTAGATAAGGCTTGCTTTTTATGAGGGAAGCGTGGTCGAAACGTTAGAACGTAGACAAAGTCAAAACCTTGAGGGCTTTGCCCTCAAACACCCACAAGGGTTTGGGTCAGCACTTTGCGCTGCAAAGCTGTCCTACGGACAGATGGCACTTCTTTGCCATTGCAACCTTGACCCTTTAGAAACCGCATAGTTATGCGGTTTCAATAAAAATTTTTGGTCTTGCTTTTTTCAAAAAGCAAGCAGGTGGTCATCACTTTTGCCACGCAAAAGCCAGCTTCGCTGTCTGCCCTATCTTGGGCAGTGAGTGGGCGGGTCCAAGGTTTGTATTCAGTCTGGGGCGGCTTTTTAGCCGCCTTATTTTAAAAATGTCTAAATTGGTTTGGAGAACATTTATGGAGCAAAAAAGCTATGCCGTATTGGTATCTAACGCTGCGGTACTTGTGGTTCATAAGGGCGTGCGGATATTATTGGACGGGTTGTATAAGGATTTGGGAAAGAACTTCACGGATTTGCCGGAATGGGCATGGAAGTTGATGAAAAAGGGAAAAGGCGAATTGGCAAATGTGGATTATTTATTATTTTCCCATTCACATTATGACCATTACTATTCGCCGTATTTTATGGAATATATGGCAGTAAATGAGGTAAAGGGAATTTGCTTTCCTCCAATTGATGATACAATGGGGTTAGCAGCTGCTGAAGCTGAATTTGCCCATAAGATTATAGAGCTTGATGAGAATCATGAGGCCATTTTGGAGCAGGGCATAGGGCTAAAGGTTTTTACCACAAGACATGTGGATAAAAAATATTACGATGTGCCAAATCAATGTTTTCGTTTAGACTTGGACGGTATAAAGCTTGCATTTTTATCCGATGTTGATTATTTTGAGGAGGATTTTGCGAAGCAAAAAGATTTTACCGCAGATATTGCTTTTGTAACGCCTATTTTTTATAATCATCCTAAGGGACGGAGAATATTGCGTGATGTTTTGAAGGTCAAAGAAACGGTGATTTATCATCTGCCATCCCCTGAGGATGATCGGTTTATGTACTATAAAATGGCGCAAAGAGATGTGGAAAAAAATGTGCAAGACGGGGAAATGGTTTTAATTTGGAATGAAAGCGGACAAAACCTCTCCTTTTAAACATAGAAAGAAGGGTTATGGTGGAAAATCTAATATTTGCTTTTAATGCAGTTGCGCCATCTTTTTGTATTGTAATTTTGGGCAATGTGTTAAAGCGAAGGGGTTTTTTAACAGAAGATTTCGTTACAAAAGGGAATCAACTTTGTTTTAATGTCCTATTCCCACTGCTGGTATTTTTTAATCTTTACGATGCTGTAAGTATTGATTTTACTTATATTAAAATAATTTTGTTTTGCATTGGAGTTATTTTTATTTCGGTTGGTGTATTAACTGTGAGTATTCCCAGATTTGTAAAAGATCGCCGCAAAATTGGCGTTATGATACAATGTATATACCGAGGTAATTTTATGCTATATGGATTGCCGTTTTCAAAAGCTTTGGGAGGGACCCAAAGCCTTACGCTGGCAACGTCAATTATGGCGGCTACATTACCCATATTAAATATTATGGGGATATTTGTTTATGCTGCTTTTGCTGATACAGCGGAGAAACCAAGTGTAAAAAAAGCCGTTTTCAATGCATTGAAAAATCCTATTATTTGGGGTGTAATTTTAGGTTTGATTTTTTATATTTTAAAGCTGCCTATGCCCAGTTTTTTACATACGTCAGGCAATGATGTTGCCAAAATTGCAACACCTTTAGCCTTTTTATTTTTAGGTGCGCAATTTGAATTCCGTACGGCGAGAAGAAATATGAAAGAACTGGCGATAGGGTTAATTGCAAAATTAATTGTTGTGCCCACCATTTTTTTATGGCTAGCTGTTCATTTTCTTCATTTAAGTGGGGCAGAATTAATTCCCGTATTTATTTTTGTTTCAGCGCCAACGGCAATTACTAATTATCAATTAGCAATACAGTTTGAAGCAGATTATGAATTGGCAGGAGACTATCTGATTTATTCCATGATTTTTTCTGCATTTACGTTATTCTTTTTTATTTATGTATTGCGTAATATGGGGCTGATATAGCCACAGCTTTTGTGCAAAAAGTGAATGGCATAAGGAAAGCCATAATTTTGAAGAAGCATATATATAAGTTTATTGTTATGACTTTTGCCATACAAATAACTATATTATGGAAATACTTAACGGTTTATTTATGGGTAAATAAATCTTTTTTGTGTATACTATTCTCAGGGACATTTTTACTACATGTTTCCGGGAATAAGCTGACGAGGAATCCCTCTTTTGCTGGTTTATTCACGGGTAGGGTTTTTACCTATTCCCGCTCCCAAATTCAACTGCCGAAGGGCAGTTGTTTTTTTGCTTCCAAGGGGTAAGATTTTGAAAAGTAAGTTGACGCAAGAAGACGGTGAAAAAGCTTGTTTAATTTGCAGGTTTATGGTTATGGAAATGGTTATTACAAAAAAGCCCTTCTTTATCATAGGGTATATAATAAAGAAGGGGGAACATGTTTTTTTCAAAGAGTAACTTTAGAATCGCAATTATTTATTATTATCGTTTTGGGATGATCTCTAGCCAGTAATTATCTGGGTCATTAATAAAATAAATTCCCATTGCCGGGTTTTCAAAACAAATGCAGCCCATTTTTTTGTGTTTTTCATATGCGGCATCATAATCCTCTGCTTTAAATGCAAGATGGAATTCGTTTTCGCCCAAATTGTATGGTTCGGAGCGATCCTGTAACCAGGTCAATTCTAGTCTAAAATCGGTTACGCCATCACCCAAAAATACCAATTTCCAACTGCCGTCAGGGGCTTCTATCCTGCGAACCTCTTTTAAGCCAAGGGCTTCCTCATAGAATTTTATGCTTTTTTCCAAATTTACAATATTAAAATTGTAGTGGTTGAATGTGAACATATGCTGCCTCCTTTTTTTATGTGGTATATTAATGATGATGGTGATGGTCGTGACCGCAATCACAATCATGGTGATGATGGTGATTAGAGCTGCCATCATCATTAGGATCATCCTCGGGAGCTGCAATGGATTCGTACCCATTATCGGCAAAAACCGTACCAACCTTATCCACAATCAATATTCTTTGTTCATCGGTAGATACGTTGTCAATGGCCTCCATGATGCAATCCATAATATCTTGGACAGTGCCAACAGGAGGCAATGCGCTCAAAAGTGTTTGCATTGCAATTTTCCGTGTTTGAACGGGCAGCGTGTCAAAGCTGTTCCTTGTTTTCGCAATAAAATCATCAATCAGTATATTTTTTTCTTCCTGGGTGGCAAGGGGTAAATCCTGAGGTAGATCAAAGCGAAATAATTCATCATTGAGGTTGCCGAAGAAGCAATCGCGAATAAAATCTTCTGTCATAAGAACCTTCTTTGTATCCTCACTAAAGTCTTCAAAAGAACCAATTTTTTGCAATAAATCATATTCCTTATGACCGATTTCTGTGGCCTTATCAATGACAGGCTCTACCGCTTTTTCAAGCTGTTCATTTAAAGTGTCCAAATAGGCGGCTTTTTCCGTTGAATTCCATTCACCGCCAAAAAAATCACATACAGAATGGTATAAATCGCTATAAGCCACATCCTTTTGTGTTAAATCCTCAAAGGTATAGGTGAGGTAGAACAAAAGAATCAAAGAATTGATATCGTGGAGGATACAGGAAAAGTATTCCTCAATATCTTCTAGGCTTTCCAGCAGCCCATTCATTTCTTCAAATGAAACCGCAAGTTCCTCGTTTGTCAGCTTGTGGGGCAAAAGCATCCGTTTTTTCCCCAGCTCCTCAGCGATTTCGGTAAAATATTTCCCGTAAAGTGCATTGGATTCCGGGCAGCAAAAGCCCTCAAAGGTTTGCAAGGATTTGTCCATAAATTCCTTGCTTTCCTCTGCAAAAGCAGTATTTAAGCATTGCTTTACGTTGGCATAATACTTATCCCTGGTCATGAAAATGGGCACGCATTTTAAAAGCTGACCCATATAGTTGCTTTTTTCCTGTGCTGTTTGTGCGCTTTCTATGAAGGCGTGGCAATCCGCAAAAAATAAAGACCATTCCACCTGCTTTTGCGCAACCCCATCCTCCGTATATTTTCTTAATGTAATTTGGTCGCTGATATTTGTGGAAACAATATTCCATTGAGAAAAATAACTAAATACGATTTCATAAATAGACAAAAGACGTTTTTTCAGCTCCAAGCATTCCGCCAAAGCAAGAGTACGCTCTTGGTCATTGTTTTCCAGTAAATCCTCCAGACGAAGGAGATATTGACGTATTTCTTTTCTGATTTCGGCAAGATCCTGAGGGATTTCGTATGGAAGGGCACTAACACCCATTTCCTCCTCCTCCATGGCGCTCAATAAAAGCAACAGCAGGCTGCCAATAGCTTGCTGATAAATATAGTCTGCCGAAAGGTTTTTTATTTGTTCCTCCGTTGCGTGCTTAGCCAAAAGTAGAGCTCCTTTCTGATAAAAAATTCCAAAACAAGGTTCTTTTCTATTATAAATGAACTTTTATAAAAGTACAATAATACTTTTATGAATGAAAAATCATTATTTTTCAAGAATTTCCAAAAATCATTATTTTTGCGCCTATCCTTGTTAAAAAATCAATTCTTAACTTATAAAATTGCATTTACTTATTTTGGATGGAACGCATACTTTTATTATAATTCTATGGTATAATAACGGAACAAAGAAAGGAGGAGGCTTATGAACGTTATGTTTTTGGGTGGCATTTTAATGCTCATTTTGTTTTTTGGCGGTTTTGTTTTGGCAGGTTTGGCAATCTGGGCGCTGGCAACAAAAAAAGACACCTTACCTCAATGGGGGAAAATTATGCTTTGGGTTTTTGTTGTTTTAGCTGGAATGATATTGATTACAGGGATCGTTTGCATTTTGGTATTTGTAAGAAAATTTTTGTTGTTCTAAATTTGAACATGATTGCCTTGGCTTGAGTGGATTTGAAAGAATTATTACAAGCCCATGGAGGGCAGCAATTCTTTATGGAAGCTATAATAATTTTTTAAAACATTCTAATAGGTTCTTTAAATAGGAAATAACTCCGTTTTAAGGTATTTTTTGTATGGTTTGGGGAAAACTGTAAAGGAAAATATCTTAGGAGGGATGTAGATGGACTTAAAGGGTAGCAAAACTGAGCAAAATCTTATTTCGGCTTTTGCAGGAGAATCCATGGCAGCGAACAGGTATCGGCTTTATGCGGAAAAGGCCCATGAGGAGGGCTATGAGCAAATAAAAAGTGTTTTTGAGGAAACCTCGGAGAACGAAGTTCAGCATGCAAAACGAATTTTGAATTTTATAAATGGTATTGGCAGCACCGAAGCAAACTTAGAGGCCGGTGCCTACGGCGAGCATGAGGAATGGACAAAAATCTATAAGGAAATGGAAGCGGTAGCCAAGGAAGAAGGCTTTGGAGAAATTGCAGCCTTCTTTAAAAACGTTGCTACGGTAGAAAAGGAACACGAAGAACGCTATCAAGCCCTGCATAAATTACTGAAGGAGAAAAAGGTTTTTCAAGGAGATGAAAACACTGTCTGGGTTTGCAAAAACTGTGGCTATGTTTATGTTGGGAAAGAGGCTCCAAAAAAATGCCCGGTATGTATGTATCCACAGGCATATTTTGAGAGAAAAGCAGATAATTATTAAAGCTAAAAAGGAGGAGAGATTTCTCCTCATACATAGGATGTTGGATTTTTTGTGATGGATAAGCAACGAATAAAGAATTTGTTTCAAATGGAGCGTTTGTGATGGTTTATAAAAATATGAAAGAGGCTGTTTTTTTACGGCGAGAGAACCGTTTTTCTGCCTTTGTTTATTTGGAAGGAAAGGAAACGCAGGTTCATGTAAAAAATACAGGGCGCTGCAGGGAATTGTTGCAGCCGGGTGCAAGGGTCTATTTGGAGCCTTCCGATAATCCTCAGCGAAAAACAAAATACTCCCTTATATCTGTTTATAAGGGAAATATGCTGGTTAATATGGATTCTCAAGCGCCAAACCAAGTGGTGGCTGAGGCTATGGCGGAGGGCAGAATTTCTGAGATTGGGGAGGTTTCTGTTTTACGGCGAGAGGTTACGTATGGAAATTCTCGGTTTGATTTGTACTTTGAAGCAGGCATGCGTCGTGGGTTTATTGAAGTAAAGGGAGCAACATTAGAAGAAAATGGGATTTGCAGATTTCCTGATGCTCCAACGCTAAGAGGGCAAAAACACATTTTGGAATTAATTCGGGCCAAAGAGGAGGGCTTTGAGGCTTACGTTTTCTTTGTAATTCAAATGAAGGGAGCCAAAGTGTTTTATCCCCATTGGGAGAGAGATGCGGCGTTTTCAGAAGCTTTGGTAAGGGCAAAGGAGGCCGGTGTGGAAATTTTGGCGTATGATTGTATCGTTGACATTGACGCCTTACAGCTTTCCCAAAAAGTTTTCTCTAAAATAGAAAGAAAGACATAGGGTATATCCACGCTCCTTAGGACATAAACTATTAGGGAACATAGTCTTTGGGGAGGAACGTGCATGAAAAAAAGGATATTGGCGGCAGTGACAGCACTTTTCTGTTTTCTGGCGCCCTTTTGCGTTTGTGCGGAAGAAGGTGACAGCAGTGTCTTACAGCTGCAGTCAAAAAGCGCTGTTTTAATGGATCAGGCCACAGGCACGGTGATTTATGAAAAAAACAGCCACGAGGCAATGCCCCTAGCTAGTGTAACGAAAATAATGACCTTATTGTTAATTTACGAGGCTCATGCAGATGGCAAGTTTGCATGGACAGACGCAGTACAGGTCAGCGAGCATGCAGCGGCGATGGGCGGCTCTCAAGTGTTTTTAGAATCGGGAGAAACGCAAACAGCAGCTGATATGACAAAGTGCATTGCCATAGCATCTGCAAATGATGCGGCAGTGGCTATGGCGGAATTCGTTGCCGGCAGCGAGGAAGCTTTTGTTGAAAAAATGAACGAAAGGGCAAAGGAATTGGGCATGGAGGATACCAAATTTGTAAACGCCTGCGGCTTGGACGTTGATGGTCATGTTTCCAGTGCCTATGATATTGCTTTGATGAGCCGGGCACTGATGAAGGGTTTTCCTGAAATCCAAGAATATACAACGACATGGATGGATACCATTACGCACAAAACAAGAAAAGGAGAGTCTGAGTTTGGCTTAACCAATACCAATAAGCTGATCAAATGGTACGACGGTGCAACTGGGTTAAAAACAGGCTCAACAAGCAAGGCGTTATATTGCCTATCGGGTACAGCGGAGCGAAATGGTTTTGGCCTCATTGCTGTTGTTATGGCAGCTCCTGACTTTAAGATACGTTTTCAAGAGGATATGAAGCTTTTAGACTATGGTTTTGCAAATTATGCCGTGGAAAAAGGATATCCCGTTGGTGAGGATATGGGGATAATTCCGGTGGAGAAGGGCTCAAAGGAAGGCGTTCATGCCATTGTGAAGGATGAAATCTCGGTTCTCATAACCAAGGGGGGCAACGGAGAATGGGAAACCAAAACTGAAATGCTGCCCATGGTAAAGGCGCCTGTTGCCCAAGGCTCTAAGGTTGGCGAATTGATTTATGTTTTGGACGGCAAGGAAGTTGGTAGAACAGATTTGGTTGCTGCTGAAGCCGTGGAAAAGGCAAGCATACATATCATGCTTCAGCGCATGATGACGCATTGGTGTTAAGGCAGAAGGAGTCTTCTTTTGCACAACAGAGAATTAAAATAAAACACCCCAATTACCCCAAGGTAAGGGGTGTTTTTAATATAATGGCCTTTGTAATTCAACCGCCAGACAAGGGAAGAAAATACATAAAATAATTGGTGTGTAGAAAGTGCAAGCTGGAGTTTTTAAGGAATTCATTTCCCAAGAAATCTTTTTATGATTCCTTGTGGATTACATATTAAAACGGATGCTTAGAAATCCACTCCAAATCCACTCCAATGAAAAGGATCTAGCATAGATTTTGTTTTTTTTGCTGTTTATCACAGTACATTTTTTTATCTGCCGCTTGCACAAGGCTTTCTATCGTTGTTGCATTATCTTCGCCATAAACGGAATAGCCTACACTTAGGGACAGTGTGTAGGGCAAGCTTGCGGAAATTTCCACTAAAGAAGCATCAATTTTTTCAATATAAGGCAATGCATCTCCATCTTCATTAGCCATGATTACTGCAAATTCATCACCGCCATATCTTGAAAGAAATGCCTTTGTATCAGAAAAAACTTTTTTTAAAACCTGGGCAACAATGATTAAGGCTTTGTCCCCTTCAACATGACCAAAAGAATCATTGATTATTTTAAAATTATTGATATCAAAGAATATTAAAAAAATAATTTTATTTTTTGAGGCTTTTGTGATTTGGATTAAGTGCTGTTCAAATTTTCTGCGGTTATTTAATTGCGTTAAAGGATCCAAATGAATTTCTTTTTTTAAACTGCAAAGATAAAGCATGACAATGGAAATGATTACTGCTGCGGTTGTAATATGAAGCATTGGAAAAAGGGTGTCAATTCCTTTTCCCAATAGAGGAAATAGGGAATAAAGAAACAAATAAAAGCATATTTTTTGTTTTTCAATTAAATATTCTTTTTTGTACAAAACAAGGGAAGTGGCGGCTCCGGTCAAAATGTACCCATAAACCACTAGATTTTGCAGAAAATATAAATTACCTTGAATGTACTGTTTTTTTTCATTAATATAGAATATCCAATGGGTATAGGGAGAGCATAGAACCATTATACTCACAAAAAAAATTGGCAGGATATATAGAAGGTGGGCAGAAGGGTTGCACTGTTCCTCTGGCAAAAGCTCATGAAAAATAAATGACAGCCAATAATAAGCACCCATCTCCACGGAGATAAGGTATACTATTACCATAAAATATTGGAAAAAAAACGTTTTTTGTAAAGACACTGAATAATACAATAGGGTGTTTGCGGTTAAAGCCAAAACTGTGAAAAAAATTACTCGATAAAAAAATTTGTTGTTTTTTTGTATTTGCATAGAGCGTTTGCCATCTATCATTAGCAGTAGAAACAAAATAATTCCTAAAACATTGATTTCCACAATACTTGTATTCATAGGTTTTCCCCCTAATAGCATTTTAAAAGGCTATATATGGAACAAATTTTATTTTAAAAAAGCAGAAAAAGAAATTGACATTATGTATTTAATCAAGTACAATATAAAAAATTTAATCATATTAAATTACAGAGCTAAAATAGACCTTTGGCGTTGGCCAAACTCACTTGCTTTTTGAAAAAAGCTAGACAAAAACTTTTATGAAACCTTCATTCTATTCGAGTTTACGTCGGTCAAGATTTTGACTTTGTCTACAGTCTGGAATTTAATTATATGAATTGAATTAATAATTTAAATCACATGAGGAAGATAAGTGTTTATAAAGCTTTCCTTGGTGAATATACAAAAGAGAAAGTTTGGGGGTATTATTTTGTTTCAGTGGATAAATTTTTTAACTTATGCAGTCATTACTACAGCAACGCCGGGTCCAAACAATATTATGTCTATGTCAAATGCGGGTCGGGTGGGTCTAAAGAAATCCTATCCCTTTAATTTGGGAATTTGGGCAGGATTTTCGGCGGTTATGATCATTTGTACTGTGTTAAGCAGTGTTTTGAATGCCCTGCTGCCGGTAATTAAAATGCCCATGCTTGTGCTTGGGGGGGCATATATGCTCTATTTGGCTTATAAAACCTTAAAAAGGACGGGAGAAATTGGAGAAAAGCAAGTGAAAAATGGCTTTCTTTCCGGGCTTCTCCTACAATTCATTAATCCTAAAATTTATATTTATGGAATGGTTTCCATGGAGTCCTACATAATGCCCCATTTTCAACATAGTCCCGTAAAGCTTTTCGCCTTTGCCATTTTACTGGCCACAATTGGATGTTTTTTTAATCTTTGCTGGGCGGCATTTGGTTCTGCGTTTCGTCTGTTGTTCTCCCGTTATGCAAGGGCAATTAATACGGTAATGTCTTTACTTTTGGTATATTGTGCGGTTTCGTTGTTTTTATAGAGGGTTGCCTGAGTTTGATTTTTATAAAAAGCAGTCATATCATTTGTAGTTGCAATTGAGAAGGGCTGCTTTTTTGCTGTATATTTTAGAACAAAGTTATTGCAGCCATATCAGAATTCACAAAATTAAATTACTTTATTATATGCACGATAGAAAGAATTGTTAAGAAAAATAATACAAAGTAAGTATTGCTCAAACTAAATCAGTGGGTATGAAGAGGTTGCAAAAATGAAGCTGTTTTGCGGAAGAATAATGATATGTATCTACGAAAAAAGAGCCTGAAGTAAATTTACTCCAGACTCTTCTTTTACCTCATTCAGATAATCTGAGAGGTAATCCAATGGCTTTTGTTAGCCAATGAAATAAATCTTAACAAACAAGCTTCCGAGCTTAGCCCTGAGTTTTGCCTGCCATTGCTCTTTCCTGAGCTTCGATCATTTTCTTTACCATATAGCCGCCAACATAACCATTCTGTGCGGATGTTAAGTCGCCGTTGTAGCCCTTTTTCAAAGGTACGCCGATTTCGTTTGCTACTTCATATTTGAACTGTTCCATAGCTGCTCTAGCTTCGGGGACGTTCATCTTATTGCTTGTGCTGTTAGAAGTTCCACTCATTTTTATTACCTCCTTAAAAATAACTGTGTTTTTGTGTTGCACTAATATTATTGCACCGTCAATTAATATTATGTAGGAACATATTGGAACAATTTTCGGTGGATTTTAGCACCACTTTTTTATAAAATAGGAGGCTTTTCGTTTTTAATTCGTAAAATGTTCTTTTAGATGAAATATATTTTTATGATACGTTAAAAAACCTTCCTTTTGCAGCCTAGAGAGCTCAATGGACATGGCGCTGCGGTCAACGGCTAAATATTCAGCCAGCTGCTGACGGTTAAAAGGAATTTCAAACATTGCAGAGCCTGCTTTAATAGATTCTGCGGAAAGATAGGAAAGTAATTTTTCTTGTGTTGATCTTTTTGTAATATGTTCAATTTTTCCCGTTAGCATTAAATTTTTTCCTGCCAAAACAGAAATTAAATTTCGTATTAAATGGGCGTGAAACAAGCAAGTGGAGGAGCAGGTGGTTAAAATTCGTTTGATATCCAAAAATAAAACCGTTGTTGCCTCTACGGCGATGGCACTGACGGTTAAATCTTGCTTATTTGCACAGGCAAAGGACTCGCCAAACATTTGAGAGGGAGTAATATCACTTAGTATGGTTCGATTACCCCAAAAATCCTCTTTCACGATATGCACACAGCCCGATAAAACAAGCCCCATATAATCTATGGCTTCGCCTTGGTGAAAAATCACTTCATTTTTATCAAATTTTTTTTCTTTGGCACTAAGACAGCCAATTAAAGATTGTATATCATTTGATTCAATGCCGGAAAAGAGCTGAGAATTTTTTATAATCGAAATATAATTCATAAAAACCACCTTTTTGTTGTATTTCCAACAGCAATTCTATGCTTATTATAGTATTCTTTATCCAGAAAGACAAGAATAATTACAAAAAATATTGGGGGGAAAGAAAATGAAAAGAAGAATTATTGAAATCAATCAAGATAAATGCAACGGTTGTGGATTATGTGCAAATGCGTGTCACGAAGGCGCAATAGGCATGGTTGACGGAAAGGCGAAGTTGATTCGTGATGATTATTGTGATGGTCTTGGGGATTGCTTGCCCACTTGTCCTACGGGAGCGATTCAATTTATAGAAAGAGAAGCGCTGCCCTACGATGAGGAAGCCGTTAAGAAGAATATGGCGGCGAAGGGCCATACTTTTGGTTGTCCTGGCAGCCAGTCCCGTATGTTACAGCCACAAGGGGATGAAGCCGATTCAAATGGGCAGAATGCAACACAAGGCGTAAAATCTCAGCTTCGTCAGTGGCCTGTGCAAATTCAGCTGGCACCCACACAGGCACCATATTATCAAGGCGCAAATCTATTGATTGCAGCGGACTGTGCGGCATATGCTTACGGAAATTTTCATAATCAATTTATGAAAAACAAGGTAACATTGATTGGTTGTCCAAAGCTTGATGTGGTAGAGTATTCTCAGAAACTGCAGCAGATTATAATGCAAAACGATATTAAAAGCGTAACTGTTGTAAGAATGCAGGTTCCTTGTTGCGGTGGCATTGAAATGGCCGTAAAAACTGCATTGCAAAATAGCGGAAAATTTCTTCCTTGGCAGGTAGTAACAATTTCCACACAAGGCGAGATTATTGAATAAGTATGCAAACTCCTTTTATTGCGAATCAATAAGAGGAGTTTTTTGTTGTTTAACTTTCTTTATTTGCAAAAATGTAGCCAAGAAGGGTTAATTTTTGAGAAAAGGTGAAAAAGCGGAAAGCCTTGAATTGAAATGAGTTTTTGAAAGCTAAATATTTTTTTGCCTAGAGACTTACAGATTCCCTAAGGGAGAATCTCAGATTGCTACAAAGTCAAAATCTTGAGGGCTTTGCCTTTAAACACCCACATAGGGTTTGGAGTATCACTTTTGCTGCACAAAGCTATCTTTTGGACATATGGCACTTTTTTGACATTGCAACTTTGACCGGTGTAAACTTGCCTTGAATGTGGGGTTCATAAAAGTTTTTGGTCTTGCTTTTTTCAAAAAGCAAGTGGGTTTGGGCAACGCCCAAGGTTTATCTTGTGGGATTCTCAAGGGGGATCTAATTTTTTTATTTAAAAATTGGCTAAATGGAATCACATAAGATTTATTAGAAAATTAAAAAAACTTAATTTAAATTCTTAAAATTTTACACAAATATAATTTTTTTTTATGGTAAGTTATGCTAACGTTTATAAAAAAATATAAAAGCTAATATAAAAACCAAAAAATTCCATTATTCAAGAAAAACAACATAAGTACAATTTTATGAAAGTCATAAGAAAACAAATAAGAAATATTAAAAAGCAATTAAAATGAGGAAAGAAACGCAAATAATTTGCCTTTTTTAACTTATGTTTTCCATGTTTTATGAGTATTATTAACTTGAAAAAAGGAAATTTCAGGTATATAATCTTCTCTCATATAGATACAGAACAATATTTGAGAAATTTAAGAAAAGAGATGAAGATTTATGGAATCTTACAATTTTTTACTGGTATTGGCAATTATATTGTTGGCGACCAAGCTATTTGGCTTATTGACAGAAAGAATAAGCTTGCCTCAGGTTTTGGGCGCGTTAGTGGCAGGTGTTATTCTTGGGCCAAGTGGCTTTGGGGTTATTCAGGAAACTGATTTTTTAACCACTGCATCAGAAATAGGTGTCATTATGCTGATGTTTAGCGCAGGTTTGGGAACTGATATGAATGAGTTAAAATCGGCGGGGAAGACATCCTTCTTGGTTGCAGCGGTGGGCGTAATAATTCCTGTTATTTTTTGCGGCGGCCTCTATTTTATATTTTTCGAAGGTAGTATGAATTACATGAATTTAATCAGAACCATATTTGTCGGTGTTGTTTTCTCGGCAACCTCAGTTAGCATTACCTTAGAAACACTGCGGGAAATGGGAAAGCTCAAAACAAAGGTTGGCACAACAATTATGGGGGCGGCTATTATTGATGATATTATTGGAATTATAGTTTTATCTGTTATTTCCGGCTTAAGCGAGAGTGGTTCCGGTAATCCATTATTGGTATTGGTAAAAATTTGCGGATTTTTTGTATTCGTTGCTGTTATCGGCATTATTGTTCACAGCATATTCAAAATGCTAAATAAGCACCACGGAAAAAGTAAGCGAGTTGCAGTGTATTCTTTGGCATTTTGTTTTTTTATGGCTTATGCGGCTGAAAAACATTTTGGCGTTGCGGATATTACGGGGGCATATTTTGCTGGGGTAACCCTTTGCAATATTACGAAAACAAGGCAATTTGTGTCGGACAAAGTTTCCATCGCATCTTATCTTTTCTTTTCACCTGTTTTTTTTGCAAGCATCGGGATTAATACAAATATAAAGGGGATAGATCCTCGAGACTTGCTTTTTGTACTGCTGCTGTTTGCAGTTGCTGTGATCACAAAGATTGTTGGTTGCGGCGGCACGGCAAAGCTTTGTAAAATGACAACGCAGCAGGCTTTGGGTGTGGGTATCGGTATGGTTTCCAGAGGTGAGGTTGCTTTGATGGTTGCACAAAAGGGTTTAATGCTGAATATGGTGTCGGAAGAAGTTTTCCCCACACTAGTACTGGCAGTTGTTGCAACGGTATTTATTACGCCAATCTTATTAAATAAGACTTTGAAAAATTACACGGAATAGAAAGGTCTGTGTTGTTTAAGCAGCAATATACTTAGGAAAATGTTAATTCATTCTGTGTGCACATCTAAGAGAGTGGTAAATTTGCACTTGGACGGCGTCAAAAAGCTTCGCAAAAGCGTTGCGATTACTGCATTTTTTTCTTGACAGTGGAAAAATTTCCTCCACCATCTGCACACCCCCATTAAATGAGTGCTTTCTTAGAAAAAAGACGAACATGATTTATGAATGGTATCTGCTAAAAAATGTAGATACCATTTTTTTTGTGGCGTTTAGGTATCTAAAAAACATGAAATACTAAATAAGTCAAAGGCAGCCGCCTAAAATTAGTGTTTATTGAATAAGTTTTCTTTAATTTAGTAAAAATTTGCATGTAAAAGTTTTAATAAAATAGAATTTATTTTCTGTAATGGAAATATTTTTAGAACTAACGTTTGCATTTTGTGCTATACTTTTTAAAGCGAATGTGTTATAATTTGTAAGTGTTTATTGCCAGTTTGAAGTAGGATTAGTGGTAGAAATGTATTTTAGTATAGATCGATTATTATCCTTTAAAATGATAAGGATACTTAAATATTGTATGTAAGTATACGAACTTTTTTTCGGAGGTGAAAAAATGAAATTCAAGGTTTATTCTGAATATAAGCCAACGGGAGACCAACCCCAGGCAATTGAAACCCTTGCAAAGGGCTTTCAAGAGGGGAAAAAATTTCAAACTTTGTTGGGCGTTACCGGCAGCGGTAAAACCTTTACTATGGCAAATATTGTTGAAAAATTACAAAAGCCAACCCTTGTCATTGCCCATAATAAAACCCTTGCGGCGCAGCTTTATAACGAATTGAAGGAGTTTTTTCCGGAGAATGCCGTGGAGTATTTTGTTTCTTATTATGACTACTTTCAACCGGAGGCATATGTGCCCAGTACGGATACCTATATTGAGAAGGATTCTTCCGTAAACGATGAAATTGACAAGCTGCGCCATTCGGCAACGGCGGCGCTGGTAGAACGAGAAGACGTTATCGTTGTAGCCAGCGTTTCTTGTATTTATGGATTGGGTGATCCCGAGGAATATTATGGAATGATGCTTTCTTTGCGCCCCGGAATGGAAAAGGATCGGGACGAGGTGCTTCGAAGCTTAATAGAGATGCAATATGACAGAAACGATATGAATTTTGAAAGAGGCTCATTCCGTGTGCGTGGGGATGTGGTGGAAATCTTTCCTGTTGGTTCTTCGGAGCAGGCTGTGCGCGTTGAATTTTTTGGTGATGAAATAGAGCGAATTACGGAAATTGACGTATTAACAGGGGAAATTCTTGGGACAAGAGCCCATATTTCTATTTTTCCTGCTTCTCATTATGTAACGTCATCCGAAAAGCTGAAAATTTCTATTGGGCGTATCGAAAAGGAGCTTCAGGAACGCTTGGACGAGCTGCGCAGGGAGGATAAACTTCTGGAGGCTCAGCGCTTGGAGCAACGCACCAATTATGACCTTGAAATGATGCGTGAAATGGGATTTTGCTCAGGGATTGAAAACTATTCTAGGCATTTATCCCTTAGGGAAGCGGGAAGTACGCCCTTTACGCTCATAGACTTCTTCCCTGATGATTTTTTGATGATTGCGGATGAATCTCATGTTTCTATTCCCCAGATTCGTGGAATGTATGAGGGGGATAGATCAAGAAAAACCACTTTGGTAGACTTCGGCTTCCGCTTGCCCTCTGCTTTGGACAATCGCCCGCTAAAGTTTGCGGAATTTGAACGTAAAATAAATCAGCTGCTATTTGTTTCCGCAACACCCTCTGTGTATGAAAAGGAGCATGCGGAGCAAATTGCAGAGCAAATCATTCGTCCCACGGGGCTTTTGGACCCTGAAATTTCCGTTCGTCCCATTGAAGGGCAAATCGATAACTTGCTTTCTGAGGTTAAGAAAACTACTTCTGCAGGGCGGAAGGTGCTTGTAACAACGCTGACGAAGAAGATGGCGGAGCGCTTGACGGATTATTTGCGAGAGGCGGGTGTGCGGGTGCGTTATCTTCATTCAGATATCGTAACCCTGGAGAGGTTGGAAATTATTCGGGATTTGCGTATGGATGTGTTTGATGTTTTGGTGGGGATCAATCTTTTAAGAGAAGGGCTGGATATTCCCGAGGTAAGTTTGGTTGCTATTTTGGATGCGGATAAAGAGGGCTTTTTGCGTTCGGAAACCTCCTTGATACAAACTGTGGGGCGAGCGGCAAGAA
The DNA here is from genome assembly GCF_001571775.1 of Anaerotignum neopropionicum. Taxonomy (GTDB): domain Bacteria; phylum Bacillota; class Clostridia; order Lachnospirales; family Anaerotignaceae; genus Chakrabartyella; species Chakrabartyella neopropionicum. Next base: position 91,895 of record NZ_LRVM01000008.1, read on the forward strand.
ACGCGGATGGACGGGTAATTATGTATGCCAATGTGATGACGGATAGTATGGAGAGAGCCATTCGAGAAACCAATCGCCGCCGGGGTATTCAAGAGGCCTATAATGAGGCTCATGGAATTATCCCCCAAACCATTCAAAAAAAGGTTCATGATATTATCCAAATCAGTAAAACTGTAACGGAAAAGCAAAAGTTCGGCTTGGATAAAGACCCGGAATCGCTGAGCAAAGAGGACTTAAAAAAGCTGATTCAGAAGATGAACAAGGAAATGAAGCAGGCGGCAGTTGAGCTGCAATTTGAGCGAGCCGCAGAATTAAGAGATAAAGTATTGGAAATAAAAAAGCTGTTAGAGGAATGATAGACGGTATTTCCGCCTTTAGGAGGAACTATGAAGGATAAAATTGTAATTCGGGGAGCGAGAGCTCATAATCTAAAAAATGTGGATCTCACTATCCCAAGAGATAAACTGGTTGTATTTACTGGAGTGAGCGGTTCGGGCAAAAGCTCCTTGGCCTTTGATACTTTATATGCGGAGGGGCAGCGACGCTATGTTGAGTCCTTGTCCTCCTATGCACGTCAATTTTTGGGCCAGATGGACAAGCCGGATGTTGATTTAATTGAAGGGCTCTCCCCTGCCATTTCCATAGACCAAAAAACCACGAGCCATAACCCTCGTTCCACGGTAGGTACTGTAACGGAGATTTATGATTATTTGCGTCTGCTTTATGCCCGCATCGGCATTCCCCATTGCCCAAAATGCGGAAAGGAGATTAAAAAGCAAACCATAGACCAAATTGTAGACCGTATTTTGGAATTGCCTGAGCGCACAAAGCTGCAGCTTCTTGCCCCTGTGGTTCGGGGGAGAAAAGGGGAGCATGTAAAGCTTTTAGAGGATGCGAAAAAAAGTGGTTACGTTCGTGTGCGTGTGGATGGAATTTTGTATGACCTTTCCGAAAAAATTCAACTGGAAAAAAATAAGAAGCACACCATAGAGCTTGTCATTGATCGTTTGGTGGTGAAAGAGGGGATACAAAAGCGTTTGACAGAATCCATTGAAACGGTATCAGCTTTGACAGGAGGTCTTTTGGTGGTGGATGTGAACCAGGGAGAAGAGGAACTGGTATTCAGCCAAAATTTTTCTTGTCCCGATTGTGGCATTGATTTAATGGAAATTGAGCCAAGACTGTTTTCCTTTAACAATCCCAGCGGAGCCTGCCCCACCTGCACGGGCTTGGGGATGCAGATGAAGTTTGATGAGAGTCTGCTTGTTCCCAACGATAGTCTTAGTATTTTGGGAGGAGCCATCAATGCGCCCGGTTACAACTCTATTTCCACAAAGGATAGCATGAGTCGTGTGCTGTTTGAGGCATTAGCGGAAAAATATAATTTTTCGTTGGATATTCCTTTTCGTGAACTGCCGGAAAACATAAAAAAAATTATTTTTTACGGTACCGGGGGCGAAAAGTTACGCATTACTTATTCAAATTGCCGCGGAACGGGCACCTATGATTATGATTATGATGGATTAATCCCTAATTTGCAGCGTCGCTACACCGAAACCTCCGAGGCCATGCGTGGGGAATATGAAGAATATATGACGAATATTCAGTGTCCGGATTGCCATGGGCAGCGTTTGCGCCCGGAGGTTCTTGCCATTACCATAGGTGGAAAAAATATTTCTGAATTGACAGACCTTCCCATTTCCTTAACACAAAAATTTTTCCAAAATCTTGTGTTAAGTGGACGGGAAGAAATGATCGCCCATCGTATTTTGAAGGAAGTAAATGCCAGAATTGGTTTTTTAATGGATGTTGGTTTGGAATATCTTACCCTTGCCCGTGCAGCGGGCACCCTTTCAGGGGGAGAAGCACAAAGAATTCGTTTGGCTACCCAAATTGGGTCCGGGTTGGTTGGCGTGGTTTATATTTTGGATGAACCAAGTATCGGTTTGCACCAAAGAGATAATGACAAGCTGCTGAAGTCGTTGCAGCGTCTTCGAGACATTGGGAATTCGCTGATTGTGGTTGAGCATGACGAGGATACCATGTATGCCGCAGACTGCATTGTGGATATCGGACCAGGGGCAGGCAAGGAGGGGGGCGAGGTACTTTGCGTGGGCAGTGTTCAAGAAATTATGGCTTGTGAACGCTCCATTACGGGAGACTATCTCAGCGGCAGGAAAAAAATTGAGGTACCCAAGGAAAGAAGACCCTTTGCCCTTGAAAATGTCATTAAAATTAGCGGTGCTGCGGAAAATAACCTGAAAGATATTGATGTGGAAATTCCGATGGGCGTGTTTACCTGCGTCACAGGGGTAAGCGGCTCGGGCAAAAGCTCCTTAGTCAACGAAATATTGTATAAGCGCTTGGCAAGGGATTTAAACCGCGCGAAACTTCGCCCCGGTGTTCATGAGGAAATGATGGGCTATGAAAAGCTGGATAAGGTTATAGATATTGATCAATCGCCCATTGGTCGTACACCCAGAAGCAATCCTGCCACCTATACGGGGGTTTTTGATATGATTCGTGATGTATTTACCCAAACCACTGAGGCAAAGATGCGGGGATACCAAAAGGGCAGATTTAGTTTTAATGTAAAGGGTGGGCGCTGTGAGGCTTGCGCCGGAGATGGAATCATTAAAATTGAAATGCATTTTTTGCCCGACATTTATGTGCCTTGCGAGGTTTGCCAGGGAAAACGATATAATCGTGAAACCTTGGAGGTAAAGTATAAGGGGAAAACCATTGCCGATGTATTGGAAATGACAGTGGAAGAAGCATTAACTTTTTTTGAAAACATTCCTAGAATAAAAGCAAAGCTTCAGACCCTTTACGATGTGGGGTTATCTTATGTTCATCTGGGACAGTCCTCTACTACCCTTTCCGGCGGCGAGGCGCAAAGAGTGAAGCTGGCAACAGAGTTGAGCAGAAAAAGCACAGGGAAGACTATGTATATATTGGATGAACCAACAACAGGGCTGCATACCGCAGATGTGCATAAATTAGTGCATATCATTCAGCGATTGACCGAAGGCGGCAATACAGTTGTAGTCATTGAGCATAACTTGGATGTAATCAAGACGGCGGATTATATCATTGACTTAGGGCCTGAGGGCGGAGATAAGGGTGGAATGGTGGTGGCCAGTGGAACACCTGAAGAAATCTGTAATATAGCTCATTCCTATACAGGCCAATATTTAAAAGGTGTTATTCAAAAAGGGTAAAAATAAAAATGGTGGGAAATTCAATTTTTTTGATATTTCTCACATTTTTTGTTATAATTCAGAAAAAGGTTTTTGCACAAAAGAAATGTTTATATTGACAAGTCGTTTAGAAATCATTACCATAATAGGTATAAGATTTTTGATAAAGTGGAGGAAGGTATGGCAAAGGCAAAAGAACCAGTGCAGGATTTTGTACAGGCAAGTAAACGGGTGGCTGATTTTTTTGGCAGTGAGGGGGATTTCTTTTTAAAGCCTCTTTTGGATTTGGAATGGACGATACGTCGAGATGATGATTTTTACTTCCTCTGTTATTGGTTAGAAAACGATAAAAAAGTAGAAGCGGTAATTGTGAAAAAAAATGGGGAACCATTGATATATCGTACAAAAGATTACTCTATGGTTGTGGCGATTGATTGCGTAAAAATAGGGTTTGTTTTCCGTAATGGCAAAAGAGCCTCAGAACTCCGGCAATGATGGCTACCATGCAGTAAACGCACCTATAGAAGGACATGAATAGTTTTTTTTCATTCTGACTTCTAAAGGTTTGTTTTTTTGCGTAAACTTAAGTACAGAAGGAACATTGCCGACGAAAATACGGCATAGAAAAGGGGAGAAAGAGATGCATATGGATGGATTGCCGGAAAATAACAATGTTGCCATTGCCGGTAAAATCGTGGAGGAATGTGTGTTTAGCCACGAGGTTTATGGAGAAGGCTTCTATACGTTTAAAATAGCATCTGAGCGCCTAAGCGATCAGGCTGACATCCTTCCGATTACTGTTTCGGAAAGGTTGATCGATAAAAATCAGCTGAGAAGGGGCGTTTGTGTGGATGTCATAGGCCAGCTTCGAAGCTATAATAACTATAATAGCAAGAAGAACAGGCTTGTACTTACTGTTTTTGCCAGAGAAATCTGTATTTTAGCGGAGGATGAAAAAAAGAATATTAATCAAATTTTTATGAATGGATTTATCTGCAAAGAGCCAATTTATAGAAAGACACCATTTGGCCGTGAAATATCAGATGTTTTGGTTGCGGTAAACCGTGCGTACAATAAATCCGACTACATTCCATGTATCGTATGGGGGCGCAACGCAAGATATATGGCTAACCTTAAGGTTGGCGCGAACATTAAGGTTTGGGGCAGAGTGCAAAGCAGAAATTATCAGAAAAAAATGGGTGAGGCTGTTGAAGAGCGTATTGCCTATGAGGTTTCTGTATCTAAAATTGAAATTCCCCATGCTGATGAAAAAATGAATATCGTTGAATTAACTACCGAAGAATAGCAGGAGTTGAATAAAAAGTGAGACAAGGACAGATTTCCGTTTATTATGGTGCAGGCAAAGGAAAAACCTGTGTTGCTGTTGGCAGAGGCTTGCGAGCCATTGGGGATGATATGCGTGTTGTGATGATACAGTTTATGGATTATCATAACAGTAAAGAAATCGAACTGTTAAAAAAACTTGAGCCGGATTTTCGTATTTTTAGATTTGAAAAGAACCGTGCGGAACAAGAGATTAATGATGCTGTTCGCAGGGAAATTACGGATGAAATTAAAAATGCCTTTAATTTTGCCAGAAAAATTGTGGATACAGGGGAATGCGAAATGCTTCTATTGGATGGCATTTTAGAATGCATCAAACAAGGATTTCTTTCTGCGGAGCAGTTGGATGAATTGCTGGATAGACGACCAGATTATATGGATATTATCCTGACGGGGGATTCCTTGCCGCCTTCCATAGCGGAACGGGTACATTGCATTTATCAATTGAAAGCGGAGAAACAGTGAATTTTGTTTTTTAGGGCTACTTAAAAAGAGTACCGCTATATTATGAGTTTTGCGAGGAATTATTAGGTTATTTTTTGATAATTTTAAAAGCATAATGAAAAATATGAGCGTACGAATAGCCGCCGTTTTACAGCGGTTTCAGGGTGCCGATAAAGTTGACACCTTTTGATTAAAGCTCAGCCTGCGGATCCCATTTCATTAGCGTTCTTCTTCGTGCCCATAAACCGCCCGACCAGACACCGAAGGTGTAAAGAGAGGGGTTGTGTAAAGAAAAAAAGCGGTCTTTTTCCAAAGGGAGAAGAAATAACCACTGTTTTTCAAACGCTTCTGTTCTTAAAAATAGGTTATTAGACAGTCTGAAACCTCCTTTATGGTATAATAAATACCATAAAGGAGGTTATTTTTATGATGGGGAAACAAAGCAAACCAATTCAAATAATTATTCAAGATATGGATTTCATGATTGCAGAAAAATATCTTGTGTAACAAATTAAGAACTATGTAAATTTTGATTTCATATATGAAAAAGCAGCGATCTCAGCGTGAAAGACCTAATCAATCTTACGCAAAATCTGAATTGCTTCGAGTTTTACCCAGAAATTGAGGGCGAGGAAGATTTGAGCCACCACTATATTGTTGAAATGTGTACGCTGGAGATTCTGGGGCAGTTGAAGAACTATGTTGATTATGAAGCCTATGGGCCAGATATGAGCATGGGCGAGGCCAGACGCTTTTCTGAAAACGGCTATGTGGTGCGGACAGGCGACAGCTTCAACGAGACTTACATGGGCAAGGATGATATACCAGACGAATATAGGATTTTTGCTTATCCCAAGGGGGAAAAATTATCTATTCGTGACATCCGCAAACGTTATCAGTAGATGATTGACAGCATATTTACTTCCTCAAAGGGACACACCGCCTCGGACTGGGAGGAATGATAAAGCCACCTTCGAGCAAATTTTCTTCAAATGAGAAAGACCAACTATCAAAAGTCAATAGGCAAAAAAACATTTTTAAATATTTGATGGATTTTTATGCATTACAAAAAGACTTGTAAAAGCAAGATTTTTGAAAATATTTAAAGGTAAAGCTATTATTCTCGAGGTCTTTGCACTTCTTAAAGCCACACGCTGTGGAAACAATACGGGTGTGTTGGGTTATAATGACAGAGGTTTACTTATTATCCCAATGTTGTGATAAACAATATTATCCTGATTTTTTATCGGGGTTTTCCTTTTCTTAAGGGATTTTTGTTATCCTTTTTGGATTTTCTAAACAGCAGGATAATTATAGTATTTTAATATTTTTTTTGGTATAATTTTTTCATATGATTGTGTAAGAGGAAATTGTTTCTAGGAAAATTCTAATGAATAACACTTTTAAATGTTCTAGTTTGTAGAGATAGTCAAAACCTTAGAGGTGGTAGAGAAGCAAAGGTAATAAGGGGAATTTTTGAATAGACATTTCTAATGAAAGGGTATTATGCAACAACTACATATTATTAAGGAGGATTATTTATGAAAATTAAATCAATATATTTAAAATCATATGTAACAAAAACTGGGCGATGTTTTACTGCACTGCTTCTGGCCTGCGTTATGATTTTTAGTATAAGTGCTTGTGGAGGGAAAAAAACAAAGGGTGAAGAAATTAAGCCGATTTCCGTTGAGCGTGAGGAGGAGCCCCAAGCTCTGCAAACTGCAAACGAAGCAACTGTGATTGCCCTGCGGCAGTATATTTACGCAAGGCTTGCCACTGAGGCTTTTTTATCTGTGGACGCTTCCTCCATGTCCATAGAGGAACTAAGTGCCATGGCAAATGAGGTTCTTCTAGCGTGGGAAAACGCAGAGACGGTTTCTTCTTCGGCGGTGGATGTTACTGATCATGCCATTTTGCTGTTGGACACCCCCGCTGCAAAGCAGTCTTTAAATATTAATGGAACACAGGCTTCCTTTATGCCCCTTGCTGCCGTAGGTTCGCTCTTCCAGAATGTTGCCTATGCGGCGGAGGGCGGAAGAAAGATTGATCCACAAACTTGGGCGGAAAACCTTACAAAGCAGTATGACGCTTTGTCGGGGGCGAAACGGTATCAACAGCTTGCCCAGCAGTTGGGGACAGATGCAAAATCGGCTTATGAGCAGATGGTGCTTGCGCAGAAAATTATCCGCAACGCCGCTGAGTTGGAGGAGGCTGAGGGTGTAGTAAAGGCTTGGACGGAGAGTATTAATTATCTGCAGGGAGTAAAGACTGCCAGCAAAGTTGGTGTGTTCGTTGTGGGAACAGTGGTTACAGGTGGTGGATCTGTGTCAGCTTTGGGGGCGAGTAGCATGTCATTAGGACAGGCGGGTGGAATTGTTGTGGGCGGCACCGACTGTATCGTAGATATTGCGGCTACGGGAAGCAACATCATTTTGGCAGAAAACCATCAAGTTACAGTGGGTTTCAACGATTTGAAGGATAAGTTGGCGCCTGTTTCGGCGGTGGTAGGCCTTGCTACCTTCAATGCAGGGGAAACTGGAGAACAGCTTACTTATATTGGAGATACGCTGGCGGACTGGTTTTTTGAGGGAAAAATATTGGGCGTGAAGGTGGACAAAAGGAATGTTTCTGCACGCGTGTTTGATAGCGTTGATGGGGTGTCGGCGGAATCCGCATTGGAAAAAGCGGGATATGTTTTTCCGGAAGCAACCAAAACACTGAAGGAGATTATGGATGCGTTACAGTACGATCCTGAGGAAGCCATTGCCAAAATGGACGCTATCGTCTCTCAAATGGCGGAGCTGGAGAGGATGGTAGAAGGCTGGGTTGAGGCGGAAAATGACCAAAGCACTTCTACAGAGAATTCTCTTGGAATTACATCTATTTTCGGTACCTACACATGTACTTTCGTTTACAATGGTTCTGAGGATGAGGGAGAAGATGTTGAAACCATTATGATTCAGGACAAAGGCGATGGCACAGTGGGTTGGATCGACGAGGATGGAGAAGAAACCATCCTAACCTATAACAAAAATACGGGCACATTACACTGGGATGAAGATGGCTTTACCATTTATATTGCTTTTTCTGGAACTGGGAACTCTTTAACGGGAAGTGGTTATATGAAGGGGATTTTTTGGGAAAATCCTTTAGATGTCAGCATAAGTCTTACCAAAATTTCTGATTAACGTAGGAGCGACTATGTTTTACAATCACTGGGAAACACAAAGGGATCCGGACGCCCCGACCACTGTTGGTGGGGGCATTGGCTATGGAGTTCCTTTTGGCATAAAAAACACCCCCCTAGTTATTTACAGTATACCATACTGTTTAACTTTGGGGGTGCAGTTCAATTGTATTGGTTCTGCCCTTAGCTGCCTTTATGCTAAAACATCCTTCATGGAATAAAGTCCAGGGCCTTTATAAGCTAGATATTTTGCGGCTTTTACGGCGCCTACGGCAAAAACTTCACGGGAGGTGGCATGATGGGACAATTCAATCACTTCATCTCTGCCGGCAAATATTACGTCATGATCGCCGACAATATTCCCGCCGCGCACTGCATGAATACCAATTTCCTTGGGTTCTCTTTTTTCTCTAATTTGGGAGCGGTCATACACATAATGAAATTGTTGCTCCATGGCCTCGTTGATTGCATTGGCCAATGCGAGGGCGGTACCGCTGGGGGCATCAATTTTCTGATTATGATGCTTTTCCACAATTTCGATGTCAAAGTTTGCATCATGCAAAATCTGAGCAGCTTTTTGAACCAGTTCAAGCAGTAGGTTTACACCCAAAGACATATTTGCAGATTTTAATACAGCGACACTGTGAGAGGTTTCCGTCATTAATTCTGTGGTTTCGTCTCCGAGAGCGGTGGTGCAAACAACAACGGGTATTTTTTTTGCCTTTGAAAATTCCAATAAAGCCGGCACAGCCATTGCTGTGGAAAAATCTATAATTACGTCTGCTTCAACAGTACAATCAGCGGGCGTGGGGAATACAGGGAAGCTAGCTTCAGACATGCTTGGATCAATACCAGCAACAACTTGACAGGCAGTATCGTTTTCAACGATTTCTGCTACAACCTGTCCCATTTTGCCACCGCAGCCGTGAATAATAATATTAATCATAGGGTACACTCCTTTAAAATCAAACTTTATCCTTGCTTTTTGAATCAATAGACAGAAAATTTTCTCATGCACTCACGGATTCATTAAGACTAGTCCTTTTGCTGACCAACGTCAGCTCTCTGGCGTAAATTTGGCATGTTTTTATTTTCATATAACAGACGGGTGCCTAACGCCACCTAATAATCAGCCGGAGCAAGCACCGCCCGATTACATTGCGCAAGTACAAAAGCATGTACTTGTGCAAGTCTGTTAAAATGCGGCAAAGTTGTCCTTTGCCGCAAGCCAAATCATTATGAAATCAAACCGTAGTTTTTCATTGCTGTTTTCAATGTTTCTAAATTCTTATCTTCCATTGCGCAAAGAGGCATACGGCAAGGCCCAACCTCGTAGCCCATTAAATCTAAAGCTGTTTTTACAGGAATAGGATTCACTTCACAAAACAAAGCGGAGATTAATTCAATAACGCCCAGCTGCAAGTCAATCGAGCCTTTAATATCCCCCTCTAAGAATTTTACAACCATATCATGGGTTTGCTTTGGTGCAATGTTGGAGAGAACGGAGATAACCCCTTTGCCGCCCAAAGACATGATGGGCAAAATTTGGTCATCATTGCCGCTGTATAGATCAAAATCAGGGCCAATCAGGGAGGCAATTTCTGCTACCTGAGATAGGTTTCCACTTGCTTCTTTTAAAGCAACAATATTTTTTACCTTAGACAGCTCTAAAACAGTTTTAGGCGCAATATTACATCCCGTTCTGCCGGGGACATTATACAAAATAATAGGGATGGAAAGGCTTTCGGCCACTGCCGTATAATGCAAAACTAAGCCTTTTTGTGTTGCTTTGTTATAATAGGGTGTTACCAGCAATACTGCGTCAGCCCCCGCATTTTCGCAGCCCTTTGCTAAGTCAATGCAGTGTGCTGTGTCATTACTGCCTGCACCTGCAATCACTGGGACACGACCATTCACGACTTCAACAGCATAGCGTACACATTCAATTTGCACTTCATCGGACAAAGTGGATGCCTCGCCTGTTGTACCGCAAATAATCAGCGCGTCGGTGTCATTGGCAAGTTGGAACTCAATCAGTTCTTTCATTTTTTCAAAATTAACAGTACCATCGGGGAATGTAGGCGTCACTAAGGCAACACCCGCACCTGTAAAAATTGACATAATGCAAGCACCTCCAAAATTTTTTTATGTTAAATTGTTATGCATTCATATTTCTAATAATTTCCTCGGCAATTTGAACTGCATTTGAAGCAGCACCTTTGCGGATATTATCAGCGACTACCCAAAGGTTTACGCCGTTTTCCACACTTTCGTCACGGCGAATACGACCAATGAAAACCTCGTCATGGCCTGTTGCGTCTACGGCTAAAGGATATTCATTGTCTTTGGAATTATTCATGATAACAATGCCGGGAGCATTTTTCAAAGTTTCGATTAATTCGTCCAGCTCAAAGGGATTTTCAAACTCTACATTGATGGATTCGCTGTGAGAGTTGAACACAGGTACACGCACTGTGGTAGCTGTTACCTTCAGGTTTTCGTTATGAAGCATTTTTCTGGTTTCATTTACCATTTTCATTTCTTCTTTTGTGTATCCGTTGTCCAAGAAAACATCAATATGTGGCAAACAGTTATTTGCAATAGGGTGGGGGAACTTTTTGGGTTCTTCGCCCTTTAAGCCGTTTTCAAGATCCATCCAGCCGGCAAGACCTGCACCGCTTACTGCTTGATAAGTGGAGTAAACCACACGTTTAATTTTGTATTTTTCGTTCAAAGGCTTTAATGCAACAACAGCCTGAATTGTGGAGCAGTTGGGGTTTGCAATGATGTTTTTATGCCATGCAATATCCTCGGAATTTACTTCGGGTACAACCAGAGGAACCTGGGGATCCATACGCCACTGGGAGCTGTTGTCAATTACAATGCAGCCATGGGCTGCTGCGATAGGCGCAAATTTTTCACTTGTACTGCCGCCTGCGGAAAACAGTGCAATATCTATGGGTTTATCAAAGGAGTTTTCTGTCAGCTCTTCAACAATATAATCCTTTCCACTAAAAGTAATGGTTTTTCCTGCGGAGCGGCTGGATGCCATAACGTAGAAATTTTCGATAGGCAGCTGTCTTTCTTCTAAAACCTTTAAGAAAGTTCTGCCAACCATACCTGTTGCTCCAACAACTGCGAGATTAATCTTTTTCATTTTAATACTTCCTTCTTTCTTAATATAATAATAAAAAAATGTAGGTATGTGCGAAGAATTAAAAATTCTCCCAAAAAGGTGATGTCCTATGAAAGGGGACAAATAAAGAAAATTTCAAGTGCTCTTCGCTATTTCGGAGCGGTTATGTTCCCAAGCTATGATTTCACCAAAACAAAAAAAGCCGACAAGCGCCGACTTCCAAATTTTGCATACAATAAAAAATATTATTGCAAAAACTTAGTTTGTAGCGCTCCATTGGGGGTACCAATGACAGTTGTACGGTTCTTAACCGGACAACCAGAGAAAAAAAGAAAAGGCTTTTTCCCTCTTCGGCGTTTGACCCTTTCTGCGGACGGCCCTTATCCCTTATGATATTCGCCCGAGTACTCATGTATAACGCACCTCTACTTCAAGAACTATTTACTTACCAAATAGTCTACCATTAGAAATGTATTCTGTCAAATGGTTTTCGCACATATTTTTTTTTCATGGATACAAAACATTAATGAAAAAAATTAAGCTGAAAGGGTAATACTATTTAAAAATATAATAAGAAAGGGGCTTGGGTATGGGTGAAAAAAAGGAACTGACGGAAGCGCAAAAGCGTGATATGGTGATGAAATACGAAATTGCAGAGGAGCTTGGCTTGTTGGAAAAAGTGGAGCAGGTAGGCTGGAAGGGGCTCACATCGAAGGAAAGCGGACGCATTGGCGGTTTGATGGGCAAGAAGAAAAGAGATACTGCCGCAAAGACTAAAAGCCCTTGCAATACATCTAAGGAAAAGTTATAATAAGCTAATGTTTAATTTTAAAAGATGATGCAATGGGAGTAAAGAAAATGGAAGCTTATAAGGGGTTTGCCTCTGTATATGATAGTTTTATGGATGAAATAGACTACCCGGCGTGGGTGCAATATCTTCAGGAAGCATGGACAATGCTTGGCAAAGTGCCTAAAACCGTAATCGACATGGGATGTGGTACTGGGAATATTACCATTCCCCTGGCAAAGGCCGGTTACCGGGTTTTTGGAGTTGATATTTCCGAAGAAATGCTGGCAGAGGCGCAAAGGAAGGCTTTTTTAGAAGGGTTTTCCCTTCCTTTTTATTGCCAGGATATGGTGGGGATGGAGCTGGCACTCCAAGCGGATTGCGTGTTAAGCCTATGTGATTCTTTGAATTATTTGACGGAGGAAGGGGAGCTTTCTGCCGCTTTTTGTGCTGTAAGGAAGCATTTAAATCCCAAAGGACTGTTTTTTTTCGATATGAATACGGAATACAAGTTTAAAAATGTTTTGGGCGATAAAACCTATGCGGCAATGACAGAGGATGCGGCGTATTTTTGGGAAAATTCCTTCGACGAGGTGGAAGGGATTAATGAATACTATGTGAGCTTTTTCTTACGTGAAAAAAACAAAAATACCTACGAGCGTACCGAAGAATATCATTACGAACGGGCATATGGCTTGGAAGAGGTAGAAAAGTGCCTAGAAGATAACGGATTTGAATTATTAGATGTATATGATGGATATTGTTTTGAGCGAGCAAAAGCAGATAGCCAACGCTATTTTTTTGTGGCGCAGTTAAAGGAGGAGTTGTAAAATGAGTGATTATATTGTAAGAGCAACGGCAGGCGGCGGTAGTATTCGTGCTTTTGCTGCCACCACCGGGGAGCTTGTTCAGCATGCAAGAGCGGTGCATCATACTTCACCAGTGGCTTCGGCGGCCCTGGGTAGAATGTTAACGGCAGCGGCGATGATGGGAAGTATGTTGAAAGGGGAAAAGGATTTGGTTACCCTTCAGATCAGAGGCTTAGGCCCTCTGAAAGGAGCGGTAGTAACCTCCGATAGCCATGCAAGGGTAAAGGGCTATGTTTTTAACCCTAACGTGGAAATTCCTTCAAAATATCCCGGGAAATTGGATGTAAGTGGAGCCATTGGAGAAGGATATATGAGTGTCATTAAGGATATTGGATTGAAAGAGCCTTATGCAGGGCGAATTCAGCTTGTTTCCGGAGAAATCGCTGAGGATTTAACGTATTACTATGCCCAGTCGGAGCAAACGCCATCGGCGGTAGGATTAGGTGTTTTGGTGGACACGGACACCTCCATTCGCTGTGCAGGTGGATTTATCATACAGCTTCTGCCTGATGCAACAGAAGACGTGATTTCTACACTGGAAAAGCGCTTAAATGCCATTCCTTATTTTACAGATTTGCTGGATATGGGGCAAACACCGGAAGGGATTTTAGGAATGATTCTCGAAGGTTTGGATATGAAAATTTTGGACAAGGTGCCTACGGAGTTTTATTGCAATTGCACCAAAGAACGCGTGGAAAAAGCATTAATCAGTATGGGCAAGGATGAATTGGAAAAAATTATAAGCGAAGATAAAAAAGCGAATTTGCATTGTCACTTCTGTGCAAAGGAGTATGATTATTCTGAGGAAGAACTGCAAAGGTTGCTGGAGGAAGCAAAATAATTTTTTACTAGAGAGAAGACTTTTATAAAAAAACAGAAGTATAGAAGGGAGGCTTGTCCATGAAACGGGACTTTGCTGTTGCAGTAAAGGCGATTATTGTGAAAGAGGAAAGGGTTCTGATTTTAACAAGATCCCAAGATGAAATGGAATGCAGCTACATGAACAGCCGCCAGAAGTGGGATTTGCCGGGAGGCGGTCTGCATTTTTATGAGCGCAGCCAAGAAGGCTTGAAAAGAGAAATCAAAGAAGAAACGGGTCTGGACGTTTTTGTGGGGGAGCCGGTTTCTCTTTTTGATGTGATAAAGAATCACATTCACTTGTGTATTTTTACATATGTCTGCCGTTGGAAGGAGGGGGAGGTGATTTTAAGCGAGGAGCATGAAGCTTTTTATTGGATGACAGGGGAAGAAGTATGTCAAAGCGAGTTACCCAATTGGATGAAAAGGGACTTGTTACGCGCCTTTACAAGAGAAAAGGAAATGCATATAGAGCGGGATGAGTAGGCTTGGAGAGGAAATCTGAGCTTATTTTTTTATGAATTTTGTGTACAAAGCAGACAATGCTAAGAAAATTTACGAAAAGAATGAAAAATATTTCATTAGAAAACTGTTAAAAGCGTACAGATGAAAATGTCATGTAGAATATTGCACAAACAAAGGAGTTGTTTTTTGTGCAATACTAGCAAAGCTGAAATTTTTTGCGTGTTTAAATTGCTAAATAAAAGTTTTGGGTACTAATAAATTGCATGCAAATTACCTTTCGAAAAGCCTGTAAACATCAAGAACCGGTTCGAGTTTTAAAAATTAACTGATTTTAATTTAACAATTTTTTTTGGAAACAATAAAATAGTACTGTATTGTCGATAAATAATGGGTTATTGACAATGTAAGGCAAATATTTTATTATTTAAGATGAGGTATGTTTTATATTGAGTACATACTGGACGGAGCAGTAATAATTCCTACGCTTTCTGTTATGTTTCCGAAAAAAAACAACCTTTTTTTCATGATTTATGAAGGATCAGGAGAAAGCCCAATGAAAGACCTTTTCTTTTTTCAACAAAAGAAATGTTATTAGTTTAACAAAAAAAGAGGTCTCTCCCCAGTGAGAAATGCATACGATACAATTTGCTAGGCAGGTTGTAAACAAGAGAGGTGATGGTAATGGCTTATGAGATTCTGAAGAGCATCGTAGAGGCTGAGGAACGAGCTGCTCAGATCGTAAAACAGGCCACGCAAGACGCAGAGGCTTTGAAAAAAGATGCGCAAAAACAAAGGGATGAGCTTTTGCAACAGGTGCAGCTGCAAGGAAAGGAATTGATGCAGCTTGTTGCCAAGCAGGCGGAGGAAGAAAGCCGAGTCGAAATCCAGAACATCCAAAAAAATACGGATGATGCTTGTTTGAAAACCAAAGAACGAGCGGAACAAAAGAAAGAAGAGGCTGTTCAGGCAGTTATTGGAAGGGTCGTGGGAGCGTATGGCAGTCGTTGAGATGCGAAAGCTTACTGTCATTGGTCTAAATATTGGACGCACTCCTTTTGTTCACGAATTAATGCATTTGGGCGTTGTGGAAATCAATTCTCAAGAAGGCATTGTGAACGATGAAGAATGGATGCCTGATATTTTTAGAACCAGTAACAGTGCGGATGTTTCACGTTTAGAAGCGGACATAGCCCGTGTTGGTACTGCAATTGAGGCCATTAATCGCTATGACACAAGTAAAAAACCTTTATTCCAAGTCCGAGAAGAACTTATTCGTAATGATTTTATCGACCATATGGATCGGACAAAAACGGAAACGGAACGCAATGTGGATACAGCGGATTTGAGCTATAGGCAAATTGCAGATGGGCAAAACGAAATCAATCGTTTGAAAGGTATTATTACAGGGTTAAAGCCCTGGGAAAGTCTGGACTTGCCTTTGCAAATGAAGGAAACGGAATGTTCCGCAGTCATTCTTGGAACGGTAAGTAGTAAAATTAGATTTGAAGATTTATTGCAAAAAGTTTTGGAAAAAGTTCCCTCTGCCGTTGTTCAGCAGGTTAATGCTGACGTTCAGCAGCTGTATATTTCGGTGATCTGTTTAAAAGAGGAACGGGAAATGGTGCAGGAAGCCCTGCGGGAATTCGCATTTAACCCGATTACTTTTGGTGATCACAAGGGAACGGCAAGGGAAGCAATTAAGCAATTTGAATTTGAAATAGAAGAAAATCAACAAGTAATTCTTGCCAGCGAGAAGTCTTTGGCTGATTTGGCAACGGCAAAGAAGAATATCGAATATCTTTATGACAGTTTGTCCATGCGCCGCGATCGGGCAAAAATCGTTGGTGATATGCTTAGTACGGAGATGGTATTTTACTTTGATGGCTGGATGCCTAAAAATGCCCAGCCAGAGGTAGAGGAGCTTTTAAGAAAATTTGAATTCTATTATGAATTCAATGAGCCGGAGGCGGAGGAAGAGATCCCAGTATGCCTAAATAATGACGGTTTTTCCACTCCCTTTGAGGCAGTTACAAATATGTATAGCTTGCCTTCAAGGCAGGATATCGATCCAACAAAATTCTTGGCACCATTTTATTTTATTTTCTTTGGCATGATGCTTAGTGATGCGGCTTACGGTATTATTATGGCGGCAGGTTGTTGGATTTTGTTGAAGAAATATAAGCTGGAAGGCATGACACATCGGATGATCAAAATGTTCTTCTATTGTGGCATTTCAACTTTTTTCTGGGGTGTGCTTTTTGGAGGATGGTTTGGTGATTTCTTCACGGTAGCGGCAAAAACGCTATTCGGAGCGGATTTTGTAATTAAGCCGGTTTGGTTTGATCCTATGGCAGAACCAATGAAATTATTGATTTTCTCGCTGATACTCGGCGGGGTTCACCTATTTGTTGGTATGGGAATTCAGGCTTATATGTCCATCAGAAATGGTCGTCCGTTGGATGCGTTGTTTGACATTGGCCTTTGGTACGTATTGTTAATTGGGTTGGTTTTGTTTGGCTTAGGTGGCAGCGTAGGCCCTGCAATGGTTTCCGTAGGCAAGGGAATGTCTATTATAGGTGCGGTTGGCATTTTGTTGACTGGCGGTAGAAATAAAAAAGGAATTTTTGGCAAGATTACAGGTGGTCTTGGTAGCCTTTACGGTATTACCGGCTATTTATCGGATGTTCTTTCTTACTCCAGACTTCTTGCGTTAGGCTTGGCAACGGGGGTTGTAGCAAAGGTAATCAATACCCTGGGTTCCTTGGCGGGCGGCGGAGTAAAGGGCGCAATTGTTTTGCTAATCGCATTTGTACTTGGTACAATATTCAACATTGCAATCAATGCGTTGGGCGCATTTGTGCATTCTTGCAGATTGCAGTATGTAGAGTTTTTTGGAAAATTCTATACCGGCGGTGGCAGACCTTTCGCACCTTTTGAAAGAAAAACGAAATATATCAAGATACTCAAGGAGGAGAAGTATAATGGTTGAGAGTTTATTCAGTGGTGAATTTTTAGCGTTGGCGGGTGCGGCAATTGCTGCTCTTGCAGGTATAGGTAGCGCAATTGGTGTTGGCGTTGCCGGTGAAGCGGCTGCGGGCGTTGTTTCGGAAGATCCGAACAAATTTGGTCAGGTTTTGTTATTGCAGGCTTTGCCTGGTACACAGGGTATTTACGGCTTGCTGATTGCGTTCTTGGTAATGGTAAAGGTAGGCCTTTTGGGCGGCGACGGTATGATTGAACTAACAATGATTCAGGGTGCAGGTATTTTTGCAGCAGCTTTGCCCATTGGCTTTGTTGGCATCTTCTCTGGCATTGCTCAGGGAAAAGCAGCAGCAGCAGGCATTATGTTGGTTGGTAAGAAGCCCAGTGAATTGGCAAAAGGTATGCTTTTCGCAGCGATGGTTGAAACATATGCGGTATTAGCTCTGCTCGTTTCCTTCCTAATGCTCAACAGCATCCATGTATAATGAACTTGAAAGAAAAGGAGGCGCACTCCTATGAATGACGGTAAAATTATCATCGATAAAATCATAGAGAAGGCAGAAGCGGAAGCGAAGGCAATCAAAGAAAAGGCCAATTTGGAAGTGGAAGCAGTATTAAAGGCGGCAGAGGAAAAGGCGAAGCGCGAAAGTGAAGCTTTGAAAAAAAATGCTGAGGCTGAAGCGGAAAAAGTGAAGGCGAAAGCCATTTCCGGCGCAGACTTACAAGGGAAGATTTCAGTTTTACAAGAAAAGCAAAGCATTATTGAAGGGGTTATTGCTGAGGCAAAGAAACGTTTGGAAACCTTGCCCGATGCTCAGTATGCAGAAATGATTGGCAATATGCTTGATGGCTTAGATAAAGAAAATGGAACGGAAATTATTGTTTCCGAAAAGGATAGAGAACGCCTGGCAAAGGTTATTTCCCAGAAAGGCTTTATCCTTTCCAATGAAAACAGAGAACTTGACGGTGGGTTTATTGTGAAAAATGGAGATATTGAATACAATTATTCTTTTGAT
Organism: Anaerotignum neopropionicum; assembly: GCF_001571775.1. Taxonomy (GTDB): domain Bacteria; phylum Bacillota; class Clostridia; order Lachnospirales; family Anaerotignaceae; genus Chakrabartyella; species Chakrabartyella neopropionicum. The sequence goes on from NZ_LRVM01000008.1 coordinate 110,186, forward strand.
TCCATTATCGCAGTGGAGCAAGAAGAGATTAGACAAATAGCTGCAAAAATTTTATTTTAGGGAGGGGATTCTTGATGTCAAAAAATAAGATTTACCCTTTCGCCGTAGCCAGTGTTCGTTCTATGGAAAACTCCTTGATGACAAAGCAAAAGTTAATGCAGATGGCTGATGCGAAAACAGCCGAGGAGGCCCTCCGCATTTTGTCTGATAGTGCCTACGGAAAAACGCAGATCAAAGGCATTTATGAATTTGAAAAGATGATTGGGAATCATCTTGAGGAAACCTATCAGGCGGTGGCCGGATTAATTCCTCAGGAAACGTTTATTGATATTTTCCTCTATAAAAACGATTACCATAATATTAAGGTTCTTTTGAAGGAGGAAGTGTCCAAGGCAAGCGGCAAAAAGTTTTTGATACAAGGCGGAACAATCCCCATAGAAACGCTGCGTAAAAATTTGCGGGAAAGAAATTATATTGAATTACCTAATATTAATGGTGAAGCTGTGGAAGAAGCTGTTAATATGTATGCAAAGACCCATAATGGAAGATATATTGATTCGATTTTGGATAAGGCTTGTTTTTCTACCATGGAAAAGGCAGCAAAGAAACTGGGGAATGCCTATGTTTCAAAATATGTACAGATGCTGGCTGACATCACAAATCTAAAAACACTTTTGCGAGTGAAAAAGATGGATCGGGATTATCAGGTTTTAGAAGAAAGCTTCGTGCCAGGTGGAGGCGTTGGGCTCGAATTTTTTTCCAGGGCGTTTCGCAGTGATTCCCCAGTGGCGGTTTTAAAGGAAACACCCTATGGTTCTCTTTGTGAGGATTATATGGATCAAGGCTTTACAGTTTTTGAAAAAGCATGTGATGATTACCTTATGGAGTATATCAAGGATGCGAAATATAAAACCTTGACTCCTGAACCGGTTATGGCGTTTATTTTAGCAAAGGAAACCGAAGCGAAATGTATTCGCATCATCATGACCTGTAAAATGCATAACATAGATGTGGCCATTATAAAAGAAAGGGTGAGAGAAGCATATGTCTAAAGTTGGAATTATAGGCGATAAAGACAGCATTTTGGGCTTTCTCGCTCTTGGGATGGATATTTTTCCTGCCTACAATGCTGACGAGGTAAAAAAAACAATCCATAGATTGGCAGAAAAAGATTATGCAATCATTTATATCACAGAGAAGGCTAGTTTGATGGCAAAAGACAGTATTGCAAAATACAAGGACTTTGAATTGCCTGCAATTATCGTGATTCCTGGCGTTGGGGGAAGCATGGGTCTGGGTATGAATGAAGTAAGAGAATCGGCAAAACGTGCGATTGGTGCGGATATATTGTTTAGTGAATAAATACGATTGTAGGTGAATGAGCATATGAAAACAGGCACGATAGTAAAGGTGTCGGGTCCGTTGGTAGTAGCGGAAGGCATGAGAGACGCCAATATGTTTGACGTGGTTCGTGTATCAGATAAGCACCTCATAGGTGAAATTATCGAAATGCATGGGGATAAAGCATCCATTCAGGTTTATGAGGAAACATCAGGCCTTGGACCCGGTGAGGAAGTTATATCCACAGGGATGCCAATGAGTGTTGAATTAGGACCTGGATTGGTTTCCACGATTTATGACGGTATTCAGCGTCCTTTGGAAAAGCTGTATGAAGCCAGCGGTACCAATATCCAAAAGGGTATTGAAGTTAAATCTTTGGATCGTGAAAAAAAATGGAAGTTTGAACCAAAAAAGATAAACGGTGACGCTGTGGAAGCCGGAGATGTTATCGGTATCGTACAAGAAACAGCAGTTGTTGTATGTAAGATTATGGTTCCTTACGGCTTAAAGGGTACAATAAAAGAAATTTATGTTGGTGAATTTACGGTGGAAGAAACCGTTTGTGTTGTAACTGACGAAAAGGGTAAGGACGTAGCAGTAACAATGATGCAAAAATGGCCTGTGCGTCGTGAAAGACCTTATAAAATTAAAAAAACACCTGACTCCTTGCTTGTAACAGGGCAGCGTGTTGTTGACACATTTTTTCCCATCACAAAGGGCGGTGTTGCCGCAATTCCCGGACCTTTCGGCAGTGGTAAAACAGTAACACAGCATCAGCTGGCAAAATGGGCGGATGCGGATATCGTTGTTTATATCGGCTGTGGCGAGCGTGGTAACGAAATGACCGACGTTTTGAACGAGTTCCCTGAGCTGAAAGATCCCCGTACTGGTGAGTCCTTGATGCAAAGAACCGTTTTAATTGCAAATACCTCCGATATGCCCGTTGCGGCCCGTGAGGCATCTATTTATACAGGAATTACCATTGCGGAATTCTTCCGTGATATGGGCTACAGCGTTGCCCTTATGGCTGACTCTACTTCCCGTTGGGCGGAAGCACTTCGTGAAATGAGCGGTCGTTTGGAGGAAATGCCCGGTGAAGAAGGCTACCCTGCATACTTGGGTTCCCGTTTGGCGCAATTCTACGAAAGAGCGGGCCGTGTGGTGAGCTTGGGTAGTGAAGAAAGAGTTGGTACGCTGACAGCAATCGGCGCAGTATCTCCTCCCGGTGGTGATACTTCCGAGCCTGTATCTCAAGCAACATTACGTATCGTTAAGGTGTTCTGGGGGCTTGATGCATCCTTGGCGTATAAGCGCCACTTCCCTGCAATCAACTGGCTGTCAAGCTATTCCTTGTACCAAGACAGAGTGGATGAATGGGCTGATATTAACGTGCACCCCGATTTTTCCGAGCACCGCACCGAGGCAATGCTCTTGTTGCAGACAGAAGCGGAATTACAGGAAATTGTGCAGTTGGTTGGTGTTGACTCTTTATCTCACAGCGACAGATTGATTCTGGAAACCACGCGTTCTATCCGTGAAGACTTCCTTCACCAGAACTCCTTTCATGAAGTGGATACCTATACCTCCTTGCATAAGCAGTATAGAATGTTAAAGCTGATTTTGACCTTCTATCATGAAGCACAGACTGCAATTAAGGCGGGCGTGCACATTCAGAAAATTACAAAGATGGATGTAATCGAACGTATCGGTCGTGCTAAATATGTTGAGGAGCTCAATGTGGATAAGAGCTACGACGAAATCGAAAGCAATATTATAAAAGAAATCACCGATTTGATCAGTAAGGGGGCGGATGAATTATGATAAAGGAATATAGATCGATTCAAGAAGTTGCCGGACCCCTTATGCTTGTGACAGGCGTTGAAGGCGTAAAATACGACGAGTTGGGCGAAATTGAGCTGTCTAGCGGTGAAGTAAGAAGATGTAAAGTATTGGAAGTAAACGGTGACACCGCTTTGGTTCAGCTGTTTGAGAGCGCAACAGGTATCAACCTTGCGGAAAGCAAAGTTCGTTTCCTAGGAAAAAGTTTGGACTTTGGCGTATCTCCTGATATTTTAGGCCGTGTATTCAGTGGTATGGGTAAGCCCATCGATGGCGGCCCTGAAATTATCCCCGAGAAACGTTTGGATATTAATGGTGCACCCATTAACCCTGCGGCTAGAGAATATCCTGCGGAATTTATTCAGACAGGTGTTTCCGCCATTGATGGTTTAAATACTTTGGTTCGTGGTCAGAAGCTGCCTATTTTCTCGGGAGCAGGTTTGCCCCATGCAAATTTGGCGGTGCAGATTGCCCGTCAGGCGAAGGTGCGCGGTACGGATTCCAAGTTTGCCGTAGTATTTGCGGCGATTGGTATTACCTTTGAAGATGCGGAATTCTTTATCAATGACTTTAAAGCAACAGGTGCCATTGACCGTTCCGTTGTATTTGTAAACCTTGCAAACGACCCTGCGGTAGAACGTGTTTGTACCCCTCGTATGGCATTAACTGCGGCTGAATATTTGGCATTTGAACAGGGAATGCACGTTTTGGTTATCTTAACGGATATCACGAATTATGCAGAAGCTCTCCGTGAAGTATCTGCGGCAAAGAAGGAAGTTCCCGGTCGTCGTGGATACCCTGGTTACCTGTATACTGACCTTGCAACCATGTATGAACGTGCAGGCCGTATGAAGGGGAAAGAAGGCTCTATTACAATGATTCCTATTTTGACCATGCCTGAAGATGATAAGACCCATCCTATTCCTGACTTAACAGGGTATATTACGGAAGGTCAGATTATCTTGAGCCGTGACCTGTATAAAAAAGGCGTTCAGCCCCCAATCAACGTTTTGCCATCCCTTTCTCGTTTGAAGGATAAGGGTATCGGTAAAGGCAAGACAAGAGAAGACCATGCCGACACCATGAACCAGTTGTTTGCGGCTTATTCTCGTGGTAAGGACGCAAAGGAATTAATGGCGATTTTGGGTGAATCTGCATTGTCCGATACAGATTTAATTTATGCAAAATTTGCCGACGAATTTGAGAAGACATATGTTTCTCAGGGCTTTAGAACTGACAGAACCATCGAACAGACCTTGGAAACCGGATGGAACTTGCTTCGCATGTTGCCAAAGAGCGAACTGAAGCGTATTCGTGACGAATATCTGGAAAAATATTTAGCAGACGGGGAGTGATGAGTCGTGGCTAGATTAAATGTCAATCCGACCCGTATGGAAATGTCCAGATTAAAGCAACTGCTTAAGACAGCAACGAGAGGTCATAAGCTGTTGAAGGATAAGCTGGATGAACTGATGAAGCAGTTCTTGAATATCGTGCGGGAAAACAAGCGCCTGCGTGAAGAGGCGGAGGCGGCTTTAGAAAATGCTTATAAAGATTTCATTATTGCCAGAGCAGTGTTAAGTGAAAGCGTTTTGGGGGAATCCCTAATGATCCCCCAGCAATCCGTAGCTGTTAAGGTGACAAAAAAGAATATTATGAGTGTAAATGTACCTGTTTTTGATTTCCAGACGGAAGAAAGCAGTGGGGATATCTATCCTTATGGACTTGCTTTTTCATCGGGAGAATTAGACAGTGCAATGCTTTCTTTTTCCAATGCAATGGAGCCTTTATTGCGTTTGGCGGAGAGTGAAAAAACTGCCCAGCTTTTGGCGCAGGAAATTGAACGTACCCGTCGTCGTGTAAATGCTTTGGAAAACGTTATGATTCCAAACTATCAAGAAACAATTAAATATATTACGATGAAGCTGGAAGAAAACGAACGTGCAGGAACAACACGATTGATGAAAGTCAAAGATATGGTGTTGAAAAAAGCATTAGAAGAAAAGAAAAAACGTGAAGCAGAAATTGTTTCATAAAGAAAACCCCATGTAAACATTACATGGGGTTTTACTATGAACGAAAATTTGATAAAGCATTTCTACAGAATAAGGAGCTATAAGCGCAAAAATTTTTTTTGTTGAAAATTAATTGAAGATGTTTCTTCATTTTTTGTAAAAAAAGACGATTGATAAGTCATTTTTGTCATGAAAGCTTGTTGAAATAAAAAAAATTAATAAAAAATAAAAAAATACACTGTTTTTATATGTATTTTAGTAATTAATAATAAAAAAATCATACGAAAAACAACCAAAAATTTTAATTATTGTGGAAAAATTCACTATAAGTATTGTTTTTATTGCGAAAAGTGGTATACTTAAACTACAAATAGGTGAGAAATAGGCAGTTGTTGTGGGATTATTGAACAATAAATGCAATTTTGTTTATCTTGTTTAATAAAATAATTGCAATGTATCTCCACCTATAATATGATACATTTTATTATTATGATGAAAATGATAAAGGAGAAGTGAAAAACAATGAAATTATCTGACAGAGTACAAGCGATGCAGAATTCCCCTATCAGAAAGTTCAACCCTATGGCTGCAGAAGCAAAGGCTACAGGAACAAAAATTTATCATCTGAACATTGGTCAGCCTGATATCGTAACACCTTCTGTGTTTATGGAATCAATCAAAGGTTTTGACCAGAAGGTTCTTGCTTATGCAGAATCCCCCGGACTTCCTGAATTGCAGGATTCTATCATTGACTACTTTAAAGGCTTTGATATGAATTTGGACAGAAAAGACATCTTAATCACCAGCGGTGGTTCCGAAGCTTTGACTTTGGTATTCTTGTCCTTAATTAACCCTGGCGACGAAGTAATTGTTGCTGAGCCTTACTACACAAACTATTTGACATTCATTCAGGCTGCTGATGGCGTAATTAAGCCTGTTACAACCTACGCTGAAGATGGCTACAAGTATGCTTACATGGATAGATTGGAGGCAGCTGTAACTGAAAAAACAAAAATGATTTCTATCGTTAACCCCGGCAACCCTACAGGCTGCATTCTTTCCAGAGAAGACATGAGGGTAATTTGCGATTTCGCAAAGAAGCATGATCTTTGGATTTTGGCTGACGAAGTTTACAGAGAATTTGCATATGATGGCAGAGAGATGACATCCTTTGGTCAGTACGATGACGTAGCTGACAGAGTTATCATCATCGACTCTATCTCCAAGAGATTCTCCGCTTGTGGTGCTCGTATTGGCTGCTTAATTTCCAAAAATGCAGACCTTATGGCAAACGTTATGAAGATTGCTATGGGTAGACTTTGCTGCCCTACATTGGAAATGGTTGGCGCAACTGCACTTTATAAATTGGATGATTCCTTCTTTAATGAAGTTAGAGCTGAATACGAAAAGAGAAGAAATGTTTCTTACGAAGCACTCAAGAAAATTCCCGGTGTTGTTTGTGAACAACCTGGTGGTGCTTTCTATATTACTTGTAAGATGCCCGTAGAAAATACGGAAGATTTGTTGGTATTCTTATTGAAAGAGTTTAGAGAAAACAACGAAACAGTTATGTATGCTCCTGCGGAAGGCTTCTACGCTACACCCGGCTTAGGCAAGAACGAACTGCGTATTGCTTATATATTAAATGCAGATGATATGGCAAGAGGTATCGAATTGTTGGGCAAGGGCATTGAAGCTTATAAGGCTGCAGGCCACAAATAAAATTATATTCATAAAACTCAGAAAACCCCTTTATGGGATGGTCTGACTGTTAAAAAAGTCCAGCTTTTTGCTGGGCTTTTTCATTGTTCGCTTTAGCTTGACAAAACCACCGGCTATGCCGGTGGTAGGAAAGGTTTGTTCTTTAGATGTAAGCACGAATCCTCCTTTGGTAGAATAAATGTAGGTTTGCCAACCACATCAAAGACCAAAAGGAGGATTCAAAATGACTAATAATAGTTTAGCACATACAACATGGGAA
>NZ_LRVM01000009.1 GCF_001571775.1 Anaerotignum neopropionicum
AGAATACATTGACCCGTTTACGGGTGAGCAAGTGAGCACAGGCAAGAAGTAAACTGCTTTAGCAGTAGCCAGAGAATAAGAAACGGTTGGCAAACCGTTCAATGCATCTTTAGATGCAAGTTGGTAAAAGCCCCTTCTAGGGGCAGAGCAAACCACCAGCTGAGCTGGTGGTGATGATATCCAAGTGTTTTTGTAAGTAGATAGCAAAACATTCCTTCTTCAACAATATTAATTAATAGTTCCCATCCAATCCATAAAAATGACATAATTTCCTCCGTAAAAATGTTTTAAAATATTTTCCTCATATATCATAGCATGGCAAAAATAGACATACAATCGTAAAAAACCTTATTTCACGACCTAGAAAGGCTATTTCACGACCTAGCCCTAGAATTTGGTAAATTTTGTGATAACATATTTCGTGAAAGGAGGTACAAGCGTACAGAAAAATTAGGTCACTATTAGTCAATATTAAAAGGAGGAAATATCATGAAAAAAATTAAAGAGTTTTTAACAAGTAGTAGCGTTAAATTGTCAGCACAAATGCTTTGTGCGTCAGCATCCTTTTTTGCAATCATGATGTGCCACGGTAGACTATATGAACCGAAAGTGCCGGAAAGATTAAAAAGATAAGTAATTAAGAGATTTGTAAAACATTGCCTGAATGAGAAATGGGGTAAGTTGATGATTTTTGTAATTGCTATTGATAACTTTTAAATTAGTAATGCAACAATGTACTGAAAAAGTTGAATTGTGTGAAAATCAGAAAAATGGGAGGTGCATAAAAATATCCTGCATGAAAAATCAGAGAGCGTGCCGGACAACACAAAATCTGTTTCAAACAGGATACTTACTATTATAGTATAAAAGGGATATGTAACTTTGGCAATCTAATTTGATGTTTATTTTGTTTAATGCTTTCAACATAAATAGTATATTTATTTAGGTTATTATAGGAGGAATGATATAATGAAAAAAGTATTTACGTTTGTATTATCTGCACTTATGTTATGCTCTTTTACCGCCCCTGTTTATGCAAGTTCAAGTAATGGCGGGCTAACAGCTGACGAAATTAATGAAGCACTACACGAGTATGGAACTAACTCAATAGAATTTGCAATGAATCATGCATCTGACTACGGTTTGCCTGAAGACTGCTCTGATTTGTATTTTGGCACTCCCTTCTATCTTTATAATGATACCGAGGAAGGGTCTGGCACTATTTTAAATAAAGAAATTATCTATTTCCCAATCGTTTCTGATAACGAAGTTGTGACAATATTAACGATTGGAAAAACTGGTGAAGGAACATTATTTAGTAATATTGGAGAATCGTTCAGCGAAATGTTAAATGAAAAATCAGATGAGCCTTATATTATTGTTGGTGATGGTGAATCTCTTTGGACAGAAGAAATCTCTGATAAACAAACAAAAAACTTTGAATTATCTGATTCTGAATTGTCTAATAATAAAATGAGTGTTAATTTACAGGCCTCAGTTTTAGAAGATTCCTCCACACTTGAGGGTTTAGATTACATAGATTCAGAAAGTATTTTAGAACCCACCATTCAAATTGCAGATTTGCTAAATGAAACAAACATTGAAAATTCATTAATTCAAGCAAGAAGCGTAAGTTCAAGTGGCGGACGGCTTTCTAAATTTCCAATCGTTGGGCAACCTACAGGTGATACTTGTGCTTCAGCAAGCATTTTGGCTATTGCAAGGTATTTAGAGCCAAGAACATTTAAAAATTGGACAGTTGAAGAAGTACATAGGATTAGCGGTAAATCAACAGATGAAGGGCTATCATTAGATGAAGCTGCTGATGTATTAGATACTATTGTTAATGAAGAGGGCAGCGGAAATTATACTATTTCTACTGATGGAAGACTTACAACATCAGAAATCGTTAATACAATTTATGACAATGAATTACCAGCTATTGCTGGCTATAAATATAACAAAAAGGGACATATGATTGATTTGTGCGGTTTTTCAAGAACAGATAAACATTTTTCTGCAGAATTCATGGATCCCGATTCCCAAGAATTCGTGTATTCTACGGCCGCAGATTATAGGTATGCTATTGTTTTTAATGGACACACATTTACGTGGTACCAAACTATAACTATGGAGTAATTTAATGAAAAAATTAAAAGCTATAATTGGGTGTTTAATTCTTGTATGCGTATTTCTGTTTAGCTATTTTACAACACATTACCAACGGATACAGGGTCTAGATAACTTTCCTAGAACAGACGTAACGGTTTATATTTATGAAGCAAGCCTGGGGCCCATTGGAGAAGATCATATACAAATTGATCAGGCAGATTATGAATCTTTTTTGCAAATAATATCTTCTGTTAAATATATGAATCCCAAGCTTGACCCCGGCTCACCAGAGAACCTAATTTATGGTTCCAGTGATTATGAGTTAGAAATAAATCATAAAAAAGATAATAGTAAAACCTTATTTCATATTAGCGACTATGAATTGCGTCCTAATCAGCGCGCAATATATTGTTCTGATTGGGGCGAGGTGATTACTGCATATGTTAAGGACGACGTTTATAAAGAATATGAACGTTTAGCAAAGAAGTATATTAAAGATTCTAAAGACGAATCATGATTCTCTTTGTTAATAATTGGGGTGGGGTTGATTTATCAATCTCACCCTTTAAAATTTGACCTGATGACAAAGTGGCTCTTAAACCTTTTCTTATGGTATAAAGTCGGAGCCAAGACTTCCGAGGAAACTTCAAGGATACAAAACACCAAGTCTGACCTCTCAACCCAAGACCTAAAAACGCCGTTGACCAGTTCCCTACAACGACCAAAGGCATAAAACATCAATGTTAAGCTGCCAGATTCAGCGAAAAAACTGCGTAAATTCTAATGTTTACGAAACAGATGGAAAAACTTGCGGATGTACTGATTAAAAATGATATGACTAAAGGCCAAAACAAAGAAGTCATTGTTTATGGACTTTCCGTTGGAACAGAGTTAGCTTTTAATATCATTACAACAGTAGTGTTAGGTATTATGTTCGGATTGGTATTGGAAAGCCTTGTATTTCTGGGATCTTTCTCTTTTATTCGTACATATGCAGGTGGGTATCACTGCAAAAAGGCAATAAATTGCTATTTGATGTCAAGTGGAGTTATCATTTTGGTGTTAGGTGTAATAAAGTTTACACCCGAAGGGTACATGCTTTTTTTAGGTGTTGCTATGTTACTTATAGCTATACCGGTTCTTCTGAAACTTGCCCCTGCGGAAACACCTAGTACTGAACCCGAGGATGTGGAAATTGGAACATTGAACTTTATGGTTGCAACTGGTTTGATTGTAGTAGATACATCTGATCATGATAGGATGCATCAATTTAGTAACCACAGATTTCACCGTTAATAAATTCTGCAATATTACTTTTGTTCCCTTGCTCATTTAAATTCTCCCTTCTTGTAAACTTCACAAAAAGCCTGCCTGAAGCACCTTTTAATTCAACCCTTAAACACCAAAAAATAAGAAAACAGCTAATTCATAGGCAAAATTAACAGTTGTATTATACAATTAAATTTTGATAGCATAAGATTGAAGAGTATTAATATTTTGAGAACATTACACTTGAATCACAAATGTTAGAGGGGAGTTGGTCGTGCCATGCTTACAAAAGAATCAATTCAGAACTATACGAATTATAGCCGAGTACTAATTCGAGGTGTTGATTTTATATATATTCAACCACATTTAGAACTTAGAAATTTTATTTCCAATTACACGATCACTTATCCGAGTAACGGTATGATGTCAGATAATTACTCCGTTTTACCACACGGGAGCGCTACACTTGTTCTATCATGTAATGATAGCCACATCCACGGCAAATTGTTTGGCCCCATCACAAAACCTTCATATGTTGGCAAATCAGGCAATAATTTCAAACTCTTGTTTATTGTAGAGTTTCAACCAGCGGGTTATTATGCCTTTAGCGGAATGCCACAAAAAGAAATAACAGATTTTGTTATTGACTTTGAAAATGTTAATCCCGCAATGAACCGACTGATGGCAAATGAACTGGAAATGTCGTTAAATATCCATAACCTAATTAATAAAATAGACAGGCTCTTTCTGGCTCACCTGAAAGGTACATTTTATCGCCGGGAATTTTCACAAGCAAATAATTTGATTATAAATAGCGGAGGGTGTCTTTCAGTAAAAGAGCTTTCACACAATGTTTTTTATAGCGAACGCCATTTAGGACGACTTTTTGACGAATACTTGGGCGTGAGTATAAAATCGTTCTCTCGCCTTGTACGTGTAAACAAGTCTATACGGCTTTTACAGCAACACAACTATGGCTTAACACAGGTTTTTATGGAAACAGGATTTTATGATATGCCTCACTTCATCCATGATTTTAAGGCAATTTGCGGTATCACTCCGCAGGCGTATCGGGATAATATGTCCGATTTTTACAGCGAGATAGCCAAATTCTAATATATCATTAAGTAAAACGAATGAGGAGTGATAGTATGCAATATCAAGGCACTTTGATTGCCGTATCTGATATGGAGAAGGCAAAGCATTTTTATGAAACTGTAATGGAACAAAAGATCATGATGGATTTGGGGGTACATGTCTCTTTTGAAAGGGGACTTTCTCTGCAATCCAATTACGCTGAACTTGTTGGAGCAGATTTACCCTGCAAGGCACAGCCAAACAACTTTCAGCTTTATTTTGAAGTGGAAGATTTAGATTATTGGCAAGATAAAATTAGCGACACAGAAGGAATTGAATTTATACATAAGGCTAAAGAATATCCGTGGGGGCAACGTGTTATAAGGTTTTATGACTATGACAAATTTATAATTGAAGTGGCCGAAAGCATGGCAAGTGTAGCAAAACGTTTTTTAGCACAAGGACTTAGCATTGAGGAAACTGCAGAGAGAACCATGTTCCCAGTAGAATTTGTAAAAAGTCTTATGTAAAAATTGCTAGGCCTGGGCTATGAAAAAAGCTGTACCGATCTTGCATTTTTATTTCAACTAAACATATTGACCATTTTATCGCATCACTTACTGCTGATTGAGGTGATGGATATGAAAGGGCAAGCAACTGCTTGCCCTTTCACTGTTACATATCTAAAATCGTCCAGAGCATCCTTGCAAAAGGGCGGTGGACAACACACTTGGTAAATTGTATAATAAATATATGAAATAATCGTAAATCAAAATTTAAAGAGGCGGTGTTGTCCGTGAAAAGGTATATTGCCTTATTAAGGGGAATAAATGTAAGCGGAAAAAATAAGATATCCATGTCTAAATTAAAAGAGTATTTTTTAGAACTTGGCTTTGCCGATGTTATTACATATCTCAATAGTGGAAATGTTATCTTTTCCAGTGTTATTGATGATAAAAATAATCTTTCAAATAAAATAATGTTAATGATAAAAGACAAGTTTGATTTAGCAATTCCGGTTTTTATTGTTTTACAAGAGGAATTAGCGGAAATTTTAAATAATACTCCTGATTGGTGGGGAGATGACAATAAAGAAATATACGATAATTTGATTTTCCTTATGCCTCCCTTATCTTATGAGGAGTTTTGTGATGCAATCGGCAACCCTAAAGACGAATACGAAAAAGTTTGGAATTATAAAAATGCTGTTTTCTGGTCATTTGGTCGAAAGGATTATAAAAAGACAAATTGGTGGTCTAAGACTGCAAACTCAAAGATAAGTAGCAAGATTACAATACGCACTGCAAATACAGTAAGAAAAATAGCCACCTTGTGATTATAGCAACGTGGATAAATGAATACTACTTTTACCAATTCCTGTTTACAGAATGTCCGATAATTATACAATTGAGCCAATGTACTTTCACTAGTGCATTGGCTCATATTCATTACATACCCAAAATAATTCAGAGGATCCTTGCATAAGGATGGTGAATAAATTTACTTTTTTAATGCTTCTAGCTGTTTGCATTCGCAGACAGCTAATTTGAAATATTTTTTATTTGTATGTAACCTTTTGCCATTCCCACTTGTATTATTACAGAAAGACCATTGACAGAAGATGAATTATTAGAAGAGATAACAGCCCCTGATGTTCACTATGAAGACAATGGCTCTGTTTGGGTTTATTGGTTCGACCAAAAAATTGATATTACTGATAAATTCGAAAATAATATCTGCTATATTAAGCTGGTAAACGATGAAAAAACTTTGTATATGACTGTAAAGTATCAAAATGGCTATGCTACTTCTCCCGATAAATATCTAATGCCTTCTTCGTTTAACTGATGCTATATTAAACATCATATTAGTGGCACGATTATGAGAAAACACCTTAGTGAGCCTAAATTGGCTATACTAAAGCGAATCTTGATAACTACGAAAGAGGGAAACCTTGCCATCTTTGGCTTGGTTACCCTCTTTCTATTTCACCATCACATCCCGAGTATCGTCCAAAGTATCCTTGCATAAGGGCGGTGGTTTATTTGACTTACTATCTTTTCCCTCTGCCATAAAAATATCCATATTTTAGTTTTCGTACATGACAGCGATATCGTGTATTCTTCGTTTCATTTCTTTGCGTATATATAACGGCTCTAAACACTCGCATTTATTTCCAAAACTAAGAAGAACATCAAAATAGTAATCATTCTCTATAAAAGGGAAATCAACAATGTAATACTCGTCGCCATCTGGAGCAAATTCTTCATAAGCACAATAATCAAGCACCCTATCCATCACAGCTCTATGAATACGGATTTTAATTTTTGTTTCCATTGTTTCTAAAATATCCTCAAATTCTAAAATCGGTTTCTGATAATCTCGTGGTATAAAAGATTCATCTTTTATTTGTATATTTGATATGCGGGATAGCTTGAATAAGCGATAATCACTCCTCATATGGCAATAGCCTTGTAAGTACCAATGACTATTTTTCAATACAAGCTGATACGGCTCGACTATTCGTGCAGTTTTATTTCCGTGGTGAGCTGAATATTGAAAGGTCAGTAGCCTACTTTCCTGTAAGGCTGTTTTGATAATTTCTAAATACGGTTGGATATTCCTGTTACCCATCCAAGGGCTCAAATCTATATGGATTTGATTTGCCTTTAATTCTATGTCTTTCGCTTTATCGGCAGGGATAAAACTCTTAACTTTTGCTAGGGCATTTACCAATTCATCCCCTTGTACTGTGTTTGAAAGGCTGGAAAGCCCCATTAAGAGAGCAGAAAGATCAGCAGTGGAAAAAAACTTTTTATCAAGTTTATAGTTTCGCATAATTTCAAAGCCTCCACCCACTCCCGATGTGGAGTGGACAGGAATACCTGCCATATTAATTGTATCTATATCACGGTAGATTGTGCGAGGTGAAACTTCAAACATATCCGCTAACTCCTGTGCACCTATCCGTTTTTTATCCAGAAGTATCATAATCATACTAACTAGTCTGTCTATTTTCATCGAACTGATATCTCCTTTTTTAATTGTTGCCATACTGTTGTCAACAATCATATGATACAATAAAAAAGCAAACAAAACAATATTACACACCAAGTGGAGGAAATTTATGATTACAATCTATGTTTATATTCTTGATACTTTAGCCGACTGGGAATTAGGGTATGTTACTTCAGAACTTAATTCCGGTCGATTTTTCAAAAAGGATGCACAGAGTGTATCTCTAAAAACAGTCAGTTATTCGAAAGACCCAATCCATACAATGGGCGGACTGACAATTGTACCTGATTGCTTGATTGAGGATATGGTTGCAAGTGAAACAAGTGTACTACTATTGCCGGGCGCAAATACATGGAGCGACCCAAAGCATGGCACTATCATAGAAAAAGCAAGTAAATTCCTTTCTTCTGGTGTCCTTGTGTGTGCAATCTGCGGAGCCACTGTTGCACTTGCTAATATTGGGGTGTTAGATAATCGTCCACACACCAGTAATGGATCGGGATTTCTTGAAATGTTTTCTCCCTGTTATAAAGGACAAAGTTTTTATATAGACGATTCGTCTGTGGCGGATCACAACCTTATTACTGCAGGTTCTACTGGAGGCTTATTGTGGGCAAAGCAAATCATTGAACATTTAGGCGTGTTTCAATCGGATACATTGGAAGCTTGGTATAACTACTTTAGCACCGGAAAGCCTGAACATTTTTTTGCGCTAATGCAGACTTTGCCATCTAACAATGAAAATTGATATAGCTGTTTCCTAAGCAGAATATCATCCGTATAAAATTGAGGACAGCCTTGCTGATAATGCAAGGCTGTCCTATTTCTCTTTAAATATCATATCCCCAATATAGTCCAGAGTATCCTTGCAAAAGGGCGGTGGTTTTTCCCTTTCTGTTGTTCATATTTGGTTACTTGAAGATGTTACTTTACTGTGATAAAATCATACTGCAAATATCTATTAACCAAGCCCTATTAAGGCTTATTACTATCTATTGAGATAAAGACAGGAGTGAGAAGTTATAATAACCAACGAATCTATCAATCGTGCAATAGACTATATCTTAAATAACATAAGCGAAGACCTATCGGTTGATGAGGTTGCGTCTCATTGCAACTTTTCTAAATATTATTTTTCCAGATTATTTAAGGCAGAAACCGATGAAAGTATCTATGAGTTTATTAAACGTGTAAAGCTGGAGCAAAGTGCGTTTCGCCTAAAGGTTGAAAAAAATAAAAACATCACTGATATCGGCTGGAAATATGGTTACAGCTCATCAAATTACAGCTCTGCTTTCAAGCAGTATCATGATCTGTCTCCTATTGAATTTCGTCGAAGCATTGCACAGAAATCCTTATCTAACCCCATGTTTTGCGTTGCTGATATCAGTTTAGAGTCATTTGAAGAATGCAACAAAAAAATCTCTATCAATACTCTTGCGGATTACAGGGTAATCTATGAACGATATAAGGGAAGTTATCGGGATTTATCGACCCATTGGTGCAACTTCCAAGAAAAGTATCAGCAATACATCACCAATGAAACATTGCTGATTGAGCGCACCTATGATGATCCTTCTATTACCCATATTGATGAGTGCTTGTATGATCTGTGCATCACTGCACCACAAGACTGTGCCCTGGAAAACATCTATACACTAATAGGTGGCAAGTTTGCTGACTATCACTTTAAGGGAACAGTGGATCGGATCTATACCGCTTATCAAAGCATCTTTAATGTATGGCTACCGAAAAGCGGTTTTGAAATTGACGACCGATACGGCTTTGATATTTACAGAAAAATCGATTGCAATACCATGTATATGGAAATCGATTTTTGTATTCCTATTCAATAGAGCACAAATACAGAAGTTTATTTTTGCTTCCTCTGCTATCCTTAGGATGTGAACAAAGGATTGGAGGAAATGAATATGAATTTAGAAAACATCAAGAATAACAAAGTAAAAACCATTCTGCAATTCTCGATTCCATCGATTATTGCTATGGTACTAACCTCTCTGATTACTGTAGTAGATGGCTTTTTTATCGGAAACTATGTGGGTTCAGAGGGACTTGCTGCGGTAAACTTAGGTTTACCGATTATTTATTTGTACCTTGCAGTAGGATTAATGGTTTCAGTCGGTGGTGTGGCAATCGCAGGAATTGCACTGGGCGGAAAAGACACCCAAAAATGCAACAGCGTCTTTAATCAAACGATGGTCACCTCAACACTTGCAACCATTTTGCTGAGTGTGATTGTCTGGTTCTGCCTTGACCCAATGCTTTATCTGTTAAATGCCGATAGACAGGTAGTAGGATTTTTCAAAGACTATTATGTCATTCTGCTGTTAGAGCTTCCCGTTATGGTGATAAACGCATCCTTTGGTATGTTTATCCGTGGAGAAGGAAAACCGCAATATTTTATGCAGGTTAATATTTTGAACGTGCTACTCAACATCTTATTGGACTATTTATTTGTTCGCTGGATGGGGTTTGGTGTAAAAGGCATTGCAGCAGCATCCCTTCTTTCAGCAACGGTTACATTGGTGTGCATACTCTACTTCTTTATCAAAAAGTCAAGTGTGTACAAACTCCATAAATTTACTTTTTCAAAGGATGTGCTTAAAAACACACTCCTCAATGGCAGTTCAGAGTTTATCGGCGAGATGTCCCTTAGTATTTCGATGTTTGCCTACAACTTTGTGATACTAAAGCATATCGGCGTTGATGGTGTTACTGCATTTACTATCGTAGGCTATGTGGCATATATCTTTAGCATGGTGCTGATTGGTTTTGGGCAAGGAGCCAGTCCACTGGTTAGCTTCACTTATGGTGCCAAGGAATATTCTCTGTCAAAGAGCCTGCGTAAAATCACCAACACAATGGTATTGATTGCAGGAGCGGTGGTACTTTTACTGGTAGTGTTTGGGGCTGATTGGTACAGTGGTTTATTCATAAAGAATGATTTGGTGCAACAGATGATACATTCCGGTGTAGCGATTTTTGCTATTTCGTTTCTCTTTTCAGGAATCAATACAATCACTTCTTTTTACTTTACCTCTATAGGGAGGGCAAATGAGTCTGCTATTATTTCCTCAGCACGAGGATTAGTTGTTCTACTCATTTGCATTTTCACACTTCCAGTATTTCTGGGGATGATGGGTGTATGGCTGGTTGCACCAACTACAGAAATAGTAACACTATTTCTGACATTGTTCTTTATCAGAAAAGAAACTACTAAGAAATCGCACGGATTTGCCACAGAATAACTGGCATCTTATGAGACGATAGCCACTACACTTTAATCTTGTGTAGCGGCTATCTCTTTACCTATAAGCCAAGTATAGCCCCAATAATGGTGGTTTTATCTGTTCCACCTGATCCCTTCACCGATACATGAATTACTATGTCTTATTCAGTATCTGGTGTTGTCCACTTTACCCACGCAAGTTGACTATCACCTTGAGGATAATAGACATTTCCAACATTATAAGTTTTTCCGTCAATAGAAAAGCTGACTTTAGTTGAGTTATCTGGGTCACTCTGCCCTCCGCTGACAGTAACTGCCGTAATAACCTCAGTATTTACACGATACTCATAGTCTTGGGTTACAATTTCAGGAGATTCAGGCAATTCTGTAAAACGCACAACTCCAAGCCCAAGTGATGATTTGATATCTGCATTTGAGGCGGCTTTTGATGTACTTCCTTTCCAAGCAGGATAGGCTGACACCTCTTGAGTGCGAAAGACTGCAAGGCTTTCCCGATGGGTGGACGAATATACCAAAAGCATCAGATTCGCCAAGATACAAGGCAATTGGAAACAGTGTGGCAATTCCATGCGTAGATTTTGTTCTCCGTGGGATTGCTTTTTACTTGGGAAAATTCAAGGAAGAAAGTGAGGAAAGTTAAAATGTATATGTATCCCGATAACTTAAAAGCAAAAGCAACACTATGGCTGTGGGAACTGCGTGATATTGGAATCATTGGAATAGGATTGCTTATTTCTGTTTTTGCCCTTGCTCAAACAGGCATCCTATTCCCAGTTGTGATTACTGCTGCATACGCTTTTTTAAGCATTCGATTTGAGGATATGAGTATCTTGGATTTTATCCGATATGCTGTGTCCTTTTTTATTTTAAAGCCACAGGCATATGAATGGGCAGCATGATGCTGCACCCATATTTTGTTTGAGCCAAGAGTAAATCACGATCTGATTATCCAGAAAGATAAATGTAGAGAGGAAATTATTTGAGTATGAAAAAACAGAGAGAAAAACATAAAAATTCCACAAGAGAACTGATTGGGATTACGAAAATTACTGATTACAGCCTTGTTACACCTTACGGTGAACTTGTATATTTCATCATCCACCCAACAAATATCTCTGTACTTTCGGAAAGCAGTGTAAGCAGTAGAATCTACGCACTGATGACGGTGCTGAAAGGGATTGCAGAAATTGAAATGCTCTGCCTTAATTCCAAGGAGAATTTTGATGACAATAAGGAATATCTAAAAAAGCGTATGGAGGAAGAGGAAAATCCTATTATACGAAAGCTTCTGATGCAAGACAGCACTAATCTCGACCGAATGCAGGTGCAGATGGCTACTGCACGAGAATTTCTGATAATCATTCGATTGAAAAATGAGAAAGAAAGTGATGTGTTTCCTTATTTATCGCGTATAGAAAAGAGCTTAAAGGATCAAGGTTTTACTGCAAAGCGAGCAGATAATGCGGATAATGACAGGGGAACAGGGATAGGGAAAAACTTCAGTATAAAGCAAAGTCAGTATTTTTGGGCTGTGGCTTGAAAATACTGACTTTTTTTTACTTAAGGCGAGATAGTTCAATATGCTTGTTGCCTAGTTCTTCAATTTTGTTATGCCATATAACAAATTCTTCCGTCGGAACCGGTGATTTCTGGAATAAGGTTCGTTGTGTTTTCGAAAGTAAAGGACTGCGTTTCATCGGCATCTACTGTACCACCGGTTTCGTGATAAACAGAAAAAGTAACCTCTCTGGTAAGTGGTGTTACGGGTGTTGAATCTGTAAGGAGTGCTAAATAGTAAACAGTTGATTCAGCGGCATAGGTGAAGGCCTCTAAGTTTGTGAAGGTAATGTCTAGCACCGCATTATCTTGAACCTCTGATAAGGTTTCGTTGGTTGTTACAGTTACAGCTATGGCCATAATGTTCACCTCCTTGATATTTTGTTTGTGAAAGTTGGATATCTTCTTTCAATTACAGTATATTCGTTAAGGGATAAGTTGTTACAAAGAATAAGACAAGTTCCTAAAAACAGTTTTCTAAAAACAGTTTCCTAAATAAAAAAGATGTATATAGTATATTGAAGGGAGGTGATAAAATGAAGTTGGTGGATTTGAAAGTAAAGGATGCCATAAGTGCATCAAATGACTGTAGTTCTTCTTACAACGGGTACAATTTGCTTCTTGGCAGAGGATTTTGCCAGGATTATGCTTTACACTTATTTTTTGATTTGCGCATGGGTCAGGTTTATTGCTCAATGCAATTGGAACAGGCGAAGCTTGTGTTGTTTAAAAAACCACTTAATAGTATTTCCCATTGTGCACCCAGTGATAATAATGCGTATGGGTTGTATCCATTGTTAGATTTTTTCAACGTCTATATGTGCAATTTTTGCGCTCCCGCAGTGGATAAAAGTATGGAAGTGCTTTTTGAAAATAACAGTTATTTGGGTTATACGGAGATTGATATAACAGACATTGTTAAGGCATGGATTACCGGTGATATTGAAAATAAGGGATTGCTTTTGATGGGTATTGGAGATTCACCTCTGATGTCCTACGCATCTTCTGATTTTCCGGTAAAAGGAATGCAGCCTTTCCTTCGGTTAATTTATGATGGTGAATGCGAACACCATAGTTTTAAATGTATCCAGAGCATTGTTGAGGTTCAAAGTCGAAACGAAGAAAGCTTCCTCAAGGATCAACAAGTTATGGCTTAAATTATTTTTGAAATAAAAGTTTTTTTGAGGTGTACTCAAAGGTAAGAGGAAGTCAGCTTAGGAATCGTTACGCTGGAGAAAGCGAAATAGGCTGAAACCCTTTGACCAAAAGGTAAGGAGTTGAGCAAAGGCGGACTTGCAAACCAATGGGGATGGATAGAGAACTCTCGATTTAAAGGTGGCTCCTAAGGCATTCACAATTATGTATTATGCGGAACCCTATATGCTCCTCCAAAAGGAGGTATTTAACCGCAAGGGGATGAAATGGCATAGAGGACAGATGAACTGGGTAAAAAGCGAATGCCGACTTTGTAATGAAGTCGTATAAGGCTTCAAAATTTACCCTAACCTGAAAGAGGGCAGACTTATTCAACGGTATTTCTTGGCAGGAAAGGAGTATATGGAAGAGGTCTACTCTGTGGTATTTATGGATACCATTTACTAACTTCGTGCTTATGATCCATGATTTAGATTTTTATAAAGAATTTAAAGATGCACAGCATGAACTTATAGCAATAGATGCTGATTATGCCCCACTTAATATTGCTTGTGTGTTTTCCCCACCTGCTGAGGGAAACAAAGATATTACACAAATACAAGAAGATTTAGAGCAAGAGCGTTTGGATATTGAGTTTTATGGGTGCAACTTCGACGATTATGCCATACGCAAAAAAATACGCGATCATCTTTGTCATTAGTACAGTTTTCAGCGCAGCAAATGTAACAGCCGGCAATCTGGCAGTATCTCAGGGTGCGTCTAATATTTCTCTGACTGCCATGTTGACAGGCACAATCCTGAATATGATTCTTGATCCTATCTTTATTTATACGCTTCATTTAGGAGTACAGGGAGCGGCAATCGCCACACTTATTTCTCAAATTGTTACCAGTGCAATCTATGTTAGGTTTTTCGCTGGCGGAAATACTTTTGTAAAGGTTGGTTTTTCTTACTTTAAACCTACGTCTCAGATTTATGGAGAAATCATCAAAATTGGTATTTCCACTTTGCTTTTGCAGCTTTTATCCAGTTTATCTATGAGTTTGATTTCCAATGCAGCAAGTAACTATGGAGATGAGGCTGTTGCCGCTATTGGCATTGTCTTACGAATTGTAACCTTGGGAGCCAATGTAGTAATTGGTTATATGAAAGGATTTCGGCCAATGGCTGGCTTTAACTATGGTGCACAAAACTATTTACGCCTGCGGTCTGCAATTAAGAGCTGTATGCAGTGGACAACTGGATTTTGTATTATCTGGACGGCACTTATCTTCCTGCTGGCAAATCCTATTCTTTCTTTGTTCAGCAATGATCCACAGGTATTAAGCATCGTGGTGCCGGCACTTAGGGCGAATACAATCATGTTTTTTACATTTGGCTTGCAGTTTACTTATTCTACGTTGTACTTGGCTATGGGAAAAGCTCTGGCAGGCGGGATTTTGAACGTATGCCGTCAGGGAATTATGATTATTCCGGTGATTTTGCTTTTGCCGACAATGCTAGGACTAACAGGAATTATATACGCTCAGGCTGTTGCGGATTTATTGACCACGATAGTTACCATCATCTTTGCAATCAGTATTCACAAAAAGTTGAGTCAAGTTGAAAACTCAGTAGGAATAAGTAATTAAATTTAAATGGGTAAGGGCAGCCGAATATGCCCTTTACCATTTTATCACGAGGCTTTCCATTAATTTATTTGTATGCTTGACATACAAATAAAAAGGATGTATACTTGGCATACAATAGGTTAGCGATAACTAACCGATGAAAGGAAGTGAAATAATGTATCAGTCAAAAGGAAATCAAAAGTTGTATTATAAAATGCTTCATCAGAAACGAGAAACAGAACTGCTTCTATCAGCATTAAAATTAAAGTTGTTTTCATATCTGGAAAACTGGGAAACTCCAAAAGCTGTTGCAACGAAATCAGACTTAAATGAGCGGAATTTATCTTTTGTGCTAAATGCGTTAGCATCCATTGGATTGCTTGAAAAAAATAACGAAGCTTATAGAAATACTCAGCAGAGTAATGATTTTTTAAATCCAAACAGTTCAGTTTATTTGGGCGAAAGTATTCTTTTTAGAGAGAAAATGATGTCTCTGCAAAATATCGAAGAGCGTTTGATAAACGGCCCTAATAAAAACGTTCTACATAATAATCAAGGGATCGAGGTATATGATTTTTATGAGGCTGCACGGGTGAGTATTCCTGAAATGTATACAGGGCGTGTTCAGTCTCTGATTCAAGCAGTTACAAGTCTTTATGGGAATAAAACCCCTGAAAAAATACTTGACATGGGAGGAGGTTCAGGGATTCTTGCAATAGAGCTTGCAATTACCTTTCCGAATTGCAAAAGCGTTGTTTTTGAGCATCCTAACGTAGCGCGGCTGCCACGTGAATTAGTGTCAGAGAGAAACCTCTCCGAGCATGTAAGTGTGATAGAAGGAGACTTTAATGCAGATGACATCGGAAAAGGATATGATTTGATTATTGCCTCAGGAGTACTGGACTTTGCAAAAGACCATTTGGATTCCGTGATGAGCAAATTATATAACGCTTTAACATCAAATGGGTACCTATATGTTGTTACGCATAATGTCAGTGAGGATTATCAGAATCCGCCTGAGAGTATTCTTGGCTGGTTATCCAGCCATTTGGATGGACTTGATGTACTGCTTACAAAAAAGGATATTGAAAATGCTTTAACAAATCATGGATTTCAACAAATGCATAGCGATGATGCCGGTGGAGTATTTGAAGGGCTGCAAGGCGAATTTTATTTAAAAAAAACGAGGGGTTCCCAAGATGGAAAAGCTACAGAAACTTGTGATTAATGATTTTATACAGATGATAGAGCGAATAGCCAATGGAAAGACAAATTTGTTAGATTTTGGCTTGGAAGGAATGCAGTTCTATCGTGGAGAAATCCACATGATTAAAATGATAGGTGATCATCCGGGTATATTTATTTCTGAAATGGCACGCAACTTTAACGTAACGCGTGCTGTAGTAGCAAAAACTGTTCGAAAACTTGAAGAACATGGCTTTCTCGAAAAAAAGGAGGATGACGAGGATAAAAAGCGATTCTGTCTTTTCCTTACAGCAAAAGGGGAAATGGCTTATAAGCTTCATAATCAGTATCATCAGGAATATGACCGCCCATTGTTTGCTTATCTTGAAAGTTTGAATGACAACGAACTTCATATCATTCAGGAATTTTTGAAGCATGCAAATGCTTTGATAGAAAATCATTTTTAAGGCAACACCGCACAATTCGCGGCTGACGCCTTGTACGCCCATCTGATTGCATCTTTTCCGTCATCCTGCACAAAAATGCTCGCAAATACCTCCAGTATTCACTGCGCTTTTTGTTTTGTCTGA
Source organism: Anaerotignum neopropionicum (assembly GCF_001571775.1). Taxonomy (GTDB): domain Bacteria; phylum Bacillota; class Clostridia; order Lachnospirales; family Anaerotignaceae; genus Chakrabartyella; species Chakrabartyella neopropionicum. The sequence continues at coordinate 16,845 of NZ_LRVM01000009.1, forward strand.
CGAAAAACCTGACTGCACAGCTGGATATACAGAACTATGCAGTATTACCTTAAATAACTGGAGGGATAAAATGAAATCTAAAAAAATATTGTTCTTAATTTTATCTATTGTTTTGACTGTGGCTTTCACAGGCTGCGGAGCGACTGAGAATGCATCTGTTACAGAGTCTAAAAATTTATCGGTATCAGGCATGAGAACGATAACCGATTTAGGCGGAAACACCGTGACTGTGCCGACGGCATCAGAAATTCAGCGTGTAGTCATCATATCCCCGCCAACGACATCCGTGCTTTTGGGTGTTCTTTCTGATCCCGATAGGATTGTAGGAGCTAATTCCAGAGCTTTTACGACTTCAAATACTGAAATTGTAAGCAAGCTTTTTCCCAACTGGAATGGCGTTGAGACGTCATTCGTAAGTGAGGGCTTTGTTTCAAATACAGAGGAGCTTTTAAATCTCAATCCGGATATTGTATTTTACTATGGAGAAGCTCAGAAATCGGGCATTGAAAATCTAGGGGTACCTATTATCGATATGATGAAAAAAGGAGATAACAATCCGGAAACAGTTACCATCGCATGGGATAACCTGATGCGTGAGATATTTGAGGTCGATAATTCCGTTTCGCTTCAAAACGAATGGGAAGCTTCCAACAAAAAAGGAGCAGAGGTTCTTGATACATATACAGGAGAAAAAAAGACTGCACTATTTCTTTTCAGCAATACAGGAGGTGTGATTTCCGTATATGGAAGTGGAACTTATGCAGATACGTGGTTTGAAAAAAGCGGTCTTGTCAATGCGGCAGCAGAAATATCAGGACAGGCTGAAGTTAGTATGGAACAGCTTTATGAGTGGAATCCCGATTTTATTTATGTATTTATCGGAAGCCCTGCTTCTGCTATGCTGAAAAACGAAATTAACGGACAAGACTGGAGCTTGCTTTCCGCTTATAAAAACAACACAATCTTTGATATTCCACAGGGAATCTATTCATGGGGTGCCCCATGCTCAGATGCTCCCCTTACACCCCTTTGGATGATTTCAAAAAGTTATCCGGAGTTGTTGAGTGAGAGTGATTTTAAAATGCTGTTTAAAGATTATTACAGCAGGATGTACAAAATTACGTTGGAGGAGGAGCTGATTTCTGCTGTGCTTAGTCCACGACAGTTGCAGAAATAATGATTATGAATAAAAAAGGAAAAACAATTAAAACAAAAGATAGTTATAAATTAAAGTTCATTTTGCTCGCAGGGCTTCTTGTTCTTGTAATGGTAGCGTCACTCTTTGGAGGGCGTTACCATATGGAATATGGGGATGTCTTAAAGCTGATAGAAGCAAAGCTATCGGGAGTTTCGTATCCGGGCTTTGAAGTTGCAGAGCATGTCCTGTTTCAAGTTCGACTGCCACGTATTCTTATTGCGTTACTTGTTGGAGCAGGCTTGTCCATCGCAGGAGCTTCACTGCAGGGACTATTTCAGAATCCGCTCGTCAGTCCTGATATTCTTGGTGTTTGTTCCGGCTCTGGCTTTGGTGCAGCCCTTGGAATACTCCTTACATCCGGCATGGGTGTGATGACATCTGTATTGTCGTTAGCATTCGGCCTGATCAGTATGTTCCTAACACTTTTTATGGTGCGAGCCAAGGGGCAAGCGCAAACCATGTCCTATATTTTATCAGGGATTATTGTGACCTCGGTATTTTCTGCGCTAACATCACTGATTAAATATGTTGCTGATGTAAACGATCAACTTCCGACAATAACCTTCTGGTTAATGGGGAGCTTTGCAAATACGGAATTCAATGACTTGAAAATAATTATTTTGCCAATTGTTATCGGTATTGCAGGGCTGCTACTTTTACGGTGGCAGCTTAATATTTTGTCGTTAGGAGAAGAAGAGGCATATTCTCTTGGAGTAAATCCACAAGCGGCACGTATCGCAGTTATTCTGTTCAGTACAATTATTACAGCTGCCTGTGTAATGGTTTCCGGTATTGTTGGCTGGGTTGGTCTGGTTATTCCGCATATATCCAGAAGGATTATGGGAGTAAACCACAAGGCATTACTGCCTGCATCTATGCTGCTTGGTGGAACTTTTATGGTAATTGTAGATAGTGTTGCCCGTAATCTGACTGCAGCTGAAATACCAATTGGAATACTAACAGCGTTAATCGGGGCGCCATTCTTTGCACTCATTTATAATCGAATGAAAGGAGAATCATAATGTTGCTTCGTGTAGAAAAAGGAAGCTTTTATTATACATCAGATACACCTATTTTGCAGGATATTACTTTGTCGCTGGAAAAAGGCGAAGTAATTGCTGTTATGGGGCCAAACGGCATAGGAAAAACTACTTTCTTAAAATGCCTGATGGGGATTTATAAGTGGAAATCAGGTCATTCACTCATTGACGGAAAGGATACTGGTAACGCAAGAAAACAGATTGGATATGTACCACAGGCTCATCGATTTTCATTTCCGTATTCAGTCAGGGATATGGTTGTGTTTGGCAGAGCAAAGTATCTGCCTGCATTTGCATCACCTGGGGAAAAGGATTATGCGTTTGCTGATAGAGCCTTGGAAGAGGTAGGCATTTCAGCGATTCGTGATAAATCCTGTAATCAATTAAGCGGCGGACAGCTTCAAATGGTGTTGCTTGCCCGTGCGTTAGTCGGAGAACCCCAATTGCTGATATTGGATGAGCCGGAATCTCATCTCGATTTTGGAAATCAGATCACAATACTGAAAATAATTAAAAGATTAGCAAAGGAAAAAGGAATTGCCTGTGTAATGAATACACACTATCCAAATCATGCGCTTAATATTGCTGATAAGACCTTACTTTTAAAGGGGAACAAATTTCTTGTAGGGAAAACGGATCAAATACTTACAAAAGAAAATATACGAGAGTATTTCGGAGTGGATTCCATCATTGTTACAGCACAAAAGGATGATAGAGAGATAAATGCTTTTGTATTAACTGATTTGATTTAAAAATGAATTTTTAAAACAACCTAGCGTGTCCAATGAAAGGCGGTGAGAAAAATGATAACCGTTACACATGCAATGGAAAATTATCTGAAAGTAATTTATGAACTCATACAACGAAATGGCATGGCACGCGTTACTGATATTGCGGATAGAATGCATGTTGCAAAGGCTACGGTTTCTCAAACGACAGATAAATTGGTCGCTCTGGGATGTGTGAAGAAGGAAAAATCAAAAGGGGTATGGTTAACAGAGCTAGGAAAAGAAAAGGCGGAAAGTGTACAGGAAACATTTCATATACTTGATTGCTTTTTAACCGAAATTTTAGGTGTTCCAAAAGACATATCCAGAAAAGATGCCTGCTTGATGGAGCATATATTAAACCAACAAACAATAGCAAAGATAAACAATTATATGATGAGAAAAATTGCTCTCAATATCTTAATTTACAAGGTGTTAGGAAAATCCAAAGGCAGAATGGGAAGCTCAAAGAGTGGAGTGGCCATTTTGTCAGGCAGATTTTGGACAATCCGGTTTACTGCGGGAAGATTGCGTTTGGAAGGCGGGCAAGAGAAAAAGTAAAGGGTACGAAAAATCAATATCGCCAAGCTTGGCAGGAAGATTATATTTTGGCGGATGGTCAGCATGAGGCTAGCAGCCTATTGGTAGATATAATAGCACCTGCATATGAAAGAGTGTGGGAGATTCTTGTTTCAATTAGGAAAAAGAAATTTTATATTTTTTAAAATTGAAAAGGCAGGGGTGTCCGTCGAGAGGCGGAAACTAAATGAAACAATTGAGGTGAAACAAAGACGTGAAACAAAGGGTCTGATTTTTTTATATAAATTAGTGTTTACAAAAACTTATACATGTGATATTATGACCATCAGTCGTATGACTGATGGTCATAATTGCGTGAAAGGATAATTATATGCCAAAGAGAACATTTTTTAATTTGCCTGATGAAAAAAAGGATAAAATCTATGAAGCAGCGATTCATGAGTTTTCTCAGAATCATTATGGAAAAATCACTATTGATAAGATAGTAAAAAAAGCTGAAATTCCAAAGGGCAGCTTTTATCAGTATTTTCAAAATAAGAATGATTTATATGTTTATTTATTTAATCAAATCGGAAATAAAAAGAAGCACACACTAGAGAAAGCAAAAAAATATATAGGGAAGTTGGATTTTAAGTCATATATCATGCTTTTGCTTGAAGAGGCAGGCAGGTTTGAGGACGAAGATATTAAGCTTACCAAACTGAAAGATAAATTTATGAATGAATGCCCTCAGGAAATCAGAAAAGAAATATTGGACAATGAATTTCCCAAAAGCTATAGATTGCTAACAGAAGTAATAAACTTGTATATTAAAAAAGGAGAACTCAGAGAAAATCTGGATATTGAGTCGGTAGCTTATATTATTACACAATGTATGGTAAACATCGAATTTTATAATAAAAATGACTATAGAAGTATTATAGAATTAGGAGAGAGGGTTCTTGACGCTATAATGAAAGGAATAAAATAAATAATAGAAAGGAAGGCTGGTGTTGTATGTTTACGAAAAAGGAGCTAATTCAATATGAAAAATACCTGAAATTGAACGAGTTAGGAGATTTTGTTCTGGACTATGATGATAAACTGGAGATTATTGATTTTCATACGCATATGTGTAATATACTTCCACTAAAGCCAATTGACCCAAACACAAAAGGAAACAATCTTAAATATCCTACGGTTCCTTCTATTGAAAACATTGATTTTTCTATTCCTTACTGGACAAGAGAAGATGCACCTATCAGCAGGAACGGATTTCTGTCATTAATAAAATATTTATTAAATGCCTACAGTATTGTACAGGACATGATGAAGGGTGGGAATTATTCAAACTGTTTTAGATCTCAAGAGGAGAATCAGATAGGTATAAATGTAGTTCTACCATTAAGTACAAAAAAACGTGATTGTTCACAGGAGGCTTTAAGAATTGTAAAAGATTATCCAGACCGTTTTATTGCATTTTGTTCCGTACATCCTGACGACCTGGAAGCAAAAGCAAAAATAGTAAAATATAAGGCACTTGGAGCAAAAGGTTTAAAACTAAAAATATCTGATATAGAGCTGAAAAATGATTTCCGTTCCTTAATTAATCTTTTTAAAGCTTGTCATGAAGCTGAATTACCTATTCTGTTACATACAGGCACAATCGCAGTGAACCAGAACAGTGGTTCTCGCCTCTGTAAAAAGCTTCTTATGTCAACAAGAGTAGAAATATTTGGACATTTGTTAGAGTATATGCCGAGAGATTTTGTGTTTATATTTGGACATAGCGGAGTCTCTGAGTATAAACTTGTTGCGGAATATCTAAAGAAATTTCCTGCAAGCTATGCAGAACTATCAAGTCAATCCCAGGATAGCATAAAGTACTTGATTGATGAAGTAGGTTATGAAAGATTGTTATTCGGTTCTGATTGGCCGGCATTACCTCAGGCCATTACCCTTTCGAGAGTATTAATTGCGACTGAAGAGAATAAAGAAGCAAGGGATTATATTTTAAATAAAAATGCCAAGAGGTTACTAAATTTATAAAATATAATTGTCACGAAATTTGCGTAATAAATGAATGTTTGTTATTCTGTTAAGGGTAGTAAAAATGCTGATATTCGACCAAATAAAAATAAATAAATCAATGAAGTTGAAAATTGAATAAGCCCTTGGAATTTGTTGACAGAATGGATAAAAATAAGATATTATTTGTTATATGTAGGTATGTTATTTGGTATGGGTTAGTATTAGCGGAAAGGAAGGTTTTATGAAATGTATATATAACAAATTAAAGAAAATAGTAGTTTTAAGCCTATTGATAGCTTTTGCATTTAGTACAAATGCCTATGCGGCTGCAACAGATGAGAACTTCGATAGTGTGGCGGGGCCGTTTGATGGTGACGGCATATTTTACACTGGAACACAAAATTATATATTAAATGGGATGGTGTATACAAGTAATGATAGTGGGACTGGGGATATTTGGATTGTAAATGACCCAAGTCAGTTTATGCTTGCAGGACCTGGGGACAATGCGCTTTACTATGCGTCTACAGATAGTAATACACTTACAGTAGCTTCTTTTAAAACTCAGGATGGTTCTGAATTTAAATTGAATTCATTTATGATTAACGCTGAGTATTTTTCAAATCTTGTCGTTACAGATTTTATGAATGATTTAAAAATACAGGCGTATAGAGATGGGGAGAAGATTGCTGAGATAGCGTTTCCATTAGTAAAGGAGGTTCCGCTTGAGTTTAATGTCTCTGGCGACTCGGATTGGCAAAATATCGATGAAGTTAGAATGATAGGATCTCATTTAGATTTTACTATTGATGATCTGGATTTTTCACCAGCGGTTACAGCGGTTTCGTATACAGTTACTTATAATGGGAATGATTCAACAGGGGGGAGTGTCCCAGTTGATGGGTATACTTATTCTGAGGGTGGCTCTGTGACGGTTCTTCCGAACGCAGGTACACTTGTAAAAACAAATTACACCTTTGCAGGCTGGAATACACTAGCAGATGGCACTGGTACGAATTATGCACCAGCAGCAACCTTTGCAATGGGCGCAGGCAATGTGACCTTATATGCGAAGTGGACAGAGGATCCAAAGTATACGGTGACATACGATGGCAATGGTAAAACTGGCGGAATTGTGCCGGTGGATGGTTCTACGTACTACAGCGGTGCAACCGTAGCAGCTCTTTCGAACACAGGCACACTTGTAAAGACAAATTACACCTTTGCAGGCTGGAATACACTATCAGATGGCACTGGTACGAATTATGCACCAGCAGCAACTTTTGCAATGGGCGCAGGCAATGTGACCTTATATGCGAAGTGGACAGAGGATTCAACGTATAGTGTAACATATGATGCAAATGGGTCGACAGGAGGCACTATTCCAACCGATGGTGCTACATACTATAATGGTGCAACTGTAACAGTTCTTGGTAACACAGGAACACTTGTAAAGACCAATAGCACCTTTGCAGGCTGGAATACGTTAGCAGATGGCACTGGTACGAATTATGCACCAGCAGCAACTTTTGCAATGGGCGCAGGCAATGTGACCTTATATGCGAAGTGGACAGAGGATCCAAAGTATACGGTGACATACGATGGCAATGGTAAAACCGGTGGAATTGTACCAATCGATGCTTCTACGTACTACAGCGGTGGCTCGGTAACGGTTCTTAGCAACACGGGTACCCTTGTGAAAATGTACAGTACGTTTGCAGGCTGGAACACCTTAGCGGATGGCACTGGTACGGACTATGCGCCCTCTGCGACGCTCACTATGGGTGCGGGCAATGTAACCTTGTATGCGAAGTGGATAGCGAATCCACTCTATAATGTAACCTATGATGCGAATGGTTCAACGGGTGGAGCAATTCCAACCGATCTTGCTTCATATTATGAAGGAGACCCTGTAAACGTTCTCGGGAACACAGGCACACTTGTAAATACAAATTACACCTTTGCAGGTTGGAATACATTAGCAGATGGCACGGGTACGGATTATGCACCTGCATCAACCTTTGCAATGGGTGCAGGCAATGTGACCTTATATGCGAAGTGGAACGTGGCAATTAGTTCAGATGCAACATTAAAAGCATCATCAACAGTGAAGGGACAAACAGTAACAAGTCTTGGCACACCAAATGCAACCTTGGGTTCTCAAACACCAGGAGCAGTAACTATCACAGCTGCAAAAGCGGCGGATACTAGTAATACAGGTAGTTTCATTACATTGTTTGATAAAAATGATACCAACGCAACCGTTAAAGTAGTGAAGTATGCTTCAGGTGTTTCAACCGCAAATTTCGGAACAGATATAGCTTATGCCAATCAGGCAATTAGTAATGGAGATTTCTTTATTATCAAGGTGATGGCAGAGGATTCAACAACCTTAAACTTTTACAGAGTAAACGTAACAGTAATCTCAGCATCTAGCGGTGGCAGTGGAGGCGGTGGAGGCAGTTCTACCTCGACAACCCAACCAAGCCAGAGCACAAGCCAGAATACAGTTGTGGTTGTGAACGGAAAAGAACAGAATGCGGGAAAAGAAACGCAGAAAACTGAAGATGGAAAATCAACGGTAACAGTAGCTGTTGATAGTAAAGCCGTTGAAAGTAAAATTGACGAAGCAATTAAAAATAATACCACTGGTACAGGAAATATTATTCAAGTTCCAGTAGACGACACAAAATCCGAAGTAGCTAAAGTTGAATTAACTGGCGATATTGTTAAGAAACTAGAAGAGAACACCTTTGATGTATCTGTCAAACGTGATAACGTAGAATACGTAATTCCTGCGGCTGAATTCACCATAAGCAAAGTGGCAGAAAGCCTTGGACTAAAGGAAAAGGACCTTGCAGACATTAAAGTGGAAGTGAAAATTACTAAGTTGGATGAAAAGGTGGTTGAAAAGTACAACGACGTTGCCAAGGCAAATGGTGCAGAATTGGTATTTCCGCCGTTGCAATTTGAAATCGTAGCAAAGACCACAAATACAGACGGAACGACGCGGGAACAGAGCATCAGCAAGTTTAGCAACTATGTAGAAAGAGTTATGGAGATACCAGCAGGGGTAGATACGAGTAAAATTACAACAGGTATTGTATTTAATTCCAATGGAACCTATAGCCATGTACCTACATCGGTATATGAAAAAAATGGCAAGTGGTATGCCAAACTGAACTCCATGACGAATTCAGACTACTCAGTTATTTGGAATCCAGTAACTGTAAAGACCATTGAAAATCACTGGGCAAAAGATGCAGTTAATGATATGGCTTCCAGATTGGTTATTTTTAATGCCGAGAATTTTGAGCCCAATAAAGCGATAACAAGAGGAGATTTTGCAGAGTATATAGTTAGAGCTTTGGGGCTTTACAGAGAAAACTCAACCCATGAGAATAATTTTAAAGATGTAAGTGCTACAGGGGAAAGGACCTTAGCTATACTGATAGCAAATGAGTATGGAATTGTTTCAGGATACTCCGATGGCACATTTAGAGGAAATAACCAGATTACAAGAGAAGAAGCCATGGTTATGTACCAACGAGCTATGAAAATTACGAAGCTTGTAGGAAGTGATGATAACAGATGTGAAAGTTACACTGACTATAGCCAAGTAAGTGATTGGGCAAAAATAAATGTTAGGAATGTATTATCTGCCCATGTATTTAATGGCACAACAGCAACTACAATTTCACCAAAGGCAAGTTTAACCTATGCAGAATCAGCACAGGCTATAAAGAACTTGTTAGTTGAATCAAAGTTAATTAGCAAGTAGTAATATTAAACGGAGTGCTTAGAAAATATAGGCACTCCGTTTTAATTTCAAGAAATGATCATAGGAATTTGTAGGTGGAAAAATTATAGCTGATGGCTACTCTCACCCCACGTTGAGACGAGTTGTACTCCTTTCCCGCAAAAATGCAGACATACATATCAACGTAAATGTGGAGTTTGGTGAGGGTGATGGAAAAATCCCGGTGGATAAAATCGCAGAAAAAGCTGATAAGTATAGACCAAACGAGATAGTGACCTACAAAATATAAAAAGTGCCGTAGTATTAGAATACCTCCGATTGTTCGTCAATGCTAGAAAAGGTAGAGGAAATTAAAGATACATTGAAATATTTTGGAGGTAAATAAGCAAAATAGCAAAAGCTGCAATTCTTTGAAATAAAGAATTGCAGCTTTTGCATTTAGAAAAAAGATCAAAAATAAAGTTATGGATAGGTTGTTGACATATGCCCTTAATGAGCATATTATATACATATGCACGAATGGGTATGTGTATATATATATGGAAGGAGGATTTAATGTCGTATTTAACGGAATTTTTTAAGATTGTATCCGATGAGACACGATTGAGGATTGTTATTTTACTTGCTCAGGGAGATTTGTATGTATGTCAAATCAGCGGGATTTTAAATCTTTCTCAGCCTAAGGTATCAAAACATCTTTCAAAGCTCAGGGATTTGAATTATGTTGTTGACGAAAGAAAGGAAAAGTACATTCTGTATTCGCTAAATTTGAAGGATGATGTAATTAAAAAGTTAGTTCAAAATATTGCTGAGAATATAGAACATTATCCGGTTCTTAGTGAAGATAGAAAGCATTTGGCGGATAAACAGATTCATCTGAGTCAATGTAAAACAAAACTTCCTGGATAAAAAAAGGAGAGTAGATAATCATGTCAAAGAAATGGTATCCAGTTATTAATTATGAAAACTGCATTGAATGTGGTGCGTGCGTTGAAAAATGTAAAAATGGTGTTTATGAACAAAATACCACAAAGCCTAATGCAATTAATCCAGATGGTTGCATTGACGGATGCAGAGGTTGTCAAAATCTATGTCCTGCAGAAGCAATTGACTATGTTGGTGACAATGGAGAGCAAAAAACTGTTAACTGTGGTTGTTCTTGTAATTAGCAAATTCGTACATAAAATTGGAGGTAATATGAGAAATTCGAAGAACTTCTGTTTCTGTAGATGGAGTGGTTATTAATACCTTCATTGTCATTGTATAAATATTATTGAAATGGAGGAAATATTGTATGGAAGCCGTACTTAATGCTTTATTGGCAGGTTGGCACGCCTTGGTTCATTATTTGACCATAAGTAGAATTATTATGCTTATAATTGCATTCTTCCTGTCCGGTGCAATATCACAATTTATGTCTCAGGGTGCCGTAATGAAATACTTTGGTCCTAATGCAAAAAAAGGATTATCTTATTTAATAGCTTCTGTTTCGGGCGCAATTTTAGCAGTGTGTTCCTGCTCGGTGCTTCCTATGTTCGCAAGCATCAGAAAAAAAGGAGCTGGGATTGGTCCGGCAGTAACCTTTCTTTTTGCGGGTCCTGCAATCAACATACTGGCAATCACCTTTACTTTCAGCTTAATAGGTGTAGATATTGGTTTTGTTAGAGTATTTGGTGCTGTTGGATTATCTGTTGTTATAGGACTTATTATGTATTTGCTATTCAACAAAAGTGAAGTGGTTGATGCAAATGCATCGATGTTTAACATTGAAGATGATCACAGCAGGAAGACATGGCAAAACATCATGTTTTTTGTAACGCTTATTGCAATATTAGTTTCAGGAGTTAAGCATCCAATTATTACAGGTTTATTTGCAATTGGTCTCATTGTGGAATTGGTTTTATATTTCAAAAAAGATGAGTTACTTGAATGGTGCAGGGCAACTTTTGATTTGGCAAAGAAAATTGTTCCGCTTTTCATAATTGGTGTTTTTTTAGCAGGTGTTATTGAAGCGGTGATTCCACCTGAATACATGGTTAAATTTGTAGGGAATAATTCTTTTGGAGCGAATGCAATAGCAGCAGTTTTTGGTGCTTTTATGTATTTTGCGACTTTAACAGAAGTTCCGATTGTAAACAGCTTTATGGCTCTTGGAATGTTGAAGGGTCCAGCGACGGCTTTGCTTCTTGCGGGACCATCACTTAGCTTGCCAAACATGATCGTTATTTCTAAAGTAATGGGTATTAAGAAGACGCTTACATATGTTGGATTAGTGATAGTTTTGTCGGCATTGATTGGAATGCTGGCAGGATATATAATTTATATTTAATGGAGGATGTTAATTATGGTAATTAAAATTTTAGGAACTGGTTGTGCTAAATGTAAACAGTTGGCGGCTAATGCACAACAGGCAGTGAATGAAATGGGTATTGAAGCAACAATTGAAAAAGTGGAGAAAATTGAAGACATCATGGAATATGGAGTGATGAAAACACCTGCATTGGTTGTGGATGAGCAAGTGAAGGTTATGGGCAGGGTTCCAGCAGCTGAAGATATAAAGAAATATCTGTAAAATTAATCTTTTTACCACAACTTAATAAAAAATAATACTCAGGTTAGAACTGTAAGGCTGTCAAGATTTGTGGTATTTTTAATTAAATGCATATATTTTGAAGTAATATAATTAACTGAACATGCCAATAAAAAGTTGCTTGCTCCAAATAGAGTAGGCAACTTTTTTATATGTGAAAAGTTTTTAATTTTTTTATAAAACTAGCAACTACTTTAATAAAATTTCATGATGATAATTTGTGGGGATATGTTTTCGAAGAGTACAACAGACGAGACGTGCGTACTTTTGTCCCACAAAAACCCACAAACATCTCCACCGTCTTTATAAACAGGAAAATTGAATAAAATAGACTTTAAAGGCAATTCAGCCTCGTCACATGGGAAAATCTCTATTTCTTTGATTAGCGAAGAAATTAGAGATATTTTCTCTTCATCACTGATTTTGTCATACACCTTATCAAAGTTTGCCAGTAGGGTGTAGATGTTTTCCAGTGTGATGGCATCTTGCTCCACAGCTTTACGGCGCAGCTTTACATCTTCAATTTTTTCTTCAAGCTCTACGATGGTGTCATACAGCCCATCAAGCCGGAGGATCATATCGTGGAGCTTGCGTTCTCTAAAACGGGTATCTTCCGGCAGACTGTCAATTTCATTTTCAAGACGAGTTTTATTGAGTTCCACTTCTCTGAGTTTATTTTCATAGTTTTTGAGTTCTCTGTTTAAAGTGGAAGTATCAATTTCCTTGCCGATCCTTGATTTTATTTCTGTTGCAAAATCCTGATTTTTAATCAGCTCCCTGATTGCCTCGACGACAAGCGGCTCTATGTCAGTTTTCTTGAGCATAGCTTTATACCAAAGGTGCACGGTACATTTTTACCGCAACATCTTCTCAGTAACCCCACGTACCAAAATGAAAGAAGTTTCTATGATGCTAAAAGGCATCCATGCACAAGAATCAAAAGAATCTGCAAGAGAAAAAGCGATGCAGGTAGCTGAAAAACTCCATGAAATGAAGCTAGGTTCGGCGGCCAATAAAATAGTGGATGGAATCGAAGAAACCCTTACATACATGAATTTCCCTACCCAACATTGGACAAGAATCCGAACCAATAATACCATTGAAAGATTAAACCGAGAAATCAAGCGCAGAACCCGAGCAATCGGTGCTTTTCCTGATGGACAAAGTGCGTTAATGCTTGTATGTGCCAGACTTCGTCATGTAGCAGGAACCCAATGGGGAGCAAAACGCTATATGAATATGGAGCACCTTAAGGAGTTGGATCTCCAACACGAGTCTGATATCATAGCCGGTTGACTAACACTTACCTAACGGTTGAAAAAGAATTTGCGAAAAATTATTGACACTATCCATTTTTTGTTGTCCGATTTGCAGAAAAAGGAAGGACTGATTAAAGTGATTACAAGATTTATGAGAGATACACCTCTCGCTGCTATAGAAATAGAAATGCAATTTATTCCCGGCTTTACGCCTCGTGCCTGCGGAACATTCCGAAGCCAGCAAAGATATGTGAATCCAAACGCTATTTTATATGAAGATTCGCTAGGGTTGTTTTTGAAAGAGATAGAGATTCAGGCATTTGCTCTGCGAGTGCAAAGAATCATAGAGGTTACGAGCAATCTCGGAGAAAGCGAGGTGAACCAAATGCTTTTTAGAAATGCAGAGCATAAAAGGAGATTTCAAAGTATCTGTAAAAGTGGTCTGTTTCCGAAGCTAGAAGAAAGCTACGGATATGCAGCCGCTATTTTTTTACTCTCTGCAGATGCGTTTGTCTGGAGTAAGGCAAAAAGTTGTGTACCGTAATTCAAAGAGAGATATCCACAATGTGCTTGACAGATTAGGCTCATTGTAATATTATTGTTTATAACAATGTTATATAACGGTGTTATATAACAGGTGGAGGATAATATGGGCACGGATGATTTGAATACATTGCAGAAAATTATGGCTGAGGGCAAAAAAGAGTTCTTAGATAAAGGCTTTAAAGATGCTTCCCTGAGAAATATTGTAAAACGTGCAGGTGTCACAACGGGTGCATTTTACGGATATTATCCCGATAAAAAAGCATTGTTTGAAGCATTGGTATCACCTGCGGTAGAAGGGCTTAGAGCTATGTTTATGATAGCGCAACAGGAATTTGATCAGTTGACGGAAGTGGAAAAAAAGAAAGCCGTTTATGATTATTCGTCTGATGAGGTTAAAAAATTCATAGCCTATGTTTATGATTATTTCGATGAATTCAAGTTACTCATTTCTTGTGCTGAAGGGACAGACTTTTCGGATTTTATCCATGATCTTGTAGAAATTGAGGTGGAATACACCATAAAGTTTATGGAATCTACAGGTAATGATGCTTTGGCATCTGGAAGGGCAACTCCGGAGCTGTTACACATTATCTCAAGTGCCTTTTTTTCTGCAGTTTTTGAGACGGTTAAACATGATATGCCAAGGGAAACGGCAGACAATTATATAGATAGCTTAAGGCAGTTTTTTACGGCAGGATGGATTAGGATTTTTAATCCTTAAGAGTTTTTATAGAAGTGCGGTAAGTATCAAGTTGAGGTTCTGAGGAACCTCAAAAAAATTACCTATGAGTTAGACGTAGCTAACCAGGATGCGTGGAAAGAGGGGTTTTCATATTGAGAGGAAAGTAAAACAAAAGATGTAATATTAATTCTGTGGATATGGAAGGGGATGGTAGCTTCGTTTTGACTTGCAATTAATGCAGTTAATGTACTTTGAGCAGTTTTCATGGTAGGAAGGGTTTTACAATACTTATGGAAAGACAATTGATTTTAATTTAAAAGAATTATGTTTATTGAATAATAAAGTGAAAGGAAGGTTGAACATGAAAAAATTAAGTGAGGTAAAGAAAGGCGAAAAAGGCAAGATTACCTCCCTTCAGGGAGATTCTCGATTTTTAAGCCGTATTACTTCTATTGGGCTTACGGTGGGAAGCGAGGTAGAAATAATGCAAAATCAGAAAAAGCAGCCCGTTTTGATTTATGGAAGAGATACCATGATTGCGGTTAACCGAGATGAATGCGAAAAAATAATTATGGAGGTATCTGCAAAATGAGCGATACAACGATAGCGTTGCTGGGACAGCCAAACTCAGGGAAATCGACACTATTTAATGGACTTACCGGTTCTCGACAGCATGTAGGAAATTGGCCAGGTAAAACCGTGGAAAAAAAAGAAGGTGCTTTTAACTACGACGGAATAAGCTATGCCGTTGTGGATCTGCCGGGTACTTATAGCCTGTCTGCAAACTCAGAAGAGGAAGTTGTTACCAGGGATTACATAGCTAGCAATAAGGCTGATTTGATTTGCATCCTTGCAGATGCCTCACAGTTAGAAAGAAGTTTGTTCATGTTGGCGGATTACGCAGGTATCAATAAGCCTGTAGTATTGCTTCTCAATATGATGGATGTAGCAATTCAGCAGGGGAAAACCATTGACAGCCAAGCTATTTCAAAAAAACTAGGAATTCCAGTAATTCCTATTACCGCTTCCAATCGAAAAGGTTATGATGAATTCTACAAAAATATTGAAGTTTCAAAAAAATCACATTCCATGCTGAAAGGGAAAGAGCTGGCGGACATTTATCTGGAGATAATTGGGGAACCCTTTAGGCAACTGCTGGAGCTGCTGCCGAAAGATGGAGTGGGAGCCTTTTCCTCCTCATGGTTGGTAGCAAAGTTACTGGAAGAGGATAATCATGCAATGCAGCTTGTAAAATCCAAGGTTGATTCAGGTTGTTGGAAAGAGATTGAAACTGTACTCTCCAGTGTGAAAAATGGTAATTTATTGACAGCAGACTGCAAATTTAAATGGATAGAAATATTACTTAAGAATAGTGTAAAAAAACCAGAAAATAAGCAAGGAAAGATGAACCGTTTCGATCGTATAGCCACAAGCAAAATTTGGGGTAAGCCCATTGCGGTGGGAATCATTATTTTAGGACTTATTTTGTCTATGGTAATTGCGATTCCCATCATGGGAGTATTCCAGAATATAGCGCAAATTGTTACTGTGCAGCTTTCGACCGCGTTGGTTGCCGTTGGTGTCCCTAAAGTGATAATTTCACTGCTCTGCTATGGTGTATTGACTGCGGTAACCTTTGCCTTAATGATGGTGAGCTTTGTATTTGGCATTAGCCTAGTGTTTGGATTTATAGAAGAAATAGGGTACATGGCTCGTATTTCTTATGTATTTGATAGCACCATGTCTAAACTTGGACTACAGGGAAAGGCAATTATGCCATTCTTGGTAAGCTTTGGCTGTAATATTGGTGGTGTGAGCGGAAGCAGGGTGATTGACTCATGGGGACAGCGAGTAACCACAATAGCACTATCATGGGTGGTTCCTTGCGCTGCCACATGGAGTGTTGTTGGGCTTGTAAGTACCGTTTTTTTTGGAAGCCAAGCTTTTTTGGTTGTTCTTTCTCTATTTGTAGTAGCCTCGTTGCACATGGCAATTACTTCAAGACTATTCGGCAGACACCTAATTAAAGAAAGTGATAAAACTGGGCTGATTATGGAGTTACCACCATATCACAAGCCCCAATACAGGAATTTATTCCGGTTTGTTTTTATGCGAATGGGAGATGTACTGAAACGTGCATTGAAGACCATTATATTTGTAGCAGTTATATTCTGGGCTTTATCCTATACAGCAGACGGTAATATAGAAAATAGTGTGATTTATAAGATTGGAACCATTATTGAGCCGGTGACCATGTGGTTTGGGTTGCGTTGGCAGACCTTTATGGCATTCTTAGCAGCTGCTATGGGGAAAGAAGCGGCGCTGGGTGTATTGGCGGCATTGTTTAATTCTCAGGGGCAGACTGCTGGCATATGGGATGTTATTTCCAAGCAGGCGGCAGTAAGCACATCTGGCCTTGGCAATGCCATGCTTACTGGTATTTCCAAGGCAGAAGCCTTAGCCTTTATTTATGCATTTTTCTTTAATGTGCCTTGCCTTATGGCTTTGGCAACTACGCTGCAAGAAACCCATTCCATAAAATGGACATTACGCATAGCAGGATATTACATGGGGGTTGCCTTGCTGTTGTCGGCCATTGCATATCATGTTGGACTTTTGATTTTTTGAGGTGATAAACTATGCTAAATGAAATTCTAGACCAGTTTAAAAAAGGAAAAACCTTTTCTCTCCAGGAGCTTGCGGGCAGTCTGAATACGGATGTTCAAACCGTTAAGGCACAAATGGATTATCTGGAAAGACAGGGATATATAAAGAAGGTGGAGCTACATACAGGTTGTGCTAGTGGTTGTAGTAGTTGCGCAGGTTGTAGCCAAGGGACACACAAATCAAACATGTGGGAACTATCTTAATAGTATAAAGGAATATTGATTCAATAAGTGTGGAATAAAAAAAGGAGGAAAAACGATGACACATTGTTCGCACGTAGATGCAAGCGTAAAAAAGCTGCTTGATATGATTTATGCCCCTATGTATACGAAAACACTGTTTACGGCTATGGAGCTGGAACTTTTTTCTGAACTTGAAGAGGGGAAACTGTTTACGGAAGTCGCTGAAAGATTAATGCTGCATCCAGAAAATACGAGATTACTTCTTAATGCATTGACAGGGATGGAGCTTTTGGAAAAGAATGAGGCTCGATATAGGAATACCCCACTGGTAAACAAATATCTTTTAAGAAAATCAGAGTGGTTTATTGGAGATCATCTTAGGGTGTATAACGCTGGTACTGGTTTTGATGAAATTGATATGGTTAAGCTGATAAAGGAAGGCCCTGGCAGTGAAGCGAAAGAAAAAGAGGGATTAGAGGCTTATTCCATATTTGGAGATTGGGCTGAAATGATGAAGACACAACAAAGAGGTGGCAGAGCTAAGGAAATTTCGGATATGGTTTCTGGGCTTCCGGAATTTAAGGGATTTAGAAAAATGCTGGACCTTGGTGGTGGCCCGGGCTTGATTTGCTTGGAAATTGTAAAGCATCATCCTGAGCTGAAGGCTATTATTTTTGATACGGCCGAGGTTGGACGGGTTGCCGAGGAGTCGATAAAGGAAAACAACCTTGAAAGTAGGGTAGAGGTAATGACAGGTGATTACCTGAAGGATTCCATTGGAGAGTGCTATGACTTTATTCTTGCCATAGGAACCTTAAATTTTGCCAAGCACAACCTAGACTTGGCGGTAAAGAAAATATATGATGCCCTAAACCCTCATGGGGTATTTATGTGCATTTCAGAGGGCTTAACCCATGAGGAAACCAGACCTAAGGAGATGGTGGTATCTTGGTTGCCAAGCGTTTTGAGGGGATTTGACTTTCAATTGAAGCAAGGAGAGGTTAGTGATGCTATGCTTAGAAATGGTTTTAGAAACGTTTTTAAGCAGACGGTCAGCATGCTCACTGGGGACATGGACGTGGATATTGCAAGAAAATAGGAGGGTCAAATATGATAAAAGAGAAAAAGAAATTTATATTATCAAGATTTACACCTTATATGGGGAAGAAGAAAATTCTTTTGCCTTTGGCCTTGATTTTGTCAGGTTTATCGGCAGTACTTAATATTGTTCCATTTGTGTTGGTATGGTATATTACACGGGATATTTTGTCAAATTCCCAGGCGCTTAATTTATCAAGCATCGGTTTTTATGCGTGGCTTGCATTCGGAAGTGCCGTAGGAGGTATCTTAGTATACTTTCTTTCCCTTATGTGCTCTCATTTAGCTGCCTTTCGTGTAGAAATTGGAATGCAAAAGCTTGGAATGAAAAAGATTCTTTCTATGCCATTGGGATTTTTCGATGAACATTCCAGCGGTAAAATACGTAAGATTGTCAATGACGGCGCAGCAACGACTCATAGCTTTTTGGCACATCAGCTTCCGGATATGGCAGGAAGTGTTGTATCACCAATCATTCTTATCATTTTGATTTTTACTGTGGATTGGAGAATGGGGGTAGCTTCTCTTGTACCCATTGCATTGGGTTTTATAACCATGCGGTTTATGATGAGTGCTGAAGGGAAAAATTTTCAGAAAATGTATTATGATTCTTTGGAGGAAATGAGTTCTGAATCTGTAGAATACATTCGTGGGATTCCTGTGGTAAAAACCTTTGGGCAAAGTATTTTTTCGTTTAAGCGTTTTTATGACAGCATTATCAAATACAAGGATATGGTTCATGCATATACATTGCTTTGGCAAAAGCCCATGTCGTTTTACAGTACAATTATGCAATCGGCAGCATTCTTCTTAATTCCAATGGCTATTTTTTTAGTAGGAAGAGGAGAAAATCTTGCCCTTGTCATTGCAGATTTTGTTTTCTATATGCTTATATCACCAATATTTACTATGCTTTTAATGAAATCTATGCACTTTCAGCAAAATACCATGATTGCGGAGCAGGCAATCGACAGATTGGATCATCTTCTAGAATACCCTGCCATGAGCAATACAGAAAACAAAATTGCCATAAAAAATCATAGTCTAGAGTTTAAAAATGTATCATTTTCATATGCAGGTAGCGATAAGCCTGCTGTGGAAAAAATCAGTTTTAAATTAAATGAAGGAGAAACGATAGCCCTTGTGGGAGCTTCTGGGGGTGGAAAAACCACGATTGCTAGGCTGGCGGCAAGATTCTGGGATGTTGATGACGGGGAGGTATTGGTTGGTGGTGTAAACGTCAAGGAAATCCCGAAAAAAGAACTGATGAACAGTATTTCCTTAGTATTCCAAAATACTAAGCTATTTAAAGATTCTTTAAAAGAAAACATTATATTTGGAAAAGAAAATGTTACAAAAGAAGAACTTGAAAAAGCCATTGATTTTTCACAGTCAAGAGAGATTATTGAAAATTTTTCAACTGGACTTGATACAATCATAGGTTCTAAAGGTACCTATCTTTCTGGTGGGGAACAGCAAAGAATAGCCATAGCAAGAGCTATTGTAAAAAATGCTCCTATAGTATTGCTTGATGAAGCCACTGCCTTTGCCGATCCAGAGAATGAGCATTTAATTCAAAAAGCTTTGAAGGAGCTTAGTCGAGGGAAAACCACTCTCATGATTGCACATCGTCTTACAACTGTGCAAAACGTGGATCGAATTTTGGTTATTCAAGAAGGGAAGATTGTGGAACAGGGAAGTCACAAAGAATTGCTTAAGCAGGGAGGCATTTACAAAGCAATGTGGGAGGAATACCAAAAATCTGTAGATTGGAAAATAAAGGACAACGATGCAGTGATAGGAGGTCAATATGCTTAAGTATTTTCAAAATAAATATGCTTTATCGGAAAAAGGAGCAAAGGATCTTTTCCATGCTATCATTTGGACAATAATTATGGATATCAGCTTTATGGCTCCAGTTATTTTAGGCTTTAAATTTTTGGATGAATACATGGGTGAGCTATTGAATTCCTCCAGTGCCACACAAAGGACCATTTCATATTATGCAGTTATGTCTTTGGCTTTCTTCGTAGTCATGTTGGTTATTGGTTTATTTCAATATAATTCGGCTTATACGAAGATTTATGAAGAAAGTGCCAAAAGAAGGATTAGCTTGGCAGAAACGCTGCGAAGGCTGCCATTGGCTTTTTTCGGGAAAAAAGATATCGCCGATTTAAGCGCAACCATCATGGATGATGCGACCCAGATCGAGATGCTCTTTTCCCATTCGGTACCTCAGATTTATGCTGCAGCAGTAACTGTATTCATTATGGGTGTGATGATGTTCTTTTATAACTGGCAGTTGTCTATTGCGGTTTTCTGGGTAGTCCCTGTTGCAGCATTTATCTTTATTTTAACTAAATCACTTCAAAAAAATATGCATGCTAAGCTATATGATATAAAAAGGGATATTTCAGAAAAAATCCAAGAAGGGCTTGACTCAGCTCATGAAATAAAAGCCTATAACAGAGAGGAGTCTTTTTCAAATGCATTAAATACGCAACTCGATACGCTGGAAAAGTTTATGATTAAAGGGGAGCTTTTAATCGGCGCATTTATTAATCTGTCCTATGTCTTTTTAAAGCTTGGGCTGCCCAGCGTAATCCTGTACGGTGCGTATCTTTTGACACAAGGGGAAATCGGGATATTTACATATTTGGTATTTCTTATTGTAACTGCTCGCATTTACAATCCAATCATGGAGGCAATGGAAAATTTTGCACTGCTCTTATTTTTAAATGTGCGGATTAATCGCATGAAAGAAATGGATAAAATGCCAAGACAGGATGGAAGAGATAAATTTAATCCAAAGAATTACGATATAGAATTTAAAAATGTTGATTTTTCCTATCAGGATGGTAAGCAAATTTTAAATAACGTCAGCTTTACAGCAAGGCAAGGGGATGTAACAGCACTTGTAGGGCCTTCAGGTGGAGGAAAGAGCACAATAGCAAAATTAGCTGCAAGATTTTGGGATATTGATAAGGGCGCAATAACCCTAGGCGGAGAGGAAATCTCACAGATTGATCCGGAGACACTTCTGCAGTATTATTCTATAGTATTTCAAGATGTCACTTTGTTTAATTCAAGCATTCAAGATAATATCCGTCTGGGAAAGAAGGACGCCACTGATGAGGAAGTCATTCGGGCAGCAAAGCTTGCCCAATGCCACGAATTTGTCAACAAGCTACCCCAGGGATATGAAACTTTAATTGGCGAAAATGGAGAAAAATTATCTGGTGGCGAAAGACAGCGCATCTCTATTGCAAGGGCTATTCTAAAGGATGCACCTATTATTCTTCTCGATGAGGCAACTGCATCCCTTGATGCGGAAAATGAAAGCAAAATACAAAGTGCTCTTGGTGAACTTGTAAGGAATAAGACAGTGGTGATTATTGCCCATCGCATGAGGACCGTGTTAGGTGCAGATAAGATTGTGGTGATTAAAGATGGTGTTATTGCGGAAATCGGCACACCTTTAGAGTTAAAGGAAAAGCAAGGGCTATTTTCAACCATGTTAAAAACACAATATCAAAATAGCTAGTTTTGTGGGTAGAGCAGAATAGATGGGGTATAGGTATGGCAAGAAAAGAAGAATCTGTTTGGAATAGGCTTTCATCTGTGTATGACTTTTTCATGAAAAAGGACGAAGCAACTTATAAGGAAATCATTCAGCGGACGACACAGCTTTTGAAGCCGAAGGAGCATGTTCTGGAGATTGCTACTGGAACGGGTATCATTGCTCTTGGTTTATGTGAACATATTCTGAATATAGAGGCTATCGATTTTTCTACTGATATGATAGCAGTAGCGAGGAAAAAGGCTGCTCAGATGGGAGCGAACTCTCTAAAATTTGATGTGCAGGATGCATGCAAACTTACATATGATTCAGGTAGCTTTGATGCGGTTATGATTGCAAATGCGTTGCATGTTATGCCTAATCCAGATATGGTATTAATGGAAATCAAAAGGGTTCTAACACCAGAGGGAAGATTAATTGCACCAACTTTCGTTCATGCAGAAAGCTTAAAGGCAGAGGCTTTATCAAGGCTGATGAGGATCACGGGTTTTCGTGCCTATCATAAATGGACTGAACAGAGCTACCATAAATTTTTAAATGAGAATTCTTTTGAAATTGTAGAATCTAGAATTTTTCAAGCCTCCTTCCCTCTGAATTATGTTGTAGCAAAACCTATAAAAACAGATATTTTAGGATAATCATTTAGGCTGGCAGGTGCATATTAATCTGTCAGTTTTTTTTGTTTGTGCTTTAGATATTTGATATGTCAAAGGAAGACTGCAAGAAGTGACGTAAAAATAAAACAAATTATTAAATAAAATTATTTATTTTTGAAGTAAATCAATAAGATCTTTTTCGTTTAAAATATAAATCCTATTATTATTTATTTCAATTATATTGTCAGTACAAAGCTTTTTAAGTTCTCTGCATACGAAGTCGTAATCGGGTTATTCAAGGATTTTTAACTGAAGTCCTTGGTGTAGACAAGCAAGTATCCGAAAAAGATGCCTGCGAGATAGAGCATTTAATTAGTTGCCAAACCTTAGAAAAGCTTGAAGGATATTTGCTTGGAGAAAAGTGATTTAGTAAAAGATAAAATATATGTGTGGCATCGGCTGCCATTCGCTCATTGCTACTTATGATGTCCTTTGCGCTGATATAATATAGTTATTTATTCATGAAAAAATGTGAGAAATATTGATTTATCTAATTAGATACCATGGACTGATTATTTTCAACTTTTGGTGATAAACTTGTTCTGCTTGAATGCAGATCTTCTGTATGAAGGAATAAATGATAAGATTTATTAATAAGCTCAAAAAATGCAAAGATACCTTGACAATAGGAATGAAGAATGGTAAGCTTTCACTACCGACTATATAGTCGGTAGTGAAAGGGGGTATATTAAATGACAAGGGTGAGACTAGAGAAAGAAGAGAGAAAAAAGCAAATTAAAGAAGTGGCTTTAAAGCTCTTTATTGAAAAAGGACTGGTCAAAACCACAATGGACGATATTATAGAAAAAATGGGAATATCCAAAGGAGGAGTGTATTACCACTATAAAAATAAGGAGGAGATTTTTTCCGAATTGATTAAAGATTCGATGACATATAGAAAAAAGCTAGTTGTCGAATATGTTAGTAACAATAAAGGCATGAGTCGAGAAGAATTAATTATGAATATGCTTTTAGATAAAATATTAGATACAAATCCATATAAAACAATATACGCGATTTTTTTAACGGAATTACGCTCAAACAAGGAGTTAACTGAATTATATAATAGGATCTATAATGAATCCAAAGAAGAATTTATTCAGTTTTGCATCAATGAAAATTTACCAGAGTATATACCTCTTACCAATGCGGCGTGTGATTTTTTTATGAACTCCTTGATAGTGGGGAGCAATATACTTGGAAATAATGATGAAGCAGAGGTAAGAGACATGTTAAAGGTAATGCTTTTAGCCTATCTGAAGCATATGTCGATATTATAAAAGGGGGGACAAAAAGAATGAATAAAGAAAAAGAAATGATATTAAATGATAATCTATGGAAGGTTTGCTACAGATTATCATTACCAGCAATTATAGCAATGGTTTTATTTGGGCTTAATGTCATATTTGACGGTATTTTTGTTGGAAGATTAGTAGGAGAAACTGCTTTAGCAGGAATATCTGTTGTATATCCCCTAACACAAATATCCTTGGGATTAGGTTCTTTGGTGGGAGTTGGTGCAGGTTCATATCTAAGTATTTTAATTGGTGAAAATAATAAAAAGATTCAAAATAGGTTAATTGGAAATGTAAACCTTCTGATTCTTATTCTTACGATTATAATGATGATTTTTGGCTTTGTTTTTTTGAAACCTCTCTTAAATGTTATGGGTGCAACCGGAGAGGAATATGTTTTTGCTAGTAATTACTTTAAAATCACTTTGTTTGGAAGTGTATTCTGGATTGCTGGGATTGGTTACAATATGATTGTCAGAGCCGAGGGAAGAATGAAAACCGCTGCAATTATGATGGGTATCGGACTTCTTATTAATATCATAGCAAATTATTTATTTATGGTAATCTTTGACTTTGGCGTGGAAGGAGCTGCATGGGGAACTAATATTGGCATGTTTGTTTATGTGCTATTATTTACTATTTACAGTGTTCGCGGCAAGGCAAGCTTTGACGTGAATTTTTTCAGAATTTATTTTGATAAGGATATCATAAAGGAAATCATATCCCTTGGAATGCCTTCTTTTATTATGACAATTATGACGGTTATCCAGGGAATTATTATTATGAAAGCTTTAAAAACATATGGAACAACTGCAGACCTGGCGTTTTATGGCGTGGTATTTCGACTCTATAATTTGTTTTTAACACCAATTTACGGTCTGATGAGAGCATTACAGCCCGCAGTGGGGGTTAATTTTGGAGCAAAGCAATATGACAGAACTATTCGTGCATTTAAGATTTTTTCCTTTGCGGCACTCATTGTAATGCTTCCATTATGGCTGACATCAATGGTGTTTTCAGAAAATGTATTACAAATAATGTTGCCGTTTTCTACATTTAGTGGGGACCAAATATTGAATTTCAGAGTATTCATATCCATAGCACCATTGCTTTCAGTCGTACTTACTGCCATGACATTTTGGCCTGCAATCAAAAAGCCAAAACCAGCTATGTTAATCGGTATAGGAAGACAATTGTTTTTATACATACCGCTCATGATCATTCTTCCTATGTTCTTTGGAATAAGTTCCGTCTATATAGGATCATTCGTAATAGATTTTGTTCTAACATTTATCATAATATTAATGTTGAAAAAAGAATTTGGTCTATTAAGAAAAATGAATCGTACATAAAAAAACATATCGTGAAGAGCTGTTGCAAAAAAATGAATGAATGTTTATTTATGGAGTAATAGTTTTTTGTACGAATACAGATGAATGTAAATGGATAAAAATGTAATGAATGGATAAGGAACAATATGAAAAATAGTGAAAGAAAAAATTTTTTTGACTATAAATTAGGATAGGCTAACTGTTGGTAATTTTGATAGTGCAAATACACAGAATAAAGCCAGTAGAACAAGGAAATTCTTGTTCTGCTGGCTTATGCCATTTTTTCAAATTTGTGTCTTGAAATGCTGATCGACGTAGCAGCACATTCCATAGGCAGTTCAAAGTTCCCCCCAAGGAGTTTAGGATATTCTTCTGAACAAGTGTGATATTTAGTGATATAACAAACAATACTTGACAAGGATATGGAGTGTGATATAAATTAAGCGACAATAATTGAAGTGGCGATAAGAGTATGAAATAGAGGGTTTTGTTTTAGCGGCTAGTATGGGTGGAACGAAGTACAGACACGCTTCATGCTCTGTCGATTATGCTAATCTTTGCAAAATACTGTAGGAAATGTTATGATATTGAGTTAGATAATACTAACTACAAACTCTAAACTACATGAAGAAAGGTGTCTTTATAATGGACTTTGCATTGAACCAACTTGTTGAGTGTTTTACAACATCATCTTTCCACGTCCAAGGAGTATACCGTTATAAAGTTGTTGCCGGAAAACAAGGAAGGCAAAGCTCAGCTCCATTTCCAGGATTTATTTTCCCTATAGGCGGTAAAGCTCAGTTTGATTTTAACGGAACCTCCTATCTAACAGATGTTCAAAAAGTAATCCACGGCGGCGCAGAAATGAAATTGGATAAAAAAGTGATAGGAAGTACAGAACTGCAATACATATCTGTATTATATGACATAAAGCAGAAATCTACAGATGCTATTTTTCTGCCTGACGTACATTTTGAGCTAGAGAGCGGGCAGAGTCCGCGATTGAAGGGCTTGATAAATCGATTGTGGAAGGTTTCTCATATGCCGGGTGCTATATCGGCATTTCAGAAAGAAACACTATTTCGTTGTATCCTAGAAGAAATGTTTGTTTGTGCCGAAAATCAAGCAGTCAGCGGAGATAATAGTGTGTTTTCAAAAATAAGCTGCTATATACAGGACAATTATGCCGATGAAATGCCGATAAGTGAATTGGCTGAGCTATATGAAATGAATACGAATCAATTATATTATTTATTTTACAAATACGCCGGTATGGGGCCAGGTGATTATTTGATTGCATACCGACTCAACAGAGCCAAAGAGCTTTTGCTTACAACTGATTCTGCGATACATCAAATATCAAATGAAGTGGGATATGTGGATCCCTTGTATTTTAGCAGAATTTTTAAAAAACATTTTGGATTTCCACCCAGTGAGATGAGAAAGAAATTCAGGAATAATCCATAATATTTTCAAGATAAGCCTATTCCTTAATAATATTGTATTTGCTAAAATTGTGTTGGTTAGATAAAGCTAACCAACACAATTTTTTATTTAGGAGGGAAACAATTTGAAAAAGGTATTAGGATTAATTTTAGCCATGTCGCTTGCTTTAGCGCTGTTTAGCGGATGTGCCAATGCTTCTACACAGAAAACAACTTCGCAACCAGTTTCTGCTTCAACAGAAACTGAGGAAACTAAGGATACTGCTAAATGGCCAAGAACGATTACAGATGCAGCAGGACATGAGGTCTTTTTGGATAAGCAACCTGAACGGATTACGCTTCTACATTCCTACTATATGGAAGACTTCCTTGCGTTGGGTACGCCGCCAACATCGTGTGCGATTGGAAATTCATTAGGGCAGACGGAAGAACTTTCAAGCTCCGAGATGTTTGCACCTTATCTTAAAGGCGTAGAAATCATGGACCTTGGGAGTGCAAAAGAAATCAATCTCGAGGCGATTTTGGAGTCGGCTCCTGATGTTATCGTAACATTTGCTGCCCAAGGTGGTGTTGACGAGAACTACGATCAACTTGTACAGATAGCACCAGTGGTGTTGCTGGACTATACCGCAACATGGCAGAACCAGCTTTTAGGTTGTGCTGAGATTGTAGGCAAAGAGACCAAGGCACAGTACCTAATTGCAGAAATCGAGGAAAAAATCTCTGACGCTAAAAAAGTAGCACAGAAGTATCCGGACAGAACGTTTGTATTGTTTCGTACAGACAGTAAAGGTTTTATCACACGGGGCAATGCGGTATACTACGAGACTTTTGGCCTTACGAGGTCTGAAGGATATCCAGACACATATGAGACTATCTCACTTGAAGCTGTAACAGAAATGGATCCATACTACATAGTGTTTCAGCACAATTACGATGCAGCGACTACCTTTGTTGAAAGTATGAAAGACTCATCTGTGTGGCAGTCACTTGATGCGGTTAAAAATGGGAGAATATATTATTTTGATGAAAATATGAACACCTTTGGTCCACTTGCTATGAATCTTACCGCTGAAAAACTGATAGAAATTTATACCAAAGAATAATCATACCCAAAATAAAAGTGTTAGGGGCAACCGTAAATTTTAGCTGCGCCTAGCACTTGCTGATAGTCTATATGAAAGGAGATAATTGCTTGAATGAAATAAAATTGACGAAGGCAGTGCCGCAAAAAAGCAAATACACAAATACCAGAAAGATGTATGCTCTCGTCATTGTTGGATTGGTTTTATTACTTTTTCTTGCAGCGTTTTCTGTTACTCAGGGAGTTTCCGATACGCCAATTGTAACAATTCTGGATGCGCTGCTGAGCTTCGATCCAGAAAACAAACAGCATTTAATCATTATTGACCTCCGCCTACCTCGGGTAATTGCAAGTACCCTTGTTGGAGCTGCGCTTGCTGTTGCAGGGGCAGTCATGCAGGGGATTACCCGTAATCCTATGGCGGATTCCGGGCTTATGGGGCTTAATGCGGGTGCAGGACTTGCATTGTCTATATGTTTTGCATTTCTGCCGAAACTTACATATATAGAAATCGTTTTGTTTTGCTTTGCTGGAGCAGCTTTAAGTGCTGCTTTTGTAGGTGGGATTGGTTCTTCTAGGCGAGGTGGTAATGCTCCTATGCGTTTGGTTCTCGCAGGAGCGGCAGTTAGCGCATTGCTTACCGCGCTCAGTCAGGGAATTGCACTATGCTTTGATGTTTCACAAAATATAATGTTCTGGGTTGTGGGAGGAGTATCCGCATCAACGTGGAATCAGATAGCTGTTATGACGCCGTGTATAGTTGTAGCGCTGATAGGTGCAGTTTTGATTTCACCGAAAATAACACTCATGAGTCTTGGGGAGGAAGTGGCGAAAGGACTTGGGTTAAAAACCATATTGGTAAATATTATCTGCTCCATAATCATCGTTATTTTGGCTGGTGTATCGGTTTCGGTCGTGGGCGCTGTTAGTTTTATCGGATTAATCATCCCGCATATTGCACGTTTTATTGTGGGTGTGGACTATTGCGCGCTTATTCCGTCTTCAGCGGTTATGGGGAGTTTGTTGATGGTTGCGGCGGACTTGGGTGCTCGAAAGATAAATCCGCCCTCTGAAATGCCTATTGGTGCACTTATTTCACTGATAGGAGTGCCCTTTTTTTTGTATCTTGCCAGAAAACAAAGGAGAGCCGAATGATGACATTATTTGAGAAAAATGAAGCATACAAGAAGAGGCTTCACACCCGCAACATACTAATAGTTACGGTTTGCGCACTGTTTTTGGTGGTTTCTTTCTTTGTTAGCATGAGTACGGGGTACTCCAAACTATCTCCCATTGATACGCTTTATACAATTCTAGGGTATGGAACTGAGAAGCAGGAGCTTGTTTTATTTCAATTTCGTTTGCCTCGAATCGTGATTTCTATCTTGGTTGGAATGGGACTTTCTCTGTCTGGTTGCATCATACAAGGTGTTTCAAGAAACCCTCTGGCGGATCCGGGACTCCTTGGTATCAACGCTGGTTCAGGATTGCTTGTAATCCTTTGCGTGATATTTTTCGGAAGAGATACTTTCCTGTCAATATTCACTTTGCCGCTCTTTTCCTTAATAGGTGCAAGCGCCGCGGCAGTCATTGTTTATGTGCTTGCATATAAAAAGCGTGAAGGTCTTGCGCCGATACGACTAATTCTGACAGGTATAGCTGTCCAAGCGGGGATTTCCGCTTTCACCATGGTGTTGGTAGTGGGATTGGATGAAAAACAGTATAATTCTGTTGCCTCATGGCAAGCAGGGCAGTTTCTAGGGGCCAATTGGAAATTTGCAGGGGCGCTTTTCCCATGGCTTTGCCTGCTGATTCCATACGTTATGTTAAAGGCTAGATCACTGGATGTACTGAGTTTAGGCGACGAGGTGGCTTTTAGTCTTGGTGCATCTGTGGAAAAGGAGCGTCGCATCTTGCTTGCGGTATCAGTTGCGCTCGCTGCATGTTGTGTAGCAGTAGGAGGAAACATTGGGTTTGTAGGGCTTGTTGCACCACATCTGGCACGACGCCTTGTGGGGCCGAGACATCGTATTCTATTGCCTGTCTGTGCACTTGTGGGAGCGGTTGTAGTTACTGTGGCTGATACAATAGGGCGAACAGTTATTCAGCCTTCTTCAATACCTACTGGTGTTATGACGGCAATCATTGGTGCACCGTATTTTATATATCTGTTGGTGAGAAGCAAATAATGGAAGGAATGTGAATCATAATGAACAATTTGGAAGCCAAAAATCTATCGATAGGTTATAACGACTCAATTGTGGTCGATGATTTGGAACTGAATATACCACAGGGAAAAATTTCAGTCATAATTGGCCCCAACGGCTGTGGCAAGTCAACGGTTTTGAAAGCAATAGGGAGAATATTGAAGCCCAAAAACGGAGTTGTATATTTAAATGGACATGACATACGCAAGCTCTCTACTTTGGAAGTAGCACAGAAAATGGCCATTCTTCCACAATCGCCCCAAACTCCCCCTGGGTTAACGGTGGGAGAATTGGTATCCTATGGTCGTTTTCCCCACAAGCGTGGATTTGGAAAGCTTTCTTTGGAAGATAAAAATGCCATATCGTGGGCATTGGAAGTAACAAAGCTTACAGAGCTGGAAACGACAGAAGTTGATACTCTTTCCGGAGGGCAGCGCCAACGTGCTTGGATTGCAATGGCAATGGCACAAAAGACAGATATCATATTATTAGATGAACCTACAACTTATCTTGACATGTCTTACCAGCTTGAAATATTGGAACTGCTATATAGATTGAACCGGGAACGAGGGCATACCATTGTCATGGTTTTACATGATTTGAATCTTGCGGCACGGCACGCTGACTATATGATTGCAATCCGTAGCGGAAATATTATATGTACGGGTACTCCCGTGGAGGTTATGACTACCGAGGTGCTCAGAGAGGCATTTTGTATTGATGCTGAAATAATTATGGATTCAAGGACAGGTAGACCTATTTGCGTGTCTTATGATTTGGCTTAAAAAGGAGAATATAATGAGAAAAATAGCGATTTATGGGAAGGGCGGCATAGGGAAATCCACGACTGTATCCAATATGTCGGCTGCTATGGCGGCCATGGGATATGTTGTTATGCAAATTGGGTGTGATCCAAAGGCAGACTCTACCAGAAACCTGACTGGTGGAAACAGTATTCCCACTGTATTGGATACGCTTAGAATTAAAGGGGATGCATCCCTTGAGGATATTGTTGTTAAAAGCAGTACGGGCGTATATTGTGTAGAATCCGGAGGCCCGATTCCTGGTGTGGGTTGCGCTGGAAGAGGAATCATAACTGCCTTTGAAAAAATGAAAGAGTTGAATGCTTATGAGATATATAATCCTGACATAGTGATTTATGACGTTTTGGGGGATGTTGTATGTGGAGGCTTTGCTATGCCGATTCGAGGAGGATATGCCGATGATGTGTGCATTGTTACTTCGGGTGAGATGATGTCTCTGTATGCAGCTTCGAATATTGCGAATGCAGTAAAGTGTTTCGGGAAAAGAGGTTATGCTTCCCTGAAAGGATTAATCCTGAACGCAAAAAATATTGAAGATGAAAATAATCTTGTGAATAAAGCTGCTGCGGAACTTGGGACAAAGGTTGTATACCGTATTCCGCGAGATCCGGTTGTACAACAGGCTGAGGCACAAGGAAAAACAGTCGTAGAGGCTTTTTCGGATTCTCAAATGGCTTCACATTACAAACGGCTGGCTAAATTATTATTGGAGGTGGAAGCATGAAAAGCTCATTGCTCCGATTAAAATGTTTGTCTGAAATCAAGAGCGGTGAAGGGATTCCCTTCCTCACACCGGATGTATCACCGGGGACGCATTGCCCCATGCGTATGGCTTCTGTAATTGTCGAGGATATTGAAGGGCTTTCCTCTCTTCTTGTTGGAATGCCGGAATGCACCACCCATTCCAGACTGTTCAGCCCTTACCCAGAGGGTGAGAAAGGCGAGCTTCACTGGCTTTATGTTCTGGATTCACGTGAGGTTGTGTTTGGATGCAGAGATGGCGTAATGGAGGCTCTGAAAAAAATGGAGAAAGCAGGGGCTCGCTCTATTCTGCTTATTGCTACATGTATTCCTGACTTGATAGGAGAGGATTTTGAAGGGGTTATACAGGAAATACAGTCGGAGCTATCTATCCGTGTTGCGTTCGTGATGCTGGGACAATTTAAAAATGTCAGCTATCCCGCTGGATCATGGAAAACCATGGAGGCTCTGGTGGCCCTTATGCAGCGACAAATCACAGTATCTAATGGTGTCAACATTTTGGGACGTTCTCCCAAGGAGGAGCACACGCCCTTGCCGTCTTTGTTTCCTTTTTTAGAAAGAAATGGTCTGAAGCTGAGATATTTAGCGCCAGGTGCTTCATTGGATGATTTTTGTGTGGCGCCAGATGCAGTATTAAATATTGTTGTGTCTCCCTATACACAGCCACTGGCTATAAAAATGCAAAAAGAATTTGGGGTGCCGTTTATTTCTTTACATAACTGCTATTCCGTGGAGGAGATAGACAAAGCCTATGAGGAGATAGCAAAACAGTTCAATCTTTCCTGCAAAGGTGTATTTGATGAGGAACGTAAAGAAGCCCTTGTTTTGGAAAAGCAGGCGGCAAATATATGTCATGGACTTAAATATGTATTGTCTCTCCGGGTTGATCTTCCGCTTCCGCTAACCCAGTACTTTATCACAAAGCTAGGAATGAAGCCTTTGCTCTTACATATGGAAGAGTACTATCCAGAAGATAAGAATTATGCCAAGTCAATCCGAAAAAGCGGCTATGATCCCCTTGTGTGTAGAGTTGTAAATGAATATACGGCTTTGCAGATTTTACAAGAGCTTAGCCCTGATTTAGGTATCGGCTATCTTCCAAATACAAATGATACGTTTCCGTGGGTAACAGACATGTTCGATTT
The DNA here is from genome assembly GCF_001571775.1 of Anaerotignum neopropionicum. Classification (GTDB taxonomy): domain Bacteria; phylum Bacillota; class Clostridia; order Lachnospirales; family Anaerotignaceae; genus Chakrabartyella; species Chakrabartyella neopropionicum. The sequence continues at coordinate 49,513 of NZ_LRVM01000009.1, forward strand.
TTATGGACAGGTAGGCTACGGGCGGTCAAATGCTGTTTTGAAACGACTATTATGTGCGGTAAATAAATCAAGCCATTTTTCAAAAGGGGGTACATATGGGACTTCATCGATTTAAACCCGTTCCATCAGGACGCATGGGTGTTTTATGGACACTGTCCACGATCCGTAATGCGGCAATTATTGAATTTGGCTGTATGGGTCATATGCTCTACACTGGGGTAGCATTAAAACGGGCAGGGGTATATAACGCCTGTAAACTGTACTCTACCCATATCAATGAAACAGACATTGCGTTGGGCGATACGTCAAGATTGGAAAAAGTCATAGAAGACGTCATTGAGCGTGAACGTGTTCGGGTAATCTTTTTGACGCCTTCCTCTATTCCAGAGGTTATTGGAATAGATATTTCTGCCATCTGTGAGGGGTTGCAAGCACAATATCCTGATACTTGTTTCGTTCCCTTTGGTTGCGGCGGCTTTGATAGAACGCAGCATCAAGGGGTACAGGAGGCTCTTACATTCTTGGTTAAAACGTTGCCAAAGGATATGGGAAGGACACAGCTTCCAACCTTCAATCTGATTGGTTCTTGCGCCGATTTGTTCCGTTTTCAAGCTGATGCAGATGAAATAATTCGTATTATGAAGGGGGCTTTCAACATGGACCCGCTGTGTATTCTGTCATCAGACGTATCTGTTGAGGGAATTGAACGCATGGGCGGAGCCCATATAAATCTCATTGTTCGTCAAGAGGGGAAAGATGCCGGTAGAGAAATGGAAAAGCGCTTTGGCACACCGTATCTGATGGGTCGTCCCTATGGCATAGAAGGTACGGCAAATTGGCTTATGAAGATAGCGCAGCTTCTTGATATGGAGATTAACAGCGAATTTTTAATAGATGAAAAGGAGGCTTCGCTTGGACGAATAGAGGAGGTTATGCCAAATTTTAGGCGCATTGTTCGTTCCTTTCCAGAATCAGCAACGCTGTCACTAGGTGGTCATGCCGATGTTGTAAAGGGTATTCTATCATACGGATGCGATGAGTTATCATTTACTAAGGGGATTTGCTGGTGTGACTGCCAGGATATGGAAGACGAAGATATCCCATATTTATCAGAAGACGATTGGAGCAAAGCTGTTTTTAGTCACGACAAAGGCTGGCTTATGGCCAGCGGAGAGGCATTGGAGTGGAGTGGAAAAAACACAAATATGCAAATTTCGAACCCTGACACAAAGTGGAGGATTTACCCTTACGAACCTCCTTTTGTTGGCTTTCGTGGAGCTGTACATTTGGCAAATTTGTGGATTAATTCAAATGATCCTGATTAAGTTGTTACAAAGGAATTGGCATAAACAGATAGTTTCAATGTTGTTGATTATTTGTTTGAAATACAAAGTTATAAAATATGCGATTTTAAAGGAGGCGAAAAAGGATTTCTCCAGATAACCACTACTATTAAAATGGAGTCTAATTGAATATGATTGTTCAGCTTAGTGTTGATTTTAGAAAAGCACAAACATATGCTTAACGGACTGAATTAGTCAACAGTAATGAAGTTTCTTAAAAGTTGAATTATGCGAGAAAGAAAATACAGACTGATTTTAGAGAATTTAGCCAGTCTTTAAGATTAACGGAAAAGCCAGCAGGACAAGCGAATTCTTGTTTTGCTGGCTTTATTCCGTTTTTTCTGATTTTGTTTCTAACAATGCTGATCGGCGTAGTAGCTCATCCGTTACTTTAATTTTACTGGGTCACAAAAATACTTCCCTAATTTGTTTTAGAAATTTTTTCATGTCCTCTGAGTTTTTTCCGATATCAATAGCAACTTGTTTTTCAAAGGGGTTTTGATTTTTGTAATCATAGTCTGCCAGTTTTTTAAGAGTTTGGTGGAGTGCTTTTATTTCTTTCTTTGAAAAATTCTTAAAAAGTTCAAGAAAATATTTGTTGGAATTGATTGTGTTTTTTTGCATTACCGATAGGCCTTTATTGGTAATTTCGATATTAACATTCCTTTTATCAATTTGACCATACTTACGAGAGAGGTAACCTGATTTGACCATGTAATTTACAAGGCGGTTTATATTCTGCTTACTAGTACCAAGGGCACTGGCAATGTTTACGATGGTCGTTTCTTGTGGATTTAGGTGTGTTATCGCAATAAGTAACATTAATTGTCTTAAAGTAAGGTCTTCCAAGCGTGAATCTGCTTCTGCTTGTATTTTATTTAAGGCTATAAACAGAAGGCTATATGATTGGTGCATATCATTTAATACATCAAGTTCTTCTTTATAATTTTCCATATACATTTTTCTTCTCCAAAGTTGATTTCACTCCCGTATGGCAAATGGTTTTGATATAAAACATTATAGCATGAAAAACTAAACAAGTAAACATGTTGACAAATTAGGATTGCCAGTGATATAGTAAACATGTTTACCATATCACTTCGATTAAAAGTCACTTAGGTTTTATGTAATGTCCCAAATGATAGAGGATATAGGAATAGAATTGAAACAACATGTCAGGTAAATGATATGCAATTTGTCTTGCACATATGGAAAGGAACGAGGAATATGAAAATTTTAGTATTTGGTGCAGGAATTATTGGATGTGAACTAGCACACGAATTATGCAGAGGTAAGAATGACGTAACAATTTTAGCAAGAGGGAGCTGGAAAGAGAGTATTGATAAAAATGGTCTGATAATTCGCCATTATGGTCAATTAAGTACCACCATTGATCATGTAAAAACAATTGATAAGCTGCAGCCAAATGACAAGTTCGATTTGATCTTTGTGGTGGTGCAGTACAATCAAGTATTGGAAATAATTCCCCAACTTTCTGAAAATATAAGTCGCCATATTATATTGGTAGGAAATAATATGAATCCTTCATATTGTCAGGCACAGATTGTTAATCAGTCTTTTACAGAAAAAGAAGTTGCATTTGGATTTCAAGGGACTGGTGGACGGAGAGAAAAAGATAAAATTATTAGCATGCATTTTAAAGTATCGATGATTATAGGTGGCTTAACCGAAAATTTATCTCTAGGATTTCATAACAATATTATGATGGCGTTTGAAAAAACGGGATATCGTTTGACATTCGAACAAAATATGGAGGGGTGGCTTTTATCTCATGCTGCACATATTTTGCCAACCGCTTATATTTGCTATATTCTGGATTGCAACTTGAAAATTGCAAATAAAGAACAAATCAGTCTTGCAATGGATGCAATAGTCGAAGCGCATAAAGTTTTGAAGAAGCTTGGCTATCCGATTCGCCCTGATGGAGAAGAAGAATCTTATACAAAAAATCGTAAAAATAAGCAGAAGGCATTATATTTATTGATAAAAACTCCGGCGGGTAAGTTTGTTATTAGTAATCATTGTGCGAATGCGGTTGACGAAATGAAGGCTTTAGATGAAAAATTTCAAGAATTAAATGAAAAGGCATGTATACCTATGCCTGCATGGAGTAAACTTCGTGAAGAAGCTATGAATGTACTTAAGAGAAGTGGAAGGCAATAGTTTAAATATGGAAGAATAGGCTATAAGGATCTATTACATAAAAAAGTTTAATTGTTTTCAGATATGCCAAAGGGTAGCTTCCAAAATTTCAATTTCAGATAGGAAAATCCAAAGACGTCAGGATAAAAAATCTTGATGTCTTTGTTTTCATAACCCCCAAAACAACTTAATAAATCTGCCATCGGGAAAAACAACCATGAGGTTATGTTCTTCGTTACTGAAAAACATAACCTCTTTTTTGTTGCCCGATTTGCAGAAAAAGAAAGGACTGAATAAAGTGATTACAAGATTTATGAGAGATACACCTCTCGCTGCTATAGAAATAGAAATGCAACTGTTTTTCGGCTTTACACCTCGTGTTTGCGGAACATTCCGAAGCCAGCAAAGATATGTGAATCCAAACCCAATTCGGTATCATCGGAGCTTGAAGCAACAGTAAAGGATACAAAAGGTAGCTGTTCAAAGAAGCACCGTCTGTGTTGCGCTGCGCACACGCTCATAACTTTTTCATCCCATAAGGTGCTCCATATCAGCCCTGACAAATGCTGTTTCACACTTCTTTTTCGTGCTAAGAAGAGCGTCTCTTCGAATCAGAATTTTTTTACAAATGTTTCTTGACAAATACAATAAAACAGAATAACATAATAGGAATATTATGAAAGCAGTACCATGCAGGTTTGCAAGGGTGTTGCCAAACGAAACATTACGGCGAAAATAACGGCTAATTGCAAGCTTCCAAAGCAAGAAGCCTTTCTTTGTTTACATTGTGGAAAAGCCGTGGGATGAATTATGAAAGTATAAAACAACAGTGGGAATTGAGCTGCTTTCATCTCCGCAATATTAAGCCAACCTCCATGCCTTGACAGGCCTCATAAAGGGAAGCAAGGGAGTGCGTGTTCAGGTTATCCATAACACTGTTTTAACTGCAACAAGCTTCGGTAAAAAACAAGATTTGTTAAGGATAATAGGGACAGGAGGGACAATATGAATTTTGAAGATTTGGACAGACTCAGAAAAGAAAATCCATTTGAACAGGTTGGGAAACTGATTTATGAATGTTTGAAACAGGAAATCTTAGAAGTGAAGCTGAAACCGAATACAAAACTGAACGAAAGTAAAATTGCGTCCGAACTTGGTGTTTCACGTTCTCCCATTAAACATGCCATCGATGCATTAACTGCCGATGGGCTGTTGATTAAAGAAAGGAATAAAATTTCCATGGTTGCGCCGTTTAGTACGGATGATTGCTTGAAAATCTGCGATGCGAGAGTCTGCGTTGAGGGAGAGGCTGCATTCTATGCGGCCAGGTATATAACAAAAAAACAGCTTGATAACTTACATAAGCTTCAAAAAAGATATATGGAATCCCTTGTGAGTAATGATCCTATAGAAGCGGCAAAGGTTGATTACCAGTTTCATACGGAAATTGTTAACAGCTCAAGGAACAAATACCTTATAAAAATGTATGAGGATATTGGTATCTATACTTTGAGGAATAGGTGCTATTTGCAGTATTTAATAGGTTCAGAAAAATCAAGGGCGGAATTACAGAATCGTGAAAAATGTCACGATACAATTATTTTTGCTATAGAACATGGATTGTCTGATACCGCTCGAAAAGTGATTAGCCTTGATATCCAAGGAATGCTGGAAATGTATTTTCTGCGATAATAAATATTTTTACTAATTTTTTCGGATTTTTTATATATTGATAGAAAAAACAACTATTTACCTGAGTATTGCATTGTACAAAATGCAATACTCAGGTTTTTTTTAGATATTGGAAATGAAAACTGTACAAATTATTGTTTTTGGCGAAAAATGATCAAGTTATGACACTTTCATTGTAGCGGATTATAATAAAATAGTAATAGTACCAACAAAGGAGGTTGTAAAATGGTAAAGTATGCAAACAGAATGAATTTACAGAATGGGTCGGAAATTAGAGATATGCTGAAAGTATTGTCTCAACCTGAAGTGCTGTCTTTTGCCGGTGGTATGCCTGCAAAGGAAATGTTTCCCGTTGAAAAGATGATGGAAGCTGCAATGAAGGTTATGAAAGAGAACGGCGCGGATGCTATGCAGTATTCTTCAACCGAAGGTTTCCTGGAGCTCAGAGAGCAGATTGCTGACAGAATGGTCAAAAAACAAGGGGTTAAGACGGACGCAGATCATATTTTGATAACCCCTGGTTCTCAGATGGGGTTGGACTTTTCCGCCAAGATTTTTTTGGATAAGGATGATGTAGTATTGCTTGAAAGTCCGTCTTACTTAGGAGCGATTAATGCATTCAAGACCTGTGAACCGAGATTCATTGAAATTCCTACTGAGGAAGACGGAATGATTATGTCGGAGCTTGAAAAAATTTTGGATAAGGAAAAGAATATAAAATTTATTTACGTTATTCCTGATTTTCAGAATCCCACAGGAAGAGAGTGGAGTTTACAGAAGCGTAAGGAGTTTATTGATATCATAAACAAGTATGAAGTACCTGTGATAGAGGACAATCCTTATGGAGAATTAAGATTTGAAGGGGAGTCGATGCCTACATTAAAGTCATTTGATACCAAGGGACTCGTAGTATACCTTGGAACATTTTCAAAGATACTTGCTCCCGGATACCGTCTTGCATGGGTTTGTGCTTCAACGGAAATATTGGAGAAATACAATCTTATGGAACAGGCCGCATGCCTGCAGTCCTCTACGATTTCTCAAATGGAGACTGCCAGATACATCAGAGATAATGATCTGGATGCACATGTTGCTGAGATTATTGAGGTATACAGAAAGAGAAGAAACGAAATGATGGCGGCTCTAGATGAGTATTTACCGAAAGAATGTAAATTCACCCGTTCAAGAGGCGGGCTCTTCACATGGGTGGTTCTTCCGGAGTATATGGATGCTAAAGAATTACAGAAAAAGTGTCTGGAAAGAAAAGTTGCCTTTGTTCCTGGTTCAGGCTTTTATCCCAATGGCAACGTAAAAAATACTCTCCGCTTGAACTATTCAACCACAGCCAAGGAAGATATCCACAGAGGTATGAAGATTCTCGGTGAAGAAATTAAAAAAATGTTGAAATAGGTTTATCTATGCAGCATGGTGCAAGGGATTCCGCCAGTTGAGCATTCAATGTGAAGTGAACAGCAATGTATCCAAAATAGAAGGAAAAATGAAAAAATTAAATGAATTGCATTTATTTTTTGCATAGAATTGGGTTTTGAGTTAAAAATGCACAAGTTATGACACAATCCTTAGTAAGCATTATAATTTTAATATATAGAATCATATTTGATTAACCAAAAGGAGAGAAGAATGATGAGTTTAAAATTTGATGAACAGTTGTCACGTTTACAGAAACCGAATAGAAGTGAAATGACAGATGAGGAATTTGCGGTATTTGAAAAGAATGTTGATACAATGACGGAAAACTGGGGGTTTATCAATAACCTATTTAAGGTGTTGCCTCTCAATGCATCCCAATATATGGGCTTCCTTAATTTCAAAGGCTCATTATTTAACGATAAATGTTATTTGAGTGATGCCGATAAGGAAATGATGGGTCTTGTGGTTTCCTCAACGAACGGATGCATGTATTGCCTGACGTCACACGGAGATTACCTAAGAGGTATGACAGGTGACCCGGCATGGGTGGATCAGCTAACATATAACTATAGAGCGGCTAAATTGACGAAAAAGCAGAGAGCATTATGCGATTATGCATATTTTGTTACAGCATACCCACGAGAAATTGATGCAAAACAGGTTGAGGATCTCAGAGAAGCGGGATTTAACGATCACGAGATACTTGAAGCAGCTTATATTGCCGGTTTCTTCAATTATACGAACCGCTGGGTTAGTACAGTTGAGCCGGTGGCAAATCAGGGGCATTACTATCATAACAGAGAGAAAAAGTAGTATCGAAGGAGCGAATTTCTTATGGAAACGAAATATAAAAAGCTATTCGAGAAAGGATATATCGGCAGACTGGAAATCAAAAACCGTGGCGTAATGGTTCCTATGGGTACGGATTTCTCCAATCCTGACAGTACGGCATCCATGAGGCTGATTAGGTACTATGAGGAACGTGCTGCAGGCGGATTGGGTTTGATTATCAACGAGTACACTGGTGTGGATGATGTTACCAGCATACCGACGAACTATCAGCTACGTTTGGCACAGGATTTTAATATCGCATCCTGTGAGCAGCTTGTAGAAGCTGTTCACAGATATGGTTGCTGTATTTTTGCCCAGCTGCATCACGCCGGCAGCACATCGAATCCGGCGCTTGCTGGCAGACAGTCCATCAGCTGCAGCGCAGTGCCTGCTGCGCCGGGGGGGGCGGTTCCTCGGGCGATGACTGTTACCGAAATAAAGGAGATTGAGCAGAAGTTTGTTGATGCGGCAGTGCGTGCCAAAAAGGCAGGCTATGACGGCGTAGAGCTTCACGGAGCACATTCCTATTTGATTGGGCAGTTTTTAAGTACATATTATAATAAGCGAACGGATGAATATGGTGGAAGCTTTGACAACAGGATGCGTTTCATTGATGAGATCATTGATGGTATCAGAGCCACTCTTGGGAAGAATTTTCCCATATCTGTTAGAATTAACGGCGATGAAATGACCCCTGATGTGCCGGAAACGATGAACCTAGAAGATGGTTTGCAAATTGGTATGCATCTGGAAGCAAAAGGGATAGACGTTTTGAATGTCAGCAACGGCAGTGCCTTAAACGGCAATGCCAACTGTGATTCATATTCCTATACTCCCGGCTGGAAAAAACATGTTGCCAAAGCTTTCAAGGAAAGGCTGAGCATACCGATTATTGCCACGAATACAATTAAATCACCTGCATTTGCCGAAGAGCTGCTGGAAGAAGGCGTATGTGACTTTGTAGGGCTGGGACGCTCTCAGATGGCGGATCCACAGTTTATGAAGAAAGCAAGGGAAGGCAAAGAGGATGAAATAAGAAACTGTATTGGCTGCATGTTTTGCCGTGAAAGACTGTTGCTCCACCGTAATTCAGTAGCCTGTGCCGTCAATCCACGGATGGGCAGAGAATATATTCTCGGTGATCTGAAGGAGAACGGACAGGGAAGGCCTGTTGTGGTGATTGGCGCAGGGCCGGGCGGAATGGAAGCTTCTGTGGTGCTGGCAAAGCGTGGCTTTCAGGTGACCTTAATTGAAAAAAATGACAAAGTTGGGGGTACCCTGAATTTGGCAAGCAAGCCGCCCCACAAGGAACTGATTCATGATTTTGTCGTATCTATGAAGAGACAGATGGAAGTGGCCGGAGTGAAGGTGATGCTGAATACAGAGGCAACGGTGGAATTAGTGAAATCCCTGAAGCCGGTGGGCGTATTTATTGCCAGCGGTGCCAAGCCTATTGTTCCAAAAATGGAAGGTATAGGTGGTGCCAATGTCTGTCTTGATGAAGAAGTGATCAACAAAGAAGTGAAGCCCAAGGGGAAGGTTGCCGTTATCGGAACAGGGTTGACCGGACTGGAAACTGCCGAGATGCTGGGCGAGATGGGCTGCGAACTGACGATGGTGGAAATGCTGGACAATGCTGGTCCTGGAATATTTGCAGTAATCTTAAAAGAAATTATGAACAGAATCAATAAATTTTCACCTAAATTGTTGACGAGCCACAAATTAATCAAGGTAACGGAAGATGGAATAGAGCTGGAGAATATGAAAGATAATTCTAAAGTTACCGTTGCGGTTGATTATGTTGTTCTCGCCTTGGGCGTAGTGCCGGATAAACAATTTGTTGAAAAATTTGAAAATAATTTAGGCTGCGAAGTCAGCGTAATAGGAAATGCAGTAAAAGGCGGAAGGATTTATAACGCAATGCTGGACGGATACACCAAGGCAAGTGTATTTAACGCCTAAGCTGGCAAGAACTGCGTATCTAAGGCGACAAGCAAAAGGAGGAGACAATGTACAAATATGCGGGGAAAATTTTGGATTTGCCATTGGACACCGAGAATAACTTTATTGAAAATTCAGAGAAACGTATCGTATTCGGGCCAAACGGACGATTCTGGGATAATAATGTAATGCGTTCCTTTACGCTGCATCCGATGGTAAAATCGGTAGTGCATTCTCATAAGTGGTCGCATTTGATGATATGTCTTTACGGCCAAGGGCAATTTGTTGTTGGTGATGATGTTGTTGACGTTGAGCAAGGTGTATGGGCGTACATACCGCCGGATGTGCCCCATTATTTTGTAAATCATTCTGAAGATAAGGATTTTACATTTTTATGTATCGTACCTCCTGAGGGGGAGGTCAATCCTCTGCAACCTTTGTAAAAGTCGTATAAAATGTGTTGGTCTAGAAGATGTTTTCAATGAGCCGGGATGGGATTTATCCGCGGTATTCAAAAAATGAAACAAAGCGGAACATAAAACCGGCGGAAATGTCTTTATATCTTTGCTCACAATAGCTCATTAACTTGGGTTGTCGGTATCACATGGATGATAATCGGCGTTATCTGGTTGGGTGTTGTTACGAAAGGCTTCAAGAGACCAACACCGATGCTTGGTATGGGATAAATGCCAGCTTAACTCTTAAAAAATTCTTTTATTCAGTTCGGTAGCATGAAATGATAGTGAAAATGCTGACAATGCTAACTTATTTCGATTTTTCTAAGGAGGAATTACTATGGCAAACACAAAACTATGGGATGCAGTAAAAGAATTAAAAACGGCAAGCTACAAATGGGTGGATCTGACTCATGAATTGAGTCCTGAAACGCCTCACTGGTTCGGATTTAAGCCTCTGGGAATTGAAAAGCTGTATGATTATCCGGAAGCACCGATGAGAGTATATCAGTATTCAAATCCCGGCCAGTACGGAACCCACGTAGATGTTCCGCTTCACTTCAATCCAAATGGCAGAGCACAAGCTGAAATCCGTCCGGATGAAATGGTGTATCCGCTGGTTGTTATTGACAAATCAAAGGAAGTTGAGAAAAACAAAGATTATGTTCTGACTGTGGATGATTTAAAGGCTTGGGAAGCCGAAAACGGCAGAATCCCCCAAGGGAGCTTTGTGGCTTTCCGATCAGACTGGTATAAGCGTCCGGCTGAAAATTTTGACAATTATGATGACAAGGGAATCCCTCATTATCCGGGCTGGGATTTAGATGCAATCAAATGGCTGGTAGAAGAAAGAAACGTCGGAACCATTGGGCATGAAACAGCAGACACTGACCCCGGATTTATCACTAGCAGCGAGAATATTTACCCATATCCTGGGGAGAAATACATTCTGGATCAAGATAGAATTCAGTTTGAGCTGCTTGCAAACCTTGATCAGGTACCGGCAACCGGGGCAGTGATCGTATGTGCCTTCCCGAAGCTCAAAGACGGTACGGGTTATCCGGCAAGATGCTTTGCGATAGTTCCTGTATAATCGTATAGGATTGCCTTAGTGATATCAATGGTCTCCTGAGATATAACACATGCCGATGGAGACCATTCCTTCATAAATAGACACTATGTTAATGGTTGTGGAGAAATTAACCTTTTAAATTTGTACCTTTTCAAATTTAGTTGCCGACAGCTTATCTATGGGGAATTCTGGTTCTAGAGCTTTTAAAGCTCCTTACACCGTAGGGACACGCTTTGGAACCCTTATTTTGTTGGCCCAATAATAATTTTGGGGTGAATAGACCATTTCAACATTTATTATAGAGTCAAAAGCAGAGAATGCTTTTGCGAAAAAAATGGTGATGCGTCGTTGGCTGCGAAGTCAATGATACACTTGGAAGCACGCATAAAATCGGGTGAGCCGAAGTTGGAGGGACACGATATTATGGCATTGGAACGCTTTGGAGAGGATACCCGTCACATGATTGTTGAGGCTTCATCGCCTGTTGACTTCAAGGGCGAGCGTATGCGGCTGTTCCTCGCCGACAACGGCTACCAAAAAGTTTTGGAAAGCAAAAAACGAGATGAAATCAAAGTCAAACGACACGCAAAGGTGTTAAACGAATACCTCTTTTATGACAAACTTAAACAGGAAATACGCTAATGCAGCCGTGGTTTTGTACTGCGGCTTTTTTTATGCTCTAAAAAGCACTGTACCCACGCTGGAAAGGAAGTGATCTGCAAGGCAGTTTTTCGGATAGAGAAAACGAGGGATTATACCGTTATGGCAAATCATCATTTGCGAAATACAGCATTATCTCTAAAAGCAAAAGGTTTGCTGTCCCTCATGCTATCCCTACCGGAAAGCTGGGATTATACAACAAAGGGGCTTGCCGCCATCTGCAAAGACGGCGTTGACAGTATTTGTGCGGCGATGAAGGAGCTGGAGGATATAAGGAATATTTCTTTTATAAATATACCTGTTAAATTTGTTGGTCTAACATTTGGGGTAGTTATATTAGAAAATCAGGATGTATTATTCGTAGCTGTTGAAAATACAGACTATTCTGACGAAATGAAATTCGGAGAAGTATATACTTATGATGAATTTCAGAATTTCTTAGAAAAGCTTTAATTATCTTGTTATAATAATTGGCAAGAACTAAATAGTTCTAATCATCATAAACATAAGCTTTTGATATAGCCCCCTATAAGCCTAGGAGGCTATGCGAATATTGTATGTAATATATATATTTGATGCTAAGTTGGGCCAAATACTAGAAATTATTTGCCCAAGCACTAAAGAAGTGTTATCATTATTTCAAATTCAACAATAGAATATTACTTAAGTTTTTAAATTATTGTGGAGGTGCCATATGAAGATAAAACAATTCAATATAAAAAAATTTGTTGCGGTCTTAGTAGTTGTTTCTTGTTTTTTTACAAACATAGTTCGGGTGGACGCCAGTTGGTTAACCATTGAAACTTTTCAATCTAAGTTTCAAATTGTTGATTTTTCAGATAATATGCTCAAAACTACGGATGGAGACCGTTATGGATTTATGAAAATAGACGGGACTATTATTAGTGCTGTGCAGTGGGATGAAGCGGATGACTTTCGGGAAGGCGTAGCGATTATTTGCAAGGACAGAAAATATGGGCTTCTTAATTTAGATGGCGATATTATTGTAGATACTATATATAATAGTATGCGATGGATGAACAATCAGGTACTTTTGGTGTCTAAGAATGGAAAATACGGCTGCATTGATATTAAAGGAAAAGTTATTATTGATTTACAATGGGATAATACTTTTGTTTTTTATGAAGGATTGGCTTTTGTTAAAAAAGGGAGCACATCTTATTGTATTGATGAATCAGGAAAAATTATATTTAAAGGTGAATGGGATAAGGTAGGATATTTTCAAAATGGCTTAGCACATGTCATCAACACAAAGAATAATTTGTATGGATTTATTGATAAGAAGGGAGCGTTAGCCTTGGAGGTGAATCCAGAATATACCAATTATTATGGCATTAAAGAAAAATTGGAAATTTCGAAATTAAATAATTTTGAACAAGGAATATTTTCGTTTAAAACATCTGGAGGGGGACAGGGATATGGTGATGTGAATGGGACTATTATTTATTATTCAAGTATTGGGAACACTGCATTTTTTGACTACGGTATTAACAATATAATTGTTGAAAATGGAATTTCTAAGATTATGAATGATAATGGTAAAGTTATAAAAAGCCTACCTGGAGAAATTGTGAATGGGCTTAGTGCAGACTGTTTTGTACTGCGATATAGCAATCAATTGGCACTGGTTCATGCTAATGGTGATTTTATTACAGGTTTTGACTTTAAAGATGTATGGAAATATAATGATACACTTGCAATAATCGAAAAAAACAATTTACAAAAGGGAATTATTGATTTATATGGAAATATGGTGATAGAGCCTACTTGGGATTCCATGATGAGTGCTGGAGATGGACTTATATTTGCAGAAAAGAACTATAAGTGGTTACTGATAGATGCGGATAATAATGTTGTAGATTCTGAATATGATTGGTTGCAAACAATGCGCAACGAAAAGCAGGCATTTGTACTAACGACAAAGAATAAAAAGGTGGGATTGCTAGATATATCAGGAAATATATTATTGAAAAATGAATGGGACAGTATTATATCAACGGATACTGAAGATACTTTTTTGGTGCAAAAAGGCGATACTTATCAAGTTATGAAATTGCAGGAAGAAGGTAAAACTATGGAAAATAACACTACTTCGTTTGTTATTAATGGCAAACAATAGACCTAAGGAAGCGCTGATTTAATAGGCATTTCTACTACCTAAAAATCTCCATTTATAAGTGACATTGAGTATTCTAATCGCAGGAAGAAAATCAAACGAGAAGAATTTCTTGTTGCCATGGACCAAATGATTCCGTGGCAGCATTGGGTGGATGTTATCAGCCCTTATTATCCATGCGGTAAACGTAGCCACCCGCCGAAAATCGTAGAAACCATGCTTCGCATGTACCTGATGCAGAACTGCTTTATCAGTGCCTTAGTTCATGAAGGCTACTTGATTTTTCCTTACCTACGGAAATATAAAGCTCTCCCTTTGTGTTGACTGCCGCATAGAAAACTTCTTTTTCTGAAGCGATATTGCTATTTTTAAGCTGGCTGGACAGCCATTTCTCATCATGGTTAAGCCTTTCCAAATTTTCCTTATAAATTTTACCTTCCACTATAAGAGGAATCGACAAACCCACGTAATCCGTATTTATTTTGATTTCACGCGGGGTTATAGGCTTGTATTGAGACTTTTTCAGTACGCTAAGTTGTCCAGTCGACTCTAAGATTGCAAACTCAACCTCATTCAAGTCAAAAACATCCTTTTCTCTTAAAAGCGTTAATATATTGTCTATGCTATACTTTGAATTTTTCATATTTCCTTTCACAAATTGTCCGTTTTCTATTAGAACAACAGGCCCGAATGTGAGAAGCTTGGCTACCTTTCTGCTTTTTATTAATACAATGGAGTAAATATAATGCAGCAGCATAATTAATACAACTGCATAAGCGGTCGGTAAATGCTCGATATCCGGATCTGCTATGTCTGCGCCAACGACAGCACCAACAGCTATCAGTGAAAGAAAATCAAAAACAGGAAGTTCTCCAATCTTTCTCCTGCCGGTAAGTAAGGTAATAGCAAGAAACATGGGCAAGATTGTAACAACTCTGAAAAGTATCTCTAAATATTTCATTTCAACCATCCTAATAATTTTATTTTAGGTATTTTCGAAAGTCTGAAACTATCTCTGGAAAATACTCTTGGGTGAGATATTCTACAAATACCTTAATGACGCAAAACCGCTATTTTTAGAGGCTTTTCCAAACCTTTGGAAATATAAAGCTTACCTTGAGAATTGATCGATGCAAAAAAAATCTCTTTAACTGAATTTATATCATTTTCACTCAATTGCTTCCTCAACCAGTCTTCGTTCAGCCCGAGCTTATGCAGATTGTTTTTATATACTTCTCCTTCCACAATCAAAGGAAGAGATAAACCTTTGTATTCCGTATCAAGGTTTACATCATTCGGTGTTACTGGGTGGAACTGGGATTTTTTCTGAACACTTAGCTGACCGGTAGATTCAATGACAGCAAACTCTACCTCACTGATATCGAAAACATCTTTTTCTCTCAATAAGGTCAGAATATTATCGATACTATACTTAAGTCTTCTCATATTCCCTTTCACAAACTGACCGTTCTCAATAACTACAACGGGCTCGAAAGTAAGCCATTTACCCAATTTTCTGTTCTTTATAATAACAATACTGTAAATGTAGTGCAAAAACATGATTACCATAACCGCAAATGCAGTCGGCAAATGTTCAATCTTTGGATCGGCTATGTCCGCACCTACTACAGATCCTAGTATCAGGACTGTTAAGAAATCAAATACCGGCAATTCTCCGATTTTCCGCCTTCCGGTCAGTAGTGTAATAAACAGAAACAAAGGTAGAATTGTAATTATTCTAACGAAAATTTTTAAATATTCCATATTTCACATCCCTTAAGCTTATAAGTTCATTTGCACTGTTTTTCATGCTCCATCATAGTGCAGCAGAAAAGCTTTTATTATTATTTGTAATCCTGTTTAAAATATACAATCTTACCGTTATTCAGTCTGTTTCAGGGAGAGGCAACTCACAGGATATATTTATGATATGCGAGAGCTTTTTTGATGAAGAAAAGCTCACGCACAAAAGGATAATGGCTATTTCATTGACATTCATTTGAGGAGTATGTTGAACCCTGATCCTTGAGGGTTGATTTCTCGCAGCAAATTTATTGAGATAGTGGACTCCCCCCCTAACTATAAATACAGCATGGTCTGGGCATATGCGGCGGCATTGCTGTGTTTATGCCTTTTTTCAGTAAAATAAGTACAATTTTTATAGATTACATTGTCAGAGAATTGTCCTTGACATTAGAGCCAGTTTAAACAAAGCATATCTTCAGGTGTTCCTCTGCAATATCGTAAACTTCGTTCACACATTTATTAGCGTCTATGGCGATGCTTTCCTCCCAAATTTTATAAAATTTTTTATTTGCATTCTTCCAACGTGGGAAGTATAATATTTCTGATGAATGGAGACAGGAGGGAGTGCTATGGATTACATAACAGCCAAAGAGGCTGCTCAAAAATGGGGTGTTAGCAGAAGGGCGATAGCTTATCATTTGAAGGTCGGACGCATCCCCGGAGCAGTCAAAAAAGGAAAGCTATGGCTAATCCCTGTGGATGCGGAGCGTCCGGCTGATAAAAGGCGGGCAGATCAGACGCTGTCGGAAACAGACTCAGATTTACTGGCTGACCTCTCCTATGTCTCATCAACCAGCACCAAACCCATGCCGATGCATAATCCGGATGCGATTCTGGATATTGTGGACGAGGATAGGATACGGCTGATCTATGAAGCGGAGCTCGCTTACCTGCGGGGGGATTTTGGGCGGGTCATGACCTACTTTGATAAGACCTTGGGAGACGATGCGGCGCGGCTGCGTACCTGTCCAATCGCCATTGCGGCGGCCATCAGTACGGGGAATTACCACGCCTACACCCAGATTGATATCTATCTGAAACGATATATAAAGGCTGATACGGACAGCCAACTAAGAGTTACTGCAGAGTTTTCCCTCGCCACAACCGATGTAAGCGTGCTTGCCCCGAACATGGTTCCCGACTGGCTGAAAGCGGGGGATCTAAGCGCCATACTGCCCCAGGCAAGGCCCAATGCCCTATATCTACGTGCAAAGTATTTCTATTGTATCGGTGAGTTCGACATTGCGCTGGCTTTGGCGCAGACTGCGCTGACGCTGAGTTCCCCCGAGTTGGGAATCACTATGACTGACCTCTATCTGCGCTTAACCTGTGCCATTGCATGCTATGCGTTAGAGCGGAAGGAGGAGGCTAAGCGCTGGCTGCTTTCGGCCATGCACCTCGCTCTGCCTCACGGCTTTATCACACCGTTTGCGGAGCTTATTTCAGAGCTTGGCGGGTTGGTGGAAGAGTGTCTGGAGCAAGAGTTTCCTGATTATTGTGATGCGGTCATACTGCAATGGAAGAACACTGCAAAAAACTGGATTTCCTTTCACAACCAATTTACCAAGGATAATATCACGCTTATACTCTCCCTGCGAGAATGCCATCTGGCTTTGCTCGTGGCACGACGGGTCCCTTATGCAGAAATTGCAAAGCAGCATTGTATTTCCGTCGGAAGACTCAAGAACATTATGTTAGAGATATACGAAAAGTTGCATATATCCGGACGGGATAAGCTTGCGAAATACATTTTAGCAACAAAAAACGTGACTTTTTAAGTGTGAAAAGTCACTACCTAATATACAGATTTGCCCTTATGATAGTAATGAAAAACTATCGTAAGGGCTTTTTTATGCCCATCCTGAAAGGAGTACACTGGGATGAAGGAGAAAGAAAAGCATTTGCATAAGGTCTATCAGGTGGAAGACCATAGCTTTCCTGTGTATCGGGAATATGACAGTCAGCTGGATGAAAGTTATCCGGTCTTTCCGGATTTTGAAGAATGCCCAGAGTACACTGCAGAAGGCCGTCCGTTTGCCACGGCAGTACAGGATAAGGATTATCATAATGCGGTATTTGTCGGTGTAGATGAAAATGGCATTCCCCGTCATGCTTATAAGAAAAATACTTTAACGGTTGGAGATGGATTTCGGGGTAATGTGGAGGGCGGTGATCCAGCATATAGTTTTCATTACATTTCAAAAAATTCATATCTCCATACCTTGTTTGCATTTGAGGCCCCATCGATCTGCTGTCCTACATCAGCCTCCATCCGCAGAACTGGAGAAGCTCAAGCTAATGATGTGAACTTCAATCTGTATACGGAGTATAAAATAATATAAGGAAGTAAAATTGAAGAAATGCCCGTTTTGGCATGCAAACCATGACGGGCATTTTTTTATTCAAAGGGAAATAGAAGAGATTCAATTCCATTGCTCAGACAGCAGGAACTCACGGATATTCATATGCTTCAATCCGTCCCTGCTCATATCGAATTCATCATAGGACACAACATATTTTGGAAAGTTGTCCCTGATGGTATCATATGCTCCGAATTCATGCCGGATGGTTTCCTCTGATGCCAGCAGATAAGCTACCTGAACGTAGAGCTTATGTGTTTGTTTTTCAGCAATAAAATCAATCTCTTTTTCTCCTGCTTTTCCAACAGTGACCTTGTAGCCTCGACGCAGGAGTTCCATAAATACGATGTTCTCAAAAATCAGGTTGATATCCTTCATATTACCGCCGAAAACAGCTTCTCTGATTCCGTGATCGGCAATATAGTATTTTTCGTTGACTGTGAGAATCTTCTTACCCTGCAAGTCTTGCCTGCGGACACGGTAAAACAGAAAGGCATCTTCGCAAGCCTTAATGTAGTTTAAGATGGTTTCCGGCGCAACAGCACGTCCCTCGCTTTTTAGATATTTTGAAATCG
Source organism: Anaerotignum neopropionicum (assembly GCF_001571775.1). Lineage (GTDB taxonomy): Bacteria > Bacillota > Clostridia > Lachnospirales > Anaerotignaceae > Chakrabartyella > Chakrabartyella neopropionicum. The sequence continues at coordinate 67,979 of NZ_LRVM01000009.1, forward strand.
CCGTAGCAGAGAAAGTCGTCCCGACGTTTGCCGTAATGTATGCGATGATACGCTCCAACAAGTCAACATCACGAATGCTGTTGCGTTTTACGATGTCTTTTAAGACAACAGAGTTATATAGGTCTTGCAGATACTGATGGCTCGGCTGTTCAGCATAGCGGAGGTTGCTCAGGTATGGCATCCCACCATTGGTAAGGTATTGGGTAAACATCTCTCTCGAATCAGAGTTGGGAAAAACGGTATGATACAGCTCCGAGAACTCTTCAAAGGAAAAGGGATAAACAACAAATTCAACATATCTCCCTGCAAGGTATGTGGCCAGCTCTCCTGAAAGTAGTTTGGCGTTTGAGCCGGTGATATAGATATCACAATTAAATTCAACTCGAAGGGAATTGATGCACTTTTCCCAGCCAACGACTTCCTGAATTTCATCAAAAAAAAGATATGCCTTCCCATGAATGCAATTTACCCTCCGAGTGACCTCCTCGTGCAGAGCCACGGCAAAACAAAGGTGTGCGTTGCTCATATTTTCAAAGTTAATAGAAATAAACTGCTCCTCATTCACGCCGGAGGCTACCAGCTCTCGCTGAATCAAATCCAGCATGACGGACTTTCCGCTGCGGCGTATGCCAGTTAAAACTTTAATAAGCTCATTTCCGATAAAAGGACGGATGCGGCTCATATATAACTCTCGACTAATCATAAATGAAAGACCTCCTTTGTCATATTTGAGACATATTACCACAGATACGGACTGAATTCAAGTCATATATGGCGTTTTTATAAGTTATAACTTATAAAAACTATATTTATGCAAAATTCAACATCTTAACCCAAAATCCATTTGATGAGCGGATTCATAGTATGAATAAGACAGAAAAAGAAGGAACTTCATAAGAGACCATCAAGAATTGAAAAAGAAAAATATAAAACAGCCGACAGTATGAGTGGAAAATATCAATCTGTCGGTCTTTTTGTTTGGGAAGGAGTAGAGAAATGCATGAAAATATGATTTTTGAAAAAGAGGAATTCGGTAAAATAAGAACCTTATTAATTGAGGGAGAACCTTGGTTTGTGGGAAAGGATGCGGCAAAATATTAGGATATTCCAATACCAGAGACTGCCTTTCTAAACATGTGGAAAAGGAAGATAAGGCTGCCGTCGCAATTCACGACGGCAGGCAAAATCGAGTCATGGTAGCAGTGAACGTGTGAAGCTGAACAAGCAGTTGAAGAAGTTGCAAGACCAGTCGGCGGAAATTCACGAGTACGAAAAGAAGATTCATCACTTGGCTGACCAGTATATTTCGATTGACCTGGATGATGGCGTGAAAGTGAACTTTGCCAAGTTCCAAGACGTTCTGGCAAAGATTAAATAAGGAGGTGGCAGAATGGCCAGCATGGATTTACAGACAATTACACAAGACTTGAATCGCCGGTTTGCTGCGCCTCTGCTGGAGTTTTATAAGCGACGCATTATCTTCTGGTATGATGAAGACCGGGAGTTTGAGGATAAGCTGGACGAGCTGGAACTGGACACTGCGTCCGTTCTGGCCCTGACCGGCACAAATAATTTTGCTGCAAAAAAGCTCCTTGCAGTGGATGACACCACCAGCAACTACCTTGTGTATTGTCCGGTGCATTATGAAAAGCCGGAAGATAATTTATTAATGGGGGTGGCGCGATACTGTACTTGGCAAAGAAGTTAGCTTCTGCTTCTTTGACAGACATGTTATTCTTAAAAATAGCTTTACCACCTAGTCTTAGTCATGCATAACTTGGGCTTAAAATATAGATCTCAACATAAGGATTATGTTGCATTTCTGCATAGACTTCTTTTTTATTATTTGTCCCAAACCACAGCTTTCCTTCTTTTTCAAAACAAAACATAAATGGGTGACATTTCGCCTTGCCGTAGCACTCAACGGTTGCAAAAATTGTACTGGGTTTTCAGACAAAAATTTAACTACTTCTTGCATTTTGTTATCCTCCTTTAATAAATAAATATACTAGGCTTGCAAATTTCAGCCTTTAAGTTTATATTGTAGCCATAGGGTTAAACTGTAAAGTAGGAACAATATTGTAATAAGGTTTCCAAAAGAAACCATTAGGAGGATCTATATGTTATGAGTGTTTTAAATCCGTTGCCTATTGAGGGCATTCAGGAGATGACAAAGCCGTTGTTCTCCATCCCTACCCATCAATTTTTATTCAATGCAGGTGCGGTTGATGCGAAGTTTTATATGGATACCTTACAGCTTGAAGAAAGCGAATACAATCTTATTAAATTCCCTCAGCGTGGTATATGTTTGTATAAATGCGGTAACGAGAGATATAACCTTATGGTACATGCCCCGATATACAAAGAAAATTTGTTTGGGAAGGCTGGTGGCAGATAATAAGGAAAATTTGGGTAACAAGAAGTGAGTTTTTATTGATCATCAGAGTGAATATTGCATGAAAAATTTCTCGTAGCCCACTGCACAAGGGTTTTGTCCATATGGGCAGACAGAAAAACAGAGATGTCACCTTGACAGTGTATCATGCTATGGATATACTAAAAGTGAAAGATATAAAAAGCCTATTGCGGCATATCAAAGGAAAACCATAGCTTAATAGGAAAGGGGCATTGTCTTATCAAAAAAGGTTCATTGGAGTCGGTATTGTGCGTAGCAAGGGCTATCGCATAATTAAAATATGAAGATAGTCCTTGCATAATCCTATTTTTTGAATATTTAGGAGGTGCACAATGGACTATAAGAATGCAGTTTGCGTATTGCCAGACAGTTTAATTACGGCGATACAGCAACATATAGATGGAGAATATCTTTATATTCCACGGAAAAACGAGAATAAAAAGGCATGGGGGGAGCTTAAAAACAGCAAACAAATATATGCCCAGCGAAATGCTGTTATTTTTGAAGAATATCATTGTGGTATGACTGTGATGGAACTGTCCAACAAATATTTTTTATCTCCAAAAACTGTATATAAGATATTGTCTAGTATGAAAAATAATAAGTGAATCATAGAAAGTGACATGGATTAAAACCGCCATGTCGCTTTTTTATTTCTGTACTGTTTTGTAGGAAGCTTTCATAAAAGTTTTGGAGTATAATGACTGTATAAATGTTTAAAGCAAATAGCGAAAGGAGAATTACAATGGAATATCCAAAAAGTCAAAAGTACAACACCCCAGAATTAATGGCCAAAATAATGGGACCTAACCCCTTTAAATTGCAGGAAGAAATGCTTCAAAATCATAAAATTCCTGCTGGCAGTATTGTTTGCGACCTTGGAAGTGGGCAAGGGCTAACAAGCGTTATGCTGGCAAAAGATTATGGCTTCAAGGTTTACGCCGCCGATTTATGGAGTGAACCCCATGCAAATTGCAGGTTCTTTTATGAAATGGGGCTAACACCTGAACAAATTACTCCAGTTAAAACGGATGCTGCCAACTTGCCTTTCGAGAAAGAATTTTTCGATGCAGTGGTTAGCACGGATTCCTATAACTATTGGGGGCGTGACCCAGAATATTTAGATGCAAAGCTATTGCCCTTTGTAAAAAGCGGCGGATATCTTTACGTCTGTGTTCCCGGTATGAAAAAGGATTGCCATGACAATCTTCCAAAAGAATTGCTACTTTCATGGACACCGGAGCAGCTTGCCTATCTGCGTGATATTAATTATTGGGAAGAAATATTAAATCATAGTAGGGATGCGGAGGTTATTTCAATTTTTGAGATGAAGGGAAACAACGATGAGCTTTGGGCAGATTGGTTGGATCAGGAAAATGAGGTTGCCGTTAACGACCGCAAGACAATGGGTGCAGGTGGCGGAAAATATTTGAACTTTATTGCTTTTGTGTTGAGGAAAAAATAATTGAGATACAGATATAATTCCACTTGTAGTTTACTCTGACATAGGTCAAATCACTGACAACAACGTTATAGGCTGGTTGATTGTTAAATTGTCTGTTCAACTCATTTTTAATTGGAGCTTCATTACATTTGTCTTTATGAGGCTTGAATTGGGCTACTGTATACTTTGATACCAAACCCAACCTTTTCATGATTTTACATATTTTACGGCGGGATACTGTTTTATTAAGCTTCTTAAGCTCTTTCTTTATTTTACGACTACCATATGCATCACGATTATTATGGAATATCTCTGAGATTAACTTATCTATTTCTGATTCATCTGATTTGGTCTCTGCCTGGTAATAGTAAGTGCTTCTCGCTATTTCTAGGCATTTGCACATCGCTGATACCGAGTATTTGTGGGCGTTTTGACGTATCACAATTACTTTCGTCCCAGTATCAGCGCCGCTTGCTTTAAAATATCATTTTCCATTCTTAATTGCTGATTTTCTTTACGTACTCTAATGAGCTCATTTTCTTCTGAGGTTCGGTTATCACTTTCTCTTGGTGAACCTGTAGCGTCAAATCTTTTAATACAATTATTTAAAGCTGATGGCGTCAAATCGTATTCCCTTGCTATTTCCATACGACCTTTACCATTGTTGTACAATTGTACCATTTGGTGCTTGAATTCATCGGTGAATTCTCTCTTTGTTCGTTTTTCAGTCATGTGATTTTACCTCTTTTTCTTATTCCTTTTATTTTACATGACCTTATTATTTCTGTCCAGTTTAGTGTAGCCGATCCAAAACCTATTAAATTGATAAAATAAATTGCCCACCCCCCTTACTTTTTCGACTAAGTAGTGAGGGGGTTTTTCTATCCCTAAATTTGGTCTTTGGCAACTAAATATCCTTATCTCAAATACTTTCCGTTTATGGCTCGAAAGGGAAAGCAACTTAACAGATGCCGCTGTGTCCTCTTAAATTTTTGTGTGAGCGATTTGCATTGTGTTTAAACAAACCGATTGGCACGGTTTGATTGCCATTACCCATAAACGAAATAATGATACTTCTGCCTTGAACGCATCACCGCATTGGACAGCCGCCTCAGAACGGGGTGGAGATGCTGGAGCACTTGTTAAAATCGGTGTTTTGGCACTATGACACTGTGCCTACAGTGGTTTGAGATAAGTCCCTTGTCGGGGACAAAAAAAATAAGACGCTTCATGCAAAATTTAAAAAATATTTTAAGAGAAAAGATGTTACTTCAAAGGCAGAAACTATGTAGTGGTTTTTTGTGCTACTACATCCTTGTGCCTTTGCGTTTTGAGTCATATAACAGAACTTGTCTAAATAAGATAAAATAACCTTATATTGGAAGGGATGGAGATATGGTGGACATACTGATACCCAATTTACAAGAGTTAAAAAGCATGCAACTTGAGACCGTAGATGCTGATTCTTTGATTGCCAAGGTGAAGGCGGGCATTACAATACAAGAGGAAGAAGTGAAAAAATATGAATGGAATTTTGGATCGATGCAATTATGAAGCATTTACGGCAATTTAATACAGCGCATTGATATTTCGAAAATAACAAGGTGGAGATTACTTTTTTTACTTTTTTGTATATACATATATTTATCTTAGCTTTTCATAGTGTAAATTATAATTCCTTATATTTCTTATATGAAAATGCAGTTCCGGTACTTGAAATAATTCAAGTTGTTGGCACTGCTTTTTTATTGCGATTTATGGATGATATGAAGAATTATGACAGCCATCTTAGGATGACCGCCATCGGCAGGAATAGCTCCTTTCAGGAGGTATTCTTATGTTACACATAAATTATATTAAAACACAACTTGATATGTTTATACAAGACGCCATGACTTTCTATGAAAAGTTTTAGCGTCTTTTTTTATTTGGTTGGTAGAGCCATTCTTGTGCTGTCGTTCCCCTCCTGTTTTTAATTTTTGCTGAAGTATAAATTCAAAATAATGGAGGAAAAGATATGTTATTTTATGTAACGATAACAAACTCCTAGGGGAAAGAAATCAGGGTTGAGGTTTCTGTTGAAATATTTGAACTTTTTCAAGAAGAACGAAAAGAGATTGCGCGTTTACGCAAAGAGAAAGAAAGACATTCATCTGATGAAGATGTGGAAAGTGATATTGCTGGATATTTACATAGCCTTCGCACAACATCCTTGGAAGAAAGAGCTATGCAAAGGCAAGAATTGAAATCCGCTGTTGATGTAATTAAAAGCTGCACACCTGTTCAGCAAAGAAGATTTTATCTCAATCGTATTTTAGGCTATTCCTTTACTGAAATTGCAAGAAAAGAGCGTTGTTCCGAGGGTGCTGTTCGTCTTTCGATAAATAAAGTTTTAAAAATTAGAAAAAATAAAAAAATTGCCTACGTTTTTGGTCTACTTCTGTCCTATATAGTAGAGGGGTAAATTTACTAAGGTTTGTTCTCTCGTTGTAGCTTGAAAATTGAATATCGGTATAGAAGTTTTTGCTTTACTTGTGTGAGCACTGAAGTAAGACCGTCAAGACCCACTGCAAGGCGTTTCACCTTGTAAAAAAGATAACATCAAAGGGTACGAGCGATAAGTCTTTGGACTTCTAAAAGCAGTGGTTCTGTGTAACTTCGTCATTTTTAAGGTTACCTCGCCGGATGTGGTTTGAAAGTTTCGGTTGTAAATGACCGGAGCGATATCCCTTATATTTACCTGAGCGTTCATATTTCTCAGCATTAACGAGTTCATCAGCCTTAGGGAGGGTCTTTTTGGCTTCCTCGTTCCAGTGCCAGCAGGTGTAAGTGATATTTTTGTTGTGGTCGCCAATATGGCGTTCTTCATATTCCTTATGATGTTGCTGTTTTTTCATGGTTGGCTCCTTTCATGTGTAGGAGCCAAGCAGGAGATATATTATCAGTACCAATCTAGTAAGGATGAAGCGCCAACGATAAAAGGTAATACTGTTATTTTGAAATCTTCCGATGTGCAGCATATCCCAGGTCTTGGGTTTGATGGATTGGTTGATTTTATATTGCCTCAAAAGGCTGTGGAGTAGCTCATACGCAGTAGCCATATTGTTTAACAATTGCCCAATTACTTAAAATTCCTTCCTCAACATAAAATTTTATTTCATTTTACTCCGGAAATTTGGAAAAAAAGACCGCTTGTGCAGATTTTAGACCGCTTGTGCATAACACCTAGAAAATTAATTGAGAAGGTGCTATGTTAATCATGACGAAACCTACCAATTTTTGAGAGGAGGAGGTCGTGTGAATATTGCATTATGCGCTGCGTTTCTGGAAGAAGATATATGGGAAAGCCGTCTGCTGGCGGCTACTTTTCCACAAAAGTTTGAAATTACGGAGTGTAACAGCCCACGAGGACTTCTGTCTATGCTGGAATTGAAGCCATTCTCTCTTCTGGTTATTGTATTAAACGGTGTGGCAGGACTGGAGGCGGTGCGCCAGCTTCGCCAAAAAGCGCCGGATGTGCCGATTCTTTGGATTTCTGATGAGGATTACAGTCTATTTGGCTATCAATATCATGTGAATCGTTTTTTACGCAGACCAGTATCCGATATGGAGCTGCGAGAAGCAATCACAAGCTGCTTACCAATGGGAAAGGAGGGAGTGGAAAATGAAAAAAATTGCATTATGTAGGGTTTGCAAAAAAACAATCCCCAAGCTGGAACAATATGGCGGAAATTATATTTTTCACTTTTTTGATAAGCGGAAACGATGGAGCCATGAAAAGCTGGCGTATTATTTGGGGAACGATCCATCAGTGAACTTTGCCGTTGTGGGCTATTCTGTTGCTGAGGGGCTTACCCCTTGCCATTATCTGCCAAACGAAAACATCACACTGCCCATTTCGTGGCTGTGCAAGCGCAGAGATTTTATGCCAAAAGCAAGGCGTCTTGGTGTAAATTTTTACGGCACAGGCCCGCCAGCTTTGGAATGGATGATTCCCCTTATTCTAAGGCAACACCGCACAATTCACGTTTGCCTGCACATCTGGACACATAAAATAATGCGGTATTACCCTAAACAATTCTTAGAGAGTTTCAAGGAGGAAAGAAATGAAAAAACGATTTTTTAGTATTTTACTATGCTTGTGCATGGTACTGGGGCTGCTGCCAACCATGGCATGGGCGGAAGAAAAATATACCACGCCTAGTGGCTTATCCATTAGTGGTGGCACGTCTGGTATGGATTATACTTATGATGATTCCTACAAAAGCTTGGATATCACTGGAAATGATACCTATACGATTTCTGGAAGTAGCACCGAGGATATCATTTGCGTTAATATCCAGTCAGATAGTGAAGTTAATATTATCTTAAATAATGTCAACCTTGACGCTAGCTCTAATGCCATCGCTAATAATAATGGTTTTGCTGCGTTTGAGATTAATGCATTTGATAATGCCACTATGACGGTGAACCTGACGCTGATTGGTGACAATGTTTTGAAATCTGGCAGCGGTTTGCCTGGTCTGCTGGTGCCGAAACGCTGCACGCTGAACATCACTGATGACAGCACTGGTACCTTAACTGCCGTGGGTGGCAGTGGCGGCGCAGGCATCGGCGGAAATGCTTCGTATGACTGCGGTATCATCAACATTGGCGGCGGTAATGTAAACGCCGTTGGAGGTGGTGATGCGGTAGCGATTGGATGTGGAAGCGATGACACTAATGGTACACTAAAAGGTTTGCCCGGTATTGGCCTTCTTCGCACGCCCACCGTGGTCACGCTGGAGGATATAACGGATGCAGGTGTAGAGGTCAGCAACTTAACCATCAAGGATATAGGTAACAGTACATATGATTATGGCTCCACCACAAGAACACTGGAAAACGGCGAGTTATACCTCTGGCTGCCCAGTGATGTAACCGTTACTGATGCAACCGTCACTGATGCAACAGGCAACGACACGCACTACTGCGGCAGTGTAACATCTGGAGTAACGGGTACGCTTAGCCCTGCCGTTGTGAGCGTGGCTACAGATAGTACGACTAGCTACTATGGTGGCATTAGCGATGCACTGACGGCGGCGCAGAGTGGCAATGCCAGTACGTTGACGTTGCTGAAGGATGTGAGCTACGATAGTAATGTTTATCTTTCAAACACTATGACACTGGAGTTGAATGGCCATCAGCTGGCGTTTGAAAATGGAAAATGCCTTACTATTGATAGTACAGGCAACTTGACGGTGCAGGATAGCGTCGGGGGCGGTGTGATTACAAGTGATGGGGTTACGTTGACCGCTTTGGGTGGATTGACCGTCAAAAGCGGTACAATTCAAACAACGGCTACGGGAAGTGATGCTCTTACATGCGTTGAGGGCTCCAATGTGGTTATTCATGGGGGTACCTTTATCGGTACAGGCAAGGATGTTACCTTTTCAGGCGGTAACCTGATGATTGATGGGGGCAGCTTTTGCAACAGTGGTCTATTGGTAAGCGGAGCGGGTGTGACACTAAAGGGTGGCACATTTGCCACAATAGAAACACAAGGGGGCTTGAAAGCAAACGCTTTGCTTCCCAACGGCTATTGCTATTATCAGGGCAATGATACCACAGGAGCTGTGGTGGACGGCGATACAACTAATATATCCGAAACCGTTACCGTTGGTGAATGTGATTGGGACAGTGCAATTGCCTATAATGATGGCACCTATACGGTGCTTTCTGCCGATGGCTTGGATTGGGTTTCAGCTGTGGCAAGCGGCACTATAACGGCAGACACCTTTCAGACCGACCCCCAAATGCCAGATAAAGACTTTGACCGTGGCTATTTCTATGGGGCTACCGTGAAGCTGGATACAAATATAGACCTCTCGGGAGAAAATTGGACTCCAATGAAAGGGTTTGGTGGTACCTTTGATGGCGCAGGGCATAGCATTACGGGTATGACGGTAGAGGGTGCTTATGACCAGAGCGGTTTTTTTGCATCATTGGCTGGCAAGGTACGAAACTTGTATATCGGCGGCAGTGTGCATGTCAGCAGTGATAGTGATATTTATGCAGGGGGCATTGCGGGCTTTGTTAGTGAGTATGGATCTATTTACAACTGTGTTTCAGGTGTAACAGTGATGGCTACTGGAAGTCAAGCTGTCTATACTGGCGGTCTTACGGGATGGAATAGTGGATACATTAAAAATTGCATCTTACAAGAAGATACCTCTGGCAAATTGATTGGCAAGCTTGGCGATGCTGATGGTTCTATGGAAAACTGCTATACCCCAGTGGGAACGAAAATTGCGGACAGCGATGAAGCTTCTCCAAGATTTACTTCTGTGGGTACCTATGACACAAGCGGTAATTTGACCCCAATAACCGAAATAACCCTTGGGTATGGAGCGACGCTATCCAATGCCATGAAATATTGGGTGAATCGGCAAGTGGATATAGCCGTGGAGAATGAAGGTGAAGTTTGCTATGTTGCATGGACGACAGATGCCATCCCCTCGTTGACGGCTAATTATGCCCAGCAGGAAACCCATACCTTTACCTCGTGGGAACCGCAGACGGATGGCGGTTACATACGCACAGATTTGCATACAGGGATTACCCAAACTGCAGAAGCTGTCGTGACCCCTTCGAGCGGCACAGTGGAACCTTATGCAACCCTTGAGGAAGCAATTACAGCGGCAAAAGGTTTAAGCGGCAGCACTGTGAAGCTGATAACTAATGTGACGACAGAAAAAACGATAGAGGTTGCTTCTGGCACGTTCCAAATAGACTTAAACGGAAAAACATGGGAAAGTATTGTGGGAGATAATGCAGAAAATGAGTATGCATTGGTACTGACAGGCACTTCGAATATTACTTTAAAGGATAGTGCTTCTGGGGGTACGTTTACAAGCTATCCTGCCAATGGCTGCTCAACTGTGCGTATCGCTGGTGTTTCTGCCACAATAGAAGGCGGCATCTATAATACCACTAACGGTGCGGGTCGTATACTGGAAATTTTAGATGTAGTTAGTGAAGGGAAAAAAGTAACCATTACAGGTGGTAGCTTTGAAGGAGAAAGTTGGATTATTGATAGTAAATATGTGGAACTAAGTGGTGGTTCGTTTGACTCATTGAAAGTATGGGTGAATGAGAATGTGAGTAATGTCATAGGGAACCTTGATGGTTTTCTAGCAGATGGCTATGCTTACCGAAGTACCCTGGAAGGCAATGCTTGGTTTGATGCACGTGTGGGTAGTTTAACTGATGTTTCCGTACAGGCGGCACCTGTAAAAATCACCGCACAGCCCCAGGATGTAACAGTCACCTATGGCCATACCACCTCGCCTACGTTAAGCGTGATAACGCAAAGGCTTGTTCCTGAAGGGGATATTACATACCAGTGGTTCTTGGACGAAAAGCTCCAAGGTACGAGTGCAAGCTTATCCTTTCCTACCACTTATGCAGCGGGTAGTTATACCTATTACTGCGCTGTTACCTGTGATGGCTGCACGGTAAACAGTAAGTCTGCTACAGTGACGGTAAATAGGGCGACGGGGTATATTACAAATAAGGAAACTGAAGACTCCGCCTACCCTACCACCCAAACCTACCCAAATACTGCTATTGCTCCAAACGACAGCAATTTTGAAACCAACGCACAATCGAATTTAGTGTATACTTGGTATGCGGGGCAAAATACCGACGGTAGCGTTTCGAATTTGACACAGCTTACCCCCAATGTGGCACCTGCTAATGCAGGGGAGTATACCTTAAAGGTGGAATTTGAGGAAAGCGACAATGTAGCTGCTGGAAGCACTACCTTAAAGGTGACGATTAACAAAGCAACACCCCATTTGGGTAAGGTTTTCTACGGGGGAAGTGGTACGCTTTATACCAGCGCAGCTCCCTCGGCGGTAGTGCTGACTCGAGATGACGACTCCTGTGAGGGTAACTTTGCCCTGGATGGTGTGACAGCCCTCACCGCTGGAACGAATGATTATCCATGGAAATTTACACCCACGGATACCGATAATTACGATACGGTTACTGGCACAGTTAGCCTTACCGTAACGGCGGATACGCTGAATGAAATTTCCATTGGCTCTACTAAGCCAAGCAAAACCGCTTATCAATACGGTGATACCTTTGACACCGATGGATTGACTGTTACAGCAACCTATCTTAGTGGTGCACAGAAGGATGTTACGCCTTCGGTTACAGCAAATGCATTGGCAGTGGGCAACACCACTGCAACACTGAATTATACAGAGGACGGTGTAACCAAAAGCTGCACAGTCAGCGGCATTTCAGTTGCAAAAAAACAGCTGAATGTTTCAGGCATGAGTTGGAATGTGCAAGCTGACGACTATACTTTTAATGGTAGTGAACAGGGCATAACCCTAGAGGGAACGTTGCCAACTGGTGTTATCGTTTCCAAATCCCAAGATACTGGGACGAATGTAGGTGATTATGATGCACAGGCTGATTTTGTATTAGCAGAGGGTTACAGCGCTGATAACTATGAAATTGTAGGAACAAACCCGCTGACCGTTACTTGGAGCATTATAAAAGCAAGTGCACCTAATGTTGCGGAGCAGAGTAAAAACCACATATGCACCATTGCAACTAAGGATACAGTTTTATTGGCGGCGTTGCTTCCCCAAAATGGTGGCGTACCAGCCTATGAGGTGACGAGCAGCAGCTATACTGGTCTTGAAAATGTATCGGTTTCTACGGATGGGATACTGTCTTACGATACGAAAGTGGCTCCCAGTGTCCTTACTGATACGATTACAATCAAGGTAACCATGGAGAACTATGATGACACAACGATTACGGTTAAGGTTAATTTGACAGATAAAATCGGCGTGATAATTTCCGGACTTTCTGCACCTACCGACCGCGTTTATAACGGTATGGCAGTTGCAAGCATGGATTTTGGAATTCCCACCTATGCGCCGTTGTGGAATGGAACACCAATTTATACCTATTACAACGGCAATAGCGTAAGTGGTTCTCCCTTGAGTGAAGCACCCAAGGATGCAGGTACCTACACTCTACGCATTTCTATTCCAGATGACGACACTACTTATGTGGGCTATGCCGATATTACGTTTACCATTGGCAAGGCAACTGTAATTGCAAATGTTGATAATAAGAGTATGAAAAAGGGCAGTGCGCTTCCACAATTTACCGTAAGCTATACGGGTATTGCAAGTGGTGATACACCAGAAAGTATCTTTGAAACACCTGCAACCGCAAGCACTACGGCAGATGGAAAGACAACAGGTAGTTATCCAATTACAGTAACTGCACCTGTTTTAAAATCTGAAATGGAAAAAAATTATATTGTAGGTACTACCGTGAATGGTACGCTGACAGTGAAAAAGCCTTCCTCAGATGATTCCGCAGGAGGCACCACAGGCGGTTCCACAGGTGGTTCAACTGGTGTTGCACCAACAAGTAACACGAACACAGCACAGATTTCCAGCGGTACAGATAGCATTAGCGCTTCTGCATCCGTTACGGGAAACACAGCGACGGTTTCCGCTACGGATGCGCAGATTAAGGAAATTGTATCTGACAAGGAAACTGGTGACCCAGTTAAAATTGATGTTTCTGGGTTGAAGGTAGATACGGTTGTTGTGCCGTCTAAGGTGATTGCTGCAATGAACAGCACTTCAGGCTCCGTGGGTCTTGAGGCAGTACTTTCCAGCGGAACGGTGGCACTTGATAAAACGGCAGTATCAGCCATTGTAAACAAGGGTGATATTAAGATTTCTGTGGAAACGGTTGCTAATTCTGCCCTTTCCGATGCACAAAAGGCGGTGCTTGGTAAACAGGCGAACAGTGCCACCGTTGTAGATGTGAATGTCTATGTAAATGGTATCAAAACCAGCACCTTCGGTGATGGAAAAATTGAGGTTTGCGTACCTTATACGTTAAAAGCTGGAGAAAATGCTGACAGCATCACTGTTTGGTTTGTTAAGGATGACGGAACAATTGAGCCGAAAAATGGAACATATAAAGACGGAAAGGTAGTATTTACAACAGACCATCTATCTCAGTATCTAATTGTGAATTTCCCATTTGCGGATGTAAACGAGAATTCATGGTATTACGGCAGTGTAGCTTACGCCTACACGAACGGTCTATTTTCAGGTACTTCTAAGACTACCTTCGGACCTGATACTGCCATGACCCGTGAGATGATTTGGATGGTGCTTGCGCGAATGGATGATAAGGCTCCTGGAAATATGGATGGGGCTCGCACATGGGCAGTGGAAAACAAAATTTCCGATGGTTCCAATCCGAAAGGCATTATTACCCGAGAACAGCTGGCGGCGATCCTGTATCGTTATAGCGAATATAAGGGCTATAATGTTACTGTTGGCGATAATACGCTTAACTATAGCGACGCAGCCGAAGTAAGCAAGTACGCAATTTCCGCTGTTCAATGGGCTTGCAATTCCCAACTTCTGAAGGGAGATTCCAACAAGCTCTTGCCAAGTGGTACTGCTGAGCGTGCACAGGTTGCAGCGATACTCATGCGTTTTTGCCAAAATGTGGCGAAATAAATGGTTTGAAGATTTCAAAAAAGTTAAGCTAAACTCATTAAAATGAGTACACAAAGCTGAATGTCTAAAGAATAAATGTGTGCTAGAATAGTCTGGCCACAATTATACGACAAAGAGCCTGTCCTTTCTAAATAAGGGCAGGCTCTTTCAGTAAAGAAAACCACGTGTCTAACGTATAATGTCGTCAACTTAAGAAAATTTTCGGACTCCTCATCAAATTTCAAAAAAATTTCTAATAGGAAAATCGTAGTTTATTTTAGTAAGAGCAAAAGTTTACGAATTCAAGCATTTCTACTTTGACATACGTTGAAACGAAGGTTCATTGTGGGCTATATTTTGCCTGTTCAGGGTGCGAATCTCATTTTACATATTTCGTTAAACCTACTGAAATCTATGCTTGCAAATAGTCTGGTTAGGGAAAAGCATTTGAGTACATTAAAATCAGCGTTTACATAGATATTACAGAAAGATTACCTTAAGCACATTGACATTTATCTATATGATGATTATAATAAATAATATAGATATTTATCTATATCTTGGTGAAATAATAAAAGAAACGGGAACGGAGGATAATAGAAGATGGATTTAAATATAGATTATGCACTTGTATTTAAAGCATTAGGAGATTCTACAAGATTAAAAATTATAGAAATGCTATCCTGTGGCAAACTATGTGCATGCGATATTTTAGAATCTTTTGATATTACACAGCCCACATTATCATATCACATGAAGATATTAATAGAATGCGGTCTTGTTAGAAGTCAGAAAGAAGGATCATGGATTCGGTATAGCAATAATAATGAGTTAATAGAAAATATAAAAAATTACTGGAATAATATTACAACAGAACAGGAAAACTGTATCTGCAAAAATGTTAAGGGGGAAAATAGATGCGATTAATTATAATTGGTGCAGTAGCCGCAGGTACTTCGGCAGCGGCAAAAGCGAGAAGAAACGACGAAAATGCTGAAATATTAATTTATGACAAAGATAGCTTTATTTCTTATTCGGGATGCGGAATGCCTTACTATATTGGTGGTGAGGTAGAGGATGCGCAAAAACTAACCCCTCGTGATTCAGCATTCTTTAAAAGTAAATATAATGTAGATATTTTTATAAGTCACGAAGTGCTGTCCATCAATCATATAAATAAAACGTTGGAGATAAAGAATCTGTTAACTGGAAATATCTTTACCGACCATTATGATAAGCTTATTATAGCAACTGGAGCATCCGCTGTGATACCGCCAGTAAAAGGGGCAGAACTTAAAAATGTTTTTACATTAAGAAATATTGGAGATATGAATCAAATCAAAGGTTATATCAATGAATTCTCCCCCAAATCAGCAGTGATTGTGGGTACTGGATTTATAGGCTTGGAGGTATGTGAAAGTTTAAGAGAAATTGGTATGGATGTTACACTCATAGAGAGACTTCCACAGGTAACTCCAGGTCTGGATGAGGACATGGCGGTATATGTGGAAGAACATTTACAGAAAAACCAAGTGAAACTTTTTACGGGAGCATCGGTAGTAGAAATAAAAAAAGATAAGGTGATTTTGGATAACGGAAGAGAAGTAGCGGCTGATTTTGTACTTCTTTCCACGGGAGTAAGGCCGAATACAGACCTTGCTGTAAAAGCTGGTATTGAGCTTGGGGCAACAAGAGCAATTAAAGTCGATAATAGAATGATGACAAATGTTAAAGACATCTATTCATGCGGTGATTGCTCGGAGCAGTTTCATGTGGTTACTGGGAAACCAGTATATCGCCCCATGGGCTCTACTGCCAATAAAACAGGAAGAATCGCTGGGGATGTTGCCACCGGAGGAGATTTATCTTTTAGAGGTATTCTTGGTACTGGTATTTTTAAGGTGTTTGATATGACAGTAGCGCTTACAGGGTTATCAGAGAGAGAAGCCACGAAAGAAGGCTACAATGTTGTGTTCTGCCATAATACTAAGCCCAATAAGCCTGAATATATGGGTGGCAAGGAAATGGTTATCAAAGGTATTGCGGATAAAGATACTGGAAGATTATTAGGTGTACAAATTGTAGGGTTTGAAGGCGTTGATAAAAGGGTTGATGTATTTGCTACAGCCATTAGTTATAAAGCAAAAGTGGAAGACCTGTTTCATCTGGATTTGGCATATGCACCACCATTTTCCACAACAAAAGATCCAGTTTTGTATACAGGCATGATTTTAGATAATGCCATTCACTCCGACAGAAAACTGATATCTGCTGATGACCTGGAAACGTTAATAAGCTCTAGTAAGAATTATCAATTAATTGATGCAAGAGAGGCTTCACAATATGAAGAAAATCATGTGGAAACAGCCATGAGTATACCTCATGCAAAATTAAGAGACGCGCTAGATGATTTAAATAAAGAGACGATGACCATAACCTATTGCAACAAAGGCGTTACTGGGAATGCAGCACAAAATATTTTGTTAAACCATGGGTTTAAAGAAGTCTATAACTTATCTGGCGGTCATAAAAATTATAGTAAAAACAAGAAATCATTTTAACATATGATTTCTTCATACATAGAACATGCATATATGCTCATATAAGTATTTATACAGGGAGGGAAAAATGGTGGTTGATATTTTTAAAGCGCTATCAGAAGAAAGTAGGTTAAGAATTCTGACTTTACTGATGGAAAGGGAAATGTGTGTATGTGAGATTGAAGTTTGTTTGGATATGACGCAGTCAAACGCCTCCAGACATTTGACTGTACTTAAAAACTGTGGGATTTTAAATTGTTATAAGAAGGCTCAATGGGCATATTACAGAATAAGCGAAAGCTTTATCGTAGAACACAAAGACCTGTGGCAGTATTTGCAACATCAGATCGTTGAATTACCAACCTATCAAGCAGACCATAAACAATGTGAAAAGTACAAGACGATAAATGTTTGTCAAAATACAAATAAACCTCATTAAAGGAGAGAAACCTATGGATAAAGAAAAAGCAACAGAAATAAGTTTTTTTCAAAGATATTTAACAATTTGGGTAGCGCTATGCATGATTGCCGGCGTTTTCATTGGAAAGCTTCTTCCAGCTGTCCCCGCGTTTTTTAGTAAGTTTGAGTATGCAAATGTATCTATTCCCACGGCTATTCTCATCTGGGTAATGATTTATCCCATGATGATGAAGGTGAATTTTCAAAGTGTTAAAAATGTAGGTAAGAATCCAAAAGGACTATATGTTACATGGATTACCAATTGGCTGATAAAACCGTTTACTATGTTTGGCATTGCTTCCTTCTTTTTCTTTGTAGTATTTAAAGGATTCATACCTGCTGAATTAGGAAAAGAATACTTAGCAGGAGCCGTTTTATTAGGTGCTGCCCCTTGTACTGCCATGGTTTTTGTATGGAGCCAGTTGACGAAAGGAAATCCGGCGTATACAGTTGTGCAGGTAGCAACAAATGATTTAATTATTCTGGTGGCATTTGTACCTATTGTAAAATTTTTACTTGGCATAAGCAATGTCTCTGTTCCATGGGATACTTTGATTATTTCTGTGGTCCTCTTTGTAGTAATCCCATTAACAGCGGGGGTTTTAACAAGAATGTATGTTAGTAAAAGAAAAGGAACTGAATATTTTGAAAATCAATTTTTGCCTAAGTTTGATCATGCAACAATAGCAGGGCTGTTACTGATGCTTATTCTTTTATTTTCCTTCCAAGGGGAAGTAATATTAAATAATCCGCTCCACATTTTATTAATTGCAGTTCCTTTAACCATACAGACATTTTTGATTTTCTTCATCGCCTACATTGCAGCAAGAGTATTAAAGTTACCCCATAATATAGCAGCTCCGGCTGGTATGATAGGAGCTTCCAATTTCTTTGAACTGGCGGTGGCAGTCGCAATTGCATTGTTCGGTATGGAATCACCGGCGGCTCTGGCTACTGTAGTAGGCGTATTAACTGAGGTACCCATTATGCTGATATTAGTTAAAATCGCAAATCAAACTACAAGTTGGTTTCCAAAGCCTGTTGTTAAGAAATAGTTTTTGAATTATCAAATAGAGTGATTTTTAATGATTAATACCTATGTTTGAAAAGTTCCAATAAAAATTGAATGGAGAGAGTAATTATGAAAAATATGCAAATTTTTGAAACTGCCATGTGTTGCTCCACAGGACTTTGTGGCGTTGGGGTAGACCCCGAGCTTTTAAGAATTTCTACAGTTTTAAATTCGTTAGAAAAAAATGGGGTTAAGGTAGATAGATTTAATCTATCATCCTCCCCCCAGGAGTTTATTACCAACAAGGTGATTAATGATTTTATTAAAGAAAAGGGCGTTGACGAGCTACCGGTAACAATCTTAGATGATGAAATCGTAATTACTGGAAGATACCCATCCAATGATGAATTTGTTCAATTGATTCATGTTCCAAAAAGCTATATTGGTGAGAAACCTAGTACAGTGAAAGACACGGATAAAAAAACAAATGGTTGTGGATGCTCTGGCGGAAAGGGTTGTTGTTAAATATATATTACCATAGGACAGATATTTTCATAAAATGTCCCTGATGCTCCTTTTTTTGCTACGAAAGATGAATTGATTTTTTTAAGATAAAATTAGTCAACAGTTCACTAGCAAATTTTATAATTATAAAGGAGATTAAAATATGTCAAAAAGCTGGTATCCCATTATTGATTACAATAAATGTTGTGAATGTGGTAAGTGTGTCAATAAATGTAGACAGGGTGTTTATGATAAATCGAAAATGCCAAAACCTATCGTTATATATCCCCAAGGCTGTATACAAGGGTGTCATGGCTGCGGCAACTTATGTTCTGAAAAAGCAATCACTTATGAAGGTGATAACGGAAATAGAATAAATAGACGTAGAATGTTTTAATTATAATAGTTTCGTGTTAAGAGAAAAAATGTTTTGAAAGGAGTGAAACGAATTTATAATGGAAAACTTTAACTTAAAAAAAATAGAACTCACCCAATATCTTTTTTTTACAGGAAAAGGGGGCGTGGGAAAAACATCAACGGCCTGTGCCACAGCGGTATCCCTTGCTGATTCAGGGAAAAAAGTCATGCTGATCAGCACCGATCCGGCATCAAATTTGCAGGATGTATTTCAGACAGAATTAAACAATAAAGGAGTTCCTATTCGTGAAGTTCCTAATCTTGTGGTGGTAAACCTAGACCCCATAGAAGCAGCTGCAGAATATCGTGAAAGCGTAATCAACCCATTTCGTGGACAGTTGCCTGACGTAGTGTTAAAAAATATGGAAGAACAGCTTTCTGGTTCCTGCACTGTTGAGATTGCGTCCTTTAATGAATTTTCTAAATTTATAACGGATGAAAAAGTTCAAAATGAGTACGATTACATTATATTCGATACAGCCCCAACTGGGCATACCTTAAGGATGCTTCAACTTCCATCTGCATGGAGTAATTTTATCAGCGAAAACACCCATGGAGCTTCCTGTTTGGGTCAATTGTCTGGGCTGGAAAGCAAAAGAGCAATTTATAAAAAAGCTGTAGAAACACTAGCTGATGGAACTCGTACAACGTTACTATTAGTTTCAAGGCCAGAGGTAACCCCTTTAAAAGAAGCAGCAAGAGCTTCTAATGAACTTGCAGATATTGGTGTAAAAAATCAAATTGTTATATTAAATGGAATACTAATATCTTATGATGATACTATTTCGGAAAGCTTATATAAAAAGCAACAAACGGCACTTACTGGCATGCCGGAAGAATTAAAGAAATTAAAAATTCATTCCATACCACTTAGAGCTTATAATATAACTGGCATAGAAAATGTAAGGGCGTTACTGGAAAAGGATAATTATACCATTAGGGAAGAAAAAATAAAGGCAGAAGTGATTCCAAGTCTTAAAGATGTGATTGATGATTTATATCATACAAACAAAAAAGTCATCTTTACTATGGGTAAAGGCGGTGTTGGTAAAACAACAATAGCAGCTTCTATTGCTCTAGGATTGGCATCAAAAGGGGAGAAGGTACACATAACTACAACCGACCCTGCAGCTCATCTTAAATTTGTCATCAATGAGACAGAAGGTATTACCATGAGCCATATTGATGAAAAGGAAGAATTAAAGAAGTATCAACAAGAGGTGCTTTCAAAAGCAAGGGAAACCATGTCGGAAGAAGATATTGCATATGTAGAAGAGGATTTAAGATCTCCCTGTACCCAGGAAATTGCTGTATTCAGGGCATTTGCAGATATTGTTGAAAAGGCAGAAGACCAAATTGTTGTAATTGACACTGCACCTACAGGGCATACGTTGTTGTTGTTGGATTCTACACAGAGTTATAATCAGGAAATCAAACGTTCGGGGGGAGATATTCCTGAATCCGCAAAAAAGCTGTTGCCAAGACTGCGAAATAAAGAAGAAACAGAGGTTATTATTGTAACATTGGCTGAAGCCACTCCGGTTTATGAAGCATTACGTCTTGAGGAAGATTTAAAAAGAGCGGATATAGCAACAAAGTGGTGGGTAATAAATTCTTCACTTTACAGTACGGGAACTACGAATAAATTGCTGGCAGCGAAAGCGAGTAATGAAATTGAATGGATCAATAAGGTTGATGAGCATTCAAACGGAAATTTTGCAGTAATTAGCTGGCAACCCAATGAAATCAAAGGTGAAAATCTACATTTACTATAATTATATACCAATGAATGAAAGAAAATAGTAACAGAAATCTGAAAATAGATTCTGTTACTATTTTTTTTATTACGTATGTGTAAATTTATAACAATTTTACAAAAGTTTAATACAATAAGTATTACATATCAACAAGTATAAGACGAAGAATGCACTTAGGTGGAAAGTGGAGTATACCAGCGATGAAAATGAAGACTTTTTAAGAGAATTTGAGGAACAGAAGACAATTAAAGCAGGAGGAAAAAAAACTACTTACCTAAGTTATAGACGAGGGAATAACACTGAGAAGCAATCATAGTGCATTCGCTTCCCAGTGTGCTCTTTGCGTCTATTCTACTGCAGTCTAATCGATTATGTAACTCAGTTCATGATTTTTCAAGATGCAATCACATTGTCGCTCAGTTGACGGAACACTACATGGGAAACCATACACAAACCGAGACAGATCGTGAATGCGCCAAAATAAATCCAATCAACGCTGGCCGATAGCCATTCGAACAGCACACCGTAGATTGCCTGCCCGATAGGATTACCGCACATGACAAGGCACAAGAGCAAAGCCATGACCTTGGCGGTGAGGGTGACAGGGGTAATCTTCTGAACATAGGTGATCATTTCCACGCTTAAAAGCGTTGAAATAGTCATCATTACTACGCAGAAGCCGACAATAAGCAAATATGCCGTCATGGATCCTATTGGTAACCTCAGTGCAAGTCCCATTGGGAGCAGAGTCGCCGTACACCAGAAAATCAACCTTGCTCCACGGCTAACTTTTAGCTTATTGCCGATAACACCTGAGAGCAGCCCGCCTAATAGCCCGCCAGCCGCCAGCGCACCCTCCGCATACCCGTAAAGTCGGTTGCCTATGGCTTGGTCAAACCCCAGATGGCTGGTGACAACGATGGGCAAGCCCACAATAACCAGTGCAGAAAAGACCAAATTGACCGCGGTGAGCAGTAGCCCTACCCGTCCAATCTCTGGGTGGTCGTGCCGAATAAACTGCCAGCTTTCACGCAGGTCGGAAGCGGCGAGAGAGAGCACACTCCCTTCAAAATTCCGTTTTTCAAAGGGAATGTGAATAAAAATCTCCATGACGGCTGAGAGGAAAAAGCAGACAATGCTGAGATACAAAATCGGCTTTATTCCATAAAATCCGAAGATTAGTCCGCCTAACACTGGACCTATCACTCCGGCCAGAGAGTTTACCATGTTAATAACGGCGTTCCCTACCATCAGCTTGTCAGGTGGCGTCAGCACCGGCAGCGACGATTGCACTGTGGGCTGATAAGCTCCCTGAATGCCGTAGAGCATCATCAGCACAGCGATGAGCAGGGGCACCAGCGGGAGGGTCTCAAAGCTTAGTGCGTAAAAGAGCATCAATACAGCGGTAAAGAAATCCAGGCACACCATCACGTTCCGCTTGTTTACCCGGTCGGCCACGATACCGCCCACCGGCGAGAGCAGCAGCATCGGAAGAAACGACAGTGCCATCACCGTGCCGTATAACATCGCCGAATGAGTCTTGTTGAGTAGGTAGAGTGGTAGCGAGAAGCGTAGAACGTTGTTGCCGAACAGAGAGATGATCTGCCCGATTACAACCATTAAAAAATCTCTTTGAAACAGTTTTGTTTTCATATAATTTCCTCCTAGTTAGATACCAACCGTTGGTATGTATATGCATAAAAATAAGAGCCCTTTGCTGGGCAATTATTTTATACGTTTTTTTGATTTGCGAGAGTGCAGTACCGCCGGTAGGATTCCAGCATCTGCTCGTCCAATAACTCGATGCCCATGTTCTTTAGCATCAAATTGAAAAAGCGCACTCGCTTTTCCATGCTGTCCACGTCCGTTTCAATCACCAACGGATTGAGCCATAGGTTCGTCAGCATAGTGATGGCCTCGGAAAGTTCCTTGGGATACTCGGTATGAATGGAACCGTCCGCTACGCCCTGCTCGATGACTGGTTGCATATAATGCGGCACAACATCCGAAAAGATCTCGCGCATTTGCATGGCCAGCAGTTTTGGATTTTCCAGCATATTTGGAGCCATCGTAAAAACAATGTCGCGGTCGGAGCTGGAAAGAGACAAACTAAACATTTTTTTCAGTTTTGCATGACCTGTGAGTACAGGATCATCCCGAACAGCCTTTAATCCTCTGATGATTTGTTCATTATACCGGTCGCCCACTGCGTTGAATATCTCTTCCTTGGATTTGAAGTGGTGGTAGACGGCACCTTTGGAAAGACCGCCAAGACCATCAATAATGTCCTGAATGGAAGTGTCCTCATAGCCCTTTTTCAGAAACAGCCGCTGCGCTACGTCCAGTATCAACCGGATGGTCTCCTCAGGATATTTGTTCCGTGCCATAATACACCTCCTTCTCTTATACATACTAACAGTATGTATAAATTGTAGTACTGTGTTTTAGCTTTGTCAAGCGAAATTTAAAAAATATTGAAATTTTGCTTAAATTTACCAATAAGCGTTATCGCCGTCACAAATGTGGAGGCTATTTTTATGTCCCAAATTAAACGCAGATAAGGAAGAAAATCCATGTAAAGAAAAATAAACCCCAAAGCACCACCTCAGGAGGATGTACGCATCCAAGAGTTTCTCGATAGTCAGAGGGTTGAAGATGTGGATAGTTGCCTCAAGGATAGCACTTGTACGGTAGAAGGATAGCCACACAATTTATTGTGTGTTCAATGGGGATTTGGGAAACTCCCCAACAAGCAGATTTGCCAAAAACCCCGTAAGGGAATTTTGAGCAAAATTGCAAGGTGTATACCACCTTGCCCTACTTGCCAGGTTACCGTTTAGCGTATCCGGTATTTACTCTAATTTTAAATTGAAGAATAATATTAAACATTCAGCATTGACAAGGTAGAGTTCTACTTATATAATAAAGATAGGAGTCAACTTATTTTGAAAGGAGTGAATGCAATGAAGCGTGATGATATGATTCCCCACGACTTTTACATTAAAAATATAGCTCATGTGTTACGTTATAAAAACGATCAAAAGCTAGCGGCATATGATATTACTGAGCCACAAGCACGTCTTTTGGGGCACATTGATGGAGCACAAAGATCTGGGCAGGAGATTAGCCGCAGATACTTGAGTAGAGCCATGCAGATTTCCGGCCCATCTGTAACAAGCTTGCTTAACAGTCTTGAAAAGAATGGATTTATTATACGCCGTTCGGGTAATGAGGATGGTAGGACTATACTGATAGAGCTTACCGAAAAGGCGAAGGTGCTTTTTAATGAAATGTCCGGTATTCTCAATGCAATAACGGATGAGCTACTGGCCGGATTTTCAGAGGAGGAGAAAGTTATCTACCTAATATTTCTAAAACGAACTTATGATAATTTAGGAATAGAATCACATATATAAAAAGTATTTATTTTTTGATAAAATAAGTAGAATTCTACCTAAATTATACCGACGCATTATCCAAATATTGAAACAAAAATCGGAGGATAGGTAGAATTAAACCTATAATTCAAGGAGGATATTTAGAATGGAAAACACAAAAAAAGACTCAATATATTATCTTGAAAAGGCACCTGTGCCGAAAGCAATCGCCCACATGGCAATACCCATGATTTTAGGCATGGTTGTTAATATGATTTATAACATTACAGACGCTTACTTTATTGGAAGGCTGGAGAGTACATCCATGCTAGCATCCGTTACCCTTGCTTTGCCGTTTACGACCATTCTCATGGCGATTGGAGAAATTTTTGGAACGGGTGGGAGCACATATATTTCCAGATTGTTAGGCGAGAAAAACATTGAGGGTATTAAAAAAGCTTCCTCAGTAAACTTTTATCTTTCTCTACTTTCAGGAATAGTATTTATGTTAATTTGTCTGCCAGTCTTATCTCCTGTATTGAATGTGTTAGGAGCTACGGGAGAAACGTTGTTCCACACAAAAGACTATATTCTTGCTTTCGCAATCGGAAGTCCATTTGTAACCGTCAATTTTACATTGGCGCAAACGGTCAGGAGTGAAGGCGCTTCAACAGAATCCATGATCGGAATGATTATCAGTGTAATTGTCAACATAATTCTTGATCCTATATTTATATTCCTTTTTCATATGGATGTGATGGGGGCCGCCGTAGCAACTGTTATCGGCAATGCCTGTGCCGTTGCATATTATATTTACTATCTCAAAATGAAAAGCCCTGTTCAGAGTGTTAGCGTTATAGATTTTAAACCTACTATAGAAATAATTTTTAGCATTTTTAAGATTGGTATGTCCGCTTTCCTGCTGTCTAGCTTTTTAATTGTGTCAAGCCTGATGTTCAACAATTATGCAGTTCTATATGGCGACTATGTTGTTGCGGCTTTTGGAGTGGCAAACCGTGTATGTCAAATATCAGATTTTATTGGTATGGGTATATATATGGGAGTTATTCCGCTGATTGCGTTTTCTTACGCTTCCAACAATACGGAACGATTGAACAAAGTCTTGAAAACAACGGTGCTATATCTAATCAGTATTATTTTGGTCATTGCAGCTGTCTTATTTGTATTTCGCACTCAGGTTCTTGAAATGTTCAGCACTGATGAAGACGTTATAACTGTTGGCGCTACAATTCTTGCAGCTTTATTGTTCTCCACCTTGTTTGCAGGCATATCAGGTTTTTTTACCAGTATGTATCAGGCATTTGGAAAAGGCGTTCAGTCTAATATTATGTCCGCCGCTAGAGGGGTTGCCCTAATCCCGATTATTATTATTGGAAACAATCTGTTTCAATTAAACGGGGTAATATGGTCTATGACAGCCTCTGAAATAGTCGCCTGTATCGTTGGCGTAATTTTGTGGATTTCATCCAAGAAAAAAATCATGAATACCCCGCTGAAAGAACGCATGACATTTAATCCTGATGAAATATAATATTTTTCAATTATTTTCAGCATATGATGAAAGTTACTGTATTTGAGATTAGTAAAATTCAAGTTTGGTATATGAAGTTGGAGCGTTCAAATCTCACGATAAATGGTCAAAGCAAAGCTATTCCTCCATATATAACGAGAGCATAAGACCGCGATTATGGAAAGAAACTTTTTGCGACAATATAGCCTGCAAAACCTGAAGGCGGTTATATAATAGTCGAAGCCGCTGTTGAATTACTAAAAGACAACTTGTAGAGGGTGTAATACAACAGCTTTGATCCTAATGGTAATACAGTGGCTTCGGGATAGGAGGTTTTCCATGTATCCGAAGCCGCTATTCTACGTTTTGAAAGTGCCGTCACTTTATGGGGCTGACCCTTGGCATCTTTGCCGTTTACATCATTATCGTAGCAAAACACAATCTCGTCTATCTCTAGGTGGTGCTGCAAATAGCGGTAAAGATCCTTGTCTGACATACAGCCCTCGGCAACTCTGTGATCTTCCCGCCAACCAATCCATGCAGCTTGCAGCGAGTGGCATGGCTCATAGCATCAATGGGGGCTTCAAATTCATATACACGGTTGGAACGCCCCTCCATGCAGAAACCATAAAACCATAGGTCTTATCAGAGTTTTCTACATCCTGACGAAACTTACTGTCAGCGCTGGGTGCTCTGAGTGCACAGTACCGAGGCTTTCCTGTTTCGTTATAACCTACAAAGGTGCAATTATGGAAGGTATAGCCGTTTTTTTCGTCCTTGTCCCATACACTTTTCCCTCCGCAATCATGGCGTAGTATAGGTTACAGGCTAAGGCTGTAGCTAGTGGGGATTCTCGCTATAGCCTTATTTTTTTCCAGATGAAGGCAAAGTACCAATTATCGGACATCAAATGTAATATTATTAAAATATAAAAATAAATTCAAGGTAAAAAACACCAGACAAGTATTATTAATGGAATTGGGGAATTATGGGAGAATCAAATGTAACTATGAAATTGCCCACTAGAGGTGATGATCTTTATGAAAATCTGGATTAAATTGAGAAGAATATAGGTGGTTAGCAAAAATCAAGAATGTTTAACCTCGTAAAGTGTTTTCATAGGTAAAAATGGATGTCAAAAATTTTATTATTACTGGTAAAAATAATATTAATAAGGATAATCTGAAAATAAATACAATTACCTAAACAAAGAAAAAAAATAACTATAGGGATGTTTTAAGAGAATGGAATGTGATTAAATGAAATATTTATTTCTGGATATGGAATGGAATCAGCTAAATAATCAGTTCAATGCATCAGAAGATGAAATTCTGGAAATATCAGCCATATGTGCAGGCGAAGATTTTAAAAATGAAAAAACTTTTTATAAAATTGTGAAGCCAGAGCATATTAAAGATGTGAATAAAAGAATACTTACTTTCCTAAAACTTGGGGAAAATGTTTTAGCTTGTGCATTGCCAATTTATGAAGTATTAAATAAATTCAATAAGACATTTCCGGAATTTAATATACTGGTTGTTTGGAATAGACATACATATGACTTATTTATAAATGCAATAGGGCAAAATGGGATAATTTTGCCCCAGCATAAAGTTATTGTTTTGCAGGAACTTCTTACTATTATTGACTATTTTATGGGATTTGAAAAGGCCATGAAAAGGTACAATGTTAAATATAATCCAAAGGTACTGCATTGTTCCAAATATGATGCATATTACCTTAAGGAGTTATTCTGCACTATGAAATTTCTATACAAACATCAATGTCAGGGAGATTGGAAAAACAAACCAGTTGGGTTAAAAAATTCAGATATTATCCATAGTTTAAAATGTCATTACATAGTAGGAAAAAATAGTATACAGGCATCTGGGTACGAAGATATATTTTGTGGATATAAATTATGTAAACATTGTGTGAATACTAGAAAGCATATTGTAATGCCAAAGAAATTTGACGTTCAAAAAATATATGAATCCTATAAATTTTCAGAAGAGAAAATAGCTAAGCTTTGTGAGAAGTTTGAAATGGAATGTAATTTTTCTAATAAGGTGATTTTTATACGTACAAATATTTCAAATTGGAGGATTTATCATGATGAGGAAAAAATAATTAATATTTTTCATGAAAATTATAGGAAAAGTGAGAAAGTCAGAAAAAAAATAAAGTTTAATGATGGTTACCACGTTCAAAATATAAAATGTAGAAATTTATATGATGCAATCAATTATATACATAAACATGATGAAAACTTCTTTACGAAAAAGAAATATAATCAAAATAGGATTGACTTATTATTTGATATGTTGGAGCAGGAAAGAATTGAAAAGAATGTAGCCATTGATATATGAAATGTGGAAGAATGACGGGTGCATGGAGCGAGTTTTTTATTGAAGGTGTTTGTCAGCTAGTAAGGACATAATTTGCAGAGTATCTGATAGAGGAGAGGGGAAAAATGAAGGATAAATATATTACTATCACAGGATTTAATCATTATTATGGAAAGCAGCCGTTTTCCATAGGTAATATCATTAAATGTATTAAGGATGAGTCAAATCAATATGACACGGAAGCGATTAAGACTGTTTTGCCTTATATTGGAACGGTTGGTTATGTTGCCAATAGTCCTTATACAGTTGCAGGGGGCACACTGAGTGCAGGACGTATTTATGATCACGTCAGAAAAAAATTCTATGTAAGAGTTATGTTCACTACTGCCAGTAAAATAATTTGTAGGCTGGAAAAATATGAGCCGGAACTGTTTGAAAAGGAACTTCAGGTTCAGATGAAGCAATCAAATGAGGATAAAGAATTTTGGGATTAATGTTGTCCTTTAAGTTGTACAGTGGTAGAATTTAAATAGTAAATTTTGCCAATGAGGTGAGGGAAAATGTCAAAGTCATACAATCAGAAAATGAAAATCCTTTACATAATGAAAATCCTGTTAGAAAAAACGGATGAAAACCATGTAATCACAATGCCAAAAATAATACTGGAATTAGAAAATATAGGCATTAAGGCGGAAAGAAAAAGTATCTATGATGATATGGAAGCATTACGTCTTTTTGGTTTAGATATCATTAACCGAAAAGGGTATCCAGCAGGATATTATATTGCAAGCAGACAATTTGAACTGCCGGAATTAAAGCTTCTTGTGGATGCTGTGCAGGCTTCTAAATTTATAACATATAAAAAATCAAGAGAATTAATCAAAAAGATTGAAAGCCTTACAAGCAAGTCAGAAGCACAGCAGTTGCAAAGGCAGGTTTTCGTTACAAATCGAGTTAAAACAATGAATGAAAGTATTTATTACAATGTTGACAAAATACATAATGCGATATCGGCAAATGTAAAAATTAGTTTTCAGTATTATGAGTGGTCAATTACTAAGGAGATACATATCAAAAAAAACGGTGATAAATATAGGATTAGTCCGTGGGCATTAACTTGGGATGATGAGAATTATTATTTGATTGGATTTGATGAAGAAGATGCAATCATCAAGCATTATAGAGTTGATAAGATGCTTAATATTGATTTGTTGAATGATCTACGGACTGGGAAAGAGTTTTTTGAAAATTTTGATACAGCTAGCTATACTCAAAAAACTTTTGGAATGTTTGGTGGGCATACAACTGCTGTAGATATTTTATTTGAAAATAGGTTTGTTGGCGTGGTAATAGATCGGTTTGGTAAGGATGTGACGATTAAAAAACAAGATGAGGAGCATTTTGTTGCAAAGGTTAAAGTTGTGGTAAGCAATCAGTTCTATGGTTGGTTAACAGGTCTTGGAGTAGGGGTGAAATTAATTGCACCTGATTCGGTAGTAAATGAAAATAGGATTCACCTTGAGAACCTGATGAAACAGTACAAATAAAGGTACTCAAATTTAGAATATGGTTAAATTTTGCAAATGCATAGATGTTGAAGTGATTATATAAAAAATATATGATGGTGAAAATCCTTTTTGGGGAGGGGGGAAGTAATTTTAATACAAAAATTTTGTATAACATACAGTCAACCATTTTTATTTAGACTGATTATATTTATAAGGGCGCAGACATTTATACTTTAGTTATGATTAGTTTATATGATCTTGTGGAAATGGTAATTGATACAGGTTATTAATAAAATCACATATCAAATAAAGCAACATGTGAAAGCAGAAGTACAGATGAAAATTGGGTGTGGAGTAAGTGGTGATGGAGAAATAATTCAGGTCTATATAGTGCGAAGCAATGATACGAAATGATAGAAGTTGTTGTCAAAGCTTTTTAAATATGGGGGAAGAAAAATTATGGAAAAATTAAACAATAATAATATACTGTATTTGGAAAATCACTTATTTCGCAGATGGAAAGAGGAACGAAATTATGAATATTTTGTAAAAGATGGAGTGGTTAATCCACAGATATGGGAAAAGCAAAAGATTAAGATTACATTTGTACTAAAGGAAGCAAATTGGATGAATGAAAGCATTGATATGAAAGAGTGGATTTTATCCGAATCAAGTCCTACATATTGGAAAACATGGAACAATATCTCAAGATGGACGAAAGGAATTTTAGAAGGTGGAGAGTATCCTGTTCATGTTTCTAAAAAAGACAAAACTGATTGGCTCAGCAGAATTAGCTTTATAAATCTGAAAAAGGTCGGTGGAAATAGTAGAGCTAATGATAGCGAAATACGTAAATATGCAATAAATGACTCTAAATACCTTTTAGAGCAACTTACAATATATCGCCCGGATATTATAATTTGCTGTGGTCGTGGGACTGGAAAAAATGCTGATTTATTGTATGATGAAATACTGGGGAAAGATACTTTGTCGCAGTGGCAGTCACCAATCAATGGATTTAACTTTTTTTATACTCAGTTTCATGGTAAAGAAAATAAAACACCAGTAGTTTCGTTTTATCATCCTCAAAGGATAGCGAGCCATGAGACTTTTAAAAAATGGTATGAAGATATATGTGCTATAGCTGAAAATCTGGTGCGTTGATAGCTTATGACTTAGAAGTCAATTGATTTATAAAAGTATTATTAGTAGGCTAAATGGAAGAAAATATCTAGGGTAAAATTATAGCTGGTGGTTACTCTGACCCCACGTAGAAGAGATAATTCTGATGACGCGTAGTGGTTCGGATACGAAAAAGTAGAGTTCGAACACAACATGTAGTGGTTTAGAGGCGCTTTTGGAGCCGAAAAACAGCGAAAAAATGACGTTTTTTGACCCCGAAAAAAGGGCAAAAATATAGATGACATATTGAATTCACCCTAAAGTAGTTTGATGTGGCTCATTTAGATAAAGAATTATTGGAATATGCGTTATGAAAGGCACATTAATAGAAACATCGATCGGAGCGGTAAAAATGGATAATGATTATAAAGCATATGAATTATATATGAAGAATAGACCGCACGTTGTTGTCCTTGGTGCTGGAGCAAGTTGTGCGGCTATTCCAAATGGTGATAAATACGGAAAAAAGATTTCGGCAATGAGTGGGTTTATTGATAAACTTGGTTTGTCAAATATAATATCGAGGGTTAAGATTAATACTTCATCAGATAACCTTGAAGATATTTATATGGAACTTGATGAGCGTAGCAAAGATGAACAGGATTGCAAGGAAGTGAAAGAAGAGTTAGAAAGAATAATCTGGGAATATATGAGCAATTACCAGCTTCCGGACAATCCAGCAGTATATGATTTTCTAGTCATGAGCTTAACTTCAAAAGATTTGATTGTAACCTTTAACTGGGATCCATTTTTAGTGCAGGCAATTGGAAGAGCAATGAGATACACAAATAATACTCCTCAAGTTGCTTTTTTACATGGTAATGTAGCTGTTGGTTTCTGTGAAGAAGATAATATAATGGGGAATGTAGGGATAACGTGTAAATGCGGCAAACCTCTTATGAGAAGAGTATACCGGGTATGTTTGTAACAAATGTATGGATCGGCTATAATTAACTAGACAGAATTTTTAAGGGCATATATGATATTCTTAATGAAGAAAGGATGATGCCCTATGTCTCAAAACAATCAACTCAAAAATCGTCGTACATTTACGTCCGAATTCAAACAACAAATTGTTGATCTCTCCCGAAGCGGTAAGAGAAAATGCGATATCATACGTGAATATGATATTTCAGGCTCCCTCCTTGATAAATG
>NZ_LRVM01000010.1 GCF_001571775.1 Anaerotignum neopropionicum
CATTTATCAAGGAGGGAGCCTGAAATATCATATTCACGTATGATATCGCATTTTCTCTTACCGCTTCGGGAGAGATCAACAATTTGTTGTTTGAATTCGGACGTAAATGTACGACGATTTTTGAGTTCATTGTTTTGAGACATAGGGCATCATCCTTTCTTCATTAAGAATATCATATATGCCCTTAAAAATTCTGTCTAGTTAATTATAGCCGATCCAGCTACTTTGATACTAGTTCTGTTTGTTTTATCTTTATATAAGTTTGCATTTCTTATAAGTCTAGGGTTAGGCGTATCAGGTGGGTTAATTTTTATGCAAAGAGTTTGCTGTAAGAATATTTGTTTGCAGTTAATTTCTTAAAGTACTTTATTAACTTATGTCAATATCGTGGGCACAGAAAATGAAACTTTTACGCAATATGTTCTGTAGTCTGTTGAACTATCTCTGGGGTGATATGATTAAAGAAGCATCAGAATTCGAATATGGAATGATGCAAGCTACGATTGATACGCTTTGACTTGTAACCATTGCGGTAATCACCTCTGTCAGAGTGTTCTGACTTTTCATAGCTAAGATGGTCTTGATTGTGTAAAGAAAAGTCTGTACATACTAATCTTCTATGATAAGAACTGGTCTGAGGTCTGAGGGCTTAGGTATAAGCCTTCAGACCTTGTTTTATGGAGTCTGTGAAAGTTTTTTTGTAAACTAAAGGGTATGTGAAACAAAGTCTGTAAATTAAGTATTAAACTAAAAGCCTTCTATGATAAAATAAAAAATCATAGGTCAAGCTTGCCTTTGGTGAAATTTTAGTTGCTGTTGTATCATTAAATACAAGGCTGATAATATATTCTTAATATTTGTTTTTGCCCAGTCACTTACTTGGCTATAGTCCGTGTAACTTTCACATCTGCTATCATCACTTCCTATAAGCTTCGTAATCTTCATGGCTCTTGGGTACATAACCATGGCTTCTTCCCTTGCAATCTGGTTATCTCCTCTAAATGTTCTGGTATATGTACCTTTCCCTGCCAAAACCTCTGCAAGTATTTCTTTGACGCTTTCATCCTGTTCCTGCACAATTACCATTTCTCCATCCACATTGGTATAGCCAAAGGGTGGATAGGCAGCAACACGCAGTTTTTTTATTTTTTCATTTTATTACTTTTAGGAGGTTTTATTACTCTCTCACCTCCTCGTTCTGTTTGTTAATATTACCTCTGAAGTGGCACTATATCAAGGTTTTAGGGCAATAATTCAACCAAGGAAGGAGAGAATGATTTCTATTTAGTGCTGTAATTTTGTGAAATTTATGATAAGAACACTATGTATAAGACTGCCAGATGGAAGTTTTTCTTAACCAACCCGAAAACAGTTTGTAATACAAACAGGGCAAGAACCACAGAAAAATGGCCTTACCCATAAATAACTATCAATTTTTTATGTCAGTTTACACAGACTTTGAAAAGGGTTCTAATTTTTCACAACAAGGCTGATATAGCACCATGTATGGTCTTAGACACTTCACTCTTTGTCCTCACCTTTTAATTGCCTCGTACTTAGTATATTTTGTTTTCTTATAACATATCAACAACATTATAAACTGAACGCCAATCGAGTTACCACATGGCATACTGTCATACACCGTAAGCTTTATATGGCTAAAGGTAGAGAAGCTTTTTACGAAAGTACCGAATTTAAAACTTACAAACCTTGGTTTCAATTACGAGCGAACCCATCACAAAAATATTAGCGAATGAAAAACTGTGGCAAATCTCTTTGCTGACAGTGCTACTGTTTAGGTATCAGTATTTTTCATAAGGATTTGATTTAGATAGAGAAGTATAGGGTTCCTGACTATGATTTTTTATATTTGTCCTGTCACCCCCCGACATATGAAAGCTTTCATTCTCTTTACACAACTTAAACTTTCCTATCTCCTCTTGTAAAATCTGTGCTTGCGCTGCAAGTTCTTCACTGGCGGCAGAGCTTTCCTCTGAGGTTGCAGCGTTGGTTTGCACTACTGTAGACACCTGCAAAAGTCCCTGATTAATTTGTTCAATAGCTGATGCCTGTTCCGTGGATGATGCTTCGATTTCCCCAATTGATTTTACAACCATACTGGCTTTTTCCGCCACCGTAGCCAAAATCTTGCGTGTCTGTTCGGCAAGCTGTTCCCCCTCAGAAACGGTCTCCACAGATTTCTGGATTAAGTCTGAAGTTTGCTTTGCTGCCTCAGCAGATTTTGCCGCAAGATTACGAACTTCCTCTGCCACCACCGCAAAGCCCTTTCCTGCATCTCCGGCACGAGCGGCCTCTACTGCGGCATTAAGCGCAAGAATATTTGTTTGGAAGGCGATATCTTCCACAAGTTTGGTAATCTTTGAAATTTCCTGAGAGGACTGTCCGATTTCCCGCATGGCGTTATTCAGCCTATCCATATACTCGTTGCTGACTGTTACGCCTTGCCCAGCCTGCTCTACATATTCCCCTGCTTTTAGCACACTGTCGGCATTTCGTACCGCCTGCTCAGAAATACTGACAGCTGAGGCCGTTAATTCCTCAACAGTCGCTGCCTGCTCAGTAGCACCAGAGGATAATGCCTGTGCACCGTCAGAAACCTGCCCAGCGCCAACGCCGACCTGCTCTGCGGTTAATGATACCGATGAAATTAGAACATGTAGTTTTTTTACAAGATTCTCAAGGGCTTTGGCCATAACATCTTTATCAGAGCGGATAATTACAGTTGTAGTCAAATCTCCTGTTGCAATGATTTCCGCCGTTTTGCTAAGAGTAACAGTTTCTTCAATCAGTTTGTTGAAAGCAAGGGCGACCTTGCCTATTTCGTCCTTTCGATATTTCACTTTTTTGTCTTCTTCTGTTAGTAAACCATAGATGTCAACATCCCCAATCGCAAGATACTCGGATACCATAGCAAGCATCTGCATTGGCTTGCTGATGATTCCGGATATGTACATGCTCAAGAAAAGTGCAATGATAAGGGATATCGCAATTACAGCAAGCATAATAAATACTTCAATCCATGCCACCTTCTTACTACTTTCAAGATTATCTTTTGCAATTGTATGGTTATATTCCGTTATGGATTCAAAAGCATCTGTTGTATTCTGTGCAGTAGACGCTGCCCCTTTTATTAAAGATAGTATGTTTTCCTTTGATTCTCCTGAATGGGAAGCATTCACAATTTCATCAGCTACTTTTTTATAAGCTTCGAAAGCCGTTTTGGTTGAGTCATAATTCTGCTGATCTTGACTGCTCGAAATTGTTGTTGTGTAGTTATCCAACTGTGTCTGAACGAGATCCATTGAATCAGAAATTTCTTGCAAGTATTTTTCTTTATCTGTATCGTAGTTGATATATAAATAAAGGATAGAGTTTCTGAGTTCTTTCATATGATTTTCTGCTTCTGAAGAATATTCTATTCCCTTTGTGCAATCATCATATGTCTTTTGCTGGCTGTTAATCATGCTGATCATACTGATAATGCCAACAACGCCAATTATCACACCCATAAACGCTGTAAACAAAAATCCCACTTGTAACTTTTTGGATATTTTTTGATTTTCAAACCACTGTTTCATTTTTATATACCTTCTTTCTTTTAAAACAGAACAACTATTGCCTGTTCATCTTTTATAATGGAATTGTTTTAGTAAGACAGAACCCAATGTCCTTACAATATTTAAACATTTCAACACTTTTGTTACTTTAAAAATTGTAGCTTAAGATGCCTTGGTTTCCGCGAAAATAAATGATTGGGCTCTTTATTTTACGAAATGGCAGTTTGCATAGGAGCAAACCTACTCGTTGCCTTTTTTTGCTCCTACTATAACGTTTTGTTAATTTTAATGAAGTCTATAACAACTGTAAAACTTATCCAGCTAATGTAACTCCTGCTGTTGTTACATTTAAATCAAAAATATTATTCGGGCAGGTTATAAGCTCAATTGCCGCACTTTATGCATATTACTCCAAATTGTTTATCATTTATTCAGATAATAATTTAGCGCTGTCTATGAGAAAAACAACCTCACTTTCTAACTTTGCAATATCAGAAAGGTAATTTTACTTATTTACCCCTTTGTTTAGGTGGTTGAGCAATGCTTTTTCCATAATCGCTATTACAGCATCTACCTCATCTACAATTAACCCAACCTCTTTGTCCTGTATTAACACAACAACAAAACAGGTTCAACCATCGTAGGCTTTTTCTTTTTTCCCTAGCCTTAAACGAATGTCAATAACAGGAATAATACTTCCTCTTAAATTGATAACCCCTTTCATGTAATTGATAGAATCCGGAATCTCTGTAATCTTCTGCAATCATACAATTTGCACTACATTAAATATTGGAATCGCTATTATTTGTTTATCAATAAAGAATGTCAGATATTTACCTTCCATATCCGAATCCAGTTGTTTCATTTAAGGCTCTTTCTCAATACACACAGTATTTTTCATTTTTTCCTCCTTTTCATTTATAAATTTTTCGAATAATTATACAATATTGTTATAAACTTCCACAATCATAAACTAATACTATTTCTTTTTCAACTCGGAAACTAAAAATTTTGTTGTTTATTGTTTTTTTTGCTTTGATTTGAAATTTTTTATTTATTCTTTTAATTTATAGGATTTAAAATTGCTTGTAGTTGAATCATCTATTTCCTTTGTTTTTTCTAAAATTTCTTCGATAATTTATACCTTCTTCAACATCTAAAATAATATTTTGAGACTAATCTTGCATTTCACTTCTTGTTTCTACTCCTTCAAAATTTGCTTGTTTTAGCTCTTTTAATTTAAAATAGCTTCTTCAGTATTACTCATTTGATTTATATCATCTTTTGTAATACTTGAAACTACACTTAAAACTTCTTGTGCCGAATTTGCAAGCTTCTGGGCCAAATTTGCAAGCTTCTGGGCCGGAAATATATCCTAAAATTTTGCATTTAAACATCTTCAGTTGCTTGATTCCCCTCTGCTGTTCCATTGCATTCCACGTTTTCACTTGGTTCACTTTCACCGCATGTCCTAAAACCGGAAATAACAACAGCGTAGAGAAGCCAAGGTACATTACTAAATTTATTCTAAAAAAATGATGCTAAATATAGTTACGATGGGTTAGCCAATATAAATATTCTAAAGGCGATAGTTGATCGTTATTAACTGGCATAAAGTAGTATCTCTTGCTCATTTTCTCAACAAAATTATTGACGTATGTTTTTTCTCCAGCATTTAAGCCGGATATAAAAGAAATTTCTCATAAGCTAATATGCGTTTGAAAAAAATCAAAAATTTCAAATATTTTATTGACATATGCCCATAATAGCCTTATTATATTAATGAGCATATGCCAATAATAAATAATTCAATGACATTAGGGAAAAATGCAAACTTAAAATTGTAAATTAAAATAATGAAAACTCTTATGCATTAGCAACACATTAAATAATTTCTTAAACCAAAAATTTATTGTAAAAAGGAGGAATCTATATTGAAAATAGCCATAGCAGTTGAACAGAAAACAGTATCGGCGCATTTCGGAAAATGTCCAGAATTTTTAATCGCAGATATAAAGGGCGGAAAATTAATTCAATCAGAAACACTCCTCATCCCCAAACATTCACCTGGGTCTGTTCCTGAGCTATTGCATTCTAAAAAGATTCAAAGAATACTCTGCGGTGGCATGGGAACAACGGCAGCCGCTTTCTTTCACACTTATGGAATACAAGTAATTACCGGCGTTACAGGAGATGTAAATCAGGCCCTAAATGCCTTTATGAATGGAACACTTTTGGCAAATGGCCCAAGCTTTTGTACTCCAGGCAGCAAAGGCTGTTAAGATGAAACACACTCATATACAGTATAAAAAACTCTACGGAGGGTTCGCTATGGCAAATAAAGATCAAACAGGCCCTTTTGGAAAAGGACCACTGACAGGGCGAGGAATGGGTGTTTGTCAAGGCTTTCCAATGCCTCGCTTCGCCAAAACAAGAATGGGCCATGCCATGGGATTTGGGCAAAGACAAGGCTATCGGCATAGGTTTTATCTTGCAGGGTTACTGCCGGGATGTGCTTACTTGACTTATCGGTTATTCAACCGTAAAAAACACTAAAAAATATTTTTGAGAAAGGTGGAATTATTATGCCAAGAAGAGATGGAACAGGCCCCATGGGAATGGGCGCAAAAACAGGAAGAGGTGCAGGCTTTTGCGCCGACCTTGCAACGAAGAAAAATTTAGTGGGCTTTGGCTGCGGCTTTGGGAAAGGGAATGGCAACAGACGGATGTTGCATGCAACGGGTTTGCCAAGATGGGCACGCTTTGGAGCCCAAAAAGAAACCGAAGCATTCGCATGGGATGTTGGAGAAAAAGAACTTTTGAAAAAACAGGCAAATTTATTGGAAAGCCAGCTTAACGAAGTAAATAGGCTGCTTGCAAGCTTTGAAGAACATACCGGAGAATAACCTTTTATACGATGAAGGGCAGGCATATTTGCCTGCCTTATTCGCATTTCACCATTCATTCAATAATTAAAATAATACCATATCTGTTGAAAAGTTTTTAACGAATTAAAACAAAAAATAATTTTAAATAAATGATATAGGCTTTCTTAATCCACCGAAATATCAATTTAAAAGGAGATGCGATTATGATAAAGGCGACTTATCAAATGCGGATTGGGTTTCCGTGAAATTGAATGCAGTGAATGAGGGAATCTGGCACCAAATTGACAGGCCCCACGGCAGATTGAAGCTTGAACGCATTTTAGATGGTATCATTGACTTCTCAAAATCTTATCAAGGAACTCTTGTTACTGAAACCACGCTTGTTTCAGGAATGAATGATGGCACAGATCATCTTGAAAGCATTGCAAAGCAAATTGCAAAAATTAAGCCATAGAAATCTTATATACTGGTACCCACAAGGGCGCCAGCAGAGAGTAACATTTATAGAGCAACCAGCGAAAGTTTGATTGAGCAGCTGGTATCATTAACAGTATTTCCGGCGTTAATATTGAATGTATTACTGAGAATGATACCGAACAGGTTTTTTTCTTTACGTACAATATTGCAGAAGACCTATTAAGCATCGCTTCTGTGCATCCCATAAGAGAAAAAATTATTCAGCATTATATCCAAGGGAAGAACGCAGACCTTTCCATTTTAAATGAGCTGTTAGAACAAAACAAAATTGCGGAATATATCGATGTGGGCAAAAAATTTTAAAAAGAATCCTAATGCTACTCATAAAGAATCGTTAGCCCCCCCCCGAATAATTGACATATGCTAATAATCCAACTATAATAATAGTAAATTTTTAGTGATGGAAGGGTGAAATAATATGAAAGTAGGAATCATTCGATGTATGCAAACTGAAGATATGTGTCCCGGCACATCAGATTTTAAAGTAATGAAAGAAAAGAAAGGTGCCTTTGCAGGAATCGAAGAAGAAATTGAATTAATAGGCTTTAGTTCCTGCGGAGGCTGTCCAGGGAAAAAAGCGATAACAAGAGCAGAGGAAATGGTAAAAAGAGGTGCGAATACCATAGCTTTGGCTTCCTGTATAACCAAAGGCGCCCCTATAGGCTTTGTCTGTCCCCATGCAGAGGCTATGAAAAAAGCAATTTCCACAAAAATAGGGGCAGATATTAAAATCTTAGATTATACCCATTAATAAAGGTGTTACTATAGAAATTTTTCTTGCTTGCCTTCTGTGTATACTCAAGCAGATACTTGAAGCTGCCAGAATGGCTACTAACGATATAACTATACAGGATAAAATATTGATTGAAATGACAGGTATCCTTTCAAATTATAAAAACTACTGTAGTTCGCCAGATTTGGCATCGGTTATGCATCAAATTGTAAATATACCCATTTTTAAAATCCTTTTTGGAACAGAAAAATAACAGCTTATATTGGGCATTGAAAATCGTCCAACGGGAAATAACATTGATTCAGACATTTACAATAACATTGTTATTGAGAGTTGTAAAAAATCCGAGTTTGAAAAGGACTCTTGTTTTTGTGATATTGCTGGCTTTGAAGAGAAGCTTAAAAAAGCAAAACCTTTACTCATCCTCGGTAATAGTTCTGGAGAAACAGTGTTTGATAGAATTTTGGCAGAGCATCTTTCTCTGTATAATATAAAATACT
Organism: Anaerotignum neopropionicum; assembly: GCF_001571775.1. Lineage (GTDB taxonomy): Bacteria > Bacillota > Clostridia > Lachnospirales > Anaerotignaceae > Chakrabartyella > Chakrabartyella neopropionicum. The sequence continues at coordinate 8,177 of NZ_LRVM01000010.1, forward strand.
ATACGCCGTAAGAAGCCACCGATTATCGACGATGCCACCTTAAAAGAGGCCTACGAATTGGGTTTTATGGCTGCACCACAATCCTTCCCTTGTGGTCTGATTCACCAAAGATAATTCTTGAAATTTGCAACACTTATTTTTTAGATTTATTTTTGAAGCGGACCTGATCATTAGTAAAGGATAGGGAAATTACGGGGCCCTTTCCCATTGCATTCGATATTTTTTCTTCTGAAAGCAAAATGCACAGTCATTGCAAAAAAACTTGGTGCTGCTCTAAATGAATATGTTTTATAGGAAAATTAATTGAAATGGAGTTGAATGTTTTGGCAAGACCAACGAAATGGCGAATCATAGAAAATGCGCCTGCTATACCCTTCTTTGTGCCTTCTGAACAAGGTATCCCTGAAGTACCTAGTAATATTCTATTAATTGAAGAACTGGAAGCCCTACGCTTTAAGGATTTAGAAGGCCTCGAACAAGAAGAAGGTGCGGAAAAAATGCAGGTTTCACGGGCAACATTTCAGCGTATTCTGCTTTCCGCAAGGAAAAAGGTTGCAGATAGCCTTGTGAACGGTAAAGTGATTCATATCGATGGAGGTAACTATACTTATCATATCTGCGCCGTGAAATGCTTGGACTGTGGCAGAGAATGGAGGGAAAGCTATGAAAACCTTATGGCAATCAAAAACGAAGGATATTCCTGCCCCGACTGCGGCTCCTCTAATGTGATATGCGAACAAAACTGTAAAGGAAGGTCGCGCCATAGAAATTGCCGCCATCATGGCAGAAACCATATATAATTTTAACATAGACTTAAGATTCAATCAAAACCAAAAAGTTGATAAACATGAAATTTACAGTTTTAACTAACGACAAGGTACAAAAAAGAGGGATTCTGGCTAAGCATGGTTTATCTCTTTTTATTGAACATTAAGTGCGCAACATCTTATTTATACAGGGCAACGCGATGTTTTTATACACAATGCCTCCTCTTTCGGAATTGATTTAAACAAAACAGATTGCAGTCAAAATTCAGGAATACGGAAGCTAAAATAAATTATTTTCCTATATAATAATGTAATTTTTTCCTTGATAAATTTTGCATGATAATCAGCGGCTTTGAAAAGAGTCGCTTTTTTAGTTTATTGGCATAAGTCTGGGAATCCGCCCTCTTACATCATAGAAGGTTAGTCACAGACCCTCCCCCAGTTTCTTAGGGACGTATTTCAATTTCAACAACCTCAAAAGTTATCAACTAAAGCCAGCCGACTATTGGGTAAATAAAATATTACTTGATCGACCTGATAACGATTAAAATAAAATCACAGGCCACACCCGAAAGTTTTCTACCTTTGATTTATTTTAGATTTGGTGGATCAAGTTTTTTTTCTAAAGTATCCTCAGTTAAATGATCCTTTTTTGTTAGGAAAACACCAGCACAAAGGGCGGTTAAGGGTGCAACACTAACAAGACCAAAGCTCCCCACCAAGGTGTCTAGAATTTCTGCTGAAACATATTTATAATTTAAAATGTTGGATATGGGCGTACCCTGTGCCATGAAAACCATGAGGGACGCCATATATCCACCAGAATAAGCCAGCAACAATGTGGTTGTCATGGTACCCATGGCCGCACGTCCCACATTCATGCCGCTTTTGACAGCCTCAAAAACAGAAATATCCGGTTTTTTTTCTGTCACCTCTTGGACAGCAGATGTGATATCTACTGCTAAATCCATTACAGCCCCCGATGAGCCGATAAAAACACTTGCCATAAAAATTTGAGTTAGATTTAAATGGGCATAGCCGCTATATAGCAGGCTTTCAGAATAGGGCATAATGGCACCGTGAATTTTAAATTGCTTGGTAAAAAAAATGCCCAAAACTGCCGTTACCAAAAGCCCAGTTATTGATCCACAAACGGCACTTAGGGTACGGCGGTCAAAGCCAAATACCAAAGCGATGATGATTACCGTCAAAAAAGCTGTAAGGGATAGTCCAATATAAATGGGATTATAACCCTTTAGATATAAGGGTACCAAAACCTTCCAAAGCATAAGAACTGTAATGGCAAAGCTAAGAATTGCCCGTATGCCTGTTTTACCTGCCACCAAAATGAGGAAAACAGCAAAGGAAATTGCCAAAAAAAGTTCTATTGGATGGCGATAATGGTCAATCATATTGACAGAAACAATGGTGTTCTCTTGATAATTGATAACAACAAGGACTTTATCCCCCACCTGAAATATTTTATCGGTTTCTAGCGAGCCGTTTAAGATGTTAAAGCCATCCACAATTTCCCCCTTGAATTTACCTCCCAAAAGTTCCAGTGTACAATCCTGTTCCCCACTACGGACAAGGCCTGTATCAATGATATTGCTATTGTTGGTATCTAAAACCTTTGCAGCACATCGATCTGCACCTTTATAAATAACAGCATCCTCAAAACCGGTTGGGAGTAGTATTAAAAAAATGAGAATAAAGATACCTGCCAAAACAGGTGCGTTGTTTTTTAAAAAATTCATATTTTCCTCCCTAATAAAAAGGGGCAACTGCCATATCTAGGTATGGCAGTGCCATTTTGTGTTTCTTATTTCAAGTTGAGAAGTGATGCCAGCTTGTTGTAAATATCAGTGTTATCGTAGTAGCTAGAAAATAAATCTTCGCCTACACCTTCTGCAAATACACCTACCGGCAAACCTGTATGGGAATAAGATGAAAAATTAATACCACTTTTGTTATTCAAGATATGGGTGATAGTTACAGAAAGTGGTTCGTAGGTGCCATAAAGTACATATTCTTCTTGATTTGATTCATCCACTGCAACACCACTCATTGTTTTGTCATAAGCTGCTTTCAGCTTTTTTAATTCGTAGTCAGTTAAAATTAACTTCGAGTCTGCGCTTACAGTTTTATCCGAAGCAGTGGTTAAACCAAAGTTGGTTTTGATGTCTTTTAGTACTGTTTCAAAGGGCGTTTTATTTTCCTTATATTTGGCTACATAATCAGAATCATATTTTGCATAGGAAATCTTCTGGTTTGACAAATTGGTTAAATATGTATCATAGTTTGTTCCAGCATATCCAATCGTAAGTCCGCCTGTTTCGTGATCCCCTGTGACAAGAATTAATGTTTCATTGGGGTGCTGGTTGTAAAATTTAATCGCTTCCTGTACAGCTTCGTCTAATGCTAAGGTGTCAGCAATGGTACTCCCTGCGTCGTTAGCATGGCAAGCCCAGTCGATTTTTCCGCCTTCTACCATCATAAAGAAGCCCGTACTGTTATCTAAGACTTCAATGCCTTTTTTCACATAGTCTGCAAGGCCCCATTCTGAATTTTCTTTGTCGTTTGCATAGGTCATAGAGTCACTATCAGCAAGCCTTTCAGCAATGACAATGGATTTCCCATCCTTTGCGGTGAGTTTTTCAGCTTCAGACTGCGTTTTGATTACATTATAGCCCGCTTCCTTAGCAACTTGGTATACATCGGTTTGGTCGTTATTTTTGCCTGTGGTCTGCTTTAATGCACCTCCGGCAAAGTAATCAAAATCGCTTTCCACCATTTCAAGGGCAATTTCATAGTAGTTATTTCTGCTTGCCTGATGGGCATAAAAAGCAGCGGGGGTGGCATGGTTTATATTTACACTGCTGATGATCCCAACCTTATAACCAAGCTGATCTCTTACCTTTTCGGTAATAGCAGTATATTCCTTTGTTTTACTTTCATCCATATTTATAACGGAGCTATGGGTTTTCTTACCCGTGGAGATAGAGGTTGCGGTAGACGCAGAATCAGGACAGAATGATGTAGAATCGAAAGTGGTCGCACTGCCTACAACATCAAAATTCATAAAAGATAATGCTTCTCCCCCTGTGAGGATGGAGCTGTTTTTTGCCTGCGCCATTGCACCCAAATAGTCGCTGGCAGCTTGAATTTGGGGATAGCTCATACCGTCGCCGATAAAGAGAAAAATGTACTTGGGCGCAGAACTTTTTGCCGCAGAAGTGGCGTTAGTGGTACTGGGGTTGATGATGGTGTTTTCGGTAGAACCAAAGGCAACAACCGTGGAAATTGCCATTGCACCAACCAAAGCAAAGATCAAAGCCTTTTCTAAAAAATTTCGTTTCATCTGAAAACCCTCCATTTTCGTTTTTAATTAATTGATATTAAATACAAACAAATTATAACAAAAGGAAAAAATGGCAAACCACCTTTTTAATGTAAAATAAGGTTAAGATTTTGTTAAAGCAACAAACAATAACCTATTCTTTTTTTTGATGAATTTCTCTCGTGCACTGAGATATTCCTTCATCAAGCAATTAATTGTAGTTCTTGTGCTAAAACAAATATCAGCTTGGGAATAATGTCTTTTCTTACCCATTAGGCTATGGATCAGTTGCAAGAAGATTGGCAATCAGAGCAAATAAGCCTAAGTCGTTGCCCCTGATTAAATCTTGACAGAGGACCAATGACAGTATTTGCTAAGATAAATTTTCAACATAAAAACATCACAAATAAATATATCAAAACATATTTTATACCATACTGTATTTGGGAGAGATAAAACATGTATAAAAATAACATATCTAACCAAAGAGAAATGCCAATGGGTTACGTACGTGTAATTCACACTGTACCAGATGCTCCTAATGTTGATATATATGCTAACGACAAACTAATCGTAAGTAATCTTGCCTATGGAAAATATACAGATTATTTGCCTATACCTGAGGGAATTTACAAAATATCTCTATATGTTGCTGGAACTAAAGATTCTCCTGTCTTATCAGATATGTTAACCGTGGATAAAAATTATATATTGACTGTAGCAGCAGTCGGAAATCTTAAAGATATAGAATTTCGTGCTATTACTGATGCTAACGAAGTTAAAAAGACAGGCAAAGCAATGGTACGGTTTTTGCATCTTTCGCCAAATGCTCCCGCAGTAGACATTACATTGCCAGATGGAACAGTGATTTTTAGCAATATTCCATTTGAACACATTACGTCTTATATTGATGTTATGCCGATGAATTATACGCTTCAAGTTAGAGTTGCCGGAACTGACAATGTAGTTCTTACGGTACCAAATGTAAATCTGAGTGCAGACAAATTCTATACAGTTTATGCAATAGGTCTGGTAGGCGAAAAACCTGAACTTCAAGCATTATTAATTCAAGATGAAAAATAGCATTACTAAACATTAGACTAGGAAAGTGCTGATTTAATGAAGGGTGCGCAGATGGTTGAGGAAATTATTCAATTGGCAAGGAAAAAAATCGTAGGAATCGTACCCCTATTGCGGGGCTATGATGCCCAGCTAATGGCAGCACAACATATCCCCTTGCCTGGGTGCGTGGCAAATACGGCAAACAGATAAAACTAAGCACACCGCATATTTGTTTTATACAAATTTGCGGTGTGCTTGATTTTACTATAATTGATGCAGTGACAAACTTTTCATAAATGTTATATATGCTTATAATTTATGTAAGCAAGGCACTTGGAGGTGATTGCGAATGGAAAATATTAAAAATTTACTTGATAATACTACGACTGCTGAACCATATAAATGCTATGAAAAAACCAAAGCATATCAGTATTCTAGCAATGTACTTTCTCAGATTATTGAAAAACATGGTGCAGAGGTGTTCGATGAAATCAATCGTATTGTCTAAAAGTACCGTGATTAGACAAATTCCAACGTAATTTCTGTAAATCTATCAATAACTCCAAGTAAAGCAAAAGAACACATCTAAAAATCACACCTAAACCTCCTATTGAAATTGCTACGAACACACGCCCCCAGTATTCCCAACACCCAAGTAAATGGGAGAACTATACAGCATAGCCATTGAACGTATTAATAAAAGATTAATTATTTAAAATTGGATAGAGTAGATCATTGTTTTCAGGTTAATGTTGGGCATTGCCCCCTACAAATACAAGAATTTTTAATATTTAGTAGGGATACAGCTTGCCTCATCCCTTTACATCTAAACACAAATCTTATGTTCTCTAAGATTTTTACTCTTTAATACCTACAATATTCTTAGCCAGCTGTTTTTTGCCTTGAATGTTTCCTTGACGAGCAATCATAATACGTTGCGCCTGGGGAGAGCCTGCACCATGTAAAGATTCTGTACGATACCCCACTGCTGCTGCACCTAAGCATATATTCTCAAGAAAACGCATCACGCGCTGACGATCCTCCGCAGAGACACCTTCTCTGGTAGCAAAGTACTTATTACAAATTTGACTGATGGTTTCTCCCTCTCGTCCCACGGGAAGGTCGGACTTAAAATCCTTTTCTGATGGCATGGTAACCATCAAACCGCCTGCAATATCTTCCGCAAGACGTACGATTTCATAAGGAAATCTTGTAACATTTTGCTTGCAAACATTTGCCAATAATAAATCGATTTGGTAATTACCGGCTTTTGTAGCACAACCCTCGCAAGAGCAAGCAATCCCACAGGAGTATAGTGTTTCATTAAGATGGGTCATTTCAATCAGCTTATCCTTAACCGCACTGGCTTTTTCTACGCCGTTATATTCTGCTGCCAAAGCGGTTGCACCAATGATGACATCACCTACGCCAACCTTACAACCACCATAGCTTTGACGATGATAACCGGCAAATCTCTCTACCATCATGCCGGTAAATTCATGTTCCCCATTTAAGAAAATATTTTCATTGGGTATAAATACATGGTCAAGAATAACAAGTGCCTCCTGCCCGCAGAATTTAACATTACCCACGTCTATGGCTGCATCCTCCAGTTTACGGGTATCACAGGATTGGCGTCCATAAATCATATACATACCCTCTGCATCAGATGGACATGCAAAAGAAATTGCCCAGTCCTTATCGGCTTCACTCATGGCAATTGTTGGCATAAAAATGTGCCAGTGAGAGTTTATTGAACCCGTCTGATGACATTTCGCACCGGAAACTACAATGCCATCCTCACGTCTTTCTACAACACGAAGATACATATCTGGATCGCTCTGTTCATGAGGCGCTTTCGAACGGTCACCCTTTGCGTCGGTCATCGCACCATCTACAGTGAAATCGTTATCCTGTACCATTGTCAAAAACTTCTTGAAATTCTCGTGGTAGTCTGTTCCGTGTGCCTGATCAACTTCAAATGTTGTAGAAAACACCGCATTGAAAGCATCCATGCCTACGCACCGTTGGAAACAGCTGGCGGTCTTTTGACCCAATAAACGCAGCATTTTTATTTTATAAATCAAATCTTCTGATGATTGATGTAAATGCGTAAAACGATTAATTGTATGTCCTGTTAAACTGGATTTTACTGTCATCAAATCCTTATGTTGCGGGTCTTGTGCCATGGCATAGGTCATAGCAACACAGTTTATGGATGGACGAATGATAGGATCGTCCACCCAGTTATCAATCTTTTTGCCGAACATGTAAACACGGGTGTTCATCTTGCGAAGGGACTCAATATACTCTTTCGGGGTCATTAATTTCGCAGTTGTTGTCATTTTTGTTCCTCCTTTTTATCTCAAATAATTAGTTGCTTTCCAAACCAAAAAGTTTTCTTTTATTTCTTTGCTAAATCTTGATAAGTAGCCAGTCTTTCTTTCGCCTCTTTTTCTGCTTTTGCATATAACTGTTCCGCTCTTTCAGGGAATGACAATTTTAATGAGGCATAACGGTTTTCTCCCAAAAGGAATTGTTTGAATTCCTCAGATGGTTCTTTGGAATCAAGAGAAAATGGATTTTTGCCTTGTTCCTTTAAATCAGGATTGTAGCGATAAAGATGCCAATATCCCGCTTCAACTGCACGTTTTTCTTCTAACTGGCTAAGACCCATACTTGATTTCATACCATGCTCAATACACGGGCAATAACAAATTACAATGGATGGCCCATGATAGGCTTCTGCCTCGCGAATTGCCCGCAAAGTCTGTGCAGGGTCTGCACCCATAGCCACCTGTGCCACATACACATAGCCATAGCTCATAGCCATCAGTCCTAAATCTTTCTTTTTTGTCATCTTTCCACCAGCAGAGAATTTCGCAATCGCTCCTGTTACCGTAGCTTTTGAGGACTGCCCGCCGGTATTCGAATAAACCTCGGTATCTAAAACTAATAAATTAATATCCTTCCCCGACGCTAACACATGGTCTAAGCCACCATAACCAATATCATAAGCCCAACCATCACCGCCAAAAGCCCATACACTTTTCTTTGTCAAAAATTCTTGGTTTTGACGAACAAAAGCAGCCTCCTCGCTATTGTTATTTTCAAGGGCAGTTAATAAAGAATCGCTAACGGTGCGTGATTGTTCGGAATTATCACCGTTTTCCAAATATGCTTCACAAGCTTCTTTTGCTATACCTCTCTTTGCAAGGGTTTTAATTTTTTCAACCAATTGCAATTTTACAGCGTTTTGACCTAATAAATAACCGTAAGCATATTCAGCATTGTCCTCAAATAAAGACATTGCCCATGCAGGTCCAAACCCTTTCTTATCCGTACAGTATGGAGAAGATGGCGTAGAACCACCATATGCAGAAGAACAACCGGAAGCATTCGTGATATACATCCGCTCACCAAATAATTGTGTCACTAGCTTTATGTACGGTGTTTCTCCACAGCCTGCACAAGCACCTGAAAACTCAAAATAAGGTTTCGCAAACTGTGAATTTTTAATGGATTTATTATTTACAGCATCTTTTTTAATTTCTACAGCTTCAACAGCGTATGTCCAGTTTTCTGCTTCCCTAAGTTGACTTTCTAATTCTTCCATGATTAAAGCCTTACTTTCATTATTTTCTGCTTTTTTATTTACAGGACATACATTTGCACAGCTTCCACAACCAGTACAATCATAAGGAGACACTTGTATACGGAATTGATACTTCTCTAAACCGGAACCCATCGCTTTTTTCGTAGCAAAGCCATCAGGTGCAGCCTGAACCTCTTCAGCATTCAGCAGAATCGGACGAATGGCTGCATGAGGGCATACGAAAGAGCATTGATTACACTGAATACAAGCATCCATTTGCCATTCTGGAACCTCAACAGCAGCACCTCGTTTTTCGTATTTAGAAGTACCTGCAGGCCATGTACCATCTTCTAAGCCGTATTTTTTTAATGTTGCTACAGATAAACTGTCGCCCTCTTGTCGGTTCATAACCGATACAACTTCCTTAATGAATTCCGGACTGTTGTCCTGTATAGAAGGGTCTTGAACATTAAGCCAAGCACTTGGAATTTCAATCTCTTTAAGCTCTTGAATCCCATGCTCTATAGAGGCATTGTTCATATCAACAACAGCTTGACCCTTTTTCTTATAATATGACTTGTAAATCGCTTCCTTCATTTCTAAAACAGCTTTTTCCACAGGAATAACATTGGTAAGCTTGAAAAATGAAGCTTGTAAAATCGTATTTGTACGGTTTCCAAGTCCTAGCTTACGGGCAATCTCTATGGCATTAATGGCATAGAGTTTCACTTTCTTGTTTGCCAAGCTTCGTTTCATAGAGGCAGGCAAGTTTTTCTCAAGCCCTTCCATGTCCCAACTACAGTTGAGTAAAAATATACCACCTTCTTTTAAATCCTTTACCATATCATATTTATTTACATAGGAAGACTTGTGACAAGCAACAAAGTCTGCTGAATGAACAAGATATGGAGAACGAATCGGTTCTTTACCAAACCGTAAGTGAGATTGGGTTAAACCACCTGATTTTTTAGAGTCATAAACAAAATAAGCTTGACAATACAAATCTGTAGCATGACCAATAATTTTAATGGAGTTCTTATTTGCACCAACAGTACCATCAGAACCCATACCCCAAAGGATTACATTTGATTGATCCTCTGGCGAGGTTTTAATCTCACATGTAACAGGCAAAGATGTAAACGATACATCATCCTCTATGCCAATGGTAAAATTGTTCTTCGGCGCTTTTTGCTTAAGGTTTTCATAGACTGCCAAAATTTGGCCAGGGGTAGTATCCTTAGAGGAAAGTCCATAACGTCCACCCACAATTTCCATGGGTAATCCACTTTCTTTATATAAAGCACAAATATCTTGATACAATGGTTCACCTATGGCACCGGGTTCTTTTGTTCTATCCAAAACAGCCAATCGTTTCGCAGAAACAGGCATGCTTTTTAAGAAATGGGCGGCAGAAAAAGGTCTATATAAGTGAACATTAATCAAACCTACCTTTTCACCCTTTGACATTAAATAGTCCACCGTTTCTTTTCCAGTGTCGGCAGCCGAACCCATAAGAACAATCACATTCTCCGCATCGGATGCACCGTAATAATCAAAAAGATGATGAGTGCGACCTGTAATTTTACCAATTTCCTGTAAATAATGTTCCACAGCCCCAGGAATTGTAGAAAACTTTTCATTGCAAGCCTCACGACATTGAAAGAAAATATCAGGATTCACAGTGGTTCCTCTTGTTGCCGGATGCTCTGGATTGAGGGCATGTTTTCTAAAAGCCTTCATTGCGTCCATATCTACCAACGGACGCAAATCCTCATAATCTAAAGCTTCAATTTTCTGAATTTCATGGGAAGTACGGAAGCCATCAAAGAAGTGTAATATGGGCATGCGGCAATGAATTGCAGCCAAATGTGCCGCAGCACCAATATCCATTACCTCTTGTGTAGAGGATGAGGCCAACAGCGCAAACCCTGTGCTTCTTACCCCCATAACATCTGAATGATCACCAAAAATGGATAATGCGTGAGCCGATAGTGTACGGGCAGAAACATGGAATACCCCCGGTAGCATTTCCCCGGCAATTTTATACATGTTCGGTATCATAAGTAATAAGCCTTGGGAAGCCGTATATGTAGTCGTTAAAGCACCGGATTGCAAAGAACCGTGTACCGTACCGGCAGCACCGCCTTCTGACTGCATCTCAACAATCTGAACCGGTTGATCAAACAGGTTCTTTTTTCCATTTGCCGCCCATTCATCTACATACTCTGCCATAGGTGATGACGGCGTTATGGGAAAGATGCCAGCTACTTCAGTAAAAGCATAAGAAATATACGCAGCAGCTTGATTTCCGTCCATAATTTCAATTATTTTTGACATGCTTCGACCCCTCTCGTGTTAAAAAAATAATTGCATGTAATTACTAATTATGTATTCAATATTATATTGATGCATGCAATTTGTCAATGAGCTTTGTTATTTACCCTATACTTCACAAAAATGAAATGTGATATTTAGTAAAAATTTCGATAATTGTTCTGAAATATCATTCAGTTAATGATTCTGAAATTGCTTTTAACTATTTTTCCATCAAAAATTTAATGCGTAATCTTGACACTTTTTTAAAGCATGCAAATGAAAATTATTTGACCAAAAGCATAAACTGAGATATACTGCTGTAGTATATTAACTTATTAAAACAACAGGAGGGTATGAATGAGATCACAGAGCAGTATTGCATATGAAAAAATTAAGGAAATGATTTTTCAATTGGAATTGCTTCCTGGCGCACGTATTTCAGAGGTTCAAATTGCAAAAAAACTGTCTCTCAGCAGAACCCCTGTTCATGATGCCCTTAGACGCTTAGCTTCCGAAGGACTGGTGAGAATTGAGGCAAATAAAGGTGCAACCGTATCAGAATTTTCAGATGAGGAAATAAGAGAGATTGGTGCTGTACGTCTATCGCTAGACCTTTTATCACAACAATTAGCCTCCTATTATGGAAGTGCAGCCGATTTTGATCATTTGGATCAATTAGCCGAAATATGTGAATATGCGTCTTCTCAAGGAGATGTATACGGACGAATTAGAAAAGACTGTGATTTCCATTTAGCCATTTCTGAAATATCAAAAAATCAAAAGCTAATTGAACAACAACAAGAAATATATCAACAAATATATTTAATTCAAATTTCAAAATATACAGATATTGAAGATAGCATGGTTCAGATTTGTCACCATAAACCATTGGTAACAGCTATGCGTAAAAGAGATTTAGAACAAATTCGTTCATTGACATATCAGCATCTTTTTGATTTTTATCGTCTTAATTCATATCTTCCAACAGGTTTTAATGCTTTATAAACAAATATTGAGGACACGGATCTGCCGTGTCCTCTTTTTGTTTAATGAAAAACCCCGACTACTGTGGGATGTTTTTTTGATTGAAGTTACCTCATATTAATCCGATGTTTTAGACTAAATCCGAAATATTAATTTTTTTGCTTTTTTAGCATCATGTTTTAGATTAAGTAAGCTGAAATATAATACCTTACTACTAAATTCGGCTTAACAATCTTCCTCATTATAGGGAGTTACATATGGCATTTCCTATGAAAAAGGAGTCAAACATGGTTAACTATCATTTGAAACCATTTTATTTCTTTATCTTGTTTCCCACATGTATCACCATTTCTAGGGAATATCCAGTAAAACCTTGGCCATTAAATATATTTGCAAGTCTTTCTGTGATTTTAATTACATGGCTTCCCCTATATTTATCATCGAGTATTTCCATAAACATCTTTTTCTTCATCTGGGCGGTATTTCAATGTAAAGAAGTTAATTGTTTATACTTAATAGAACCACATTGGGGACAAACGAATAATTTTATTTCCCAAATATGGAGATTCAACCAAGCTTTTCAGTTTTATTTTTAATATACTTGGTTGTCAAAATTATACCAACCATGCATAGCGCAATGATATAATAGAATACATAATCATAATTTCCATAATAATCAAGTATCAATCCAGAAGTTGAAACACCTGCAATCGCACCCATACCATAGGCCGTAAACACCAATCCATAATTTTCACTATTATTCTTTATTCCATATAACTTAATTGTTGAAGTTGGTGCAATTGCCAGCCATCCACCCAAATTAAACCAGAAGATTGAAAAAGTTAGGATATAAACAAAAGTATGTTTGCCTAATATGACTAGCCCCATTGCAGATGACATAATCAAAATATATGAAATTATCATTGCCTTTCTAGATGAATATCGATCTGTAACCCAACCAAATGCTGGTCTTCCAACCCCATTAAAAATAGCGAAAATCGCCATTGTTCTTGTCACAGTTGATGAATCAAGCTGAAAGTAGTCTAAGCCTACGTTGATCGTCATCCCAACCACCATAAGTCCTATCATTGTACCAATCATAAAATTAAAATATAAACCTTTAAAGCTCTTTGTTCTAATCATTTGTTTTAATGTTAAATCCCGTGAAGTTTCGGCGCTCTTATTTGCTTTTTTATTGAAAACTAACACCTCTTCGTCACTTGGATATTTAAAAGGAATCGCTAAAATTGGCAACACCACAGCAAAACTCACTCCAAGAATGAAAAATGTTTTCATTACGCCATAACTTTCAACTAAAGATCTGGCAATTGGAGCCATTACGAGAGGAGAGAGTCCGAATCCGATAAGAATCAACCCAACTGCAATCCCTTTTTTATCCGGGAACCACTTTGCAATGACAGACATGGGAACACCATAAGCTATTCCAACACCCGCGCCACTAATACATCCATAGGTAATCGTTAGCAAAATTATATTCGTAACAAAAGATGACAATATCCAACCTAAGGAAACAAGCAAACCGCCAAGTATTAATATTTTTTTCGCTTGAACCTTCTCAATATATTTGCCAGTTAGAAACATAAACAATGCATAGAAAGCCAATGCAACCATATATGGCATTCCGCTTTCAGCAGCACCTATCATCAATTCCTTCTCTAATGCAACTCTGAATACACTATAAGAATATACAGTTCCTAAAAACATCATAAAAATAATACCTAAAACAATATATACCCATCTCTTATTATATTTTATTGTTTCTGCCAATTTCGTTTGTTGTAATCTCATCAGAATTTATACACCCCTCTATTTTTTCATTTAAGTCATATATCATTGTTTCTTTTATCAGTTCTCTTCTCTCATTCAATTTTTCGTATAGTTCGTGATTGTTTATCCCAAGTATTCGTGCAGCTAAAAGACCTGCATTTTTTGCATTATTGATTCCAACAGTTGCAACAGGCACGCCACCTGGCATTTGTACAATGGACATTAAAGAATCTAACCCCTCTAACTCTTTAAGCCGTATAGGAACACCAATTACTGGAAGTTGCGTCATAGAAGCAACCATCCCAGGTAAATGAGCAGCTCCACCAGCCCCTGCAATAATAATCGCTATTCCTCTATTGTGAGCAGATTTTGCATATTCAAACATTCTCTCTGGTGTTCGATGTGCAGAAACGACTTTAATTTCATAGGGTATGGATAATTCTTGCATTATAAAAGCAGCATTTTTCATCACTTTTAAATCCGATTCACTGCCCATGATAATCCCTACTTTGGGATTCATTTTATTGCTTTCTTCTTTTTTCATAAACACATCTCCTAATTAAAAATGATTCTGAATTTACTTTTGAGTATTACCCAATCTTCCTCTTTTCCGATTAGGTCTTGTTGCTGACAGCAGAAACAAGCGTCCTTTTTCTAACAGTTAGCAACTCTAAAGCTTTTTTCCCTTTGTAATCCGCAGCCTCAACAGTATCATCTAAAGCTGTTATATGTCCGATTTTTTTCAAATTGCTCGTTTCTGGTTTTCCATACAAATGAAAATAGCAATTTGGTATATTTAATACTGCATCTAGCTCACTAACCACATATTCCCCATCTACACTTTGATTGCCTAGAATATTGTACATTGCACAGGGTGTTTTTAGCTGAGTTGATCCGGCTGGCATTCCACAAACCACCCGAAGCAACTGCTCAAATTGAGAGGTTTCACAGCCTTCAATTGTATAATGGCCTGAATTGTGAGGTCGTGGTGCAATTTCGTTAACCAAAACTTCAAGGTTTTTATCTACAAAAAATTCAATACAAAACACGCCTGAATCATTTAATTCTTCAACGATTTTTTCACAAGCTATATGAATCTTGTGAAACACTTCATGGGATAACGAGGCGGGTATCAGTGTTTTTATTAAAATGCTATTATGATGGACATTTTCAACCACTGGATAAAAAAACACTCCCGAATCATTGTTGACCACAATAATTGAAACTTCTTTTACAAAATCAATTAGTTCTTCTATGAAAATCTCTTGTTCACCAAATATGTGATATGCATTTTCTAAATCAGCTACATCTTTAATAATTACATTACCTTTTCCATCATAACCATTCGTACAGGTCTTCAAAATAGCCTTTTGATTCAAACGCTGAAATTCTATTTTCAAGTCTTCTAAATTACATACCATGCTAAATTTAGGAACTTTTACGCCAATTTTCTTCAGCATCGTTTTCTGTTTGTACTTATTTTGGATAACATTCAGTGTTCTTGAAGATGGTATCACCTTAACTCCTTCGTTTTCAATTAATTCTAAAATTTCTACGCTAATATGCTCAAATTCAAAAGTAATTACGTCAGTTTTTCCAGCTAACTCTCGATAAGCCCCGATGTCTTCAAATCCTGCAACAATTTGTTGATCTGCCACTTGCCCAGCTGGTGAATTTCCTTTTGGGTCTAACACAACAACAGAATAACCCATTCGTTTCGCTTCAAAAACAATCATCCTGCCAAGCTGTCCCCCTCCAACGACTCCGATCGTTGCCGGAGGATATATTTTATTGATTTTACTTTTAACCATTATGCACCCCTCATTCGTAATAAAAAAAAGCCAATAACAAATCCCATAAGGAAAATTGTTATTGGCTAACTATGTGACTGGTATAAAACCTTTCATTAGTCTTCCAATTCTATTCATTTATACTTTCTTCAACATTTTTATCCACAACAACTGCTATAATCTTTTCTCCTGTTTTCGTGCTAACATCTGAATACGTACTAATCACGTTAACATCAATTACGGACTTAATGGCACCCTCTAAGTTCATTCGTGCGTTTTCGAATAGAGCAGTTCTTACTTTTTTTATTAGCTCTACACCTTCACGGTTTTGGGCTAAATTTTTCTCCGAGGGGCTTAAAAACCCTTTCAATCTAATAAAAATTACATCTTGTATAATAATTGTCCGTATCTTTTCTGGTCCACGTCCCATTTGTTCAATTTCAAACTTACTTATTGCTTCGCTTATTTTCGACTCAATTTGTCCTTTTGTCATGAACAGTTTCTCCTAAAGTAACAATGGTATTATAGTAATTTCGGAACTTAATTACCTTTGTTTATTATAGCATAGTGATACTTTAGTTTCAATCCAATTTTAAACTTTCATCTTAGTTTCATAAATTTAGCTCCATAAATTAATTCTTTCAAACTATAACTATTTCACTTTTTGAAAATCCACTGTATATGTTTTCTACAACATGGCATCACCAATGTATTTTTCACATTTAAGCATTTTATGAACGGAAAAGTTGGATTTGGAACAGGTTACGGAAGCAATTCATTGCTCCAAATATCACCTTCATAGGGTTTTCATGAAACCTCACTCCTTCCCCATGTTCAAATTGAATCTGTTGAACATTTCACTTTGATATGGTAAAATTATACTAATATCTACCAAATAAACCTTTTTTGAACGGTCGTGTGAAACTTAACGCTTTGAGAACAAATTTACATTATCCTATTAACGGATAAACCAAATGTGAATTTGGAAGGATTGTGAGGCTGTAGAATGGAAAATTTGAATACTGATTTTGTAAACTTAACAACAGAAAACCTTGGGGTTGAGCATTTGTGCTGCATTATCCGCAGTAAAAAGCTCCATCCGGGCGTTGAAGCGAAGCGGAAATGGCTTTCTGACCGACTAAATGAGGGTCATGTCTTTAGAAAGCTAAATGCAAAGGCTACTGTTTTTATTGAATACGCTCCTCTTGAAACTGCTTGGGTTCCCATTACTGGTAAAAACTATTATTATCTGTATTGTTTATGGATTTCTGGTAGTTACAAAGGAAAAGGGTATGGGAAATCGCTGATGGAGTATTGTATGGCTGATGCCAAAGAAAAGGGCAAATCCGGCATTTGTATGCTTGGAGCTAAAAAACAAAAATCATGGCTTTCTGACCAATCATTTGTAAAAAAGTTCGGCTTTGAGGTTGTTGATATCACCGATAATGGATATGAATTGCTTGCACTTTCTTTTGACGGAACAACACCAAAGTTCGCACAAAAGGCTAAAACCCCAAAAATTGAAAGCAAAGAACTAACAATTTATTATGATATGCAATGCCCTTATGTCTATCAAAACATTGAGATGATAAAACAGTATTGTGAAATAAATGATGTTCCTGTATCTTTCATTCAAGTGGATACGCTACAAAAAGCAAAGGAATTGCCTTGTGTTTTCAATAACTGGGGTGTGTTTTATAAAGGAGATTTTGAGACGGTGAATTTGTTAGATGTCGCCTACTTAAAGAGAATACTCAAAAAATGAAAATACAATTTCGGTTTTTCCCGTTGATTGTTAGGACTGCATTTTAGACATTAGATTAAATGCTTCTTATCCATAATAATGTACCGTTATCAAATTCCAGTATGTCGCTGTGATTATCAGCATACCCATTCGTATGCCTAAATCAGCACTAGTAAAGCTAATCTTGATAACTACGAAAGTGTGGGCAATGTCGCCATTTTTAGGGCTTGGTTGCCCTCATTTTATTTAGCCATCACATTCCAAGTATAGCCCAGTGCATACTCGCATAAAGATTGGAAATTCTCAACAATTTATGGTACTGTATTCGTATAATTGGCATAGGGGGAAAATGCATGGAAACATTAAAACTTAAAAGCAATGCATTTGATGAGGGTGATTGGATACCTATAAGATATACAGCTCGAGGAGACAATGTATCGCCGGAACTAGAATTAGTGGGGATAACTCAAAATGCAAAATCAATTTTGATTATGCTAGATGATGCATCACATCCCATATTTCCCAACTATAACCATTGGGTGATATGGAATATACCGGTACAAAAGGTTATACCAGAGGGAATACCTCATGGCAAATATGTAGATAGTCTGGACGGCGCAATTCAGGGAATTGCATACGGAAGGAATAGATATAAGGGTCCGAAGCCACCATTCAAGGCTATCCACACATATGTGTTTACCGTTTACATATTAAATTGCAAAATTGACTCTGCGCCAAACAATAAAAAAAGGGATCTGTTAAATAGAATTGACGGGCATGTCTTACAGCTAGCAACTCTGTCTGGTAAATTTCAAAGCGGCCGATGCTGAGCATAATAGAAATCGGCAGTTAGTTTAAAGAACAGGCTTACTCCAAAATGAGGAAGGAATCTGTTCTTTTCCTATATACCCAAAATGCTCCAGTCACTTCTTAAAAAATCATGTACTTCTTCTAAAAAATAAGCCCTGCTGATTTAATTTCAGCAGGGCTTGTACTTATATTGTAATAGTGTCCATGTGCTCAAAATCAAGCACCACATCAGCATTGTCAAAGGTAATATCAAACAAAACGAGAGCAGGCAGTACATCTGGAATGCTCATAATGTATTCCGGCAACTTTGCAAGAAACTTGCCCTTGATTTCTTCTACAGCAACTGTACTTTTACGAGTCATACCGTTTTTAACTCGAACGTGCTCCTCACCATTTTTGGCAATAGTGGTAAACGCAACACGAGGGTTTTGTTCCAGCTCCGCTACTTTTTGATTGTCTGCAAAGCTTGAGAAGTACAGCGTTTTATTATCTGCGTCATAATAAAAATTGACAATGCGAACATTGGGCAGTTCATCAACGGATGTTGCAAGCGCAATTTCGGTTTGTGTTTCCATCATGCGTTCAAATTCTTTTCTATAATCCATTTGTCACCTCTCCTTTTTCCTTTTCGGCTTGGGCATGGGCAGCTGGTCACAGGTTTCTGTAGGTGATAGACCCTGCAAGGCACATCAGCTCGCAAACATTCACAACATAATCCATTGATGATGACATTCACAGTCCTCCTATGGTACTGTTCTTATTTTGTAAAGGAGCCGATTTCAATTAAGTTGCCCTCTGGATCTGCAACATAGCAAGTCCTCTGTCCCCACGGTTCTGTTGTAGGTTCTAAGACAGACACTGCACCTTTTGAAACAACTCTTTTGAATGTATCATCTACTGCATCATAGTTTTCAACACTCATAGCAATTTCATAATGACCATTAATACCTTTTGCATAAGAAAATGACCTTTTTGTC
The DNA here is from genome assembly GCF_001571775.1 of Anaerotignum neopropionicum. Taxonomy (GTDB): domain Bacteria; phylum Bacillota; class Clostridia; order Lachnospirales; family Anaerotignaceae; genus Chakrabartyella; species Chakrabartyella neopropionicum. The sequence continues at coordinate 27,350 of NZ_LRVM01000010.1, forward strand.
ATCTGTTCAAAATCACTTCTACGAAAAAGCAAAAACAAAGTTCCATCTTTCAGCAGATAGACATTACTTGCATTTTCTTCCTCCTTAATTTCAAAACCAAGAACATCACGGTAAAAGCGTACCATGATTGGCATGTCTTTCACGAAAATTCCAAAACCATCTAATTTCATAAGTTTTTCTCCCCTTCTTTTCTTCTGACAGGAACACGCAGCACAGTTTTCATCTTTGCACTTTCAACTTTTCTTGGATCAAAAAGATAAATTTCATGATAACGGCGAGTCTCGGACAAATCATTTTGCAGACCATTCTCTGCTATAAATGCTTTCATCTTTGCAAGGGTTGCAGGCTCATCATGAAAGCTGCTTTGATGCATACACTGTACACAAAGGCCCTCGGTAAGAGTTACAAGCCTTGCTTTTGTAAGGTCAAGATGCGGCTTTTTCTTTGCTGTAATTTCACAGGCGGCGGCACGACATATTCAAAGTAATCTGTCGGCGTATTACCGCTATTCGGCATCATTTTAATAGCATAAGACAATACATACAGTGTTTCAACAGCCCCTTGATATTTACCGTTTTCCTCGTTAGGGTTGCCATGACCATCTATCCCGATAAACTTCATTTGTGGCACATCTGCCACAAACGGCACTAATTTTAGATGATATGGCTCCTTAAACTTCTTCTTATAATCAACTTCTCCATTTGCGAGCCTCCAATCTACACGCAAAGCATATCATATTTAAATAGACAATAGCGTGTCATATTATAAATATTGGGATAGGGTTTTTTGCAACTTTTCTTTGATTTGCAGTCGAATGTCTATGGGCTCCAATATCTCGCAATGTTCACCAAAGGTGGCAAGGTAGTGATATACCCATTGACCTCGGGGCATAGTAAGCGTTGCTTTGAAGCTGCCGTCTGGCAGAAGCTCACAATTTGGAAATTCATCATAAACCCGATAAGCCATTTCTTCTGAACATTTAAGGGTTATTGTGACAAAATCATCCTGAAACACCTCGCCACCATTAAATATTTTTTCAGGCTTTTGACGTTTAAATTGTTCTGTTAAAACCGTCAGTTTTTTAATGCGACGAAGTTTGAAGAAACGGTAGTCGTTTCTTACGCGGCAATAGCCATAGAGATACCACCCTTGCCCCTTAAAACAAAGCTTTAGCGGTTCAACTTCTCGCTCTATGTTGCTTTCACCACCATGATATAAGAATTTCACGACAACCTTTTGAAGAATTGCATTTTTTAACGTAGAGAATGTCAAGGCCTCTGACTCAGCGTTTGACCATCCAGAAAAGTCCACCTCAACCCAGTCACTATCATCATTCCCAAAAAGTGAGGAAAGTTTTTTGACGGCTGTATCTGTTTTTTCTAAGCTAACGGAATCCATTGCGTGTAGTGCGGAAAGAATATCTGCCTTTTCATTTTCGGTCAGCACCGTTTTGTTCAAAACAAAGTCAGGTAAAAGTGAGATTCCTCCCCCTTTGCCTTTGGTCATATAAATAGGAATACCCGCCGATGACAACAGTTCTACATCACGATAAATTGTGCGAGGGGAAACCTCAAAATGCTTTGCCATTTCACCTGCGGTAACGCTCTCTTTATTTAATAATAAATACACCATTTCAAATAATCTGTTGATCTGCATGTTTTTCCACCTCTTACTTTTCATTATAAGAGGATAATATGACATCAGCAAGACATATTTAAGCGTTTGTCTTACCAATGTCATAGTTTTTTGAAGGTGCTACACACCCAATATGGTCCAGAGTATTCTTGCAAAAGAAGGTGAACGAATTTTTGTTTACTAATTACTTGTACTTTTTTTCATATTACCTTGGCTTACGGACAGTTTCATAGAATACATTTTTTCTTCTTGTAATAATTCAATATTAGTAAACATAGAAACATCCGGTCTGATACTATCTCTTAGAGAATTGGAGATTTGTTGCATTACAAAATAAGCGTTGTCAACACCAATGATTTCTCTGCTATCCTGTACACCAATATAAATTGTCTCACCATTTGTATTTGCAAAGGCAATAATTTATTTCTTTAAATAAGAGGTGTAAATTTCTTTTAATTCAACGATTTCCCTTCATATAATCTCATAATGCCGCTCCTATATCAGTTTCTGTCGCTTGTAGTACTATAGTAACAAAGGAGGTAAAGCAATATGGGTTTTAAACTAGCCTTCCAATTATAAAATTTTATAGCTTCAAACACATCTTTATATTTATACCAAGCACTATTTCTATACAATTAAAAATTTGGAACCGGCCATTTTTAAGAAGAAAAATAGCTTTAATCATTATGTGTGGGAACCAATTACCTAATATTGTTTTTTATTGACAGTTCTTTTTAAAAATGATAAAATAAAAATATACTTTTTGGTTGGCAGTTATTTACTCTTTCAAGCCTTAAGTTTAAAGGGTGGGAGCTTCTTTATTGAAGTTCTTTTTTTATAATATTTAACCATTTTTCTTGAAGTTACTTCAGTGCCACAGCGACCGGTTTTGAGTTCCTGAAACCGCAAACATTAGAATTCAATTATCTGTTGATGCATGCCATGTGACCAGATGTTGAGATGTAATTGGTTTCCTATGGTTCGGGTGTTCTTTTATCATTGTTTGGTTAATTCACAATGATTGATATGGTAGGAAATCTTTGCAATAGATTTATTAATTTCATATTGAAAACACGCTGAATCCATTTATGGAATGGGAGAACCAATATTTTGGGGTGAATCACAATTTTGTGTAGGATATTCTTTTCAATCCGAATCCGTCAGCTAATCTCGTAAGCGCAAGAAAAGAAGATAAAAGTATACCTACATTCTACTACTCTTTATTTTATTTGCTATTTTGCGCTACGGGGATATTCCTGTAGCTTTTTGTTTTCAGTTAATTTATTTTTACTTTCTAATAAAAACAAGATAAATTTCAAAATAAAAAACAAACAACAAAGGAGGTATTACGTATGGAACAAATAACCATTGGTCTTTTTGGATTTGGTAAAACAGGTTCGGTAGTAGCACAGGAAATTATTGAGGATACCAATCTAAAACTATGCTGGGTAATGAGAAATACCACAATGAATGAAGGAGAATATGCTAGTCGCATATTGGGTTTTAACCATGATGAAGGTAAAATATTTTCTGTTAAGAATACAGATTTTGAAACGTTTTACAAATTAAACAAAGTTGACGTCATTATTGATTTTTCAAATCCATTCTCAGTTAATGAATATAAAAATGCTGGCGATCTAGGTATACGCATCGTTTCTGCCATATCTAATTATGATGAGCATAACTTTAAACTATTACAGGCTATGAGTAAAAAAACTCCTGTCCTCTACTCACCTAATATTACATTGGGCATTAATTTTTTAATAGAGGCTTCCAAACTTTTTAAAAAAATTTCTCCTAGTGCAGATATTGTAATTATTGAAGAACATTTTATGAAAAAAAAGAGTGTATCCGGAACAGCTTTACGAATAGCGCACGATTTAGACCTCGATAGTAAGGAACATATCAAATCAATTCGTGTAGGAGGAATTGTTGGTACGCATGAAGTAATTTTTGGGTTGCCAAATCAGACGATACGAATTAAACATGAATCACTGAACAGAGCTGCGTTTGGGCAGGGGGCCATTTATGCTGCCAAATGGTTAATGGATAAAGATAAGAATATGTACAGCATGGAAGAGGCGGTTTCTTCACTCATGGCATCATCATATCAATGATTGGTTACGTAGTTTGTAAATTTCACGCATTGTAGACACGACTCAATCCTCAACTTAAACTTTGGTATCTAAATCAGCAACTCAACTATCTAATTTCCGATATACAATCCACTGACTAAACCCTCCTGATAACACGATAATTGATAATTGAAGGATACACGCTATCGTTCCATCAAAAACTACTGAATATGACATTGAACGGCCACTGGGGAAATAAAAATTCTTATTCAAATTTCAATAGCCTAATTATCATTGAGCCCTTCTTCGGCATTGATAATCAGGCTATTATAAACATTATTGTAAACCTATCTACCCTTTCATAATCCTATCTCCTCACCTACAAAAATGGTAATTTGTCCACTCAACCTTAAGGATTGACCATTTCTCAAAAAGTAATTTTCAAGGACTTTGGAAAATTTATGGCACAAAAGGATTTTATTCAAAACCTCAAAATCCTCATATTTCGACCTTTTTTAAGCATCTTTTGTATGGACATAACCACTTCCAGCATCCGCACCAGAATGAATCTTCATTCCATGGTGCCAATGGTTTCCTTTTTTCGTCTGTTGCATCTCTGTGTCACGTTTGCCAGCCTTATTCTTCGTGGAATTTGGGGCAGAAACCATAGTTGCATCAACAATAGCACCATCATGCATAATCAGGCCAGGCTTGCGGAATCCACCTTTGACGTCATTAAAATCTTCTCGCCTATTTTGTTGTCTTTAAGCTAATGCTTCAGCTAATTCTATAATGTCCAATAATATCGTTACGATTTTCAAGAATATCTTCTTCATAATTAATCTGAAAAGGGTATGCATGATGAATTATAAATGGCACACCTTTTTTGTTTCTGTTATCTGATACAATTCCGATATGCCCGTTAAATACAACAATATCTCCGCCTTGCCACTGCTCAATGTCTGATCTGTCTGTTGTAAGTGAAATTGCGTTATTTGTAAAATATACCCTTAAATTTCGCACCCTTCTAAAATCAATATTTTTGTTTACCGTTTCTATGTTGTACAACTCCCTGTGGTTAAGTATATCTTCGTTCACAAGTTCCATTAAGTCATATCCCCCACTCCGTAATCCAAACGCCACAACATCGGTGCAAACTCCGTACTCATCATCAGGATAACCGGTTTCGTAATATTTGCTTTTATATTTGGGGTTTGTGGAGACATAATTGCGAACGCCTTCTAAAATATCGGTTTGGTCATCAATTCCGTCAGAATCTCTGTCCACTTCACTTACATACTGCTGTATGTTAAAATCCTCATTGCTGTATTTTTTATGGGGTATTATATTAAAACGGTAAAAGATATAAATTACAACTATAATAAAAGCGATACCTATTAACGTGAAAAATGCTCTTTTCTTACGCTTCATAGTATTCTGTTTCATGTTATTCTCCTTAGAAAAATATAAATAATTCGTATTTCGTATCATCTGAATCATTATTATTTATAAACATAGCAGAAAATTGGATTTGCTAAAGGTCATGCTCATACATGCTCATAATAGATACATTTATTTAATCTTGTTTCTTCCCTTTTTCAACTTCCACTGAGGATGGTTCCTTTTCTTCCCCCCACAAAAGGAAATATCGCACAAAACACAGACCCAAAAGAAAAATCACACCCAAAATAAAATAAACCAGACCGAGCTCTGCACTACCAACACTAGGAGTTTTCCCCTCTACTGCCACTGGTACACTGTCAAGGAGTTCTCCTTTATCCAGTTCGGCTCCCAAATCATCATAATAGTGAACAGCAGTAAAAGGTGAATAGATATTTTCTCCATTTGTCTTAACTATACGCAAAAACGGTGCTTTTTCCGCAGAATTTTGAAAAAGAGGTTCTTGTTCTGTATTATCATAAGAGAAAACAGCATAGCTTGTTACATTGGGCAGATCATATAGTCCACAGATAACCAAATATTCTTTACCTAAACGTTGGCCATCCGCATAATTACACCAATATAAGGAAAAATCATTTAACCCTGCATTTAAAAAGCGATATTTCCCAAAAATGCCCCGCTCCAAAACTGCAATGCCATAATGTCCCACATATCCATCACGCTGAAAAAAGACAAAAAGCTCCCTTCCTATATTCTCTCTTGCCAAAATATTCGCCTCAACTGTTTCTGTAAAAAAATATTCATCAATTGCAACAGAAAGAATTTCATCATCTTTGGTTGAGATGCTAAACTCTAAACCATAAAATAAATACATACATATTAAAGTAATCATTGCTGCAAAAAATGCAAGATATTTTTGTTTTTTATTTCTGTTTTTAAAAAAAGATGTTATTGCGTCCATCATTGATACTCTCCACTCTTATTATTGAAAAAATATGCACTTTCTTTGATATTCATGTCATAGGTAATGCTCCGCAACTCATTAAGCATAGCACTAAACCGCCTTTCGGCGGTGGTATTGACAGCCATAATGCATACGGATAAACTCTAAACACAATGAAAACCTCGTTACCTCTAAAGAAAAGCGTCTGGAACAATACCAGTAGAGGTTTTTTATGAAAATATGCTTTTCCCGTATCCGGCGGTTTCGTACTATGGAATTATCCAATCAAAGGCAGCTGAGTAAATACTCTGTTGCTTTTTTTGAGCCTTTGCTCGGATAATTCACTACTCCTAATGTGAATCTCAAATGGCACACATGTTTTTTGGGCAATACCATAATATAGAGCTATTCTGACTTATGCCAGTTTATGGTTTAATTTAATAATTGAGACGTACTAGGCTACTCTTTATTCTCTGCATAAAAGCAATGCCACTCTCCATCATTTAAACAAACCATTATAAACCCATCGCCATCATCATATGTATAACTGTTTCCAATGCACCCAAAGTTAGAAGAACCATTTTCAGTGGGAATAGAATTCAACTCAACCGAAGAAGTGATTTCTCCTTCGACACACCCTGCGTCTCCCATGGGGCCTACCTCATCCGTTCCATAATACAAAGTATCATTCACTTTCAATATCATTTCGCTTTTAACAGTTTCAGTCCTGCATCCACCTAAGAATGTCAGGGCTAATATCAATCCAACTAACCACAAATACCTTTTCATCATAACCTCCTTAATATCGCAATTCTTATGGTATTAGCACAATGTGTGTTTTCAGTGTGTAAACAAAATATGAATTTGTACAAATCATGGGTTAAGATCAATCAATATTGTTTTCCAATGTATCATAATACAGATTTTTCGAATTGTTGAAAGCAACCAAAAAACAAATAGCTGCAATAACAGCAAGAATGATGCAAACGATTGCAAATGCTGGAATCAACAACGATACAAAAACCAAAATATTTAAAACTGCAAGAATTGTCCATTTAGATTTAAGATTTTCTCCATTCAAAATGATACTATATATTCTCTCCATGTCTATTACACCCATAACGATTTTATATGAAATATACAAAGATACAATGGTTGACGTGATGGCAAGGACGTAAGACAATGCACCTAATGACACTGAAAAACCAACTACATCAATTAAATACAGGATGGCAGTAAAAACAGTCATACCAGTTGCGTATGGTTTCGCATCCATAAACATTGGGCTTTTTTCGGACATTTCAACCAGCCCGTTTATCATAACAAAATAACCCACAAAATCTGGTATTAAACCAATATGTGAGTTGCCAAGATTTAAATTAAAATCAAGAAATATTAAAATAAATCCGATAAATATGTTTTTCATATTCACACTCCTTTTCTTTTTAGATAGTTTCTCCCTAATGGTTAGGGCACTAGATAGTATGTTTTTCAATATACAATCCGATATGTGGTATTTATTGAATAACAAGACATTCAAAATATTTTCTTAATCGCCATAGCCTATCCCTTATCCATAAATTCCAACAGATTGCTCTCTCGGATAATTTAAAATATGTGCTGCTTCTCTCCCATGCAACTTGTCTCGTTAAATTCCTTGATCATAATTTAATCACGCTTTGATTGCCCATCTCATTTTTGCTGAACGAGCACGACTATTCATATTACATTCTTCTGCTGTCGGCCTGATAACTTCGGTTGAGATTTCGCTGTAAACGCCTTTGTTCATCAAGCTTTTAAAAGACTTTTTAACTAGTCTGTCCTCGCCTGAATGGAACGTTAGTATCGCTACACGTCCACCTTTATTCAAGGCATTCGGAAGTTTTTCTAAAAATTCAAATAACACTTCAAATTCACTATTCACATCAATGCGCAGTGCTTGGAACGTTCTTTGGCAGGATTTCTTGATTGCTTCTTTTCGTTCGCCTGTTGGAATAAATTGAAGGGCATCTCCAATCATTTGTTGAAGCTTCGTCGTCGTAGAAATATCAGCTCCATTTGCAATTTCCGAAACAATCGTTTTAGAAATTATTTCGGCATACGGTTCGTCTGCATTTTCAAGCAGCATACCTTCTAATTCTTTTTGTGTAATCATCCTTAATCGTTCAGCCGCAGAGATACCCTTTTCAGGATTCAGTCGTAAATCCAAAGGTCCCTCTCTTTTATACGAAAACCCTCTGTCCGGATTATCTATTTGCATTGAAGAAACGCCTAAATCTGCTAATATAAAATCAAACAAACCTGCCTCAACAACAACTTCATCAATATTGGCAAAGTTCAGATGCTTGGTAGTCAGTATTTCCAGGCCATAACCTAAATTCTCCAGACGTTCTCTGGTTTTGGTTATTTCAATAGGGTCTACGTCAAGTGCGTACAAATGTCCCTTGGATTCTAAGCGTTTTAGCATTTCTAGCGTGTGTCCACCATAACCCAAAGTTGCATCCAAACCAGTTTGTCCTGGCTTAATTTTTAAGAACTCCAGAATTTCATTGACGCATATTGGAATGTGCATACCCGCAGGTGTATTGCCCTTTTGAATGACTTTTGCCACAGTATCAACGTATTTTTCCGGTTGAAGCTCCTTATATTTTTCTTTATAGCTTCTGGGATGAGCCCCTTGATATCTGGTGCGCCGTTTGTGTTCCTTATCTTGATTGTCCATGAATTATATACCACCTTTTCTTAACTCGTCTTTATTTGTTTTCTCCCTTATTATGTGGCAAGAAAATTATAGTATCTTGGAAAAATTGCTATTGATTTCTTTCAGAAAAAAAATGCATGTTCCTAATAATTCTTCCAAATTTATATCTAATAACTAACTTCCGAAATTCGAAAATTCCTATTAAACATAATGCACAGTTCAAAAAAACAGACTTCTAAATGCTTATATTTAAAACGAAATTATTATTTCCTCACTTATTTATTTCCTTAAAAGCGTTTTGCATACCCACATCGGCGGCAAAGCTCTTCGCTAGGTTGGCGTGCCGAAAACCCTTTGTAAAGTGCTTGCGCACGTTCACCGGACAGAATTTGAGCAAGGGGCGTTTGAAAAATGTTGCCCAGTGCAATATCACCTCGGCTATCCAAACAGCAAGGCACTACGGTGCCATCGCTTAGTACGGCCATCTGGCTCCGTAGCCCATGACAGAATACGGGTTGCTCCGTGGGAGGTTCATCCATACTCGGCCATGTAAATCGTGCAGCCTTTCCAAGGAAAAGTCGCGGCGCTAGTGTGGTATTACCACTTTCACAGATTTTAATCTGTGCCGCTTCTTGTGCAGCCTTGTCCAATCCTAAAAAACCACACAACGGGGTGAAAATAGCTTCATTATCAATGGTATTTGCTCCTAAATTCCACATTCTCAGCTCGCAAAAAATTCCTTTGTCTGTTGCAGCTGCAACAAACAATGCTACATCTCGTAGATATTCCTCCTTACAATAAGCGTTACCTGGCTCCATGCTGTGCAACGATACGCTTACTTTTCGCAATGCAGGTGCATTCAGCAGTACTTTCTGTTTTTTCGCAAGCAGCGTACCATTTGTGGTAATGTTTACAATCATGCCCAAGTGATATGCTACAGCCAAAAGTTCTTCCAATTGCGGATGTACCAGTGGCTCTCCCAGTACGTGCAGATAAATGTGGTTCGTATAAGGCTTTGCTTCCTGAATTACATGTGAGAACTCATCAGTACTCATAAACCGTGGTACACGAACGTTACCAATGCAAAAACTGCACGACAGATTACACATATTGGTGATTTCAATGTAGATACGAGAAATTTTTTTCATAAGGTTTGTTCACTTTCACTGCTTTTGTGCAGATAAAATATATTTTTGTTGTATTTTGGGTCTACTATTTGTAAGAAAATATTTGCCAATACAGACTTTTATGAATTTCTCCCTACTCACCTATACGGTCATCTGCATACAATAGCATAGAGGTGAAAACCATGAGAAAAACATACTATGATCGAGAAAAAGCTGTATCGTATGCGCACAAGTGGGCATATGGGCGCAATCCACAATTCTACAATTTTGATCGCCTAGGCGGGGACTGCACAAATTTTGCCTCACAGGTGTTGTATGCCGGTTCAGGGGTTATGAATCCCAAACCGACCTTCGGCTGGTATTATTACAGCTTGAATAACCGTGCGCCTGCCTGGACTGGTGTTGAATTCCTGTATAAATTTCTTGTAAATAACCTGGGAATTGGCCCTGTTGCCGTAGCGACAGATATTTCTCAGGTAGAACCAGGGGATATTGTCCATCTTTCTTTCGAAGGAATGGTGTTTAGTCATTCACCTGCGATCGTTTCCGTGGGAAAGATTCCTTCCCCCTCTAACATCCTCATCGCTGCACACACGTTCGACGCTGATAATCGCCCATTGAATACTTATCCGTATGTAAGCATTCGCTATTTGCACATCACGCATGTGAATACTTGGTAAGATGAATGGAGATCGCTCAAAATTTTAATGCTTCTGCGCCCCATTGATACACATACTAGCTATGAATGGCTGCAAAACTACTGATGATTCCAATTCATAAGCCCTGATGTTTCGCTAAACATTAGGGCTTGCTTTTTATGGATAAAGTGGCAGTTTGCCTGCAGGGCCGCGATATAGGTTATAACCATAATAGGAAACTGTATTCACTATAGATGACGCTCATAATCCAATCGAAATATATCTGAGATGAAAGCAGTAAGCGTTTACATACGAGCACTTTTTTCGGTCAAATATTGTCTATCTATAACTAAAAATCCCGACGCTCTCTTCTCTAATACCCCTCTCTGGCACATGTCGTTGAGTAGGCGAAAAAGATGACGATAGCTAATTCCAATAGACTTGGATACATCGGAAAGAATTTCTGTAAACATCTGGTTATGCTCCGCCATAAGAATGTAGGAACACAGGCGTTCTTCGCCTGAATACAATGCCGATGTGATGTGCGCATAGCTACTGTTTAATAGTTTAGTTGACAGCCCACTTGCCAGCTGATTCATAAACGTAATGTTATGAATAAGATACTCTTGATTGAGGTTCAAAGGAATTCTGATACACTCACACGCAAATGCTGCAATAGATGTGGCTGATGCAGATTTGTTCTCCTGCACAAATTCAACATCTCCTAAAATTCCACTGGATATATAATAGCACAGCGTCAAATCCTTCCCATTTGCGGCAAGCATACACACCTTGATTTTCCCTCGCATGATAATAAATAGATGTTCAACGATGTCCCCTTGATTTAACAAAACTTCACCTGCATCGAATCTGCAAACAACACAGTCTTTTAAGTAACTGAGATCAAGTCCGTATTCTTTCAAGTCGGAGTTTGAGTCTGCAGTTATCGGGTACTTTATCATGGCCTTCACTCCCCTTAGTTTGTATTGAATATGCACCATCATCCTGACAAATGTCCTATATGATTTGTATGGAGAGATAATACAATGAATCCAAAGGGGGTGTTCAAATGTATTATTTACTGTCAATCTTGGCGGGGGTTGTCATTTCTGCCATGGTGTCGCTAAACGGTAGGCTAACAGCATCTTATGGCACTTATTCAGCAGCCGTAATTATTCATATCGTTGGCGTAATATTTGCAACCTCAATATGCGTAATAAGAAAAGAGCACATACAAATTAAAAGCCGGGCTCCGCTATGGGCTTATTTCGGGGGCGTTATCGGCGTGCTTACAACACTGTTTAACAATTACGCTTATGGGCACATCACCATAACCAACATCGTAGCCTTGGGGTTGCTGGGGCAGAGCATTACATCCGTCGTTTTAGACTCCTTCGGGTGGCTTGGTGTAGAAAAGCGACGGATACACAAGAGCTCTATTGTTGGCTACCTTACTGCGATTATCGGTATCTTTATCATGATGGATAACTCCGTTTCAGAGGCTGTGTTTGCCGTCGTTCTGTCGCTGAATTCCGGTATTACAGTGGTGCTATCCAGAACCGTAAATTCAAGACTGTCAACAGAAACAAGTCCATTGGTAGGTTCATTAATAAACCATCTAGTAGGTTTGCCTATTTGCATTGCTCTTGCACTTTGCTTACAGAGACCCGTCTGGTTGATGCCTACTGGAACAAAACTCTGGATGTATTTGGGTGGTGCACTTGGGGTGGTAACTGTTCTGCTGTTAAATATCACTGTCCCAAGGGTGTCAGCGTTTCGCTTGACACTGTTATCGTTTGTGGGGCAAATCTTTACTGGAATAATACTGGATTTGGCACTCGGTTTGGAATGCTCCACTTTCACCTTTGTCGGTGGACTGATAATCACTGCTGGCTTGCTGGCAAACATGATGTTGGAGTATTGGAATAATTGTAGAATCCAAAAAAAGAATCATATTGGAGCAGCGCCAGAGCAGCAGAAATAGCTCTCTGAGACAAAGTGTTCGGAAGCAAATAATCAGGGAAACCATATTCTTAGCCCAAGGTAGAATAAAATACCTGTAGTATTCCATTATCGATACGATGACATGTCCATCATAAACATAACTAGAAACTGACTTTTCTAAAAATCACCCTCATAAAGAATACTTATGCAGCTCTTTTCCACAATGTGGACAATACTCAGGAACCGGCCCCCTAACCCAAGAAAGAGACTTGCCACAACGGGGACATTGGTAAGAATGGAGAATTCAATCATTTCAGCTATCACAATAATGGCTCCCACAACAAACATCCAAGTTTTAGCCATAATCTCTCCTACTAATAAAACGAACAAACGAATAACCATTCCAGACAACAGCATAGTTCTGCTTTTATAACAGTTCATTACGCATCACCTCTGCAAATTAAAAAAATCATATTATCCGTTATAAATATAATGGCAATTGTCAGCATCTGTAATATAAACAGTGGATATAGTCATAGAAGGGATATATAAAAATCCACAGCGCCTCTGACTTCACTTTCATCTGGATGCCCTTTGTTGATCCCGCCCACCAGTTTTAAAGGACCATATGTGTCATACCCGGAGCAGCCATATGAACCAAGGGATACGCAGCCCCTACCCTCTAAGGCTGTACATATGTTTTGCGAAAAATCTTTGTTGTTTTTACCACAAGAATATATGAAGAACACTTTCTTTCCAGAAGGAACAGATTGTGCTAAAGATGTAATCTTCTTGTAGAACTTCCCAAATGCAACGCCCGATGCGAAGCCAATAATATCATAGCTTTCATAATTAACAGAATTAACTTCTGTTGCGTCGACTAGGTCAACTTCATTTTTTGTGGCAATGTCATCCACTAGCTTTTTCGTATTTCCATGATGGGTTGATTCAAATACAATAACTACTTTCATTTACAATAACCTCCAATTTACTCAGTTTACTCAATAATGGAACATTTATCAATAACCATAATTTCCGTTTATAAAAATCACTTTTATTCTATCCTTTGAAAATTGTCCTGCTATCAAAATAAAATCATTGCAGATGCGCCGCTAATGTTTGCAGGCGATGCACCTCCCAAGTCTTACACATGGCGTATTTTTATTAAGCCTTTTCGCATCCAGTGGTGCTGCAATTTGTCTTGTGGCTCAATAGCATCTTCCACAGTATCAACTAATTTATTCATGACAACAACAACTATGACCTGCCTGGGCCCATAAATCACAGGAGCAACACGGCTGCCAATTCCATCGATGTTAAACAGCTTCCCATTCATGATGACTGCGTTTGCGCCTGTAATAAAAGTGGCTGCGTCAAAATTACTGAGTTATAGTTTTCGCTTATCCTCGGAAGTCAAGTTTTGCTGGTGTTTATCATAAAAAGTATATTTTCCCTTCCGAAGATATTCGAATACCCCAGTTTCATCTAATGTAGCGGTATCTCCGCAGCCAATCTTTTCGCCCTCGGCAAGCTGTGTAGAAAGCAGAGAAAGCTATTCCTGTCTGTTTTCTACATAGTAACTCCCCCATATTTTTGTTCTATAAATTGTTAATCGTTTTCTTTATTCTCTCATCCATACAAGTAAAAAACTCCTAAAAATATAAACAAATGAAACTTGCCTTCTTCTCACAGTTTAACATAATACGCAACTCGAATTACACTCATTAACCTTAAATTAAATTATTTCTTGGACCCTTCCCACTTGTCCATCAGTTAACATTACTTTGATACCGTGAGGGTGAAATTTACTGTTGGTTAGTATTTTCCCAACTGTTCCCTCTGTAAGTTTTCCTGTTCTTTGGTCAGCTTTCAATACAATCTTTACTTTTACACCGATTTTAACATCAGATCTATTTTGTCCGTTCATATTTTCTCCTTATTTGTCCATTCACTTAACACTTACCAATCTCAAGTTCAGTTCATTGACTGGGATTTCTGTAATCTTAATAATCCAACATTCCAAATCATCATCTTATAATTGAACACAATTTCATTTTAATAATTATACCATTCTTCACTGTGTTTTTCCTGAGAGTGCCCTCATACTCATTATAATTATCCTTTCTTATAGCTCGTATAATTGAAAAAACTCTAAATACATGTCCATGTCACGGATTACTGTACTGTAAAAATTAATCTAAACCTTATATTGCGTGATTCAAAATACTTAATAGTAAATATAAAAATCATTCGCACATTTCTGGATGACGCAAATTTTAACGTGTTTAAGATTCCCATTATGGTACTAGTATGTACCCAACAAACTGGATCCGCTGTGTAAACATAACTAGAAATTCAAATATACACGCAACCTTATCCTTATTTTAATTCATTACCACAATGCGGACAATATTTTGGAATGCCATCTCTACAATCCATTAAAGACTTATAGCAATAGGGCATCTATAAAAAATTACTGACTGAAGAATACCCGCAAAAGTACATAAAGTTCCAATTACTAAATAAATCATTTCATTTTTTATATATCCCACAGCTAATAGCAAAAAGCTAACTATAAATAACCCCCACATAAGTCTATGACTTTTACGATAGTTCATAAGGCATGACCTCCATATATAAAAAAAATCTTTTTCGTTAAACATAATGCGTTTTTCAATGAACGATTAAGCGGCAGGTTGTTTCATGAGTTCTCACGACAATCCGCTATTTGCAACTTTGCTTATAGGAAATCAATGTAAAAACATCTTTGAGCTGTGTTGATTCTGAAACATCTATTATTAGGCTTACCAACTTCCCCTTGACCTGCTCATTTCTCATCTTTGTTTTTATTTCATTTGCAATAGGCAAATCCATTACCCCTAATCGAGTTTTCTGGGTAAAATGAAAACTTACTTTAAAGAAACCTTGCCAAATTGAAATCCAAAAAACAGTTTTTCTCTTCGAAATACCTTTGCTTAGCCAAGCATTACCGTCATTATAAAAACGCCATTCCAGTTTTGCTCCATACTCTGGAAGGTTTCCCGTAAAAGTTTGATAAACTTCAATGCAATTACCCAATATAGAGGTCAGAACGGCATCAGTAGGATAAATATGAGCATCATTTAACAACGGTCTGTCCAAGCTTCTCACCTCCTATATCAATAACTAGTTCGAGCTTACTTCGCATGTCATAAACATAATACGAAGCTCATCAGCTCAATTGAATGTCTCTCCTCTTACTATAATTTTTCAATTATAATTTATTTCATTACAACCAGATAGCCCAATCACCATAATCAAAGTACCGCTACCATGATGTAGGTTGCCATCAGCTTTCAGTTGCCTGAAAGCATCTCGCATAAAACTCTTATTTCTTGCTCCACTTGATAATATATATGCTCAAACTTTACGTTCTTCAGAGTGTAAATATATTAGTTATAATAGAATTCATGAAGTGATGTCCAAAAATTTCCTTTATTTGCATTAAACAGATCAAGATGATGATTAACAAAACCATTATCTTGAACACTCGGATCAATGATATTAAGTGTTTTTTTACTTCTGCCAACACAACTTTTCTTTATTCGTTCTTCTAACTCTATATCATTGTTCATAAAACTTTTGCCAACAATCCAAATAATTTCGGCATCCTGTAACGACTTATAAAATAATTCTTGATGCAAAGATAGCAACCGATTATTTTTGTACAAATCTTCTTTGTATTTAATTGGTAAAATTACTCGTGTCAAAGTATCTCCAAATATCCTAAATTCTGTACCTTGAACTGGTAAGTTATAAAAAATTTCTTCATGAGTTGTCCCAACCGTTTCTAATTTAGAATACCAATTAAACGAACCATGAACCTTTAAAAGTTTAACCGGAACTTTTCCAATAAGATGACTAGGAATATTTATCCCTGCAAATCCTAAGCTTTCTAATGACGCTGGTGCTAATTTTCCCAGATTAAGTAAAGTATAATCTGCAATTTCATCATAATTAAATGAAACAACAATATCATTTTGTTCTAACGAGTTAAATAATTTAGAAAGATATTCACACTGAATGTTTCCTCTATGACATGAATAAATATAATTACGAAAATCCACCATAAAAATAGTTTGAAAGTTATTATAGGCTATATACTCTTGTGCTAATCTTTTATGTTTAGTAGCAAAAGATAAAATATCTATCGCAAGATTAACGTATTTAGGATCTGGAATAAAACCATTTATAATAGAATGATTGCTCAGAATATTTTGCAATGTTACATCATCAAAAAATGTATATTGAGGGATAATTGCACGTCTGATTTTTTCAATGTAATACAAAGCTGTACAAAAGATTTCAAAATCATTATTTATTTCAAGGGATTGATATAAGCTTTCAAACTCCTTTACAATTTCAATATCTGGATTCTTATATTCCTTATGTGCATCTGCTGCCACCGAAAATAAATCCTTCAGCAAAGGCGGTCTATATCCTTCCCTAGCCCAACTAGAACCATACGATGCACCTGCACCTAGAATTATCAAATTATGCAACTCAAATTCCTCCTTCTACTCATTTTTCTCTCTACGAACTCAGAATATGTAGACTGTCTCTCACTATTTTTTACCTTAATCCAACTTCCCATTATGGTACAAACCCGCAGATATTCGAATTGCATGTTATTGCTAATACTGGAATCTTTGTTTTCAATTCTCCCAATCATAATTAAACAATGTATTAATCCACAATGCTTAAATCAAAGTAGTTAATAATATTTCATATCAGCAATATCGGTTAAAAATGCGCAACAATTAAATCCATCGTTCCTTGTACCTTTTTGCTTTATTATACATTCATCTTCATAATATTTCCATATATATTAAAAAAGGTTACGCCTAAGTATCATTTTATGACCTAGACTTAACCTTGGAATTTACTATATTTTCTTAAAACGCCCTATGTCATCTATATTTTCACCATTTTTAAGGCTCAAAAACGGCACTTTTGTGCCTTGTCACCACAATTCGTCATCATTATTATCGTTTTTGCGAAAATTTTCTATTACGAATGATTTAGGAATCACTTCACTAGAGGTGCTTTTTGCTGCCCAAAAGGAGGTGACCCCATGGCAAACAACATCAAAGGCATTACCGTAAGAATCGGTGCCGACACCACGGACCATGGTAAAGACTCGTCTTTAATCAGCTTGCGAAGGATCGTATTGATGGTTACCTCCAATTTGTTGTTGTTTTTCACGCCAAAGATAATACTTGAATGCCCTTGACCTTCAAAGTCAGCAAGGGCAGTTCTGTGTCCCCGCTGGGACAAAAGATAGGCAAGCGTAGTGACCGTGGCCGTTTTTCCCACGCAGCCCTTCTCGTGTATAATTACAATTACTTTTGCCATCGGTAAAACGCCTTTCTTGGGTAAAAAGGGCAATAAAAAAATAGACGTAATCGGTGAAAACCCGCTTGCTTACTGGGTTTCTCTGATTACTGTCTATTATAACTCAGGCATTGCTTAACATAACATCAATAGTTCGCTCGCACCCTTGTCTTTCCCTGTAGGTGATTTAATACCTATGAAGGTACGGCAACAAATGTGGGTAAGATTTTCGATCTTTATCTCCAAGGTAAAAGTGTTGTCGGTATTATGGCAGAATTAGAACGGCCTTATTCCGTTGAATACTCCTGATACTACAACCTTAACTTTGTAACGCCACCTATTTCCTGTTTTTTAAAGCTAATCCCTTGAGAAAATTCCTAGCGTATTTATCACCACACTCTTTATAATGCTTATGCCCCTCTTTTCTAAATAAAGCACTTAATTCCCCTTTTGTTACATTTAATCCGGAATCATTAAATATATCAAGCATATCTTCACTGGTTAGTGATAGGGCTATTTTCAATTTTTTAAGCATAATATTATTAACATTTTGATTATTCTTTATAGCCAAAACTGGTTTTTCAGACTGACCTGGTTCTTGATCTTGTAGTCCTCTTTTGAATATAATAAATCCATTTAAAAATGACTCTAATTCACTGTTCGTACATATTATATTCTCTTCTATTTCGTCTTGAACTTCATCTTCTAGATTGCAACTGTCTTTAGCTTTTATGAGCATCTTCCTTACTTTTTCTATTGTTAGCTCAATGCCACCAATTTTAAATATTTCCACCATTTCTGTATCCTTTATATCTAGTGCATATCTTAATCTAATTAAAATATCATTATTATCCATCTATAAATCCTCCCGTAATTTACGAAGAAACCCTCATTTTATCGAATTAGCCTTTTGGCAATAATAAAGATGCCACGAGAACCCAATACATTTAAAAATCCTTTAATGCTTCAGCCCATTTTTCCAACTTCACATGATCTGCACTAACATTTTCAATCGTAAAATTTTCAAACCCGTCTAATTTTTTTCTTGTTTCCTTTGCCATTTTAAGAACATCTATATTTTTTGTTCTTAACGTTCCTCTAATGGATTCATATAACACTGTATCATTAACAACGACAACTATTTCTTTATCCAAATATTTTTTCAATTTGTTCACAAGTATTTTCATGGCAACTTGTCCTACAATTGCAGGCTTCACATAATCCATTTTTACTGATTTCTTGCATATGAGTTTCAAATCATCATAGATACAATATTGAATTTCTATATCTTCTCCCTCATATAAGGATGCAATCCCTGCTAAATATGCTTTAATCATTAGATACCTCCGTAATTTATTATTCAATTCAATTAATAATTCTTTAAAACCTTGTTGAATGCCACACTCAAGCATTTATTTTAACTGAATTTTAGAAATATATCAAATCAAATAAAAGTATTTAACCTACCTAAAGCTAATCTGTCCACTCACCCCTAAGGATTGACCAGTTCCCAACAAGGGATTTCACATGGAATTCAAAGCCTTCAGGTCACAGAAGATTTTTACTCAAATCCCCGAAACCCCCATATTTCAAGCCTTTTCAAACACCTATTTGTCCTCCCTTGTATCAATTCCATTTCCAACTAACAAATTACGTTCCATAACTTTCATCCTATTCTTTCGTTTTTTATCTCGAACTATTATTTGCAAAATTCCTAAAAATTGTGGCATCATTATTTTCTTATAGAGCGTCTGCAGAATATCAAAAGTAACACTGATATCGTTACGAAAATGTTCAAATAATGTGTCTCTTAATAACCTCGTCTTAATCTGCATTGAATTCACTTCGTTTATTTCTATCAGGATTTCTCTTTACATTAGAATAGTCCATAGTGATTATCCTTTCTGTTAAGTTTGTTTTGTGGTGATTCAATCTTAACACAGAAAAATCTCTATGGTTTTTTTATTTAATTTTATTTAATTCAATTTAATTTTACAATGAAGCGCCTATTTTTCTTTTATGTTCGACTTGATTTTTTAAAATACCCCTAAAGGCATGGAGGATACTGTTCAAACCGTTATGACACAGTGTGAACTTTGGACCGATAAGGTAATGGATACATAAACCAAACAAAAAAACAACAAAAGCACCCTGGGAATGATAATCAAAGCTGGGGTTGCTTTGGTTTGTCTATCTTACTTATAATCTCCTATTTTACCAAAATTGTACATCTTATCAAATTTGGGATTATTAGAAATAAAATGAATATATACAGGTGTTTCATCAAAAACAGGTTTGTTCATAAATAAAAATCTATCGCCTTGGCGTAATGCCTGTAATGCTGTGGGCATCTCATTATAAAAAATCTTATTTCTAATAGAAGAAATTCCTTTTATGTCAATACCATCAACAATAACAGAACCGATTAAAACAAGACCTTTTTCTGATTCTTCCCAAGCAACTCTTACCTCATCTCTCATTTTTGTAATCTGATCATCGGCATATTTTTCCGCTATAAATACAAACAGTTCAGCAGTTATATCAGAATGAGTTATGGTATATCTCCTTTTCATAACAGGTTCATATGGTCTCATATCATCCCTATATTGAACAAAAACTTTCTTAGGATTCAGTATTTTCATTATTCAACCACCTCTAATCCAATTACTAAAATTTTATTCGATGATTTCAAAAATGTGATTGTTTTCTTATTTTTGATTTTTCTTTTAAAAATTCTTCTATAAAAACAGTTTATCAACAGTCTATTTTCATTTATCAGCAAAATTACAAACTCTTAATAAATCATGTAAAATAGATACAACTTTTATCAGGGCTAATAATTATGCTAATTCTAACAACTTAAAACATTATCTTGGATTTCCCCTTACTTAATGGGTAATACTTATAGCAATAAAAAATTTAAAAAAAACATTCTGCTATAATCCCTCAAAAGAATTTCCCATTATGCGTAGGCTATAAATTTATGGTAGAATACGCAAATTTTTACACTTGGAGGCAAATCATGAAGGAAATCAAAAAAGTGGTTATTATTGGTAGTGGTATTGGCGGTCTGTATAGTGGTATTAAATTATTACATGCCGGGTATAAAGTGGAAATTTTTGAGAAAGAAAATAAAGTTGGAGGTGTAGCTGCAACGCAAATAATTTCCCCATTAAACATTCATTTTGATGAATGCGCCTCTATCGTTATTGAACCCGAAGAATACAAAAAAATTTATTATGACATAGGCTTAAATCCAGATGATTTTTTTACTTTTATTCCCTTAAATGATTTATATAGAGTGTTTTTTTATAATAAAAAAACTTATTCAATTTCCAGTGAAATGTTTTGTCAAAAAGACCCTTTTGAGAAGTTATTTCATGAATCTTTCTGCCACTATGAAAAATTTGTAGAAGACTTAAACAAGATTTATTGTATAGCTAAACTACAATTTTTAACGAAACCTTTTTTTAAAATCAAAAAATCAGTCATAATCTCACGTAACATGATGAAAACTCTATATGCCCTAAAACCTTTTCAAACTGCATCATTTTTAATACGTCATTATATTAAAAATAAAGACTTTCAAAAGGTACTTTTATTTCAATGTCTTTATATGGGGATTTCCCCATATAGGTTAATGGCCACCTATGCCATGATACCCGCTGTGGCTCAATCAAAAGGTATCTATCATATAAAAGGGGGTATGGGCGCCTATATGGAAGGATTAAAACAAGTATTTGAGCTACTAGGCGGTACGATTCACCTTAACACCCCTGTAGAACATATCAATATGAAAAATAGTAAAGCAAATGGCATTATAGTAAATAAAAAGCGAGTAGCTGGGGATTATGTAATCTCCAATGCTGACTACTGTTATACAATTTCTAATTTGATAAAAAAACAGAAAGGTACAAAAAAATGGAAAAGGAAATGTACTACTTATAAGCATACATGTTCTGTATTCATTCTTAAATTATGTTTTAATAAAAAGTTTGATTCTTTAAGCGTGCATAACATCTATATTAATGAGAAATTTAAAAAGGAGGTAAACTATATTTTTAAAGGACGACTGCCAAAATCCCCGCCTTTATACATCTACTATCCCTCTTGTGTTGATGACAGCTTTGCAAATAAAAATTTTAGTTGTATGAATATCTTGATCCGCGTCCCCAATTTATCTCATAAAGATATATATTGGGATAAAAAAAACATCTCATTACTTCGTTCAATTTGTTTGAAAACTTTAGAAAAAATAACAAAATGCTCGCAACTTGAAAAGTTGATAGTATATGAAGAATGTTTAACTCCGACTACATTAAATACGAAATATAACTTAACAAATGGAGCTGCATTTGGTATTGCACCTACTCTTTTTCAAAATATTATGTTTCGTCCACAATTATCAATGCCCTCTATAAAAAATCTATACTTTGTTGGGAGTTCCATTCATCCTGGCAACGGAGTTTCTATTGTAATGAAAAATGCAACACAAGTAGCTACTTATATTATAAATAATAATCGTTAAAATAAGGTTTTCATTAAAATTATAATTCCAACTTATCTCAATTATCTGCCTGGCTACCAGCTTTAGTTCACCATTTCAGCAATTTACGTTTTGGAGGTGCTTATTGTGAAAATAGATTTTGATGCAGTATATTACGAACCTCAAATTCTTAACTATGAGTTGGGTATATTTCTTAAAACAAAATATTCTTCCCTACCTTGGATTGAAATTGACTCACATAATCGAATTCCTGAATTATGTACTTTGAACAACAAAAGCTTTCCTAAGCTGAAACAGCATTTAATTTTGGGGATACGCAAAACCCATAAATATACTGAAAATCATAAAATATCCGACTGGCTAGTTCCCTATACTTCTTCAGGGTGCCGTGCTATGTGCCTCTATTGTTATCTTGTATGTAATTACAACAAATGTTCATACCTAAGGTTGTTTGTTAACCGAGAGGAAATGTTAAATAGGCTATTAAAATTTGACGCCAAAACTGCTTCACCTCAAACCTTTGAGATCGGAAGCAATAGTGATCTATTACTGGAAAATAAAATTACCAATAATCTAGCTTGGACAATTGAAAAATTCGCCTTACAAGGTAGAGGAAAACTAACATTTCCAACTAAATTTGACATGGTACAACCATTATTAGGTCTTGATCATAAAGGGAAAACAATATTTAGAATGAGTGTAAATCCTGATGAAATCATTCGCAAGGTAGAGTTTGGCACCTCAATATTATCAGAAAGAATAAAAGCGCTAAATTATATGGCAGATTCTCAGTACCCTGTGGGTTTGTTAATTGCACCAGTAATTTTACTGCCTAATTGGAAAAATCTCTATAATGAATTAATAGAACAGCTTTCCGACCAACTGAGTGATAAAGTAAAAGAAAATGGATTTATTGAGATTATATTGATGACATACAGCTTTGTTCAAAATGCGATCAATACCGAAGCATTTCCCAATGCAACTCAAATTTTTGACCGTGCGCTGATGACTGGCAGAGGGAGAGGAAAATATTGTTATAAGGAAAATATCCGTCAAGAAGCCGAGGCGTTTTTATGTCAAACACTTGAAAAAAAATTACCCCATATGAACATTGTTTATATTTCATAATGAGGAAGTTTTTTCATGATTTGTAGTGAATCAACGGTGTATTCCATAATTTGGGTAAAAATCGTACACTCTAAATAACCATTATCAGTAAAATGATATAAAATGAAACCATACTATTAGTGACTAGTCTGATTTTAAACTTTATAAAATGCATTTTAATAACGGTTTAAAACTCAATTACAAGGGGTTTCCTTTGCTTTATAGTAAACCTACCTACCGCTAATCTGTCCACTCAATCCGAGAAATTGACCAGCTCTCAACAGGCGATTTTACAAGAAATTACGGGGATTCATGGCACAGAAGAATTTCATTCAAAGCCTCGGAATCCCCATATTTCAAGCCTTTTTCAAGCCCTACTTGTTCACCCTGGAATCAACGCTATCGTCTCAGCGCACGCCAGCCATAAGGAATACATCAAACGGATTTTATAAATATTTATATAATAATGTATAAATAGCCCCAAATACCGCATTAACCACTACAGTGCTATCTATTTATTCCATCATCTTTTTATATCCTCAAGGGGTGGTTGAGATGTTTGGTTTTTATCTCCGATTATAAAAATTTTTTGACTCTACATATAGAACAACAACTCAAATCATTCATTTCACTCGCTTATAACACATATGTAAGTACTTGCAAAAAAAGGAGTGCCCTAAATTTTAAAGCACTCCATAAGTAAAAAACATTCGTTTATCAGATTCGATTCCACCAAGAGATTTTTAATCACTTGTGCCGCTTCTGCGTAAGTCAAATTGGATTTTGGTGAAATGGCTGTTGCTGTAGTTCCGTAGAAGCCATGGGCCGCTAATGCTTCCTTTACATATCCTATTGCCCAACTGCTTACATTCGCAAAATCCGTGTAGGTTAGGTATCAGTTCCTATCACTTCAACTAAGCTTTGATACCTTCATAGCTCGTTGGTAACTCATCAAATCCCGAAACAAATCCAATAGCTGCGGCACTGGCTCTTGCCAAGCTAAGGTATGCACCAAAAATACTGCGAGCACCTTCATGTGTCATATCACTAAAAAGACTTAGGATTCCCATGAGTACAATAAAAGCCATTGCACTTCCTGTTGCAATTTTTCTTTCCACTGTTATTTCTCCCTAGTTGTGATTAATTAAACCAGTATAAAATAAACCAGTAAACACTGAACTAATTGTAAAAGCTACAAATAATTCTTCTAACAAATGACTAAAAACATACAAACTAATAATTTAAATTTACTTTCTTGTGAGTAAGTGGCGATATGTCATATCTATACTAAATGCACCTAAAGGTGCTATAATTAAAATTGCAAGTACAGCTACCGTAAGTACAATCTGTCCGCATGAAAGTCCCATAGTAAGGGGTATAGAACCTATAGCAGCTTGAACTGTAGCTTTAGGTGAATAGGCTATCATACAAAACAAGCGCTCCTTGTTAGATAAATTTGTCTTAAGCATACAGATAAACACACCCAGCATACGAAATACAAGAGCCCCCAAAATTACCAAAACAGCAGCAAACCCTGCAGATACCGCATATTTTATATCAACAGTTGCTCCTACAAGTACAAACAACATTACTTCCGCAGCTACCCATAACTTTGAATATTTAACTGCCAGCCGTTTCGCAATCTCTGGTCTCTTACGTTGTACAGCAATACCACAACTCATAACCGCCAATAATCCTGAAAATGGAAATATTCCATTTAATACGCTTTCAATTGCTACAAGAAGAAACGAAATGCTTAAAAAAACTACCACCTTAACAGAATCCCTCACATGAACCCTTTGATAAAAAGCTGAAAATAAAATACCAATTATAATGCCCGCCAAAATACCTGTAACAATAGAAACTGGTATTTGTACAAATGTAATAGGTGAAATGTTTCCGCCCTGTGCCAGTCCCATAAAGGAGGTAAACATTACAATAACAAATACATCATCTACCGAAGCTCCTGCTAAAATCATTTGTGGAATGCTATGATTTACTCCGTACCCCTCCTCCATCAACTTTAACATTTTAGGCACAATTACTGCTGGAGATACTGCCGCTATTACAGAACCCATAATAGTAGCATCCAATACTGAAATGTTTAAAAGTCTTGGAGCAATAATAATCATACCAATAATTTCGAAGCAGGCTGGAACAAAGCACATTAACACAGCTGGTCTGCCTACCTTTTTCAAATCATTAATATCCAAAGAAAGCCCCGCGCGTGTCAAAATAATAATAAGAGCCATCTGACGCAAATTAGCTGATATACCTAATATGGATGAATCCAACAAGTTCAAAACATACGGCCCTAGCAAAATTCCCGTAATAATCATTCCTAGCAAGCTGGGCAGCCTTAACTTTGTAAAAATCCAACCTAAACTCATTCCAACTAAAAAGCTAAGTGCAAGGCTTGTTAACATTTAAAATCACTCACCTTTCTGGTACAATTACAATGACACAATTTGCATACTTTACAACGTGAGTAGTTACAGAACCAATAAAACGTGACCAGCCGCTTTTTGTTGATTTTGTCATAACTATGGTATCAATGTTATTTTGATTAGCAAATGTTAAGATTTCCTCTCCAGCACGCCCAAATCGAAATTGTGTATCAACAATAAAATTATTTAATAGTGTTGCATTTTTTTGCAATATTGGCTGTGATTCCAATTTGGCCTGTTCGTATTCATCCATCGAACGCATATCGTTCAAGTCCTCTCGCACAATCAATATTGTAATATCAACATCATTAGGTGAAAACTGTGTTTCAACCCACTCAATGGCTTTCATACTTCTTTCGCTTCCGTCTATTGGGAGTAATATTTTCCTCATAATTTAAAACTCCTTTTCACTATACTATTAGAATCGTCAATGTGCTTATTTCAAACTTTCCGCAACTGCAACTGCTACTGCCACAGTGGCTCCTACCATTGGATTATTACCCATACCAATAAATCCCATCATCTCAACGTGCGCAGGCACAGATGAAGAACCTGCAAACTGGGCATCTGAGTGCATACGTCCCATAGTATCCGTCATGCCAAATGAGGCAGGACCAGCCGCCACATTGTCCGGGTGTAGCGTTCTACCAGTGCCGCCGCCTGATGCTACAGAAAAATATTTTTTACCCAGTTCTATGCATTCTTTTTTATAAGTACCAGCTACTGGATGTTGAAAACGAGTTGGATTTGTGGAGTTGCCTGTTATTGATACATCTACACCCTCAAGATTCATAATGGCAACACCCTCACGCACCTCATCGGCACCATAGCAACGAACCGCTGTCCTTTCGCCTGTTGAGTAGGCAATCTCACGCACTATGGCTACCTCGCCTGTTACATAGTCGAATTGTGTCTGCACATAAGTAAAACCATTAATTCTAGAAATAATCTGTGCAGCATCTTTTCCTAAGCCATTTAAAATTACTCTTAAAGGCTCTTTTCGAGCTTTGTTGACATTTTTTACGATACCAATTGCACCTTCTGCTGCAGCAAATGACTCATGCCCAGCTAAAAATGCAAAACACTTTGTTTCATCTCGTAAAAGCATTGCACCCAAATTGCCGTGACCTATTCCTACTTTACGATCCTCGGCAACTGAACCATGGATGCAAAATGATTGCAAACCTGTTCCTATTGCCTCGGCTGCCTCCGCTGCTACTTTACAGTTCTTTTTAATTGCAATTGCGGCTCCCACAACGTAAGCCCAGCAGGCATCTTCAAAAGCAATAGGCTGAATTCCCCGTACGATTGCATAAGGGTCTATTTTCTTTGAGTCACAAATACTTTTTGCAGAATCTATATTGCTAATCCCCGATTCCATCAAGACGGTATTAATTTTATCAATGCGTCTTTCATAATTTTCAAATAGTGTCATATTTTTCGCCTCCTTATTCCTTTCTAGGATCGATATAATTAACGGCATCATCAAACTGACCATAGGTGCCCTTGGCTTTTTCAACTGCTTCGTTAGCATCAATGCCATTTTTAAGAGCATCGGTAAACTTTCCTAAATTGAGGAATTCATAACCGATAATTTCCTTTTCTGCGTTTAGCCCAAGGCGAGTCACATAGCCCTCTGCCATTTCTAAATAACGTGGACCTTTGGCTTTTGTTCCAAACATAGTACCCACTTGGCTCCGAAGCCCTTTTCCTAAGTCCTCAAGCCCTGCTCCAATAGGCAGTCCTCCTTCTGAAAAAGCAGTTTGGCTTCGCCCGTATACAATTTGCTGAAACAACTCTCTCATGGCAACATTTATGGCATCACATACCAAATCTGTATTTAGAGCTTCCAAAATTGTCTTACCAGGTAAAATTTCGGCAGCCATAGCGGCAGAATGTGTCATTCCAGAACAACCAAGTGTTTCTACCAAAGCCTCCTCAATAATACCATTTTTGATATTCAAAGTAAGTTTACACGCTCCCTGCTGAGGTGCACACCAACCTACACCATGTGTTAGTCCACTTATGTCCTTAATTTCCTTTACCTGAACCCATTTTCCTTCCTCAGGGATTGGTGCTGGTCCATGGTCAGCTCCTTTTGCCACAAAACACATATCCGATACTTCTTTTGAATACATCATACTTTCACTCCTTTTTTATACAAATAAAGCCGGTGATTCTGCAAATAAATTGCAGAAGTCATCGGCTAAATAAGCGGTTTAGGTTTAACCCTTGGGAGAACTTCATTCCCAAGAATTTATTATACAAGAACATCTATCCAATGTCAATTCAAAAGATTTATTTAAGAACTGAATCAGTGTATTGCAAGGATTTTAGAAGAACATGGTATGAGAATATTGGCGGTACACGTGCTCTGGCACCTTTCATCATCGAGACGAGTTTTAATATGTATGTAATCAGGGACTTGAGCAACGCCAAGAATTAACGTAGCAATCACTATGCCGGTAATAAGAACAAGCGATATGGACTAATGACATCCTCAAAGGCATACAACCTAAGCACCTATAGAATAAAAGCGCAATTCCAAGCGGATGTAACTACATGGTTTGATAGAGCTTCTTCAGAAGTTGGTGCATGCTGGGAAACGCGCAAGCAAAACCTGTAGCTTTTGTCCATATGCAAAAGAATTGATTGACTCAGATAGAGCCCTGTTTAGCCTCCAAAATCAGTAATAAAAATCCCGATATAGTGTTCCTTTCATATGACAGGCACCCTATCGGGATTTTTACATTGAAGAATATTTAAAAAACCCGATCAGGAAAATTTGTCACGTTCGGCTGGCAGACTGACAGGCAGAAAAGCTTTTCTCATAGACTTGATGCAGCACCTCCATACCGAGAGGCGTTCGCATCCTGCTTCCGATGCTGTTTATATGTGCCCTTTTTCGTTTTGACCGGAATAATTATACGTTCTCGTCGGGAAGGTGGGCGGGAGCGGTGATCCGCGCCCAGATCATATTGGCCCGATCCACAGAATCAAAATACAAACTGGTGAGCAGGTTAGTGGGAATATGAAGTTCGTCCGCCAGAGTAGTGATGCGATCCCAGTCGGCCCGTTCATAGCTGAGAAGCAAAGAATACAGTTTGCCGGCGGGGCCCTTTTGGTAGAGCAAGGCATCTTTGACTTCGTCTGCGACTGGGACTTCGGCCAAAATTTCTTCCATGGGTGCGTCTACCAGACAGCCCAGTGTAGAAAACATGCCGATCAGGTAGGCATCGCCCTTAGAAATTGAGAGCGTCTTCTGAGTGTAGTCACTCAGAACGCTGCAGAAATTCGCCCGCAGGAAAGACAACTTGAGGAACTCCTCAGAGGATGGATCGATTTCATTTTCCGCATTGCTGGCACTGAGAAAATAGATCCATTGACGCAACTGCCCCAGCCCCAGAGTCATAATGGCCTGGCGGATGGTGGTAGAGCGGTGTTTGGAAGAAAAATAGACGGAGTTTGCCATGCGCAGCAGGCCGAAGACCATGGAAGCGTCTTGGGAAACCAGCTGCTCAATCTCGTCAATATCCGGCTCATCCTGGGTGATGGCCACTATCAGTCGGAAAAAGTTGCTTTGCAGATATCCGCTGGTGTGTGCTTTAGATGAGAGCTTTTCTGCCACAAAAGTACCCTCCAACGCATCTGCGCGCAAATTTATTGCGCAATTATAAAGCTCTTCGTTGGTAATATTCGTGGCGATACATTTCTTATCCATGCTATGGGCAAGCTCAATGATGTTGGACAATGTCGTCACCGAAGTCGTAGAAAAATTTAACTTGATATAATGAATCTTGTCCATCAGCGCTAAATAACGAGGAGCGAATCTGAACTCGTTTACCGCGATTTTGTAACCCTCCTTTGCAAACTTCTGGACGAAATTCATAGCCAGTGGGTAGATAATTACGTTATCTTCAATCTGAATAACCAATTCCGTCTTTTTGAATAACCGGGGCGCACTCTTCATTAACAGCGTAGGTGTAAAAGTCATGAAATTCAAAGTTCCCGTCAGAGCTTTATCGGTATTCTGCGTTAAAAAATTATAAATGGCATTTGCGGCGGCAAAGTCATTTCTAAAGGCCGGAGCATTGGATGCAGAGGTCGTAGAAACGTTTGTCTCCCCCGAAGAAGAGGGGCTGTCAGCGCCAAATGCCTGATTTTCGCCGTAGTAGAGAAGTTCGTAGCCGATGACATTGCTGTCCCTGTCTTTGATTGGCTGCCGTACAATATACTTGTTGTTCACCGTATTCTCCTTTCGACAGGCTGCGGTAGCGTTCTGTTTTACGGCCCGTTACGCCTGCTTTATATGTAGATTAACATCTTTATATTATATTAATCGGCATAATCTAGAAAGAAATAACACTTTTTTGAGTTTTACACACAACTGCGATATTTCTCACCCCAAAAGCATTATTCAAAACAAGAAAATCAGCAATTCTGTCCTGGTTAACCTAGGTTTTAACACCACAGTATAAAATTCACTTATGCAGCACAGCATACGGCATAAGGCATAAACCCTCCATAATAAGCGTGGGGTCTGACGTGGTTAGATTTCACATACACGAATTCATAAATTCTCCGTTCCAGTTCATCTGACGAATGAAAAGAAAATAGGTTAAAATAATCATTTTTAAGTTTATTATGAAAACGCTCCATTGGTGCATTATCATATGCACAACCCGCACGGCTCATGCTTTGCTGCAAATGATTTTTCTCGCAAAAATCATTGAGATCCCTTGATGTAAACTGGATTCCTTGGTCGTTGCGGTAAATTTTCCAGAATATATTTGCTATTAGATTTGCTCTTTGATGCTTCTATACTTCCGTCATCATTACGCACAATTCTTCCACGATACTTCATTTCTTCTTGCACTCTATCAAATATATCTTTTGCTATAATGGCTGGGTGAGTAGTTTCTACATAGTTTTTTGGCCACTCATCATGATTCGCTTTTCTTTTTCCAGTAATATAATCTTCAGTAAAAGTTTTCTGAAACATAGTACAGCCTTTATACTTTTCATTAGCTTGTATCAAGATGTACAACAAAAAAATACTTACTTTCAATTGTAAAATAGGTTCCCAAAAAATTTATTATAAAAAGGAACTCACCTTACAACGTCTTTTTAAATCACTTATATACAATTAAAAACACATCCGCCGATTCCCATTTTGCAATCGGCTGATGCGTTTTTAGTTGTATATATAATCTTTTAATTTGTTAATGCAATTTGGATATCTCATTTTTTACCGAATACCATCAGACCGTCTTTCGCAAAGTAATAGGTCTTATTGTTTCCGTTTGCACCCAGATCCTTGCACCCAGATCCAAAAAACAACTAACATAGTCTTGCCTGAATAAAAACGCCAATTATCGCCGTCTTTTACCCATCCAGTTTGTAAAACGCCATTTGAAGTCATACTTCACACCGTCGATGGTCTGTGTACCGGTGAGAACTTTGCCGCCCTTGTAATACAAGGACTGTTCGGCATCGTTCAGCGTTTAGCCCTGAGTTGTATCTGGGTCTATGGTCAATTCGATATAGCGATAAAGCATGGAAGAAACCTCTGCACGCGTCGCATTTGATTTAGGATTGAACTTGTTATCTGTTCCGCCCGTCATAATGCCTGCCTGTTGCATCGCTGTAACCGCAGTTTTATAGTAATCGCCTATACTGGAAGCATCTGCATATGCAGTTGCCTTACCCTCAGCGGGTAAAGTGTAGCCGGTAGCCTTGGTAAAGTTTGCGATAATAACAGCAATTTCCTCACGAGTAATTGCCCTTTCAGGAGCAAATTCATCGTTGCCAATGCCATGAATTATTTTCGCTTCATACGCCCATTCAATATAAGGCTGGGAAGTGCTTCCTACTTTAACATCGGTGAAACTGCTTGTGGTATAACTACCTACATCTTCACCTGCAAGTCTGCCAAGGGCAGTCACCAGTGTTCCACGGGTCATGAATGTGTCTGGTGCAAAGGTTGTTTCCGTAGCTCCGTCAATCATACCCTTGCCTACTACATATTCAATGCTTTCCTTTGCCCAATGCTTGCTAATGTCGGTAAATGTTTTTCTTGGTTCGGTATAGCCTACACCATACATAGAGAAATGGGGTGTCGTAAAGAGGATGCTTCCGCTTTTTGCATCATAGGTTGAACCCTCTACACGAGTTGCATTACCATTTTCATCTACATAAACGGCATGCAAACCGCTGATTGCTTCACCATTTGCTGGTGTGTAAGGGATTGCTACCGTAGCACCACCTTTGCCAAAGCTAGACACTGTACTGTTATTTCCATAGCTAACAGTGATGTTATATACAGGTCTTGTGCCAATGATTGCCCTTGCCGTTTCAGAAATTTCTGACTGGGGAGTAATGGTAATATTTATGCTGCCACTTGTTTGCTTTTGAATTTCCTTCAGCGCTTTCTGGTCAAAGCTGATCGCAACAGGAGAGCCATTGATTTCAAGGCTTGATACCCCTGCGCTCACAAGGCCATTCAATGCACTTTGTGAAAGCGTTGCTGTTAGTGCAGTTGCGCCTTTTGGCATTGTAACATTTAAAACAATCGAGATACCGTCTTCGGTTTTTTCTTGTTTGGCTGCCTCTGCCTGTGCTTTAGCAATTGCATCAGTTACAGCTTTATCTGAAATAGGTGCACTTGCTTTACCGTTTGTTCCAACGGTTGCCGCTATAGAAGCAACTGCGGTAACTGGTTGGTTTGGCTGTTTTTCTTTTACAGTTGCAGTGTTTGCAGCACTGCTTCCACCAGAGGAGGAACCGCCGCCAGAGGAGGAACCGCCACCGCTTGAATAGGTTGAAACCGTAACAGCACAGGAGGCTGTATAGCCGCCATCGGTTGTGGTAACTGTAATGTTTGCTTTACCATTGCTAATTGCTGTTACAAGTCCGTTTTCATCCACTGTTGCAACAGATGTATTACTGCTTTGCCATGTTACAGATTTATCTGTAGCATCAGCAGGGGTAATTGTTGCAGTAAGATTTGCGGTTTTGGTGCTTTTGTTGCTGTAAAGAGAAAGCGTCGTTTTATTTAGCGTTACTCCAGCAACAGGTGTGACACCAGTGGGAATATCTTCATAGGTTGCCGTAACCTCCACTGCATTTGCAGGCATGGTAAAAGTTGTGGTTAATGCCTTTGCATTTGCAAGGGTTACTCCGCCGTTTACAACTGTCCACTCCTTAAAGCGTTTACCACTTGGTGCAGAGCCGGCGGTAATAGTTACAGCTTCACCTGATGATGCAGATATTTTGTTTGCCGTGCCACTATTAATTGTAATAGCGTGCGCTGTTATGTCGCCACCTTCGGAAACAGTAAGATGAGCTAAATTACTCATAACATTGCTGTTCCCCTCGCCAAACGCATAGCAGAAAATGGTTGCTCCATTCATTGCCTTGGTGACATTGTTGATAGTCAGCGTCGTCGTTGTGGCGCCGGAAACTTTATTCGGGGTATCTTGGATCATTCCGTTACTATGCGGGATGTCATTATCATCAGCAGTACTATACCACTGATAACGCGTAGCATTATCCGCCGTTATGCTAAAGGTGGCAGTGCCACCCTCCTGAACGGTAACATTCTGAGGGTGATTGGTGATGACAAGTGCCCCAGCCGGAATATCCTCATAGGTTGCCGTAACCTCTACTGCGGTTGCTGGCATTGTAAAGGTTGTGGTTGCCGAGGTAGTGCTGGCAAGGGTTATGTCGCCGCTGACAACCGTCCACTCCTTAAACTGCTTACCGTTGTCTGGTGTATTTGCGGTTATGGTGACAATTTCATTCTCTAACGCATTGTACGAACTTGCCGTACCGTTATGAACGGTTACAGTGCCCTTAGTAAAATATGTGCCGTTCCACACATAGTCACCCGCCGACAGGCCGTACTTAGTTACCTCAGCCTCCGCTGCTCTCACGATGGAATTGCCGCTGGTCAGGACGGTGCCTTGGTCGTTAAATTTTTCGCTGGCCCCACGAAGTTTAGCGCCTTCACTGAGAGTAATCTTACTGTTTTGGTCAGCGGTAATGGTCAAACAGCTAAAATACAATCCGTTGAAGTTTTCCCCATCGGGATCATCGGCCACATTGTTCACGTTAATCGTGGAACCGATCATATTTAAATACATAACATACAATCCTGCATAGCCGGCACGATCAATCGTAACTGTACTGTTTTCAAAACTCATTGAGCGTTCCATTCCAATGTAATCGCTATCAATTTGCACCGTACTGTCTTTGACTGTAGTGCCGCCAGAGACATCAATACCAGTGGTTTTTCCGGTATTGGCGACCGTCACAGAACAGCCACCGTCCACTGTTAGTGCACCTGGTCCCTCAATACCTCCACCGAACGAGTTTTTAACGTCCAACTTGCCGCCGTGGATCAGTAGTTTTGCATCGGTGTTCAGAGAAATTCCCACTGATGATGTATAACTACCAGTGCCCTCGCTGTTTTCAACGGTAATGTTGGTACCATTGCTTTCAAGGGTGCCATAAGCTTGAACGCCACCATAACCATTGCTGTCATTAATTTTCAGTGTACCCGCTCCCGTTAATGATAGGGTTTTTCCGACTTGAATATACAGCATACCGTTGGCCCCGGTGGAAAGGGTATAGCCTTCAGGGATATTGATCGTATGATTTGCCTCCCCAACAATTTTTTCTGTCATGGTGATATTCGCTGTGACATTGATGACTCGTGGCGATTTCAACTCAAGTGCCGTTTTCAGCTCGCCAGCGGTGGAGACATCAATCTCTGCGCCCTCATAAGTTGCTGTTAGCTCCACCATGTTTTTGGGCATGGTAAAGGTGGTTGGTGACTGTGCTGCCGCTGTTATACTGCCGCTGTCAACCTGCCACGCTAGGAACTGCTTCCCGTACTGTGTGTCGGCAGTAATTTCAACGATATCACCCAGCGCCGCAAATTCCGGGTTTGCTGTGCCGCTATTGACGGTGACGGCGTAGGTTATCTTACCAGTTATGATGCTGTTAATCATTACACTACCGTAAGTCCGAACGGCTACTTCGCCAGTTCCGTTTGCCGTCACCGTGCCGTTTGTGCCAATCGTTACATTATTGGCGGTATTGGCGGCGTTATCCATATAGATGACTGGATGCGTGGACTCTGTTGCAGTGTTAGACACCGTGCCCCCGCTGACCGTTACGGCGGAGCTTGCGCCATCAGCATAGATAGCAGTACCCTTGGTGGCGCTGACTTCTCCACCGCTGACTGCTACGCTACCTGAAGTCTTGATGGCACAGGCAGTACTACTGGAAACTCCCTGCGCCAGAACCTGACCGGTACCGCTTACCAATACGTTTTCCGAAGTATTGTTTGTGTTTGTTATATAAATTACCGAATATTTGTCGTACG
The DNA here is from genome assembly GCF_001571775.1 of Anaerotignum neopropionicum. Lineage (GTDB taxonomy): Bacteria > Bacillota > Clostridia > Lachnospirales > Anaerotignaceae > Chakrabartyella > Chakrabartyella neopropionicum. The sequence continues at coordinate 62,639 of NZ_LRVM01000010.1, forward strand.
AAGCAGAATTGGATACTGTGCCGCCGCTGACTGTTACGGTAGAGCTTTCGCCAGTGGCAAGTATGGCGCTGGAAAAAGCGGAACTGACCGTACCGCCGCTAACCGTCACATTGCCGGCAGCCGTAATGGCAACACCGCTTATGGCGCTGATTTGGGCGTTCTCCTTGACTTCCACATCGCCGCCTGCATTCACTGCCTCATTAAAGCCGTTATTCGTCGCCTCCACAATACAGTTGCCACTGAAAATAGAGGTAGTGTTTGATGCTATTTTTATAGCTATCGCTCCGCTGTTATTGGATTGATAGTTGTTTCTAATTGTACCGCCACTGACCGTCAAATTTAAATTTTCGCCTAAATCAATGGTACCATTTTCGCAGGCACTTGTAACGGTGCCGCCTGTAATCGTTACGTCTCTTAGGCAACGAATGGCATGGCCCGAATCGGATTGAATCTCGCCGCCGCTGACAACAATTGCAGCAGTGCCGAAAAGAGCAGTGCTCACGGTGGAAGTGATTTCGCCGCTCGCCACCTCAAATGTACCATCTCCACTTACGGACACTACGTTAGGTTTATAACCTGCAGCCGCCGTAATGGACGCCTTCCAGATCACCGTCACACCCTCGGGGATAGAAATCCCGATGGATGTCACTTTTGTCGCTGTTCCAGTAACGGTGACGGTGCCTCCGCTAAGTAGCGCCGCATTAATGGCCGTTTCAATTTCCTCTTTGTATTCCGAATCGGTTTTGTCCGTGATATCGACGTCTGTACTCGTCGCAGCGCCAGTAGGGGCGGGGTCGCCCAAAAGTTGCATTTCCGCTCCAAGCAGAATAGGTACGGCAGCTTCTTCCACCGTTACCATAATCTGCGGCGCAGTCACGCCATCCGCCAGCGTTGTACCCTCCGGAATAGTAAGGGTAGGGGTAAAAGTGTAATCCCCCGCTGTGTTGCCGTCATAGTCCGGGTTGGCTGCCCAATCAGACACCTCAACTGTGGTTTCTTCCTGTGTTTCAGTCTCCTGTGCCTCGCTGTCCGTTGCCACGTCGTCACCGCTTTCAGTCTCAGTCATTGCGGAGACGGTAGTCACGGTGACAGTCAAAGTGCTTGGAAGATTCAATTCCTCCAAAGTTGTGCCGGTTTCTACCTCCTGTAAAGCAACATCCTCCGCCAAATCTGCAAAGGCAGTGATTTCACTTGTGCTAGGGGATGTACCGGAATCCTGAACGCCCTCCTCAGCAAATGCTACGGTAGGTAGCATGGTAACTACCATGCACACCGAAAGCAGCAGACTGCCGATTTGTTTTCTTGTTGGTTTCATTTTTAATAGACCTCCTTCATTTTTTAATGGTTTGCATCGACAGCCATTGCAGTATCTCTCCCAGAGCGATCCGGGGGCCATTCCGCCAAAAAATGCTCTGGCCGTCGGTATTCGGGCGGGGCAGTACCTCCAAGTCCCGCAGGCTGTCGTAGCTGTGGTCCGTTTCGGGCAAACGCTGGGTATCGAACAAAATCAAATGACCGTTGTTTAGTTCAATATCCAGTGTCTGACCGTCTACGATGTCCACCCGGGTTATTTGCAGCATAAATATCACCTCATTTCAGCCGGTTTCGTTTTTATATTCTGGCACATTAAAGGGTACCAGAAAAATTTTCCTCTGTGGGAAAGGTCAAGAAATCTTAATCGTTTTTCAAAGAATTTTATAGCGTTTCCTTTTTGCATAAAATATGGTAAAATGATACAATAAAATTTGAGGTGATGGGATGAAAAAAATAAAGCTCTTAATGATAGAGGATGAAGCCGATGTGCTGGAAATCAATCGGGAGTATTTTGAAGGGAAGGGCTATGAAGCCATCTGTGCGGCCACACTTTCCAAGGCACGGTTTCTGCTGGAGGAACACGCTCCCGACCTGATTCTCTTGGATGTGATGATGCCGGACGGCTCCGGTTTTGACTTTTGTGCCGAGCTGAGGCAAAAAACAAACGCCCCCATCATCTTCCTGACATGCAGGGACGAAAATGAGAGCGTAGTGAAAGGTCTTTTGCAGGGCGGAGACGATTATGTCACAAAACCCTATGACTTGAACATACTTAGTGCGCGGGTAGCGGCACAACTTCGCAGAGCCGGTATCATGACCGCCGGAAAAATTGAGCTTTCCCCGCTGATTGTTGATTTTCTATCCGGAGAAGCAACCCTTGATGGGAAACACATTCCTCTGACACAAAAGGAATTGCAGCTGCTTGGATGCTTTGCCCTATTTGCCGGGCGGCGACTCACCTTTGAAGAAATCTACCGTCGCGCGTGGGGCGAAATGTCCCCCGGTGCCTCTGGAACCATCAAGACCCATGTAGCGAATCTGCGCAAGAAGCTGAAGCTGGATGACGGCGGCTGGTTTGAGCTGGTAAGTTCCGGCCGAAACGAATACATTTTTAGCAAGGTACGATATTAGTCCTGATGCACAGGCAGGTTAAAGAACACTGAGGTGCCATGTCCCTTCTCGCTTTCTATCCAAATTTCACCGCCGTGATGCTCTACGATATGCTTGCAAATATATAATCCAAGTCCGGTGCCGGTATCCTGACCGCCGCCGGATTTTTGTTTTTTGCTGTACCGTTCAAAAATATGGAGAATCCGTTCCGTTGCAATTCCTATGCCGGTATCCGATACACAAATCAGGATTTTGTCATATTCCTTCCTTACGGATATGGTAATCACGCCATCTGCGGTGAAGCGCACCGCGTTGGATATCAAATTGACAACCACCTGGGAAATCCGCGCCGGATCGGCATGGACGGCGGGAAGTCCGCCTTCGATACGAATGTCCAGTCGGTTTCGGTTTTTGTTCAAGATAGGGTAATGGGTTTCAATAGCGGCATGGATAATTTCATCCACATAACAGCGCACCGGCTCCATGACCATGCGCCCTTCTTCCATGCGTGTCACGTCCAGAACCTGTCCCACCATCAGGGAAAGCCGCTCTGCCTCGGAGGAAATCAGTGTCATTCGGCGTGATACTTCGCCTTTATCCAGCGTATCCGGTTGTCCTGCAAGCTGTTTCGTGGTCTGCGCATAGCCGGACATGACCGTCAGAGGTGTTTTCAATTCGTGAGAAACATTCCCTAAAAATTCTGTTTTCAAACGGTTTAAATCTTCCAAAGCTGTTTTTTCCACTTCCAACTTCTGCTCTGCTTCTTTGGCTTCCCCCAGTACCCGATTGTTCATTTGGAACAAAGACACCGTCTGTGCCAGCACAAACACCAGCATGGCAGTTTCGGATATGGGCGTGTTGGTATGGTCGCCCAACACATCGCTGTACATCACAATATCGGAAATGGCAGCAAGGTAAAAAACAGCAATGCCGTACATGGCAGCGGCCTGTTCCTTTATGGGGTTGCGCATTTTAAAGAACAGAACGGTAATCCCCGGAACAATACACAGAACCAGCAGTATCTGATAATATTTCAGTACCTGGGTATAAAAAATGGAATCCCCAAACAATATGCACGCACCGTAAATACAGGAGCCAAGAATCGCCGTATATTGAACCACCCGCAGGAATTTTCCAATTGCAAATTGTCCGAGGTACAGAGAAAGAAAAATAGTCAGCAGCACCACACTTAGATATTCCAGCATGAATGACAAATTTCCGTGTATGAGAAAATAAGTCCATGCCTGACTTTGCAGACATTCTCGCAATGCCATGACGACACAGGCAAGAGCGAAATACAAGGTTGCCCTTGTGCGGGAGAGTATCAGGTAAATACCCAGTAGCAATACAGCCGCACACAAAAGCGCTCCCATGACCGCCATCCCCTTGATTCGGTGGAATGTAAATACATCAGGAACTGTTCCAGATTTATTTAGGCTCAATTCTGCAAGGGATGCGCCTCTCTTGGCATGATAAAACTGTGCACTATGGAGGATGATCTCCATCTTTCCATCTTCCGCTGCGGCGTCAACCGTAATGTTGTTTTCCCAAACCTCGGTATTCAGCTTAGTAGTTCCTGGTTTTCCTGTTTGCCCAGCAAGTCTGCCGTTCACATAGACACGCATGGCATGGCGACCGGAAAGGGTAAACGTCAGGGCATAGGTATCGCTGTTATCAGGGAGGTTAAGTATAAACCGCTGGGAAAGATATTGCGCCGGAATTGATTCAAATTGGTCAACACTTTCGGGCACGGAAGTATTCTCATTCGCCGGCATTAGATATGTATTGGGGTAATAGGTCGTAACTGGAGCCAGTTTAATCACTGTTTTTTCTAAGTCTGTTATATTACTCAAGTCATAGATACCATTCTGCTCCGTAACGGTGATGCTTTTCGGAACCGCCCCCGGGAACCAAGTCAGGCTGACCAGTGCCATAAGTACTCCCGTTGTAAAAAGTGCCGCTAATAGAATAGACAGCAGCTTATGCTTATAAATAATATTTTTGATACACAGCACCTCCTTTAACCGGTCATTTTTTTTCGATACTTTTTCATGGTTTAAAAATATCATAATTTTTTTATTAGGAGTCTACGTCCATTTCCTTTACGCCTGTCCTCTGGCCTCTCAGCATCCTTGGGGACAATCCACACGTTCCCGATTTTCTGTGCACCCTCTATGTGTCCATTCGCACAGTAATATATTATCATTCTTGGGATAAGCCCCCACTTATCTTCCGCTTCTTTCACACTGATATATTCCATCACGGGTTCCTTTCACATAAATTGCTTTTTCTCTATTGTATTTCTTAAACGAGAAATAATCAAGCGACAGAAAGATAACCTTAGCTTGAAAAGACTGACTAGTGTAAGAATATTTTTCCAATCACAGTTCTTCGTAATCATACGATGCTCTGAGCAAAGTTAGTTCTGTTTTATCTGGTTGAAGCCTACGCATTTCGCCCTCAAATTCTTCCGATAATGCAAATAGGAGATTATTCGTAGTTTCAACTTTGTGTATGTGGAATTTTCCCTGTTTTTGCGAAATATAGGTGTAATATATTTCCTCGCTGACCGGCACAAGCTGCCCCTGTACCTTTATCCGATATTTTCTTTTTTCTGCCATATGACTTGTCCTCCGTTTTATGAATTTTGATGGTGAGTCAAAATGTCAGAAGCAGAGGTAGCGGCAGCGGGGTTCAACAATCAAAGTGCTTTTAAACTCTAACTTTGGATTAAAAAGGAAAATAACCTTATTTATTGTCGAAGAAAAAAAGTTAGTACGTTGCCTATGGCAAAATACTGACTTTTTGTTTTTTTTCAATATGAATTTCAATTAAAGCAAATTGATATGTACGGAAGAGTCTGTCTTTATTTCGACCTCCTGGGATAAGATAAGGTAGAATAAGATGCGCAAATTGAAAAAGAGATAAAAAAAGACAAGGTTTGCAAATCTCAGTTAGAATGAAAGTAACCACACAACCATTCTGAGAGGAAACAGTAAACCATGTCTGAGAAAATTGTACAGTTAAGCGAAGAAGTAATCAAGGGGCAAATCAGAGAACTAGTTCGTGGGGGCGCAGAAGAAACACTCAACGGGCTACTGGAGGCCGAAGCAAAGAACCTGACACAGGCTGCGCGCTGCGAACATAGCGAGGAACGTCAGGAGTACCGTAGCGGCCATTACAGCCGAAACCTTACCACAACATCCGGTGATGTTACGCTAAATATGCCTCGGCTCAAAGGCATCTCGTTTGAAATGGCCATCATTGAGCGGTATCGCCGTCGAGAGAGCAGTGTGGAGGAAGCGCTCATCGAGATGTATCTAGCCGGTATCTCTGTTCATCGGGTTGATGACATCACCGAAGCCCTCTGGGGCACCAAAGTTTCACCCTCCACCATTAGCGAGCTGAACAAGAAAGCGTATGTTCATATTGAAGACTGGCGCAGGCGTCCCTTAAAGGGCGGACATTATCCGTACGTTTAGTCTAATTATCATTCAGCCTATTTTCAACACTAATAATTAGGCTATTTCAAACTTAACTATTTCGGCCAAAAACATTGTATTTAAGCCATTTCTTCACCTTAATAAAATGAAAGAACTTAATAATTTGCGAATCTATTTTCTAATCATAATATTTCTTTCCTCAGAAAATAGATTTTTTCTGACCATAAAAGAGTAAAGATATGGATATTCTAATCGCAGGTGTCTCATATACTCTACCCATTCAATGAGTAATGCCTTTAGGGCTCGTTGAATATCGTTAGAAAGATGTTCCATGTCTGCTTTATTGTCAACTTCAAATGTATCTCTAGCCATTAATTCTTCCATAACATGAAAAACGCTAAGGAGCATATCTGTAAAGGTGTCGTGCTCCAGCAAGTTTGGATTTTCAAGCAACCTTATCAAAAAGTTCCTCTTATTTTTCATCAGAACTGTCAAGCTGTCAAGTTGATCAATACTGTATTCAATTTTCATATCTGCATTTATAAGATACCTCACTGTTTCAGAAAACATTTTGTCGGTCCAGTCAGTCTGAACATTTAACCTTTCTTTCGTTTTATCGTAATTTTTGCTGAATCCAATTAAACCTTTAAGTATATCCGTCCCTGCCTCATTAAAAAACGCATTGATTACAATATTTATCTTTTTGAGTCTTTCAATCTTTTCACGCCTTTTAAGATAACTACCAAGTACAACCGTAACAATAGCTATCTGAAGAGGAAGAAAGGCAATATCTTGGAAAATATAAAAACCAGTATCCCGCGGAGAATGAAAAACTACAATTTGTACTGCATAAATAAGGACAGAAAGCAGCGTCAAAACTAAAACTATTAGAAATCCCCAAATTTTTTTCTTCATATCCTTTCCCCTCTATTTCAACATTTCTTAAGTTACCATAATTGATAAGTGCACTAAATACAATATTTATCAAGTCATTTTTCACTCATAGGCTAATTATCATTTAGCCTATTTTCAGCATTGATAATTAGGCTATTTTGTCACAGAATTGTAAACTTATTACCCCTTTAACAATCCTGCCTCCTCAACCTACCTAAAGCTATTCTGTCCACTCAACCCTAAGGAGTGACTAGCTCCCAACAGGCGATTTCACAAGGAATTCCCAGGATTCATACCACAGAAGAATTTCATGCAAAACCTCGAAACACCCATGTTTCAAGCCTTTTTGACGCATCCACTTCTCCGCCCTTGTAATCAACGCTATGGTCTCAACGTGGGGTGAGAGTAGCCATCAGCTATAATTTTATCGGAGATTTTTCTAGTTATCACCTTGTTCCTAAGATGATTGAGTGGGCAGCATCGATGTTTTATGCCGTTGGTCATTCAATGAAAACGGCCAACGGCAATTCTATTTCTTGGATGGGATTGAGGTCAATGCCAATTCTTTAGCCTTCTTATAATAATTAAATTAGTCTTGTAAGAAAGATATTTTATCTTTTCCACTAAAAACATACAATTTATGAAGAGCCCTTGTCATGGCTACATATAGTAGTTTCAAATCAAGCTCCTCTTCCTTATAGCAATCATCAATATTAATAATAATTACAGCATCAAATTCCAATCCTTTTGCTAAATAAGACGGTACTACAACAATATTGTGGTCATACTGATCTTCCTTGCCTTCCAACAATTTGGTTTTAATTTTTTTTCTTTTTTCTAATTCCTTAAAAATTTCTTTACATTCTCGTGGAGTTTTTCCAATCAAAGCAACGGATTGATACCCTTCCCCCAATAACCCCTGAACCTTTTTTTCAACTGAATCTATTATTTCAATTTTTGAATCAAATTGTTGAATTATTGGTTTTTCTCCATGCCTAACCACAGGCTTAGCTAAAATCAACTCTTCATTGGAGATTTTTTTAATTACTTCATTGGCTAAATCCATAATTTCAATTGTCGTTCTATAACTTTGTTCCAACTTTAAATATTGACTTTTATTTGCATCAAATATATTATGCAACACGTAGTCCCAATTATTAATGCTGCGGTACGAATGAATACCTTGCGATAAATCTCCTAGAATTGTGAACTGCTGTGTTTTGAATATTTCCTTTAATACATAAAATTGAAAATGACTAAAATCCTGGGCTTCATCTATTACAACATATTTTATATCAATTTCTTTATCAAAACCTAAAATTCGATATTTCATATATGCTAAAATTGATAAATCTTCTACCTCCAACTGTTTTTTATCTAACAGTTGTTTTGTATAATTACACAAGTAGTGCATTAATCCTTTTTCAATTTGTGTATCCCCATGATTTTGTAATATGAAATCACTGCTAAGAAATTCTCTATAATAATCAAATACGTCTTTTTGGGGAAACTTTGATATATATTTTTTAACTAAAGTACCCGAACTCTTTTTTACCTTTAATAACGTCTCGTCTCTTTGGTTTATTAACGCCACAATTTTTAAGCGTCTTTCTTCACCTTCTGGTACTGATACCCTAATAGACTCTATTCTGTTATCATACGTATTCTCAATTTTTTCTAAAATAGCTGACTTGTCATTTTTTAGTTTATTGGCAAGATGTTTTTTCACCTGCTCAATTCTTTTATATAAAGGTAGCCAATTGTAGTTGTTTAGAAAAATATTATTAATCTCTTTTCTATCTAAAATAATATGTCCTTCTAAAACAAAATCTTCATCAGGTACAAAAGACTCTTCAACATGTTGTATATATCTATCAATAATATTCTTGAAACCAATAGAACCTTTAAACGCTGATGTCTCTATTAAATATTTTTGTTCATTGTTATCCAAATCAACATCCTGGTTTATAATTGAAATCAATTTTTCATCTGGATTAATTAATTTATATTTGTTACCAATTAAACTGAAAATAAAATCTGTAAACGTAGTTTGTATAACCTTATCTGCCCCCAGTTCTGGTAACACTTCAGATATATAATTTAAAAAAAGTCTATTTGGTGCAAGAATCATAAAGTTTTCCGGAAAGAAAGTTTCTTCATAAGTATATATTAAGTATGCAATACGATGAAGCGCTATAGTAGTCTTTCCACTTCCTGCTACTCCCTGTACTACTAAGGGAGTATTTATATCAGCCCTTATTATTGCATTTTGCTCTGATTGTATGGTTGCAACAATATCCTTTAACCGATTATCTTTATTTTCTCCAAGGGAGGCTTGTAAAAAGGTATCTGTCGCTGTAATATCCACATCCATAATGTTTTCTAACTTAGCATTTTCAATTGTATATTGTCTTTTAAGGGATAGAACTCCTTTTATAGTTCCCGCTACTGCTTCATAAGACACTTTGCCTAACCTGCCATCATAATAAATACTAGCAAAAGGAGACCTCCAGTCAATTATTCTCTGGTTGTTTGTTGCAGCGTCATATAGTGTCATTTTTCCAATATAAAATTGCTGGAATTTTCCTTCTCCCTCTTGCTTATAATCAACCCTAGCAAAATAAGGTTTTTTCTGCGCTGTTAATAACTTATCAAAGTTTTTTTCAAGGTCATCTATCATTGTTGAATATAGCATAATCGAAGCATAACTTTGGCTACTATCCAAGTAATCTAAATCTATATATGCTTGCTTTATTTCACCTTGGTGCTCTATCTTGCTTAATTGAGCAGCAGTAATGGCACCTTTAATATAATCAATGGTTTCATTAAGCCTATTTTCCTCTTCATTGTAATCCTTATGATCTTTTGCTGACATATTTTCTCCTTTTTAAGTATCAAGGCAAAAACACCTTAATATCAACTGTACTGTACGCTTTTTCCTTGGTATTATTAATTTAATTGCTACAAAAATACCAAATATACGAAACCGCTATTATTTTAAGCCCTCCGTGATGTAAATACACATCATCATTCAATTCCATCCTGAAAATTACTCACGTATTTCTTTCGCGGTCTACTTAATCACAGGAAAACCTTTCATTGCGCATCTATATCCGTTATCGCTCTGGTGTCAAAACCAACCATCGTAGCAATTAGAGAGCCACCCTTTAAAATAAAATTCTATTGGTATTTGGATACAGATACCCGTTCAAGCAATCCCTCCAACATATAATTCTGCATCACAAGCTATGCAGAGATATTCTTTTCTTTTGCGAGATTCTTAATGATTGATTTGAGCCCCATTGCATTCTTCATAGCAATACCTCCAAATAAGGTCTTATCCTTTTTTCAACTCTAAATATCTTCGCATATTCTGATAATAGTGGTATATTTTTATCCGGTCTTTTTGTGTAACGCTTGAAGGCATCTGTAATTACTTGGATATTCGTATGGCTTTGAAGTCTTAAAATGTCACATAAAGTTCGTTCCATACAATAGCCTTTCACTGAATTACCACTGGGTGACTGTAAAATAGTAATTCCTATATTATACAAGGATTTGTTTGATTGGGAACATCGCACATTTTCTTCTTTAGGCTTTGCAAGATTATAAGATGCAGGAAATGTCATATAATAGTAATTAGGCGTTCTATCCGTCAAATCTAACAGGAACAATGCTGTTTCATGTGAGAAAACTCCTCGCTTAAAACGACTTTGCAAATTAAAAAACTCATCTTCCCGAACCTCAGGCAATATATAAACTCCACGAGTTGCTTTTTCCAGCAAATCTTTGTCAACGAGATATTTTAAATTCCCCCTTGATATTTCCGCTTCAACAACCATTGCCGTGGTAATCATCCCATTATTTTTTTTTGCCATTTGCATAATTAGTTCAGTTGCACCCAATAAAAACACCTCCTTAAATTTACTTTTATGCTTACAATTCTATTGTACTTAAGCATAATTGTCAATAAAAACAACGCAGTAATTAGCGCTTATGCACATCTCACTGCGTTGCTTTTAAGATTCATTATCATTTCATCGTAATTTTAATAGCAAGAACCGTCGCGCAGTCCCATACCTTGTCCACCGTGTCCTCTTTCAGCAGCTTTGCCACTTCCAGTACCCATTCCTGCCCCATTTGCACCAAATCTTGCACCTAAAGATTTTTCGATTTCTGCACTGCCTGTTCCATCACAATTTGCCTGATTTTCCTCTAAAACAGCAATGATGTTATCAGCTCTTTCTTGTGTCATCACCCCTGCAGTCACCTGAGCTGCCAGCTGATCCTTTTTGATTTCAAGTGCCTCAGCCTTAAATTCATCCAATTCACCTGCGTCAGAAGCAATTTTACCGTAAGTTTTTCCTGTTTCTGTTCTTTCAGCCACAACACTTTCTACCGTGCGACCGGTAATCCCAGCAACCAATTCGGCCGGTGTATTGTACTGCGATGCCGCAAAGGCTGTTACACCAGTTGCACTAATTGCCATCACCATAAAACCAGTTGCAGTAATCTTTTTCCATCTTCTCATAATCTTTGCACCTCCTGAAATATTTTTATAGGGTTTGTTTTTCTGTAACTAAAGATTACCGTAACTTTTTGTCAAAATTATGTCTTTTGTTTTATATTTTAAAGACATCTGTCAGTCAAAATATTGACATTCATTTTTCAGTAAAATCAAATGTGAATTGGGCACCACCCTCTGTGTTGTTTGCCGCTGATAGAAAGATACCGTGACGGTCTGCAATTTGCTTTGCAATGGAAAGGCCAAGCCCTGTTCCAGTTTTATTCTGTTCGCCATATGTTTTATAAAACCGTTCGAAAATATGGGGCAAATGAGCAGGATCAATCCCGCATCCATGATCACGAATAATCACCTGATGTTCTGACAACTCAATCTCCACCTGCGCCCCCTGTGGCGAAAACTTGATGGCGTTATCCAGCACAATCATAAACATTTGTCGTAATCTTCCATAATCCCCCAGTATCTGTACACAGGGACTATGCTGTTGAACACTTACAAAGACTTCTTTCCTTTGTGCAATTCTAGAAGCACTTCTTGATACATCCTCTATCACCTCACATATGTTAACTGGTGACATTTCAATGGCAAAATTCATGTTTTGCAATCTTGAGATATCTAACAAATCCCCTATTAACCGCTCTAAAAATTTTGCTTCCTCCAGCATTTGTCTATGAAAGTCTGCAACTTTTTCAGGCGTATCCACAACCTTGTCACACAGAGCCTCAAGGGAGCCTCTTATTACCGTGACAGGCGTACGCAACTCATGGGAAATGTTTGCCACAAAATCACGGCGCATTTGTTCCAGCTTTTGAGTTTCTTTTCTAGCTTCATCCAAACGAACTGCAAGCAAATCCAAATCCTCAGATAACTCCCCAATCTCATCCTTTTGCACAACACCACAACGAACGTTGTAATTTCCTTGCATCATAGAATTTGCTGCCCTTTTCATCTTTGAAAGTGGTTTTGTAAATGAAGCGGACATTACTATGGCAAGCAAAATGGATGCGAACAGTGCGACTAAAATACTAACTGCTAAAACTGCAAGTCCTCGTTCCGTTGACGCCATTGTTCCATCCACCGGAGAATGCAGCAAAACCGCACCCATGATATCACCGTTTTCGGTTTGAATTGGAACTCCCACAGTTAATGTCAATGTGGAAAGAACATCGCTAAACCCTTTGGTATTCACAGTTTCCCCTGTTAGCACCTCTTCAATAACTTCCTTTGCATCGGATGGTAATTCCATCATAGCATATCCTTCATATATCCCCCCATGCCCTTTGCCTGCTGTAATTAAATTCATATTTTCATCCACAACCCAAACTTCCGTGTCCGAAACCTCACTGATAAATCTAAGATATGCTCCATATCCGCCCATTCCTTTTCCAAAAATCCCACTTCCACCGGAAAGGCTTTCAGCTAAAGATCGGGCATAGTTTTCTAGCTCAATTTGATGCCTTTCAACTGTATAACTACGAAAAAGAAAGAAAAAAACACTTCCAACAATGAGCGCAAAAGAAAACAAAACAACCGCAAAATTTCTACTTAACTTCCTAGCTATTTTACTTTTCAGCATCCGTTGTCACCTCAAATTTGTATCCAACGCCCCATATAGTTTTGATATCCCAAGACGGATGGTTAAATTGCTCTAATTTCGATCGAAGACGTTTAATATGGCTATCTACTGTTCTACTATCGCCAAAATAATCATATCCCCACAAACTATTAAGAAGGTTGTCACGAGAAAACACCTTGTTTTTTGCTGTTGCCAACGTCCACAAGATTTCAATTTCTTTTTTGGTAAGTGCAACAGGTTCACCATCAATTGTCACAGTATACTCATCCAAACAAATGTTCAAATTACCATGAACAAAACACTGTGCCTGTTTTTCTTCTCTTACAATACGTCGCATAATCGCCTTTACGCGTGCCATTACCTCCCCTGGAGAAAAAGGCTTTACAATATAATCATCTGCGCCAATCTCAAGACCCATAATTTTTTCAAAATCCTCACCTCGTGCGGTAATCATAACGATAGGAACATTGGAGTTTTTCCGGATCTCCCTGCAAACGGCAAATCCGTCCTTCTTTGGCATCATCACATCCAACAACAGAATATCCGGTTTTTCATCTGAAAATTTTTGTAAAGCCTCCTCGCCATCCAACGCAACCACTGTTTCATATCCTTCTTTTTTGGCATACTCCTCCAAAATTGATGTGATTTGTTTATTGTCATCTACTATTAATAATTTTGGCATAAAAATTTCACCTCCTATATAATAATAGCAGATTTTTTTGTTTTTTATGGTTAAAATAAATATTTTTTTGAGGAAGCTACAGCAGCAAACATCTATATCAGAAAATACAATCCAATGACACTGAATAAAACTTCAATTCAATCAGAATTGCCTATTAAACGGAATTTTTAAAAAAAAATACCCCACCAGCTTTTTCAAAACAACAGGGTATATCACTCTTATATTCTAATTTACTTATAAGCCTCCATTCCTGTTTTAAATTCCACTAAAAATTTATCCTCGTAGACCGTAACCTTCTCAATCTGGATCTATTGGATCTATATTATAAATTGGACACGATAAGTAACCATATATTACAATTAAGTAGACACAAAAAGGAGGTATCTACTCATGTCCGCAAATAAAACTGGAAATCGATATGATGAGGACTTTAAACGTACCCTCGTTAACCTTTATCAATCCGGCGGCAAAACCCAAGCTGCACTTTGTAAAGAGTATGGAGTATTACTTACAGCTCTTACACGCTGGATCAAACAATATTCAACCGTTAAAACGGATGATGGCGAAATTCTAACTGCCAAACAGGTTAAGGATCTTCAAAGACGCAATGCCCAACTTGAAGAAGAACTCTTAATACTAAAAAAAGCGATTGCCATCTTCACGCCACACTCAAGCAACGACTAGAAGCTGTTCATAAGCTATGTTTTCAGCATAATATCAAAATCCTATGCAGGGTGTTAGGTGTTAACAGAAGCACCTATTACAAGCATTACAATTTAAAACCAGCTGACCGCATCAAGGAAAATTAAGATATAGCAAAAGCAATAATTCAGATTTATGCAGATTACAATAAGCGCCTCGGTGCTTACAAGATTACATATGTTCTTCAGCGCGATTACCATGAAAGCTACTCAAAGCACATTACTGCATCAATTGCAAGTCAAAATGAAGTTACCATCTCCTTCCATATCCACAGAGTTAATATTTAATTTTTTGTTTTACTTTTCTCTCAATATGAAAACCTCTCTTTCCCCACTTTTTAGTTAGCTCTGTATAACTCGCGGATAATTTTTTGAGGTTCCGCAGAACCTCAACTTGATACTTACCACACTTCTATAAAAATTATTGAGGATTAAAAATCCTTTTCCATCCTGCGGTAAAAAACTGCCTTAAGCTATCTATATAATTGTCTGCCATTTCTCTGGGCATATCATGTTTAACCGTCTCAAAAACTGCAGAAAAAAAGGCACTTGAGATAATATGTAACAGCTCAGGAGTTGCCCTTCCAGATGCCAAAGCATCATTACCCGTAGATTCCATAAACCTCATGGTATACTCCACCTCAATTTCTACAAGATCGTGGATAAAATCCGAAAAGTCTGTCCCCTCAGCACAAGAAATGAGTAACTTGAATTCATCGAAATAATCATAAACATACGCTATGAATTTTTTGACCTCGTTAGACGAATAATCATAAATGGCTTTCTGTTTTTCCACTTCCGTCAACTGATCAAATTCCTGTTGCGCTGTCATGAACATAGCTCTAAGACCTTCTACCGCAGGTGATACCAATGCTTCAAACAGGGCTTTTTTATCGGGATAATATCCATAAAATGCACCTGTTGTAACACCTGCTCGTTTTACAATATTTCTCAGGGAAGCATCTTTAAAGCCTTTATCTAAGAACTCTTTTTTGCCCTCAGCCATAATTTTCTGCAATGTATTCAAATCATCCGTGCACATATTATCCTCCAACTGCCGTTATAACACTGTTATATAATATTGTTATAGAAATAATATTACAATGAGCCTAATCTGTCAAGCACATTGTCAATATCTTTCTTTGAACTACAGTAATCGACTCCTTTTCCGCTTCTAATGCAAAGTTTCTCAAAGAAGATTTTTGCGGTGTTTCCCTAAGACTCTGTTACTGTATCATACGGCCAATCAATAATTCCGGCGAAATCGTAGACATTTGTATATCCAATTGCTATCAGTTTCTTCGCAGCCTGTGCGCTGCGGTTTCCTGAACGGCAGTAAATTAATATTTCTGCATCAAGATCTGGCAGTAAATCCAGCATTTTGTCAGATATTGTTTCATTAGGTAGTAAAATTGCATTTGGGATGTGACTGGAATTAAATTCATCTTTGGTGCGTACATCAAGAATTATTACTTCGTCCCCGCTGTCAATTCTGGCTTTAGCTTCTTCAGACGTTATTTTTTTATACTCTACAGCGGGTGGCTGTGTAGAATCTCCCAAATTTACTGTTCCAGCCAGAGGTGCTATTACAACTGCAAGAAGAACTCCCAATACCATTCCATATGCTGTGGATATATATGGATTTGCGGTGATCGGACAGCTCCCGTTTGAACATCCAATTAGCTTATAAAACACAAAATATCCGATAATACCGCCTATCAAAGCGCAAACTAAATATCTTATCATAATACTCTGTCTCCTCTCCCACGGTTATTAAAGTATTCCTTTTTAATTATAATACAGTAAACCACTATTATATACTGTAACTTTATCACTTAGGAGACAGGTGTAGTACAACGATTTTCTCCTGCTCGAGTAACCGGGGTTGGAAGGTTTAACATGAGCTATGCCTTTGGTCGCTGAAGAAAACTGGTCAACAACACCTTATCCCTATTGAAATTGTGCAATCAGGACCGCCGGCTAAGCCGGTGGTCCTGATTGCTAATAATCATATCTACTTACTTAACTATAGCTTACCCGAACTGTGTCACTATCACCAGCAAGCTCCATAAAACGCTTCATCACAACAGAAACCTCAGCTCTTGTCGCCATATCCTGGGGGTCAAATACATTACCGCTCCTCCCGCTGATAATGCCTGCCCGCAGTACATTTTCCACAGCAGTTCTAGCCCATGTGCCAATCTTAGCGCTATCAGCAAAGGTATTCTCATCGTGAACCTTTGGCAGCACAACCCCCATAACCTTGGCATAGTTATTCATAATCACCGCCATCTGCTCACGGGTAATGGACTGGCCAGGCGCAAACTTGCCTTCTCCCATGCCAGTTACGATATTATTCTTGCTTGCCCATTCAATATATGGCATATAATAAGCATCGTTTTTCACATCAGTAAAACTGGTTTTGGTGTATTTCTTTGTATTCACCTCTGCCATTCTGCCAAGAGCGGTTACAAACATGCCTCTTGTCATAGTTGTATCGGGGCTAAAGGTAGAAGCAGCAGTACCGCTGAACAATCCACGGCTTACCGCAAATTCAATGCTTTCCTTGGCCCAATGATTTGTAATATCGGTAAAGTTCAGATTAGTCTGCTTATAGCCTATGCCATAGGTAGAGAAGTGTTTTGTACTAAAACGAACCACCTTTTTTGCCCTGTCATAGACTGAGTCAGTCAGCCACTCCACATTGCCGTTGTCATCAATATAGACCGCAAAAATATTATCTGCATCCTCATTTTCACCAAGGGTATATGGAATTTCCACCGTAATACTACCTTCGCCAAAATTCTCAACCTGCCTGCCGCTGCCGTAATTTACCTTGAGAACAAAGACAGGACGAGAGCCGATCGCCTCTTTTGCTGCACCCTTCAGCTGGTTACCATCTGCCTTTTCAGCAGTAAGATTCACATCTGTATTTGCCTGCTTATTGATTTCTTCCACAGCACTTAAATCCATGCCGATTAAAATATCGGGATTATCTACCACCACAACGGTATTCACAATCTTCTTACTGATAATCGCATCCTGTACTGCCTTTGGCAGATTAACGGTCATCCTATTTGCCGTTTGATTGCCTGTATCTACATTTAGCACAAGGGTGATTCCATTTTCCTCATTGCCATTTTTCTTTGCATCTGCAAGGGCTTTGTTGTAGACATCGGCAACGTTTTTGTCAGTTAAGCTTATAATGACATTTTTATTTTCGTCAACCTTGCCGCTCACCTTGATTTCACCCTGTGTTGGGTTGTTTGGTTGTTCTGCGGGAGGCGTAGTGACGGTGATATTGGAAGCATTGTTATTTACACTGTTATTGCTTGTGCCGCCGCTGGAACCACCACCGCCGGAACCACCACCTCCAATATATGTCCAGCGGGCATAAATCGTATCATCCCCTGTAAAAACGGTAGCCGTCGTCACCTGTGTGCCTCCACTTACCGCCGTAAACCAACCGTCAAAACGATAGCTGCCACTTCTTGTAGGCGTAGGCAGACTTCCAAGCTTTCCCTCTAAACTTGTTGTTGCAGTCGTAGGGGTAACCGTGCCGCTGTTTGCATCAAAGGTGATGTTAAAGGCATCTGTCACAGTAAAACTTATATCAAAGCTTTGGGCTGTGATGTCATTTCCATTGCCCAACGCCTTTGCCACTGTTACCGTTGCGGTGTAAACACCCGCCGCAAGGCCAGTGTTTGGTTTTACGGTAAAGGTATCGTTTCCGCTTGCCCCAATGCTGTCAATGTTTGTTTTGTTCAATGTAAAACTGTCGCTGTTTGCACCGGAAAGCGCCACTGATAATGCACCAGTTGCCTGATTTCCTGTGTTACTTACCTGTACAGTGCATGTACCTTGTTCCCCATAGCCCACAGTTGCCCCAGCAAAAACGTGGGTGTCTGTTTTATCCAGGCTGACACCATAGGTTGGAGTAATGCTGTATGGTGCGATGGTAAAGGTCCTTTCAGCGCCTGCATTGTGGGTTTCCGTTTCTTTCATATACACCTTGTACGTGCCATTACTTAGCCCTGTGATGGTACTGCCTGTGCCTTCTGTCCAATCCACATCACCAGACATTTTATATTTCATGTCTGCGGTCACACCAATCAGTGTTCCATCATTGTTGTCTAATGTGGTACAGTTTGTTGCAGAAACACCCACTACCTCTAGGCCATCTGCTTTTGCAATCGTCCCAGTTGTACTGCCACTGATTGCACCTGTTTGAGCATCGCTTGTTACTTCACAGGTGATTGTTTGGCCAATATCTGCCAATACTGTGGTGTAGGTTGCTCCTGTGCTCAAATTCGTGGTGCCACGTTTCCACTGATAGGACAGGATGCCTGTGTTGTTGCCACCACTGACCGTTGCGGTAAGGGTTTCATTAAATTTTAAAGTACCACTGATTATCACTGTGCCTGCAAATGGTTCTTCTTCCCAAACTGCATACACCGTTGTATTCTCAGTAAAGATATATGTACCCCCTGTTGCCACCTTCGTGCCGTCTGCACTTCCTATCGCCCATTCCTTAAATTGCTTACCCGCAGGCGGAGTAAGGGTACAGCTTGGCATGGTGAATGCTATCCCCTCCAACGCTGTGCCTGTGCTCATCGTGCCTGTGCCACTGTTATTATCATAGGTTACGGTGTAGCTGGCAGGTGTATTCATAACCTGTAAATAGCACTGGGTAAGATCTTCTAATATGGTTGATGGATCCACAAGGGTATCATAGATTGTGCCATCTGCGGAAGATAAAAATGACTTTCCGCTGCCAAGTAATGTGGAAGCCTCTCTTAGAGGTGCGTCAAGACCATTCGGGTCGATAGCCCTTCCGGAGTTGCCACTCTTAAGCGTACCTCCGTTTAAAGTAACGCTATTTGAACCAACCAACATAGCACAACCATGCTCAAAGGTGCCCTCACCGCCCGTAATCGTTCCATTATTTACTATAACAGTGGCACCAGCAGCATAAGCACTAATCCCTATGCCACCATACCGGTAGCCGCTACCACCCGTAATCGTTCCATTATTTACTGTAAGCGTACCCGAAGTTATACCTATCCCATGACCGTTCATAGTACTCCCGATAGCGCCACTACCGCCGGTAATCGTACCATTGTTTACAGTAAGGTTGCCCTCAACAACTTGTATGGCATTACCACCACTACCGTCGTAATTGGTAAACCTACCACCAGTAATGATTCCTCCATCAATGATGAGGTTCGCATTTGCATGATTTACATAGATAGCTCTCGCACCACCAGAACTTATATCAAAAGAACCAATAATGCTGCCGCCACCGCTGCTATCTTTTATGGTTAGCGTGCCTGCTACACTGTGGTTAATTGCAGCATAGCTGGCAGTATCGGTAATGGTTTTACCATTTAAGTCCAAGGTGAAATCCACTGCCCTTGTGGTAACAGGTGTTGTAAGGTCAACGTCCGCCAAAAGCTTTATGGTCTGCCCATTTTCAACCCCATCCACCGCTTCTTGCAGGGTTGCGTAGCCTTGGCTTGTCTCTTCAATAGTGGCAACAGGTGGGGTTCCTGGTTCAATTTTCACATAATTATTGTCCCTATAGGTATTCATATCTGGTACTGCAACAAGGGTGTTAACTGTGCTGCTTTCGCCCGCCGTTACCTGTGGAGTATAGCTAGCACCGAAGGAGGGCGCTTTGTCCATAGCCCGAGAAAAGCCCGTTCCTCCCACCGAACCGCTGCTGGCGGTTACCGTGCCTCCATTGATCGTAATACTACTCATAATTCTTAAGCCATAGCTATACTGTGCAGCATCTCCCCCCGTAGCTGTTAATGTGCCATCATTTATAACACAAGTACCCAAATATGCGCCATAGCTGCTATCCTCAGATGCCTGTGCATCGGCTATCAAAGTTCCTCCGTTATTCATTGTTAAGTTTCCATAAAAACCAGAACCACACCCACTTGTTTGGGTTGCTCCAGCTATGGCGGTTACCGTAGCACTTTCTATGCTAGTATTATAAGAATATATTCCACAGCTTTGATAATTGCTAACATTATTGACACTTCCGCCTTTTGCGGTCAGTGAACCACTTCCGCTTATCCTTATGTCCCCAGCCACAAATATAGCGCAGTTGAAGCCTGTTGTTGTGCTTGACGAAGAAATATCAACGCTATTGCTCCCAATAAGCACGATATTCAGCTCTCCTGCTGCGTATATTCCAAAGAGACTGGACATACCCCATGCATATGGTTTATCAACAAATGTACCCCATGTTGTGATGTTTGCATCCTCAAGGGTAAGAGTTTGGGGTGTTTCCCCCGCGGCGGGGGTGTAGCTCCAGCCTTCACCGCTGGTATTCTCAGCGGTCACCTGTATGCCGCCCACCCAAACGTTATATTCTTCAGCAGCAAATACCGTCGCTGGCACCATGGTAAACACCATGCACAGCACAAGAAGCATCCCAAGTATTTTCTTTCTCATGAAATATATTCCTCCTTTTTTATGAAGGCACAGAGAACATTTTTTCTCGCCCTAATTGTTGTTGTATTTTAGCCTTTATTGCAAAGTGGGTCTTTCTTCAGTTGATGTAACGATTCCCAACATTTTCAGCAGGAAAAAATTGCGACTGAGAGCAATACCTCGCTTAACGCACTCTAGCAGAGCGTTTGTTGGAATAAACCTAAATTCAGCATGGTTTGGTGCATTTGATGTTTTATGTCCATAGAATAATATGGGTGCCGTCCTTGTTTTTTTTCCTTGGCATTGCCAGCACCATGCACAACCTAGGCACTCCACCCAATATTCGTTATTTTCATCCCTTGCTTTCCCACCTCACTTGATTGGTTTTTCTATATCATCGAATTTTCGCCGAAAACCCAGAAAGAATGCCGGAACAATATGCAAAGATTTTTGCAGGGTATCGTTATAGAGTCTTACCGATTGCTTGTATATGCTTTGGCTTCTTTCCAGTATTCCCCTTGCCTGTTCCTCTTCTGGGCCGTCCCGCAAACGCAGATATTCCTGACGGCTTGCCGAAAGCTGACACTTGGCAGCATTCACCGCTTTTTGCTTTGTATTAAGCTCTCGCCATATCAACCAAAACCACTGGGCAATCAACGCCGTGGTGCTGACTATAGCAATGAAACTTGCAATCACAGTGGTCAAACTATCGCCCCCTTTATCTATATCAAAAAATTATATATAAATTCAGTTTAATCCTAGCAGTTTTTCCGAAAAAAAGAGGGCAATGGCGTGAATGGTAGCATTTTTTGGTGTAAAAGGTAAAAACAATATAGAAAAAAATAGTCTTTATGGTATAATTACTCTGAATTCTTTTTTATCTGGGAGGTGTTTTAAGTTTGCATATCGCCATTTGTGACGACGACAGGGACGAGTTATTGCGTATCTCGTCTATTTTAGAAACATATAGACAGGAGCGGAAAGCATCTATCTCCTACCAAGCCTTTTACAGTGCCACTGAGCTGCTTTCCACTGCCAAAGCCGGTAAGTACGACCTGTACCTTTTGGATATTATAATGCCAGGGGTAAACGGTATGGAAACCGCACAGGAAATTAGAAGCTTTGACCAAGATACAAGCATTGTATTTTTGACCTCTTCTCCTGAGTATGCAGTACAAAGCTATCGATATAAGGCGCAGGACTATTTACTAAAACCTGCAAAGGCAGAGAATATATACCCCTTACTGGATATGCTCATTGTAAAAACACGAAAACCCCAAGATAGTCTTGGGGTAAAAACAAAAAACGGTATGGCTCGCATATTATTTAAGGACCTTGCTTATGTTGAGGTTATGAACAAATGGGTATATTTTCACCTGTCAGACGGTAGCGTGCGGGAGGCAGCAGCATCCCTTGGAGCGTTTGAATGTGTTTTGCTCTCCCGCCCCCAGTTTGTGCGTACGCACCGTTCCTACATTGTCAATCTTTTGCAGATTGGTGAGCTGACCGGACGAGAAGCCACTACCCTTTCCGGGAAAAAGGTACCAATATCCCGACAAAATTTCATCAAGGTGCGCGATGCCTATATTGAACTATTATTTTCCAAAAAGGAGGATTAAAAATGCCCTTTACCTTGATTCTATCCTTATTGGTAATTATAAACGCTCTTGTTATTATGACAATACTCCTTGATGTCCGTCCCACTCAGCTATCCGCCAAACGGCGTATCTGCTTCTTTGTAGGATTATTCGCTATTTTGCTAATTCAGATTTTTGCATTATTTTTGATAGGCCCAAAAACCTATGCAAAGCTTTATTTATTTTTTGCTCAGCTACCCGCACTTATTTTATTCTGGGCAGTGTCCAAACAGGGTTTTATCAAGCCTGTTTTTGTTGTTCTAACAACTATCTTTCTTTCTTCGCTAGGTACGACAATATCAAAAATCTTGAATCATATTTTATATTTGCCTCCTGCAATGAAACTGATTACCATTTTAACCATTGATGTGATATTGCTATTTTTCATTTGGCGGTACATGAAGCCAAGTTTTGACTATTTGCTTAATGTCTTTGGTACCCGTGATATTTTAGGCTTTTGCGCCGTACCACTGCTTTATAACTTTATGATTTTAGCCACGGGGGGCTATGGGATAAGCGAGCAAAACATGACATTTAAAACGCTGATCTGTTTAAGTACATTGGCTGCCTTTTTTCTTCTAATGAATGTTTTTCGCCGTGCAAAAGAAATGGAAGAGCTACAATCCGAAAAAAATATGATGACTGTTCAGCTTTTCACAGCAAAGCAAAAAATGGAGGAACTATATCACACAGCAGAACAGGCAGCCATCTATCGTCACGATATACGGCATCATTTATCCCTCATTGGTAATCTTGCTGAAAATGGCGAGCTGGATAAAATCAAGGCCTATCTTTTCCACACGGAGCAAGAAATAAAAGCCATTACACCCGTGCACTTTTGTGAAAACGAAACCGTTAATATGATTGTTTCTTACTTTTCTGAGAAAGCGAAAAAGGAAAATATCACCTTATCGGTAAAAGCAGTGCTCCCAAAAAATCTGAATTTTTCCGACACAGAGCTTTGCTCGGTACTCTCCAACGGACTGGAAAATGCACTGTGCGCTGTAAGTGAAATTACAGACACTTCCCTAAGGAAAATTTTTTTGAATTGTAGTATGGAACGAAATTTACTCCTGATTGAGATAGAAAATGCATACATAGGAGAATTACGCATGCAAAATGGAATCCCCTTCTCAAAAGAAGAAGGGCACGGCTATGGTTGTCGAAGTGTACTCTCCATTGCACAAAAGCGAAAAGGCTTTTGCACCTTTAAGGCAGATGATGGGATTTTTACTTTAAGAGTGGTTTTATCCACAAAGAAGGAATAATACGTTGGAGAAATTACATTCTGCTAATCATTGAAGATACTCGTTATTCTTGGGGTTTAATATATCAGACGCAAGGAAATAACTTGCGCCTGATATATTCCCAATTCATACCACTAGTCAGCCCTCGATTTACAACAGCTTTATCTTGATAGTTGTCGACCTTGTATTTACGTCCAGTCCATTTTACACCTGTTTTCTTACTCATAAATTTATAGGTTTCTCTAATACGAACGCCTTCCATACCACGAATTTGAGCAAGTGTTAAATCCTCACAAGATATTCCCGGAAAACGAAATTCAAACATTTTCCTAACAACTGCAATATCTTCGTCCAACTCTTCTTCTGTATCTCCAGAAACAATATGCTTAAAAAATAACCGAATGGCATCAATATTAGCAATCCATTCTTCCTTTTCCGCATCTTTCATAAATGGTTTTAATATTCTTCTATCGGCACGCATAACCTCCTGGAGCATTTCAGGATTTCCTGCTTGCTAAGAGCCAATGCAGTTAATAACTGATAATTCAATCTTCGATATTCCGAAACATCCTTAGAATTTTTATTGACTTTTGAAATATATAATTTCCCCATAATTAGAGCATACTTTTCCTCTACGTTCTCCAGTCGGCTAAGTTATGTATGCCAACTCTGAAATTCTTCTGTATCATAATATTTTGCCAGCTTAACCATACTTTCATTAAGAGGCATCGTAAATTTGGTAACTTTCCGCCATCTATTCCAGCAATCCTTTAAATAATATTTCACATTTTCAAGTTTGCAAAACTCTGTTTCTCCTTTATAAAACTCATCCAAATAACCAATGATGTCAAACTTCGTAATCATTCCCTTGATATCAATTCCATAGCCACGAATAATGGCAAATTCAACAGGATATTGCAAACCCAGTCCCTCTTGGATTTGACCAAACACCTCTGGTGTGCAATACCCCCACCATCAAAAACGTCAAAATCCTCATCCACAGGACAATCTTCTAGTTTATAATCGATCGTTGTAACCAGCTTTCCTTCTTCGTCCGGTTCAGTAATCACCATTTTTTCAACTGTTTTATAATCCTTTTTCAAATGAAATGTATCCTGGGGCAATACAATAATATCTGGCATATCTCCTACCGGCTGTGCTGCTGTGAGTCCAAATGAAATTCTACTGAGAATATCTTTATTAATGCAGATATCATCTTCGCTATTTTCTATTTCTTCAAATTTTCCGAGAGAAATGAGATGTTCAAATTCCTGTGTGAAATCAAAAATATTTTCACGCACAAATATGGTCTCACATTTTCCATTATGACTCTCAACTTTCATACCACTAGTAGTTGCAATCCAGCCCTTGTATGTATCCTGACCAAGTTGTAAGCCTTCCGTCCATTCCGTTTTAGCTTCATCCTCATCCTTTGGTAAAACTGCCTTGTTTTCACTGCTAATCTCTCCGTCTAAAATACTATCCCTATCAAATCCAAAGATTTTAATTTGTCTCTCTTTCACTCACTATGCCCCCAGTCCAAACATATCCAATGATTTCCAATAGCTCTAGCTTAAAGTATGCTCCTATATGGTAAAGCTTTGAAAATTTTTAGACAAAAAAACACCAGATACGGGATTGTATCTGATGCTTTGATGTTTTAATCTTATTCCAATAAATTACTCTTGCTCATCTAAATTCTTATAAACAAACCAGTCGGATAAACTACATATCCCTCTTTCCTTGTCTAATGCCGGAATATCATTTTCTCCTCTATGAAATAAAACCCTGTCTCCAATAATTTCATTATGAGGCCAATTTGCTGGAGAAAAAACTTTCTTAATAGACGCCAGTTTTAATGCTTTCACCGTTCTCAATATTTCATCAATGTTTCTCCCTATCTCTTTCGGATATTCCAACATAGTCCGTACTTTTCCATTATGATCTACAATAATTACTGCTCTAACTGCCGCTGTATCATCTTCATTTGGATGAATTAATCCAAGGGTTTGAGAAACATTTCTCTTTTCATCATCAATAATAGGAAATTCTATTTGAACATAAATATTTTCTTTTATCCATTGAATCCATTTCTCATGAGATTCTAAACTATCCACACTCAATCCAATTAATTCAACGCCTAAATCATCAAACTGTTTCTTTTTCTTTTGGAAAGAAACAAATTCAGTGGTGCATACAGGAGTAAAATCTGCCGGATGACTAAACAACACAAACCATTTTCCTTGATAATCATCTGGTAAATAAATCCTTCCCTTTGTTGTTTCTACTGTTATGTCAGGAAATTTGTCTCTAAGTGATATTTTCATAAAACTCCTCCTTACTAATAACTTTTATTTTATAATAATTATATACTATATTTACTAAATAACAAATAAAATATTGTTTTTTGTTTCTACAACTCCATCCCATTCAGTACATCTCTGAGTTTTTTCAATTCCTCGGCAGTAATAGTTACTCCCTTACCCATCTTTTCATGTTCAGGTGACCATTCTCGGATGTCATATTTGGGGCCTCTATCGTTCCATGAAATCAGGTTAAGTTCTTTCGTCCAGTCTTTTGCGTTTTCAGATAATACTCCGATTTCTTTGATTATGTCGTATTTGCATATTGCAATATTGATTTCTGCAAGTCTTCGGGAAAACTTCTTATTGAATACTTCTAATTTGCTGTATGCCTTGTCATATTGTTCCACATAAGGCAGTAATTCTTCAATCTTTGATACAATACGTTTTTGTTCTTCTACAGCAAAACGCACCCATCAGGAATATACTAATGAGTGCGCATACCTAGACTTTTTTATGTCTATCTTCTCAATGGTAAGACCTTTTCCTGTGTGGATAAACATATTTTTAAACTTTTAAACCCCAGTAAATTCAATGGGTCTAGCGTTCATATAGCAGACAGCTCGTTTCAACGTGGATTGAGAGGATAACATTGATGTTTTATGCCTTTGGTCGTTGAATGGAACTGGTCAATGTCAAACATCTATTGCAAAGCAATAATCAATTTCGTCATAATTAGATTTTTACTATTATTTTATAACTATCTAATAATGTCCACATATACAAAACCGTCGAAATTTTAAATTTCAACGGTTTTGATCTATTACAATTAATTTTTTGTTATGCCCCTGCGACTTTTTCTCACGCCATGACAGCAATCATCTTATTTTGCTTCTATATTATTCGCTAACAAGCTATAAAGCACTTGTGCCATTTCCCCACGGGTTGTGGTTTCCGTAGGAAGAATTTGTCCATGGCTACCGCTAACGGCACCTGTTTTTACAAAATACTCCAATGCTTCCTGTGCATAGGAAGAAATACTGCTACTATCCGTAAAATCAGAAAGTGTTCTTCCTGAATCACCTTCGGGCAGTAATCCCATGACATTCAACCCGTTGTACAACAATGTAAACATTTCTTGACGAGTAATTTCTTGTTGTGGTGCGAACTTGTTCTCGCCTACACCGTTGGAAATTCCAAGACGTTTGGCAGCCGCCAGAGAGGCGGTATAATAGGTATTGCCCGCGTCGGAGAAATTAAAAGTGGAATCATCTTCTCCTTCAATACCATATGCACGCATCAGCATTACAATAAATTCTCCCCTCGTCAGCTTCCCATCCGGGCTAAAATTTCCATTTCCTGTGCCTGTAGCAATGCCTCTTGCCGCCATAAAGCGTACTGCATTAGCATACCAAGCATTTGCAGGGACATCTGTAAAACTTATGTTTTGAAAACCGATTGCATAATCACTGAAATGAGTTGTGCTAAATACTACAGCTCTACTTTCACGGTCATAATGCCCATTTGTTACACAAACTGCATTGCCGCTACCATCAATATACCAAACAATAATGCCCTCGGGACTTTCAAGTTCTGCTTTTGTTGGGGTATAGGGAAGGCTTACAGTCACTGGTGCATCAGGATTATTCCACTGGGTCTGCTTTCCGTCTATGCTCAAAGTCAACTGAATCAACGGGCGGTCACCTATCGCTTTCTTGACCTCTTCAGAAAACTTGGAAGAATCCCCCTGACTAATGGTAATTTCTGCTTCCGTTCCCTTGTTTTCTGCAACCCCATGCAACATATTAGAAGGAATTGTTATGCTTCCTACCTCAGAGTTGAATGTTAGGCTACCTTCTCCACCACTGTTTAACAAGCTTTTCATCGGAATGCCTACCACAAAGGTATCTACATCCTGAATAGACGGTATCGTTGCCTCCACTGTACCACCTGATTTTATGATATCACCAAGCTTGGAATCTATGTTCATCTGGGCTTTTCCCTCACTTTTACTAACGTTAAGGGTGGGGGCGGTTACAGATACTTCTTGTCCATTTTCCATAGCCGAAACCGTTGCATTGTATCCTGTAGTTGCAGTAGTTGCAGTAGTCGCTGTGTTTCCTGTGTTTCCACTGCTGCTTCCACTACTGCCACCACTAGAGGAACCACTGCTTGATTTTTTTGCTGTCAACGTCACCGTATAAGTTTCAACGGAATCAGCTATTCCATCGTTTGCCGCAAAAACTAAGGTTGTGGTTCCTTTTACTGTGGGAGTAAATGTGTAATTTGCGTTTGCACCAACCGCCATCCCACCATTCATGGACACCGTATAGGTCATTGCATCATTATCCGCATCCATAAAGATATTCTCTAGATTGAGGGTATAAACAGATTTCACTTTTACACTTGCTGTAGCTGTTGCTGGAACCCCAATTTTTCTTACAGGGATTGTGTTTAAAGGAGCTTGCGCCGCTACCGCTGCCGTGGAAGCACCGCTATAGCCGCTATCCATATAATCAGAAGCTGCGCCTGCTACCGCCTTAACCTTGGCGCAATAGCTGCTTCCGCTTATAATTGTTGCCGAAAGGGGAATGTTCCCGCTAGTTCCAGTACAAGCAATCTCATCTCCTACCTCTGTTGTTCCGCTACTCTCAAGCATTTGTATTACGTAACCGCTAACCGTTCCCGTTTCCCCCACCCCAGGGGTAATCGTATAAGATAAGCCTCCGTTGGCAGCGTTGGCTGCAAGGGCTACGGTAGGTACCAGCAAAGGGGTTTTCGGGCTCAAAGAATACAAATATTCATAGCTATCACTTGAACCTGTAAGCTTGAAAGATGAATATCCACTCCCCAAAACAAGACACCCAATATTTTCAAGAGGTGCTGTAGTTGACCCCGAAACTGTTTTATTTCCAATCAAAAAATCCTCATTATGGGGTGTATATCCCGCTGTATCCAGCGTGATTTCAGCACCATTGTCAATTTTAACATTTGAAAAGTACAAATTCGGGCTTTCGCCGCCCCAGTCATTAAATAAAAAGGTTCCGTTTCCCGATAAAATACCATTGTCCCCTGCGGATTTTTCAAGCATAAAATACTTGCAGGTGATTGTACCATTCAGCGCTAAATTGCTGATATTTCTTACTGCAAATGCCGCAACAGTGGCATCAGCAGCTACACTCATGGTATCAAAACCCTTCATCTCATTTACTTCTAAGGTTCCGTTTACAATGAGAGATGAACCGTTTTGAATATAAATATCTTCATCAACACCAACGGTTCCGTTAATGGTGAGTGCATGCGGGATACTCCCAATATCCGTACAGTCAAATGAGATAGAAGCATCAGACAAAAGAGACAAATCTTTCAAGGTAATGTCAGCATTCAAGCTTTGATCACTGTTTAAGGTCAGATTATGATAGTTTCCATCAATGGAGCAAGAAACCGTAGGCATAGTATCACTGGCAAGAAGCGCAGTATCCTCTAACAGCGTAATGGTTTCCCCTTCCTGTACAGCCACCGCTGCCTCTGCCCAGCTTTCATACTTCGTATCGTCAATAGAAAAGACAGGGTTAAATTCCGTGGCAATCAAAGCCGTTGCATCGTCATCCGTTACAGTACCCAAAGCCCTATAGCCAGCCTCATTATCGATAATATAAATTTGTGCATCACCCATAGGCAGCCACAGATAAAGCTTTCCATCACTGTCGGTTTTCGCAGTAAAGGTCGTCTCTCCCACTGTGCAGGAAACCTCAGTATTATCCAAAGTACTTCCCCCGTTATCCTGTACTGTTACAGTGGTCAGGTAAACATTTTCATCATTATTATTTTTCGGCTCAGAATAAATTCTCATTGGCGATAATGCCTTTACTGAACCACCGGTTATTATTACTGTAGAAGCTAATACAATGCCGTAACCGGTGCCAATTGCTTCTACAGCATCTCTATTGCTTGTTGCGGTTACAGTCCCTCCTGTAATCAATATATTCCCATTTTGGTAGCCACCACCGCCAATGCCTGCTGCATTATTCCCAGAAGCATAGGTTTCTGCGGTTATTTCCCCACCATTTATAATAACGGAATTCACGCTACCATATAACCCTCCGCCAATGCCTGCACCATTATTACCCCCTTGCGCATGAATGATACCGTTGTTTATGGTAATGTTTCCTGCATGTGCAGTCACAGTACCTGGACTATAGCTGTTAAACGAGCCGCCAATCCCTGCACCGGATGGTCCTCCAGAAGAGGTAAGCTCCCCTGTTCCATCAATTACGACTGATGCATCCTTGGGTACATAAAGCCCTGCGAAGCCAATTTCACTGGTTCCAAGGGAAAGGGTATTTTCCGAACCATCTGCCAGTGTTAGATTGACGGTGGAATCCGCACAAATTGAAATAGGCGAAAAGTTGATTATGGTTATACTAACATCGTCCAGGGTTATGTTTGCCGTTGGTGCGGAAACAATAACATGGGTGGGGTGCTCCGTCTGGGTAACCGTTCCCGTTAGCTCATAATCACCCTCCTCCGTAATTGTTACTACATATTCTGTTTCGCTGTTAATCAACTCTGCTACGCAGGTATAGCCGTTTCCATCCTCACTAACCGTGGAAAGATCGATGGTTACGGGGTCTGCCGCAAATACAATCTGGGGCGTTAGCCCAGTCACCATTGTCAGCGTCATCAAAAATGACAAGATTCTCTTCTTTTTCATGGGTATCTCTCCTTAAAATAAAGTGTGCTAATTCAACAATTTTGGGCTATTTCAAAAATTTCTTTTACAGAAAGCTCAATGTACTCGTTCCAGCGAATACAATATTTATCCGCCACAGCACGGCAAAACAAATCTTTATCCTTCAACTGCTGAAATCTCATGGTTTTTAATTTTGCCTTCATATCCAGTATCAAGGTAGTACCGTTATCAAATTTCACCTTTATTGTATAATCGCTCTTAGGCTGAATGCTAATAATTATGGGCATACTACGACTCCTTTCAAAAAAATCCACCCTACAGCTATTGTAGAGTGGAAGTAAAAAAGCGTCTATTACCCAGTGGGTAATAATTTTATTATGTTATAGAAGCATCTCTTTCATAAGAAGTGCCCTTGATGTAATTCCCAGCTTGGTAAAAATATTTTTCAAATCACGCTTCACTGTATTTGGTGATATGTATAAAGCTAGACCAATTTCTTTGTTGTTTAAGCCTTTCATCACGAGTAAAGCGATTTCTTTTTCCCTTGGAGTGAGTTTTGGCCCATGGTTTGCAAAATGCTCAGCATTGATCCTCTTGATTGCCGTGGAGTATTGCTTTCTGATTTCCATTATTTTTTTCATAAAATCGGCATATAACTCTTCTTGCAGGATCTTTTCAAACAAAGATGTTAATTCATCAGCATTTTCCACAAACGGCATAATTAGAGCATCGGGCATCGCCATTCCTATTGCTCTTTTCAATGCATTTACACCCTCCTCCATGCGAGATAATCGCCAATTTGCCATCGCCACATAAATTTCAGTATAAATAGAAGCTAAAAGGTTTGGGTAAAAGGACGCCTGACGTAAAAACCCATCTGAAAGTCCCAGCAGCTTCGTGACCTTTCCCATATTCAATAGTACTTTTCCTAAAACAATATTGAAGAAAGCTAGGCTTGGGAAAAAAATATTGTTTTGTAAATATTCTTCTTCCATAAGCCAATCTGATTTTTGATAGTTTTGACCTAGGCAAGCATAAATATATGTATCGCAAAGCTCGATGGTATAAATCAGCGTATAAATCTGATCTTTCTTGATTTCATTACGCATTTCTTCCATCAAGGCTGTGGCGTGGGTAAAATCACTTTTTATCAGCGCCAACCTTGCAAGCAAAAAATTAGCACAAAGAACAATATCCAACTGCTGTTGTCCCGTTTTAGCTTCTGAGATTGCTTGATATACCAATATCTCTGCGTTTTCAAATTCGCCGATGTAATAATTCCATTCCGCTTCAAATAGGTTTCTTGAACCACTCCCATGTCCCCCCGTGTTGGCAGTATAGTTTTTGGAACTTTGATAAAATTCCACCCGCTCCTTTAAACTCCCCGCCTCTCTATGGTAAAGACAAAGTACGGACGGCGAGCCAAAGGTCCAACTGTTATTCGCAGAGATGGATTGGGGCGGAGCCGTAAGCAGAGCTACCGCTTTTTTAAAATGCTTGCCCATTTCCATCAAATCATTAAATGCGGAAATGCCCTGCAATAGCTCATACTCACCCATTAACTGTTCCTGCTCTTTTATGGAAAGGGAGGGGTTGTTTTCAACGCACCACAAAAATTCCCCACAAGCTGCTTCGAACAACGTATACTCATTATAATTAACAAACACAATCACTGCATAGACCAAAATCGCAATGGGATGCTTTTTCTTGATTTCCATTGGACAATTAGAATAACCTTTCAAAATAAACTCTTTTTGCTCCAAAAAAATACTGTCGCCCCTGTCTTGCTCAAGGGCAATCAAAAAACTGTCATACGCTTCCCCCTGAGAAAAGCATTTCATTGCAGATAAATACGCATTACTTCTTAAATGCAACGTTCCTATTTTATTCCAAATTTCTTTTTTTGTTTTTTCAGGGAGCTTTTGAAACTGCTCTTGGATACATGCGGAAAAAATACTGTGGAAGGTATAGTTTACGAAATCCGGCTCCAAGGTAATAAACGCATGATTTTCTATCAGCGTGCGAAGGTGATCCCCTGCTTTTTCATTCCACATATACTCCGCTTGCTCCAAGCTAAATTTATCAAAAAGACACATTGTTTTCAAAAATGCTTTGAGCTCGTCCTCAAGAGGTTCGTAAACTGCGTAATAAATCATTTCCGACATGCTTTTTGTAAGAATAAAACTGCCACACAATTCGTGTTCCCGTAACAATAAATATAAAGCCGAAACCCAACCCTCTGTACGACTGTAAATTTGCATTTTTTCTTCATCACTAATTTTAATTCCACATTGGAAATAGTATGCTTCGATGTCCTCTGGGGAGAATTCCAACATTTTGGTACCAATATAGTGAACGATCCCTTTTAGTTGTAGTTCCCCATTATTCTTAAATACGGAAGTTCTTGAGATAACAATAATATGCAGCCGTTGTGGTATATTTCGAATAAATAATTCAAGAAAAGCACTGACTTCCGCTGATTTTACGAAATGGTAATCATCAATTACAAAATAAGTATTTGTTGGAATTTGGAGTTCTTCAAGAGATAACATTACTTCTCGCTTCATCAAACTTTCTTTGGGCATTCCAATATTTTGCAGATGCTTTGCACAATTCTCATCTATCTTAGCGATACCCTGACAAAACCCATTCCAGAATTCAACTTCACTCTTACCATAAATACTTTGCCAAATCACAACGGCATCAAGATTTGTCAAAAACTCTTTGACAGCAGTAGTTTTCCCATAACCCATAGGGGCCTCTACAAGAGTACATGGGTAATTGGGTAATATGCTAAAGGCATTTTGAATTTGACGGTTAAAATATAAAATTTTCTTGTTCATATCATTGTTCGTCAAAAATAGCAACTCCTATCATATACTGTAGTTCTTTCTGCAATCTGGAATAGGATGCTGAATGACACCAAACTTCATAGGTCCTCCACCATCCCTAGCCCCTTGTGGTCTTAGTAATAATAAACTACATCCATTTTCAACTGTTACCCATAATGAGATTCCCCTTCGGTACGAGTTAAGACATTTATAGACAGTCGTGAGATTTTCAGGACAATTACAACCACTCCCTGCTCTTAAACAGGAATAAACTCCACATCGTTTCCAGAAAATCTCGTAATTTTCGTCACAGCCCTATGACTATTTCCCCATAATATTTATAAATCGTATTCTTTTTGACAAACTTTGTCAATATATATGTTCTTGCTTCTGCTCTACATAATGAAAAACACCCTGCATTTCTGCAAGGTTCTATCGACTTTTTCATGTTCTTTTATCTACTCACATCCACACTCATACCTGTTTTCAACTCAACCTCAAACTTATCACGGTATACCGTAACCTTCTCAATCAACCGTCTAACTAGCTGTTCATCGTATTCCTCAATTAACAGAAGTGATTACCTCGGTATTCATAGTCATAGGTACTAACTTCTGGTAGCTCGGTCGGCATATCCTTAGCATAAGTGCAGATAATACAAACGTAAATACTTTTTTATTATATCATTCCTCTTATATTAACCTAAATAAATATACTATTTATGTTAAAAGCATTAAACAAAATAAACACCAAATTAGATTGCCAAAGTTACATATCCCTTTTATACTATAATAGTAAGCATCCTGTTTGAAACAGGTTTTGTGTTGTCCGGCACGCTCTCTGATTTTTCATGCAGGATATTTTAAGCACCTCCCATTTCTGTTTTTCAAACAATTCAACTTTTTTCAGTACATTGTTGCATTGCTAATTAATAGGTTGTCAATAGCAATTACACAAATCTTACATCTTACCCCATTTCTCATTTAGCAATGTTTTTCACCACACCTCTTTAATTACTTATCTTTTTAATCTTTCTGGAACTTTTGGTTCATACAGTTTTCCGTGGCACATCATGATTGCAAAAAAGAATTCTTCATTATAATAGAGATGAATCCTCAAAAAACTGAGCAACAAAATAGTTCAAAGAGGATTCATTGCGATGAAACTTAATTTGCATCTTAAAATGAATATTATGTAGCTA
This sequence comes from Anaerotignum neopropionicum, assembly GCF_001571775.1. Lineage (GTDB taxonomy): Bacteria > Bacillota > Clostridia > Lachnospirales > Anaerotignaceae > Chakrabartyella > Chakrabartyella neopropionicum. The sequence goes on from NZ_LRVM01000010.1 coordinate 97,240, forward strand.
ACTTTCTTTCTCTCTCTGCTAAATAAAACCTCCAAACTAGTAATTTTAAGTATATCAGTTTGGAGGTTAGTAACTGCTTAAGTCTGAACAGTTTCTCTGTTTTTATTCTCATCTTTTAGTAGCTTTCTTAATTTAGTTAATTTCAGGACTTTTAATATGTATACCATTAGCAGTATAAAATAAACTGGGATAACTCGAACAATAATTTTAGAAAAGAGCGATGCATTGTCAATTTCTACTTTCATGAAATATGGTGTTATAATCATATAAAATATGAACACAGCAATACAATATACACAACAGATTATTGTTAGACCTGATAGCTTTATATCTTCGTTTATGGTGGAATATAATATGGTATCGCTCTTTGAAATATAGTCTATTCTTTCTTTAATTACATCTCTCTCATCCAAAGAAAACCTCCTCTTTATTAACTATGATCTATACATTCATAAAATTTCCCAGTGCTCATACTCCCCCTATAATTTACCTGTGTATAAAAAATTGCATCCATTTTTTTTGCAGATAGATAGGTATTTATTCTAAATTCACCTGAACTTTTATGGTAATATTGATTCAATGTATAAGACACCGCTGAACTTCTTGGGTCATTGGTAACTCCAATATCAAGAAGACTTGAAGCAAAACCAGTTGTAAATGCAAATAATAATGCTGCTGGCAATCCTAATGGACTAGCAATCGCAGCCGCTAATACTGCCGCCAATCCAGATCTTGTAGCATCAGAAAATGTCGTACAAAGCTGGACATTTGCACTTTTTTTAACCCCTGCATACACATTATATTCAGAAGCCCTTCCGTACGGACACGTAGTTGTAATATATTCTTCTCTTCCTGCTCTGAGTTGAACCTTATCATTTGCAGTTACCAATAAATTTGTATATTCACCTGAATCATCGTTTGAAATCATTACATTATCACCATTATAAATCAATTCGCCATTTTTGCAATATTCCAATTCATCAGTTTTATTACCTTCAACAATTTTCAACTTAACATTACCATCATCAGATTCTTTAAGTTGAATTTCTGCTACAAGACCATCTTCATATTGATATACATATGTAGCTTCACCTGTATCATCTGTAGAAACAGAAACCAACAATTCGGAAGGAATACTGTAAAATTGAATTTTGCTAATATCATTTACTGCTTTATCAAGATCACTATCTAAAACATTAGTACCAAGTAATGATCTTACAGCACTCTTGTCTACATCCATACTAATATACTCATCTGCAAATACTGCTATAGTAGCCTGCATTGTCATTATTATACACATTCAAATTGAAACAATTTTTTTAATCATGATTTTTTTAACTCCTCTCTCGAGCTAAACCGAATTAAGTTATTTTTCTTACATCAAAAAATATTATTTTACCCCATTTCTTTCTTGCCTATCTTTTCAACTTTTCTGGAACTTTTGGTTCATACAGTTTTCCGTGGCACATCATGATTGCAAAAAAGGATGCTGACGCACAAAGCATTTGTGCTGACAATTTAACGCTACTACTTGTTAAAAACTCTTTGATTTTTTTCATGATATTTCCTCCTTTTAATATTGACTAATAGTGACCTAATTTTTCTGTACGCTTGTACCTCCTTTCACGAAATATGTTATCACAAAACTTACCAAATTCTAGGGCTAGGTCGTGAAATAGCCTTTCTAGGTCGTGAAATAAGGTTTTTTACGATTGTATGTCTATTTTTGCCATGCTATGATATATGAGGAAAATATTTTAAAACATTTTTTACGGAGGAAATTATGTCATTTTTATGGATTGGATGGGAACTATTAATTAATATTGTTGAAGAAGGAATGTTTTGCTATCTACTTACAAAAACACTTGGATACAAAAAAGAAAAAGCCTTGCGACTTTTTCTTGGTTTATCTCTTCTGATTCTTTTTACTACGATACTAAACATTACAGTTAGTAATACAAATATTGTAATTTTCCTACTTTTAGTTGCAGACATTATTTTTGCAATGTTGAGTTTTGATTCTAATTATAGTTCCCGTTTTCTATGGGGGTGTGCTGCATCTATCATCGGAATTATTTCAAATACAATTGTTTTCTCTTTTGTATCAACTTTTACCAGCATTGATCTAAATACACTGACGATTTCGTCATTAATCCGAATCCAAATGACAATGGTTTATTTAGTTGTGTGTGCTATTTTTTACTTTACTATAATTCACATTACATCAAAAAAAAATATTATATTGCCACTTTTTTTTCGAATTATTTTATTCTTGATGTTATCCTTGGGAATTATTGCATCTGATAAGCTCCTTGACCTTTCCATACTCATTAACAACTATACTTATATTGAAAACGATGCATCTCATGTCCTTGATTTTATTGGAGTGGCTTATCTATCAATTTTATTGGGCTGTATTATCTTATTTGAAGTATTAGGAGCTTTCTATCAAAAAAACTCCGAACTTTCAATGCAATTACGAGAAGCAAGCCTAATGCAAACTCACTTTGAAAATATTCAGGCATCCATGAAAACACTACGTCAATGGAAACATGACTATCACCACCATACACAAGCTATGCATATGCTTTTAGAAAATGAGGACTATTCGGAATTAAGAAAATATTTAGCACAGCTTAATTCTGATTTTAAAA
>NZ_LRVM01000011.1 GCF_001571775.1 Anaerotignum neopropionicum
CACTGCCCAAGACAGGGCAGACAGCAAGCTGGCTTTTGCGTAGCAAAAGTGATGACCACTCACTGCCAAAGACAGGGCAGACAGCAAGCTGGCTTTTGCGTAGCAAAAGTGATGACCACTCACTGCCAAAGACAGGGCAGACAGCAAGCTGGCTTTTGCGTAGCAAAAGTGATGACCACTCACTGCCCAAGACAGGGCAGACAGCAAGCTGGCTTTTGCGTAGCAAAAGTGATGACCAAACCCTTGTGGGTGTTTGAGGGCAAAACCCTCAAGATTTTGACTTTGTCTTCAGACCTTCAAATACCAATTTTGTAAGGCTGAAGGGGTTGGAAAACGAAGAGTTTTCCAAAATCAATTCCGCAGGAGGGACTTTGCCCATCCGAGGAGAATAGTGAGTTTCAAGACCTTTGGGTCGCAGGAACTCATCTATTGAACCTCTGTCTACTTGAAAAAAGCTTAAAGGAACTGAGCTTTTTTCAAAGGGAGCCGATTTTAACGGCTCCCTTTTTGTTTTTATATGATCATACGATGAAGCTGTATCTCTTCTTTTACCACCACATGCAGCCTAACTGTCTCAGGGATAACCTCAACAATACGATCCCATTCACCAAGGGCCTTTTCCTCCTTGCTTAGAGGTGCCTCACCCAAAATCACACGGGTGATTTCTTCCTTCTCAATAAAGCCGCCTACGCAACCTGCTACGTCATTATCACATTGTACATGTATACACGCGCCTAGTCTGCTGCCGTAATCAATCAACTCCTGTAATCGTTTTAAAGTGTCCTTTCCGTCAAACACGCTGGTTCCCTTTTGAACATGCAAAATATGTAATTCTCCGTCATTTGCCAATGCCAACGAAAAGCCATAGTCAATTAATCTTAAGGCATTCTTTTGTGCGGTAGCCAGTACCAATACCTTTTCTTTTTTTTCTGTAATCATTGGAACTCCTCCTTATAGTATAGAGTATTTCCCCTTTTATAATTTCATTCTAACAGAAAAATCTTAGAATACGGCAAGAATTTGTTTAAATCTTTCTTACAATTCTATCTCTTTGTTTCCAAGGATGCGCCCACAAAATCCCTAAATAAAGGATGTGGTCTATTTGGTCTTGACTTAAACTCAGGATGGAACTGCACGCCAACAAACCAACGGTTATTTTGGTTTTCAATCATTTCAACCAATCTGCCGTCGGGCGAAAGCCCCGTGATAGAAAGCCCAGCTTGTGTCAAAGCATCCCTGTAGGTATTATTAAACTCAAAGCGATGACGGTGTCTTTCCCAAATAATGGGCTCTCCGTAGGCCTTTCTTGCAAAAGTATTTTCCCCAATATGGCATTCGTAAGCACCAAGGCGCATGGTTCCACCTAGGTTTTTGATATCCTTTTGATCAGGCATCCAATGAATCACAGGGTGAGTTGTTTTTTCATCCACCTCTGTAGTATTGGCTGTTTTCCAGTCTAAAACATTTCTTGCAAACTCAATGACCGCACATTGCATACCTAAGCAAATGCCAAAGAAGGGAATGTCCTTTTCTCTTGCGTAGTGGATTGCCTCCATCTTTCCTTCAAGCCCTCTGGTGCCAAAGCCGCCGGGAACCAAAATCCCCTGGCAGGTGCCTAAAACCTCATCCACATTTTCCGCCGTTAATTCCTCTGAATCAATCCAATTAATGTTTACCTTGGCTCGGTGATAAATGCCCCCATGGTGCAAGGCCTCCGCAACGGAAAGATACGCGTCTTGCAGCTCCACATATTTTCCCACCAAAGCAATGGAAACCTCCTCTTTGGGATGGCGCTCCTTCTCCAGCATATCCATCCAGTCCTCCAGCTCCATCTTTTTTTCAACCATGCCAAGCTTGCGACAGGCAATTTTTTCCAATCCCTCCTTCATCAGCATCAAGGGCACCTCATAAAGGCTGTCGGCATCAAGATTTTCAATGATACAATCCTCATCCACATTGCAAAACAGGGCAAGCTTATCCTTCATATCCTGGCTGATGGGGCGCTCCGTACGGCAAACAATAATATCCGGCTGAATTCCAATGGAAAGCAGCTCCTTTACGGAATGCTGGGTAGGCTTCGTTTTCATTTCCTTCCCCTTGGATAAATAAGGGATTAGCGTAACGTGGATATAGAGACATTTTTCCCGTCCCAATTCTCTGCCAACCTGACGAATGGCTTCCAAAAAGGGCGTGCTTTCCATGTCACCTACAGTACCGCCGATTTCCGTAATAACCACATCCGCACCCTCTCCTGCGGCATACACACGGCCCTTAATTTCATTGGTAATATGAGGGATCATCTGCACCGTAGCCCCTAAATATTCTCCACGTCGTTCCTTTTGCAAAACAGACCAGTAAATTTTCCCAGTGGTTACGTTGTTGGTCACCTTTAAATTTTCGTCAATGAATCTCTCATAATGGCCCAAGTCCAAATCCGTTTCGCCGCCATCTTCGGTAACAAATACCTCGCCATGCTGATAAGGGCTCATGGTTCCCGGATCCACGTTAATATAAGGGTCAAATTTTTGAATCCGAACACTATAGCCCATTGATTTCAAAAGTCGGCCTAAAGATGCTGCTGTAATGCCTTTTCCTAAACCCGAAACCACACCACCTGTTACAAACACATACCTTGTTTCCATCGTCTCTCTCCTTTTTTTGTGCCAATCCTCAACGTCTTAGACCATAAAAAATCCTTTTTAAAGCTTTTTCAAAGTCTTATAGTTATAAATATTAATAACCACATTTTGCAAAGTGGTCAAACTGTCGAAAAACCTATTTTATAAAACAGAATCCGCAGGATGAGCCTTGCTCATTCCAGGACAATAGGGCGTTTCAAGACCTTTTAGTCACAGGAACCCATCTATTTGTCCTCTGCTAACTTGAAAAAAGCTTGAAGAAACCGAACTTTTTTCAAAGTGGTCAAATGATCAAATAAAAAACATTCACCTAAACCTTTTCTTTCTATAAAAAAGGCTGAATCCAAATAATTCCTTCAACAAAAAGAGAGACTGCAAGCCTGGTTTTATCCCTTCTTGCAGTCTCCTTTGACTCCAATTTATTCTGTTGCATTGCCTTCATTTGAATCCTGGCCACTTTCCTTGGCTCCTTCTTCAATTTCAACAACAGGCAACCCATTCTCATAGGAAAAAACCGCAGTTGTGTTATTTTCTAAAGCAACACCTTGCCAAATTCCCTCTGTTCCATCCAAAAATTTCATTTCAACCTGCCAGCCGTTCTCTGCTTTTGGCAGTTCACCGCGAAAAGACACAGGCATTACATAATTTTGCTTCCAAACCTCTTCCTGGAGCAAATTATCCGACCAGTCAGCTTCCTCGTCGGGACGTACTCTTAATATTCCAACATCTTCTCCTGTCTGGTTCACAAAGTCAATGGAAATATTTTCTTCATTGGCAACAGGTCCATTTTCGGCCTCACTACAGGCAGTCAACCCCAATATTATACCAAACAACACTGCCCCAAGCCACAGTTTCTTTTTCATCGCTTCTTCTCCTTGCTGTAAAACTACTTAACCTTGTGACTCATAATTTACGATTTCCACTTTTTCTATCACAACATCCTGCAAAGGCTTCTTGCTTTCAGCATCCACCTCAGTGGCAGCAATTTTATCTACCACATCCATCCCCTCAAATACCTGCCCGAATATAGTATAAGGCTTGCCAAAAATATTTTCAAGCTCAATACTACCGCCATGCTCGGTATAATAATCCAAAACAGCATCGGGAAATAGGTCGTTTAAAGTATAAAATTTTTCCCCTAAGGTAATGCCCACATCCTCATTTCCGTCCCTTGTTTGGCGAATGGCATCAACACCCTGTTCCGTTACTTGCTTATTTTGCACAATAAAAAACTGACTGCCATTGGTATCGGGGCCGCTGTTTGCCATTGCCAAAGCACCACGGTAAAAATGGAGGTTTGGGGATATTTCATCCTCAAAAGCCTCTCCCCAACTGCTTTTGCCGCCTCTTCCTGTTCCTGTAGGATCTCCGCCTTGAATCATAAATCCTTCAATCACTCGATGAAAAATCACACTGTCATAATAACCGGACTTGACCAGTGTTTTAAAATTTTCCACAGCCTTTGGTGCCTCTTGGGGATAAAACTGTAGCTTGATTACCCCTTCCGATGTGGTGATTACCGCAACCTCGTCACCCTCCTTAGGCATCTGTGCCTGTAAAAAGGTGTCAGAATCCTGAGCATTATTATCATTTGCATCCTGTACTTTATTTGTTTCCTTTGCATCCTTTGCAGAACAGCCTGCTGTAAAAAGCAGCAATGCTACCGCAAAAACGAAAGCAGCATATTTTTTCATGTCGTATCCTCCTCGTTATTTACCGTTACCATTGTTTCCACAAATCACATTTTAGCATTTTATATTTTTTATCGATATGTGTCAATTTATTTTTCTTAATTATTTATTAAAACTTGCGAATTTGTGTCAAAACACCTTGTGTTCCGTCGGACAAACCACTTTTTTCCATTTTTTGGATATATTTTTCCCTGTTTTTATAAAGAGAATTAATGTTTTCCAATAAAGCCATTGGTGTCATTTCCTCCTCCGGAAGCACTCGGGCAAAGCCCTGTTTTGCAAAAGAGGCGGCATTTAAAATCTGATCTCCTCTGCTCGCATTTTTGGAAAGTGGAATCAGCAAATGAGGTTTTTTTAACGCCAAAAATTCGCAAATTGAGTTGCTCCCCGCACGAGATACGATGATATCTGAGGCTGCAAATAAATCCGCCAGTCCGCTGGAAACATACTCAAACTGCTTGTAACCCCTCTGCTGCAAAAGGTTCTGCTCCAAGTTGCCTTTTCCACAAAGATGAATAATATGGAAATTTTGTAAAAGCTGCGGCAGCTGTGCCCTTAAACACTGATTGAGCTTCACTGCCCCAAGGGAGCCGCCCATCATTAAAAGCACCGGCTTTGTACCATCGAATCCGCAAATTTCAAAACCTTTTTCTTTTTTTCCTTCAAACAATTCCCTGCGAATAGGAGCGCCTGTATGCACGCCTTTTTTCTTTGAAATATGCGCCAGTGTTTCCGGAAATGTGGTGCAAATCACCTTTGCCCAAGGCATAGCAATTTTATTGGCTAAGCCCGGGGTAATATCCGATTCATGGATGATTATAGGCACACCCATTGCCTTTGCCGCCAAAACCACGGGCACCGCCACAAACCCGCCCTTAGAAAAAACCAAATCCGGCCGAAGCTCTTTCATAAGCTTTTTTGCTTCCACAACACCCTTCACCACACGAAACATATCGCTGAAATTTTGCTTTGAAAGATAACGACGCAATTTCCCCGTAGGAATACTATAATAAGGGACTTTTTCCGCCTCAATCAGGCCGCGCTCAATGCCCCCTTCAGAGCCGATATAAACAACTTCCCATCCATCCTCTTTTAAAAATGGTAACAGCGCCAAATTGGGCGTAACATGCCCCGCCGTTCCACCGCCCGTTAAAACGATTTTTTTCATGGTTTCCCCACCTTTATTTCTTCTGATTTTCATTTATATAGCTTATCAGAAATCCCTTTGTGTATCCATAGTTATTTTATGCTCTTTTAGGCAAGAAAACAAACCTTTTCGCATAAGATGATAGAAAAAAAGAAAAAGGAGCCTGACCAATGTATCCATATAACAAAAAAACACAACTCTATGACAAAGCACTTGTTGTAAAAGAAAGGGTAAACGAAGTACCCCAAGAAAACCAAATGTCCGTCTTAGCCGAAGATCAGCATTTAATGGAACTCATCAGCATGGCACAGCAAGACAGCGGCGATATGGCGGAACGCTATTCACTCCTCATGGCCGACCCTGATATGGCGCCTTCCGCCAATATTTTAAGGGCAATGTATCTGGATGAATTAAAACATATTAATCAGCTAAAAGATGCCTATTTCATGATTACAGGGGAAAGAGATGATGCGCAAATCATGGGCAATCCGCCAGACACCACCGGAATGGAATTATTGGAAGATACACTGCTTTTGGAAATGGATAACGGTAATTTTTACCGCAACTTGTACCTAACCATGCCTACACAGGAATTAAGAGATATTTTTTATGAAATATCCACAGATAAAATGAGCCACAGCAACGCTTTAGCATATTTATTTTCTAAATATTATAGAGCTTAATGCTGGGCAAAGCCCTCCTTTCGTGATATACTGAGAATAAAAATTGAAAGGATGGACTGCCCATGAGCGACTGTATATTTTGTAAAATCATAAACGGAGATATTCCCTCTGCCACCATATATGAAAACGAGGAATTCAAAGTAATTTTAGACAGATTCCCCGCCAATGAGGGTCATGTTTTAATCGTTCCAAAGCAGCACTATTCGAATATTTTTGACATTGAGCCTGCCCTGGCGGGCCGTTTATTTGTGCTTGCAACAAAAATTGCAAGGGAAATGAAAAATGTGCTGGGCTTTGAACATTTGAATGTAATGCAAAATAACGGCACCGTTGCCGGGCAAACCGTATTTCATTTCCATCTGCATCTCATCCCCCGCTATGAAAACGATGGCATTAACATCAGTTATACACCTATGGATTTGACGGATGCACAAATCGAAGCCATGCGCAAAAAATTGGAAATAAACCTGTAATTCTATTCATGACGCAAAAAAAATTTGTATTCAGTCGGCCCTAGTCGGCTGAATGCATTTTTTGAAAGCCAGAAAAAACATATCATCAAAGTCCAATTGCTCCTTTTAAATAACTTAAAGGAGCTGTTTTCATTTTCGGATATTTTCCTTTCGCATTGTTCTTTCTCTTTTGGGGAAAGCTGAGATTGAGGTGTTACTTTATGGACAAAACAGATTACGGCACGCTTATTCTTTTTTTATTTTTGTTTTTATTCATGACCTTTTTCAGCCAAAGTCCTTATGTTAATCTGGCTAGGTTTCTGGTAATTTGCCTGTGTCTGATTCCCGCTATGCGCCACGGCGTTTTAACGGCGGCGTTTTTCACCGTAATCAGTGATGGAGTTTTGCTTTTTACCCCTTATTATAAAATCGGCATTTATTTTTTTTGCCTTGTCCATCTATGTTATATTTCCTTCTTTCTGGACAAGAAACCACCTCTTTTACTATTTTTCTTTAGCTTAGCTTTGCTCGCCTTCCCCCTTCCCATATTGGGAGCATGCTACGCAATTCTTTTTTTGATCCACATCCTTCTTGCCTATTCTCTTTGTACGCAAAAAAAGGCAAAACCTTTTTGTCAGCTATACCTTTTAGGTCTTTTCCTTTTTCTTTGCTGCGACATCTTAGTGGCAGTGGGCTATTTTACTGCACCCCAGCCCGTTCTCATCTGGATATTTTATGCACCTTCTCAGCTGCTTTTGGCTTTTCGTGCCAGAGGGTTGCAACCTCAGCCAAAATCGTTTGTTCCCGATCTGTAATAAAGGTCAGAACTTCCTTGCCGTCATCCTGGCTATGTATGAATGTTTTCATAATAACCTCATCACCACGCACGCATTCCTTACGGTAAACAATGCGCACATCCGCCAGCTGCATCCTGTCATATATTTCATCCGGTACATCGTCCATGGCCCACTCCAAATACTTCACATTATTTGCATGGCCATTGGTATCCGTATCTCTTCTGGTGATTACCAAGGGGCGAATGGCAGCAACTGCGCCTTCAACTTCCTTTGGCATAAAAAACTTTTCCCCAGGAATTGCGGACTCTTGTCCAGAATGATAGCGTAACACCATTTCATCGGGAATATTTGCGGGCTTACGCTTTTCTAAATCCATAAAAATCCAGCGAGAAATGCCCTTCATGATAACTTCATTTTTCTGATCCAAAACCCTAAAGCAACGGATTGCCTGCATTCTGCGGCATTTTTCACACCATGTTTGAACGGTAATGGTTTCTCCTAGCTTGGGCATTCTCTCTACTTCCAAATGCCAGTTTATCACAGCCCAGCCCATCTGTTTTTCCGTCAAATACTCCACCGGATACCCCAAAGAATCCGAATGATTAATTGCCCCCTCTTGTAAATGGGAAAACAACGCAGCAGGCGTTATCAATCTATTTCCATCCACCTGAAAATAAGATATTTTCCGGCGCTCTTCATAACCAATTTGTTCCACTTCCACTTCCTCCGTTTCCTTAAAGCATGGGCGAGATTAACCTTGCCACAGCTTCTTTTACCTTAAACCATCGTCTTCTTCTGTAATACCAATCCTTGGTTATTTCAACCGAGCTCTCCAAATCATGCATAAAATCAGCCTCCAACGACTTTGTTAGTCCAGCGTCAAACATAAATGCATTTACCTCAAAATTCAAGTCAAAACTACGTACATCCATATTGGCTGTACCAACGGAGGCAACCAAGCCGTCAATGCATAGGGTTTTTGCATGAATAAAGCCCTTTTCGTATTGATAACAACGCACTCCAGCCTCCAATAACTCCCCCAAATAGGACATACTTGCCCAATACACAAAAATATGGTCAGGATTGCCGGGAATAATGATGCGCACGTCAATCCCCGACAGAGCCGCAACGCGCAAAGCCTCAAAAATACCATCATCAGGTACAAAATAAGGTGTGGTTAAATAAATATGATCCTCCGCCTCATTCATCATTTTAAAATAGCCGTTGCGGATGTTTTTCCACTGGGTGTCAGGCCCGCTGGATACGATTTGGGTTTCCACGCCATCCCACTGTTCTCGTTCAGGAAAATATTTGTCCTCAAGGGCAACCTTACCATTTTTTGCGGTAAAATTCCAGTCCATCACAAAACGGATTTGCATCTGATCCACCGCATCCCCTTCAAAACGAAGGTGGGTATCTCTCCACGGGCCATAGCGTTTTACAATGCCTAAATATTCGTCCCCTACGTTAAAACCACCAATATAGCCGATTTCACCGTCAATAATGCAAAGCTTTCTATGGTTTCGATAATTTAAGCGCACAATAAAAGGGGGCAGAAAAGCAGCCGTATATCCCCCCACCTCGTGCAGCTTATCGAAGAATTTTTTCGGCAGTGCCGAATTCCCCATACCATCATATAAAATACGTACCTCTACACCCGCCTTGGCTTTTTTTACCAATTCCTCCACCAAACGCGCGCCAAGCTTGTCTCCTCGCCAAATATAATATTCCAGATGAATAAATTTTTTGGCCTTACGAATATCCCGCACCAAGGCTTCAAATTTATCTTTTCCTGCGCTAAAAACAGTAACCTTATTATTAAAGGTCATCCAATTACCGGAATTTAAGTGGAGATAGGCCAAATCCGTTAAGTATTCCGCCTCAACCAAGCGCCCGCGGCTTTCAATCAATGCTTTTTGCCGCTGAATTTTTTCTATGCAATGGCGATCATGAAATAAATATTTGTAATAAACCTTTTGATCATAAACTTCCTTCTCGCAAAACATTTTTTCCCGTTTGCCGTTTTTCCCAAAAATCAAGTAGCTTAAAAAGCCAAAAATCGGAATAAAAAATAACACCAGCAGCCACGCCCATGTGCTGGCGGGATTTCTTCTCTCGAAAAAGACCATCAGCCCGGCCAAAAGCACGTTGATCACTAAGATAAGCAATATCAGATAAGCCACCACCGTGAGAACCTGTGAACTCATGAAAGTCTCCCCCTCTTATGTATCGAGTTTCTTGTAGTATACTATATTCTTCCAAAAATATGCAAGGTGTGGCGTGTATAAAAAATGTGAAATTTTCTTTTTTTCTACTTCCCTAAAAACGAAATCAATGTTAGAATAGATAAGTATGAAATGCACATGCGTAAACTTTTGTTTGCGTAAAATTAAGGAGGAACGATTTGTGAATTATTCAGATGTGTTGATTATTATTACTGTGGTATTAGCCATTATTATTGCTCTTTTATACTATTTTAATAAAGTTAATATGCGCAAAATGGTACAAGCACAGGACTTTATAGACAGCAACCGCGCTACCGTTCAGATTTTTGTCATTGATAAAAGACAGGAAAAGCCCTCTCCTTCTAATTTGCCAAAAGTCGTATACGACCAAATGCCCAGAACCACAAAAATGCGTAAAGCCAATTTGATTCGTGCAAAAATTGGGCCTCAAATCACTACGCTTATTTGCGATAAACCGGTTTACAATGTAATTCCTGTGAAAAAAAGCGTTAAGGTTGATTTGGCGGGAATGTATATTGTTGGAATTACCGGCATGAATCTGGAGAATAAAAAGAAAAAAACACTTACCGAAAAAATGTCCCTTAACTTAAACAGCAAAATCTCCAAAAAATAATACTTGGCCTTTAAAACCTCTTTGCAGCTTGCAACAGAGGTTTTTCATTTTTACAAAACAATAACCGATACCAATAAGATGAAAACCCTAATTAAGTATCGGTTTACGCCTTAAAATGCAACTATCTTTTTAGGGTGGACTACCTTCTTAAAAGCTTACCTTCAAGCTTTTTTAATGGTAAAGAAGATAAACTGATGTATTCCTGGGCTCAAAAGAGACTAAAACTTCAATTTCCTCCTATGGACAAAGGCACCCTGAGGTTGCATTGCATTAACGTTCTTTTTCACACTCAGTAACCACCGACCAGGCACCGAAAGTATAAAGACAGGGTTTATAGGAAGAAGAACAGCAGTCTTTTCCCAAACCTTTCCGTTGTATAAAAATGGCTTTGTGTTTCGTTTGGAAAATGTTTTTTAGCGGTTTAACCACCACGTACCAAGGTTTAAATATGCCGCAAAGCATAGCCACAGGATATAAGGAATTTGCAGCCTTGCCGCCAGAGGCGAAATTTTGCCAAATGCTTTTGTCATCGCCAAAACCAAAATCAAAAGGAAAAGCAACCACACAAAGGCAAAAAATCTCCATTCAAACGTAAAATAAAAGAAGCTCCAACAGAAATTAAACGCAAGCTGGATGAAAAACAGCATTAGGGCCTCTTTTTTCTTATCGTCGTTAGAGCAGTATACAATGGCGGCACCAATGCCCATTAAGATATAAAGAATTGTCCATGCAACGGGAAAAACCCATGACGGCGGGGAAAGGGGCGGTCGGTTCAAAACCTGATATTGACCCATGGCCTCCATATTCAAAAATCCCGATAACACACCAACTCCTAGCGACAATAAAACAAAAAATAATGCAACCGCTTTTTTATTGCCCATCATTCTTCCTCCTTTTACAATGAATCATCATGTCTTGGTAAATTATATTACATGCACAAAAATTCCATTCAAAAAAGTTGTTTCTATTTTGTATCTCTTAAAACATAAAAATTAATATTGAAGCCTTTTTTCTCTACAAAGGCTTAATTTCCAACAAAAAATGCCTCCCCAGCACCCTAGCAAGAAAAGTTTGTACTGAAAAAGCATTTTTTGAAATATATGCGTAGGTTAAAAGTAACATACACGCCTGTTTATATTTTCCGCACCAAAAAGGTTTCCTTACGCCCCCTTTTTGCAAGCTAAAATCCTTTTTTTTAATGATTCCTTTTCCCCTTGAGATTGAAAAGAAGCGTCGGCGGCATACAAAAGCATTTGAAGAATGTCATCCTCTGTAAAGCCCATATCGTGGATACAATGGTCGTATTCCTTGTCTAAGGTTAAATCAAACAATGTCATATTGTCTGTATTTATGGTGACACGCATCCCCAAATCGTACATCTTTTTTACATAGTGCTCACCGTAGCCCATTGTACTTTGACAGCATACATTACTGGTAGGGCAAATCTCAAAGGTTACTCCCTCTTGTATTGCTCTTTGACATAATGCCGCATCCTCATAAACATGATGACCATGACCCAATCTTTTCGCCCCAAAATTCAAAGCATCCTCAACGGTTTCAGGGCCTTGGCTGTCTCCTGCATGGCAGGTAAAAGGAACGTCCATCTCCCTTGCCAAATCAAAAACAGGCGCAAAGTTTGAAAGGGGCACAATACCCTCTGCGCCCGCCAAATCAAGGGCAACAACACCTTTCCCCAAATATTCCTTTGTCAGGCGCACGGTTTCTAAGTTTTCCGCCATATTTATCGCTTCCGCCCCGATGCTCATGGCGCACAAAATGATCCCAATACCGATTTCTTGGTGTTCCTGCAAGGCAGCTTCTCGGCCGGCTAAAACCCCATCGATTGCGTCCCTTTGGTTAAGTTCCCCCCTTGTGTGAAGCTGTGGCGCAAAACGGATTTCTGCATAAGCAACACCCTCCTTTACCAGCCAATCAATTAACTCCTGCGTTACCCGTTTTAAGGAAGCCTTGTCCTGCAAAATTTGAACGGGTATTTCAAACCGCTCTAAGCACTCATTCACATCCTTGCAATTTTTGGGCACCATAATCAAAGGAATGAAGCTTTCCAAATCCTTCGCAGGCACTTCAATCCCCTGTTCTTGTACTAATTCCCAAGCTGTTTGAGGCAAGATTGAGCCATCCAAGTGTAGGTGCAAATCTATTTTGGGGTAATTGTATTTCATATCAAATCCTCCTTTGTTTATTGTTTTTATCATACTGGATTTCCCCCTTTTCTGTCAAAAAAAATAGAAAAATTCCCTTTCATTAGCCATTTATATCATCTAACGAAAGGGAATTTATATTTTTAGACTTCAATCAGATCAATTTTTAAGCACCGGTAGGTTCGGAACAGTGTTCCGAGAACTTCCTTTTGCTTTCATTTATTTTTTACCGTGAAACAGCTTTTTCGTCTGATATTTCGGCTCACAAGTCAAATTCACACCAAGCTTTTGGAGTACATTTTCATCCACATTGGAAAGAATTACCGAAGAATGCACCTCGGCGCACTTTAATTTTTCTAGCTGCTGCAACGCCAAACTTGCTTGTTCATCTGTTGTGGCACTGATGCACAAGGCAATTAAAACTTCGTCCGTATGCAAACGGGGATTATGGTTTCCAAGGTTATTCACCTTTAGCTTTTGAATCGGCTCAATGACCGTAGGAGAAATTATCTTTGCCTCCTTAGGGATACCTGCCAGCTTTTTGAGGGCATTGAGCAGCATTGCCGAAGATGCGCCCAATAAAGGTGTGGTTTTTCCTGTCACAATGGTTCCGTCAGGCAGCTCCATTGCTGCACTTGGCCCATTGGTTTCCTGGGCTATTTTAACCGCCGCTCCCACCACAGGTCGATCCGCCACAGAAACACCCACCTGCTTCATTAATAATTCCAGTCTAAAAATTACATCCTCATCCAGGTCGCCCTTTCTCTGCTCACAAAGGGCCTTGTAATATCTGCGGATAATTTCATTACTAGATGCCTCTCGTACCGCTTCGTCATCGATAATGCAATTTCCAACCATATTTACCCCCATATCGGTAGGTGATTGATAAGGGGATTTCCCATAAATTTGTTCAAACATTGCATTTAAAACAGGAAAAACCTCCACATCTCTGTTATAGTTAATGGTGGTTTCGCCATGTGCCTCCAAATGGAAGGGATCTATCATATTGACGTCGTTTAAATCCGCCGTAGCCGCTTCATACGCCACATTCACAGGATGGCGCAAAGGCACATTCCAGATGGGGAAGGTTTCAAACTTTGCATATCCAGCCTTTATCCCTCTTTTATGCTCATGATACAGCTGAGAAAGACAGGTTGCCATTTTTCCGCTGCCCGGGCCGGGTGCTGTAATTACAATCAAGGAACGCTCCGTTTCAATATAATCGTTCTTCCCGTAGCCATCATCGCTTACAATCAGGGGAATATTGGCAGGATAGCCGGCAATGGGATAATGCTTATAAACCTTAAGCCCCAATGCTTCCAGCTTCTTTTCATAGGCAATCGCCGCTGCTTGTCCACTAAACTGTGCCAAAACAACACTACCCACATATAAGCCATACCCACGGAAGGCATCAATCAAGCGCAGCACATCCATGTCATAGGTGATTCCCAAATCACCACGCACCTTGTTCTTTTCAATATCCCCCGCATTGATTACGATTACAATCTCTGCATCCTCCTTCAACTGAAGGAGCATATTCACCTTGCTATCCGGCTTAAAACCAGGAAGCACACGAGAAGCGTGGTAATCATCAAACAGCTTCCCACCAAACTCCAAATACAGCTTTCCACCAAATTGCCCAATACGCTCTTTGATCCTCTCAGACTGCATTTTTAAATACTTTTCATTGTCAAAACCAATTCGCATCATTGCTTAATTCCCCCGCGCTTTTTTGTCCATTTTTTTCACTACGGTATTAAATTATACTATTCTTTTTCATATTATACAAATAGAATTTATTGAAAATCCTTAACCTTGGGCGCTTGTTCAACAAAGTCTTTTCTCATTTTAAATTTGGCTTTGAAAGGAAAATCCTTTTACCTGTAAGCGCTTACCTTGTTACAGAAAGACAAAATATCTCCACTTTTTTTGCGCCCTGGCGATATAAGGCACGGCTGCACTCATTTAGTGTTGCACCTGTGGTTAAAATATCATCCACCAAAAGAATACATTTGTCCTCACAGTTTTGAGCTGTAAAAACATTCCTTAGATTTTCCCTGCGCTCCTTGGCGGATAGCTTGCTCTGAGGTGTTGTCGGTTTCGTTCTGGTGAGAATGTTCTTTTGATACCCAATCCCAGTACTCTCATGAATGCTGCTGCAAAGAATTTCCGCTTGGTTAAAACCCCGTTCTTTTTCTTTAAGAGGGTGCAGGGGAACACTGGTCATAAAATCTATTTCCTCTATCCAATCCTTGTGGTAGGAGCGCAAAAATTCACCCATCAGCCGACCAAATATCTTGCCATCCTTCTTTGCACCGTCAAATTTAAACCGGGCAATCCCGTCCTTCAACGCTTCATAATAAAAAGCCGAAATCCCTCGTTCAAATACAGGATTATTCTCTAAGCAGGAATGACAAACCTCACCAAACTCCAATTCTTTCCCACAAAATTTGCATCGGTTTCCTTTTAAATACGGGATGTTTTCTCCGCAGCTTTTACAAAGCCCCATCTCCCATTCCTCTATGGACAATAGCTCACCGCATAAAACACAATAAGGAGGATACAGCACATTTAAAAACCTCTCCACAAAGCTTTTCATTGCTGCACCTCCTGTTCATGCATGAAATCATATAAATTGCGTATTCGTTCAGCCAAGCCTGTATATCGCCCAATCTCTCGGTTATTTGCAATCATGCCGTTTACCGTTTCCCGCAAGCCTACCAGCACCACCAATTCCTTCGCCCTTGTTACAGCGGTATAAAGCAAGTTCCTGGTCATCAGCATGGGGGGGCCGCTATAAACGGGCAAAATCACCACAGGATATTCACTCCCCTGAGATTTGTGAATGGTAATGGCATAAGCAAGCTCCAACTCCTCCAACTGGGTAAAATCATAGTCAACAACCTTTCCGTCGTCAAACAACACCTGAAGGATTTCGTTCTCCTCATCAATTTTTATAATTCGCCCTGCATCACCATTATAAATTCCCAAGCCCTCATCCGTACGCTTTCCCGCTTTGTTAAAGGAGCGCCACACAATATTATAATTATTTTTAATCTGCATTACCTTATCGCCCTCTCGGAAGGTTGCCTGGCGAAACTGCTTTTCCTTCTTTTTATGGGAAGGAGGGTTTAAGGTTTCCTGTAATACTTGATTTAAACTTTGCACTCCAAGAATTCCTTTGCGCATGGGGGTTAATATTTGCATCTCAGCCAAGGCATCATGCCCCGTATACTTGGGTAAGCGGCTTTTCACCAACTCCTGTATTGTCGTCAGCACCTCTTGGCCGTAGGCACGGCGCATGAAAAAGAAGTCTGTTCCGTTCTCATTTAAAACAGGCTCTTCCCCTTGATTAATTCGGTGGGCATTCATAATAATTGCGCTTTCTTGTGCCTGTCGGAACACATGGCGCAAGCGCACCACACGCAGGCGCTCGCTGCGAATCATATCCTTGAGTACATTTCCAGCACCAACGGACGGCAGCTGATCCATATCACCCACAAAAATAACCGCAGTTTCGTTTTGCACCGCCCGCAGCAGGGCATGCATCAAATGCAAATCCACCATGGAGGTTTCATCAATAATAATGACATCCGCCTCTATGGGATCATCCTCGTTTTTATCAAAAACCTGCCGACGGTTATCGTCACTAACAAAGGTAGTTCCTAATAACCTATGAATTGTTTTCGCCTCCACACCCGTTGCCTCTGTCATTCGTTTTGCGGCACGTCCCGTGGGTGCTGCAAGCACCACTTCCTTACCTTCCTTTTCCAGCAATCGAAGAATGGTATTGATGGTTGTGGTTTTCCCTGTGCCGGGGCCGCCTGTAATAATCAGCGCTCCGCCCGCCATTGCCTCCATTACCGCCTGCCGCTGCTCGGGA
The DNA here is from genome assembly GCF_001571775.1 of Anaerotignum neopropionicum. Lineage (GTDB taxonomy): Bacteria > Bacillota > Clostridia > Lachnospirales > Anaerotignaceae > Chakrabartyella > Chakrabartyella neopropionicum. Next base: position 16,314 of record NZ_LRVM01000011.1, read on the forward strand.
GCCAATAACACCGCGGTTTCTTTTTCTACCTGCTGAATCTGCTCCTCAAGGGTATTCAAATCTGTACCTTCGCAAACCATGGATAATTCCAACAAGCGTTTTGCCACTGCCATTTCTGCATAATAATAGAAATTTAGGTAAACCCCGTCCATCTCTCCCATTTTTTCCTGCCAAAGCTGGCTTTCCACCTGCAACTCTCGAATGGCATTTTCCACCATCAATGAATGAAGCTCCAAAAGTGCAACCGCCTCGGCAATCAGTTTATCCTTAGGTAAAAAACAATCCCCATTTGAAGCCGCTTGGTTTAATACGTATTTTACCGCCGCCTTAACACGGTTGGGATCGTCCTCGGCAATTCCTGCATTCGCCGCCATTTTATCCGCCATTTTAAAGCCGATTCCAAAAATATCATCGGCCAAGCGATAGGGGTTTGTTTTTACAATATCAAACGTCCTGCCCTTATATTTTTTATAAATTCGCATGGTATACGCTGGGGAAACTTCAAAGCCCTGTAAAAACATCATAACCTTACGAAGTTCGTGCTGTTCTCGAAAAATTTCGGAAATCCGCTGGGCCTTTTCGTGGGTAATGCCCTTTATTTCCGTGAGCAAATCCGGTTTTTCCTCAATCACATAAAAAGCGGCATCACCAAAGCGTTCCACAATTTTTTTGGAGGTTTTGGGCCCCAGGCCTTTGATTAAGCCGGAACACAAATACTTTTCCATGCCGCCTTGAGAGGTGGGCATGAATTTCTCATAAAATTGAACCTGCAATTGCTTCCCATAAGCGGGATGGTTGCTCCAATTTCCCCGTACCTCCAAGCTCTCTCCCGAATGAACCATAGGAACAACACCTACGCAGGTAATTTCTTCTCCTTGGGAAAGCACTGTAAAAACTGTATAGCCATTTTCCTTGTTTTGGAAAATAATATCTGCAACCTCGCCCTTTAGCACAACGTCCTCCAAGCAACACCCCTCCTTTGCGAAAAGACAAGTTCTCGGGATGCAGTCCCGAACCGTAAAATCAAGTTCTCCAAAAATCAAATTCTCGGGACACCGTCCCGAACCCTGCAAGCCTTTGTAAAGGCTTGACCTAAACTTTATATTTGCAAAAATATACATTTTTGCTGAAACTAGCAAAAAATGTATTCCTTTAACGATTTTCTTTACGTTACGTTGTTTGTATTATCAAAATAGCAAAAAGTTAAATTATAAAATATAAGCTTTTAATTTTTTTAATATATTTCCTAATACTTAGAAATTTTGTTCAAAAAAACAATACAAATTTTTTTTAGTATATCACACCAACAGGAAAAAGGGAACTGAAGTTCTTACATTTTTTTGCAAAAAAAGGTGCCGAATATCTCGACACCTTTCATGAATTCAAAAAACACAAAAATTAAAACTTATCTTTAAATACGTTAACCTTATCCAGCTTCTCCCATGGAAGGTCTAAATCTGTACGTCCAAAATGACCATAAGCTGCAATTTGCTTGTAAATTGGTCTTCTTAAATCGAAGTTCTTAATGATTGCCGCAGGGCGCAAATCAAAGTTTTTCTGAACAATTTCTGTAATTTCTTCATCGGAAATTTTGCCTGTTCCATAGGTGTTCACCAGAATAGAGACTGGCTGTGCAACGCCGATTGCATAGGCCAACTGCACCTCGCACTTCTTTGCAATGCCACTGGCAACAATGTTTTTTGCAACGTGTCTTGCTGCATAGCAAGCAGAACGGTCAACTTTTGTGGGGTCTTTGCCGCTGAAGGCACCGCCGCCGTGGGCTGCATAACCGCCGTAGGTGTCAACAATAATCTTTCTGCCTGTCAAACCGCTGTCGCCCATAGGGCCGCCGATAACAAAGCGTCCTGTAGGGTTAATATAATATTTTGTATTTTCATCCAAAAGCTCCGCCGGAACAACTTTTTTCACAACATGCGCAATAATATCTGAGCGAATTTCCTCGTTTGTTGCATCGGGATCATGCTGAGATGAGATAACCACCGTATCCACCCTTGCAGGCTTATCGTCGATATACTCCACCGTAACTTGAGATTTGCCATCGGGACGCAAATATTTCAATGTACCGTTCTTTCTTACTTCTGTCAATCTTCTTGTCAATTTATGAGCCAAGGATATGGGCAAAGGCATCAATTCCTCTGTTTCATCACAGGCAAAGCCAAACATCATGCCCTGATCCCCTGCGCCTGTGTCAAATTCACTGTCATCTTCCCCTGTTTTATGCTCCAGTGCCTTATCAACCCCCATTGCAATATCCGGTGACTGGCCATGGATAGAAGTAACAACCGCACAGGTTTCACTGTCAAAACCAAATTTTGCACGGTTATATCCAATTTCATTTAAGGTGTCTCTAACAATTTTTTCTACATCTACATATGCACTGGTGGTGATTTCACCCATTACAAAAACAATACCTGTTGTTGTTGCTGTTTCGCAAGCAACCCTCGCATTGGGATCCTTTGCCAACAACGTATCTAATACGCCATCGGAAATCTGATCACAAATTTTATCGGGATGTCCTTCCGTAACAGATTCGGATGTAAATAATCTTCTGCTCATTTTTTTCCCTCCTGTAATAAAAAATAGTTTTCCTTGTGAATAGAATGCAGGGAGAGATGTTTCACTATACTGCCAAATCATAAAAAAATTTGACAAAAAAATCGATTGTTAAAAATCGTTATTTTTTGGCAATAAAAAAACCCTAAAATCAGGGTATTATTACATTCTCATCTTCCGTTTAACAAACGGGGGAATTGGCACCGATGCGTAAAACGCCGGTTGCCGGGTGTCACAGGGCCCTGTCCCTCAACCACTCTTGATAAGTACTCTATTCACATTGTATGATGCATTATACCAATGTTTCAGTCATATGTCAATATTTATTTCATGAACATTCATAAAGAATTTTTCAGGCTGAATACAAAGTCAAAATATTGAGGACTTTGCCCTCAAACACCCACAAGTATTTCACCCTTGAACCGTCTAAACCCGTATAGAATTAGGGTTATATAATAATTTTCGGTCTTGCTTTTTTAAAAATCAAGTGGGTTTGGGTCATCACTTTTGCTCCCCAAAAGCCAGCTTCGCTGTCTGCCCTATCTTGGGCAGTGAATGGGTAACGCCCAAGGTTTGTCTACGTTCTGGAATATTCATAATAATATCTGTCAATCATTTTGTAAATAGGGTTTCAATTTGCTTTCCCAAGCATCCGTCAACCTTTGCAAATTCCAAGCGGCATTGGCAGGGCTGGTAGATGGCAAAAGAATCATGGGGATTCCCGTTTGCCTATACTGGTGCTTTTGATAAAGACGAAATGCCGTACCTCCGTTTCCAAGCACAGGAATTCTGCCTGCTGTTTGTATTATTTCACTTAAATCGGCGGGCACAACATTACGAATAGAGCTATCGCTGCTGCCTTGAATATCACAGCTTTCTATAACATCGTAAAGGGCAATGCCCTTTGACAGTAAAAACGCCTTTTTCTCCTCAACGCTTTCGGGCAGAGTGACAGCGGTTATCTGAGCAAGTACCCGCCAAAAACGGTTTTGGGGATGTCCATAGTAAAAGTTATTTTCCCGGGATTTCACAGACGGCGCCGTCCCCAAAATCAACACTTTGCTATCCTCATTATAAATGGGCAAAAAACTGTGAGTTACACGCTCCCACGTCTGCGCCTTCATAAGCACACCTCCCCCCTTGCTGTCTGTGTTTTTTTCCATTCCGAAAGCCAAGCCTTATCCTCCGGGGTAACCCGAAAGGACTCCCGTGCCTTTTGCACAAACTTCGCCTTTACCTCATAGGATAAGCTATTTCCCTCTAAATATTGATGCACCATTTCAGGGTTCTTTGCCCAAGCAGTGGCTAACAGCCACGCCTGCGCCATCTGCACATAATAAAAATCGGAATCCACCTGATCTGTTTTAAGCAAAACCTCTTGTAAATAGGGCTCCTTCAAATAATGGCTTAGCATTATAATCAACCCAACGCGCACAACCCAAGGGTTTTCTTCCTTTAGATATCCCTTTGCATGTTCAAACAAAGCATCCTGATTTTTCGCCGCTATCTTCTTTAAAGATGCACAAAACACATCACAATGAGCCCAATTTTCCACAAACTCATAAGAATAAATGTCACAATAACCTAAAAACTCTTTAAACTCCATAGGCACTTGGGCAGCCACAAGGCCATAAAGCAGCCGTTCCTCATAGGTATCCTTCTTACAGACAGCAAAAAAATCCTTTCCCGCAAGCTTTGCAAGCTCCTTGGCTTTTTGCCGCAAAACAGGTATACGAATACCAATTACAGGCAATGCTGAGCATAAAAGCTTTTCATGAAATAAACGATATTTTTCGTCCTGCAAGGACAGAAGCTCCTTGTAAAATGATTCATAAGCCTCTGCTGTCCAACCATACTCTCTCATAAAACCATCCTTTCTTTTGGGTAAAAGAACAAGCGACCTTCTTGTGGGAGAAAGTCGCTTGTCCTTAAGGGTCGTCATTGCCATATAACGAAAACAATTTGGGGGGCGTTTTCGCTACATTCGGTAAGGCAATAACAAGAAGAGATGAAAAGTTTGATTCAAAATAGTTTGACGTTAGGAGAAAGCATCAAACTACAGAAGCAAGCAATAGTAAAATTTGCCACTGAAGGCAAACGATTCAAAAAAGGCGTCAAAACATTTTATTGTCTTTCGACGCCCCTGTCGGACTATGTATTTATATTGCATCATTTTTGTCAACTTGTCAATGAAAATTTTACTGGTTTTTCGTTTTGTCTATTTTTTACATGCTAAAATTGTAAGAAATAACAAAACCATTGTCAAGCTTCATTTTTTTTGTTACCATAAAATAAAAAAACAAATAATAACTTAGGGGGAAAAAAAATGAAAGTCCAAGAATCAATGGAAGATTATCTTGAAACGATATTATTGCTAGAAAAGCAAACAGGCTATGTGCGCTCCATTGATATTGCTACTGCCCTAGGTTTTAGTAAACCCAGCATCAGCAATGCTATGAAAAAACTAAAATCAAACGGATATATTGATATGGAGGACCGTGGTAGTATTAAGTTGACTGAAAAAGGTAAGTCTGTGGCTATGGGAACTTATGAGCGTCATTGTGTAATTTCACAAATATTAATGGGCTTTGGCGTTTCTAAAGAAACTGCCTTAGAGGATGCCTGCCGCATTGAGCATGTGATTAGTAACGAAACCTTCGAGGGCATGAAGGAATTTTTAAAATCCAATCCATCCAATTCTTCGAAGTAATGGGTATTATAGAACTATTTTTGCTTCAGTTGAAAATGGCCCCATTGCTTGGCATAAGCTTTGCCCTGCAATATGGGCTGTTATTTTTATAAAGGTAATTCCTTGTATTGCATTTTTCCTAAATCGGAGCAAATAATTCAACAGTTTTGAACTTCTTGGAAATCCCCTCTTGAATAATAGAAAATAACGTGCTACAATCTCTCTATAGTTAGCAACTACTAACCATTTGTAAATTGTCAGGAGGTTACTTATGCCGCTTCTGTTAGCAGAAATGGGGATTCCATATACAATTGTGCGAATTGCAGGAAGGGAAAAAGAACGACACTACTGTCGTTGTCTGCGAAGGTGAGGAGACTAGGGAAAATATGTCTTTACTAAAGCAATCAGAATGTGATATTTTTCAAGGATATTATTTTTATAAACCCTTTCCCTTGGAGGAATTGGAAACCGCCTTTCTGTCCCAAGCCACGGAAGCAGGTTAATCGCCCTCCTTCAAAATTTTAGTAACCACATTTGTCATAAACACGAAGCCCCATTGCCTAAACTCTTCGGCAATGGGGCTTCACATTTGTTTCCTTTGTAAAATAAAAGTTATTACAAAATTCTGTTTTTCAAAGCTCACACCACGAATGGCAATTGCTTCTTTATTCCATTTCTTTTTTGAAACATAAATTTATTGAAAATAGGAATACCCGTAGAATTTCCCATTTTCCGGCTGTACCCCATGCTTGTACTCCAAAATTTCAGAAACCGTCACCAGCTGGTATCCCCGCTCCAATAAATAAGGAATCAGCCGTTCTGTTGCTGCCGCACTGGTTTCATAAATGCCATGCATTAAAATAACCTTCCCATCCAAACTGCCTTCGCTGCGAATCACATTCATAATGGCATCCGCATTTTTACTCTTCCAATCCAAAGTATCCACCGACCAAGTTACCATTGATAACGGTATATTTGCCTTCACAAAATCATTGCAGTTGCCGTAAGGCGGCCGAAACAACGTAGGTTCTGCCCCTGTTGTTTTACGAAAGGCTTCCGCCGTCTTAGCTACATCCTCTGCAATTGCCTTGGCAGAAAGGGTGTTAAAATTCTTGTGGGAATAGGAATGACTTCCAACCTCGCATCCTAATGCCAGCTCTCTTTGCACAGTTTCGGGATAGGCCTCTACCAGTTTGCCAAGATCAAAAAATGTTGCCACCACACCATTTTCCTCCAAAGCATCCAAAATGCGTCCTGTTTGAATGGGATTTGGGCCATCGTCAAAGGTTAAAGCAACCATTGGCTTATTAGGATCAATTTCCCGTTCCGGTTTGGTCACAGGCTGTATCGGCTGGGCTTCATCCTTCTCAACCACAGGCGGTGCTTCAATTCCAACCCCATTTAACAGCCCGGCAAGCTCACTGTAAGGAATGAAAAGGTCTACCCTGCCAAGGCTGCCCGGAAATACATCGTAGCGATGAAAATAAAACAGAACGCCCTCGCTGTTTAGGGCAAAGTGTTCAAAACGGCCGCCCTCCGGTGCCAGCGTAGTTTTATAATCGCCAAAAATCCTGTCTTTATAGGGTGCATGAGTGGTAAAATACTCTATCGTATAGGCCGAAGCTGCTTCCAAAAAGCCATCCTTTCTGATGTCCTTTTCGTCAATACGCTGCCCGGTGTTGATGTCAAAATGGAAAATCTCCACCTGCTCTACTGGCAAAATGTTCTCTCCAAGCTCTTGCGTTTCAAAAAAAACAATACAAACTTTGTCCTCACTTACAATGTAGCTGTCATAATCAAGATATAAAAACTTATCGCAATCATTTTGGGTTAAACGTCTTTTGGCTTTTTCATCCTTTATATCATACTTTTCGGCAAACTCTGCCTTAAGCCCTTCCACAAATTCTAAAATTTGGTTATTTATCTCCTCGTTTGCCATACGAGGATACTCTAAAACATAGGCAAGGGGTGCCGCATATTCTATGATTGATTCTTTCTCGCCAAGGGGCTCTGTGCTTTCCCTTTTTTCAGGCTCTGCTGGCATCGCCGCCTCAGCCTGCAATACCAACGGCTCGGCAGCCGCAATCGTACTTCCCTGCCCGCAGCCGCAAAACGCCACACAAGCAGCCAATGCCGCTAGGCAAATTATCCATTTCCTTCTCCTCATTATCGTGTATCTCCCCTCTAAAAACTATTTCCAGCAAGGATTGACATACTGGCCCTTCTCTTTTGTTTTTTTGCCGTATTGAATTGCCCCCTGGGGACATCGATTGAAGCAAGCTAAGCACATATTGCACCTATCCTTTATCCAACTGGGAGTCCCATCTTTTAATTGAATGCAATGGGCTGTGCATATCCTTTCACACAGACCGCATGCGATACAATCTTGGGTTACATAAAATGGTTTTGTTAAGGTTGCAAAGCACTGAAAAGCGGGACTGATTGCGGCAGTTAAAAAACCGGCCGCCTTCCCTTTTTTTACACGAAAAAAGCCTTGCTTTTGCTGCAGTAGCGCTTCTAAAATCCGATCCCATGTTTCCTGCGCCCTATGTAATATCTCCTCCTGCTTTTCCTGAAAATTGACCCCAGGTGTGACAAAATAATTATTGGGCATAATCACGGAATAGCCGCTTGCCAGTACAAGCCCCTTTTTTGTCAAAGCATCCTCCAACACATCTATGGCATTACCAGCCGCACCACCGCAGGTACAAACTCCAAAGGTATAGGGCTGTTTTTCCCAATGCAAAACCAGCTTCTTCACAAAATCCAACACAGCCTTTGGCGGTGCCCAAGCATATATAGGAAAAACAAAGCCCAGTTTTTCATTCTCCACTAAAGAATACTCTGTTTCGTTTTTCTCCACGGCCTGCGTAATATCAATCAAGGTTTCACCCAATTTTTCTGACAAAAAACGAGCAGTTGCATATGAATTTCCTGTTCCACTAAAATAAAATATCATTTCCATGCCCCCAATTCCCTTTTTATTTATCATATCATACTTTCGTATGGAGATATTAAAATTTTTATTAATTTTTGTAACATTTCGCCGACGGATTTTTCCATTTTCTGCTCTATTTTATTGTTTTTCCTTGCTTTATGTGCTACACTTTTTTAAACTAATCCAAACAAAGGAGTACATAAATATGCTGGAAAAAGCAATAATTCTTGCTGCAAACGCCCATATGGGGCAGTTAGATAAAGGAGGCAATCCATATATTTTGCATCCCGTTCGTGTTATGCTTGGATGTAAAACCATGGATGAAAAAATTGTAGCAATCCTCCATGACACTTTAGAAAACAGCGACTTAACAGCCGATGATCTTCTAAAGGAAGGCTTTTCAAAGGCAATTGTGGATGCCGTCGTTTGTCTTACCAGAAAAAAGGGGGAAGACTATATGGATTATATTCAAGAGGTTGCGAAAAACCCCTTGGCAAAAGCAGTAAAGCTTTCTGATTTAGCTGATAATATGGATTTAAAACGCCTGCCGGGATTAACGCCAAAGGATTTTCAAAGACTGGAGCGCTATTTGCGCGCACAACTGATTTTAGAAAAGGAACTGAAAAACTAAGATACAGCGCGTAGACAAACCTTGGGCGATGACCCCTCACTGCCCAAGATGGGCGGACGTCGAAGACGGCTTTTGCGAAGCAAAAGTGATGACCCCTCACTGCCCAAGATGGGCGGACGTCGAAGACGGCTTTTGCGAAGCAAAAGTGATGACCCCCAATCCCCTAAAACTCTTTTAGACATTTAAAAGCAAAGACCTCCAAGTTTTCACTTTGTCTTCCGTATGGATTAAGGTTGAGGTTTTCATAAAAACTTGAAGGCCTTTTTAAATGCCTTTCTCGTTCTCTTTTCTCCTTTGTATAAAAAACCAAAAATAAAGCTAATTTTTATTTTTCTTATAATCTAGTAGATTAAGCCTATAAGCCTTTCCCATTTTTTATTTTTTTACAGCATAACGACAGTTTTCGCTAAATAACATCATTTTACATTGCATGGACAAAGGGAGGGTGCTATAATTTTTCAGGCACGAAAAATAAACCCATGGTTTTTTATTTTTGTGTCCAAAAAGCTATTATCTTTATTATTTTTTCTATCACTTTCATTTATTTTAAGGAGGTTATTATGGAAAACCGCAAAATCATACAAGTAGATGAAAAGGTTCCCTTTTCCCTGCTCGCACCCTTATCCTTACAGCATATGTTCGCCATGTTTGGTGCAACCGTTCTTGTTCCCTTCCTGTTTGGCATTAACTCCTCTGTTGTTCTTTTTATGAATGGTTTCGGCACATTACTCTTTATTTTTATAACGCAAGGAAAAGCCCCTGCTTATTTAGGCTCAAGCTTTGCATTCCTGGCACCGGGGCTTTTGATTATTGACAAATTTGGTTATCAATATGCCTTGGGCGGATTCGTTGCAGTCGGCTTTTGTGGTTGTATTGTTGCCGCAATCATTGGTAAGTTTGGCTCCGATTGGATTAACGTAATTCTTCCACCTGCGGCAATGGGCCCCGTAGTTGCTTTAATTGGCTTAGAGCTGGCAGGTACCGCCGCAAATACAGGAGGTCTATTAGCAGAAGGCGGCCCATCAAGTGCAAATGTAATTGTGTTTTTAGTTACTTTGGGCGTTGCTGTTTTTGGCTCAGTTTTATTCCGAAAGTTTTTCGCCGTTATTCCCATTCTAATCGCCGTTGTTTGCGGTTATATTACAGCTTATTTTGTGGGTCTGGTGGATTTTGGTGCCGTGGGTAATGCAAGTTGGTTTGCACTTCCTAATTTTTCATCTCCAAAATTCAGCGCAGAAGCAATCGTCATTATGCTCCCTGCCCTTTTGGTTATCATTTCCGAACACATTGGCCACCAGATTGTTACAAGTAAAATTGTTGGCCATGACCTATTGAAGGATCCAGGTTTGCACCGTTCCTTGTTTGCTGACAACTTTTCCACCATGCTTTCCGGCTTTATCGGCTCCGTTCCAACCACAACCTATGGAGAAAACATTGGCGTTATGGCAATTACAAAAGTATACAGCGTTCGCGTTATTGCCGGTGCTGCCATTCTTTCTGTCATTTGTTCCTTCATCGGCAAATTAACAGTATTAATCGGCACAATTCCCGGTGCCGTAATCGGCGGAATTTCCTTCCTGCTTTACGGCATGATTGGCACCTCGGGCTTAAGAATTCTTGTGGATTCCAAGGTTGATTTTGATAAATCCAGAAATATTGCATTAACCTCTGTTATTTTCGTTGTTGGTCTTTCCGGAATTTCCATTAATCTAGGTAGTGTTGCATTAAGAGGGATGTCTCTTGCTGCTTTGGTTGCTATGGGATTAAGCTTACTTTTCTATATTTTTGACAAAATGGGTCTTATGAACGATAAATAATTCAAAGGGTGTGGACAAAGCAAAAACCTTGAAGGCTTCGCCCTAAAACACCCACAAGGGTTTCACCCTTGACCCGTCTAAACCTGCATGCATATGCGGGTTTAATAAAAGTTTTTGGTCTTGCTTTTTTCAAAAAGCAAGTGGGTTTGGGCAAAACCCAAGGTTTTTATACACTCTAAAGGGGATTTCAAAAATGAAATCCCCTTTTTTAATATACCGTTATTTTTTCTTATTCTCTTTTCCCGAAATATCCCCAATATCAACACGGCATACGCCTGTAATTTTAAGCCTTGGCATAATATAAGCCAGATGATCTTCAAGCATATCAGGGCTATAGCGTTTACAAATCAGCTGCAATGCTAACAGCTTTTCTTCCTCATCCTCAATGATTTTTGCCGCTCCCTCCACCACGGCGCTTTCGTAACGAACGGTGTAAAGGTCTTGCTCCACCTCTGCTTTACTCACAAAGCTCATACAAACCTTGGGATTTTCCTTTATATTATCAAGCTTTCGGCCTACCAGGGCACAATGAAAATAAATGCTGTTTTCATATAAAACATGACTTACCTGAACGGCATAGGGATCCCCATCCAAACTCGCTGTACTCAGCGTTGCATACTCGCTTTTCTCAATAATTTCTCTTGCTTTTTCCTCTGAAACCATTCTATCCTTGCGGCGCATTTCCTTTTTCATAAAACCCCTCCTGAATTTACCATAGTTTAACATACTATTTTTGAAAAGAAAACTGATTTTTTTCCTATATTTTGCACAAAATTACAATGCACCTTATTGAAAACCAATGTTGACAATACCTTATAAATGGAATAAACTTTTTATAGTTAATTTTTACTAACTACTTGGGGGTGAAAGAATGAAAGAAAAATTTAACATCACAGGAATGTCTTGTTCTGCCTGCTCCGCCCATGTGGAAAAAAGCGTAGGGAAACTGGTAGGCGTACAGACTGTTAATGTAAACCTTTTACAAAACTCTATGACGGTCACATTTGAACCTGATGTTATAGACAATAACGACATTATTCAAGCAGTCAAAAACAGTGGTTATGGCGCCTCTCCTGTGGGCGAAAAAGCAGATGTGCCGGCAGCTAAAAGTATTGCTGCGGATGAAATGAAGCATATGAAATTTAGGCTCATTTCCTCCTTCTGCTTTTTAATTCCCCTGTTTTATATTTCCATGGGGCATATGCTGGGTGCGCCTTTACCGGAAATCCTCTTAGGTGAAGAAAATACCCTGATTTTTGCATTGGTGCAATTATTTTTAACCCTTCCCGTTTTGGAGATTAATAAAAAGTACTTTTCTGTTGGGTTTCAAGCCCTTTGGAATCGCTCGCCAAATATGGATTCTCTCATTGCCATTGGCGCTGCGGCGTCAGTTATTTACGGTGTTTTTGCTATTTTTTCCATGGCTTTTTACATGGGCCGCGGGAATCTTATGCAGGCGCATCATTACAGCATGGAGCTGTATTTTGAATCCGCCGCAATGATACTTACCTTAATTACCGTAGGGAAATATATGGAAACACGCTCCAAGGGGAAAACCTCTGAGGCCATCAGCAAACTCATGAATCTTGCGCCGAAAATGGCAATGGTCTTAAAAAACGGGGTGGAAACAGAAATTCCCATTGATGAGGTTCGAGAAGGCGATGTCCTTGTGGTACGCCCGGGACACAGCATTCCTGTGGATGGAACCTTAATCGAAGGCTTTTGCGCTGTTGATGAAAGCGCCATTACCGGCGAAAGCATCCCCGCTGAAAAGCAAGTGGGAGATTCCGTTATTGGGGCAACGATAAACAAAAGCGGATATTTTAAAATGACGGCCACCCGTGTTGGCAAGGATACCACTCTTGCACAAATCATTACCCTTGTGGAAGAAGCGGGTGCTTCGAAAGCTCCCATTGCAAAGCTGGCGGATCAAGTAAGCGGCATTTTTGTACCCATCGTAATCAGCATTGCGTTGGTAGCTGCAATTGTATGGCTCATTGCAGGGCAAACCTTTGCCTTTGCTTTATCCATCGGCATTGCTGTCTTGGTCATCTCCTGCCCCTGCGCTTTGGGCTTGGCAACACCCACGGCAATTATGGTTGGAACAGGAAAGGGTGCGGAAAACGGTATTTTAATAAAATCCGCCGAAAGCCTGGAGATTGCCCATCGATTGGACACTGTGGTATTGGATAAAACAGGCACTTTAACAGAGGGAAAGCCTACGGTAACCGATATTTTTCCTGCAAAAAGCATTTTAAAAAATCCATTTCTACGCTTGGTATCCTCTTTGGAGGCACTTTCTGAGCACCCCTTAGGAGAGGCTGTGGTAGAATATGCTAAAAAACAGGAAATCAGTTTTTTTGAAGCAAAAAATTTGATTGCAACACCGGGCCAAGGAATTGAAGCCGAAATTGATGGTACTATCATCTGCGGTGGAAATTTGAAAATGATGAAAGAAAAGAAAATTGACATAGGCGATTATTTGCAAAAAGGAGAGGCCCTTGCAAATGAAGGAAAAACACCTTTATATTTTGCAAAAAACGGTAAATTTTTAGGCATGTTAGCATTGGCAGATACTTTAAAGGAAAGCAGTAAGGACGCCGTGGATGCCTTTCATCAAATGGGCATTGATGTAGTCATGCTTACAGGAGACAACCAGCGTACCGCCAATGCCATTGCCAAAAAACTGGGCATTCGTGCCATTGCCGATGTTTTGCCCCAGGATAAGGAGCAAGAGATTCGCCGTTTGCAGGAATCAGGGAAAAAAGTGGCTATGATAGGGGATGGAATCAATGACGCCCCAGCCCTTACCCGAGCCGACGTAGGAATTGCCATTGGTGCCGGAACGGACGTTGCCATAGAATCCGCCGATATTGTCCTAATAAAAAGCGATCTTTTGGATGCCGTTGCCGCAGTGGAGCTAAGCCACGCAACCATACGAAACATCAAGCAGAACCTATTTTGGGCTTTCTTTTATAATACGCTGGGGATTCCCTTGGCAGCAGGTGTGCTTTATCCAGTCTTTGGATTAAAGCTTAATCCGATGTTTGCAGCTGCTGCCATGAGCTTTAGCTCCGTTTTCGTTGTAAGTAATGCTTTACGGCTAAAATTATTTCGTCCCAAAAAGCATACTGCAAATTCCAATGAAACACAATTAAATCAAATACAAGTGGAGGAAACAAGTATGAAAAAAATATTAAAAATTGATGGTATGTCCTGCGGACATTGCACAGCACGGGTTGAAAAAGCCTTAAATAGCATTGATGGTGTCACTGCCCAGGTTAGCTTGGAGGGTAAAAGTGCTACCGTAAATCTTACAAAGGACATTGACGATGAAACATTGATTTCCACCGTTACCGATGCCGGGTATGAAGTAGTGGATATTCTATAACCATTTGAAAAAAGCCCATAATACAATATGGGCTCAGCCTGAAAACAAAGTCAAAGTTGAAGTCTTGAGGGCTTTGCCCTCAAACACCCACAAGGGTTTCATCCTTGACCCGTTACAAACCGCATGAACATGAGGTTTGTATAAAAGTTTTTGCCCTTGCTTTTTCAAAAGCAAGCAGGCATTTTCATCACTTATGCTACGCAAAAGCCCATAATATAATATGGGCTTTTTTATTGATTCTGTTTCCTTAAATATCCCTGCAACAAACCTTCCATTTCTTCTCTGCTTTCGGTATAATTCAGCTTCCCCCTCAATTCAGCAGATCCCGGCAACCCCTTCATATACCAAGACATATGCTTACGCATTTCTCTGATGCCGATGTATTCGCCTTTATATGCAATCAACATTTTTGCATGGCGCAAGGCTTTTTCAACCCTTTCCCCCGCTGTAGGCTCAGGTAGAATCTCTCCTGATTTCAGATAGTGCAATATCCTTTGAAATATCCACGGATTTCCTTGGGCACCCCGTCCCACCATAATGGCATCACAGCCTGTATGCTCAAACAAATTTTTGGCATCCTGAGGCGTAAACACATCTCCATTTCCAATAACAGGGATACTTACGGCCTCCTTTACCTGGCGAATAATGTCCCAATCCGCCTTGCCACTATAATATTGCTCTCTCGTTCTACCGTGCACCGCCACCGCAGCAGCGCCATTTGCCTCGGCAATTTTCGCAATTTCAGGGGCATTAATATGCATATCATCAAAGCCCTTGCGGAATTTTATAGTCACAGGCTTATTTTGTGCCTCAACCAATGCCTTTACAATCTCTCCCACACGAAAAGGTTCCTTCGTCAAAGCACTTCCCTCTCCGTTTTTCACAATTTTCGGTGCAGGACAGCCCATGTTCACATCAAGAATATCAAAGGGGTATCCCTCAATTTTCCGCCCCATTTCCCCTAAAATTTGAGGATCTGAGCCAAAAAGCTGTATGGCTGTGGGGCGTTCTGCCTCCTCAACCATCAACAGCTCCGTTGTATTTTTATTGTCATATAAAATCCCCTTAGCACTCACCATTTCCGAATAAACCAAACCGCAGCCCATTTCCTTACACAATAATCGAAACGGCAAATCCGTTACTCCAGCCATAGGTGCCAAAAACACATTATTTTCAATTTCAACCGTTCCAATTCGCATGATAACACCTCATATCTTTCTTTGGTTTTTTATCATACCAAACATTTTTATTCTTTGCAAGAAAAAAAGGACAAGCGTCCTTTTCGACTGAAGACAAACCTTGGGCGCCGCCCTCTCACTGCCCAAGATAGGACAGACGGCGGAGCCGGCTTTTGCGTAGCAAAAGTGATGACCACCTGCTTGCTTTTTGAAAAAAGCAAGACCAAAAACTTTTATTGAAACCGCATAGCTATGCGGTTTCTAAAGGGTCAAGGTGCAATGGCAAAGAAGTGTCATCTGTCCAAAGGACAGCTTTGCGCAGCAAAGTGCTAAGGTGAAACCCTTGTGGGTGCTTGAGGGCAAAGCCCTCATGGTTTTGACTTTGTCTACGTTCTGAAAAAGGACAACCGTCCTTTTCCTCATCTATTTTTATGATATAAAATTCTCAAGCCCTTTAGCGTTAACACAGGGTCCAAAATATCAAATATCTGCTTATCCGGATCAATTACCCTTGCTAAGCCCCCCGTTGCAACAACCTTCAATTCGGAAAAGCCAAGCTGCTCCTTCAATTGCTTAATGATGTACTTGGTTTGCCCGATATGTCCAATGACCAAACCCGCCTGAATACTACCTACCGTATTTTTCACAATAATGGATTTTGGCTTTTTAATCTCAATCTTGGGAAGCTGTGCTGCTCTTTGATACAAGGCTTCTGCACAAATGGAAATACCAGGTGTAATTAAACCCGTAATAAACTCGGATTTTTCGTTAATGACATCAAAGGTATTGGCTGTACCATAATCAATGACCACTGCCGGGCCACCATAAATCTCATTGACAGCAACCATATTGACAATGCGATCCGCCCCAACTGCCTTTGGGTTGTCCCGCTTGATGACGATGCCCGTTTTCATCCCAGCACTCACAATCATAGGTTCAATGTTGAAGTATTTCCGAATCCCCTGGGTCAGGGAATACATAATATCGGGAACAACAGAGGAAATAATCACAGCTTCAATTCGCTTTACATCAAAGCCTGCCGCTTCGAAAAGATTATACAAAAAAATCCCTGTTTCATCTGCCGTTTTATTGCTTCCGGTGGCCATACGCCAGCACTTCACCAGCTTTTCTTTGTGATATACACCCAAAACATAATTTGTATTCCCAACGTCTATTACAAGAAGCATTTGCTTTCCCCCTGTCGCCTGTTCTTATTCTTGTTGTATATGAGCCGCAACCCATGCAATGCAAGAACAGGGTCATAAACATCAAATATTTCTTCCTTCTCATCTATAATTTTGGCAAGGCCTCCTGTAGCAATTACCTTTATATTAGGAAAGCCAAATTCTTCTCGGATGCATTTAATCATATAAATTGTTTCTCCGATATGACTGACGACAAGACCTGCCTGCATACTTTCAACGGTATTTTTGGTGATTATGCTTTCGGGTGCAACAATTTCAAACTTTGGCAAATTCGCCGCCTTTTGATATAAAGCCTCTGCGCAAATTTGAAGCCCGGGCGCTGTAATTCCCGTTAAAAATGTCCCATCCTCACTGATTACATCAAAGGTAGTTGCCGTGCTGTAATCAATCACAATGGCCGGTCCACCATATCTTTCATAAGCCGCAACCAAATTTACAATACGATCCGTTCCCATCTCCTTGGGATTTTCCATCCTAAGGTTAATGCCTGTTTTCATTCCTGAACGAACAATCATGGCTTCACGCCTTAAATATTTGCGGATGCCGTTGGTCAGGGAGTACATCACATTAGGAACAACGGAAGAAATAATCACCGCTTCAATTTCTATGACCGAAATATTGGCATGCTGAAAAAACCCACGAATTAAGATACCCGTTTCATCGGAGGTTCGGCTGCTTACCGTAGATAACCTCCAGTTTGCCACAAGCTCTTCTCCGTCAAAAACGCCGATCACTGTGTTGGTATTACTAACATCAATTACTAATATCATGCTTCCCTCTCCTCAAAACCAAACATAAAAGGCGCGAGCTAACCCGCGCCTTACGATAGCCTTAGTTTGAACGAATCTTTTTATATAATACTTTTCTAAGTGTTTTGGAAACCACACCGCCCACAATGCATGTTGCCGGCACTTCAAGCAAACCATTCACGCCAACAAAAGCAAGTATAAATGCAAAAACATTTAAGTTGCCTAGGCTTGTGTTAATGGACTGAATATATTCAGTATTCCAGAAAAACAGCATCAATGCACCCATAAACAATATTGTATTAAATAATGCCCCAAGAAAACCACCGATAAAAAAGGAAACGGTTTTAGAATGGTCTAATTTTTCGATGCCTTTAAAAACAATTCCTGTAAGCCATCCCATCAAAGCTCTTGTAGGCACACAAACAAGAAACGTCAAAAAGGGATTAATCCCCAAAAGAACCACTCCAAATTGGCTCATTCCAAAGCACTGATAAAAGCTGGTTAAGCCGAACACTGTACCTAAAAGCAGACCTGCCCTGGGTCCGATAATCATTGCCCCAATTGCAACGGGAATGGTAATTAAAGAAACCTCTAAGCCCGCCGTTCGCAAAAATCCCAAAGGGGTAAAGGACATCAGCAAAATGATGGCAATCATCATTCCCGTCGTTGTTAAATCCTTTACAGAAAGCTTTTCCCCACTTTTTACTGCCATAGCCTGTTCACTCATTGTAATGACTCCTTTCATTCTCACTCCTATGCTCCGCATGGCGGAAGATATAAGATTACTAGGTTTTATTTGGGTTCACATTCTAATCATTTGAAGTATATCTGGTTGTTCATCACCATAACATCTTTCCCTGATATTTCTTAGAAAACTCACCTTGAACCATTATAACAGCTAATGAAATAATTACAATATATTTTTAGGATTTTTGTTAATTTTTGTACAATGTTTCACCATTTTTCGACTCATTCCAAAAGCTGATCCTTTAATTTTTCTCCTTCATCTGTAAAATAGATGGTGAACCATGCCGATAAAGATGCAAGGAGCTGTTTTTGGGTACGAAAAATCTCCTTTACCTCCAACTCCGCCCCGATCTCATCAAAATCAAAATCATCTTCACGCTTCACCGTTTCAAAATATATTTCACCATTTTCCCGAAAACCCATAAGGAAAGTGCAAGTCAGCTTTTGCGCCGTTGTAACGCAAATAATTCGGATTTCCTCCTGAATTCCTTCGGGAAGTTTCTGAAACATGGGCTCCAAATAATATTTTTGTTTCTCGTAGCTTGCCGCCGCCAAAATAAAGTTACTCACCTTGTTTCCCTCCTCTTATAGAAACCTCTCCCGAAAAGACAACCTCTTGTTTTCCATTATCCTTTCTAATTACAACCAATTCGCCCTCGGGTGTAATATCCACCGCTTGGGCAAAAAAGGTTTCCTTACCCAAAACCTTAACCTCTTGGTTGATGGTGCTGCACTTTTCCTTATACCTAAAAAGAAATGGCGCAAAGCTGGAATGGGAAGCAATAAATTCTTCATACAAACTTTCAAAATTCACTAAAACCCTTTGCAAAATGTTTTTTCTGGAAAAAGTTCTTCCACTTTCCAAATAAAGAGAGGTAGCGATATCCCCTAGTCCCTCCGGGAACTCGGTGGTGTTCACATTGATGCCAATGCCAACAATTACAAAATGTGTCTGCTGCATTTCGCAATCCATCTCCGTTAGGATTCCAACCAGCTTCTTTTCATTTAACAATATGTCGTTAGGCCACTTAATTTTAGGAGAAAGCCCTGTTTCCGCCTCCAATGCCTGGCATACGGCAAGTCCTGCTAAAAGGGTAAGTACCGATGCCTCAGAAGGAAAGATATTGGGCCGCAGCAAAATACTCATCCAAATACCGGAACCGGCAGGTGCTTCCCAGTGACGCCCACGCCTACCCCGCCCGGCGGTCATTCGCTCGGCAACGGCAATGGTTCCCTCGTCTCCCCCATCCAGGGCAATCTCACGCAAGCAACCATTGGTGGTGGTCGTTTCCTTATAAAAACAAATGGTTCTTCCCAGTTTTTTTGTTGAAAGCCCTTGGGCAATTTCCTTTTCATTATACATGGTATCGTGTAAAATCAATCGATATCCCTTATTTGTAACGGCTTCTATTTCATAACCTTCTTCCCTCAGCTTTTTTATTCCCTTCCAAACAGCAGCCCGACTAATACGCAACTGCTCTCCAATGTCTTGACCGGAAAGGAATCCTTGCTCTCGACGTAAAATTTCTAAAATTCGATACATAAATAACCTCCGTCAAAAAAAGAGCGTCTTTGAGACGCTCTCATTCTATCTTACCCTTTTGCCTTGCTGCTTACACGGCTCATGAATTTTTGCAAATCTATTATTGCACGGCCATGTGTGCCTTCACAAATTTTATCAACTTCATCGTAGCCCTTAATTTGGAAGGTTAAAAGCTTACCGTTTACCTCGGTCAGTTCAACTACGATGCGTACCTTCATGCCAACAGGAGTCGCAGCCATGTGCTTAAATTCAAAGGATGTGCCAACGGTTTCCCAACCCTCCGGTAAAAAAGGCTTTACCGCGCCAATTGCGGTGCCCTCAATCCATGACAATAATCTGGGGGATGCAAACACCGGCACGTTATCGTTTCCGAATACGGCTGCTGTATCTGTTTCCTCAACAATATATTCTCTTTCAAAGGTGATTCCGGGTACAATGTTGTTAAAATCCATCAGTCTTGCTCCTCTCTGTCTTCTCTTATGTTTTGTAAGTCGGTAATTTCCTCTATTTCCTCCGTTGCAATGCCTAAGATTTCATTCCGCACCTTTTGGTCAAACAATGTGCGGAATTCATCGCCTGTTACCTTTTCTTTTTCAACAAGCAGCTTTGCGGAAGCATGCAATACCTCTATGTTTTCTTTTAAAATCCGTATTGCTTCGTCATATGCATAGGTTATAATACGTTTTACTTCTTTATCAATGGTTGTAGCAATATCCTCGCTGTAATTGCGCTGGTGTCCCCAATCTTTGCCGATAAACACCTCATTATTGTCATCGCCAAACTGAATAGGGCCCAAAAGCTCACTCATGCCATATTTGGTAACCATATTTCTAGCCATTGCTGTTGCACGTTCAATATCATTGGAGGCGCCTGTGGTGATATCCTTAATCACAATATATTCCGCCGCACGACCACCCAATAGGCTGACAATTTCCTGCTCCATGAATATCTTTGTCATATACATTTTATCTTCGCCGGGCAAGGGCATGGTGTAGCCCCCCGCCATTCCCGTAGGAATAATAGAAATGCTATGAACAGGATCCAGCTCACTTAATACTTCAAATAAAATGGCGTGTCCGCTTTCATGGTATGCCGTAATATATTTTTCTTTATCAGAAATCACTCTGGTCTTTTTCTCTGTTCCAACGCCAATTTTAATCAGCGCTTTCTGGATTTCTTCCATGTCAACTTCCGTTTTGTCTGCTCTGGCTGTAAGCAATGCTGCCTCATTTAAAAGATTTGCCAAGTCAGCGCCTGTAAATCCCGCTGTTGTTTGGGCAACCACCTTCAAGTCAACATCAGGCGCCAAGGATTTGCCCTTTGAATGTACCCGCAAAATCGCCTCTCTGCCCTTTACATCAGGCCTGCCCACATAAACCTGTCTGTCGAAACGACCGGGACGCAGCAACGCAGGGTCTAAAATATCCGCCCGGTTGGTTGCAGCAATAATAATAACACTTTCGTTAATCCCAAAGCCGTCCATCTCAACGAGCAGCTGATTCAAGGTTTGCTCTCTTTCATCATGTCCGCCGCCAAGGCCGGCACCTCTGCGACGCCCTACGGCATCAATTTCATCGATAAAAACAATGCTTGGTGCATGCTTCTTCGCCTGCTCAAACAAATCACGCACACGGGATGCACCAACACCGACAAACATTTCAACAAAGTCAGAACCGGAAATGCTAAAGAACGGCACGCCTGCCTCACCCGCAACCGCTTTTGCTAACAACGTTTTACCTGTCCCCGGAGGGCCAACCAAAAGCACGCCTTTTGGAATACGCGCGCCCAAATCCGTAAATTTTTGGGGTGTACGAAGAAAATGAACCAATTCTTCCAGCTCCGCTTTTTCCTCATCGCAGCCCGCAACGTTTTCAAAGGTGATTTTGTTTTCACCCTCTACACTCATTTTTGCCTTGCTTTTTCCAAAGCTTGCCATTTTCCCGCCACCGCCTTGAAGCTTGTTAAACAGCAGCATAAAAAACAGCACCATAACAATCATCATAATCAAAGACGGCAATATGGTAGAGAGCAAGCTCTCTTTTGGCACATCTTGGATTGTTACTTTAATTGCGTCTCCATCGGCAATCTTCTGATCTACACGCTCTTGGAAAGTGGAAATGCTATTAATATTTACAGAAATAACGCTGCCGTCATCAAGGGTCGCCTCAGCAGTACCAAAGTCACCAACCTCTTTGCTTCTGCTTAAAGCAAGCTCTTTTATATTGCCGCTTTCCAACTCGTTTAACAAGTCGCTGTAAGTATATGCCTTTTGTTCCCCCTTCGGAGCAGTAAACCCCTCGTTATTGAAGGCCAAAAAGGCCAGAATAATAACAAAAATTGCCGCATACAGCCCTATGGCCTTCCAGTATTTATTCAATAGATTCCCTCCTGTTGATTCGTAATGCGAATTTACTTATTCCTTCTTAATTTATCCGTACTAGTTTATAATTTTATCACATTTTCATAGAAAAGGCAACGTAGGTTTAGAAAAGTTTCACCAAAAACACCGCTTTTTCTATGGTAATACGTCATAATTCTATGCGTCCAAATGTGCTGTCAGATTTTTCGTCAGCCAAAACAAAAAGCACTGTGAATACTGGTGGTATTTGGGAGCATTTTTGTGCAGACTGATGGAAAAGATGCAAGCAGATGGATGTACATGCGTTAGCCGCAAATTGTGCAGTGTTACCCTGACAAAAAAAGAAAAAGAATTCCTAATAGGGAACTCCTCTTCCGGCATTATTTATGCTTCGTCAAAATGCAAAATGCCTACATAATTCAAATTTCTGTATCTTTGGGCATAATCCAAGCCATACCCAACCACAAATGCATCAGGAATGGTAAAGCCAACATAATCAACAGGAACATCCGCAACGCGTCTGTCCGGCTTGTCCAACAAGGTACAAATCTTAAAAGACTTTGGTTCTCTTTTTAATAAAAGATCTCTCAAATGGCTTAACGTTCTGCCACTGTCAATAATATCCTCAATCAAAAGAACATTTTTCCCTGAAATATCCTCATCCAAATCCCGCAAAATCTTAATTTTACCGGAGCTCTCCGTGCCGTTTCCATAGCTGGAAACATCCATAAAGCTCATTGTAACGGGCATTTTCAGTCGTTTGGAAAGCTCTGTCAAGGTCATTACCGCACCTTTTAAAACACAAACCAGCTCAACCTGCTCACCGCCAAAATCCTCATAAATCTGCTCAGCCATTTCTTCCAGTCTTTTGCTGATTGCATCAGCGCTGATCATCACTTCTACTCTTTCTTTCATTCCTTAACGAACCTCCGTATCTGAACTGTCAAAAAACGTTTTGTTGCCCCATCCACTTGATATGCCGCCGATGAGCGCTTACCCACTACCCAAAGAATTTGATCCTCAAAGGCAATCAGAGGTACTCTATCCCTCTCATCTCTGGGAATTTTGTCGTCAATCATAAAATCTTTCAGCTTTTTCCGCCCATTTCCAACGGCAAGGCGATCTCCCTTTTGTCTGGTTCGACAAAAAATCGCACAGCCTATTTTATCATAATCAAATACTTTCGTACAGCTATCTTCATTTTTTTCTGTACTTTTTTCCGTACAAACCCAAGTACGCACAAATAAATTGGCTTCGGCAACAAAAATTTCCTGTCCCATAGGCAGTGAATAGCAAAAACCCACGCCTTCCACCCTATCTTTTTTCATCGTTATTACATCATAATTTCTTTGCACAATCATTTTGTTTGGCAAATGCAAGCTTTTGCCGCTTTCTTGCTTCAGCAGTCCTTCCAGCAGTGCGAAATGAACGAAAGTCACATCTTTTTTTGCGCCTAATTTCTGAAAAGCTATGCCGAAAACTCTCTTTTGCATTACCCTGTGCATATTCGTTAGCGCACTTATATTAAGCCTTATCTCATGGTTTCCCACCTTTTCCCCAGCGCTGGAAAACAGCTCCATGGCTTGACCCTGCAAATATTCTTCTTCTTCAGCGAAAATTTCGGCGGCTTGGGCAATATGTGCCGTTGCTTTAGGATAAATTTCCATGAGCAAAGGCAAAATCTGGTTTCTAACCCGATTTCTTGTATAGGTATTTTCCATATTTGTGCTGTCTTGACAATAGCTCAGCCCATTTTTCTCACAATAGCCTTCGATTTCTTCTCTTGTGCAAAATAATAGGGGACGTACAATAAAATCCCTCACAGGGCGAATTCCCGTCAAGCCCGAACCCCCTGCGCCACGGCAAAGACGCATTAAAATGGTTTCTGCCTGGTCGTTTTTATTATGGGCAACGGCGATCACCCCACCGTTTCTTTCCTTCTCAAAAACCTGGTAGCGCAGTAAGCGTCCCGTTTCCTCCATGCCTAAGCCTCGCATTTGTGCTTCTTTTGCCACATCAAAATAATAAACCTTACAGGGAATACCCCATTTACGGCAAATTTCCTCCACAAAAGCCCTGTCGTGGTCTGCCTCTGCGCCTCGTAACCCATGATGGACATGAATTGCCGTAAGGCTCCAGTTTTGCCCCTGGGCAAACCCCTTTAATATATGCAGCAATGCAACAGAATCAGCTCCCCCGGACACGCCAACTACAATATTCCCTCCATAAGGACACATATGAAATTGTTCCATGGTCTGCCAAACTTTATTTTGCATATCACTTGCTCCCACGCTAAAATTCTTCCATATCATTGCCCTCAGTTTGAAGGCTTTTTAAAACAAATATGTATTCACTTTACACGATAATTGGGCAAAAGGCAATATTTATAGCCGCAGATTATCCTTCTTGTGCCTTTCTTCATGAAAAAACAAAACCTCCCCAATTTTTAAAAAACAGGAGAGGCTTTGTCGGCCCATTCATTTCAATCACTAATACTTAACTATATAAAGGAAATTATTACATTATCAGGATTTACCAAGCTGCAAAATTTTATTCTCTTTTACGCACTTTTTCTTTTTTTCCAAAACCGTCCCGCCAATACGGTCATATCATCCATTGGAACATCTTTTATCTCTTTTTTTGCCTCTCTGAGAATATAATCCGCCGCATCCTGGGGGTTGGACAAAGGAACTTTTTCCAATTTATCCTTGAGCCAACCCGCTGTAATATTTTCCCCACCCAGTGCCTCGGTAATGCCATCGCTGAGCAAAAAAACCATATCTCCATCCTTTAACAGCATTTCATTTTTCACAATCTGAACTTGCTGCAATATTCCTGCCGGCAAGGTATGGGCAGTTATGGTTAAAATGCGTTCGCCCCGGCTTATGTAGGAAGATACTGCGCCCAGCTTAATAAATTCCGCTCTGCCGTCAAATAAATCAACGGCGCAAATATCAAGGGTTGCATAGGTTTCCTCGCCTTTTCTCAACAGTAGTGCGGAATTTATCATTTTTACCGCTAAATCCCGTTCGAAGCCTGCCTCCGTAAATTGCTCCAAAAGCTCAATGGCCGTTCGGCTTTCCTCGGCGGCCCTTTTCCCCTGTCCCATCCCATCTGACAGCGCCATCAAAGCAATTCCTCTATCTGTTTCCAAAAAAGCGGTGCTATCCCCAATGGGCTGATTTTCCTCAGCAGAGGAAAAGGCCGTTGCCGTTGCTAAACCAAAGGAGGGTACCTCCGTAAAGCAAAGGGTGCATATGCCATCCTTCTGACAATGACAGGTATTTGCATCCTTTAAAACCATAGGTCGGTTCATGGTGCGCTTTACCAAGGGTAAGAGCTTACTTTTGCACACGCCGCGACATCCGCAGCCACGAAAAGAAATTTGCACTTGTCTGCCAAATCTGTTTTTTTCCTCCACGACACGCACATCCCGCAAACGAATTCCTTCCTTCCCGCACTCCTCTCGCAATAATTGCCCCGCCTGCTCCAAAAAGACATGTCCCACCTCAAGCTGACCGGAAAGCCCCAATAAAATATCGCTTACCGCCTTCATCTGCTGACTAACCAGTTCTCTGCATTCCGCCAAACGTCCCAGCCAAAGGCGATCTCTGCGGTATCCGTCATAAGCCTGGTTTACGGTATTCACAAAAACATCCCCCCGAGCGCACATTTGGGAAAAGGCTTCCGGTAGCTGTGATAACGTAACACGCCCTTTCTCTTCACAGTAGGATAAGGCAGAAAACGTCATGCTGTAGGTACGATACAACTCCTCATTCCAGCAATAGTGGGCCATTCCACAGCCTTTGCATGCCTTTTCCGCAATGTTATCCACCAGCTTTGAAACATCCTTTTTTTCTTGAAGTTCCTCTTGGTGCACAAAGGTTTTTGCCAAAGCGGCAAAGGCTTGTGAAAATGCAAGAAGCCGTTCCTCCAGAAGCTCCTTTTTTCGAATAAATTTATCCTTGCTCTCCTCTTTTTCCCACAAATTCCCTGTCATCCAAACAAGGTATTTTTTGGGGGTTACGAAAAAAGCGGCTGCACCCAATGCCCATCCCCCTGCCCATAAAGGCTCCACCAACGAAGCATCTGCATAAAACAAAAACAGCACAGGGGTTATCATTAGTGCAAGTACCAACGGAACCCGCCCCAAATCCTTCAAGCACCCAGCCATAAGCCCGCTCACGCCAAGTACTGTAAAAAACAATAAATCAACACCGCTGCAAAGATATAGCACTAACCCTAGCAGTATGCCTGCGGCAGAACCGCCCCCCATTCCGTCCCTCCAAGCACAAGCAGCCAAGAAATAGGCCAACAGGCAAGGAAGCACGCCTTGCTGTAAATAGGGTACCTCCATTTGAGAAATACCCGCCATGGCACCCCCAAAAAGAAATACCAAACCCAAGGTTTCCTCACGTGTGGGAATGGACACCTTCCTTTTTTCCCAAAGAAAAACAATTCCTCTTTGAGCCAATAAAGAAAGCCCCATGACCAAGGCACTTTCTATGCCTGCAACGGCAAAATAAAAAGTCAAACCGCCCTTACTAATTGCAAAAAAAACACCAGCAAGGGCCATGGCAAAGGCGCCCAGCAAGGCCTTTTTCAGCATTTCTTCTCGCTCCACAAACCTCCCCAAGGTGAGCTGAATGGCGCAAGCAGCAGCCAACGCTGCCCCTGCCTTTAGAGGAATATCTACGATGCACCCCGCCGCAACACAAACCAACGCGCCCCAAAATAAAATTCCTTCGCCAAAAAACAAAGAGAGGTATGCAATTCCCATGGGGCGCAAAATATGTAGCATTTCCGCCTTCCCCCAGCAAACACCCATAACGCATATCATAGCAAACCTTAATACATCCTTACCATGAATCAGCTTGGGTATTCTGGACGAATGAAAAGGTGCATCTTGGGACACCCCAGGCTGCGGAGCAATTTGTTCTAAAATAATTTCTGTTTTTTCCATGACTTTTCCCTCCATATTCTCTATTGTAAGAAAATATGACTGCTTTTTTTGTCAATCGCTGGAGGTATCGTATATTTTTTTTCGACAATTCCCTTGAAAAACTTCCGTATTTTTTTTGTGAAGCCTACGCTTTTCTACCTAAAAATTCGCTAATTTTTTTGCAGTGTAAATAAAGTGTTTTTTATGCAAAAAAAACTTGTGATTCATAGAATCACAAGCCTTTTTCACTTTTACTCTCAATTAATTCATTGCAATAAGATATCAACGAATTTATTTGTCCTGAGCGGTTATTCCTGTTATCTTACCACTGCTGTTTTTTGTCAACTTCACATAACAGGTATCTCTTTCACTTTTACAGTCACTCAGGAATTTTTTCAGACCGGTTAGATCATCCTTATAATCATCTTCATCGTAGTACCTACTGCTTATGTTATAACTTACATCCACACTGGAAGTACAATACCATGTATATTCTTTCCCCGAGCTGTCCTCAATGATGAGTCTGCTGCTGGAGGTGGCTACGCTGGTTAAATCGCCTTTTAGCGGCTTATCGTCCTCATCTTCGTCATCCTCATCCACAATTTTTGCCACTACCTTTGTTACCTGATTATTCGAGTTCAAATAGAGTGTTACGGAAATCACCTCGTCGCGATCCAAATCATCCAACGCATCTTCCAAGTCCCCTACATCCGAACTTTTTCCGCCTAAGGTTACAGTAACAGTACCCGATTTAAAATCGTAGGTTTTTGTTTTGGAGCTAACCTTCACCGAAATCTCCCACGCATCAAGATCAATAAGCGTACCCTTAACGGTTTCATCTGTATCGCTATCTTCTGATGTCGCCACAATTTTTGTCACCTCATTACTGCTGTTAAGGGTCAAAGTAACAGAAATTGATTCTTTGCTATTGAGCGCGGCCTCTAGGGCAGTGTCTAATTTAGTAACTGTAGTACTGCTGCCATCTAAAGTTACCTTTGCACTGCTGGTAATATCATAGGTATAGTTTACACCGCCGGCGGTGATTGTAATTGTATCTTTTTTAGGTTCAACAGTCTTTAAGGTACCCTTGGTTGCCTTAGTGTTTTTACCAATAATTTCTGTAACTGCACCTTTGCTGTTAAAAGTCAGCTCAACATCATAGCTATAATCCTTATAGCTGTTTTTCAAGGTGGTCAAAGTTACACTCTTTCCATCAATTTTAATGCTAGGACTGCTCAAATCATAATCATAGCTCTTGCTATTTACAGTAATTGTAATTTTTGATGTCGTCAGTGTCTTTAACGTACCTTTTGACAAAGCTGAATTTTTTGTGGTAGCTGCAATCTCTGTAACGGTATCATAACGGTCAACCGTCAAAGCAACTCTATAAGGATTG
This sequence comes from Anaerotignum neopropionicum, assembly GCF_001571775.1. Taxonomy (GTDB): domain Bacteria; phylum Bacillota; class Clostridia; order Lachnospirales; family Anaerotignaceae; genus Chakrabartyella; species Chakrabartyella neopropionicum. The sequence continues at coordinate 44,473 of NZ_LRVM01000011.1, forward strand.
CTATCATATTTACTGGTTAAGGTTGCAAGGGTACTGCTCTTACCATCAATCGTAACATCCACATTTGTATCAATAGAATAGCTGTAGGTTTTTCCTGCTGCCTTTAATTCAAGGCGACGGGTGTTGATGAAATCTAAAGTTCCATGGGTTTCGTCCTCCATGAAATCAATATTGATATTTGTAACATAGCCCTTGCTATCCAACTTTAAAGTTACCGTGTAATTATTCTTTTTATAGTTGCTTGTAAGCGTAGAAAACAGCATGGATTTCCCATCATATTTGATTGTTACATCAGCCTCAGAAAGAGGATAGTCGTAACTCTTGCTGCCCACCTCAATGGTCAATTTCGAATCGCTCATATAGGTAAGATCACCGGAAAGAGGATTATTTGTACTGCTCATGGCTTCAATTTTTGAGACATTATCCGACTTATCAAAGGACAGTGTTACGTTATAATCATAATCTTCCATGGCGGTAATTAATTTAGCAACGGTGGATTTACTGCCGCCAATGGTAACACTAACACTGTCTGCTAAGCGGTATGTCGTTTCGTTGCTGCCATCCTTCACAGTAATTTTGCTGCTTGTCAAAGCCTTTAGCTTATAAGTTTTGCTCGTTGCAATTCCTTTTATAGATTTATTAATCACAACCGCACTTAAGCTATCATTGCTATAAGTAACAGTAACGGTATCACCAATGCCAATGTCCTTTAAAGCAACGGTTTCTCCGTCATAGGTCACCTTCACAGAAGTACTCTTTCCAAATACATTTACACCTTCACCGCTATTTGCTTTTACACTTAAAAAGATATCACCATTGCTTAATACCATGCTATTAATTACCGTTCCCGCCAAGGTGCCTGCTGTTGGCGCAGAAGGAGTTGTGGTAGCGGAACCATTCAAAGTGTTATAGGTAATTACAGACAGTACAGCCATTTCCGCACGATTTATTTTTGCATTGGGATTGAAATTATTATTCGTATCCCCAACCATTACTTTCTTGGAGTTTAACAGTGCCAAATACGGCACAGCAGCGCTGGAAACCTGGCCTTTGTCTTTATAAGAAAGCGTTGCGCTGTTGTTGACAGTATAAACCAAGCTTAACGCTTTACCAAACATTAATCCAACTTCTTCTCTGCTTGCATTTTGTGTGCCGTTTTTCAATTTCGTTAGATCACTGGTTTCGATGATTTTGTTTTCCAATGCATAGGCAGTGGCATTGTATGCCCATGTGGGAATATTGTATGCACTCATGACAGATGTCCATTTGCTGACATCTGTAGCAGATACATCCTGTTTCGTATACACCTTCATAATGGAGTAAATCATCTGCACAGATTCACATAATGTTACATTATTTTTTGGCTTAGAGTACTTTTTGCCATTTTCAGTATACCCGCTCATCAAACCCAGGGATTGCGCATCATCGATATATTTTGCCGCGCCCGACCAAGGCACTGTATTAATATCCGCAAATACAGAACCAAAAGCGGTCACCCCCGTGCTTCCAAACACTAAAGATATGGCCGTTACGACCGTCAAAAATTTTTTCATAAGTAAATGCCCCCATTCAACTTATCACTTTTAATCAAAACATATTATAATTTTACCAATTCAGGCTCACTAAAACTACTATAACATAAAAACATATAAAAAATCTTTTCAAAAATATTAAGTTTGCTAAAATCTTCCCCTTTTTTTTAATTTTTTCGACGCAGGGTGGAAAGATAATCCTTTTTTCTTCGTTCAAACTCTTTTGGATAAACCCTGCAGGTTTTTTCCATAAGCAAATCATAAATTGTGCCCAGCATCACCTTAGCTGAGGTGATATAACAATTTTCATAATCAGCAATGGCAAAGGTATCATCATGAAAACGGCCTTTTATACCAGAAAATCCAAATTGAATGGTAGGGATCAGAAAGCCTAAATCCCCCACATCGCCGGATGCACCCGAAACAGGGTTTTCAACAATTTCCTCGGGCTTTGAAAATAACAGCATATTTTTCTTTACCGTCTGATTCAATGCCGCCGATTGCTTTAACGGTAAATACCCAGCTGTATTTGTGATAATGCACTGTAATTCCAATGCCTTTGCGCAAAGCTCCAAACAAGCATCCACCCGCCTGCAAGCCTCAAACAGTGTTTCATTGTCGTTGGCTCTGACATAGGTTTCCAATACGGTTTCTTCCGGAATGACATTAACGCTGCCGCCGCCTTCGGTCAAAACAGGATTTAAGCGCAATCCCCTTTGAGGGTCAAACTGATCCTTCAAAAAGGAAATGGCATTCATGGCTAAAATTGCCCCATGCAAGGTATTTCGCCCCAAATGGGGTGCTGCTCCCGAATGAGCCGCTCTGCCAACAAACACCGCTTTTTTTGCCATAAAGCCTGCCAAGGTTGAGCCCACATCAAATTTTGTTCCCACATCACCATTGGCATGGGCAGAAAGCACGCAATCCACCCCGTCAAAACAGCCTAAGGCTATCATATTCTGTTTGCCCGAAAGAAATTCTATCTTTCCATGGGCAATCAAGCCCTCACGATAGGAAAAATCAATATATTCTTCCCCAGGAGTAAAGAAAAAGCTAACCTTGCAATCCGTCTGCTCCATAATACCCGAAGCCAGCAAAGCCTTTATCACGGACAAAGCCATGGTGGTCTGTATGCTATGGCCGCAGGAATGAATATTCCCCAATCCGCCTTTTCGCGGCAATGCATCAATATCCGCCACAAAGGCAATGTGATAGCCGTCCCCTTTTCCAAGGGTGGCAACCACACCCGTCACTGCAACCTCCTTTTGATAAGGAACGCCCCATTCATCCAGTAAATTTGTTATTTCCTTTGCTGTTTTCACCTCCGAAAAGCCCAGCTCGGCACACAGAAAAAAATCCTCACCTCTTTGTAAAATTGCCTGTTTTTCATTTTCTATCTGGGACAGCAATTTTTCCTTTGTAAGCATTTTTTCCCTCCTACTCCCAATTTAAAACCAGGCCTACGCCAACTTCTTCCACCTTGCAACACTGATTCAACGCAGCCCTTACCCGAAAAGACGTACAGTGACAAGGATATAAAAATTCTATTTTTTCTTTTTCCAAATACGCAATGGTTTCTTTTGTTCTCTCGTCTATGTCAAAAAGATGGAAACCACCTAAAATTCCTAAAATCTTTTCTTTTTCCAGAATTTTTTTTGCATAGGCAATGATATTACAAATTCCTGCATGGGAACAGCCTGTAATAATATAAATTCCATCCTCTGTCGAATATGCCAAGGCTGTATCATCTTGAATCATATCGGGCTTTCTTCCGTTTTCCTCCTCCAATTTACCGATGGAGTAAGGCTTTTCAAACGGAATCTCCCTAGGGATTCCCCCCAAAAAAACAAGCCTCTCCGTAAGCCAATAAGGCTCTTTTGTTTCAATGACGAAAAAACGCTCACGCACCACTTCCTTCTCTAAAGGACACCCGATGGAAAGCTTTTCAAAATAACGGGGGAGCAGCGCATGGGGATGACAAATTAATTGGGGGGTCATTCCTTGGCAAACGTCCAATAGGGGAGCCAACCCCCCTGTATGGTCATTATGCCCATGGGAAAGAACTACAGCATCCCCCTTTTTTACATCAATGGACATATCCCTTGCATTTTTCAAAAACGCCGCAGAATAGCCCACATCAAATAAAAAGGCTTTCCCTTCCGCCTCGATCCAATAGGAAACCGCAGGTTCCCCCAAATAATAATCATCAATATATGTGTGGTTATCCATCAACACAGTAACCTTCATCCTATTCCCCCTTCCACATTTTCCCTACCATTATACTTTAACTATTGCAGAAAAACAAGGCGAGAAGGAGGCTACATTTTTATGACGAATAGGGTATGAAAAAAGTTCCAATTTTTTTGGCTATTATTGTATTCTTCATTATTTATTTGGCCCATCGTTCTTTTTTATAAAAATACAATCTTTCCCATTCTTTTCAAAACTTTTCCCATTAAAAAGAGTGCAGCTCAGTAACTGCACTCTTCAGATTGTGGAAAAAATCAAGACCTTTCGTACTTTGTTCCCAAACACTCTCAAGGGCCTCACCCTTGACCCGTTATAAACTGCATAAATATGTGTTTTGTACACAAGTTTTTTGTCTTACTTTTTACAAAAAGCAAGCCGGTTTGGGCGGCCTCAAGGTTTTTCCATCCCCACTCTTTTTGCTATGAAATATTCGATTGTTTTTAAATAACATCCCTTAAAGCAGTGCTCCATTTATTTTAATCACCTTGCCTCCAGCTTTGCCGTAAGCTCCTCATATCCCGGTTTTCCAAGCAAAGCAAACATATTTTTCTTATATGCCTCAACCCCCGGTTGATCAAAAGGATTAACATCCAGGAGATATCCGCTGATGCCAACCGCTTTTTCAAAGAAATAAACCAACGCACCAAAATGCCATGCATCCATCCGCTCAATTTCAACAACCATGTTCGGCACACCGCCATCCATATGGGCAAGCATGGTTCCTGCAAATGCCTTACTGTTTACAAATTGCAGCTCTTTTCCCGCCAAGAAATTTAGGCCGTCCCCATCTGCTTCATCAAAAGGAAGGATTGCCGGTGTTTTCGGCTCCTTACTCCAAAGCACTGTTTCAAAAAAATACCTTCCACCCTCTTGAATAAACTGACCGATAGAATGTAAGTCCGTTGAAAAATTGGCAGAAACAGGAAATACACCCTTACCGTCCTTCCCCTCGCTTTCTGCAAAAAGCTGCTTAAACCATTCCCCAAAGGAGGTCATATGGGGCTCATAATTAGCTAAAATCTCTATCGTTTTTCCCTGTTTGTAAAATAAATAGCGCATTGCGGCATATTGATAGCATTCGTTTTGCCAAATATCCGCCTTTGCATAGGCTTCCATGGAGGCCCTCGCCCCAGCCATAACTGCATCAATATCCACACCCGCTACCGCCATGGACAATAAGCCCACCGCTGTCAGCACGGTAAACCTACCGCCAACGTCATCAGGGATGACAAAAGTTTCGTATCCCTCTTGATTGCACATTTCCTTTAATGCTCCTTTTGCCCCATCCGTTGTGGCATAAATGCGCTTTGCCGCTTCTCCTTTGCCGTATTTTTTCTCCAAAAGCTGCTTGAAAATACGAAAGGCAATAGCAGGCTCCGTTGTCGTTCCCGATTTGGAAATGACATTGATGGAAAAATCTCTGTCACCTAAAATCTGCAAAATATCATTTAAGTATGCAGAGCTGATATTGTTGCCTACAAAATAAATATCCGGTGTATCTTTTTTCAACTCATTATAGTAAGGGCTTTTGATAAAATCCAAAGCTGTTCTTGTTCCCAAATAAGAGCCGCCAATCCCAATTACGACTAACACACTGCTGTCCTGCTTAATTTTTGCCGCCGCCTTTTTGATTCTTTCAAACTCCACTTTATCATAATTTTGGGGCAAATCCACCCATCCAACAAAATCGTTGCCTTTTCCGGTTTTATTGTGGAGTGCCTCATGGCAACGAACTACCTCCCCCGAAAGTGCCGATAATTCCTGTTTTTGCACTGCTTCCCCTTGCACTGTAAATTTAATTCCCACTGATATTCCTCCTTCTCTTTGTGAAAGGCATACCTCCATATTCGGAAAGTATGCCCTTTTTGCAATATATTATAAGGTTCCTCTTACGATGATTTCAGGAACAGGCTCAGTAATAATTTCTTTTGAAACTTCCTTTTCCTCCTGCACAAACCCGTTGATTCTAGTAATTTGAATCGTGCTTTTTTTCTGCCCTGCACGTCCCTGCTGAATCACCTTTTGATAGCTTTTAAGCTGGGTATTGTCAGTTTGGTATTCATAGGTTTTCGGCTCAACCGTAGTTAAAACCTGGGTTTCTATAGTTTTCACAGAAATCTTCGGCTTGCTGATAGGCACATTGATGACCTGCCCTACCCTAATCACCACTTCTACGGTGAGTCCCTCATTTAATTTCATTAAATCCTCCAAGGAACAATCATAATTCACGGCAATTTTATATGGCGCATCCCCGGACTGGACGGTATAGGTTCCCGTTACGGTTGTAGTGGATTGCAAAATAGAAATAGCATCATTTTCCGAAAGAACCTCGTCGGAATCAACATAATCTGCTACAATCGCAACCTTTTCTACCCACTCCACCGTTGCCTCAACCCCCTCGGCAGGAAGGTAAGGCTCTTTTATGGCATCCAAAACCTTGTTTGCCTGTTCTTCATTTGCCAAAACAACCCCTTTGGCTCCATCAATCATAATGATGGCAGCATTCACTTTGTAGGTTACCATGTTTCGCAGCTTGGGAATCAAATGCTCCAGTGTACAAACGTCCTTTTTATGGCTCTTTCTAATATGAATCCGTTCCGTCTTGATTTCTTCGTTAATTTTCACCTGGGCGCCTACAATCCCCGCAAGCTGGGTTTCGAGGGTATCTGTAATGGTTTGCGCTGTAACAGCGCGCCCCTCAAGTACTCCCACGCTTTCTGTGCCAACAAAAACCTCCGTTCCATTTTTGCGTAGCAAAAGAAAAAGGAGCACGAGAAAAGCCAAAATAACAACACCGAAAATCATCTGCCTTCTTACAGGCAGGCTCCGTTTTCTGTTTTTCGGTCTATCCGTATTTTGTGGCTTTTGCGGCCTTTTACTCTGATTTGAATTGTTCTGCCTTGGTGCTCTTGGCTTTTTTGCTCCATATAAAACCCGCTCATCTCTGCGGGGAAAATTGTCTTTTCCTTCGGTCACCGATACGCCACCTTCTTTCTCGTTAGTAATTCACCTAGGAACCCCCGATATAATGGAGGGCGCACAGCCATTGGAGGAATTTTTTTCAATTGGCAGGAAAAACATAGTAATAGCACCGCTATGGCTATACTTTTAAACAATGTCCAAGTGAAAAATTTACAAATTAGATGTGCCCACCAAATAAATCCGTAATTCCCTAAAACTATTATTATTGTAAATTATTCGACAGCGGATTGCAAGCAAAAGACATCAGAAAGAAAGAACTGTTGACAAACTGTTAAGTAATATTTCACGAGATATCTTCTTTTCCTTCAAACAATTGTTAAAAGCAAATTCCTAAGGAAGCGGTGATTTAATGGAGGGTGTGCAGATAGTCGAGGAAATTTTTCAATTGGCAAGGAAAAAAACACAGCAATAGCAGCGCTATTTCGAGGCTTTTTGACGCTGTCCCAGTGGAAAATTTACCGATTAGCTATGACACGGAATGAATCAGCGCTTCCCTAACACGCATATTTTATGAAAAAGCTTAGGAAAAATAAATTGATTGATTCTACAAAAAAATAAAACCGATTACCAAAAATGCAATCGGTTTTTTCCTCTATTCAAAATAAACAAATACTAAAGTTTTTTAATACGCCAATCTATCGCCGCTTTCCGCCGCCCCCTAGGGCAACGAAATATTATTTGCTGTGAATGGAGCGTAAAATAAACTCCGTATGGTATTTAATATGTCCATGGGCAACCGTTGCACCCTCCTCAGCATCATGATTTTCAATGGCACGCAAAATCCCTCTATGATGGGCAATAATAGCAGGAATTGTACTATCCACTTTTAAATGGGCCATGCGGTAACGGTAAAGCTGAACCCGTAAATTTTGATATATTTGCGTTAATTTATCATTTTCTGTGGACTCTAAAATTAAATCGTGGAAATCCTCATCCAATTGAATAATTCGTTCCACATCTCTTTCTTCCACGGCACGTTCAAATTCCGCCTCCACACTTTTTAATTGCTGCAATGCTTCATTTTTCATTTTCTCACAAGCAATGCTTGTTGCCAGGCTTTCCAGCGCATCTCTAACCTCCAGGATATTGATAATGTCCTTTTCGCTCATATCCAGTACCTGAGCTCCCTTTCTGGGCACAAGCTCTACTAGATTTTCCAGGGCAAGCATACGTAAGGCCTCTCTTACGGGTGTTCTGCTCACGCCAAGCTTGTCTGCCAGTTGGTTTTCCATCAATCTTTCTCCGGGAACCAATTTCCCTGTCAAAATGGCATCCCTAAGGGTATTGAAAACAACATCTCTTAAAGGCAGGTATTCATTGCTGTTAATGACGAATTTCGTTTCTTCCATTCCCATCTTCTCCTCTCTTCCCCTCGTTAACATGATAAATCCTTGTAGCCACAACTTCCTTCAAACCGAATTTTTTGCGAATGGATGTCGCCGCCTGTTTTGCATCTTCTTCTTCTTTAAATAATCCAAAAACCGTGGGGCCGCTTCCGCTCATCAAGGCACCCTCCGCACCAAGACGAGCCATTTCTTCCTTAATCTGAGCAATTTTAGGATACATGGGAATGGTCACAGTTTCCAAAACATTTGCTAATAACCCACCCATTTTCGTAATATCCTTCTCAGCCATTGCCTGTATCATCCCTTCCGTATCAGGATGATTTTTTAACCCCTTCCAGTCTAACCCACTGTAAACCATAGCCGTAGAAACGCTGACCGGAAGCTTTGCCAACACAACGTAACACATAGGGCATGCGCACTTCACCGGCGTCAAAATTTCCCCCACACCCTCAGACAGCATCGTTCCTCTTTGAACGCAGTAAGGGATATCTGACCCCAAAAGAAAAGCCAAGTGTTCCAATTCCTTCATGGAAAGCCCCAACCCAAACAAGCGGTTCATTCCCACTAAAACAGCCGCACAATCTGCACTCCCTCCGGCTAGGCCTGCCGCCACAGGAATCCGTTTATCTATTTCGATATAAACGCCCTCTGTAATGTCAAACCTTTCCTTCATCAGCTCTGCCGCTTTGTATGCCAAATTACGGTTATCCGTTGGCAGCCAAGGCAGACTGTTTTTTATGATAATCTCGTTTTTGCGGATGCGCTTCATGTAAATTCCATCGTAAAGACTTACCGTTTGCATAATACTTTTAATCAAATGGTAGCCATCTTCACGCTTGCCTGTTACATCTAATGTTAAGTTAATTTTTGCTCGTGCTTTTAATCTCAATTCTCTCAAAATATGCCCTCTTAAATAATACTGTATACATTGTTTCTCTTATTGTATAATAGTTTTCGCAAAGTTACAATTGCCATGTTATACAAAAAATGTCCCCTTGTTCCTATGAAAAACGCTAGTAAAGAAAATTTAATCCACCTTTTCATCTCCTTTCTTCTTTATTATTTAGATATTATTTTTTCTTTCAAATTCCTCTTGCAATTTGAAATAGGAGGTGTATAATGGTGTCGTAAAACATAATAACTCTTCAGGGCAGGGTGAAATTCCCGATCGGCGGTAAAGTCCGCGAGCGTAAGCAGGATTTGGTGAAAGTCCAAAACCGACAGTATAGTCTGGATGGAAGAAGAGCAAGCATCAGGTGGTAATTTATTTTAATTTGCCACTTAAATACAGCGATTATTTGTATGCCTTTTTTGCATACCCCAAAAACCTTTGATAGGTTTTATTGGTTGTTTTTTTGCTGTATCAAAATGTTTGTTATGCCCTGTATGAGCCTATTGGCACATACAGGGCTTTTATTTTGAATTTGGGGTTGCTATTTGAAATATATTTTATTTTTAAAATAATCCCTTTTCCCTCTATCAAGAGGACCCCTCTTCCGTCCATTTTTTCGGGAACTCTTTCCCGCCTTTCCCCTGAAGGAAAGGAAGTTCTCCCTATGTTAAATGAAAAATATATGAAACGAGCCATTTTTCTGGCAAAAAAAGCACTGGGCTACACCAGCCCCAACCCTTTGGTGGGCGCTGTCATTGTAAAAAATAATAAAATTATCGGCGAAGGCTATCACCACAAAGCCGGCGAACCCCATGCAGAACGTATGGCACTGGCCGATTGCAAGGAAAGCCCCAAGGACGCAACCATATACGTCACCTTGGAACCTTGCTGCCATCAAGGGCGTACACCACCTTGCACCGATGCCATCATTGAAGCAGGCATTCAACACGTTGTCATTGGTTCCCCCGATCCTAACCCATTGGTAAAGGGCAAGGGTGTGGAGATTTTGCGAAAAAGCGGCATTACCGTAACAGAGCATTTTTTGAAAAAGGAATGCGATGCAGTAAATGATGTATTTTTTCACTTCATATCAACAAAAATGCCCTATGTAGCATTAAAGTATGCCATGACCGCCGATGGAAAAATTGCAACCACCACAGGTGCCTCCCGTTGGATTAGCAATGAAGCCTCTCGCCTTCATGCCCATAGCCTGCGCCATCAATACAGTAGTATTTTGGTGGGCATTGAAACCATTTTGCAGGATGACCCACTGCTAAATTGCAGAATAGAAAATGCAACCCAGCCCCGACGCATTATTTGCGACAGCCGACTGCGAATTCCCTTGGAAAGCCAAATCTGTAAAACAGCTAAGGAATATCCAACCATAATCGCCTATGCAAATGATCCCTTTGAAAAGGAAGCCGCCTTGGAAGCCTTAGGGCTTACTCTATGGCGTTTGCCTGATGAAAACGAAAGGGTTTCATTGCCCAGCCTAATGAAAAAATTAGGCGAAAACGGTGTGGACAGCGTTTTGGTTGAGGGCGGCGGAACCATTCATTTTGGGTTTTTAGAGCAAAACCTTGCCCAAAAGCTATATATTTATTTTGCCCCTAAAATTTTCGGCGGGAAGGATGCCAAAACACCAGTGGGCGGCATGGGAGTTCTTGAACCAAAGGATGCTTTTATTCTAAAGCTTTTGCATAGCCAAACGCTAGACGGGGATATTTTATTAGAGTATGAAATTGAAACATCAAGTGCAAAATAAAAGGTCAAGACCTTGGGCGCCAAGGAAAACAGAGGATCAAGACCTTGGGGCTTTGCCCTAAACCCTACTTGCTTTTTGAAAAAAGCAAGACCAAAAACTTTTATACAAACCGCATATACAGCGGTTTTGGGGGGAACAGCCATCCTTGCAAAAACGAATGTTTTTGCATATAAAGGTTTCGCTCAAGCCTTTTTAAAACTGCACTGCCCAAGATAGGGCTGACAGCAAAGCTGGCTTTTTCGTAGCAAAAGAGCTTGACCCGCTTGCAAGGTTCGGGACAACGTCCCGAGAACTTGACCTTAATAACTTGACCTTAATAACTTGACCTTAAAAACTTATTTTTTAAAAAAGGAGGTGCCCTATGTTTACAGGATTGATTGAAGAAATCGGCGTTATCGATAAAATAACTTCACAAAATAGCGGTGGTCAGCTTGTAATTAACGCCAAAATAATACAGGAAGGCGCAATGCTTGGGGATAGCATTGCGGTAAACGGCGTTTGCCTCACCGTAACCAATTTAACCAAAACCACCTTTACCGCAGATGTCATGCCCGAAACCTTAAAACGCAGTAATCTGGGAAGCCTGAAAAAAGGTGCCCCGGTTCATTTGGAACGGGCAATGGCAGCAAACGGCCGCTTTGGCGGACATATGGTAAGCGGACATATTGACGGGACAGGCATTATCTCCGCAAAAAAACAAGAAGGCAATGCCATTCGTCTTTTTATCCAAGCCGACGCTGTTCTTTTGCGCCAAATCATCGAAAAAGGCTCCATTGCCATTGACGGCGTTAGCTTGACCGTCATTTCTGTGGATCAAGAGCAATTTTCTGTGGGAATTATTCCCCATACAGGCACACAGACAACTCTATTAGATAAAAAAACAGGTGATAAAGTGAATCTGGAAACAGATATTATCGCTAAGTATATACAACGCTTTTTGGAAAACAATAATGAAAAACAAAAACCATTAACCTTGGAATTTTTAAGAGAAAACGGATTTTAGGAGGAGAAAAAATGAACGCTTATCACACCATCGAAGAAGCCTTAGAAGAATTAAAGCAAGGAAAAATCATCCTTGTTACCGATGACCCAGACCGGGAAAATGAGGGGGATTTCATCTGCGCTGCGGAATTTGCAACACAGGAAAACGTGAACTTTATGGCAAAATACGGAAAAGGCTTAATCTGTATGCCTATGAGTGAGGAACTGGGACACAAATTAGGCTTACCCCAAATGGTTTCGGAAAATACGGATAACCACTCCACCGCCTTTACCGTGTCCATCGACCATGTGGATACTACAACAGGTATTTCTGCGGCTGAACGCTCCGTCACAGCCTTAAAATGCGTGGATGAGGACGCAAACCCCGCGGATTTTCGCAGGCCTGGGCATATGTTTCCCCTCATTGCCAGAAATGGCGGTGTTTTAAAAAGAGAAGGCCATACCGAGGCCACCGTGGATTTAATGCGCCTTGCCGGCTTAAAGGAATGTGGCCTTTGCTGCGAAATCATGGCAGAGGATGGCACAATGATGAGAACACCCCAGCTTTGGAAGCTTGCTGAGGAACATAATTTAAAATTCATTACCATTCACGATTTACAAAACTACTGCCGCCGCCATGAAAAACATGTACATTGCGAGGCCGTTGCCAGCCTGCCTACGCCCTACGGTGAGTTTAAAATTTATGGCTATGTAAACGACATTACAGGAGAACATCACGTTGCATTGGTAAAAGGCGAAATCGGCAATGGGAAGGACCTCCTATGCCGTGTTCACTCCGAATGCTTGACGGGTGATGTATTCGGCTCTTGCCGTTGCGACTGCGGACAGCAGCTTGCCGCTGCCATGCGCCAAATTGAAAAGGAAGGCAGAGGAATTCTTTTATATATGCGTCAAGAAGGCAGAGGCATTGGCTTAATCAACAAGTTAAAGGCATATGCTTTACAAGAACAGGGACAGGACACCGTAGAAGCGAACATTTCCCTTGGCTTTGCAGCGGATTTAAGGGAATACTGGATTGGCGCACAGATTTTACAGGATTTAGGCGCAAAGGAATTACATCTTCTCACCAACAATCCTGACAAGGTTTACGGTTTAGACAGTTTTGGCGTGCAAATCACAAAGCGTGTATCCATTGAAATTGCACCCCAAGAGTTTGATTTGGAATATTTACGCACTAAGCAAGAGAAAATGGGGCATATTTTTTCCAGCACACTCTAAAAATAAAAGTCCTCGTTACGCTGTCCCGACAGACTGAAGACAAAGTCAAAATCTTGAGGGCATTGCCCTCAAACACCCACAAGGGTTTCACCCTTGACCCATCTTAACCCACATAAAATGCGGGTTGTATAAAAGTTTTTGGTCTTGCTTTTTTCAAAAAGCAAGCAGGTTTGGGTCATCACTTTTGCTTCGCAAAAGCCAGCTTCGCTGTCTGCCCTATCTTGGGCAGTGAATGGGCAGTGCCCAAGGTTTTTCAATCATTTGAGATTTAACATTGACTAAATTATTTATATACTATTAGGAGGAATTTAACATGAAACTGGTTCAAGGAAATTTAATTGCAACAAATTTAAAGGTAGGAATTGTGGCTTCTCGTTTTAACGATTTTATCGTTAGCAAGCTGGTGGATGGTGCGGAGGACGCTCTCCTGCGTCATGGTGTTGAATCACACAATATTTCTTTGGTGCGTGTTCCCGGGGCATTTGAAATTCCCACTGCGGCAAAGCTTTTGGTACAGAGGGGCGGATTTGATGCAATTATTTGCCTTGGTGCTGTCATCCGTGGTGCAACCACCCATTATGACTATGTTTGCAGCGAGGTTTCCAAGGGAATTGCCCATCTTTCCATGGAAACCGATATTCCTGTGCTTTTTGGCGTCGTTACAACAGAAAATATCGAACAGGCCATTGAACGTGCAGGAACAAAAGCCGGCAACAAAGGCTATGATACCGCCTTGGCAGCCATTGAAATGGTCAACCTTTCCGCTGAAATTAAAGGGATTAATAAATAATTTTGCTTGTAGCAGAATATCTGTAATATGGTATAAAAGAAAAGGAGAAGCCTTTACGGTTTCACTGCGTAATACCTTTTTATAAAAATACGGTGTATTCCTTTTATTGATTTCCTGCAAAACAAAATAACGGGCAGTATATTGGATGCCTTCAGCTTCCCACCAACTGCCCAATACTTAAATCTTTTTTAATTCTTGCAAAATATTGTGCCGAATCCTTTTTTCGTATTATAATATACATAATATGGCAAGTTGTCCTGAGAAGGAGGGGTGGTATGCAGGAGTTTTATATTAAAAATAAGCAGGCAATACTAAATTTTTTAATTCTTTGCGGGGGAATTCTAGCGTGTTTTTTATTTTTCCGCTACCTGTTTCCCATTTTTTTGCCTTTTGTTTTTGGCTGGTTGTTAAGCCGTATGTTTATCCCCCTGGCGGATCAATTGGAAAAGCATCATATTCCACGCTGGGCAGGCGCTCTATCAGGAATTCTTCTTCTGATTTCCATCCTTGGATTTTTAGGATATTTTGCGGGTGCTCAGCTTTATGCACAGCTTCAAAATCTGCTCAATGACCTCCCCTTTTATTTGGATAAAATAGAGGAAGGTCTGACCTTATTCTGGGCAAAGGTGGATATACTTCTCATTGGCTTACCCGAAGGTGTGACAAGCGTTACCGCCAATTTGCAAGAGGAGCTATTTAATATTTTGCTCTCCTTGGTGCAAAGCAGCGGCTCAGTTTCCGCCATTACAGCCATACCGAAGCTGGTACTTGCATTTTTTATCACCCTTTTTTCCGCATACTTCCTAACGAAGGATCAAGAAAGCATTCACTTGGCATACAAAACCCATGTGGAGCCATTATTCGGTGCTTCCTTACAAGCGACAAAAAAGGATTTGGCGGCTTCCCTTTGGGGCTATGTAAAAACCCAACTGATACTGATGGTTTTTATATTTCTCATCTGTGTCATCGGACTGTATATTTTGCATTCCCCTTATGCTTTATTAATTAGCGTTTGTATTGCCGTCATTGACGCAGTTCCCTTTTTTGGAAGCGGCTTTATTCTCTGGCCAGGGGCGGTTTTGCAGTTTATTTTGGGAAATACCACTTTGGGCATTGGATATCTGGTGATCTATGGAATTATTCAAGTTGTACGCCAACTTATGCAGCCAAAAATTCTCGGTGCGCAAATTGGGATGCACCCACTGCTCACTTTATTTTCCATGTATTTTGGATATAGATGTATTGGGTTTTGGGGATTAATTCTTGGCCCCGTAATTGCTGTTATGCTGCGGACAACTCTCCGCTTTCGACAAGAAAAAAAATAAAAGCTTAGGTAGCATAAAAATGGCCTGCGAAAATTTCGCAGACCTTTTTTAAAAAATAATCTCTCTTATAGCCACTAAAATAGTCAAATGCAGCGGATAAAAAACATAGAAAAAGTATTTCGGTAAATAAACTGTTTTTTTCCACACCCTTCCCGCCAAAGGAAAGGCGCAAAGAGAAAAGCTTTGCAGCCACACGTTTGTGAAAAATCCGTAAAGCAGTTGCAAGAACACCTGTCCATAAAAAGAAATGTTTCTGGCACAATCATAAAATCCAAAAACAAAAATGGTAGCCACGCCGTACCAGCTATAGCTGGTTTTAATCCAGTAAGAAAGAATCAGCAAAACACCTGCAAAAAATCTCTCCCTTCCCCCTTTTCTCCAAAGCCATAACACCAAAGCCCCAAGTGCCAGCGTAAATAACGGGTTTAGGTTGGTATGTTCAAACGCCATAAAATAAATGGGCTGTGAGAGAACTGCCGCGAAAAGGATACGGAATATATACTTTTTAAAATTAGCGGTATAGGTAACCCCTTGGGCAATTCCAAAGGCAAAAAGGGGGAAAGACAGCCGCCCAATCAATCGAAAAGCAGTTTGCTGGGGAAAAAATATCGCTCCAATATGATCGACAACCATAAGAATCGCCGCCAAGGCTGCCGTCATCTGATTGCGCCGCTCCATTAAATTTCAGCAAACATTGCTGTGGAAAGGTAACGTTCACCCGTATCGGGTAAAAATACAACAATGTTTTTCCCTGCATTTCCCCTTCGTTCCGCCAGTTTCTTTGCGGCAAAAAGAGCGGCCCCCGAAGAAATGCCTACCAAAAGCCCTTCTGTTTTCGCTATATCCCGCCCAGCTTCAAAAGCCTCTTCATTTTCAACGGCAATTATCTCATCATAGATTTCCGTATCTAATATGGAAGGAACAAAGTTTGCACCGATGCCCTGAATGCCATGAGACCCTGCCACGCCCTTTGACAGCAGAGCAGATGCTGCCGGCTCAACGGCTACCACTTGAATTAGAGGATTTTTTTCCTTTAAATATTTTCCCACACCGGAAATTGTGCCGCCTGTGCCAATTCCCGCAACAAAAATATCCACCTTACCCTCCATATCCTGAAAAATTTCAGGGCCTGTGGTTTCGTAATGGGCCTTTGTATTTGCAGGGTTATCAAACTGCCCCGGAATGAAAGAATTTGGGATTTCTTTCTGCAAGGCCTCCGCTTTTTCAATGGCTCCTGCCATTCCCTTTGCTCCCGGCGTAAGCACCAGCTCCGCTCCATAGGCCTTCATCAGCATGCGTCGCTCCATACTCATAGAATCGGGCATGACGATGATTGCACGGTATCCTTTTGCCGCAGCCATTACCGCTAGGCCAATTCCAGTATTACCACTGGTCGGCTCAATAATCGTTGCCCCTTCTCTTAAAATACCCCTTTGCTCCGCATCTTCAACCATTGCCTTGGCTACCCTGTCTTTTGCGCTGCCCCCTGGGTTCATAAATTCAACCTTGGCCAACAGCTTTCCTTGAAGGCCATGCTTTTTTTCATACTGTGTCAACTCCAATAACGGCGTTTTCCCAATTAACTGATCAATGCTTTGGTAAACCATACTTTATGTCATCCTTTCTATTCGTACTAAAGTCAGTTAATTTTAATAGTACCACTGTTGCTTTTTCCCTTCAAGCAATATCTCTATTGTTATTCCTTCTATTTTATGCTACTATGAAAATTGAATTTGCAAATATTTTCTTAGGTGTTGTCAATCATTGTATTATAGCTTATTTTCTTGAACTGGGCTCACAAATAGACAAAATACTTTTTAAAGTATAGCGTTTTTATTTGTGATACTTTTTTTGCAAAAAAACTATAATATAATATTCAACACGCTAATTTCATTAAGAAAGGATATGACCATTTATGAAGCTTGGTCGTAACGACCCCTGCTGGTGCAACAGCGGAAAAAAATATAAGCAGTGCCATGCTGAAATGGACGATAAAATTGCACAGTATAAGGCAAACGGAGCCACGGTTCCTTCCCACAAAATTATTAAAACTCCGGCACAAATTGAAGGCATCAGAAAAGCCGGTGTGTTAAACACTGAAATACTGGACATGGTGGGAGAAAAAATTTGTGCGGGTATGTCTACCGATGGGATTAATACCTTGGTGCATGAATACACCATAGCCCATGGCGGTACGCCTGCCCCCCTAGGCTATTGCGGCTTCCCAAAAAGCGTATGTGTCTCTGTCAACAATGTTATATGCCATGGCATACCATCTGACAATGAAGTTTTAAAAGACGGCGATATTGTAAATGTTGACGTTACAACCATTTTAGATAGCTATTATGCAGATGCATCCCGTATGTTTTGTATCGGAGAAGTTAGCCCGGAAGCAAAAAAGCTGGTTCAAGTTACAAAAGAATCCGTTGATTTGGGGTTAAAAGAAGTAAAACCATGGGGTTTTCTCGGGGATATCGGCTATGTTGTAAGTCAGTATATTTATGCCAACGGCTACACCGTACTGCGGGATATTGGTGGTCATGGTGTAGGAAATGATTTCCACGAGGATCCTTATGTCTGCCATATTGGTGAGCGTGGAACAGGTATGCTTTTGGTTCCCGGCATGGTCTTTACCATTGAGCCCATGGTAAACGCAGGAGAAGAGGCATTTTTTCAGGATGAGGAAAACGGTTGGACGATTTATACTAAGGATGGCTCCCTATCCGCTCAGTGGGAATATACTGTTCTTGTAACTGAGGATGGAGCAGAGGTCATTACCCATTAAAAATATGAGGTTCATAAAATGAAGAAGGATAATTTCGTCTATTTCTACGGCGCTTTGCAGGGATTATACTGGATGAGCTACGGCAGTTCTGTAACCTTTACCGCCGTATTTCTTTTAGACCATGGTTTTTCCAATGGCAGTATTGGAACGCTAATTGCCATCTCCGGCTTTCTGTCTGTTCTTCTGCAACCAGTCATTGCTTGTGCTGCAGATAAAGGGACACATTTTACGGTGAAACGTGTTTTTATGCTTTTGTGCATGGCGCAAATCATTCCTTATGTGCTTTTGTCAATATTTCCGTTGCCTAAGATTGTGATTGCGCTCTTATACAGCCTGCTTATTCTTTTACAGCTCTCTATACAGCCAATCATAAGCGCACTGGGCATACAACTGATGCAAAATGAAGTGCCCTTAAACTTTGGCGTTGCAAGAGGGATTGGTTCCTTTGCATACTCGGTTCTGACGTTCTTTTTAGGTACACTGACTGTTGTTTTTTCCACCAAATGCCTACCCATGACTTCTTGCGGATTGGTCATAATTATCCTGTTTTTCTTGCATCAGCTTCCCGATATGGGCAGTCATCAAGCTGTAGATATACCCCATGGGGGAACCATTGCAGTTTTAAAAAGCAGTCCTCGCTTTGCCCTGCTTGTCGTGGGAA
Source organism: Anaerotignum neopropionicum (assembly GCF_001571775.1). Classification (GTDB taxonomy): domain Bacteria; phylum Bacillota; class Clostridia; order Lachnospirales; family Anaerotignaceae; genus Chakrabartyella; species Chakrabartyella neopropionicum. The sequence goes on from NZ_LRVM01000011.1 coordinate 63,021, forward strand.
TTGCCTGCATTTTTGTATCCCATAGCTCAATCAATAACTATATGATACATATTCTAAACCGCATTGGAGAAGGAAATGAAGCATTGGGGCGGATGATGGCTTATACAGCTATTTTAGAGGTACCTGCTATGCTTTTTTGCACAAGGATTATCCGCAAATGGGATTGTGCAAAATTATTGCGTTTTACGGCAATTTTCTTTGTTCTTAAGGGGATTGGCGTAACCTTTGCCTCAAATTTAACCATGCTGTACCTAGCATTAAGCTTTCAAGCCATATCCTTTGCCCCATTTACCGCCGCAATCGTCTATTACGTTAGCGGTGCCTTGGGAAAGCAGGATCAAGTCAAAGGGCAAGCCCTTGTTACCATCGGCATTACTGTAGGAAATATCTTGGGCAGTCTTGCCGGAGGATATATTTTACAGTATTTTAATGTAGCCATGATGCTATGGCTTACCACCGCTTCTTGTATCCTTGGTATGGTGTTCTTCCTTGTTGGCGTGCAAAATACAACAAACAAAAGCATTCCCTATGAAGCATAAAAAGACCCTGTTTTGAGATAACCCCAAAACAGGGTCTTTTGTGTCCAAGCGTGAAAGGTGAAAAATTTCGATTTTTTTGTTACGGAGATAAATACCATTTTTTTCTTTTGATTTATGGAAGCTTAAGGCGATTTTCCCCTAGAAGCTTATTCAAACAAGCTTTGCTCTTGCATTAACTTCCGTTTTATTCTGTATACCCGAAAAAATCCATAGACCAAAAATAGTCCCAAGCTCAAGCTAACTATGCCGCAGATAAAATTAAACTCTGAACTTAGCGTAAAAAATATGAAAATATTATTCAGTCCAATGCAAATATTCATTATGCACAGAATCCCAATTAAATTTAATATTTTGTTCATCTGCTTAATTCTGGAAGAATTATCTGAATACAAGTTAAATTCGCCTTCATCCGTCTTTTTTCTAAAATATATCCACCGCATAATGGAACCTAAATATTCAGCTCCCGTTTCTTCAATAAACTTAATATATTGCTGACTTTCTCCATGAGAGGGGGCATTTTTCAAAAGCTCAAGGCGCACATTATATTCACCGGGAATGCACTCTTCAAAAGTATATTTGCAAAACCCAATGGCAACAAGGGCAAGGCCTCTTTCCGCCATTTCGTTCAGCCATTTTTCTTCCTTATCATATTCCGAAACCCAAAATAATTTATAAATTACTTTTCTCATCTTTCTTCACTCCTTAATAGAGCCTTCCCATTGTTAAGCAGCTCCTCCAGTCGAATCATCTCTGCCTCTAAAATGCTGCGGCCAAGCTGGGTTATCTGGTATTCCTTTTTTCTGCTGTCCCCTTCCCCCGGTATTGCCATAATCCATTCCTTTTCAAGCATTGTACTGATCGCACCATATAATGTGCCTGCCGCAAGCTTTACTCTGCCACAAGAAAGCTTTTCGATGTTTTGCATAATGCCATATCCATGAAGCGGCGACAGAATAGAAAGTAAAATATAATACACCGCCTCAGTTAATGCTGTATTTTGATTGTTGCCCACATAATATCCCCTTCCGTTATAAAGTCTGACGATGTATCGTCAGCCGATATATTTATTATAACGGATACCCATATAGTAAGCAATGGTTTTTTTAAACAAATTCAATTCTTTGTAGGCTTTTTTGCAAAAGCAACGATACTCCTTCAAAGAATGAAGGGCTTACCCTAAAAACTAGCAGCAAAAAACTTCATCCTATGGCCATCCAACCGTCAAAACCTTATAAATAAATTCCATTGGATAAACAGGATTCTTTCAATCTGGCAGTTTAGGCTATTTTAAAATATGCTTCTAACCTAGTTTTGGGCATACAAAAAACCACTTAAAACTATTGTTCAAAGTGGTTTTCATACTTTGGTGCCATAGTGGGTATGTTTTTTTGCATAAAAATAGGTTCTTGCTTTTCTTTGAAACCCCAGTGCATCGTTTATTTTAATTTAGCACCCTTTAGGGATAAGCCATTTAAATTAATATCCAACCCGACTACCCCAATAATCTCTCCGCCTTGAGAATGATACGGTACCGCCAGTGTAACACAAGGGTTCTTTGTAATTCCTGAAACATAAATATTCGAGATATATTGTTCCCCGCGAACGCTTGAGATAAACCATTCTCTGATTTTTGCATTTGCAATACTTGCAGGGGGAATGGAGGAAAAAAATCTGCCGTTTACATCGTTGGTCCAAACTGCTTCCACCATGTTCTCGTGATTTTGCATAAATGCTTGAAGCATTTTATTATGAGCCACAGGATCATTCGTTAAAAATTCAGTATTTGCAATGATTTCCTCTTGAATAAAAACAAAAAATTGTTGTGCGGTTTTATTGAGTGCAGCCGTAAATGCCTGAGAAGTTAAATAAGCAGGCAACTCGATGGAGCTTTCCGCCATTTCAGACAGCTCCTGGGAAGCGGCGCTCAGCTTATTGCTCATTTGAGAAATATTTTCTACCCTATCCTTTTGCTGCAACGCCGAATGGTACACTTTATCCGCATTTTGGCTTGTTGTATTGACCAACGCCTCCATACTCCCAATCTGATTTCCAACTTGGTCTGAAATTGCGCTTTGTTCACAACTGATATGATTTATTTTTTCAACCATGTCTATTACTGTATGAAAGGATTGGCTCATGTTTTCCAAGTCATGTTCTATTGTTTTGGAAAAAGCCACGCCATTACTAACATTTTCATTGTTTTGCGTGATATTATCATAAACATCCACCACATCACTGTTCATTGAAAAAATTTGAGTTTCAATGCCTTTCACAAACTCGTCCGTCATTTGCGAAAGGCTTTTAAACTCAGCTGCCACCACTGTAAAGCCCCGCCCAGCCTCACCGGCTCTGGCTGCTTCAATGGACGCATTGATTGAAATTAGCTTCATTTTGGCCAATATTGTGGTTATTTCTCTAAGCATTCCGGAAATACTATCCGATGTTTCTTTCAGTGTTTCCATGGATTTTACAGCTTTCGTGCTTGTATCCTTTATCTGCCCAATAACGTCCACAATATTTAATATTTCTGTCTTACTATTGGAAATCGTTTGTGCAGAAGCCCTGCTGGTTGCATCAAGCTCAGAAGCCATTTCCTTTGTTGCACTTGATAATGAAACTAAATTTTTTATTGCAAAGACTGCTTCCGCAATGATTTGATTCACTTCTGTCATTTGATGGGTTACTTGTGTAGATTGCTGAAAAAGATGTTTCGAGAAGACATCACTTTCGTTCACCGTAAGCTGTATTTCTGCCGAAACTGATTTTATGCTGCCGGATGCAGCAGAAAGCTCCTGAGAAAGCTTATTGATCCTTGTTTTTAGTTTTTTCGTATTGGTATTATAAAAAAACTGCCCGACAATTCCCGTGAAAATCAATGTCAAAATACTGATTACTCGGTATAAAGTTATTTCGTTAATAAAATGCAATCCCGCTAAGATAAGTATGCACACCAAATGAGTTACAATAATTCGATATTTACCCATGATTTTACCCCCTAAAAAAATACTCCTTTCAATACTTCATTGTAAAAACAAATTAGTACTAAAAGGAGCCTCTTTACTCACCATATATTATTTTTCTTGAAATTCTACCACATATTACATAAATTTGCAAGGGCAACCTTATTACGACATTTTTAGCCATTTCGGGGTTTTTAAATGATTTTGGATGTATAATATATGTTGTGAAAAATCATGTTTCATGTTTTTTCTTATGCTCCATGGGAAATTAAAAACCCATAGCCTCTTTTACAATTCTCATTTGTTCTGTATTGGTCAGCACTTCCAGTAATCGAAAGGCAACACCGGCAGCCGTGGCAGGACAATATGAAGTAATCATATTATTGTCTATAACAATCGGCTCATTTACTACTTGAACGCCAAACTCTGCAAGCTGTTTTTGCCTATGTCCATCCCCCAAATGATATGTAGTTGCTTTCCTCCCTGCCAATATCCCACTTTTCCCCAGGGATAAAGCAGCCACACAGATCGTTGCAATGGGCTTTCCTTGCCCATGAAATTGACGGATAATGTCTAAAAACCTCTCATCAAACGCCTCTTCATAAAAACCAAATTCTTCAAACCCGCCGGGAATTGCCAGTGCGTCGTACTCATTCATAGAAATTTCAGCTATAGTTTTATCTGCAATGATTGGCACATGAAACGTGCTAACCACCGTTTTTTTAAATCCACAGGTTTCAACATTTACATCCATGCCATAATCATTTCTAGCCCAGCCAAAAACATCAATAAATACGCTAAATTCCATTGTTTCAAAACCTTTTGCTAAAAGTAATAATACCTTCATTTGAATGATCCTCCCCAGATTATAATAAATTCTTTGTTCTTCATTATATTGCTTTTCCAAACAAAAGCAAACAAAATTATAACCATTTTCTGTCTATTAGAAGATACGCTCGCACTTCCTTATAAGTTTCTTGTATTTGATTTCTTATATACTCCTCAATTTTTTTCCACTGCACTCACAAAATATTCGCCCCCCCAAAATATCCATGCGGATTTCCATACATATGTTTCAAGCTGGTATGTCTATCAAATACTATAATGAGCTTTTCCCTTTGAATACCCCATAATCTCAGCTACACTATGTTTGGGCGGTATCCATAATGGATTTTTCCACAGTCTCATCACCCGCAGAGCAGGTGGTTTTGTCAAGCGAAAGGGAACAAAAATTGGGCAGACACCATTGTTGTCTGCCCAATAAAACTCATTTCCTTTATACTCTAAAACCAGTTGCCGCTTTTTCTGTAATTCCCTATTTATTTACTAAATTGGAATTCCCAAAGAGAGTCGCCTCTTTTTCCACCTTTTAATTCCGCATCCACAAATTTTAAAGTCAGATAACCAGCTATATTTGTATTTTTATCCGACATAGGATACGGGAAGCTAATTACTGTGTTATTGTAAACATTGCTAAACCCTATGGTGGCAGTTTTCAATGCCCTTACTCCAGTTTCGCTATCAACTAGGGCAGTTTGATGACTGGACAGCCAAATCTTGGTCTTTCCATCGTCAGTACCTTCTTCAGTGTCAATTCCCAATTCGTTTGCAAAGAAGTTTCCACTAAGAGCTTCCCCCATCTGACCTTCCGCCGGAATATAGAACATCGGCTCAGAAAAGACCAGTGTTACTGTACCGTTATATGGCTTTTCAGCATAAAAGGAACCATAGTTTGTAATTGTCGTTGATATTTCTTGCACTGTCGGGCTTGTTTTATCCGCAGGCGTAATATTGATTACCTTAATAATCTTAGAATCTCCGCCGCCTGACGAGCTTTTTGCAACTGCATAGAAATTATAGTATACATCTCTTTCGATATTGCTAATGGTAATCGTTGCTCTAGCCAATGTATCGCCCTGGCTTATTTTTGCGGTGGCAGAACCAAAATCAATGGGTCTGTAAGAAATATTTTCCTCTCTCTTACGGATAAAATCCCCATCAATTAACGATTCATTCGGCATGGATTTCTTATTAAATACAATCCAATCTATATCCGCCTCTTTATCAAGAGCAATGTCAATGATTGCGGAATTTTCCAGCCTATCTCTAACATATGCACTTTCCTCCTTGGGTGCTGCAACTGTAACCGTGGTAAATTCAATTTCCTTCATCGCCGAAGTTGCCGCTGGCGTTCCCTTCAAGAAGCAATACATTACATAAGTCACTTCGGGATTTAACCCTGAGATTCTCAATTCATACTCGGTTTCGCCGCTTGTAATGGCATAACTGCCGTAGACCCCATCCTGAGGTTTATATTTTCCATCCATAATGCCATCGGCAGTGGGATTGGAAACCGTCCCTTTTTTCGCTATGAGGTAATAGAATGTAGCCTTTTTTGTTGTTTTAACAAGAGGCCTAATCAGCGTATCGCCGACCAAACTAACATCATTATCGGTTTTAAGCTTAGGATAGCCTGTTTCAAATGCAGGAACAATGGTATCCGTAAAATAAACCTTGACGTTAAACTCCTTCGGGTAGTTTACTATCGTTACCTTACCCTCGCTGACCGCCTCAGCAAGCCTGTCTGTAGGGTTATCAGAAACAGGACTTAGACCGGAGCTGCTGCCAATCACGCACTTAATGCCAAAATCAATTGTGCTTGACCAGCCCTTTCTATCCGTATCACCGTTGATAGAAACAACCTTTATTCCATACTCCGTTTGCTTTAAATCTTTAAACTTATCATAATCATATACTTCAGCATTATCAAAAATCTTATCCTTTATGTTCTGCAAAGAAACAGATTTTCCCTTTTCAACAATGACTACGCCGCTATCAGAGGATGGAGTAACCTCTGTGAAACTGGAACTGCCCGCCGGTTTTTCATATAACTTAAAGCCGATCTTTTCACTGCTTTGGAACAAAACATCGTAAAAAACATTATCATTTGTTTCCGAAATCTGTGGTATCAACTCAAAGGACATGTCCATGGTGGAGGAGGAAACCGTTTCCAAAATCTCTACCATGGGTGCCACCGTATTAAACGAGGGCAACAGTGTTTTTTCATCCATTCTGTTTCCTGAGGTATCCGCAATTCTACTTAATTCAAACTCATATGTATTTGCACTATTTAAATTCAAGCTTCCCGCAGGGAAAATAATAACGGTTTTGCCGTCAATATCCTCTACCAGCACCTTTGTAAAATCAATGTCAATGGTGGGTCTGCGTAAAGCAGACAAATCATAAAGCTTTATGTTTGCGCTAAGATCTGCTTTATCAACAACGGATAATTTTTTCTTCGTCGTATTATCCACAACCTCTTCGCTAAATTGTATACGGATTTCACTGCCTGCAACCACATCACCACTGATGGTTTCTTCAAATTCCAATTTGGCAGTAGGCGCTGTAAAGTCTGCGGTTTTCACATCCATATAAACAACATTGGATATATTGTCAAAACTATCCTTTGCAACGATGAAAAGATCATAAGGCGTTTCCGCAGTTAAGCCTGTAATGCTGATTTTGCCTTCCACGTTTTGCTTTGCTGTTACCTTACCGTTCTTCACACCGCTGTTACCCAAAACAACCTGATTTTTTGCCTCAGCAGAATCCAACGCAGGCTGTTCTTCCCCAGGAGAAGCAGGAAGCGGGAAGGTGTCACCTTTTTTACACAAAATATAATAAACTGTTGCCGCTTCATTTACTTTAAATTTAACATCTATGGATTTATCCGCCACCTTATCTAACGCGGGATACCCATTGGCAAAAACAGGCGCCGATAAATCCGCAGTCTGGAAAGAAAGCTTTTGAATGGCGGAATCCGTTAAGCCATCGGAAACAAGCACATAAAAATCATATTTTGTGTACTCCTTCAAGTTGTCAACCGTTACCATGGTTTCCTCATTTTTCTTGCAGGAATCAATGACCCCTTTATTTGTTGCACCAGAAATCAATTGCACCTTTAGATTGTTTAGATTTGGCGCAACGCTGCCGCTGGGAAGCACTGCCCAGTAAGCCACGCAATCCTTGGTTACATTTAACGCAATATCCGCCGAATAATTTTGAATTATACGTAATTCCGGATAATTTTGAATAAAATCAGGCTTTGCTCCAATATGAATGGTCTTAATTTCCGACAAATTGCCACTCTTATCCTGGGCAACCAAATAAACATCATATTCTTCTTCAGGCTTTAGCCCGGAAAGCTTTAATGCGCCCGCCGTATCCGCCTTTAGGCTAGTGGACTTGCCACTCTTTTCGGCGCCCTTTCCTTTGATGATTTGCTGCTTTGCATCATCTGAAGTTATGGCAGGAGGATCCGTATCCGCCTGCTCTTGCACGGGGAAGGTTGTCCCGCCAAGATATGCCGCATAGTATACAACACCTTCTTCGTTCAAGCTGGCGCTGATCTCAGCCGTTGTTCTATCGGAGGCAGTAATTTTAGGATACCCTATGTTAAACTGGGGCGGTGTCGTATCCTTTGTGGTAATCTGCAGCTTTGAGATAGAGGAATCATTTGTGCCGTCGGAAAGCATAATATAGAGGTCATAGCTGCTAAGCTCCTTCAGCCCCGTCACCGTAAAGGTATCTCCCTCATAGCGTTCACAATCCTCCACCACACCGTTTTTCGTTGCGCCATAAAGCTTTTGAGACTTTAAGGCCTTACTATCCGGTGCAGGACGCCCTTTCTCATATACCGCCCAGTATAAGTCACTATCTTTATTGGTGACATATTCCAGGGTAACGGATACATTTGAAACAGTCTTTACCAGAGGGAACCCTGATAAAAATCCCGGCTTCGCATTATCAATGGTTGTAAAATAAACTGTTTTTCTTTTGCTTTTGTCCCCTCTGTCATCCACTAAAACAGCAGATAAAATATAGTCGGTACTATTTTCAAGCCCCGATATTTTCACGGTAAATTCTTTCCCCGAAGTCACCTGTAAAGAACCATTTTTCTTCACAGTTGTTTCGTACTTTCCGGGTTTTATGATTTCATCAATATCCGGTCTGCCATCATCATAATAGGTAATTGCCCAATAAACAGTTCCCGGTTTGTTGGTTTTAAACTTCGCAATGGTATCCGTTGGACCAACATCCTCCACATCCGGATAGTCCGTTAAAAAAGCAGGGGTTTTGGCGGATTCACCCGCATCATTACTTGTCATGCTCTTTCCGTTAACATTTGCCGTCAAACCCGGTCTTATCTCTACTTCTTCGGGAAGCATGGAAATACTGCTCCCCGCTGAATTCACCTTTAAATATCCAACCTCACCTGTACCAGAAACAGCCACCCCCACATCTGTATATAAACCATCTACGAAAGTGCCGCTATCCAAGAATACCTTGCTGTTTTTGGCTTCCTCATCCACAATAAGTTTACCAACGGTATCCTTATCTAAATACAAATTATTTTGGGCGCCTTTTACCGTTACCTGATCAAACAACCCGGCTAAATGAAGCTCTGTTTTTGCTGCTCCATTGAGCACAACATTTTTAAATCCGCCGCCCTTACTTGCTGTTTCTTCCAAATATGTATTTGCTTTGACCAGCGTTTCATCCACAATGGTATTCCCAGTTAATTTCACGGATTTTATACTTCCCTTTGTATCGGGAATAATTAGACTTGTAATCGTGCAGTCTTCAAAAGTAATACTGCTTTTGCCTGCCTGGCTTTCTCCGGTTCCATTGATAATTACCTGTCCCATAACATGGACATTCTCCAAGGTCGTGCTGCCAAGGCCTACGCCTCCTGTAATATAAAGATCACCTTTAATTACGGTATCCGCAAGGGTAACCCCCGAAGCCGCAATTGTAACGTTTCCTTCCTGATAACCTAAGGTTCTTGTCCCCGAATGGTTTACCAATTCACCTATGGCATCAGAAAGTACCTTGGCCACTTCGCCGCGGGTTATGTAATTTTGAGGCTTAAAGGTTCCGTCCTTATAGCCGGAAATAAAGCCTTTTTCCGAAGAGGCGTTCACATAGCCCCTGCTCCAGTTTGCAATGCTTCTGCTGTCTGAAAAAGTAAACGCTTCTCTGGAAACTTCTTCAATTTGCAAATTTCTTCCCAATAAAGCAATGGCCTGCTCTCTGGTCAACTGCCCCTTAGGATTTGCCGTATTCTTTCCATCTCCTGAAAAATAGCCTTGATTATACGCTGTAATGATATCAGCCGCATACCACTCCGTTCCTGTCACATCCTTAAACGGATTTTTCCCTTTGGCACTATAGTTAAAGGTTCGATTAATAATCGAAATAAATTCCGCTCTTGTAATTGGCTTGTTTGGGTTCATATTCCCATTGCTGTCCCCACTCATAAGCCCTCTGTTGTATAAATTGCGCATAAACGGTTCTGCCCAGTGATTTGCAACACCCATATTAAACGACGCCGCATAGACATTCTCTGTATGTACAAAACATAAATCCGTTGCCATCATGACGGTAACCAAAGTAAGTGCAACTGCCCTCTTCAGTTTGTTGGGCAACGTCCTTTTAAACTGCATCATCCTCATCCATCCTTTTTCGTCTATAATTCGTCGCTTGTATTTTAAACACACTTGCTCTCAAGATGCTTTCTTCCGCACGAAGCAAACTTTGAAACTCGCATCCATAAGTAAACATATTGAAGTTTGCTTCTTCCTTACGCAAAAGATTAAACTGTATCCAAATTGGCGTTTCCGTCCAAGTGGTCATAAAAGAATACTCCATATCCATATCCAAATCTTCCTTACAACTAAAACACATGCCCCCACAGCTTAAATCTCTTAATTTAACCTCAACGGGAATTTCTTCTCCATCTTGGGTATAGAAAATCATAATTGTAATTTCGAAGTCAACTCTAACATCTCTATGTAAAAGCGGCGCCAAATTCCTCACTTCCTCCAAGTGAAGCTTGCCAAAGGCAATTTCACTAATATCGGCATCATAAATTTGGCTAAACTTGTCTTCCACCTGGAAAACAATTTTCTCCCCTACTCGAAATTGCCTTAAAGTTTCCTCGTCAAACGGAATTAAAAAAGAAATACCATCTGCCATAAAGCTCAAATCCGCATAATCAATCATTTTATTTTGTTCATCCATTATTATACATTTAATTGACATTGCCTATCCCTCCAAAAAAATCCTCTCATTTTCTTCTATTCCGAAAAGCTAGCTCTTATTCGTGTCCGCTTCAGAGGTACTTGGTGAATTTGACGGTGAAAATTTCAGAAAATATACATATATGTCAACGATTGCTTTATACAGCTCCTCAGGGATCTCAGTCCCAAGCTCAAGCCTGGATAAAACCGTTGCCAAGGAGGTATCCTCATAAACAGGAACGTTGTTATCGGCAGCAAGCTCCACAATTTTCTCAGCCACATGCCCCATACCTGAAGCGACAATCATGGGTGCAATCTGGTCATTGTCATATTTTAACGCCACAGCTTTTTTGCTAATTTTATCCTTATATCTTGACATTGACAGTATTTTTCCTTTCGCAAATTTTAGGGAATACTTCTGATATGCTTACGGGTATGTTCCTTTTGTCTATGGAAATTGAGTTAACAGCAAGGCCATTGCGCTCCATAATTTCCCCAAGACCGGCCTTAATCCCCTTGTCTGCGGAGAGAATCTTCTCGGGGCAAAACAATTGCATATCAATTTTTCCCTTATTATGCAGTATAATTAAGTCAAAAAATCCTACATCCTTAATATCAAACTTAATTAAGAGTTTTGTCTTTTTTTCAACTTCACCATTTTTCCCCTCCTCATCGTCGGGATCAATCCAGAGCTCCGAAAACATCATGTTTCCATTCACATCCAGCGGAAGCATTACATGCAGCAATGGCATATAAACACTTTCATTTAAAAGCATAGATGTCAAAATACCCTTAAACCCATCAATATTTTCGTAACCGGCCTCGCCCCGAATACCTCTCTCCAAAATGTTAATAAGCCTTTGGTTAGACTCATCACCCCGCAACTTCTCTCCGTGCAGTTGCATTAATACATCGGCAAATGTTTCTGAATCTATATTGCCAAGCTTATCCTTAATTACATTATAATGCATAATTTCATCAAATGCATCAATAAATCCATTTTTATTTGCATTTTCGTATCGAGAAATGTTTTGCGTAAGGGATGAGATTAAATCTCTGACGCGGCCGAAATCATTTGTATATCTAGTATATTTTGATAAAAAAGGAATAATCTCTTTTTTTAAGATTTCCAAATTATTTGTTGTGTCCCCCGGCTTTGCATTTTCATCCAGCTGCTTGGTCAATTCAAGGAGCTGCTCTGAATAGCTTTTGGGTAGACTTTTAGATAAATTGGAAAGATCAATTAAAATATTTTTTACAATATGATTGCTGGCAGAAAAATCATTATATTTTTTCAGTAAATCCAAAATTTTAGAATTTAATTCCCCGGAATTTGATTCTGCAAGTACGTTTCTTAAAAAATCAAAAAAAGCTCCGCCAAATTTTGTGGCCCCGCCTACCTGATTTTTCAAAAACCCCTGCAGTTCCTCTGGGGAAAGCTTTATCAGCTCTAAAAACCGAGAAATTTCCTGTGCAAAATTTTCATTGATTCCCGAGTTTACTAGATTCCCCAATTTTACAAACATCAAGTCACCCATAAGCTCCGTTGTAAAAGGAGCATCTTTTAAAACCTTCAAAAAGCCCTCATAATTTGAGTTTTGATATTGCACAAAATTATTTTGCTGATAATCTGTATTGGAAGATTTGCTGTCGGGTCTTGTAACTTTGCTCACATTTGTTATATTATTAATATTAGGATCGTTTGTGGTGATAGGATTTGTTCTTGAAGAATTCTCATATCCGGAAACGGGGGTTGATACTTTTATGATATTTGACATTATTTCACATCCTCTTCGCCAACTTTTTTGCCAACTATTATTATTTTCCTCTTTTTGTCGAATTAAATTTATAGTATAATTAACCAAACAGTACAATTAATGGTCTACATATTCTTTTCTAAGGTGGTGCTCATAAATGAACAATGGCATGGATAGTATGATTGACATGTATTTATTTGAAACAAATTCTCTCCTCGAGCAATTGGAAAACATCATGCTCGAAGCGGAAAAAGCTAAGGCCTTCACAACAGAAGATATTGACGAAATTTTCCGCATCATGCATACAATCAAAGGTTCTTCAGCAATGATGGAATTCGATTCTATTTCAAAAATAGCACATCGGGTTGAGGATCTTTTCTTCATCTTCAGGCAAAACAACACAACAAATTCTTTTTCAGATGCCATGCGGACTGAGCTTTTTAATCTAATTCTTAATGCAAACGACTTTATGCGTACTGAAGTTGCAAAAATCGAGCAAAACGAACCTATCTCTGATAATATCGACAGTTTTATAAGCGATATTAATACTTTTATTGAAAAATTGAATTCAGGCGAACCCAACACCTTGGAAACCGCCGAAAACAAAGCGAAGGCCACCCCAAATACCGTAACACAAAATGGTACCTTTGTACAATCCATTCCTACTACAAATGCCCCCTACATCATCAAAATCATTTTTGATGATGGCTGCGGAATGGAGCATTTGCGAGCTTTTATGGTAAAAAATACAATTATGGATAACATCGGGAACAACTTTAGTTTTTATCCTGAGGATGTGGAAACCAATTCCGAAACCTGTAATTATATTATGGATAACGGCTTTTTCATCTTCCTTGAGGATGAAACCCTTGTTGATTCCGCCGTTGCTGCAATCAAAAGCTCTTTAAACATTGCTTCCTTCGAGGTTATTTCCAATCCTTCCGCACAACCTGAAAAGCATAAGATAGCAGCCACTGATAGCCTTCAAAATGGAGCGGCCAACCAAAATAAGGCTGGCAAAAAAGCAAGTACTCCTCCCGCTGCAAACCAGCAGACCAAGCAAAGCATTATCAGCGTGAGCCTGTCAAAGCTGGACAGCCTTATGGCTATTGTGGGCGAAATTGTTATTACGGAATCTATGGTAACCTCCTCCCCGGATTTAAAAGGGTTGAAGCTGGATAATTTTACAAAGTCCACCAGGCAATTGAGAAAATTGACGGACGAGCTGCAAGATATTGCTATGTCAATGCGTATGGTTCCCATTTCAGGCGTATTTAATAAAATGAACCGCATTGTTCGTGATATGGGACAGCATCTCAATAAGGATGTACGTCTTACAATTATCGGCGAAAATACCGAATTAGACAAAACAATCGTAGACAGCATCAATGACCCTTTAATTCATATTGTAAGAAACTCTATGGATCATGGCATTGAAGAAAGTGCTGCCGAAAGAATTGCTGCAGGCAAGGAGCCTCAAGGGGAAATCGTTCTTGAAGCAAAGCATACCGGCAGCGATATCATCATTACAATTGCCGACGACGGCGTTGGTGTTAACCCCGAAAAGGTATTGGAAAAAGCAAAACGCAACGGCATACTTACAAAACCCGAAAACGAATACACTCAACGGGAAATCCTTGCCCTGCTCCTTGCCCCCGGTTTTTCCACAAACGAAACCGTTACCGAATATTCCGGCCGTGGCGTTGGCATGGATGTTGTAAAGCAGAATATCGAAAAAGTCGGCGGCGTTGTTACCATCGACAGCGAATTGGGTGAAGGCACTTGTATCACATTGAAAATACCTTTAACCTTAGCAATTGTGGATGGCATGGAAATCGCCGTAGGCAAATCAACCTTTACGATGCCGATTACCAATATCAAGCAATCCTTTAAGTGTAATCATGATGAAGTTATTTTTGACTCTGTAGGCAACGAACTGATTGAACGCATGGGGAACTATTATCCCATCGTACGGCTGCACAACCTTTATAATATTGAAACGTCAGTCACCGATATTGAAGAAGGTATTTTAGTATGGGTAGAAGCCAGCGATAAATCCTATTGCTTGTTTGTTGACAGCTTTATTGGCGAACAACAGGTTGTTGTAAAGCCTCTGCCTCCATACCTGAATGGCTTTAACATTAAGAACTCAGGCGTTGCAGGATGCACAATTCTTGGTGACGGAAATATTAGTATAATTTTGGATGCTTTGAGTCTTCATACTGCATTCATGAATTCGTTATAAGGGGGAATATTATAATGAGAATGGAAAGTAATATAACTGAGGAACTGATGGATGAGGAATATGAATTGCTGGCTACAGAAGAAAATATAAATAAATTTCTCACCTTTATCTCTGCTGATTTGGTCTATGGAATCCCCATTGAAAATGTGGTTGAAATCATTACAAACGCCAGTATTACCAGTTTGCCTATGGTTCCATCCTACGTTTTGGGCATCATCAATCTTAGGGGGCAAATCGTACCTATTATTGATATTCGTAAAATAATGAATAAACCCGACAACGAGGATACCTCAATTCTTTGCGTTATTATTTTGGAAATCGATTCAATTTCCATTGGCGTTTTGGTGGACAGTGTTTTACAGGTAATCAATGTACCTAATAAAATTTCCGCCCTTCCCTCTAAAAATCTTCCTTTTATCAGCGGGATGACAAATTTGAGTGATGGCAGCGTAATGTACAGCTTGGATTGTGATTTATTAATCAGCAATAAATAAGGTGGTTGATGCATGAATAATTTAAAAGAAAACGATTTTGTCCGTCTTTACACTTTTATCCAAAACAATTATGGCATAAATCTCTCAAAGAAAAAACAATTAATTGAAGGGCGGCTTAACTCAACCATCTTTGCAATGGGCTTTACTGATTTCTCCGAATATGTGGATTTTATTCTTACCAAATCCACCAAACAGGATATTGATCTTCTGTTAAACAAGCTTACCACCAACTATACCTATTTTATGCGGGAGAAGGCTCATTTTGATTACTTTAGTCAAAATATTCTGCCCCATCTTGTGAATACTAAAAAGGATAAGGTTTTGAGTGTTTGGAGCGCAGGCTGTTCTACAGGGCAGGAACCATATACCCTTTCCATTTTAATGAAAGAATTTTTAGGCAAAGATGCACCCCGTTGGGATACCCGTGTTTTAGCCACGGATATTTCTCAAAAGGTGCTTTTGCAAGCTCAAAACGGAGTTTATCCACAGGATTCTTTCAAGGATATGCCAAGTGAGTGGATACGCAAATATTTTAATCGCGTTGACAACACCGACCAATATGAAGTGACCTCCGCGTTAAAATCAAACGTAATCTTTAAGCCCTTTAATTTAATGGATCCCATACAATTTAAGATTCCATTTGATGTTATATTTTGTCGAAACGTAATGATCTATTTTAATCAGCAAACAAAGGATGCTTTGGTGGATAGATTTTATGATTCCACCAATCACGGAGGACATCTTATTATTGGGCTTTCCGAAACAATTAATAAAAGCAACGCACGATATAAATATGTTATGCCCGCGGTATACAGAAAAATCTAATTGTTGCTAAATTAAAGAAAGGGGAGCGTTTAATGAATAAAAGAATCAAAGTGTTAGTTGTAGACGACTCGCTGTTCTTTCGAGGGGTTCTTACAAAAAAACTTGCAGAATTCAGCAATATAGATGTTTTGGGATATGCCCGGGATGCATTTGAGGCAAAAGAAAAAATACTCCTGCTCAAACCCGACGTTATCACGCTCGATGTGGAAATGCCGAAGCAAAGTGGTATTGAGTTTTTAAATCAGATCCTTCCGGAACAACCAATTCCCATTGTCTTGGTATCCGCACTGGACATCAGTGTATTTGATGCACTGGCCGCAGGGGCAGTGGATTTTGTAAAAAAGCCGGAGCTTGCAAGAACAGATAACATTACCGCCTTTATCAATGAACTTGCTGCAAAAATTACAATCGCAAGCAATGCAAAGGTAACGGCACCCTTAAAAACAAGTGCAATCTTAACCCTATCAAAGCCAAATTTTGCACCCATAAAGCTTTCTACCCTGACAAGCACAACAATTATTGCTTTGGGTGCATCCACGGGCGGGACAGAAGCAACCATTCCCATAATTAAAGATTTGCCTGAAAATACACCGGGTATTTTGATTGTGCAGCACATGCCTCCCGGATTTACAAAAATGTATGCTGAACGATTAAATCGTCTTTGTAAAATGGAGGTTCGTGAGGCTGTCAATGGCGATATTGTCAAACCCGGCTTAATCCTAGTTGCCCCAGGGGATTATCACATGAAGCTCACAAAAATCGGCGCAAATTACGTTGTAAAATGCTATCAGGCTGAAAAGGTAAGCGGACACAGGCCCTCCGTTGACGTTTTGTTTGACTCCGTGGCGGAGGTTGCAAAAAAAAATGCTGTTGGCATCATTATGACAGGAATGGGAAGGGATGGCGCCCAAGGCCTTTTGAATATGCGCAAGGCAGGCGCTTTTACCATTGGCCAAAACAAAGAATCCTGCGTCGTATACGGAATGCCTATGGTAGCCAAAAACATTGGTGCTGTTTGCACGGAAACTTCTTTCGAAAACATCCCCTTTGTTTTGCGTAAGCATCTGGCTTCCCTTGAATAATAAATTCTCCAAGATAACTTAGGTTATCAACAAAATTTGACACCCATTCCACTACAAGGAGCTTCGACGGCAAAAACGCCTGGAAGCTCCTTTGTTATCCAAGGCATTTTTTGTTTCACTGATTTTGTCTTTCTTTGTCACACTTTTATGGTGTGATTTTATTTTTTTATCCAAAAAAAATATTATTATTGTTACTTAGATGCCGATATATATTTTAGAACACAATTATCTGTTAAAGATTAAGGAGAATTATTATGAAGGTCAGTCTAAATAGCTTTTTTAATATGCAGTCTACCAATAAAAATAAAGAAAAAACCTCGCAGCTCCTTCCCCAGAGCAATACTGCCTCTCGGGCAAAAAACTGCGATGAAATCATTATTAGCGCAAAAATTGAAAAACCGACGCAAATCGGCTTTGTTGATGAGCTGAAAAATAGGCTCGCAAAAGAAGCCGCCACCCCCTGCCCGGAACAAAAAATTGCCGATTTGAAACAACAAATTGAAGAAGGCACTTATCAAATTGATTTGGATCAAATTGCAAAAAAAATGTTGCTTTCTTGAGCGGAAAGGAAATAAAAAAACATGACAACAATTGTTGAATTTAATCACATTATTTTAAGCCTAATTGAGCTTTTTAAAGCTCTTACTACCATCGAAAATGACAAGCTGAAAGCCGTGACCGCTAAAGATTTGGATGCATTAAACGCTTGCATTAAAGACGAACAGGTTCAGGTTTTGAAATTAAGAGGACTTGATAAAAAACGTGAGCAAGTCCAAGCTGATTTGGGCTATGAAAACCATACGTTTAAGGAAATTATCGCTCTGCTTCCCGAGAATCAAAAAAAGGACAGCAAGGAACTTTTTACCCTGCTTGAACAGGCAACCAGCGATTTTCATGCAGTAAACGACAGCGTAAAAACCGCACTCGAAGTGAATTTGCACTTCATTAATACAGCACTCGGCAAATTAAATATTAACCCAGATATTGTACAAAAACAAATGCCCTCTGGGAATAATTTTAAAAATAGATTTGCTTAACCATAATTGTAGTCAAAGGGGGACACCTTCATGCGTTCAACATTCGCCGGGTTTACAACTGCCCAATTAGCGCTTCGCGCCAGCCAATATGGACTAGATGTAACAGGCCAAAATATTTCAAACGTAAACACCAACGGTTATACAAGACAGGTGGTTGACCAAATAAGCTTAAACCTACAAAATGCCGGACGTTACGCAACTGTAGCCAATGTGGGCTATGGCACCTTAGTTACAGGCGTTTCTCAGGTGAGAGATCCTTATCTGGACATTCGATTCAGAAACGAAGTGGCAAAGGTAGGGGAAGCCGACGTTAAACTGGCCGGGCTGCAGGAAATTGAATCTATCTTGGACGAAATTGCAAAAGATGGTATCCAAACCCAGCTTAGTGACCTTAACACCATGCTGCAAAAACTTTCTTCTAATGTCAGCAGCAAAGAATATGAAAACATGGTAAAGTCCTCTGCGGAGTCGTTGACAAAATATTTAAATCAATGTGCAAAGCAATTGGAAACCATCCGTTCCAACCACGAATATAACCTAACCGAGGTTGAAGTTCCTGAAATCAATAACATTTTGGAAAACATTGCGGAATTGAATAAGTCAATTAAAAACGGACAGATTAACGGCACGCCTGCCCTAGAATTGTTGGATCAAAGAAATGTTTTAATTGATCAATTGGCAAGCTATATGAAAATCAATGTTACCTATGTTCCCACAAAAATTTCTGACAGCTTAACCATTGACGAATTGAAGATCGATTTGGTGGGGGAAAATAATACAATAAACCTGTTGAATCATTTGGATCATGTGAATCTTGAAATTCCAAGCGGAACAACGCAGCTTAATATTGTTGACAAAGACGGAAATCCCGTTAAGGATGCCAATGACGTCGTAATTGGCGAGGACATATTTAGTGAGCTCTCAACTGGTTCCTTAAAAGGCAATTTGGAATTTTTAAATTCTTCTGGTGAGTTTGATGGTGCCAATAATTCCTTTAGAGGCATCGGCTATTATCAACAAATGCTTGACCTTATGGCAACAAAATTGGCCACCACCTTTAACGATATTAATAACACAGGACTTGATCCGGCGGACTTACATGATATGTTTGCTTCCTCCGATGGAGGTACGATCACAGCAAAAACTATTTGTATTGCTTCCGGATGGGAAAACTCTGATTATGGACTTACTGCATCGGTAACGCCTGACGGGAGCGCACCCGCCTCTGGCGCCAATGATAATATACTAAAAATGATTAACGCACTGCAAGCGAACCAGTCCTTTGTTGATGAAGGAACGCTTCCCGATGACTCTGACGATATCACCATGTTTACTGGTACCTTCCACGAATTTATATCCAATTTGAACACCACATTGGGTATTGATATTAAATCAACAAAATCGTCGCTAAACAACTATGTGTCTGTGGCAAATGAAATTACAGATGCAAAAAGCGCTATTTCATCAGTCAGCTTGGATGAAGAAGGTATGAATCTAATTAGATATCAACAATCCTATGCAGCAGCAGCAAGACTGATGACAACCTTAGATGAAGCCGTGGACACCTTAATTAATAAAATGGGTATTGTTGGAAGATAATGAAAAGGAGTTGCTTTAAATGAGAATTACAACCACTCAGGTTTTACGCAATTATCAAACAAACCTTGGAAAAGCTAGATCCGAATTAAGTGAAGCTGAAAATCGTGTACTTACAAAAAGAAACTTTAGCAAGGCCTCTGAAGATCCCGCCTCTGCGGCAACTGCCTACAAGTTAAGAAAAGAGTATATTGAAACAGGGGATCATATTGAAAACGTAAGCAGCGTTATTTCCCAGTTTGATGCAGTAGACAGCAGCACAATGGAGATGGGTACCATTGCCAAAGAAGCGAATGCTTTGATTTTGCAAGGCATCTCGGACACATCAAGCGTTGAGCAGCGAACAACAATTGCAACAAGTCTTAGGCAGATGCAAGAATCCATTGTTATGTCGGCCAATTCAAAGTTGGGAGAAACCTTCCTTTTTGGCGGACAGACAACCGATAGCGTTCCTTTTAAGCTTGTAGACGGAAAGCTTCAATACTTTGGTCTTGATGTTTCCAGCACCGACGCTGATGTGCAGGCACAGCTAAAAGATATGGCTAATGCAAAAATTTATGTTGACTTAGGCTTTGGCCTAACCTTCACCGGCGGAAACATGGATAGCAACAGCGCCTTTAATACCGCTATTTCAGGACTAAATGCTCTTGGCTACGGACAGAGTAATGGAATGGATAATAACCTGGTAGATTTACTGGGTACGGTAGCGGATGAACTGGAAAAAGATCCAATTGATGGAGATACGTTAGATGCTCTAAGCAAGCAATTTAGTGATTCAAAAAGCAAGCTGACCGATTTTCTCACAGCTTTGGGCACAAAAAGCAATTTTCTCGAGTCCACCAAAACACGCTTAGAGGATAATAAAATTACGCTAAATGAAAAAATTGTAGCTGTAGAAAATGTAGATTTGGAAGCAGCCATTACAGACTACGCTTGGGCGCAATTTGCATATAATGCAGCATTAAAGGTAGGAAACGGTATTCTTAGTCAATCTTTTATTGACTTTATGAACTAAAAAATAACGAGACAAGGAGGAATAATGATGGATCCTTTATTAAAAATCACTTCGGTGCCTCTAAAGCTTGAACTAAAGGTTAACAATGCACGCTTGGAATACAACAATTCAAATGCAAAGGTTGAGATTTCCAGAAACGCTGGTGGACTCACAATTAAAAGTGATCCTATCAAATTAGACATTGATTCTTTTGAGTGCTATAATTGCATAAATCCAACGGTCAAAACAAGCATACAAAATGCTGCCGAAAAAGGGAAAGCGGCTGCATATGAAGCAACCGCAACATATGCACGAGAGGGAAAGTTGTTTTTAAATGCAAAGATTGGCGAGGATGTAATCGGAAAAATTGCAGAATCAAAAATGGAGGTCAATACAAATTTTGGTATTGCCTTTACGCCTACCTCAAGGCCCGTATTAAATTGGTCTGAACCGGAAATAACTATGGAATATGAGCTGGATAAGCTTAATTTTGACTGGAAAGTAATGAACGGCAATTTTGAGTTTATTCCCGGGAATATTGAAATCGCAGTTACACAGCGGCCGGATGTTGTGATTGAATACATCGGAGGCCCCATTTATGTGCCGCCTAGTGCAGATCCCGAATATATTCCAATTACCGATTTAAGAGCATAACCAAATGAGGTGAATAAATGGAGCTGGAAACAAAGTATTTTTCTAAGATGGAATACGAAAGCAGTGAAGTCGTTTTTTTCGAACATGGACTTTTTGGTTTTGAAAAGTACAAAAAATTTATTTTAATCAAATTTGAAAACAATGATGGTTCCCCCGTCTGTCTTCAAAGTATTGATGAAGCAAATATTGCTTTTGCGATGATAAATCCATATAATTTTATTCCCGATTACAATGTTTCCCTTACGGAAACAGACATCAAAGACTTAAAATTACAGGATTCACACAATCTTGCAGTTTATAATATTTGTGTCCTTCGGGATGATATTCCTAAAAGCACGACAAATTTAAGGTGCCCTGTAGTTGTAAATACAGAAACACGATTGGCAAAACAAATTATTTTGGAAAATTCAGAGTATCCCTTTAAATACCCCTTTAAAGACCTTATACATAAGGAGGATTGATATGCTAGTATTGCAAAGAAAAATTGGTCAGTCTATTTATATAGGCGAAGATATTAAAATTACAATACAGGATATTTCCTCCGACAAGGTTAAAATTTCAATTGAAGCTCCAAAAGAGGTTACTATTGTGAGGGAAGAACTGAAACTTGCTACGATGAACAATCTAGAGGCATTATCCTCCTCCGGCGATTCTGTTGCGCTGTTGAAAAAAATGTTTGATAAATAATTAAAAACCCAAAAAGGAAGCACTGTTTCGTTTAAAACTAGCACTTCCTTTTTTTATTTTACAAAATATACGCTTTTCCTGTGGCTACAATAGACACATGCCCCGAAATCTGCAGGGTAACTATCTCCCCCTCATTCACACAAGCCTGCACGCCCATGGTGCCACCGGGCTGTTTGCACTGCAAAGAAACGTTCTTTCCAGCCTGAACTGCTAAAAAAGCTCCGATTGCACTGGTTCCGCTTCCACAGCCTCTTTCCCAAATCAAGCTGGTGTTCTTTAGACAAACCAAAGGCTCCATCTGTCCCGTTTTCTCATCCCAAAGCAGTATTCCAAAGGCAGGAGGCATTTTGGGTCCCCATATTTCAGCGGCCTGCTCCGCCTTTGTTTTGGCAGTTTCTCCCCAAATTTGTCTTTCCACAATGATATGCCATATCCCCTCAAAACGCACTACAGGCAATTTCAGCGTTTCTCCTTCCAGCAAGAATTCTTCCCATTGGATTGAAATTGGCAAGGGCATTTCTATCTTCCCATAGTATCCCTGGGCCTCTCTTTGAATTTCGCACCATACTAATTTGTTTGCTCCCGAAATTTCTAATAAAAGGGTTTCCCTTTCCCCCATTGGCATGTTTTTTTGTTCCATGAGCCACGCCGCCAAAGAAAGGGTGGCATTTCCACAAAATTCCCCTGCCATCATGCGCAAAGCCTTCGCCGCCCGTTTATCCTTCGGCTCTTGAATAAAGCCCGCCTGCTCAGCATAAACGCTATGATAAGCAATTAGCTTTTGTGCTATGGCTAATTGCTTTTCCTCAGGAATCTGGGTTTCCACCAAAATCGTCATATTTTCAGTTGGGCTTGTTTTAATAAATTCAATTTCCATATGTCCCCCACCTTACTGTTGAAAACGTCCCAAAAAGGCTTTTGTCCGCTCCTGCTTAGGATGATTGATTACCTCCTCAGGGGTGCCTTCTTCCACAATTACGCCGCCATCCATAAAAATAATATAGTTGGATACATCTCT
Source organism: Anaerotignum neopropionicum (assembly GCF_001571775.1). Taxonomy (GTDB): domain Bacteria; phylum Bacillota; class Clostridia; order Lachnospirales; family Anaerotignaceae; genus Chakrabartyella; species Chakrabartyella neopropionicum. The sequence continues at coordinate 85,991 of NZ_LRVM01000011.1, forward strand.
TGCAAAGGACATCTCATGGGTTACAATTACCATTGTCATATGCTCCGCCGCCAAATCCTTAATTACCTTTAGAATTTCCCCCGTCAGCTCCGGATCAAGGGCAGAGGTTGGCTCGTCAAAAAATAAAATTTTCGGATTCATTGCCAAAGCGCGGGCAATGGAAACACGCTGCTGCTGACCACCGGAAAGCTGAAAGGGATAGGCATCCTCTTTTTCCGAAAGACCCATTTTTGCCAGGAGCACTCTTGCCTCTGCAAAAACCTCCTCCTTGGGACGCTTTCCAATTAAAATCGGCGGCTCTGTGATATTTCTCATCACAGAATAATGGGGGAATAAGTTAAAATTCTGAAATACAAGGCCAAAATGCTTTTTGATTTCCTGAAGCTTATTCCCATCGCTGTAAACGGATTTCCCACTTTCATCTGCTTTTGCAGCATAATCTCCTAAATAATTTAAGTCTCCCCCATCCATTGTTTCCAGCAAAGTTGCACAGCGCAGTAACGTAGATTTTCCTGAACCAGAGGGGCCAATGATAGATACAACCTGTCCTTGGGAAACAGAAAGGGAAATATCCTTCAAAACCTCGTTCTCCCCAAATTTTTTACTACAATTATTAATTTCTAAAACTTTCATCCTTTTCCCTCCTCACCGATAATAGCTCAAGGCTCTCTCCACCCGTTCCATTGCATACGCCACTACTGCATTAAAAATAAAGTAGAATGCACCTGCAATAAACAAAGGAATTATGGTTGTTTTTGCAGCTGCAATCTGCTTTGCCAAGGTAAACATTTCCGTGTAGTTTAATACAAAGGCCATGGCAGTATCCTTTACCAAGGTGATAATTTCATTGGTAACAGGGGGCAAAATACGCTTCACCATCTGAGGGAACACAATTTTAAAAAAGGTTTGGTATTTATTATACCCCAACACCGCAGCAGCCTCATACTGACCAACGGGGATGGATTCAATTCCCGAACGATAAATTTCCGCAAAATACGCTGCATAATTGATGGAAAAACCAACTAAAACTGCAACAAAACGATAGCTTTTGCTTAATGAAATACCAAAAACATAATACGGGCCAAAATAAACTACCAAAAGCTGTAGCATTAAGGGCGTACCCCTTAAAATTGAAATGTATACTTTCGCCAAAAATTGAATGGGCTGAAAGGAACCAAGCCAATTGCGCAACCCTTTCTGTTCCAATGGATTTTGGGAAATTAAAAACCCAAAGGGTGCCCATTTTGACATACGGCCAAAAGCCACAACAAGACCTAAGGGCATAGAAAAAACCAAGGTCAAAACAAAGATGAACAGCGTTGCCAGCATCCCTTGTGCAAGCTGCTGTATAATATTTAGATAATCGGCTATGCCCATAAGAAAACCCCCAATTTTGCATTTTTTCATAATTACTGATAAAGCAAGGATAAGCGTGCCGGATTTCCGACACGCTTTATTTTTCTTTTATTCTACACCAAATTACTTGCCAAGGCAAACCATTTGATCTAAATTATACTCCTTATAATTTGCTACGATAGTATCAAAGGTGCCATCTTCTAACATTTCATATAATGATTCCTGAACCTGATCGCGCAATTCGGTATCACCCAGTCTAAAACCAACACCATACTGCTCTGTGGAAAGAGGCTCCTCCAGCATTGCAAATACATCTCCACGGGATGCCAACTGATACTGTGCCACGCCAATATCAACAGCAATTGCATCAATAGAACCTGCTTCCAAATTCATAAATGCCGAATTATAATCCCCCGTTTGCTCCAAAGAAGCAAAGCTTGCAGCCAACGCCAAATTTTCTTCATTATCTTCTTCGTTTGTTAATGCAGTCAGTGCTGAAGAATCCGACTGTGTCATAACAGCCTTACCTGCCAAATCAGCTTTTGCTTTAATCCCGGAATCTGCTCTTACTACAAAAACAATACTGTTATCTACATAGGGATCAGAGAAGGTGTAATTTGCCTCTCTACCGGTCATTGTAAAGCCATTCCAAATACAATCAATAGAACCGCTGTTAAGCTCCATATCCTTAGCATCCCAGTCAATAGGCTGCTTTACCAGCTCCCAGCCACGACGATTGCAAACCTCTTGAGCCAAGTCTAAGTCAAACCCAACATAATCGCCTGCCTCATTACGATAACCATAAGGAGGATACTCTGCATCAAAGCCAACAATTAACTTTGTACGTTCTACCTTTGCTGTATCTTCTGCCGGAGCAGCATCAGCTTTCGGCGCATTGTTGCCACAGCCAGCCAAAACTGAAACACTCATTACCATTGCTAAAACTAACGCAAAATATTTTTTCATACATCATTTCCCCTTTTCATTCATTTTACGAAATACGACAACTCTTCGTAAATTCTTTATTATATTATCACACTACCACGCTAAAGTAAAGGGATTTTTTTATAATAATCAAAATCTTTTCTATTTCTAATAAAAAATACAAAAACGGACAGCAATTGCTGTCCGTAAAGGGAGTAAAATATGTGGTATTTTCGCCAAAATCTAACATGCTTTTTTCCGCTCTTGTAGAGGGCAAAGCTCGCTTTAAAGGTTTATTGGGGCAATTTCTTGCGCCTTTGCACCTTTATCAGTGAATCATTTTTATAATCAGCAGCTTTTGCCCGGGATAAATTAGATCGGGATTTTCAATATCGTTCACCATCAAAATGCGTGCAATGGTAGTATCAAAACGCTTTGCAATTGTCCATAGGCTATCTCCCGGCTGTACTGTATAAATTACCGCACCGGCAATGGGTTTTAGCGGTTTTTCCGTATTTTTTAGATAAATGTCCGTAACAAGTACGGCTTTTTCTTCTCTGCTGGCATATACTTCAAGAATCATGGAAGAAAGAAGTTCTCCTTCTCGGTCGGATAAAATCTGAAAATCAATATCCTCCACACTGCCCTTTACATTGATCCCGTCTTTAGGAGAAACCCCTTTCATTTCTATTTTTTGGGTAAAGGGGATTCCCTTTTTCACCATGCAAACAGCGTGGTCGTCTTCTTGACAGAAATACAAGATTTCTACAGATAAAACGCCTTCTACTTGAATCGTATCCTCCATTGCATTTACATCCTGAATCATAAGGCTTCCCCATGCTTTCCCTGCCTGCAGCATAGGAAGCTCATCACTATTTAAAGTAATTTTCTCTTTTACAGAGAATTGATTTTTTGTTCTCCCGACGGAAACGGGATAGGTTACGGTTTCCCGCATTACCTCTACTTCCATCCCCGGGGCGTAAGCATCCGTAACAACAGTCTTTTCTATTGCCTCCCAGGCCGACAGCTCCCCTAAAATGGTAACATCCACATCCAAAATTTTAGGCTCTCCATCGTCGTCAAGCACTATTTTGACTGAAGTTTCACCAATGGTTAAATCCAAATCAACGGTACTTTTTGGCGTAATTCCTTCCGCCTCCAAATATCCATTAAAGGGAATTTTTTCACTCCATACATGAACAGTCCCCGTACCCTGATCATCGGTATACAAAATATCCATTAATAAGTTACTGCGTATCATTACTTTGCCATCCATGGGGCGAATTTCTTGGTCTGCCAAACTGAATTCACTGGCTAATATTTCTCCAACGGCAGCCGCCGTTTCCGGCAAAGTAATTTCTTCCTTAATTGTAAACCTGTCCTTTTTCTCAGCCACTACTTCTTCCATATAAATTTTGTCTTTCAAAAAGGCCATCCCATTGCCTTCATTAGGTACCACTGCATCTACTTTATGTAAGCGGTCTGCGTCTGCTTTTAGCCCTATTACAGCCTTAACACCTAGCTTTCTATCGTTGACTACTTCGCAATCCAAATGTTCCAATACAGTCGACAATTTTACCTGCATATCTTTTTCCAACCCATCCATATAAATAATATCTTCAATAGGTAAGCTGGCATTCATTGCATATACGGCATCTTCACCCTTGTCAGAGGAATATAGAATATTTAAATCCAAGTCACCCGAGAGATTAATGCGATCATCTCCCACCCGTACATCCCTCATTTTAATTTTTCCGTGGCAACACAAAACTTCATTTACATCCGGCTTGCTGTCAGGCGCGATGATATCCCCTTCCAGCAAGATTTGGGAGGCTTGCGTCCCACCCTGCTGTTTCAATACGATTTCTTCTTTTTCCCATTCCATCGGCATAATAAACCTCCTTTGCTATTCTTGCGGCAGTTTTAAGACACTGATTTCGGGCTTTTCCCTTTTTTCGGTCACCATCCACCCTTTGTCTATATATAAATATATTGAATTTTTGCCATTGTATTCCAAAAACCCAAGGAATTTTAAGAAAAATTTCTTGGAAAAGCTTTGAGGCGATTATATAAAAGTTCAAATAAAAAACACCCTACCAATAAATTGACGAAAGCAATTATATGTTAAGGTGTTTTCATTCAAATTTTCTATACGTTACTATGCTATCTTCTCAAATAAACATTGGAAATGGTGCTGGTTTAATGAAGCAAAAGCTTTTAAGTTCAAAATCATTCACTTTATATTAATAAGTTCTCATTTGATTTATTGGAAACCAGCGCAAAACCACCTTTCCTGTTAAATCATCACAGGAAATTACGCCCATATTGCGGCTATCAAAACTAGTGCTCCTATTGTCTCCCATTACAAATACCGTGCTTTTGGGAATTGTCATATCCACAATGCCATTGGTGGGACCCTCCACATAGTTTTCCTGGAGTACATCGCCATTAATTTCAACAGAACCATCGGCAAGCAAACGAATATGATCGCCCTCGGTGGCAAGAATTCGTTTCAAAACTACTTTTTCTTTTCCTTGCTCAATGTATTGAAAAACAACAATATCCCCTTTTTCATACCAGCCCATTTGAACAAAAAAACGACTCATACAAATAATATCGCCATCATTGAGTGTAGGTTCCATCGAACTTCCTTCAAGCTTTACCGGCCAAAAAAAGAAAAATAATACAACTAAAATTATTGCCGACCGCAAAATCACACTGCCCCAATCCTTTAAAATCTCATTCAAAGCGCTTACCTCTCATTACAATTATTCTCCCGATAAACAAAATAATACATCTCTATATAAAAGTATACAAAATTCTCCAAAAATAGCAAGTTAAAATAGACTTGTAATTTATCCCAATTATCAAAAAATAGTTTTTCCTTGGTAATTCCAATAAAAATGCCATAGAATTTACTATGCCCAATTTTATAAAAAGGAATAAAATTTTGTGTCTACTTCAGATATTATGAAAATCGTTTTTCAAAGAGAATTACAAAAAAGCGTATAAATTTGTGGAAACTTATACGCCTTCAGCGATAGTGCTTCTGTTACTCTATTTTTCTATCTTTTAAAAAAAACCATTATTATTAAACTGAATTTTTAAATTCCAATGGGCAAATGAAATTCTCCTTCATTTCTGAAAAAACCAAAGCGCTCCTGCTAATCCCCTTTTAAATACACTTCTCTTCTTGATCCTTTTCCGATCTAAAGGCTTTTTGCAAGTTTGAAGCTTCTAAGTAAAATGAATCCTATTTTATTTATACATTTTTTTCAGATATGAAAAAGAAACTGAACTGCAAGGGACATCACTGAAATAGAAATCCAACATAAAAATCCCAGCAATATTGGTTTAAATCCATTTTTCACCAACTTTACAAGATTTGTATTTAAACCAATGGCAGCCATAGCCATTACAATCATAAATTTTCCCGCCTGAGAAAAAAAATGCGTCACCGAGGTGGGAATTGGCAGAAATGTATTAAGGATTGATGCCCCAAGAAATCCTAATACAAACCAAGGGAATATCTTTGCCATGCTATAAGTTGTATTTTCTTCCGTATTCTTTTTGGAAGTGATGACTGCAAGCACCAGAGTTATTGGGACAATTGCAAGGGTTCTCGTCAATTTTACAATAACCGATAAATTTCCTGCGGCATCACTGAAGGCATACCCTGCCGCAACAACGGAGGAGGTATCATTCACAGCTGTTCCCGCCCATAGTCCAAAGGTGTGGTCACTCATTCCAAACACATGCCCCAAAAAAGGGAATAGAAATGCAGCAATAACGTTGAACAAAAATATTGTTGATATGGACCGAGCGATTTCTTCATCCTTAGCATTTATTACAGGGGCTGTTGCGGCTATTGCCGAACCACCGCATATTGCCGAGCCAACACCAATTAACGTTTTTGTGTTTGAATCAAGCTTAAGAAGCTTCCCCACAAAATATGCCGTCAAAAAAGCTACTGAAAGGGTAAATACCATTAGTAAAAGCGTTTGCTTTCCCACACGAAAAACATTAAATAAATTCATTTCAAATCCAAGAAAAATAATTGCGTATTGCAGAATTTTTTTTGAAGTATATTGTATCCCTTCATTAAATTTGCTTGGACGATTCCAAAAAGCAAGTAGCATACCAAACAAAATCCCAATAACAGGACTTCCTATAATTGGCACAGCTTTACCAATAAACCATGCGGGGATAGCAATTAACCCTGCGAGAAAAACACCCAAAAATCTTTTTTTTATCATTTTATAACAATCTCCTTTGTTTTAAATTATGCCTTTTTCATTATACATCTTGCTATATAATAATTAAAATATTATTATAAGATAGTATTGATAAGCAATTACTTATGTATAGGAGGGAAATTCATGACACTAAGGCATTTTAAAATTTTTATTGAAGTTTGTGAAACGATGAACATGACACAAGCGGCAGAAAAGTTATATATTTCTCAATCTGCTGTCAGTCAAGCAATTTCCGACCTTGAAGTTTATTATGGTACTAAGCTGTTCGAACGGCTTTCTAAAAGAATTTATCTTACAAGCGTGGGAGCAAAGCTGCTTAGCTATGCAAGGCACATTACGGAAATGACCGTGGAGGCCGAAACAAGCATAAAGGCCTTATCCGAAAGCGAATTTATAAGAATAGGTGCCAGTGTAACTGTGGGTGCTGCCATTTTGCCCAATTTAGTACGAGCTTTGAAGATTATCAGCCCATCAACAGAAATTGCCGTTGTTGAAGACAATACAGCGGTAATAGAATCGCTTATTTTAAGCAATAAAGTGGATTTGGGATTGGTAGAGGGGGAAATTATTTCACCAGACATTAAAATCAGACCATTTTTGAAGGATGAACTTATTTTAATCAGCGGTAAAGATCATCCCTTTTCAAAAAAAACCATTGTTTCACCCCAGACCCTTGAAAACCAGAATTTTATTATCCGCGAAGTAGGTAGTGGAACAAGAAGCCTTTTTGAAATAAAAATGGCTGCCAGCAACATTAACTGGAAAGCCTCATGGATCTGCAATAATTCGGAAACCATAAAAAATGCAGTTGAAAACAATCTTGGGATTTCTGTTATTTCAGAAAAAGCCGTGACGAAGGAACTGCAATGTCAAACACTATTTGCCTCTAAAATTGAAGGCATTGAATTCATAAGATACTTTAAAATTGCGCATCATAAGAATAAATTCATTACTGAAAAAATGAATGTGTTAATCAATCATTTAGTTAAGTATTTTTAAGTAGTAAGCAAAGCCCTGTATTATAAGATAAGGGTAGCAGCAATAAATTTGCTCTACCCTTTGGTAACAATTTGTATTTCTAAATCTCTTTTTTCGTTCTACATAACTTAAGAAATAAACTTTAATTTTCAAAAACTGCCTTTTATTTTACCAAAAAGATTTACCTAGTTGTATCAGCCTTCCAAAAAAATTTATAGAAAATTATATATTATTTTTTTTGCGGAACGTGATAAGTCAAAAAATTTTGCAAAATACAAAATAGGATGCTATTTTTTGATAAAATCAAAGTCCATTGATTCTAAAGCTTTTTGTGCTGCGTTTGCATCGTTTTCCTTTATGAAAACATAATCTGTATCAAACGTTGATATGGCAAAAATGCTAATTTTTTTTTCGGCTAGGGAACCTGAAATTTTTGCAAGTATGCCTACCAACGTAAAATCCATCTGTCCTACTACGCGAAAACCGGCCCATCCGCCTTCTTGCTTTTCGGCATCCTCCGGCAAGCAATCTTTAGGACAAACTAAGGAAAGCTCTTGATCTGTTCTTGACCAAAAGCTAAAGCAACCCAGCTCTTCAATTTTCCGATCTCTCGTCCATTTTGCAACTGCAAACTCCCCATCTAGCCACTCCAAGACCACGGAAATTCCCCCTCACATTTGCTTACGTACTGTTTTATATTCATCTTCCAATCGATAATAAGGACATTCTTTATATTCATCCCTCATAAATCGTTCCATTTCATCTTCATCTAAATTTACTTGGCAATAATATTCCTCGTTTTCCTCATCGTAACAAAAAAACATACATGTCTCACAGTTTGAACTCATTTTTCCGCTCCTATTTTATTTCGAATATTATTTAAAAATCTATTAAAAGTAAAAACCACCTCTTAAAATAAGAAGTGGTTTAAAAATGGGAGTTACAGGGCTCGAACCTGTGACCCTCTGCTTGTAAGGCAGATGCTCTCCCAGCTGAGCTAAACTCCCATAAACGACTCAGATGGGGCTCGAACCCACGACCTCCGGCGTGACAGGCCGGCGCTCTAACCAACTGAGCTACTAAGCCACATTAGAATATGGCGCTGGATATTTAATTAAAATGGCAGGGGCAGAAGGACTCGAACCCTCGACATTTGGTTTTGGAGACCAACGTTCTACCGACTGAACTATACCCCTTTATAAGGTATTTCGCAAAGCGAAGATACACCTTCAAAACTGAACACAAGAATTATTATATCATCAATCGATTTATTGGTCAAGCCCTCGGTCTATTAGTATTGGTCAGCTGAACATGTTACCATGCTTACACCTCCAACCTATCTACCTCGTTATCTTCAAGGGACCTTACTTCCGAAG
>NZ_LRVM01000012.1 GCF_001571775.1 Anaerotignum neopropionicum
CATGACCTAACAGGACTGCTACTACTTCGTCCTTGAGGTCTTCTTTCAATCTTGTGGATTCGCCGACCAATTCCAGACCTACGTTCTGAACTTTGCCGCTTCTTTGTTCAATAACTACAAAAATACCTTTACTCATTGTAGGGTTTCCTCCTTATATTCCAAATTTAGTATATAGTTCTTTCTGCTCGATAATAGTTGTTTGCAAATTAGATGATAAACTTAGCTTCCAACTTGTCGATAATAGCCTGAACTGCCTCTTCTGCGGACAAATCTTTCAGAATTGTACCAGCGCCCTTAACTTCTTTCGTGAAGGACTGATATACGTTTGTAGGGGAACCCTTTAAACCGATCATGTCAAGTTCAAGATCATCTTTCAAATCTTCAAAGCCTAAAGTCTTAACGTCTTTTTCATAAGCTTCAACGATACCTCTTACTGACATGTATCTAGGTGTAGCCAATTCAGCGATTGCTGTCAACAAGCAAGGTGTTTTGATTTTGATGATGTGATATCCATCTTCAAATTGTCTTTTTACAACAACATATTCTTCTGTAGCTTCCTGAACTTCTTCAACATAAGAAACCTGAGGAACCTGCAATTTTTCACCGATCTGAGGACCAACCTGCGCTGTGTCACCATCGATAGCCTGACGGCCTGTGATAATAATATTATAGCCAATTTTCTTCAATGCAGCTGCCAAGATGCCGGAAGTCGCATAAGTATCAGAACCGCCGAATTCTCTAGCGGAAACCAAGTAAGCTTCATCACAACCCATAGCCAACGCTTCTCTTAAAGCAACGTCTGCCTGAGGAGGTCCCATGGATACAACTGTTACTGTGCCACCCAATTGTTCTTTTAACTGAAGCGCAGCCTCGATACCTGTTTTGTCATCATGGTTAATGATAGAAGGTACACCGTCACGAATCAGAGTGCCTGTCTTAGGATCAATTTTAACTTCAACTGTGTCTGGTACTTGTTTAATACATACAACGATTTTCATTATAGTTGTTCTCCTTCCAAAATATAGTAGTATCTCGCTTCGTATCTAGATTCAGAAACTATTTATCAAACCTTCATTGCACCGGAGATAATCATCTTCATAGCTTCGGATGTACCTTCGTAAATTTCTGTAATCTTAGCATCACGCATAGCTCTTTCTACAGGGTATTCGCGGCAGTAACCATAGCCACCAAGCAGCTGAACACAAACTCTTGTTACTTCGTTAGCTACTTCAGAGCCAAACAGCTTGCACATAGCTGCCAAAGGAGCATAATTTTCATGATTGTCTTTTGCTGTTGCTGCTCTCCAAACCATCAATCTAGCAGCATCAACCTTTGTCTGGCATTCAGCAAGCTTGAACTGTGTGTTCTGGAACTTGTTGATTGTTTTGCCAAACTGCTTTCTTTCTTTAACATATTTCATAGCTTCGTCGATAGCGCCCTGAGCGATACCTACGGACTGAGCACCAATACCGATACGGCCGCCAGCAAGACCTGTCATAGCAATCTTGTAGCCCTGACCTTCTTTACCAAGCATTCTGCTTGCAGGTACTCTTACATTTTCATAAGCAACTTCACAGTTGGAAGCAGCTCTGATACCCATACGTTCAATATTTTCACCTACGGTAATACCAGGCATTGTTCTATCCAAAACGAATGCGGACATACCCTTAGGGCCTTTTGACTTATCTGTCAAAGCAAAAACAACAAATGTATCAGCAAAGCCGGAGTTTGTTGTAAAGATCTTTGTACCGTTGATGATGTAGTCATCTCCGTCCTTAAGAGCTTCTGTACGAACGCCGGAAGCGTCTGTACCAGCGCCGGGCTCTGTCAAACCAAAACAACCAACCTTTGTACCATCAACCAATGGTCTTAAGAATTCTTGCTTCTGTTCTTCTGAACCAAATTCGTTAATACAAGAGCAGCAAAGGGATGTGTGTACGGAAAGAGTGATACCTGTGGATGCATCAACTTTAGATACTTCTTCCATAGCCAATGTGTAAGTCAGAACATCTGCGCCCTGGCCGCCGTATTCTCTGGAGTAAGGAATACCGAACATACCAGCCTTCTGCAGTTTTGCTACAAGGCCCTGATCATATACTTCAGACTCGTCCATATCCTTAGCTATGGGTTTGATTTCTGTTTCAGCAAATTTTCTGAACAACTCTTGCTGAAGCACTTGAGATTTTGTTAATTTGAAATCCATTTAATATTCCTCCTATTTTTAAAAAATTTTAAAATAATCGATGCGGGCCATCGACTATTTTATTAATAGCCTACAACTTCCTTTTACGCTGCCGCCAGACATCTGCACCATTCTTTTTCGAGTTGCTTGCGCAACAATAAAAGTCCTGCCGCTTGTCCTTCATGAATATACCATTTTTGTTTAAAAAATGTCAACCCATTTGTTAATAAATATTACATAAAAAATGGCGACGTTTTATGGTAATACCGCCGTATTTTTGGCCGCATTATCATTTAGTAAACCACAAAAGCTATATCGCAAGTTGCACTTCAATAAAATACATATATCCCGCTTTCCTTGCTTATGTTGCCATAATTCCTATGATCCATGTGTTGCAAAATTTGTATTTTACAAATACAGCACCGCATGTCCGTTCTAATACTTAGTATGCAAGATATATGCTCTAAAAAAGTACACATCCCCACAAAGGTACGTGCAATCCCCACTTTCTTAGTCCTTCTTCACTTTACACTATTGTCTTTTCTATGTCAATATATTTCGCATAGAAACAATTATTTTTCACAATCTATTGTCTTACAACTTCTAGTCAATACTACCAAAATATTTTTTGCAGATTCTCACCTTTTTTTAATCTTAAAAAAACGTTAAACTTTACTGGATTCTCAACCATTTTTCAATCTCAAAAGACAAAAAAGGATGCCGGCAATACCTTATTATTTTTAATACAGCAATTTTCAAATGCATATTGAAAAACGAAAAAATTAACGAAAAACATGTTCAAAAGCTGACAGATTGATATTTTTTTTTGTAAATTTGCTTTGTTTCGGCTCTGCCTTGTCTTTTTTTTAACCGAAATATTTATTACTATTTTTCTTTATAATATTACGTCCGGCCCTTAAATTTTCATTCCAAAGCAAGTTTGTATCCATACCCCTCCACATAGCAAAGAATGGTATCCTTCAACTCTTACATCAACACATTTTTTTGTATAAGGCTGCTGCCACTTCATTTTCTAAACCATTGAGCTGGGGTAAGAACTGGAATAATTAAGTCTTCATAATAAAACAATAGGGAAAAATATGACTTACGGTCCAAATTCTATAACCGACACGAAAGTATCCTTGAAAACTTAATAATTAAAGAAGCATCCTAATACAAATGTAGAGTTTTTAGGTTTCATCAGCTTTGTAGGGCAAATCTATCCAGTCATCAAAATCAGGATGCTCAATTTTATAATCATATGTTTGCCCGCCAGGATAAACCAGCTGATCTAGCATAACAGCTCTCACTAGGCCAATTCCCAGAATAACTGTTAAAGCAATACCTATCCCAAAATAAATCAGTCCCGCTTTTGCTAAATTTCTTCTATTTAAATTTCCATGGCTGTCAAGGGCCCAAATTAGCAAAAAAACAATATTTACAACCGGAATCATTAAAATTAACCCAATAAACATATAATCCCCTAAAGATAAAGGATCATACATGCCAAGCTTAGAAAAAGCGCTCTGCTTTTCAATATCTTCGTTCTCATTTTTATTTTGTATCAATAAACTACCGCAATTTGTGCAGTAAACATCTTCTTGTCCAACCTCTTGTCCGCATTGATAGCATTTTCTACACATCAAAACCATCCTTCCAAATAAACTTACTTTATTCTATCATAATTTGCTGATTTCGTCTTTTATTTTTCTATGTTTGCAATTGTAAACCATAATTTAAAATTTGGTTGACAAATGACAGTGCCCAGTTTACAATCCATACAAAACACACGAAAGGGAGATCACTATGAAAACAAAAGAATTAACAAAAATTGCACTTATGACAGCCATAATTTGTATTTTAGCCCCAATTAGCATTCCCCTTCCCCTCAGCCCAGTGGCATTGACCCTTTGCACCTTTGCCCTTTATTTGTCCGTCTATATTTTGACTCCAAAACAAGCGATTGCAGCCACTGCTTTGTACCTTTTCATCGGTTCCATTGGTATCCCCGTCTTTTCTGGCTACACTGCAGGTTTCGCCAAATTTGCCGGCCCCGGCGGCGGATATTTAGTTGGTTATCTTATTTTAGTCGCAGTTAGTTCTTTTTTCGTCAGCAAATTTCCAAATTCCTATGCAATGCAAATGTTTGGTACCTTTCTTGCCACTATAATAACTTATACCATAGGGACATTTTGGTTGGCAAAAGTAACAAACGCGGGCTTTTTTGCTACGTTACCCATGGGTGCATTCATTTTTCTTCCTCTGGATATTGTTAAAATTATTTTGGCTTGTGTTGTAGGTCGAAAAACACAAAGATACCTAAATGCAAATTTATAACCTAGAATTTGTTGTTGTTTACATAATAAACTCTCCTGCACAGGCATCTACAGCTTGTGGGGAGTTTTGCAAAAAACATAACTTTTTGTCTATCTTGTCACCCATATAGGATAAGTGTATCTTTTTTTAGGCCTTGCACTTTCATACAAAACCTCCATATCATATTATTGTAAAAATAAAAAAGGAGGCTTTTCTCTATGAAGGAAATGTGCACTGACTTCGTTTCCAACAAATATCCCTCTGTTGGGCAAATGCCTGAACGAAAAATTCCTGAATATAATGGTATCATTGAAGAATCCATGGAACTAGCACAGGCTTACGTCCCATTTCAACCATTCACCACTCCTTTGGGTCAAACGCAAAGTCTTGTTTGCGGAACAGCATTTTATGACCTAATTGTGCCTTATTGTTCAGGTTGGCACCTATATCGATTTGCTAAGGGAGGTTTAGACGATGACGCAAGATAACATGTTGACAAAGTTAATGGAATTGGACTTTATTTCTCTCGACTTAGGTCTTTTTTTAAACACTCACCCAGACAATGCCGAAGCAATTGATTCATATAATCAGGTAATCACCGCGGCAGACGCACTTCGTTTAAAATTTGAAGATGCCTATGGCCCACTTTGCTCCTTCCGCAGCTATGCAGCCGATACAAGTCAATGGCAATGGAAAGACAATCCTTGGCCTTGGCAAAAAATAGCCAATGTAACTTTGGCCGGAAAGGAGTGCTTGTAAATGTGGATTTACGAAAAAAAATTAGAATTCCCGGTTAGTATTAAAAAACCTGATGCTCGGTTGGCAAAAATCATGATTGAACAGTATGGGGGTGCTTACTCCAATAGGGTATAACTTTTTATCTGTAAATCCCCCCTGCGCCGTTTCCGTATAATGGTTGCTTTTCCTTTTTCTCTCAATCATTCACACTCATGCCCTGATTGAATTGAGCCGATTTGGTATTTTACATAGGATCAATTTGATTTTTCTACAATCCATGCTTTTTTTAAATCTTTCACCAGAAATCTGTCCAAAAATGTTTTTCCGTAAAGGGTTCCGGGGCATGATTGTCCTGCAACATTTCTCTATGAACTTGGTCATGTTGATCTGGTACATTCTTGGTGCTATAACGTTCAAATTCAGTGCAGCTCATAATCGCAGCTCCCATTCGCTGAAGATCATCAATATTCGCCTTTTGAATCTCCGCCGTCTGGGAAGAGCAACAGTCTTCCAGAATAACCACATTATATTCCAAGGCATCTGCATCAAAAGCTGTCGTCCGGATACAATTCGGGGTTGTGGTTCCAATGAGAATTACCGTCTTTATTTCCAGTCGGCGCAGAATTAAATCCAGCTCTGTATGAAAGAAAGCACTCCACCGAGGTTTAATTATGGTATAATCTCCCGAAATAGGCTTCATACCCTCCGGCGCCTCCGCACTATCAAATCCTTTTGATCCGGGCGTCATGGCGCGACCGCCGGCTTTCCATTTTTCATAACGTGTCAACTCTACGTCACTGCCATCTGTGCGATAGATCCGCTTTACAAAAAAAATTGGGATTCCAATAGATCGCGCCGTACCGATTGCCTTTATACAATTAGGAACAGTTGCTGCAGCCCCATGAATACAATGGGCACTTTTGGGTTCAATAAACCCATTTTCCATATCTATGACAATTAATGCAGCGTGTGTTGGATTTTCTTTCAAAGCTTCGTCCCCCTATAATTCTTAAATTTTGATTAATCAAAGCTGTAAGTTGTAAACATTCCATCTTCTCCAAAAAATACTTCCAATGTAAAATCGGTTCAAAATAAACCTGTCTTATGTTTTTATAATTATATACTATTCTTTTAATTATTTCCACCTAATACCTTTCAAGCTATCTTTGTCTAGCCACCGCATCTCCCCACCTGTGCTGTCAAATCTGAGAGTCGAAAGCTTCATACTCGGGAAACACCACAATGAAATATGGTAAATCGTCTTTTTGATAAATTTTCAGCTGCTGTTTCCTATCATCTTACCCTTCTCCCAAATGCGCCAAAAATAGCCGAGCACTTTTGGTTTTATTTTCTCTTGCTTCTTCATATATTACATAGAGGTGATTTCATGGAAAACTGCCCCGATGTTGTATCGATCACAATACTTGCCTGCAAAATATCCGAATTTCTTCCCGACAACGAATTAGAAAAGCTTTCGGCGGACTTAGATTTATTGAGCGATGCCATAAGTGCCATTTTGGTACGCAGATCCACAAATAAAAATGAATAATCAATTTTTTCCATATGTCAAAATTTAATTTATTTTTTTTAAAATTTTATTTGACATTTCATTTTAATTGGTGTATACTAAACGTGTTTCGTATGTATGATTATTCGCTCTTAAGTTCTAGTCGATAATTAATGTCGACTACGATTTAAGAGCTTTTCTTATATGACCGAGATAAAATTTTTTAGGAGGTACTGATTATGAATAACGGTACAGTAAAATGGTTTAACGCAGAAAAAGGTTTTGGATTTATCACACCCGACAATGGTGGAGATGATGTATTTGTACATTTCTCTTCCATTCAGTCCAATGGATTTAAATCCTTAAACGAAGGACAGAAAGTATCTTTTGATACAGAAGCTGATCCTAAGGACAGCCGCAAAACACGCGCTGTTAATGTTTGCGCAATATAAACCTTTACAAGGCCACTCTTCGGAGTG
Organism: Anaerotignum neopropionicum; assembly: GCF_001571775.1. Classification (GTDB taxonomy): domain Bacteria; phylum Bacillota; class Clostridia; order Lachnospirales; family Anaerotignaceae; genus Chakrabartyella; species Chakrabartyella neopropionicum. The sequence continues at coordinate 7,223 of NZ_LRVM01000012.1, forward strand.
GCTTTTTCATTTTACTTATATTTTTTAAAAATTTTAATATGTCAAAGGAACATATTTTTATCCCTTCTGGTTATTATAAGTCCGAGGTGAATAAAATGGATGAAAAGAAAAGACAGCCCACAATAGACGGCGAAGTTGAAAAACCCATCTCCAAATCATACCCTGTAATCGATACAGACCTAGCGAGGGACAACATGGAAAACAATATGCCCGCTGCAGATCTGCAAGACCTATAAAACCAGAGGTGATAAAATGCAGAAATTTTCTAATATGTACGAATTGTTTAAAAACGATTCAAACGCGAAACACTACTTTGATAAACTACCCGATTATGTGCGCGAGCAAATAAGCTCTCGGGCAAATGGCGTTAACTCTTTTGAAAGCCTAAAAGATTATGCGGAAAACCTACTTCGTGGAGATGACTAATTAAGGAGCTTCGGCTCCTTTTTTACTGTTGGGTATTCCCGTTGCTTTCATAAAAATATCTTTTCTTATCAATAGACTTGTTCGGCATATAGGACTTGGCCCATTATTCGATACCTATATCAGCTTCCGTCAGGTCAAAAAATTCCAATTCATAGCCCTCTACCCTTGCAGCAGCCTGCAAACCTCTTCGATTTAAGCGAATTCCTAGCTCCATTTTTTCATCTGATGACAATGTATTATAAGGTACTGTTTTATCTTTCATGCAAACGTATATATTGACTTTAAGTGGTTTTTGCATAGCTAACACCTCCTGTTTCATGGTATGTTCCACAAGAATTGTCCTATGCGAGGATTCATTCAAGCAAAGCCTAGGCATTTTTTCCACAATCCATTCTTTTTCATAGCCTTTTTATGGGCTACATAAGAGATACCTTCTGCTGACAGCCATATTGCGTGTTTGATACAGAAATGACCAAAACAAGCGTTGTTGGCAAGGCAATTATTAAATATTGTAAAATAAAATATCCCCAAACCCCTACCAACAAAATAAATGTACAACGATCATACCGTTGTACACTCCGCCCCAAAAAGCAAATTTTATCATAAGACCGCTTTATTTGCCATACAAAAAAAATAAAGGAGGTTTTTTATGGTTATTGCTGCTGCTTATATTCGTGTTTCTACAGATGAACAAACCGAATACTCACCTACTGTACAACTGGAAGATATTCTTTCTTATGCTGAAAAAAATGGTTTCCTTATCCCTAAAGAATTTATTTTTAAGGATGAAGGGATTTCAGGCCGAAGCGCAGATAAACGCCCCGGCTTTCAAGAAATGATCCGTCAAGCAAGAAAGAAGCAGAATAAAATCAAATGCATCATTGTCCATAAGTATGACCGTTTTGCCAGAAATAAAGAAGATGCCGTTCTATATAAGGCATTACTCAAAAAAGACGGTGTAAAAGTAATTTCCGTAAAAGAACCCATTCCACAAGATGATAAATTTGCAGTCATTTATGAATCCATGCTTGAAGCTATGGCTGAATACTATTCCCTTAATTTAGCAGAAGAAGTAAAAAAAACCATGGCAAAAAAAGCCCAGCTGGGTGAATATCAAGCATCCCCCCCCTTCGGCTACTCCATGAAAAATAAAATCCTCACCCCCATTGCAGAAGAGGCGGCCATGGTTCGCTTTATTTTTGAGGCTTACGCCTGGGGAAATGAAAGTATGTTTTCCCTTAGCCGACACATGAATCAAATGGGTTTTCTTACCCATCGCGGCGGAACTTTTGAAAACAGGACAATTCAATATATTTTGAATAACCCCGTTTACAAAGGCTATTCCCGATGGACACCAAGCGGGCCAATTTGCAGAGATTTCAGCAACCCCAATTGTGTGATTGCAAAAGGCACTTGGGAACCGTTGGTTTCCGAAGCACTATGGGAAGCCGCTGCAAATAAAATTACTAAAGAAAAGAAAACTCATTACTCCCACAAGCGCCCGGAAACTGAAGGGAAACATTGGATCAGCAGCATGATTAAGTGTTCCTCCTGTGGTCGCAGCCTTGTCATTTCTACAAAATATAAAAAAGGGGAAGCGTTTCATTTACAATGTGGTGGCTATAACCATGGACAATGCCCTGTGTCCCATTCTCTTTCTACAAATCGACTTTTTCCCGCTCTCTTTCAAGCACTGCATGAAGCAGCCATGGGAAAAGGGACGCCGCAAAAGTATCATATACATAGGCTCAATTTAGAAATAGATAAAATTCAACCACTGGAACATATGATAAATAAAACAAAAGTAAGAATGACAAAAGCAAAAGAAGCATACCTTATGGGCATTGATACCTTGGAGGAATACAGTCAAACCAAATTAGCAGTGGAGGCAGAATTGCAACTATTATCAGAAAGATTAAACACAGCAAAGCAGAAACAATGCGAGCCCCTTGATTATTCTGCCTTTTCTTCCCAGCTGCTAGATATAATTTCCATACTACAGGATGAAAATGTAAGCATGAGGACTAAAAGAGCCATATTTAAAACGGTTGTAGAGAAAGTAATTTACAATAAATGCAATGACAGCTTAGAGCTGTTTTTAATTTATGAATGATGGTACCCTATTGGAATAAGGGGGACCAGATGGCGAACTTGGGGCATCCTTACGCTATCTCAGCCAAAAATTCACAATGGTAACTCCTGAGGCAAAAGCCACCTTAAATGATATTGCAACCGAAGAATTTGCTCATGCAGAAATGATGGGAACCATTTTCCATCAGTTAACCCAAGGCCTAACCAAGGATCAAATTATCGATTCCGGACTGGATGCATATTATGTAAATCATGGTCTGGGTGTTTATCCCGTATCCGCAGCAGGCGTTCCCTTTAGTGCTTGTGCATTCCAATCCAAAGGTGATCCTATTACGGATTTATATGAAGATATGGCAGCAGAGCAAAAAGCCCGCAGCACCTATGAATATCTCATCGATTTAACCGACGACCCTGATGTATTGGCACCCCTTCGTTTCTTACGGGAAAGAGAGGTCGTTCACTTCCAGCGTTTCGGTGAAGCATTGGATATCGCACGAGATCATTTAAATCAGCAGCATTATTTCTTTATGAACAAATATGGCTGTAATGACTAAAAACACGTACCCTACACATGGTCAAAATCCCTCTGACCAAGTAAGTCTTGCTGTTTATTGAAATAATCTCCGGTGACCTCCCAAAAATTCTCAATCATATTAAAAAGGTATCCTCAATCAATTAGGATACCTTTTTTATCAATTGTTTTTTATCAATTAATTCTTTCTCATATTTACAGAAACATTTTTAAACTTATCATGAACTGCTATCATTGCAGTATCAATATCTTCTTCTGAAATCAAAACGGTAATCTTAATTTCGGATGTAGAAATCATCTGAATATTTACACCAGCGTCATACATTGCTTCAAAGAACATAGCGGCAACACCGGGGTTTGAAGCCATACCTGCACCTACAATAGATAATTTCGCAACATTGTCATCATGCTGAATGGCTTCTGCTGTTAATCTTTCCTTACTGTCTTCCAACGCCTTTAAGGCAATATCCAAATCGTCCTTGCCAATGGTAAAGGAAATATCCTGTCTTCCATCACGACCCGTTGATTGAAGAATAATATCTACACTAACCTTTTCTTTGGCCATTAATGCAAATACTTCAAAAGCCTTACCAGGCTCGTCCTTAACACCTATGATAGAAATACGGGATACATTTTTATCTGCTGCCACACCGCTAATGAGCATTCTCTCCATCTTACATTCCTCCTTCACCTGTGTACCTTCTGCATCTGTCATACTGGAAAGCACTGATAACTTTACATTATATTTTTTCGCCACTTCAACGGAGCGACAATGCAGAACCTTCGCCCCTAAAGATGCTAATTCCAGCATCTCATCATAGCTGATTTCATCAAGTTTTTGCGCATCCTTCACCACTCTTGGATCCGCAGTATAAACACCGTCAACGTCGGTATAAATTTCGCAAACATCCGCATTTAAAGCGGCTGCCAAGGCTACCGCAGATGTATCGGAACCACCTCTGCCCAAGGTTGTCATATCTCCAAGGGTATTTACACCTTGAAACCCTGTCACAAGAACAACATTGCCTCTTTCCAATTCATTTTCGATACGCTCTGTTTGAATTTTACGAATTCTTGCATTGCTATAATTATTTGTTGTTTCAATACCAACCTGCACGCCATTTAATGAAATAGCTCTGCCACCCAAAGCATTAATTGCCATTGCCATTAACGCAACAGACTGCTGCTCTCCAGTTACCAAAAGCATATCCATTTCCCGCCTGCTTGCTTTCGGGTTAATTTCCTTTGCCTTCGCAATCAACCCATCCGTCGTTTTTCCCTGGGCAGACAAAACAACAACCAAATCGTTACCTTCCTCTTTTGCTTTCAAAATTCTTCTGGCAACATTAAAGACTCTCTCTGCATTGGCAACAGAACTGCCGCCATATTTTTGCACAATTAACATCGTTCTTTCCTCCTGTTATTCTGTCTCTACCTTTGCACCCTCTAAATCCGCCTTTAAAAGCGTCAACTGCCAATGGTCGGGAAGGGTTTGCAAATATTCAGACATTTCTTTTTGGAACTGTTCAGACTGTTCCTTTTTTACCATAGCCATGAGCGTAGAGCCGGCACCACTTAAATAGGAAGCCAAAGCTCCATACTCCTTCGCCTGTTGAAAAATCCGCCCCATATTGGGAATCAACTGACTTCTATAGGGTTGATGGATTTTATCCTCCATAGCCATGGACAGATTTTCAAGCTTACCGCTCATCACGGACGCTACTAATAAAGCCCCTCTGGATACGTTAAACACAACCTCTTTGCGAGAATATCCTTCGGGCAATACCCCTCTGGCCTTGGCTGTGGAAACAGGGAACTCTGGTACCATAATAGCAAAAACCAAATCCTCAGGCAAATCAAGGCGCACATGCATCATTTTTTCTTCATCCTGTGCACCAACAACCATACTACCGAAAATAGCAGGGTTGGAATTGTCGGGGTGCCCCTCAAGCTTTGCAGCCATTTGAGCAAGCTCCTCTTTATCGCAAGGTCTGCCTGCCAATTCATTGGCTGCAATCAAGCCGCCAACAATACAAGCCGCACTGCTGCCCAAACCCCTGACCATAGGAATATAATCCTCCTGAATCAGGTGCACTCCTGGCATTGTAAGATCCTTTTGATCATAAAAATACTTCATGGTTTGATAAATCAAGTTGCTTTCATCCATGGGGATTTCAATTTCCTGTTTACGCTTTACTTCAATACGCAGTCCTTTTGGTATTTCCTCAACCCAAAGATGGTTATATAATTCCAACGCAACACCGATGCAGTCGAAACCTGGCCCCATATTTGCCGATGTCGCAGGAATCCTAATATGTATCATAATGCTAACCTCCACTTCTTACAACAATTATATATGGTACAAATCAAAAAATTACAATATTTCATTGGAAAAATTGGGCAAAACAAAGCTCCCCCAAGAGGAGCCTTAAAAATCAATTTTTTTGATACATGAATCAATAAAATTTATTCTCTACCGATAATCCTCAATGACTGCACTCCTTGCAGCCCTTCAATTCGGTTAATCAAGCGACTGAATTCCCCCTGCATCACATTTGTTTCAATGGTTATGGTAACATTGGCGATGCCATTAATGGGAATTGTTTGATTAATCGTCAAAATATTTGCACCTTCTGTGGCAATACCATTTAAGGCAGCCGACAGCAAGCCGGGAGTATTATCTAGGTTCATAGAAATCGTAACTGTTTTGCCTCTTGTGTTTTCATAAAGAGGGAAGACAGCATCCCGATATTTATAAAACGCGCTTCGGCTGATCCCCACTTTGCTCACAGCGTCTTGCACCGTTTTTTCTTTTTTACTTTCTAAAAGGTTTTTGACTTCCATCACCTTTAAAAATATTTCCGGCAATACACTTTTATCCACAATAAAAAAATTTTTATCTTCCTTCACTTTTTCTCCTCCTGTTTTTTTAGCAAAAACATTTGTTTTCAATACAAGGAATATAACATATTTTATATTACTTTTCAACAGTAACCGCTTAAAATATGCACAACTTTTTTGAAATCTGTCTTTTGCACAAAAACAAATACCCCTTTGTATCCATACAGTGCAAATTGCTAAAGTATTTTCCTCATTTCATGTTTCATTTTGCCCTTTTTTCTGTTAAAATAAATTTTAACCATCTTTACTTAATTATATTTTTAGATAAAGAGAAAGACAATACTTTTCGCAAAGAATTATCAAAAGTATTTTCAACGGATTCACTATTTTCCTTTGAAGCTTTTGATTAGACAGTGTTTTATATTCTTTGATTTTAATATAAATAAAATTCCCAAAAGGAGCTTTTTAATGAAGCAAGAACAAATTACCCAGCAGCGGCATAACCATTTGCTGAGCTTATTTTTAAACGGCTACACCTCTATGTATGCCCATATGGATAAATCCTGCTTAAACGGCTTAAAAAACGTAGCTCCCTTGGCTTTTTCCAAGTGGTACTATACCGCCATTGCAGCAGACACCCTTTTATCTCCGGCAAATATTATCTCCCAGGATTTGGAAACTTCAAGTGAGGGAGTGGAGTTTCAATATGCACTCCACTTATGCCCAGAGGGAGGGGATTTGAAAGAATGTACCTTTACTCTACTTTCTTATTCCCTGGAGCATCATCCCTTTGTTGAGGATTTGCGTAAAATTACGGATTTTTGTGTACCCGATCGCAAAATGGATGAGGATCTTTTTTTTGTCGAAGAAGACAGAAAAACACTTTTAAAAGAGCTTTCCCATGAAAATGAGTTTTATTTGGAATATTTAACTCGTCTTGCATGGAGAATTGGACTCTTTGTTTACCTGCCCGCTATTCATACAAAAAAAGTGCAGCGCGCACCCTATTGCGACACATTCTTTGGACAGAGTAACGAGTTCATATTAAAAGATGCTGTGGAAGCCGCCTGCGAATTGGCTGCAGAACGGTTTTCCATTTCTATGGATTTAGATCAAGGTGTCGCAACCCCTGCTTTCTTTGAGGATTGCCTACTTGCCCCGGCAGAAACGGATCATATTTTTATTGATTTTTATAAAGGGGTGGATATTGACATTGAAAAAATATGGCAAACCCAGCCAAATGACTTAACTGAAGATGATAAGGCGATTATTTCCTCTTTTCTTTTTACGGGCATAATGATTGATAAATGGTTTTTTTATCCAATGAGTTGTTTTTTTGGGATTATCCGTCCAATTTCATTTTCACCCATCAATTTCTTCCATCAGGTAAATAATTTATCCGCTCTTCTGATTATGGAGCATAATATTGGTGCGGAGTTATTTAGTCCGCCCAGCTATTATTCCCTCACTCCATTAGGGCAGACGCTTTTTGACTGTGAAATGGAAGAAGAAGAAAAATATATCATGCCAAATAAGCTTTCTTACGACCAGATTATTGAAGCGCTGGAGCGAGAAATTGAAATTAACCGTTTTGAACATGTCTTTTACATGGGCCCAGAAAAAGATATTCTCACCCTATGCGTATTCCTAAAAGATGACCCCGATTTTTGGAAAATCATAGAAATTGAGCGTGCAACTTCCTTGGATGAATTTTGCGGGGATTTAGCCGCCGCTTTTTCCATGGAGGACGAGGTGGACTATCTTCTTAGCGTGCCGGATGAAAATAATTTTCCTATGGATTATTCTCCATTCGGTTCAAAAAGAAGCATCAATAAGACGACGGACAAAACACTGGAGGATTTATGGCTGGACAAGGGGGATGTTTTTTTCCTTTCCTTGCCAAAAGCAACACAACTCCAAATTGAGGTTGTGGATATTTCCCCTGGAGATCCCTATATCCTCTACCCTCGCATTAAGGCGCAAAGCTCAAAGGTGACTGAGATAGAAAAAATAGATGAGATTTTTTAGTGAAAAGGAGCGTATGATGATGCAGCTGGTTCATCAACATGGCGGGGATTTAGACGCTATTGAAAGAAAGTATGGCATTTCAAAAACAGAAATCAAAGACTTCAGTGGAAATATTAATCCCCTGGGTTTCCCCAAATCAGCCGAAAAGGCTTTAGCCCAAAATTTAAGCATTGTTTCCACCTACCCCGATAAAAGCTATACCTCATTAAGACAAGCCATTGCGAAATACACTGGGGCAAAGGCTGCACACATTGTAGTTGGAAACGGTTCTACCGAGCTGATTTCCACCTTTATTCAAACGGTGCATGCAAAAAAAAGCATTATTATTGGGCCCTCCTACTCCGAATACGAAAGAGAGGTCACCCTTTGCGGCGGCACCTTTACCTATTTCCCGTTAAAGGAGGAGGACAACTTCTCCATTAATTTAACAGCGCTGCTTGAGGCTTTGACGGTGGATGTGGGCATGGTGATTATTTGCAACCCAAATAATCCCACGGGTTCTGCCTTCACCACCTTACAACTGGAAAAGGTTTTGCAGCACACAAAAAAAACGGGCGCTTCCATTATGATTGACGAAACCTATATAGAGTTTTCTGACAACCTAAAGGAAATTTGTGCCATCCCTTTGGTAAAAAAATTCGATAATTTATTTGTTGTGCGGGGAACCTCAAAGTTTTTTGCCGCTCCCGGGCTTCGTTTGGGCTACGGCATTTCCTCCAATCAAGGCTTCTTGGAGAGATTAAAAACAAATCAAGACCCTTGGAGCGTAAACAGCCTGGCTGCCTTTGCCGGGGAAAAAATATTCTCTGACACCGATTTTCACACCACAACGCAGGAGCTTATTTCCAAGGAACGAAAAAAAGCATTGGACGAGCTTGCAACTTGGAAAAATGTGAAGGTTTTCCCCTCCTCTGCAAACTTTATTTTAATGAAGCTTTTGACGGATAAAATCACGGCAGATGGACTTTATGAAAAATTAATCCAAAAGAAAATGCTCATCCGTGATGCATCCTCCTTTACTTTTTTGGACGAACACTATTTGCGCTTCTGCATTCTTTTGCCGGAGGACAATGCCGCGTTGTTAAAAGAACTAAAACTTTGGATAGAGTAAAAAACTGACATCATTATTTTTCTCAATCAAGCACATATTACTTTCAAAACCCAAAGGTTTTGAGGTGATTATTTTGAAGCAAACACTCAGCCATAAAAAACTCTGTGGCTACTTAAATTTATTGCGTGAAACCATGACCGACGGAAGAAATTTTCCGCCCTCCCATGTATGTTTTTTTGATAGTCGCAGCTTTTACTACTATTTTGCAAAGTGCCCTTGCGGTGATGAAACAGTGGAAGAAGTTCTTATAGAAATGGAAAACTGTATCCCTTTGGCAATTACCGAAGAGAGCTTACAGCTTTTTTTATCTGCCTATAAAGAAGAGGATTCTCCTTATCTTGCCCATTCCTTTCTGGAAAGCAGTAAGGCTGATTTCCTCCTTTTGATACGCCATGCCGCCAAGGACGATGGCAAATGGCAAGCCGTCATGACGTTATGTGAAGGACTGCGGCAAAACAATCCTTCTTAGCACGATGAAAGGAGCTTTTCCCATGGCGCAGTACCCATACCAAAGCCTAAATGAGTATTACCGAAATATATTTGGCAAAAAAACCGCTAAAATTTCTTTAGACGGCGGTTTCACCTGTCCAAATCGAGATGGAACCCTGTCCACCAAAGGCTGTATTTTTTGCAGTGCCGGCGGTTCGGGGGATTTTGCCGAGGATGCTGCCCTCACCATCGCCCAGCAAATTGAAAAGGGGAAGGCTCAAACACAGAAAAAATGGCCCAAGGCTTGCTATATTGCCTATTTTCAGGCATTTACCAACACCTACGCTCCTGTGGAGGTATTACGGCTAAAATACGAAGAAGCCTTGGCACAGCCTGATATTTCTGGAATTTCCATTGCAACCCGTGCCGATTGCCTGGGGGATGAGGTCTTAAATTTAATGCAGGAGCTTTCTTGCAAGACAAAAGTATGGGTAGAATTAGGTCTGCAAACAGCCAATGAAGCCACGGCAGAATCCATTCGCCGCGGCTACTCCAATCAAATCTTTGTGGAAGGTGTGAAAAAACTACATTATCTTCACATTCCTGTGGTTGCCCATGTAATTTTAGGGCTCCCCGGCGAAACTGGGGAGGATATGCTAAAAACAATAGATTTTTTAAACCGTTTGCCAATACACGGTATAAAATTACAGCTGCTCCATGTGCTTGCCCATACGGATTTGGCGGTGCTTTATGAAGCGGGGAATTATATTCCGTTGGAAAAAGATGCGTATTTAGAAATTTTATGTCAATGTATTTCCCGCCTGCGGCCAGATATTGTCATTTACCGCCTCACAGGGGATGGAGATAAAAGTATTCTTTTGGCACCTTTATGGAGCTTACATAAACGCGATGTTTTAAACAGCGTGCATCAATTGCTGAGAAAAAAGCAAATCCATCAGGGCGATTCCTATTGTCCTTAAAATTAGCCCTATTATTTTTTGTAATTTTATGATAAAATATAAAATGTTTTTGAAAGGAGAACTGACTGTGGCTGATCCCATTCGACAATTAGCGGAACACAAACTGATTATATTGCACTTAGTGCAAAAAATGGGGATCTCCCTTTCTAATAGCGAAATTTGTCAGTTTTTGTTGAATAAAGAATATATGGATTACTTTTCTGTCCAGCAATATCTTGCGGAATTAGTAGACGCAGGCTGGTTAGAAAAAACAAAGGAACACAATAATACACGCTACACCCTTACCGACGAAGGGGAAGAGGTTATCAATTATTTTCAAAACCATGTAAAAGAAAGCGTAAAAGAGGACATCAGCATTTATGTAAAAGATAATAACAAGCGTATTCGAGCCGAATATGCAGTGACAGCAAACTATTTTCCTGAATTCAGTGGGGATTTCCTTGTCAAATGTGGTCTTTGCGATGATGATGGCGGCTTGCTTATGGAAATCAGCGTTTCCGTTGTATCGAAGCAGCAGGCTCAGCAGATTTGCAGAAATTGGCGTAAAAATGTGAATCGTCTTTATGGTTCCTTTTTAACCTCCTTAGTGGTTAATGATGATCCAATGCCTATGGAGTTTAAGGCAAGAGCCGAAAACTTCCCCCATCCAACCACCGAAGAAGAAAATTAATTACATACATATTCTGCGTATTTTGCGGTATTGATATTCCTATATCAATACCGTCAGACTGTGAAAAAACCTTGGACGCCGCCCAAACCAGCTTGCTTTTTGAAAAAAGCAAGACCAAAAACTTTTATACAAACCGCATGTTCATGAGGTTTGTAACGGGTCCAAGGTGAAACCCTTGTGGGTGTTTGAGGGCAAAGCTATCAAGATTTTGACTTTGTCGACAGTCTAAAGGGAGTCACTTTTAAGTGGCTCCCTCTTTTACATAGCTTCAACTACATTATTTGTCATATCGAGCTTCCAAACGATAAATGGGCATCCCCTGAGCAGAAAATTTTTCTTCATATTCCGTCATAATATTTCCCTCGTAATCGCTTTGGTGCAAATCCAAAGAAATATTAGATAGCTTCCAATTGTCTGCACAAAATTCATTGAGCGAAAATTCAAAAAGATTGCGATTGTCTGTCTTAAAAAACACTTCCCCATGGTTTCCCATAATTTCGCGGTAGCTTTCCAAAAAACCACGATAGGTTAGACGGCGTTTATACATTCTCTTTTTCGGCCAAGGATCGGAAAAATTCAAATAAAGCCTTTGAAATTCTCCCACCTCAAACAAATCCGAAAGGTTGGCAGCATTCTCCCAAATTAAAGCCAAATTAGATAATTCCACATCCGTTTTCCTTGCTGCAAGAGCAATTACAGATTGCTGCCTTTCAATTCCAATAAAATTTATTTCAGGATATGCCTGGGCATTCTTTGTGATAAAACCACCTTTGCCACAGCCTATTTCTACATAAATTGGATTTTCATTTCCAAAAAACGACGCCCACTTGCCTTTTTTCGTCGGCCCATTTTGAATTACTCTACTATTATTTTCTAGCTCCGCTTCCGCCCAAGGCTTTTTTCTGATTCTCATAATACACTCCTTTAATCAAACAAAATCTCATAAAGGTATCATACTATTGAAAGCTCCCAAAGGCAACCCCTATTTCTTTGTAAAAATCCAATAGCCAAGGGCGCCATCCTCCATCTTTTGAAACTCCTGAAAGCCTAGTTGTTCTGCTTTGGCACGCTCTGCAGCTGAATTCACACCGGGCACCCCAAGGAGGTACCCCTTTGCTTGGGGTTTCCAAATTAGATGATGATATTTTTTCATGGAGCATAGTAGAAAGAAATCCTTCATCCAGCACAAAGGAATATCCTCCAAAAGCACCATTTCCTCTAAAGAAATGCATTTCCACCCAACCGCTTCATCGCCAAAGGGAAAAATATCCGTGTTTTCTTTTAGCAGCTTATATTTCCTCAAAAAAGCATCTCTGATTGCACTTTCATTTTCTTGATCAATTTCTTTTTCATAAATAGCGGTTTTTTCAATACTATCAGCTTCAATTTTTCCTGCATCATCTTTTTTCAGATCCATGACAACTGAAGCTGTATTGTCATTCCCCTGTTCCCCTATGTTTTGCAAATTTCTTCGACCTGCCCGTTCAATCCGCTCCATTTCCTTGTCTGTAAAAACCCCGGCATCCTGCAGTTCCTCCAGCTCATGACGGAATTTTTCCAGCAATCCACGAAAACTGCCTTGATAGCCTTCCTTCTTTTCTTCCTTTGGCTTTGCCATTTCGTCTTTTGGTACTGCCTTTTTCGAGTTGATTTTAGGCAGCTCAAAGGCAGGCATCTCCGCGGCCATTGCCTCCGCCGCAACCAAAGGAGGTTCTTGCACGGATTGTTTTCCTTTTGGCAATTCTAACTTGTCTTCTTTTGCCTTTGGCATTTCCTTCACCTTTTGCATTTCCTTTGGCATTTCCTTTGGCTTTGGCAATTCTGTTTGCCTCTCCTTTTTCTTGTCCGCACTTTTAAAATATGTACGCCAATCCACTTTGCTTGCAAAATATGCTGTCAGTGGTGCTGAAAAGCTTCCGTCGGCTTCCGCCAAAACCGCAACCGTGTTCAGCTCTTCTGCCGTTGTCCGCATATCCCCTATTCCATCGGGATTGAAATCCCACTTCAGCTCGCCATGCCCCGCACTGTCCGGCGTCAATACACCGCAGAAAAAGTTGTTTTGCTTTTCCTCCGCCCCAGCAATGGCATACACTGCATATCTGCCTCGGTGCATCGGGCGTAAGCCTTGCACCGTCAAGCTGATTCTTCCGGTTCCGTTTTTAATTTCCATTGTGCAGCTGCCCCAAGGTGCTCTTTGCCCCATGCTATACCCTGCTGTTTCTTGTCTGAGCATAAGAAATACCTTATCATATCTTCTATTATACATACTCGGCCTCTCCCCTTCACTTGTCTCTTGTCCATCGCTATAATTTATGAATAAGAGGAAAGAAAAAGAACAAAAAAAGCATCTTTAAGGATGCTTTTTTTAAGGAAACGCTGATTTAAACAAAGACCTACAGATGGTACAAAAAATTTTTCGTTTGGCAAGAAAAAAGAACAGCAATTACAGCGCTATTGCAATACTTTTTCACCCAGTCCAAGAGGAAATTTCCCAAGCTGTAGCTGTACCCACGAAATTAATCACTTCGCCCCTAGCTCTTTCGGCTTGCCATAAAGAGAAAGGGATGTATTTTTGTAGCGCTTATCTTTAGAAACATCCTCTCCAAACCATTGGGGCGCAATAAATGCTTCTGCCGCCGCCAAGGTTGGAAATTCCACCTCCGTAGTCAATAAGCCCTCCAATTCCCCTTCATACAAATCAAGCTCAGCTGTATAACCGCTTTCTAAGGGTATAAGATACCGCTTTTTCCTAACCTCGTTCCCCTCAATTTTTGCGTGCAAGCCATCATACTCCTTCTGGCTAATCAACAATTCAAATTCTTCCCTTGCCATATGTCCCTTTCCCTTAACCGTCAAATAGTATTGCTCATCGCTTTTGCGTATACGAATGGTGGGTTGATAGGATACATAAGCTTGTTGAATCTGCTTACAAATAAATCCATCCAAGGAAAAAGGAATTTCCTTGGTTAAAAATTTTTTTTCAATTTCCAAGCAATCTCCCTCCAAATGTTTTTAATCAGCATAATCCCATGGCATAACCCTGTCAAGGGCATTGTTGATAATTTTCTGATTTTGAAATATAATAAAGCTGTTAAGATCAAAAACCAAAGAAAACAAATCAGGAGGCGATGAACTTGAAGACTGTTTATATTTTTCTTGCTGAGGGTTTTGAAGAAATGGAAGCTGTAACCCCCTTAGATTTATTGCGCCGCGTCGGTGTCAATGCAAAATTTGTATCCACAGGATCTACATTGCAAGTGAAAGGTGCTCACAATATTCTTTATACTGCCGACCTTTTGTTTGATGAGGCAGCAGAAGCCATGGCTGATGGCATTGTTTTGCCCGGCGGAATGCCCGGCACATTAAATCTTTTGGCACATCAAGGCCTGTGTGGATTAATCCAAAACTACAACAATGCCAGAAAGCCCGTTTGTGCCATTTGCGCCGCTCCCCTTATTTTAGGCGAGCTTAATCTTTTGACCGGCAAAACCGCAACCATATATCCTGGCATGGAAAATAAACTCATCGGTGCAACGCCCTCCAAAAATCAAGTATGTGTTGACGGAAACATCATTACCTCCCGTGGCCCGGGCACAGCAATCCCTTTTTCCCTCAAGCTGGCTGAAATTTTCGCAGGCAAAGAAGCGGCCGAAAAGCTTACAGCCGATATTGTTTATCAGATATGAATATTTCCCCAAAAAGCAGGGACAGTTCTGCCGAGGAAAATTGGGTTTTCCCTAGCTTTTCAGCAGCTTCTTGAACATCCTTCAGTGACAGATCGTATATGTAAGAAATATCTTTCGGAGAATAGGTTGCTGCCAATCCGCAGGAAATCTCCCTGCGAAACATCTTACAAATAGTAGACGGTGCAATCTGCATTAAGTGAAAAAACGTACCTTTTGTTAAGACAGCAAGCTTTTCTTTCTCTAATATTTCTGTTAATTCCTCTGTTGATAAAGATAAAAGCTTTGAAACCTGTTCCTGTTCATAAGGCTGAGGCTCTGTTTTTAAAAAAATATCTATAGCCGCAATTTTGGGCTGAATCTCCCTCTGATAAAAATCTAAAAAAGTCTGCATATATATCCTCTCCCTAATTATTCTTTTACCATTGTAACAGGATAAAAGCCAACAATGCCATAGGGAATGGATGGAAGCGAGGCAAACAATGAATGCAATTCAAAAATACTTCAGATACCGACAAAACTTAATTGATCAATATCGGAAAGGTGATATGACCAAAAGGGAATATCTTCAAAAAAATTATGAAGCTGTTGTATATGGAAATATCGGCCCTTTTGAAAATATAGACACCGTTGAAAAGGCGTTGTTTAACTATCAGTATTATAACGCTTTGGCCAAGGAGCAAAAGCAAATCAGTACCACCAGAGATATGGATTATGAGCTGAAGCACGATTTTTTGCAGCAAAGCAACTACTATTATAATAAAAAAGATCGAGCCACCCTTGCGGTTTTACGAATGTTAGACTATAAGGGTGCCAAGGCATATTTTATCAAGATGCATAGCAAATACCTAAAAGGTCGGCTTTTTGAAATTGTGATTGAAGAAGAAAATATTATTCTCCATTCTACCAGCCCCTTAATTTTAAAGCTGTTGCGAGAAGAAGGCGTTTTTTGTGAGGAAAGCCGAACATCTGTAATTGATGAATATGTCAATCATAGGTATTAATCCTATCAAACTTGGATTTTCTTGAACAAAACAATTCTAATGAAGGGAAGTTCTTTCAAGTCCGAAATATTATGTAAAATCATATAAATTTACATGAAAAAATGGGGTCCTATTTTTATAGGCCCCCACTCCATTTACATTATAAAAAATACTTGCTTTTATTGCATTTTCCCAAAAATGGCGTTAGAATAAGCCAACCTTGGAAATATATTTATCAATCAGCTGTAATTTCGCTTCTGTGGAATAGCCCATCTTTCTGCTAATGAATGAGCACAACAACTCCATGGTAAATAACACTCCTACATAGGAGTTGAAAAATGTATTACTGTCAACACTTACCGTTAATAGCTGTGTTGCATACTGGGCTAAGGGCGAGCTAGCCTTATCTGTAATCAAAATAATTTTTGCCCCGGCATCATATGCCATTTGCGCCGCCAATAAATCCATTTCTGAATATCTAGGGAAGCTAACCGCAACGATGCAATCATTTTCCGTAATATCGCATAAATGGTCAATGACATTCAGCGCAGGATGAGAGGTTTCATAAACATCCGTTAACAAATGTTTCAGCAACAACAGCATCATATCGCCAATGCAAGAGTTTGCTCTGGAAGTAACAATAAACTTCCGCTTACTTCCTGCAATCAACCCTGCTGCCCGTTCAAAAGCAAGGGTATCATTATGATTGACGCAATATTTCATATTTTGCAGCACATTGGCAAAATAGCTCTCAACAATGTCACTTTGCCCTAGCTTGCTAATGGATAATTTTAACCTTTCCGAAGGAACGGTAATATTATCGGATACACTATTAATTCTTTCTGTATAAGTTTTTCTGATGCTTTTTTGAAAATCCATAAAGCCTGAATATCCTAGTGTTCGTGTAAAGCGAATCACTGATGAATCGCTCACATGTAATCTTTTTGCTATTTCGGTAGAAGTAATAAAGCACGACTCAGCAAAATTATCCAATATAAACTCAGAAATTAATTTTTCTTTTTTTGTTAATTTAACGCCCATTAATTGGGCTCTTAATTCCTCTGTCAAACCTTCCACCCTTTCGTTATATAAAAAATGATATACCCCGCCACATATGAATACAATAAATACAATTTCCTCTTTCAAAACAAGCAAACAAATTCCTCTTCTACATTATAACCACAAAGAGGGTTCATTTTCAACTCAAAACTTCAAAACTATCAAAAAGAAAAGTTTTTTATTTTTTTGCGCCTAGTTGTTGTTTCAAAAAGCATATTAGTATATAATAAAGTTTCAAGGCAACAAAAATCAGCATGGAGTTTTGCTCCATGCTCTTTTTCAGGGGGAATTCTATTGGCTGAAACAATTACAAACTGGTTTGTTACAAACCTGCAAAGTTCTTTTGCAAGAGAATTTATTGTTTTCATTGTATCTATGCTTCCAATTCTGGAACTAAGAGGCGGTATCATTGCTGGGTTTGCTCTGCAAATGAATTGGCTGCCTACTTTTATTATTGCGTTTATTGGAAATTTATTGCCGATTCCGTTTATATTACTTTTTATCCGTTATATTTTTAAAGTGTTGAAAAAAACCCCTTTGCGTGCTTTTGTTGCGTGGTGCGAAAAAAAAGCGGATAAAAAAAGCGATCAAATTAGAAAATATGAGTATTGGGGCGTGTTTCTTTTCGTAGCCGTTCCTCTGCCCGGTACAGGTGCTTGGATGGGTGCTTTAATTAGTGTTTTGTTAAATTTAAACCCAAAAAAGACCTTTCCTGTCATCGTACTCGGTGTACTTACTGCCGGAATTATTGTTTCTATACTGTCCTTTGGCTTATTGGGCAGCTTAGGCTATGGTGCATAAAAGGAGGCAAACATGACTGAACGAATTTCCACCCCTTCAAAAACGAAACAAATTATTGAGGAAAATGGTTTTTTCTTCAAAAAAAATTTTGGACAAAACTTTCTCATAGATTCCAATATATTAGAAAACATTGCACATTGCGCAGGCATCACAAAAGAAGACTGTGTTTTGGAAATCGGCCCTGGAATCGGCTCTTTAACCCAGGTTTTGGCAGAAACTGCAAGAGAAGTTGTTGCCGTTGAAATTGATTCCTCGCTGATTCCAATTTTAAATCAAACCTTAAATGGCTACGACAATATTGAAATTTTAAATCAAGATATTCTGAAAGCCGATATTGATGCAATCATTGAGGAAAAAAACAGCGGAAAGCCGATCAAGGTAGTTGCAAATCTGCCTTATTATATTACCACCCCAATTATTATGGATTTGCTGGAAAAGGAACGTCATATTGACACCATCACAGTTATGGTACAAAAAGAGGTTGCCGAACGTATGCAGGCAAGCCCAAAGGAAAAGGAATATGGTGCATTATCCATAGCTGTGCAGTATTATTGTGATGCGCACTTGGACATGATTGTGCAACCTTCTTGCTTTATGCCCCGCCCCAAGGTTGCCTCTGCGGTGATTACCTTACAAGTACTGCCTGAACGCAAGGTAAAAACTAAGGATGAGGCCCTATTTTTCCATTTAGTGAAAAGCGCTTTTGGCCAGCGCAGGAAAACCTTGCTTAATTGCTTGTTTAATCTTGGAAAACTGAACCTATCCAAAGAAGAACTGACTTCTATTATTGTATCCTTGGGCTGGGATGAACGTATTCGCGGAGAAGCCTTGGGTATTGAGGAATTTGCAGCCTTAACAGATGTAATTTACCAAAAGCTTTATAACGCATTTTAAGCTTAAAACACACAAAACGGCTATAAAAAAGACATTTTTTATAGCCGTTTTCCTATCTATATTCATGGGGTTTTTTTTCTAACAAAACCAGAGAAATCCAAATATTATTTTTTAATTTGCGTTTTTTGCATAATTATTCTTTATAATTCACTTTTTTTCTTATCATTTTTTTATTTTTCACCATAAAATCCTTAATGGCTCATAAAATTTCAAATATTTAAGTTATTTTTTTATTAATTCTTCTTCAGAAAAAACAACTCCGCTTTTCAAAAATTAATTCTTGTTTTTAACTATTTTAGCAATTTATTTAAAGAATCTAAGAAAAATGAAAAACTCGACAAGAAAAACTCCAAATTTTCCACCACAAAAGCCGTCATTTTTTTTCATTTCCTCCATTTCCCTCTCCCATGAATCCCCATAAAACCTTATGGGCAATATTTCCTAGTGAAAACGATGCAACTTTTTACAAAATTGTTAAGATTTTAGTCCGAATTTGTCTGGCGAAACCACCTTGTCACCAGTTTATTCCTGTACTATAATCATCCCAAAAGCAAGTAATATTTGCATATTCATTCATTAAACAACAATCGGAGGGATCATTTTGAATCAAAATAAAATAAAAGTGCTGTTGGCTGATGATAATAAGGATTTTTGCGATGTAATCGCAAGTCACCTGAACAAACAGGAGGACATGACTGTTGTCGCAGTCGCCGTTGACGGTATTGATGCAATGAACAAGATCAGAGAAACGGCGCCGGATGTGGCAATTATTGATGGTATCATGCCTCGTCTGGATGGAATTGGGGTTTTGGAAAGATTGCAGAAAAACAGTGACATTCATCAACCAGTAACAATCATACTATCTGCCCTATCACAAGACAAAATTGTACAAAAAGCCTTGGACTTAGGTGCTTCCTACTATATGGTAAAGCCCTTTGATATGGATGCATTAACCCAGCGTATTAGACAATTATTACAGGAAAAGCCCATGATTAAAAGCGGCAGTTCCGCCTTTCATCAGTCCCAGCCTACCATGGCCTATGATCTGGAAACAAAGGTTACTAACATTTTACATGAAATCGGCGTTCCTGCCCATATCCGCGGCTATCATTATATGAGAGAAGCGATTATTATGAGCGTAAACGATATGGACGTTTTAAACTATATCACAAAAGAGCTGTATCCCTCCATTGCAAAGAAGTGCAATACAACGCCTTCACGCGTTGAGCGCGCAATTCGACATGCCATCGAAGTGGCTTGGAATCGCGGCAAGGTTGATGCTATTGATGCCTTGTTTGGTTATACCGTGAACAACCACAAAGGCAAGCCTACTAACAGCGAGTTTATCGCATTGATTGCTGATAGATTGCGTTTGGAACAAAAAGCGGGTTGATCGTTGATTTTACAAGGTTTTTAAAAATTGTCACGCCTACTAACATGTGAAAAGTTCTATAGTTTTGTGCAATATCACCCATCAAATACCTGCTAATATTTAAGCGATAAGCCTATTAACCTTTTGATTGGTTAGGTAGTAAATTCTAGCAAATCAGAAGGTTTCTTTTATATTTTTTCAAATATTTTTACAGATTGAGGATTCTTTAATTTACTGCAATACGAAAAGATTGTCTAAGAAAGTGTTGATTTAATGGAGGGTGGGAAGATAGTCGAAGAATTTTTTTGTTTAACAAGGAAAAAAATGTAGAAATTGCAACGCTATTGCGAGGCTTTTAGACGATGTGCAAACGAAAAATTTACCGATTAGATATTCACACAAAATGAGTCAGTGCTTGCCTAATAAAACATTCAAAAGCTATGAGAAATATTAAAACTTTTTGTTGTACAGAAAAATTATTAAATTCTACAGTACAGTTACATCTAAGACCATAACAGATTATATTAACTATACGAAAGAAAGGGGGAAATATACAGCGATTTCAAACGATAGGGAAGTACCTCAAAAAAACCCCTAAAACATAATGTTTTAGGGGTTTTTATCTGACTTTTAATTACTTCAATGTAACCTTTGCGCCAACTTCTTCCAACTTAGCTTTGATGGAATCAGCTTCTTCTTTGGAAACTTGTTCTTTCAGAACCTTAGGAGCGCCGTCTACAGCTTCCTTAGCTTCCTTCAAGCCAAGACCTGTTACTTCACGAACAACCTTGATAACCTTGATCTTTTCTGCGCCAACTTCTGTCAATTCAACGTCGAATTCTGTCTTTTCTTCTGCTGCTGCTGCTGGGCCAGCTACTACTGCTACACCTGCTGCTGCGGATACGCCAAATTCTTCTTCTGCTGCCTTTACCAAGTCGTTCAATTCTAATACTGTAAGTTCTTTTACAGCTGCAATGATTTCTTCAATTGTTAATTTTGCCATTTTAAAGCACCTCCGATTAAATTTAATATATTCTCATTTTAACTTACCAAAACGTTTATTTCGTCCTTGCAAAAATTATTCTGCTGCTGCATCTTTCTTTGCGATCTGATCGATAACGCGTGCGAAAGAGGACATTGGGCTCTTGAAGCTGCCCAACAGCTTGGAAAGCAATACTTCTCTGGAAGGGATGTCTGCAACAAGCTTCATGCCTTCTGCATTATAAACAACGCCTTCAACAACGCCTGCTTTGAATTCCAAAGCCTTTACGTCTTTTGCAATTTTATTTAAGATGCTCGCTGCTGTTGTAGCATCTTCGTAGCTGAACGCAAATGCACTGGGTCCGGACAGATATTGATCTAATCCTTCAAACTGTGTGCCCTGAATTGCAAAGTGCACCATTGTGTTTTTATAAACTTTATAGTCAACACCTGCTTCTCTCAGCTGTTTTCTAAGAACTGTATCCTGTTCTACTGTCAAGCCTCTAGCATCTACCATAACTACGGAAGCCGCATTTTCCATCTTTTCCTTAATTTCATTTACGATAGCCTGCTTTTGTTCAATCTTTGCCATATTTACACCTCCTTAAATCCTTTATCAATAAAGAAAGCCTCTTTGCACATAGACAAAGAGGCTTATAGCTCAATTTCAGCAATCTCCTCGGCAGGACTTACGCAAATAAATGCACCTGCTGTCTACGGCTTTTTCGATTTTTTCTTCTCAACTTTTTTATTATATAAGATAAACTCGTTTCCGTCAAGATTTTTCTTTGAGATTACTCAGAAATTTTCGCAGGGTTAACCTTTACACCAGGGCCCATTGTTGTTGATAAAACAACACTCTTCAAATACTGACCCTTTGCTGCTGAAGGTTTTGCTTTTATGATAGCACTCATCAGCGTCTGGAAGTTTTGTTCCAGCTTCTCGGAACCAAAAGATACCTTGCCTACGGGAACATGAATGATATTTGTCTTATCCAAACGGTATTCAATCTTACCTGCTTTAATGTCATTAATGGCCTTTGTAACATCCATAGTTACAGTGCCTGCTTTGGGGTTAGGCATTAAACCTTTAGGACCCAATACACGACCCAAACGACCAACAACACCCATCATATCAGGTGTTGCAACAGCAACATCGAAACCAAACCAGTTTTCATTCTGAATTTTGGGGATCAAATCTTCTGCTCCAACGAAATCTGCGCCGGCTGCTAAAGCTTCTTCTGCCTTATCACCCTTTGCGAATACCAATACACGAACTGTTTTGCCTGTACCGTGTGGAAGAACAACGGCACCACGAACCTGCTGATCAGCATGTCTGCTGTCAACACCCAAACGAATATGTGCTTCTACAGTTGCATCGAACTTTGTAACAGAAGTTTTCTGCACCAAATCGATTGCATCATTTGCATCGTAAAGCATTGCCTTGTCAACGAGCTTAACAACCTCGTTATATTTTTTTCCTCTTTTCACTTTCGTGACCTCCTTATGTGGTAATATCGGGAGAATTCCCTCCCACTTCTGCCTTCAAATCAGTCGGCTATTATTCTTCTACAACGATACCCATACTTCTTGCTGTACCGCAAATCATGCTATAAGCAGTATCAATATTGGCTGCATTTAAATCGGGCATTTTTAATTCTGCAATTTCCATAACCTTTGCTTTGGAAATTTTAGAAACTTTTGTTTTGTTAGGAACACCGGAACCGGATTCAATACCGCAAGCCTTCTTCAAAAGAACTGCAGCCGGGGGTGTTTTTGTAATGAAAGTATAACTTCTATCCTGATATACAGTAATAACAACAGGAATAATTAAGCCTGCCTGTGAAGCTGTTCTTTCATTAAACTCTTTACAAAAGCCCATGATGTTTACACCATGCTGACCTAAAGCAGGACCAACAGGAGGAGCGGGTGTTGCCTTCGCTGCTGGAATTTGTAATTTGATATAACCTGTTACTTTCTTTGCCATGATTGGCACCTCCTATAAATGTGGTAATTAGCGGGGATTTTCCCTCCCACTTAGCGAACTTGCCGCCTTTATGAAACGTTGACTTTAAATCTTGTCGATCTGAGTGAAATCAAGCTCAACCGGGGTCTCTCTGCCGAAGATGGAAAGACTGACCACAACGATTTTCTTATTGGTATTGATCTCTTTGATCTGACCAACAGAATCCGCAAAAGGCCCAGAGATAACACGAACGGAATCGCCCAGTGCCACATCCAGATTTTCCACCTCTCCGCCAATACCCATGGTACGAACTTCAATATCGGTCAATGGTACTGGCTTAGAACCGGGACCCACAAAACTTGTCACGCCTCTTGTGTTTCTGACTACATACCATGTTTCGTCGTTCATGATCATTTTAATCAGCACATAGCCTGGAAATACTTTTCGCTGAACAGTTTTTTTCTGTCCATCTTTTATTTCAATAACATCCTGCAAAGGCACGCTGATTTCGTGAATTTGATCCTGCATTCCTCTGTTTTCGACCGTTTTTTCAATATTGGCTTTTACTTTGTTTTCATATCCTGAATAGGTATGAACAACATACCATCTTGTATCGGCAGATGTATTGACTTTTTCTGGCTTGTTGATTTCTTCAGACATAATACCATCCTTTTTCTACTCGATTTGTCTTAACCCATAAGCCCGATAATCGCACTGTATCCGGCTGAAAAAACCGAATCCATACAGAAAATGATAACACCGAGAATTAGGGAAGTAACAATAACGGTAAACGTTTTCTTCGCAATTTCAGAACGACCAGGCCAAATAATTTTTTTAAATTCCGCCTTGTAGTCTGCGAAGCCATCTCTGTCTTTGTTTTTCTTTACTTGTTTAGGCTTTGCTTGCTTTGTTTCATTCGTTTGGTTTGTGATTTGATTTTCTTCCATACGTTCACTTCCTTTTTCGGAATTGTCCCTACTTACTTTGTTTCTTTGTGTAATGTATGGGATTTACAGAACTTACAATACTTTTTAATTTCCATTCTGTCAGGCATAGTTTTCTTGTCCTTGGTAGTGCTGTAATTTCTCTGTTTGCACTCTGTGCAGGCTAAGGTAATCCTAGTTCTCAAGAGTTCCACCTCCATTGCTGATGATATTTTTTTGTACATAAAAAAAAGACCTGCGTCTTCCACATTAGAATAACACAAGTCATTAAAAGTGTCAACAATAATTCATGGAAAACACGGCTTTTTTGTAAGAAACCTAAGATTTTTGCTATAAATTAAAATCATTATTGATTTTTCATAAATTCTTCCAAAACCAATGATAGCTGGTCTGGACAGCTGCTATTTCTCATCCCGCAAGTAATACCCTTTAATCTTTTTGCAGCCTCATCTGGTGTCATCCCTTCTGCCAAAGCCGCCAGCCCCTTATGGTTACCATCACATCCGCCAAGAAAAGAAACATTTTTCACTACACCATCTTCCACATCAAACTCAAGACTTGAGGCGCAAACCCCTTTCGTTTTAAAGCTGCAATGCATTCTTTGTTCCCCCCTGTTTTTACGTTTCGTATTAGCATAGCATACTATTCGACAGAATTCAATTTTTTCTTTGTTAAATTTATATTTTAACAATAACCAAGCCTTGCAATAACTTTCCTTTTAAACATTCAGTTGCTTAAGGGAAACAAAGTAAGAAAATCCAAATTTTTTTTTGCTATCTTTTCTTCGCATTAAGCATTAATTAGGAAGAAAGTCGAAATATTTTTTCCTCAGCTTAATTTTGCGAAAGTTTTCTTTGATAAAAGCAACAAGCGAAGGCATTGGCCTTCAGTATTTCTACCGCTATCATTTTCTTTTTTTATACTTCTAAGAAAATAACGAATGATTGTTAAGCCAACGAATTATATCATTCAGTTTTTTGTATAAATTTACACTTTGTATGTTTTTTCTTTAAAAAATCCGAAATACTCCTTGCACAATATATTATTTTGATATACAATAAGCTTTGTAGAATGAAGAAGGAGGTGTTTTTAATGGCTCACATAATCGGACCTGAATGTATCGGTTGTGGCGCTTGCGCTGGCGAATGTCCTACTAGCTGCATCGTTGAAGCTGGTGGCGTTTTTGAAATCAAAGCTGCTGAATGCATTGATTGTGGTACATGTGTTGGTGCTTGTCCTACAGGCGCAATCAAACCCGAATAAGTTTTTACTTAAAAAAGTGGGCTGTGCTCACTTTTTTGTTTTTAATTTTTTCTGCATTTCAAACAAAATATTACACTTTAATTATTTTTATCCCTCGACTATTATGCATTCTGTATTTTTTTGCTTTTCAATACGTCAATCTCTAAGCCTATTTTTAATTTCTTAATATTATCTTATACCCCTTTTATTTTTAACTTATTTTAGTAATCATGATTGAAATTTTTTAGCTGTAATTACTTCTTTGTTTCAATTTTTATTGAATTACGAACCATATTTTTGGGGTAAAACAGCATTGCTAATTATTGCTACGATGCATTTTTATGCATTTTTTCAGAATTTTCCCCAAGCCTTCTTCACCCTGAATTATTTTTCGCATAAAAAATCCATTAAAATTTCCCTTTCGTCCATAATGAATACACTAAAAACACCCCTGCAAAATTGCAGGGGTGTACTCTATTAGGAATCAACCTATTTTTTCATCTTTCCCCAATCAGCTCAACCCTTAATGAGACTGATTTTTAAACATCTTCCGTTGAGATGACGTCCTTGGCATCTCAATCAAGCCCCATTTATTATACTAAGCCCTGAGCCATCATCGCTGCAGCAACCTTCTTGAACCCAGCAATGTTAGCACCAGCTACCAAGTCATAACCCAAACCGTATTCTTCAGCTGCTTCCACAGATACAGCATGAATATTTTTCATAATACCTTTCAATTTGGCATCAACTTCTTCAGATGACCAGTTGTATCTCATGGAGTTTTGAGCCATTTCCAATGCGGAAACTGCAACACCACCAGCGTTAACTGCTTTGGAAGGACCAACAACTAAGCCCTTGCCCTGAATAAATGCCAATGCTTCGTTTGTAGTAGGCATGTTAGCAACTTCAATATAGTATTTTGTACCATTGTTAATAATTTTCTGTGCTTCGTCCATGTTGATTTCGTTCTGTGTTGCACAAGGCATACAGATATCAACTTTTACTTCCCAAGGCTTTGTCTTAGGAACAAATTTGCAACCAAATTTATCAGCGTAATCCTGTACACGGTCACGGCCGGAAAGTCTCATTTCAACTAAATATTCAATTTTCTCTTCCGTAACAACACCATCAGGATCATATACATAGCCGTCAGGACCGGAAATTGTAACAACCTTACCGCCCAATTCAGTTACCTTCTGGCAAACACCCCAAGCAACGTTACCGAAACCGGAGATTGCAACTGTCTTGCCCTTCATTGTATCGCCCAAGTGAGTCAAAACTTCATTTACATAATAAGTAGCGCCAAAGCCTGTCGCTTCTGGTCTGATTAAAGAACCACCAAATTCAAGATTTTTGCCTGTAAGAACGCCGTTTTCCCAAACACCTTTAATTCTCTTGTACTGTCCATATAGGAAACCGATTTCTCTGCCGCCAACACCGATATCACCAGCAGGTACGTCTACATCAGGACCAATGTGTCTGTAAAGCTCTGTCATGAAAGCCTGGCAGAATCTCATGATTTCCATGTCGCTCTTGCCTCTAGGATCGAAGTCAGAACCACCTTTACCGCCACCAATAGGTAATCCAGTCAAGCTGTTTTTGAAAATTTGTTCAAAACCAAGGAACTTGATGATACCGATATATACGGAGGGATGGAAACGAAGACCGCCTTTGTAAGGTCCAATTGCACTGCTAAATTGTACTCTGAAACCACGGTTAACCTGCACCTTGCCAGCATCATCAACCCATGTTACTCTAAAAGAAATACCTCTTTCGGGCTCTACCAATCTTTCCAGTAAACCTGTTTTTTCATACTCAGGATGTGTTTCCACAACCTTCTCAATAGAATGAAAAACCTCTTCTACTGTCTGGATGAACTCTGGTTCCCCAGCATTGCGTTTTTTAACCTGTTCAATTACACTTGCCATATAAGCGTTCATAAACTCATTGCCTCCTACATTTTGTCTTTTCTTTAACCTTATTTTGACACAAACCCTTTAAAAGCACCTCGCCCTTGAGGCATCTTTTCATAAAAAACAAGGTAATTTTCCGAATTATTTGATCAATAAACCATCTATCACCTGTTTTACGATTTTATTATAGCACGTTTTTAATTTTTGTGTAGCATTTTTTTGAAGTTTTATCTTTATTTTTACACAAATTTTCCCGTCATAAATTATGCAAAAAAACGTTTTATATTTTTTTTGACGTTTTGCGACTTATTCATCTAAAAATTCTCTAAATAACCATTAAAATTTTCGTATTTATTGAGCATTTTCACTAATTTTATTTTCACCCTTAAATACGCCCCTTTGCACGCTTCATTTTAACCCATTGTTGTTTGATAAGAAGCCAGCCATTTTTTTCATATCCCGTTATGATTTCTACAAAAATAAGATGCAGTTATAGAAATAAGCTCTATAACTGCATCATTTTATCGTTTTGAAAAAAAACCGGTTCTTCCTTTTTTCTCTTCAGCTGTATTATCGGCCATATACTCAATATAGCGTCCTGTTCCAATTGCCACACAGCTTACAGCATCCTCAGCTACCATTGCATTGACACCGGTCTTGGTTTGTATTAATTTATCCAAACCATATAATAAGCTGCCGCCGCCAGTCATAACAATTCCACGCTCATAAATATCCGCTGCCAATTCAGGTGGTGTTCGTTCCAAAACACTGTGCACTGCATCCGTAATTGCCAAGGCGGATTCGAGCAACGCATCCAGCATCTCATCTGAAGTTACCGTAATATTTTTAGGCAGACCCGTAATTAAATTACGCCCTCTAACATCCATACTCACCGGCATCGAACGTTCAAAAACAGTACCGATTTCGATTTTAAGTTCTTCCGCAGTACGCTCACCGATTAAAATATTATGCTTCTTTCTCATGTAACGAATAATCGCCTCGTCAAAATTATCGCCGGCAACCTTCAACGAGTGGCTTACTACCGCTCCACCCAAAGAAATTACTGCAACATCCGTTGTTCCACCGCCGATATCTACCACCATGCTTCCGCACGCTCTTGAAATATCAATGCCAGAACCAATGGCTGCTGCAATAGGTTCCTCAATAATATGAACACGTCTTGCTCCGGCCTGCCTTGTTGCATCTTCCACCGCACGCATCTCTACCTCAGTCACACTGCTAGGCACACAAACGGCAATGGTGGGTTTTACAAAAGAACGTTTCCCTAGGGCCTTTTCTATGAAATATTGCAGCATTTTTTCCGTCACATCATAGTTTGAAATAACACCTTCTCTTAACGGACGAATTGCAACAATATTTCCGGGTGTTCTGCCCAGCATTCGCCTTGCTTCCTCCCCAACAGCCATAATGCTATTCGTGTCTTTATCAATAGCAACTACGGAAGGTTCCCGAATTACAATCCCTTGCCCTTTAATATAAACCAATACGCTCGCTGTGCCCAAGTCGATTCCTATGTTTTCGCCAAAACTCATAAAGTTGAACATCGTGACGCTCCTTTGTTTTCTATAATCCCATTTTCTTTAAGTATACTGGAAACCATCTAATCTGAAAAGATGTTTTTGCAAAAAATACTTTAAAATTACTTTTTATTTACATTTTATCCTGTAAAATACGAATTCCTTCTTTTAATTGAGTGTCCTTCTCCTCAGGAATTTGATCCCCATCCACATAGCCTTCCGGCAATTCAACCACATCATCAGGTGCAATTCCCGTACCATGAATAGAGATGCCATTTGGTGTATAGTATTTTTGAATTGTAATGTTTAAGCCGGAGCCATCAGGTAGAGTAAATAGCCGTTGCACCAAGCCCTTGCCAAATGTCTGCGTTCCCACTAAGGTAGCCGCCCCCTTATCCTTTGCTGCCCCCGCAAAAATTTCAGAGGAACTGGCACTGTTTCCGTTTACCAAAACAACCATGGGAATGTCTATATATTTGTCATCACAAATAAGCTCCTCCCGTTTTCCCGCCTTATCCTCCGTGTAAACCATAACTCCCTGGGGCAAAAGCTCATCGCCTATGCGATAAACAATTCGAACCAGACCACCCAGATTGTTTCTCAAATCCAAAACCAAGCCCTTCATGCC
The DNA here is from genome assembly GCF_001571775.1 of Anaerotignum neopropionicum. GTDB lineage: Bacteria > Bacillota > Clostridia > Lachnospirales > Anaerotignaceae > Chakrabartyella > Chakrabartyella neopropionicum. The sequence goes on from NZ_LRVM01000012.1 coordinate 36,334, forward strand.
CTGCGCTTGCAAATCCTTCAAGGTTTCCATAAATTGATCATAGGTATTTTCCTTAAAGCTGCTGATACGAATATAACCCTTCTCGTCATCCAGCATTCTGCCTTCAACGCTTTTCTCAATAATATCCTCCCGTTCAATGGTAAATGAATACTGCTTTCCTGCGCTGGAGCGGAAAACATCAATTTCCACTGTGCTCCCTATGGGCCCGCGCATTTTGTCGGCAATTTCATTTAAGGTAAGTCCAGAAAGGTTCACGCCATCAATTTTTGTAATAACGTCTCCCTCCAGAATCCCTGCGCGCTGGGCAGGGTAATCGTCCATCAACGAATACACCGTGACCTCTCCGTCTTCCGTTTGATATACCTTTACACCGATACCCTCAAAATGCCCATTATTACTCCTTAAAAACTGATTTAAATAATCGGCAGTCATATAATATGTATACCTGTCACCAACGCCAGCCACCATACCTGCATACATTCCTTCATCAATTATTTCCTTATCAAATTCGTCCACATAATATTTGTCTAAGAAGTCCTCTATTAAACCGATTTTTGCCGATTTTGTCATGCCCACATCAAAAGGAAGATACTGCCAAGGTATCCATTGTTGAACCAATGCAGTTCTCCAAATCAAAATGCACGCCACCATCACTGCGATTGCAGCAACAAATCCCTTCCAAAAATCCCTTTTATTCAAATTACTCGCCTCGATTTCTTACGACTTTCTTTTATACTATGAATACCAGATGAAAAACATACCGTAACGCTCTTTGTAAAAAACCATCCTGCAAAAAGTTACACTTTTGAAAGGCACCTGGCAAATACATTGCCCCGATCCGCCTCTCAAAACGCCTTTCCCACAGGATGGTTACTAATATTTATACGCGTAAATGCTTGCGAATGGATGTGACGCTTCCAATGATTCCCAAAAGAACACCAAAAGCCAAAGCAACAGGGAACAGTACAACAAAAACATCCCCAACAAGTCTAAATTGAATTATTTTTATGACAGGGAAATAGTTATATATGGAGCTAATTATTTTTGCATAAATCGGTATACCCAATAGCAATGGGAGCAATGCACCTACCACACCAATAATTACACCCTCAATGATAAATGGCCATCGAATAAACCAGTCGGTGGCGCCAACATATTTCATGATATTAATCTCAACTCGTCTGTTTACAACAGAAATTCGAATGGTATTCATAATAATCATGATGGAAATCACACCAAGAATCAGCATTACCAAAAACCCGGCTATTTTAAACACTTTGTTCGCTTTCATAATCAGCTCTGTTTCTGTTTGACCATGGCGAATATTATCTATGCCATCAATTCCTTTTAAGGCTTGCAGCACAGTATCCTGGCTTTCAATCTTATCCAAAGTTATTTGAAACGAATGGGATAATGGGTTATTGGTTTCATCCAACCCTTCAAAAATATCCTCGTCAGCCCCCCAGTCTGTCTTCAGTTCCTCTAATGCATCACCGGGCGAGATATAGCGAACCTCTAAAACATGATCAATTTCAGAAATTTTCGTTTTCATATCCTCAATTTCCTGACTGGTTGGACTTCCGCCTAAGAAAACAGAAATGCCGATGGAATCCTCCATCTGCTGTAATATATGCTGTAAATTAGATGCAACACAATAAGAAAAGGACATGATAGAGATACAAGCCATAACTGCTATAATAGATGCCATTGTCATCAACAGGTTTTTCTTTAATCCGCTAAGGCCTTCTCTTAAAAAATATTTAATTGTACTAGGCCTCATCACAATAACCACCTTTTTTAATATCTCGAACAATGTTCCCTTGCTTTAAAGTAACAACCCTTTTTTGCATATCATCAACAATATCCCTTGCATGGGTTGCCATTACAATTGTAGTTCCTCGTTTATTGATATCATCTAAAAGCTGCATGATGCCCCAAGCCGTTTCAGGATCCAGGTTTCCCGTAGGCTCATCGCAAATTAAAATGGGCGGGTTATTTACAATCGCCCTTGCCAGAGCAGTTCTCTGCTGCTCTCCGCCGGAAAGCTGATTGGGGTAGCTTCTCCCCTTTTTTCCAAGGCCAACCAAAGCCAACACCGCCGGCACATTTCGACGAATAATGCGGTTCGGCGCCTCTATCACACGCATTGCAAATGCAACATTTTCATACACTGTTTTATTGGGCAACAGTCTAAAATCCTGAAAAACCACGCCCAAGTTACGACGAAGATAGGGAATTTGATTGCTGCTTAATTCATTTGTCTTCACACGGTTAATTATAATATCTCCAGTTGTGGGTTCCAATTCCTTTAAAAGAAGTTTGATTAAGGTAGATTTACCCGAACCACTGGAGCCTACGATAAATACAAAATCTCCCTTTTCAATATGTAAATTTAAATTTTCCACGCCACGAGAGCCATTGGGATATGTTTTGGTTACGTTATTGAGCCAAATCATTAACGTATCTTCCTTTCATACGAAATTTTAAAAAAATATGAACAAATATTTCATATTTCGTGTTTTTCTTTTATAATGCATCATAAAGTATAGCATAAAACCAAAGGTTGAACAACCCTAAAAGGGGATATGTTTTTTTGGAAATTATTAAAAAACTGTTAAAAGCAGAACTATTTATTTTAAGAATTCCTGAGGAAACGCTGATTTAATGGAGGATGTGCAGATGGTTGAGAAAATTTTTCAATTAGCAAGAAAAAAACACAGCAATAGCAACGCTATTGCAAGGCTTTATGATGCCGTCCAAGAGGAAAATTTACCGATTAGATGTGCGCACAGAATGAATCAGCGTTTCCCTAACTTAAAAATACCTCGAATATGCTGTATTAGGCCTTCTTCCGCCCTTCCAGCGTAGGCTTTTCCCCAAAAAAGCAGGTATTTTCCCTCGCAAACACTGTGGAAAAATACCTGCTTTTAATTTATTCAAACAAATTTCTAATTCTAGATGGAATGCTTTGTTATGCTCAGTAAGCCATTTTATCCATATAAATCATATATTTGCTTACCATCAGGGTGATCTTGAAAATAATTGCATCATCAAAATTCCTCAAATCCAAGCCTGTCATCTTCTGAAGCTTATCCAATCTGTAAACCAAAGTATTTCTATGAATATACAGCTGTCGGCTTGTTTCGGAAACATTCAAGTTATTTTCAAAGAATTTATTGACGGTTGCCAAGGTTTCATCATCAAAATCATCCATTGTCAAGCCATGGAGTACTTCCTTAATGAACATACGGCAAAGAGGCAAAGGCAACTGATAAATCAGACGGCCAATTCCCAGTTTTTCATAATTTACAATAAATTTATCCGTTTCAAAAATCTTTCCAACCTCCAAAGCCATCTTTGCTTCTTTGTAGGAACGAGAAACATCTTTTAAGTCAGCTACAGCTGTACCGCTGGAAATATAAACACGGCTATTGGTTTCCGTATTTAAGGTTTCCTCTATGCTCTTTGCAATACGGTCAATGTCATCGGAGGTTTCTTTCTCTTTTAATTCTTTGACCAAAATAATGCTATGCTCATCAACGGCTGTAACAAAATCCTTTGTTTTTGCAGGGAAAACGCTTCTTACTATCTCAACAACATTCATTTCCTTATCGATATTTGTTTCAATCAAATAAACGATACGATGAACATTATTTTCGATATGTAGCTTTTTCGCACGGCTGTAAATATCTACCAGGAGCAAATTGTCAAGCAACAAATTCTTAATAAAGTTATCCTTATCATATCTTTCTTTGTAAGCAACCAGCAAGCTTTGAATCTGGAAAGCGGCAATCTTCCCAATCTGGTACCCAGCCTCGTCCTCTCCCTTCACCTGAATCACATACTCGGGCACACCATTGTCGTAAATTTTGAAATATTGATACCCCAAAATCAGCTGGCTTTCAGCAGGAGAACTAATAAAATTCTCAACCGCATCAATCTGGCGGCCTATCATGTTTTCTTCTGTTGTGGCGATTACTTTCCCTTCTTTTTCAACTACACTTAATTCTTTGCGTGTGATGTTTTTTAAACCATCAATTGTACTTTGCAAAATCTGATTGGAAATCATAGCGCGCTCACCTCAAACTAGTATTTTTATGCCTCTTTATCTTAAAAACCAGTCATCCTTAATTTGCCCGGAAGCCTGTAAAATATGACGAAAAGTAACCTCTTTGTCTATTGATAAAATAGCCTAAACATATTTTATAATAAAATCACAAAAAAAGAAAGAGAATTTGCAAAAAAAACATACAAAATCTCTTTCTAAATAAATTTTATATAAAAATAATCCCATTATTTTATATAAACTGTACCACACAACACTTTTTTTGTACTAAATCAAATACAATACAGTATAAAATCCATGGTACTTTTTACTTTGGAATGATTTCTTCTCCTAAAACTTCCCGAATATCCGTAAGTAAGAAAATAGCTTTTCTGTCAATATTCATGATAATGCTTTTTGCCCCTTGGATTTCTTTTTGAGAAAAAACACAAAAAAGCATCTCCTTCTCCAGGGAATTCATAGCTGTATTTGTGCAAAATACAGCTGCGTTTCTTTCTAGCCGAAGATTTAACACCTGGCTAATTTCTTGGGCTTTGTCAGAAATCACAATTGCTCCTCTGAGGGCAGCTCCCCCTTCCAAAACCCATCTGGTGCATCTTTCGGTAATGAAAACAGAAAGGATTGCATATAAACCGTTCATGCTGCCAAACATAAGCATTCCCGAAAAAATAACCACTGCATCCATAACGAATATTTTTTTGGAGATAGACGACCTGTGCCATTTTTTCTGCATTAAATATGCCGCCAAATCAACCCCGCCCGTTGTTGCTCCCGAACGCAAAACCAACCCAAGACCAAACCCTACCAAAGCTCCGCCATATACCGAGGAAATGATTAAATCGCCTGAATAAAAATTAATCTCTTGCACCAAAAAAAGCATAAAAGAAAACAAAAGAGAGGTCACAATTGTTTTTCCAACAAATCGACCTCCCTGTATCTTCCACGCCGCAAGAAAAAGAGGAAAGTTTAAAGCCACATTCACAAGCCAAAGTGGGGTGGGAATACCAAACTGTGCTGAAGTAACAGCGCTCAGCATAATGCCAATGCCCGTTACCCCTCCCGCAACCAAGCGGGCAGGCTCCAAAAAACATTGAATCCCAACACCCATCAATAATGTGCCACAAATATTTAAAACCAAATCCTCTATTCTCTTTTCATACATATCATTATCTCCGCTTCCTCGTTTTCAGGACCGTGAAAGCAAAAATAGGTAAACGCATCATCCTGCGCCATCTTGTAGGCTGCGTCAACAAGCGATAAAACCATTCCAAACCAAACTTCTGAAACGGCTTTGGCGCCCGTTTTACATTTCCCGCCATTACATCAAAGCTGCCGCCTACGCCGATGGAAACCTTCGCCCCCAAAAGACGCATATTATCATAAATCCATTTTTCCTGCTTTGGCGCTCCCAGTCCTACTAACAGTATGGACGGAGATAGCTTTTTTATGTCACGAATGATCAATTTTTCTTCCTTCGCATCAAAATATCCATTGTGCACCCCTACAATTTTAAGCCCCGGATATTTCCGCTGCATTCTTCTGGCTGCCTCCGTAGCAACGCCCGGTGCACCGCCAAAAAAGTAAAAGGTTTTCTCTGTTTTTGCTAGTTCTGCAAAAAGATTTTGTGTCAAATCATACCCCGCAACACGCTCCTTCAGTCGAATAGAGCTGTATTTTGATGCCCAAACCACGCCAATTCCATCAGGTACTACCATATCCGCTTCCCGTAAAACGGACATAAGCTCCTTATCCTTTTGTGCCTCCATGACAATTTCCGGATTTGGTGTACAGATAAAATGCTGCCCACCCGTTTCCAAAAGCAGCTTCACCATTACCACAGCCTCTTTCATGGTTACCGCATCAAAGGGTACATTTAAGACCTGTGTAATTTTTCTCATTATTATCGCCCTCTTCCACGCTGCAAAAGCTTTGCCAGATAGTTTTCATTCTGGTGTGCCTGTCCTTCCAACAAAGCTTCTTTTTCCTCTAAAATTTGAATATATTTTCCCCTGTTATGGATAATATCATCCACCATTTCTAAGGTTTTCCCCATATCAAATTCTTTTAGCTTTCCTCCGCTGGGCATTTCCAGCTTTTCCAAATAATATTCAATTTTGGGGTCATAAATAAACCCAATGAGAGGCACCTTTTGCCGTGCCGCAAAAATTAATGTATGCAATCGCATGCTTAAAATAAAGTCTGCCAGACTAATGACTCCCATGATTTCATAGGGAGAATAGTTGTTTCGCAAAATATATGCATTCTGCTTCATTTTCTTGCGCACTTTTTCGCTCACCGTAATATCATTGGGCATCTGCATAGACAAAAAAACAATGGTTCTATCGTATTTTTCAACAATGGTGTCGCAGAGCATTGCAAAACGGTCAATAAACCGATCCATTTCCTTCCAGTTCCTAACAGAAACCACGACCAAGGGTTTCTCCAAAGGAATTCCTTCTGTTTTTAAAAGCGCTCGCGCATCCTCTTTGCAGATGCAATCCATTGTAAATACAGGGTCCGCCGTTACAAAGCATTTTTGGGAATTCACGCCCATGGAAAGCAATTCTTCATAGGAATTTTCTTCTCTGAGGGTAATTAAATCCGCACGATTCACAACCTGCTTTACCAAGCGTCGGTTTCTTTTTCCTGAAACCGGGCCAATCCCATTTGCATAAAGCATAACCCTTTTGCCCATCAGCTTCGCCGCAACGGTAATGGAAAGATAGTACAGCAAAGAGCGTGTACTGGTACTGTCTTGCAATAAAGAGCCGCCGCCGCTTAAAAGCACATCGCACCCTCTGATTGCTCGCATTACCTCCCAAAAGCCAAAACGATATACCGCTTCAATCCCATATTTTTCCCTTGTACCCACAGGATTATTGGAAAGCACGGTAATATGGTAGTTATCTCCCATTTCCTGTATATTTTTATGCATGGAAATCATAATTGCCTCATCGCCCGTATTGTTAAAGCCATAATAGCCACTCATAACCACATGATACTGGGGATTGTGCAGTTCCTTCCAAGCCGTATCGTATGCCTTCACGCAATCCAAGGCCATTTTTGTTACGGAATAATATTGAAAAATAACTTCTCGGCCATAAGCACCCGCCTGTTGACGTTGTTCCACCGTCATTTGGTTAAAGGCATAAACCACATCCTGATACAGCTGCTTTTCCGTGGATAATTCACAGCCGCGGCAGCAGAAATTATTTTCCTGGGCAAGCTCTAACTTCTCTCGTCCAAAAATGCCAATGTAGCCTTCATTTCCGGCAACAATCGTTGTTTTTTCCCCAGCCATTGCCTCCAGTGCCGCACGACTGACCCCCACAAACACATCCGCCACAGCAACCAGCTCATTAATATCTGTTCTGGCACCAGTCATGGCAATGCAATTTCTACCAATTTGCTTATTTACCCCTTTGCTTCTTTCAAAAAGCTCGTCGTAAACATCACCGCCGCCAACAATAATCATTCTTAACCCCGGAATTGCCTTTGCAAGCGCCGGCGCAAGGGCAATCAATTGTCTTGCCACCAAAGCACGGCTTTCATCCATGCGGCTGACATAAACCAGCGTAGGCTCCTCCGTTTTCAAGGCGAATTCAGCACGAATTTTACCACCGTCCGTATCAGGTGAAAATTTATCCGTATCAATGCCGTTTATGGTTACAAAAATATCCTCATTGCGTACGCGATAATTTTCAATTAAATATCTGCGAATATCCTCGCTTACGGCAACAACCTTCTGTCCCCAATTTGTAAGATATTTCAAACCCATACCGGTGTAAAAAACCCAATGGGCAGATGTTACAAACGTAAACTTTATTCTCTTAAACAGCAGACCGCAAATAAAGCCAGGAATTCTTGCGTGGGAATGTACAATATCAATCTTTTCCTTGCGAATTATTTTTTTCAGCAAAAAATAAGATCTTATCATTTTTAATACGTTTCGCTGGTTCATAGGCACCTTGTAATGCTTAATCCCCATCTCCGCCAGCTCTTTTTCGTACACGCCACCGTTGGATGCCACCACAATATCAAAGCCCTGCTTTTTTAATTCCTTTGAAAGCTCCACCACATGGGTTTCTGCTCCGCCGATTTCCAACCCCATTAAGGCCATTAACACTTTATACTTCATACCCATCCCGCCTGTCACATTTCAATATTTGAAACTTTTATTGTAGGCTTGGCATACTTTGTAAAGACATTCATTTCAGAATTGACCTTTAACTCTACCACACCATCCACAAAGTATCCGTCCTCTTTATCCACCAAAGAACCTTCAATTGTCATTGTTACTCTATAATAGTCAGGATATTGCGCCCGCACCATGCCACCTGTTCCGTCAGGCAAATTGTAAAACAAAGGCTCATACTCCACACCTTTAATTTCACCGATACAAATTCCTGTCTTTTCATCAAAAATCAAATCCCCTTCATGCAGTGCATTTACCGTTGGCATACGCACCTTATCCACAAAGGCGGTATAGGTGGTTCTAATTGCCGCCTCGTCTGTCCCCGAGGATTCCACACGATTTACCACACCCAGCTTCAAAATCGCCAAAACAACCACTGCCACTAAAGTCAAAATAATCAGAAAATCTACGATATTCGGTCTTCTTTTGGCCATCCCTATTCACCATCCCTTACTTCAACAACGATGCCCTGGAAGGCATATCCTTTGCCCTTTACGTTTAACTCTAAGCCAACCTTTACCGTAGTGCCCTCCACCGTAATATCCTTTTCGGTTTCTGTGCCGCTGCCTTCAATCGTCAGCAATACATCGCTATATCCCTCCACCGGTAATTTTTGATATGCACCAATTTCTTTGCTGTAAATAACTTCATTATAAGGCTCAGATGTTACCTTCTTCACAACCCCCAAATATGCAGCGGTTGAGCTGTTGTAAACCTTTTCCCCAATTACAGGGACACCGGCGGTTTCCTCCAAAACCTGTCGTCCCTGAACAACATAGGAATAGGTTTTCGTCGCAGCACTTCCCCCTGGACCGCCGTGCATAAACAGCTTAACGCCAATCACGCCTGCTGCTATAACCAGAAAGATTAATATGATATCCACAATATTGAATATCCCAAATAGTTTTCTACTTTTCTTCATTTTCTTTCCTCCAAATAAAGCCGCTCAATCCTTGACGTCATTTTTTGTGCAGTAAAATGTTCTCTTGCCCAAATTTTCGCATTTTCCGCCAGCAGTCGGTATTCTCCTTCATAGGCTAACACCTCTAAAATTCGCTCCGCCAACGCCTTTGCATCGCCTACGGGCACAAGATACCCATTTTTTTCATGGCAAATTACCTCATTCACACCACCACTGTCTGTTCCTACAGCAGGAATACCAGCACTCATGGATTCAATTACTGAAAGGCAGAGGGCCTCGTGCTTTGAAGTAATCACGTTTAAGTCCAAAGCCGCCTCTATTTTTTCCACGTTTGTTACAAACCCGGTAAAAATCACATGGTCATAAATATCCAATGCTATAGCCCGTTCTTCCAAGGAGGCTCTTAGACTGCCATCACCAATCACATAAAACATAATATCCTGTCGTTGCTGTAACACTTCCTTGGCTGCTGTTAAAAAGGTTTCATGGTCTTTGACCTCCTCCAGCCTTGCCACAATGCCCACTGCTTTTTTCAGCGGATTACCGCCGTAGGATGCAAGGATTTCCGCCCTTTCCTCCGGCGAAACAGGTTCAATAGCATCAATTCCGTTATAAATGGTTACTATCTGTCGGTAGTCCGTTCCACCTGCCACCATACTGCGCTTCACCGCCTTGCTTACGGCTATGATGATGTCGCTGTAGCGCTTATTCAGCATTCGTCTTACAATTTTTTTAGGCAATCCTCCGGGGGCAGTCTCCATACAATGTTTCGTATTAATAATTTTACCAACACCGGCTTTTTTTGCCGCCATTCTTGCCGTTAAGCTGGCATGAGTGTGAACAATATCGGGTTTTTCCTCTTGAAATAATTTTCTCAGTGCCTTGCCTGCCTTTTTATCAAAGGACTTATCCTCCATATCCTTCATAGGTATAACCGCTACATCAAGTGCCGTTACCTCAGGATACAAAGCGCTGTCGCTTGGCAAAACCACCCAAACGTCAAACGTTTCCCGATCATGATGCTTCAAATAATTAAGCAGCCATCTCCCGGCACCGCCAATGTTACGGTCCGTCAAAACATGAAACACCTTTATTTTTCCTTCTGCCACTGCTTTTCACCTACCCTTACGCTTGCCATACCGATTCCAATAAAGCACCAAAATAGCAACACGATACTATAGTCAAACCAAATATGATCTGTCATTCCTTGCAATAATAGCCCTGCAAAACCGCCAAAGAACGCCGCCAAAAGCATATGAAAGCGTCTTGGAGCTTTATTCATTGCACTGTACAGCTTTTGAAAGAAGAAAATTAACAAAAATAGCAAAATAGCAAATCCATAAAATCCCAATTCAATAAATTCCTGCAGGAATAAATTATGCACATGGTATGCATTCGCCGCCTCATAGGAAAACAGAGGATAAATCTGGTTGAAGGCATCCACGCCAATGCCTGTTGCCCAATAATGCTGAATCATATCAAACCCAGCCCGATAAATGGAGAGCCGATACAAGGATGAGGAATCATTCATGGTTAAGGAGCTTACCAATCTTGCCCAAAGAGAAGCCGGCAACACAAAAGGCATGGCCCCAATTGCGGCTATTCCCAAGGGAATCAATCTGCGTTCCGCCAAAAGCACGAACAGCCCCGCTGAAAACATTAATCCCAGCATTGCCCCCCGTGAATTTGTAGCCAAAAGCCCCAAGCAAATGGCACCAAAGCATCCTGCATAAAAAAGCCTGCCAAACCAATTGCGCACCTTCCAGAGCATCCCCGCCGCCAAAGAGCCAATGATAATTAAGTATTCCCCTAAAACATTGGGGTTATTAAACGTTCCATAGGCACGGGTTCGAATATTGAAGCTCTCCGCATCTACCCAGGCGGCATCCATTTCAACACCTACAATGTATTGATAAACAGCATAAAGGGCAATCAAAACGCCCGTGGAAATCAGCACAAAAATTACAAAGTCAAGCTTTTCCTCCGTATCAATGCAATCCTTGGCAACAAAAAACATTGACATAAACACCAAGAAAATGGCCATAACCTGCAATGCCTTGGGAAAATGATAGCTGGTAAAGCTTCCATAAATAAAACAAATGCCAAAAAGCCCCATAAAAACGCTAACCAGGCTTGTCCTCTGCACCCGTATTCGTCCCATAAAAAGGTTCACGGCATAAAGCCCTAGGGTACCAAGACACAGCAACGCCAAAAGCATGGTAGGCAAAATGGGAATGGCAAACACAATGGCACACAAGCACAAAATAATGAAGTTTTGATTGAAAACTCGCAGAACAAAGCTTTCTGCCATTGCTCCTGCAAGGGGATTACGCCTTTCCTTTACTGCCTTTGACGAAAGTATGGTCAGCCTGTGCCAGGTTCTTGGAAAAATGCCATGCCAAACCTTCAAAGCCCCATCCCAGTTTCGTCTTAAAAATCCCAAAATACCACTTTGATAAAAAGCATTGCCCACCCCATGGCAAATTACACGATAGCAGGCATAGGTTAGGCTTCCCATCCAAATACGCACAATGGTTGTAATAATCTTTTCCAAAACTCTAAAGCAAAAGCTATCCTCTAGCCACCAAGAAATTCCATGAAGCATACGAATATACCCCCTCTGCTTTCTCATCTTTTTGCCTGTTTCATCCACAGCATTCATACGCGTTCCCAAGTTTTTCAGCTTTGCAATGGCAGAAAAAACTATTTTAGCTTCTTCAATACCCAGAAGGAAGGCAAGCGCCATATAGGCAACAACGCCAATTCCTGTTGGAATCCCTAATACAACAATTCGACCCAAAAGACCCGTTCCCATCCGGGGTTCCAAAATACGAAAACTTCCCAATACAAAAAGCAGCATAACGGCGGCGCAAATTGCCATCTTTCCAATACTAATGATTAGCTTTTTATCTATGATTTCAGGATAGCGCTTCACCGCCGGCCCCATAAGCACCGCTGCGGATACCAAGGAAGAAACCGCGGCAGACAAGGCTAAACCGCCAAGCCCCATGGGCTCTATCAATAAACCGCATAACACTGCATTGGTCACCACAGAAACAATTCCAGAATAAAACGGAGTTTTTCCATCTTGATTTGCATAAAACGCCCTGCTTAAAATTGTTTGCACACCATACCCCAATACACCCAAAGAGAAAAAGAACAGCGCTGTTGAGGTCAAAAGCGTTCCATCAGCCCCAAAATCCCCTCTTTCATAAATGAGTGCCACCAAAGGTCTGCTTAATGCCATCATGCCTACCATCATAGGCACCAATAAAAACATCATGGAACGCAGTGTCACCTTTACTGTCGTTCCAAACTCAAGGCGATCCTCCTCTCCGGAAATGCGGGAGAGCCTTGGGAAAATTAAATTGGCAATTGCCAAAACAAAAACACCTACAATAATCGTGTATAAATTATTGGCATATTCCAAAGCGGCCACGCCCTGCTTGCCTGCATGCAGCTGAGAAGCAAAACGGCAATTTATCATAAAATTAATGGGCTGCACCCACGTACTAATCATAACAGGGAGCATCAGCCGCCCAATTTTTTTCAATCCCGCATCACGGAAGTGAAAATTCGGTCTGTACCAATAGCCCTTTCTTTGCAGAGAAGGGATTTGAATAAAAGCCTGCATTGCCCAGCCAATGAGAAAGGCTGAGGTTAAACCGTAAATTCCAAACTTTTCATTGAAAAATATAAAATAAAGTATAATGATTGCATTGGAAGCCACACTAATTGCCGCCGGAATATTAAATTCATCCAACGACTGCAAAATTCCCACAAAGGAAAAGGCAATGGCTGTAAATAAAATGGTGGGGAACAGCAAACGAGAAAGGGACGCACTTAATTCAGCCGTATTGGCATCAAAGCCATTTGCAAAAAGCCATACAAATTCCTTTGAAAACACCATTCCCAAAAACATCATAATCACCGTCACCGTCGCTATGAGCGTAATAAAACGGTTGGCCAGTAAAAAGGCTTCGTCCTTCCCCTTTTTTTTCAGATATTCGTTAAAAATAGGAATGAAGCTTGCCGAAATCGCCGATGCAAAAACCGCATCAAAAAAAGTCCTGGGAATTCGGCTGGCAACCATAAATGCCGACGCTTCCATTCCCAAGCCATAGTTTGCAGCAAGAAATTGTTCTCGAACCAAGCCGAGAACCTTTCCTGTTAGTGTAATCATCATCATGAAGCTGACAGCCTTCACTGCCTGGTTGCCCTTTTGTGACATAATTGTTCTCCCGTCAAATGCCTTCCTTTTTGGAAGCCAAATCTTTTGCAGACACACAAGATGGGTAGAGTTGTATCTCCACCCATCTAATATTACCTTATTTTACCCGAATTTACAATAAAACACTATAATTTTAAAAAAACTTATACCTTTGTTACCTCATAGGTAACATCCTCGCCCTGAATACGCAGTTTTAACATGCTGAAGTTGCCATTCACGCTGCCATCCGTCTTCCAAAGATCAGGAAGATTGATATAGCGAACGCCATCCTTCACAGCTGTCCACTGACCAACGCCGCTGCAAGAAACTACAAAAACAGCTTTACCCTGAGAAACGTATTTACTTAAAATCGCACGGAAATATGCAGTTTCTGCCGCAGATGTAAAATCTCCGGGGGTTTTATCCATAACAATGATAATGGTATCGTTGTCTGCTGCATCCAAATCTCTCGTCAAGCTTGCGTACTGGGCAACACTTGTAGCACGAACGCCACCGCTTGCCGCAGAAACCATGGCGAGGCTTGTGTCCCCTCTGTTTAAGAATCGATAGCCTCCTGTCCAGCTTAGGGTATCCAACTTGGGCGCCGTTTTAATGTCACTGGTGCCGCCATAAATTGCTACCTCTGCGTTGGAATCTACGGTATTTCTTGCCTTCGTTCTCACATCGGCATAAGTATTTTCATCAATTTTGCCATCCCCGCTATAATGAACAGTGCCGATAATATTCAAGTAATATGCTCCATCAGCGGCTTTTGTTACCTTCTTTTGCAATGGATCGGCTGCATTGGTCGCCTGAGGCGCTGTCACCGTTTTGCCATTTCCAACAGTTACTGCAATATAGGCAGTTTGCCCATCTCTGGTGCATTTTATATAGGTAGCGCCCTCTTTTACCGCCGTAAAAACATTTGCCTTCATTGTTCCGATGGATGGATCTGCCACTTCATAGGCTGTGGTAGTGGATACCCAATGACTAAACCCATCTGTGTCAACTACCTGCATTGCAATGGTTGCCGTTTCTCCGGCTTTCGTAAGCTTAATGTCTGCGGAGGGCTTTAATCTGCTTGTTACCCCAGAAACCATGCCCGTTGCAGAAGCGCTTAGTTCGTTATAAGTTGCTGTAACTGCAAAGGTGCCGCTAGCGGACGGGGTGAAATCGTAGCCGTTCCATGTTCCATCAACGCCAATTGCCTGCATAGTAACCTGACTGGCAGGAATTTCAATACGGTTATAATATTCGTCCAGCCCATAAACCGTAAAGGTCATTATTTTATTGGGAAGGGTGCGCTTCATTGCGGGGGCAATTGCAATTTTCTCAACTTCCCCTTTTTCGGCATTCTGGAAAATACCTACCGCACTCATGATTTTTCTCTCCGACCCGTCGGATACAACGTTTTTCACAACCAGCTGAGTATCCTCAACGGTTTTTGTCACCATTGTAGAGGAACCACCCCCATCTAAATGCATGGCATTATATGCGCCATATTCCCTCATATAAGCCCCCATCTCACTATGGGTTGCACCGATGCTGTCACCGCGGCCGTCCACAACCATAAAAATAGCTGTTTTTCCGTCTTGAGAAAGACCAAACGCCGTTCTTGGCTGACGCCCCGTTGCTACAATGGAGGTTGCCGGCGCCTCTGTGCCGTTGATGAGCAACTTGCCGCCGCCGCCAAAGCCGATTTCCATATCGTCCAAATCAACGGAGCTATTGATGTTCAGCGTAATCTCATCGCCTACTTGAAACACATTTGCTGCATTGGTACGATAATCCTTACTCATGACAATCAAATACCCATCCTCAGGAACAGCTACGTTTTCTCCTGGCTGTGAAATATAAGTAATCTGGTCATCCTCCACCACAAATTTTATAAGTTCAGAAAACCGTTTATCCAAGTCCGCCGTTGTTCGCGCAGCCTGTCTGTCAAAATAAATTGGGAAAACCATGGAGGTTACCTTATTGATAGATGCAAGCTCAATTGCTTTTGCACTATTCCCAAAGGTTGCAGTCATTTTAAAATAATCAAAGAAGGGATTATCGTCCTCATCCATGAAGAAAGCTGCATATTGATCCTGATCATGATTTAAAGAAGTCCCCGCCGAAACCACTTCTCCATCCTTCACAACAGGCCCAAAGGATGCGGAATACTCTCCTGTCATCCCAAAAAAGTCCGCATTTACGCCTGCAATGGCACCATTATCCGTTAGCATCTTTTTTGCAGTTTCTTTTAAGCCATATTCAATAGTACTTTCCACTTCCTTAAATTCCAAGGTGCTTTCAGTTAAATCCACCTTTAAAACATATAAATTTTGAATTCCCGCATCCGTCATTCGGCTGCTTTTTTCATAGGTAACACCTCTGGTTACAGTCTGCTCCATTTTTTGATCGTAATATGTAGTTGCACCAAAGGCCCATGCCGCAGGTGCGGAAAAAGTCAGTACTGCGGCCAATAGGAGGCCCATTAATCTTTTTGTTTTTATAATTTGATACTTCATTATCATTCTCCTCTATTCTCAATAACTGTCCTTCTATTCGGACGTCCTTTCTTGGCTTTTGTTCCCAAATTTATCCGCTTATTCTGCCAAAAAAGACGTTTCATACCTACTAGCGAATTACATTTTAGCATCTTTTTGCCTTAATTTCTTCTAAAACCCAAAAATTTAATATATCTGTAATAATCATCAACCTTCATTTTCCAGTTCTAATAGAATATTTCCAAAAAGCGGAAATCTCTTTGTTCTATTATTTTTTTCAACATTCTCCCTTAGGAAAAATCATAACTTTTTCAAGATATTTTTAAGCCTTTCAATCATAAAAATGCTTTCTAAATTTCAAAAAAAGCTTCTTTTGTTTTTTGCCATATCCTTCTTCTCATAGAAATTTTGTCCACTTCATAAAATAATAAAGATTATACTAGGAGGTTTTATTTATGAAAAAAGCAATCTGCATTTGTCTAAGTCTGTTTCTTCTTTTTGGTCTAAGTGGGTGTAAAAAAGAAGAGCCTTTATCAGAGCTTGAGACAATACAAAAACAATTAGCTGAAATGGAAGGGTACTATTGTACAGCTACCCTTACCCGCACCTCTAACAAAGGCGAAACCACATATGAGACCAAGCAATACGCAAAATCCACGGGGGAATATCGCTTGGAGCTTACTTCTCCGGAAAATGTGGCCGGAAACTACACAATTTTTGATGGAAAAAGAATTTGCCAGTATAACCCAAGGCTGGACAGCAAGCTGATTAAGGATGTTCCTGAATCTCAGCACCGGAATGAGTTATTTTTAGGACAGTTTATCAAAAACTATATGCAGTCTGAGGGAGTCGGCGTGGAGGCGTCCGCCTTGGATGAATCTAAATGTATTGTTTTAGAGGCAGTTATTCCTGGTACAGACAGCAATTTGGCCACAGAAAAACTCTGGGTAGACCGTGAAACCTTTTTACCCAAAAGGTTTGTCCTGTATGATACTGATGGCAACGAAAGATATCGTCTGGATTTTGGCGAGTTTATTTATAATCCCGAATTTCAGGAAGATCTTTTCAAGATAGAAGAATAAAGGCCCAATTTCGTGGCAATAATGATAGTAATCAGGACAGGAGCCAAATTTTTACATTACATATATTTTTTGACGCTGCTGCCTGATGAATTATTTAGCGGAGCGTGAGCCTATGATCGTTAGAAGAGGAGATATTTTTTTTGCAGATCTAAGCCCGGTTGTGGGCAGTGAGCAGGGGGGAATCCGCCCTGTATTAATTATACAAAACGATGTAGGCAATAAATATAGCCCCACCGTCATTTGCGCCGCCATTACATCCCAAATGAACAAGGCAAAGCTGCCAACACATATTCCCTTATCCGCCACGAAGTATGAATTGCCGAAAGATTCTGTTATTCTGTTGGAACAAATTCGTACCATTGATAAGCAAAGATTAAAGGAAAAAGTTTGTCGCCTGGATGCAGAAATGATGCAGCGGGTGAACCAAAGCCTATTAGTCAGCCTTGGTTTGCAGCAAACTTCGTAGGAAAAGGAGCAGATGACGCATCACTAGTCATTATAAACCCATTAAAAAGGGTGACCTCAGTAAAATGAAGTCACCCTTTTATTATTGTCCTATTTTTTTCTATTTTCTCGTTTTATTTTATTAGCACAACGGTATCATTATTTTTCTATTCTCTTCACGGAAAATTATTTATGAAGGTAACCTCCCATCCTTTCCCAAAGGACATTTTTTGTTTCAAAGCTACTCATAAATTGTTTCGCCCGTCTCCCCATAAATAACAATTGCCTTCAACGCTATTTCCTTCTGCCCATGGAAGCCAAAAAGAGCCAAAGAGAATAAAGTAAAATAAAAACCACCAAAAAAACGATTACACTTCTTACTGCCACCGGCCGCCCCATCACCAAAAAGGTTCCATGGTAAATTACTGTACAAAAGATACCTGTACCAATAGATTTTTTTAATATTTGCAAATAGTCCATCGTCTTAAACCCTCATTCCGCATACATGGTTATGTATCCTTTGAATAATCATATCCAGTGCAACTACGTTATTGCCGCCCTCCAGCACAATAATATCCGAAGCGCGCTTGCTTGGTTCCACAAATTGCTCATGCATAGGCTTTACCGTCGTAAGATATTGGGTTACTACCGATTCCAAGCTTCTGCCCCGTTCCTTCACATCCCGTAAAATACGACGTAAAATTCGAACATCCGCATCGGTATCAACAAATATTTTAATATCCAATAAATTGCGTAAAATCTCATTTTGGAAAATCAAAATCCCTTCCACCACGATTACCCTTGTTGGGTACACCATGGAGGTTTGGTTGGAACGATTATGCACAGCAAAGTCATAAATTGGGGTTTCAATTGCAATGCCCTGTTTTAATTTTTTAATGTGCTCAATCATAAGGTCGGTTTCAAAAGCATCGGGATGATCATAATTCAGAAGGCTGCGCTCTTCGTAGGACATTTCATTGTGCCTTTTATAATAATTATCATGGTACACAACCGTTACATCTTTACCAAAGCGTTCCTTTAGCCTGTTGGTCAAGGTTGTTTTTCCGCTTCCTGTCCCACCGGCTATACCGATAATCATGATTTCATCCATGTTTACTGCCCCTCCTTTTTTCGTTTCCTTATTGTTCCTTTGTCCCCAATATAATTCGTATATCTATATCGCTTCCTATCTCTTTCGGTGCAACCTCAACCTTCGCATCGGTAAAGAAAGCAATTAAATCCGAGCCAACACCCTTATTTTTCACCTGAATTCTTGTATAGGTGTTTTGCTGTCCGCTGTAATTGGAAGGAGAAGCTACCCGATACCCGGAATCCTCCAGCTTTTTGCTGTATTGCGCCGCCAAGCCGTTAATATTGCCTCCATTAGTAACCTCAATAAGAAGGGACTTGCTGTCCGCTGTTGTTCCCTCCTGGGATTCCTCAGGGGCAACACTGTAAAACACCCGTTCAACCATCTCTCCCGTTGCTTCCGCATCATGTAAAAAATAGGATACATCGCCAACATATTGGCCAACACCCGGCAAGGTTTCCATGGAAATCTTGCTCATATCCACTTTGTCAATATAATTCACATATTTTAAAGCATCTGGTAAGGAAACATCCGTTTCTATATATTTATACATTACAGAAATTAAATCAGGAAGATTCTTTAAAATCGTTTCTGTGCTTAAAACTTTATCCGCCAAAGCCTTCAAAAATATCTGCTGTACCTCAATTCTTCCTACGTCACCCTCAGCATAACCACGAAACCGAACCAGCTGTTCCGCCTTTTCTCCGTCCAGATGCTGATCCCCTTCTTTCAAATTGATTAGCGGATCTCCCGTATCACGCATATCCTTGTACATATCCTGAGGTACATACATATCAACGCCACCAATAGCATCCACGATGGCACGGAAAGCTTCCAAGTCTATTTTTACATAGTGGTCAATTTTGATCCCCAAAAGGTCTTCAATTTGCAGCACCGTATTTTGGCAGCCAATTTTATTTCCGCTATATGCGTGTACCGAATTTAGCTTTGTAACCTGGCTATAAGATCGCCCTTCTGCTTTTATATTTTCCTTCACCTTATCCGCCAAAGAAACTCTGGTATCTCTTGGTAAGGAAACCAAGCTAATGCTTTGTGCAGCACTATCATAATGAACCACAAAAATTACGTCCGTTCTGGTTCCGTCCTTGTCCACACCAAATACGGCAACGTTCAACTTGATATTTCGTTTTAAGAAAGCATCTAAAAAGCTTGTATCCGACCCATTGATGCTTGTCACACCATCATTTGCAAAGGGTGTTTTCCCTGTTGTTTTGTAATATGCAAAGCAAGCACCACCAGCCAGCATAACAAACACCAACACAATTGTTAAAACAATTTTAAAGAACACCTTTATTGGATGAAATCCTTTTTTCTTTGAACTGTTTTTCTCTGTCGGTTGTGCAGACCTTCTTCTTTTTTTGTCCATCTTCTCACCCATCTATTTTATTTATTCTACCATATTTTGCTCTGTCTGTGCGGATTCAATACCATAAATTAACTGATCAATCAACGCTTTTGTTCCTTCTTCATCCATATCAAAATATGCACCACCCTCACCGGGAATAGTAACCGCTGTCATTTTTGCCGGATCAATCTCCTTTAAATACTTCACATATTTCAATGCTTCAGTCAAAGTAATATTACTTTCCGTTTTATCCAAAGCAACTTCAATTAAGCTATTCATATTTTTGAGTATTGACTGCGTACTACAAATCTTTTCCAAAAATACCCGCATAAATTCCTGTTGAACCTGAATCCGTTTTAAATCCCTCTGCGCATAGTCCTCTCGGAAACGAACTAGCTGTTCTGCCTTTTTCCCATCCAAGTGCTGAAAGCCAGGGTATAGGTCAATATAAAGATCCTGATAAGGGTCAACGTAATACAGCCTGTCCTGCACTTCTATATCAACCCCACCAATTGCATCCACAATGTCACGAAACGCGGATAAGTCCACTTTAATATAGTAATCCATTTTTATGCCCAAAATCTCCTCCAGCATCTTAACGGAAAAGGAACTGCGGTTTCCTTCCCCTGCATAAGCGTGAAGCTCTGTCAGCTTGCACTCTCCATAAACGCCGTTTCTTTTGGGGATTGTTCGACCTTTCCCTTCTAAAAAAGAAGTCATCTCGCTGGTCATAATCACCCTCGTGTCCCTTGGAACTGCAATTAGGCTAAGGGACTTTGTTGTGGTATTAAAGCTGGCAATCATATTTACATCTGCGCGAAAGCCATCCTCATCCGTACCCAGAATCGCCAAATTAATAATCTCATCTTCTATTTTTTCCGGAGCGGCTGCCGAAACCTGAAAGGTTTCCTTTTCCGCCTTTCCTTCCCATTTTTGGAAGGCAACGAAAGCTTTTGAAGCACCATATGCTCCCACCAATAACAAAAAGATACCAAAAACCAGAAAAACTCCTTGTATCCTTCTTTTTCGTGCCAATCGCCTGCGTCTATCGTTTCGTTTTCCTTGGGGTGCTCTGGCAGGACCATTTTTATACTCAGTTGGAACCGCCCTTTTCCCAGGCATTTGCCTCTCATCGCGTTTTTGTCTGCGACGAACCGCCTCCCCATCCACACGAATCTCATCGCGCCGATCTCTATACTCGTAGTCTATTCTTTTTCTGCGCATCCTTCGTTTCTCCCCATTCGTCAGTTTGGCTGACACTTTTACAACTTATTTATTATACCAAATCAAGCAAAAACTGACAATAAAAAAACAGTTCTTTTAAAAATTCATGATATTTTAAATAAAACTCTGAACTTTTTACACCTTAGCGTCTTTTTTTAGACAAAAAATCGTATTCTCAAAAGGTAGCTGTGAAACAACTTATTTTTTTCTAAAATTTTTTAATATTATTAAGGTTAAACTTTAAATTAAAAGCTTTAATGGAAGGCTAACTGAATAAAGCAATTGTTATCATTCCTATGAATAAAAATAAAGAAAACCAAAATTTTACTATAATGCCATTTTTGCCAGTATATTTATTATACATAATTTATGCCAAGAAAATTCTACATTTTTCTTAATATAATGAACCCTTAATTCTCGTTTTCTTTACTTTTTTGTTAAAAACTCGTATAATGCAAACATTGAAATTTATTTTTTGGAGGTAGACTTATGTCAGAAGCAAATTTACGAAAAAGGGGAAATGCGCTGGTTTGTGTTCTTAAAAAGTACTATTTGTGGCCACTTTTTGCCGCAGTATCCATTATTGTAACAGGCTTAGTGTTCTTAATCACATCTGAACATTTATACTTATTGGCGCTAAATATTTTACAAAATCCCACCCTGCTTTTTTTAAATATTTTACCTGTATTTCTATTTATGGGTCTTCTATATTTTTTATCGAGAAAGATTCTTTTTTCCATAACCTTGACAACTGCGTTTTTTGTTTTGTTTGCTTTTGTAGATAAGGTAAAAACAACCATGCGTCAAGAGCCGCTGCTCCCCTCCGATTTCACTTTGGCAAAGGAAGCCTTTACCGTGGCAAAAACATTTCCACCTGCCCAATTGTTTCCGGTTGCATTATTGCTGATTGCGCTGTTGGCAGCTGTGATTATATCTTTTTGCTTTTCTATGAACAAAAAGCCTACGCATAAAACACAGCTAATGGGATGCCTTGTTTTAATTTTAATTGGCTACAGTGCAAACGCTTTATTGTATTCAAATACACAATTATACGATCATTATCCTGTAATCGAAAACCCTTATTTTGAGGTAAATCAATATAACTCAAAGGGGCTTATTTATTCTTTTTGTCATCAATTCAATATCACCAGGGTAACTGCACCCGAAGGCTATAATAAAGCCATGTTTGATCAGCTGGAAAAAGAGGAACGAATGAATTCCACAGAGAATCGCCCTCATATTGTAATGATTATGGGAGAGGCTTTCTCTGATTTAAGTGACAATCCAAATTTGGATTTCACAAACTATGGTGATCCACTGCAAAACTTTAAGGAGATGGCAGAAAGTGAAAATGCCGTCAGCGGCAAAATTGTAGTTCCTGGCTTTGGCGGCGGCACCTCAAACACCGAGTATGATGTACTGACGGCCTGCTCCACCAGATATTTGAACAATCCTCTGCCGTCCTATAATTTTATTCGTCAACCTTTTGATGCACTGCCTCGGCGTTTGGCGCAAATGGGTTATGAAACCCAAGCCATTCATCCCGGCTACGAATGGTTTTATAATCGTCAAAATGTCTATCCCCATTTGGGCTTTGAAACCTGCTATTTTTTAGAAGATTCCTTTGATTTGACCACACAGGGAATTGGCGGATACATTAACGAAACAGCAACTATGGATAAAATTCTGGAACTCTTGGATACACATATAAAAACAAAAGATACCCCGCTGTTTTCTTTTACTGTAACCATACAAAACCACGGGCCCTTCGATAATCGCTATGGCCCCCAGCCTCAAAATTTTGACACAAATATACCCTTGTCAGATTCGGAAAAAGATTTACTCACACAGTATTTTAAGGGCGTTACCGACGGCGATCGGGAATTAGGGCGCTTAAGGGACTATGCCCAGGCAAGCACAGAGCCCATTGTCATTGTATACTTTGGGGATCATCTTCCCGGTTTTTCTAACGGCATGGATTTCTTTCCCCTTCTAGATTACCCCATTGGTCCCAACGGCACATTGGAAGAACGTCTTGCCTTGTATGAAACCCCCTTTCTTATCTGGCAAAACAATGCTGCAAAGGAGCAAAGGGCTTTTGTGAAAACAACTACGACAACAAAGCTTCCAGAATCCGGAATTATAAATGCCCAGTATCTGGGAGCACTTCTAACTCAGCTTTTGGGCATGGAGGGTGTATCTCCCCTTTTTGACTATGTTAACGAAGCGCGCCTGCTTCTTCCTGCAAGTACAAACACAATTTTTGTTGATGCCAACGGCAATTATTCAGAATCAGGAACAGATGAGCAAAAAGACATTATTGCAAAGATGCGCTCTTGGCAATATTACAAGCTTTTTGACCAGTCCTTACCAAAATAATGTCATTCTATTCCGGCTATGAATTTTTTCCACTTGCAAAATGTACAATCAGCACTTGATTTCAGTAAAAGTTCGGATTTGTGGGGGCAGCTTTGAATGCTGCAAGTCAAACTCTTTGTTACTCAAACCTTTCTTAATATTATTAGGTTTTATTCCATATTAACAAGGAAAAGCTTCCTTCATTTAAGGGTGTCGATATCATCGTCACCCTTTTAAAACGTCTTAAGCTGTAAATTTTTTTAGCTGCTAAAAAAACTGTTCGACCAAACAGCACCTTGTCCTCGTCACAAAGACACATGCCTCTCTTGTTACAAATTTCGTAAAAATACTTAGTTTTTTCTCGTTTTTTAGATATAATACTTCATTTAACAATTCATTTTTTGTTATTGAACAATATAACGTACAAAAAAGTTTTAAGTTTTTAAATTTTTTTATTGAAATTGATTAAAAATTCATGTAAAATATAAGCGATCCATCAATCATCTGGAGTTATGGAAATTGTATGAAATGTGTTTCCCGTCACGAAGTTGTGGCAAAACAACAGTAATGCAGTTTAACATGGAGGGAGGGACTTAGGATGTAGCATTCAATCGTCACACGAAACTTGTTCGTTCGTGGCGGAATCGTTGCTGGATGGACGCGGCATTTTGTTTATACGAAATCATTCATTTTGTTAGGAGGAATTATATGTCAACAACAATAGAAAACCGTGGTCAATTTGGATCCAAATTAGGATTTATCCTTTCTGCGGCTGGATCTGCAGTAGGTCTCGGTAACATCTGGAAGTTCCCCGGTAAAGCATACAATAACGGCGGCGGTTCTTTCTTGGTAATCTACATACTTATGGTAGCTATAATCGGTACAACTGTAATGCTTGCAGAATTCGTACTTGGTCGTAAAACACAAAAGAACGCAATTGGCGCTCTGCGGGAGTTGAACGAAAAATATTCCTGGGTTGGCGGTCTGGGGGTTTTAACAGGTTTTATTATTCTTTGCTATTACTGCCAAGTTGGCGGCTGGACGATCAAGTATATTATTGCTTATCTCACAGAATCCGCAACTGTATATGCAGACCCTACTGCTTACTTCTTGAATATGCTGGGTGTAAACGGATTCCCTCTTCAAGGCGCAATCATTTTCCCTCTTATATTCCTTGCTTTAACATCCTTCATTATTAGTCGTGGTGTTGCGGATGGTATTGAAAAACTCAGCAAATTCCTTATGCCTTTGCTGTTTATTTTGCTGATTGGTTTGATGATTCGTGCTTGTACATTGCCCGGCGCTGGCGAAGGCGTTGCGTATATGCTGCACTTTGATCCATCCAAAATTAACGGAAATTCCTTCCTTGTAGCTCTTGGTCAGGCATTCTTCTCTCTTTCTTTAGGTATGGGCGTTATGATCACTTATGCTTCTTACCTGAGCAAAGAAGACAACCTGATAAGCAATACCGGTGTTGTTTGTGTATTGGATACTTGCGTTGCTTTATTTGCCGGCTTCATGATTATCCCTGCTGTATGTGCAACAGGTATTGACCCTGGTATGGGTGGCGGTTTTGCTTTCGCTACTTTGGCAGGTGTATTTATGTCAATTCCCGGTGGTACTATATTCGGCTTGTTGTTCTATTCATTGTTATTCTTTGCGGCGATTACTTCCTCTATTTCCATTTTGGAAGGCACCGTGGCATTTCTGGTTGAAGAAAAAGGTATGGAACGTAAGAAAACCGTTGTTTATGTTTCCATGGTTTTGTTTGTCATCGGTGTATTCTACACATTATCTCAGGCATACATGAACATCAAGGGTATCTGGTGGTCATTGGATGGTGTTCAGTTCCCTATTTTAGGCGACTTCATGGAATACCTGACCGACCGTCTATTGCTGCCTTTTGGCGCATTCTTCACAACTGTTTTTGTTGGTTGGATTTGGGGTACAGACAATGCAATTAAAGAGGCGACCTCTGATGGAAAATACAAATTCAGTTTGGCACCTGCTTGGGCTTTCCTTGTAAAATTCGCAGCTCCCATTGCTATTTTGTGCATCATCATAGCAGGTTTGTTCTTGGGTATGTCTATTGCATAATATCATTTGATTTGCAATAGTTTTAGAAAAAAAGCGATAATCATAAAAATGATTATCGCTTTTTTGTTTCTTGTATGAAATCCTTCTCCTCACCAACATGAACCCCGGAATACAAAATCATCTTTTTTCAAAGAAAGCATACCATTTCTCAAATCTACAGCTTTATAGCTGTTTTCCACAAGTGTTGATATTCCCTGTTAGCTATAAAACAAAGCCTGTTTTGGCTGTTTTGAATGCTTTTCAATATAGCCTATTCTGAAGTTTTAAAATCTATCTACAAAAAAAGCGACAACAAGCACCTCCCGCTGTCATCGCCTCTCTAAAAGCTGTAATTTCAATTAGATATTGAAAACCTTCTATAATACAAAAATTGCCGCAAGCGTAAAATAAATAATCAAAGCAATTACATCGACAACCGTAGTAATCAGCGGCCCAGCCATCATTGCAGGGTCTAGTTTAAAGGCCTTTGCTAAAATTGGCAAGAAACAGCCAATTGTCTTAGCCAAAACAACAACCAGCGCCATACTAACGGATACCGAAAGATTTACCCAAAATCCAGCGTCACTGTTCACTAGTGTCATCTTAAGCATATTCATAAGGCCTAAAGCTAAGCCGCAAATAACCCCCACGCGAATTTCTTTCCACACAACCTTAAGCACATCTTTTAATTGAATTTCACCTAATGCCATACCACGAATAATCATGGTAGATGCTTGAGAACCGGCATTACCGCCTGTATCTGTTATAATTGGTATAAATCCAGAAAGAATTACTACTGTTTCAATAAGGCTAGAATACCGAACAATAACCATGCTGCTTAAAGTACCCGAAACCATCAATAAAGACAACCATACAATTCTATTTTTTGCAAGTATCATAACAGGGGTCTTTAAATATTCCTCATCTGAAGGAATTAACGCCGCCATCTTTTCCATATCTTCCGTTGTTTCCTGTTCGATAACATCTACGATGTCATCAACAGTAATAATACCAACCAAACGCCCTTCTGTGTCCGTAACCGGCAAAGCCATCCAGTTGTATTTTTTAAAGATATTCGCAACCTCTTCCTGGTCATCCGTGGTTAATACAGAAACAATATCCTCCTGCATCAGTTCTTCTATGGTTTCATCATCCGACGCACAAATCAAAGTTCTTAATGGCACAACCCCAATCAGCTTTCTTTGATCATCAATCACATAGCAGGTATAAATCGTTTCTTTATCCGTTCCCGTCTGCTTAATTTGCTTCATTGCAGTGGCAACCGTCATACTACTGCGCAGCTTTACAAACTCAATGGTCATCAAGCTTCCCGCAGAATTTTCAGGATAATTCAAAAAACGATTAATCAGTTTCCTTGTTTCTGCGTCCGTATTGCGTAGAACCTTCTTTACTAGATTTGCCGGAGCCTCCTCCAAGAAATCCACTGTATCATCCAAAAACATCTCATCCACAATATTGCGAACCTCTCGATCCGTAATAGAATGAACAATATGCTCCTGGGTATCGCTATCCATATAGGAAAAGACGTCTGCCGCCATATCCTTTGTAAGCAAACGAAAAACAAACAACTGCTTTTCGGCGGTCAATTCTTCAAAATATTCCGCCACATTAACAGGCTGTTCCGAGTTTAACTCATCTTTTAAACGAGCATACTCTCCTGATTCCATTAACTTATTTAAAACATTAAATAATTTCTGCATTTCCTCCATTGCCTTCACCCCGTTCCAATAAAAAAACACGACTTATTTTCTTCAAATTCGCCGTGTGTTATCCAAAAAAGGGCACAAAAACCGAAGGGTCTAACTCAGAAAATGAAGCAAACCCAAACACACGGCAATATTCAACTGATACGTTCGATAACTCTCAGGTTCTAAAGGTATACCATCGCTTTTGCCATCCATTTGAATCACCTCTGCTTTTATAATTATTTTTATACATAATAATAGTATATTCCTGAAAAATTTTAACGTCAACACCCTTTGTGCAAAATTTTCAAAAACTTTTTTCTTTTTCAATGAAAAAATGTTAACTGCAGTAAAAAAACACAAATTTTTTTGCAACAAGAAAGTTTACTCAATATTTTTTCAAAAAATTTCCAAATTTTGTATACTGTCCCAACCAAGTTAAATCCACAATTCCCGTAGGGCCATTTCTTTGCTTCGCAATGATTAATTCCCCTTGATTTTTTTTCTCAGTATCTGGAAAATAATACTCATCCCGATATAAAAAAGCAACTACGTCAGCATCCTGCTCTATGGCACCGGACTCACGCAAGTCGGAAAGCATAGGTCTGTGGTCACTTCTTTGCTCGCAGGCACGGCTCAACTGAGATAAAGCAATCAAAGGGGCTTCCATCTCACGGGCAATGGCCTTTAAATTACGGGAAATCTCAGAAATTTCTTGCTGCCTAGAATCTGTTCTGCCATTCCCGCTCATTAGCTGTAGGTAATCAATCACAATCAATCCCAGTCCCTTTTCCGCCTTTAGGCGACGGCACTTGGATCGCACATCCATAGGAGAAATCCCCGGAGTATCATCAATATAAATGGGTGCTTGGGACAGGGGACCCATGGCCCGAATTAAATCCTCCCAATCCTTATCGTTTAGCTCACCCGTTCTTAGCTTTTGGGCGTCCAGCATTGCCTCCGAACAAAGCATACGGTTTACCAATTGATCTCGGCTCATTTCCAACGAAAACACAGCCACAGGCACATTGCTCCTGATTGCCGCATTTTGAATAATATTTAAAGCAAAGGCAGTCTTTCCCATGGAGGGGCGGGCAGCAAGGAGAATCAAGTCGGACTTTTGCAGCCCAGCCGTCTTAGCATCAAAATCAACAAAGCCTGTAGATACACCCGTCAGCTTACCCTTAGAGCGGTAAATATCCTCAATTTTTTCAATGGAATCTACAGCAATATCACGAATATGATGAAACTCCTCCGTATGGCGCTTTTGCATAATTTCATAAATACTTTTTTCCGCCTGCTCCATAATGCTATTTATGGTCTCTTTTCCATCATAACTCATTTGAGAAATGTTTCCCGCTGTTCGAATTAACCTTCGCAACACGGATTTTTCTTCTACAATCGATGCATAATGCCGCACATTCACGGAGCTGCCTACCGCAGTAGAAAGGGTGGCCAAAAATGGCACGCCGCCTACCTGTTCAAAAACCCCCTTCTCCTCCAGCTTATTTTTCACTGTGATTACATCAATAGGCGCGGCGGAACGATACAACTCTTGCGCTGCCTCAAAAACCATTCTATGGTCGGGACGATAAAAATCCTCCCCCATAAGAACTTCAAGGGCAATCGCAGCCGCATCCCGATCCAAAAACATAGAGCCTAATACAGCCTGTTCCGCTGTTTCATCATAGGGCGGCACGCCACGGATATTTTCATTTTGTTTTTCTTTCTGTTCCATGTATTCCGCCTCCACTGCAATCAAGCTTCCACAATTTTAATCAAAACTTCTGCTGTTACCTTTGGGTGCAGCTTGATTGTAGCTGTTCTTTCTCCAACCATTTTAATTGGGTCGCCGATAGAAACCTTCTTTTTGTCAATATCCAGCTTCGTTTGCTCCACAATTGCTTCAGCAACCTCTTTATTGGTAACAGAACCGAATAACTTACCGTTTCCGCCAGTTTTCACTTTAATGGTAACCACTTTCTCCTTCAAAGCCTCCGCAATTTTCTGTGCACCTTCCAGTTCTTCTTGCTTACGTTTTTCTTCGGATTTTTGCTTCAGCTCGTAATCATTTAAATTGGACTTTGTTGCTTCCACAGCCAGCTTTTTGGGCAGCAAAAAATTTTTTGCATAGCCTTCACTGGCGTTAATTAAATCGCCCTTTTTTCCAACACTTTTTACATCCTGTAATAAAATCAATTTCATATTATGCTTCCTCCTTCAAATATTCTTGAATGGCATGACGTATCTTCTCCTTGGCTTCTTCCAGCGTGCAATCTTGAAGCTGACCACCCGAAACTGTAAGATGCCCGCCGCCGCCCAATCTTTCCATAATTCTTTGAACATTAATGTCACCAAAGCTGCGAGCACTGATATACACCGTATTCCCCACTTTACAGCACACAAAAGAGGCCTTAATTCCCGTTACATTCATTAAATCATCCGCAGCCTGCGCCGCTGTCAGCATTGAATTTTCAACATTGGCTGGGCAAACGGAAATTGCGATATTATCCATAAACAACTCCGCATCCCTCACCGCAGTAGCCTTGGCCTTATATGCATCCATATCATTTTGGAAAAGCAGCCGTACACGAATGCTATCCGCCCCGTTACGACGTAAAAACCCCGCCGTTTCAAAGGTAATCGCCCCCGTTTTTACGCAGAAATTCTTTGTATCCACCGTTATGCCGGCTAAAAGGGCATCCGCCTCAATGTTGGTAAGCCTTATCTTCTTGCCAATATGCTGAATCATCTCCGTAATCAGCTCTGAAGTGGAAGATGCATATGCCTCATGATAAACCAACACCGCCTGATCAATTGCGTCTGCACTCTTTCTATGATGATCAAAGAGAACAACTCTTTTTGCCGCGTCCAGCACCGGTGGACTTTCCACCATACTTTTTCTGTTGGTATCGACAATGATTACCAAGGTGTTGTTATCCATCATTTTTAAAGCTTCGGCGGTTTTTATCGTTAGGTTTGTAAAGTTGCCGCTTTTCTCCATCTTGTCCCAAAGTCTGCGAATACCAACCCCAACCTCATTCATTACAATATGACTTTTTTTATCCATCGCCCTTGCAATGGCACAAATACCCATGCAAGCACCCATACTATCCAAATCGGCGTTTTTGTGTCCCATAACCAATATTCCCGAGGATTCACCCATTAAATCCCAAAGGGCGTCTGCCTTAACTCTAGCGCGGATTCGTGCATTGCGCCCCATTTCACCGGTTTTCCCGCCGAAAAAGAGATACTTTTCACCCTCCTTCATTACAACCTGATCCCCGCCTCTGCCTAAAGCCAAATCAACGGCAGCCTTAGCATTTTGCATTGCCTCCTCTAGGGAGTTTTCGCCACACCCAATACCCATACTGATGGTAACAGGAATATGATCTCCAACGCTAATCTCACGAATGTCATTTAAAAACTCAAATTTCTTTTCTTTTAATTGTACCAGCCTACCTCTTTTTAGCAAAAAGAAATATCGATCCTTTTCCAGCTTTCGAATCACGCCGTCCACATCTTGCGCCAGCTGATTTAATTTTCTATCAATTAAGGCTGATAATATTGGCCAACGAGTTTCGTCTAAACTATCCACAACTTCCTCGTAATTATCCAAAAAAATCATGCCTACAACCGTCTGTTGTTCTTCCAAAAGCTTCACCAGCTGCTGTTTTTGAGTTGCATCCACCAAAGTCATGGTTAAAACAGTACCAACGGCACCGTTTTCCTCAACCACATCACAGTGATCTAAAGACCCTTCAAAAATTTTTTCGCCAACTTCCAGCAAGGTTTTTTCCCCCTCACCACTATGTCGTAATAATTGTTCCACAGACGCTTTTGCATCGTCAATATTGGCATAAACCTCTGTAAATTTATTATTATACATTAGTATATGTCCACGAATATCCAAAACCGCATAAGGAATTGGTAAATTCTGTGGTATTTGAAAATTCTCCTGCAATACCATAGTATCTAAAAAAGATGGAGCATCTTCCTTATCTACTTCAAAGGGAATGTGCAGCTCCTTTAACACCGGCCAGCCGAAAAAAACAGCAGCTCCCCCGATTAACGTTCCAATTCCCAAGTAAATATCCACCAAAGCACAAATAAAAACAATCATTGCCATGAATAAAATAGGAAGGATTACCTTATCACGTTTATTTAATTTAAACATTTTTATGCCTCCAAACCACACTGTTCCCTCATAGCTTAAGCCCCAGTTCCCGGTGCAATTCCAAAAGAGAAGTTTTCCATTCAGGCCTTTCTTCTTGCAAAAGTCCAAGCTTCAGCTTTGCCGCAGCTTTTTGGTCAAGGGTTTCCTTTGAAATTCCCATCCTTGCCGCCAAAAGATACATCACAATTTCCAGCTCAGCCAATATCTCTGCTTTTTCCCCTTTCGTTGCATTTTCTTGCATTGCGGAAAAAAACTGAGCCACAGCCGATAACATCTGGCATTGCAAATTTTCAGTCATTTTAATATTCTTTGCAATATCGAAATCCTTTGTATCCATTAAAAACCGCCTCCTAGCAGATGGTTTTAATTATTATCTGCAATAATATATTATATCATAAATTTTTGTCTATCTCAATATGAAAGTGGCTTTCCTTAATATCGAAAAAATCTTAAAATAATTTCAGCTTAAAACAAAAATTTTACGACGCCAAAAAATCAAAAAAATATTTGCCCAACCAAATGGGTTGGAAAAGCTTTTCTCCGCAAACAGCTTCGGAAATTTTAACTTATTCGTTGAAATCCTGTTTTTACAAAAAAGGTGTCGACAAAGCCGACACCTTTAGATAAACCACTTTTTCTATCAATAAAAAACAATCCCTTAATGCAAAACCTCTCGAATGGCAGTAAAAATGGGCGTATGCTCGTTCATGCAATAAAACACTGCACCCGAACCAAAACAAAGATCACCCAATGCCCCTCTATGCTCTTTTAACGCCTTATTATAGGCCAACAGCACCGAAGAAGTCAATTCCAAATCACAGGTTTCTCCCGTTTCAGAGTCCTTTAGCCGCACAGCCTGTCCTTCCTTTGGCTGCTCCTCTTCCATGGACAACACCTGTACTAGGCACACCTGCTGCTTTTTTTTCTGTAAAACATGCACCGCTTCCTCCAAAGGCACCTCCGTAAAAAAATCCGAAATAACAATTGCTATACCTCGTCCCAATTTGCCGCTGTATAAACCGGCACGCAGAAGATTGGAGCCGCCGCTGCACTTCGCCTTCTCAAGAAGCCCCAATAGCTCAAAAAAGCAGTTTTTCCCAGTGCTTCCTCGCTTTTCCAAAATAATGGAATCATTCCATAGAAATAAACTCACACGGTCACCGCTGCAAAGACCTATATACGCCAAAGATGCCGCAAACGCCTTGGCCTGCAAAAACTTCTCTTCTTTTTCCATGGAGCTGCTGCAATCCAAAAAAATATTAATTTCCGCCTGTTTTTCCTCCATAAATAGCTTCACATAAAGCTTGCCGAATCGCCCAAAACTATTCCAATCCACTCGCCTTAGGTCGTCCCCCATAATATATTCCCGAAAATCCGAAAATTCTAGCGAACTGCCTTTGGCATGAGATTTTCTTGCGCCGCTGTAGCCATCCACACTCAGCCTTTGACGCAAAGAAAAAGAAAGCTTCTCTAATTGCATTAAATATTCTTTTGTAAAAATGTCTTGTAATGTTTTCATAACAATATTGCCTCTATAATTTCATCTACCGCAATCCCATCAGCCATACCTTCAAAGTTTAGGAAAATACGATGGCGCAAAGCGCCCTTGGCAACTGCCTTCACATCTTCATACGCTACATTATAACGCCCTGCCATCAGCGCATAAACCCTTGCAGTCATCATAATCGCCTGAGCACCTCTTGGGCTTGCCCCGAAGCTCACATATTTTTTTACCATTTCCGGCGCTTGGTCATATTCGGGATGGCTTTTTAAAACAATATCCATAATATACTCCGCCACAGGTGTTGCAACAGGCACTTCCCTTGCCACAGCCCTCATCTCCAGGAGCTTTTCTTGTCCGCAAACCTTTTTTGCATCTCTTTGGCTGCCTGTGGTGGTGGAATGAACAATTTCCAAAAGCTCTGCCTTCGTAGGAAAGGATACGTCAAGCTTGAATAGAAAACGGTCCATCTGCGCCTCCGGCAATGGATAGGTTCCCTCTGATTCCAAAGGATTTTGAGTAGCCAATACAAAAAAAGGCTCCGGCAGCAAGTACGTTTCATTTCCGCTGGTCACGGTATGCTCCTGCATTGCTTCAAGCAAAGCACTTTGTGTTTTCGGGGTTGCTCTGTTTATTTCGTCCGCCAAAACAATGTTTGAAAAAACGGGACCCCTGCGAAATTCCATGCCCATCTCTCCCTGTTGGTTTTTTGTCATAACCGAGGTTCCTGTAACATCGGCAGGCATCAGATCGGGCGTAAACTGGATACGGGAAAAGTCTAAATCTAAAACCTTCCCGATGGTTTTGACCAATTGTGTCTTTCCAAGCCCCGGCAAACCCTCAAGCAAAACATTTCCTCCGGCAATCATCGCTGTCAAAACCCCTCTGATTAAATCCTTTTGCCCAATAATTACCGAGCCGATTTCCGTTTCTATTTTTTGAAACTCTGTCCCAAATTGACGTATCATTTCCTCATTCATGTCAAAGCCCCTCCCTTTTTTATATTAATATTATAAAGTCTTTTGGGTTTCTTCGTCAATCGATAGGAAAAAACGTAAAGAAATATAAGGAATTTGTTTGGTTTTTCTTAAAAAAGGACATGTAATCTATAATAATAAATTAAAAATTAGTTTTTTTTAACTATAAAAATTTTAGACATTTTTTATTTTTTCAAAAATCCCGCTAAATATTTATTTTAAAATAAAAATCTGCAAGTAATTTGTATATCCTTGAAATTTAACGCAATTATTATGGAAAAAAAACATTTTTCATAGTATTATTAAAAGAAAGAATGATTACTTCCTAAAAACATTAAAGAGGAGTACCTATGCGAAAAATTGATTTTAAAAAATTAGACAAAACCTATCTTAAGATTAGTCTGTACATTTTTGCCGTTGCTGCGGCTGTCATTTTGTTTGAAAAAATTATCGGGCATCTTCCCGGCTTAAGTAATGTTTTTCATAAGACATTAAATGCAATTTTACGTTTAGGCTCCCCATTTTTCATTGGGTATATCATAGCATATGTTATGAACCCTTTTATGAAGTTTTTCGAACAAATTCTTGTGAAATTATTTCCTAAAACACAAAAGCACAGAAAGCTTTTGCGAACCGGTTGTATTTTAGTCAATTATGTCATTATCATCGGGGGCATCTGCTGGATTAGTATCTATCTCATTCCCGAGCTGAAGGATTCTGTCCTTTCTTTTGTATCTCAGTTGTCCACTTACTCTGATCAGTTAAATACAACTATTACAAATTTCTTTGATCGTATTGGTTTTATCAACGGGGACGATGTAACCAATATTATCAACAAGGTGCTTGCGCCAATTTTGGGAATCTTCCAAAACGTGCCGCAGCTGATCTCCAATATCGCTTCAAACCTTTACTCCGTAGGAAAAATAACCGTGGATATTATCATGGGAATCTTCATTTCCTTTTATATGCTTTATGATAAGGAAAACTTCAAAAAGCATGGGTGCCGAATTGTTTACGCTCTTACAAACCGCCGGAAGGCAGCACAAATGTTTGATAACGCCCAACGAATTAATCTAATTTTTCAAAATTTTATTGTAGGCAAAGCCGTTGACTCTTTAATCATCGGAATTATTGCTTTTATTGGCTTTTCCCTGCTGAATGCACCATTCCCTTTAATCCTAAGCTTGATTATTGGCGTAAGTAATATGCTTCCCTACTTTGGGCCGTTTATCGGTGCAATTCCCGCTGCTTTGATTACTTTTTTAGTAAATCCAATTACAGCTTTATGGGTAATTTTGTTCATACTTGCTTTACAGCAATTTGACGGAAACTTCCTGGGCCCCAAAATTTTAGGCAACTCCCTGGATATCAGCCCCATTTGGATTATATTGGCAGTGGTATTGGGTGGCGCTTTCATGGGACCCTTGGGAATGTTTATTGGCGTCCCGATTATGGCTACCTGTAAAATGTTCCTTTCGGAATATATTAATCGAAAGTATCAGGCAAAATACGCTGAGGATGATCCCCTTGCCTTAAAAAATGAGGCGCATGAATCGTCACCCGAAGCATAAGCTAAACTATAAACTATAGAGAACAGTTTTATTTTCAAGCCCTGTTCTCTCACTTTTTTTGGAGGATAAAATGAATCAAACCAAACAAACAAATCTTTTTGCTTTAATCTTTTTCGTATTTTTTATTATGAGCGGACAGCTTTTATATCTTATCCCCATTATGCAAGAAATCCCTTATGCTTGGTTTTCCAGCATTGTACAAGTGATATATTTTACAGTTCCCATTATGGGATACTTTATTTGGACAAAAAAAAATCCAAAAGAAGTTTTTCGTCTTTCCCCCTTGGGGTGGAAAAATTTATTGTTAATTATTGTTTTCGGCTTTGCCATACAGCCGCTCATGCGTTTTCTTTCCTTCTTTACTTCTATGTTTTTCCCAAACGTAGCCTTAGAATACGCTGAAACGCTGGAAGGCGCAAGCTTTGTCAGTACATTACTAACCATGGCAATTTTACCGGCGTTTTTGGAGGAACTTTCCTTGCGTGGTGTGTTTCTATCAGGCTATCGCCGTTTAGGCACATGGAAGGCAATTTTTTGCACTGCCCTGTTGTTTGGACTTTTGCACATGAATCCCCAGCAGTTCCCTTATGCTTTTTTTGCCGGATTGTTTTTTTGCTTTTTGGTAGAACGAACAGGCTCCATATGGGCCTCTATAATCCCCCATTTTATCATAAACGCAACAAATGTCATTGTAATATTTCTTCCGGTAGCAGAGGAAGTAGCAGCAATGGAATCTCCGGGAAATGCAGTGCTGTTGCTTTATACAGGCGTATCCGCTTTTTTATCTTTACCGTTATTAGGGTTAATTCTTTATGGGTTTTTAAAAATAAACCCCAAGCCTTATACACCGAAATACGAACCCAAAGAACGTTTTCTTTCTCTACCCATTTTTTGCGTATTTGGACTGTTTATTATCTTTGGAATTCTTCCCTATTTGGACTACTTATTTTGAATACCTTCGGCACGCTCTCAGAAATAGAGCGCGCCTCTTTTTTTGAAATTTATTCCCCCAAAAGTAAGCGCCTTGAAGCATTATTCTTGAAGCAAGCGAAAACGAGGGATTAAATTCCCCTCAACCATCACACCTTCCAGAAACATTTCTTTTGGCCGTACCCAAAGGCCATAATCATCGTAAAGCTTACGATAAACAATCATCTCCTCCAAGGTTTCCGAATGCTTTGCCAACCCAATAACACAGTATTTGTTCCCCTTATAATGCTCGTATACCCCGCCAATGATCAAATCCATATTCATACCACCTTTCCAAAACAGCAATCTCAGCAAATCACCTCCAGTCAACCCCTTGGGTAATATAAACCTTGCCGCATTTTTTTCAACATTAATATGTAAATCTGTAAAAGAAACAATTTCACCCTCAATGCTAGCAAACAATGGATGTCTTACTTGAACCCATATTTTTTCACACTGCTTGAAATGCACCCTTTTATCTCCTTGCATTTTCTTCAAATATGTACCATTTTGATAGTTAGGAAGCATTTTCAATAGTGCCCTGCGATTAAACCTTCTTATTACGCCAAAATCCAAAAGGAAATCATCAATTCTTGCATAGGTGAGGATTGAAATGCACTTCCGCAAGTTTATCACAAAGTAATGTTCATCTTTCGTAACCCCTTTTAAATAAAACTGTTGTTAGCGTACCATATTTCCCACAGACTTACAATAAAATAGAAATTGCGATCATAACCCCTCCCCCTTCATCTCAAAAATAGTCGAAAGCATCAACGGGGCATCCGTGTTATTCATATATAAAACGGCATCCGCTTCAATTTAATCTCACGAATGCCGCTTTGTTTTTTTGAAATTAGCTTCTTTTTATTCCTTCAAAATAAAGAAAAATCTTGGTTGTTACTGCTCCATCTGTCTACCCAAAAAGCCAGCTGCGGTTTGTGCCAGTTTGCCTTCTACCTCACCCATCTTTTTGTCCTTTGAAAGGAAAATAATTGCACCCATGGCATCCCCCTCTGCAATAATGGGAGTGATTAGCTGATAATCATATCCTTCCATGCTGTCGTCATCTAATATCGGCACAAAATTACTGTCGTTTTTATTGGCAATCAGCGTTGTTCGACGATTGATGCACTGCTCCATCTCCTGACTAATGTGTTTCTCGTACAATTCTTTTTTGGAACCACCGGAAACAGCAATGATTTGATCCTTGTCAACAATACAGGTAACATGTCCGGCTGTTTGCGCCAAGCTTTCTGCATATTCTTTTGCAAAAGTTCCCAGCTCGCCAATGGGCGAATACTTCTTTAAAATAATTTCGCCCTCTCTATCTGTAAAAATCTCCAATGGATCTCCTTCTCTAATCCGCAATGTACGGCGGATCTCTTTTGGGATAACCACTCTTCCTAAATCATCTATTCTTCTTACGATTCCCGTCGCTTTCATATTAATTCCTCCATTTACAAATAAGGTTGTTTCTTTTAATTTCTATTGTGCTTGTATTATTTGTAAAAGGAACGAAAATATACCTAAGGAACCTATGGAATATAAAAATTATATTTTTCCCTCACATCTTTTTCATTTCTGCCAAAATATCTACCGCTCCTTTGAGCTGCGCCTGAACGATATACAAGTTTTGCTTTGTATTTAAAATAAACAGCTTAGGAACCTTATTGTTTGTCATTTTGTCAATCTGCAAGGCAACCTCTTCATTATATTTTTTCAACCGTTCAATTCTTTTCTCTAGCAAAAAAATTGCCTCTTTGCTTTCAATTTCCTGAATAAAAAACATTCCAATGGAAAAAGGTGTTATATCATATTCAAAATCGATTAAAAAACTTTTTATCGTTTCCACAAATCTCAATTTACCGCTTTCTGTAATAGAATATACTGTTTTTTCTGGCATATTTCCGGATTTTTCTGTATTTCCAATAATAAAGCCTTTTTTTTCAGCCGTTTTCAGCGTTGCATAAACCGTTGAGCCTGCAATAGGATACCAATCCCGAACATGCATAGTGGATAACCATTTATTTAATTCATATGCATTGACCGGCTGTTGTTCTATTATTCCCAAAAGAATAGTCATGATTTTTGATAGCACAAAAAAACCTCCTTGACATAACTATATTATTATACTACTATATATTTATACTAGTATATTTAATAATTGCTTTTCTATTTTAGCATCCTTTGCTTGGATTGTGAAGCTTGCATCCTTAAAAATTTCAGGAGGTACATTATGACAATCAATTTACTCATACAATGCTGGGAAGAAATTGCTAAAATAAATATGGAAAAATTCACAGTGTTTTTAGGAATTGCCCCCGTGGAAGAACATGGGAAACACTTGCCCATTGGTGTAGATTTTTTTGAAACCAATGAATGGATCACAGGTGCCATTGCCCAATTGGAACGCGCCCTTCCTCAGCACACTTGGGGAACCCTGCCCACCATTCCCCTGGGCTTTGCGGATATTGGAAATTTTCCTGGCAATATTCATGTAAGCCGGGAGTTAATCTTTAGTGTTATGTATGAAACTATAAATGCCATTGCCAAATGGGGTGTAAAAAATATCATTGTCATTTCCGGCCACGCCGACCCTCTACACACCATCGCCATTGAGCAGGCGGTGGAAAAAATCAATGCAGAAAACGGCGTGATTGCATTGGCACCTATGGGTTCCATATTTCACGCCGCCGAAAAAGGAATTGTGGGTAAGTATTCTGCTGAATTAACCAAAAAATTGGAGGAGTTTCCAAATGATTATCATGCTGGCTGGATTGAAACCTCATGTATGCTGTCCATTCATCCCGATTATGTCAAAGCCAACTATTTGGAACGCCCGAATATCTCACTAAACGGGCAGGATATGATGGATAGCCAAAGGCTTGCCCATACGATTGCCGGGGAGGGGCATATTGGTTTTCCTAAGGAAGCAACCGTTCAATTGGGCGCTGAGCTGAATACCGATACTGCACAAAAAATCAAGGATGCTACCGAAAAATTTATTTTGCGAGAGGGTTATGAATGTTATTTACATCACCCCTTGTATCACATTCCCGGGATGAAAATCCCGGGATGAAAATCCCGGAAATCAGACTGAATACAAAGTCAAAACCTTGAGGGCTTTGCCCTCAATCACCCGCAAGGGTGCCACCCTTGACCCATGAAAAGCCACCCTGGGAAAAATGAAGCATTTTATTTGAATCATTGATGGAAATACGCAAAAAAGTGGTAAAAAATACTTTACCACTTTCCTTTGGTTTCAATGCAACCAACAAAATTAGAGCATTCTTATTCCTTTATTCAGCCTTACCGCCTCTGCTCATCAGCTCCAGCACAGCTTGCTCTGCATTTTTCCCTTGAAACAGCACATCATAAATGGCATTGGTAATGGGCATTTCCACATTGTGTTCTTTCGCCAGTGTATAAGCTGCCTGCACTGTATTCACGCCCTCAACAACCATTTTAATTTCCCCTAAGGTCTCCTCAAGGCTTTTGCCTTGGCCTAATAAAATACCGGCTCTACGGTTTCTAGAGTGCATGCTTGTACAGGTTACAATCAAATCTCCAATGCCGGAAAGCCCTGCAAAGGTTTCCGTTTTCCCGCCCATTTCCACGCCAAGACGTTTCATTTCCGCAATGCCACGGGTCATAATGGCGGCTTTTGTATTATCTCCAAATCCTAAACCGTCGGAAATACCAGCGGCAAGGGCCATAACGTTTTTGAGTGCAGCACCCATTTCTACCCCAATCACATCTGTATTGGTATATAGGCGAAATCTTGGGTTCATAAATTCCATCTGCACCATTTTTGCTATTTCTTCGTTTTCGGAAGCAATTAAGCAAGTGGTAGGAATATCTCTTGCAACCTCCTCGGCATGGCTGGGGCCTGATAGAATACATACCTCACATTGAGGCGCACACTCTTGAATTACTTTAGACAAGCGCATTAAGCTGCCTTCCTCTAAGCCTTTGGCAACATTCACCAAGACCTGCTCCTTTGTAAAATACGGAGCGAAATCCAATGCCGTTTGGCGCACAGCCTTGGAGGGAACAGAGAAAATAATGATTTCCCCATCCTTTACCGCTGCCTCACGGTCCGTTGTAAACTCCAATCCCTCCGGTAACGTAACGCCGGGTAAATATCTTTTATTTTCCCTCTCCTTTTGCATTTCGTTTACCGCATCCTGCCGTCTGGACCAAATAATCACATCATGCCCATGCTTTTGGAGCATCACCGCCAAAGCCGTGCCCCAACTGCCTGAACCAATTACCGCAACTTTTTTCATTGCCGTCCTCCTCCAATATACTCCTACTGCACACTTTTATGCAGTGTAAATTTATTTTCCGTGCCGGACTTCAATCGTTTCATGTTTGCCCTGTGAAGCCAAATTGCCAAAATCGCCAAAGCCGTAAAAATTCCAATGCTTTCTAAAGGGAAGCCTAGAAAAAATGCACAGATGGGAATGGAAATGTAAAAAGCAATTGAGCCAACAGAAATAAAATGGGAAAAGGCAACTCCCAAAATCCCCACTCCTATGGTAATGACTCCAAAAAGAGGGGAAAAGACAAATACCAAGGAAAGCACAAGGCCAATGGTAGAGGCGATTCCCTTGCCACCTTTAAATTTCAAGTAAAAAGGAAAATCATGACCTAAAATCGCACCTGTACCTGCATAAATTCCGGCAAGCAGACTATTGTCTGGAAAAATTGCTCTGCAAAGAAAGAATGCCAAAATCCCCTTTAAAATGTCCCCAAGAAATGTTGCTAAGCCTGCGCGAAAGCCTAATACACGAAGGGCATTGGTTGTTCCCAAATTCCCACTGCCTTTTTTACGCAAGTCCGTTTTTGTTATCTTGCCAACAATAAACCCCATAGAAATACAGCCAATAAAATACCCGATCAGCAAACTAATGAGTCTAAACATATCAATCCTTTTCCCCTTTTTCCCTTGCAATAAAATGAATGGGCGTGCCTACAAAGCCAAAAGCATCTCTTAACTGATTTTCAATATATCTACGATAGGAGAAATGAAATAATTCCTTTTCATTTACAAAAATAACAAAGGTCGGCGGCTTTACCGAAACCTGGGTCATATAATAGAGCTTCAGCTGACGGCCTTTATCCGCCGGTGGCTGCTGCATGGCAGTTGCTTCAATCAATACCTCGTTTAACACGCCTGTGCTGATACGCAGTGCATGGTTTTCATGAACCGTCTGGATTAATTCCAGCATACGGTTAATGCGCTGTCCCGAGAGGGCGGAGATAAATACCCTTGGCGCATACGCCATGTATGCCAGTTCATTTCCGATATCCTTCAAATAGGCGTTCATGGTTTTATCATCTTTTTCAATGGAATCCCATTTATTTACGGCAACAATGGCAGCCTTTCCTCTTTCATGGGCAATCCCCGCAATTTTTGTATCCTGATCGGTTATGCCCTCATTGGCATCAATAACCAAAATGGCCACATCACAGCGTTCCACTGCTGCCACCGCACGAATGATACTAAAGCGCTCGATTTCCTCTTTGATTTTGCTTTTACGGCGCATCCCTGCCGTGTCAATGAAGATATATTTTTTTCCATCTACGATAATGGGTGTATCTATAGCATCTCTGGTGGTACCCGGAATATCACTTACAATCAAGCGATCCTCCCCAAGAATTTTATTAATCAAAGAGGATTTGCCCACATTTGGCTTTCCAATGATTGCAACACGAATTGCATCATCGTCCTCTCCTGTATCGGAACCATCCGAGAAATGCTCCACAACCTGATCCAGCATATCACCAAGGCCTAATGCTTGTCCTGCGGAAACAGGTATGGGATCGCCAATGCCAAGCTCATAAAACTCATAAATGTCCAAGGTGTCCCGTCTTGTACTGTCCACCTTGTTGACTGCCAAAACCACAGGTTTCTTTGTGCGGCGCAACATATTGGCCACCTGCATATCGTCATCAGTCACCCCTGTTTTTACATCAGTGACAAATAAAACAACGTCGGCGGTTTCGATGGCAATTTCTGCCTGTTGTAAAATCTGTTTTTGTATAATTTCCTCGGAACCGATTTCCAATCCACCGGTATCAATCAAAGTAAATTTGTGATTCAACCATTCCACATCCGCATAAATACGATCGCGGGTTACCCCCGGTGTATCCTGCACAATAGAGATTCTCTCCCCTGCCAAGCGGTTAAATAATGTAGATTTTCCTACATTGGGACGGCCAACCACTGCTACGATTGGTCTACTCATATTTTTTTCCTCCATACTTCTCAAGTTCACATAATAATTTGTGTTTTCTATATTAATTAGGTAAAATTCGCCTACAAAGCCATTTTAGAATTATACCACAGTATTCTTTCCAAATACAATAGCTGCATCCTGTTTTCAGCCCTTTAGCTCCATAACGCCTGCCATAACACCTCTATTTTCTCCCATTTTTCTATGGGAATAAAAACGGTCTGTATCACACATGGTGCAAAGTCCTGCAATTTCTATGTTTTCCACACCCATATTCGCCAACAAGCGACGGTTTGTTTCCCAAAGATCAATACGATATTTCCCTTCCTCCTCGGGATCATCAAAAATAATTTCTTCCGCAAAATCAATATTTTTACGAAACAGCGACACCACAGGCGCATCCACTTGAAAACAGCATTTTCCGATGGAAGGGCCGATTGCCGCAACCACATCCTTGGGGTTTGTTCCAAAGGCAGCCATCATTTCCTGCAAGGTATGCTCCGCCATACGCTTGCCTGTACCCATCCAGCCGCAATGCGCCATACCAATGGCTTTTTGCCTTGTGTCCAGCAAAAAAACCGGTACACAGTCCGCACCAAAAATCACCAAAGGAATATTGGGCGCATTGGTAATCAGTCCATCCACGTCTGAATATCTTCGCTCACGCAAAACACCCTTTCCTCTGTCCTCCGCCATAATTCGACGTACATTTGTGGTGTGTGTCTGCTGGGAGGTTACATAATTATCTTTAGAAAACTCCATAGCCTCCCCTAATATTTCGTAATTCCTTAAAACCAGTTCTTTTTCCTCGCCCCGGGTTAGTCCCATATTCATACTGGAAAAACAGCCTTGGCTTACGCCACCGTGACGCGTGGTAAAGCAATGCTTCACCATATTCGTTTGGGTTAAATTATCAAAAACAACGACTTCAACTGCAC
This sequence comes from Anaerotignum neopropionicum, assembly GCF_001571775.1. Classification (GTDB taxonomy): domain Bacteria; phylum Bacillota; class Clostridia; order Lachnospirales; family Anaerotignaceae; genus Chakrabartyella; species Chakrabartyella neopropionicum. Next base: position 79,940 of record NZ_LRVM01000012.1, read on the forward strand.
CAATTTTCTCTATCCTCATGCTCTGCTCCTTATGCCAGCCAAAACGCATTCTCCGTATAACGGAAATACGTTTTTCCATCCTCCTCCAAAACCTCCGCAACATCAAAGCGGAAATCCCCATCCAAATTCTTCTCCACAATATAGGCTTGTGCTGTGCGGATGATATGCCCTTGCTTGCGTTTGTCCACGGCCTCGCCCGGCTCTCCTTTTTTCCGCCCCGCTCTATATTTTACTTCGGCAAAGATGATGTATGTATCCTTTTTTGCAATAATATCAATTTCTCCGCCTTGGCTGCGATAGTTTCTGTCTAAAATTTCATAGCCTCTCCGCCGCATCTCCTTCACCGCCAGTTCCTCCCCAAAAGCTCCCTTTGTCTGATTGTTCTCTGGGGTAATAAAATTTTTCACAAAGCTTTTTCGGTGAATGGGGCAAAGCCCGTGAACACGAATTGCCGCAATATGTTCCGCAGAGCCGTAGCCTTTATTGGAAGCAAATCCATAGGCTGGGTATAATTCATCATAGCCCTCCATTAGCCTGTCACGGTACACCTTTGCCACAATGCTTGCCGCCCCAATGGAAAGGCTTTTTGCATCCCCTTTTATAATGCCCTTTTGGGGAATAGAAATTCCAGGAATCGTCACAGCATCCGCCAAAAGAAACCTTGGCACAGGGTTTAACTGGGCAATCGCTTCACGCATTGCCTCATAGGTTGCCTGTAAAATATTGATTTCATCAATTCTTTCCCACGAAACCACACCAACCCCGAAAGAAACAGCCTTCCCTAAAATTTCATCATATAAAGCCTCTCGCTTTTTTGCAGAAAGCTTTTTAGAATCATCCACGCCCCCAATCCTGCAATTTTTCGGCAATAGGACAGCCGCTGCAACAACAGGCCCCGCCAACGGGCCACGACCAACCTCATCTATTCCCGCCACCAAATCATATCCTTGTTCATAGCAGGCCTTTTCATATTCCAACAGCCCTTCCAGACGCAGCTGCTCCTTCTCGCTGGCATCCTTTCTTTTTAAAGCCGATGTGATGGCACTTTGCACCCCTTTGCGCTCATCTTCCTTAAGGGTTTCTATGGCTTGCGCCAGCTCCTCAAGCGGACACAGCTGTAAAAATTCTTTGATTTCCTTGATTGACTGCATGCTTCTCCCGCCTTTCTTTGATTTATTATAGCATAATTCACCCTATATGTTATCAAAGAAATGGGTTAAAAAATATTGTTTTCTACTTTTCATCGTAGTACTTTTGCTTTCTTCACAGCCCCATAAAAAAGTGAACCCAAACGCAAAAATAATTGAGTTTTGGAGGCGAATTTCCCACTTAGGGACGTGGTTATAATATTAATGGAATTGTCTGAGTGGCAAATGCTTCTGATATGGACCAGTAATTTTGCCAAAGAGAGGAAGCAATCGTTTGAGAAACAGTGGTTACGTCTTTTCCCTTTGGGAAAAGACAGAGCAAAAACAAGCCCCGAAAATACTGATTTTATCAGCATCTTCGGGGCTTTTCCTTTTATACTTCCATTGTGGATTCTTTAAATTACATAGTGTTTTTACCTGTTTTTAAGGGCTTTTCTCTGCATCTATTTTCTTCATTTCACCTTTTTTACGCCTTTAAAAAATATAATAGTACGTTTTTAGTACGCTCTACCTTGAAGCAAGTACTGGCACACTTCCCTTATTGCCAACCTTCAACCCCAGCAGCTCTGCAACATCCCTTGTCTTGATATAGGTCGTTCCATCCTTGCGGATCATATCCGCTTCGCATTCTTTACCATTCACAATAATTTTTTCTCTTTTTACCACTTCATTATCCCTTTCTACATAATTAATATAATCCATCAAAAGCCAGTGGGTGAAGTTGTTTTTGCTTAAGGGTACCTCTCGTACACCGTAAGCGGATCCATCTGCAGCTATGTAATATGGCACACCGTTTTTCACCCCGGTATAAATCCCTACATGTCCTTTCATCCAGACCAAAGCACCTACAGGAGCCTGTTTAATCGTGCCTATAAGCTCCTTTTTGATTGCCTTATCAAATAGCTGAGCAGAGCCTAAAATAACCCCAGTAGCCCAAGAAATCAGTCCAGAGCAGTCCACACAGACCTTTCCAACTTTTGTTTCATCAGAATCCCAAACAAGCTTCTTGCCGTATTGCCCTTGCAAATAATTGAAGTTGGCTTGCGTCATTACTGCGCCCTTCATGCCATATACATAGGGCGTGCCTAATTTGGAACGGGCAAAATCCACTAACTCCTGTCGGGTCATACTGCTTCCCCCTTTACGACCTCTTGAATTGCTTTGTTCTGCGTCAGCAGCATCCGCATTTCCACCAAAGCCATATCCACCCATCTTGAAAATAATTCAAAGGATACAACCTTCGTCAAATACGGAAATCTTGCAATAAATAAATCCCATACATACCTTAGTTTTAATTGCCCGGTACCGCCACCCAGCTCCTTTTCTGCCTGGATGCAAGCATATAGCAGCCATTCTTTTACTGTTTTAACTTGTTTTTGTGTTGGCAGCTTGGAAAAATCATACACAACAGAAACTCCTATCGCTACCCCCGCAATACCTACCACCAAAATAACCCAATTTTCAACCAGCCACATCATTATTATTCCCCTTTCCGTCTATGGCAGAATCATATATAATCCCACCCATTGTATTTTCTTTTATGCTTTTCATGGTGTATCCTGTCTTGCTTACGCCCCATGCCGCCCAAGGCAACGAAACCATAGCTGTCAGCCAAGGAAAGGCTGAATCAGAGCCACAAAACACACTATAATAAGCAAGTCCTATTACCCCGATAGTATTTACCCACAAAAGAGCCATTTCCAATACCATTATCCGTTTTGAAAATTCAATTTTTTTGCTCTTCGTCTTGTATTAATATTTTTCTCTCTCATGGCAGCCGTCCCCCGCTAAGCAGATAGCCGTTTTCCAAGACACATCAACCGCACCGCTGGTGTATCCGCTGTTCCTGCTGTAATCACCAAGACCAGTGGCGCTGATCTGTGGATACAAAATTTCATTTGCGTTTGCCCCTGCACGCATCATAGAGCTATCGCTAATCAAATCAGCGGTCACAGATGCCAGTTTGTACACCTCGTCAAGTAGCGGTGCATAATTCTTTGCTAAAACAATGTTGTTTGCCATATTTTAAAACCTCCCTTATTTGTTTTCTTTTGCGGGCAATCCCATAATTGCCCTCATGCTGTTTTCTTCAACGTCTGTCATGCCGACACTTCCCATGCCGGGCATATCCACAGGTTTATTCGGGTTATCAAAATAATTCTTGTCTTTCGTGAGCATTTCAAGAATATCCTTATCCCCCTTGCCCTTATTCGCTTCATCTTTCAAAGAAGAAACAAACTCATTGTAAATCGCCTTGCCCGTCAGTTCATCACGGAATTTCTGCTCACCAACGACAGAATTAAAACGACTCTGCATTTCCTCCTGTTCTTTGGCTTCCTTTGCGGCCTGTTCGGCAGCAGCTTTTTCCTCAGCAATCTGCGTTTTCAGCGTTTCCAGTTCTGTTTTGAACTTCTCCGCATCCTTGCCGGATGTTTCGAATTCTGTGATTTTCGCTTCCAATTCCTTTTTTGTGGTATTCAAGGCATTGAAATCCAATCTAGAAACAAAGTTTTTACCAATACCTCCAGCAATCTTCTTTTCCAAATCCTCTGCGCCTTCAATATCTTTCAAAATTTCTTTTAACCATTCCATATTTGTATCTCCTTTCGCACTCTTTCCTTTTTCTCCGGCCAGTCCCGGTATTGAGCCGCCAGTTTTGTCCCTTGGCTGGGGTAGTTTGCATAAAAATAAGACCTGTTTAACGTCTATTGCCCAAAGACGAGATAAAAGGGATCACCTCCACATTAAAAGCCGATAGTTAACTTTTTCATTTTGGAATCACCCCCTTAATTCATTATATGAAAAAACCACCTAAACGTTTGTCTAAGTGGTTTAATCATCTTCCCATTCTTTCATCTGTTCACTTTTTTTCTTTTCCTCGGCAATGTCCATTTCCAATTCTTCAATGGTTTTTGCTGAAGTAGCAACAGGTCCGTCGTAATATGATTTTATTTTATCTTGCTCCATTCTATACCATACTCCTTTACAAATTCATCGAGAACCATCTCGTGGACTTCTACCTCTGAACTATTGTAATAAACTTTCTTGTACTTTTCAACCCTTTTATCAAATAAACCTGACGTAAAAATTTTATTACCCGATTTGTATGTGTAAACTGTACCATCATGACATGCTACTATACCAAGATTGTATTTATGCGATCCATTAGATGTGAAATCTTTACCAGTAGGCGGAATGTTTGTCGGGTGGTTATGAACGCTTATTAAAGTAAACGGTTCACTTTCAGCTATCGCTTTATTTAAACTACGATTGTAAACAACATTATTGACTACATTGCTATTCACTTGCCTACCAACCACTTTTCCTGACAAGCTATTAATTAAGCACAAATCCTCATTGTAGGTTCCTTTTCTGTGAATAAGCATTGCCCTTGCTTGGTCATATATCTGCGTATTAACCTTTGCATTGTTAGTAATATGTTTAAATTTGTCTTTATATTCAGAAGAATTAATGAAGTCAATATCTACTTTTGCGTTATCAAATCCTGCATTTTTCTTACTAGTAATGCCACTTTCAAAAGATTTTTCTTTCATTTTTGCCGCAATAGTCTTTGTCCTCTCAGCCTTGGTAGGCAGATCGGCCTTTTCACCGACTTCTTTGTATTTACCAGAAAGAAAGCGTATCCTTTCGGTTGCTTCTCTGGTTCCATCGGCGTCCTTTACAGCTTGAAATAGTTGCTTTTCCTCTCTGGTGTATCGCAAAGAGGTTTCTAATTTCCGCTGAATCTGTGTACATTCATATCTTGTATACTCATTTCCATCAATCGCAATTTTCTCATTGGAATACCGCTGCATTTCCGCCAGTTCCGCCTTGCTGTTGGCAGGACTGCTGATTCCTAACAAAATCGGATATGCAATGTGGCGGCAGTTCCAATTTCCTATTGGTCGTTTCAACTGTCCTTGCAGCTTATCAAAATCTTTTGTACTGTATTGGTTCCCTTGATACGGTAAATGGTCAGGAGCGCATGGACTGTGGGCTGATATTTCCACCCCATCTGCACCAAATTCTTCCCCGGTGGCCTTTGCGGTTTCTTGAGCTATGTAACTGATACCGTCAAGTACGTTTTGCCGTACAGCAGAATCTAAGCGTTTCGTATAGCCTTTCTCATATTGAATTCTCAAGCCGCTGTTTGCCATTTCCTTTACAGCTTCTTTTATGGCTGAATTGTAATCCAGCGCACCGGTAGCGGCGGCTGTAATCGCCTTGTCAACCGTCTTTTGATAAAACTTTGCAATCGGCTGAAAATCCTTACCTCCACCAATGCCAACTATTGTTGTATTGCTTAAGTTTAATAGGCTATTTCTGGTTGTCTTGGCAGCAGATTTGATTATGGTTTGCAATGCCACATTTTCAGCAAGGGGAATTTGTTTTATCCCCTTTGCATCGTAAAACGGTTTCACCCAGTCATAGCCTTCCTGTGCTACGGATTGAAACATTTTTTCAATGTCCGCAAGACTTTTTCCTGTTTCCCTCGCTAATTCCTTGGAAATCAAATCAGTGTCGTATCCATATTTGTAAAGCTGTTGCAAGCGATTTGCATAAGACGGTATTAAATCGCCTGTCTCTTTCAGCGATACAGCCATATCATTTAGCAATTTCGCCCCAACAGCCCCGAACCGTTCGCCGAATACATCAGCCAAGAAGCTTAATTCATCTTCTGTGAGCATTTACATCACCCACCAATCAATTCACCCAATGTCGGCTCGCTTTTTTTGATTTCATCAATCATTGCTTGCGCTTCATCGGCTGTTTCATTGGGATTCAACCACTGTCTTAGCTCTGCCTTGCTCTTAAGCCCCATGGACTGGGCATCTTTTAATTGCCCCCATGTTTCGGAAGAACTCTCAATCAAGGAATACGACCAGTCATAAGCCGTTTCATATCCCCCCATGGGCGTTAAGCCATAGTAGTTCGCTAACACATTGCAAGCATAAATATAATCGTTCATTCCGTTTTCTATCACTGTCCGAATGTCAGCAATCATGGCGTATGTATCATATAACCCTGCCTTGATTTCCGTCGCCGTTGCCCCTCTTGTCTCGGGAGCGGTCAAAATACCCTTGCTCGTTCCCACCGAACGCTCCAACAGCTCAAAAAGATACATCAGACGGTCGTAATAGCTGCTTGTTCGAATGTCAGGACTGAATGTTTCAATCATCGAACCAGTTTCATTATGAGCGGCAAAGAATAGTTTGCTCGGCATTTTATATTTTCCTGTTTTTTCATCCTTCTTGAACATTCTTTCGTCGGCAAATACCCGAACCTCTTTCAAGCTGTATTCGTCCCTGATCTGCCCAAAGCATTCGTAAATCTCATTGATTAAACTTTCGCATCCATAAGTAATTGGAACACCGTAAAAATCACCGAATTTACGGTTATCAACAGGAGACTTGAAGTAAGCAAATAGCACACGGTCAACGCCTGTTATTGCTCTGTCCTCAATTCCTGCCCATTGCTCAATAAAAGCGTCCTTTCCGCTTTCATCCGTTACTCTGTTGGAAATGTAGACAACATCATTTTCCACCCTGTAATCCGTCCAACGGTAATATTTTCTTGTCCCCTGTGTGACGCTGTCAGCAAGAACGGTGGCGGCTGTGATACGATTTCCTTTTTTTGAGTGAATTATAATTCTGCTCTGCTCCAAAATATCAACATGAATTTCTCCGTCCTGCACATACGGCACAGCAACGCAACCACCCGTTCCCAACATTCGGGAAGTGATACGCTTAATTTTTTTCCAAGCATCACTCATACATTCATCCAACAAAGCCACCCTCGCATTATCCCCCACAATATCGGCTGTACTTTCACTGACGGACAACGTTGTCATTTTCGCCGCAAATATGGCAGTAAAATTGATTTGCTCCGTATTCTCGAATTGCTTTGAATATTCGGCATTTTTTGTAATATCTTTGTCTGTTGTATCGGTTTTGGTTATCCCGAACAAGCGCAATAAGGTCGATTAAATATTCATCTGCAAATCGTTTCTGTTTTTCCGTCAATAATACCACCTCACTTCATGGTTTTGGGTATGAAAAAACCGACACGGTTAAATGTCGGTTAAGCTGTTACTCATACGTTTTTTTCTTTTTCTTTTCGCTTTGTTTTATTGTGGAACCAGTATTATCTACAGCTGCCTTTTTCTTCTTGATTTCTTTCTTCCTTGGACTTTTATCACCCATATTAAACCCCACCTTTACTTTTTAGTATAACACAGAATTGACTAAAAGCATAATTTTTAGTCAATCCCATACAAAAGGGCAACAGCTTACACCAATGCCCATAGGAGGTGTTGTATTAATTATACACTTCTAACTAATATCATTGTACTATATCGAAAACGGACATGCAGGACATTTGGAAAAAAAGTTTAAAATCTTTCAAAGTTTTTCCTAACACTCTCCCCCGTTGCATTCCCACCCATCTTATCTGCCACCGCATTCCATGAAAGCTTATCAATAAACCTGTATCTGATAATTCTTCTCATGCGACAATCCTCAATGGAATTTATGTATTTCTCGATCTCACTTACTAACTCCGCAGCTCGCTTTTCAGAATTTCGCAACTGCAATCTATAACGATGCAGTCTTTGTAGTTTTTCGTCCCGAATAACCACAGGGAAACCCTCAATACGAATGTTTCCAATGGTACCGTCTTTTCTGGTTCCTCTCACAGAATCCAGCACGGTACCACCAGCCTGTATGCGTTCAATCTGGCATTCAGTTTTTCTAATTCTTAATTGTAAATCTTCAATCTCAGCCTGAAGGTCAGCATACCGTAATAATAATTCTTTCCCCAAAAACATCACCTCTCTTAAAATACATCAACTTGTTTATTCATAACAATTTCAATTCATTAAATTTTTTCTTGACATCACATTTCCAATGGTGTATACTAATAATAATTTCGTATATATGATTATTCGCTCTTAAGACCTAGTCGATAATTATTATCTGACTATTGCTTGAGAGTTTTTTTATTTATATGCCCGGGATAATATTTTTTAGGAGGTACTGATTATGAATAACGGTACAGTAAAATGGTTTAATGCGGATAAGGGTTTTGGTTTTATTACACCTAGCAATGGCGGAGAAGATATATTCGTACATTTCTCTTCTATCCAGACAGATGGTTTCAAATCTTTGAATGAGGGTCAATCAGTGACTTTTGGCACAGAGGCAGATCCCAAAGATAGCCGCAAAACACGTGCTATCAATGTTTGCGCTAACTAAGCCTTCTACATGGCCACCCCTTGGGGTGGCTTTTTTCATTTCCCCAGATCTTTTTCATATCAAATAACATCTCTACAACTTACTTACAATTCGCTGCAAACACCTGGCCACGGTGGGCTGTGAAGTGTTCAACTTCTTTGCTATTTCATTCTGGTTATACCCTTTGATTTTCATCTGTAAGACCTGTGTTTCCTTCTCGGTTAGTTTCCCTGAAAGCTCTTTAAAGCAAAACCCCAAGGAAACCTCACCCTCATATTTATCCGGGATTGCTTCTAAAATGTCTAGCTCTTCACCCTCAAAATACGTTATGTTATCAACATACTTGATTCTATTTCTTTTTCTTACATCTCTGAGAAACATCCTCATTTGATTTAAAATAACCCTCGCCGCAAAAGTTGAAAAAGCATATCCTTTGTTTGGATCGAATTTTTCACATGCTTTCCAAAGCCCTATTAAGCAAATTTGTTTTGCATCTTCATCATTGGCATACCAGGGAAAATATTTGTGTAAAAGAAAATATGTTAGATCCATGTTGTTATTAAATAATTCTTGTTCCATATCACCATGGGAGTAAACAGCTGTTTTTTCGGTCGACCAAACCTCTTGCTCCTTTCTTTTTTGATTCTATGGTTAACCTAAAACAGCAATCAAGCAAACGATGTTCCACATAAAGGCTCTTTCGTGATTTTCGTCCGCCATACCCTTTTTAAATTTCAAATAATGACGTACAGCAGAACTGAGAAACGTCCAATCAGGTAACCCATTCCAATTCCCCATGCCGTATTTCTCCGCGCCCTCTTCAAAGTGAACGGACAAATCTAAAAATGCATCCTCAACAGTATCATAGTTATCGCCCATAAAAGTAATCAATGCATTAAACAAATGTACTTCGTCCCCGTTTTCCTGGTACTGCGCCAGGCATCCAAGAACTTCATCACCATTCATGGTCTCCGCAGCTACCCCCAAAGGCATTAAGTCACAACGGCCTTTTCCTGCCGAAATATCTCTTACTGCACCAGTTTCAAAAACCTGTCTATCCCCGCTATCTCTAATCATATTTTTCCCTCCTTGTATTTTTCAATTCTTGCTTTCAATGCTCCAAGTAACGCCTCCTGGGTACCGCTTTTATTATCCAAAGCCTTGATTACATCACCGTCCACTGTATCCTCCGCAATCAAATGGTGAATAATTACGGGCTTTTTCTGCCCTTGGCGATGCAATCTTTTATTTGCCTGCTGATACTGCTCCAAACTCCATGTAGGGCCATACCAGATTACATGGTGTCCTCCATCCTGAAGGTTAAGGCCATAGGCGGTACTCATGGGATGCGCTAACAAAACATCAATCTCACCGTTATTCCAATCGGTTTCATCATTGGCACCACCGAAAACTCTTACCCGAAGCTTTGTTTTAGAAAGCTCCTTCAACAGCCTGTCCCTTTCGTGCTGGTATCCATAAAACACCAAAGCATGTTCCCCTGCAAGTCCGTCAACCAATTCCATGAAAGCAATTATCTTACAATCATGAATAATCTGGGCATTATGATTGCCATCGTATACGGCACCGCCGGCAAGCTGTAACAGCTTCCCTGTAAGGACTGCTGCCATATCTGCGGTAATTTCTTCATCGTTGATTTCAAGCAGCATTGTCTTTTCCAATGTTTCATACGCTTTTCTCGCTTTGCTGTCCAATGCAACTGGGGTATTTACTGTTACACAGTCAGGCAGCTCCAAATAATCCTCTGCTTTCATGGAGATAAACAACCCTAAAAATTACAGCCCTAACTACCTTCATACAGTTAATGGCTTTTTATCTTCCATATTCAACCACGCAGTTAAATTTTATGGACTGCCCTCCAATCCGTCTAAAGAATGTGGAAAAATAAAATCATCACCACCAGCTCAGCTGGTGGTTTGCTCTGCCCCTAGAAGGGGCTTTTACCAACTTGCATCTAAAGATGCATTGAACGGTTTGCCAACCGTTTCTTATTCTCTGGCTACTGCTAAAGCAGTTTACTTCTTGCCTGTGCTCACTTGCTCACCCGTAAACGGGTCAATGTATTCT
>NZ_LRVM01000013.1 GCF_001571775.1 Anaerotignum neopropionicum
ATAGAAGAATACATAAGAAATCAGATACAAGAGGACTTAACGGCAGACCAAATAACGCTAAAAGAATACATTGACCCGTTTACGGGTGAGCAAGTGAGCACAGGCAAGAAGTAAACTGCTTTAGCAGCAGCCAGAGAATAAGAAACGGTTGGCAAACCGTTCAATGCATCTTTAGATGCAAGTTGGTAAAAGCCCCTTCTAGGGGCAGAGCAAACCACCAGCTGAGCTGGTGGTGATGATTTTGCCATTCTTAAAATATTTCCTTGGAAAAAGGGAAGCAATCAAAAACTTCACAAAACCTTGAAAAAGGCATTTAAGAAGGAAGCATCTTTTTTAATTTATAGCAGCGATACATTCCAATAATTATGCCAAACCCATAAACCAAAAAAGCAAGAGCAAGCCCTATTTTGGGGCTGGGTGTATGGGTAATTTGCCGATAAATCAAGCTAAAGAGCATAATAACTGCGCTAAGTGCGGCGCAAATGGAAATAAAAAATAGCTGTCTTCCGGCATTTTTGGCAAGGGATGGTTCTTTATTAAAATCCGGCAGAAGACGCGATTTCATTTGCACAAGAAGCATTCCTTCCCTAAAAAAGAATATGGAAATACAGGCTAGAAGAATTGTATAGAGCAGCATAGCGGCCTCCTTTTTCGTTCTAATATAGATTAGTGTATCATTTTCTTTGCTTTTCCACAAGAAGAGGTAAGATGAAAGAAAAATTCAATAAGCAAAATTACCAACAAATGGAGTGTATTAATAAAAAAACATGGCATATTTCTTGTTCTGCGTTGAATTATCTATTAAAATATGTTACTTTTATTAAGCAAAGCATAACTGCATTGATGCGGTTATGTGCAAAAGATATAAGGGGAGAGGTAGTTATGAATCAAGAATTAGAGAAAAAATATGGTCTTTTGACTGCGATTGCTATGGTAGTAGGCATTGTAATTGGCAGTGGTGTGTTTTTTAAGGCCGAAAAGGTTTTGGTGGCAACGGGGGGGAATCTTCCACAGGGGATTTTAGCGTGGTTTTTAGGTGGTTTGGTTATGGTTGTCTGTGCATATAACTTTGCAGTTTTGGCAACTCGTTATGAAAAAGTTAGCGGCATTGTTGATTATGCAGAAACGATGGTAAATTCAAAATATGGTTATTTCTTTGCCTGGTTTATGGCAACAATTTATTTTCCGGCAATGACATCTGTTTTAGCATGGGTTTCTGCAAGATATTTTTGCGTTTTATTGGGGTGGGATATTGTTGGACCCCAGGCTATGACCATAGCGGGCTTTTTTTTAGTTTGCAGCTATGTGCTAAATGCAATTTCTCCAAGGCTGGCGGGGAAATTTCAGGTAACTACGACTGTGATTAAGCTGATTCCTTTGGCATTTATGGCGGTAGTGGGTACTATTTTCGGACTGAAAAACGGTATTCTTGTGGAGAATTTTAATACCGGCGTGATTTCCCAAGTTCAGGGGAATCCTTTGTTTACTGCTGTTGTAGGCACAAGTTTTGCCTATGAAGGGTGGATTTGTGCCACGAGTATTAATGCGGAGTTGAAGGATGCAAAACGAAATCTGCCGTTGGCGTTGGTGATTGGCACCATATTTATTGTTTTGGTGTATATGCTATACTATGTTGGCCTTGCAGGAGCCATTGAAAACAAGGTAATGATGGAGGGCGGAGAAGCAGGGGCAAAAATTGCTTTTTCCACTGTTTTTACACAAGCCGGGGGCACGTTGCTTTTTGTGTTTGTGGTAATTTCCTGCTTAGGCACTTTAAATGGTCTAATGCTGGCTTGCACACGAGGCTTTTACGCAATGGCGGCAAGAAATGAAGGTCCTATGCCCCATATTTTTAATGGGGTGGATAAGGTAACAAATATGCCAACAAATTCCTCAGCAATGGGTGTTTTAATGGCGTCAATATGGCTGACCTATTTTTATGGCGCAAACCTAACGCAGCCATGGTTTGGACCATTTTGCTTTGACAGCTCGGAGTTGCCGATTATTACAATTTATGCCATGTATATTCCTATTTTTTTGATGCAGCTGAAAAAAGGAACTGATTTGGGTGTTTTTAACCGCTATATTGCTCCAACTTTAGGGATCTTGGCCAGTGCATTTATGGTATTTGCTGCAATTGTTTCTTTAGGCAAAGCGATTGTTTATTATTTAATTTTATTTGCAGTAGTGATGTGTGTTGGTTTCCTGTTGAAAAATTTTGGGCATGAAAAAACAGTGAAAAAAGATTAATTATGATAAATGTTTTGTCTTAGCAGATTTTAAGTGGCTTTAAGAGAAGTTTGGAAAACAGTGGTTTTTAACAAATTTTTGAAAAATTTAATAATACAAAATGTAAAAACCCGGGTTGCAAGGATTTGTGTCGACAAATTCTAAGTGAAGCAAACGGGTTTTTACTGTTTTTTTGATAAAAATTACAAGTGTGATTATTTTACAGCGTGGGCAACTTTTTGGGGCGATTTCTCCGTCTTTTATTGCAAAGAAACAGTTGACTTATGTTTGATAAGCTGTATACTATTAATAAGCAACATATGTCAAAAATGAGGGGGATGGTTTATGGCAAGGCCGAGAAAATGCAGAAAAGTCTGCGCATTACCTGAAAATTACGGTTTTGTACCAATGAAAGGGTATAATCCTAATAATCCGGTCATAATGGCCGTAGATGAATACGAAACAATCCGACTGATTGATTTGGTGGGATATACACAAGAAGAATGTGCTGGGCAAATGCATATAGCCAGAACCACGGTGCAGGGTATCTATAACGAGGCAAGAAAAAAAATGGCGGATGCCCTAGTGAATGGCAAGGTGCTTTACATTGAAGGCGGCGATTTTGCCCTTTGTGATGGAGAAAAATTACCATGCGGGAAAAAGTGTGAAAAATTTTGTTGCAAAAAAATAAAGGAAATGAATACAGAGGAGATGTAATGATGAGCGAAAATTGTTCTCATAACTGCGGAAGCTGTTCTTCCGATTGTTCAAGCAGAAAATCTGCTGATTTATTGGTTGCACCCAATGAAAAAAGTAACATTAGAAAAGTGATTGCCGTAGTGAGCGGTAAGGGTGGCGTTGGAAAATCTATGGTAACGTCTACAATGGCTGTTTTGATGAACCGTTTAGGGAACAAAACGACAATTTTGGATGCGGATATTACCGGGCCATCAATACCAAAGGCTTTTGGAATAACCCAAAAGGCATATGGAACAGAGGATGGAATCATTCCCTGTGAAACAAAAAAGGGAATTAAAGTAATGTCTGTGAACTTGTTACTGGATAATGAAACGGATCCCGTGGTGTGGCGTGGCCCACTTATAGCTGAAACAGTAAAACAATTTTGGAAAGACGTAGTTTGGGGAGATGTAGATTACATGTTTATTGATATGCCTCCCGGCACAGGAGATGTACCTTTGACAGTATTTCAATCCATTGTTATTGATGGAATTATTATTGTGACTTCGCCGCAAGAGCTGGTTGGGATGATTGTGGACAAAGCAGTGAAAATGGCGGAAATGATGAATGTGCCTATTTTGGGTATTGTAGAAAATCTTTCATACTTTGCCTGTCCTCGGTGTGGTGAGATTCATAAAATTTTTGGGGAGAGTAACATAGATGCAATTGCAAAAAGGCATAATATTCCGGTGGTTTGCAAATTACCACTTGACCCTAGTATAGCTGCCCGCTGTGATAAAGGGGAAACAGAGGATTTAGATGGGCACTGGCTGGATCCTATGGTACTTTTTTTAGAAGAAAAGTAAAATGTTTTTTAAAATATGTGCCTCCTTTGCAGGGGGGGAGTTCTTATTTTCAAGGCGAAATCTAATGCAGTTTTAGCATTGAAAGAACAGAAATTTGTCTTCTCATGAGGATAAGCCATTTTGGGTCAATGAAGGTTTGATTTTCATTATACAAACGTTGTGAATGAAAAAAGGACTGTGGTGCCAAGAAATGAAAATCTTGTATTTTGCGCTGGTAGAGTTAAGGATTCTTGACAAGCAAAAGCCTTTGGACTAAAGGGAATTAAGTATGTTTTTTATGGCGAAAAAAGCATGAAGCAACTTGGAATTACATGAATGAAATGAAGACTCTTTTCTCAAGGAGGGCTCACTTGGCTAAAAAAGTCCGGATATAATAAAACGGACTTTTTTTGTTACCATTTTTACACTTTGTTGAGGCGGTTTTTTATGGGGAAAAAAAGAACCTATGAAAAATAACAAAATAAATTATAAAATAATGCGTGTAAAGTACAAGTTTAAAAGCAAAAATATGGAAGAAAAATGCAATATTTGACTAATCATTTATTAATATTTATTATGTGAATAGTAATCATGAATAATAACCCTTAAAATTACGGCGAAAAATTGTTATTGCAAGCAATTTAATCGCAATATAAAGAAAAAAAATGATATTATCAAGGTGAAATTGCACATAGATAAAAAAGGGAGATTCTGTTTTGACTATGTTCCGATATAAATGCAAAAAAATGTTGAAAACAAGTTATTTTTTAGCAACATTAGTATATAACGAGTGGAAATTTATCGCAAAAATTTGTAAAATATAATTAAATTTATTAATTGTTAATTTGAATTTCTATAATACTGAATGAATAAAGGGAGTCAAAAAAAAAGCTTAAATTTAATAAAAATTGTACATTTTTTAATAAATGTAATGATTTGTATATTTTTATTTATAAAAAAATACTTGTTTTTTTGAAAAAATCATATAAAATAGTAAATAGGTGACAGAATCTGAGGGAACATCTTTTTTTTGTAACGACAAAAAATATCATTCGTTTTTCGTGGGGGCAAATGAGAATAGTCTTACAACGATGAAAGATGGTGATTCTGGCCGATGAAATTATCTTATATAATTTGGGATGTAGTAAAATGGAAGCAATTAACAGTTTTGTATCCACCATCAATGGGTTCGTTTGGGGCCCAGTAATGCTGTTTCTATTGTTTGGTACGCACGTTTTCCTAACAGTAAGAACAAGATTCATTCAGAGACATGTTTTTAAGGCAATTAAGCTTTCTATCACACCTGATGATGAAGCTGAAGGTGATGTTTCTGGTTTTGGTGCGTTAGCAACTGCTTTGGCGGCTACAATTGGTACAGGTAATATCGTAGGTGTGGCGACTGCGGTAGCTTTAGGCGGCCCTGGTGCAATTTTCTGGTGCTGGTTGACAGGTCTTTTCGGTATTGCAACAAAATACGGCGAAGCTCTTCTGGCAATTAAGTACAGAGTAAAAGACAAAACAGGCTCCATGATTGGTGGACCTATGTATGCATTGGAAAGAGGCCTTGGACAAAAGTGGCTGGGCGTATTGTTTGCTGTGTTTGCAGGTGTTGCCTGCTTTGGTATCGGAAACATGACACAGGCAAACTCAATTTCAACAATGGTTCGTGATAACTTTGGTCTGGATACAAGGATTACAGGTATCATTATTACTGTTGCTACAGCTTTGGTTATTCTTGGTGGTGTTAAGTCTATCGCTAAAGTTTGCGAAAAATTAGTACCTTTAATGGCAGGTCTTTATATTTTAGGCTGTGTTATTATTTTGGTTATAAATGCTCCTTACATTGGTAGTGCTTTTAAATTAATTGTTGGAAATGCATTTTCTGGCACTGCTGCTGGCGGCGGTTTTGCAGGAGCAACAGTAATGATGGCAATTCGTTTTGGTATTGCTCGTGGTTTATTTACAAACGAAGCTGGCTTAGGTTCTGCGCCCATCGCTGATGCTGCTGCTATGACAAGAAACCCCGTACGTCAGGCTTTAATCGCTATGTCTGGTGTTTTCTGGGATACAATTATTGTTTGTGCTTTAACCGGTTTGGTTTTGACAACTTCTATTTTGAAGAATCCAGAAGGTATGGCAGGATTAAATGGCGGTGCTTTAACATCTGCAGCATTTAACCATATCCCTGTTGTAGGTCCTATCGTCTTAACAATTGGTTTGATTACCTTTGCGTGGTCTACAATTTTGGGCTGGAGCTACTACGGCGAAAGATCTTGGGTTTACTTAGTAGGTACAAAAGCAGTGAAACCTTTCCGTTTTGCTTGGGTTGTCGTAGTATTTATCGGTAGTATTACTGCGCTTGACTTGGTATGGAATATTGCGGATACTTTGAACGCAATGATGGCGTTCCCTAACTTGGTTGCTTTGCTAGGATTAAGTAGTGTAATTGTATCTGAGACAAAGAAATTCCTGTGGGATGACAACATGGAAGGTTGGTCTACAGATGAAATTCCTACAGTAGATAGATAATCCTGCGGAACAATCCCACGAAAAAGTACACGATTTTTATGATGTGAACGGGTATGAAATTTCTCAATGCCTGCATATTGCAAAAAAACCCGATTTGGCATTAAGCTTAAATCGGGTTTTTTGTATCATTTAGGAATATTTGAATAAATATTATTTAAGAATAGGGGGAAGGCGGAAACTAGGATAGTGAAAAATTTGAGAATATATTAAAAGCAAGAAAATACAATTTAATGTTTAATGAAGTTTTGTTAAATTGGCTAAGGTGACTGAAACTAGATGGACTGTGTATTGGGTAAGCTGGCTTTCGTATCTATGGAAATGCCCAAAAACTGTGTTATTATAAAAATTATTTGATACAAAATTCCATACTAGGGGAAAATTAATAAAAAAGTTTAAAAAACGCAAGGTCTTTCTTCCTAGATGCAAAAATAAACTTCAAAAATTATGTGTAAAAAATATTTGGAATAGTCTTTAAAAAATTTAATAACATTGTAATTAATGGATGAATTTATAATTTTTACGAAAGAAGCAATTTTCGGGCCTGTTTGATTCTCTGGCTGTATCCATATAAATATACTGAAAAAAAGTGTAGCTTTTGTGGCAACATGGAAACGGGGAAGTTTTACTCAGAATGTGGAACGTCGCACAAACGTCAGAATAATTTTATTAGCAAAGCAGCAAATATGGTTCTTATATCATCTGTTGTTGTACTGTTTTATATTGCAATAGGAGCAAACGCAAAAAGTTTCTTATTTCCATTATGTCTACTTAAAGTATTTGTTTTTTGGGCAACTTAATATGGATTGTATTTTTGGTTAATAAAAATTTTCGGTTAATATAAAAAGAAAAAATGGAAGTTATTGACCATATATTATTTTCATTGGCAGCTGTGTTGATGGCGGTTTTGCTTTTTGAATTGATTTGTAAAATAATCACTGGCACGCATCCGTGGGTGGATTTTTCATCTAAAAGGGGAAGGTAATAATTTATGCACTGTTGATATTTTAAAATCAAAAAAAGTGTTGACATTTGTTTTTTCGTGTTGTAATATATAGAAGTCGTCGGCGAGGCGTGGCTCAGCTTGGTAGAGCGCTACATTAGGGATGTAGAGGTCGCAAGTTCAAATCTTGTCGCCTCGATGACTTATAAAAGGTGTTGGGAATGTTGACTTTACAGCGTTTTCAGCATTTTTTTTGTTTTGAAAAAGTAATTTCGGATACATTATGTTAGAAATTAAAGGTTAAAAGTTTTATAAGTTTGGTTTAAAATTAAGATCAAGATACATGAAAACCGATATAGCTTACCACCAGACTTTTACATGAGTATTGCTCTTCATTGGTATGATGTTTCAGTTTTTTTGCAAAAACCAACCCTCGTATTTACAGGGTATTAACAAAGTAGACTCCCCAGACGTATACAAACCTGGGCGTTGGGTCAGGAATTTTGCTGCGCAAAACCATCACTGCTTGATGGCAGCGTTTTATTCGCTGTTCAATCCAAAACCTACCTGCTTTTCGAAAAAAGCAAGACTAAAAACTTTTATAAAACCCGCATTGATATGCGGGTTTACGCCGGAAAAGTTGTAATGGCAAGGAATTGCCTTCTATCCAATGGACAACTTTTGCGGAGCAAAAGTGATGACCCCTCACTGCCCAAGAAAGGGCAGACAGCGAAGCTGGCTTTTGCAGAGCAAAGTGATGACCCCTCACTGCCCAAGAAAGGGCAGACAGCGAAGCTGGCTTTTGCAGAGCAAAGTGATGACCCCTCACTGCCCAAGAAAGGGCAGACAGCGAAGCTGGCTTTTGCAGAGCAAAAGTGATGACCCCTCACTGCCCAAGAAAGGGCAGACAGCGAAGCTGGCTTTTGCAGAGCAAAAGTGATGACCCACCCCTTGTGGGTGTTTGTATTCAGTCTGGGGTATCCATAAAAGAAGATTTCCTTTGAAAAAGTTCAGTTCATTTTAGCTTTTTCAATGATACAGAGGACAAACAGATAAGTTTCTGGGTATGCGCAGGCTATTTGAGTAAATCATTCACAATATTTTGCATGTCATTCTTGGACTGGGCATGATGTGAACGTTCAATAACGTGATTGCGAGCCCCTTTTTCCAAAGATGCAAAAGCCTGCATAGCGTCTAAGTTTTGAGAAAGTGCCATACCGAGACCAATGGGGATTTCTTTATCATTTAAAATGGACATTTATATCACCTCAACAATATTATCTGCGATATAAAAAATAATATTAAAGTGTTTTTTGGCAGTTTGTTGGGTTTTACTTTTATTTAAATTATTTTTGAAATTGCGAGTACTAATTGATTGCTTATAATTAAAGTAAAGAGTAAAATATTATAAGTTCCTTTAATTTTTGCTATGGAGATGTTCGAAATTTGTGGGGGCATATGTGGAAGAGGTATGAATTGTTTTGATGGGGAGGAATACATTTAAACATTATAAAAAGGACTGGATTTTGGGTGGATAATCTCAAAATTGAACGAATGTAAAGCGGTCACTATTAGCAAATTAGCCACAAACTGGTTTCTAACAATACTAAATATGATGATTTAGGGGCGTAATAAGCGTATTCGAATAGTAGGGATGGTGGATATGAGTCGTTCTAAAAAGCTTATAATGGTAGGCGCTTTATGTTTCCTTTTGATCATTTACTTGATCTATAGAACAAATCCAATTCCTCCAACTTTGAAAGGGTTTTATCAAAGTGAATGGGTAAGTGATGTGGGGGGCACAGAAGGTAAGATAATTCAAATTTCCATATGGGAAGATGGTAGATTTGTGGAGTTCATTACAAATCGTCAAGTAAATCGGGGAACCTTGAAAAAAATAGATGATATGCAATATTATTTTGATGGAAACGAAGCGGATTTTGATATTATATTGAATTCAGATAATTCGTTTCAAATTAAAATCCCAAGGTTAAACAATGGTGAACCAATAGAATTAAAAAATGTTGATGATATTCCCTGTACTTTTGCAGCCCAATGGGATGATGTAGAAGAATATAAAGCATACTTAAAATAATAGATAAAAAAAGCAGGTATAATATTATACCTGCTTTTTTACCTCCCCAACAGCGAATTCCTGTTGAGAGGCTCCGCACATTTATACCACTACATTAAATAGGAAGAAATTAGTGTTTTTTCATGTGGCTTCTTAATTCTGCGCCAACAGATTCGCTTAAGTGTGCCTTCTGCATTCTTCTCATTGCGTTGAAGTTAGGACGGTTTGCCTGATTTTCCAAAATCCATTCTCTAGCAAAGGAACCATCCTGGATATCCTTCAAAATGCCGCGCATAGCCTCTCTGGTCTGTTCTGTGATGATTTTAGGGCCTGCTGTATAATCGCCGTATTCAGCAGTATCGCTGCAAGAATAACGCATGAAGGACAGGCCTTCCTTTACAACCAAGTCAATGATTAATTTCATTTCATGGATACATTCAAAGTAAGCATTCTCGGGCTGATATCCTGCTTCTACCAATGTATCAAAACCAGCCTTCATCAATGCGGATACGCCGCCGCAAAGAACAGCCTGCTCACCGAAAAGGTCGGTTTCTGTTTCTTCTCTGAAGGTTGTTTCCAAAACGCCGGCTCTGGTTGCGCCCAAGCCGTTAGCATATGCCAAAGCAACATCCTTTGCATTGCCGCTTGCATCCTGATAAACAGCAATCAAAGCAGGAACGCCGAAGTCTTCTTGATATGTACTTCTTACAATGTGTCCGGGACCCTTAGGAGCGATCATGATAACATCTACATCGCTGGGAGGTACGATCTGACCATAATGAATATTGAAGCCATGGGCAAAAGCCAGAGTGGAACCGGATTTTAAATAAGGCTTGATGTCAGCCTGATACATTTTTGCCTGTGTTTCGTCATTTACTAAGATCATGATGATATCAGCTGCTTTTACTGCTTCGGGTGTTGTCATAACAGTTAAACCATCAGCTTCTGCGCGAGCTTTGCTTTTGGAGCCTTCATAAAGGGCAACGACAACATCAACGCCGCTATCTTTGAGGTTCAGTGCATGGGCGTGGCCCTGAGAACCATAACCAACAACTGCAACCTTCTTTCCTGCCAACATTTCTTTTTTCGCGTCTTGTTCATAATACATTTTAGCCATTTTAAATTCTCCTTTTGTTTTTATAATTTTTTTTTATTACTTTACGCCATATAAACATTTGCTGCCGCGTTCAACGGCAATGAGCCCGGTACGACAGTATTCAAGTATGCCGTAGGGAGCTATATAAGTAAGAAAAGCATTAAGCTTACTACTTTCACCAGTCATTTCAATGCAAACAGATTCGGGAGACATATCTACCACTTTGGAGCGAAATACATTTGCTGCATCCAAAATGGTTTGCAGACTTTCACCCTTTGCATTGACTTTTGCGATTAAAAGCTCGCGTAAAATTGTATTTTCGCAGGTCATCAGTTCAACTTTTTTTACGTCATAAAGCTTGGTAATTTGTTTGAGCAACTGCTCCTTTTTATTTACATCCCCCGTTGCGGTGATTGTCATCCTCGACACTTCAGGATTGTTCGTTACACCACAGGTAAAGCTGTCAATATTAAAGTTTCGTTGACTAAAGAGAGATGAAATTCTGGTAAGCGTACCCGACTGATTTGAAACAATGATGGAAACTGCAAATTGCTGATTGATATCATTACTCATTGGAATCACCTCATTTCAAGATAATGTTTTCCAAAGAACCATTTGGTGGCACCATGGGAAATACGTTTTCTTCATCAGGAATCAAGCAGTCAATTACAACGGGGCTAGCTAGAGCAAAGGCTTGATCTAAGGCTTCGTTTAACTCCGTCAAGTTTGTGGCACGAAGGCCGGTTGCACCAAAGGCATCTGCCAGCTTTACAAAATCAGTTTTTCGCTCCAGGTTGCTTGACATAAAGTGATTTTGAAAGAAAAGGTTTTGCCATTGTCGTATCATCCCCAGCACTCCATTATTCAGGATAACTACAATCAGGGGAAGATTTTGGGATACAGCTGTTGCCAATTCATTTAGATTCATGCCAAAGCTGCCGTCCCCAGTAAAAAGTACTGTTTTGCTGCCCGTTGCCATTGCGGCACCGATGGCAGCGCCCATACCGTAGCCCATTGTGCCCAAGCCTCCGCTGGTTTGCAGCGTTCTTGGTTTTTTAAAGTTGTAATATTGTGCTACCCACATTTGATGCTGACCTACATCGGTGGCAATATTTGTTTCCGGTGCGGCTCTTTGGTTTACGGCGGCGATTATCTGCCAAGGCAGTAGATAGCCGTCTGGTGCATAAAAATCTTTTGTTTTGTTTTTATAAGAATGTACCAATTCTTCCCATTGGGGATGTTTTTGCGGCTCCAGCTTAGAGGTTATGTAGCTTAGTGCGAAATGCAAATCACCGGGAATTTTTAATGCTGCATCAATGTTTTTCCCGTGCTCCGCAGAGTCGATGTCTAGGTGAATAATTTTTGCATTTGGGGCAAACTTTTGTCTGTTTCCTGTGGCTCTGTCGGTAAAACGAACCCCTGCTGCGATAACCAAATCACATTCGCTTATGGCCTTGCTGGCTGCAAATCTGCCGTGCATACCGCTCATACCAAGGTATTTGGGGTGGCTGTTATCCATTGCCGTTAACCCCATCATACTGCAAACCATAAAGGCGTCGGTTTTTTCAACCAGTTTAGTTGTTACATCTGCGCAATTTCCATTGATTACGCCGCCGCCGCAATATACAATGGGGCGTTTACTGTTGTTTATCATTTCCAACGCCTGATCTAAAAGTGCCGTGTTAGGCTTGGCATCGGGTATCTTTTCCGCAATACCCATGGGGGAGTATTCGGTTTTATCAATCTGTATATTTTTCGGGATGTCTACCAGTACGGGACCGGGACGCCCGCTTTTTGCAAGACGAAAAGCCTCTCGAACTGTTTCGGCAAGAGTTTCCACGGTGTTTACACGGAAACTGTGTTTTGTTACAGGAATGGAAAGCCCGAAGGTATCCACATCCTGAAAGCTGTCGGAACCGATTAGTTCCATGGGAACATTTCCTGTAATTGCAACCATGGGAATGGAATCAGCATTTGCTGTGGCAAGCCCTGTAATCAGGTTTGTTGCACCTGGGCCTGAGGTGGCGAGACAAACGCCCACCTTTCCACTGGAACGGCTGTAGCCATCTGCTGCATGGGCTGCACCTTGCTCGTGGGCTGTTAAAACATGGCTAATACGATGTTTGTTTTTATAAAGCTCATCGTAAATATTGAGTACTTGCCCTCCCGGATATCCGAAAATTGTCGTAACGCCCTGTTCAATGAGTGTTTCAATTAATATTTGGCAGCCGCTTTGCTCCATTCTAATTCCTCCTAACTTTTTTGGCATACAAATTTAGGTAAACAAAAAGGCTGTACAGTGGATACACTGTACAGCCTTTCGATTAAGGATTACTTGTTATGCAATCTCAACCAATTTGACTTTGTCATCAGCTAACCACTTTTTACCAGCACAAAGAACCTCACCGAGAATGACAAGGACGAGGTTAATAAGGCTAATAATAATGTAGTTAACTGCTTGGTTAAAATTATACATGATTCGTTCTCCCCTTCGTTTAAATTTGTTATTTGGAAGTTTAAAGCTAAATTGTATTTTTGTCAATACAAATGGTTTATTTTTTTTTTGGCAAAGCAAAATTTAAGTAAATGTGCTGTGTGTTTTTTAGTTAATACAAAATTATTTGTGCACAAATTTCAATACAATTGGAATAAAAAATTTATATAATTAAAATAAAAATTTAATTTCGGATTATTAATATTTTATTATTTTCCAGAATAAAGGTCATTTAAGTTATATTGTTAGGAAAAAAATTTAATATATGTTGCGAAAAAAGTAAATTAAGGGGGAAATTTGTAAATTAAAATTTAAAGTAAAATAGGAATGTATTCAGTCCTACAGAAATGGAAACCCTACATAAAAGAAGAAAAAGTTTTTGCTTTGTGCGTAAGGATTTTGACAACTGATTCATAAAATATTTGCCTATTTTTTAATATTTGGTTTGCGAAAGCAGCTTGTTCTTTTTTTGTTTCATCAGCATAGACTTGTACAAAGTCTAATGGGAGTAATGGGAGTGTGATGCCAGTGAAACGGTTATTAATATGGATAGTGGCTTTAGGTTTTATTCTTGGTGGGTGCGCCAGTGCGCCGCCGGTGGAGCTGGTAACGCAAGCGCCTCAGGGGACAATTGGGGATGATATTCCCATCACCAGGAGCCAAGCGGCAAAAATGCTGGCATTAGCCTTTTATACACAGGAGGAAATTGAAAATTTGCCCCAGAATGCATCGTTTCCTGATGTTTCAAAAGAAAATTGGGCCTATCCTTATATAAATGCGGTGGTGGAGTTGAATTTTTTTTCCGGGGATGGAGAGGGTTTTCGGCCGGAGGATGATTTATTATTGTGGGAGGCCCAAATTTTAATGGATCGTGTTGCGCCGGATTATGAAAAACGA
The DNA here is from genome assembly GCF_001571775.1 of Anaerotignum neopropionicum. Taxonomy (GTDB): domain Bacteria; phylum Bacillota; class Clostridia; order Lachnospirales; family Anaerotignaceae; genus Chakrabartyella; species Chakrabartyella neopropionicum. Next base: position 13,783 of record NZ_LRVM01000013.1, read on the forward strand.
ATGGTTTTAACAGAGGACAACAGAAATATGCCCGTGGCATACAGCCTTTGGACACAGCTTTTTGAAAAGGCCTTGATGGCAAGGCGAGGAGAGGAAAGTCTGTATTCCTATGGAATCAAAAAACAAACCCAAGTTTTGTTTACAGGGGGAGAGGATAGTATTTTTGATGGGGGGATTTTTGGTGCCGATGGGTATGATTTATCGATTTATACCGATGAGAAAATTTCGTTTTGGGAAAAAGATGGAGAAATGATTGGATTGCTAGCTGTAGAGGAAACCACGCCCACGGTGGAAAACATATACTGCCAAAAGAAGGGCAATCAAATCATGCTAACAGGAGTGGGGCAAAAAGCCTATACCTTTGAGGGTGGAGATTTTGAAGCAGGACTTTGCAACGTGACCATTGATAACGGCAAGGCAACTGTAAAAGAGGGCACAAAGCTTAGCGGCGAGGTTGTAAAGCGGGTAGATGAGAAGGGGATTTATTTAAGCAGCCAAGGAGAGATGCAATGGGCGGAGGGATTCCGTGTTTATGGTCAAGATCTATTAAGTAAAAATTATTTTGACTTGATTTGCGGCACCGATTTAGCGGATTATTATATTATGGATGGTAAATTAATGGGGGCAATCATCAAAAAGGATGTGGTTCCGGAAAAAATCCGTGTTCTTTTAGGCGGCGGGCTGCAAGAATCCATTTCCATTAAGGGCGCTGAGGGTTTTTCTTTGTCCAACGGTGTGGGAGAGAAAGATTTTACATCGAGCGAAGCGTCCCTTACAGCCGATTTAGCGTGGTTTGACTATGGAATTGTTACCGTTTCCGGCAAGGTTACCCTTACTTTTGATGGTGGCGAGGCACGTACTTATACCGGCCTCATTGAGATGGAGCGGATAGACGATAAAATAGCAATTATCAATGAATTGAATATGGAGGAATATCTGGTAGGGGTAGTGCCAAATGAAATGCCTGTAAGCTTTGGGCAGGCAGCATTGGAGGCCCAGGCAATTTGTGCAAGAAGCTATGCGTATAATCAGTTTTATGCCAATGCTTATGGAAAATATGGCGCTCATGTAACGGATACTGTTGCCAGTCAGGTGTTTATGGGTGCACAAACAGCCCTTGAGGCGGAAAACGCCGTGATGGCTACAAAGGGGATGTGTGTTGTAGCGGGAGATCGGGTTGCCCAAACCTATTTTTATTCCACTTCTTGTGGATTTGGAACAAAGGACACTGATGTTTGGTCGGCAGACGGTACTTTTAGCGGTAGTGGGAAGTCCTATTTGCAAGGGCAGGCCTATGGTGTGACGCAAGAAATGCCGAAAACGGAAGAAGAATGGCTTGGGTTTTGGCAGGATTGGCAAATTGACGGTTATGACAAGGCGTCTGCATGGTATCGTTGGAAGGTATATTATAGCGCAGGGCAGCTAACTGAAATTACGGAAAAAACCTTTGGGGATATTTCGTCCTCCAACCAAGCTTTGATTAAAGTAAAGCAAGGTGATGACAGCTGGAAGGCGGAAGCACCTAAGGGTTTGGGTAAATTAACGGGAATAAAGGTGGCTGAGCGAGGAGAGGGCGGTGTAATTAAAATTTTAGAAATGAGTTTTGAAAAGGGAAGCGTGCAGGTCTTGACCGAAAATGCGATTAGAAAAGTGCTTTCTCCTACGAAGCTGACCATTGGTGATACGATCAACCTGCAAAGAATCAGCGGCGGAACGCTGATAGGGCAGAAAATGCTGCCAAGTGCCTTCTTCGCCATAAAGGAAATGAAAAATAATGAGGGAACACTTACAGGGGTCGCCCTTTATGGTGGCGGCTGTGGGCACGGTGTTGGGTTAAGCCAATACGGTGCCAAGGAATTGGCTGGTCAGGGTCTTAGCGGAGAGGAAATTGTAGAAACATATTTCCCGAACACAACGGTGGAAAAGGCAATGTAAGGCGAGGGGAATATAAGGCATTATAGAGTCTAAAAAAGGCATCCAATTCAGATGCCCCAGAACAAAGACAAACCTTGGCCGTTGCCCAAACCCACTTACTTTTTGAAAAAAGCAAGACCAAAAACTTTTATTAAACCCGCATTCTATGCGGGTTTACGCCGATTAAGGTTGGAATGGCAAAGGAATGTCTTCTGTCAAAAGAATAACTTTGCGCAGCAAAGTGATGACCCCTCACTGCCAAGAAAGGGCAGACAGCGAAGCTGGCTTTTGCGCAGCAAAGTGATGACCCCTCACTGCCAAGAAAGGGCAGACAGCGAAGCTGGCTTTTGCGCAGCAAAAGTGATGACCCCTCACTGCCAAGAAAGGGCAGACAGCGAAGCCGGCTTTTGCGCAGCAAAAGTGATGAGCCAAACCCTTGAGGGCTTTGCCCTCAAGGGTTTGGCTTTGTCTACGTTTTAAGACCTTTTGGTCCCACGAATTCATCTATTTGTCCTCTGTTAAGTTGAAAAAAGATTGATTGAACTGAGTTTTTTTCAAAGGGTTTATACAAGAGAAACATATTTTTCAATCACATCAACTATTTTTTCCAAATCCATCTTTGAGGTGTTTAAAATCAAATCGTAGTTTTCCGGATTTCCCCATTTTAGTCCCGTAAAATAGTTGTAGTAGTTGGCGCGCCTTTTGTCAGTTTTGATTACAGCAGACTCTGCATTCTTTTCCGGTAAACTATATTGGGCAATTGCTCGTTTTACACGGTCCTTTAGGTCAGCTTGCAAAAAGACATGAACACAATTTTCCATATCGGAAAGGACATAGTCGGCAGAACGCCCCACAATGACACAGCTACCTTTTTCGGCAACCTCTTTAATAACTTGGGATTGCACAAGAAAAATTTTTTCATGAAGGGGCAATCCGTAGGAATCAACGTTGGGGGTTAAGGTCGTTAGAGAAAGAAGCAAATTTTTCGCAGACGCGTCTTCCGCATTGAGAAAGTAATCCTCAGAAAAACCTGTTTTTTCAGCAGCAAGAGTAATTAACTCGTTATCATAAAATGGGATACCTAAACGTTTTGCCAATAATTCTCCCACAAAACGCCCACCGCTGCCGTATTGACGGCTAATAGTAACAATTAAATGCTTATTCATGTATATCACTCCTGTCTGTCAGTCGGATAAAAGTTACAAAATAATATTTGTATTATAGCATACCTTCCTAAAAAAGGAAACTGTGGAGCAAGCTCTAAAAAAACTTTTTCCTACAAGGATGGCAAGGCAAAAAGAGGAGAAACTTGAAAGGAAAACTTTACTTTTTTTTGAAAAATGGTATGATATAAAAAGAAAATTTTGTATTCGAAGGAGAAAATGAAAATGGGCGAAGCATTAACAGGCTTAAAAAGAAGCTGTATGTGTTGTGATGTAAATGAAACGATGATTGATAAGGAAGTTACCGTTATGGGCTGGGTTCAGCGTCGTCGTGACCTCGGACAGCTGATCTTTATTGCGTTGAGAGATAAAACAGGATTGGTTCAGATTGCCATTGACGGAAATGTGGCGGAAAAAGAGCTGTTTGAAAAAGCAGAAAGTGTCAGAAGCGAATTTGTTTTGGCTGTTCGTGGACAAGTTGCCCCGAGAACAGAGGGAAATATCAACCCGAATATGAAAACAGGAACCATTGAAATCATTGCCACTGAAATTCGTATTCTTTCTGAGTCTGAAACAACGCCGTTCCAGATTGAGGATAATGTGACTGTAAAGGATGATTTAAGATTTAAATATCGTTATTTGGATTTGCGCCGTCCGAGGCAGCTGGAAAATTTGGTTTTAAGACACAGGGTTGTTCAGGTAATGAGAAATTTCTTGGATCAGGAAAGCTTTTTGGAAATCGAAACACCTATTTTGGGTATTAGTACACCCGAGGGTGCAAGAGATTATTTGGTACCCAGTCGTGTGCATCCCGGTAGTTTTTATGGACTGCCCCAATCTCCTCAGCAGTACAAGCAGTTGCTGATGATTTCTGGGATGGATCGTTACTATCAGATTGCGAAATGCTTCCGTGACGAGGATTTAAGAGCTGACCGTCAGCCGGAGTTTACCCAGGTGGATATGGAGCTTTCCTTTGTTGATGTTGAGGATATTTTGGATATCAACGAAAGAATGATGCAGAAAGTATTTAAAGACATTTTAAATGTAGAGATTCCATTACCTTTAAAGAGAATGACTTATAAAGAGGCTATGGAGCGCTTTGGCTCCGATAAGCCTGATATTCGTTTTGGCATGGAGCTAGTAAATATTTCAGAGGTGGTTTCGGGTACGGATTTTGTAGTATTTAAAACTGCCCTGGAAGCAGGCGGCAGTGTGCGTGCCATTAATGCAAAGGGCTGTGGTGCTTTCCCCAGAAAGAAAATCGACAGTTTGGTTGAGTTTGTAAAAACCTACCGCGCCAAGGGCTTGGCTTGGATTTCCATTAACGAAGATGGCAGTCTGAAAACCCAGATTGCAAAGTTTTTTACCGAAGAAAAGCTACAGGAAATTGTTGCAAAAATGGATGGCAAGCCTGGAGATTTGATTTTGATTTGTGCAGATGAGGATAAGGTTGTATTCGATTCCTTGGGCGCACTGCGTTTGGAGCTCTCTAAGATGCTGGAATTGACTAAGGCGGATAATTTCAGCTTCCTTTGGGTTACCGAATTCCCTATGCTGGAGTGGGATGAAGAAGAAAACAGATTCGTAGCGGTACATCATCCGTTTACAGCACCCATGGATGAGGATTTGTCTTTGTTGGAAACAGACCCCGGCAAGGTTCGTGCCAAGGCGTATGATATTGTATTAAATGGCTATGAATTGGGCGGCGGCTCCATTAGAATTCACCGTAGAGATGTTCAGCAGAAGATGTTTGGCCTTTTGGGCTTTACAATGGAGGAAGCACAGGAACGTTTTGGTTACTTCCTAGATGCGTTTAAATATGGTGCGCCTCCTCATGGTGGCCTTGCCTTTGGTTTGGACAGAATCATCATGCTTATGTGCGGTGCAAGCAGTATCCGTGATGTGATTGCCTTCCCTAAGGTGAAGGATGCCTCATGCCCTATGACCGACGCACCCACTGTTGTGGATGAAAAGCAGCTGGATGAGTTGGCAATTTGTATTAACAAAGAAATCCTTGAGGCGGCAGAAAAGGCAGAATAAGTAATTTTCTACCCCAAGGAGTATCAAGAATCAAGGGGCAATTTGTGTTGTTGTTGAGATAAAACAGGATCCTTTTACAATAACGGAGGATTGTACGAAAACAGGCAGAAACAACGTTTTCGCTATTGACGTATAGCGTTAGGGCAGGGGGAAACCTCTGCCTTATTTTTGAGTAAGTTGCTTTATTTGCGTTGGTATAATATGATATCTATCTTGACAAAGCGTTGAAAAAAGTGCAAAATAAAGTTGTTGCATATCTCGATGCGTGGCTCAGTTTGGTAGAGCGCGGCGTTCGGGACGCCGAGGTCGCAGGTTCGAATCCTGTCGCATCGATGAGTAAAAAGTCATGTATGAGGAAATGCTCTCATACATGACTTTTTGTTTTATTTATGCTAAAATAAGGAAAAGACTATTTGTATTTGGAGGAAGGATATGAATTTTATTTTTTCTTTGACGGAATACAATTCAAGTTTATTTCAGTCACAAATAAGCGTGGTGCTAGAGAAAAGGAACGAGTTGTATTCGAGGGAAAGGTTTCCTAAAATATGGAGATATATTGACAAAAAGAAAGCTGCTAGAATGCCGCAGAAAGCGCTTAAACGACAACGACGCAGATATAGAATATATGGTTTCCTATTATTAATAATGGGCATATATCTTTTTATTCCTGGATTGATGGATCCAAAAGAACTTTTTGGTCCACTGATTGGTGGTGCCTTGGTAATTGTTTTGGGCGTTGGGTATATTCGATATGGAAAAACGTCTAAAAAAGTACGCTTTACTTTCTTTAATAAATCTGCAAAAAAACTATTTGAAGGTCATCGGAGCTTGAATTTCGAAAAAATTAGATTTGAAGATAATATGATTTGCTTTTCCCAAGAAGATGGGATTAAGTATGAGGAGATAGGATGTGTATTTGTTACAACAGATTTTTTTGTTTTTTTGTGGAATGATATCGTTGTTGTTTTACAAAAGAAAGATTTGATATCAAGTAGTGAAAGGGAGTTTCTGGACTTCTTGGCTTCAAAGACGCAAAAATCATATGAAATCATAAGTATAGATTAGAATGATGCCCTGCAAATCCCAGCGTATGCTTTGTGCGCCTAACTGGACATACAGAATTATGCAGTATCATCTTATGTCTTTGAAATGGCTGTTGTTTTTTACATGGGCGGATATGGTATAATACCATTTGCTGAAGTTTAGGATGATAACGATATGAGAGTGATTGATTTAACACGAACAATTTCAAATACTACCCCTGTTTATCCTGGAACGGAAGCACCAAGCGTATCCGTTGTCAACACCTATGAGGAGAGCGGCTTTCAAGAAACCCTTTTGCGCTTTTATTCCCATACGGGAACCCATATGGATGCACCTAAGCATATTTACCCCGAGGGTATATCGTTGGAGAAAAAAGAGGTTTCGGGGTTTGTGGGGAAGGCCTGCATCATTGATGTCACAGATGTTTCTGCGGGCGGAATCATCGATTTCTCTTTTATCCAGCGCAACAAAGAGCGTGTGGAGGGGGCGGAATTTATTCTGTTTCAAACAGGCTGGGATAAATATTGGGGCAAGGCGGAATATTTTGGAGAATACCCTGTGATTTCCGAGGAGGTTGCCCGGTATCTTGTGGAAAAGCAAAAAAAGGGAATTGGTTTGGATAATATCGGGCTGGACCCGATTTCTGATTTAGAATTAAAATTGCATCACATCGTTTTGGAAAGTGGAAGCATGGTGATAATGGAGAACCTTTGTAATCTTGATTTGATTGGAGAAAAAGAGTTTTTGCTTGTTGCACTTCCTCTGAAATTTGAAAATTCTGACGGTGCTCCCATTAGAGCAATCGCAATTTTGTAAAGCGCTTCATAGTAAAACACCCCATTTAAAACAGTAAAGTAAGTACTGTTTTAAATGGGGTGTTTTTATCTTTTTATTCTGCCTCAATCATGGCGAAAATATCCTCTGCCATTTTTTGATAATAGCCGGAGCTATCCTCCGATACCATTTCCGCCGCATGAGACGCATAGTACATGGTACAAGCTGCCACGTCATCTAAATCATGTTTTTTGGCTAGCATGGAAACTACCTCTGTAACCAATGAAATTCGTTCTTTATAATGCATATAATCGTTATCCTCAGCATCGCTTTCTATGGCGATCATTCCATCAATCATACCGGCATAAAAATCCAAATCCATTTCGGGGAAATGGGTATTGCTTTCCAAAAGTATGGGCAAAATAGAAGCCTGGCGGAATGAGAGAAACACCTTGTTTGCGGGAACATTTTTCAAAAATCCGTAATATTCAACACAAGATACAATCAATGTTTTCTGGTCCATTTTTTTCTCTCCTTTTTCTTTTCATCAAGGAGTATGATACCCTTTTTTACGCCAAATTTCAAGGGTTTTGGATGATTACATCCGGTTATCGGTTTTTCAGATAACTGAGTATAAAAAAGCGCTAATAACCAATGGTTTTTTTCTGTGTTACAATAAAGGTGCCAATAAATGGAAAATGGAATAATTTTATGAAAAAGGAGTGTTTTACATGTCACATACAAGCGGCGGTTTTGGTACAAAAGCAATTCATGCAGGAAATATTAGAGATAAACAATACGGTTCATTAACAATGCCCATATATCAAACATCCACATTCTTTTTTGAAAATTGTGAGCAAGGCGGACATCGCTTTGCAGGGGAAGAAGAGGGCTATATTTATACTCGTTTGGGAAACCCCACCACCTCAGTTTTAGAAAACAAGGTTGCGGCGTTGGAAAACGGCGAGGCTTGCGTTGCTACATCCAGCGGAATAGGCGCAATTTCCTCTTGCTTATGGAGTATTGCCGGGGCAGGAAAGCATATTTTGGCGGATGAAACTCTATATGGTTGCACCTTTGCATTATTGCAGCACGGGATGACCCGCTATGGCGTGGAGGTTACGTTTATCAATACCTCCGATTTAGAAGCGGTTAAGGCAAACTTAAAAGAGAATACCGTTTGCATTTATCTGGAAACTCCAGCCAATCCAAACCTTAAGATTGCGGATATTTCCGAAATTTCAAAAATTGCTCATGCGTATAATCCTAAAATTAAGGTTGTTTGCGACAATACCTTTGCTTCTCCTTATCTCCAAAGGCCTCTGGAATTAGGCGCTGATGTGGTTGTGCATTCGGCAACAAAGTACCTGAATGGCCATGGTGATGTCATTGCAGGATTTGTGGTAGGCAAAGGGGATTTCATGAAAGAAGTTAGATTTTTTGGCCTTAAGGATATGACCGGTGCGGTAATTGGCCCCTTTGAGTCCTTCTTAATTTTAAGAGGCTTGAAAACCTTGGAAATCCGTATGCAAAGACATTGTGCAAGCGCCAAGGCGGTGGCAGAGTTCTTGGCAGGTCATGATAAGGTGGAAAAGGTTTACTATCCTGGTTTGGAAAGCCATCCCGGCCATGAAATTGCCAAAAAACAAATGCATGATTTTGGTGCCATGATTTCCTTTGAGGTTAAGGGCGGAAAGGAAGCAGGCATGAAATTTGTAAACAGCCTCACCTTGGCAACCATTGCCGTTTCCTTAGGCGATGCAGAAACCTTAATTGAGCATCCTGCATCCATGACACATTCCACTTATGCGGAAGATGAGTTGAAGGCAGCAGGTATTTCTGCCGGTTTAATTCGTATCTCTATTGGTTTGGAAAATGTGGAAGATATTATTGAAGATTTAAAAATGGGATTAGAGAAAATTTAATTTCTGCTTGTTCACTGAAAGAAGGTCGTCATATTTTACCACGGCCTTCTTCTTTTTTTATAACAAATCAGTATTTTTTAATCTGCTCCTCCAAAATTTGTACAAATTCCTTTGCTTTATCGGAAAGGCTGTCACCCTTCCTTGAAATCCACCCGATACACATATCACAAACAGGGGGAGCAATGGGAATGGCCAAAATACGAGGGTCACAGTAGCCATCAGGCAAAACACCGCTGCCGGTGGAAATTGCCGTGGTGTGTGCAAGGATATTATATGCGGTTGCTCTATCGTTAACGTAAATGATTTGATTGTATTCGATGCTATGGTTTAAAACTGCTTCCTCAGAAAAATTAAAAGAGCTTTCCTCTTTTTTGGAAAAAATAACGAAGGGATATTTTTTTAGCTCGTCGAAAGAAATTTCCTTTTTTTGTGCCAGTGGATGATCCAGGTTCATAAAAACATGAGGACGCAAACGCTTCATTTCATGAAAAATCAGGTTTTTTGTGTGAAACAGCCTGCTTAAAAACAACTCTGTAATATCGGAGAGAAAAATGATACCCAAGTCACTTTTGCCCGTATGCACCTCTTCAATTACCTTACCCATAGGGCACTCCTTAAAGCCGTAATGAAAGATGGGATCACTTTGTGTTTTTAAGAATTCTACAAATGCTTTGGCACAAAAAGGGTAGCGTTGGGTTGAAATATAAAGATGAGAGTTATTATAGCCGTTTTTTGCGGAATAAAATAGTTCCACATCCTTTGCCTGCTGTAGCAGAGGATGAATTTTCGAGATGAACTCCTGCCCTTCTTCAGTTAAGGAAATTCCCCGGTTACTGCGAATAAATATGGTAATACCCAATTCTTCTTCCAATTCTTTTATGGCCGTGGAAATTGCAGATTGGGAAACAAACAGATTTTGTGCTGCTTTATTCATAGAACCGCAATGATAAATTTCCATGATATATTCCAACTGCATGAGGGTCATGGGAGGGTTCACTCCTTTTTTCTTTTATCATAGCATAAGTTTAGGCGAAAAGGGAGTGGATGGGACAATAAAATTAGGGAAAACAAATAGCTTTCCCTTGACAAGATGTTTTTTTGTCGTAAGCTGATAGTATAAAAAAGTTGGATAAAGGAGATCACTTATGAGAAAAATAACGATAGATTCTAACATTAAAGAGTGCTGTGCCGAGGCGGTTTTGGGCGTACTGCAATGTAAAATAGTCATAAAAGAGGACGAAGCCGCCTTTTTGGATTTATTAAACGAAAAAATTGCCGCGTTGGCAGAGGTTGAGCTTTCCCAAGCAAATAAGCGGGAAAAAATCCAGGCAACAAGAAAAGCCTATAAAGCCTTGGGAAAAGATCCGAACCGCTATCGCACCTCTGCTGAGGCGATGTGCCGCAGAATTTCCAAGGAGAGAGGGCTGTATTATATCAATAACGTTGTAGATATCAATAATTATCTTTCTATCAAAACCGGCTATTCCATGGGCACCTATGATTTGGAGCAGGTACAGGGAGACATTTTATGGGCGCGTGCCCCCGAAGGTACTGCATATGAAGGGATTGGCAAGGATGTGCTGAATATTGAATTTTTGCCTGCCTTATTTGATGAGCTGGGGCCCTTTGGAAATCCTACCAGCGACAATACAAGGGCGATGATTACAGAAAACACAAAGGAAATTCTTTTGGTTTATTACGCTTTTGATGGCGGAAATGAGCTGTTGGAGCTTCTTAAGGAAGCCGAAGGGTTGCTGCAAAGGTTTGCTTGTGGGCGTGATTTTCAGATGCAGATTGTTGAATGAAAATTGAAAAAAATCATGTTAGGAAAGATATATATGCTGTATAATACAGGGATTCATCATCTGTTACATCATAAAGTGTGGATTTTTTATAGACCCTATGGTATTATGACACTAGATTCAATTGAGAGAAGGTGATGGATTGAAATCCTTCGAAGCCCTTTATGCAGAGTATTATAACAAGGTCTATTGCTTTTTATTTCGGCTTTGTGACGATGGGGATTTGGCAGAGGACTTGACACAGGAAACATTTTTACAAGCCTATACATCCTTTCACAGATTCCGCGGAGAGTGCGAACTGTTTACATGGCTTGCGTCCATTGGTAAGCATGTGTATTTTAAATATTTAAAGAAAAATAAATTAGATTTGGATTCGGCCAACCTGGAATTGGTTGTAAATACATATTGCGAAGGTTGTATTGACCCGGAAGAGCATATGCGAAGAAAAGATGTTGAAGAAGCCGTGAGAGAAATTATTGATGGTATTCCGAAAAAATACAGGGATGTAATATTGCTGCGAATTTACGCAGAGCTGTCGTTTTCTCAAATTGCCTTGGTTTTAAAAATCAGCGAAAATTCAGCAAAGGTTATTTATTTTAGGGCGAAAAAAATGCTGATGGAGGTGTTAACCCATGAGTTTGAAATGTGATATTGTAAAGGATCTTGTGGCACTGTATCATGACGGCTTGGCAAGCGAAGTCAGTGAAGCGGCGGTAGAAGATCATTTAAAAGGATGTAAAAGCTGTCGAGATTATTATAAACAGTATAGGCTTTCGGCTCCTGTACCGATTAATTTAAATTTTGCTTCCTCCGGAAATTATGGGGAATTGGCAAAGCATATGAGGGTTCGCCGTTTGTGGATGCTGGTTTCCGCATTGGCATATGTAAGTGCTTCTTTATGTGCGCTTATCATGCTGCTTATGCGGATGCGGCGAAAATAAAAATTTTTAGGTAAGGTGTGGCTATGTAAGCTGTCCCTTTGGCGTGCATAGTTCGCTTTATATTACTTTTTTTGTTTGAAAATTTATAAAATTAGAATTTTTTAATAAAATGGTAAAAAACTTGGAAAGATAGGCTTTGAAGCATATCTTTTCTTTTTGTGGAAAGAAAGGTCGAAATAATTTTTATTTTTCTTGTAACCTTTTTCAAATTTTTAGGTACTAAGTTTGCAGAACATAAAAGAATGCAGCTCGGAGGATTGAAAAATGACTTTTAGTGTACTTGGAACGGGGATGTATGTGCCCCCCAAAATTGTAACCAATGAAGATATTTCAAAGCTTGTGGATACCAACGATGAATGGATCATGCAAAGGGTTGGGGTAAAGCAAAGACATATCAGCGTGGATGAAACAGCGGCGGACATGGGATGTAAAGCAGCCTTGGCGGCTTTGGAAAATAGCGGTGTAAAGAAAGAGGAAATTGATTTAATTTTGGCGGCAAGCGTAAGTGGTGAGTCAATTTCTCCTTCTGTTTCCTGTATGATCCAGAATCTTTTAGGCGTTTCCTGTGTGGCTTTGGACATTAGTGCCGCTTGCTCAGCGTTTGTTTTTATGCTGGAAACAGCCGCAGGCTTCTTTGCAAGAGGAAAGGCAAAAAAGGTTTTGGTTATTGGTGCGGAGCGTTTAAGCCGTATTGTTGATTGGGAAGATAGAGGAACCTGTGTTATTTTTGCTGATGGCGCCGGAGCGGTGGTGCTTGGCGAAGGAGATTCTTATCTTGATGCCGTTTTTGATGTAAAAGGCGGTTTTGATGTGATGGATATTCCTCAGCCCATCGGTAAATCCCCATTTTATAAAGGAACGCAAAAAAAACCGTTTATTCATATGGCAGGTCAGGAAACCTTTAAATTTGCCGTAAATGCAATTTGCAATGATTGCACTGCCCTTTTGGAAAGACAGGGGCTGACTTGGGATGACATTAAATACATCGTTCCTCATCAGGCCAATAAGCGAATTATAGATTTTGCCAGTGTGAAGCTAAAGATTCCAAAAGAAAAATTCTATGTAAATATTGATCGATTTGGAAATACCTCCTCTGCAAGTATCCCCATTGCACTGGATGAAATGAACCGAAATGGGATGTTAAACAAGGGAGATTTGCTCTTGCTGCCTGCTTTTGGCGGCGGTTTGGCTAGTGCAACTTGTATTTTAAGATGGTAATGAATGCCTAAGGGCTTCATATAAAAACAAAAAAATTATGTATATTAAAAGGAGATTATAATTATGGTATTTGAAAAAGTTGCAGCAATGTTAGCAGAAAAATTGGAATGTGAAGTTAGTGAAATTAAAATGGACACAAAGTTTGAGGCTTTGGGCATTGACTCTTTGGATGTAATGGAATTGCTTATGAACGTAGAAGAAGAATTCGGCACTGAAATCGAATTGGGCGAAAACAAAGTAAATGCAGTAGGCGACTTGGTTACACTCATCGAGAGCAAATTGCAGTAAGAGAGGAGGGGACAGAATGATCCTTTCACCTATCTGTTCTATGTTAGGAATTGAATATCCCATTTTTCAGGGCGGTATGGCTTGGATTGCCGATGGCAAGCTGGCGGCGGCGGTTTCAAACGGCGGCGGCTTAGGCATTATCTCTGCAATGAATGCCGGCGGTGATTATCTTCGTGAGCAAATTCAAATTGCTCGGGGATTGACGGATAAGCCCTTTGGCGTAAATATTATGCTGATGAGCCCCCATGTGGAGGAGGTCGCAAAGATTGTTGTGGAGGAAAAGGTTCCTGTGGTAACAACAGGTGCCGGCGTCCCTACAAAGTTTATACCCATGTGGAATGAGGCGGGAATTAAAGTGATTCCTGTTGCGGCATCCGTAGCGGCGGCAAAAATGATGGAAAAAGCAGGAGCGGCGGCGGTCATTGCCGAAGGCGGTGAATCCGGTGGTCATATCGGTGATATGAGTACCATGCCTTTAGTCCCTCAGGTTTGCGACGCAGTGAAAATTCCTGTATTGGCGGCAGGTGGTATTGGTGATGGCAGAGGAATTGCAGCGGCTTTTATGCTGGGTGCCGTTGGGGTACAAATGGGTACCAGATTCCTTTTGGCCGAGGAGTGTTCCGTTCATCCCAATTATAAAGAAATGGTTCTAAAGGCAAGCGATATTTCTACCACAACCACAGGTAGAAGGTTTGGCGGAAATACCTGCCGTGGTTTGAAAAACAATTTTACACGGGAATTTTTGAAAAAAGAATACGCACCCGAAACCACAGCAGAAATGGTTGCGGAATTGGGTGTGGGCGCTTTGAGAAAGGCGGCTGTGGAAGGTGACACTAAGGAAGGCTGTTTCTTAGCAGGGCAGATATCCGGTATGGTGAAAAAAGAACAGCCTGCCGCAGAAATTTTAAGGGACATTGCAACAGAGGCAGAACTTTTGTTAAAAGGAGGCGCAAAATGGGTAAAATAGCATTTGTTTTCTCCGGTCAAGGTGCGCAAAAAGCGGGCATGGGCAAAAGCTTCTATGACGAAAAAGAAAGTATCAAAAACTTATTCAACGGGGCGGAGAAAATTCGCCCCAATACCCTAAACCAGTGCTTTTTTGGAACAGAGGAAGAACTGAAAAATACAGAAAATACGCAGCCCTGCTTATATTTAACGGACTTAGCGGCGGCACTGGCGTTAAAAGAAGAGGGCATTATTCCAGATGGTGTTGCCGGATTTTCCTTAGGGGAAATTCCCGCATTGGCCTTTGCGGGAGCCTATGCACCTTTAGACGGTTTTCGACTGGCCTCTTTTAGAGGGCGGGTTATGGCAAGGGAAGCCGAAAAAAACCCAGGCACTATGCTTGCGGTAATGAAGCTGGAAAACAGCAAGGTAGAAGAGATATGTAAAAGTTTTGAACAGGTTTATCCTGTAAACTATAATGGCCCCGGGCAGTTGGTGGTTGCAGGGCAAAAAGAGGAAATGGAGGCCTTCTCAAAGGCAGTCAGAGAAGCCGGCGGCAGAGGCTTGCCCATTAAAGTAGGCGGCGGCTTTCACTCCCCGTTTATGAAGGAAGCGGCAAAAGATTTTGCTGAGGCATTAAAGGAATATCAGATTCAGAAGCCTGAAATTCCCGTTTACTCCAATTATATGGCAAAGCCCTATGAGGAAGATGTGCGGGCTTGGATGTCCCCCCAGATTGATCATGCGCTGCGTTGGCAGGAAAGCATAGAGCAAATGGCGGCGGATGGGTTTGATACTTTTATTGAGGTGGGCGTGGGAGATACATTAAAGAAATTGATTTCTCGTATCTTACCGGAAAGTAAGGTTTATTCCGTTTCTTCTATGGAGGAAATACAAAAGCTCAAAGAGGAGGATATGATATGCTCAAAGGAAAGGTAGCAGTTGTAACGGGCGGTTCCAGAGGAATTGGCGCAGCTATCTGCAAATTATTCGCGAAAAATGGAGCAGATATTGCTTTTTTATATGCAGGAAATACCCAAAAGGCGGAAGAGACTCAAAAGGAATTGGAAGCCATGGGGGTAAAGGCCAAAGGCTATCAGTGTAATGTTGCCGATGCAACCCAGGTTGCGACGAAGGTGAAGGAAATTGTGGCTGACTTTGGCGGAATTCAAATTTTGGTTAACAATGCGGGAATCACAAAAGACGGCTTAATTCCCATGATGAAGGTAGAAAACTTTGACAGCGTGGTGGATACCAATTTAAAGGGTGCCTTTTATATGATCAAGCAGGTGTATCCCCTGTTTTTAAAGCAAAAAAGTGGGAAAATTATCAATATTAGTTCGGTTTCGGGCTTGATGGGAAATGCAGGGCAGTCAAATTATTCTGCGTCCAAGGCAGGTTTGGTAGGGTTGACAAAATCAGTGGCGAAGGAACTGGCATCCCGTGGTGTTTGCTGCAATGCCATTGCACCGGGCTTTATCGCTACGGATATGACAGAAACCTTTACTTCGAATGATGAAATTAAAAATGCAATTCCCATGAAACGCTTCGGGCAGGCAGAGGATGTAGCAAAGCTGGCATTATTCCTTGCCACCGATGCATCAGATTATATAACCGGCGAAGTAATCCGCATCGACGGCGGTATGGCAATGTAGGAGGTTTGTATGAGAAGAGTTGTTGTGACAGGTTTAGGGGCGGTTACCCCTATCGGAAATACAGTTGAAAGCTTTTGGCAAGGCTTGGTGGAAGGAAAAAACGGGATTTCAAGCATCACACGTTTTGACGTTTCCGAAAGTAAATTTAGGTTAGCGGCAGAATTAAAGGATTTTGATCCAACCTTATATATGGAAAAATTAGCGGCAAAAAAACTAGACCGTTTTTCTGTTTATGCTTTGGCGGCTACTGCCCAGGCAATGGAGGACAGTGGCTTGGAGAGCAAGGTTGCGCAAGAGGAGCTTGCCGTTTACTATGGTTCAGGTGTAGGCGGTTTTGAAACTTTTTGTGAAAGTTCCGCTACCTTGATAGAAAAAGGGGCAAGGAAAATTTCCCCACTGTTTATTCCCAAAATGATTAGCAATATTGCCGCAGGAAATATTGCCATTCGTTATGGTGCAGAGGGTGCCTGTGTATCGGTTACTACTGCTTGTGCCACAGGAACTACGGCAATTGGCGAAGGATATCGTGCCATTATGCATGGCTATGCCACAGCGGCAATTTGTGGCGGCGCCGAGGCTTCCATCGTACCTTTGGCCGTTGCAGGTTTTGGCAGTTGTATGGCATTAAGTCCTTCTGACGATGCTGACGCGGCTTCTCTGCCCTTTGATAGCAGACGAGGCGGCTTTGTTATGGGGGAAGGCGCAGGCACTTTGATTTTAGAGGATTATGAACATGCAAAGGCAAGAGGTGCAAAAATTTATGCTGAGGTGGTTGGCTATGGCTCCACCTGTGATGCACACCATGTGACAGCACCATCTCCTGAAGCAAAGGCAAGCGCAAAGGCAATAAGGGATGCGGCAAAGGGGCTGGAAGGCATTGCACCGGAACAGCTGTATTATAATGCCCATGGAACAGGAACACCCATGAATGATACTGTGGAAACCCAAGCAATTCACAATGCTTTTGGCGAGGACGCAGGCAAGCTTCATATCAGCTCCACTAAGTCCATGACCGGTCATATGCTGGGTGCAGCAGGTGCGGTGGAGGCCATTGCTTCTATTTTGGCAATGAAAAACGGTATGGTTCCTCCTACCATTAACTTAAAGGAACAGGATCCCAAGTGCGATTTGAATTATACACCAAATGTTGTAGTGGAAGCGGCTTTGGAAGGGGCTCTTTCCACTTCCTTAGGCTTTGGTGGACATAATGCCTGTGTTGCATTTAGAAAAATAAAGGATTGATGATGATGGAAATCAAAAAGATATCAGATTTGGCTAAAATATTGAAACAAAATCAACTGACAAAGCTGGATTTAACAGAGGGCGATGTTCGTTTGGTTTTAGAGTCTGCCGGTGGTAAAGTTGTTTTGCAGGAAGTTCCAAGGGAAATTGAAATTTTCGAGGAAGAAACAACAATTACCATGGAAGAAAAGAAACCTGTAGAGGAAACGATAACGGCGTATGAGCAGAAATCTCCATTGGTTGGTACTGTTTATCTGGCGCCCCAAGCTGGTTCTGCCCCTTATATCAAGGTTGGCGATAAGGTGAAAAAAGGCGATGCTGTATGTATCGTGGAATCCATGAAAATGTTCAATACCATTGAGGCGGAAAAAGACGGCGAAGTCGTTGCAATTCCTGTGGATAACGGACAGATTGTAGAGTACGGCCAGGTATTGGTTTGCATTCGTGAGGAGGCTTGACGTGAATCAAGAGGAAATCAAGAAGGTTTTGCCCCATAGAGATGCCATGCTTTTGATTGACGAGGCAGAGGTGAAAGACGGTGTTGCTTATGGCAAAAAGACCATTACAGGAGACGAATGGTTTTTGCAGGGTCATTTTCCTGAAAACCCTGTGGTACCAGGTGTCATTTTATGTGAAATTTTGGGTCAGTCCACCTGTGTACTGCTTTCAAAGGAAAATGAAGGGGTAACGCCTTTTTTTACAGGGCTTGATAAGGTGCGCTTTAAAAACAGTGTACGTCCCGGCGATGTTCTTGAAACACAATGCAAGCTGATTAAAAATAAAGGTGTGTTTTACTGGGCCGAAGGAAAAGGCTTCGTAAACGGAAAGCTGTGCGTGCGTGCTGAATTTTCGTTTGCATTAATAAAGGAGACTTGAGGATATGTTTACAAAAATTCTCGTGGCAAATCGTGGAGAAATCGCAGTGCGCATTATTCGTGCCTGCAAGGAAATGGGAATTGAAACAGTAGCGGTATTTTCTGAGGCAGATCGCAATTCTCTGCCTGTGGCTTTGGCGGATGAGAGAATTTGCATCGGCGGGAAAAGTGCCACGGAAAGCTACTTAAATCAAAAAAACATTATTAGTGCTGCTTTGGCCTGCAACGCCGGCGCCATCCATCCCGGATACGGATTTCTTTCGGAAAACCCCGAGTTTGCAGCACTTTGCGAAGCAAATGGAATTGTTTTTATTGGGCCGAAAAGTCAAGTGATGGAAAGCATGGGGGATAAAGACCATGCCCGTAGACTGATGAAGGAAATCGGCGTGCCTGTGGTTCCAGGAACGGAAATTTTAAAGGACGTTGCGGAGGCAAAGGCCTTAGCTGAGGAAATCGGGTTTCCCTTATTGGTAAAAGCAACTGCCGGCGGTGGCGGCAAGGGAATCAGAGTGGTAAATTCAAGAGAAGAGCTGGAACACGCTTTTTTTACTGCATCGGCAGAGGCAAAAAGTGCCTTTGGCAATGGTGAGGTATTTTTGGAAAAATATTTGACCCATGTTCGTCATGTGGAAATGCAGATTTTGGCCGACCATTTTGGGAATATGGTATGCTTAGGCGAAAGAGATTGTTCCCTACAGCTGAATAAGCAAAAGGTATTGGAGGAAACGCCAAGCCCTGTCATGACGGAGGAAATTCGCTCCAAAATGATGGAGGCGGCAATGAAAGCTGCAAAAGCCGCAAATTACACCAATGCAGGGACGGTGGAGTTTTTACTGGCACCTAACGGAGAATTTTATTTTATCGAAATGAATACCCGCTTACAGGTTGAGCATCCTATTACGGAGGAAATCAGTGGGGTTGACATTGTAAAATGGCAAATTCGCATTGCCTGTGAAATTCCTTTGGATTTTGAGCAGGAGGATGTTCATTTAAAGGGACATTCCATAGAATGCCGTATTAATGCAAGGTCTACGGGGAAGATTAATTTTCTTCATATTCCCGGGGGCGCAAGGGTACATTTTGATACGGCTTTGATCCAAGAATGTGAGGTTGTGCCTTATTATGATTCCATGCTGGGCAAGCTAATTGTTTTTGCAAATACCAGAGAGAATGCCATCCGAAAAATGGAGGCGGCTTTATGTGAAATGATCATTGAAGGGGTAAATACAAATATTGAGGATCAGCTAAAGTTGATTCGTAGCAAAACCTATTGGCATGGAGCGTATGATACGCTGATTTTGCCTGAAATTTTAGCGGAAGGGAAGTGATTCGCTTGCAAAATATCGTGGGGTTGTTCCGCAAATCGAAAAATAATTTGGAAGAAGGGGGAATCACCCCTGTTGTAGATGAAAAAATGCGCTGTCCCGTTTGCAAGTCCTTTGAAACAAAGCGGAACGTTGCAAAAAATAAAATGGTCTGCCCCTCATGCGGTCATCA
Organism: Anaerotignum neopropionicum; assembly: GCF_001571775.1. Lineage (GTDB taxonomy): Bacteria > Bacillota > Clostridia > Lachnospirales > Anaerotignaceae > Chakrabartyella > Chakrabartyella neopropionicum. The sequence continues at coordinate 33,106 of NZ_LRVM01000013.1, forward strand.
TTTCCGTATTAGCGCAAGAACCAGAGTGAAAGCGCTTTGTGATAAAGGGAGCTTTCGTGAGTTTTTAACCCAGCTTTCTACTAATGATCCCCTCAATTTTCCCGGCTATGATGTGAAGCTGGAAAGCGGTAAAATGGGATCGGGAGAGAATGAGGCGGTATTGTGCGGCCGTGCTTCTTTTAAGGGGCAGGAATGTGCATTATTTGTGATGGAACCCCAGTTTATGATGGGCAGTATGGGTTCCGTTGTGGGCGAGAAGCTGGCAAGGCTGTTTGAATATGCTGCGGAGGAAAAGCTGCCCGTGGTTGGCTTTACCTGTTCGGGAGGAGCAAGAATGCAGGAGGGAATTCTTTCTCTGATGCAGATGGCAAAGGTAAGCGGCGCAGTGGATTATCACAGCAAGCGGGGCGGTTTATATATTACCGTTTTGACTGACCCCACCACAGGTGGTGTTACCGCAAGCTTTGCCATGCTTGGGGATATTATTTTATCTGAGCCTAATGCAACCATTGGATTTGCGGGGCGCAGAGTCATTGAGCAGACCACTAAGAAAAAGCTGCCTGATGATTTCCAGAAGGCAGAATTTCTGCTGGAGCATGGATTTGTGGATGGCATTGTGCCAAGAACGCAGCTTAGAAAAACCATAGCAACACTCCTGCGTCAGCATGAAATGAAAGAGCATAGTGCCGCATTGGAGGATGCACTTTTTCGCCAAGAAGCCAAGAAGTATAAAATCAATATGTTATCACCTTACGAAAGAGTTTTGACGGCAAGGTCACAAGACCGTCCAACGGCAAGGGCATATATTGAAAAAATGTTTACAGACAGAACAGAGCTTCACGGAGACAGAAAATATGCTGATGATCAGGCGATTGTTGGCGGAATTGGAATGCTTGGTGAAATGCCCGTTACCTTTATCGGCATTGAGCGAGGCAGAAACCTTGAGGAGCGCATTCAATGCAATTTTGGTAGTCCTATGCCCGAAGGCTATCGCAAGGCGCTGCGCCTAATGAAGCAAGCGGAAAAGTTTCACCGACCGATTATTTGTTTGGTGGATACGGCAGGTGCATTTTGCGGCGAGGAAGCAGAGGAGCGAGGGCAGGGGCAGGCAATTGCAGATAATTTGATGGAAATGATGGCCTTAAAAACGCCAATTATTACCGTTGTTATTGGTGAAGGCGGCAGCGGCGGTGCGCTGGGGCTTTCTGTTGCAAATAGGCTTTATATGCTGGAAAACGCCGTGTTTTCTGTTATTTCTCCAGAGGGCTGTGCCAGTATTTTATGGGGAGAGGCATCTCTTGAGGCATCGGCAGAGGCGGCAAAATGCTTGTGCATTACTGCGGAGGATATGAAACGCTTTGGTGTAGCGGAACGAATTCTGCCAGAAAAATTTGGGTGTTTTGAGGAAATGTGTAATGAACTGAAAGAAACCCTAAGGGGTGATTTTAAGGAAATTTATAAGGATTCCCCCAAAATCAGCGAAAAGAGATATGAAAGATTTCGGAAGCTTGGCAGTTGGATAGAAAATAAATAATTTAGGGAACCGCTTTTCATTTTTTTGGGGAGCGGTTTTTTGCGAATTTTTATACACACCCCTTGTTATGGACGAATTTGAAAACAATTTTTTATTCCCCTTACCCTACTCCTTGGGGTTTTGATTTTTTAGAAGCTGGTAATTGTAAAATATTTTAATTTAAATTCTAGCCCTTCTTTTCATTTACTTAATTTTTCATTTGCTTTATGCAGAAATTTTCATTTTCAGGAAATTCCGCAGAACTTTTATTATATATTGTAATAGAGCCTTTTATGTAAATTAGTGAGGGAAAAGAAAAGGGGTGGAAGCATGAAAATCAATTGGAGGGTTCGCATAAAAAATCCATATTTTTGGATTGGTTTATTTGGCGTTATCATGGCAACGCTGGGCGCAAAACCGGAGGATTTTACCAGTTGGTCTTTGGTTTGGGAAGAAATAAAGAATGTGGCAAGCAATCCGTTTTTGCTTATTAGTGTGATTTTAGCTGTCATTGGTGTAGTCACCGATCCCACAACAAAAGGAATCTGCGATAGCAGGCAGGCGATGGGCTATATAAAGCCCAGAGATGATGGGGAAAATACCCATGATTCGAATTTTGGGCAATAAAATTTGTTTTTGGAGTAAAAAACCTCCTAAGGGTTTATGAACTTTAGGAGGTTTTAGCTGCCTTAGCTGTATTTGCTGATATCTTCCATTGTAATGCCGGGGTGCAAAGCAATATTAATACCATTGGCAATAATATTTGAAAGCCTGTCTATGACGGCATCCACTTCTTTTGGTGTGACAAACATATTTTCCGTATAGGGATCCAAAATTTCTGTAATCATGGTATATTTTTCTTCCTGCTCCAAGTCCTGCAGCATTTGATAAAAGCTGGAACCTTCTTTTGTCTGGCTGATCATGCTTGCTAAAATTCGATCCATGGTATCATTTACCAAGGTTGCGGCGTCCACCACCGTAGGCACCCCAATGGCAATGACGGGAATCCCTAAGGTTTCTTGGTTTAGCTCCATTCTTTTATTGCCTACGCCGGCACCGGGAGCAACGCCCGTATCGGACATTTGAATGGTTGCGTTAATGCGGCTGGAACGTCTTGCCGCCAAGGCATCAATGGCAATTAATAAGGTAGGCTTTACTTTTTCTACCAGGCCTTTAATGATTTCCCCTGTTTCCACGCCGGTAAGCCCCATAACACCGGGACTGATTGCGGCAACAGGTCGAACGGTTCCCTCAATTTCCTCTGGTAAGCATCCTTGTAAATGGCGTGTTACCAAAATACGGGAAATAACTTTTGGTCCTAAGGCATCAGGAGTAATATTCCAGTTTCCAAGGCCTGCTACAAGAATACAGTCCTTTTCTTTGGGCTGCGCCAGCTTGCGCAGCTGATCTGCCAAAAGCTGAATAATTACCTCGTGGCAGTCTACGGCATTTTCTTTTAATTTTTGAGATTCAATGGTAATATATTCTCCCATTGGCTTTCCCATAGCCTCACTGCCTGCTTTGTTTACAATTCTTACCCTTGTTAAGGTGTAGCATTCTCCCTCTTGGGTTTCAACTTGAACCCCCTTTGGTTCCACGTCCGCGTTCTCCTGTTTTTCACCAATCATTTCTCTGGCCTCAATGGCCAAGTCTGTTCTTATTTGAAAAGTATTTTTTTCATCCTTTTCTTTCATTTATTTCACCGTCTTTCACGCTTTTGCCTTATTTTTTCCGTCCTTTTGAAATATATTCATTGACTTATTTTCGTTCATCGGGTAAAATATATGGTGTTGAATTAACCAAGGGGCGTCTAAATAGAAATTGCCCCAAGCCGTGTCGTGGGAGAGGAAACTCCTGAGGGTGGTTAATGTAGTAGTAATAAAAAGGCGATATTCCCCAATATCGGAAACCACAGAAAATGAATGATTTTACTAGGAGGAAAACACAGTGGCAAATATTAAATCCGCTAAGAAAAGAATTAAAGTAATTAACAAAAAAACTTTGAGAAATAAGATGATTAAGTCTCAGGTTAAAACAGCTATGAAGAAGGTTATTGTAGCAGTGAACGCAGGCGACAAGGAAGTAGCTTCTGTAGCTTTGGTAAATGCAGTGTCCTCAATTGACAGAGCATATATCAAAGGCATTTATCATAAAAATGCAGTTGCAAGAAAGAAATCTACTTTAACAAAATTGGTTAATAGCCTGTAATTTTTTATGTTCCGAAGGGATACCTCGTTTACGACTGGGTATCCTTTATTTATTTGCATATTTCGTTATTTTTATGAAGTATTAGGAAACGCTGACTGATTCCGTAAGAATAATCGTATCGCTAAATTCTTCCCTTGGGCATGGTTATAATGCCTGGCAATAGCACCACTATTACTACGTTTTTCCTTGCCAATAGAAAAATTTTCTCGACTATCTGCGCTTTTTTAGAAAAGAATGTCTGTCAACTATGTCTTTCAATCTTCCTAAAGCCTTAGATAGATTTGAAAATCGTTTATGGTTAGAGTTATTTTTATTTTGAATGCCCTTTGCACATAATATAATTAAAGAGGATTTGCAGTCTAAATGGATAGCGTTTAAATTTTTACGTTACGAAGTTTACGAAACTCGGAGGTATTTTATGGATAGCAGAATTGAAAAGGTAATGGAAAATCACCAAAAGGGATATAATTGCTCTCAGGCAGTAGCTTGTGCCTATTGCGATTTGTTTGGTGTTGATGAAAAAGAGGCTTTTCGTGCTGTTGAATGCTTTGGACGCGGCATGGGGATTATGGGAACATGCGGTGCGGTTTCTGCAATGGCATATTTGGTGGGGTTAAAGGTTTCTGATGTGGATTTGGATCGTCCACGCAGCAAGGTCAGCAGCTATAATACCTTAAAACCAATGACACAAGCTTTTGTTGATAAAAATCGAAGTTTGGATTGCAAAACCCTAAAGGGACTGGATACCGGTGTTGTTTTACGCAGCTGTACAGGCTGCATTCAAGATGCGGCGGAAATCGTTGAAACCTATTTATTAAAAGAAAAAAGCGAGTGAATCAATTGAAACCGCCTTTGGCCTGCGAAATCATGCCTTAGTGCGGTTTTTTATAATGATTTTTTAAAGAAATCGTGGTATAATATATTTACTAAAATGTGAAAAATTGGGATATTATAAGCTTTGCCATGAAATGGGAGGTTCTTTTCCTTTGGTAGTCCCTGATTAATGATTTTGGCAAGATATAAAAGGATTACTGCTTTTCATAAATGAATAACAGGTCCAAAGGAGGGCTTTTTATGAATATTGTGGACATAATTATTAAAAAAAGAGAAGGTAATAAATTATCCAACGAAGAAATTGCGTATTTTGTAAAAGGGGTCACCGATGGCAGTCTGCCAGACTATCAAATATCCGTTTTTCTTATGGCGGCATTTTTAAAAAAACTGGATGCAGAGGAAACGGCTTGCTTGACCATGGAAATGGCGCAATCTGGAGGTATGTTTGATTTTTCCCAGGTAGAGGGCTTTAAAGCCGATAAACACAGTACCGGTGGTGTGGCCGATACAACCACGTTGATTTTGGCACCTTTGGTTGCTTCGGTGGGCGTTCCTGTGATAAAAATGAGCGGCAGGGGTCTTGGCTTTTCCGGCGGAACCATTGACAAGCTGGAATCTATCCCTGGGTTTCAAGTAGATGTGAGTGAAAAAGAGGCAATTGAATTTGCCAAAAACAGCAATATTGTTTTAATGAGCCAATCGGATAACTTGACCCCCGCAGATAAAAAGCTTTACGCCTTGCGGGATGTTACAGGCACTGTGGATAGTATTCCCTTGATTGCCGCAAGCATTATGTCAAAAAAAATAGCGGCAGGAGCGGATGGAATTGTTTTGGATGTAAAATGTGGCAGCGGTGCTTTTATGCAGGATTTGGCTTCAGCGGAAACCTTGGCTTCGACTATGGTTGAAATGGGGCGTCACGTTGGCAGAAAGGTGACTGCGGTCATTAGTGCCATGGATCAGCCTTTGGGCATGAATATCGGCAATAGCTTAGAGGTAATCGAGGCCATTGAGGTTTTAAAAGGAAATGTAGGCGGCGATCTTTTGGAGGTATCTCTTACCTTAGGTGCCTATATGCTGCTGATGGCCGGACGGGTAGACAGTGTTGAGAAGGGGAAATATTTGTTGCAGCACCATATTAAAAATGGCATGGGTCTTGAAAAGCTTCGTGAGCTTTTGGTGCAGCAGGGGGGGAATCCTGCAATTATTGAGGACTATTCGCTTTTGCCCCTTTCGTCAAGCAAGAAAATCGTTTTTGCCCAAGGGGATGGCTATTTGAATAATATGAATACGGCACTCATTGGACGAGCTTCCTTGGAAAGTGGCGCAGGCCGTGGGTATAAGGAACAGCCTTTGGATTTTGGCGCAGGCATTATTATGAAAAAACGCTTAGGCGATTTTGTTAAAACAGGAGAGCCTTTGGCAGAAATTTTTGCTTCTTCTGATAAAAAATGCATAAGTGCGGCAGAATATATGCAACAGGCAATTACGATTGGTGAGGAAAAAGAACCTCTGCCTCCGTTGATTTTAAAAATTATTTGATTTAGAGAGGACGATGCTTATGAGAAGAGCGATTATTATTGTTTTGGACAGCGTGGGAATCGGCGAATTGCCCGATGCAAAAGACTTTGGCGATGTTGGCAGCAATACCCTGGTGAATATCAAAAAAGTGCGCCCCCAAACAGATTTAAAAAATATGTGTGCTCTTGGTCTTGGAAACATTCAAGGAGAGGAGATTCACCTTTTAGGCAAAACAGATTCCCCCCAGGGAGCATTCGGGAAAATGGCTGAAAAATCCATTGGGAAGGATACTACAACAGGGCACTGGGAAATGGCAGGCATTATCACGGCAAAGCCCTTTCCTACCTTTACAAAAACAGGCTTTCCCAAAGAGGTTATGGATGCTTTTGAGCAAGCAATCGGCACAAAAACCCTAGGGAATATTGCGGCATCAGGCACGCAAATCATTCAGGATTTAGGGCCGGAGCATGTAAAAACAGGCTACCCCATTGTCTATACCTCTGCGGACAGCGTGTTCCAAATTGCGGCCCATGAGGAAGTCATTTCTGTGAAAAAATTATACGAAATGTGCCAAAAAGCAAGAGAAATTCTTTCCGGTGATTACGGTGTTGCCCGTGTCATTGCCCGCCCCTTTGAAGGCGAGGCGGGGAATTATGCAAGAACGAAAAACAGAAGGGACTTTTCTTTACCGCCAACAGGCCCAACTATTTTGGATTTGGCCAAAGGAAGAGGCTTAAATGTAACTGCCATAGGTAAAATCGAGGATATTTTTGAGCATCAAGGCATTACCCGTGCTGATCATACCACAAATAATAATGATGGTATTGAAAAAACTATTTTTTATGCCAAGGAAGAATTTGAGGGCATTCTCTTTACTAATTTAGTGGACACGGATATGATTTATGGCCATCGTAATGATGTTGAGGGCTATGCGTCTGCGTTGGAGGATTTTGATAAGAAGCTCCCGGAAATTATGGCGCAGATGAAGGAAGAGGATATTCTCTTTATTACTGCCGATCATGGGTGTGATCCCACAACCCCCAGCACGGATCATTCCAGAGAATATGTACCCCTGCTGGTTTACGGTAAAAAGGTAAAGGCCGGCGTGGATTTGGGCGTGCGCAAAACCTTTGCCGATTTGGGGCAGACCATTTCTGATTATTTGGAGCTGGGTGCAAGGTTTGAAGCAGAAAGCTTTTTAGACGAAATTTTGAACTAGGGTTTCAAAATATGGATGTTTTAAAAGCGGTAATCATCAATAACATGGTTATCGCTTTTTGAGTGTGCAGTATTTCAGATATAGAAAAGATTGGTTGCTGTTAATTTAAAAAGTATTAAATATTTCTATGCAAATCATTCTTTTTCATAAGAAAGCAAGTGCTTTTTCTTCCTGCATGGTATACAATAAAAGAAACAACGAAAGGAACAACGAAAGGATGGAAACTATGAACAAAAAAATTTCTCTTCGTCTTGCAAATGTGGCAGATGCAAAGCAGCTTTTGGCGATTTATGCGCCCTACGTTACCGATACAACCGTTACCTTTGAATATGAGGTTCCTACAGAGGAGGAGTTTGCCAAGCGCATTTCCAATACATTGCAAAACTATCCCTACTACGTAGCTATGACAGACGGAGAAATCATAGGTTATTCCTATGCATCTTCCTTTCGTGCCCGTGCGGCCTACAATTGGGCGGTGGAAACAACAATATACATTAGGCAGGATTTTCGCGGCTATGGCGTAGGCTCTATGCTGTATTCTGCCCTGGAGGAAACCTTGAAAACCCAAGGGATTTTAACTATGATTGCCTGTGTTGCCTTTCCAAATCCCCCAAGTGTTGCCTTCCATGAAAAAGTAGGTTTTCAAAGGGTTGGACATTTTGCCAAGAGTGGTTATAAGCTTGGACAGTGGATTGATATTGTTTGGTTGGAAAAGCACATAGGGGTACATAATGAAAATCCTTTGCCCGTAGTGCCTTTTTCAAAATTGGACGAGTCATAACAGAAGTTTTGGTTTTAGTTCAAGAAAAGGTTGATGGTACGATTGCGCAAAAAAATCCTACCGAATTTGAGGTAGGATTTTTGGTTATTTAATGAAAGCTCATTTCATCAATTAAGCGATTTTTCAATTGAGATAATTTTTCCGACAAATCTACGGGCACGATATGTGGGTTTTTTAAACGCAAATGCTCGCCCCAAAGAGAATTTTTCTCCTTGCTGCAAAACGCTTGGATATCCATAGTTTTTGGTGATTGGTATACCAGCTCTCCGTCAACAAAAATAGGGACCAAAAGCTCTTTTACATAGTATGTTCCTGGGCTCAAATGCATCTTACGCCATTTTGCGTTGTTATCGCAAATCGTTAAACCTTGATTTTCATCAATGGTTTCTTCCTTTAGCGCAATTAAATCAGCCTTGATTTTTTTTGTCTTTTTATCATAGATACGGAATACCTTTTTAATTCCCGGATTTGTAACCTTTTCTGGGTTATTTGACAGCTTGATTTTCGGAATGAAATTGCCGTTATCATCTTCTTCAGCCGCAAGCTTATATACACCGCCAAAGGCAGGGCAATCATCGCTGGTAATCAGCTTTGTGCCCACACCCCAAAGGTTGATTTTTGCCCCTTGGGATTTTAAACTGGCAATTAGATTTTCATCCAGATCGCTGGAGGCACTAATAATTGCATTGCCAAATCCGGCTTCCTCCATCATGATTTTTGCGCACTTTGAAAGATACGCTAAGTCACCGCTGTCCAAACGAATTCCGTACTTTCCTGTTAGTTTTCCCGCCGCTTTCATTTCCTGAAAAACCTTAATTGCATTGGGAACACCGCTTTCCAAGGTGTTGTAAGTATCTACCAATAGTAAGCAATTATCTGGAAATTGTCTTGCATATTCTCTAAACGCTGTAATTTCGTTAGGAAAGCTCATTACCCAGCTGTGTGCATGGGTACCTTTTACAGGAACGTCAAATAATTTGCCTGTCAATACGTTGCTGGTGCCACAGCAGCCGCCAATGACCGCCGCTCTTGCGCCTAAGGTTCCTGCATCGGGGCCTTGGGCCCGCCGCAAACCAAACTCCATAACTGGATCTCCCTCTGCCGCCCAAACAACTCGAGATGCCTTTGTTGCAATTAAGCTTTGGTGGTTTATAATGTTCAAAAGTGCAGTTTCAAGGAGCTGCGCCTCAATAATAGGTGCCGTTACACGCATTAATGGTTCGTAAGGAAACACAACCGTCCCTTCGGGTATTGCATATATTTCTCCAGTAAACCGAAAATCTTTTAAGAATTCAATAAAGCCTTCAGTAAACATATTCAGACTTACCAAATAATTAATATCATCTTTTGTAAAGTGCAATCCCTGGACGTATTCGATGGCCTGCGCTAAGCCTGCCACAATTGCGTAACCGTTTCCGCTGGGATTCTTTCTGTAAAAAAGATCAAATACTACTTTTTTGTTATAGGCACCTGTTGTAAAATAGCCCTGCATCATTGTGAGCTCATACAGATCTGTTAACAGTGCCAGGTTTCGTCCTTTCATCGTTGACTATCTCCTTTATTTTTCTCCTGAAAGCAGGAAGATTATCGAAACAATTTTATTATACACAAACAAAAGCAATAAAGCAAATTATTCCACATTTCTGAATTTTTTCCAAAATAAATTGTGTATTTTTTATTTTAGCCTTGCAAGCAGCATCTGATTTCTATAATTTGGCCTTTGAATGCAAATCGGTTTCCTCATAATATCTCCTAAATTTTCCGTTTTTATCGGTTTTTAATAAAAATCGCAAAATTAAATACATTTCTATGGATGCATTCTGATAGCATCATCAACAACATAATTTAGGGATAAATATAAGGAAACGCTGATTAATTCCGTGTGCATAGCTAATCGGTAAATTTTCCACTTGGACAGCGTAAAAAAGCCTGGAAATAGCGCTGCTATTGCTGTGTTTTTTTCTTGCCAATTGAAAAATTTCCTCGACTATCTGCACACTCTCCATTAAATCAGCGTTTCCATAAAGAATACTGTATACAGTAGTCATGTATACAACATTTTTTTGAAAAAAAAACAAAAAAACTGCAAAAAACTCTTTACTTCTTTTTATGCAGAATGTATAATGCTAACGTATAAAGTGAAAACACAATGAAGGAGACAGTAAATATTTTCATTATGACCGCAGAGAGGCGGGGGTTGGTGAAATCCCGTCATCATAGAAAATATGGAAAATCACTCCGGAGTGGCAGACCAAACGGCTTTTGGCCCAGTAGACTCTGTCGTTTGCCCGCGTTAAGGGCCGGCGTCATTATTGTGATGCTTAGAGTGGATGGCAGTTTTGCCGTCAAATCAGGTGGTACCGCGAGCCCTTTCGTCCTGTGTTGGATGGAAGGGCTTTTTTTCATTCAAAATTAAAAAAAAGATTTTTCAAATTTGTGTGAAAAGTGAATGGTGCTTTTGAAATTTGCTAAAAATTGAAGTGCCTGTATTATTTTTTAATTCAACCTTCAACCATTATTAAATTATGACAACACTGCATAACCAATAAAATCAAGGAGGAATTCATATGTACGACAAAGTGCCCACCAATTTGAACTTCGTCGAAAGAGAAGTGCAAGTAGAAAAATTTTGGAAAGATAATGATGTTTTCGGAAAGAGCATCAAAGCAAGGGAAGGTGCTCCCGTTTTTACATTTTACGACGGCCCTCCAACTGCAAATGGTAAGCCGCATATCGGCCATATTATTACAAGAGCCGTAAAGGACTTGATCCCTCGGTATAAAACAATGAAGGGCTACAAGGTTTTGAGAAAAGCAGGCTGGGATACCCATGGGCTGCCGGTGGAATTGGAAGTGGAAAAGGCGTTAGGCTTGGATGGGAAGCCGCAAATCGAAAAATACGGCGTGGAACCTTTTATTGCGCAATGTAAGGAGAGCGTTTGGACATACGAGAAGGAATGGCGCTCCATGAGCGACCGTGTTGGCTTCTGGGCAGATATGGATCATCCGTATGTAACATATCATAACGATTATATTGAATCCGAGTGGTGGGCATTAAAGAAAATTTGGGATAAAGGCCTGCTTTACAAGGGTCATAAGGTTGTTCCTTACTGCCCTCGTTGCGGAACGGCCCTTTCCTCCCATGAGGTTGCGCAGGGATATAAGGATGTGAAGGAAACTTCTGTTATCGCCAAGTTTAAGGTGGAAGGCAAAGAGAATGAGTATTTCTTAGCATGGACAACAACGCCGTGGACACTGCCCTCTAACGTGGCTTTGACGGTGAACGCAGGAGAAACCTATGCAAGAGTAAAATATCAGGATTACACAGCCATTATGGCAGAGGCTCTGTTAGACACTGTTTTGGGCGAAGGCAAATACCAGGTTTTGGAAACCATGAAAGGGCAGACTTTGGAACATATGCGTTATGAGCCATTATTTGGCTTCTTGGAGAATGATCCCAAGGCATTTATCGTAACCTGCGATCCATATGTAACGTTAACAGATGGTACCGGCGTTGTTCACTCTGCAGGTGCTTTTGGTGAGGACGATGCCCGTGTTTGCCAGAAATATGGCGTACCTTTCCGTCAGTATGTTGACAGCCAAGGCTTGATGACGGCGGAAACAGGCCCCTTGGCAGGTTTGTTTGTGAAAGATGCAGATGCCAAGGTGATTGAACAAATGGAAAAAGACGGTTCTTTGTTTGCTGCAATTCCTTTTGAACATAACTATCCTTTCTGCTGGAGATGCGATACACCCCTCATCTACTATGCAAGAAGCACATGGTTTATCAAAATGACAGCCTTAAAGGATCAATTGGTGGCAAATAACCGTACCATCAACTGGTACCCTGAGAATATCAAGGAGGGACGTTTCGGCAACTTCTTGGAGAACGTAATTGACTGGGGTCTGTCCCGTGAGCGTTACTGGGGTACACCATTGCCGATTTGGGAATGCGAGTGCGGTCATAGACATACCATCGGCAGCATTGCCGAATTGAAAGAAATGTCCCCTGATTGCCCTGAAAATATTGAGTTGCATAAGCCCTTTATTGATGGGGTACACATCACCTGCCCCGAATGCGGCAAGCTGATGACCCGTGTTTCTGAAGTAATTGACTGCTGGTTTGACAGTGGGGCAATGCCCTTTGCCCAGTGGCACTATCCCTTTGAAAATAAAGAGGTTTTTGATGAAAACTTCCCTGCTGACTTCATTAGTGAAGCTGTTGACCAAACCCGTGGTTGGTTCTACACCTTGCTTGCGGTAAGTACCCTTCTTTTTGACTGCGCACCGTTCAAAAACTGCATCGTGCTTGGTCACGTTCAGGATAAGAATGGACAGAAAATGAGCAAGCATAAAGGCAATGTTGTCAATCCTTGGGATGCTTTGAATAAGCAGGGTGCCGATGCCGTTCGCTGGTACTTCTATGCAAACAGTGCACCTTGGCTGCCCAGCCGCTATTATGATGAAGCGGTAAGTGAAATGCAGAGAAAATTTATGGGCACGCTGTGGAACACCTATGCATTCTATGTTCTTTATGCAAATATTGATGAATTTAATCCCACAAAATATCAGCTTGAATATGATAAGCTTCCGCCTATGGACAAATGGATCTTGTCTAAGCTGCAAACCTTGAATAAATTTGTGGATGAATGCCTGGAAGGCTATAAGCTGACAGAGCCTGCAAGAGCAATGGCTGAATTTGTAGATGAGCTTTCCAACTGGTATGTAAGAAGAAGCCGTGAACGCTTCTGGGCGGAAGGCATGGAACAGGATAAAATTAATGCATATATGACTCTTTACACTGTACTGGAAACGGTGTGCAAGCTTGCTGCACCGTTCACACCGTTTATTACCGAGGAAATTTACGGTAACCTTGTAAAGAAAGCAGATTCATCTGCTCCCGAAAGTGTTCACCTTTGCGATTGGCCCGAATACCACGCTGAATGGGTGGACGCTGATTTAGAAACAAATATGGATTTTGTTTTAAAGGTTGTTGTAGAAGGTCGTGCGGCAAGAAATGGGGCAAACATGAAAAACCGTCAGCCTTTGGCAATGATGTATGTAAAAGCAGAAAAAGAATTACCTGGGCTTTACAGAGAGATCATTACCGAGGAGCTGAACGTGAAAGCATTGACTTTTACCGATAATGTTGAGACATTTACCGCCTATACCTTCAAACCGCAGCTGAGAACCCTGGGCAAAAAATATGGCAAACTGGTGCCTGCAATTGGTGTCGCATTGAAGGAAGTAGACGGGGCTGCATTTATGGCTACCTTGCGTGCATACGGCAAGGCTACCCTTACCATTGAAGGTGAAGATGTTGTTCTGGAAATGGACGATGTTTTGATTGATACCTCCGAAAAAGACGGCTTTGTTTCCAGTGGTGACAATAACCTAACCGTTGTTTTAGATACAAACTTAACCTCGGAATTGGTGGAAGAAGGCTTTGTTCGTGAAATTGTAAGCAAGGTGCAGACAATGCGTAAGGAGGCAAACTTCAACGTAACCGATCGTATCCGCGTATTCCATAGCGGTAATGGGAAAATTGCCGAAATCCTTAGCAATAATGATATTTCTGCCGATGTTTTGGCAGAGGAAATTGTTTTGGGAGAGGGCGGCGAGCTTTCTAAGGAGTGGAATATTAATGGTGAAACGGTTATTTTGGGTGTAAGCAGAGTTTGAAAAACAGAGAAATACGTTTATAGTTATATAGAATTGGATTTATAATAGAGCTTGACGGAGAAACCTGTTTCTTCCTGTATTTGGCGGCTGATAAATGAATTTTCTATCAATGAGGTATCTGCATTTTTTGTGGATGCCTCATTTTTTTAAAAAAATACTTTTGAAAAGCTTAAAATACCAAGTTAGATTACTCTTAAAAGTATAAAAGAGTGATTAAATCACTTTACAAAAAAATCCTTGTACGGTATAGTAAGCTACTAATAACTAATTTTGAAAGGAGCTGTCTTATGGGTTTTTCTGCAGATACAAGCATCCCGATTCTCACTGTTTTTTTGCAAGGGCTGATTAGCTTTTTCTCCCCATGCATTTTGCCCTTGGTTCCCCTTTATATCAGCTATCTATCAGGCGGGGCAAAAACCGTTTCGTCGGATGGGATAATTCAGTATCCTAGAAAACAAGTCATGATGAATACGGTTTTCTTTGCAATAGGTATCAGCTTTGCCTTTTTTGTGCTGGGGCTTGGAGTTACTTCTCTTGGGCAATTTTTTAGTAATAATCGTTTAATGTTTGCAAAAATCAGCGGTATCATCATGATATTCTTTGGGCTTTATCAATTTGGGTTTTTTGGTCGTTCTCAGGCCCTTGAAAAGGAGCATCGTATGCCGTTCCGCCTTGATCGATGGGCAATGGGTCCCTTGCCGGCTTTATTTTTGGGTTTTACCTTTAGCTTTGCATGGACACCTTGTGTAGGTCCTATTTTAGGCAGCGTTTTGCTTATGGCAGCAACTGGCTCATCTGCTGCGGGCTTTGCCCTTATTGGCGTATTCACCGTTGGATTTGTTTTGCCTTTTTTGGCGGTAGGTTTTTTCACCCAAAGCCTATTAAGCTTTTTCAAAGAACATCAGTCAGTGGTGCGCTATAGCGTGAAAATAGGCGCAACACTTATGATTGTGATGGGTATTATGACCTTTACTGGAACAATGAACGGTTTTACTAATTATCTTTCTAACAATGGTACTGCGGCAACAGCGGAAGGAAGCACCTCTAAAACCACGCCGGAAGCGCCAACGGTCATTCTAGCACCGGATTTTCAGCTGATGGATCAGTTTGGCAATATACACACCCTTTCTGAGTATAAGGGGAAAACGATATTTTTGAATTTTTGGGCAACGTGGTGCCCACCTTGCCGTGGAGAAATGCCTCATATTCAAGAAATTTATGAGGAATATGGCTTAAATGAAAAAGATGTGGTGATTCTTGGGGTGGCTGCGCCTAAGTTAGGGAGGGAAGGCAGTAAGGAAGATGTTATTTCTTTTTTAGAGGATAATGACTATACCTTTCCTGTTTTAATGGATGAAAACCACGATGTTTTTCAACAATATGCTATCAGCGCATTTCCCACAACCTTCATGGTTGATGCAAATGGAGCAATTTATGGTTATGTTGTAAGTGCACTGGAAAAGGATATGATGCTCAGCATTGTCGAGCAAACTAAGGAAAGTGTCAGTGGAGATACTGAATCCAAGTAGGCGGAAAAGAAAGACTATCTTTTTAAAAAAAAAGTTCCTATAAACTTTCTTTTGCGAGGCAAAGCTTCGCTTGGAGCGTTTTATATGGGAAGATCTAGGTTTGCCATCAGTATAAGCCCACCCCAATTGAAATTTGGGGTGGGCTTATACTTTAGACAAAGTCAAAACCTTGGGGGCTTTGCCCTCAACACCTACAAGGGTTTCTGGTCAGAACTTTGCTACGCAAAGCTGTTCTGCGGACAGATAGCACGTCTTTGCCATTACCATATTGACCTATCTAAAACCGCATGGATATGCGGTTTTAATAAAAGTTTTTGGTCTTGCTTTTTTCAATAAGCAAGTGGGTTTGGGCAACGCCCAAGGTTTGTCATCAGCCTGGGACTACTCCAATTGTAATTTGGGGTGGGTCTTTTTTGGGAATTTAATATTGTTTATTTAAAAAGTTCACTTGACAATCTTATGACGTGTCATTTTAGATGCGTTTTTTGAGTGGAACTGTTTTTGCACTTAAATTTATTTTACTAATTTTTATTTTAACAAAATAAGAATGGGATTTGTTTTGTCTTTTTAGCAAAAAAAATATTAGGAAAATATGCAATTTTTAAATTGATTTGTATTATTTTACTAATTTAATTCGTTTTATAAGTAAATAAAAAACGCTGAAAAACCCCAAAATTAATTTAAAAGCTTCATTTTTCAATTAAAAAGAATTTGAATGGTTAAATTCGCGTATTTTAAAAATATTTTTAAAAAAAACTGTATACTAAAATAAAAAAAGAAATTTGCATAAGAAATTTTAAGAAAAATTTACGCTTAAATATTTAAAATCCATAAATAAAATGCATAAATCATATAAAAAAAATAAAAAAATTAATAAAAACTTAGTAAATTTTAAGTACAATTTTCTGAGTTTTTTTTGCTGAAGATGTCCGCTATTAAAAAACACTTGTGTTTTGTTTAAAGTAATGTACAATAAAAACAAGGCTTGGAATTATTACATTAATCTTTCATACCTATTCAATAAGTGCATAAAAAATGCATGGGTTGTTATAAATGCAGCGTTATAATGACAAAATGAAAATGGTTTGAGCGTGTATGATTCCAACTGAAATGTAATAATTTTTATTCATTTTTTTTATTCATTTTTTCTAGGGAGGGAATTATATTATTATGGAGGCAATTAATGATTTTGTAAGTGCAGTAAATGGCTTTGTATGGGGGCCTGTAATGTTGGTTTTGCTGTTTGGTACGCATGTTTATTTAACAGTAAGAACAAAATTTATTCAGAAACATACATTTAAGGCAATTAAGCTTTCTGTTACACCGGATACCGACGCAGAAGGCGATGTATCTGGGTTTGGAGCACTAACAACTGCGCTGGCGGCAACAATTGGTACTGGTAATATTGTTGGTGTGGCAACTGCGGTTGCTTTAGGCGGTCCTGGTGCGATTATGTGGTGCTGGTTAACGGGGCTTTTTGGTATTGCAACAAAATACGGAGAGGCTTTGTTAGCGATTAAGTACAGAGTGAAGGATAAAACCGGAGCTATGGTCGGAGGTCCTATGTATGCATTGGAAAGAGGACTTGGGCAAAAATGGTTAGGGGTTATATTTGCTGCATTTGCCGGTATTGCTTGCTTCGGCATTGGCAATATGACACAGGCCAATTCTATTTCAACAATGGTGCGTGACAATTTTGGTGTGCCACAATGGATGACAGGCGTTGCTTTGATGATTTGTACCGCATTGGTAATTTTGGGTGGGGTAAAATCTATTGCAAAGTGTTGTGAAAAACTGGTTCCCTTGATGGCTGGGTTATACATATTAGGCTGTGTCATTATTTTATTTATTAACGCGCCTTTACTTGGTGCTGGGTTAAAATTAATTGTAAGCAGCGCATTTACTCCAACGGCAGCCGGAGGCGGTTTTGTTGGAGCAACTGTAATGATGGCAATTCGATTTGGTATTGCCCGTGGTTTGTTTACAAATGAATCCGGTTTGGGTTCTGCCCCTATTGCAGCGGCAGCGGCAATGACAAAAAACCCTGTTCGCCAGGCTTTGATTGCCATGACAGGCGTGTTTTGGGATACAATTATTGTTTGCGCATTAACCGGTATGGTTTTGGTAACCTCCATTTTGAAGAGTCCTGACCAATTAGCTGGATTAGATGGTGGTGCATTAACATCTGCTGCGTTTAACCATATTCCTGTTGTTGGACCTATTGTATTAACGATTGGTTTGATTACATTTGCCTGGTCAACAATTTTAGGCTGGAGCTACTATGGAGAAAGAGCGTGGGTTTATTTAGTAGGAACAAAGTGTATTAAACCTTTCCGATTTGTATGGGTAATTGTAGTATTTGTTGGTAGCATCATGTCTTTGACACTGGTGTGGAATATTGCGGATACACTAAATGCGATGATGGCGTTCCCCAACTTGATTGCTTTACTTGGTCTAAGTGGTGTAATTGTTTCCGAAACGAAGAAGTATTTGTGGAATGACGAGTTGGAAAGCTGGTCAACGGATGAGATTCCTGTTTTGGATAAATAATAAAGCATAAATGCTTTTGAAAAGCGGCGCAATTGCGCCGCTTTTTTTGTGTGGGAAAACCAGTAAGTCCTCTATGCAGATAAAAAGTGGAGCTTTTTAATATGCTTTTATTGCTTTGCATCCGTCAGCAGCAATAAAACAAAGGTGTTTTTTGCTGAGAAAACATAAGATTCCAATTTGTAAATATTTGAATGGATTTTGCACAAGCAAAATTTTAAGGCGGACTATCTATGATTGTAAATAGCTTCCGGTTCGTGTTTTTCAACTATATAAAAAGAAGCGGTGGCGTGAAACGAAATTTATTTTGACAATAATAATATTGTAAAATACAAAAAAGAAGGAAAAACGAAATAAAACGATGAAAAGAACCAAAAAACAGCAATCATTTGACATAATATTATCAAATAAAATGTAAAAAGCATGGTATAAATAGAAAATGAAAAAGCAAACAACTAGAAACTAACGTAGCAAGAAAAAAGCCAAAAGTTGTTGACAATTTGCGATAAAAGCATTTAAATTAAGATTTTAATATAAATTGCAAACATATTTTTGCGCAATAAAGTTAAAAAAAAATAAATTACCTAATAATTGTTTTTTTAAATAAGTCCAAATTGAATTATGCTTTCAATCTTTTAGATGGATTTGTAAAAAAAATATAGATTAGTATATTATAACCAAAAATAATAAATTATTTGTTATATAATTATAAATAAATGCATAGTTTTGTAACACAAAAACAAAATGTATTGTTTTTATATTACAAAAAAATATTGAAAACTATTAAAAAATAGATAAAATAAAATATAAGCGAGAGGCTTTTATTTGTCTAAAAAAGAAAAAAACAAAGATAATTATTTAACAAATTGAACGTGGGGCGAAGTAATAAATTATTCAACGTTGGGGGGCTCTGGCGAACGCACTAATTTATATTATTTAGGGGGGAATAGCATGGAATCAATAAACAATTTTGTATCCACCATCAATGGCTTCGTTTGGGGGCCGGTTATGCTGATTCTGTTGTTTGGTACGCACGTTTTCCTAACAATCAGAACGAGGTTTATTCAAAGATACATAGGTAAAGCAGTAAAGCTCTCTATTACGCCCGACAATGAGGCCGAAGGCGATGTATCTGGCTTTGGAGCTTTGGCAACAGCTTTGGCAGCAACCATTGGTACTGGAAATATTGTTGGTGTGGCTACGGCAGTGGCTTTAGGTGGCCCGGGAGCAATTCTTTGGTGCTGGTTAACAGGTCTTTTTGGTATAGCTACAAAATATGGCGAGGCCCTATTGGCTATTAAATATAGAGTAAAGGATAAAACGGGAGCCATGGTTGGCGGACCTATGTATGCTTTGGAAAGAGGCCTTGGGCAGAAATGGTTAGGCATTTTGTTTGCCATTTTTGCCGGTATTGCTTGTTTTGGTATTGGTAACATGACACAAGCCAACTCCATTGCAACCATGGTTGAAGCGAACTTTCATATTCCTGCATGGATTAGTGGTATTATATTAACCGTTGCAACAGCTCTTGTTATTTTGGGCGGTGTTAAATCCATCGCAAAGTGCTGTGAAAAGCTGGTTCCTTTCATGGCTGGCTTTTATATTTTAGGCTGTATTATCATTCTTGTTATAAATGCACCTTATATTGGCGGTGCATTTAAAATAATTATTGGTAGCGCATTCACCCCAACATCAGCGGGTGGCGGCTTTGTCGGTGCAACAATAATGATGGCAATTCGTTTTGGTATTGCCCGCGGTTTGTTTACAAACGAATCCGGCTTGGGTTCTGCACCTATTGCTGATGCGGCAGCCATGACAAGAAACCCTGTGCGTCAGGCTTTAATTTCTAGCTCAGGCGTTTTCTGGGATACAATCATTGTTTGTGCATTAACAGGTTTGGTTTTGGTTACCTCTATCATGAAAAACCCCGACGCAATGGCTGGATTAAACGGGGGTATGCTGACAACAGCAGCCTTTAATACAATTCCCGTTGTTGGGCCTATTGTTCTTACAATTGGTTTGATTACATTTGCGTGGTCTACCATTTTGGGTTGGAGTTATTATGGTGAGAGATCTTGGGTATATTTGGTTGGTACCGGAGCAATTAAACCCTTCCGTTGTGCTTGGGTTATTGTTGTATTTATTGGCTCCGTTACAGCGCTTGATCTTGTTTGGAATATTGCGGATACATTGAACGCCATGATGGCATTCCCTAACTTAGTTGCTTTATTAGGACTTAGTGGTGTTATAGTTACTGAAACAAAGAAATACTTATGGAATGACAAGATGGATGATTGGTCCACAGAAGAAATCCCTATAGTAAATAAATAATTTTGCATAACACAAACCCCACGGAAAAAGACGGCATTTTATGCCGTCTTTTTGTATTATATACTTTGAGAATGATAGAACACCAAGAACTAAAAAAGCCGACGTTGTTTTCACGCTGTCAGCCAGTAAGCCTCCTGGGGAGATATGTAAAGCGCCGTATTTTTTCAAAGGCACCCTTACGTTATCTGAAAAGGGCACAAAAAAAGCTACGTTACAATTGAAGAAACGTAGCTTAAATGTGAGTGACATGATTCGAACACGCGGCCTTCTGATCCGTAGTCAGACGCTCTATCCAGCTGAGCTACACTCACATATCTTTTTGGAACATTAAATATCATAATAGATTGAGGTATATTTGTCAAGTGGTATTTTCAAATTTACATGTAAAAGTCCTTTTTCCTGCAATCAAATTAATGGAAAAAGGACATGATTTCATTTATTTTTATTAATATACGGCAAAAGCTTTGCCAACTGGTGGGAGTAATGGAATTTGTTTTCCACCAGTTTCTTTGGGAATCTGGTTATTTTTTTCGCTGCTCTCACACCAATCACCAATGGAATAATGGGGGGAGAAAGCTTTTCCGGCTTTATACCGCTTTCGAGGATTTTTTCATAAAGCGCTTCAACACGATTACAAAAATTTTCGGCAGAAAGCTCTTTTATTGTTTCTATACCTGCTTTTATGAGCCTGGTTTGCAACGCCTGATCTGTTATGATTTGGTAAAGCAGGGCAGGAAGCTCTTCCGTTTCGTCAAATAATAAACCTGTTTCGTTATGTGTAATAATATTATTTATGCATGGATCGTTTTTTGCAACGACAGGTATCCCAGCAGACATTGCCTCCGCAAAGGTAAGCCCTTGCGTTTCGGTAACAGATGCACTGCAAAACACATTGCCCAGTTTGTAGTATTTTCCGATTTCTGTCCATGGCTTTCCCCCGGTAAAAACAACATGGTTTTCAATCCCTAAGGATTTTGCCAATGCCTCTAAATTTACCCGCTCAGGGCCTTCGCCTACAATTACCATTTTTGCATCAGGTAAATTTTCCAGTAAAGCGGGCATTGCTTTCATCACAACATCGATACTTTTTTCTTTTGCCACTCGACCAATCGAAAGAACGACGGGCGTATTTGCATCTATTCCTAAAGAATGACGCAATGCAAGAACTTCCTCGGGGGTGAATTTATCCCTGCTAAAATTAGAGGTATCAATTCCAGTAGGAATGATGGAAATTGGGGTGGTGACACCATAGCTTAGAAGAAGATCTTCGGTTTTTTTGGTAGGCGCAATAACGTCGGTGGTTGCATTGCAAAAAAACTTACTGAATTCTCTTGCCATTTCAGGGGAAATAAGATGCCCCCTGGCAATATAATGCACATAGTCCTCATACATCGTGTGGTATGTGTGCACCAATGGAATTCCCTGAGTCGTTGAAATAAATTTCCCCAAAAAGCCTAAAGAAAATTCCGTTTGGGTATGGATGATATCTAGGTTCAGGGAAGATATTTTCTTTGACAGATGGGGCGGGCACAACAAGCCGGCACGATAATTCTTGAGAAACAAAAAAGGCATGCTGGGAATACGAAAGACATTTGTCTCGTCAGTTTCCGGCGTGCGAGGGTCCCATGGCGTGAAAATATAAACATTGTGCCCCTTTTTTTCCAATCCCATTGCCAAAGTGCGGATGGATGTGGCAACACCATTCAATTGGGGGTAATATGTGTCTGAAAAGATTCCTATATTCATAAAATACTCCTTATAATCAAAATACTTGTTTTATGATTGCACTCTATTATGATGAAATTTTAATACACTTTCTTTTATTTTACAACTAAGAATTGTTTATTTATTTGTGAAGAATTTATTAAACTTTTTATTTTTTCGTTTTATGTTATACTGAAAGCTAAAGATAGGAGCGTAAAATATGGGGAAAACTTTAAATGATAATCAGAGAATTGCCGTGAATCATGGGGTTGGGCCTATGCTGGTGTTAGCGGGGCCGGGCAGTGGGAAGACCACTGTAATACTTTGCAGATTACGTCGGATATTGGAAGAAATTAACAATAAAAATAAAAAGATATTAGTTGTTACGTTTACGAAGGCTGCTGCCGCACAAATGAAAGAGCGGTTTGGTGATCGGGACAGCGCTAGGGTGCTGTTTACCACCTTTCACAGCCTTTTTTTTCGGATATTGCGCCAAACCTATGGGTATTCTTCGGAAAAAATCCTTGGGGAGGATGAAAAACATACGATATTGCGAAATATTCTGGCGGAAAAGGATTGGAGCGTTGATGATCCCGAGGAGTTTGTTTCTCAATTTATAAGGCAGGCATCCTATATGCGTAATGAACTGTTAACGCCAATGGAATTTATTCCTGTTGGAACACAACGGGAAATGTTTCGTCAAATGTACCGAGCCTATGACAGCTATAAGGAACGCCATGGCAAGCTTGATTTTGATGATATGCTTCTACAATGTTATGAGCTTTTTTTGGAGGAGCAAAGCACACTTGCTTTTTGGCAGAACAAATTTTCATTTATTATGGTAGATGAATTTCAGGATGTAAATCGGGTGCAATATGAATGTATCAGGCTATTGGCGGCACCGCAAAACAACCTGTTTGTTGTTGGAGATGACGACCAAAGCATCTATGGCTTCCGTGGTTCCAGCCCGGATTTTTTGCTGGAATTTGAAAGGCAGTATCCTAATTGTGAGAGGGTAATTTTAGATACAAACTATCGATCAACCGACCGTATCCTTTCTTTGGCGGAAAAGGTAATTGGCGTAAACCAACGCCGCTTTGCAAAAAACTTGAAGGGCGTTAATGGGAAAGGCGACAAGGTTTCGTTTTTTTTGGCTGAGGATACAACGGCAGAGGCGGAAAAGGTTGCCGAAAAGATCAGCGTTCTTTTGGAGGATGGGATTGCATTAAACGAAATAGCCGTTATTTATCGCACAAATTTGCAAGGAGGAGCCTTTGCCAGAGCATTATATCGCAGAGGAATCCCTTATATAATTCGTGACGGTGGAGGAGATATTTATGACCATTGGATCGCCAAGGACATGCTTGCCTATTTAACCCTTGGAGAAAGCGAAGATGGGGATAGCGCCCTTCGCCGTATTATAAATAAGCCGAAGCGTTACATAAGCAATGAGCTTTTACAAGAAGCACAGAAGATGCCATACACCTTGTTTAGAAGTTTTTTTGTTTGCCCATCATTAAAAAAATGGCAGGAAGAAAGCCTGGAAAAGCTTCGTCGGGATTTTATGCAAATTGGAAAAAGAAAGCCTTATGAGGGGATTCAATATATTCGGCGGGTTATTGGATATGATGATTATTTGGAGGAATACGCTGCCTTTCGAAAATGCGGTGGGCAGGCATTTTTTGAAATTGCCGATGAAATAACGGAAATTGCAAAGAATACAGCTGATTTACAGGAATTTCGAAGAAATCTGGAGGAAATGAGCCGACAAATGCAAGAGCAGGTTCGGGAAAAAGCTGCGATGAAAAAGGGTGTGACGTTAGCAACCATGCATGGTGCAAAGGGCTTGGAGTTTTATGCTGTATTTTTACCTTCCCTGGCCGAGGGGGTAGTCCCCCATGAAAGAGCCTTGGACGGACTGGAGGAGGAGCGTCGCTTATTTTATGTGGCGTTAACCAGAACGAAGGAGAAGCTATGCTTATCTGCCACACGCAATCGCTACGGTAAGGAAATGAAGCCTTCCAGGTTTTTAAAGGAAATGGGTTTGGACGTGGCGGAGAAATTTATGAAAAAAACTTAGAAAGTTGTAAGGAAATGTTAAAACATTACTGTTTTTTGATTGGTATAATAGAAAAAGAAAATTGAACTATCCGTGTATTCGAAAGCCATCATTGCTTTTTTCAATGAAGCTGATTTCAAATACATAGAAGAGCTTTCTTAAGGATTAAATAAATTGCGGAGGGGACTATGAATTATCATAAGAAACAGGAATTGAAGAAAAAGGTATTGGCCATCATTGCCTTAATTTTGGCAATGATTATGGTTTTAAGTCTGATTGCACCATTTACCATTTTTGCTGCACCTATTAGTAAATCGGCAACAACCGTAGCAGTCAGCAACAATGGGGATGAGGCCGAAGTGGATGACACCGTTGCTTCATTGAAAAGCTTTGGCAAGGATCAATTTTCCGTTGAGCTGCAGGCAGGCTTTGATGGAAAATATATTGTGGAAAGAGCAATGCCTGTACAAGGTGTGGTTACCAATCGCGGGGAGGCTTTCCATGGCGAGGTGCAAATTAAGGCCTACATGCGGGAAACGCGTTTGAATAAAGAATACGCAATCTATTATCAAAAGCTGGATTTAGAGCAGGGCGCATCGAAGGCGATTGAAATGGAAGCTAACATGGGGAGTATTTATAAATATATTGAGGTTTCCCTGGTGGATGAAAAAGGCAATAAGTTATATCAGGACTATGTGTTTTTGACGGCAAAAGATCCAAATACGCTTATGATTGGCGTGCTTAGTGACAGTGCCCAGGATTTGAAATATTTGAGCAATATTCACCTTGCCCAAATGGCAGAGGAAGTTATGGAAGACGAGGAGATGTATCGCAGGGAATTAAACAAGAATTATGATTTCCCCGTTTTTTTGGATGAGAATACTTTTCCTAGCTCCATAGGAATCATGGAAAGTTATTCGGCTTTGATTATAGATGATTTTGATGCTTCGGTTCTAACCAAGGCGCAGCTGGATGCCCTTCATCAGTGGATTTTGGAAGGCGGAACCTTGGCAGTGGGAACGGGTGCTTCGGCACAAAAAACACTAAGAGGCTTGAGCTTTTTATCCGATATTAAGACAGAAGGCATAGCGACGATTTCTGAATTGCGGGGTGTAACAGGGGATATTGCTTTGGCACAGTTAAGGGGAGAAAACCTTTCCGACTTATGGGGTGATAGAGAGAGCGAGCTCTTCTCTGTGGTTTCAATGGGAGAGGGCCACGTTGTGCTAAGCCATTTCTCCTTGTCTGCAACACCTATGGCAGGGCAAAGTGCTACCTTAGATATGCTGCAGGAAGCTTTAAAGCAAGTCGCAGCACAGTCCTTTACCGTAAATGTGTATGAATATAACCGTTATTATGACCGCTTACGTTATATTGCAGGGGACTTTCCTCCTTTTGCAATGAGTTCTATCTCATTCATTATAGGGGCAATCGTGGTTTATATTTTAATTACCGGGCCTCTTCTCTATTTTATTTTAAAGAAAAGGGATAAACGAGAAAAAGGCTGGGTTCTTATCCCGGCAATTTCCCTTGTTTTTATGGGACTGGTATTCTTTTTGGCACAAAGCAGTTCTTATAAGAACGGCATGATAAATACCGTGGCCTATGTTTCTATGCAAGAAGGCTCAACTATGGCAAGTGCCGATATTGGCATGGCACTAAAATCCTCCGGTAAGGGAGATGTGACGTTAACCTCTGATGAAAAAATTCCTTTAAATATTAATATGGATGAAGATTATTATTACAATATGGAGGGAACGAAAAAGGAAAAATGTGCCTACAGGATTTTATGCGGAGATACAACGGAGGTGAAATTTCCGGATACACCAAGCTGGGCAACACAATATATAAGAACGCAACACAGTGTGGATTTGGGCGGAAATGTGGAAAGCACTGTTGTTATGAAAGATGGAAAATTTGTGGGAGAAATCATAAATCATACAAACGTGGATTTCTATCATGTTGTATTATTATTAAACGATTATGTGCAGGAATTTGATCAATTAAAGGCGGGCCAAACCCTAGAAGTAGATATAAGAACGAAGGATTTGGCAGATGTAGACCAAGTGTTTTATGGCGGCAACTATCAAGAGGTCAGAACGAAGGTTGCCAACGGTGAAATCACAAGAAATGAGGCTTATTTGAGCTATATGGAACAGGATTTATTGCGAGAGTTCTATGTTTATCAAGATAATTCCGAATTGATCCCTGTTACTTTTTTTGGCTTTAGTGAATCACCCATTTTAGATGGCGAGAAGAAAATAAATGGCAAGCAGGTGCTGGAAAACAATTTGACGATGTATATGCAAAACTTCTCGTTGGAGCTATCAAAGCAGGAAGAATTTGAGGTGGGCTTAAACGGAACAGTTGATTCATCATCAAAGTTTGATAATTATAAGTATAATTACGGGGCGGGCATATATTCTTTTGATGATGCAGAATTTAATGTGACCTATACCATTCCGGAAGGCATAAGGATTGATCGCATGGAAATACAGGTTTTAAGCAACCGTGGGGAGTCTATTCCCAATGATATAAAAATATTTAATAATAAGACACAGGTTTGGGATGAAATTTCTTTGAAAAAGCCTGTAGATGCGGAAAACTACGTTGACGAAAGCAATTGTGTGAAACTCAGCATGTATTGTTTGAAGGAAAGGGAATGGGGAGTTCCTGAATTATTGATTCAAGGGGGTGGTCTGTTTGTTGAAAATTGATGGTTTAGTAAAAAATTATGGGAAATTTACCGCAGTGGATCACCTGACGTTAGCGGTTGAAAAAGGATCGGTTTGCGGTTTTGTTGGCCCCAATGGTGCCGGCAAAACCACGACGATGCGTATTATGGCTGGGCTGTTGAATGCTACTTCCGGCAGTGTAATGATTGATGAGGTAGAAGTAACAAAAAATCCTCGTGTATTGCGGGAAAAAATTGGATACATGCCGGATTTTTTTGGTGTGTACGATAACCTAAAGGTAACGGAATATATGGATTTTTTTGCAGGAGCTTATGGGATTTCTTATAAGGAAAGAGGTCCGATTATTGATAATCTTTTGGAAATTGTTGATCTTTCACACAAAAAGGATTTTTATGTGGATTCCTTATCAAGGGGGATGAAGCAAAGACTTTGCTTGGCGCGAAGCCTTGTCCATGACCCCGAGCTTTTGATATTGGACGAACCCGCCTCCGGCCTTGATCCGCGAGCAAGAGTGGAGATCAAAGAGGTTTTAAAGCAGCTGCAGGAAATGGGAAAAACCATTATCATTAGCTCACATATTTTGCCTGAGCTGGCGGAAATGTGTACGGAAATCTGCATTATTAACCAAGGGAAATTAGCGGCACAGGGTTCTGTTCAGGAAATTATGCAAAAGCTGAGTCAAAAGCGGATGATCCATGTGCAGCCGTTAAATGATGTGGAGAGGGCAATTCAAATTCTAAAGGAACAGCCCTTTATTCGTGCCGTTGTGGAAAATACAAGGGACGTGGAGTTTGAATTTACAGGTACAAATGATCAGCTGTCAAATGTTTTAAAGCAACTGATATTGGCGGAAATTCCTATTCTTTCCTTTAAAGAAAAGGAAGGAAACTTGGAAGAAGTGTTTATGCAAATAACGGGAGGTGAGAGCATATGATGAATCCGGTTTTAAGAAGAGAGGCAATTACCTCCTTGCGTGGATGGAAAAACTTCGCAGTATTAACGTTTTATTTATCCATGATGACAACGGGGGCCATTATTTTCTTTTACACCAGCGTGTATCAATCCTACCGATTTACGTTTGATCCCCAAAGTGTTGTATATTTATATATTGTATTGGGTTCAATCCAGATGGCTTTGATTGTATTATCAGTACCGGCATTGACTGCAGGCAGTATCAGTGGGGAGCGGGAACGGCAAACCCTGGATTTGCTGTTGGTGACAAAGCTTTCACCTTTTTCCATTGTGATTGGTAAGCTTCTGTCCTCCATGGCATTTGTCCTATTGCTGATTGTAAGCACACTGCCCGTTTTCTCTATTGTGTTTTATTTTGGCAGCGTGGGCATTGGCTCCGTATTGACACTTGTTTGCTTTACATTGACGACAGCCTTTATGCTAGGTGGCATTTCCGTATTTTTCTCTTGTATTTATAAAAAAACGGTGGTGTCCATTATGCTGGTTTATATTTTTACAGGTATTTTGTGCTTTGGTACACTGCTTTTGGTATTACTGCCCATGGCGGTAAGAGGATATGATCAGCTTTCTACTATTTCCACACTTATAAAATTAATTCCCAATCCCGGTGTTGGATTTTTCTCTTTAATGGATAATCAGATGGGTACCAATATTGTGAATGATGTATTTTTTGAAAATGGGATTGGCAAAAATTCGTTTACCCTTTGGGCAGCGAAAAATCTTTGGGTGCTGCATATGGTATTTCAGCTTGTGATTGGCTCTGTTTTCATTGCCTTGGCAGCAGGCTTAATCAATCCTGTGCGGGAGCACAAGCAAAAAAACAAAGCTCCTAAAACAAAAAAATAAAGAAAAAGCGAGGAATTGGCTATGGGCAAGTTACAAACCCTGTTAGCTCCATTGAAAAGAAAGCTTTTTTGGGAAGGTTTTTTACAAAGGCTGGTAAAATTTTGGCTGGCGGCAAGTGTAGTTGGGCTTGCCGTTGTTTTGCTGTCAAAAATTATTTTTATGCCCAATGCAGACAGGCTTTTGGTTGGGGTTTTTGCAATTGCATTCCTCCTTTCGGTTGGTTTTACTATAGCCAAACGCCCTAAATTGCAGGAAACAGCGGCAATGGCGGACGCTTTGGGTGGGAAAGAACGCATGATAACTGCTTTGGAGTTATTGCAAAAAAAGAACCCTCTAAAATGGAGAAATTGGCCATAGAAGACGGAATTACCCTTGGCGGACAACTGGATTTTGCCAAGGCCTATCGACTGCAATTGCCAAAAAAGCTGTTTCTTTGGATGCTTTTGATTATCACCTTAACCATGGCAACGGGCTTTTTGCCTTCGCCACGGGAAGAAAAAGCCGAGCTTTATGCCAAAGCAAAGCTGGAGCAAATAGAAAAGGTAATAAAGGATGTACAAAAGGATGAAGTGTTATCCACAGAAGAAAAGAAGCTTTTGCAAAAGGAGATGAAAGCTCTTTCCAAAGAGTTGAGGCGTGTTGCCAGTAAGGAAGACGGAGAAGCGGCAGTTCAAAAAGCCCAGCAAGAGCTAAAAAAGCTTCAAAAAGACAGCGTTTCCAAGGATCTGAAGCAGCTGGCAGAGGAATTCGCGAAGCAGGAGATTACGGCGCCCCTGGCCACAGCGGCAGAACAAGGCGATACCCAAGCAATAAAGGAAGCCATGGCAAAGCTTCAAGAGCAGCTGAAACAGCTCACCAAGGAGCAGCTTGCGGCGTTGGGCAAGCAGATGGGAGCGGCGGCGGCGCAAATGTCTAATGAGGACTTGGCAAAGGCATTGGAACAGTTGGCAGAAGCAATGGAAAACGGAACGGTTTCTTCGGAGCTTTTAGATCAGCTTAGTGAGCAGATGACCGCACAAAGCGTACAAAACGCAGAACTAAGGGAAGCGTTGCAAAATGCCAATAAGGCGTTGGGCGATGGGAATGCCCAAATGCCACAAAACGGCCAAGGCCAAGGCCAAGGACAGGGCCAAGGACAGGGACAAGGCCAAGGACAGGGCCAAGGACAGGGCCAAGGACAGGGTGCCGGTGGCAATGGCCGAGGAACGGGGCATATTGACGGCGAAGAAATATTTACAAGAAAAGCGGCGGATAAGGCCGATTATGATACGCAGGTAAATGGAACAAAGACAGAAGGCGGCGACACATCTTTGACGCAGCAAAAAATGATTGGTGATGAGGGCGAACGCTTACCCTATGAACAGGTATTTCATAGCTATCAAAATGATGCCATGAAAGCCTTGGAGGAACAAAATACACCTTATGGTATGCGCCAGTTGGTTTCTGATTATTTCTCAACATTGGAGAAATAGAAGGTACTTTGAACTGTGTTTTTAATTGGTTTTTACCCAATAAAGCGATATCGTACTTTATAAAAAGCTTTATTAAAAATATCACATTTAAAGCAGTTTTTGAGAAGTCCTAAGCTTTGTAGAAAATGAAACTAAATTCATCTGGCTGCTTAAAGGTATAAAATAAAAACCTAAAACCTAAAACTGACTGTAAGGCTTACTTGTACGCACCACTGGAAAAATTAATTTATAAAAAACTTACCTCACATAGCAAAAATGAATATTTTTGCGTATAAAGTTTCGCTCAAGCCTTTTCAAAGGCTTGCAGGGTTCGGGACAGAGTCCTGAGAACTTGAACTTGAACTTGCACAGAAAGGAGGCGGCGTATGCGTTTTTTTACACCGTGGGGATTGCTTGCTTTGCTGGCGGTACCTGTGATTATTTTAATGTATTTGTTGAAACAAAAATATAAAGAAACCAAAGTACCTAGTCTGTACCTTTGGAAAAAAGCCATTCCCGAATCGAAAGCGCAAGAGCCTTGGCAGAAGCTGAGAAAAAATATTCTCCTTTTTTTGCAAATTGCGGCGGCGGCAGTTTTGGCAATTGCTCTTGGCGGCCCGTATATTATGGGGAAAAGCCAGGTGGTGGATTATGTTTTGGCCTTGGATTGCTCTGTGAGCATGCAAGCGACAGATGTGGAAGGAAGCCGATTTTTAGCGGCAAAAAAGGACATGCTTCGTATGGTTGAGGAAGCGGCACCCCAGTCCTCTTTTTCTCTGGTGCTTTTACAGGACGAACCTGCTTTGCTGCTAAGCGGTACCCAAGAAAAACAGGAGGTCTTACGCTGTATTCAAGAGGCCGAGGCCACAGACGGCGGCGTAGCTTGGGATAAGGCAAAAGAAATTTTATCGGCGGAACGTGATGTTCTTGGCGGTGAAATTCTTATGTTCAGTGATAATTATGGCAGTTTGGGCGATTTGCCTGTGCAAGAGCAGATCTATAATAAAGGCGGCAATAATAGCGCACTTTCCATGCTTTCCTATGCCCAACAGGAGAATGGCCTTTCCGTCTTGACCCGCTTGGAAAATTGGGGCGTCGGCGGAGAAGAAAAAACAGTTACCCTTTATGCCGATGGCATGGTGTTTGATACAAAAAGCTATACCCTTGCAAGAGGGGATTCGGTGGATGTTACGTTCCGTGGTGTACCAAAGGATACAAAATCCATCATGGTTCGGCTGTTCCCCGAGGATGATTTGCAGGCGGATAATATGCGCTATGAAGGAGTTTCCTCAGCTAGCAGCGAAAAGGTACTGCTGATTACGGAAAATAATTTGTTTTTGGAGAAGGTTTTTTCTTTAATTGACAATGTGGAATTATATAAAACCACACCCGAAAAGGCAACGGAGGCATCCGGATATGGCTTATATATTTATGATGGTTGCCTGCCGGAAAAATTACCCCAGGACGGCTTCGTGCTGCTGTTTCAACCCGCAGCAAATGATTATGTGGCAATGAGTGCCCAAAAGGATATTACAGCTACGGCACGCACCTTGGAAAACACGGGTCTTACGGATATTTCCTCCATTTCCTTTGAGGTTTCTAAGGCAAACCCAATTCAGGCAAGCTGGGGCAAGCCCTTGATTCGTGCGGGAGAAGATGTTTTAGCCGTATTCGGCGAGTATCAAGGGAGGAAAATGGCTATTTTTGGCTTTGACCTCCACGATTCGGATTTGCCTTTAAACGGGGGATTTCCTATATTAATCTATCGTCTTGCCGAATGGTATTTTCCCGGAGGAGAAGCAGCCTTGATGCAACAGCAGGCGGGGGGTACAATTTCTTTTTCTTTGCGTCCGGAAACCCAAAAGGCTTGGGTGATTACGCCCCAAGAAAATAAGATTCTTATTGCGCCGCCGTTTCCTGCTCTGCCTTTTTCTCAAACACAGAAAACAGGCTTTTATTCCCTCGTTGAGGAAGATGGGAGCGAGCACCAAACGACGCAAATCTTTGGCATGAATCCAAAGGTTGTGGGCGAGTCCGATTTGTCTTTGCAGGGAGAAAAAACGGATTCTGAGGGGGCACAGGTAAAAACCATTCGTGCCGGAAAACCCTTGAGAAATCTGTTGCTTTTGCTGTTATGTATGATTTTAATGATAGAATGGTGGGTGAATTGCCATGAGCATTAATTTTATGAAGCCTTATTGGCTATGGCTTTTGCCTTTTCTGATTGGATTTGTTTGGTATGGGGCAAGGAACGGGCGGTTTGCATCTGCTTTTCGCCGTAGACTTCATTCTGGAATTAGGATTGCAGTATGTGTTTGCATTGTAATGGCTATGGCTGTCCCCCAGATTTCCCAAAAATCGGATATCATCTCTACGGTATTTGCAATTGACCGTTCAGCCAGTGTAAAGGCGCTGGATTTTACCGATTTTATGAAAGAAGCGAATGAGGCTCGAGGGAATAAAGACAGCGTAGGCATGGTGTGCTTTGGCAAGGATGCAGGGGTGGAAATGATGCCCACGCAGGAGGGCGTTTTGCCGACGGAGAGCTTTTTAACCTATGTGGATGAAGGTGCTTCGGATTTGGCCTCGGCGCTTAAGCTTGCAGGGGCCATATTGCCCGCTGATGCGGCAAAGCGTATTGTTTTGGTTTCTGATGGTGAGGAAACCATAAACGAAGCATTGCTTGAGGCAAGGTCGTTATCCGCCCAAGGGGTAACAATTGATGTGTATGCGTTAGAACAGAAAACAGATCAGGAGGTTCAAATTACAGATTTGGAATTGCCATCCTTGATTAATAAAAATACTGCTTATGATATTGCCGTGCGCATTGACTCCAATGTGGATACACCCGTGGGAATTCGTCTTTACAAAGGAAATACGCTGATTGCCAATGAACAAATCAGCATTACAGCAGGGGAAAGCCGCATTGTATTTTCGGATATTACTGCAAATGGCGGCGGTGTGGTTTATAGGGCGGAAATTACGCCTGAGAAGGATACCCAAAGCAAAAACAATAAATCCTACGCCTATACCTATATCGACGATGTTCCCAGAGTTTTATTGATTGGAGAGAGACAGGCATGTGAGGGGTGGAACGGTATTATTTCCGCTGCCCAATTGCAGGTGGATATGGTGACGGCTGGGGCGGCTCCTGTGTCTACGGAGCGGCTGCAAAGCTATGATTGTGTGGTTATGGCGAATGTTTCGGCGGAAGCTCTGCCCGATGGCTTTTTAGAGGTTTTAGAGGCGTATGTGCGGATATTGGGTGGCGGCTTGATTGTGAGCGGCGGTGATGAAGCCTATGCCCTTGGTGGATATCTTAACACCCTCCTTGAGGATATGCTTCCCGTTGATATGGAGCTGAAAACAGAGGGCGAGGAGCCGGATTTGGCAATGATTATGGTTATTGACCGTTCAGGAAGCATGAGCGCCGGCCAATACGGAATTACGCAGCTGGAGATGGCGAAGGAAGCGGCAATACGCAGTCTGGACGGCTTTAAGGAAAAGGATCAGGTGGGGATTATTGCCTTTGATGACAAGTTCGAATGGGCGGTTCCTATGACATTGGTAAGCGGAAACAAAGCTGCCATAGAGGAACAAATCGGCAAAATTCAAGTAGGTGGCGGAACCAGTATTTTACCCGGCTTAGCGGAAGCGGTAAATACGTTATCCCGAACCAATGCAAAGGAAAAGCATATTATTTTGCTAACCGATGGTCAGGCTGAACAGGAGGGTTATGGGTCTGTTTTGGCCAAAATAAAGGAAAACGGAATTACCCTTTCTTCGGTAGCCGTTGGTGGTGGTGCAGATACAACCCTGCTGCGCAAATTGGCAGAGTCGGGAAACGGACGATATTATTTTACCGACGAATTTACGGATTTACCCAGTATTTTTGCCAAGGAAACATTGCTTGCAGGAAAGGAATATCTGAATAACCGAAATTTTTATCCTCAGCAAAAGGATGCATCAGCAATTTTATCTGATATTGTATCAGTTCCTTTGCTGGGGGGATATATTGGAACAACGGGAAAAAGTCGTGGAGATATTATTTTGGTCAGCGACAAAGAAGAACCCATCCTTGCAGCTTGGCAATATGGCTTGGGCAGAACGGTGGCATGGACGCCTGATGTAGGAGGCGCATGGACAAAGGATTGGTTAGCGGCGAAGGAAGGAAGCGGTTTATTAAGAAATGCCTTGGGCTGGGTGATCAATGCGCAAATGGCTCAGGATATTAAATTGACGGCACAAAGCGGTGCCCAAAAAAGCAGCTTGCGCTTGGAGATGCCTTTTGATGAAGGCATAAACAAAATTAAGGCAAGTGTATTAAATTCCCAAGGCGAGGAATATAATCCCCAATTTATTATGACAGCCCCTGGAATTTATGAGGGTGAGCTTCCAACGGCAGAGGAAGGCGCCTATGTTGCAAATCTTTCCATTGAAAAGGATGGAAAAACGGAGTACTACAATACAGGCTTTGTTCTCTCCTATCCCTCTGAATACGACATGACACGAAAGGGCGCAGGCGCTTCTGTATTGCAGCAAATTGTGGCTGCAAGCGGCGGACGGATTTTGGAAAGCGGCAGTCAGGTTTTTGAAACCCAGCCTTTCCCAGTCGTAAGCCAAAAGGATTTATCCGTATTTTTTATGCTGTTGGGTCTGATTTTATTTTTATTAGACATTGCATTCAGACGTTTTTCGTTTTTGATTTTGCGAATGGAGGGCATAGTTTTTGCTGGGTGGAATAGAGCAAAGGCGGTGCCAAAAACAAGCTTGAAATTAAGGCAAAAGCCCATGCAGACTGGAAAAATGAACCCACAAAAAAAAGAGCTATCTCCTAAGGCGGAGGTAGAAAAAACACCACAAGAAAGCAAGCCTGCAAGCACAGCGGAAAAACTGGCAGCGGCAAAGAAGAAACGCGGAAATTGAAAAAATTTCCTGTAATGTAATAAAAATGTAATGTTAATTATAATAAAATATATTGTAATTTAAAAAATACTCCGTTATGATAGATATATTGGCCATTTGTGAAAATCGGTCATTTACATAATGAAGTATTTTTTATTGACAAATATTGTAGAAAAAAACGATAGGCTATAAGGAAATGAAAAAGCAAGTTTCATAATAATTCAGACTATAATGAAATAGGAAGATATTATTATTTATATTTTGAACGTAGCCGTAGAAATAGGGGGAGGACGAATGGAACAAAGTAATGGCGGGAAACGATTTAGAAGCCAGCCAAAGAAAACGATGACCAAAGTTTTTGTTGGTCTTTTGGCTTTATGCATATGTGCGGCAGGCGGGTATTTTGCTTATGCAAATACGCAAAACCAAAAGCTCAAGGATATTTTGGCCCAAAAGGGGATTTATCCTGGAATTACCATTGATGGAATAGATGTAAGCGGCTTAAGCAAGGAAGAGGCTGCCAGTTTATTAATTGATACCCATGGGGCAAATGCCGCAACCCAAAAGCTGGTGCTTTTTTTTGAGGAGGAGGAATGGGAATATTCTTTTCAGGAAATTGGTGCTGAGTATAAGGTTCAAGATGCGGTGGAGCTTGCTTACAGCGTAGGCAGAACAGGTACTGAAAAAGAAAATATGCAGGTGGTTTCGTCTTTGATCAAGAACGGGGAAGAAATTCCTTTGGAGTTCACTTATGATGAAATCAAAATGCAGGATAAATTGATTGAGATTGCTGAGGAATTTGATCAGGAAGCACAAAATAGTACCATGACACGAGAAAAAGGGAAATTCGTCATTTCCAAAGAAGTGGAAGGGCGCAAAATGGATTTGGAAGGTACTATGCTGAATGTGGATCGTGTTATGGAGGGCAAAAAGAGCGGAAGGGCCGCAATAGTGGCAGATTTAACAGAACCTAAAATTACCTATGAGGATAATCAAAAGGTAACGGATTTAATTGGTTCTTATTCCACAAAATTCACTGCCAATGACAAGAATAGAAATACCAATCTGGCGGTTGGTTGTAAGTATATCAACGGTACAATTATTGCTCCGGGTGAGGTTTTTTCCGCAATGGAAGGCTTAGGCGAGCAGACCTATGAACGTGGGTATCGTGATGCAGGGGTATATGTAAATGGCAAGGTTGAAGCAGGAATGGGCGGCGGTGTTTGTCAAATCAGCTCCACTCTATACAATGCGGCTATTTATGCGGAATTGGAAATTGTGGAAAGACACCCCCATTCCATGACCGTAGGGTATGTTCCTTTGGGCAGGGACGCGGCCGTTGCTGATACTTATAAGGATTTGAAAATTAAAAATGATACAGATTATCCCGTTTACATAGAAGCATCTGTGGCAAACGGCGTGCTGAAGGTAAACATTTACGGACATGAAATTCATGATGCCGGGCGAGAGGTAGAGTTTCAAACGGTTTATGAGGCAACTATTCCAAAACCGGATGAAATTGTGAAGGAAGACCCTGAAAAGGCGGAAGGGGAAAGAGAAATCACCTTTACCGGCAGAACGGGCGCAAAGGTTTCGGTGTATAAAACAGTTTTGGAGAATGGCAAGCAAGTAAGCAAGGAGCGGTTTAGCAGCTCATCCTATCGTGCTGTTGCAGATGAAGTGACCGTAGGGACAAAAAAGGCGGAAACAGCAACGCAGACGATTAGCACGCCTTTTTCACAAGCAAATAATACCCAAATCGGCAATGTGGGTGATAATTCCTATGGTATACAATAAGAGATAATAAAATGAGTACCTCTGAAGCACCAATTGTTCAGAGGTACTTTCTGTAGGAAAGGGCTGGGAGAATGTTTAAAATTGGAAAAATACCTCCTGAAATACTGGAGAAAATTGTAATGAACCCTATCAGCAAAAACAGCGTAAAGCGGGAGGATGTTGTATTGCGCCCGAAAACGGGGGAGGACTGCTCTGTGATTGATCTGCAAGGGGAGATGTGCGTGCTTTCTACGGATCCTATTACGGGGGCGGCGAAGGATATTGGCTATTTGGCTGTTCAGATTAATTGCAACGATATTTTTTCCGCAGGGGCAGAGCCGGTGGGGATTTTACTGACTGTTTTGCTTCCCCAGGGAAGCGGCGAAGAGGATTTGACGGAAATCATGGAGGGGGCAATGAAGGCGGCGGAAGAATTGGGAGTAGAAATCTTAGGTGGGCATACCGAGGTTACCGATGCAGTTTGCAAACCCATTGTTTCTGCGGCTGTAATTGGAAAGAGCAGGGCGAGAAAAGTCATTATGACGGGTGGCGCCAAGGTTGGGCAGGATGTGATTATGACCAAATGGGCAGGGTTGGAAGGTACAGCTATTATTGCCAAGGAATATGAGAAAATATTGGAAAAGCGGCTGCCCTTGGAGATCATCCAAAGGGCACAAAACATGAAGAAGTTTCTTTCCGTGGGAAGGGAGGCTTCTATTGCAGTCGCATACGGTGCAACGTCAATGCATGATGCCACAGAGGGGGGCATTTTAGGTGCTGTTTGGGAAGTGGCGGAATGTTCACAAACGGGGGTAGAGCTTTGGGCGAATAAAATTCCTATGAAGGAAGAAACAAGATTGATTTGCAAGGAAGCGCAGATAGATCCGTTGGGGCTGATTTCCAGTGGAACGATGATTATCACAACAGATAATGGGAGAGAACTATTGGATGCACTGGCGGAAAATGGAATAGAGGCAGCGGTAATTGGAAAAATAACAAAAACGAAGCGCAGTTTGGTTACAAACAACGGTATAAAATCGCTGGAGGAACCCAAAAGCGATGCTATATATCAAGTGAATTTTCAATAATAGACGAACATAAGAGAAGGGCTGATGAAAATGAGAAATTTTGTGGCAAAAAGAGTAGCCGAATTACCCCCTTCGGGAATTCGGAAATTTTTTGATGTTGTTGCAACTATGTCGGGGGTTGTATCCTTGGGGGTTGGCGAACCGGATTTTAAGACACCTCAGCATGTAAGAAAAGCTGCCATAGATTTGCTGGAGGAGGGAAAAACCAGATATACAGCGAACTTAGGGATGCCTGCTTTACGGGAGCGTATTGCTCATTACTTAGAAAGACGCTTTCAAACGGTTTATGATCCCGCAGATCAAATCATGTGTACCATTGGTGCGTCAGAGGCCATCGATGTGGCATTACGCACAATTTTAGAGCCGGGGGATGAGGTTTTGGTGATTGAGCCATGCTATGTTTCCTATAAACCGGCCATTATTTTACAGCATGGCGTGCCAGTTATCGTTACAACGAAGGTGGAAAATGATTTTAAACTTACGCCTGAGGAGTTGGAAGAAGCCATTACGGAGAAAACAAAGGCAATCCTCCTTCCTTATCCCAATAATCCCACAGGGGCGATTATGGAGAAAGAGGATTTGGAAAAAATTGCGCCGATTCTCATTCAGCATGATTTACTGGTGATTTCCGATGAAATTTATGCGGAGTTAACCTATGGTGGTAAGGATCATGTTTCCATTGCAGCAATTGATGGGATGTATGAAAGAACCATAGTGTTAAATGGTTTTTCCAAATCTTTTGCAATGACGGGCTGGCGTTTGGGCTATGCAGCAGGGCCGAAAGAGCTGATTCGGGAAATGAATAAAATTCATGCCTATGTAGTAATGAGTGCACCAGTCATGAGCCAACAGGCTGCCATTGAGGCTCTGCGGGATGATGCTCTTTGTGATGAGGATATTCGAGGAATGCGGGAAGCCTATGACGAAAGACGAAAATACTTAATTGGCGAATTTAATAGGCTGGGACTGACTTGCTTTGAGCCTAAGGGGGCATTTTATGTATTCCCGTCTATTCAAAAAACAGGACTTGGTTCTGAGGAATTTTGCGAAAAGCTGCTATTTGAAGGCGGTGTTGCCGTTGTTCCTGGAAATGCCTTCGGCGAATGCGGGGAAGGGTTTATTCGAATATCTTATGCTTACAGCATGGAAGAATTAAAGGTTTGCATAAGTAAAATTGAACGATTTTTAACGAAAAGAAATTAGATCTAATAAAAAGGGTGGTGTTTTGGCATGGGAAGCCTGACACCGCTTTTTTATAACTGTTTATGAAATCTAAAAAACAATTAAAAAAATATAATGACTTTAATGTATTGTATATTATAGAGGACACAGTATTTTTCCTATATACATTAATTGACACTGAATAAATTACACGCATAAGGGAATTTGGTGAATAAATATAGACAAAAATAATAATTGCCAATAAAAGTATAATTATCTGTACAATGAAAGTTGCAAGACAATATTGAAAAAATAACTAAATTGTGATATAGTAATATTTAAACAGTTTGGAAGAGTCGTGTTTTTAGTCTCTAGCATTTTGTTTCATTGCAGGGGAGGGAATTTTTTGGAAGAAAAATTAGCACTGCTGAAAAAATGGATGAAAGAAAGCGATAATATAGTCTTTTTTGGTGGCGCAGGCGTTTCTACGGAAAGCGGGTTGCCCGATTTTCGCAGCGAAAACGGGATTTTTTCTGCCATGAGTGAGTATGGATATAGACCGGAAACAATTCTCAGCCATTCATTCTTTCAACAAAATCCGGAGGTCTTTTTTAAATATTATAAAAAGACGCTGTTGTATCCCCATGCACAACCTAATGATTGCCACAAGGCTTTAGCTAAGCTGGAGGCGGAAGGCAAGCTGAAGGCTGTAATTACCCAAAATATTGATGATTTGCATCAAAAGGCAGGCAGTAAAAATGTTTTGGAGCTTCACGGAACGCTTTATCGTAATTATTGTGTAAAGTGTGGGATGGAATTTCCTCTGGACTATGTAACAAAGGATGAGGGAATAACCAGATGCAATATTTGCGGCGGTGTGGTACGTCCTGATGTTGTTCTTTACGAGGAAAGCTTAAATGGTGAAATAATTCAAAAATCAGTTGAGTTTATTACAAATGCGGATGTATTGATTATCGGAGGTACAAGCTTAAATGTTTATCCAGCCGCAGGGCTGATAAACTATTATCGTGGCAAAAAAATGGTTTTGATTAATAAATCAACAACGCCCTATGATCACAAGGCGGCACTGATTGTTACAAAAAGCATTGGAGAAGCGTTCCGAGAAATCGTTGATTTTTAGGGATTCTTGCAAGGAAATAAAATAAAATGAAAAAAAGTGAAAATAGTGCTTGACAATATGACTCAACTTAGATATAATAAATTCTGCGCTGTGAAAGTGCTGTGAACTTTGAAAATAGAATAGCGTTTGAAAAAACACAACCCATAGTCAATTCAAAGCACCGCAAGGTGCGAAAAGACAAAAGAGTTTGCCGATTTCGAAAAAATCGGAAAGTAGCCAGATTATCTGGTTAGGACAAAACTTTAATTTAAGAGTTTGATC
>NZ_LRVM01000014.1 GCF_001571775.1 Anaerotignum neopropionicum
AAGCCAGCTTGCTGTCTGCCCTGTCTTGGGCAGTGAGTGGTCATCACTTTTGCTACGCAAAAGCCAGCTTGCTGTCTGCCCTGTCTTGGGCAGTGAGTGGTCATCACTTTTGCTACGCAAAAGCCAGCTTGCTGTCTGCCCTGTCTTTGGCAGTGAGTGGTCATCACTTTTGCTACGCAAAAGCCAGCTTGCTGTCTGCCCTGTCTTGGGCAGTGAGTGGTCATCACTTTTGCTACGCAAAAGCCAGCTTGCTGTCTGCCCTGTCTTGGGCAGTGAGTGGTCATCACTTTTGCTACGCAAAAGCCAGTGTCGCTGTCTGCCCTATCTTGGCAGTGAGTGGGCAACGCCCAAGGTTTGTATTCAGTCTGAAGGGAGCGTTAAATCGGCTCCCTATTTTTGCGGTTTCTTAAGGTAATTTTGATTTTTTGTTGCAATCGGCGAAGAATTATATTATCATTTCAAATAGTGGAGAATTCTGCAACAAGATAAATGCTTTGAAAGAAAGAATCTTTTTTGTGGTGCAAAAAGGAGTATTTTTTTGAGGTGTTTTCCGATAGACCCGAAAATAAAGGAGAGAAAATCAATGAGTTTATATGAAAACTGGATGGAAAAGGCTTTTTCTAAAGAAGGAAAAAGCGTGGATGAAATTTGGGATAGTTATTTGCCCAAGGAACAACGAATCTACGAATATATTCTTGGCGAAAAAGTGAATTCTGTGGAAGGCACAGTGACGGAGCTTGCAGCTCGTTTTAAAATGACAACAGAAGAAATTGTTGCCTTTGTGGATGGTATTAACGAAGTTTTACCTGAAAAATATGAAATGGAAGAATTGACGGAAGAATCTCAAATTTCCTTGCAAATTGATTTTGAAAAGCTATTTAAAAAAATGGTTGAGTATAAAGCAGAGCATCTTTATTCGTTATCTCAGTGGGATGGAATTTTTGACGGGGAAACTCGTAAGAAATTCATGCTGGAACAAAAGAATTCCCGTACAATTATCAAAGGCGAAAAAATCGGACGCAACGATCCTTGCCCTTGCGGCAGCGGTAAAAAATATAAAAAATGCTGCGGTCTAAACCTGTAAAATGGAAACAAGGCTTATAAAAATCAGCACAGAGAATCCCGAATCTGATCTTGTGGAGGAAGCGGCACGTGTTTTAAAGGAAGGCGGGCTTGTGGCTTTTCCTACGGAAACGGTGTATGGCTTGGGTGGAAATGGGCTGAACAGTGAAGCTTGTAAGAAAATTTATATTGCCAAGGGGCGTCCGTCGGACAACCCCTTGATTTTGCATATTTCCCAAATCAGTGAGTTGCGTCCCATTGTGCGGGAAATCCCCCTGGCGGCGCAAAAGCTGATGGATGCCTTTTGGCCCGGCCCCCTTACCATGATTTTTCCCAAATCGGATATTGTCCCTATGGCTGCAACAGGCGGCTTGGATACGGTGGCGGTGCGTTTTCCCTCTCATCCTGTGGCAATGGCGTTGATTCGTGCCTCGGGCTTGCCGATTGCGGGGCCCAGTGCAAATTCCTCGGGGAAACCCAGCCCTACAAGGGCATCTCATGTGGAATTTGATTTATCCGGTAAGATAGATATGATTGTGGACGGCGGTGCGGCGGAATGGGGCTTGGAATCCACCATTGTGGATGTATCCGGTGATGTTCCTGTTATTTTGCGCCCCGGGGCAATTACAAAGGAAATGATGGAGGCTGTGGTGGATCAGGTTTTGATTGATCCGGCCATCTTATCAAAGCCTTCTGTTGACTTGCGCCCGAAAGCCCCAGGGATGAAATATACACATTATTCTCCTGTGGCAAAGGTTACCTTGGTTCGAGGAGATGGGAAAGCTGTTATATACAAGGTGAATGAGTTATGTGCGGCAGATAAAGCCCAGGGCAAAAAAACCGGCGTTTTGGCCACGGAGGAAACTAAGGAGCAGTATCAGGCGGATGTGGTTTTATCCTTGGGAAACAGAGAGAAGCTCGAGGAAATTGGCGCAAATCTGTTTCGACACCTGCGTAAGTTTGATTTTCTTGGGGTGGATACGGTTTATTCTGAGGTATTTTCCGAGGAGGGCGAAGGCTTGGCAATTATGAACCGCTTGAATAAAGCGGCGGGCTATCACCAAATTAATGCCAATTAAGAAAAGAAAAACAACAATAAGGAGAGTTTATTATGTTAGCTTTAGGTTGTGATCATGGCGGTTTTCCGTTGATGGCAGAGGTAATTAAATATTTGGACGAGCAAAATATTCCGTATAAAAACTTTGGAACGTTTTCGGAGGAATCCGTGGACTATCCAAAGTTTGCAAAGCTGGTTGCCCATGGGGTTACGAGTGGCGAGTGCGAGCAGGGGATTTTAATTTGCGGAACAGGAATCGGTATTTCTATTGCAGCCAATAAGATTAAGGGAATTCGTGCCGCTCTTTGCGGAGATGTTTTTTCTGCGAAAGCAACAAGAGAGCATAATAATGCGAATATTCTTGCCATGGGTGCCCGTGTTACAGGCCCTGGCTTGGCTTTGGAAATTGTGAAGGCTTTTTTGGAAACACCATTTTCCAATGATGAACGTCATATAAGAAGAATCAACCAAATTGAAGACTGAAAAGACTGAAAAGACTGAAAAGACTGAAAAGACTGATGAGAAAGAAGGAACGATGATGAGTAAACTGTTCGTATCTGAACACCCCATGATTCAGAGCAAAATGGCAATGCTTAGAAACAAAGAAACAGGTTCAAAGGAGTTTCGAGAGATTATCGGAGAGGTGGCAATGCTTTTGTGCTACGAAGCAACCAGAGATCTGCCTTTGACGGATATTGAAGTGGAAACACCTGTGGCTATGGCGCAGTGCCGCACCATTGATGCGAAGATTGCGATTGTACCTATTTTGAGAGCGGGAATTGGCATGACTGACGGGCTTTTGAACCTGATGCCCAATGCAAAAATCGGACATATCGGGTTATATCGTGACCCTGAAACCTTGAATCCTGTGGAATACTACTGTAAGCTGCCTTGCGATGTGGAAGAAAGAATTGTTTTCTTAACAGATCCAATGCTTGCAACAGGCGGTACAGCGGAAGCTGCCATTGGTTTCTTGAAAGACAAAGGGGTAAAAAACATTATTATGCTTTGCATTCTTGCAGCGCCTGACGGTGTAAAAAGAATTCAGGAAATGCATCCTGATGTAGATATTTATGCCGCAGCTTACGACGGCAAGCTTAACGATCATGGGTACATCGTTCCCGGCTTAGGTGATGCCGGCGACAGAATTTTTGGAACAAAATAAACTGCAAATAGAGTGTGATGGGGAAATTATGGGGGATACAAGCTGTATCCTATCAGAGCGTAGACAAACCTTGGGCTTTGCCCAAACCCGCTTGCTTTTTGAAAAAGGCAAGGCCAAAAACTTTTATGGAACCCTGATTTTATGTGGTTTCAGGTGGGTCAAGGATGCAGTGGCAAAGAAGTGTCACCTGTCCAAAGGGCAGCTTTGCAAAGCAAAAGTGATGACCACTCACTGCCCAAGATAGGGCAGACAGCGAAGCTGGCTTTTGCAAAGCAAAAGTGATGACCACTCACTGCCCAAGATAGGGCAGACAGCGAAGCTGGCTTTTGCAAAGCAAAAGTGATGACCAAGCCCTTGTGGGTGTTTGAGGTCAAAGTCCTCAAGATTTTGACTTTGTCTTCAAGCTGGGAGGATATCAGCAGTATCCTATTACCTTCCCTATTTTCCTTTTATCGGGAGCATCTCCCAACTGTTAGGAGAGGATTTTAGATGCAGCATAATTGGTTATTATATATCGCAGGGTTTGCCAGTGCTTTTGCCATTACCCTGGTAACAACGCCCTTTGCAAAATGGGTTTCCATAAAATGCAAAGCCATTGATTATCCAAAAGACAGAGGTGTGCATAAAAAACCTATGCCCAGAATGGGCGGGGTAGCTATTGTGTTGGGCTTTACCATTACGGTTTTAATGATGTTTTATTTCGACAGAAGCATGAGCACAAAGCAATTTGTCGGGTTTCTTACAGGTGCACTGCTGATTG
Organism: Anaerotignum neopropionicum; assembly: GCF_001571775.1. Taxonomy (GTDB): domain Bacteria; phylum Bacillota; class Clostridia; order Lachnospirales; family Anaerotignaceae; genus Chakrabartyella; species Chakrabartyella neopropionicum. Next base: position 4,045 of record NZ_LRVM01000014.1, read on the forward strand.
CCGGCTTAGGCGTATTAGACGACATAAAAAATTTGCCTGCAAAGCTGAAGTTTTGTGTGCAGATTGTGGCGGCGTTTATTGTAATTTTTTCGGGAACCCGAATCAATGTTGTGCTATGGCCTGTGACTGCGGCTTTGCAAAAATTCAGCGTTCCCATTACCCTCATTTGGATTGTGGGCGTAACCAATGCGGTGAATCTGATTGATGGGTTAGATGGCTTGGCTGCGGGGGTTTCCTCTATTGCTGCCTTAAGCCTGATGGTACTTTGTATCATGACAGGAAGTAATACGGCGGTGGTTTTAACGGCTGCCCTTGCTGGTGCCTGCCTTGGCTTTTTGCCCAGAAATTTTAATCCGGCGGAAATTTTCATGGGAGACACCGGTTCTACCTTTCTTGGATTTGTGCTGGCGGTAACCAGTATTCTTGGGGTATTTAAAGGCTATGCGCTTTTGGCGGTCAGTGTGAGTGTTCTGTGTTTAGGCTTGCCTGTATTTGATACAGTGTTTGCCATGCTGCGCAGAATGGCGAAGCATCAACCCATTATGCAGCCCGATCGGGGACATTTGCACCATCGGCTGATTGACCGAGGATTTTCTCAAAAACAAGCGGTGCTGATTTTGTATGCAATCAGCTTTTGCTTGGGGTGCTTGGCTATTTTTATATCCTTTAAGGATTCCAGAACGATTGTGGTTGTATTGCTAACGGTAATTTTGTTAAGCTTTATTATTTATTATTTTAATGTGCATGTGAAGCACAAGAGCAAATAAAAAAAGACTGTCCAAGGACGATTTCGTCGGTGGCAGTCTTTTCTTAGCCCGAAAGACATGGTATACTTAAAGTTGCGAAAATATTAGGGTGGAAAGGAGAATACAAGTGGCTGGAGAAATTTGTATATCAAGTGAATTTATTGAAAAAGAATTGCCTTTGGCGCCGCCCATGTATGTTTCTGTCTACCTGATGACGAAAGCTTTGGAGGATGCCGATGCGGGGATGGTTGCGCAAAAGCTGAATATACTGGAGAGTGATGTCATTCGTGCTTGGCAGTACTGGCAGGAGCGAGAAGGGGCAAAGACTAGTGCTGCAGCCCAAACCCCAATTGCTGTTGCGCAAAAGCCCGAATACAGCATGGAGGAGCTTTCTGAATATATGAAGCATCAGGATATGAAAACACTGCTGCAAACTGCCCAACGAAAATTGGGCAAGCCCTTAACCCAGCAGGATATCAGCATGATTTTTGGTTTTTATGACTGGCTTGGGTTTTCCCCTGACCTTATCGAGGTTTTGCTTTCCTATTGCGTAAGTGACGGATTCAAGGGAATGCGCTATGTGGAAAAGGTGGCCATTGCTTGGGCGGAAGAGGGCATTGATTCCGTGGAGAAGGCGGCGCAATACATAGAGATGCGAAAAACAGGCTTTCGTGGGATTATGCGAGCTTTTGGCCAGAGCGGAAGAATGCCTGTGGATGGAGAAGAGGCCTATATGAAAAAATGGCTGAAGGAATATGAATTACCCCTGGATGTGATAAAAATGGCTTGCGAAAGAACGGTAATGCAGACAGGAAAGGTGAGTTTTCCCTATGCCGACAGCATTTTAAAAAGATGGGAAAATGCCGGGGTGAAAAATACGGCGGATGTTGAAGCACTGGATCGTGCATTTACAGCAAAAAAAACGGTGAAAAGTAATGAGCCGAAGGTTGCGGCGAAGGCACCAAAACAAAATCGTTTTATCAATTATACCCAAAGACAATGGGATTTTGACACATTGGAAAAGCTCCAGCGAGAAGAGAGAGATAAGTGGTAAGAGGAGGTGGAAATATTGGCAACAAGAACGCAAATTTTCCGTGAGATTTTGCGGGAATATGATGGCTTGCGCACGCAAAAGGCAGCGGAATTGCGAGAAAGAAGGACTGCAGTTTACGAAAAACTGCCTCGTTTGGCGGACATTGAACGGGAACTGGCTCTTTTAGGTACGAAAACCGCCCGATTGGTGTTGCAAGGGCTAGCAGATCCAAAGGATGTTTTGGAGCAGCTGAAAAGGGAACAGAAAATTTTGGAGCAAGAGCGTTTGAAAATTTTAGAAGCCAATTATTTGTCGCCGAAGCTTTTGGAGATGGAATATGCCTGCCCAAAATGTCAGGATACCGGTTATATTGGAACGGAGCAATGTCTTTGCATGAAAAGACGTCTGATGGATAAGCTGTATGATCAGTCGAATGTGCGGGATATGCTTCAGGTTGAAAATTTTGATAACTTTAATTTTTCGCTGTATAGCGCGGCACAGTCCAAGGAAGAGGGAATTTCGCCAAAGGTCAACGCGGAAAAGCTGTATCGCAGGGCTTTAGCATTCGTTGAGGATTTTGGGAATGGCGCAAACCTTTTGATTTACGGAGGGACAGGCCTTGGAAAAACATTCCTGTGCAACTGCATTGCCAAGGATTTATTGGAAAGAGGTCATACGGTTTTATATCTTACTGCAGGACAGTTGTTTCGAAGGCTGGAGGAGCAAAGATTTCATAAGAGCGATGACGAAGAGGAATCCAAGGAATGGGACCAGGAGCTCCTTGATGCAGAGCTTTTGATCATTGACGATTTGGGGACGGAGTTTTCTACAATATTTACGGCGTCGGAGCTTTTTCGCATCGTAAATGATAGACAGCTGGCGAAAAAGGCGGTTGTGATTTCCACAAACCTAGGGCCAACGGAGCTGATGAATCTATATTCCGAGCGTGTAACATCAAGATTTCTTGGTGAATTTGAGCAAATGAAGTTTTTCGGAGATGATATTCGCATTATAAAGAAGTATCAAAGATAAAAAACGGGAAATAAAATGACAATAAAAAAGGAGCGAGTGTCTGTAAAAATGGACATGCTCCTTTTTTCATTGGAGTTTTAAGGGAAAGTATAAAGAACGGTGTAAAAACTTGTAAAACGTAAATTTTAAAGAAAGTATGCCTCATATAAAAAAGAATTTTTGAGTAAAATTATTTGTAATACGGCATTTTAAAAAAACAACTGTAATATTGAATAAGGAATAAGTTACATTTGTTTATGGATACAAAAAAAATAGGCAATAATAGGGTTTTGTGATATAATAAAAAAACAATAGAATTTTGTGTGTGAATCACGATTTCTATTTAAGATAGCCGTTCGTTTGAAGGGATGGCATACGATAAACCACACAGGGAGTTTAACTTTTTCTGTCTTCGAAGAAAGCTGTTATTGGCTGAAAATGAATGGAAATTGTTTTTGAGGTGACCAATGAGGGGATTTTTTATTTCGGTGGAGGGCAGCGATGGCAGCGGCAAATCCACACAAATTAGAAAAATAGAGGAATATCTGAAAAAAAAGAAGCAGGAAGTCCTTCTGACCAGGGAGCCGGGGGGCACAATGATTTCTGAAAAAATTCGGGAATTATTGCTGGATCCCTCTAATAAAGCCATGGCGGCGAAAACGGAAATGCTTTTATATGCTGCCGCTAGAGCCCAGCATGTGGAGGAGTTTGTTCTCCCCAATTTGAAACAAGGAAAGCATGTTTTGACAGACCGTTTTACGGATTCCAGCATTGCCTATCAGGGCTTTGGCCGTGCAATGGGGGATATGGTGGCAGAGGTAAACCGCATTGCAACAGGCGGGCTTTCGCCGGATATTACGTTTTATTTGGAGCTTTCCCCCGAAGCGGGAATCGGCAGAAAAAAAGCGGAAGTAAATCATAAGATGGATCGGCTGGAGCTGGAGAAGCAGGAATTCCATCAAAAAGTTTATATGGGCTACAAAGCATTGTGTGAAACACAGGAACAGCGCATCTGCAAAATTGATGCAAGTCAAGATATAGAAACTGTTTTTGTCGAAATACAGGCGGGACTGGACAGATTGTTTGGCTTTTAAACAAGACAGGAGGGATATCTATGAAGCTCATTATTGCCATTATTCAAGACGAGGATGCAGGAGAAGTGATCTCCAAGTTGAACAAAGAGGGTTTTCAAGTAACAAGACTGGCAACAAAAGGTGGCTTTTTACGGGCAGGAAACACGACGCTCTTAACCGGTGTTGAAGAAGAACGGGTTCAAGAGGTAATGGGGATTATTGAAGAAAACAGTAAATCCCGCACCCAATATGCAACGCTGCCATCTTCTTGCGGTGCAATGCACGGGTTTATTTTGGCGCCGATTGAGGTAAATATCGGCGGTGCAACGGTGTTTGTGGTGGATGTTGATCAGTTTAAGAAGTTTTAAACACATAAGCCGTATGAGTTATAAACAGAATTTCATTTTTAGAGACATAAAATAGATAGTTGGCACAGAGCAAAAATGCATATTTTTGCAAATAAAGTTTCGCTCAAGCCTTTTCCAAGGGCTTGCAGGGTTCGGGACAGAGTCCCGAGAACTTGCTGTTGCTTGCTTCGGGACAGAGTCCCGAGAACTTGCTGCTGCTTGCTTCGGGACAGAGTCCCGAGAACTTGTATTTTTATAAGGAAATCACATATACGAAAGGAGAAGGTGCTTTGTATACCTTTCAGGAAATTTGGGGCAATCAGCGCCTACTCCGCCATTTGCGTATGGCAGTAAAAAAACAAAAAACCTCCCATGCGTATTTGTTTATAGGCAGTGCGGGGGCAGGCAAACGGATGATTGCAAATACCTTTGCGAAGTACCTTCTATGCAGTTGCGATCAAGACGAGCCTTGTGGAATTTGCGAGAGCTGTCGGGTGTTTGACAGTGGGAACCATCCTGATGTGATCCATGTGACATCTCCGAAAAAGACGCTGGGGGTAGATGAAATTCGCGGGCAAATATTGGAAACGGTGGATATTAAGCCCTATCATTACGATAAAAAAATATATATTCTTCATCAAGCCCATACTATGACGGTACAGGCGCAAAATGCGTTACTAAAAACCCTGGAGGAGCCGCCCCAATATGCTGTTTTTTTGCTTTTGGCAGAAACGGCGGATGCTTTTTTGCCAACCATTCTATCCAGAACGGTTACATTAAAAATCAGCCCTCTTTCCGAGGAGGAAATTAGCAGGTATTTAATACAAAAAGGCTTGGCATCCCAGGAAGAGGCGGTTTTTTATGCGGCCTATGGACAGGGCCGAATTGGTCATGCCTTGGAATTAATTGAGGATGAAACCTTTCGCCAAATGCGAGAGAACATTCTGGGACAAATGAGCCGCTTGCCTTCTATGAGCCTGGCAGAGGCCTTGCTTTTGGCAAAGGAATGGGACGGCTATAAAAACGATTACCGCTTTTTGGATATTATTGGCTTATGGTATCGGGATTTGTTGGCAGTAAAAGCATTGCGTCAGGAGCGTTTTATTGTCCAAAAGGATAAAAAAGAATTGATATTTGCCACCGCAAATGAGTCTGGGGAAGTATTGGCAAAAAAGGCGGCAGCGGTGGTAAAGGCAAAAGAACGTTTGATTCAAAACGGAAATTTTCGGCTGACCTTGGAGGTTATGCTGATAGAGCTAAAGGAGAATGGAACCTAATGACTGAAGTGGTAGGAATTCGATTTAAAAAAGCAGGGAAAATGTATTACTTTGACCCAGATGGCTTTCAGCTGGAAAAAGAGGATTTTGCCATCGTGGAAACAGCCCGTGGGGTGGAATATGGGCTGGTAATTAAGGAAAATACCTTTGTGCCGGAGGAAAGCATTGTGCCTCCTTTGAAGAAGGTTTTGCGCAAGGCCACAAAGGATGATGCCCGTACGGTGGAAAACAACGAAAAGAAGGAAGCTGAGGCTTTCCAGATTTGCCTTGGGTATATTGCTCGTTTGGGCTTAGATATGAAGCTGATTGAAGTGGAGATGACATTTGATCGCAATAAGCTGATTTTCTATTTTACCTCTGATGGCAGAGTTGATTTTAGAGAGCTGGTAAAGGAGTTAGCGGCAACTTTTCGAACCCGTATTGAATTGCGCCAGATTGGTGTCAGAGATGAGGCAAAAATGCTCAATGGCATTGGTATTTGCGGAAGAACCCTGTGCTGTGCCACCTTTTTGGGGGATTTTCAGCCGGTATCCATTAAAATGGCCAAGGAACAAAGTCTTTCTCTCAATCCAACTAAAATTAGCGGTATCTGCGGAAGATTGATGTGCTGCTTAAAATATGAAGAGGACGTTTATGAGGAGTTAAACAGCAAGATGCCCAAGGCTGGAGATATTATTTCCACACCTGACGGAACAGGAGAAATTCTTTCCACCAATGTTTTGCTTCAGCAGGTAAAGGCTGTTGTGAGAAAGAAAGAAAACGATCCACCCACAATTGCATTTTACAATGCAGATGAAATTAAGGTAATCAAGTCGAAGAAAAAGAAGAAACAAGAACCCATTCCTGAGGATTTAAAGGCATATGAGGACTGATATTGAAATTAATGAATTTGAACGGGTAGACGATTTGCATCGCAATGGATATAAAATTATTCAAGATCCAAAGCGGTTTTGTTTTGGCGTAGATGCGGTTTTATTAAGCGGCTTTGCCAGAGTAAAAAAGGGAGAATGTGTTTTGGATTTGGGAACAGGCACAGGCATTATTCCTATTTTGCTTGCGGCAAAAACAGAGGGAACCCATTTTGCAGGCCTTGAAATACAGGAAGAAAGCGTAGAAATGGCCAGAAGAAGTGTGGCGTTAAATGAACTGGAGGGGAAAATCACGATCCATCATGGTGACATAAAAGAGGTGGGCAGTATTTTCCCTAAGCACCCTTTTGATGTTGTCACCTCTAACCCCCCATATATGAATGAGGGGGGCGGGCTTGTCAACTCCTTCGATGCAAAGGCAATTGCCAGGCACGAGGTGCTTTGCTCCCTGGAGGATGTGATTTTAGGGGCGGAAAAGGTTTTGCAAAGGGGCGGCAGGTTTTATATGATACATCGCCCCCACCGCCTTACGGATATTATGGTGCTCATGCGCCAGTATAAGCTGGAACCGAAAAGAGTGCGATTTGTGCATCCTTTTCAAGATAAAGCGCCTACCATGGTGTTAGTGGAAGGGGTGAAAGGCGGAAATCCTATGATAAAGGTGGAGCCGCCGCTGATTATTTACAGTGAAGCAGGAAAATATACCCAAGAAGCATACGATATATATTACGGAGAGGGGCAGGCATGATGCAGGATATGGCAGGAACATTATATCTTTGCGCAACGCCCATTGGTAATTTGGAAGATATTACCCTTAGAACATTAAAGCTTTTGGAAAGCGTTGATGTGATTGCTGCAGAAGACACGAGAAACACGCTGAAGCTGTTGAATCGTTTTGAAATAAAAACGCCGATGACAAGCTATCACGAGCATAATAAAATGGGAAAAGGGCCATTTTTGATAGAGAAGCTTTTGGCAGGAGAAAGCATTGCCTTGGTTACGGATGCAGGAATGCCTGGAATTTCTGACCCTGGGGCGGATTTGGTAAAGCTTTGCTATGAAGCGGGGGTTCCGGTTACCGTTGCCCCCGGCGCTTCGGCAGCGGTGGTTGCCTTAGTGCTTTCTGGGTTAAATACCAGAAGGTTTGTATTTGAGGGCTTTTTGCCGGCGGACAAAAAAGAACGCCGCATGGTTTTGCAGACCTTGGAGAGAGAACACCGCACTATGATTTTTTATGAAGCGCCCCATCGCTTACTCGATACATTGGAAGAGTTGGAAGGATTGTTCGGCGCTGAACGTGAAAGTGCCGCTGTTCGAGAATTAACCAAAAAGTTTGAGGAGGTTCGGCGGGACTCCGTGGGAAATCAAAGAAAATATTTTACGGAAAATCCACCCAAGGGTGAATTTGTTCTGGTGATTGCAGGACTTTCTTTGGAAGTGCAAAAGAAAGAGGCGCAGGCAAGCTGGGCGGAAATTTCAGTGGGGGAGCATATGCAAAAATATTTGCAGCAGGGCTTCAATGAAAAAGATGCGATGAAGCAAGTGGCGAAGGACAGGGGCGTTTCAAAACGAGACATCTATAAGGATTACAAAATGAATGAATAAATTGTAGGAAGAAACATAGATAGATAACTAGAAAGGGGCGTTTGAGGATGCTTAACGGTTTTTTAGCACTAAGCTTGCGAGATGTATTTCTTGCTGCGTGCATTGCATATGTGATTTTTGCTGGGATACGGTTTCTGCAAGGGTTGTTTGGGACGAGGGAACAGGAGCCTGGGTTTAAAGTGCGAAACATGGATATGGCAGATGTTTATGAAAAATGTAAGGAACTGTTTCCCATACAAAACCTTACTTTTCATGGAAAAGAATTTACCCGAGGTATGCGAATTAAGATAGTCACAATTCAAAAGAAAATTATTGAGGGTGAATTGATTGGAATGAATAAAGTGAACCTAATCTGTATTCGCACCCCCAATCAAATTATTGCCCATCAGTTAGAAAAAATTGAAGAAATTATAGGTTTAGATTAATAAAAAGGTTATTTCCGTTACAAGGGAATAGCCTTTTTCGCTGTAAAAAATCCGTGAAATAAAGGCAAAGAGAAAACCTTAACAGGATTTTAGCGGCTTGGGTTATTGTATTTGCTTTGAATAAGCATATAATTAAATTATGTTAAAAAAACAACGATGAAACGATAAAATGATATTTAGGGATGTAAAAGCCATGAAATTATGGTCTTGCAACGACGCATGGAAAATTTTGACTGAAACAAGGTTTATATAGAGAAGATAATGAAAAAATATATGAAAGACTATCGGTTAGCCGGATTGATGGTAGAAGTATATTGAGGGGGGTTTTGCAAGTGAATTGTTTTGGGGAAAAGCTGGAGCATACATACAAAATGGGTATAGATATCGGCTCCACAACCGTGAAGGTTGTTTTGGTAAACCAAAAATCGGAGATGGTTTTTTCCTGCTATCGCAGGCATTATTCAGAAATCAAAAAAACAGTCATGGATATTATAGAGGAAGCAGGTCAAACCCTGGGCGAGGCTGTTTTTTCCGTTATGATTACAGGAAGCGGCGGTGTTTCTCTTGCAAATAGTATTGGTGTGGAATTTATCCAAGAGGTTGTTGCCACAGCAAAGGCTCTGGAAACAACGGCACCATTAACGGATGTAGCCATTGAACTTGGCGGAGAGGATGCAAAAATAATATATTTTGACAATGGTAATGTTGAGCAGAGAATGAACGGCGTTTGCGCCGGGGGAACTGGCTCTTTTATAGATCAAATGGCAAGCCTTTTGCAGACGGACGCCGAAGGCTTGAATGAATTGGCAAAGGGGCATACGGTAATTTACCCCATTGCTTCTCGTTGCGGTGTTTTTGCAAAAACGGATATTCAGCCCTTGATTAATGAAGGCGCAAAAAGAGAGGATTTGGCGGCTTCTATTTTTCAAGCCGTAGTAAACCAGACCATAGCGGGGCTTGCCTGCGGAAAGCCCATTCGGGGTCACGTTGCTTTTTTGGGCGGTCCACTGCATTTTCTCTCGGAATTGAGAGTGAGATTTATGGAAACCTTAAAGCTGACAAAGGAAACGGCAATTATTCCTGAGAACTCCCATTTGTTTGCGGCCTTTGGCACGGCTGTTTCCTGCAAGGCAGAAGGAACCTTTTATTTTTCTACGCTTTTGAAAAAATTAAGGGAGAAAGGTGAGTTGACAGCGGAAGTTGGTCGTATGGAACCGCTGTTTTGCGATGAAAAGGAATATCAGCAGTTTAAAAACAGACATGACCGCAATAGGGTAAGAAGAACGGCAATTACTACATATCATGGTGATGCATTTTTGGGCATTGACGCAGGCTCCACCACAACAAAGGTTGCGCTGGTTGGGGAGGATGGAAGTTTGCTCTACTCCTTTTATGCAGGCAACGAAGGAAACCCCTTGGGTGTTGTAACAAAAAGCTTGAACGAAATGTATGATTTAATGCCGGAGGATGTAGTGATTCGCAGTTCCTGCGTAACGGGATATGGGGAGGGGCTGTTAAAAGAGGCCTTGATGATCGATTTGGGGTATATTGAAACGGTGGCACACTATAAAGCGGCGCAATTTTTCCGCCCTGATGTGGATTTTATTTTGGATATTGGCGGGCAGGATATGAAATGCATCCGCATAAAGGATAATGTGATAGACAGTGTTTTACTAAACGAGGCTTGCTCCTCGGGTTGCGGTTCCTTTATTGAAACCTTTGCCAAATCCTTGAATTATAATGTGGCTGATTTTGCAAAAATTGCCCTTTTTGCCAAGCATCCCATTGATTTAGGCTCTCGCTGTACGGTGTTTATGAACTCCCGTGTCAAGCAAGCACAAAAAGAAGGTGCCGATGTTTCGGATATTTCAGCGGGATTGGCTTATTCTGTCATTAAAAATGCGTTGTTAAAGGTAATTAAAATTGCTGATCCTCAATCCATGGGGAAATCCATGGTTGTTCAGGGAGGAACCTTTTATAATGATGCAGTTTTAAAAAGCTTTGAAATGATCAGCGGCAGGCGGGCAGTTCGTCCCGATATTGCGGGTATTATGGGCGCCTTTGGTGCAGGGCTCATTGCCAGGGATAAATACGAAGCAGGCTTTAAAACCACATTAATCAGCCGAGAAGAAATGAATGCCCTGGAGGTGCACTCTACCATGGCAAGATGTCAGGGCTGTACAAATCACTGCCTTTTGACGATAAATATGTTTAGCGGGGGCAGACGCTTTATCACGGGAAATCGCTGTGAAAGAGGGCTGGGAAAGGAAAAAATCAAAAATCCGGCACCCAATCTGTTTGAATATAAATGCCATAGATTATTCGATTATGAGCCGTTATCACTACAGGAGGCAAGGAGAGGTACGGTGGGCATTCCACGAGTTTTGAATATGTGGGAGGACTATCCTTTTTGGTACACCTTCTTTACAAAGCTGGGGTACCGTGTGGTACTTTCTCCCAATTCCTCAAAGGCAATCTTTGAAAAGGGCATGGAATCCATCCCTAGTGAATCCGTATGCTATCCCGCCAAGCTGGTACATGGACATATTATGTATTTGATTGAGCAGGGCGTGGATATGATTTTCTATCCGGGCGTTGTTTACGAAAGAAGAGACAGCATTGCGGCGGATAATAACTATAACTGCCCCATTGTGGCCTCTTACAACGAAAATATAAAAAATAACGTGGAAGAACTACAGGAAAAGGGTGTGCGTTTTATGAACCCTTTCCTTGCCATGGACAAAATAGAAACCGTTTTGAAACGTATGACAGAGGAATTTGAGCCTTTGGGCTGCAGTAAAAAGGAAGTCAAGGAAGCTGTTTTCTGCGGCTGGAACGAATGGTCCGCCTTCCGTCGGGATATGCATGCAAAGGGTGAAGAAACCTTGCGTTACCTCAAAGAAAAGGGGATGACGGGAATTGTTTTGGGCGGACGGCCCTATCATGCGGATCCGGAAATCAACCACGGAATTCCGGAATTGATTGCAGGCTACAATATTGCAGTTTTGACGGAGGATAGCGTTGCCCATCTTGGCAAGGCAAAACGGCCTACCGTAGTCAGAGATCAATGGACCTATCATTCCAGGCTGTATGAAGCTGCTGCATTTGCAACCACCCAGGAAAACCTAGAGTATGTTCAACTGAATTCTTTTGGCTGCGGGTTGGATGCGGTTACCACGGATGAGGTAAGGGCAATTTTAACGGCTTCGGGGAAAATATATACGGTGCTTAAGATTGACGAGGTAAACAACCTTGGCGCAGCACGTATCCGTATTCGCTCCCTCATTGCAGCCTTGGAGGACAGAAGGGAAAAGGGCGTTACCCTTAGGGAGGGTGATGCAAGCTTGCATAGGGTACTGTTTACAAAGGAAATGCGGGAAAAGTATACCATTCTTTGTCCTCAGATGTCACCCATACATTTTAATATTTTGCAGCCAGCCATGGGTGCATGCGGCTATCATCTGGAGATTATGGAGGCCATGGACAGAAGTGCTATTGACACAGGCTTGAAATATGTTAATAATGATGCCTGTTACCCGGCGTTAATTACCATTGGTCAGCTGATGAACGGCTTGTTTTCTGGAAAATACGATTTAAATCGCACCGCTCTTTTGATTTCTCAAACAGGCGGCGGCTGTAGGGCAACCAATTATATTTCTTTTATTCGTAAAGCACTGGCAAATGCGGGAATGCCAAATATTCCTGTTATTTCCTTAAACCCTGTAGGGTTGGAAAAAAACCCGGGATTCAAAATCAGCTTAAGCTTGATAAATAAGGCGTTGCAGGCGTTGGTATATGGCGATGTGTTTATGCGGGTATTGTATCGAACACGTCCTTATGAAAAAGTAAAAGGCTCTGCCAATGCCCTTTATGAAAAATGGAACGAAAAGGTGAAAAAAGATGTTGTAATAGGGAATTTTCATACATATGCGGAAAATATTCGAGGAATTATACGAGCGTTTGACGAGCTTGCGTTACTTGATATAGAAAAGCCAAAAGTAGGTGTGGTGGGTGAAATTTTGGTAAAATTCCACCCAACTGCAAATAATGACTTAGTAAACCTTTTGGAAAGAGAAGGCGCAGAGGCGGTTGTGCCTGATTTACTTACATTTGGCCTATATTCTTGCTATAATGCGACGCAAAAGGAAAAATACTTGGGCGGTTCCAAAAAAAGCAGAATTATGGCAGATATGGTAGCCAAAATGATTGAGCTATATCAAAAGCCTATGCTAACAGCATTAAAAAAGAGCCGTCGTTTTGATTGTCCCCAGGATATACGAGAGCTGGGCAAGTATGCTGAAAAGGTGGTTTCCCTGTGTAATCAAACGGGAGAGGGCTGGTTCTTAACGGCGGAAATGATTGAGCTGATACATACCGGAGTTGCGAATATTGTTTGCACCCAACCCTTTGGGTGTTTGCCCAACCATGTTGTGGGCAAAGGGGTAATCAAAGAGCTGCGCAAGCAGTATCCTTTGTCTAATGTGGTTGCCATTGACTATGATCCGGGGGCAAGTGAAATCAATCAGCTAAACCGCATTAAGCTGATGCTAGCGGGGGCGAACAAGAATTTAGAGGAAAAGAATTCCAATCATCTAAATAAAGCACACTCCATTGAGGAAGCGGCTTTTCAAGTAAAATAGGGAAAAATGGGGTTTTATTAAGGGAAAAGGGTGTCGAGAAGGTGGATACCCTTTTTTGGTGCAAATTTATAAGCTCTCTGCATCAAAGTTGCTGTAAAGCCGTCAGAATAAGAAAATTTCTTTTGCCGAATTGGCGTGGCAGGGCGAAGCACAAGAAGAATGAAAAGAAAGCTTTCTTTAAAGGATTGACAATAAAAGAGATAAGAAATTATACTTAAATCAATGAAAGGAAAAACGTTTCAAAATAAGTTGAGAGGGGTATCCAAAATGGCTTCAGTAGAAAAAGAAAATCTGGAACGATTGTTAAATGCCATAAGAGAAGTGGCGGTATTTGTGGTTTGTCAGGATACTCAAGAAATATTATTTTGCAACAATGAGGCAAAAAAACAAGAGGCGAATGAAACAGGTATAAAATTTAAAGATTTATGGGCAAATCAGTCTGCCCAATGGATGGAAGAAAATACAAACCATAAAGGGAATTATGTAACAACAATATTTGATGATACTACCAAGAGAATGATAAGAATGGCGGCAACAAATATACTATGGGGCGTGGAAAATGTGCCGGCTTTTGCTGTTATGCTTACGCCTATTATCTGCGGGAAGGATGGGACAAAGCTTTTTATTCTTTTTGAATATATAGATGTAATACTGTCAGAAGGCTATTTATATAGCTGCATGGTAAATTTAACCCAAAATGAATATCAAAACATACTACCAAATTTTTGCAGCAAAAGGGTGATTTTTTCTGGAAAAACCTATGATGAATTGACAGAATCTCTCAATCAAAGGGTACATCCCATTTACGATGGAGAGATCAAGGGGATTTATGGTAAGGAACGGCTATTGCAGGACTATGCAATGGGAAAAAGAAGAATTAGCAGTGATTTCCTGCTTCAGGATGAAACAGGAGCATATCGCTGGGTCAGAGGTAACGTGGTGTTTCCGGAAAATACGGATACCTCGGATGTGATCGCAATGATGCTGTGGAAAGAAGTTGAAAAGGAAAACGATGTTGCACAGCAGCTGCTTTTGGAGCAAGAGGCTCTTTTTGACAGCTTGCCTGGGTATGTATTAAAAATAAGGATAGGCGATGAAATTGTGTTAATGGAAGCCAGTAAAACATTTTATGAATTTTTTTATGAAACGGATGGAAATTTTCAAGTGGGGGATAATGTTTTATCGGAAGACAGAGAGTATGTAATAACAGAAATCAAAGAAAAGGGAAAGATGGGACAGCCAATTACCTTTGAATGCCGTGTGTGCAACAAGGAAGGCAAACTCATTTGGGTGCAATGTGAGGGGAAATTGGTTGGGCACCAGATGGGATGGCCAGTATATTTGCTGATATTGCTCAATATTACCACAATCAAGGAAGTTCAGGCACAGTTAATGCAAGAAAGAGAGCGATATCGTTTGGCGGTAGAAGATATGGCGGTAGGATTTTTCGAATATTACGCCAAGGAAGATTTTTTGGTATATCATGGTACCCGAAGGGACGGGGTTGGCACACTGAAAATTCGGGATTTTATAAAAAATATAAAGGAGCTGTCTTATTTTCCTGCGGAAACTGCTGAATTGATAGTAAAAATATTGCATGGTGAAAGCACAGGGGCGGAAATAGAGGTTTATGTGAATCAGCATAAGCAAAAAGAATGGATTTTCTGTCAAGGAAACGCCATAGTTGAGAATGGGAGAGTAAAGAAGATTATAGGTACATTACGCTCCATTGATGCCATGAAAAAGGAGCAGATTCGCGTAGAAAAAAAATTGCAGGCAGAGCAGAAGAAGCACCGAATGTCAAATCAAAGATTTCTTCAGGTGGTTAATCAATTATACGATTTGATTATTGAAGTGGATATAAAAAGCAGAAAAACCTTTATTTGGAAGGATTCGAAGGACTATATTACGTTTAGTTCAACAGAGAAAAAGGTGTTTCATTTTCTAACCTCCGATTGCTTTAATTTAATTCATGACGAGTATCGTGAAGCGGCAAGGAAGAAATTTTCTGTATATTCTTTGGAGAAGGAATTTCATAATGGGAAAAAAGAGGTTATGCTGGAGGTTCCTGTGCGAAGCAGTATGGGTGTTTATCGCTGGTATCGTATTCAGGTTCAGCTCATCGAGGGGGAACCGGATTCCACACGTGTTATGGTTTACTTTAAGGATATTGATGAGCAAAAATCACGAGAAGCCCAGCACCAAAACACCCTTAAGGATGCACTTAAGCTGGCGGAGCAGGCAAACGCGGCAAAAGGTGAATTTTTATCCCGTATGTCTCACGATATCAGAACGCCGCTGAATGCAATTATGGGCATGGCAGCCATTGCGCAGGCAAACTTGGAATGCAAGGAAAAAGCGGAGGATTGCTTGAAAAAAATCAATACTTCTTCCAAATATCTGCTGGCATTAATCAATGATATTTTGGATATGAGTAAAATTGAAGGAGGGAAAACAATTTTAAATATAAAGGAATTTGATATTCATGAATTGCTGTATGAGTCGGTGGTTTATGGTTATACCCAGGGACAAATGAAGGAGCAGGAATTTTTGGTGCAGATTAAAGGAGAAAAAGAAGGAATTTTTGAAGGAGATTCCCTTAGAATCAGCCAGATATTAATCAATTTGCTGAGTAATGCCTTTAAATATACACCGTCAAAGGGGAAAATATCCTTAATCGCTGCGGTTGAAATTTTGGATGAAAGCCGAGTCTTGCTCCAAATAGAAGTTCAAGACAACGGAATAGGAATACAAAAGAGTTTTCTGAAAAAACTTTTTCTTCCCTTTGAACAGGGCAAGGGTGGGCTGGATGCCGGCGGAACAGGATTAGGCCTGGCAATTTCTCAAAATCTGGCGATGCTTATGGGCGGTCAGATTTTTGTTGAAAGTGAAGAGGACAAGGGAAGTGTTTTTCGTGTTGAGCTTCCTCTAAAAAGAAAGCTTGAAGCTGCCGTTTCTCCCATAGACAAAAAAATGCAAGAAGGACAGGCAGATATGAATTCAGCCGCTGAGGGGAGAAGGCTCCTTGGAAAATTTGAAAATACCAATGTTCTTTTAGCTGAGGATAACGAGATGAATGTGGAAATTGCAAAAACGCTATTGGAAATGTGTGATATTTCAGTTGATGTTGCAAGGAATGGACAGGAGTGCGTGGAGCTTTTTCGACAGTCCCAAGAAGGCTATTATCTTGCCATACTTATGGATATACAAATGCCGATTATGAATGGTTTTACTGCAACCAGAGAAATTCGTAAAATGAATCATAAGGATGCAAACAGCATTCCCATTATTGCGATGACAGCCAATGCGTATTCCTCGGATGTTGGGGAATCCATGGCGGCAGGGATGACGAAGCATATTTTAAAGCCCATTGATATAAGTGTTTTATTCCATTTATTGAAGGAATACGAAAAGGCAAAAAAGGATATGGAACAATAGAGTTGCTGTGAAATTTTGGCTTGCGGGGAGATTTGAAAACAGAGGGAATGGCTGGAACATTTCACGGTATACTTATTTTTTGCAAGTATTTATGTTAAATTGTATTATAGAGAGAAAAAATGTAAAACTGTACTTTTTCCAATATTTTTTGTATAATGAAGAAAGACAGTTTATTCTGACCTATGCAATGGGGGACAACAAATGGATAAAAAAATACTTATTGTGGATGATGAAAAGAATATTGTTGAGATTATAGCGTTTAATTTAAAAAAAGAAGGCTACAAGATATTAAAAGCCGCCGATGGCGTGGATGGCGTAAAGCTTGCCCTGGAGGAAAATCCGGATTTGATTTTGCTGGACATCATGATGCCCAAAATGGATGGCTATGAGGCTTGTAAAAAAATTCGTGAAAAGAAAAATACACCTATCATTATGCTTACGGCGCGTGCGGAAGAAGTTGATAAGGTACTAGGACTGGAATTAGGTGCAGATGATTATGTTACTAAGCCTTTTGGTGTGCGGGAGCTGATGGCAAGAGTGAAGGCGAATTTACGCCGTCAGGTTGTTCAAGAAGAAGCTGTTGCAGCGGAAACAGACGGATGCGCATATGGCAGGCTGAACGTGAATTTGGAGCGCTATGAGGTTCGCAAGGACGATCGTGTTCTTGAGCTAACCCTGAGAGAGTTTGAGCTATTGAAATTTCTTACCCAGCAAAAGGGACAGGTTTTTTCCAGAGAAACTCTTTTGGAAAAGGTTTGGGGTTATGAATATTTTGGCGATGTCCGTACGGTAGACGTTACGGTTCGTCGTTTACGGGAAAAATTGGAAGATGATCCGGGAAAGCCGGAATATATTTTAACCAAAAGAGGCGTAGGCTATTATTTTGATTGCTGAGGAAGACGAGGTTGGAGCCTTTGCGAAGTATTAAATGGAAGTTAATTATTATGTATCTTGGGCTCGTGCTGATTGTGATGATTGTCAGTGGCTCTTATATTTTGCTGAGCCTTAGAAATATTGAGATGGAAAAATCCAGAACGCAGCTGGAGCAATATGCAGAAAAAATTGACGAGCAGGTTATAGAGGATAACGATTCCCAGTATTTTCAAGAGAACTTACTCAGAGCGGTTACCAATGCGGTGGGGATTGAAGGGAATATTTTGGATGCCAATGGCAATACAATTGCATCCACCTCCGTTTTTCAAGAGCCTTATCCCGTTTATTCAGACCAGGCGATCATTGCCGCCATGAACGGAATTTCATCCTTTTCTTCGGGGAAAAAGAGTACGGATTCCTTTGGTCTGCTGAAGGAATGGATGAGCTACGCCGTGCCTATAGAAGGGACGGGGGACAACGAGTCATATATCATCTACACCCGTTTGGATGCGGGGGATATGCGCTCAAGCTTGGATCAGACAACAAAAACCATTATCATTGCTGTTGCCATTTCCTTGTTTTTGGCGGTGATTATGGGGTATGTATTTGCACAAACGCTCACAGGCCCTATTTTGGCCTTGACAAAGGGCGCTAAAAGCATGGCGGAGGGCAACTTTGAGCAAAGCTTAAAGGTACGCAGCTCTGATGAAATTGGTCAGCTGACCAGCAGTTTTAATTACATGGCGTCTGAGTTGACCAAAAACATGTCGGAGATTTACCAGGAAAAAAATCGTTTGGAAATTTTGCTGCATAATATGAGTGACGGCGTGATTTCTTTTAATAAAGACGGGGAATTGATGCTAGCCAATACTGCCGCAACGGAAATGCTTGGGGTAGATAAGATAGAAATGGATTTTTCTACTTTTATTCGAAAGTATGATATTAATTCGGGGGTATATTTGGATATGGGCAGTGAGCCTTCCCAAAAGGTAGCCTTCCCTGTGGATAAGCATTTTATCAACGCAACCTTTACGCCATATTACAATGCTGCAGGGCAAATAGAGGGTGTGATTGTTGTTTTGCAAGATATTACGGAGCAAAAGAAGCTGGATGATATGCGCAAGGAATTTGTGGCCAATGTTTCCCATGAGCTTAGAACGCCATTAACAACGGTAAAAAGCTATACGGAAACCCTTATGGACGGCGCAATGGAGGACAAGGAAATTGCCATGGAATTTTTAGGCATTATTGACAGTGAAGCCGACAGAATGGCATTTTTAGTTCGAGATTTGCTTCAGCTTTCTCGCTTTGATAATAAGCAGGTGTGTCTGGACATTTGTGCAATTGAAATGAATGACTTTCTAGCTTTAACCGTAAAGCAAAACAAAATTCACGCAGAGGCTAAGCGACAGGAGCTGACCTTCGAACCATACGAGAAACCGGTAATTATTCATGCGGATCGAGATCGTCTTGGTCAGGTTGTGAATAATATTGTTACAAATGCTATGAAATATAGCCTGGAGCAGGCCTCAATTAAAATTTACATCACGGAGGATGAAACCTATTATAAAATTTCCGTGAAGGATACGGGTATGGGAATTGCAAGGGAAGATTTGCCCCGTATTTTTGAGCGATTTTATCGTGTGGATAAAGCCAGAAGTCGCGCCATGGGAGGCACAGGCCTTGGTCTTGCCATTGCAAAAGAAATCATGGAAGGCCACGGAGGAAGGCTGAGTGCAGAAAGCGAGTATGGAAAGGGAACAACCATGACCATGTGGTTTCCTAAAAAATTCACGACACAACCCTATACAGAAGTATAATAGCCTTTTCCTGCAAAAAAACCGCTTATTTTGCATAGGAAAAAGTTGTTATAAAACTGTAAGCACGTTGTAACATGAATGTAATATTTCTATTGTATAATAATAACGCAACTATAATTATTTTGTACAATGGAATGGAGGTGGTCGGGAATGAAACGGAGAATTTTGAGTTTCACAATGTTTTTTATTGTGTTATTGTTTTCTATTTCGCCCGTGTGCGCCTTTGCTGATGAGATAAATAATCCTGTGCCGTTATCAATTACCAGTGGCTTGAATGAGAATGAGGAAGGGCAGGAAGCTACGTTTGATGATTCTCGTATGGTTTACGGAGAAACCGTACCCTTTGCTGATATTACAGTAACGATTTGTCGCAGGGATGGGGAAGGAATCATGCTTGAGGATTATCGTAACGATTTCGAAGTGGGTTCTTTGGGTATTTTTAGTATGACGCTTCCTTTGAAGCTGGGAACAAATTATATTGAGATAATGGTTTCCGGCGACGACTATGACGAAGCGGTGTATATCTATGAATTGAAAAGAAAACCTCAGGCAGTGAAGGATGAATTAAAAAGCATGATTGCTTTACCCGGCTTATTGCCAAAATTCAAATAAAAATTAGAGAAAAAGCGGTGGGATCAAATGAAATTATACAAAATCACGAATTTTGTCATTGTTGCTTTGGTCATAGCTGCGGTTTATCAAACAGGAGAGTTATGGCTTGAAGGAACATCAAGTCATAACTTTTTTAATTTGATGGTAAATGGAGAATCTCTTTTTGGCAAACAGGCGGATGGGGATGTTCTTTTGGCGACCCGCTATGCTGTGGGTGAGGGGAAAGGTGCATTTTCCGTATATTATCCCGATGAAATAGGGACAAGCAGTCTTTTGCAGGAGGCAAATGGTGTTTTAAATGAAATTTTATCGGAAAAGGATAACCAAGTGGACTTTTTGACTGCCGATTGGAAGGAAATTCTTGGGAAACGCTGCATGGTAATGCAGTATGATTTTATGGTATCGGCCGATGAATATTTAAGCCAATACAAACGAGCGAAAAATAGCGACAAAATGGATTCCTTCGATTATATTACAATCCTTCCTTCCAGACGCCCGGGGGAGGAGAGCAAGGCTTATTTTGTAAATTCAAAAACCAACGAAAGTGTATGCTACACCACAAATAAAAGCCAGTCCGCATCGGATTTTTATGATAAACTGGTGACCAATGATGATGAAATGACATACATTTCCACAGGGCAGAAAACAGGAACCTCTGTCATTTGGCGAAATTTATTTTTGCCCCAGTGGGCGCAGTTGCCCTATCGTTATTGCAGCTTACGGGAGTTTGCGGCATTTGAAAAAGATGGCGTATTGAGTCGTGTTGATATGGAAAATGCGGTAAAAGGCTTTTTTCGAAATTTTTCTGTGGACTGGAGCACGAAGGATGAAAGCGGTGATTTTATTTTTAGTGACAGCCAAACGGTAATTAAATATTTTTCCAATACCCGGGTTTTGGATTATTACAGCTATGGGGCCTACGGAAATGATACCAATAATACAGGGCTTCTTGAGGGGTATCAGATTTGCTGTAATTTTTTGGAGAATGACACATCCTTGACCACAGATGTTTTTCTGGCGGATATTGAAAAAAAGAGCAATGAAACAATATATTATTTTGATTATGCTGTCAACGATTTGCCTGTCAATCTATCCGTGGCCATGCAGGAAAAAATCGGGAGCAGCCATGCAATAGAGGTTACCGTACGAAACCAAAGGGTGAAAAAATATCACCGATATGTGGTAAATTATGAAGCTGTAAGTACGCCGGACATGGAGTTGGATGTTCAGTTTATTGATGCGCTGGATGATGCCAATAAAACCTATCAGGAAACTGTGGAGGAAAAGGTGATTTCGGATGTAAGAAATATTTCCTTGGGTTATTATGTGGATTTGACAGGGAATATAGACTTAAAGTGGTTTATTACATTATATGACTACTTGTTTGTAACCGACACCTACGCAGATCCTGCTGCAGAGATGAGTCATATTTCTCAGTAGAAAAATGGATGTAGAAAAAATGGGAATTAGAAAGGAGGCGGGGTCGTGGAATGGGCAGGAGCTAAGCGCTTTGTGATTATTTTGCTACTTATTTTGAATGTAGTGTTGGCTGGGTTAAATATACAGCAAAAACGGGATAATACCATGACCGCTGCCCAGGAAAAGGCGATTTTTGAGGTTTTGTCCCGAAATGGAATCTCGTTATATACAGATTTAAAAATTGATGCAAAGCCCATGTATCGATTGGAGGCAAAGGTTCCTTCTTATAATAAGGAGGACTTGGAGGCCGCTATTTTTAATGGAGAAAAAACCAAGGTAACGATTGGTACAAAAACAGTATATAAAACAGAGAGTAAAACGCTTACGCTGGAGTGGGATCGGGGGAGCTTTACGGATGAAATCGTTGAAAAGGGCTTGGCAGGCTTGACGAAGGAAGATGCAATCAAAGTGGCACAACGGAAAATGGAACAAATGGCGGCGGTTTTTGGACAGTTTGAGTCTTGTTATTCATACAAAGAAGAAGATGGGTGGCGGGTTGACTTTTGCTCTGTATATAAGGATGAAGCAATTTTTTCCAATTATTTTTCTGTTTTTGTGTCTGCCAAGGGGATTTATCAGCTGGATTTTACCTATTGTGAAATAACAGGTATGAGTCAGGAAAAGAAGGATATTTGCATGATTGATGAGGCATTAATGACTTTTATGCGGGAATGGAACCAACGAGAGGATAGCAATGGTGTGGCAATACAACGCCTTGAGCTTGGGTATGACTTAATGGAGCAAGGCAATGCGGCGGTGGGGACAGGCTTATATTTGGAGCCTTGCTATCGCATTTACTTGATGGAAGACAGCCAGCCTTATCTGGTAAATGCATACACTTGCCAAATTGTAAAAAAGGATGTAAAATAAGCGAATCACAAAAAAAGGCTTAGGCCTTTTTTCTTTCTGCGTAAAAGGAGATAAGAATAATTGATTATTAAATTTGTCAAGCGGGAAAAAATACTTTCCTCAGTGGCTTTTTCATGATATAATTCGAATGGTTAGGGCGACAACGGATAATAGTAGGTTGAGAGTAAGAAAGACAAGCCCGGCTTTCGTGTACAAAGGGAGTGTCCTTTGGCAATTCATTGGAAGGATGAACGTTTAATGGATAAATTGCTTGTAAAAGGCAGAAAACGTCTTGTGGGCGAAGTGATGATTAGTGGAGCAAAAAATGCTGCGGTAGCGGTGTTGCCAGCCGCAATTATGGCGGGCGGAAAAAGTGTTTTGGAAAACTTACCCAATATTGAGGATGTAAGCTGTATTTGTCATACCATTGAAAAATTGGGGGGCAGATGCGTACATAAAGATAAGCATACTATTGAAATTGACTGCTCGATGGGAATTGATTTTAAGGCTACCTTTGAGGAAGTACAGAAAATTCGAGCATCCTATTATTTTTTAGGCGCACTTTTGGCTCGCTACAAAAAGGCAGAAGTTGCTATGCCCGGTGGCTGTAACTTTGGAAAACGCCCCATTGATTTGCATTTAAAAGGTTTTCGTGCATTGGGTGCAACGGTAGAGGAAGAATGCGGCTTTGTAAGGGCTTATGCGGATAAATTGGTTGGAGCCTCTATATATATGGATCAGGTTAGTGTTGGGGCGACCATAAACATTATGTTGGCGGCAACCCTGGCAGAGGGGATTACAACCATCGAAAATGCAGCAAAAGAGCCTCATGTTGTTGATACCGCCAACTATCTGAACATGATGGGGGCAAATATTAAGGGAGCAGGAACAGATGTTATTCGTATCAAAGGCGTAGAAAAGCTAAATGGAGCACAGTATGCCATTATTCCCGACCAAATAGAGGCGGGTACCTATATGATTGCGGCCGCAATTACAGGCGGAGATGTTTTGATAAAGAATATAATTCCCAAGCATATGGATTCATTGACAGCGAAGCTGGAGGAAATGAATGTGAAGCTGGAAGAAGGGGACGATTCGATACGGGTAATGGCAAATCAACCCTTACGCAGTGTAAATGTTAAAACAATGAGCTATCCTGGTTTTCCTACGGATTTGCAACCCCAAA
Organism: Anaerotignum neopropionicum; assembly: GCF_001571775.1. Classification (GTDB taxonomy): domain Bacteria; phylum Bacillota; class Clostridia; order Lachnospirales; family Anaerotignaceae; genus Chakrabartyella; species Chakrabartyella neopropionicum. The sequence goes on from NZ_LRVM01000014.1 coordinate 27,328, forward strand.
TGGCTGCACTTTTGAGTATTTGCAAGGGAACCAGCGTAATTACAGAAAATGTATGGGACAACAGATACCAATATATGGATGAATTGCGTAAATTAGGAGCACTTGTGGATATTAACGGAAGAATTGCTACAATTGAGGGCATTCCCCATTATCAAGGCGCCACTGTTGAGGCTACTGATTTAAGGGCTGGCGCAGCTATGATTTTGGCAGCATTGGCCGCAGAGGGAACCTCGCAAATTAACGGTGTTCGATACATTGATCGAGGTTACGAGGACGTTGAGGAGAAGTTTAATGCCTTAGGGGCGAATATTCAGCGTATTTCTGAGTGAAATAATGATGGGGCAGAGGTTTTGATTTTGTGAGATCAAGACAGAACAGCTTGGCCAAAACATGGCTTTTTGCCGTTGGTCTACAAAAATAGATTTACAGGCTGAGCAGGGGAAACCCTGCTTTCTGTCATTCAAAGAGCGGTTTAAAATTGGAATGGGGGAGTTTTTTTGGCAGTAGAATTTTGTACCCTCGCAAGTGGAAGCAGCGGAAATAGTACCTACATCGCTTCAAAATATACCCGTATTTTAATTGATGCGGGTGTTAGCGGAAAGAAGATTCAGGAAAGCCTGGCGGAGCTGAAGCTGACAGGACAAGATATAGACGGGTTATTTATTACCCATGAGCATTTAGACCATATTAAAGGCGCGGGGATTTTCTCTAGGCGCTTTAACGTGCCTATTTATGCTACTTGTGAAACTTGGATGGCCATGGAGGATACCTTGGGAAAGATTGCACCGGGAAACAAGCGCTTTGTTTATCCGGGAGAAAATTGCATTATAAATGATATTTGTGTAAAGCCTTTTTGTATTCCCCATGATGCCGTAGATCCGGTGGGATACAATATTTTTGCAGGGGAAAGAAAGGTTACCCTTGCTACAGATATTGGGCATGTTACAGATGAAATTTTGGAAAACCTTGTCGGCAGTGATATTCTTTTACTGGAAGCAAACCATGACGAGGATATGGTGCAAAAGGGGAGTTATCCTTGGCATTTAAAAAAGAGAATTTTAAGCGATAAAGGTCATCTTTCCAATAAAACGGCGGGAGAGCTTCTTTCCTCAGTTGTAGATGGAAAAATGAAGCATGTTTTTTTGGGGCATTTAAGTCAGGAAAACAATGAGCCCCATTTGGCCTTTGATACGGTGGAAAAAATTTTGGGGAAGAATAGAATTGAGGTGGGCAGGCATATTAAAATGGACATGGCTTATCGCCATAATACGGGGATAAAGGTTGAATTATAGGTGAGAAAATGAAGGTTACGATTGTGTGTGTCGGTAAACTGAAGGAGCAATATTGGCGAGGGGCAGTGGAGGAATACAGCAAACGTCTTGGACGTTATATGAAGCTGGAAGTTACGGAGCTGCTTGACGAAAAAGCACCAGAAACCATGAGTCCTGCCCAAGAGGACGAGGTACGCCAAAAGGAAGGCCTGCGCATTTTAAAGGCAGTTAAGGATGACGCATTTGCGGTAGCTTTGGCCATCGAGGGCAAGAGTCTTTCCTCTGAGGCTTTGGCTGATTTTATGGCAGAGAGGGCGGTTCGAGGGGTGAGCCATATGGTATTTATCATTGGAGGTTCTTTGGGGTTATCCCCAGAGGTTATGGAACGGGCGGATTTTTCCTTGAGCTTTTCTCCCATGACCTTCCCCCATCAAATGATGCGTGTTATCTTGCTGGAGCAAATCTATCGGGCGGTAAAAATCAATCGGAAAGAGCCTTATCATAAATAAAACGAAAAATAGCAAAATGGAAAGCAGACAATCCTTCCCAGCAAGGGGAAAGAGGTCTGCTTTTTTTGTTGAAATTTATGGAGTTGCAAGTAATAATTTTTTATGGTACAGCTTTTTACGTCGAAGAAAATGTTTTGATAAATTATTTGGCAAGAAAAGCTTCCCCGATTTTATACACATCCCCCGCGCCAACCGTAAGAAGTAAATCCCCCGCCTGACAGTTTTTTTGCAAATAAGCTGTGATTTCATCAAAGTTTCCCACATAGCGGGCAGATTTTCCTGTTTTTGCAATACGCTCTGCCAGCATTGTTCCGCTGATTGTGCCGTCATCGGTTTCTCTTGCCGCATAAATATCGGCAATGATAATTTCATCTGCATTAAAAAAGGCATCCCCAAATTCTTCAAACAAAAACTTGGTGCGAGAATAGGTATGGGGCTGAAAAACGCACCAAGTGGTGCGGTGTTTCACTTTTTTTGCGGCGGCTAAGGTTGCCCGAATTTCCGTGGGGTGATGGGCATAGTCGTCAATGACAACAACGCCGTTCTTTTCCCCTTTTCTTTGGAAACGCCGTTCTGTTCCCGAAAAATGGACAAGGCCTTTTACCCAATCTTCCGGAGGGATTTCCAAAAAGCTTGCGGAGGCAATTGCCGCCAAGGCATTGGAAATATTATGATCTCCCGGAACATTTAGATGGATGGTTGCCTTCTTTTCTTGATTATAATAAACATCAAAGGTGTTTTTTCCATCCTCGTGATGGACTACATTTTTTGCCGTCCAGTTTGCAGCCTCCGCCATAGAAAAGGTTTCTACGCGGCACGCCAAATCCTTTGTGATTTTTGAAATATTTGGAATTTCTTTATTAATGATTAAAGCACCATTATCGGGAATGCGTTTTGCAAAATCATGAAACGAATGGTAAATGTTTTCCAAAGAACCGAAAAAGTCCAGATGGTCGCTTTCGATATTCAAAACAACACCCACCAAGGGGTTTAATTGCAAAAAGCTGTTGCAGTACTCACAGGCTTCTGCCACAAAATAAGAGGAGCTTCCGATTTTTAAATTGCTTCCGATGGTAGGTAGAATGCCGCCTACGGTGATGGTAGGATCTTTTTTCGCCGCCAAAAGAATTTCCGACACCATGGAGGTGGTGGTTGTTTTGCCATGGGTTCCCGAAATACCAATGGAGTTTGTATGCTCTCCCATGATTTGTCCTAAAAGCTGTGCACGATCCAAAATAATAAGATTTTTAGCCTTTGCCGCCTCCAATTCAGGGTTTCCATCATGGATTGCAGCTGTAAAAACAACGTGGGTTACGTCATCTGTAATGTTTTTTGCATCATGGCCGATATTGATTTGGATGCCTGTGGCTTGCAAATGGTCTGTCACAGGGGTGCTGCGAATATCGGTGCCGGAAACCTTATAACCCCGACTTGCCAAAATTTCCGCTAAGCCTGACATACTGATTCCGCCGATGCCAATAAAATAAATATGGTCTGAATTTTTAAACATTGTTGTCATATATTACCGCCTCTATTGTTGTATGAATCGTTACGAATTCTAACATAACATTGCCTACCATTATAGTATACAGAAAAAAGAAAGGCAATGATTAACAAAAATTTATATATTTAATTGTATACCAAAACGATTAAATTAAAACAAAAACATACTATTTATTTTGAAAAAACACGAAGAACAAAGCATTTGGTAGAAATGACGAGAGAAATACTTATTTTTTTTATGGTAATATTATGGTATAATTAAGATAATAAAAGGAAAATTGCAATTAAGCAAAGGATTTTTTCAGAAACATAAAGCATTTACATAGAGAAAGACCGAAGGCGCATTCTTTGGTCAGCATTTTTTAAGGAAAGGGTTGGTTATTTTTAACAGCTTTCGATTGCAGCATCTGCATAAGCAGCCATTGGACAAGGCAAAATATCACGATAATTTGAATAAAATTGGGATTAAGGATTTGTTTCATGGAATATTATTATGAATTGTCTAATATATATTTGTTTTTGTAAAGATACTTTGGACAAATAAAGGCAGGGGGTAGATACAAATGCGCAAGAAAGAAATGATTGCAATGCTTTTGGCAGGCGGACAGGGAAGCCGTCTAGGAGTTTTGACACGAAAGGTAGCCAAGCCGGCGGTTGCTTATGGCGGAAAGTTTCGAATTATTGATTTTCCCCTCAGTAACTGTATTAATTCGGGAGTAGACACGGTGGGGGTACTGACCCAGTATCAGCCTCTACAGTTGAATCAGCATATTGGCATTGGTATTCCTTGGGATTTGGATAAGAAAAACGGCGGTGTTACCATTTTAGCCCCTCATGTGAAGGGCGGGGATTCCGGCGAATGGTTTATGGGTACGGCAAATGCCATTTATCAAAATATAGACTATATTGACAGTAATAATCCCGAATATGTATTGATATTATCTGGGGATCATATTTACAAAATGGATTATTCTAAAATGTTGGCATTCCATAAAGAAAAGGGCGCAGCGGCAACCATTGCCGTTTTGGAAGTGCCCTTTGAGGAAGCGAGTCGCTTTGGTATTATGAATACCAAGGAGGACGACAGCATTTATGAGTTTGAAGAAAAACCTGCAAACCCGAAAAGTAATTTGGCTTCCATGGGGATTTATATTTTCACTTGGAGCAGATTGAGAGAGGCTTTGGTGGAAGATCGGACGGTGCACCCAGATAGTGATTTTGGTATGCATATTATCCCCAAAATGCTGGATGAAGGGCAGATAATGTATGCATATCGTTTTAAAGGCTATTGGAAGGACGTTGGAACCATTGAATCCTATTGGGAGTCCAATATGGAATTGATTAAAGCGCTGCCTGCGTTTAACTTATATGAGGATTTTTGGAAAATTTATACCAATGCCGACCATCAGCCCCCAACTTATACTGCGCCGGAGGCTGTGGTGAAGGAATCCCTTGTGACAGACGGCAGTGAAATTTACGGTCAGGTATACCATTCTGTTTTGGGTGCGCAGGTTATTATTGGCAAGGGCACCATTGTTCGTGATTCCATAATTATGGGGAAAACCTTTATCGGAGAGAATGCGGTGCTGGAGCGTTGCATTGTAGATGAAGATTGTGTGGTTGGCAACGGCGTACACATGGGTGTTGGCGAAAATGTGCCAAATGAAACGAAACCCAATATTTATAATACGGGCATTACTGTAATTGGTAGTCATAGTAAGGTGCCCGATGGCATTACCATAGGGAAAAACTGCGTAATCTATGGTGATACGAGGGCGGAAGATTATGAAAACGGTAAGCTGGAAAGTGGTAAAGCTGTAGTGCGGGAGGGGAAATGAGTATGAAAGCCATTGGTATCATTTTAGCAGGCGGTAACAATGAGGGACGACTCGGTGTTCTTACCGACCATAGAGCGGCGGCTGCATTGCCCGTAGGAAGCAGCTATCGTGCCATAGATTTTACATTAAGCAACATGTCAAACAGCGGCATTGGTAAGGTTGCCGTACTCACCCAGTATAATTCCCGTTCCCTCAGGGATCATCTGACATCTTCAAAATGGTGGGATTTTGGCAGAAAGCAGGGAGGGCTATTTGTATTTACCCCCTTTATCAGCAGCACTGATTCCAATTGGTTTCAAGGTACTGCTGATTCTATCTACCAAAACATGACTTATCTTTTGAGAAGCAACGAGAAATATGTGATTATAACCAGTGGGGACTCCATTTATAAAATGGATTACCGTAATTTGCTAGAGCGCCATAAGGAAAAGGAAGCGGATATTACCATCGCTTATCAGGAAATGGAGCGAGAGGATTTAAAGAATTTTGGTATCATGGAGATGAATGAAACGGGGCGCTTGCTTGAATTTGAGGAAAAGCCCGTACAGGCAAAGACGAATAACGCATCCCTTGGGACCTACGTTATTTCCAGGACGCTATTGATTGATCTTTTAAACGAGATTGTTCCCCAAGGAAAATACGACTTTGTAAAGGATATTTTGATTGCAAAGCGCAAGGAGCTAAAAATTTACGGATGCGAATTTCAAGGCTATTGGAACACCTTAAGCACAGGTGTTAGCGCTTATTATAATGTAAACATGGATTTTTTGAAGAAAGAAATTCGAGATACCTTCATTAATCAGTATCCATATTTAGAAACCAAGGCAAAGGATGAACCTCCGGCAAAATATAATATAGGTGCTGAGGTGCGAGATTGCATTGCAGGCAGCGGCACGATTTTTAACGGCAGGGTGGAACATTCTGTTATTTTCCGTAGGGTTTACACGGGGGAGGGTTCTGTGGTGAAAAACTCCATTGTTATGGAGGGCTGCAGAATCGGAAAGAATTGCGTGGTTGAAAATGCAATTTTGGATAAAGAGGTTGTGCTTTCCGATGGACAACAGGTAATTGGAGAGTCCGTTCAAAATTTAGCCATCCTGAAAAAAGGGACAAGACTATAAAAGGAAAGAGGCAGGCGATGGTAACAGCGCCTGTTTTTTCTTTTTTTATATTAAAAATGTGCTTTTACTGACTTTCTTTAAAAACAAAAGAATTTTTTAGTAAAAGCGTATATTGAATTTTTATGTTAAAAATGAGAAAATATCCAAGGCTATGTGCGGCTTATAGATAAAGGCCGTGAGAAGGGAGAATGGCATGGAAAATTTGAAGGCTGTTATTTTGGCGGCAGGAGAAGGCACCCGCATGAGGTCGAAGAAACCCAAGGTGCTGCATGAAATACTAAATAAAACAATGATAGATTATGTAATAGATACGGCAAAGGGCTGCGGTGCCCGAGAGATTTCCGTTGTTGTAGGGCATAAGGCGGAGGAGGTAAAGGCAGCCATTGCAAAGGATGGTGTAACCTTTGCTTTGCAGGCGGAACAAAAGGGCACAGGCCATGCAGTTATGATGGTGGGCGATTTTATTGAGTCCAATCAAGATATATTAATTCTTTATGGGGATACACCTTTGATTCAAGGGGAAACTCTGCGAAAATTAGTGGAAAAGCATCGTCAGGGGCGTTTTGGAGCGACGGTTGTTTCTGCAATGGTTGAAAATCCAGAGGGATACGGACGCATAATTCGTGATTTAGATGGAAAATTCATGAAAATTGTGGAGCATAAGGATGCAACGGCGGAAGAACGGTGCATAAACGAGATAAACACGGGCATTTATATTTTTAAAGGCACTGATTTAAAAGCCTCCTTGGCGAAGCTGGAAAACCATAATGTGCAGGGAGAATACTATTTGCCCGATTGTCTGGAGCTGATTTTAAAAGCAGGCGGAAAAATAGGCGCAGTTTCTGCAGAGGATGATAAGGAATTTTTCGGTGTTAATTCAAGGGTGCAGTTGGCGGAGGCTGCAAAAATTATGAAGGAGAGGATTAACTGCCGTCATATGGAAAACGGGGTAACTCTTGTGGATCCGGAGAACACCTATATTGGCGCAGAGGTGAAAATTGGAATGGATACCGTAATTTTGCCGGGTTGTGTGTTAGAAGGAAATACTGAAATCGGTGAGGATTGTAAAATCGGGCCGAATGCTCGTTTGACGGATATGTTACTTGGAGATGGTGTGACCTTCCAAAGTTCTACGGGCATAGAATCTGAAATCGGAAATAATACAACCGTAGGGCCTTTTGCTTATATCCGCCCCAACTGTAAAATTGGTGAAAACGTTAAGGTTGGAGATTTTGTGGAAGTGAAAAATTCAACGGTGGGCAACGGCACAAAGATTCCCCATTTGGCGTACATCGGTGATACCGATGCCGGTGAGAAGGTGAATTTTGGCTGCGGCAGCATTATGGTAAATTATGACGGTCAGAAGAAACACCGTACCACCGTGGAGGACCATGTTTTTGTAGGCTGTAACGTAAATTTGGTTGCGCCGGTTACTGTAAAGGCAGGGGCTTATATTGGGGCCGGCTCTACCATTACAAGGGATGTTCCCGAGGATGTGCTTGCTGTTGCAAGAGCTAGACAAGTGACTATTGAAGGTTGGCAAAAGAAAAAAATCAAAAAAGAATCGTAAAATATGAATAAATGCGTCGGAATTTAGTTGAAATTGCAGGCTAATAGGTGTAACATATAAATGGCGGGCTGCGTTCAGCCACAGATAATAAAATGCAAAAGATTATTAGGGGGATATTGAAATGATTAATTCTAATGGTGGCAACATCAAGGTTTTTGCGTGCAATTCCAACCGTGTTTTAGCAGAGGAAATCGCAAAAAAGATGGATATGACACTGGGAAATGCAGAGGTTGAGCAATTTAGTGACGGCGAAATTTCGGTAAAAATTAACGAAACGATTCGTGGTGCGGATGTTTACATTATTCAGTCCACCTCAGCTCCTGTAAATGATAATTTAATGGAATTGCTGATTATGATTGATGCCATGAAACGTGCTTCTGCGGCAAGAATTACGGCGGTAATGCCTTATTACGGCTATGCAAGACAGGATCGTAAGGCAAGAGCAAGAGATCCCATCAGTGCAAAGTTGGTTGCGAACATTTTGACATCAGCAGGTGCAAACCGCGTATTGACAATGGATTTGCACTGTGCGCAGATCCAAGGCTTCTTTGATATCCCTGTAGATAACTTGGTGGGAAGTCCATTATTGACAAATTTTTATATTAAAAAGTACGGCGATGATTTGCAAAACTTCGTTGCTGTTTCCCCTGACCTTGGCAGCGTAACCAGAACAAGAAAATTTGCAGAAAGTTTAAATATTCCGCTTGCCATTATTGATAAGCGCAGACCCAAGGCAAATGTTAGTGAAATTATGAACATTATTGGGGATGTTAAGGGCAAAAAAGTAATTTTGGTTGACGATATGATTGATACCGCAGGCACAATTACAAATGCTGCAAATGCCTTAAAGGAAAGAGGAGCCATTGAAGTTGATGCTTGCTGTACCCACGCAGTATTAAGCGGGCCTGCAATTAAGCGTATTCAAGATTCCGCAATTAATGAATTGTTAGTTCTTGACACAATTAACTTGCCTGAAGAAAAAAGGATTGAAAAGATCGTTATGGTAACGGTTGCTGATATTTTTGCAAATGCACTGAAATGCATTCATGAAGGCAGCTCAATTTCTCAGCTGTTTGACTAAATATTAGAAATTAATTTTTTCATAAGAAAGGCTCCTGTTTTCCCTAAATTGGAAAATGGGAGCCTTTGATTTTACAAAAAGGCAATAAGAAGCAGAAAAAATGAATATATATTTGGTTGTTTTTTTTGTATTTTTTTGTGAAAAAGAAAAAAATAAGCAAATATTTTAAAATTATTAGAAAAATACACTTTTTTTCATTGGAATATAAGAGGAAGTCTGGCATGCTTTGGGCAAACTGACAATTTTATGTTTTGTTAGTTGACAAACTAGCATAAAAGGATTATATTGTTAAAAGTAAGACAAATGAGCAAGTACTGTATTCATTTTGGAGAAACCGATTGTGTTTCCCAGCGAATTTTACCATTATCACATAATTTTAGGAGGAGTTTTAATATGAAAATTGCATTTTTTGACACTAAGTCCTATTGGAAAGACTCTTTCGGTCCTGTGGCTGAAAAGTATGGCTATGAGGTCACTTTCTTTAATGAAAGATTGACACCTGCTACAGCGCATTTGGCAGCAGGCCATGATGCAACCTGTTCCTTTGTAAATGACGAAGTGGCCGCTGAAGCAGTTCGTAAATTGAAGGAATTAGGTATTAAGGTATTGTTGTTGCGTTGCGCTGGTTTTGATAGTGTTGATTTGGCAGTTGCAAAGGAATGCGGTTTGCCTGTTCTTAGAGTACCTGCATACTCTCCTGAATCTGTTGCAGAACAGGGCGCTGCTTTGTTGATGGCTGTAAACAGAAAGTCCCATTTGGCTTATGAAAGATCCACAAAATTCAACTTTGACATTGCTGGCTTGGATGGTATTGCGTTGGTTGGCAGAACAGCAGGCGTTGTTGGTACCGGTAAAATTGGTCAGTGTATGATTAATATTTTGAAGGGCTTTGGCATGAACATCATCGCTTATGATGCATTCCCCAATCCTAACCTTGGCTTAGAATATGTTACATTGGATGAGCTCTATGCTCGTTCTGACGTAATTTCTCTTCATTGCCCGTTGATGCCTGCAACACACCATATGATTAATGCAGAAGCAATCGGTAAAATGAAAGATGGCGTAATCTTGGTTAACGTTGCTCGTGGCGGTTTGGTTGATTCCGTAGCTTTGGCTGATGCAGTAGAAGCAGGTAAATTCCGTGGTGTTGGTATGGACGTTTGCGAAGTTGAGCATGAATATTTCTTCGAAGACAGAAGTGCAAAAGAAGACAAAGACCCTACATTGGCAAGATTGCTGGCTAGCGATAAGGTTGTTCTTTCCGGCCATTTGGCATTCTTGACAGAAGAAGCTTTGACCTCTATGGCAGAAGTAACCTGCGGCAATGCAAAAGCATTCCTTGAAGGTGCAGAATTGGTTAACGAAGTAAAATAAGTGAACGGACTTTTGTAAGGCCCGCCTTTTGTGTGGTGGTACTTTGAAAATGTATACAGCAGGAAATCCCTGGCTGCATACAAGCATATTTGATAGCGGTATAAAAGCGGGCATGGGTTGCCCGCTTTTTTTATAATTTTTTTGTAAGGCTAAGATTGTTTAGGATGTCTGGTTCTAAAATGATTGCGCCGCATAATGTTGCACAGTAATAGGTCTGAATATTAAGGGGGGCATTTGTCGTACTTTTTGGCTGTGAGGCCTAGAGGGGATTGTTTTTGTTAGGATAATTATGTTATAATATAACAATAATTTGGAAATGATAGAAAATATAAGATAATACGAAATAACTTGACATTTTCTGTGATTGCTGGATTGATTTTATTTCAAAAACAATACCATGAACAAAGAAGTGATACATCAAAGCTCTAATTTATAAATTAGGGCTTTTCACTGTGTTTAACTTTTATGTTGAGCTTTTTCATGAAGAAATCTGTTGGAGTTTCTTGATAAGATACATAAAAAAAGTGAAAATATGTAAATGATAGGAATAGAGCTAAACTACCGGAGGATAACATGGGACTTTTCGATAAATTTAAAAAAAATGATAAGGGGCAGGATTTTTTTGTAATTGCAGGCTTGGGAAACCCGGGGGCGAAATACGAAGGAACAAAGCACAATGTTGGTTTTCATGTGGTAGATCACTTGGGAAAGAAATATAATATAGAGATCAATAATTTCAAACATAAAGCATTGGTAGGGGATGGTATGATCGAGGGCAGACGGGTGCTTTTGGTTAAGCCCCAAACCTTTATGAACCTAAGCGGAGAGAGCATTCGGGAAATTATAAATTTTTATAAGGTGCCACAAGATCATTTTGTTGTGATATTTGATGATACAAGCTTACCTGTCAGCGGTGTGCGTATTCGTGAAAAAGGGAGTCACGGTGGGCATAATGGGATACGTAATATTATTGCCCAGATGGGGACGGACGAGTTTTGGCGCATTAAAGTGGGTATCGGCGAAAAACCAAATGGATGGGATTTGGCGGATTATGTTTTGGCAAAGTTTTCCAAGGACGATTTGCCTATGTTGGAGCAAGGGTTGGACAAGGCGGTTAAGGCGGTGGAGCTAATTTTATCCCAAGGGATTATGGAGGCCATGAACCAGATAAATCAAAGGCCGAAACCGCCAAAAAAAGAAAAAATTGAGAAAGCAGCTGAGGTTAAGGTGGAAAAGAAACCTCAAGGCGAGGTGTAAGGATGAAAGCACTAACTGAGCCTTTATTGGAATTGGAAGGCTATCAGAATGTATTGGAAGCGATACGAAAGAATCATACCCCTGTATTTACAACAGGGGTCATTGACGTGGAAAAAACACATTTGCTTTATTCCATTAAGGAGCATTGCCAAAGGCCGTTGCTGATTCTAACTTATAGCGAATTGCGTGCTAGAGAGATACTGGAGGAGTTTTCGTTTTTTCATAAAAATCCCATCTACTACCCAGCAAAGGATATTCTTTTTTACAGCGCAGATGTGCATAGTATGGAAATGAATCGCCATAGATTTCATGCCATGGAACGACTGCTATCAGGAGAAAGACCAGTCATTGTTGCCTCTGTGGAGGCGCTTTTAGACAGGTATCCCCAAAAAGAGCTTTTTACCCAGTTTATTGCAACCTTAAAGGTTGGAGATATTATTGACATCAATAAGCTGACAAAGCAGTTGATTTGCTTAGGATATGAGCGGGCAGAATTGGTGGAGAGCCCAGGTCAGTTTGCTTTGCGTGGCGGCATTTTGGATATTTATTCTCTAACGGCAGAGGATGCCGTGAGAATCGAGTTTTGGGATGATGAGATAGATTCCATTCGCTCTATGGATGCTGCAAGTCAGCGTTCTGTAGATAAGCTGGAGGAGGCTCGTATTTTCCCCATGCGAGAGCTGGTTTATGAAGAAAGCATGGCGGAGCAGGCAGCGAACAAAATCAGTAAGGAGTTTGGAAAATGCTTGCAAAACATGACGAAAAAGGGTTTGGTAGAGGAAAGCGAACGCCTAAAGGAAAATATTGGTGAGGATGCAGAACGTCTGCGCATTGAAAAAAACTTAGCAAATATTGGCGTGTATATTTCGTATTTTTACGAAAATACAGTAAGCTTGCTGGACTATATTCCTGAGGATACCTTGCTTTGCTTTGATGAGCCTGAACGCATCCGGGAGCACATGGCTGCACTTATGGCAGAATATGAAGAGAGTATGAAGGGGCGTATTGCCCAAGGCTATTTGCTGCCCGGTCAGGCAAAGCTGTTGTTTGACTATACGGATATTTTAAGGCAGGGGGAAGGCTTTGATCGTATTTTACTTGCCGGTTTGAATCAAAGAACCTCGGATTTTGAACCGAAGGTGAAGGTGAATTTTGCCGTGCGGTCTACGCCATCCTTTAGCAAAAGAGTGGATCTTTTTTGCGAGGAATTGCAATATTTAAAGAAAAATGAGCACCGAATCTTGATTTTGGGCGGAACCGGTTCCAGAGCCCAGCGTATGGCAAAGGAGCTTTCGGAAATGGATATCCCTGCGGTTTATATGGAAAACTTGGATTCGCCTATGCCCAAAGGGGCTGTTTGGGTTACAAAGGGCAGCTTATCCAAGGGGTTTGGCTACGAATACATTAATCTTACTGTTTTTTCCGACAGCGAGCTGTTTGGCGGCGGTGAAAAAAAACGGAAAAATAAGAAAAGAAAGAACGGCGCAGCCATTGAAAGCTTTACGGATTTAAAAGTGGGAGATTATGTTGTTCATGATAACCACGGAATCGGTGTATTTGGCGGTTTGGAGAAAATATCCGTTGAGGGTGTTCAGAAGGATTACATGAAAATTTCCTACCGTGACGGCGGAAATCTTTTTGTACCCGTGAATCAAATGGATATGGTGCAAAAATATATCGGCAGCGGCGGCGCAGCACCAAAGATGAATAAGTTGGGCGGTCAAGATTGGGTAAAGGCGAAGGCCAAAACCCGTGCTGCCATTAAAATTTTGGCGGAGGACTTGGTTGCATTATATGCAAAACGTGCATCGACAAAGGGGTTTCAGTATGCTCGGGATACGGTGTGGCAAAGGGAGTTTGAAGAAGCTTTTCCTTATGCGGAAACAGATGATCAGCTAAATGCCATTGAAGATGTGAAGCATGATATGCAAAGCAGCAAGGTAATGGATCGTCTGATTTGCGGAGATGTCGGCTATGGAAAGACGGAGGTGGCCATTCGGGCGGCATTTAAAGCCGTACAGGATGGGAAGCAGGTGGCCTTCCTTGTGCCAACAACGATTTTGGCACAGCAGCACTATAATACATTTGTTCAGCGTATGTCCGGATATCCCATTACGGTGGAGCTGCTTTCAAGGTTCCGAACGGCAAAGCAGCAGAAAGAATCTTTGAAAAAATTACAAGGGGGATATGGGGATATTGTAATCGGCACCCACAGAATTTTGTCTAAGGACGTTGTGTTTAAGGATTTGGGGTTGATTATTGTAGATGAGGAGCAGCGCTTTGGTGTTTCTCACAAGGAAAAGCTGAAACGACTGCGGGAAAATGTGGATGTATTGACATTATCGGCAACGCCCATTCCTCGTACACTTCATATGAGCCTTTCGGGGATACGAGATATGAGCCTGCTTGAGGAACCGCCCTTGGAGCGGCATCCCATTCAAACCTATGTGATGGAGAATAATCCGGAATTTGTGCGGGAGGCAATTCATCGGGAGGTGGCCAGAGGCGGACAGGTTTATTATTTATATAACCGCGTGGAGTCCATTCGCGAAGAGGCCTTTCGCCTGCAAAAAATGGTGCCGGAAGCCAATATTGCCTATGCCCATGGGCAGATGTCTGAGCGGGAGCTGGAGCGTATTATGGAGGCTTTTATCAGCGGAGAAACAGATGTATTGGTGTGTACCACCATTATTGAAACGGGTATGGATATTGCCAATGCGAATACCATCATCATTCAGGATGCCGACATAATGGGCTTGGCACAGCTTTATCAGCTGCGGGGGCGTGTGGGGCGCAGTAACCGCATAGCCTATGCATATTTGATGTATCGGAGGGATAAAATGCTGCGTGAGGTGGCAGAAAAACGCTTGCAGACCATCCGAGAGTTTACCGAGTTTGGTTCCGGCTTTAAAATTGCGATGCGGGACTTGGAAATTCGCGGTGCCGGAAATCTTTTAGGGGCAGAACAGCATGGACATATGGAATCTGTTGGGTATGATATGTATTGCCGTTTGTTGGAAGAAGAGGTACAGCAGCTAAAAGGTGAAGCACCCAAGGAAGAACCCTTCGAAACAACGGTGGATTTAAACATCAGTGCATATATTCCTGATTTTTATATCAAAAATCAGGAGCAGCGCATGGAATTGTATAAAAAGATTGCCAATGTACGTATTCAAGAGGAGTATTATGATATTCAAGAAGAAATGGAGGATCGCTATGGGGATTTGCCCAAAAGCGTACAGACGCTGCTGGAAATTGTGCTGTTAAAAAGTGAAGCAAGAAGCTTGGGGATTTCTTCTATTGTGCAAAAGCGGGGGAATATACTTTTTGAGTTCCGAGCGGATGCGAAAACGGATCCTTTGAAGTTAACGAAGCTTATTTCCCAAGGGCGGGGGAAATATTTATTTACAGCGGGAGCTAGTCCATATTTAACCTTAAAGTTAAATAAAGAAAAGGAAACCAAGGTTTTAGAAGAAATTAAATTCGTATTAAATGCAATAAAATGATGGTCATTTGAAGAAAGAATGTGTATAATGATAACATTAGGTATTTTTTCGACGATAAAACAAAGGGTTTTGTAGAAGTACTTAAACTAAAAAAAGTGAAAGAAAGAGGGATTAAAATGAAGAAAAAAGGACTTCTTTGCCTGCTGATTGCCGGCGCGATGGCTCTTTCTGCCTGCGGTAGCAATAATGCAAGCAATAGCGATAATGCTGGCGGCAGCGATTTTAATGACGAAGTAGTCATGAAAATTGATGGCAGAGAGATCATGAAATCGGAATATATGGTGTATCTGTATACTACCAGCAAAAGCTTTACGGCTGTTGGCGGTGACGATATCTGGACGATGGATTTTGATGGGCAGACGGCAGATGAATTGGTGGAGGAGAGAACACTTAAAACATTACAAAGCGTAATTGCCGCAAAAAAATATGCGGAAGAAAACAATATTACCTTAACAGATGACCAAAAGCAAGAGGTTGCTTCTGCCTCGGAACAGTTTGTTGCCAATGTGCCCCAGGAAGATATTAAAAAAATGGGCATTGACGCGGAATCCTTAGCACCTTTTATGGAAAGCTCTTATATTTATTCCTTGGTGTATCAGGCATTGGTTGCTGAGTGTGAAGTAGATGAGGCAGAAAAGGCAAGATACTACGAAGAAAACAAGGAACAAATCAAAGAAGAGCTGATTACAGTGGAGTTGGATTCTATTGTTTTGGATGATGCGCAAAAAGCAAATGAGGTTGCAGAGAAGGCCAAAAGTGGCACAGACTTCATTAGTCTGTTTCAGGAATATGATATTGATGAAAATGCAAGATTGAAGGAAGACGGCGGGAAAATGACGGTATATAAGACGCAATTGCTCTCATCCTTTGGTCTGACGGAAGTTCCTGAAATTGGCGTAGTTACTGGCCCTATTGACGTGGATGGAACATATTTTATTTTGCGTGTAACCAGTATTACCACTCCCCAGGAAAGCGAAGTTAAGGAGAAGGCAGAAACTACTTTTGTAAATCAGAAGCAGACGGATTATAGTGATGCCAGATTTGAAGAAATGATGGCCGCTCAAAAAGTGGAGTATATAGATGAAGCCTACAAAAACCTTGAAAAGTTTCATTCAGTAGTTTAAGCAATTGATCAGAGGAATTCTTTAATCAGAAATGATTTTTGCATTCCTCTTTTTCTATATTGAAAAGTAAATAAGGATGGAGTATCATAAAAGCAGGCTGATTTGGAAGGGAGGAAGGATGCGAAAAAAGCATCCGTCAATGATGAAAATAAAAAAGGTTTGGGCAGTTTTTTTTAGTCCTACGGGAGGTACCCAAAAAGTGACAACCACTGTTGCACAAATGATTCACAAGGCATTGAATGTGCCATATGATACATATGATTTTACATTGCCTCAACATAGAGAAAACGAGGCCTTTTTTGGCGAGGGTGACCTTGTGATTTTGGGAACCCCTGTGATTGCAGGGCGTGTGCCCAATCTTTTATTAACATATTTCAATGAAAAATTAAAGGGGAACGGTGCCTTTGGGGTTCCTGTTGTGTCCTTTGGGAATAGGGATTATGATGATGCACTTATTGAATTAAGAAACATTATGGAGGAGAAGGGATTTCAAACCATTGCAGGCGGTGCATTTGTTAGCGAGCATTCTTTTTCCAGAAAGCTAGGTGCAGGCAGACCGGATGAGGAGGATGTAATCAAGCTCACCGCTTTTGGTGAAAAAATTGCCGAAAAGATAAAGTGTGGTTGGAAATATGACGGCCCTGCCTATGTAAAAGGTGAGGAGCCCATTCGCTCCTATTTCACGCCCAGAGATCGGCATGAGCATGCCATTGATATTCGCAAGGTAAAGCCTATAACGGGGGAGGATTGCTGTGGCTGCGGCATTTGTGCCCAGGTCTGTCCTATGGGGTCTATTTCCAAGGAAGACCCAACCGTTGTTTCCGGAATTTGCATGAAATGCTGTGCTTGTGTTAAAAAATGTCCTGTGGGAGCAAAGCATTTTGAGGATGCGGGATTTATTTACCATAAGGAGGAATTGGAAGAGCTTTATGAAAGACGGGCTGAGGGTGAATATTTTGTGTAGTAGGGGATGATGGACTATGCTTATAGGGTTACTTGATAATATTGGGATTTTTTGTATCCACACATGGATTGTATGGCCCTTTCTATTTGTATTTTCCTTTGCCTTTGGGCTTGCTGAGCTGATAAAGAATGAGAAACCCTCTTTTAAGCCCCTTATTTGGGCAGGGTTTTCTTTGTTGATTATGTTTTGCGCGGTACTTTCTGGTCCGGTATAGTCTGCATTTTTTGAGGGGACTGATATGATCAACCTTCTGAGAAAGTATTTTAAGTAAAAAGAAAAAGGGGTGTTGCGTTTGAAGGTTGATGTTTCGTTGGATTTGTACCGAGTTTTTTGCGCTGTTGTGCGTACCGGTAATATGTCTGCGGCTGCCAGAGAATTATATATTTCACAGCCGGCAGTAAGCATGGCAATTCGTCAATTGGAAGACAGAATGGGCAGTCCCCTTTTGATTCGTACCGCAAAAGGGGTGTATCCTACTGCGGAGGGAAAGCTGCTGTATACTTATCTGGAGCAGGCGTTGGGCTTAATCCACGCGGCGGAGGAAAAATATTTTCAAATGGTAAATATGGAAATGGGCGAGCTGAAAATTGGCGCCAGTGATACGGTAATTGCAAATTTTTTGCTGCCATATTTGGAAAAGTATCATAAGCTGTATCCGGATATCAATATTAAGGTAACCAATAAAACCACCTATGAGTCTTTGCGTCTATTAAAAAATGGAAGTGTAGATGTTTGTTTTATCAACCTGCCCATAAGTGATGATGGGGACTTTGAAATTATGCCCTGCATCGAGATCCATGATGTTTTGGTGGGGGGAGAACGATATAAGCTGCTGTCCCAGGTTGGCTTGGAGTTGAAGGATTTGCCCGGATATCCTCTGTTGCTTTTAGAGGATTTAAGCAATTCCAGAAGGTATATTGACCGTTATGCGGAAGAAAACGGTGTCGTTTTAAACCCAATTTTGGAATTAGGCAGCAGCGATTTGCTGATTAGCTTTGCTCAAATCAACTTAGGTTTAACTTATGTCATAAAGGAATTTACCCAAGATGCTTTAAGGGAAAAACGGCTGTATGAAATACCTGTTGCGCCACCCTTGCCAAAACGTAGCATAGGAATGGTAAAGCTGAAAAATGTTACATCACCCCATGCCGTTCAAGGGTTTATTGAACTAATTGAGCTTCAAAAAAATGATTTGGGTTGACAAAGGAGAAACAATATGCTAATATATGAGCAAATGTTCATTTGATTGGGGGTGTTATCGTGGAAAGCAGCCACGTTCCTACAGAAGAAATCGATATCATTACCGAGTTGAAACAAGAGTTTATTCATGATGTGGCAGAGTTTTTTAAGGTTTTTGGTGATGTTACAAGAATTCGTATCCTGCAGAGCCTTTTAATTGGGGAAAAAAATGTGGGGGAGCTGGCGGATTCTTTGGATATGTCCCAGTCGGCCATTAGCCATCAATTGCGGGTTTTGCGGCAAAATAATTTGGTGAAATATCGCAAGGACGGAAAAGCTGTATTTTATTCTTTGGATGATGGGCATGTTCAAACAATATTGGAACAAGGTATGGTTCATATCGCCCATAAACGGGGATATGTTGAATAAAATTAAGGCTGATGAAAGGATATGCTTCACAGCCTGTTTTTTTGGAATACAAATGAACAAATAATCACGTGAACAATCGTGGAGGTGTTTTGATTGAAGGTGTATTTAAGAGGCTTAACCTGTGCAAACTGTGCAGGAAAAATTGAAACGGCGGTTAATGCATTAAAGGAAGCCCGCCAAGCGGAGATAAATTTGGTTAAGCAAACCATGGACGTATCCTTGGCAGAAGGGGCAGAAGAACAAATTGTTTTGGAAAAAATAGAAAAGATTGTACATAAGTATGAGCCGGAGGTTGCGGTGGCGTTGGAAAATAAAGAATCGGTGAAGCTTAAGGGTTGTTCCTGTTCCCGCTGTCATACAGAAAATGATGACCACCACCATCATGACCACGATATTCATAGCCACCAGCATCACCACCATCAGCCTGTTGAAGAAGTTGATGGTAAAAAGCTATGGCTTCGCTTTGGCTGTGGAGGAATGATTTTTTTGGCTGCGGTTTTCCTGCGAGATTCCACGGCGGGCATTCTTTTGTTTTTGTTTTCTTATGGAATCTTTGGCTATGATGTTTTGCTGAGAGCAACAAAAAATATTTTGAGAGGTCAAGTTTTTGACGAAAATTTCTTAATGTCCCTTTCTACGGTGGGGGCTATTGCCATTGGCGAAATGCCGGAGGCGGTGTTTGTAATGATGTTTTACCAAATTGGTGAAGCCTTCCAGGAGTATGCCGTAAACCGCTCCAGAAAATCCATTACTTCACTACTGGATATTCGTCCCGATTCCGCGGAGGTGTTTACAGAAAACGGCATCAAACGGGTGCATCCCGACGAGGTGAATATTGGCGATTTTATTTTCGTTAAGGCGGGGGAAAGAATTCCATTAGACGGAAGGATAAAGGAAGGATCTGCCCTCTTAGATACGGCGGCATTAACCGGCGAGGCATTGCCCAGAGGAGTTGCGCCGGGTAGTGATGTATTAAGCGGATGCATCAATTTGGACGGAAATTTGAAAATACAAGTTACCAGACCCTTCAAGGATTCAACGGTAATGAAAATTTTGGAGATGGTGGAGAATGCTGCCGGAAAGAAATCCAAAACGGAACGATTTATAACGCGGTTTGCAAGGGTTTATACACCTGTTGTGGTAGGCCTGGCGGTGGCCCTTGCCCTGCTTCCACCTATCCTGGGCTTTGGCGAATTTAGCATGTGGTTTGGGCGTGCGTTAATTTTCCTAGTGGTGTCTTGCCCATGCGCATTGGTGCTTTCTGTGCCCCTAAGCTATTTTGCGGGCATTGGTGCTGCTTCAAAAAATGGTATTTTGGTAAAAGGCGGCGGCGATTTAGACACGCTTTGCCACATTACCCACCTTATTTTTGACAAAACGGGAACATTGACAAAGGGCAAGTTCTCTGTGGTAGCAATCGAGGGCAAAGAAAAAGAGGAGCTCTTGTATTTAGCGGCACTGGGCGAAGCAAACAGCAATCACCCCATTGCAGAGGCGATTGTTGAAGAATATGAGAAAATAAAGAAAACTCCTGTGGATTTAATTTCAGGATATAAGGAATTAGGCGGTTTTGGTGTTTCCTACAGTTTGGATGGTGAGCGGGTATTATTGGGAAATCAGCGCTTGCTGGAGCAAGAAAATGTTGCGTTTTCTCCCTTTGCAGGCGTAGGATCTGTAATTTATGTGGCGAAAAACGGAAAATTCAAGGGTTATATTGTTGTTGCAGATACCTTGAAAGATGGATTGCAGGAGGCTTTGACGGCATTACGTCAAAAAGGCATTCAGTCCTTGACAATGCTGACGGGGGATCGTAAGGAAAATGCGGAAGCCATGGCAAATGAGCTGATGCTTGATGGTTTTTACGGGGAGCTGTTACCCCAGGATAAGGTTCGCATACTGGATGAAATAAAGGAAAGAGAAGCACCTGGGAAAATTGCCTTTGTAGGGGATGGTATAAACGATGCCCCTGTGTTGGCCGGGGCGGATTTGGGCATTGCCATGGGCGGCATTGGTTCTGATGCGGCAATTGAAGCGGCGGACGTTGTGCTGATGGATGATGATATTGGGAAATTGGCAGTGGGGCTTCGTATTGCAAAAAACACACGCACCATTGTAAGGCAAAATATTGTGTTTGCCTTAGGCATAAAGGCTTTAGTTTTAATCCTAAGTGCCGTTGGTATGGCCTCCATGTGGATGGCAGTCTTTGCGGACGTGGGCGTGGCGGTATTGGCAATTTTAAATGCGATGAGGAAGAAGTAAGTGTTTTTTATATGGAGGAAGAAATAACAGTGCATACTATATGGGGCTGTTAGAACATAGATGCCCCGCTTGTTTTTTTCAAAAAATTGAACCCGCATGTTTGCGGGTTCCAGAACGTAGACAAAGTCAAAACCATGAGGGCTTTGCCCTCAAACACCCACAAGGGTTTCACCTCAGCACTTTGCTGCGCAAAGCTGTCCTTTGGACAGATGGCACTTCTTTGCCATTGCACCTTGACCCTTTAGAAACCGCATATCTATGCGGTTTCAATAAAAGTTTTTGGTCTTGCTTTTTTCAAAAAGCAAGCAGGTTTGGGCGGCGCCCAAGGTTTGTCTTCAGTCTGGAACCCGCATGTTTATGCGGGTTCAGGCAATCACAAAACAACCTAAAATAATCTTTAATTTTTTCATAGAGTACTCCAATCCCATTTAAAACAGCTACTGTCTTAGCAAAATAAACTTAATATTCGCTAAAAGCTCCCTGATATAGGTTGCTGGAGCTAAATACCATTGTATTTTTGCATGCATATAGTTACTATTGAACCCTACAACTTTTGAGATCTCTTTTGCTCTATATATATGAAAATCATTTGTTATAAAAATTGTCTTGTATTCGCTTTTAAAATAATCATCTAAAAGCTTTTTGGATAAAAGAAAATTTTCGTAGGTACTTGTTGCACTGTCTTCCTTTATTATTTTGTTTTCAGGAATTCCTTTTGAAAGCAAGTACCTTTCCATTGCCAGGGCTTCCGTTATGGTTTCGTTACGTCCTTGTCCTCCGGATACAACGATAATGGCATTTGGATTTTTATTGAAATATTCTACGCTTTTTTCCAGCCTATAATAAAGGGGTAAAGTAATCGTTTCGCCATTCAGTCCTGCACCAAGAACAATGACAGCATCTTCTTTATAAGTTACGGTGTCTATTTTACCAAAGACACCAAGAAATAAAATGGCTGAAAGCATAATTGCGTTACCTATTAGGAATAAATTTTTTATCCACTTAAGAAGGCCTTTTTTTGAAAGGATTTGAATGGTTTCATAATAGAAACCATAAATTAAATAGGCACCACCAACCATAAACGTTGCAAGAGGACCTATATTAAAACTTGTTAATATTGATAAAAGCAGTGCATCACAAACGAAAAATATGCCGAGAATGATAAATAAAGCTTTTTTAAAACGTTTCAATGTTTACCCCACCTCTTAAATTCTAAAATAGCCTGTACTAGCTTTTCAGCAGGTAGTACAGCTTATGGAAAACCTTGATGCCACCCGCACCCCATTAATCTTCGTAAAAAGCAAGAATAAAAATTAATGTACAAATCCCATGTTATGGGGATTAACAGTCAGGAGCAAAACCCCCCCCAAGATTTTGACCTTATGTGATCGTAATGCATCAGCAACAGACATTATCTAAGATTTTACATTTAAAATTTAAGGATATCAATTGTTTTAAGAAATGGTACTACTTATTTAAGAAAATTGTAGGATCTCCGTAAACAAGCCTTTCCAAAACACCCCTCTAGGGTTCTACCATGGAGAGGTGTTTTTATGGAAAGGCTTGTTTTAGATATTATTTTCACAGTATATATAAATCTTTGTTTTCATTTTTAATAAACGTACCATCCTCCATTCTAATATAATAGCCTCATTTGGTTCTACCATGGAGGCTTAATTTTTATGGAAGGGCTTTCGGTTGTTTCATCAAAATTATTTATTTTTCTTCCTTGCTTCCAGAAACGATTTTTTTCACATTTTTCTCAAACTTTACTCTGGGCAGCATAACCATATGCCCGCAGCCACAGCATTTAATGCGAAAATCAATGCCCACACGCAAAATTTCCCATTGATTGGAACCGCAGGGGTGCGTTTTTTTCATTTGCACAATATCTCCAACGGAAAAAACCATAATTTGTTATGCCTCCTTTTGTTGTACGATATGAACCGTACGCTGGGGGAAGGGGATTTCTACACCCTCTCTGTCAAGTCGATTTTTAATACGTTTGCGCAATTCGGCTTCAACGGCAAAATTGGTTTTGATTTTGCATTTTGCAACAATGCGGATATTCACAGCCGAATCATCCAAGCCCACAACACCGACAACAACCGGTGTTTCCAAAATGCTATCCATATCTGAGGTCTGCTGCATTTCATTCTCCAAAATTGACAATACACGGTCAATATCCTCGTTATACGCAATCCCCACCGTAACAATTGCATTAATAAAATCGTTACAGAGGTTCGTTACAATTCCAACGGAGCCATTGGGGATAATGTGCATTCTTCCTTGCGGATCTCTAATTTTTGTATAACGCAAGGACACACCTTCTACGGTGCCTGTGATATTTTGAATTGTAACAATATCTCCCACTGCATAGTGATCTTCAAAAAAAATGAAAAACCCTTCCAGCATATCGGTCACTACGCTTTGTGCGCCTAAGCCGATGGCAACAGAGCCGGCACTGGCAATGACCAATAAGGATTTGCTGTCTACACCTAATAAATTCAAAATTGTAAAAAGTCCCACAAAATAGATTACATATTTCAAAACACTTGAAGAAATAGAGCTTAGTGTTTTGGCCTTTCTATCAGGCATGGCCAAACGCTGCTTTTCCGTTTGTTTTTTAAAGAACTTTTGCGCAACACTACTGGATATGCGGATGAATAGCCAACACAGCACTAGCGTCCCCACAATTTGTAAAATTTTTATGCCGAAATTTACCCCGGTTTGCATCATTGCTTCGAAACCAAGTAGATCTTGTAAATTTTTCATAGTTACCTCCTAATTGCATGAAATTCGGCTGCAGCCTGAACAAAAGCGGCGAATATTCTTCCTTGTTCCCCGGTTTTCATTGCCTCGGGATGCCACTGCACGCCAAAAATAAATGGTTTTTCCGTGTGCTCAATGGCTTCAATTAGGCCGTCCTGGCTTTTGGCTGAATAACGAAGTCCTTCGCCCAAAAGAGCAACTCCTTGATGATGAAAGGAATTAACCGCCGCTTTTTCTTTTCCCCAAAGATGAGAGAGCAAGGTGTTTTCTTCAATCATAATACTGTGTGTTGCGTAGTCACGCGGTGCTTGCTGCCTATGCTTTAGGGTACTTTTTGTTTGTACCCCAATATCCTGATAGATTGTTCCGCCCAAAGCAATATTAATCACTTGCATACCCCGACAAATTCCTAATAAAGGTATGTTTTTTTGTATTGCAGCCTGGCAGAGGGAAAGCTCAAATTGATCTCTTCGTGGAGAAATTTCTCCACTTTCTCGCAAGGGTTCTTCGTGAAAGAGCAGTGGGTCTATATCGCCTCCGCCGGATAAAACAATTCCATCTAAAAATAAGGGTATTTCCCCTTGACCAAAGAGCATGACAGGATAGCCTCCGACGGCGCTAATGGCAGCAGCATAATCTTGATGCAGCTGATATCTGCCGGCTGCGCTGTCATAGTCTGGCGTAATTCCAATTACCGGTTGCATAGAATCCTTCCCTCTACATTAACTTTCCTAATAGTATACAAAAGTTGCTGCATTTTTGCAATGGCAGACAAGGTAAAAAAGTTAGCTTGTACATTTTGGGTGGGTTGTGGTATGATAAAATAACAATGAAGCGGATGAAATTGTAACCATTTAAGGACACTATGTTGAACGGAGATGACAGAAAATGAAAACCATTGGTATTATTGGAGCAATGGAAGAGGAAATTCTTTGTTTGAAAGAAAAGATTGAAATTGTTACAACAAAAAATGTTGTTGGATTATCCTTCTATATTGGCAGATATAAGGGAAATAATATTATTTTGGTTAGAAGCGGCATTGGAAAGGTGAATGCGGCAGTTTGTACGCAAGCGATGATTGACCATTTTGGTGTGGATTATATCCTTGTGCTGGGGGTTGCAGGCGCCTTGGCTGAGGATTTAAAAATAGGCGATATTGTTATTTCTACCGATGCGGTACAGCATGATATGGATACATCAGCCTTAGGGGATCCCGTGGGCATCATTCCCCGTATGGCAGAAAGCTATTTTAAAGCAGATGAGGAGCTGGTTCGCCTGGCACAGGTATCCGCAGCAGAGATTGCGGATGGGTTTCGTGTAATTTCAGGGCGTATTGCCAGTGGAGATCAGTTTATTTGTACGAGAGAAGGAAAAAATAAAATTCGTAAGGATGTGCAAGGCACCTGTGCAGAGATGGAGGGTGCTGCAATTGCCCATACCTGCTGGCTTAACCGAATTCCGTTTTTAATTGTGCGTGCCATTTCTGATGGTGCGGGGGAAGAGGCCAATATATCATTTGAAAAATTTAGCATCATGGCGGCAAAACGTTGCAGCGAATTGGTTGAAAGAATATTAGAGAAAATGTGAATTTTGCATATAATAGTTTGAAGTGAACGTAGAGAACAAGAAATAGAAATGCTTTTTGAGAGGTGCCCATTGGTATATATGGACAAATATGGATGCAAAAGTGCCTAAAAAAGTCTTTCATTTTTTTCTCGTTATTCTTCTTGATTTGTCTTGTCATGGCTGTTTCGTTCCTGTATAATGCAATCAAGAAGAAATATTTAGCACACAAAATATTTTTCGACACGAGAGAGCGTAGAAAGGATGTGCCATCTATGACAGCAAAAACCCATGGATATATTACAAAAGAAATTGAACTGGAACAATTGTATCAGTTTGTATTAAAATATTTTGATCCCAGTGCCAAAATAAACCGATATGAAAATCGTTTTGGTGAAAGCAATGAAATGGCTGTTTATTTCACCTACAAAGGCGAAGAAAGACGACTTTTTACAATGGTTTATAAAAGCCGTAAATTTTCCAAAAACGGAGAGAAAAATCGTATGATTTTTTTGGATTTGGATTATTGGGGGCATAGTGTGGAAATTATGCGTTCCATTTTGTCTTTCTTTGGCGGTTGGCTGGATGAAAACGATTGCGATAATGAGGAACCATATTTTATTGACGTTCAGGCAGACGGTTTAACGCCGAATATAATTAAGATTACCAGAAGCGAGCTCAACAGACGCTTAGGCGGCATGGTTGTCATTATTGAAGACGAGGAAAATGAAAGTCACGAGAAATAATGAGAAGGGTGCCAAAAAGTGGCACCCTTTGGTATAATCGGCATCTTGCACAAAAAAAGGATTGCGGCGATATTTTTCATAGCGTATGGTATTTGTAAGACCCTGTTTGTGGGTTTTTATTTGGGGAACATTATGTTTCTTAAGCCTTTGATTGCATGAAAAATGACTTTGTTAACAGCAGGAAAGAGTTTTTCTTATGGAAAGACTCTTTTCGTTTTCGTGGAAATCTTGCAAATATATGAACAAATATGATATACTTTTAAGATGAAAAATAGCATACTGGGATGCCAATGTTAAAGGGGTGGGGTCTTTATGGAACATAATGATTTTTCTCTAAAAATAGATGAGGATATTGACCGTAGCTGTAAAACATGGGATGCTTATTCGTATGATGCAGAAAAGATGTCCGTTTTGTTTCGCTATCTAATGAGTGCATATAAAGAAAAAATAGATGGCTTTTGCAGTGGTCTTACTGTCATTCAACCCTACGAGGATACTGCGTTGCAAGCGGAAGCATATCGACAAAACATTAAAAAAATGCTGGAGCGCCTTGAGGGGTTTCGACAAAATGGCTATCAAAACGAAGGTCTGTTGGATTATTACCTTAAGCAAGAGCATGATGACGTAATATTGGATGTAGATTTTACGCAGCTGCGCCTGGAATTTGGCATGATGGATCATATTTCTAATTACGAGAAGGATGAGATCATAGAAAAATTGGAGGAAATGGAAGAAATCTGCGCCAAGGTTTTGTTTAAACGTCAAAAATGGGAATTAATACGCAAGTATTTGGTCTGGTTATCGGGCAAGGACGTTGAGATCGCGTTGAAAATACTCCCTGCGTTTTTTAAAATTAATAACAGCTAAGAGGGAATATAGATGATTAAATTGATTGTTTCGGATATGGATGGAACGCTTTTAGATGACAAAAAGAATATCGACACAGATATTTACAAACTTTTGCCAAGGCTTAGGGAAAAAGGAATTCGATTTGTTGTTGCCAGTGGACGTCAGTATCCAAGCCTAAAAAAGCATTTTGATCAACACATCGAAGATGTTGTTGTCATCGCGGAAAATGGTGCTTTTGTGGTTGATAACGGGAAAGAGCTTGTGGTCAAGCCTATGGAGGCGGAGAAGGTGGTTCATTGTCTTGATTCCATTTTTTCCCTCAAAGGGGTGGAGCCGCTGCTTTGTGCAAAATATTGCAGCTATACAAGAAGTCGGGAGCTTTTGGAATTGTTATCCTCCCCGCTATTTCAGTATGAAGTACGTCTAGCGGAGGATTTGTACCATGTAGAGGATGATATCATTAAGGTATCCATGATATCTCATGAAGGGGAAACTGCGGAGGATTGCTACAAAAAACTGCGTTCACGGTTGGATGATTGTTTAAGTCTTGTGATTTCCGGCGATACTTGCTTAGATACGGGATTAAACGGTGTTACCAAAGGAACAGCGGTAGAGGCTTTGCAAAAAATGTGGGGTGTAACGCCGGAAGAAACCATTGTTTTCGGCGATCAGTATAATGATGTGGAAATGTTTCAACAGGCATATTATAGCTATGCCATGGAAGGTGCGACACAAGGTGTGAAAAAATTTGCCCGTTTTCAGGCGGGAAGCAATAATAAAGGCGGGGTAGTGAAAGCCATACGAGAAAGAACAGGGCTTTAACCCATAAGGAACGGAGAGAACCATGAAAAGAGCGGCGAGCTATGCCCTTGGGTGCAAGGTAAATCAATACGAGAGTGAGGCAATTGCCGAGCTGTTTGCAGAAAAGGGCTATGAAATAGTAGGAATTGATGAAGCAGCAGATGTATATGTTATTAATACCTGTACGGTGACAAATTTTGGAGATAAAAAATCAAGACAGCTGATCCGTAAGGTAAAACGGCAAAATGAGAATGCCGTGGTTGCCGTAGTGGGCTGTTATGCCCAAACGGCGCCGAAAGAGATTATGGAAATTGAAGGTGTAAATTTAGTCATCGGCACGAAGGATCGTGGGCAGATTGTGGAGATGGTGGAAAGCTATCATCCGGAGGATGGCGTAGAAAACCATGTTTCCGATATTATGAAAGAGCGGATTTTCGAGCCGCTTTCCATTCAAAAACTGGCCAATCGCACCCGTGCCTATTTGAAAATTCAAGATGGCTGCAGTCAGTATTGTACTTATTGCATTATTCCTTATGCCCGAGGGCCAATTCGCAGCCGTGAGCCACAGGATGTCTTGCAAGAGGTAAGGCGTTTGGCGGGAAATGGATTTCAGGAGGTTGTTTTAACGGGAATTCATGTGGCAAGTTACGGCAAAGACCGCAAGGATACCGGCCTTTTGGATATTTTGCGCCAGGTGCATGGGGTGGAAGGGATTCGTCGTATTCGTTTTAGCTCTATAGAGCCGAATGTGGTTACGGAGGAATTTGCAAAAGCAATGGCTGAACTGCCAAAGGTTTGCCACCATTTTCACCTGTCCTTGCAAAGTGGATGTGACAGAACGCTTCAGGAAATGAACCGTAAGTATGATACAAAAAAATATAGGCAGGCTGCGGTGCTTTTGCGAAAATATTTGCCTCAGGTGGCGCTGACAACAGACATTATCGTTGGATTTCCCGGTGAAACAGAGCAAGATTTTGAAGAATCCTATGGATTTGCAAAGGAAATCGGGTTTGCAAAGATTCATGTATTCCCCTATTCTCCCAAAAAAGGGACGCCTGCGGCAGAAAGAAAGGATCAGCTGCCCAATAGCGTAAAATCGGAAAGAAGCCATAAATTGCTTGCTTTAAGTGATGAAATGAGTGCTGCGTTTTTGGCACAATATATTGGGGAAACAACTGAGGTTTTGTATGAAAAGAAGCTTTCTGAGGGAACATATGAGGGGCATACTTCAAATTACATGAAGGTGCACGCAAAAAGCGGGAAGGATATAACAAACAGCATTGTCTTGACGAAAATAACCTATGTCGAAGGGGAAAATGCCTTTGGTGATACCAATTTGTAAAAATTCTTTAAGGATAATATAGTTGCAATCCGCTTTGGTTTATATTATGATGAAATAAGATAATAGATGAGAAGCGAATGGATCGTATGTTGGGGAGTGAGCGGTATGAACAATATTAATGAAACACAATATTTTGGAAGATTAGACAAAGAACCCGAAAACGAAGCAAAAAAGATCCTCATCGCTGTTAGCACGGCTTTGAAGGAAAAAGGATATAACCCTGTAAATCAGATTGTCGGTTATATTTTATCCGGTGATCCTACTTATATTACCAGTTATATGAATGCTCGTGTCATGATTCGGAAATTGGAGCGGGATGAACTGCTGGAGGAATTGGTAAAGGATTATATGGAGCGTAACGAATAAGAAAGAGGAAATCATTTGCGTATTTTAGGATTAGATTATGGCGATAAAACCATTGGTGTTGCCCTAAGCGATCCCTTGGGCTGGACAGCACAGGGAATGGAAATTATTCGTCGGGAGAACCCTGCTGAATATAAGAAGAGCTTAAAGCGCTTGTCGGAATTGGTGGAGGAATATCAACCGGAGGCCATTGTGTTGGGCTATCCGAAAAATCTGGATAATTCCGAGGGAGAGCGTTGTGTGAAAACAAAGGCTTTTGCTGAGCGTCTTGAAAAACGCTTTCCAAAGGTTAAGTTGGTTTTGTGGGATGAACGGTTTAGTACCATTGCGGCAGAGCGTGCTTTGCGTGAGGCGGAGTTGAGCCACGAAAAGAGAAAACGTGTGATTGACAAGATGGCAGCGGTGCATATTCTTCAAGGCTATTTGGATAGCATAAACAGAGAATAAACCAGTTGCAAACGGAGAAAAAGGAGTAAAAAGATTATGGCAGATATTTTTGATGAAGCAAATGAATATGAATTTGAAACAGTAACCATGACAGAGGAAGATGGCACTGAGGTTGAATTTTCTATTATTGACAACGTTGCCTGCGGTGGCGAGCGTTATTTATTGGTTGTGGAAACGGAATTGATGGACGATGAAGAAACCGAGGCTCTTATTTTGAAGGAAACCTCTATTAATACGGATGATGTAACCTATGAATTGGTTGAGGATGACGCGGAGTTTGACCGCGTAGCTGAACTGTTTGCCCAAAAAGGCGAAGATTATGATGTGGAAATAAATTAACTCTTATTCATTCAATTGAGAGAAATATGACGTGGCGGATTATTTAGACAAAAAAATTAATTAACTCAATTAAGCTGACGCCACTTTCCCTACAGATAGACAAATTATTTTCGTATTATTGAATATCATTGTTTAAAATGAGAGAGAATTATATTAAAAGAGTTATAAATTATAGCTTTACAGTGTTCGTGCTTTAATTTGATCAACAAATTGTATCCTAATCTTTCTGGACAATGATGATTGTTTGGAATGATCCTTTGGGTGCAGATTTTGCTTGAGGAAAAGAGCTTTTTTGAATATTAATTTTTAAGTTGATCAAAAACGCAAAATTCATGCGTTTACGATAGATGAATGGCAGTTTGCCGATTCGTCATGTGCGGGAAAAGAAGAAAAAACAAAATACGAAAAACTGGTAGAGCCTTTGAAAGGAAAACACGGGTCGGGAGAGGTGTTTTCAAAGATGTTGGTAGCCTACCTTCTTATCGTATACCCAAAAACAATGATAATAATTATTTTATCTGTTTGGGTTTTGTTTTTGCGGTTTAAACTGCGCTTTTTTACGGCATAATAATGGAATAGTAAATTGGAGAAAACAAAACGAAAAGGAGGTGTGTTTTTTGGCAGGAAGAAAACCGAAACCCAAAGCAAAGTTAAAAATTGCTTCTTTGGGTGGGTTGGATGAAATCGGGAAGAATTTGACAGTGCTGGAATACGGAAATGATATTATGATCATTGACTGTGGTCTGGCATTCCCAGAGGATGATATGCTGGGGGTTGACTTAGTTATTCCTGATGTAACTTATCTGACTAAAAACATAGACAAAGTAAGAGGAATTGTATTAACCCATGGGCATGAGGATCACATAGGTGCGTTGCCGTACATTTTAAAACAGATAAATGTACCTGTGTTTGGTACGCTTTTGACATTGGGGTTATTGGAAAACAAGCTTAGGGAGCATAAAATGCTGGATAAAACCGTTCGGCACACGGTAGTTCCTAAAGAACGTGTGAATTTGGGGCAATTTAACGTGGAATTTATCCACACCAATCACTCCATCGCCGATGCTGTTGCGCTGGCGATTCATACACCCATTGGAACGGTGGTGCATACGGGAGATTTCAAGGTGGATTATACACCCCTTGACGGAGATGTTATTGACCTTCAGCGCTTTGCGGAGTTGGGAAAAGAAGGCGTACTTCTTTTGATGAGCGACAGTACCAATGCAGAAAGAAAAGGCTATACCATGTCAGAAAAGAGCGTTGGTAAGGTGTTTGAGAAAATTTTTGAGGATACGCCTAAAAATCGTATTATGGTAGCAACATTTTCGTCCAATATCCACCGTATACAGCAGGTAGTAAATGCTGCGCATATGTATGATCGCAAGGTTGCAATTATTGGAAGAAGTTTGGTAAATGCAGTGAAAACTGCTTCTGAATTAGAGTATTTAACGATACCCTCTAGCACATTAATTGACATTGGCGAGATTAAAAACTATCCTGATGAGAAGCTTTGTATCATTACTACGGGCAGTCAGGGGGAAGCTATGTCGGCTCTCTCCAGAATCTCAATGAATGAGCATAGGCAGGTGAGCGTGAAGCCGGAGGACAAAATCATTATCAGTGCATCTGCAATTCCTGGTAATGAAAAAAATGTAATCCGCGTAATCAATGAGCTATTGAAAAAGGGCGCAAATGTGATTTATGGCGACATGGAGGAAATTCATGTTTCCGGGCATGCAAGGCAGGAAGAGTTAAAGCTGATGATGGCTTTGACAAAGCCGAAGTTTTTCATGCCTGTTCATGGCGAATTTATGCATCTTTCCTGCCACAGAGATTTAGCGATCTCAATGGGGATAGATAAAAAGGATATTTTCGTTATGAAATTGGGCGAGGTGTTGGAGTTATCACGCAACGAAGCAAGGATTAACGGAACTGTACCTGCGGGACAGGTTATGGTTGACGGCCTTGGCGTAGGCGATGTGGGTAATATTGTTTTACGAGATAGAAAGCATTTGTCCCAAGATGGTCTGATAGTGGTAGTTGTTACCATGGATCGGGAGAATGGTACCGTTATTGCAGGGCCTGATATTATTTCCAGAGGATTTGTATATGTCCGTGTTGCTGAGGATCTTATGGATGAAGCCAAAAAAGTGGTAGCGGAAGCCTTGCAGAAATGTGAAGAGAAAAATATTACAAGTTGGAACTATATTAAGGGTGTCATTAAGGACTCACTGAAAAATTATTTTTGGCAAAAAACCAAAAGAAGCCCGATGATTTTACCCATAATCATGGAAGTATAAAAGGAAAAGCCCCGAAGACGCTGATACAATCAGTATTTTCGGGGCTTATTTTTTGTTAGCGTACTGAAATCGTACTATTAATAAAAGTTTGCTGTAATTTGTCTGCAAGTTTCGCTTGCTGATTCGGGTACAGGTGGCTGTATGTGTTTAAGGTAGTTTCAATATTTTCATGTCCCAGTCGTTCCTGGATGAGTAAAGGCGGTTCGCCCAAGTTTATCAAAAGGGAAGCGTGGGAATGTCTTAAATCATGCACCCTTATACGATGCACACCGGCAATCGGGCTATACTTGTCGATATAATAACCAATAGCATCTTTATAAATATTAAATAATCGTTCGTCTGGACTGTAATCGTATAGTTTGCTTATATGGGTGTTAATATCTTCTTTAAGAAACAATGGGATAGAAATTGTACGATTACTCTTTTCGGTTTTTGGATCTTGAATTAAATCTGTTTTTTTATGTCTGGTATATGTTTTATTTATTCTGAGAGTGCACTTATCAAAATCAAAGTCATTAAGGGTGAGGGCTAAGAGTTCACCGATGCGTATCCCAGTCCAAAAAAGAACATTATAAATGGTTTTGACCTGATCCGGACAGTCTACCGCTTGCATAAATTTTTGAAATTCTTCCAACGTCCAAAAATTTAGTTTTGGACGTTTTTCTTGTTCGCTTTAGCTTGACAAAACCACCGGCTATGCCGGTGGTAGGAAAGGTTTGTTCTTTAGATGTAAGCACGAATCCTCCTTTGGTAGAATAAATGTAGGTTTGCCAACCACATCAAAGACCAAAAGGAGGATTCAAAATGACTAATAATAGTTTAGCACATACAACATGGGAATGTAAATATCATGTAGTCTTTGCACCGAAATATAGGAGACAAGTAATATATGGGAAATTGAAGGCGGATATAGGGAAAATGTTAAGAGAACTCTGTGACCGCAAGGGAATAGAAATAATCGAAGCAGAAATGTGCAAAGACCATGTACATATGCTAATAAGGATACCACCAAAGCACAGTGTGTCTGAAATTATGGGGTATTTAAAGGGAAAAAGTTCATTAATGATATTTGATAGGCACGCTAACTTAAAATATAAGTATGGAAATCGCAATTTCTGGTGTAGGGGATATTATGTTGATACAGTCGGAAAAAATGCAAAAAAGATAGAAGAGTACATAAGAAATCAGATCCAAGAGGACTTAACGGCAGACCAAATAACGCTAAAAGAATACATTGACCCGTTTACGGGTGAGCAAGTGAGCACAGGCAAGAAGTAAACTGCTTTAGCAGTAGCCAGAGAATAAGAAACGGTTGGCA
>NZ_LRVM01000015.1 GCF_001571775.1 Anaerotignum neopropionicum
AGAATACATTGACCCGTTTACGGGTGAGCAAGTGAGCACAGGCAAGAAGTAAACTGCTTTAGCAGTAGCCAGAGAATAAGAAACGGTTGGCAAACCGTTCAATGCATCTTTAGATGCAAGTTGGTAAAAGCCCCTTCTAGGGGCAGAGCAAACCACCAGCTGAGCTGGTGGTGATGATTGTTGTTCGCTTTAGCTTGAGAAAACCACCTGCTATGCAGGGGGGAGAAATGGTTTTTGAGAGGGCTATTGTAAATTCAAAAGCAATCCACATGATTGTAAGCAATGCCCGTATAAATATAATCGCACCGAAAGCAAAAGCAGTGAAAAAATCATTCTGAAGCACATATGGAAAGCCTCTATTGAAATCGCCAAAGATATACGGAATTGTTCAGAGGGAAAAGAAAGCTATGCTTTATGAAGTGGAACGATAGAGCAAGTATTTGCTAATGCAAAACAGAAACACTCCATGAGATACAAATACCATAAAAGTCTTGCAAAAGTTACCAACTGGATAAGGCTTGAATTTGCGGCAATGAATTTAAAAAAGATGGTAACATGGAGATTCAAATCTGCTTGCGTATTTATAAAAAACACATCAAATAAGTTTGAAATTCAAAATACCCCCATATTTCGGTTTGAAAATGGTGTTACTCCACGGGCTAGACACCCCTTTATGTGGTATTTTTTTATGTTTTTAGAACGATGAATTTTGTCCCTGCATATACTTTAAATGCAGGGGGTGATGGGGTTGAGTTCCATCGGTGTATATTTAACGTTTGAAAATGACGAAGCACTTTCCCGGTGCTTAGCATGCATTAGGCCCTTGGCCGATGCAATTATACTTTTTGACCAAAGGGAAGGGGAGACGGAGCTGCGGGCATTGCGTACTAGACAGCTTTTGGGTCGATTGGTAGGAAAAGAGATTGATGATGAAGGGTTTCAATTGTTATTCACCTGCGTTGAGGAAGAAACACCTTCACTTGAGGTTTGCATGAGGCTGGGGGAATATTTCTATAAAAGACACGCATGGAAGCAAACTATCTTCTGGTTTGAAAATGCACTGCGGATAGACGGTGGCGAAAGCAGCTTTGTATGTTTGCGCCTAGGAACCAGTTATGGCGAAATTGGTCAGTGGGAAGCAGCAGCCACCTATATGAAGTTAGCAGAAATTTTTGGAAACGGTGGTCTTGAACGATTAGGGCAAAGTGATAGGGATTTAGATGATTAGCGTACATTTCAACAAGGATTTATATTGAAAAAGCCATCAAATATTAAATTTGATGGCTTTTTTGCGCAGGGTTCGCCGTTGGGGGATAAGTGTATTTGGGAAAAGATACTTGAAGTTTAATTGATGAAACGGATTTTGAATGCTTCATGAAAGATGATGGTTATATTAAAGCTAACCCTCGTACAGCCGGAGGTATTGGTGGAACCCAAGATATGGGCAAGACAAAAGGGGGGTTAATACCCTAGTGAACTCATTGGTGATGGGGGGTACAAAGCACCGATTGAAGAAGAAGAAAAATACTTGGGTTATCGCCTTGGATGGATGCTGCAAAACGACATCCAAACAGAGAAAAATTTGCCAAAGGCAAAAGAATACTTTCAAAAAGCCGCAAAGCTAGGAGATGCTTTTATCTACTATTTACCGCCTAAAATTATTCTTGTTGAAGAAAATACAGCTGCAAAAGATTTAAAAACTGCCAGTGAGTATTTGAATACCCCATCGGTTAGGGGAAATCAGTTTGCCCAGTATGCTACGGAAATGATACAGGAAAATAAAAATAGCTTGGATGGTTCTGGTTCTTATAATAGGGCAATGCGGTCTACGCTATGTATCACCGTTCACGCTTTTTTCTAAATTACAGAAAAACAAACAGCACTTAGTAATTGACAAAAAAATAGGCGGTTTTCTAGTGGGCGGGGGCGAGTCCGTTTTGCAGCCCCTCTTGAACTGTTTATGTGATCCAGTATAAATAGCGGAAAATAAGTTTTATTCCTAAATATTTCGACTACAAATGAAATACTTTGTAGTCAGCCTTTTCAATCCTAATCTATTTTTCTGCTGCTTGCTTATTTTTGGTTTAAGAAATATAATAGAGAAAAGTAATTTATGTGAAAGGTAAGCAAAACTGAAACAGCAATCCATCCGTTTTTTTCATCAGGAGGAAGGGAATCGCAGTCTTTGGTGCGTTTTTGTGCGTAGCGGTATTGTTGCTGGGCATTTGCCTAATGCTCTCCACCACGGGAGACAATGCTAGAGCCAATGATCAAACAATTAGAAGCAATAAAGTCGGTACAATGGGAGATATTTACAACACAATTGAATTGTATAGTAATTTGTAATTATAAATTACTTAGATAAGTTATTGACAAACTAAATTAAGTATATTATATTTAGATTAGTTGCTGCTTATCTGGAGAGGGGCAAGAATTCTATGGAGCAATATTATGAGGTCTTAAAAACATTATCAGATGAATCCAGATTTAAGATAATAACAATATTACTTAAGCAAGATTTATGTGTTGGTGGATTGGCTAAGCAACTTGATATTTCTAAGCCAGCGGTGTCGCAGCATCTCCAAACGCTTAGAAAAATGGGATTGGTTACTGGTGAAAAAAGAGGCTATTTTACACACTATATTGTTAACAGGGCTCTCTTAACACAAGTAGGGGAGAAACTGATTGAAATAGCTTCAAAACAGCCTGATCAAGGATGTTTGAGAGAAAAAACCGGTGAATGCAGCTGTCAGTGTCAGTGCACAAGTAATAAATGATGTTTAATAATTTTTATTTTTTATATTATAAACCTTTTTAATCTTAGGAAGGTTTAAATAAAGGGCAAAGGTTAGTTATGCCTAACAAAATTAAGTGGCGATACTGTTGCGTTTTAATGTTAAATGGAGATAGCTGTAAAAGATGATGAATGGTTTGATGTGTGGTTAGCTGTTGCTAACAAAATGGTGTTTTTATTTGTTTATTGCCTTTCTTAATTAAAGAAGGGATAAATTTTGATTAATAGTTAAATACAGCTAACTAACGAATATAATTAAGGTGGTGAATGATTTGCTGACGGCTAAAAAAATTAACTTTGGATATGGGAAACAAAATGTTTTAAATGGTGTGGATTTCTCGGCCGAACAATCCCAAATTATTTCTTTAATTGGGCCAAATGGTTCGGGAAAGTCAACATTACTTCGTTGCTTATGCGGATTAATTCCTACGGGAAGGGATACTGTATATTTATTTGACAAACCAATAGAAAGCATGGGTTCAAAAGAAATATCAAGGCACATAGCCTTCCTTCCTCAATCTCATGAAAAATTACAGGGAGTAACTGTATATGAACTTATCTGTATGGGACGGGCGCCCTACCATAGTTCTGGATGGATAAATACACAGGAAGATCGTAAAAAAATAGAATGGGCAATTGATTATATGCAACTGGGAACACTAAAGCATCGCTCAGTAGAGAAGCTTTCGGGGGGGGAAAGACAGCGGGCATGGATTGCCATGATTCTTGCCCAAGATACGCCTATCATTTTACTGGATGAACCTGTTACATATATGGATTTGAAATATCAATGTGAACTACTGAGAACAATAAAAGATTTAAAAGAGTCTTTTCATAAAACTATTATTGGTGTATTCCATGACATTAATCATGCGATTGAAATATCTGACTATGTCTATCTGCTAAAAGATGGACGTGTGTACCAGTCAGGAACCAGCTCGCAGGTAATCACTGAACAGTCTATCAAGGATGTATACGGCGTATCCGCCCATGTTTGCAAGTTTAAAAGATGCTGCCGCAATGTTGTTGTTCCAGCGGGGGTACATAATGATTTTTCAATTACCCCGCTTGAAATATAAAAGAAAAGAGGTTGATATAATTGATACGTTTTATGATTCACACTCCGGTTAACATGCGAGGACGAATGATGGATTATGTTAAAGATAACCTTCCGCGTTTGGAAGAAAAAATCGGTGACAAAATCTCCCTCTATACGCCCCACAGCCCGGAATATACAAAGGATTGCAGCGAAGAATGGCTGGCTCCGGCGATTGAAAAGGGAATTGCTCCGGATGTAATACTTACGCATGCAACTGAATTTGCCGCATTGGAACATAGGGCGAATAGTGGTTTGTTTTCTAATTTGGCAGGCAGGTATTTAAAAGATAACCCTGTACGAGATGAATTGGGCATGCTGAAAGACCCACAGGAAATCTTCTATCCCATATCTGTAACACCCTTGGTCATGATCTATAACACTGAGAAAATAAAGGAAGAGGAACTGGAGCACTCTTGGACGGATTTGTTCAATGATAAGTTCAAAGTGATTTTTCCTGACCGTGATAAGCCATTATGCAGAGCTGTGGGAGCTTTCTTAAAGACACAATTTCCTGAGCAGTTTCCAGCATTTGAGAAGAGGGTTCTATACGACGGTTCTCCCAATAGTGTAGTGAAAGCGGTAGCTTCCGGAGAATACGATATGGCTATAACAAATGTTTCCTTTGCTGAGATGGCACAAGGGAAGCGGATTGAGATTAATTCTCCCAAAGAGGGATACATACTTCTTCCCCAAGTATTTGTATGGAAAAAAGACGCAGATGAAAAGTTAACCGCCCTTGCGGATTTGATGACGAGTGAAGAAATGCAGCTTTATCTGGCCGAACAAGGGGCTTGGCCCGCTCGTAGGGACATTCCGATAAGCGATACAATTGCATATAACCAGCAACTGACCGACTGGCAAGGTTGGGATTCCTATGTAAAAGCAGTTTCAGAGTTTGATAAATTTACTGTGTAAAGAAAGGGGAAACAAAATGCTGAAGTCAAATAGCAATTATTCAAAGCTACAACCCATGTATCCACTTCTAATTCAACAATTTGTGGATGATTATAATCTTAGCAAAGGAATTGCCGTAGATATTGGCGTTGGTCCGGGCTGGCTTGGAATGGAGATGGCCAAGATTACCGACATGAAAATTATTTTCTTAGACATCAGTCAGGAATCCTTGGACATGGCAAAAAAGAACGTTGAAGCCTTGGATGTTGACAACGAGGTGGATTTCGTTCAGGCAGATGTTCAGGCGATTCCCATGGAAGACAATTTTGCTGATTTTATTATGAGCAGGGGATCGATCTGGTTTTGGAAGGAGCCGGAAAAGGGCTTGCAAGAAATATATCGCATTTTAAAGCCAGGCGGCGTTGCAATTGTCGGTGGCGGCTTGGGAAGATATCTTCCAGCAAGCATGAGAGCAAGATTGCAGGAAGCTCTGAAACAGGGACTTATTCAACGGAATGAAAAAAGGCCTGATCTCGAAGCGTTTAAAGGGATTGTTGAAAAAGCGGCGCTGCCTAACTATCAGATTTTAACCGATGGTGAAGGTGGCGGCGGTCGATGGGTGGAAATTAGGAAATAATAAAAGGGGAGAGAAGATTATGAAAATTTCTAAAAAAGTATTATCTTTGTTATTGGTTATGCTGCTAGCTTTAGGATTAACTGCTTGCGGCGGAAGCAATTCCGGACAGTCGTCTAATTCTGGTGAAGCTACTCCAGCATCTGCTACACCTTCATCGGAAGAGTCTGCAGGTACAACAAATACGGTTACAGATGAGCTTGGCAGAGAAGTTACCATTCCTGAAGATCCTCAGAAGGTTTTGGCGCTTACTTCCGCAGTGATGCAGGCGCTTTATAATATTGGAGTTGAGCCTGTTGGTAAGGTTGAAGAATATAAAGTTACCGAAGAGGGTTCGGCGCTTCCTTCTGTTGGGAAGACGCAGGAGATCAATATAGAAGCTGTTTATGCCCTTAATCCCGACCTCATTATTGCCAGCAGCAGATTCCATGCTGCACTTAAAGAGGAGCTTGAACAATCGGGAGCGGTGGTTTATTATTTTGACCCGGACAAAGTTGGAGA
Source organism: Anaerotignum neopropionicum (assembly GCF_001571775.1). Lineage (GTDB taxonomy): Bacteria > Bacillota > Clostridia > Lachnospirales > Anaerotignaceae > Chakrabartyella > Chakrabartyella neopropionicum. The sequence goes on from NZ_LRVM01000015.1 coordinate 5,923, forward strand.
AATTCCGTTGGTAGAATTGACTCCATATATCGGGAAGCTTCTTGGTAAAGAAGATGTGGCTGATGAATATGTACAATCTGTCCATGCTATGGCAGATGAATTAAAAGAGAGGATTTCAACTGAAACAGGAATTAAAACTGGTATTGTTATTCAGGATGGAGACACTGTTACGGCGGCACAAAGCGCGTCGTCATATGGCTCTATGCTTTCACTCTTGGGAATTGAAAATATTGTTCCCGATGATTTACCTAACGCAAAAAAAGCTTCTTTTGTTTCTTTTGATGTAGAAACAATTATAGCAAGTAATCCGGATGTCATTTATATTATGACAGCAAGTAAGGATGCGGAAAACAATAAAGCAATCTTGAAAAAGTATAAAAATGATCCACAATGGTCAAGCTTGGATGCCGTTAAGAATAATAGACTATTGATATTGCCATTTTCGGTAAACCCCAACAGGTCTACCCCGGAAGATATGGTAAAGGCAACGGCAGAGGCTATATTGAAAAGTAACAAGTAAATTCATTTAGATTTTTTAGAGAGGACATTGCTATATGAACAGAAAAAACAAAAAATTAGCTGCCCTTGTCCTGTCTGTGATGATGTTACTTGTCATTTGCAGCGGCTGCGGTAATCAGCAGGCTACGCCCTCATCAATTCCAGTTGATGTTTCCGCAAATCAGCCTAGCTCGGGAATTGAGGAAAGCTCAGTAGCAACAGAATCCGAAAGTAAAACGGTTGTGGATGATTTAGGACGGGAGGTAACAATTCCTGCGAAGCCCCAAAGAATTTTGGCTTTGGTCTCTGCCCGTATGGAAGACCTTTTCAATCTGGGCATTACGCCGGTGGGAAAGGTAGACGAGTATAAAATTAGGCAAGAAGGTATCGATTTACCCAGTGTGGGTTCGGCTACAAATATTAATATTGAGGCTATTTATCAGTTGAAGCCTGATTTAATCATTGCTCACAGCAGAAATCAGGGCAGCATTGCTGAAGCGTTGGAGGAAACCGGGTTCCCGGTGTATTATTTCGATCCAGTCGTGGATACAGAAACTTCCGAGGATGACGTACTGATGTTTTTAGCTGATCTTCTTGGAAAAAAAGAAGAAGCGGACGCTTATGTCAGTCACATCAATGCCTTTGCAGAGGACTATAAGGAACAAATAGCCGCTCAAACAGACATTAAAACTGCTGTCATCATAAGAGATGGAGATACCATTACTGCTGCACAGACAGCCTCCGGCTTTGGATCGGTACTTACTGCGTTAGGTCTTGAAAATGTTGTTCCGGAAGGACTTCCGGGTTCCAGTACATCCACATTTGTAGCATTTGACATAGAAACTATTTTGGATAAGAATCCAGATATTGTACTGGTTATGGCCACAAGTAATGATAAAGAGCAAAATCAGGCTCTTTTGAAAAAATACATGGGTGATTCGAAGTGGGCCAGTCTTGATGCTGTCAAAGAAAATCGGTTAATGATATTACCGTTTAAGGTTAATCCAAACCGATCAACGCGGGAACAAATGATACAGCTGACTGCGGAAAAAATTCTATCCACCGTGCAATAATTCTTATACAAATGAAGACTTAAGGAGAAGCGGTAAATAAATACTGGTAAGGCAACACCGCACAATTTGCATCTGGCGCCCTGTACGCCAATCTGCTTGCATCTTTTCCGTCAGTCTATACAGTTGGACAAACAGAATTATGGGGTATTTCCCTAAAAGTATGGAACGAAAGGGCTATCTGCCTCTCGTTCCATATTCTTTGAATAGCGAAATAAAAGAGAGGAGGCATTGTTTTTGAATATGCTTGAAAAATCTCCAACGCATCTAAGGTCATATCGATTGACTGTAATCTTGATAGCAGCAATCATTTTGGTATTTGTTATTCTACTTAGCATAATGGTCGGAACTGTACAATTTACTGTACATGAAATATTTGGATTGCTTAAAGGTGAATTGCGGGGGGAATTAGTGAATCAAATCATTGTTAATGTAAGGATGCCAAGAGTTTTTACAGGTGTATTTGTGGGAATGAATCTTGCGGTGGCCGGAGTTCTGTTGCAAGGAATCTTGCGAAATCCTATGGCTTCCCCTAACATTATTGGCGTAAATGCAGGGGCGGGGTTAGCTGCCGTAATCATTATGACTGTTGTACCTGGTAAAATAGGAGCAATCCCCATCGCCTCCTTTACAGGTGCTTTAGCAGCTGCGTTCTTAATTTATTTACTTTCCAATACTTCCGGAAAGAGCAGCACTGTTCACATTGTTTTAGCTGGAATTGCGGTTTCAAATCTTATGAATGCAGTAACGTCTGGGCTCATGATGATCAACAGTGATTTACTGGAGATTACATATTCGTGGCTTTTGGGCAGTCTCTCTGGCAGAAGCTGGACGGCAGTTAATACCATATGGCCATATAGTGTAATCGCTCTTATGGCTGCTCTTTTTATTAGCCCAAAGGTAAATCTTTTTGGATTGGGAGATGAAATGGCAAGCAGTATCGGCCTGCCTGTTCGCTTTTATCGGATTCTTATAATGCTTGTAGCTGCTGTTTTGGCGGGCAGTGCGGTCAGCGTTGCAGGAACAATTGGTTTCGTTGGTCTGATTGCGCCCCATTCGGCAAGACTTCTGATTGGCAACGATCATCGATATTTGGTGCCGTTGTCCGCCATATTTGGGGCAATTCTACTGATCGCTTCAGATACTGTGGCACGAACCGTTTTTCAACCTGTCGAACTATCGGTTGGTATCATCACGTCTATATTAGGCGCACCATTCTTCCTTCTTTTGCTGTACAAAAAAGGGAAGGAAAGACAAATATAGCAAAGCAAGCATCAAGAAAGGATAAAACAATTATGAAATTCATTACTGTATCGGGTCCTCCTTCTTCGGGAAAAACTTCGGTTATACTGAAAGCAATGGAGGAACTAAAACCGAAAAACTTGAAAGTAGGTGTGTTGAAATTTGATTGCTTGACAACGGATGACGACAAGCTATATGCGGCACAAAATATTGACAGCAGAGTAGGGCTATCAGGGAGTTTGTGTCCGGATCATTTCTTTGTTAGCAATATAGATGACTGCATTGATTGGGGAAGCAGGCATGCTTACGATGTACTTATCAGTGAAAGTGCGGGTTTGTGCAATCGGTGTTCTCCCCATATCAAAAATTGCACAGCAGTGTGCGTTATTGATAACCTTATGGGGATCAACACCCCAAAAAAGATTGGGCCTATGCTAAAAATGGCGGACATTGTAGTCATAACAAAGGGAGATATTGTTTCTCAGGCAGAAAGAGAGATATTTGCATTAAAGATTAGGCAGGCGAATCCGGAGGGTATCATTCTGCACGTCAATGGCATCACCGGGCAAGGTGCAAGCCAATTAGCTGCACTGATAGAGAATGGGACACAGGTAGAAACGCTGCGCGGGGAAGAACTCCGAATCAGCATGCCCTCTGCATTGTGTTCCTACTGTCTTGGCGAAACGCAAATTGGAAAAGAGAAACAAAAGGGCAATGTAAGAAAAATGAAATTAGATTAGGCGGAGGGAATTATATGGAGAATTTAACAATAGAAGAGCTTCTTTCTCGGTATCCTTATGCCATTGAATTTTTTGATGTAAACGGATTGCCAATTGAGGATAAGCAGAAAACAATACAAGAGTACATAAATACGCTTCCTTATGTGTTTTTAGAAGATATGGGCATTAACCACCAGGGGCTTTTTAAACGATTCCTTGTCTTTATGCAGCGTATGGAGGATATTAGAAAAGAACGTAATTTTAGCATTCACTCTCTTACTGTTTTGGGTGGAACAGATAAAAACGGAAAGAAAGAGCAGGATAAGTTAAAGATTTCAATGGGCGAAATCATTTGTATTGTTGGACCCACCGGTTCGGGCAAAAGCAGGCTACTTGCAGATATTGAATGGATGGCACAAAAGGATACACCTACCGGCAGGCGAATATTGATTGACGATTGTATCCCGCCGGAAAGCTGGCGCTTTTCCATTGAGCATAAGCTGGTGGCGCAATTATCACAGAATATGAATTTCGTTATGGATATTTGCGTGGGGGATTTTATAAAACTGCATGCACAGAGTCGAATGATTGATGATGTTGACGATAAGACTTTAAAAATCATCCACCATGCCAATGAATTATCAGGAGAGGCATTTGATTTGAATACTCCCCTCACTTCACTGAGCGGAGGACAATCCAGAGCCTTGATGGTGGCTGATACTGCTTTTTTAAGCACATCCCCCATTGTTTTGATTGATGAAATTGAGAATGCCGGAATTAATCGTAAAAAGGCTTTAGAGCTTTTAGTAGACCAAAATAAAATCGTACTGATTGCGACCCATGATCCTCTACTGGCTCTTACTGGAGATAAGCGCATTGTTATCAAAAATGGTGGCATTTACAAAGTCTTAGAAACCACGGAAAGTGAGAAACAGCGTTTGGAACAATTAACAGAAATAGACAATGTAATGATGCAATATAGAGAACGACTTCGTAAAGGCGAGTTGCTAGATTAATTCAGTTATTTATTTTAGAAACATATATTGACACAACCATATAAGTGAATTATAATTTAATTAAGTTAATACTAACTTAAATCCAAGTTTATAATGTAAAAACAAAATTTTGAATGGAGGTGTAGTTTATGTGTAACAGTAACAAAAAAATTGAATGCGAACATCCTGAAAGGCGACCTGCTGATAGTAAATGCAGTGAAGAATTAATACAAAAATGTCATGGCAGCACGAAAGATCATCCTTGCAACTGTAAATCGGGAAAAAAATAATACGGCTGTAAACAAGGCAATTATCTTTCTAGGTGAGGATAATTGCTTTGTTTTAGAAGTCCAGTTAAGAAATATCAATGGTTTATCGTAAAATATTTGATATTTCTATGGAACTAAAAAAGTGTTTCGCTACTTGCCCTGGTCCATTTTATCGTTTTGATACTGCTGTTCTACCTCAGCCTGCTCGTCTTTCAATGTCTGTAATTTATTTTTTGTTTCCCCCATTTTTTTTAAAAGTCTGTAATTCTGCGTCAAAAGATTCTTATTGGAGAGGGCAAGCTTTAAGGCTTTCACCACCACATTCAGCTGTTCCTGGGTTGCACTGATTTCCTTATTGATACTGCTCATTGCTTTGCCAAGGTCGGTGGTGTCAGTACTGATTGACATGGTAATGCATTTGATGTCGTTTGCCATTGGGCCGCCTTCTTTCGGGCAGCAAAAAAGCACCTCTAGTGAAGTGCATTCTAAATGATTAATAATAGAAAATTTTCTTGAAAATTGTATGAGATTTTGTTTTGAGATTCACTATTATAATAACAACGGTTCCAAAACAGATCTCCCATTGATATGCCCTTATATCTTTTATGGAATAGCAGTGTCCAACTGTATGTCCGCCCCACTTGTGATTGCATGGTAATCCCCTTAATTATACAATCACTTATTTCATTCATTATAATAATATGGGCTTGCATTCTTAGTTGTATTAAATTGAAATTAGTATTCCAATGTTACTATCAAAATTTACTGTTTAGTGCTCTAAGTATCGATATAGCGTTGATTTACTAATTCCCGTTTCCTCTGTAATTTCATTTAAACTAAATTTTTTACTTTGGTACATTGCTATTGCACGTGTTACATTTTCATCCGATTTTTTTGGGCGTCCTGAATGAATGCCCTTTTGTTTTGCTTCATACATTCCATTTTTCGTTTTTTCACTTACAACATCGCTTTGAAACTTCACAAGATGTTTTAAAATATCCACAAAAGAATAGCAAACACTAGAGCATGTATCAATATCTTCGTCCAACGATTTCAATATGGCTCCTTTTTCTTCAATCACTTCTAAGAGCTCCTGCAAATGTCTCGTAGAATCAGCCAAAGCAAACAATCTTGCAACGACGATAACATCATCATTTTCTATTAGTTCAAGCAATTGTTTTAACTGAATTCTTCTTTTCGATGAAGAATGTTCTTCTTTTATAATCCGATCACACTGCAAATCACTAAGTAATTTTTCCTGCACCTCACAGTGTAAATCATCGTAGCAGGGTCTTATATAACCGATTACCATTATTATATCCTCCTATGAGAAAAGTTCATTAGCTTCACTTGTAAAAACTGCTTTTATTATATCATATATTCTCTAAAAATTTAAGTATAAAAAAGGTTCCATTTTGGGAAGTGGTATGATATACTAGACAAGCATTATTTAGAGTAGTTCCTTTCGGAAAGTTAGAAAATAACTAAAAAAATCTATAAATGCAATACTTTAATGGAATCCGTTGATTCCTTGCTTAATAAAAAATATGAGGTGTATGAAAAAATGATTGAACAAGTAAAAAAAGAGTGGTTCTCCAATATCAAAGGTGACATCCTTGCTGGGATTGTTGTTGCATTGGCTTTGATTCCCGAAGCAATTGCGTTTTCCATCATTGCAGGGGTAGACCCTATGACTGGATTATACGCATCTTTCTGTATGGCAGTTGTTATTTCCTTTTTAGGCGGTCGCCCTGCTATGATTTCAGCTGCAACAGGTGCCATGGCATTAGTAGTTGTATCGTTAGTAAAAGACCACGGAGTAGAATATTTATTAGCAGCCACAATATTAACAGGTGTTTTTCAAATAATTTTTGGTGTTTGTAAAATTGCAAGGCTAATGAAATTTATCCCTCGCGCAGTAATGATAGGCTTTGTAAATGCCTTGGCAATTTTAATCTTTAAAGCACAAGTACCACACTTTGTGGGCATTTCCAACATGACCTATGTTTTTGTTGCAATCACATTAGTCATTGTTTACGTCTTACCTCGTTTTACGAAAGCAGTGCCAGCACCATTGATTGCCATTATTTTGTTAACTGCAATTTCTATTTTTGCTAAAGTGGAATTAAGGACTGTTGGTGATTTAGGTACCATTACAAAATCTTTACCTGTATTCCATTTACCGCAAGTTCCTTTTACAATGGATACCTTGCGTATCATTCTTCCTTATTCTATTGCGTTATCCATCGTAGGTTTATTAGAAACCTTATTGACTGCATCTATTGTAGATGATATGACAGACACCGATAGCAATAAAAATCAAGAAGCTAGAGGGCAGGGAATTGCAAATGTCATTAGTGCTTTCTTTGGCGGTATGGCAGGGTGTGCTATGATAGGACAGTCTGTAATTAATGTAAAATCAGGCGGCCGTGGCAGACTATCAACTTTTGTTGCAGGCGTATTTCTGATTTTTTTAATCATAGCGCTAGGCGATTTGGTGGTGCAAATTCCAATGTCGGTACTCGTTGGCATTATGATTATGGTATCCATTGGTACTTTTGACTGGTCCTCTTTTTCTTATATGAAAAAAGCACCAAGAACGGATGTTTTTGTTATGTTGTCTACAGTTGTTATCGTTGTAGCTACCCATGACCTTTCAAAAGGCGTCATTGCTGGTGTAATACTCAGTGCGCTTTTCTTTGTATCAAAAATTTCGACAATTAAGGTTAAAAAAACAGAACAGTCTGATCGTACGCTATATGAAATAGAGGGACAATTGTTTTTTGCTTCTGTTGAAGGATTTTTAGAGTCCTTTGACTTTTCCCTCAAAGACAGCAATGTGATTCTTAACTTTGAGAATGCAAATGTTTGGGATGGTTCGGGTGTTGGAGCTATTGATAAAACAGTAATTAAGTTTATGGACAACAATAATCACGTTTCTGTAAACGGACTCAATCATCCTAGTCAAAAACTGGTAGACCGTTTAGGTGTTTATAATAACCCAAATGCAAAAGTATCTGCTCACTAAAACTAAGAAAAACTTATAGATAAAAGATTAGGGGTGAAAAAATGTATCAAAATATTTTAGTAGGTATAGATGGTTCTGAAAATTCCATACGAGCTTTAGTCGAAGCAATTAAAATTGCTTCCTGTAGCCAAATTTGTTCCATTGAACTGGTAACAGTAGTTGATTTTTCAAAATCTAAGGATGAAATTTTGCACTCACACGGAAAAGAAGAATTAAAATTTTTGAGAAAACAAAAATTGCTCCCTGCAGAAAAGATGTTACAAGAAAAAAATTTATCCTATACAATTCAAGAACTGCATGGAGAACCAGGTCCTGCTATTGTTGAATATGTGAATCAAAATAACTTTGACTTGGTAGTGATCGGAAGTCGTGGATTAAACGCATTACAGGAAATGGTTTTGGGCAGCGTAAGTCATAAAATTGCAAAAAGAGTAAAATGCCCTGTTTTGATTGTAAAATAATTTAGGATGATATATTTAGCGAATACCTTAACAGGTACTTCATCTCTATCAAAGAATTCACGAAACAACCTTTTTCGGGTGTTTTCGTGGATTCTTTTGCTAAAAATGATTTTTTTGTATTGATTTCTCTTGTCTTTTGTCGAGGTTGGTTCAAGGATTACCCAGTTTGATAAGAGACTGTTTTTGTTTGATGCCAAACTTTGCCTTGTTACATCTTGATTGCCAATGCCGGGACGTTTTTTTTCGTGGACAGACGCCAAGTAAAAAAAATCATGTCTATCTCTCTGGGAATAGCTTTGTTTCGACTAAGAAATTCTCATACTCATCTGTAATAATGTATATCTTATCCTCTATGTTGGCGTTAAAGTCAGCTTTCAAACAACTCAGTACCGGCTGGGCAATTTCATTGTTTTTGAAATCACAGTCAGCGTAGACATTTCACGCAAGATTTCCAATGAAGTATTTGCTTTTTCCTGGGGAGCAGATTTATCTCTGCTCATAATTTTATTATAACTTTTTTCTGGGATTTTGTGTAAAACCTTATGTTTACATTATAATCCTCTGCTATCCACTGAAACCAGTTTTGTCTAGTTATACATTTAATTTGGTAAAACACTTTATTTAAGGATATATTAACAGACTTATACGCTGAAATATATTTGGTGATTTCTATAAATGTTTTCAAATTTCTTTCCTCATAATGGAATAAGTAAATATTTTACATCTCCACATATTTTACAAATGCAGGCACAGACAACGATTGCATCTTCAGTGTTTTTTTATCTCATATATAACGGACTGATGCGTGGCTGATTTTTATTCTCTAACACAGAAGTAGCCCAAGGCTATTTTCATGTTGAAAACATACCCTGAGCTATAAATTACTGTTTTATAATGTAAATTAACTTATTCTTTTACTTGGAAATCTTCTTTCCCAACGCCACATAAGGGACACTCCCAATTATCAGGCAAGCTTTCAAAGGGTGTGCCAGGAGCAATGCCGTGTTCTGGATCTCCAATTGCAGGATCATAGATATAACCGCAAACTGTACATTCATACTTTTTCATATGATATCATCTCCTTCTCAATCACTTAACGTTGCCAAACCTCTTAGAGTATTGATTTTTTATCAAATCCATACTTTCCTTGAGATACTTTTAATATACCATATACAACAATATTTTACAAATAAATTAATATATCCTCTTTATAAAATCTCTATATTTTCAGAAGAGACTCTCCAATCATTTTTCGAAAGAAGCTCAAACTTATAAAGGTATATCCGGTAGCAATAAATAAGAAACCAATACACCAAATGAAAAATTTTTTATTTATTTTTTACGATGGTTTCTTCTATGGCATCCACGATTGCATCAATCTCTATCATTTGATTTTTTTTCAAAGAAGACTTAATACTTAACTTATTTTCCAAAATATTCATATTCTTGCATTTTTCCAACTCAGCCCGAATTAACTTACCACTGACAGGTGCCCATGAGCCATTTTCTATCACGGCTACCGTACGATTTTGCAGATTATGCGCAACAATATCAAATATTAATGCCTCCATGCTAACAAAAATTCCATTATTATAGGTAGTCGAGGCAAATACCAAATGGCTGTATTGAAATGCCGATGTGATAATGTCCGACGCGGGGGTAACGGATACATCAAACATGACCGCCTTGATTCCTCTATCCCATAAGCGAGCGGCAAGAATTTCCGCTGCATTTTCTGTATTCCCATAGATAGAAGCATATGCAATAACCACACCTTCTTCTTCCGGAGTATAGCTGCTCCACCGTTCATACTTTTCCACGTATTGATCAATATCTTTTCTCCAAACAAATCCATGTAATGGGCATAATAAGCGAATGTCTAAAGATGCTATTTTTTTTAAAACTGCTTGTACCTGCGAACCATACTTCCCAATGATGTTGGCATAATACCGCCTAGCTTCCTTCATATAGTGCTGCTGGAAATCAACTTCATCTGCAAAAATAGCACCATTTAGCGCTCCAAAACAGCCAAAAGCATCTGCGGAGAATAAAATACCATCGGTAGTATCATATGTCATCATTACTTCAGGCCAGTGTACCATAGGAGCCATATAAAATTTTAGTTGATGCTTCCCTGTGGAGAATACATCCCCTTCTTTCACTATAATGGCACGAGAATCAATATCAAAGTCAAAAAATTGCTTAATCATTGTCACAATCTTAGTATTACAAATAATTTTAAGGTTCGGGTAACGCAGTACCACCTCTTCCAAGGTAAAAGAATGGTCGGGTTCCATATGATGAACCACAAGATAATCCAAAGGCCTTTCTCCTAACATCTCAGTTAAGTTTTCAAAAAAAACTTTACTGATTGCCTTGTCTACTGTATCAAAGAGAACTGTTTTTTCATCCATCATCAGATAGGAATTATAAGAAACTCCGTCCGGCACAGAGTACACACCCTCAAACATCGCCAAACGGCGGTCATTACCTCCAACCCAAGTCAAATCATCGGTTATTTTTCTCAAACAATACATATATTCCGCCCCTTTCCATTTTAATGAAAGCATCTAATTTAGTCTACTTAACTTTTTTTACCATTAGGAAAAATCTTGTGTTTATATAATAAACCAAAATGATACGTTTGTTAATATACTTTCCAATAATTTTTGTGTTTAAGCAAACTTAACTGTTTGCGTGATTATATTCTCATTCCTTTTAATAAACTTTGTGTTATTTAAAATAATCTGCCATTTTTTTATCATTCTCTTTTTTAACATTTCAAAACCCATACCCAAGGATATCCATTTTATAGCCAATTGCCCAGGCACCAAAACCGGCTGAGAAAACTGAGGAGGAATGCCTTGTCAGAAAGCGCAAAGCGTGGTGGATTTAAACAGCGTTCGATGAGATAGCAAAATTCTTAAACGAACAAACTGAAATTGAAAAGTTCCATGAGTAGCTAGTAGGTGGACTGGTTGAAAGATTACTGTCTGTGAGAATAGATTTGAAGTGGAATTTAATTAGGCGTGAACGCACCGGTGAAAAGAAATTGTTGGAATAATGAATATTGTGGAAATCCTCACTGATTTATGTTAAAATTGTATTAGAAATTTAGCCGGAATCTAAAATGAAATCAGCTTAGCCGGTACATTTTTTGGTTAATATAAACCATAGACGACAGACTTGTTTTCTTAAAATATTGGAGTAAGCTATATGGCGAATATGTAAACAAATTTATTACTAGGGGCTATATGTAGCAAGAAAAGGCATTTAACAATTTAATAACAGCGTTCCCGACGTTCTTGGTGTTTGGTTCAATGGCAAAATCAATAATAGATACTCAGACTTCATAATTTTGGAACCGTACTAGGAGTTACAGTGTTAGAGATAAAAGACTGATACATAAGTCAGTTAGTAAAGATGATAGGAATTTATTTTATACAACTTCAAATAAATCAAAGAAGAAACGATGTAAAGCGCTTAAACACAAAAAACTGCGATTGAACGATTGAATAGGAAGTACTTCTAGATAAAGATGAGTGGGAACTCTATTGTGTATCGTGAATTATAGAGAGGGTTGCAGAGTACTTTACTTAGGACTTTACGTATGAGGAGAATATGTATGAAAAGGATCATTGCCTTATTATTTGTTCTTATAGTAACAATGTCAACGAATGTCTGTCCTTGCTATGGTGCTGAGAGTAGAATCAGTTTGACAGAAGAAGAACATGCTTTTATTGAAGAGCATCCTGTAATTCGAATTGGTGTGGACCCTGGATTTGTTCCATTTGAGTTTATTAATGAAGATGGCGCATATGAGGGAATTGCTGCCGACTACCTTTCTTTGATTTGTGAAAAAACCGGCTTGCAATTTGAAGTTGTGCAAGACTTAACATGGCCGGAAGCATATGATTTGGCTCTCGTTGGAGATATTGATGTACTACCTGCGATTGGTAAAACAGAAGAAAGAGAAGATTATTTTCTCTTTTCCCAACCGTACTACTACTTTAAAAGAGTGATTGTAACCAGAGATACAGATACCCAAATATCAGCGATAAAGGATTTAGAAGGATTTACTGTAGCTGTGCAACGCAATAGTTCCCATGAAAGCTACCTTTTACCATATTCGAAGATAAATCTTAGCCTTTATGATTCAGTCGAAGCTGGGCTTACTGCAGTGGCAACGGGATCAGAAAAAGCCTTTATTGGAAATTTAGCCACAACAAATTACTTGATCCGCTCAAATGGCCTAACCAATCTCAGAATTGTATCTTTTGAAGCTGAGAAACAACAAGCTTTGTATTTTGCTGTTCGAAAAGATTGGCCTGAGCTAGTAAGTATTTTTAACAAGGCAATGGATAGCGTTACGGAGAGCGAGAAGCTTGCAATTAACAACAAATGGATTGACTTGGAAACCCATATTGACTATGGCCCAATGATTCGTATCCTTGTTATCATTGGTACCTTACTCGCTGTTGTAATGGGGGTATCCTCCTTTTGGATTATAAGACTGCGAAGTGAGATTCGACAACGAAAGCAAATTCAAAAGGATTTGGAAAAGGCGAAGCAAGATGCAGAGGAAGCCAATGAATTCAAGTCTAGCTTTATGGCCAGGATGTCCCATGAAATTCGAACACCGCTAAATGTGATCACCGGAATGGCATATCTCTTGAAGAAGACCAATCTTACATTGACTCAAAAAATGTATACCGATAGAATTACCCAGGCCTCCTCAAATATGCTAAGCATTATAAACGATATTTTGGATTATTCGAAAATTGAAGCGGGAAAGGTTGAATTAGAAACCGCTCCATTCAGTATGGATCAAGTAATCCAGGATGTTGTCAATATAGTATCTTATAAAATTGAAGAGCAGGAAATTGGTTTTAAGCTAGCAAAAGACCCCCTTGTTCCCAATTGGTTTTTAGGGGATTCCAAGCGTATCGAGCAAATCCTCCTTAATGTTTTGAACAATGCCGCAAAGTTTACTGTCAAAGGCGAGGTGTCATTGGATATTCGTCTTATCGCAAAAGAAAATGATAAATACCACTTGTCATTTACAATCAAAGACACTGGCATTGGAATGAACAAAGAACAGGTAAATAATCTTTTTCTTCCTTTTATGCAGGGGGACAGCAGCATCAATCGGCGTTTCGGTGGCTCTGGGTTGGGATTATCTATTGTTAAAAACCTTGTGGATTTGATGGGCGGACAAATACAAGTTTTTAGCACTCCACAAGAAGGATCAACATTTATCATTCATTTAGCCCTAAGGGTAGATAAAGAAAAAGAGGAAGTATATATCAAATCACTATCGGGAGACCACTTTAAAGCTGTTAAAACCCTTGTATTAGAGAAAACAGGGGCAAATATGAATTTGATCGAGAGCTACTTAAGTGCGTTCGGTATGCATTGTGAACTTACCACTTCTCAGGCAAGTGCGCTGAGTATGCTTGAAGCGGCTGACGGAAAATTTGCCAAACCCTTTGATTTGTTCATCATCGATTACGAAACGCCAGCAGAAGGTGGTTTTGCATTCGTTGAAACCGTTCGCAGCAACAAAAAGATTGTTAAAAACCCCAAATTTATCATGCTGCTGCCCATGATGAGAGAGGATTTGTTTGATAGGATTAACGAATATGGGATAGATAATGCCATGGGCAAGCCAATCATCCCTTCAATCCTCTTTAACGGAATTTTGGACATATTTAAATTAAAGGCTGTATCTGCTACACAACCTTCTGAGTGTGAAAAAAATGGGTTGGTGAGTCTTGAAAAATCATACAGGGTATTAGTGGTTGAGGATAATAAAACCAATCAATTGATTGCAAAAACACTTCTACACCAAATTGGTGTTGAGTCAATTCTTGCCTCTGACGGAAAAGAGGGTGTGGAACTATATTTGCAATATAAAGATAAAATTGCTTTAATTCTCATGGATCTGCATATGCCCGTCATGAATGGCTATGATGCGGCGGAGGAAATCAGAAAAACATCCCCCAATATACCGATTGTTGCTATGACTGCTGATGTGATTTTGGGAGTTAAGGAGAAGTGTGCCCGTAGTGGAATCTACCATTATATTAGCAAGCCTTTTGATCCAGATCAGTTTCTTCAAAAGATAAAAGAGGTCATTTTAGAAAATCAAGGTAAAATGTTTGATGAACCGAAGATATTGGATGAAACTGCGGGTCTGAGGAACATGGGCGGGAACCTTGAAGTTTATCGACAGGTGCTTAACGAATATTACAATGAAAATCAGGAAACACTGGAGAAGCTTTCCCTTGCAGTCAATGAAATGCGATATGCAGATGCTGCGCAGATTGTTCATAAAGTGAAAAGCAGTTCGGGAAGCATAGGTGCTAAATCATTATATGAATTGTCAATAAAGCTGCAAAAAGCTTTGGATGAGAAAAAAGAAGACGAAATAGCACTACTGCAAAAAGAGTATAGTCGTAGATTGAAAAAGCTACTGGCGGAAATTTCTAAAGCGCAGGATTGAAAGCAAAGTATGGGATGATTATAAAGGGGGTATGGATGATGTCTATAAAAATATTGGTGGTTGACGATTCTGTAACAGATCGGAAAATTATTAAAAGCTTGCTTGTTGGATACGATGTTTTGCTCGCTGGTGATGGAATGGAAGCACTGCGCATAGTGGAAGATAATTCTGATATAGACTTAATCATACTTGATCTTAATATGCCCAACATGGATGGTTTCCAAGTTCTTAAGGTGCTTAAGTCTGATGAGCGGTACAAAAAGATACGTGCCATTATCTTAAGCAATTACGATGAATTGGAGAATGAAATCAAGGGTCTTCAGCTTGGTGCTGTGGATTATATTAGGAAGCCTATTCATATGGAATCCTTGAAAGCAAGAATTCAAATCCAGGGGGAGCTGCTCAAAATTCAACAACTACTTGAAGAAAAGTTGTTTGAACACGAACTAACTTTTGATACTGTTCTCCAACAAGCGCCTATTGGTATAGCCATTTCCCAAAGCAATGAACCTTATTCTAACGTTGGAAATGATTTTGTTAGCACGAACCCATCTTTTGAGCAAATAACTGGGAGAACCAATGAGGAACTGAATCATATAGGATGGGCGAAAATTACACATCCTGAGGATGTAGAGGCAGATATGAATAGCTTTATCAAGCTGAAAAAAGGTGAGATAAAAAGCTATTCCGTAGAAAAACGATTAATTAAGCCAGATGGCTCAGTTGTTTGGGTAGATGTTGTTGTGGCAAATTTATCCATGGAAAAACATAAAAAATTCGGTTATATCTGCCTGATTCATGATATTACAAAGCGAAAAGAAGCTGAGAAAGCGCTGGCTGAAAGCGAGCGCAGTAAATCAGTATTTCTATCAAACCTTCAAGGCATGGCCTATCGGTGTAATTATGATTGTGAATGGACTATGCAATTTGTTTCGTCCGGTTGCTTTGAATTAACAGGGTATATGCCGGAAAATTTATTGTATAACAGAGATCTGTCTTTCAACGATCTTATTACCCAGGATTATCGTGAGTCGCTATGGAAAGAGTGGGAACAAATTCTTTCCAAGAGACTACCCTTTCGGTATGAATATGAAATAATAACGGCAAAAGGAACGCGTAAATGGGTGCTTGAAATTGCCCAAGGGATTTATAACGACCAAGGTGAAGTCGAAGCCCTTGAAGGTATTATTATTGATATTTCAGATCGTAAAGAAATGGAAAATAAACTTACCTATAATAGTCAGCATGATGACTGGACAGGCCTATACAATCGTCGATTTTTAGAAACCATGTTAACAAATGATATAAAATTAGAGTTGACAGAAAAAAGAGCGCTTATCAGTATTAACCTCAGCACGCTGCATTCTTTAACAATTACGTATGGATTTCAATACAGTCAGAACCTGATAAAAAGTGTTGCAGATGTATTAAAACCTTACTGTAACGATCACTGCTTGTTATTTAATACTTATGAGTATCGTTTTGCATTTTATATGAAGGCATACAAAGATAAGAACGAATTATCCGATTTTTGCGAAAGAGTATCAAGTACCCTTAGTTCATTTCTCGCGGTGGAAAGAATCAATGTTGGTATAGGTGTACTTGAAATAAATGAAGGGAATAAATATGATGTTGATCATTTACTTAAGAATCTTTTGATCACATCTGAAGAAGCTGTTCATCTTGGAGAAGAAGCAAATTATATCTGTTTCTATGACAAAAAGCTAGAGCAACGGATCATCCGCAGAGAAATATTACAACGGGAGCTTTCCCAAATTTCTGTGGGTAAAAAAGAAAATCGCCTCTTTTTGCAGTATCAGCCCATATTGGATCTCCACGAAAATCACATTTGTGGATTTGAGGCCTTGGCAAGATACAATAGTGACGAGCTTGGCATGGTATCCCCTTTGGAGTTTATACCCATTGCCGAGGAAACAAAGTATATAATCTCTATCGGAAATAGTATTATTTATAAAGCCTGTGAATTTATAAGTAGGTTAAAATCCATTGGATACCATGCAATAAACGTATCAATTAATATTTCGGCGATCCAACTACTTAATAAAGGCTTTGTTGAAGACCTGATGAATACCATTACGAAGATGAAGGTAGATCCAGAGCATATCATTCTGGAGCTTACGGAATCAGTTTTTTCATCAAAATTCGAAGAAATTAATAAAATTCTTGGTCGGCTTAGGGATTATGGTATCAGGTGTTCCATTGATGACTTTGGTACAGGCTATTCTTCTCTCTCCAGAGAACGAGAATTAAATGTTAGTTGCTTGAAGATAGATAAGTCGTTTATTGATAAACTCTTATTTCTCAGTGCGGAAGAAACAATAACAGGTGATATCATCTCATTGGCGCATAAGCTAGGACACTCTGTTGTGGCCGAGGGCGTAGAGCATGAAAAGCAATTGAAGTATTTAAAAGCATATGGCTGTGATAAAATACAGGGATATTTGATTAGCAAGCCGCTTTCCGAAGAAATGGCTATTAAATTCCTTGAACATCAAACAGAAAAGGAAATATAGCTTTTAAGTACAAACGAAATGGGGATGTGTTTATTGAAGGACGAGGTTATTCGCCACGGATTTAAAGGATACTGTTTTAATCAGTATTAGGCAAAATTAGGCAAACATTTTTTTTGTTATTTTCCATACGTGCCAGTACTACATGTATCATCTTTTTATGTATTTTTTTAGGGAACGCCCATGAGATGAAGTGGCGCATGGGAATCATTATATGGCATGTGGTGATAGTTGTTACAATGTGGTACTTGGTAAATGATCATATTTTCTCAAGAAGGGGATTAAGCAGTCAATATTAGTGGAGGCTGTGAAGAAACCTCTGGAATTTGCTTTCTATGATAAAATTATGGATGTTTGATTGCAGGTTCGCCTCCTGATTTTAGGTGAATGCTCAGCAAGGCAGTCAAAAGTTAGCTTTGCTTCGTTATTTGTTTTTGTCCACCTGTTTTCTCCCTTCAATATGTTTATAATACTAAAAATTTTACGAAAAACAAAGCGGCAACCAATTATCTTAGTTCGCCGCTTGCATTTGTGTTGAAAATTTGTTTTTAAATTACAAAAGAGGAATTCCTGCTTTTTTACAAGAGTCAATGGTTTCTTGATCCCAAATGGAGGATTGAACCTCGCCAATATGTGCTTTGCCTAAAAGCAGCATACATAAACGAGATTGGCCGATGCCGCCGCCGATGGTGCAAGGCAGCGTGCCCTCTAACAGCATTTTGTGAAAGGGAAGCGTACGACGATCATCGCAGCCGGCTTTGCGCAGCTGCTGATCCATAGCTACCGCATCAACACGGATGCCCATAGAGGAAATTTCAAAAGCGCAGTCTAAAACGGGATTGTAAAATAAAATATCGCCGTTTAATTTCCAATCATCATAGTCGGGGGCGCGGCCGTCATGGGGCTTCCCGGATTTTAAAGCATCCCCAATTTGCATAATGAAAACGGTTTTATGCTCCTTAACAAAAGCATTTTCTCTTTCCTTTGCCGTTAAATCAGGATATTTATCCTCTAATTCCTGGGAAGTAATAAAGGTTACCTCTCTGCAAATCTCGGTGGCAATACGAGGATATTTTTTCTTTATCACATCCAATGTATCACAAATACTGATTACAATCCCCTGTACAGTATATTTCAATTCCTGCAAATTTCTTTTTTCGGGAGTTATTACCTTTTCCCAATCCCACTGATCAACATAAATTGAATGAAGGTTGTCCAAAACCTCATCCCGGCGAATTGCGTTCATATTGGTATAAATACCCTTGCCAGGGCGGAAATCGTAACGATATAAAGCCATACGCTTCCATTTTGCCAAAGAATGCACAACCTCGGCAGTAACCCCTGTTGCAGGTACCTCAAAGCTAACAGGACGTTCAATGCCGTTTAAATTGTCATTCAGACCCGTAGCGGGATCTACAAAAAGAGGAGCGGATACTCTTTTCAAATTTAAGTTTTGTGAAAGATTTTCTTCAAAGGTATTGTGAATCAAACCAATTGCGTTTTGCGTTTCATACAGCGTAAGAGCTGATTGATAGCTCTCGGGAATAAATGTTTTACCCATAAAATAATCCTCATTTCCTATTAATTTTACTTGTTTTAGAATAACACAGTAAAAATGTTAATTCAAGTAAAATGATACTTGACATTAAAGTCCTACAATTGTATGATGTTATTAAAACATACACTTGTAGGAGTTGATTGCATGAGAAAAGCAGGAGAAATTTCTCGCTTACCGGATACAGAGCTGGAAATTATGAAAGTCATTTGGAATGAGGCGAAAAGCCTTTCTACTTCAGAAATCAAAGAAAAATTGGAAATAAAGCGTCCGTGGAATAGTTCGGCTTTGCAAACACTGTTAAACCGATTGATTGACAGAGGCTTTATAGAATCCTATAAGGAGGGAAAAAATCGGTTTTATATTGCTGTCGTAGAAGAAAATGCATATTTGGCCTTGGAAAATCGACTGTTTTTAAATAAAGTAAACAATAATTCTCTAACGAAGCTGGTTGCCTCTCTTTACGATAGTCGCGCAATTTCTCAAAATGATTTGGACGAATTGGCAACCTATATTCGTCAGAAAGCAGGGGGCGAAAATATATGATATTATTTCAAAATGTATTGGAAATATCTGTTTTTACTTCTGTTGCCATAGTTTTTCTTGGGGTGCTTTCCCATTTTTTGGGTAAGCGATATGGCGTTAAATGGAGGTATTTCGTCTGGCTGATGATCGCTCTTCGATTAATTATGCCAATCAGCTTTACGCTACCTCGGCCCATTATGAAAATACCTGTGCCCCAAGTGAGGATGCACACGATTGATGATACAGAAGTGTCCTTGCCGGAAACAGACTATTTCAGTGAAGCATCATTTCCTGTGGTTGAAAGCAATAACACGCAAAATGAATTGACACAGCCACTTCCAACGGAAAATACGCCAACAATTTTGGAGGAAGCAAGGGAAAGTCTTTGGATTTTCTGGCTATTTGGCATGGCAATTTATTTTATCTACCAAGGGAAGAAATACAGAAGTTTTTTAATCAATCTCAAAAGAAATAGTCGTTGCATCAGAGATGCGGAGGTTTTAGAGGTATTCTATGCTGCTTGCAGTGAAATGAATATGATAAAAAGACCTGAAATATTTTTCTGCGGCATATTGCCCAGTCCCCTTTGCATCGGATTTTTTCATCAAAAAATCTATTTAAATCAGGAGGAGTATCCTGGGGAGCAGCTACGATTTATTTTAAAGCATGAGCTGGTACATTTGAAAAGGCGGGATATATGGTATAAAGCCTTACTGCTTTTTGCGAGAGGGGTACATTTTTTCAACCCCTTTATTTATTGGATGGTGCGCTTGGCTGAACGGGATATAGAATATTCTTGTGATAGCTTGGTTTTGGAAAAATGCTCTTTCTCCCAACGTCAGGAGTATGGGTTGACCATTTTAGAAAGCATTCGTCAAGGTGGGCAAACAAATCCTCTTTCTACTGCATTTTACGGCGGAAAAGAAGAGCTGAAAGCACGAATTGATTATATTTTTGATATGGGAAAGAAAAAGCGGGGGATTTTGCTGCTTTTGATGTTGTTGTTGCTTGTATGGGTTGGAACGGCATTTGTGGGCTGTTCTCAAAACGAGGAGACGGCCCAGACTTCAAATGAAGAAGTGGATTGGGCTGGGGCGTTATATCAATGTAAGCTGGATTATATCGGTAACCATGACGGCGTGGGAGATATTTTACGGAAGTTAACCTTGCCTGAGGGGATTCAATCAAGCACAGAAGGAATTGAATTATTTACAAGTAAAGAGCCTTATGGCGCAAGGCGCTATTTAACACTAGAAAAAGGAGCAAGTATTCCTGAAAATGGCTGGTTTGAAAAGGATGCCATGATATTTTTGGCCTTAGTGGATAATGCATCTTTTTTTGAATATTACATTACCGATGAAAATGGAGAGAAATCGGGGATATATTTTGACCGAAAGGATGGAGCACAATATTTCGGCGATACGGATTTAAGAAGTATGGCTGCGGATGAGAGTACCTTTCGTAATTTTTTAAGGGAATTGGAGCTGTTATTTCCAGAGAGTGGCGATTATGCTCGAAAGCAAATTGAATGTAATGTGCTACTCAATGAAATTGCTGAAGAAATGGGGGAAACCTTTTCCTATGATTTATTAAAACAAAACGTAAAGTATGATGAGCTGTTAAAGCTTGGAGATGGTGCATTGACGGCGTTATTCATTGAATTCCAAAAAGGCCAGCCCGATGATACAAGGGGATATATTATGATGACAGCGTGCTTGGAGCTTTTAAAGATACCGGCTACCATGAGTCCTACCTTGGTGGAGGAAATGAAGCCAAGTCAGTGGTATGAAGCCTATTGTGCTTTGGATTCTATGGTAGCAGAGCCGTTTCTTTATGATGAAGAACGCTATTCACAGGACTTGGAAAAAGACGGATTGTTGACAATGAAAAATGCAACAAAAGAAGGCTTGATCACAAGACACAGTGATGTGATGAAAGCAGTTTACACTGCCATGGAGCAACATTTTTCTTCTGATAAGAGCAATCGGGAGGTTCAAATTTTTGCACCGCTCATCAGCCATATTTCTGAAAGTGAGGATAAGCTTTCCGTTTATGCAGTCATTGGCTTCACTGAATATACTTTTATACGGACACCCAATGTGGGGTATCAGCTGGTGGAAGGTGGAGGAAGCCTTGTGCCTAGTCGTTTGGATTTTGAGCGGAAGGAGGACGGCTGGATTTTAGTGGAATGGGTGGAGGTCAATGATGGCTCGGAGTACGCCCCTTCGATTGAAGAGATGTGTAAGGGGACAAATGGTGTGGCAAATGCTATGCTTACCTATGATAGAAGAGAAATGCAGATGTTGTTGATGCAAAACTTGATTTTTTATTTAAAGGATAAAACACAAATTACAGTTTATAAAGATTCTCATATGGAAGAACAGGATATTCAAGAGGTTAGCCAATATATTTCGTTTGTGCAAATTTAAGGCAACACCGCACAATTCACGGCTGATCATTCCAAAACCTGCTTGCTTTTTGAAAAAAAGCAAGACCAAAAACTTTTACAGAACCCGCATTCTATGCGGGTTTCAGACTGAAGACAAACCTTGGGCGCTGCCCAAACCTGCTTGCTTTTTGAAAAAAGCAAGACCAAAAACTTTTATTGAAACCGCATATCTATGCGGTTTATAAAGGGTCAAGGGTGAAACCCTTGTAGGTGTTTGAGGGCAAAGCCCTCATGGTTTTGACTTTGTCTACGTTCTGGGACGCCCTGTTAGGGTGTCCTGTATTATTTTATTATTGGTGCAACAAAACAAAATAACCCAAAGAAACATGTCAAATGTTTGTTATATATGGAAGAAAAAACCGTTAGGTTGTTCCATTTTTTTGAAAAAAGTGCTATGCTATAAGAGTAACAAATTTCCATAAAAAAAGGAGGAGTACTATGAAATACGGGAAAAAGGTTTTATCCTTTCTGTTGTCCACGGCAATGGTATTAGGCATGTCTGTTCCTGCGTTAGCAGGCACAATGGATGGAAAGCTTGTAATAATCCATACCAATGATATGCATGGCTATTATCAGACAGGAGAAAAATGTATTGGTATTGCGGGAGTGAAGGGATTAAAGGACTATTATACTGCCCAAGGTGCTGACGTTATTCTCTTAGATGCAGGGGATTTTTCCCAAGGGACGACCTTAGTAAATTATTCAAAGGGGTTAAAGGCTGCGGAGTATCTTGTTTCAGCAGATTATGATGCAGCTTCTCTTGGAAATCACGAGTTTGACTTTGGTTTTGATTCCCTTTTGGATATGGTTGCTGTATTGAAAGCGGGGAATGTTCCTGTGATTGATGCAAATATTCTAAAAAAGGGTACAAATCAGCCTTATTTTGATGCCAGCATTGTATTGGAAAAGGGTGGAATGAAGATTGGCGTGTTTGGCTTGGATACAGCTGAAACACAAACAAAGTCTAGTCCAAGCAGCGTAAAGGATGTAACTTTCTTGGATGGTGAAGCAATGTATGAAAAGGCACAAGCTGAGGTAGATGCTTTAAAAGCAAAGGGCTGTGATTACATTGTTGCCTTGGTACATTTAGGTGTTGACGATGAAAGCGTTGGCAGACGTTCCACTGATGTTGCAAAGGCGGTAAAAGGTATTGACCTTATGATTGACGGTCATAGCCATACTGTAATGGATGGCGGAGAAAAGGTAAATGACACTTTAATCGTAAGCACAGGTTCTTATTTGGAGAACGTTGGCACTGTTGTAATTGAGGAGTCCTCAAAAGCAGCAACAGCAAAGCTGATTAGTGCAGCAGATTATGCTACAAGTATTGGAAAGTACGATGAAGCCTTAACAAAAATGGTAGCTGCCGATAAAGCAGAAGTGGATGCGTATTATGCGGGCCTTTTTGCAAAAACTGAGGTGGATTTGAACGGTGAAAGAGAACCCGGCGTTCGTACAGAAGAAACAAATTTAGGTGATTTTGCCGCAGATGCGTTTTTGTATGTGGGTAAAAAATATGCCCAGGAGCAGAATTTAGGAATTAGCGTAGATGTTGCCCTTTCCAATGGTGGCGGCATTCGTGCCAGCATTCCCACGGGAGATATTTCCATGAATACATTATATACTGTATTTCCCTATGGCAATACAGTTGCTTTGGTAACGGTTACAGGCCAACAGCTCCTTGAAGTTTTGGAGGCTTCTACCTTCGCTACACCAACTGCGCTGGGTGGTTTCCCTCAGATTGCAGGTGCAGAATTTACCGTAAATACTGCTATGGAATATAAAAACGGAGCACAATATCCAGACTCTACTTATTATGCACCCGCTGCACCTGGCAGCCGTGTAACCATTACAAGCGTAGGCGGCAAGGCGTTCGATCTGAAGGCGAAATATACCGTTGTGGTAAACAGCTTCCAGGCTGAGGGCGGTGATACATATTATGCATTGACACAAGGCTCATTTAAGCAGGATACTGGCATTATTGATGCAGAAGCGTTGATTCAGTATGTTGATTCAATGAAGGGTGTCATTGGCAAGGAATATGCAAAACCTCAGGGGAGAATTAATATTGTTTCCGAACCTGTTGCTGCTCCGGCTGTACCTGAAGTAGCACCTGCACCCGAAGCAACGCCTGCACCAGAAGTGGTTAAGGAGCCTGTAAAAGTACCGGAAACAGCTCCTAAAACGGAACCCGTACAGGTTGCAACGGATGTTTATAAGGTTGTAAAAGGCGATAGCCTATGGAAAATCGCTAAGGAACTTTTAGGCGATGGAAACCAGTGGAAAACTATTTACGAAAATAATAAAGACCAAATTAAAGATCCAGCTATGATTTATGTTGGACAGGAATTGATTATTAAAAAGTAATGGAGAGTTCATTTTAAGAGTTTTAAAGGCGGTAATGCATTGTGTGCAATTGCCGCCTTTATTATAATAATACTCAATTTTGTATCAATGAAAATAGTGCTAAAGTGATTATTTTCCTTTCAGATTAAATACAACAATACTGATAACAATCACTGCACCGCCAATAAAAGTGCCCATATTTGGAATTTCTTTTAGAATAATAAATCCCATAAGGGTAGATAGAAGGGGGGTGATGAACATAAAGTTGGTTACCTCACTGGTTCGTTTTGCAAAAGTCATTGCCTTCCCCCAAAAAAAGTAGGCAGTTGCACTGGGGAATACGCCTAAGTAAATGAGGGCTAAAATATGCTTAACGTTGGCCCTTGCCAGTTGCCGAAAGCTTTCGAAAGACCAAAAGCCAAGGAGTATTGTACCGCAAAGCATACTGTAGGTTACGATTTCTAAAGAAGAGTAGCCTTTTTGCGAAAGTCTTCTGCTCAAAATGTTGTAGCCACAAAAAACAAGGGAGGCCATAATCGTCCAAATCAAGCCGATATTAATGGAAAAAGCGCCTTCCCAAAGCATTAGAATTAAAACGCCGATAAACGCTGTTAAAATAGAAACCCAGCCAAGAGGACGTATCCTTTCGTTGTAAAGCTTTGCTGCCACGATTGCCGTAAGGATGGGGGTTATGGCAATAATAATGCTGGAGGTGGCAGAGGTTAAGGTTTGTATACCGGTATTAAAAGTAATCATATAAAGGGTAAAGCCTAATCCTCCGGAGAGAAAAAACCAGGGAATATCTTCTTTTTTTGGTTTATGTATATGTTTGCCCTTGCCAATCACTAATAGTAGAATTGCGGCAATGCCGCAGCGTAAAAAACCCAAAGGGTTTGATGTAAAGTGTTCTTGAACAATTTTAGTGAGGGGAAAGGCGGATGCCCATAAAAAAACCGTTAAAAACCCAAGTCCCCACACTTTTTGTTTGTTTTCCATTTGTAATCCTCCTAAAAAATCTTCTGTAAACAGCCATAGTTTTGCAACGGAAACCGTAATATAAATAGGTATTAGAAATAAAGCTGAGGCTCTTTTCTGACTTTGCTTTTTACCAACAATACTTTAGAAACAACAAGCTTTGGTCGATAGGTTATTTCCCTGGCTTTTTTGGGACATCCCTTTACGCAAGAAAAGCAGCGCAGGCAATGGGTGCTGTTTATTGATAGAGTATCTTTATCAATAGCGCCCGTGGGACAAAGCCTTACGCATATACCGCAATGACTGCATTTGTTTTTATCTGCAATGGGAGTTTTGGCAAAAAACTTTGCACTATTCGCCGGTACAATTTTTGCCATAAGAGGAGTCTTTCCCTGTGGCAGCTGGAGCGTTTTATTATGTAAAGAAACCAAGCTTTGTAGTTTACACATAATATTTCTTCCAAATTCTTTTGCTATAGTTAAATCATTGTTGTCTGGCCGACCTTTTGCAATGGGTGTTTCTTCTGTAGAAAAGGAATGCTCGCCAATAAATGAGGCAGCGCCCAAAACTTTAAAATTCCCATCCTGTGCAATAGAATAAAGTTCATTTAAGGTTGTCCCCTCACTTATATTTCCGTAAACGGCGACGAGTACAATAGGCTTTCCGTTTCCTTTTAGAGTTTTCAAAAAAGGGATTAATATTTTAGGTATCCCTGTTTCATAAACTGGAACGCCTAAGAAAACCATATCTGTTTTGATAATGGGAGCAGCTGCGTTTCTTACCTTCGGCAAGGTTAAATCAATGACTTCAGAATGCTTTATTCCCATCCCTTCTTCGATGGCTTCGATTACTTTTTTCGTAGTGCCCGTTGGTGAAAAATAAATTTTTGTTGTCGAACGAATTATCATAACAATTGTACTCCTTACCCCTAAACATTATTATGTAACAAGAATTAATCATAAATATTTTACACCCTTGCAGTTGATTTGGAAAGCCAATACATACTTATTTTTCAAAGACAAAGAATGGTTTCCTTTTGCTCATATTTTCGAAGCTTAAAATGGTATTGTTGCTTTTTTACATTAATTCAAAGCTTTTTTCTTAGCATTTCGGGTGGTTATAATATAATATGAAACAATAGAACAACGATAAAAGATTTGTTAGCTATTGATAAGAAAATACAATTATTGGTGAAAAAAATAAGAAATTTGCATATTATAGCTTTGAATTCTTAAAAAGGTTATTACAAGTGAAAGAAAAATGAAATAGTTTTATATTGTATTTTATACAATTATTTGATATAGTAATGATGTATGTAACGAAACAGAGAGTAATGGGTGATGCATTATGAGAGTGATTTCTGGGGCGGCAAAAGGACGAAAGCTGCAAACCATTGAAGGTTTAGCTACTAGACCCACAACGGATAGAATAAAGGAAACTTTATTTAATATCATTGCTTTTGATTTGCCGGCGGCTGTTTTTTTGGATTTATTTTCAGGCAGCGGTGCAATTGGCATTGAGGCTTTAAGCCGTGGAGCAAGGGAAGCAGTTTTTGTGGATCATAACCCACAATGCCAACAGGTGATTCAGGACAATCTAATGCACACCAAGATGGACAAGCAGGGCAGGGTAATTGGTTTGGAAGTACCAAATGCTTTAGCACAGCTTGCCAAAGAAAAAGCAGAGTTTAATATTATTTTTTTGGATCCGCCATATGAAGCAGAGTTGGCAGAGCCAACCTTGTTGGAAATTGTTAAGGGCGGCTTGTTAAAAAAAGATGGCTATATTATTGTTGAACGCTCAGCGCAAATTCCACTGGCACCGATCCAAGGACTTAGAGTTTGGCGTGAAAAGGAGTACAGAACTACGGTTTTGACGTTTCTGTGCTTGGAGGAAAATAATTTATGAAAAAAGCAATTTATGCGGGCAGTTTTGATCCTGTTACACTGGGACATTTAGATATCATTCACCGAGCAGCAAAGCTGTTTGATACCTTAGTTGTTGCAGTTTTGGAAAATCCTAACAAATGTTCCTTGTTTACTGTTGAAGAAAGGAAAAAACATTTGGAGCTTGTTCTTTGTAAAATGGAAAACGTTGAGGTTGCTTCTTTTAGAGGACTATTGGCTGACTTTGCCAGTGAAATTGGTGCAACTACTGCGGTGAGAGGGCTTCGTAATGCAGTGGATTTTGCGTCGGAATACCAGATGTATTTAATCAATCGCAAGCTGGGGAAGGAAATGGAAACCGTTTTCCTGGCCGCCGATGAAGAGCACATTAGCCTAAGCTCTACAAACGTAAAGGAAGTTGCAGTTTTTGGTGGGAATATTGATTTTATGGTTCCTCAGGAAATAAAACCTTTTATTATAGAAAAATATAAGAAGTGAGGGAGTGCTTATGGATTCTGTTTTGCAGTTGTTAGACGAATTAGAAGAAATATTAGATAGTAGCAGGGCGGTGCCTTTTAGCAATAAGGTATCTGTTGATAAAGAGGAGATATATGATATTATCAGCGAAATTCGTATGAAGCTCCCCAATGAATTAAAGCAGTCTAAATGGGTAATCGAAGAAAGAAACAAAATTTTGATTGATGCACAAAGAGAAGCAGATGAATTAATGAAAAATGCGGAAGACCGAATGGTTCGCATGATCGACGACAATGAAGTTACAAAAAAAGCATACGAGCAGGCTGCCGCTATTATTGATGCAGCAAAGAAAACCTCGAAGGAAATGCGTCTGGGTGCCATGGAGTATGCCGAGGGCGTTCTGGCTGATGCAGAAAACAAGCTGAAAGAGCTTAAGACGGTGGTATATACTGAAAGTATTAAAACCGATGATTATTTTGCTCAAACACTGAATGTATTGGCTGAAAATATTCAAGAGTTGCGTTTAGGCAAATAATCGGTTATCTTCTTTGATATAAAGCGAAGAGGAAGGCGCAGGCAAAAAAGAATATACTGCTTTTTATATAAAAAATTGGGATGGTAAATGCAGTTTCTGCTAGGAAAGCAATGGTAGGGACTGTTTTTTGTGCATATTTTTCAACAAATGGAGCCATGGCAAAAAAGATCATGCCGCTACATAAGCTATTACAAATTTTTGCCGCGATGTAGCGGCTTTTTTTGATAGGCACATTGCGCAAAACGCCTAAGGTTTGGCAGAGAATAGACAATCCGCCAAAAGCAACCAGCATGCAAGCTGCGGTAAGACGAAAAGAAAGGTTGTCGGGGGCGGTGCTTAGCAAAAAAGTTCCGTTGGTCATTTCCAATATTCCACCGCTCATTGCGCAAAGGAATTCCTCAGAAAAAGGCAAAAAAGAAAGAATATTGCCTAAGAAGTGAAAAATTCCCGTCTGCTTCATGGCTTCAACAGCGACGCCGAAAAGAATAATATACCCGCCGATTTGGGTAATTGTATCTATAGAATCGGCAATGGTTTGAGGAAGGCATTCTGTAATGGAGGGAGAAGGGGTTTTTTGATAGGGAATAAAATCATTCACGGATTTTGAAAAATAAAATAAACGAAACAACATGCCTGTAGCAATTGCACCTAAAAAGCAGCAAAATAAAAAAATATATCCCCAAAAAGGTGCATGAAAAAACGCCGCACCAACGGTACCCACTAAAAACAATGGACCTGGATTGTTGCAAAAGGATAATATATGCTCAGCCTGGGAAAGGGTGATTTTTCTTTCTTCATATAATGATGCTGTAATTTTTGCTCCCATGGGGTATCCTGAAAAAATTCCAAGAAAAAAAGGGAATGCGGCGATTCCGGGCAAGCCAAAGATAGGCCTCATCAATGGCTTTAACCATTCTCCTACTATTTCGGCAGCACCCATACGCAAAAGCAGCCCACAGGCAACCATGAACGGGAATAGGGAGGGCAAAACCTGTTGAAACCAAAGGGTAACGCTTTTTGCACCCGCTTCAAGCATGGCTTGGGGATAACGCAATAAGGCAAAAACTAAGAAACAGGCACAACCAATGGCAAATGAATTTTTTCTCATGTCAAACTGCTTCTTCCGTTATGTATTGTTACAATCTATGCTCTGTTTTGTTGTTCTATGAAAGGGAGTGTTGAGTAGAAATTTTAAATTCACATTGTCTGCCTTTGCTGTCGTTCTGCCTGCCAATACTGCTCGCCAATAAAAGGCGGAAGTGAGGAATATGTCAAATAATTGCCATGGGCATGGTGAAATCTTGATTTGGGCTGCGATATAGAGTGTTGGGTGCTGCCATTGCGTGTAGATCAGTTGCGGCTTTTTCCAAGGCCAATAGGTGCAGTCCATCCTCGTCTAATATTTCGGGAGCCTTTTTTAAATTGGTTAAAACAGGACACTTTGTGTTTATCGTAAGGTCTCCCAGAATTTCAGCATTCTCTTTACGAAAGCCCAGTACACGAATATAGGGCATTCGTGACTTTTTCATAAAGTAATCCACTTCAGTTTCTTTAATATCCAACAAAATATGAAGGAGAATACGTTGAATTTTGGTTCGGGTATACCGCTTGGACTTGATAAATTCTATGATATCTTCAACCTCATAGCAAGTGTCTATGGAACGAAGAATTCGGTTTTCCAAGCCTTCGGTTACCTCGAAAATGTTGCGAAGCTCCTCGGCGGACATTGCTCTTAATTTGTAGTTTAGGGGCCCGGCATAATTTTTCCAAACGATAGGTGCCATTCCTAAGGAAAGGGCATCGTTGTATAAATCAAAACAATTTTCTGGAACCTGCTTTAATGCAGCCCTTGTCTGATCCTCCGAAATTCCTCTTCGGATTGCAGATGCGGAAGCAAATTTGTCCTCCAAAGACGTGCCATGGTAGGCGGCCCCCTCTCGTTTGATGGTCATAGGAAGCATTTTGCATTGATAGCGTGCAAGAGCCTTTAAGTATTCCAAGGCCAAAATATGATTGGGTTGGCTTAAAATCTCGCTGTTAATACTGGAGATCATCTCTAAAGCCTTGGAACGGGCGGTAGGATAGGACATTCCTTCATCCAAATTTGCTTTCAAGAGAGAACGAAATTCCTCGGTTTCGTTGCTCATAAGTTTTGCCGCTTCTTGCAGAGTGGCAAGGTCGCCGCTTTCCGAGCCAAAGCAAAGGGTATCTACGAGTCCTGTTTCTTCTAAAATTCGAACAGCTGCACACGCAAAGGTTTCGGCATTTGCCGTTGCGAAAAGGACGGGTAGCTCCAAAACCATATCCACACCGTTCGTTAAGGCCGCTTTTGCCCGTGTCCATTTACTAAAAAAAGCCGGCTCGCCTCTTTGCACAAAGTTGCCGCTCATGACTACAACAACACGGTCGGCACCGGTTTTTTTCTTCGCCTCTTCTATCATATATTGATGCCCAAGATGGAAAGGATTATATTCTGTTATAATACCAATTGTTTTCATGTTTACATCTCCTTTTGGCAAATCAAATACTATTGTGTAAAGTAAAGTTGATATAAATAAACTTGCGTAGGTAAGCATCCAGAGGTGCCTCTTAAAGCAAAAAATAACATCCTGTGGCTGGATAATTTTTTTGCGGAGAATGTTTCGCAAAGGACAGACTGAGTATTCTTCATAGAACGAAAGTTTTAAAATCAAATCACAACATAAAAGATACGCATGCTGTGTATACAATTTTTTTTCCAGGATAGTATCATCTATAAAAAATATATTTAATAATTTATTATAACACAAAAGAATGTTTTTGGCCGTTAAGAAGAAATAAGTTTCCTATAATTCAGGAAGATTGTTGTTTAAAATGCTTTTATTATGCAATGGGAAGGGGGTGTGTGAAGGGATTAACAAAAATAGGTTAAAGAATGATTATAAAACCGTTAAAAATTCATATGGAAAAATATTGAGAAAAAGGGTATAATCATAAATAATAGCTTATGATTAGAGGATGATAGTGTGGAGAAATTTGCGGATAATCCCGATTTCTTGCAGGATATTTTTTTGGAAGAAACCTGGAAAAATATAGATAAAATTGATAGTTTTATAGAAGAAAAGGCAAAAGAAGAAGAACTCTGCGTTTCAAGGGAAGAAGTGGACAGCTTATTCCGAACGATGCATGGCATTAAAGGTTCTGCATCCATGATGGGTTTCCCATCTATTTCGGAAACTGCGCATAGTGCGGAGGACTTGTTCTCTTATTTGCGTGAGGAAGAGAATCCGGCGCAAGATGATTTAAAAACAATTATACACTTGCTGCGTATGGTATCAGGCTTTTTAAAAAGAGAGTTGCGCCGCATGGAAACGGATGATGAGGTTACGGATTTTGGCTGGACAGTGGTGCGAAGAATTAAAAATTTTTTGGCCCATGTGGACAGTGAAAATGAGCCCGAAGGTCCCAGCTATCAAATTGCTTATACAA
Source organism: Anaerotignum neopropionicum (assembly GCF_001571775.1). Taxonomy (GTDB): domain Bacteria; phylum Bacillota; class Clostridia; order Lachnospirales; family Anaerotignaceae; genus Chakrabartyella; species Chakrabartyella neopropionicum. The sequence continues at coordinate 37,457 of NZ_LRVM01000015.1, forward strand.
GAAAGGGAAAGCAAATTATCCCATATACCAATTTCAGCATGCTGATACCCCAAATGGAGCGGCTTGCCAACATTATGGGGAAGGAGCTGTCTAAGGAATTTATGGTTAAAATTTCCGGGGCAGATACGGAGGTTCCAAGAGATATTTTTGACAAAATTTCTATGGCTGTGCTGCAAATGATGAAAAATAGTATGGATCATGGTTTGGAAAGCACCGAAATGAGAGAGCGAATGGGAAAAACCCCTGTGGGTGAAATTTCTGTGGAAATACAAAAGGCTGGTCAAAGGGTATTTGTGGTTTTTCGAGATGATGGCCAAGGTCTGGATAAACACAGCATACTGCAAATGGCACGAGATAAAGGGCTTTTGAAAAAGCCGGAAGAAGAATATGAAGACAATGAGATATTTGCATTTTTGCTACGTCCCGGGTTTACAACCAAAAGCAGGGCTAACATGTTTTCGGGCAGAGGGGTAGGGCTAGATGTTGTATTTGCCGCTGTTTCTTCTCTGGGGGGAACAATCCGCATTGAGAGCAGAGAGTATATGGGAACCACGTTTTTTATGGAATTTCCAGTGTTTGTATAAGGAATTTGTATTTCCTGCGAAGGGAGATGCGGTTGTTTTTTTGGCAAAAAGTTGTGAGATGGCTGAAAAAAAGAGTAAAATTCAGCCATTTTTTTATCTCTTTTCCCTTGTACCTGTGGGACAATTTGTTTATAATAATATAGATGTGGGTAACAAAAGAAAATTCTACAATCAACTAGGAGGTTTTACTGTGGATTTTTTAGCATTAATGAAGGAAAAGGCGAAAGCCAATAAAAAGGTAATTGTTTTGCCTGAGTCCTTTGAAAAAAGAAACTTAGAAGCAGCAGCTGAATGCATAAAAGATGGATTGGCTGAAATCGTATTAATCGGCAACAAAGAAAAAATCATGGAAGCAGCCGGCAGTTTTGATGTTTCCGACGCAATTTTTGTTGATCCTGAAAACTACGAGAGAATGGATGAAATGGTTGCGGGCCTTGCCGAAGCAAGAAAAAGCAAAGGCATGACATTGGAAGAAGCAAGAAAGCTTCTTTTGGATGATTCCATGTTTGTTGGGGTAATGCTGGTTAAAATGGGTGTTGCAGACGGTATGGTTTCCGGTGCAATTCACTCTACAGCAGATACGCTGCGCCCGGCGTTGCAGATTTTGAAAACTGCACCCGGTACAGAATTGGTATCTTCCTTTTTTATCATGGTAACAAAGACACCCGAATATGGCGATGACGGTATCTTGTTATTTGCTGACTGTGCTTTGAATCAGAATCCAACACCGGCTGAATTGGCTTGTATTGCAGGGGATTCTGCAAAGTCTTACGCTGCTTTTGTTGGCAAGGAAGCAAGAGTTGCAATGCTGAGCCATTCCACAATGGGTTCTGCAAAGCATGCTGATGTTACAAAGGTTGTGGAGGCTGTAAAGATTGCAAAGGAAAAATATCCTGAAATCAAATTGGATGGCGAAATCCAGCTAGATGCTGCAATCGTAAAAGAAGTTGGCGAATTAAAAGCCCCCACAAGCCCTGTTGCAGGCAAAGCAAACTGCTTGGTTTTCCCTGATATTGATGCCGGAAATATCGGCTATAAATTAGTACAGAGATTTGGTAATGCAGAAGCCTTCGGCCCCGTTTTGCAGGGAATTGCAAAACCTGTGAACGATTTGTCCAGAGGCTGCTCTGCAAACGATATTGTTGCAGTTGTAACAATGACAGCTGTTCAGGCTGATGTAATGGGCAAGTAATTTACCCGTTTATTTCTTGACCGCATTTAAATTGGCGGTAAATACAGTTAAGTATAAAAAGCTCAGAAAAAGGTACATTACGAAGGAGAGAAAACAATGAAAATTCTTGTATTGAACTGCGGCAGTTCTTCTTTGAAATATCAGCTTTTCGACATGGAAGAGGAAACCGTTTTAGCAAAGGGCCTTTGCGAAAGAATTGGTATCGAGGGTTCCAGATTGAAACATCAGCCTACTGGCAAGGAGGATGTGATTTTTGACGATTATTTGGAAGATCATGATGTTGCTGTCAAAAAAGTTTTGGAAGCTTTGACAAACGCTGAACATGGCGTGGTTAAGAGCATGAAGGAAATCAACGCAGTTGGTCATCGTGTAGTGCATGGCGGCGAATATTTCTCCAGCTCTGTCATTATTGATGACGCAGTGAAAGAAGCTTTGGAAAAATGCAGCGAGCTGGCACCTTTGCATAACCCTGCAAACTTAATCGGCATTGAAGCTTGCGAAAAAATTATGCCCGGTGTTTCTCAGGTTGGCGTATTTGATACAGCTTTCCACCAGACAATGCCTGAAAGAGCATATTTGTATGCAATTCCTTATGAATACTATGACAAATACAAAATCAGAAGATACGGCTTCCACGGAACAAGCCACAGATTTGTTTCCGAAGAGGCAGCAAAAATGTTGGACAGACCTTATGAGCAGACAAAAATAATTACTTGTCACTTGGGCAACGGCGGTTCCATCTGTGCAGTTAGAAATGGAAAATCCATCGATACAACAATGGGCTTCACACCGCTGGAAGGCCTTGTAATGGGTACGAGAGCCGGTGATATTGATGCTGCAGTTATCACATTCTTGATGCAAAAAGAAAATTTGACACCTCAGGAAATGGATAATATTTTGAACAAGAAATCCGGTGTTTTGGGTATTTCTGGTGTATCCAGCGATTTCCGCGATATTGAAGATGCAAGTGAGCACGGCAATTTAAGAGCAGAGGCAGCGTTGGATGTATTTGCATATAAAGTAGCAAAGAATATCGGCGCGTATGCAGCAGCGATGAACGGTGTTGACTGTATCGTATTTACAGCTGGTTTGGGCGAAAATTCCGGCTCAACAAGAAGATTGATTTGTGATTACTTGGGTTACTTGGGTGTTCATATTGATTCCTACAGCAATTCTTTAAGAGGGAAAGCAATGGAAATTTCTGCTCCTGATTCCAGAGTAAGAGTATTGGTTATTCCTACAAATGAAGAATTGGTAATTGCAAGAGATACGAAGGAACTTCTTGACAAATAAGAGCGCTTTCAGTATAATATTTTAGGTACGACTATGGGGTGATTTGTATGTTACTTGGAATGGCTCAATTGTTCGGCAAAAACGGGGTTACTACGCCTGTTATGCTGGAGGAGCAAATCAATGATACATCGGATTATCCCGATGTTGTGGAATTTTTGCAGCCTGTAAAGTTAGAGGGAACTCTTAAAAACGAAAAGGAAATTTTCGTTTTTGAAGCAAAGGGCAAAACAGAGGTCAATCTTAGGTGTGACCGTTGTCTTGCACCTGTCAGAAAAGAGCTTTGCTTCGAGATCAAGGAACGTTTTGCTCATACAGGCAGAGGAAACGAAGAGACAGAAACTTTTTCGGGGGATCAAATAGATCTTACGGACTTTGTCAAAAGGAGTATCATAAGTTCACTACCTATGAAAATTCTTTGCAGCGAAGATTGTAAGGGCCTTTGCCCAGTTTGTGGAAAGAATTTGAATGAGGGTGAGTGTGGTTGTGATACAACCTATATCGATCCGAGGTTTGAAAGTTTAAGAGCTCTTTTCAATGTTGACGAGGAGGTGTAGAAATGGCTGTACCCAAGGGACGAGTGTCGAAATCTAAAAGAGATAAGAGAAAAGCACAGAGTTGGAAAATTGCAACTCCTAGCTTGGTAAAATGCAGCAAGTGCGGTGAACTGATGGTACCTCATCAGGTTTGTAAGGCTTGTGGCGCATACAATAAGAAAACGATTATCAAAGTTGACTAAGTCAAATTCGAAAAGACAGCATATACGCTGTCTTTTCTTCTTATGTATTGCTTTTTTCATTGTTTTTTGCATTCTTTTTGATTATACTGAATACAGGAACAAGAAAGGACTTAGGTGATTTCATGGATAAAAAAGTAATCGTAGCCCTAGATGCTATGGGCGGTGATTTGGCGCCTGTTGAAGTTGTGAAGGGTGCTGTGGATGCCATAAAGGAATTGAAGGTGGTAATTAAGCTTGTGGGTCGTCAGGAGTCGGTGAATGCCGAGCTTGCGAAATATGAATATCCAAAAGAGTGTATTCAGGTGATTCATGCGGAGGAAGTAATTGGCACAGATGAGGTTCCTACGTCGGCAATCCGTAGAAAAAAGAATTCCTCCTTGGTTGTTGGGCTTAATTTAGTAAAAAATGGTGAAGCGGATGCCTTTGTTTCTGCCGGAAGTACTGGGGCTTTGCTCACGGGTGCGTTGCTAATTGTTGGTCGGCTTGAAGGAGTGGAACGTCCTGCGCTTGGAACCTGCCTGCCAACGAAAACAGGCGTTACCTTTCTTTTGGATAGTGGGGCAAATGTAGATTGCAAGGCAAAATACTTAGAGCAGTTTGCAAAAATGGGCTCTGTTTATGTTGAAAATATTTTCGGCAAAAAACAACCTAAGGTTGCCTTGGTTAACATCGGTGCGGAAAAAGAAAAAGGCAACGCGTTGACCAAAGAGGCCTACGAATTGCTGGAAGTAAGCGAGGATATCAATTTTGCAGGCAATATTGAACCAAGAAGTATCCCTTTTGGAGATGCGGACGTTATTGTTTGCGATGGTTTTGTAGGAAACACCATTTTGAAGTTTGCCGAAGGCTTAAGTAAAACCTTGATTGATATTATTAAAGAAGAAATTACTGCGGGGGCATATAAGTTTGCCGCTGCAATGTTGAAAACTCCATTTAAGAATGTGAAAAAACGTTTTGATTCTGATGAGGTTGGGGGTGCACCCTTTATTGGTCTGAAAGCGCTGGTGGTAAAGGCCCATGGCAACTCCAACGCAAGAGCGATTAAGAATGCTGTGCGCCAATGCGTTTTGTTTACAGAGGCGGATATTGTGGAGAAAATTAAGGATAAGCTGTAAATAGCAAAGCTATTTTCAAGATGTAATGATAGATTTTTTGCCTACCTTTTTTGGTAGGCAATTTTATCGTAGTAAAAATGAATACTAGGAAAAAAAGAAAAGTTAATTTGGCAGATTTTTTTGCAGAAAAATCACTTAAAAAGTTTATTAATTTTTACTATTTCTACTGACAAATGGCAGCAAATGGGTTATAGTATTGAAAGAAAAATGATTGAGGAGGTTATCAATATGGATGAAGCAGCAGTAATGAATGTAATTGCAGAGCAGTTAAATGTATCGGCGGACACTTTAACCCATGACACGGTTTTTGCAGATTTGGGTGCCGACTCCTTGGATTTGTTTCAGATTATTTCTGCGTTGGAAGAAACCTTTGATATGGAATTTGATAATGACGAAGCAGAAAAAATCAAAACCATTGGGGATGCCATTGACTATATTAAAAATGTATTGGAGAATTAATGATGAATCATTTGAATCTGGAGGAGTTCGAGCGTAAGATAGAGTACTCTTTTTCGGATAAAAGCTTGCTGGTTTTAGCTTTGACTCATAGTTCCTATGCCAATGAAATGAAAAAGGGCACACACGAAAATAATGAACGCTTAGAGTTTCTAGGCGATGCTGTTTTGGATATGGTGGTAAGTGAGTACATGTATCGTTTTTTTCCTCAGATGCCGGAGGGTGAGCTGACGAAGCTGCGGGCTGCAGTTGTGTGTGAGGGGTCTTTGGCTGCTTTATCCCGTAAATTAGGCTTAGGGCGTTGCATTTTATTGGGCAAGGGCGAGGAAAGCACAGGGGGACGGAATAGAGATTCTATTATGGCTGATGCATTTGAGGCGATTATTGGTGCAGTTTCTATTGATGGTGGGATTGAAGCCGCCAGTCGGTATGTGATGCGCTTTATGGAAGAACAAATTGAACAGACCAAAAATAATTTTAAAAACTTGGACGGAAAAACTCACTTACAAGAGATCATACAAAAAATTAGTAAGATTCCCTTGCAGTATAGGATTGTGGATGAGCAAGGGCCGGATCACAACAAGCTTTTTATTGCAGAGGTTACCCATGATAACCTGCTTTTAGGTAGGGGAAGCGGGCGAAGCAAGAAGGAAGCAGAGCAAAATGCTGCAAATAACGCATTGGAGCATATGAACGGTTGATAGCGGCATATGCTCGAGGGCGCTGTCTGAAAACTCCGACGGAGAGAATTCTGTTGGAGTTTTTGCTTTTATTTGAAGCAACACAGCCTTTTATTTTAAAATGCATTTTTTAGCTCATAATGAAACAAAATAAGCTTTTGGAGTCAAGAAATATAAATATAAAATTAGCATTCTTTGGGTTGTTTTATACAAAATAAATTGGTAAAACGGCGTTATTATCTTAAACAGATGGAAATATTATGGGAAAGGCCGTGCCGAAGGGAGGAACAAAAAATGGGTAAGCTTGATGGATTAGGTGGAGATAAGGTATTTTATTTTTTCGAAGAAATTTGTAATATTCCCCATGGAAGTGAAAACGAAAGGGCTTTAAGCGATTATATTGTTGGTTTTGCAAAGAAACGCGGGTTATATTGCCGACAGGATGAGCATTATAATGTACTAATAAAAAAAGCAGGTTCAAAGGGATATGAGAATGCAGCACCTATCATTTTGCAAGGCCATATTGATATGGTTTGCGAGAAAAATGCCGAAACTGAGCTAAATTTTTTGACAGACCCCATTGAAATATATGTTGACGGCGATTTCATTCATGCCAAGGGAACAACCCTAGGTGCAGACGACGGAATTGCAGTGGCATACATGCTGGCATTATTGGAGGATGATGCCTTGGCGCATCCGCCAATAGAAGCAATTTTCACCGTTGAAGAAGAAACGGGCATGGGTGGTGCAAGGGCCTTTGAAACGTTTGATTTGGAAGGCAAGCGTTTCTTAAACATGGATACGGAGGAAGAAGGGGTTTTGCTCTCCGGCTGTGCAGGGGGACGTCGGATCAGGGTTTATTTGCCTGCTGAGCGTAACGATAGTCCCGTAGGAAGAAAGGGGTATATGATCTCCATTCGGGGGTTAAAGGGCGGTCATTCCGGTGCGGATATTCATTTGCAAAGGGCAAATGCAAATCCTTTGATGGGCAGAATTTTATATATGCTAAAGGAAGCTGTTGATTTTTCACTGGCTGGCGTTGATGGAGGGAATATGGACAATGCCATTTGCCGTGAAGCAGAGGCAACGGTTTTATTTGCTGATAAAGATGAGGAAACAGTAAGAGAGCTTTTGAAAAAAATAGAGAAAGGTTTTCAGGAGGAATATAATTCTCGTGAAACGTCTATAACTATAACGATGGAAACTTTGCAGGAAGAGGTTTTCAAGGTTTTAACAGAGGATACGAAAAATAAGCTCATTTATATTTTACTACTTCTCCCCTATGGTGTGCAGACCATGAGCATGGAGATGGAGGGTCTGGTGGAAAGCTCAAACAATATCGGCATTGTAAGAACGACTTCTGAACATATCTATTTCGACAATGCAGTCAGAAGCTCCGTGGAAAGCAGAAAGGAACTGATTTGCCAGAAAATTTATGGGATTGCTAATCTTTGCGGTGCAAGCGTTGAGAATTTAAATGATTACCCCGGTTGGCGGTTTAACCCGGATTCACAGCTCTTAGAGTTGTTTGCAAAGACCTATCGGGAGTTTTATGGCAAGGAGGCAGAGATTTCCGCAATTCATGCAGGGCTTGAATGTGGGCTTTTTTTGGAGAAAATTCCTAATTTAGATATGGTATCTATTGGTCCCGAACTGCATGATGTACACACTCCAGATGAGCGGCTTTCTATTTCATCCACAATTCGTGTTTGGGAATTTCTAAAAGAAGTGTTAAAGAAAATGGATCACTGATTTTAAAGGAATGGTGAAGCGATGCGGCTGCCTTGGAACAAAAAATATCTTGTTATTTCTTTCCATGTGATTTTCACGGTTGGTATTTTAGTAGTAATGGGGATGTTTCTATTTAAGCTTTCCGAGGCGAAAAATGTCATAATACAGACGGTGAGGGGAATCCTTGCCGTTTTTGCACCCCTTTTATGGGCAGTTTTCTTTTCCATATTGTTAGAGCCAGTTACTGGGTTTTTTCAAAAGTTTTACGAATCACGGTTAACAGCAATACGCCGAAGTAAAATCAAAAACAGAAAGGTTGGTACATCAGCAGCATACTTTGCTGTGCTTATTATACTGTTTCTGGGGGGCTCTTGGGCAGCAAAAAGCTTGGGCACGGCGGATTTGGACGGATTGGCGGAGCATTTATCCACATTCATTCAAAAAATGGGAGATATGTTGGTTTTGCTGAATCTAAAGCTGGCGGAGCTTGGTATTTTGCAAAATGTGGAGGGTATTCTGTCTGCATGGACAGAAAATGCAGCCCTTTGGATACAGGTGAAAATATCTGGATGTACTGCTTATATACCTCGGATTGGCAGCAGAATAGTGGATATTGCAATTGGGCTTGCAGCAGCGTTTTATTTTTTAATGGAAAAAAGAAAAATATTTGATTTTTGCACCCAAGCGTCATTGCTTTTTTTCGGCGAAAAAACCACAAGGCGAATAAGACGTATTATTCAAGAGGTGGATAATGTGGTAACGGGGTATTTAGGGGGGCAATTGATGGACGCAGGCATTATGGCGGTGCTGTTTTCTATTGCTTTTACCATTGTAGGGCTGCCTTATGGCGTTGCATTGGGTTTGATTTCCGGCTTTTCAAATTTAATTCCGTACTTTGGTGCTATTATGGCATTTGTATTAGCAGTATTGGCTGGATTTATCAGTGGGGAATCTATACGAGCACTCTATGCTTCGATTCTAATTTTGATTTTACAACAGATAGACGGTGTGTTTATTGTGCCCAGGGTTGTTGGGAAAAAGGTGGAGCTGCATCCCGTTTTAGTATTGCTTTCTCTGGCGGTTTTTGGCAGACTTTTCGGTTTCTGGGGCCTTTTAATTGCGGTGCCGCTAGGGGCGTTGTTGAAAAATTTTTTCTTCTGGCTCATGAACAAGAAGGATGAAAAAGCGGAAATTTAAGAATGAAAAGAACCAGTTTTACTTTTTTTTGATTCAAACGTCTGGTTTACAATAATCAAAAACTTTGTGATGAATGATAGGAAACATAAGTATAATTCAATGTCATTTCAAAAAAAGCATCAGCAAAAGGCGGTTTTGAGGTAATCAAACCGCCTTTTATTGTTCGCTTTAGCTTGAGAAAACCACCGGCTATGCCGGTGGTAGGAAAGGTTTGTTCTTTAGATGTAAGCACGAATCCTCCTTTGGTAGAATAAATGTAGGTTTGCCAACCACATCAAAGACCAAAAGGAGGATTCAAAATGACTAATAATAGTTTAGCACATACAACATGGGAA
>NZ_LRVM01000016.1 GCF_001571775.1 Anaerotignum neopropionicum
AGAATACATTGACCCGTTTACGGGTGAGCAAGTGAGCACAGGCAAGAAGTAAACTGCTTTAGCAGTAGCCAGAGAATAAGAAACGGTTGGCAAACCGTTCAATGCATCTTTAGATGCAAGTTGGTAAAAGCCCCTTCTAGGGGCAGAGCAAACCACCAGCTGAGCTGGTGGTGATGATTAGGAAAGAAACATTAAAAAGGGTGCGTGGAAATTGCAGTAGCATTTTTATACCGCCCACTTATGAGCCAACGGGTGCGCATAAATCATTAAAAAAACAAAAATATAAAATTACACTCAAAAAGAGATATGCAAAAGGAAGGATGCATATCTCTTTTTTATAGATTTTATAGAAGTCTATACCCTAGGGAAGCGGTGATTAATTCCGTTTGCATATCTAATTTGCATATCTAATCGGTAAATTTTCCGCTTGGACGGCGTCAAAAAGCGTGGCAATAGCGCTGCTATTGCTGTGTTTTTTTCTTGCAAATTAAAAATTTCTTCGACTATCTGCATACCCTCCATTAAATCAGCGCTTACTTAGATAAGATAGATCATGTCATTTGTGGATGAATTGGGTGTGGATGAATACGAATTCAATTCGTTGGAGGATAGACAAACCTTGGATATTGCCCCTTCACAGCCCAAGATAGGGTAGATGGAAAATCTGGCTTTTGTAAAGCAAAAGCGATGATCAAACTTAATTACTTCTTGCAAAGACCAAAAATTTCAAGAAACCCGTATAGTAAGGGGAAGGATCAAGGGTGAAACCCGTATAGGAGTGTTTGAGGGAAAATCCCTCAAGATTTTTAGTTTGTATTCATCTGACAAATGCAATCATCTTTGCTTTATTGCAGATAGTGATATAGTTTATTGCCGCTATAAAGTAGGCTAACTGCCAAAATAGCCGTCAAACCTTCGGCAATGGGGATCGCCAACCAGACGCCGTTGATGCCAAATACATGGGGCAAAAAAAGAATGCAGAGCGTAACGAAAAAAAATGTTCTCAAAAACGAGATTATTGCAGACAGCTTTCCGTTGGACAACGCCGTAAAAAGGGATGAGGTGAAAATATTGATGCCTGCAAACAGAAAGCCCCAAGCAAAAATATGATACCCGTGGAGGGCAATTTCATAGGTCGCCGTATTTTTTGGTGTGAAAATTGCAATGGTGGGGGTTGCCATATAGAAAGAAAATATAGAAATTGCAACGGATGATACCAATATGATTCTAAGGCATAATTGAAACATCTTTTTCATTCTTTGTGCATTCCGATTACCGTAGATAAAGCTGAAGATTGGTGCAACCCCGCTGGCAAAGCCCATATATGCCGATGAAAATAAAAACTGGGCATACAAAATGATTGTGACTGCGGCAACCCCGTTTTGTCCTAAGGTTTTCATCATCGTCAGGTTAAATAAAAACGTAGTTACAGCCATGGCTCCTGAGGTCACCATTTCTGAAGAACCGTTTAAAATACTATTAAGAATCACCTTACCATCCCAGCGTGGCTTCACAAAAAAAAGAATGGCTCTGGGTTTAGCGAAGTACCAAAGGGGGAATAATCCACCGATAAGGAAGCTGGAAGCAGTGCCCCATGCGGCCCCTGCAATACCCCAATCCATTACCACAATAAACAGGTAGTCGAAAAAAATATTTGCAATGCCGGAGATTGCGTTTAACCATAGCCCGAGATGAGGCTTCCCAGCTGTTACAAATAAGGTTTGGAACAATACCTGTATAACGGCAACAAAATATAAGGACATAAGAATTTTACCATAATCCACGCAATATGGCAAAAGTACGGCATCGGCTCCTAAGAGGCGACATAGTGGCGTAATGAAGATAAAACAAAAGGCCGAAAAAACAAGACCTAGTGCTGCGGCAAAAATTATTATTAAAGTAAAACTGCGTCGTGCGTCGTCTATGCGTCCTTCACCCAGCGTTCGACCGATGACTGCACTGCCCCCAGCGCCCAGCATAATGCCTATACCCATCATAATATTGATGAGAGGAAACACAATGTTGGCCGCAGACAGTGCCGTAGTTCCTACATAACGGGAAACGAAAATGCCGTCAACAATGGTATAGGTGGCAACAAATATCAGCATAGTGATGGTTGGCAGCGTAAAACGCAAGAGAGAAGATAGATTAAAATCCTTTGCCAGTTCATTTTGCATAATAAAACCTCAATTCAATTTCAAAAAAAGCTTGGAAATGTTTTCTTCCTTAGACTTTAAACGGACTTTAGACAAAGCCAAAACCTTGAGGGCTTTGCCCTCAAACACCTACAAGGGTTTTGGTCATCACTTTTGCTTTGCAAAAGCCAGCTTCGCTGTCTGCCCTATCTTGGCAGTGAGTGGTCATCACTTTTGCTTTGCAAAAGCCAGCTTCGTTGTCTGCCCTATCTTGGCAGTGAGTGGTCATCACTTTTGCTTTGCAAAAGCCAGCTTCGTTGTCTGCCCTATCTTGGCAGTGAGTGGTCATCACTTTTGCTTTGCAAAAGCCGTCCTTGGGACAAATGACACTTTTTTGCCACTGCAACCTTGACCGGCGTAAACCCGCATAGAATGCGGATTTTATAAAGATTTTTGATCTTGCTTTTTAAAAAAGCAGTGGGTTTGGGCAACGCCCAAGGTTTGTCTTCGCTCTGAGGCATAGTGTTTTCCGCCTATAAACAGTAAAATGAATTCCACCACATTGTTTTTTTCGAAAGCATTTCAATCAAAGAGCTTGTATAGACTGCACTTTTTCTTCGTCGGGGGTTACATAAATAGTACGGTTAGTTAGATAAATAACCATACCTGGTTTTGCGCCGTTAGGCTTTTTCACATTTTTACGCAGCGTGTAGTCAACAGGTACCATGCTGCTGTTTTTTGCTTTGCTATAATATGCAGCCAAATTTGCTCCTTCTGCTAGGGCCATATCACTTGCTACACCTGTGCCGTTGGTTCTTATAATAACATGAGAACCTGGAATTTCTTTGGTATGGAGCCAAATATCCGTACTTTCGGCAAAGCGTAACGTTAATTCGTCATTTTGCAAATTGCTTTTTCCTACGAAAATGTCATAACCGTCAGACGATACAAAATGTAAGGGCTTGGCCTTTTTGGCTTTCGGTGTACCTTTTTTTGGTGCTTGACGGCGAATGAAACCGCTTTGTGCCAATTCCGTTCGGATTTCTGTTAAATCCGCTTCGTCAGCCGCACTTTCCAGAGCATTAAGCACACTTTCCAAATATTGAAGCTCATCATTGTTCTGTTTTTCCTGTATCTCCAATGCGGCGAGGGTTCTTTTTGCTTTATTATAGCGAGCGAAATATTTTTGTGCATTTTCCGCCGCAGTTTTTGTGGGGTCGAGGGTGATATCAATTTCCCCGCTGTTTTCATCATAAAAATCTATGGTACGAAAGGTAGTAACGCCCTTGGGTACGGCATAAATATTTGCAGTCAAAAGCTCGCCCTTTTTCTTCCATATTTCCATATCAGCCACATCCTTACGGGTTTTCAGCTGAATTTCTTTTTTCTTTATACAGCGGTCAATATTTGATGTGACCAAGCGATGCATATCATGGGCTTTTTGGCGAATGTGATAAGCATTATCTCGTTCTTGGTAGAAGCTCTCTAATAAAGAAGAAATGTCGGGAAAAGATTTTTGCTCTAAATCATTGAATTCCGTCATTTCCAAAACTGAAAAATCCATAACACGTTTGGAATTTGGATGGTAATAGATTTTCGGTGTAAAATTGGTCTGCTTTACCTCATCCATTGTGTTTACAAAAGCGGCAAATAAGGTTTCTCCCTGATCAGCCGTTGTTTGCTGACAAGCGTCAGAAGGCTCCAAGGCTGCGCGAAAACAAATTTCTCCTGCCATAATAGGGCTGATTCCCATATAATTTTTGTATAAGAATTCTTGCAGCTTTTGTCCTGCTTGCAATTGTAGGGAAAATAGAAAATCTGACTTTTCCGCCAAAAGCGGATTTTTTTTGTTTTGGGAGGGAGGGTAAACATAGTCTTTCCCGGGCAATACCTCTCTTACAGAGCTTTTCTCATGGGAAATCCGCTTGATAGAATCCAGAATACGTCCGTTTTCATCGGTTAAAATTAAATTACTGTGTTTTCCCATAATTTCCAAAATCAGATTTTTAACCGTCATATCGCCCAGTTCATTTGCTGACTCCACTTTTATGATTATAATGCGCTCAAAGGTCGGCTGAAAAATATCTACAATTTTCCCTCCGGCAAGGTGCTTGCGTAAAACCATGCAAAATAAAGGGGCTGTCATGGGGTTTTCTTTTGCGGTTTGTGTGAAATGGATTCTTGGGGTGCTTGAATTTGCGGAAACTAATATTTTATGGACAACGCCGGCGCCTCTTACCGAAAAACGAATTTCATCCGCCATCGGTTGATGGATTTTATCAATTCTGCCGCCAAGTAGATTTGTTTTCAATTCGTGTACAATTGCTGCTGTTGTGATACCGTCCAAAGCCATTAGGCGTTCCTCCTTGTTTCATGATTGATATGTCGGTATAGTATAACATAGGGAGAAAAATAATACATCTATGACAAAAATTAAAATTAGATTAAAAATTTGGTGCTATTTTTGGGTTTTTCCTTGATATTTGTTAGGGTATAGGCTATAATGGGGAGCAATATACACAAAGGAATAGGTGATTTTTCAAGAAATATTTTTGCGTTTTTGAAAGTGTGTAGCATTCTTTTGCGATAAAATGCAAAGATAATTTTTAATGCACAAGGTAGTATTGATAATAATATGTTTTAAAATAAAAAAATTGATACAGATTGTCTTGGCAAAAGTACACAGAGAGCAAGAGAGAGGAAAAGAATATGGAATCAAGTGTTAGAAGCATGACGGGATACGGCCGTGGGGAGCATATTGCAGAAGATAGAAAATTTACCATTGAACTAAAATCTGTAAATCATAGGTATAATGATATTAATATTAAGCTGCCAAGGTCTTTGATCAGCTTGGAGGATAAAATTAAAAAGCATATTATGAAGCAGGTTTTTCGGGGTAAAACCGATGTTTATATTGGCTTTGAAACCTTTGCTGTTGATGATGTTGATGTTAAGCTGAATGAAGTGCTAGCACAGGCATATGTGGGAAAATTGAAAATACTGCAGGAAAAAATGGGTCTTGAGGGCGGAAGTTTTTTTGATTTAACGGCAAAATTTCCCGATGTTCTCACCGTGGAAAAACCGCAGAAGGATGAAAAAGTTATTTGGGAGGCCTTGCTCCCAGCTTTGGACGAGGCAGTAACACGCTTTGTTGCAATGCGTCAGATGGAAGGTGGGGCTTTAAAAAGTGATGTTTTGGCAAAGGCAGAGCGAATTATTATTTTGGTTGACAAAGTGAAAGAACGCTCACCCTTGGTTGTAGAGGAATACAGAGATAAGCTCAACAACCGTTTAAAGGATTTGCTTGACGGCGTTGACATTGATCCCCAGCGTATTGCTACAGAGGTTGCAATTTTTGCTGATAGAGGCTGCGTGGATGAAGAAATTACACGCCTGAAAAGCCATTTGGTACAGCTTGCTGATATTTTGGAAAAAGGCGGGCAGGTTGGCAGAAAGCTGGATTTTCTTGTGCAGGAGATGAATAGAGAATCCAATACCATTGCATCGAAAGCAAATGATATTCAAATTGTTCAGGCAACCATTGAATTAAAAAGCGAAATTGAGAAAATTCGTGAACAGATTCAAAACCTAGAGTAGTTGGGAGTGGGCGCATGGATAAAATACAATTTTTAAATATCGGTTATGGAAATGTAGTCTCTGCAAATCGGGTGATTGCCATTGTCAGTCCTGATTCTGCCCCGATTAAGCGTATTGTGCAAGAAGGGAAGGAGAAGGGGAGTTTAATTGATGCAACCTATGGCAGAAAGACCCGTTGCGTGATTATTATGGATGATGGACATTTGGTGCTTTCGCCGAATATGCCGGAGACAGTCGGTGGTAGACTTTCAGCAGAGCAAAAGGGGAATTAACAATGAAGAAACAAGGAATATTGCTAATTATTTCCGGTCCTTCCGGTTCAGGCAAGGGAACGGTGGTAGAACAGCTTTGCAAAAAAGAAAATTTTTCACTTTCAATTTCTGCAACAACAAGGGCGCCCAGAGAGTATGAAAAGGATGGAGTTCACTATTTTTTTCATACGAAAGAAGATTTTTTGCTTATGCAAGAGCATAAGGAGCTTTTGGAATGGGCGGAATTTTGCGGAAATTATTATGGTACACCCCGTAAATACGTTGTAGAGCAACTACTGCAGGGGAAAAACGTAATCCTTGAAATTGAGGTGCAAGGAGCGTTGCAGGTGAAAAAGATTTATCCCGACGGTGTTTTGGTTTTTCTTATGCCTCCAAATCTGGAGGAATTGGGGAAGCGACTAACGAACAGAGGGACGGAAGACAAAAATACAATTAACCGTAGAATTCATAGGGCTTTAGAAGAAATGGAGCTTGTGGAAGAGTATGATTATGTTGTAATTAATGATACCATTGAAGAAGCTACGGAGGATTTATTTGCCATTGTTCAGGCGGAAAGAATGAAATGTAGCAGAAACCCTAATATTAAAAAGATATTTAAAGGAGAGATTTAATATGTTAAGACCTTCTTATACAGATTTATTGGATATTCTTAATCAGAAAACAAATGATATTACCATTGTTAGTAGATATACCATTGTTATTGCGGCAGCAAAAAGAGCAAGACAGCTGGTGGATCACGCAGAGCCCTTGATTGACAAAATTAAAGTGAATAAGCCTGTTTCTATTGCAGTGAGTGAACTTTATGAAGGGAAAATCAAGGTTCGCCAGGTTGCAAATACAGGATTTAGCGATGAAATGCTTTTGGTTGAGGATGCGGAAGAGGATTTTGAGGCAACAGAGGAATAAGAAAAGAATTGAGGGCGATAATCAAAACGTAACTTGCGCAAGTAAAAGGTTGTTTGCGTAAAAAATTTGATTATCGCCCTTTTATCACTAAGGAGTCTTTTCGATGAAAGGGGGGAGAAAAATGAAGTTTGCCAGAGTGATTGTGGGGATGAATAATCCGGAAACCGATCGGGTATTTGACTATCGTATCCCGGAGAAATTTGAGGATATTGCTATCCAAGGAATGCGTGTGATCGTGCCCTTTGGCAAAAAAAACACGAAAACGGAGGGCTATATTCTTTCCCTGTCTAACGTGAGCGAAATTTCCCAGGAAAAGCTGAAGGATCTCCTTGAAATTTTAGATGAGGGCAAGCCCATTTTTACCCCTGCAATGCTACGTTTGGCTGAATGGATGAAGGATAAATATTTTTGCACGCTTAACCAATGCCTGCAAGCGATTATGCCCAGCGGAATTCGAACAAAAAGTGTTTGGTATGCTTCCCTGACCGATAGGAAGGATATTCCTAAATGCGGAAAAATGGAGCAGACGGTTTTGGATGCTTTGGCGGATATGGGGGGTGCGGCAGAGCTTACGGAGATGGAAAAGATCTTTGGCAGAGGATGCAAAAGCATATTGCAGCAGCTTCAAAAAAAGAATATCATATCTCTAAAGCAGCGGCTTTTACGTTCGGATTTTAAAATTGAAAAGCGTTTTTTTTCTATTAATTTTAATGCTACGTTGTTGGAAAACGCAATGAAAAAGGCACAACAGGATAAACGCCTGCAAGGGCAGAAAATGCTCTTTGATTTACTTCTGGAAAAAGGAGAATGTTCCATGGAGGAAATCAAGGGGAAAGGTA
This sequence comes from Anaerotignum neopropionicum, assembly GCF_001571775.1. GTDB lineage: Bacteria > Bacillota > Clostridia > Lachnospirales > Anaerotignaceae > Chakrabartyella > Chakrabartyella neopropionicum. Next base: position 7,750 of record NZ_LRVM01000016.1, read on the forward strand.
TAAATGATTCTCCTGTGAAAACATTGCTTGCAAAAGGGATGATACAGGAGCGTCGGGAAGAAAAAAAGAGGGCGGTTTTTTCCTTAGATGATTATGAAAAAACTTCTCCTTTTCATCCAACGTCACAACAGGCAAATGCTTTGGCAGTGATTGAGAAACAGCTTATAATTCCGGTGAAAAAGCCTATTTTGCTCCATGGAATAACGGGCAGCGGTAAAACGGAGATTTATATGCAAAGCATTGCCAAAGTCTTGGCAATGGGCAAGCAAGCGGTGGTTCTTGTTCCGGAAATTAGCCTTACGCCTCAAATGATGGAGCGGTTTATTTCCCGTTTCGGGGCGGCTGTTTCTATTACCCATAGCAGGCTTTCTGCGGGGGAGCGGCTGGATCAGTGGAAAAAAGCCAGAGAGGGGGAGGTTTCCGTAATCATCGGCCCAAGGTCTGCGCTATTTATGCCCTTTTCTAATTTGGGAATGATTATTGTTGATGAGGTGCATGAAAATAGCTATATATCCGACATTACCCCTAAGTATGATGCTAGGGAAGCAGCCAAAAAGCTGGCAGAGGACACCGGAGCTGTTCTCATCATGGGAAGTGCAACCCCCGATTTGGTGACATACCATAAGGCGACTATGCGTGAATACCTTTTACTAGAGCTAACGGAGAGAACCGGAGGCGGGTTTCTTCCCCAAATGCATATCGTTGATATGCGCAAGGAATTAGAGGAAGGGAACCGATCCTCTTTTAGCCGGGTTTTGCAACAGGAAATTGCAAAAAATTTGGAAAAAGGGGAGCAAACCATGCTGTTTTTAAACAGAAGGGGCTTTGCAACCTTTGTATCCTGCCGCAGCTGTGGACATGTGATGCGCTGTAGGGATTGCAACATTTCATACACTTATCATGCAAAAGAGAACGCCTTGATGTGCCATTATTGCGGAAAAACTGTGGAGAATCCTAAGACTTGCCCTGTTTGCGGTTCAAAATATATCCGCTATTTTGGCACGGGTACCCAAAAAATTGAGGATGAGGCAAGACGGTTGTTTCCTAAGGCAAAAATTCTCCGCATGGATTTGGACACCACATCTGGAAAGGGTAGCCATAATCGAATTTTAGAGGCATTTCGCCATGGACAAGCGGATATTTTGGTGGGTACGCAAATGATTGCAAAGGGTCATGATTTTCCCAATGTATCTTTGGTGGGCATTATGGCAGCCGATACCTCTTTAAATACAGGCAGCTTTTATGCTTCGGAAAATACTTTTCAGCTGATCACCCAGGCAGGTGGAAGGGCAGGGCGGGTTAACGATACGGGGCGGGTTTATGTGCAAACCTATCAACCCAAGCATTATGCAATTACCCATGCCGCCAAGCAGGATTATAAAGGCTTTTATGGGGAGGAAATATTACTGAGGTACATGATGGGATACCCCCCCTTTGGCGCTTTTTTCTCCGTTTTGGTAAGCGGGCAAAATGCACAGGAAACGGTTTTGGCGTCGGAAGGCTTAGGAAGGTTATTTCAGGAGGGAAATCAAGACGGGAACTTTTTCGTTATGGGGCCTGTGGCGGCAGTACTATCCAAATTTAGGGGGGAATTTCGCCAGAGAATTTTGATTCAAGGAAAGGAAGAAGAAGCTTTGGCGCAATTTGTGGTGCGTATTGTTGAAAAAGCTAAAAAAAATACAAAGAAAGAAATTTATTTTAATTTAACCCCAAATCCGATGAATATTGTGTAACTTTGTTTTTTATGTTAAAATATTGAGTAAACATTTCCAAAACCATTACTTTTTAAGGATTTCTCGAGTATAGCATGGTTTTTATCTATGGTTTGCGAATATAAAATTAGTTAAGGGGTAAAAAAGAAGCTTGTTTCTGAATGGATTGTATTTTTAGGAGGTAAGATAAATGGCAACAAGGGAAATTCGCGTGAGTACAGACGAAGTTTTAAGGAAAACTTGTAAGCCTGTAAAAGAGATTAACGAAAAAATATTAACACTATTGGATGATATGGCAGAAACCATGTACGCCTCAAACGGCGTTGGACTTGCGGCGTCCCAAGTGGGTATTTTGAAAAGAATTGTTACGATTGATGTTGGAGAAGGTTTAGTTGAGCTGATTAACCCTGTGATTGTGGAAAAAAGAGGTTCTCAGATTGATTATGAAGGCTGTTTGAGTGTTCCGGGAAGAAGCGAATTGGTGGAGCGTCCGGAATATGTGAAGGTTGAGGCGTTAAATCGTAACGGAGAAAAGATTGTTGTGGAAGGGGAAGAACTGATGGCAGTGGCACTTTGCCACGAAGCCGATCATTTGGATGGGATTTTATATATTGACAAAGCCATTCCAGCAGAAGATGTGGAAGAGGTTTAAGGAGGAACGGCCCGTGAGAGTGATTTTTATGGGTACACCGGATTTTGCGGTGTATTCTTTAAAGGCATTGTTGACACAGCATGAAGTTATTGCCGTTGTGAGCCAGCCGGATAAGCCAAAGGGCAGAGGAAAAAAGCTTGTGCCCACACCTGTTAAAGAGTTTGCTTTGGCCCAGGGGCTTCAAGTTTTTCAGCCGGAAAAAGCAAGGGATTTGGAATTTGTTGCACTTTTAAAAGAGCTTAATCCCGATGTGATTGCCGTAACTGCTTTTGGGCAGCTTTTGCCCGAAAGCATTTTGAATATTCCCCAATATGGCTGCATTAATGTGCATGGTTCTTTGCTCCCTAAATACCGTGGCGCGGCACCGATGCAATGGGCCATTATTAACGGGGAAAAAGTAACAGGAATTACTACCATGTTTATGGCCAAGGGCATGGATACAGGAGATATGCTTTTAAAAACGGAGGTGAAAATTACTCCCCAGGATAATTTTGCTTCTATTCATGATAAAATGGCACAGGCAGGAGCAGGCTTGCTTTTGGAAACCTTAGATGCCTTGCAGGCAGGAACGGTGGAAAGAGTTCCGCAAGACCATGAGGCCGCCACCTATGCGCCTATGATTACAAAGGAAACAGGGCACATTGATTGGACAAAAAGCGCATGGGATATTATTAATTTAATGCGTGGGCTGGATCCGGCACCCGGGGCATATGCAATTTGTGAGGGGGAACCCTTGAAGCTTTTCAAGGGGATGAAAGCAGAAGGGGACTATCGTCAGGGGAAACCCGGCGAGGTTATAGATATTACAAAGAAGGGGTTCGTCGTGAAATGCGGCGATGGAGCGTTGACCATTACGGAATTGCAAGCGATGGGCAAAAAACGTATGCCTGCGGATGCGTATTTAAGAGGTCATGCAATGAATAAGGGCGTCCTTTTACAGTAGTCTTTTTAAGAGAATGCTGATTCATTTTGTGGGTGCATCTAATGACCTGCACGCCTAATATGAAATCAGCGTTACCTGAGGCGTTACAAAAATAAAGGAGGAACCAATTATGTTTATTTTATTAATTTTGGCAATTATACTTTCGCTGTATGCACAGTCGAATGTAACAGGAACATACAACAAATACGCGAAGGTGCAAAACAGACGGGGATATACAGGAGCACAGGTCGCAACGATGATGATGGAAAATACAGGGGTTTATGATGTTACCGTGGAAAGAGTTGCGGGGAACCTAACCGACCATTATGACCCTCGTACCAAAACCTTACGTCTTTCCCAAGGCGTATACGACAGTACATCAGTAGCGGCATTAGGCATAGCTGCCCATGAAACAGGCCATGCCATTCAGCATGATGTGGGGTACGGACCTCTTGCGCTACGCAGCATTCTTGTTCCCGTTGCAAATTTAGGTTCAAGAATGGCTATGCCGTTGATTTTCATGGGTATGCTTTTTTCCAGCAGTAGCGGCAATTTTATGATTCAGTTGGGAATTATTTTCTTTGCGGCATCGGTGGCATTTACCTTGATTACCTTGCCTGTTGAATTTGATGCGTCTGCAAGGGCCATTGACCTATTGGTAGACCAAAGCTTTTTGGATGAAAGTGAAATTGGCGGAGCAAAAAAAGTGCTGAAAGCGGCGGCATTAACCTATGTTGCGGCAGCCATCGTGGCTGTTGTCCAGTTATTGCGCTTAATTGGTATTTTTGGCAGAAGAAACAACTAAGTATAAAAAAGGCTGATTTTTTTTAACCGAAAATCGGCCTTTTGCCATTTCTTGCAAAAGGTTAAAATCACCTGTAAAATGGCGAAAAATGTTGCTCAATGGCACAGAATACTTTATAATAATAATTTAGTGGATTAAAATTTGAACGATATTCCTGATAAAGGGGAAAAAAGAATGATACAGATTAACCCAAGAGAGGTTGCCGCTGAAGCTATGATGGAGATCATGGAGGAGGGCGCCTATAACAATATGGCATTACGTAGGCTGTTACGCCAAAACGGCGCAATGACGCCAAAGGACAGAGCCTTAGTAACGGAAATTGTAAACGGTTCCTTGCGGAATTTATATTATATTGACCATGTGATTCATCAATTTTCCAAGATCAAAACGGAAAAAATGAAGCCATGGGTTTTGGCAGTTTTGCGTACAGCGATATATCAAATGTATTTTATGAAAACGCCCGATTCTGCCGCCTGTAATGAGGCGGTGAAGCTGATTGCCGAAAGAGGCTTGGCGCCGCTAAAGGGCTTTGTAAACGGAGTTTTGCGTACGGCGGCACGGGAAAAAGACAGTATTCCTTTACCAAAGGAAGGAACAGTTGAGTTTTTGAGCATTCAGTATTCTCACCCCCTTTGGGTGATAAAAATGTGGCTTGCTTATTTTGGGTATGAAGAAACCCAAAAGCTTTGCCAAGCCAATAATTGTTCTCCCGATGTAACAATTCGGACGAATACTTTAAAAATAGAGAAAGCCTTGCTGAAGAAGGAATTGGAGAAAAGCGGGGCAATGGTAACGGAGGGAAGACTTGCGCCATTTGCCTTTCATTTAAAGAAAACCGCTGACATTGGCGGCTTAAAAACCTTTAAAGAGGGTTTGTTTCATGTTCAAGATGAAAGCTCACAGCTTGCCGTGGAGATTTTAAATCCCCAAAAAGGGGAAGACATCTTTGATCTTTGTGCCGCCCCCGGCGGAAAAAGCTTCACCATTGCAGAAAAAATGGAAAATAAGGGCAGGTTGATATGCGGCGACATTTATGAGCATAAAATGGATTTGATTTCCCAAGGGGCAGTGCGTTTGGGCATTACCATCATTGAGCCAAAGCAGCAGGATGCCACCGTATATAAAAAGGAATATGACAGCACTTTTGACCGTGTTTTGGTGGATGCGCCTTGCTCAGGTTTAGGCTTGATGGGGAAAAAACCGGACATACGTTTAAAGAAAAATGGCGATGAAATTGACTATTTGGTGCCTATTCAGCGTCAAATATTAGAAAATGGGGCAAGGTATGTGAAGCAGGGTGGAATTTTGGTTTACAGTACCTGTACTCTTTGCAAAAAGGAAAATGAAAAAAATATAGAGTGGTTTTTGAAAGACCATCCCGATTTTATCGGGGAGGATATAACAGAATTTCTGCCCCAGGAGCTTTGGCAGGAAACAGCTAAGAAGGGGTACATTACATTGTTACCCCATAAAAGCAATACGGATGGATTCTTTATTGCGAAACTAAAAAGAAAGGGATAAGTCATGGCGAAAACAGATTTAAAATCTATGAATTTAGAGGAAATACAGTTTTTTATGGCGGATTTGGGTGAACCAAAGTTTCGTGCAAAGCAGCTTTTTGAATGGATGCATAAAAAGCAGGTTTCCTCTTTTGACGAGATGACGAACCTTTCCAAAGGTCTGAGGGAAAAGCTTGGGCAAAACGCAACGCTTCGTGGTGTGGAAGGGGTACGCCGGCTGATATCTCAGATAGATGGAACAAGAAAATATCTTTTTGCTTTAGAGAATGATTCGGTAATAGAAAGCGTATTGATGAAATATGAGCATGGAAATACCGTTTGCATTTCAACCCAGGCGGGCTGCCGTATGGGCTGCCGTTTTTGCGCCTCTACCATAGATGGTGTGGAGCGAAATTTATCGGCAGGGGAAATGCTTTCTCAGGTTTATGAAATACAAAAGGATTGCGGCGAGCACATTAACGGCGTTGTTTTGATGGGCAGCGGCGAGCCTTTGGATAATTATGAAAATGTGGTGAAATTTCTTCGTTTAATCAATCACCCTGATGGACAAAACATGGGGCAAAGACACATTACCCTTTCCACCTGTGGGCTGATAGAAAAAATGTATCAGCTAGAGGAGGAGCATTTGCAAATTACCCTTGCGGTATCCTTGCATGCTCCCAATGATGAAATAAGAAAGCAAATTATGCCTGTGGCAAGGGCAAATCCTATGGATCGGCTGCTGGTTGCATGCTATGATTATACAGAAAAAACAAAGCGTCGTATTACCTTTGAATATGCAATGATGCAAGGGATTAACGATAGTGATGCTTGTGCAAAGGAACTGGCAACAAAGCTTCGAGAGATGCTTTGTCATGTAAACTTAATTCCCGTAAATGACGTAAAAGAGCGGGATTATACCAAAAGCTCTGCCGATAGAGTGAAACGATTTGCGGCCATTTTACAAGGAAACGGTGTTGAAACCACCATTCGCAGAAAATTAGGCAGCGATATTGATGCGGCTTGCGGACAGCTTAGACGCAGTCATCGAAAAGGAGAAAGAGAATAAAGGGAATTGTCTATATGAAATTTTCATATTATTTTAAGAAGGTTTCATTGGGATTGTTTTATGGATTTTCTACACCGAGGAGGTGGATTGTTTGAAAGCAGTTGGAATCAGTGATATTGGGAAGTGCAGAAAAAATAACGAGGATGCGTTTTATGTGCCTTCACCCACGGATGCCATTCAAAACCTGTATATAATTGCAGATGGCATGGGGGGCTGTAATGCGGGAGAGGTGGCGAGTCAATATGCCATTGACTCTTTTTTAGACTGTATTCGAAGGGAGCAGGATTCACACTGCCAAGAGGATATCCCCGACTTATTGGCCGAGGCTATGGCAGCATCGAACAAGGCGGTCTATGAAAAATCCAATTCTTCCAGAGAATATGCGGAGATGGGAACGACTTTAGTTGCCGCTGCCGTTCAGGATGGGAAAATTTTTGTGGCATATGTTGGGGATAGCCGAGCCTATTTGTATCGGAAAAAAGAATTGAATCCGCTGACTACGGATCATTCTTATGTAATGGAGTTGGTTCGGCTGGGTACCATAACCAAGGAGGAAGCGGCAAGCCATCCCAAAAGAAATATTATTACCCGTGCTGTGGGAATTAGAGATACCGTGGAAACAGATGCCGTTGTGGAAAGGACCATGAAGGGGGATATTTTGCTTCTTTGCACAGATGGCCTTTCCGGTATGCTGGCGGATAAGGAAATGGCTGATATCATTGGTAAGAGGATGTCCTTGGAAAAAAAAGCGCAGAAACTGGTGGAAATGGCCAACGAACGAGGCGGATATGATAATATTTCCTTGATTTTGGTTGATGTAGGAGGTAAGAACTAATGTTATTGAATCCCGGAACTATCCTTGGGGATAGATATGAGATTATAGAGAAAATTGGCTCCGGCGGAATGGCTATGGTTTATCGGGGCAAGGATAAAAAGCTGGATAGATACGTTACGGTTAAGGTTTTACGAGAGGAATTTGTTGGAGACGATGAATTTATTGAACGATTCCGTTCGGAAGCGTGTTCTGCGGCAAGGCTTTCCCATCCCAATATTGTTCGGGTTTATGACGTTGGAGAGGAGGGCGAAATTAGCTATATTGTCATGGAATATATTCATGGGGATACGTTAAAGCAGGCCATCAAGCAAAAGGCTCCCTTTGATTCACGCTCTACGTTGAATGTGTCAATTCAGATTGCATCCGCTCTGGCGCAAGCCCATAAGGCACATATTATACATAGGGATATCAAACCGCAAAATATTTTGGTTGGCACCGACGGCGTCATTAAGGTTACGGATTTTGGCATTGCACGAGCTGCAACGGCATCCACCATGACCACAACGGCTAATGCAGCGGGATCGGTACATTATTTTTCGCCGGAGCAGGCAAGAGGCGGCTATGTGGATGAAAAAAGTGATATTTATTCCCTGGGCATCACTATGTTTGAAATGATTACGGGGGTTTTGCCCTTTCAGGGGCATAATTCTGTTTCCATTGCATTAAAGCATATTAGCGAGGAATTGCCGGATATTAGGCAATATAATCCCAATTGTACCCCTGCGATTGAGGGCATTATCAAAAAAGCCACTATGAAAAAAGCGGACGAGCGATATACAACCATCGATCAAATGCTAACTGATTTGATTCACGCAAGAACAGATACGGCCGGCGGCTTTTTGCAGGCGCAAACGCCTGTGAAAAAAGAGGTGGAGGCCGCCCTTACTGCGGCAACCCTTGCAGGTACGTCGGTGAATGCAAATCCCGGTATGCGTCTTTCAAGAAGAGCGGCAGCAGCAGCTGAACTGCGTGAGATGCAAGAGCAGCAGCCCAAGGCAGAGGAAAGTACTTCTTCTATCGTTTTACCAAACAAAGAGGAAAAAGAGGAAATAGAAGAAGTCACAAAGGCGGCAGACCCAAAAGAGGTTGAATATATTAGACGAAACAAAAATGTCCTTTTGGAAAAATCGGGTGATGAGGAAAATTTACCGCAGCCGGTTAAGGAACCCATGGTAAGCTTTGAAAGATACAGTAAAAAGCTGCGTTTATCAAAAGATGACAATTATGAAGAAGAATATATGGAGGCGGAGACTGTGAAAACAAGTAAAAGGCCCCAAAAAATTCGCAGAAACCCCAGAAAAGAGGGGAGTTACGGAAATGAGCATGATCGTAATGCAGAGAAAAAGGTGATCATTGCTGCAATTGTTACTGCATTAATTATCATTGCAATCATTTCTGTGGTTGGCATGAAGCTTTTAAGCGGCGGTTTTGGCGGGTTTACTGCATCAGAAAAAAACATTGAAGTACCTACGTTTGTGGGCGTACCTCTAAGCGATGCCAAAGCAGCAGCAGAACAGATGGGCTTGGAATTGGTTGAAGAAGGCCAAGACTACAGCAGCTATTATGAGGAAGGCTACGTTATATATCAGTCTGTTGGGGATGGGGTTAAGGTATCCGCTGGAACAAAAATTGGGGTTAAAACAAGCCTTGGATTGACCTCTGAGGATATGCCCACTGTGGTAGGCAAAAAGGAAAATGAGGCCACAGAAAAAATTGTTTCTTTGGTGGGCACTTCTCCTAAAATAGAATACGAGTACAACGAAGACAAAGAGGTTGGTATTGTTTTGGAACAATCGCCAGCTGCCGGAACAAGCATTAATGCAAAGACCTCAATTACACTAACCATAAGTAAAGGCAAGGAGAATCAAAATGTTGCTGTACCTAACGTTATGGGATTTACCGAGGAAGCAGCCAGAAAGGATTTGACAGCAGTTGGCTTGGTGGTTGGAAGCGTCACAAAAGCGGAAAGTGCAACGGTGGCTGAAGGCAAGGTTATGACCCAGACATTAAGCGCAGGGCAGGAAGTGCCAAGTGGAAGCGTTGTAAATTTGGTAATCAGTGCCGGAAAAGCCGAAGGGAATGGTCCTTCACAAAATGAGGATAATAATACCGATAACAACGGCGGTAATACGGGTGGCAGTGGTAATAATGCAACAACAGGTGCAAAATCCTTTACAATTAGTGCACCAGCGGGGGTTGATGGAGATATTTATGTTCGCATTGTTAGAGATGATGCGGACGGACTTTTCCCGGTGGTGGATGAAACAAGAAATTCAACCCAATTCCCTTATACTGTAACCATCACTGGTAGAGGGAGTGGCACGGTAAGTTGCTATATTGAAGGAGAACTGCAATGGACACAAAACGTGAATTTTTCGGAATAAGGTGGCGGATATATGCTTGAAGGCGTAATTGTAAAAGGAATTGGCGGATTTTATTATATTGATACGGAAAGAGGCGTTTATGAAACGCGTGCCAGAGGGATTTTTCGAAAAGAAGGCATCCGTCCTACGGTAGGCGATCATGTAAGAATTTCTGTTTTGGATGAGGATAATAAAAAAGGCAGTTTGGATGAAATTTTGCCAAGAAGAAATGAGCTGATACGCCCAAAAGTCAGCAACGTTGATCAGGCGGTCATTGTTTTCGCTGCAAAAAGCCCGGATATGAATTTGGATTTGTTGGATCGCTTCTTGCTTCTTGCTGAGGAGCAGGAATTGGAAATCATCATTGTGATAAATAAAGTTGATAAGGACGAGGAACGCAAATACGAAGAAACAGCCCAAATGTATCGGCAAATTGGGTATTCTGTGTATTGTACCAGTGCGGAAATCGGCATTGATACAGAAGAACTAAAGCGGGCACTGGAAAATAAAATTTCCGTTTTTGCAGGCCCTTCGGGCGTAGGGAAAAGCAGCTTAATTAACGCAATTTCCCCGGGATTATCATTAAATACTGGGGAATTGAGTGAGAAAATACAACGGGGACGCCATACCACCAGACACGCAGAGCTAATTTGTTTTTGTGAAAACAGCTATATTGTAGATTCTCCTGGGTTTACATCTCTGTTTTTGAGCCACATTCCATCGGCAAAATTACAATACTATTTTAGAGAATTTGAGCCCTTTGTGCACAAATGCTACTATAATGGATGCGTACACATCAATGAGCCCGACTGCGCTGTGAAGGCGGAAATCGAAAGGGCAATCAACCCTGTCCGTTACGCGCGGTATGCAGCCTTATATCAAGAGCTGAAAAATGAAGAAGAAAGGAAAAAATAAAATGTCAATTTATCTTTCCCCGTCAATGCTTTCTATTGATTTTACAAAAATCGGTGAGCAGTTAGCAATGATCGAGCAGGCAGGCACGCCTTACATTCATCTGGATGTAATGGATGGCGTTTTTGTTCCAAATATTTCTTTTGGAATACCCGTAATTAAAGGAATTCGTAAGGCAAGCGGTATGGTTTTTGACACACACCTGATGATTGTGGAGCCCGAAAAATATGTTGAGGAGTTTCGGAAAGCAGGCGCTGATATTATCAACTTCCATCTGGAGGCAACGGAAGATCCTAAAAAAGTAATTGATAGGATACGAGCTACGGGTGCAAAGGTGGGCATTACCATAAAACCAAAAACCCCTGTTGAGGCGTTAAAGCCCTATTTAGCAGAGGTGGATATGGTGTTGGTTATGACGGTAGAGCCGGGCTTTGGCGGCCAAAAATTTATGGAGGATCAAATCCCCAAAATTCGTCAGCTGTCTGAGTGGAAAAAAGAGTTGAAACTTGGATATGATATTCAGGTGGATGGCGGTATCACCCAGGACAATGTTAGAATTGTTTTGGATGCAGGCGCAAATGTGATTGTTGCGGGTTCTGCCGTGTTTGGAAAAAATGATATCGGACAGGCCGCAAAGGGGTTCATGGATATCTTTAAGGAGTATGAGTAAGCATGAAAGCAGTTATTTTTGCAGGAGCCAAAATCACGGATTATGGATTTTGCCAAGAATATTTGGAGGGCGCTGAAATCATCATCTGCTGTGATGGTGGTTTGGAGCATACAAAAAAAATGGGGATAGTGCCTCATTACATTGTGGGGGATTTTGACTCTGTGAGCCAAGAGGTGTTGGAATATTACAAAGAAAAAAACATCCCGATTTTCCAATTTCCTGCAAGAAAAGATGAAACGGATATGCAGCTGGGGATTCAGCTGGCGCTGGAAAAAGGTGCAAAGGATTTGATTCTTTTTGGAGGGATAGGCTCTCGTTTTGACCATACCCTTGCCAATGCCCATTTGCTTTTGGGGCTGTTAAAAAAAGGAATTCGTACTAGACTGGTTGATGAAAACAACTGTGTTGAGTTAACGGATAAGCCAATTACCATACATGGCAAAAAAGGGGATTTTGTTTCAACAATACCCCTGTCTATGATGGTAAAAGGCATTACCCTTACGGGTTTTGAATATCCCTTAACGAACAGAGATCTTGCGTTAGATGATGATTTGCTTGCAGTTAGCAATGTGATGGCAAAGGAAGAAGCAACCATAGAGCTTAAGGAAGGGTATCTTTTTGTGATTCGTTCCAAAGACTAATATTTAAAAACAGAAAAAATATCGAATATTATTTTGTTTTTTCTTGCAAAACATTGACTTTTCTGCTAAAATATCAATGTTGTGTCACATAAGGCAGCAATGGAGGAGGTGCAGACATGGCTAAATGTGAAATTTGTGGTAAGGACCAGATTAAAGGTCATAGAATCAGCATTAACCGTAGTCAGGTTAGTAGACGTGCAAATAGAAAGTGGAAACCCAACGTAAAGAAAGTAAAAATCGTTGAGAACAACGGAAATGTGAAATCTATTTACGTTTGCACAAGATGCATGCGTGCGAATAAAGTTACTCGTGCAATCTAATTGACCCGAAAGTTCAAAAGCCTTTTTCCATATTTGGGGGAAAGGCTTTTTTTCGTTAGCGCATTGTTTGTTAGCATTGCCTGAAGCTAATGATCAGCCAGACTCCCGCACCAATAAATAGAACAGCCAGTATAGGAATGCAGTAGGGGAAAAGCACTGCCAGAAGCATGCCTATGCCTATAGAGACCAAAATAATGCCGCATAGCCGTTTTATATATGAATACTGCCATCTTCTGCGCATACGAACACCCCCCTCTAGTATTTTTATTCAGCAAGAGTCAATTTTGTACCTGGGCAAAAAAATTATACAATATATAAAAAGGTTCAAATAAAAGGTGACGTGTAAAATATTAATTGGTTTTGATGAGAAGCGGTAACAAAAAAAGATGATGTTTCAGAGCATAGACAAACCTTGGGCATTGGCTCTCCATTGCCCAAGATAGGGCAGACAGCAAAACAGGCTTTTAACATACTAAAGTGAGGAAGCCAAAGCCCTCAAAATTTTGAGTTGCCTTCAGTCTGGCTTAAATACATTATATGCTTTCAAAAGTATTCTAATGAATCAAGGGAGAAAACAGAATCTACAGGATAGGAAATTATTTAAAGTAATGCAAAATAGCAAATAAGGAATAGAAATAGAAATAGTACCATACGAGTTTAGTTGCTGAGGGAAAGGCGTATATTGCTTCTTTTCTTAGGCAAAACTTGTATTTTAGCAGCGAATACGCTATGATAAAAATATTGGTTATTTTTTGAAAGCAAAGGAGAAGGTTATGCTTGATATATGTTTGCTGGGAACAGGCGGAATGATGCCTATGCCCGGACGATTTTTAACGGCAATGCTGGCCAGATTGAACGGGCGGCTATTGATGATAGACTGCGGCGAAGGAACGCAGGTTACCATGAAAATGCTGGGGTGGGGCTTTAAGTCCATTGATGCTATATGTATTACTCATTTTCATGCGGATCATATTTCCGGATTACCGGGGCTTTTGCTTACCATTGGGAATGCGGGCAGAGAAGAACCGCTGACGCTTGTGGGGCCTCAGGGACTGGAATATGTTGTGGAGGGACTGTGCAGGATTTGCCCTGAATTGCCCTATCCCTTAAAATTTGTTGAAATTAATCATGATGCACCAAATCCCATTCATGTGGGGGAATTCTCTATTTCCTACTGTTTGGCGGAGCATATGGTTAGATGCTATGCTTATCGCATTGACGTACGTCGAAAGGGTAAGTTTGATGTAAAAAAAGCGGAAGCCTTGGGACTTCCCAAGCCATTGTGGGGACAGATACAAAAGGAAGGTACCGTGGAATATGGAGGAAATGTATACACCTCCCAAATGGTACTGGGGGATGCCAGACCCGGCATTGGTGTTGCTTATTGTACGGATTCCAGGCCTGTAGATAGATTGCGTAGCTTCATTGGAGGTGTGCAGCTTTTCATTTGCGAGGGCATGTATGGCGAGGATGAAAAAAAGCAAAAAGCAAGGGAAAACAAGCATATGTTGTTTTCGGAGGCGGCGCAGCTTGCAAAAGGCGGCGGCGTGGAGGAATTATGGTTAACTCACTTTAGCCCATCCTTGAATGAGCCTGAGCTTTTTTTGGAGGTTGCCCAAGCAATTTTCCCCAATACCTCTTTAGGAGAAGAAAGAAAAACAACAACCATTCTTTTTCCAAAAGAAGGATGATTTGGAGGACAAAAAATATGGAAGAAAAAAAAGATATTTATATACTGGCAATCGAAAGCTCTTGTGATGAAACGGCGGCGGCAGTTGTGAAAAACGGGCGAGAGGTGCTTTCCAATATTATTTCATCGCAGATTGCTTTGCATACCCTTTACGGTGGCGTTGTGCCGGAGATTGCCTCCAGAAAGCACATTGAGGCAATTGATGGCGTGATTATGCAGGCGTTGCAAGAGGCAGGCGTTACGTTAGAGGAAATTGATGCCATTGGTGTTACCTATGGCCCCGGTTTGGTGGGAGCATTGCTGGTTGGATTGGCAGAGGCAAAGGCCATTGCGTTTGCGGCAAACAAGCCGTTGATTGGCGTGCATCATATTGAGGGGCATATTTGTGCCAACTATATCGAAAATAAGGATTTTGAACCCCCCTATATGGCCTTGGTTGTTTCGGGAGGACATTCTCATTTGGTTTATGCCTCTGACTATGGGAAATATGAAATTTTGGGCAGAACGAGGGATGATGCCGCCGGAGAGGCTTATGATAAGGTTGCAAGAGTCATCGGTATGGGCTATCCCGGAGGGCCCAAGATTGATGCAGCGGCGAAAAAGGGAAATCCCACGGCAATAAAATTTCCCCGTGTATTTTTGGAGGAGAACAGCTATGATTTTAGCTTTAGTGGATTAAAATCAGCAGTTTTGAATTATGTGAACAAGCAAAAAATGATGGGAGCAGAAATTAATCCCTATGATATTGCAGCAAGCTTTCAGCAATCCGTTGTGGAGGTTTTGGTGGGAAAAACCATAAAAGCCGCCAAGGATCGAGGCGTGAACAAAATTGCCTTGGCGGGTGGCGTTGCTTCAAACAGCGCCCTTCGGGATGAAATGAAAGGGGCCTGTGAAAAAGAAGGGTTTCAGCTGAGTATTCCTTCCCCCATCCTTTGTACTGACAATGCAGCAATGATTGGATGCGCGGCATATTATGAATATTTGGCCGGGGTGCGCGATGGCTTGGATCTTAACGCAAACCCCAGTTTAAAATTAGGGGAACGATAAACAGGAGGTGAGACTTTGATTCGCAAGGCTTTGGATAAGGATTTAAATGAGGTTGAGGAAATCTACCACCAGGTTTTGGATTATGAGGCAGGGTCTGTCGGCTATACCAATTGGCAAAAGGACCTTTATCCCACAAAAGCAGATGCCAAAAAGGCATTGATGGAGGGTACACTTTTTGTGGGCGAGGATGAAACAGGCAGGCTTTACGGAAGTATAATTTTAAACCATCTTCAACCCAAGGAATATGGAAATATCCCATGGAAAATTGTGGTTGAGGACGATGAGGTTTTGGTGATCCATACCCTTTGCATCAGGCCTAATTGCAGCGGCAAGGGCTATGGTAGGGAGTTTGTCGCATTTGCACAAGCGTATGCCCAAAAACTAAAATGCAAAACCATAAGACTAGATACATATGAGGGGAATTTGCCTGCCATCCGTTTATATTCTCATTTAGGCTATCAACTGGCAGGAAAGTGTCTTTTTCACTTTCAGCATTTAATTTGGGAAACTTTGGTTTGTATGGAAAAGAAAGTGGAAAATTAACGAATTTTTAGAGTATTGCCTTATTGCAATGTGGTTTATCAGAAAACAAGGGATTTGCGTATGACTTATTATGTGCATTGAATAGGTTGTGGGTGTCCTGGGCTAGGCAATGAAAAACGTGAGGTTTTATTATAACTTAAAAACGGCATCTGCAGAAAAATTTGCGGAGGCCGTT
This sequence comes from Anaerotignum neopropionicum, assembly GCF_001571775.1. Lineage (GTDB taxonomy): Bacteria > Bacillota > Clostridia > Lachnospirales > Anaerotignaceae > Chakrabartyella > Chakrabartyella neopropionicum. The sequence goes on from NZ_LRVM01000016.1 coordinate 23,605, forward strand.
TTTTGTATGCTATTTTTTTTTTGTTTAACTGATTCCCAAAAGAGAGAATAGCTCCATCAGATTATGAATTTCATAGGTCGGTTGAAAGGAGGTATTATTGATAAGATGGGCAGGATTGAACCAGCAGGTGTCAATGCCTGCACGAATACCTCCTTGGATATCGGAGGACAAAGAATCTCCAATAATCAAGGCGTGGCTTTTTTGAAAATCAGGAATACGTGCAAAGCAATAGTCGAAATATGCAACCATGGGTTTTTGAAAGCCCATTATTTCTGAAACAAAAACGGCTTCAAAATAAGTAGCAAGCCCAGAATCTATAAGACGTTTTTCTTGGGTGGAGGCAAGGCCGTTGGTCACAATATACAGCTTGTAGGTTTCAGAAAGCTTAGAAATTACCTCCAAGGCGTTTTCTATCAAATCAGCACCCTCGGACAAGGCTTGCCGATATGTTTTTTCCATCAAATTTCCATCGGCACTGATGGAGAATTGGGAAAAAGTATCGCCAAAGCGGTTTTCAAAAATTGTCTCACGAGGGATGCACCCATTTTCATAGCTTGCCCAGAGCGTTTGATTATGGGCAAGATACCATGCAAGGATTTCCTCGGTAAAAGGTATTCCAAAGGCATCAAAGCTTTTTTTTAGGGCTTTTTTTTCTGAGGTTGAAAAATCCAAAAGGGTGTGGTCAACATCGAACAATAAAAATTTCTTTTTCATTAGTGCATACCTCCATCTAAGGTTACAACCTGCCCGGTAAGATAGGAGGCACCTTCGTCGGCCAAAAAAAGTGCCAGCTTTGCCACTTCTTCGGGTGTTCCAAAGCGCATGAGTGGGATTTCATCGGTGAGGGCATTGCGTTCTTCTTCATCAAAGCAGGCGTTCATCTGGGTTTCAATGACACCGCAGGCGATGGCATTTACCCGAATTCCCGAAGGCCCAAGCTCCTTTGCCATTGCTTTTGTGAAGCTGTTGATGCCTCCTTTTGAAGCGGAATATACAGCCTCGCAGGAAGCCCCGATTTCACCCCACATAGAGGAAATATTAATAATAGCACCGCTTTTTCTTTGCACCATGGACGGTACAGCAAGGTGGGTGCAGTTAAAAACAGAGAACAGGTTTACCGCCATAAGCCTTTGCCATTCCTGGGGCGTGGTATCGGTAAACAGGCCGATATGAGCAATGCCTGCATTATTGACTAGAATATCAACGCTGCCAAAGGTTTTTTCTATGGTTTGGAACATTTTTTTGCAAGTATCATAATCCGAAACGTCACCAAGGAGGGCAAGTACGGGAATACGCGCGTCTTTCAGTGTTTTTTCCATCGCCCAAAGGGCCTCCTTGCTTTGAGATGCACTTAAAATGATGTTACAGCCTGCGTGGGCAAAAGCAAAAGCAATTGCCTGACCAATGCCCCTGGAGGAGCCGGTTATAAAAACGGTTTTACCCATTAAGCTCATAGTATCCCTGCCTTTTAATGTTTTCTATATTGTAGCGGAAAATTTTAAGAAATACAAGGCACAAAGCAGTTGGAATTTCAACTGGAATGCGGTATACTGTTTCTATTGACTTTTTGGTCAGAAAGGGTGGAAGTATGCTAGAAGCAATCAATCATAGAGAGTTGAAGTTCATAGAAATTTTATCTATCACTATGAATTTATTCATTAAGAATTTTAAGGAGATTATACTTGTCGTCGCTATGCTTTTTTTCCCAATCAGCATTTTAAATGCGATGATTATGGATAAGTTAAACAGTAGCACTTTGATTATAATGAAGCTTGTTGAAGCAGGCGGACTGATGCAGAGCTTCCCTGCAAACTCCCAGGTGTTTGTGACGTTTTTTGAAAATCATATATTGCAGATGATGGTGCTGTTAATATTGGAGCCTGTTGGCATTATTGCAATTGCAAGGATTATAAAAAGCTACTTATACAATGAGCCTATCCAAGTGCAACAGGCCATTGGCGAAGCAATGAATTGCATAGGGGCAATTATTATAACGGGAATTCCTTATGGAATTTTGGTTTTTCTCGCAAGCTTGTGTTTTATTTTTCCCGGGATATATCTTGGAATAGTTTGGATATTTTATATCTATGCCATTGGTTTAAGAGGGGTAAAGGGGTGGAATGCGCTTGCATACAGCAAAGAAATAACTAGAAGAAAATTTTGGAAAACTTTGCTATTTGCCATGGTATTTTCCTTTATCTCAGCGGGATGGGATTGGGCGTTTAGCACAGTTTTACTTATGGCACCCGAGAATATTGCAACAGATATTTTGTATTATACATTAGCTTATATTTCCGGTAGCTTTGCGTTTGTGGGAATGACAGTTTTATTCATGAACAGAGAGGCTTTTATACTGGAAAGAAGATACAATGCAACGGAATATGCAGCAGATAGTTCAGTTGATGGGGATAAAAATTAGTTAAGGTTAAGGCTTTTTCTTTTTAAGAATGAGAAAAGGCCTTTTTTCATACCAAAGGCTTCAAATGGGGACGATGTTTTTATGGGGCAATTTATATTAATTGGATTTTTTTAATGACAATGTGAATTAAGAAAAAAGGATTGAAATGGGACGAAAAATGTCCCGATTTGAAAAAATATTTTTAAAAAAGTCTAGGAAAAGAAAAAGGCCTCTGCTATAATGAATGAGATAATGTTTATATTTGAAAGAATGGTGGGCGAAAGATGTATTCGACAGAACAATCCTTTACACAAGAAGAAATGAAGTATTTAAAATTGCTGGCAAATCAGTATAAAAATATCAATAGCGCAGCAACAGAGGTAATGAACCTGAAAGCAATACTAAATTTGCCAAAGGGCACAGAACATTTTGTTTCCGATATTCACGGGGAAGCGGAGTCCTTTAGCCATGTTTTGAGAAATGCATCCGGGGTTATCAAAAACCATATTAGCGCAATTTTTGGCGCAAGCTTGTTGGAAAGTGAAAAGAAGGCATTGGCAACTTTAATTTACTATCCCGAAAAAAAGCTTGAAATGATGACGGAACAGGATGAGGATTTAAATGACTGGTATAAAATTACTTTACATAGGCTGGTTCGTATTTGCAAGGTGGTTTCTTCAAAATATACCCGCTCCAAGGTTAGAAAGGCACTGCCCAAGGAGTTTACCTATATTATCGAAGAATTGCTCCACGAAGACAGTATCAGCCGTGATAAGGAAATGTACTATAACGAAATCATTCGTACGATTATTGACTTAGATCAGGCGGATCGTTTCATTATTGCATTGGCTAACCTGATTCAAAGATTGGCCATTGATCAGCTTCACGTTATTGGGGATATTTATGACAGAGGTCCCAATGCGGCGGCAATTATGGATATTTTGGCGCAGTATCATTCGGTTGATATTCAGTGGGGGAACCACGATATTGCCTGGATGGGAGCGGCGGCAGGGTGTCAAGCTTTGATTTGTAATGTTTTGCGTATTCAAACAAGATATGCCAATTTGGATACCATTGAAGAGGATTATGGAATCAACCTGATTCCTTTGGCTACGTTTGCCATGGAAAAATACGCCAATGATCCTTGTACGCAGTTTGCCCCAAAAGGCACAGAGGAACTGAACGATAAGGATTTTAATATGATTGCCAAAATGCATAAGGCAATCTCTGTATTGCAATGGAAAATGGAGGCGCAAATTATTAAGCGTCACCCTGAGTTTAAAATGGAAAATCGTTTGCTGCTGGATAAAATTAATTTTGAAAAGGGAACGATTCAAATTGAAGGAAAAGAATATCAAATGAACGATATGAATTTTCCTACGATTGATGTTAAAGATCCTTATAAGCTCACCGCTGATGAGCAGTTTGTAATGGATAAGATAAAATCTTCTTTTATAAACAGTCAGAAGTTGCAGGAGCATACCCGTGTTCTTTACAGCAAGGGCAGTATGTATACGATTTTTAATTCCAACCTTTTGTTCCATGGTGGTATTCCCATGAATGAGGATGGAACAATAAAAACCGTACGTTTCCGCGGCAAGAAATATAGCGGAAAAGAATATTTGGATGAAGTGGAAAGAACGGTCCGAGAAGGCTACTTTAGCAAGCCCCATAGTGAAAACAAGCGTGAGTGTATGGATATCATCTGGTATTTATGGTGTGGCGAGGACTCTCCTTTATTTGGAAAGAAAAAGATGACAACCTTTGAGCGGTATTTTATTGACGATAAAACAACGCACAAGGAGGTTAGTAATCCGTACTATTCCTTACGAAACGAAGAAAGTGTTTGTAAAATGGTATTGTCAGCCTTTGGACTTGATCCCGATACTTCTCATATTATCAATGGACATGTACCAGTAAAGGTTTCTAAGGGGGAAAGCCCCATTAAAGCCAATGGAAGACTTTTTGTAATTGATGGAGGGTTTGCAAAGGCATATCAGAAGGTGACAGGCATTGCCGGATATACCTTGATTTATAACTCCCACGGACTGGTGTTGGTTTCTCATGAGCCGTTCGTTTCGAAAGAAGTGGCCATTGTCCAGGAAAAGGATATTCTCTCCTCAACCGTGGCGTTGCAGTACACCCAAGATCGTATTCGCGTAAGGGATACAGATATTGGCAAGAAGCTATTGGAAAGCATTGAAGAACTGGAAAAGTTGCTTTATACCTACAAAAATGGTTTGATTAAAGAACAATAAAAACGGAAAAGCCGCCAATCCTAAAAGGGAAAGGCGGCTTTGTGTTTTATTGGAGTAAAAAGGTTTTTTGCTGACCTCAAAAACCAGCGGAAGAAAGAGAACGATAGAAAAGGGAGATTAAGTACGGAAAAAAATTGTTTTCGTGAATTTATATGATATAATTACTAGTAGATATGATAAACTTTAAGGAGACAGTTTTATTTGATGGAGCTCTGTTGCGTAGTGAGCACAAAACGATGGAAGAGTTCCTGGAATTTCATGTGTCTTCTTTTATGGTATACTTAAGGATATAAGATATAATATAAATATTCTCTATGGATTGAATGAGGTATTAAAATGAACAAAAAAGCATTACGTACACTGGAGTATGACAAAATAATTGAAAAATTAGCAGGATTTGCGGTTTCACCTATGGCAAAGGAACGTGCCAGGGCGCTATACCCTCAAACGGCAATGAGTGACATTGCCCTTTGGCAGCAGGAAACAACGGAAGCCACGGATATGCTTTTGCGAAAGGGAACACCTTCCTTTGGCGGATTTCGGGAAATCAGACCGCAGTTAAAGCGTGCAAGCATGGCGGGCGTTCTGTCTATTTCTGAATTGATGGGCGTTGGGGAGTTTCTTTATGTATGCCGTAAAATTAAAAACTATGGGAAGCACGAAAATAAGGCGGAATCCTATGAGCGCATGGATGAATATTTTGAGCTGCTAGCGCCGTTACCTTCCTTGGAAAATGAAATCAGTCGTTGTATTCTTTCAGAAACGGAAATTTCCGATGATGCAAGCAGCGAGCTGAGAAATATCCGCAGGGAAATTAAGGCTTCCAATGAAAAGGTAAAGGATCATTTAAACGGTATCATTTCTTCCTCGGCATACAGAAATATGCTGCAGGATTTTGTGATAACCATCAGAAATGACCGCTACTGCGTTCCTGTAAGAAGTGAGTACAGAAACAGCTTTCCCGGTATGATTCATGATCAATCCAACACTGGGGCAACGCTGTTTATGGAGCCTTTAAGTGTTATACAGCTAAACAATAAAATTAAAGAGCTGCAAGCCCAGGAAAAAGAAGAAATTCGCAAAATTTTGGTAGAGCTATCCCTTTTGGTTACGGAAAACAGTGCAATTTTGGAGGCGGATTTGGAGCTTTTGACCCAAATGGATTTTATTTTTGCCAAGGGAGAGCTGTCCATTTCCATGGCAGGAACGCAGCCTTTATTTAACACCAAGGGATATGTTAATATTCAAAAAGCAAGGCATCCCTTACTGGAGGATAAGTCAGTTGTGCCCATTAATATTTACTTGGGGAAGGATTTTTCAACATTATTGATTACGGGGCCAAATACAGGTGGAAAGACAGTTGCCTTAAAAACCTTGGGCTTATTTTCCTTAATGGGACAGGCTGGGCTTCATATTCCTGCTTTTGATCACTCCCAATTAGCCATTTTTGATAACATATTTGCAGATATTGGGGATGAGCAAAGCATTGAGCAAAGTTTAAGCACCTTTTCTTCACATATGACGAATATTGTAAGGATTATGGAGGAGGTAACGGATGATTCTTTGGTTCTTTTTGACGAATTGGGCGCGGGTACCGATCCTACGGAGGGTGCCGCCCTTGCTATTGCCATAATTCAAGCATTAAAAGAAAGAAAAATTCGTACCGCAGTAACAACACATTACAGTGAACTGAAGGTTTATGCCCTTTCTACGGAAGGTGTGGAAAATGCCAGCTGTGAGTTTGACGTTGAAACCTTACGCCCAACCTACCGTTTGCTTATTGGTATTCCGGGAAAGAGTAATGCTTTTGCAATTTCAAAGCGGTTAGGCTTGCAGGATTATATTTTAGAGAGTGCAAAGGAATTCATTAGTCAAGATGAGGCAAGGTTTGAGGACGTTATTACAGATTTGGAAATCAGCAAAAAATCTGTGGTGTACGAGCAGGAACGTGCTGAGCAATATCGTAAGGAAGCAGAGAGCCTAAAGCTTGAGGTAGAGCTGCAAAAGGAAAAAACCAGAGAACAGAAGGAAAAAATATTGCAAAAGGCAAGGGAGGAAGCAAAGCTGATTTATGCCCAAGCGAAGGAAGAGGCTGACAGCATTATTAAGGAAATGAATCGTCAGGCCAAGGAAAAGGGAAACCAGCAAAAGCTGATTGAGAATAGAACAAAGCTAAAGGAAAAGCTTTCTTCTGTGCAAGAGGATTTTTTAAAGTCCAAGAAGGTTAAGCCGAACCATAAGGTGCCTGAAAAATTACAAGCGGGAGATAGGGTTTATGTGATTTCCTTTGATCAAAACGGAGTGGTGCTTTCGCCACCTGACAAGAACAAAGAAGTCATGGTGCAAATGGGGATGATGAAAGCCAAATTCCCGCTGGCAGAATTAATGCTGGATGACTCGCCCAAGGCAAAGGAAATGAAGCAAAAGCAAGCACCAGGTCGCACCAAGACTTCCAAGAGCCAATTTATTTCAGCGGAAATAGACTGCAGGGGGCAATTGGTGGAAGAGGCCATAGGAAACATAGATAAATATATTGACGATGCATATTTGTCGGGATTAAAGCAGATTGTGATTATTCACGGTAAGGGAACCGGTGCATTGCGCACAGCGGTACAAAGCTATCTTAAAACAAATCCTCATGTAATAAGCCAAAGACCGGGCGTGTACGGTGAGGGTGAAGCAGGGGTTACCGTTGTAGAGTTAAAGTAGTTCTTTCAGAGGGGGGATTTTCATGAGCGGGAAACAAAAAATTTTGGTTGTTGATGATGATAAGCATATTGCAGAGCTGATTTCTCTTTATTTGGAGAAGGAAGGCTATGATACCAAGGAGGCATTCGATGGCAAGGAGGCCGTTAAGAATGTGGCGGAGATCAAGCCGGATCTTGTCATTTTAGACTTGATGCTTCCTGGATTGGACGGGTACCAAGTTTGTACCGAAGTACGCAAATCAAGCAACGTACCCATTATTATGTTGACGGCAAAAGGAGAAACCTTTGATAAAGTGCTGGGGTTAGAGCTTGGGGCGGACGATTACATGGTGAAGCCCTTTGATACAAAGGAATTGGTAGCTAGGGTAAAGGCGGTTTTAAGGCGCTATGAGCCAAAGGAGCCTGGCGATTCTAATATATTAAGGTACCCTAATTTGGAAATCAATTTTTCCAACTACTCCGTCACCTACCATGGAAAAGGCTTGGAATTTCCGCCAAAAGAATTTGAACTTTTGTTTTATTTGGCAGAGCATCCCAACCGTGTTTTTACAAGAGAACAACTATTAGACCAAATTTGGGGCTATGAGTATGTTGGAGATACAAGAACCGTTGATGTGCATGTGAAGCGAATCAGAGAAAAGCTGAGCCAAGAGGACGAGTGGGGAATTTTAACCGTTTGGAGCGTTGGATACAAATTCGGACAAAAGTAAGAAGAATGAGAAAGAGCATTTTAGAGTGAAAAAGTCGGCTGTTACCAACAGCCGACTACATACAGCTAGAATTTTGAAACAAAATCTGTTTATTCTTGAGAATCCTTTTGCGTGTCATAGTTTTCCTGTGTTTGTGTGGATTCCTCAAGGGTTTTAACGTCGTTTTCTCTGACAGGATCATCAGAACCTTTTTCTTCAAGTACATTCATTTCATCAGCAATCTTTTTTTGCTCCAATGCTTCTTTTTTTGCATTTTGCTTACGGATATTTGTGATGCGCATCATAATGCAGAAAATGTAAAGGAAAAAAAGAAGGTAAAAAAAGCTATTCATATTCGACCAAGGCGTTCTGATTAAAATGAATATCCCAAGGAGCATTAAAATTATATCAGTGGTTGAGATTTTTCTTTTGTTAGGAGTTGGCCTTTGTTTTGTATTTTTATTCATGAAATTGTGAAACGGTTATACCGTTCGCTCCTTTCTACATAGCGTATACATATTATTATACCAGTTTTTTAGAATATTGGAAGTTTTTTATGTATTTTTGGAGGTAAAATCATGCGGAATAAATCAATTGTAAAAAAGCAAATGTTGCAATACATTGGTACCATTCTTATTTGTGTACTTGTATTAGGGGGCATTCTTTCACTGGTTTATACGCAGCATTATATGAAGGAAAAACGAAATGAGCTTATTCAACAGGGGCGGAATATCTCCGTTGCCTTTTCCAATGCTTACAGAACGGGGAATTTAAGTAATTTAAGCTATGAACTTCAGGTTTTGGAGGAGTATATGGGAGCCAAAATTTTAATGGTCAATTCAGATGGTGTTGTTGTTTTGGCATCACCGGGACTAGATGAAATGATGATTGGCCAGTCCTTTGCTTATCAGGAATTGGTTGAGGGGGTAAAGGATGGAAATATCGTTTCCATGGAGACCAAGGCCAAGGCGTTGTTTGACGTACCCACGTTGGTGGTTGGATATCCCCTTTCCGTTGGGCAGATGGTGGGCATTTTTATGTGCCGCCCTATGCCGGAGATGGAGCAATCTCTGTATCAAATGTATCAAATGGGCATTGTCAGTATTTTTGTTGTGTTTCTCTTTGCCGTTGTAGCCAGTTATTTGACCTCAAAAAAAATGACGCGCCCTATTAAACAGATGAATGAAGCAGCGAAGGTAATTGCCAGTGGAAATTTTGAGCATAGAGTAGAAATTATTAGCAATGATGAATTTGGCGAGCTGGCCAAGAGCTTCAATCATATGGCGGAAAGCTTGCAAAATAACGATAAAACACGACGGGATTTTATTGCCAACGTATCCCACGATTTACGCTCGCCGCTAACCTCAATGCAAGGGTTCTTGACGGCAATGCTGGATGGAACAGTGCCCACGGAAAAGCAGGCAAAATACTTACAAATTGTTTTGGAGGAAACCATGCGCCTTTCAAGATTAACGGAGGGAATTGTTGATTTAAGCCGAGCGGAAAGCAGCAAAATTATTTTGGAGGAATCGGATTTTGATCTTAACGGGCTGATACGAGATAATATTATTTTGCTTGAGCCCCAGTTGAATGATAAAAATGCCGTAATAAAAGCAATTTATGCGGATCAAATTACAATGGTTCATGGAGATAAGGACAAAATTTCTCGTGTTATTCAAAATTTATTGAGCAATGCGGTGAAATTTTCCCCTGTGGATGGGCTGATAGAAGTGGAAACTACAAAAACCGAACGAAAAAAAGTACTGGTTTCCATTCAGGATCATGGTATTGGCATTAGCCAAGAGGATCAAAAATATATTTTTGATCGGTTTTATAAGGCGGACAGAACCCGCAATGAAGATATGCATGGAAGCGGAATAGGCCTTGCAATTGTAAGAGAATTTCTGCAAGCGCATAATGAAGGAATTACGGTAAAGAGCGTGGAAGGGGAAGGCAGTACCTTTGTGTTTTCATTGAAGCTGGCAGAGGAATAAAAAAAACAGTGTCAAATGTAGTCATCTACAATGGACACTGTTTTTTTATTTGTATCGTTATTTAACAAAAGGAAAAGTTATAGTTTCTCAACTTCATCCATCCAAATTCGGTTAGAGGCATCCGTGGGCATCCGCCAATCGCTTCTTGGAGACAAGCACAAAGCGCCAACCTTTGGCCCGTCAGGCAGACAGGAACGCTTAAATTGCTGCATAAAGAAACGGTGATAAAAGTTTTTCAGCCATTTCAAAAGAATTTCTCTGGGGTATGCATCGCCAAAGGCTTGCTCTGCCAAAAACAACACTTTTCCGGGTGAAAAGCCAAATCGAATAATTTGATACAGAAAAAAATCATGAAGCTCATAAGGGCCAACCAGATCTTCCGTTTTTTGGTTAATGTTCCCGTTTTCATCAGGAGGAAGCAATTCGGGGCTTACGGGAGTATCCAAAACATCCAAAAGAATTTCAGAGGCTTTGCGATCCAGCTCCCCTGTGTTGGCAACCCAATTCACCAAAACCCGCACCAAGGTCTTTGGAATACCGGCGTTGACACCATACATGGACATGTGATCCCCATTATACGTTGCCCAGCCCAAAGCGAGCTCAGACAAGTCACCTGTTCCCACAACAATACCCCCGGTTTGATTTGAAATATCCATCAAAATTTGCGTACGCTCACGGGCCTGCGTGTTTTCATAGGTAATATCATGAATGGCGGGATCGTGTCCAATATCTTTAAAATGCTGAATTGCCGCATCACGAATGGAAATTTCTCTCATGCTTACACCAAGAGATTTCATCAAAGTTAAAGCGTTTTGATATGTGCGGTCAGTTGTTCCAAAGCCGGGCATGGTAATGCCCAAAACGTGATCTCTTGATACACCCAAATAATCACAAGCCTTCACACAAACTAAAAGTGCCAGCGTGGAATCCAAACCGCCGGAGATACCAATTACTAAGGTTTTAGCGTGAACATGCTCCATGCGGCGCGCCAAGCCTGCTGTTTGGATCATAAAAATGTCGCGGCAACGCTTACTTAAAGAAGCATCATCCTTTGGAGTAAAGGGCTTTGCGGTTATAGGGCGTAAAAATTCCCCTAATTCCCCCACACACATATCAAACTTAATTTCTCTATAAAATTTTTGTGCATCAGGTTTTGTAAGCTGAGACATAAAGGTTGTATGCTTGCGGCGCTCACTTACCAGCAATTCTAAATCCACATCAGCACAAATTAGCTGATTATCACGGCAAAAGGATTCGGATTCGCCAAGAAGCACACCGTTTTCATAAATCAAGCTATGTCCGCTAAAAACAGTATCCTGCGTGGACTCACCAACACCCGCAGATGCGTATGCATAGGCTGAAAGACAGCGTGAGGACTGCTGGGCTACAAGCTGATGGCGATAGTCGGGCTTGGCAGCCAATTCGTTGCTGGCGGAGGGATTCAAAATGACAGTTGCGCCATAAAGGCTTAAATAGCAGCTTGGCGGGATTGGTCCCCATAAATCTTCACAAATTTCAACGCCTACTTTTAAATACGGAATTTTTTCAGCAGTAAAGAGAAGATCCCCACCGATGGGAACAACTTGTCCGGCGAAAGAAATTTCCTCCGATATTAAGTCATCTGCGGAGGAGAACCATCGTTCCTCGTAAAATTCGCTATAGTTGGGAAGAAGTGTTTTGGGAACTAACCCCAAAATTTTTCCTTTATGAAGAAGGGCGGCACAGTTAAAGGTTTGATTATCAGCTAAAACAGGGACGCCAATTAAAATCAGCATGTCCAATTCCTTTGTGTCTTCTGCAATTTCTGCTAGGTTTTTTTCTGCGGAGACAAGCAAAGGGCTCTGAAAAAATAAATCCGCACAAGTATAAGCGGTAATGGAAAGCTCTGGGAAAGCAAGAATTTTCACTTTTTTATCAGCAGCCTTTGCAATGGTATTAAGGATTTCTTTTTTATTATAAACACAGTCCGCAACCTTGAGCTTTGGGACAGCAACAGCAATTTTTACATAGTTGAACATGATAAACACTCCTTAGAATTTTCTAAACAAACCAATTACTTTCCCCAAAATGCTTACATCGCGAACAATGATAGGAGACATGGCGGCATTTTCGGGCTGCAAGCGGATAAAATCCTTTTCTCTATAAAAGGTTTTAACAGTTGCAAAGTCTTCAATAAGAGCAACAACGATATCTCCGTTGTTTGCAGTGTTTTGCTGACGTACCAAAATTAAATCTTTATCGAAAATACCAGCCTCTATCATGCTTTCGCCTCTAACACGAAGCATGAAGACAGTATCATTGTGAATATATTCCACGGGAATTGGAAAGGTATCCTCTATATTCTCCACTGCCAAAATGGGGACACCTGCTGTAATTGTTCCGATTATAGGAACCTGAACCAATTCTTTTTGTGGTGTCTCATAGAAGTCTGGCGCCAAAATTTCAATTGCACGAGGCTTGGTGGGATCGCGACGGATAAGCCCCTTTTTCTCTAACCTGGAAAGGTGTCCGTGAACGGTAGAAGTAGATTTCAAGTTCACAGCCTCACAAATTTCTCGAACCGAAGGCGGATAACCTTTTTTCTTTACTTCGGATTTCATATATTCTAAAATTTGTCTTTGCTTTGGTGACAAATCGCCCATTGAAAACACTCCTTTTATATGGTTATAGAATTTGTAAAACACAAAATTTTATTCAAAGCAACGGTGCGAAAGAATAATTTAATAGAAGTATAGCACATAATAAAAACAAAATCAAACCTACGTTCGGAAAAAATGAAAAAAATATTGACAAAGAATGTAGGTTCGTTTATTATAAAAACAAAAAAAGGAAAATTTGTTCGTGGTGGAGGCGTTGAATATGAATCAATATTTGTGTAAAATTTTGGTTAAAAGATCAATAGGAATGCGAAAAAAACTCTTTTTTTTAATAACCCTTACTATGGTAGTATGCCTTGGAACTATGGCGTTAGGGGCGCAGCGGCAGAAGGAAGTAAAGATATATTATAAGTGTGTTGCAATTCAATCTGGGGATACACTATGGGGAATTGCACAAAAATATAAAACAGAAGATCAAAAAATAGAACATATGATTCAAGAGATTATGGTGCTTAATGAAATGCGTTCTGAGAACATAAGATCTGGAGAAAGCTTGATTGTACCGCTAAAAAAAGAAAAATTGCAAAAAATGCAATCTGCAGCAACTCTACAGTCGAAATTTTAAAAAATTAAAATATTACATAATATTTATTGTAAAATTAAGAAAGAATACAACAATAGTAAAGGATGCATAATTTAAGTATTCAGAAAATTAAAACAACCTCCTGCTAGATTAATTCTTAAGCATTTTTTACGGTTCATAAATTGTATTGTTATCTTTTCTATATTATGGTAAGATGGTAAAAATATTAAAGCGCTCTGTGACTGATTATTTTGCGAATAAAAGCGTTTTAAGAAGGAGGAAGATTATGTTACCTTGGATCGGCGTGTTGGCGATATTAGGGCTAGTGCTGATTTATGCGGAAATGCTAATACCCGGTTTTGGCGTTTTTGGCGTTCTTGGCATTGTTTCTTTGATGTGTTCAACAATTTTGGCGGCGAAAATCTATGGTTTTTTTGTATTTTTTGTCATGCTTATCTCATTGATTATTTTGTTTTTTGCTATGCTTGTTTTAGTGAAAAAAAGTGGACTTTATAACAAAGTGATTTTACGCGACCGTCAAGATGTGCAGGATTTTGACGAGTCAAAGCTTGTAGGACTAATTGGAAAGACAGGCATAACGCGAACAACATTAAGACCATTTGGGATTGCTGAAATTGATGGGAAGAGTTTTGATGTTCGTTCTTTGGGAGATTTTATTGACAAAGGGAAAAAAGTCGAGGTGATTCAAATTTCTGGCAAGACGGTAACGGTCAAAGAATGGAAGGAAGAGTCGTAAGTATTTAATTTTAGGGAGGAAAAATTTATGTTTGATGTGATTCCGGTGGTTTTACCACTGATTGTTATTATCGTAATTGTGATGATATTCTTAAGCTTTGTACCACTGGGCTTATGGATTTCCGCTATTTCAGCAGGTGTTAGAGTAAGTATTTTTTCGTTAATTGGTATGCGTCTGCGCCGTGTTCGTGCGGACAGAATTATTCGTCCGTTGATAAAGGCACAAAAGGCTGGGATGAATGTAAACGCAAATCAGCTAGAATCTCACTTGTTATCCGGTGGTAGAGTGGATAATGTTGTGGATGCGTTAATTGCGGCGCATAGAGCAAATTTGGATCTTTCTTTTGAAAGAGCGGCTGCAATTGATTTGGCGGGACGTAATGTGTTTGAGGCTGTACGCATGAGTGTAACACCTAAAATCATTGAAACACCATGGATATCCGCAGTGGCTATTGACGGTATTGAGGTAAAGGTAGTTGCAAAGGTAACTGTTCGTACAAACCTTGCCAGATTGGTCGGCGGCGCAGGGGAAGAAACCATTATTGCGAGAGTTGGAGAGGGCATTGTTACGACTGTCGGCTCATCACAAAGCCATAAGAGTGTTTTGGAAAATCCGGATTTAATTTCCAGAACTGTATTATCAAAGGGGCTGGACAATGGAACTGCCTATGAAATCCTATCTATTGATATTGCAGATGTTGATATTGGTAGAAATATTGGTGCACATCTTCAGATTCAACAGGCCGAGGCTGACAAACAAATCGCCCAGGCCAAGGCTGAGGAGCGCCGTGCAGCTGCAATTGCGAAGGAACAGGAAATGAAGGCGGAAGTTGAGCATATGAAAGCTAAAGTTGTTGAGGCTGAGGCTGAGGTGCCTTTAGCACTTTCTGAAGCTTTACGCAGTGGGAATTTAGGGGTAATGGACTATTATCACATGCAGAATGTGCAAGCTGATAGTAGCATGAAAAACAACCTGGGTAAGACGGATTTTAGCAGTGTGATTGCTCCTAAAACTGAGCCTTCTGGAAAGGCATAATAATTGAAGGATAAGAATTTTAAAAAGACCGTCTATATTAGGTGGTCTTTTTTTAATGAAAAGGAATGAGAATTATAGGCAGATAAAATGAAGAAAAAAATTAGCAAAATGCAATGATAATTTCATTAGGAAGTGAAAAAACTAAATATGTTATAATATAAGAAAACATTTTTGAAATGGGGGGTTTTATGGCTAGGAGTTTGGAGAAGGAATGGGAACGACTACAAAAGAAAGAAGAGAAAGTTTTTATAAAAATGGAAAATGAAGTGGCAAATCAGAATTTTTCCGAACTAGTTGGGATAAAGCAGGCGATATCGGAAAAAATACCAGATAAACTTGTGATATTAATTAATGAAGGATTTCAAAAGGCATTTAGGCTAGTTTTTTCAAAAGGGATTGGGATAATTGAAAAAACTTATAGAAAAGATGAAATAGCTCTTGAATTTGAAGTGAATGATTTTCGAATGAACCAAAGGCCCAATAGCAAGTCGTTAACACAACTGGAGAAACAAGTGAAAAGAAGACAGAGAATTAATACTTGTGCTACTGTGACCGAAGGGATTGGGTTAGGCGCTGTTGGTGTAGGATTACCTGATATTCCTTTGTTTCTTGGAATTTTACTTAAAGGCATTTACGAGACATCTATTGGCTACGGCTATCATTATAATGAAGAAAAAGAACAAATTTTAATTTTAAAAATGATTACTGCCGCTTTGAGCGAGAAGGGAAAGATGCGGACGGTTGACAAGGATGTTGAAATTTGGTTAAGTCAAATAGATAGCGGAAATGTTTCTGATATGATTAGCTTAGATGAGGAAATCAAAAAAGCCTCAAATGCGCTTTCTCAAGCCTTATTATTGCCAAAATTTTTACAAGGGTTTTTTCTTGTTGGTATAGTTGGCGGCATTGCAAATCCTATTGTTTATCAAAAAGTAATGAAGTATGTAACGCTAAAGTATAAAAAAAGATATCTAAATCAAAAAAGATTAAGTATAAAAAAACAGAGATAAGCCATACTATGACTGCGGGGAAAATCCTCGAACAATTTAGACTTAAATGAAACTAGGGAGGTCATGGAGTATGGATAAGAAGACGAACAAAAGCACAGAAAAAACACAAAAAAATATGAATAGGACCGAGTTTGCTCAAGAGTATAGCCTTGACACAGGTTCTCAGTCCACCAGCAAATGTGACAAAACCAATAAAACCAACAAGACAAATAAGACAAACAAATTAAACAACACAAACTAAGTTCACAGAGAATTTCGTGTTGTTTTGAGAATCCCTTCATTATAACAGGGGATTTTAGCTGCAGACAATCAAAGTGATGTATATATCAAATACTTTGATTTCTTTGATGCTTTAGCTCTGTAAGCCATCCTACAAACTGGCGTATTAAAGCTTAAAGCAGTAATAAACCTCCTTTGATAACTTTAAAGTGGTTCATCAACCATTAGAATATCGAAGGAGGTTTTACTATAACTAAAATTAAAGTAGTTCACAATAAAAATGCATTCAATTTCAAGGGATTTAAAATAAAGAAGTGAAAGCCGACAGTTTGGTTTTAAATAATTACCTGATTTAAAGATCACAAAAGTAAAAGATCGAAGCATGCTGTGATAAATAATCTGGCAGGTAGAAAAAACAACAAAAAAGACGTTGATTTTGCAGGTGTTGGTAACTTTATTAAAAAAACGAAAAAAAAGTCGAAAAAGGTATTGACAAGATCTAAAAACAGTGTATAATAAATAACTGTCACTGCTGATTGGCGTGCGAAAAGATAAGAATTAAGGGTGCGTTATTAAGAGCTTAATTGTTGAAAAATA
This sequence comes from Anaerotignum neopropionicum, assembly GCF_001571775.1. Taxonomy (GTDB): domain Bacteria; phylum Bacillota; class Clostridia; order Lachnospirales; family Anaerotignaceae; genus Chakrabartyella; species Chakrabartyella neopropionicum. The sequence goes on from NZ_LRVM01000016.1 coordinate 40,450, forward strand.
AAAAACATTTAAAAAAAGTTCTTGACAAAAGAAAACAAATCTGATAAACTAATCTTCGCTGGCAACAGAAAATGTGACAGCAAATAGGAAACAATTTGATCCTTGAAAACTAAACAGTAGAATACAAACACACAACCCATAGTCAATTCAAAGCACCGCAAGGTGCGAAAAGACAAAAGAGTTTGCCGATTTCGAAAAAATCGGAAAAGTAGCCAGATTATCTGGTTAGGACAAAACTTTAATTTAAGAGTTTGATCCTGGCTCAGGATGAACGCTGGCGGCGTGCTTAACACATGCAAGTCGAGCGGAGATATGAAATCTGAGAGCTTCGG
>NZ_LRVM01000017.1 GCF_001571775.1 Anaerotignum neopropionicum
TGAAAAAACAACCTTTTTCTCTCACTTCAATCACTTCATCAAATCAATCATCTATAGCTTGTTCTTTGGAATGTTTCGTAGTAGCGATACTACGGTTTGTTGACATCGTCTGTCAACGTTATTACATGGTTAGATTTTTTCTTTGATGTTCTGAATGCTGCGACCCTGCATTTTAAAAAAATGCGGAAGCAGTATGAAATCAAAGTAAAAATCGGTTTTCATTGCATTGCAATGAAAAAACAACCTTATTATTTCTAAAGAAAAATTTACTTTTTTCTCGATTGACTCTTTTTTCTTGTATTCAGTTTTCAAGGTGCAGTTTTGTTTTTACAATTTCGGCCTTTTTGCGACCGCCTAAACATACTATCATGTATGATCTTCTTTGTCAACAACTTTTTGTATTTTTTTAATCTGATTAATAAAACCATGAAATACAAGGGTTTTCTAATTAAAAATTGTTAGAATTAAATATAGCAAAATATTATTTTCATATAAAAACAACGCCACAACAGATTGATTCATCGCAGAAAAAATCGGTTGAAATTTTGCATAGCACTGCAAGAAGGTCATTCCGATTGCAATCAGCCAAATCCAAAAAACACCTTTTGCTCCCCCAACCAGCATACCGCTAAAACGATTGAAAAAATTCAAAATCGGCAGCTTGCTTACCAAATTCAGTGCTTTCAAAAGCAGCCTTGCAATAATTAAAACAACAACAAAAACCAAAATTACACTCACAATATTCACACAAACATTCGCTAAGAAACCAGAAATATAATCCTTTATTCCATCCACATTTAACAATTTATAGACCACGGGATTATTGTTTTCCAGCAGTGCATCCTTCATAAAAGTGGGCAGCTGCATATTTTGAATCATTTCCGTTTGCGTGTGCATAGCTGCGTTACTCAAGGCTGTATCCAACTGCAAGGCGTTTCCGATGGATTTGGCTAAGGAGCCAAAAAAGGGGGTCTGCCGCAACAGCTTCCCCACCACCGGCGTAAGAAATTTTACAGCCACCAAAGCCGCCAACATGGGCAAAAAACTTAACGCCTCTAAAACAAAACCCTTACGATATCCATTGATAGCGCAACCTATAATCCATAGGATCACTACTCCATCCAAAATCAATGGCATATGCTCCATAAACATTCCTTCTTCCTAGAAAATCATTCCGTCCTTATTCCTTGTTTACGGCTGAGGCTCTTCCTCGTTTGTGTTTTGGCCTTCTTCAGAAGACGGTTCTTCCTCCGGCAAGGTTTCTTCCGTTCCCGCCATTCCTCCAACCACCTCATGCTCGCTTTCCGTTTTCTCCAATACAACGGGATTTCCCGTTTGACTTCCTTTCATTGCCGTAATCATTGCCTGATTTTTCGTTACGAGCATTACCCGTTCCAGGCTTCCCATAGGCAAAATATCCCGCACATCCGTGGTTGCCCGGTAGCTCCACGCCAGTTTACCACTATTTTTCAGCCCAGAATACACCTTATCCACACCAATGATTACACCTTGCGCCGATGACTGCAAATAATCTATCTCTCCGCCCCCTTGATAAGAAGCACTTTCCTTCCCGCTATTATCAATCCAGCAAATGGTTCCTTCTTCTCGTCCATCTTTATTTGCTATCCCATCGCCTAATGCAAGAACAACATTGCTTTTATTTGATAAAGAAACCTGCTGCAGCCTGTTCTCCAGCGGATATTTCCATACCTCCTGCCCAGCGGAGGAAATTCCATATATGGCAAGATCTGAAACAGCGGTCAGCAATCCTCCCTGCATAAAACCAATCATAGGAATCATCTCGTCACTCTTCTCCACCCCCGCAAACATGCTGTCTGTGTAATTTTCGCTATCATTGGGATTGATGTAGAAAAACAAAACTCGCCCAATGGGTTCTATATCGGTAGTATCTAAATAGCTTACCGCAAAGGCTTTATTATCATCCGACACATCACTTGCCAGAGGAAATACCCCATCGCTTTCCTCCACTCGCCCCTTTAGCAGCGTTCCTCCCGCATTATAGATCTGAATAGAATATGCACTTTCTCCCTTTGAAATGACAGATAAATATCCATTTATGTTTAAAGCAAACTGCACCAAATCTCCATCCGTTTGTACCGAATACAGCAGACCGTTTTCCCCGTAAACACGAACTGTTTTCCCACTTATATCTCCAACTGCCACAAACTTTCCCTCAGAAACCATCTGCGGCACAGTCATATTAAAGGTATCGTTCCACTTGCGATCGCCCATTTCGTTGAAAAATTTCACACCATCCTTGGTGCAAAGTAAAAAGCTCTCACCAAAGGTTACAAATACTGTGCGGCCGCTCTCATCTATGGCCATTTTTTCTTGGGATTCTACAACATCCTCTGCCCGCTCTCCCTGGGAAACACTTTGAAAAACACTGGAGAAGTAGCTCTGAAGCCGTGCCGCTCCATAAAATGTGTCTATGTAAACAAAGCCCGCCAACGCACCAACCACAATCAGCGCACTCAGCAGTGCAATCAGTCCTTTGTCTTTCGTTTTCTGCTCCTTTTGGCGCTTTCCCATAGACTACTCCTTTCAAACGAACAATTTTATACCATAATCTTTATCATACTATATCTCGCCTTGATTTTCAATTTTTACCAATGAAAACTTCATACTTTTTCAGACATAAAAATGGTTTTTCTTATTTTTAAAAAATTCTCCCTTTATGCAAACAAAAAAAAATAAAAAGCCTTATAAAAAGAAATCCGTGTCAAGTAAACTCTCTTGGCATGTATTTCTTACTTACAGAGGCTTTTCTCCTACACTATTCCACTGGTGTTCCTTCTTTTTTCAATATTTCATAAAGCTTAATATATTTGGAAGCTGAATTCGCCCATGAATAATTACTGTTCATGGCATTTTTCACAACATGATTCCATTCATCCTTGCCCTTGTAATAAACTTGAAGCGCCTGATCCAATGCCCAAAGAATACCACCGCCATCGTAGGATTCAAATAGAAAGCCATTACCCTCTTTCGTTTCCGAATGATACTGAAATATGGTATCCGCCAGTCCTCCGGTCTTTCTTACAATAGGCACAGTGCCATAGCGCAGGCTAAACAGTTGCCCGAGGCCACAGGGTTCAAATCTGGAAGGCATCAAAAACAGATCAGACCCTGCATAAATCTGCTGTGCTAAGGTTTCATCGAAGAAAATATTCAAGCTGGCTCTACCCGGATAGCGCTTTGCCATTTCTCTGAAAAAGTATTCGAACCTTGTTTCTCCTGTTCCAAGCAAAACAAATTGCACATCCCGTTGCATCATCTCATGGAACACATAGGATAAAATATCCAGCCCCTTCTGGTCTGCCAGACGGGTAATCATAGAAATAATGGGAACATCCCGTTTTTCAAGGCCCAAGCATTCTTGCAGATCCCTCTTGTTTTCCGCCTTCCCTTCCAATTGGTCGGCATTGTAATTGCAGACAATGCGGCTGTCCGTTTCAGGGTTATTCGCCAGATAATCAATCCCATTGACAATTCCGCTTAAAACCTCCTGGCGGCTACGCAATATTCCATCCATGCCATAGCCATATTCCCAGGTTTGAATTTCTTTTGCATAGGTTTCACTTACCGTAGAAATTCTGTCCGCATAATTTAGCCCCATTTTCATGAAGCTCACATTATTATAAAATTCCACACTTCCATTTTCATAACAATAATAGGGCACACCGATAATTTCCATGGTGCTCTTATCAAAATTCCCCTGATACTGCAAATTATGAATGGTAAAGAGGGTTTTAATCCTTGAATAATAAACCATCTTGCTATAAATTTCTTTTAGATACATACAAATTGGCCCCGTCTGCCAATCGTTGCAGTGGAGCACATCAGGATAAAAATCCAGCATAGCCATCATGTCCAGCACAGCTTTTCCAAAAAAAGCAAACCGTTCATTATCATCGCCGTAGCCATATAGGCCCCCTCTGCCAAAATAAAAATCGTTCTCTATAAAATAAATGGGTACCTCTTGGGGCTTTACCAACACCTTTGCCCTTTGAATACGCCAAAATAAGTGCACATCAAATTCACCAAGGTATTTCACGTCGTGCATTTCACTGCTCTTTACAGACATATGCCGTGGAATGACAACACGAACATCCACGCCTTGTTCCTGCAAAGCCTTCGGCAGCGAACCCACAACATCACCCAAACCACCGCTTTTAATAAAGGGTGCTGCCTCAGAGGCAACGATCAGTACCTTCAAACCATTCTTCATCCTTCTCACCTCTTTTGCTATCATACTATGATTTTTTATCGGTAGCAAGAAAATCTTCTCTTTTCCTTCATAACCCAACAAAAAAGTGGTATACTATCACAGAAAAAATAAATTTGGAAATTTCTTTAAATATATTATTCATATTCCCTTTGAGAAAGGATGATACCATGAATCATGTTTTACCCGAAAGAAAAGATGCAAGCCCTGAATATAAATGGCACATTGAGGATTATTATACTCAGGATTCCCAGTGGGAAGAAACCTTTGGCACCTTAGAAGAAAAACTCCCCGAAATGAGTTCATTTTCCGGTCATTTGGCAGACTCTGCCCAAACCCTTTTGGATTGCTTAACAAAAGGCAGTGAATTTTCCCTCACCTTAGACCAGCTTTATACCTACGCAAACATGCGCCTGCACGAGGATAGCACCGACGCCTTTTATCAAGGCATGGCAGCCCGGGCAGAAATGCTTTTGATCCGGTATTCCGCAATGGTTTCCTTTATCTCACCAGAAATTATCAGTATACCAGCGGAAAAGCTCACCGCCTTTCGCAAGGAGCTTGCCTCAGAGTTTAAAATTTACGACCACTATTTTCATTCTCTCCTAAGACAAAAGGAACATACCCTCTCCCCCGCCCAAGAGGAGCTTTTGGCGAAAACATCGGAATTGGGCGGCGCACCCCAAACTATTTTTACTATGCTAAATGATGCGGATATTCGCTTCCCCATGATTACCGATGCAAACGGAAACCAAACAGAATTGACTAAGGGTCGCTATGTAACTTTTTTGGAAAGTCCAAAGCGCAGCGTAAGAAAGGAAGCCTTTCAAGCCCTGTACAGCGTCTATCTCAGCCAAAAAAATACCCTTGCAGCAACCTACAGTGCGTCCGTAAAAAGCGATGTCTTTTTTGCAAAAGCAAGGCAGTACAATTCCGCAATGGAAATGGCCCTTTCCGATGATAACATTCCTCTTTCGGTATATGACACCCTCATTGAAACGGTGCATGAAAATCTGCCCCTTCTGCACAGATACGTTGATATCCGCAAAAAAGAATTGGGGGTAGACGAGCTTCATATGTATGACCTTTATGTACCCCTGGTTTCCGAAGCTGACGTCAAAATCCCTTATAATGAAGCAAAAAAAACAGTTGCAAAAGCCCTAGAGGTTTTAGGAGAAGACTATATCAAAGCCTTAAACATGGGGATGAACAGCGGTTGGATTGATGTATATGAAAACAAAGGAAAGCGCGGCGGCGCCTATTCCTGGGGCAGCTATGGTGTACATCCTTTTGTTTTGCTAAACCATAATGATACCATCAACAGTATGTTTACCTTAGCTCACGAAATGGGACATGCACTGCATAGTCACTTTTCTTGGGAAAAGCAGCACTATCTTTACAGCGGGCACAAAATTTTTGTTGCCGAGGTTGCCTCCACCTGCAACGAAGCACTGCTCATGGAGCACCTTTTAAATGCAACGGAAGATAAAAAGATGCGGAAGTATCTAATCAATTATTTCTTAGAACAGTTCCGTGGCACTTTATTCCGTCAAACAATGTTTGCAGAGTTTGAAAAAATCACCCATGCAATGGTTCAGCAAGGCGAGCCTTTGACCTGGGAATGCTTGAACCGCATTTATCGTGATTTGAACAAGCAGTATTTTGGCGAAAACATCGTGATTGATGAAGAAATTGATATTGAATGGGCAAGAATCCCCCATTTTTATAATGCTTTTTACGTTTACCAATACGCAACGGGCTACAGCGCCGCCATCGCTCTTTCCCGCAAAATTCTTGCAGAAGGAAAGCCTGCCATTGATGCATATCTGGATTTTCTCTCCAAAGGAAACAGCGAATATTCCATCGACTTGTTAAAGGGTGCGGGGGTTGACCTGTCCACTGCAGAACCCATTCAAAAAGCCCTTTCCTTATTTAAAGAGCTCTTAGACGAGTTCGAAACCTTATAATACTAAGTTATATAAAAAGGCAGGTGTTGGCCATTGAAGTGACCCCACCTGCCTTTTCTAAATGATTTTGTAAAATTCCTGTTATATTCTAATATAAAAAACATATCCTGCCGCTGGGACAATGCCGAATTTTAACCACCTAACGTGATTTCCTGCTTATTATACCAACGGATTGCTTCCGCCAAATGATCTTTCTTGTAATCCGGCCAAAAGTCATCCAGAAAATAAAAATCCGCATAAACAGATTGCAACGGCAAAAATCCCGATAAGCGCTTCCTGCCGCCCCATCGAATCACTAGGTCCACCCGAGAAACATCTTGGGATTGCAAAGGCCCCCGCAACTCATTTTTTACATATCCGGTATCCCATTCCCAGCTGTAATTTACCAAAAAATTGATTCTCATGCCGCCCTTTCCAAAGCTCTTTCTCGTTGTATAGGGCTTTAGCTCTTCAGGAAACATCTTGGAATTCGCATTCCCCAAAACAAGCAGCTCTGCATCCTGCTTTGATAAAAGCTCCACCGCCTCTACGCAAGCATTTGTAAAAGAAATTCTTTGCTCCGTGGGACGTTTTGTATTGTCAATGGTAAATCCATAATATGTGATTTCCTGCACACCCATTTCTTTACAATGCTTGTATAGCTCTAAGCCTGGGTTTAACCCACTTTGGTATCCATCCTTTTTCTCCAAACCATTTTCTACCGCCCAGCGGCGATTACCATCGGGTATTATGCCAATATGCTTTGGTATTCTCATGTTTTTTCTCCTTAAAATTTTCATTTTTTCATAAGCTATGCATTAAGTATACCACGCAATAGGAAAAAAATAACATGCTTAACAATTTATTTTATTTATAACGTTTAAGGTCTAGAATTCATTCAAATATTTTTGCAAGGAATTCGCCAGCTTGCCAATATGTACACCGTCCACAAAGGAATGATGCACCTGCACCGAAAAAGGGAGCAGCATTCTCCCATCTCTTTCAAAATATTTCCCCCAATCAAACAAGGGCGTGGCGTTATCCTTTTTGCCGGAGTTTGTATGTGAAATATGGGTATAAGAAACCCACGGCATGGGCGAAAATTGAAACACATCATTGCCCAACGGCCCTGTAAAATAAGCTTTTTGCTCGGCTGCCTTTTTTGCTGCATCAGAAACATAGCCCTCTAATGTATCCTGCATTTTTACATTAACCACCTTAAACAGCTCCGTATCTTGATCCAAATAGGTAAACGCCGTATCAATTCGATCAAAAAGCACAACCTGTCCATCCAAAAAACGATACCTAAATTCTTCAATTTCATTTGCACATTTTGAAACAGCAAAAACCAAAGACAATGTAAACGAAAGCTTTGCCTCCCGTATTTTAATTAAAAAAAGAGTGACATCCACTTCAAAGGTCACACAATAGGAGGGTTCTACGCAGTTTCTAAAAATCTGACAGTGCAAAGACCTTTTCCATTTGCTTTCATTAATTACTTTATAAGGCATCATAATAGTTCTATTCCTCCTTCAATAATTTTTTGTCTTTCTCCCGCTTTCCTTACGCAGAATAATCATGCTTTAAACCAAGTACTGCAGCTTATGCTGCTTTTATTCCAATACAACATCCTGTAACAAATGAAATCTTTTTAAACAGGCGATGTATTCACCAACAATAGCATAGTTTTGAAGGTCTTTTTCATCCAAACCACAAAAAGCGCATATTTCATCCCAAAGCAATTCACTACCTTCTACCATAAAAAATCCCGTCACCATATCTATTCCCACAAATATGGAGGTGACTTCCTCACCCCAAATATGGGCTGCTTTATCCTCGCTTCTGTAAAAAATCTTACCCTCCCCAACATTTTCAAGAAAAAATGTTTTCGGCTGGCAAACTGCACCCATAGGTAACTTCTCCCCATAAGGCTCATTCATTGTTACATTTGCGATAACTGCATCTGCGGCCCTTTTTTCGTGTATTTCAGTTAAAACATATTTTTTTTGCAAATAACCTAGTAGCTCCTCGCCCGACCTTCTGTTTGGCTTTAGCTTATCTTTATATCGCACCCAAACAGCCTTCCATTCTTCAAGCATTTCCTTTGTTGGCTCTTGTGTCAGCATTTTACTCACCTCAATGTATATCAATAGCACATAGTTATTTGCTTCCTGGTAATTGCGGTGCCTTCGTCCCACGATGAATCTTGTAATTTATGAAAAAAAGCCGCCTAAAAATTTCTGATTATCATTGCTTTTTTATGGCGTAGGCTGAATGATCCCTGCCTCAAACAAAGCATCAAAAGTATTTGCCGCTCCCCCATGCTCAATAATTTTACCATCTGCCATTTTATCAATATTAACGCCGCTAATCTTTATTAATTTGCCGGAGGGCTTCATCCCTAACCATTCACCCTTATGTGTACCTTCCATAATAAATTCGGAAATAACATAGTCACCATCACAATATTGGTTGATAATTATCATTTTCAAATCGGGATATGTCTTTCTTACTTCCATCATGTGCTGCTTCATTCCATCAACGCCAACAGGAATACTTTTTTCACCAAGGCGAATTGTGCAAGCATTTGATACATAGTCACAAACCTCGCTGATACAATGATTAGACGTAATCTGCTCATAAAAATATCTCACCTTTTCTTTGTTTTCCATAATTAAGCCCTCCAAAGAATTTTCCAGTCACCCTTTATCCATCCCAAAAATTTACAGTCACCCTTAAGTTATCACATAATTATACGCATGAAAAGACCTAAATTTCAAGCAGTACCCCAATAGCGTCTAAATATAACCCATAACAATTCTTATTTTTCATAAAAATAACGCAAGCAGATGCTAACATTTTTAATATCACATCCTTTACCATGGAAAATAAAATATTGAAACGATAAGCAGCTTTGAAAAATAAAAGTTTATATTGACAAATAAAGCAAAAGAGGTATAATGAGTTTATACTCACTGAGTATAAACTCATTATACTGCGAGGTCGTACTTCAAAATGGCTGAATCAAAACGAAAAATTCAAAAAGAGCTTACAAGAAAACACATCTTAGATACGGCAATAAAGAAATTTGGTCATAATGGTTTCGTCAAAACCAGAACCCTAGACATTGCAACAGCCGCCAATATATCTCATGGGAGTTTGTTTGCACATTTCCCCACGATGGATGATTTAATGACGTCCGCCATAGAAGAATTTGGCAATAGGCTTTGCACTCGTTTACATGATGAAGTTTCAAAAAAGCAAAGCCTTCCAGATATTTTACAGGCACACCTAAACGGTATTTTAGATTTTGAGGACTTTTACACCCATCTCATTATCGAAAGGCGATTGCTTCCTGAAAGCGCAAAAAATACGTATATTGTCATTCAGTCCACCATCTCCTTTCACATAGGTCTAGCGGCGGAAAAAGAGATACAACAAGGAAAAATTAAAAATATGCCGCTTCATATGCTATTTAATGCATGGATGGGCATGATTCATTATTATTTAAGTAATGGCGATTTGTTTCAACAAAATGGTTCCATCATTAAGGCCTATGGGCCTGAATTATTAGCAAACTACTTACTATTCATAAAATCAACATAATATTGAGGGGGCAGATAAAATGATAAAATGCATTGCCTGTGGTATGCCAATGAACGCTAAGGAAGATTTCGCCTGTGGCGACATTACGAAAAATTATTGCAAGTTCTGTATGCGCGAGGACGGAAGCATGCAGTCCTACCGTGAAAAGTTGAATTCCATGACGGAATTTATCATTAAAACGCAAGGCATAAAAGAACAACCCGCAAGGGAAGCGGCTAAATCAATGATGGCAAAGCTGCCTGCCTGGCAAAACAAAATTGATGATATGTAAAGAACGAGGTGTATTTATGAATAACTATGATAATTTTTTCCTGCCTGTTGACGACCTGCCTTCCGCAAAAAATTTCTATGAAAATGTGCTTGGACTTGCCGTCAAATTTGATTACTCATTAAACGGAATGATCGCTTTCAACGTTGGAACGCAAGAACCCGCCATAATTTTAAAAGACAAAAAAAAATTTCAGGATATGAAACCTACGATTTGGTTCGTTGTGAATGATGTTGAAACGGAATATAAAAACATGATGGCAAAGGGGATTCATTTCTTGACCAAACCATTTTCTATTCGAACCGGCATGGCAGTTGAATTTGAAGATCCTTTTGGTAATCGACTGGGCATCACGGATTACAAATAATGAGGGTGTGACTTACACGCTTCATTGAGAATTGCAATGGTCTAAAACAGACACACTTTATGTGAATAAAAAGGGGTATCCCTTCTGTTGTCAGAAGATATACCCTTTTTTGCCCCGTCTGTAAATTTTGAAAATCCTCTTATTTGGAAATAAAGAAATGATCTATGCCAAGGGACTATGCACATAAACTCGTTCCGTAAGAACGAACATTAAAATAAAGACTATTGCCTTACTTAATTAATACCATAGCTTAAAATTTACTTTTTTTAAATGTTATATTGTCAAGATTCTCATATACTGTCTTAACATTACCATTCTTTGCAAATACTCCAATGGTTTTACGAATCTTGTTATCTGGGAAAATCTCAAGGAACACCTGATAATCATTTATAAAATAGCTAAAAACCACGCTTTGGTTTATCACTGAAAGCTCACTGATTTTAATATCATCCGGCAGTATTCCTGCCGCAAGCTCGGCTCCTTTTTCAGTGGATAATTCAGTAATTTGTTCCCTTTCCAAAGCTGCTTCTACATCTGGATTTTGTCTAAGGTTTTGCATAAAGGCTGTTTCTTCAGGACTTATGTTGATAATGGGCATTTCTTTTAAAGCAGCCTCTATTGTAATTTCCTCAGATTTAATTATATGCGTTGATTCACGGGACAATTGATAGAATACAATAAAAGCAACAACAATGACGATCACAAAGGCACTCAATTTAACAACTGTCATATTGGTCTCTTTCAAATCCACACCTCCTGAGCGTTTTATCAATAATTTACTTTATTTTATCATAAATAAGATAAAATAAAAAACCTTGTATCAATTCAAATCCCCCTACATGACTTTTTTTGTACATGCGTTGTCAATTCCGAATATCTTCATGTTTTTGCACTAAAATTTTTACTATTCTTTTCTGTAAATGCGTATTGAGGGCTTTTTATATATTGTGGATATCTATGTCATACTCCATTCTCTTCGCTGTAGTACTGGCAATTTCTTCCCCTACAAGTTTTTTAAGAAGATAAAAAGACATATTTATTCCTGCCGAAATACCACCAGATGTAATAATTGTATTTTCATCTACAAACTTAACATCTCTCTGTACTCTAATACTAGGATATTCTCTTTCTAATCTGTCTATATCCATCCAGTGTGTCGTTGCTTTTTTGCCGTCTAACAAGCCAACCTCAGCCAATAAAAAGGCTCCCGTACATACAGCTGCAACGAAAGAAGACTCCTGCGCCCTATCCTTAATCCAATGCAAAAGTATTTTATTATGAATTTCAATTTCTTCCGCCCCATATCCACCTGGGATGATTACCACATCAAAATGGGAACTGCTGTAAAAATCATAATCCGGTTGGATTTTCAATCCATTGCGCGCTACGATTAGATCCTTCGTTTGAGCAACTGTATTTACCGTAAACAGCTTTTGCTTGCTATTTGCAGCCGTAGCAATTGAAAACACTTCGAACGGCCCCGCAAAATCCAAAACCTCAACCTCGTTAAAAAGAAGTATCCCAACGTTCCAATGTTTCAGCATTCCTATCCCCTCCATTTTTCATGATTCACAGCACCGTACCTACGGTTCCGTATACGGCGCTACTCTAGTTTTCACATGTTTTCAACACATGCACCTTATTCTATGACGTAACCATTCATCCATTTTACGTAATCCCTCAAGGACTGAATATAATCTTTATAATATAATATCACAAAAAAACAAAAAGTCATATATGAGGTGAAATGCTCATACATGACTTTAATATATTTCATCATTACAAAATAGATGCAGATTCTGATTAATACTCATTTGACGAATATGTCACACATCCATTGATAAAAGGTTTCTTTTTCTTCTAACTGCGGATAATGTGCGGAGTTTTTATAAATTATGAATTCTTTCTGTAGCGCGTCAATCACATCAAAGTATTCTTTAGCTGCACTTGTCGAGGTCATATGGTCATACTTTCCCATAACAAAATAAATTGGTATATCCACGTTTTGTACCAAATGGGTTATTGGAATTTCTGATTGATTTTTCATTAATCCATCTTGAAACCTTATTACACCTAAAGAATATCGAAACGCATCCAATAAGTTGTATTCTGGATTAAATAATATGCCTTCCATCATATCTTTGGTTTCATTTATTTGACGTGCTGCACCACCATATTTTCTAACATAATCTCGTGGCGTAATGATTTCACCTGCCACAATAGATGCCTGCAAACTTTCTAAATAAGATACATCCGACTGATTATTTTGAAGTTTTGCTTGTTCAATGCAGTAATATAGATTATCTGTTTCACTAATAATTTTATCTGCCACCTGTCCAATACCAATGTAAGCTTCGTATATTTGAGGCTCTTTTGCAATAGCTTGCATAGAAATGTAGGTTCCAAAAGAATGTCCCATCAGAATGATTTTTTGGTTATCAAATCTCTTAGAAATCAACGAGGATAATTCAATTAAATCTTCTACTAATAAAGAAGGAGATAAACTTGAATAATCTTCAAAGAAGTTATAAGATTTACCACTACCTCTTTGATCGTAATGTACGATAGTAAATTCCTTTTCCAAACTCTCTTGGTACTTTCTTATATAAGGAATTTCTGAACAGCATGGACCGCCATGTACAACTATGACAATAGGGTTATCCTTTTGATAACCTCTTATCATAACAGCTAGCTTTGTCCCGTTAATTTCGATTTTTCCAAGTTCACTAATACTGTTTTCTCCAGCAATTCTAGGAGTCCAAGTTGGAAAGAACAAACCTACCAAAATCATTATAATTAATGTTATACAGATATTTTTAAATATTTTAATTTTTTTATTTTTAATAGTATGTCCTCCTTACTCTGCTAAAAAACATTAATCATCTGAAGTCCGAATATATTCTTTAAGTATAACATAAAGAATCAGGCTAAAACAAATACAATTCTGCATCCATTTCAGCCTGCTAACCTTGGTAAAGGTGATGAGAATTGAACTAAACGTCCAGCCTGCTTACACAGTCTCCGTAGGGGGCTTGCCCTCTCTCTGCGGCAGACCGATCCATCATCAGCTTAAGGGATCGTCTTAGGGTATTGGTTTTATTAAATTGTTTACCGGACTGATTTCGACCAAAAACGAGAAACACCCCGCTTTCTTGTTAAAAAGCAGGGTGCATCTATTTTGACCTAATCTTTTGCTGCGGATGACAGGACTTGAACCTGCACCGGGAAACCCCGACTAGAACCTGAATCTAGCGCGTCTGCCAATTCCGCCACATCCGCATATCGCAAACTTGCTAAGTAATAATAATATATCCCACCACAAAAGTCAAGGGAATTTTGTAAATTTCTTTCCCTTTAGAGGAACAATGGTATTAAAACAGGTACAATAAGTGTGCAAATTACACCACTGGTAAAGGCAATTACCGCTGTTTTTCCGTCTGTATGCTTACTAATCATTCCCAGTGTAGTATCCATTGCTGTTGCTCCTGCCGGCGCAATGGCGCTGTAAGAATTCAAGTATTTCACCAAAAAAGGAATTGCAATAAAAGTAATCATCTCTCGAAAAACATTGGATAAAAAAGAAATCGTTCCGCCAATGGGATTGCCTGCATTTGTCAATAAAATCCCCGATAAGCTGTACCATCCCAAACCAGAAACAATGGCAAGCCCCTCCTTCAGCTGCATCTGGGTAATGATTGCCCCAATCGCTCCGCCGAATAGGGAACCTAAAATCACCCCAAGAGGAATGAGCAAAATTCGAAAGCCCAATTTGCGAACCTGTGCAAAAACCTGTCGATTTAAACCTAATTCGATACCCACGGAAAACAATAATATCAACAGCATCATGGACGAGGCCTGATCCAAAACAGATGAAATTCCTACAGGCATGTAAATTCCCGCAAGAATTCCTAATACTAAAATCACGAAAATAGCAAGGCTCACTTTTTCTCCTCCTTTTCCAGAAATAGTTTGCTTAGAACAAATACAAAAAGAATACTACCGATGACAGCCAAAACGGCAAATAGGAATGCCTTTCCACCTAAAACAGGTAGACTTCTTATAACCTCACCGTTTCGCCCGATGCTTACACCCATGCAAAAAATCAAAAGCAAAAGCCACAAGGTTTGCAAACGGCTATTTATTTTTATTTGCTTCTCCTTGAGGAAGCCAAAAAAGCCAATCAAAAATCCCACGGTTAAAGCCAAAAAAATCTTCCACATCTTTCAGTCCCCCCCAAGCTACCCCTACATCATTTGTACAATGCGAAAAAACCTTTTAAAAATATTTTTCATTCATGGAATGACCGGAAATGATTCCGATCATTCCATTCTTTATGCTTCACAAAGTCATTTCAAAAGCATTCTCTTAATGAACGGTATTTCAAAAACCTAAAGCCGGCCATCTTCATATATGACGTGAAGCTTCCAAACGCTGATAAAAAAACTGCCCCAAAAACACAGGGGCAGTCTTTCTTTACTTTGCATCTTTCAATAACTGCACAACCTGATCAATCTCTTTTTGAGAAACATAGTAGTGGGTCACAAAACGCATCATACCGTTATCCTCCCCATTGATCCGCACACCATTGACTGCCATGTAACGCACCAATGCCGCAGAATCCAATGGATAATTCTTTAAACGGAAAAACACCATATTAATCTGCTGACGCTCTTCATAAACCTCTAAGCCCTTTACTTCCTTCAAGCGTGTTGCCAAATATTTTGCATTGTCATGGTCTGCCTGTAATCTTTGGGGCATTTCCTGCAATGCAAGAATACCGGCTGCCGCTAAAATACCCACCTGGCGCATACCACCGCCAAGGATTTTGCGTTTCCTTCTTGCCAAAGCAATAAACTCCTTGCTTCCAACCAAAACAGAGCCAACAGGTGCACAAAGTCCCTTCGAGAGGCAAATGGAAATGGTATCTGCATATTGTGCCATTTCCTTGACATCCACATTCAGATATGTGGCTGCATTAAAAATACGGGCACCATCCACATGTACGGGTAAATTATACCTAACGGCAACCTCCTTGATTTCCTTCATGTACTTCACAGAGCGAACCTGACCGTCGGAATCCGCATTTTCATAAGTGATTAACGCGGTTCTTGGCTGATGAATATCGTTAGGGTCTTTTCTGATATACTGCTTAACCAAATCCAGGGGCATTTCCCCTCCTATATTAGGAATAGAGCGCAGTTGCGCAGCTGCAATAATTGCTGCCGCTCCGGCTTCATGCACAATGATATGGCAGTTATCTGGGAGAATGACCTCTTCCCCTCTTTGCACATGGGTAAACAATGCCAGTTGGTTACTCATTGTTCCTGTAGGAACAAAAAGCCCTGCCTCTTTTCCAAATCGCTGTGCTGTCAATCGCTCCAACTCATTTACGGTTTCATCATCGCCGTATACGTCATCCCCTACTACAGCCTGGTACATAGCCTTTCTCATTTCCTCTGTGGGCACGGTAACCGTGTCACTTCTGAAATCAATCTTGCCGTTTATCATTTCTTACGCCTCCTCAGCCAGCTTCAAGCGCAAATTCTCAATTTCCTCGTCCTCCAAATATTCATCGTAGCTCATCTGTCTATCAATGATGCCGCCGGGCAGAATTTCAATGATTCTATCTGCAATGGTCTGCACAAACTGATGGTCATGGGAATCAAAAAGCAACGTACCCTTATATTCCGATAAGCCTTCATTTAATGCCGTAATGGATTCCAAATCCAAATGATTTGTAGGCTCGTCCATAATCATGACGTTCGCACCCCAAATCATCATTTTGCAAAGCATACAACGCACTTTTTCCCCACCGGAAAGAACATTTGCTGACTTTAACGCTTCTTCCCCGCTAAAGAGCATACGTCCCAACCATCCACGAATGTCCGCATCATACTGCTCGCCTTCTTTTGCAAAGGGTCTTAACCATTCAATCAAAGATTCCTTGCTTCCTTCAAAATACTGGGAATTGTCCTTGGGGAAATACGCAGTTTTGGTGGTAATACCCCATTTGAATTTCCCTTCATCCGGCTCCATTTCGCCCATCAAAATCTGGAATAACGTGGTTCTTGCAATTTCGTCCTTGCCAACAAAAGCCACTTTCTCATTGGGGCGAATCATAAAGCTCACATTATCCAAAATCTTTTTCCCATCAATGGTTTTCGAAATATTTTCAACCAAAAGAACGTCATTTCCCACTTCTCTGTCCTGCTTAAAGCTACAGAAGGGATAGCGTCTGCTAGAGGGCTTAATGGTATCCATTTGCAGGTTATCCAATAATTTTTTTCTGCTGGTTGCCTGCTTTGCCTTAGAGGCATTGGCACTGAAGCGCTGAATAAAATCTTGCAGCTCCTTCATCTTTTGCTCTGTACGCTTATTTTGATCCTTCAACTGACGCTGGGTCATTTGGGTAAAGCTATACCAGAAATCATAGTTTCCAACGTACATGGTAATTTTGCCGTAATCAATATCCGCAATGTTGGTACACACCTTATTCAAGAAATGTCTATCATGGGATACAACGATAACAGTATTTTCAAAATTCAACAAGAATTCTTCCAACCAGCGAATGGCATGAATATCCAAGTGGTTTGTAGGCTCATCCAAAAGCAAAATATCGGGATTGCCAAATATCGCCTGCGCCAAAAGCACCTTCACCTTTTGCGTACCTGTTAATTCCTTCATCTTTAAATAATGGAATTCGTTGGTGATTCCCAAGCCATTCAATAAAATCTCCGCATTAGACTCCGCAGACCAACCATCCAGCTCTGCAAACTCGCCCTCCAATTCGGAAACCTTAATACCATCCTCATCAGAAAAATCCTCTTTGGCGTAAAGTTCCTCCTTGGCCTTCATAATTTCATGCAATCTCTTATGACCATATAAAACCGCCTGAACCACCTCAAACTCATCAAACATAAAGTGATCCTGCTTTAAAACCGCCATTCTCTCCCCGGGGGTAATGAAAACGGAACCCTTATTCGGCTCTATTTCACCTGATAAAATTTTCAAAAACGTGGACTTTCCGGCACCATTTGCACCAATGAGCCCATAGCAGTTGCCCTTTGTAAAATTAATATTTACATCCTTAAAAAGCACTCTGCCTCCATATTGAAGGCTGACACCCTGTGCTGCGATCATATTCCATTCTCTCCTTTTTTAAGTCAATCTTTTTTATTATAACATTATCCTATAAAAAATACAGTAAAATTTGCAAAATCCCAAAAAATATCAGCTTTTTTCCCTTAATTTCTATATTTTTGCCATCCAAGCCCTGCATAAGAAAACTACCATGCAAGAAAACTGCCTATTTCAATCCAAAAAATAATTATACCACAATAAAAACCCTTGGATTTGCAGCCGCCTATAAAAACACAGGTCCTAAAATAGTATATCTCCGTAGGTTTTTATAAAACTGCCTTGTTCCAAGGGTTCTTCTCACTACTTTACATTGCTATTTTCCAGCAGGGATATTTCCTTTTCATAATTTATTGCACTTCTTGCATCAACAGGAATTTTTATTTGCTTTACTTCGCCAAAGTTTGAAATCGTTTGTTTGATATAATATTTCTCAACCGAAATGAGGTTCTCCTCGTCTGCATTTAATTCCTGCAATACACAATTCATCACAGTTTCCAGCGTTTTTGCAAAGTCAACGGAAAACAAAACCGGTGTACCATCCTCCTTAAGCTGAACTTCAAAGGGAACTGCTTCCACACCCATATAATAACTCTCGCCCACACCGTTCATACCCGCCAGCTGCAAAAAATTGCCGCCTTCGGATACCTCATAAACCATTTCCGCAGGTACCTCTCCGCTTATGGTCACAATACCGTCTTTCGCAGAGGTTTGCTTCCAATTTCCGCCATAATCCAGCAGCATTTGCATCCCCTTTACCGCATCATACATGCCAACGGACTTCCTCGCATTTTTATCCTGTAATGTCATTTCTGTCCAATGTCCATCATACAACATATACATATTTATGCCAGAATCTACCTTCTCCAAATAAGTTTCTGAGTTCAAAGCATTTGCTCCATATAAATCCTGGGTTTTAATCATCGCCGCCAATGGTTCATAAATCATTTCAACCTTTGCACTGGTAATTGTTTTTTCGCTTTCACCGCCCATTATAACCTCTGCATAAAAGTCAGCAGCAAAACTTGAAGCCGTTTCCAATTTGGAGCTCGCCAATGCAACATATTTTTCTGCCACACTTTCACCTGGCGCAGTAGCACCATTGGAGGTTGGATTCGGGGCACATCCCGACGCAAAAAACACAGCAATCAAAACAATAGAAACTGCGCTCTTTATTCTATTTATCACCTTAACACCTCCCTTTCTAGCCAAACTTATTCTCTAGTCAATCTTATTCTTTTTTATTTTATCCAAATATGTCGGCCGTTTCAAGGGAATTTAAAATGTTTCAGAAAAATATAAGAATTTATGCTTTATTTTAATATTCTTCTCCACTCTTTCGATTATTTTGTGGAAAATTCCGCTTTTTTTTTGCATCTTTCATCAATCTCGCTCCATTCCCGCCAAATAACAAATAACCTCTCCTGCTAAAATCATGCCCGCCGCCGGAGGTACAAAGGAAAGGCTGCCTGGTATCTGCCTTTTCCCACTTTCTTGGGATTGCGCGGGCTTTCTTGGTAATTCCTTTGAATATACAACCTTTACGCCGCCAATTCCTCTAGCCTTTAGTTCCTTTCGAATTACTTTTGCCAAAGGACAAACCGACGTTTTTGTAATATCCGCAACCTCAAATTTAGAGGGATCCAGCTTATTGCCTGTGCCCATACAACTGATGACTGGCACATTCCCTTTTTTCGCTTCCTCAATTAAAATAAGCTTTGAGGTAACCATATCGATGGCATCTACAATATAATCATAGGCGGAAAAATCAATCAGGCTCCTATTTTTATCGGTAAAAAATTCCCCATAGGTTTCCACCTTTGTTTGGGGCAAAATTTCGTGTATCCGCTCCTTCATAACCTCTGTTTTCAGCTGACCAATGGTTGTTTGCGTAGCAATGAGCTGGCGGTTAATATTAGTCAGGGACACGCAATCACCATCAATCAGTGTCAAATGTCCAACACCGCCCCTTGCTAATGCCTCCACAGCAAAGGAACCAACACCGCCGATACCAAAAACGGCAACCTTGGCATTTTTCAACCTTTCCAACCCCTCATCCCCCAGCAAAAGTTCCGCCCTGGATAGCTCATGTAATTTTTTCTGCATCTCTAGTCCACCTTTTTCTTTTTTTCCCCTCTTAACTCCTTGGGCAAAGACCGCCAAGGCAATGGCTCGTACAAATGAAAAATCTTACGCACAATACTATCACCGCTGCCTTTTAGCTGATAATTTGCCGCTTTCAAGGCTTCTGCATCAGCATTTACCGTTACAAAGGCTAAATCAGCGGCTCTCATCATCGCCGCATCGTTTTTATTGCTGCCAAAAACAACCGTCTTTTTTTGCGGCACCATTTCCAAAAGCCTGTGCATCATATATTCCTTTGTGGCGTTTTTATGATATATTTTTAAATGGCAATAATCCGGCGGTGTTTCCGATTTATCCCTTAAAAAGAGAAGCTCCTTCTCCGTATCCATTGCAACTAATTTTTCTGTCACTAAATCGGCAACCTCATCCTTTACCACCAAAAGAATATAAACAACGACTCCCTCCTCGGGTCTTTCGCCATAAACATAATTTCTGTGGGGAGAGAGGCGCAGCTTTTGATACAGCTTTTCTTCCTCCGCATTTTTAAAATCATGGTAATAAATGAGCAAAACATCCTGCCAAACAATATTTAAGAAATAGTGCAAATTCAGTTCATTCAAAAACGCCTCAATTCTGAGGGTCATCTCGGCGGAAAGTCCTTGGCAGGCCAAGTACCGCCTTTCCTTCATATCATAAAGCACCGCACCATCCATGGCTATGAGGGGCAATTCCATGTGCAGCATACCAATATCCGCCATTAAGGAGGCCGGCGTTCTCTCTGTAGCAATGGTAAACGCCATTCCATTTTTCAGCAGCTGGTTTAATTCAAAAACGCAATACGGGGTAATCCCTACTTTTTCATCATAAATTGCACCATCAAAGCCCGTTACAAAAAGGAAGTCCTTCTCTCTTCTCCTTGGCAAATGCACCATATTGACACCCAAGGAAACCAGAATGCCCTCAATAGTTTCCAGAGAACGATTCAAAGCGTTCATCAGTGGTGTTGCATCGCCGCTGGATAGGGTGATACTCAGCAAAACCACGCCAGCCAAAGCTGAGGCACCGGGCTTTTTTAACAAAACCGTTGTATATAAAACCGGGATTATGGTGAATGAAATAATGACATATTGCAAATATTCATATTCCCTTGGAATATATAGGCTCAAAAACCCGGCAAGCAATCCAAAAATCGCCCCAATCACCGTTCCTATGGTACGGTTAAAAGCCACCTCAACGCTATGCTCCACATAAGGCTGCATACAAATGATGGCCGCAATTGCAGAAAAAATCGGCTTTCCGTTTCCGCCCAATAAAATACTAATTAAAAAACAAATTCCTACAGCAATAGCTGTTTTTATCATTCGCATGCCTATCCTTGGAAAATATCCCATTCAACGCACTCCTTAAGTCTGTTTTTCTCCTCACAAGTATATGAGTATATCCCAAGACTGTCAAGTTTGAGAAAAAAAAGAACGGCAAAGGATAAGCATCCTCTGCCATAAACAAATATAGAGTCAAACCTTGAGGGCTTTGCCCTCAACCACCCACCAAAACCCTCACAAAATATAGGTCTGCCTGGATACAAAATCAAAACCTTGAGGGCTTTGCCCTCAAACAACTAACAAAACCCTCATAAAATACAAGTCTGTCTGGATACAAAATCAAAACCTTGAGGGCTTTGCCCTCAAACACCCACAAGGATTTCATCCTTGACCTATCTGAACCCGCATAAAATGCGGGTTCAGAAAAGTTTTTGGTCTTGCTTTTTTCAAAAAAGAAGTAGTTTGGGCAACGCCCAAACACTTGCTTTACAATTTATGCAATTTTTCTGAGATTAAACTCCTCCAGCTCCATAATAGCTGCCCTAATCATATCCGGCGTGATTTCGTAAGGGATATAATCCAAATCATACTTCTTCACCGCAGCCTCTAAAACGGGATCCAATTCTTCAACGCTAACCTCTATATCAGCCAGCCTAGTGGGCAAATTCATCCCCTTATAGAACTCAAAAAACCGTTCCAGCAAATCATACTGCTTATCTAATGTGAGTAAAACCAGCGTGCCATAGGAAACAACCTCGCCATGACGATGCCGTTCTTCCACCTGATGCAGCATAGTCATACTGTTAAAGAGGGCATGGGCCAGATTCGTATTATATTTATGAGAATCCACCATATTGGATACCATGCCTGTATTAATAAAAATATCCAACGCAACCTGCTCAATTGCCTGAGAAGGGCGGTTTCGCCTGCAATCCTCCATGGCTTGAAGCCCATACTTTAACAAAGGCTCGGTACAGCAGCTACTCATGGCAACCCCTGCTTGTTCGGATAAGGTTAATTCCGTTTCCTTTCCTCTTGCAGAAAATTTCACTTCCGCTTCTTTGCTCATGCCGTCACCAATGCCCGCCCAAAGATACACCTCGGGAGCCTCAGCAATAACTCTTGTTGAAATAAACACATGAACGGGAGGCCTTTCCACACGAAAGAAATCACGAAATACATGGTTTGTGTTATAATAAATCCCTAGGGCTGAAATACAAGCACAGGTGGATGCAATAGTGGGAAAAGTAAAATACGGTTTTTTCAAATGATCCGCAACCAGCTTGGCACAGTCAATCGCCTTGCCGCCGCCTACGCAAAAAATCATATCCGCTTCTTTTACTACCTCTAATTGCTGTAATTCTTCGGCGTACTCAAAAGCCGCCTCTCCTTTATACCAAATAAAATCCATAATCTTAACGGAGCTTTTCTGTGTTGCTTCCAGCAAATAATCTCTCGTTTTTTCCATGGCTGTTTTGCCGCCAATTACTACCGCCTTCGTTCCATAAGGCAAGCATATGGCTTCAATTTCACTATAAGCATCCTCACCGGCTGTATAGCCAGGAAAAAAAACTGAACAATTGCTCATTTTAACAACTCCCCCCTAGTCATTTGTATTGAACAAACGAAATCAATCAACGAACCAGCCTTAGTTATTCGCCTTTGCTGTTTTATATTTTCTAATTGCATCAGCCAATTTAGGCAGGATAACCTTAACGTCACCAACGATACCCAAGTCGGATACTTCGAAGATGGGTGCTGTGTCATTTTTGTTAATGGAAATAA
>NZ_LRVM01000018.1 GCF_001571775.1 Anaerotignum neopropionicum
GGTGACGATGCGCTTAGGGGACACACCCGTTCCCATTCCGAACACGTCGGTTAAGACCTAAGCGGTCGATGATACTTGGTGGGTAGCTGCCTGGGAAAGTAGATGGTTGCCAGAATTCAATTTTTTTTGCAACTTGATCAAACAAGGGATAGCATTCTTTTTCAAAGGATGCTTTTGTACCCTAGGTCTTTTGCAATAATCCTCGTTAGCTCAGCGGTAGAGCATCCGGCTGTTAACCGGAGGGTCGTTGGTTCGAATCCAACACGGGGAGTATTATGGTCCGTTGGTCAAGGGGTTAAGACACCGCCCTTTCACGGCGGTAACGCGGGTTCGAATCCCGCACGGATCATATATGGCGCCATAGCCAAGTGGTAAGGCAAAGGTCTGCAACACCTCTACCCCCGGTTCAAATCCGGGTGGCGCCTTGCAAAGGATACGTCTTGAATGAGCATTTGCTGATTTAGGGCGTTTTTTATTTTATAGGTATAATTTCTAAAATAAATAATAGAATTAGTATGAACAAAAAATTTAGGGAAAAATTATGCTTTTGGATGAATTATGTTTGTCAAAGAAACGCGGGAATGAACTTGAAATTTTTTTTTCTATGCAATTTAAAACAAAATAAAAACCTTGTCAAAAAAGGATGTTAAAAAGGGTATTGACGTTTAAAATTTAAAATACTATAATCTTATTATATATATGGCGCCATAGCCAAGTGGTAAGGCAAAGGTCTGCAACACCTCTACCCCCGGTTCAAATCCGGGTGGCGCCTTAAAATGCAATGACAAGCTTTCGGAGGAGGGCTTGTCGTTTTTTATGAAGAAAATTAATAAGAACTCTACGGAGCGTGGATTGGATTAGCAGGAGTATTCGCTTATAATAAGTGTATGGAGGTGACGGTGGTGGATTGCAATAAAGTAGGTAAATTAATTCTTGCCTTGCGCAAGGAAAAGGGAATGACCCAAAGACAGCTTGCGAAGTGCATGAATATAAGTGATAAAACCATTTCGAAGTGGGAGCGAGGCCTAGGTTGCCCAGATGTATCGTTACTGCACGAATTATCTGAAGCATTAAATGTGAATATTGAAAAGATATTGTTGGGAGATTTGGAACCGAACAATATGGATGGAGGAAATATGAAAAAGATTAAATTTTATATGTGTCCTAATTGCGGGAACGTAATTACGGCAACGAGTGAAGGGGAGGTTTCCTGCTGTGGACGTAAACTGTCGCCCTTGGTGCCTAAGCCTATGGATGATGAACACATATTAAATGTTGAATTTATTGAGAATGATTTTTATATCACTTTTTCCCATGAAATGAAGAAGGAGCATTATATTTCCTTCGTTGCTTATGTGACATATGATAAAGTTCTCTTTGTGAAGCTTTATCCTGAGCAGGGTGGTGAGGTGCGTATTCCAAGGCTTCGCGCCGGCAAGCTTTATTTTGGATGCAGTAAGCATGGATTGTGGGTGAATAAAATATGACAGAGGCTGAACTTTTTGTTCCGATTTCTATGGAAACGTGGCCTAGGGCACAAATTTTTTATTATTATACCCAGATGGCGCCTACCAGCTATACAGTTGATGTAAGACTGGATGTTACTGTTTTAAGAAAGGAATTAAAACGAAAGGATTTAAAGTTTTTTCCGGCATATTTATGGCTTGTAACAAGGGCGATTCAGGGAATTCAAGAGCTTCGCGTAGGGGTAAGGGATGGCATTTTGGGGCATTGGCAGCAATTAACGCCGGCTTATCCTCAATTTCATGAGAACGATAAAACAACCTCATTGCTGTGGACGGAATATCATGATAGGTTTCCTGTATTTTACGAAAATTACATGAAAGATACTAAGGAGTATGGAGATAGCCATGGGATTTTATCCGCCAAGGGAATGCCGTTGCCAAATTCATACGTTATTTCCTGTATTCCGTGGTTTACGTTTCAAAGCTTTTCTCTGCATAACCATGGGATGAAGGACTATTATTTCCCCAGCTTTGAAGCCGGAAAATTTGTTGAAGCAGAGGGGAAAATTCTTATGCCCCTATCTGTTACAGTGCATCATGCAACAACGGATGGTTATCACCTGAAGGAGCTTTTTGAGGAGCTGCAAGAGGGGATGAATCATCCGGAACAATGGATGAATGAAATTTAAAACTAAAAATCATTTATTACTGCCGCAGGAGCCTTAGCCTTGCGGTACTTTTTATGAAAAAGCGGCAAAATAAGGAATAAAAACCATAATAATATTTAGATGTTTATCTAAATGTTATTGACGAAGAATCTTAACTATGATATAATTCATTTAGATGAATATCTAAATAAAGTAGGTGATAAGTTGAGCATACAACAAACATTAAAAGCAATCAGTGACCCCTCTCGCCGAGAAATTCTTGATTTACTAAAATCCGGTGCGAAAACCGCAGGGGAGATTGGGCAGCACTTTGAGGCAACAGGTGCAACGATTTCTCATCATTTATCAGTATTAAAAAGTGCAGGGCTGATTATAGATGAGAAAAAGGGGAAGTTTATTTATTATGAGTTAAATATGACCGTATTTCAAGAAATTTTAAGCTGGATTACTGCTTTTACCGGAGGGGATCAGAATGAGTAAAAAGAAAATTGCAATTTATTTTTTTGCAGTATTACCTATCGTTATGGTAGCGTTGTTTTATCAAAAGCTGCCGGATTTGGTGCCAATGCAATGGGGATCGGAAGGGGTATCACGTTACGGCGGAAAATGGCAATTACTTTTTATTGCCGGTATAAACATACTCATAGGTATTTTTATGCCCATTATGGCAAAAATTGACCCAAGAAAAGACAACTATGCAAAGTTTTACTCTGTTTATGAAAATATTATTTTGTTGATAGAGGTTTTTTTGGCTGTAATCATGGCAATTACAATATCTGAGTGCCTTTATCCTGGGAAAATTTCTGTGGCCAGGGTTGTAAGTGGCGGCGTTGGGCTGCTGTTCGTTTTCCTTGGAAACATAATGCCAAAGATAAAATCTAATTTTTTTACGGGGATAAAAACGCCTTGGGCCTTAAGCAGTGAAGCCGTTTGGAATAAAACCCAGAGATTAGGGGGAAAGCTATTCTTTTTTGGTGGATTTTTCATGGTAGTGGGTGCAGTTTTTGCACCGATTGCAATGATGCCCTTTGTCGTAGGGATATTAGTTACTGCCATTGTAATATTGCCGATTATTATGTCCTACATTTGGTATCAGGAGGAAATCAGGTTGTTGAATAAATGAAATACTATTTATATGCTTTGATGAAATAGGGAGTATGCAAACAAAAAATGTTGACGGTAAAAAGATTTACGGCTATACTAAATTCATCCGTAGCCGAAAGGATTTTTACCGTCTTTTTTCGGATTTTTAGAAGATTCCGCCCTTTAAGGCGGAGAATGTGAAGATACATTTAGATAGAGAATTCATTTTTCCTTGGGAGGTTCAAATATATGCAAAAGGAAAAAACTATTTTTGTAATTGGGCATAAAAACCCTGATACCGATTCCATTTGTTCTGCCATAGCCTATGCGCAATTAAAGAACAAATTGAATGAAGGTAATTTTGCAGCAAAAAGAGCAGGAGAAATTAACAATGAAACAAAGTTTGTTTTAGAATATTTTGGTGTGAATATGCCCGAATTTATCGGGCATGTGGGCACGCAAGTAAGTGATGTTACGATAAAATCAACGCCGCCCATCAGCAGAGATTTTTCCTTGAAAAAGGCATGGAATACCATGCGTGATTTAGGGGATGCTACCATGCCTGTTGTGCAGGATGGAAAGCTTGAGGGGATTATTTCTGTTAAGGATATTGCTACGGCAAATATGGACGTATATGAAACCCATATTCTTGCCATGTCCCACACCAGCTACACAAACATTCTGGAAACCATCGATGGCAAAATGATTGTTGGGGATGAAAATGATATTGTAACAAAGGGAAAAATTTTAATCGGTGCGGCAAATCCAGATTTATTGGAATCCTATGTGGACGAAGGGGACATTGTAATTACGGGAAACCGCTTTGAAAGTCAGCTTTGCGGCATTGAAATGAATGCAGGGTGTATTGTGGTTTGTATGGGTGCGCCTGTTTCTAAAACCATTCAAAAGCTGGCAATGGAAAACAACTGCAAGATTATCAGCACCCCTCACGATACTTATATGACGGCAAGACTTATGAGCCAGAGCACGCCTGTGGGCTATTTTATGCGCAAGGAAGGGCTGGTTTCCTTCCAAAAGGATGATTTTGTATCCGACATAAAAGCCGTTTTATCCAAAATCAGACACAGAGATTTTCCCGTTTTGGATCACGACGGGAATTATCGGGGAATGCTTTCCAGGCGGTCTTTATTGGACATGGAAAAGAAAAAAATTATTTTGGTTGACCATAATGAAAAAGCCCAAGCGGTAGACGGCATTGATGAGGCGGAAATCATGGAAATTATTGACCATCATCGTCTAGGCAGCTTGGAAACAGCCATGCCTGTATATTTCCGCAATCAGCCTGTAGGCTGCACAGCTACCATTATTTACGGAATGTATCTGGAAAACGGCATTGAAATTACAAAGGAAATTGCAGGGTTATTGTGCTCCGCCATATTGTCGGATACGCTGGTGTTCCGTTCCCCCACCTGTACGCAAAAGGACAAGGTGGCGGCAGAAGCTACAGCAAGGCTTGCTGGAATTGAAATTCAGGAATATGCGGAAAAAATGTTTCGTGCTGGTAGCTCCTTGGGAGATAAGGTGCCGCAGGAAATTTTTTATCAAGACTTCAAAAAATTCAGCGGCAGTGGCTTAACCTTTGGCGTTGGACAGATTTCCTCTTTGGATCAAGAGGAGCTAACCCAGCTGCGCCCGAAAATAGCGGCTTATATGGAATCCATCAAGGGCAGTTGTGACATATTATTTTTCCTGTTGACGAATATTTTAACGGAGTCCTCAGAATTGGTTTTTGTGGGGGAAAAAGCAAAAGATGTAGTAGATGCAGCTTTTTGTGGCACAATAGAGGATAACTGGATCTTCCTTCCTGGCATGGTTTCCAGAAAGAAGCAATTTGTTCCAAAAATTTTGAATGGGATTCAACAAGTGCTATGATGAGAAATTATAAAATGCTTCTTGCCTATGATGGCGGCCGATATAACGGCTGGCAAAAACAAGGCAACACAGACAATACTATACAAGAAAAATTGGAGGGCATCGTTTCTGCTTTGGCAGGATGCCCTATTGAGGTTTACGGCTCGGGCCGAACAGATGCTGGAACCCATGCCTATGGGCAGGTTGCCAATTTCCATATGAACTGGGAGGGCACGGCAGAGAAGCTTATGGACTGTATCAACGAAAAACTACCTGAGGATATGGCAGTGCTTTCGTTAGAATCGGTTTCTCCAAGGTTTCACAGCAGATTAAGCGCAAAAGGAAAAATCTATGAGTATACCATTTGGAACAGCAAAAAGCCGCCGGTATTTGAAAGAAAGTATGTTTTTTGGTGCGAAAAACCTTTGCATTTGGAAAAAATGAAGGAGGCTTCCCAAGCCTTTCTTGGAGAGCATGATTTTAAAAGCTTTTGTGCTAATAAGCGCATGAAAAAATCCACTGTACGCAAAATTTATGAGATTCAATTTTTGTGTACGGAGGATAAGATAACAATTTCGTATCATGGAAACGGATTTTTGTATCAAATGGTAAGAATACTGACGGGAACGCTGATTGAAGTAGGCGAAGGGAAGCGTCAGCCAGAAGAAATCTCTGCTATTTTAGCGGCGTTGGATAGAGAAAAGGCAGGATTTACCGCCCCGGCAAAGGGCCTTGTATTACGAGAAGTTTTTTATGGAGAGGGGCGTGAGGAAAATGATTCGGATTACTGATTTAAAGATGCCTGTGCATGGAACGGAGGAACAGCTCAAAAAAAAGGCGGCAAAAGCCCTTGGAATTTACGTTGAGGAGATTCTTGAAATGCAGATTTTCCGCCGTTCCTTGGATGCCAGAAAAAAAGATCAAATCCTCAGCGTTTATGTTGTTGATGTAGAGGTTGGCAATGAAAAAAAGGTAATGGCAAAGGTAAAAGGAAACAATATTTCCATAACTCCTGATTTATCCTATGCTTTTCCCCAGGGAAGGGCGGAATGCAAAAAACGCCCTGTGGTGGTTGGCTTTGGCCCAGGCGGAATGTTTGCCGCCTTGCTTTTGGCTCAAATGGGGCTAAAACCCATTGTTTTAGAGCGTGGGGGAGATGTGGAAAGCCGCAAAAAAGCCGTTTCTCTTTTTTGGGAGGAAGGACGGCTGGATACGGAAAATAATGTGCAGTTTGGTGAGGGTGGCGCAGGCACCTTTTCTGATGGAAAGCTGACCACACGCATTAAAGACCCTCGCTGCCGCAAAGTTTTGGAGGAAATGGTGGAGGCAGGCGCACCGGAGGATATTTTATATGATGCTAAGCCCCATATTGGGACGGATTTATTGCAAGGTGTTGTACAAGGGATTCGGGAAAAGATTGGCTCCCTTGGGGGCGAAGTTCGTTTTTTTGCAAAGGTTACGGATATTTTGGTGAAAGATGGTGGAGTAGAAGGCGTTGTCCTTGCCGATGGAGAAAAAATACAGACCAATGACGTGGTTTTGGCAATTGGGCATAGTGCAAGGGATACCTTTGAAATGCTGTATCAAAAGGGTGTTTTACTGGAGCAAAAACCTTTTGCCATGGGAGTACGCATTGAGCATCCCCAGAAAATGATAGATATTGCCCAATATGGTGATGCAGCGGAAAAGCTTCCCCCTGGTGACTATCGCTTGACCTATACCACAAAAAAAGGAAGGGGTGTATATACATTTTGTATGTGCCCTGGGGGATATGTGGTGGCGGCGGCTTCCGAAGAAGGCCGCTTGGCAGTAAATGGAATGAGCGAGCGTGCTAGGGATGGGGAAAATGCCAATTCTGCCTTGCTAGTGCAGGTGTTTCCTATGGATTTTGGCTCAGACCATCCCCTGGCGGGAATGTATTTTCAACGGGATTTGGAGGAAAAAGCCTTTGCTTTGGGTGGCGGAAGCTATACTGCGCCCATACAAAGCGTGGGGGGGTTTTTGGGAATATCAAAGGAAAGCCCAAGGGTGTGCCCCACCTATCGACCAAGAACAAAAGAAGCCGATTTATCCAAAATTTTCCCTCCGTTTATGACAGAGGCCCTGGGGGAGGCAATCCCTGAAATGGGGAAGAAATTGAAGGGCTTTGACAGAGAAGATGCCGTTTTGACGGCAGTGGAAAGCAGAAGTTCCTCCCCTGTTCGTATTTTGCGTAACGACCATGGAGAAAGTCTGTGGGCAAAGGGGCTTTATCCCACAGGGGAAGGTGCCGGCTATGCAGGGGGCATTATTTCTGCCGCTGTGGACGGAATTTTAGCGGCGGAAAAAATATTTCAGAAAAACTTAAAATGAATTTTTTTTAGGCGTATGACAAGTAAGTCTCAAAAGGTTTGGTTTAAAAAAAGCGCAAAGGATAAGGGATTCTTATCTTTTGCGCTTTTTTGGTGATATGTGAATAAAAAATCTTTTTTCCAGTTGACAAAGGACAAAAAAATGAGTTCCTGTGACCAAGGGTCTTGAAACTTCCTATTTTCCTGGGATGAGAAAAGGGCATGCTGTAGACTTCATTTGAAAAAAGCATCGCTTCGCAAACTTTTCTTATTTTAAGGCTAGATTTTTCAGCGTTTCTCCTGTAAGGCGATAAACCGTCCAATCCTTCATGGGCTCTGCGCCTATGGATAAGTAAAAATCTATGCTGGGTTGATTCCAATCCAGACACCACCATTCTAAACGACCGCAGTTACGCTCCAAGGCGATGCTTGCCAATTCTTGTAAAATCCTTTTTCCAAAGCCTTGGCCTCTATATTCTTGCTTTACATATAAATCTTCAAGGTAAATTCCTGATTTTCCTAAAAAAGTTGAAAAATTATGAAAAAACAGAGCAAAACCGATCTCTTTGCCACCAACCATTGCAAAGAGAACCTCCGCCTTTTTTTGTTCAAAAATCCATTCTTCAAGAAGTTGTTTTGTTGCAACGACTTCTTCCAGCATTTTTTCATAGTCCGCCAATTCTCGAATAAAATGTAATATTAAAGAGGCATCGCCTCTGTTTGCATAACGAAAAGTTAAATCCATGGTGTTCTCCTTTCAAGCGTTTTATTTTTTTACTTTAGCATAGTTTGAAAAGTAGCGCAACAAAAGGAAAATTTTAGAAAAACACGAAAAAGGTATCCGTTGTAATGGATACCTTTTAAGGCTAGTTTATTTCAAGTATTGTGTTTGTGCCTGTACTATCGTTGCTGGTGTAGGAGAAGGAGAAGGCGCTTCCTTCGTTTAGGGTGTGAAGCTTTTTGGATACGGTTTCGTCGTAAAACTGGTAGGCTTGGATTGTACCGTCCTGGTGGGTTACTTCCACGGTATGATTATCGGCCAAACCGTTGAAAACGGCAGATGCATTTTGTGGTGGGGAGGGGAAACCGCTTACTGGGGTTATTTCTGCCACACTGTAAAAATATCTGGGGTCTTCAATGCCGTCTGCAAACACATTTTTTTGCAGAGTAATGGTGCATTCGCCCAAAAGTGCTTTGTTCTCCAAGGTGGAGATGAGCTTTGCTGTAATGGTATGGCTGTTTTCTTCTTCCTTATAATTGGATAAAACGGTTTCAGAAAGACTGCCCTCCCCAGGCGTTATCAAATAGGTTTCCAAATTTCCATCATAAGTGATAAAATTGGAGAGGGATTGGGGCAAAGGCAACAGGGCATCATAGTTTGCAAAGAGGGCAATGGCATACTCTTGGGCTACTTTTTTGGGAACCTTTATTTTTCCATCCTCCGTCGTTGTAACTAAAGGATTTTCCTCCCCATAACTTTCTAAGAAATAATATAGGGCTGTCCAGAAAAAATTTGGGTCGGTGGGGTCGTAGGGAATATTGTTTTCCAAAATACACCGCAGCAAAGAATCAATGGGCTCCTGCATGGAGGCGATATCCGCAAGACCTACCTGGGCAGCTTGGGCTTCTTGGGCGGCAGAGCTGACCGATTTCTTACTGCAAGCGGTTGTACCTAAAAGTAATAGTGTCGTAATAAAATATAGTATGTACTTTTTCATATACAATCCTCCTTAAAGGCTGGTGACATAATTATTATATAATAGTATATGCCTATTTTATAAACGAAAGATAACGAAAATCTTTCATAATTATAAATTTTTCAGCACTTTTTTCTAATATTCATACAAATGTAATAGGATAAAGAGAAACGCTTTACCCTTTTGAAAAAAAATGCTATACTGTTAAAACGATATTGTCAGGAGTGGTGGAAAGAAAAGGCCGTGACAAAATCGTGGCCGCCTATGGGTCAATACAGAGGAAAGGATGGTTTGAAAAATGAAGCGCCAGAACCGCAGATAGGGCGGTTGACGAGGTAGAAGTGATCGAATTTTTCGGCGGATGCTTCTCGCCCATTCGTTCAGGGACGCAGGTCTTTCTACAAATAGGAGAAGGTAATTCTTCTGACAAAGGGAAAGGCAACGGACGAATAAAAGAATAAAGGAGAAATTAAATTATGTGTGGAATTGTTGGATATATCGGTAACGAGGAGGCGGTACCCGTTTTAATGAACGGACTTGCCAAATTGGAGTACCGTGGCTATGATTCGGCCGGAATTTCTGTATACAACGATGGCATTTGTACAATCAAATCAAAAGGCAGGCTGTCTATGCTCTCTGATAAAATCCATGGAGAGGGTGTAGTATCCTCCCATATCGGCATTGGCCATACCAGATGGGCTACCCATGGTGCACCCAGTGATCGAAACAGCCATCCTCACAATAGCCAGAGTGGAAAAATTTCAGTGGTTCATAACGGGATTATTGAAAATTATATGGATCTGAAGGCTTTTTTAGAGGAAAAGGGCTACCGTTTTGCATCTGAAACGGATACCGAGGTGGTTGCGCAGCTGTTTGATTTTTATTATGACGGTGATGCCGTTGGTACGCTGCGACGGGTAATCGGTAAAATTCGTGGTGCCTATGCATTGGCAATCATGTGCAACGATCACCCGGATAGTTTGGTTGCTGTACGCAAGGATAGTCCACTTTTGGTGGGCTTAGGCCATGATGGCAATTATATTGCTTCGGATATTCCTGCATTGCTGGAGTATACAAGGGACTATTATTTATTGAATGAAAATGAGATTGTATTTTTGAAAAAAGAAGGGGTTACCCTTTATGATTTGGATGGAAATCAAATTCATAAGGATGTTTTCCATGTAACATGGGATATTGATGCGGCGGAAAAAGGCGGCTATGACTATTTCATGATGAAGGAAATTATGGAGCAGCCCCAGGCGTTGAAAAAAACCGTATTCCCCAGATTAACAGAAAGAGGAATTTCCTTGGAGGCGCTTTCCTTGACTGAGGAAGAAATTAAGAATTTTAACCGCATTCATATTGTTGCCTGCGGAAGTGCATGGCATGCAGGAATTGTGGGCAGATATGTTATGGAGGAGATAAACCGAATTCCCGTCGAGGTGGATATTGCTTCGGAATTCCGTTACAGAAACCCCATTTTGAGTAAAAATGATCTTTGCATTATCATCAGCCAGTCCGGAGAAACAGCGGATACTTTGGCGGCACTAAGAGAAGCCAAAAAACAGGGTGTGAAGGTACTTTCCATTGTCAATGTGGTGGGCAGTTCCATCGCAAGGGAGAGCGACGATGTGCTTTACACCTGGGCAGGTCCTGAAATTGCCGTTGCAACTACAAAGGGCTATACAACCCAGCTGTCTATGCTGTATTTGGTGGCGCTTTATTTTGCAAAGGTGCGTGGCAGCGTTGATGAGATGCGTTTTCAGGAATATTTGCGAGAGCTGCGCTTGCTTCCACAAAAGACAGAGGATATCTTAAAACTGGATGGAAAAATGGCGGAGCTTGCAAAAAGATATGCCCATTGCGAGGATGTATTTATTATTGGCCGTGGATTGGATTATGCCGCTGCCATGGAGGCTTCTTTAAAACTGAAGGAAATCTCCTATATTCATAGTGAAGCCTATGCAGCAGGAGAGTTAAAGCATGGTACCATTTCTCTGATTGAGGAGGGTACCTTGGTGATTGCTATTGCAACCCAGGAAAGATTGTTTGAAAAGCTGGTAAGCAATGTAAAGGAAGTAAAGGCAAGAGGTGCCAACGTAATCGCCATTACAACCAAGGGTGGTAAAGATATGGAAGCGGTGGCGGATGAAGTGATTTATTTGCCAAAGGTAGCGGATATTTTTACAAGCTCTTTTAATGTTTTACCCATGCAGCTTTTTGCATACTATACTGCTGTGGAACGTGGGTGTGATGTGGATAAGCCAAGAAATTTGGCAAAATCAGTTACGGTTGAATAGATTCTATACGTGTTAGAAAAAAATAAGCTTAGCACAAGAGCCCGTATTGCATTTTTTGCAATGCGGGTTTTTTTTGGAACTGAATTGGAAAATTTTGTTTTTTGTATTGACACGAGAGTGTATTATATATATAATACACTCTGAATGTACTGTTTGTGTAATACATTTAAGGAGGAGCAATATGTTGGATTTTTCAGAGCTGAGCTTAAATACATCAGAGCCTGTATATGCTCAAATAAATGAGTTTATAAAAAGACAAATCTTTCTAGGAAAGGTCAAAAAAGGAGAGCCCCTGCCATCAAGGCGGGAAATGGCAACACTGCTAAAGATAAACCCCAATACGGCACAAAGGGCGTTTCGTGCCTTAGAGGATGCGGGATTGGTTTTAACGCCGAAAAATACCGTAAGTATTTTATATTTTGATGAAGAGCTTTTGCTGGATATACAACGGGAAATGACGGCGGACATTGTTGCTGAGTTTGTAAAAAAATTGAAGGAAAATAAATTATCCCTAGATGAGGTAATGGGGCTGCTTCAGCAGGAATGGGAAAAGGGGGCGAAGGAATGAAAAATACGTTGAAGCTGAGCAATTATTTGTTTGAATGGTTTTTTCATAAGTATGAACGATATATAGTAGGAATTTCTTTAGCACTTGCCATGATCATGCTGTTGGTGGTCAACAGTCTAAACAACAGAGATATGTATAAGCATATTGCCATAGAATTTCGTACCTATGATTTGATTGTGGATTACAGTGGCATTGGAATTGTTTTTTTTCTTGGGTTGACTTCCTTATTTGTTGCAATCTTTATTCAGATAAATATGTTTTACACCAGTGGTAAAGGGATGTATTCTATTTTTACATTACCCATGAAAAGACAGGAAGTTTTTTTCGCCTTTTTTTTATCTGCCACGGCTGGCGTTTTGTTATATTTTGCAATTTGGTTGGCGGTTATGGTGATATTATATTTTCCGGCAACAGCCATGTACGAAAATGCGGCATCAAAGGCAATTTTATATATCTCAGAGGAAATAACCCTTAAGAATTTGGATGTATCCATTACCAATGGCTTATTTTTGGCATTTCACAGGAGTTTATTTTTATCGGCTTGTTTTCCCGTTTCCTGGATACAGGCGTTGGCATTAAGCGGAGGGATGTTTTTGTCCACTACAGCCATTGTTTTTGCAGGACTGTATAATGAATATGTTTTTGTTCGGGCAGGGCTTTTTATGGTGGTACTCGTCGGGTTTTTTGCAGCATTTTATCGTGTATGGGTTTTTATCCAAAATGAATTTTTCTATTCTATGGAATCGATCATGCCGGAAAGCTTGTATTTTTTTGCAATTGCAATACTCCTTGGGGTGGTATTATTTATTGTTGCACTTTATAAACTAAATCGGAGAAAAGATATATAAGGGGGGGGGATGGATATGAAAAACAAAGTAATTTGGGCAGTGGCCTTGTCCATCTTGATTTTTGTGGGCTTTATGGGCATGATGTGCCAATTAAAGGATAATGGAATTTTCTACATAAAGGATATAGAGGGGCAGAGGGACTATTTAAATCTTTTCCCTATAGAAGGCGTTACAGGAGATAGCACCCATGGGATGATTTTTCGTTTGGAGGAGGGTGAGCTTTCCACGAAGTTTTATTCCCTTGACTCACAGCAGATCAACAACCTTCTTCTTGCCGAAAGAGAAGGTGTAACGGGCATAGAAAAATACAGCTATGACTATTTTAATGAGAGATTTCGCAAAGAACCATTTGTTTCAACAGATTCGGCACCTTCCAAGGATGCAAAAATACAGCACAGGGAGGGCATCTATGAAGAAGCTTTAGAGGATATAGATTTACGCGGCAGTGAGTTTATGGGGGGCGAGACTGTTTTTGTAGACAAGGTGGATGTTTATTTGTATATAAGTAAAATGGATAATAAAGGTGACGCAAGGGTTCGTACGGGAATAACTTTGCAGAATCAAGAGGGATCGTATTTTTATACAAGGGGGGATTATAAAGACGGAACTACTGCTTTTCACCAATCTTTTTATGATATTGGCTGGCAAATAGAAGCAATAAGCATAAAAATGGGGGATTCCTATTATTGTATGGCAATTCCTAATCGGGAATGCAAAGGTGAGACATCCCTTTTTCGCATTAAGGAAGATGGGATGCGCATGAATGAGGAACCATATTATAATGCAAAGAGTCTATATGAGCAAGAGGAATACGGCAATGCAGAGGTTCTTTGTTCTTTTCCTGTGGACCAAGATAACCGCGTGCTGGAAATGTTTGCTGTTGGGGATCAGTCCATTGGGATTTTCAGAGCACAGGGGGAAAGCTTAATATTTGAAATATATGATACCCAAGGCAATATAATTGCCCAGGATTTTCTTACAGAAGAGATGGGCGGCAAGGTAGACGAAGTGGAAGTGGATGTCATTGCTTGGAATGAAAATGATGTATCTATTTATGTTAGAACGTATCAGGTGTTTAAGGAGAGTGAGAATGCTGAGCGCTGGGATGGTGTGGTATTCGGAATGTACCAGGTGGATGAAAAAGGTTTGAAAAGGTTACAGTGTTTGGACGGGCAAGGCGGAGAACTGTTAAAGGTATGCAGAAACAATTTGGTTTTGGATGTATTTATGGAAGATTATGATGGAATATGGCTGCCTTACCATTATAGGTATCAGGTTGGTGTTCGTGTGATGAATGGGGATACAGAAAAAATTTTGTATCAAGGAAGGTTTGAAACAGACTATAATGAGGATCAGTATAAGATTTTTACTACTTATAATATAGCCAAAAAAGCACCATATCTGGAAGAATCTATGAAAAACTATTTTGGTGGAATTATTTCCCAAAGGCAACGACAGATTATAAAAGTTTTGCCCATCGGCGGAAAGGTGGAAAGCATATGGTGGAGATAAAAGATTTATATTTTACCTATCCAAATTATCAAACAGTTTTGGAAAACATAACCTTTTCCGTTCCTACGGGGCAGATTGTGGCGGTTTTGGGGGCAAACGGTGCCGGAAAAACCACCCTTTTGAAGCTGATTGCTGGGTTATTGGTACCCGATGGGGATGTGAAAGTTAGAATTGACGGTAAAACACCCCAGAAAATTTCTGGGAAAATTGCTTTTATCAGTGAAGCGGGTACATACTTTAACGATTTAACGCCAAAGACTTATGGGGCGTTCTTACAAGATTTTTTCCCTACATTTGATAAGGCCTATTTTGACATGCTGCTGGACTTTTTTCAGCTGCAAGAACGGCCCATGAAAAAAATGTCAAAGGGACAAAAGGCAAAGGTGGAGATTGCCGCAGGGATGGCGAAGCGAACGCCGTATATCATTATGGATGAGCCCTTTGTGGGGAAGGATATGTTTACCCGTCAGGACTTCATGCAGGCTTTATCGGGAACGCTGACGGGAGAGGAAACGATTTTTATTACAACCCATGAAATTAGAGAGATTGAGAATTTTGTTGATCGCGTCATTATTTTAAAGGAAAATCATATTGCCATAGACATAACCTTGGATGTGCTTAGGCAGGAGGGTAAAACCATTCAAGAGCTGATGAAAGAGGTCATTGGCTATGAGGAGAACAGCTTTTATTCTCTTTTGGATAAAACTGAGGATTCAATTTAAATTACTTATAGGAAGGGCTGCAGGCAGCTCATCTGCTGAAACTTATTTTTCCAAAGGATGGGGGATTCTCAATCCTTACCAACTACCTTTTTGATAGCCTTAACTGCGCAATAAAATTGACACTGGGAAGGGCAATGTGCTATACTTTCACAAGAATTAAAAGTTAGCAATAATTAATTTATTAGGGTAGAGGGACGATTATGACGTTAGATGAATTACCTATTGGTAAAGAAGCAGTGATTACGCAGGTAGGCGGCGAGGGTGTTTTGCGCTGTCGGCTTTTAGATATGGGTTTGATTCCTAAAACAAAAATTATGGTAACGAAGGTTGCGCCCATGGGGGACCCCATAGAGTTGCGCTTAAGAGGCTACACTCTTACCATCCGCTTAGAGGATGCACGCAGCATTCAGGTGACTGAGGGGGCAAAAACATGATATTTGCTTTGGCTGGAAATCAAAATTGCGGAAAGACAACGCTGTTTAATCAGTTGACAGGCTCCAATCAGCATGTGGGGAATTTTCCCGGTGTAACAGTGGATCAAAAAGTTGGCGAAATTAGAGGCCATATGGATTGTAAGGTTGTGGACTTACCTGGGATTTATTCCATTCGCCCTTATACCAGCGAAGAAATTGTAACACGGGATTTTATTTTGAACGAAAAACCTGATGGAATTATAAACATTATTGATGCAACGAATATAGAACGAAATTTATATTTAACGCTGCAGCTACTGGAAATGCGGATTCCTATGGTCTTGGCTTTAAATATGATGGACGAGGTGCGCAATAATGGCGGAACCATAAATGTGGAAAAGATGTCCCAGGAATTAGGCATTCCTGTCATTCCCATCAGTGCGGTGAAAAATGAGGGAGTTGATGAGCTGCTGAATTGCGCTTTGCAAGAAACAAGGAAAAAAAGGCTGCCGGCAAGGGTGGATTTTTGCCCCCAGGGGCCAGTGCATCGCTGTATTCATTCCGTATGCCATCAGCTGGAGGATCATGCCATAAATGCCGGGCTTCCTTTGCGTTTTAGTGCAATGAAGGTCATTGAAAATGATGATGATATTATACATAGACTGAATTTAAGCCAAAATGAGCGGGAATTGATTGAGCACAGCATTATTGAAATGGAAACAGAGCTTTCTATGGATCGAAACGCAGCGTTGGCGGATATGCGTTATGCTTTTATTGAAAAGATTTGTGCCTTAACGGTAATTAAATGCCAGGAGAGCAAAGAGCATATTCGAAGCGTTCAAATAGATAATTATTTGACACATAAGCTTTTGGCCATTCCTATTTTTATAGGAATTATGTTTATGATATTTTTCCTTACATTTAATGTGTTTGGGGCAGTTTTGAGCGACTGGCTTACAGCTTTGATCGACTTAATTACGGGAGGGGTTGACCATTCTCTTACGGTTTATGGAATCAATCCTGTGGTACATAGCTTGGTAATTGATGGAATTTTTGCAGGAGTGGGTAGTGTTTTAAGCTTTTTGCCCATTATTGTCGTATTGTTTTTCTTTCTTTCTATTTTGGAGGATACAGGGTATATGGCGCGGGTTGCCTTTGTAATGGATAAGCTGCTTCGGAAAATCGGCCTTTCCGGACGGAGCATTGTGCCATTATTGATTGGCTTTGGCTGCACAGTACCCGCCGTTATGGCAACCAGAACCCTTTCTTCCAACCGTGATCGAACAATGACGATGATGCTGACACCGTTTATGAGCTGTTCCGCCAAAATACCTATTTATGCGGTTTTTGCTGCGGCTTTTTTTCAAAAGAAAGCAGCTTTTGTTATGATTGGATTGTATATAACGGGAATCATTATCGGGATTATTGTAGCGCTGATTTTTGGAAAAACGGTTTTTGAGGGAAAACCCATTCCTTTTGTAATGGAATTACCCAATTATCGCTTTCCCTCTTTAAAAAGCGTGCTATTATTGATGTGGGATAAAGCCAAGGATTTCTTGCAAAAAGCCTTTACGGTTATTTTTGTTGCGACGATTATAATTTGGTTTTTGCAAAGCTTTGATGGTCATTTTAACATTGTGGCAGACAGTGCGGACAGCCTGCTGGCCACCATTGGGCGGATATTGGCACCGCTGTTTGTGCCTTTAGGCTTTACGGATTGGAGAATTCCCACTGCCCTGATTACAGGGCTTACAGCAAAAGAAGCTGTTATCAGCACCATGAGCGTTTTGATGGGAACAACCGTGGCGGAGCTAAATGCTGCTTTGGCAACGATTTTTACCCCGATTTCAGCCATTAGCTTTCTGGTTTTCACATTATTATATACCCCTTGTGTGGCGGCAATTGCGGCAGTAAAGAGAGAGCTGAATTCAGGGCTTTTGGCCTTTGGCATTGTGGTATTGCAGTGTGGTGTTGCATGGATTGTTGCGTTTGGCGTATACCAAGTATTACGATTGTTTGCGTGAGGGGCTGAGGCTATGGATGCTTTGGATTATATTATTTTAGGGATTATTATAATTGGTGTGTTATGGGCGGTTCGTTCTATCATAAAAAAAGGCGGCTGCTGTGGGTGCTCCGGAAATTGTGAGAGCTGCAAAAAAGAAAAAAAATAAAAGGGTGTACTTGGGGTTGCCCAATAGAACAATTTTCGTTTCTGAAAATGGCATGATTTCGTTCATGCCATTTTTTACTTTTTATTACCATAGGGCAAGAAGCAGAAGCTTGTCACAAGAACATCGCAGCATGGCTATTGGCGTGGCAGATCCCTTTTCGTGGGTTTTAAAATTGACGATGCCAATTTCTTAAGAGTCAAATGCTTTTTTTCTCTGCTTAAAAGAGAAAACCCCTCACTGCCCAAGACAGGGCAGACGGCAAAGCCGGCTTTTGCAAAGCAAAAGTGATGACCCAAACGCTTGTAGGTGATTAGAGGCAACGTTCTCAAAAGTTTGACTTTTTCCTACGCTAAAACAGGAGATACCAAGAATTTATCTTGTTATCTCCTGCTAGGGGGTAATATAATTAAATTTTAGTAAGTAAACAACTGTGTCCAAGCACTACCGTCTATGCCAACACCAATATACTTAAAGTTGGGATTTAAAATATTTGCTTTATGTCCAGGGGAATTCATCCAATCATTCATAACCTGCTCGGGTGTTTTTTGTCCAATAGCAATATTTTCGCCGGCACCTCTATAAGCTGCACCTGCTTCATCAAGGGTGGTAAAGCAGCTTCTGCCGTCAGGTCTTGTATGTGAAAAACTGGTTTTAATTTCTTTTGCACGAACCTGTGCGGCTTGTGTAACTTTAAGATCAAGCTGTAATGGGCTTAAACCTGCTTTTGCTCTTTCGGCATTTACAAGATTAACTACTTGCTGTGCATAAGCGGAAACAGAGGAAGCTGCTTGTTCAGAGCCATTGCTGTTGGAGCTGTTGTTCGCAGGACTTTCAATTACAGGAGTACTAGTTACAGGAGTACTAGTACCAGGAGTGTTTGTAACAGGTTTGCTAGTAACAGGAGTGCTCGTTACGGGAGTGCTTGTAACAGGCTTGCTAGTAACAGGAGTGCTCGTTACGGGAGTGCTTGTTGCGGGAGTGCAATTGGTTGAATCTGTACAATCAGAGCCAGTACAATCAGAGCCAGTACAATCGGTGCCAGTACAATCGGTGCCAGTGCAATCGGTGCCAGTGCAGTCTGAGCCATTGCAGTTAGAACCTGCATTTTCTAAAATATTACCTAAATTGCAATTAAGGTTGGTAATAATAGTACCTGCATTTTTGTTAGTATAGTTTAGTTGGCTTAAAATAGACTCAATATCTATGGAATTCAAGCAATTCTGTCGTACACTTTGGATACTTGGGCTGCTGGTTATATTGCAATTTGTTAATGCTGTAATATTTTGGCAATTCAATTGAGCAGCAGTTGCGTTGGTAGTGAGTGGCGCAGCCATCGCTTGAGCAGACATGGTAAGAACTGCAGCGGAAACAGCCGCGACGAATCTGAATTTTTTCATTTTATTTCCTCCTTTGAGTATAAAGTCATACAATGTAAATATTTCCAAAATGTTATGTAAATGTTACAAAATTGTTACATGCATATAGTATCATATCGTTTTGCAGAAGGAAAGCGGAAATGTATGGTAATTTTGGGAGCGCAAATAAATGCTAAAAATAGCGAAGAAGGCTTGACAATATTTCTATAATAAGGTAAAATATTTACTACAATTGTGTATGCGCGAGTGGCTCAGTGGTAGAGCATCGCCTTGCCAAGGCGAGGGTCGCGAGTTCGAATCTCGTCTCGCGCTGTACAAATCGGTTTTGAGAATTCAAGACCGATTTTTTTATTGTTCGCTTTAGCTTGACAAAACCACCGGCTATGCCGGTGGTAGGAAGGGTTTGTTCTTTAGATGTAAGCACGAATCCTCCTTTGGTAGAATAAATGTAGGTTTGCCAACCACATCAAAGACCAAAAGGAGGATTCAAAATGACTAATAATAGTTTAGCACATACAACATGGGAA
>NZ_LRVM01000019.1 GCF_001571775.1 Anaerotignum neopropionicum
TTCCCATGTTGTATGTGCTAAACTATTATTAGTCATTTTGAATCCTCCTTTTGGTCTTTGATGTGGTTGGCAAACCTACATTTATTCTACCAAAGGAGGATTCGTGCTTACATCTAAAGAACAAACCTTTCCTACCACCGGCATAGCCGGTGGTTTTCTCAAGCTAAAGCGAACAAAAAAATAAAGTCCACCAAAAAGGTGGACTTTATTTTCTTATTTAGCGTATTCAACCGCTCTTGTTT
This sequence comes from Anaerotignum neopropionicum, assembly GCF_001571775.1. Lineage (GTDB taxonomy): Bacteria > Bacillota > Clostridia > Lachnospirales > Anaerotignaceae > Chakrabartyella > Chakrabartyella neopropionicum. The sequence goes on from NZ_LRVM01000019.1 coordinate 243, forward strand.
CACGAATCAGATTTACTTTAATCTGACCGGGATATTCCAGTTCTTCTTCAATTCTCTTTGCAATATCTCTTGCAAGAAGAGTCATACCTTCGTCATTAACATCCTCTGGTATTATTACAATTCGCAATTCGCGACCCGCCTGAATTGCGAAGGATTTTTCAACGCCTTTAAAGTTGTCAGCAATCTCTTCCAACTTTTGTAATCTCTTAATATAAGATTCCAAAGTTTCACGTCTTGCGCCAGGTCTTGCCGCAGAAATGGCATCTGCCGCCTGTACCAAAACAGCCACAATACTCTGGGGCTCCACATCACCGTGATGCGCCTCAACAGCATTTATTATTAGCTGGTTTTCCTTGTAGCGTTTCAGCAACCCTACACCAATGCTAACGTGAGAACCTTCCATTTCATGATCCACGCTCTTACCGATATCATGAAGTAGTCCTGCTCTTTTTGCCAGTGTTGTGTCCACACCCAGTTCCGCAGCCATAAGTCCTGCCAAATGAGCAACCTCTATGGAATGCTTCAGAACATTTTGACCATAGCTGGTTCTGTACTTCAACTTGCCCAGTAGCCTTACAAGTTCAGGATGCAAACCATTTACACCAGTTTCAAAGGTAGCCGCTTCGCCTTCATCTCTTACGATAACCTCTACTTCTTTTCTAGCCTTTTCCACCATCTCTTCTATACGGGATGGATGAACACGCCCATCAACAATGAGCTTTTCCAAAGCAAGTCTTGCAATCTCCCTACGGATAGGATCAAAACCGGAAAGAATAACTGCCTCCGGAGTATCGTCAATAATCAAGTCAATACCCGTCAAAGTTTCCAATGCTCGAATATTTCTGCCCTCACGACCGATAATACGCCCCTTCATTTCATCATTTGGAAGTTGAACAACAGAAACCGTTGTTTCTGCCACATGATCAACCGCACATCTTTGAATTGCATTGGCAACAATTTCTCTGGAGCGTCTGTCTGCCTCCATTTTTGCCTTACTTTCAGTTTCTTTAATCATCAATGTTGCTTCGTGTTTCACATCATTTTCTACCATTGCAAGAATATAATTCTTTGCTTCTTCAGTAGTCAAACCGGAAATACGCTCCAACTCTTGAAGTTGTTTCTCATGAAGAGCTTTTGCCTCTTCTTTTTGTTTTTCCAACTCTTCCAGCTTCTTAGACATCTGCTCTTCTTTTCTTTCTTGAGCTTCCGTCTTTCTATCCAGTGTTTCTTCTTTCTGGAATAATCTTCTTTCATTTCTTTGAAGTTCATTTCTTCTGTCACGAACCTCTTTTTCCAATTCGTTTTTTGTTCTGATACTGTCTTCCTTGGCCTCCAGCAAAATTTCCTTTTTGCGTGCCTCTGCTTCTTTTGCCGCATCCGCAACGATCTTATGGGCTCTTTCTTCTGCCACACCAACTTTTGCTTCTGCGATACGTTTACGATAAAAGATACCGAGGGCCACACCTACCAGAATACCAACCACAGCACAGATTATACTTATCGGCTCTATGAAAAACACCTCCCCTTATTCAGTTTTCAAAGTTCAATTTTTGTTTTCACATTCGATTAAGCAGTGCCATAAACACTTTATTATTTTATTACTTTTTACCAGACGTGTCAAGAAACAATTCAACTCGTTAAAGCGACAGCAATAAAAAAGAACCGAAAAAAAGGTTTTTTATTGTATTTTCGGCTCATTTTAACCAAATTAACTCTATTTTTCTTTTACAATTTGAAATTGGGAAAACCTCAAATCCGCTTTTCCTTCACAAATCACCGTTCCTCCTAGGCTTTTTGTGATTTTATGCAAATATTCATTTTCATATCCGCGAAAGGCTGACAAAAGTCTTTCATCAGCCTGAACTATCACTTTTTGGTAGATTGTATTTGCCAAAATGCTCTCCACCTCACGCCGCATTTGGATCACAGTCCAATCAATAGAGGGCATTCTGCCTTGTCCATGGCATTGACGACATTTTGTGGTCATTTGCTTGGACAAGCTGGGTCGTGTTTTCTTTCTTGTCAGTTGCATTAAGCCCAGTTGCGTCATGCCAACGACAACAGTCTTTATCCTATCCTTTTCTACCGCCTTTTCCAATGCTTTAGTTACATTGTTTCGATTTTCCTCCGTAGTCATATCAATAAAATCAACAATAATAATTCCGGAAAGATTCCTCAGGCGTAACTGCTTTGCCACCTCTTGCACCGCCTCTAAATTGGTCTTTAAAATTGTCTTTTCCAAATCGCCCTTTCCTGCCGCCTTACCCGAATTTACATCAATTACAACGCAGGCTTCTGTTTCTTCTATCACCAAGAACCCTCCGCTTTTCAGCCAAACCTTTTCATCCAAGGCCCTCTGACTTTGACTTTCCACAAAAAAACTCTCGAATAATGGCAGCTTTTCTTGATACAAAAATAATGAAGGCTGCCTCTCCCCATTAAAATCTCCCGTATCCAATAATTGCGTATAAATTTCTTGATTGTTTACAACAAATTGGTCTATTTCCTCACGATAAAAATCCCGAACCGCCTTTTCAACAGGCACGCTTTGCTTAAGCAGTAACGCCGGTGCTTTTCTATATTGCCCATTTGCTACACCCTTTGCCTTCTCTAACAAAATATGGATTTCCTTTTTGAAATCCTCTTCTGTCTTTCCTGCGGCGTTCGTGCGAACAACTGCACCGTAGGCCTTTGGCAAAAAACTTTCTACGATACCCCGAATTCGTTCTCGTTCCGTCTGATCTGTTATTTTCCGGGAAACACCGATTTCACCATCCTCATTCAGCAAAACAAGAAACTTGCCGGGATAAGAAATGATTTGCGTTAAAACCGCACCCTTTGTGCCAACGGCATCCTTTTCCACCTGCACTACTAACGTATCACCAACCTTTGGTCTGGCAGGATTTTTCTCCCCATCGGATGCAGCCCGCTGATTGCCATAATACAGATATCCCTTTTTCTCGCTACCTATTTCCACAAAGCATGCCTGCAAATTTGGTATGACATTATCCACCCGCCCAGCATAGACATTCCCCACCAAGCTTTCCTCACGCATTGTTTCATAATATAATTCAACTAGCTTGCCCTCTTCAACCAGCGCAACCCTAGTGATTCCTTCTTCGATATCAAGTAAAACCCGCTTCATGCAAACACCTACTTTTCGTTATGGTTTCTATTTCCTATCATCATACCCGAAACAATAGTTTTTTGCACGTTATTCTTTTTCATTTGCTATTTTCCATACCCACTGACTATCCTTCCCCATAAACAAAGCCAACATAACTCTTTCCTGAGAAACACCGCTTTCATCTTTTTGAAAAAAGAAAACGTCTTCGTATGGATTCAAATAAAAGGCTAATTCCAAAGGCGTTTCCTTTCCCGATACATTAACCTCCCGCAAAGGCTTTTCCGTATTTTCCAGCATTCCATAATACAGATTTTTGGCAATCTGCAAAAACTCATGCTCATTGGCATAAATCAGATAAAGTCCAATAGGTAAAAACAAAAAACCTCCGGGCAGCAATATGGAAAAAATAATACCAAAAAAACATAATCCATAACCCACACCACAGCCTGCTTTTGTAAGCCAGCCTGCCGCCCGCAGTGTTCCCTTCCATTTTCCCAGAATTTCCAGCCAAACTCTGCCGCCCTCCAGGGGCAGAATAGGCAAAAGACGAACCCCTGCCAACAAAAGAGAAACCATGGCAAAGCTTTTTTGCTCCAGGGCAAACATAACAACACTCAATACTATACCAATAACGCTCCCAATGAAATGCAGTTTTATTTTTTCCTCAAAAGACAGGGCGGCTTCTTTAAAATCTGCTCTGATTCCCAAAGGGGTGAAAAGCCAGTGCCGCACACACATCCCTTTGCGCGCACAAAAAAAAGCATAGCCGCCCTCTTGTATCCCCCAGCAAAACAGCATGTCCCCAAACAAAGCTGCTTCTCTAAAATAAAATAATGTGGCAAGCAGTAATATAAATAATGGATGAATTTTAATTTGTTTTATCATATACAATCCCCCCGTGCTGCATATTCTGAGGCAACCTCCTGTGTATATTGCAGCTTAACATAGTCCATAGGGTCTATGAGTTTGCCGTCCTTCCAAAGGCTGTAATGCAAGTGCGGGCCTGTGGAAAGCCCTGTATTTCCCGATTTTGCCACAATATCCCCCTGCTTAATTTCATCCCCCTTTTTTACCAATATTTCAGAAAGATGGGCATACATAACCTTATACCCCTCCTTCGTTTCATACTCCAATACCTTTCCAAAGGTTGCAGAAATACGAATATCCGTCACAACGCCACCGTGAACCGCCGCAACCTCCGTTCCAATCACAGCCGAAATATCTATGCCGTTGTGAAATTCTAGTTTATCCAAAATAGGATTTTGCCTTATGCCATAAGACGATGTAATTACTCCGTTTACAGGATTAATCCAGCCTTCTTGCTTTTTTTCCCAATGGAGAAATGACCACGCCAGTACACTAGGGCGATTCCTCTAAATCAGGCTTGTAAACCTTCTCCGGCTGAGTAGACTCATCATCCTTAAAGGCCGGCAAGGAAATATTCCTGTCCTCCCAAAACCCCATCAACTTCTCCTTTGCCGTTGCAATCTCTTCCCCGGGGATTTGATAGGAAATCGTTTCTTTTAAACGGCGGCACACTTCCTCAGACGTATCCGTATGAAAAGCGGAAACAAGTACGAAGGCTCCCGCCAAAATAACAGTTACATATGTACGAAATATCAAAAGTCCGCGGGATGAGCTCTCCGTTATATGGCGTCCTCCCCGTCTTTCCCTCATTCTTTTCTCCATGTCCATTCTGCGCCGTTTGCGTTCCTTATCCGTCATACCGCATCCCTCCTGATTTCAAATATATGCCGTAAAATTTGAAATATGAACGAGCATAGAAAATGGAAATAAAATCAGCAAAACTTCTGCAGATGACATTTGCTATTTAATTTGTTATTTGATAAAATAAAGTCAGGAAGTGCTGATTTAATGGAGGGTGTGCAGATAGTCGAGGAAATTTCAATTGGCAAGGAAAAAAACACAGCAATAGCAACGCTATTTCGAGGCTTTTTGACACTGTCCAAGTGGAAAATTTACCGATTAGCTATGCACACGGAATTAATTAGCGTTTCCCTATATTATTTACGAAAGGGGATTGTACTATGAATTATAAATTAAACAGAACGGATATTGCGAGAAACGAGGAGGCTGTCGAAATATAAATCCTCGAAGCCTCCTTGGTGTATGCAAAAACAAAAAAGTATACAATTCTCACGGAGGTAATTAAATTGAATCAGTTAGAAAAATACGGTGTTACCCAGCGTTTTATCAATGAGGCAACCCTTTATCCGGAATATTCCTTGGCGCGGATTATTTCTCAACACAAAGGAATGTATCGCATCATAACCTCTGAGGGCGAACGGTTTGCTGAAATCTCGGGGAAATTCTCATACGAGGTGGACGCCCTTTCTCATTATCCTGCGGTAGGTGACTTTGTTATGGTTACCATCAGTAATGCCAACAGCCCTTCCATTATCCACGCCGTTTTGACCAGAAAAAGTGTTTTTCAGCGCACGGCTTTAGGGCTTAAAAACCAAACACAAATAATCGCCACAAATATCGATATTGTTTTTATTTGTATGTCTTTGAACCAAAACTATAATTTAAGTCGTTTGGAGCGATATTTGGCTATCGCTTGGGATAGTGGTGCAAAACCTGTCATTATCCTCACAAAAAGTGATTTGTGCCAAAACACGCCCGAAATTTTAGGGGAAATTGAATCAGTTGCCCTTGGTTGTGATGTAATTTTGACCTCATCTTTTGATGCACAAACCGTAAAAGAACTGTATTCCTTCTTAAAAAAGGGAATCACCGCTTCTTTTATCGGCTCCTCAGGCGTTGGAAAATCCACTCTGATTAACATATTGGCGGAAAAAGAGTTTTTAGCAACAAATGAAATTGACCAATATGATAAAGGCCGTCATACCACAACCGGCCGTGAAATGCTTCTTTTGCCAAATGGCGCAATTGTCATTGATACGCCTGGCATGCGAGAGTTGGGTGTCCCCCATGGGGATTTAGGAACAACCTTTTTGGATATTGAGGAATTGGCAAAGCATTGTAAATTTAGGGATTGCTCCCACACCAATGAACCGGGGTGTGCTGTGCAAAACGCCATATTAAGCGGCCAGATGGATGAACGCCGATTACAAAATTATAATAAATTAAAACGAGAAGCAAAATATGAAGGCCTTTCGTCACGGAAAATCGAAGAAGAAAAAGTAACGGAAATGTTCAGTGAATTTGGCGGCATAAAAAATGCCAAGCGCTATCTGAAAAACCATAAGAAACATAACAACCTGCATTGACAGTTAATATTGTGAAATAAAAATCATTATCTACAAAGAAAATTCGTTTCTGAGAACAGAAAAGACTTGCCATCTGCATATTGCAGACGACAAGTCTTTTTTTGTTGTTTTTTCACAAAAATTTCAGCTTATGAATCATAAATATATTTGTTTTATTTCTTTAATAAATTTATTCAGAGAAAGCATTTTTGCTGTTATGCCATAGCCATGGCTCTCCTTATTTTGTGCTTCAATTACATTTTAAATATGCTTTTACTATTTTTAATTGAAAATGCCAAGTTTTAAACAGAAATTTAACTTTAGCCAATTACTTAATTTTTATTTTTCTTAAACCATTTATATTTTTCCAAGAAATTATTCCCTATAATAATACAGGTAAAAAATCGTCATTTTTCATAATAAAAATACATAATTTTCACCATTCTCGCTACTTTTTGGTATATATTTGCCATAAACAATTTTAAAAATAAATAAAAATCTAAAATTTTTATTTTTTTATACAAATTACACACTAAAATTTATACAACTTTTACCACATTAAATCATGTAAAACATTTCCATCTATGCTATACTATTAGCAGGGGTTGAATTTTGCAAAAATATACCCTTGAATAAAGAAAAAATGTAAAGTGGAGGTGTTTATTGGGCGTTAATGTAAATTAACAAACCAAGGATAGCTTTAAAAGGAGGAATGCAAAACGTGAAGAGTATAACAAAAAACAAGAAAAAAGCATTGTCTATGGCCTTAGTTGCTTCTATGGCAATTGCACCGGTAAATGCGTTTGCCGCTTCCAGTGATGTTCGTGGTCATTGGGCAGAAAAAACAATTACCGATTGGCAAGATAAGGGCTTGATTAGCGGCTACCAGGATGGTACCTTTAAGCCCGACAAAGCAACAACCAGAGCGGAATTTGCTCGTATTATGAATCAAGCCTTGAGCTTAAATAACAAAGGAAGCGTTGCTTTTTCAGATGTTTCTGCCAATGATTGGTTCTATAATGATGTTGCCATTGCACTGGGCGAGGCATACACTGCCGGTTACCCTGATGGCGCCTTTAAGCCAAACGAAACAATAACCAGAGCTCAGGCGGCGGTATTTATTGCAAATGCAATCGGCGCAACAAGCGGTTCCGTTGCAGCCTTTACGGATTCTGCGAGTATCCCTTCATGGGCAAAGGATTCTGTAGGCGCAATCGTTGCAAAAGGTTATATGAGCGGTTACCCCGACGGTACTTTTAAGCCAAATGCAGTTTTAACCAGAGCAGAAGCAGTTTCTACCTTAAATAGAATTATGGGAACTGCAAATGAAGATACAACCGTAACAGAAAAAGATGTTGTTATTGATGTGGATGACACAAAGCTTGAAAATCAAACCGTTGCAGGAAATGTAATCATTTCCGAAAAAGTTGGTGATGGCGAAGTTTATTTAAACAACGTTGTAATTGAAGGTGATTTGATTATTCAAGGCGGCGGAGATGACTCTATTTACCTTAACGGCACAACAGTGAAAGGCAAAACAGTTCTCGATAAAAAAGCCGTTCGCCTTCAAGTTTCCGGCAAAACAAAGCTTGCTAAAGTAGAAATTAAAAAAGCTTGTAACTTAAACGCAAGCAGCTTTACAGGTGAAGTTGGAACAATCACCATCATGGGGGATATTTCGGATAAAACAACAATCGGCGTACCTGCGGATAAGTTGTATGTTGACGGAAAAGCAAACTTGTTGATTTCAAAAGAGATTGGCGAAGTCGTTATAGAAAAAGATGCATCCGGCACAAAATTAGAGTTGGGTAGTGATGCGAAAGTATCAACCCTTACTGCAGATGGGAAAGTAGCGTTGAGCGGTAAAGGTAAAATCTCCACATTAGAAGCAAATGTAGATGATATTACATATTCCTCAAGTCTTACGATTTCCAAAACTGTAACGGCAAGCGGTGTAGAAGCACCTACGAAGACAACTGCAAACAGCAGCGGTTCTTCTAGCAGCACAATCGATGACAGCTCTTCCAAGAAAAAGAGCATAAGCGTTTCTAATGCTGCTGAACTTAAAACTGCCATAGAAGACAATAAATATTCCACGATTAATGTAAAAGCTAATATTACTGGAGATGTTGTTGCAACTTGCGCTGGAAGCAGAAGCTTTACCATTAATTTTGGCACATATAATATTGATGGCAATTTGAGCATTACTGCACCAAGTGTAACCGCTATCGTTTTAAAGGATACAGGCGAAGCGAGTGATGGAGCAGAAATTAGTGGAGATCTTACCATTAATGCGCCAAATGCAGAGGTGACAAGCAGCGTAGCAGTTAACGGAACTATCTTTGTTGAAGCTGTAAAGTATGGAACACTGAACCAAACAGATTTAGTAACAGCAATTCAGATAAATGGTAGAGGTGCTGTTAATGTAGTACCCACTTCCCCCTTGTTTACTGCTCCTCCAATAGCAGTAAACACGAATGAACCAGTAAGAATCGCAGGCATCGTTGGTGCTGTAACTGTAGCTGATCTTAATGCTGATGTTACAATAAGAGCAACTGAAGTTGGAACAATTTGGGGCCAAAGTACAGGCCAAAGTTTGACGGTTGCAACAACAGCGCCTGTAGCATTAGCTGGTACTTTTGGCCAGGTTGCTGTAACAACTGCTGGGGCAGATGTTACGGTTGGAAGCACTGTTTCCGGAATACTCGTTTCCGGTGCGGGCTCAACAATTACTGCAAGTGTTACAATTCCTCAGATTCAAACCTCCGGCAATATAACCATCGCTGGTACCGAAACTGTTGGAGTTGTTGATGTAACGGCAAATAATGTCGCGGTTACTGTAAACGGTGAAGCAACTGTTACAGCTGTGACTGCTGTTAGTGGTATTACAGGAACAACAATTGATGGTGACACTACAGCTATAGATGGTAAGCCTGCAACAGTCACAACAAAGGCAGTTGCACCTACGAATCTCAGCGCAACTAGACCAACTACACCAGCAAATGATGATGGCACGATTACTGGTGTTACAACAGCAATGGAATACAGGCTCAAAGGAGCTACAGACTTTATAACTGTAACAGATACTACAATTGTAGACTTGTCAGCTGGAACCTATGAGGTAAGAGTTGCTGCAGATGTTGATGTTTTGGCAAGTGATATTGTGGAGGTAGTTATTCCTGCACCTTATGCTGATTCGTTAACAGTAAACACTGTAGTAGCAGGCGCAACAACTGGAACAACAGTAGTTACTATCAATGAAACCGCAACAGCAGGCAACAGCTTGGTTTACAAAGTTGGTGCATCAGAAGTTACCGGTGCTACAGTCGCAGATACTGTAGAAGATGGAACTGCATTTGTTTCCGGAACAACTGAAATCCCTGTAACAGCGAATCAGTATGTAACTGTTTATGAAATCAACAGCACAACGAAAAAAGTTGTTAGCTACATAAGCAGACAGATTACGGCTGGAGAAATTAAGGTATTAAGCATCACAAATGTAACCGTTTCAGGTAATGCTAAAGTTGGAGAAACTTTGACTTTAAGCGTTACGATGAGTGATGGAGCTTCTGCGGGAGATCGTGTTGAATATTTTGTAGTAGTGATGGATGAATTAAATTCAACACACGGAATAGATATCATTATTGACGAAACCTCAAATTCATTTGCAATACCGGCTACATATGCATTGATTGGAGGCGGAACAGCATCAATTGTTGGAAAATACATTGATTTTGGCGCTCGGTTAACAGGAAATCAAAGTGGCGGCATAGCTACTACTAGAGTAGGACCAATTGAAGCAGCAGATGTGGCAGTAGGCGTAACTTCTGCCACCATCACAGGAACAGCCAAAGTAGGTGAAACATTAACAGCAGAGGCAAACTCTGATGCAACAAGTGCAACTTACCAGTGGCAAGCATGTGATACTGTTGGTGGAACATATGAAAATATTACAGACGCAACAAACTCCACGCTCGTATTAACAGCAGCGCAAGAAGGTAAATTTATCAAAGTTGTAATCAGCGGAGTTAATTCTTCCACAGCAACAAGTGCTGCAACAGCGGCGGTTGAAGCAGAGGAAACATTAAGCATTACAAGTGTAACCGTTTCAGGAAATCCAAAAGTTGGAGAAACTTTGACTTTAAGCGTTACGATGAGTGATGGAGACCCTGCGGGAGATCGTGTTGAATATTTTGCAGCCGTACAAGAAGCATCCAACTCAACGAGTGCTCTTGGCGGCATCAATGTTAATTCAAATACACTGATAATACCAGCTGAATTTGATTTAGCATTAGGCGGGAAAGAATCAATTGTTGGAAAATTTATTGATTTTGGTGTTCGGTTAAGTGGTGTTGCAAATAGCGGCATATCTGCTGAAATTGTTGGACCAATTGTAGCAGCTGATGTGGCAAAAGAAACACCTGTAGAAAATGAAGCAGTATCTGCAACAGCGGTAGATGCTGGGCAGACATTGGCTGATTCAACATTAAGTGGTACATTTAAAAATGCAGATAATGAAGCAGTACTTGGTACATTAGATTGGGATGCTCCTACAACAGAAGTAACTACAACAGGAGACTTTGCTTGGACATTTACACCAACGGATACTACAGCATACAACGTAGTAACTGGAACAGTAAGTGTAACGGCAAACGTAGTAAAAGAAACACCTGTAGAAAATGAAGCAGTATCTGCAACAGCGGTAAATGCTGGGCAGACATTGGCTGATTCAACATTAAGTGGTACATTTAAAAACGCAGATAATGAAGCAGTACTTGGTACATTAGATTGGGATGCTCCTACAACAGAAGTAACTACAACAGGAGACTTTGCTTGGACATTTACACCAACGGATACTACAGCATACAACGTAGTAACTGGAACAGTAAGTGTAACGGCAAACGTAGTAAAAGAAACACCTGTAGAAAATGAAGCAGTATCTGCAACAGCGGTAAATGCTGGGCAGACATTGGCTGATTCAACATTAAGTGGTACATTTAAAAACGCAGATAATGAAGCAGTACTTGGTACATTAGATTGGGATGCTCCTACAACAGAAGTAACTACAACAGGAGACTTTGCTTGGACATTTACACCAACGGATACTACAGCATACAACGTAGTAACTGGAACAGTAAGTGTAACGGCAAATTAATTGTAATGAAAAATTAGTTTAATGGTGGAAGTGCAATAGTGCGACACAATACTACCACATTACCAAACACCACCCGTTACTCTACCATCTCCACCCTAGAGTAACCCACTCGAAAAGTCCCTCGTACCTACGGTACGGGGGCTTTTCCCTTTTTCAACGCCTCCCCTTATTTTATTCAGCTAAACTCTTTTCCCCATCAAAAAAAGGCAGAACCAATCAAAATCGGCTCTGCCCTATTTTTTCATATCTTCTGCTTTATTTCAAAACCCGAATGGTATCACGGGTAATTTCTTCTATACGATGTACGCCGCACATTGTCATGGTATCTTCCAATTCCGCCGCCAGCTTACCTATAAGGAGCTTTACCCCCTCTTCTCCGCCGCCAAACACCGCCGTTACAAAGGGTCTTGCAATAATTACTGCATCTGCGCCAAGGGCAAGAGCCTTAAACACCTGCACGCCCGTACGGATTCCGCCGTCCACCAGAATTTTCACACCGCTCCCCTTTAATGCATCCGCAATCTCCGCCAATACCTCCGCCGTTGCTGCACATTGATCAAGAACACGCCCGCCATGGTTGGATACAACAATCGCAGCTGCGCCTGCCTCCTTCGCCTTCAAAGCTCCTTTTACCGTTAAAACGCCCTTTACAATAAAAGGTGCAGGACATTTTTCCACAATCTGCTTTAATTCTTCCACAGTTTTACTGCCTGCGGGAGGAACGCAATTCTTCAAAAACGGCAAGCCTGCACCGTCAATATCCATAGCAACAGCAAATGCCGACGCATCCTTCGCCAAATCCAATTTTTCAAACACCCGATCATTGCTCCATGGCTTTATTGTGGGAACCCCAATGCCGTCGGCTGCTTTAATCGCAGCTGTCGCTTGAACCATCACATCGTCATTGATCCCATCCCCGGTAAATGCAGCAATCCCCGCTTCTGAACAGGCTTTGACTAAAACCTGATTATAGCTTGCATCGTTATAGGCTTCTCCGTAATGAAGGTTTACCGCACCCACAGGCCCTGCAAAAACAGGAATACGGAAGTTTTTATTAAAAATGCTTATGGAAGTATCTATCTTTTCATTGCTGCTAATGGTATCCATATTTAATTTGAATTTCTGCCACGCTTCATAATTTCGTATGGCATTATCCCCAATTCCTTTGGCTCCCGGGCCCGGAATTTGATTTTTACAGGCTACTCCGTTACATACCACACAGCTTTTACAGTATTTTCCGATGCTTTTTCTTGCATTTACAATTACTTCATCATAATTCATTTTTTTCATCCTTTCTCATTTACCGCTAACAATTCAAATTCATTCGTAATAACTTAATTATAGTTTTTTATGTAGGAATGTCAACCTTTCCCACCATAGAACCTGGAATGTGCTTTCCTTATCGATAAAATCCATAAAATATAACAGCATTATCAAAATTAGGAAAACGTAGATTTAATGGAAGGTATACAAATGGTCAAGGAAAAAAATACAGTAATAGCAGCGCTATTGCCAGGCTTTTTCATGCCGTCCAAGGGGAGAATTTACCGATCAGATGTACAATGGAATGAATCAGCGTTTCCTTAGCTCTGCCATAAAATTATTTTATATTATATAGTTTTTACATCCCTCCACGCTTTCGTACATTTGAACTTATCCAAAATTTATTACACTTGCCCCTTTCCGCTTTGCTTCTCTCCCTTATTTGTTTCGAATAAGGTTTCATATTCTTTTTCCCTTCTCTTGTGCATAAACTGATAAAAAATTTAAAGGAGCGTTTGTATGCAAAACCCCAATGTAAAATACATAAAAATGCCTAGCGGATATTTTTGTTTTTTTTACCGTGAAAATTACGCCCTATTTCTGCGAACACAGACAAGCACAGGATGGTCTGTCCCTATCATTCTGGCTGAACGCACTGCTTCGGCATTCTCAATTTGTCAATTTGGAGAGCTTTGCTATGTTCTTTATTCCACTATGGATGGAAAATTATTTATAGCCTCCTCCAAAGACTTTATAAACTGGGAGCACAGGCCTTTGATGAGCGGAGCGCCAAACTCAATGAAAACTAAGTTTTTTATGATTCCAAATGAGGATGCCTTCCATATTATCTATCATTTGCCATCAGAAACACCGGGGATAGAAACCTTGGTTTATTCTGCCTTTCGTAATGGGCAGTGGGAACCGCCCTATCAAATTGATCGATTTGTCCCCTTTGATAAAACTAGTTTTCTTGCTCGCCGAATCAGTAAGGAGCACATTATTTTGTATTATAGAACCGCCAAAAGCACTTGGTGCGCAAGGGAAATACTCCTATCTCCTTTTACCATAGGCAGCCTTGCCCCTATGATTCAAACATCTGCTAATTTTGTGGATCTCTCCATTGTGAATGATGCGGAACGTATTCATATTATATATATTGTACGGGGCATGTTCCGCTCTCAAGTTGTTTACCAGTATAAAAAGACTTCCGCCATCAGTACGCCTCGCATTCTATGGGAAGATAACAATTGCGATAATTGCCTGGTATTTATGGAAAATGAAAGGCTTGTTTTGATGTGGACTGTTAACGGTCGCCCCTTACGCTGTATATCTGAAAATAACGGCACAACTTTTGGCCCTGTAGAACGCTATACCGGTAATTTCCCCGCTCTATGCACAAAAGGCGAATTGCTAGGAGCAGAAGGGGTTGCGCTAAATGCTATGGAAACCTATGGGGATTTATCCAAAAATCTTGCCCCTTTTCTTACGACGAACAAAATTAAGGCTTTACCTCAATCAAAAGCACTCTCTTTTGAAAGCGAAATACGTTCTCAGACGCCTAATTTGGAAAAATATCCCAGCCCACAAGCCCCTTATTTTGAGCAAGCGGCTCAATCGCCGCCACCTTTTTATGAGAAAGAAAATCAGCAGCAGGCTTCTTATTTTGAAAAAGAAAATCAAGGGCAAATGTCTTATTTTGAAAATGATAATTGGGCACAAACTACATTCTTCCAGCAACAACAGCAACCGTTGCAGTCCCATCCTTTTTCACAAGAAACAAAAACGCAAAGCAATCAAATGACGGATGCTATGCCTCAACAAAATGCTCAGCAAAAACAAATCGATGAATTATCATCCCTCCTGTCACAGCGAAGTGATGAAATCGCATCCAATAATGCTCGTTGGAAAGCGCAGGTAACTCAGCTGGAAGCAGAGCTTTCGGCTTTGCGCCAGGAAAATGAGAAGCTGAAAAAAACCATAAGTGTTCATCAAGTACAAGTGCAGCATTCTCAAATTCAATTGCAAAAACAAGAAAATAAAATTATTCAAGCCGCAGAAAATATTCCTTCTCAGCCCCAAGAAGTACACACCAACATAACAACAGAAGTTGATCACCAAACAGAGGAAGCAACGCCAAGCACAGAATAACAAAAACGGCATGACAGTGAAACTGTTCATGCCTTTTTTCTATCCACAAATGATCTGCTCTAACATTGCTGAAATTTCGCCGATCAAATCGTTGCAATTCTCTTTGTTGGCGGAAAGCCTGCAACAATCAATACAATTCCATCGTTCCTGTACCCGATAAAACAAAATCAAGCTTTTTTGCTTTGCCTCATCTGTTGGAAATAATATTCCTAAAACCATAACTGCAGCAACTAATGCGCTGCACATTCCGCCAACACCAAAGCCTGCACTGATTGCATTACAGCTATCTATCAACTCTTGAGAAAGAGGAAAACCATATTGTTCAGCTGCAGCACGCAAAATAGCTCGGGAGCAGTTTTCGCCTTCACAGCAAAGAGCCATCGCCCGTTCCTTCATAGAATCATCCCCTTTGTCTTATAATATGAACAAATAGGACAATGGTTCAAGGTGATTGCTTTGATTTCCAGAAAAAATCACCCCAACGAACTTTGGACCACGAATTATTGAACCGTTAATCATAATCAAATACACTTATCTTTGATTTCTTTGCAAAGGGCATAAAAATAACAGCAATCTCCGTAAAGATTGCTGTTACAAGGATGATTATTTAGTATTCTCATACTTCATAGCCTTCTGAAGTCAAACGCACCGCAAGGGGTAAATACTTTCCGCCTTCCCATCTGGGATTCTGGCTTTTTATCCATGCATAACAACTCAAAACGCATACAGCACCAAAAATGAAGGATACTAAGCTTTGAGGCAAAGGAATAAAAGGACTTACCACAAAATAACCAACAAACAAACCAATAAAAAATGCGATCAATGGCATTCCATAGCTAATTAATACTGCATACAAAAATGCATTATCCTGCAGCTCCAATTCAACCCAATCCCCCACCTCTGCGTCACAAAGGTTTCTTGCATCGATATCCATATCATTCTCCATCATGCCAGATAAGCAAGCTCTGCAATGACCGCAAGCTTCCTTACGGACAATATGAACTTTAAGCATATTTCCGTCTTCTTTCGTTACCAGACCTTTCATTTTCATTACCGCCTTTCTATTCTGACCCTCAAAATGGGCGTTTTCCATTCGTTACTAATCATATTATACATAATGTCAAGTTTTTTTTCAATACGCAACACTTAATTTGACTTGAATGGCTTTATTTTAAAAAATTTCAATATTATTCCGTTGTTGCATATTTTTTGGGGTTTGGCTGACTTTTCAATTTACCCTTAACCCTTGAAGCATTCCTTGTTTACACTTTTTGTAAGATTCTTTAAACCCTTAATAGTGCTTTTGACAGTTTTTCAATCCCTATTTGCAATTTTTCTATTGTCGGCGGAGCAGATACGCAAATTCGAATGGCTTTAGGAGAAATTACATTTCCTACGGAAAATTTTTCGGCACAAAAAACTTGCAGCCCCATGCTCTTTGCATACTCTTCAAATTCCATTCCATTTTTCCACTGGGGCGGCAGCATGAGCCATCGAAAGCTACAGGTATCCTCTCCATACAACTCATAATCACCCAGTAGCTGATTGACCAGGCTGTTGCGTTTTCTTAACTCAATTTGCTTTTCCTCAATTATTTTATCCAGAATTCCTGCATTAAAAATTCGATTTACTATCTCCGCATTGAGGGGAGATACCATCAAATTCATATTATACAATGCCGTATTCAGCGCCGCCTTAAATGAAAATGGTGTGGAAATATAAGCCATACGCAGCCCCGGGCATAAAAATTTCGAAACGCTGAAAATATGGATTGTCTGTTCCAGTGCATAGGCAAAAAGGGGACGCTGCGCCGTGTTCCGCAGCATCCGGTTGATGGCATCCTCAAGGATAATTAAATCCAATTTCTTTGCAATCTTCCCAATACACGCCCTTTCTTCATCTGTAAGGGAATGGGTTGTTGGATTATGGTACTCAGGCACAAAGTAAAGGCCCTTTAGGTTTTCTGCTTCACAAAATCGTTCCAAAATATTACAGTTGAGTACCCCGTTCTTCTCTGGTAACGGAATCAGCTGTACACCAAGCATCTTTGCAATGGATTTCAAACCGGAAAAACTATGTGAATTTGTGCCGATTCTATCCCCAGCACAAAACATTCCCAGTAAAATTGCGCATATGGCATTTTGACTTCCCGCTGCCAACAGAATATTCTCTTCCCCTACATTCACATCTATTTTTCTTAACCACGCTGCTACGGTTTTGCGCTGCATATTCGTTCCGGCCGGGGATTTGTATTCGAGAAAATGCCTAATATCCGGCTGAAGAAATATTTTTTTCATAAATTTTATTATCTCTTCGTTGTCTTGATAAGGTGGATGCACCGTACCCAACTCAATGAGGTCTGCACATTCTTTGGAATACAGCAAAATATCGCTTGTATGGACGTCAGAGGCAACAAAGGTTCCTTGTCCGACTTTAGCACAAAGCAATCCCCGCTCCTCACACAGCTTATAAGTACGCGTAATTGTGCTTAAATGCAAATCCAAATAATCTGCCAGCTCTCGCTGCGGCGGTAACTTATCCCCAGGCTTAAGCGTGCCATTTTTGATGTCCTCTTCCAATTTCTTTGCCAAACGGGTATAAATGGGCGATGATCTATCGCATAATTCAGGTTTCCATGACATGTGATAGTTTTCAAAAGAATTGATAGGCATCTTCAGCACTCCCCTTTGCAACATTGTATTCCGTACAATTATAACATTGTATTGTGCTTGGTGCAATGCTATACTCAAGCCATAAAACAAAAGCGAGGTGATTCTATGAAAACGATTGGTCTTATTGGCGGAATGAGCTGGGAAAGCACAGTAACCTACTATCAAGTACTCAATGAAACCATCAAAAATCATTTAGGTGGTCTTCATTCAGCTAAATGCATCTTGTACAGCGTTGACTTTCAAGAGATTGAGAAATATCAGGCAAGCGGCCATTGGGAGAAAAGCGGCAAAGTTTTGTCAGAGGCTGCCCTATCCCTGGAAAAAGCCGGCGCCGATTTTATCATCCTCTGCACAAATACCATGCACAAGATTGCACCTATGATTGAAGAAAAAATAAGTATTCCCCTTCTGCATATTGCAGAGGCAACGGGGGATGAATTGTTGCTAAATCATATCACAAAAGTTGGCTTGTTGGGAACAAAGTATACCATGACGCAGGATTTCTATAAAGATAAGTTTCTGAAAAAGGGAATTGAGGTTCTTATTCCTACCGTAGAAGATATGGAAATTATAAATTCAATTATCTTTCAAGAGCTTTGTAGAGGTCAAATCAAAGAAAACTCAAAAAAGGAATACTTAAGAATCATTCATTCCCTTTACACCAATGGAGCCCAGGGCATTGTGCTGGGGTGTACGGAAATTGGACTTTTGGTGCATCCAAAGGATACCTCCGTCCCGCTGTTTGACACAACTTTGATCCACGCAAAAAAAGCTGCTCAAGCTTCTCTAACATAATAAGAAGGCTACGCAAAAAAACAAATCATCACCACCAGCTCAGCTGGTGGTTTGCTCTGCCCCTAGAAGGGGCTTTTACCAACTTGCATCTAAAGATGCATTGAACGGTTTGCCAACCGTTTCTTATTCTCTGGCTACTGCTAAAGCAGTTTACTTCTTGCCTGTGCTCACTTGCTCACCCGTAAACGGGTCAATGTATTCT
>NZ_LRVM01000020.1 GCF_001571775.1 Anaerotignum neopropionicum
CAATACCCACCTTGAGGATGTAAGAAAAACTTTTTTAGACACCATTTTGTAAGGAGAGTGCTATCATGATTATTAAATTTGCAAACACATGGGCAAATTGGCTCGTGGAAAATGGAGCAAGCCGGGACGACTATGAAATTTATGCCTATGGCGCAGAATGTATGCTAAATGAGCTGTTTTCAGACTTATTGCTAATCATCACCGCATTGCTGTTTCACAAAACCTTTGAAATGATTCTCTGGATGCTATTTTTTACACCATTGCGTATTCATCTTGGAGGGATGCATGCATCCTCTCATTTAAAATGCATTTTATCGTCCATTTTGCTTTCTTATTTATGTATTTTTACATACCCATTGATAATTGAGTTTCCCCCAATACTGGGGTTTATTTTAGCAATTAGTATTTTTATTGTATACAAAATTGCACCGGTAGTTCATCCAAACCATCCTGTCTCTGAAAACAGAATGCTACAAATGAGAAAAAGGGCGCTGTTCATTCTTTTTGTTGAAATAATAATCGCATGTATTGCATATGGTTACTTCTCAAAAATAGTGGCTGGTATAGCAACAGTATCTATATTTTCTGTTTGTGTTCTCGCTATGCTGGGGAAATTACATTCTTATAATCATTAGGAAAGTGCATAGCTGTTTGCCATTGTAATCGGCCTTTTAATCGCTCCACTATCCTGATTTATATCATTCCCAGCATGAACTGCCCTTGTGGCAAATCCAAATGGTTTACTTTTATCTTGATTCTGCATTTTGAAACCTCCCATCCGTTCCATTTTCATACTATGTTTATCGGTTATAGTACCATGCTGTTTCTACCTTGTCAATCGGCTACTAAAAAATAAAACACATACGTTCAACTTAGTACTCTCTTTGTTTTATTCGTTATTGCAACTCCTCTGGAATCCACCATAATCCTTTATTATTTTTTCTGTATACTACCTGCCTCAATATTTATTGCAATAAAAAACAGCAGGCTACAAGTCCTGCTGTGAATAAATAATTCCCTTAATAAATAGGAAAAACAAGAAGGAGGACTTGACAAAAATACGTTTTTCTTTACGAAACCTGGAGCGAATGCACATCATAGCCTTTCCTCCTAAATAAAAAATTTTAAATCAAATTTTTTCCATTAGTCCGCAAACATCGGTGTGGAAAGATAACGCTCTCCTGTGTCAGGCAACAATGCAACAATCGTCTTTCCTTTGTTTTCAGGACGCTTCGCCAGCTGAATCGCTGCCCATAAAGCGGCTCCTGAAGAAATACCAACCAAAACACCCTCAGAACGACCAATTTGCTTTCCTGTTGCAAAGGCATCCTCATTTTCAACAGCAATTATTTCATCATAAATTTCTGTATTCAAAACATCAGGAACGAATCCCGCGCCAATACCCTGAATTTTGTGAACACCTGGGGTACCTTTACTTAATACGGGAGAAGCGGCGGGTTCTACAGCAACCACCTTAATATCAGCATTCTTTCCTTTTAAATAGGAGCCTACCCCTGTAACAGTTCCACCTGTACCAACGCCTGCTACAAAGATATCCACAATTCCGTCAGTGTCTTCCCAAATTTCCGGACCTGTTGTAGCCTCATGAACTGCGGGGTTAGCTGGGTTTACAAACTGCCCGGGAACAAAACTATTGGGGATTTCCTGAGACAACTCTTCTGCCTTGGCAATGGCACCTTTCATGCCTTTGGCTCCATCAGTCAAAATCAACTCCGCACCATATGCCTTCATTAATTGGCGACGCTCCACACTCATGGTTTCCGGCATAACAATAATAATTTTGTAACCTTTCGCCGCAGCGATTGCCGCCAAACCAATGCCTGTGTTTCCCGAAGTGGGCTCTATAATCACAGAATCCGGCTTTAAAATTCCTTTTTGCTCTGCATCATCCAGCATGCTTTTCGCAATCCTATCCTTTACTGAACCTGCGGGATTGAAGTATTCTAATTTCCCAAGAATTTTTGCTTCAAGACCATATTCTTTTTCAATACGAGTCAGTTCCAGTAATGGTGTTCTTCCAACCAATTGATCCGCAGAAATGTAAATTTTACCCATAATAAATTCCTCCATTCATAATCTCTCTCATTATTATCATGTCACCTTATAAAATTTTCATTACACCTTATAGGGCAACGTTTTCATTTATCCTATAAACTTAGTAGGTTTATTGGTATATTATACTTTCTTTTCTTATTTGTCAATAGGAATTAGGTTTTTTTCATAAATAATTTGTTTGCTTTCCTATTTACCCTATTATATAATAGGTTTAAGCTTGGAGGGATTTTTTATGATGATTTCAACAAAAGGAAGATATGCATTACGTGTCATGATAGACTTAGCAGAACACCCGGGAGATTACGTTCCTTTAAAGGAAATTGCGCAACGGCAGGAAATCTCCGAAAAATATTTGGAGATTATTCTAAAATCATTGGTACGCGAAAAATTTTTAATCGGTCAAAGAGGAAAAGGTGGCGGTTATCGCCTAAGCAAAACCCCCGATGCCTATACCGTGGGTAGTATTTTGCGCCTAACAGAGGGAAGCCTTGCTCCTGTTGCTTGCTTGAATGAAAAATCTGAGCAGTGCACCCGTGTGCATGATTGCCGTACCCTATCCATGTGGCAAGGGTTAGATAAACTGATTTCCGAATATTTAGACGGAATTACCATTGCGGAATTAATGGCTTCTTATCAACCGGGAGATAACTATATTATCTAAATCCGTTTTTAAGATGTTATCTTGGACCTGAATTTATACCAATTGAACCCCGTATGGAAGATACAAAAAGGATGATTACTTCCTTTTTATAAGGTTTTTGATGCGGCTTTTAAATCTATAAATAGAAAAGACACGGCTCTTCCCTGTGAGAACCGTGTCTTTTTGATTGCTAATGGGAATCACTTTAAAATGAATCCAATTTATGCCTTAAGATTTGTGCTTCCTAGATGGTATTTTTTTTGCGCAAATCAGATGATCTATTTAAAGCTTCATTCAGCGTATCCTCTTTTTTTGCAAAATGCAATCGCACCAAATGGTTTGCATTTTCTTTGAAAAAACTGGAACCCGGGACAGCCCCTACGCCTACTTTCTCCGCCAATACTTCACAAAACTCCAAATCACTCTCGAATCCAAACTCTGAAATATCCAGCAAAACATAATATTCCCCTTTGGGGTTTGTATGAATAATTCCTAATTCATCCAAGCCTTTCATAAACAGATTCTTCTTTGCCGTATATACACCCGAAGCTTTTCATAATACTTATCCCCAAAGTATAATCCTGTGACTGCCGCTTCCTGCAAGGATGCCGCTGCACCTACCGTTAGAAAGTCATGTACCTTCTTTGCCACATCTATAATTGCTAGGGGCGCAATGATATAGCCACCGTCACGATGACCTCCGGCATGGCAGCACTTACGGTATAACCTTCAATCACCGGCGTAAATACATAATCGCCGTTTTCATTTCCGTCATATTCCGGCTCAACTATCCATGTAACCGGAATATCAACGGTGGCTTCTTCCCATTCCATAGTAGGGGGTTCCTGCTGCTCGTTTGCTTCTGCTTCTATAGTAGAACCGGTGGTGGCAACCGTCAAGTTTCCGGACATAGAACCCTCGTCCGGGTTCCCTGAATCCTGCACAGGTTCCTCCGATACACCGCTGTCCGCTGTTATGGCTGTACGCACCGTTGCGGTCAGGGTTTCAGGAAGCTCCAAATCCTCAATGGATGTTCCGGTGGGTACCAATTTTTCTGTTTCGGCAAGCGGTGCAAAAGCGACGATTTCTTCCCTCGCACCGATTGAAGTGTCTGCTTCTTCCGCCATAGCCGAAAACGGCAACATGGTCAGAACCATGCACACCGAGAGCTAAAAGCATAAAATTCTTTTTCTCACTTTATCGCACCCTCCTATTTTGATATTTTTTCCGGCCAGTAACATACACCAACATCCAGCGCACGTGGCTTATCCAGATGAAAGTCAGCATAACGGCAGTACCAGCACTGCTGTAAGCCCTCCGGTGTATCGGCCCTCGGCTCAAAAGCCGGACAAACTTGTTTTGGCCACACATTGCCTTCCGCATTGGGGGCAGAAAAGGACGTATCCTCCTGCCTGCGCCGACGATTTTCCATAATATCACGCTCCTTCCGGCGAGGATACAGCGGCTCTCCGAATACTTCGGAATGCCGCTTATTTTCACTTCTGCATCCCCGCATTTAATTGCTGAGATTCTTCAGATTTTCAATAATAGAGAGTAATTGATTTGTTGCAAGTCCTTCCAGCTCTATGACAGGAATATCAAATAACCAATAGTCCCCGGTTACGTGGTTATCGCCCTCGCACCATACATTCAGATTCCCTCCGTCACCAAAGTAAAATTTCGTTGCAAATTCAGGAGCGTCAATGTTTTGTGCAAGTTTTTGATACACCGCCGTTTTGAGCTCTTTGGGAATTTCCCCTTCAACGCCCGCCGGTGCAAAACCGAATTTGCCGTCAAGTACCAACTGCTTGAACGCATCCTTGTCCTTTATGAAATCCCAAAGATTCCCTGCATCCTTATCACCCGTAGTCAAGCTAAAAAGCTGTGTCCGTATGGAACTTACAGGGTAGGCCGCTCCTGGGGTGTAAGCGGTATTGTATGTCCTGATGCTCAACAAATCGCCGCCTACCATTTCAAAGACAGGCATAATATCGTAATTGGTATCTTTTTCGGCAGAAGAAATCGGTGCAAGGCAAAACTCCTTGAGTGCCTGATTCAGTTTTTCCTGCACCGTAGTGTCTGTTAAGCCGCTCACTTCCACATAACGTGCCTGTGTATCATCATCTCCGTAGTTTTCAACTGCTTTATAATCAAATGATGCATTTTCCAAAGAATTTGTTGCAGGTGCAGCTTGACCCCTGTCTCCGCTGACGCTTGCGGCAATATCGGTCACAGAGCCATCCTCCTCATACATATACAGTCCGGCGGTGGTCTTATCTCCGGTGGTAATAACAGCAAATGTACGGGTGGTATCCGGATAGTCGGTGTTATGGTCAATCCAGGTTCCGTCATTTATATAGTATTTTCCGTTGTCCATGGCACGATATGAGGGTGCATGCGTATGACCAAACACAACTACATCCACGTTTTCATCCAGATTTTCCAGATGCTGCGCCTTTGCCTGTCTGAAATAATACTCCCAGTCCACAGTTCCTGCGACCGCCTCAAGGAAGCTGTTGGGAACCTTGACCTGATTGGCTTTCTGACGCTCGTCCCACGTACGCTGAATATTCTTAAACAGCACAGGCGCGGAAATGGTTCCGTCCGCCTGTTGCGCAGGATAGAAGTCCAGATAGGTGTAGGCATCATCAAAGCCTGCCATATGCATATCGAATATTTTCTCGTCAAGGCCCTCGTTCGGCGTCATACGCTCGGATACGCTTTTGAGAATGTAGTAATACATAAAAGCCCCATACTGGTCTATGTCGGATTTGTCCGGCACATTTGTCACCACCGGCAAGTTCTTTTCCACCTTGGGGCGACCCTCTAATACCCAAGTCGCAGCATAACGAGCGTAGAAATAACCGGCTGGCAGAATGGTATCGCTATTTCCCACCAACTCCGCATTGGTAACCGTGTCCGGCGCTGAAAATACATCGTAACGGTGGCCGTGCTCGATTACAATTTCGTTGCGGTCACCTGTGTAATAGGTTCCCAGCCCTTTGGCATCTCTGATCTGTACGATTTTTGGAATGGCCTCCTGTAAAATATCATTTTCCTGCGTCATGTCATGATTTCCGGGTATGTAGACAAGTTTGATTCCGCTGTCGGCCACCTTGTTCAGTTCATCAATAACACCCTGATTGTTTGCGATGACATCCTTGTAAAACTGTTGAACATCGGTGTAGCTGGAATAATCCACCGGTAAAAACCATTCGTCCAGAAAATCGCCATCAATCACCAGTTCCCGCACATCCTTTGTGCGTTGCAGCTTTTGCAAAAATTCAATTAACAGCGGGCGGTTTTTTACCGTTTCAGCATATTGGTCGTCAATTCCGATGTGAATATCGCTTATGACAACAATCTTGTTTCTTATACTTCCAGCCTCCCACAAAGCAGCGGCACTGCTTTTTTGCCCACAGCCGCTTGTAAACAGCGCCAAAGAAATAGCCATGCTGGATGCCAGTAATACAGATAAAACTCTCTTTTTCATGTTCCTTACCTCCAATAACTCTATGATATTTTGTAAATTACTGCTCTGAAATTACCATGAGAAAAAGAAAAAATGAGCCTTTACACTTAAAAGACTCATTTTTACACTTAAAAAACTGATATTCAATTAAATTGGCTCTTGACAAACAAACTGTGTCGTATTCTTAAACCAGAATGCGTACCCGAAAGACACCATTTTCTATTTTGTATAGAAGTTCGCCGTCATATTTTTTTGCAAAAGCAACGACGCTCCGGCTACCGAAGCCGTGGCCTTCTTCGCTGGCAATAGGATAACCACTTTCATCCAATACGGTATCCTGCGTACATGGGTTTTCCATCTCCAGCAAGAGCCTACCCACGCTTCGGCAGGTAAATCTGAGATAGGAAGTGCGATTTTCAGGCAGCTTCCCGCAGGCGTGAATTGCGTTTTCCATCAGATTTGAAACCACCATGGAAAGCTCCAGAGAATCTACAGTCAGTTCTCTGGGAATATCCAGTTCAATCTCTGTGGGAATTACCGCCTGCTCAGCAAGACCTGCATAGTGGCAGACGGCGGCGTTGACAGCGGAATTTTCGCAGTAGACCCTGCTGATTTTTAGCGTCATTTGATTTTGACTTTGCAGTAAAGCGGTGGCCTCACTGGTCTTCCCTTGCTCCAAAAGTTCCTGAAGCACATTGTTAAAGTGGCGGCGGTCATGGGCGGCGCGGCTGTTTTGCGACGATACCTCCTCCATAAGCTCCAGCCGTTGCGACATGTTGCCTGCGGCCAGTTGCAGATATTCCCGCTCCGCCTGCATCCTTTGGTTTTCCTCCTTGACCCGGAATTCCCGCTGAAGGTTTTTAAGCGAAATAATAATGGAGCCGTAGGCAGCAAGCCCGATGAAAATCACCAGAAGCAGCGGTATGGCCTGCTCCGTCAGCATCACAACAATGTCATCGGCGGACAATACATAGTAGTTGAATGTGATGTAAAGTCCCAGAGCAACGGCGAAATACGCCGTCCAATGCTCCACCGCCTGCCGGTACAGCGGACGCACATAACGGGCCAAAACCAGCAGAAAAACGCCGAAGAGAATCACGCGCAGCAACGAATTGGCATAATGGGGGTAAGGCAGATGTCTTGAGCCGACAAAGCTGAGGATAATGACAGCGTCGCTGATATTTTGAACGGTAAGATAGGAAAACAACCACTGCATAAAGGTATCTTTGAACAGAGGCCGCACCGCAAAGCAAAGTACCACGAACAGAACAATATCCAGCTTTGAAAGCAGGGTCAGGTTTCCACTGAGATAGCAATAAACCGCCGTACCTAAATCGGCGGCGAGAATGCCCAGCATCGTCAGCAGTGTGATCTTTTTGGAGTATTTCGGCTGCAAAAGCGTCATCATCAGCAGGACATTGGCAGTGGTGGAAATCGCCGCCCGCAGAATGTCCGGAAAATATTCACTCATTTGCATACCTCCTTTGCCATCAGGTAGTCCATATAGGCATCTCTTACCACAGGGTATTGCTTTGCCGCAATAGGAACAATCTTACCGCCATATAACGTGAAACTATCTTTGGCGAAACACTCCACCCGGCGTAGGTTAATTATGAACGAGGTGTGGCATTGTAGAAAGTGCCTGTCCTTCAAAATAGATGCACAGTATTCTGAAAAATTCTCGCGAAAAGTTCGGCTGGATACTTCCTCGCCGTTTGTTAAGCTGAAAGCAACCGCGTGATTGCGGTATTCACAGCAGATAATCTCAGCCAGCTTTATCACCCGCAAGCTCTCTGCGGTCTTGACAGCAAAGGTCTGATCTTCCGCAAGGTCTGCTTTAGAAATGGCGAGGGTCAGCGTATCAAATAGCTGCTGCTTTGAAAGGGGCTTAATAAGATAATTAATAGGGCTTGCCGCATATGCTTGCAGCGCAAACTGTGGCTCGGTGGTGGCATAGATAATTTGCGCCTCGCGATCAAGACGGCGTATTTCTTTGCCCAATTCCAAACCGCTCACCATGGGCATGACAATGTCAAGTATGTAAAGGTGAAAGCGCTCAGACTCAATCGCGATCAGCAATTTATCCGGGTGCGAAAATTTCTGAATCTCCGCTTCCCATGGATGGATGTCCATGTATTCTTTTATGTATTCGGTGATGATATCCAGCTCTCTCGGCTGGTCGTCACAGATAGCAATACGCGGCATAGCGATCACTTCCTTCCGGTTTGTTCTTTTCGTGGGTCAGAAGGCTTTTGGGCATCGGCGGGAATGGCCCATGAGCGACCAAAACGGGAAACCCCCGGAATGCGCCCAGCTTGGCAGTATTGATGCACGCGCCGTTCTGATACGCCCCATTTGTATGACGCTTCCCGCGCTGAGATATATCCCTGCAAACTGCTCAACTACTTCACCTCCGTGTGGATATAAAAAGACACAATATATTATATACGAATATCCGTATGATTTCAATAAATGAATCTGATTAGACCTTATAAATGT
Source organism: Anaerotignum neopropionicum (assembly GCF_001571775.1). Classification (GTDB taxonomy): domain Bacteria; phylum Bacillota; class Clostridia; order Lachnospirales; family Anaerotignaceae; genus Chakrabartyella; species Chakrabartyella neopropionicum. The sequence continues at coordinate 8,688 of NZ_LRVM01000020.1, forward strand.
CAATTTAGTCATTTTACTACTTTTTTTGAAAGGTACCTGAAACATCTGTAAAAAATCACAAAGCCTACCCTCTGAGTATCTGTATACCTCACGTTCTTCCTGTCTTGTCTTGCGAAATTTCATAAAATCCCCTGCCTTTCCCGCCTGGATGGTGGCGGCAGGAAAACAAAAGGAGCCGACAGACACGATGTCCACCGACTCCAGTGCCTAAAAATGGCATACCAAAGTACGGTGGGTGCATCGAACTTCAATCAAGCAGTAAAAACTGCTGTCGAAATTCCTTATGCATCCCGCCGCCCTAGTCTGCGCTTCCTGTGGTTTTGAAAGCACCTTGATGTTATCCTCACCTACGATAAAGGCACCTCCTTACAGGAAGTGCCCTCCATCAAAATGATTCCTACATTTCACTATCTTTTTTCTTCACTGGTATCCATATTTCACTTCTATATTTGGGGTTTAATGTGTCTGGACTTTCATTCCACAAAATTTCCGGACCTTTAACCGCCTCATATCCTGATGACGGGAACCACTCTGAGTATATCCTGCCCCACACATTTTGAAGTGTTTCAGGGAATGGCCCAATGGATTCAAATACTGCCCAAGTACCGGCATCAATTTCTAATATATCAAACTCTGCAATTTCATTTGTGGATGTTGCTACCCCAATGTAATGATCCAGCTCACTCGTTTCTTCCATTCTTTCTTCTGAAAAATTCGTTGATGCACTAATTATACCAATTGGTTCTACATTGGAAATTGACTTCAATTGTTTTATAACATCTGGGGTCAAAAGTTCAGTCATTTTTGCAATCTCAGGATTAACCCCCTGAAAAACAATTGGAACTCTCTTTTTAAAACCCACCAAATTAAAGTTTTCTCTCTCAACAATGCGATAATTCATTTCACAGCCTCCTTTAATTGATAATTGAAAGGTCATTTTAGGATAAGCTTTTAGTTGAATATTCTCATTTCTTGCCTCAGAAGGGAGAATACCATGCACAGAATGAAAAGCACGGGTGAATGAATCGGCCGAGCTATAACCATACTTTACAGCAACATCCATTATTCTCAAATCCCGATCTTTTAAATCAGGGGCAGCAAGTGTTAGTCTTCTTCTTCGAATATATTCTGACAAACTGATACCTGATAAAAAAGAAAACATACGCTTAAAATGATACTCTGAACAGTAAGCAATTCTTGAAATCTCACTATAATCAATTTCCTCAGTTAAGTGGTCTTCAATGTATGACATTGCACGATTCATATAACTTATAGAATCCATCAAATAACCTCCTTTCTTCATCAATATATCAAAGGTTGCATTTATCCATCCGACAATCTGTGCACAATATCATCGACTACCCTATGATTAGTCATTGATTGCTTCTATGCCTTGTCGCTTTAGCTCCTCAAGGTTATTTAACATATTTTGGAGCACCTCTGGGGCATGTTCCTCCCAATCCAAAACTTCCCCCACTATTCTTAGTGATGACTTGCTGCGATAGGATCTGGTAGGATTTCCCGGGAATTTTTTATCCGTTAAATTAGGATCATTCTCGAAGGCACCTAAAGGCTCCACAATATAAATTCGACCTCGTCCGTCCCCCACCGCAAGTTCAGCTCCCCATATAGCTGCATCCAATGTCCCAGTCAGGTAAACGTAGTTTGCTTTTTTCCCCTCTCCATAATTAGAGCCATAGCCAGGTTCCAATAATTCCCCCGCCTTCAAATCTGCTTTTGAACCATGATAAAAAGGCCCCTTGTCCAGAGACTGATTCATAAACTGCACAAGTCCGCACTCTGATGTAAGTTTTTCAAGATTATGAAATATTTCCTCTTCGTCCCAGTTCCACCATTGAAGCTTAAGCAAGAATTCAACCATCTCATCAGTAAATCTTTTTTTAATTAATTTAGCCGGATTCCCACCGTATATTGCATACGGCTCAACATTTTTCACTACTGTTGCGTTGGCAGAAATAATGGCACCGTGTCCAATTTGAATGCCAGGCATAATGGTTACATTTTGCTTATGGGTTTCTTTTTAATCTGTAAAATATTTTCCAAAAAAGTATAAAAATTCTTTTTCAATAAAAATTATACTTTTTCTTACAATATTATTCAAGGCAAATTGACAAAAAGGAAGGGTTTCACATCATTCGCAATAGAACTCATTTATTAGTTCAATGCAACTTCTTTTTCAACTCCAGACTTAAACTCCACTAAAAACTTCCCATCAAATACCATCACCTTTTCAATCAACCGTCTATGAGCTTGTGGCAGGGCACCGCAGGCATAGGGCAAGTGAACTGGCAGGACTTGAAACCATGCCCGTCATCGTCCGTAATCTTGATGATGATGCCGCCACAATTATTATGGTGGACAGCAACTTGCAGAGGGAAAATATCCTGCCGAGTGAACGATCCTTTGCCTACAGCATCTTTTTGCAAGAAGTGTCTTATTATTCCTGTCCCCGATAACGGAGCTTATCTTAAACCACTGTCGGCAACAGTGTCATAGTGCCAAAACACCATTTTTCACAAGTGCTCCAGCATCTCCACCCCGTTCTGAGGTAGCTGCCCAATGCGGTGATGCGTTCAAGACAGAAGTATGATTATATCGTTTATGGGTAATGGCAATCAAACCGTGCCAATTGGTTTGTTTAAACACAATGCAAATCGCTCACATAAAAATTTTCAGAGGTCACAGCGATATCTATTAAGTTGCTTTCCTTTTCGAGGCCATAAACGGAAAGTATTTGAGATAAGGATATTTAGTTGCCAAAGAGCAAATTTAGGGATAGAAAAACCCCCTCACTACTTAGCCGAAAAAGTAAGGGGGGTGGGCAATTTATTTTATCAATTTAATAGCTTTTTCAATTTTTTTAGTATTCGACGCTTTTGATAACTGATTGTTTTTCGGGGTATACCCGTAATTTTTGAGAGCTCTCTTTCAGAATAACCAACAAAAAACAATAATTTTATTAATTTTAGTTCAGTTTTATCCAAAACAGACAAACAATCATAGAGCTTTTCAACCATGCATCTTGCTAAAACAGTTTGGATTGTCAAAAGTTATCTAGACAACTTTTTTAAGGGTAATCATCCGGTATTCTCGTGGGGCTAGATATCCCAGAGATGAATGAATCCGGTGATTGTTAAACCAATTCACGTAGTCTGCCAACTTATACTTTAATTCATATAGATTTGAAAACGTTTGGTTATGTACAAATTCGGTCTTTATAATCTTAAAAGTTGCCTCTGCTACAGCATTGTCATAAGGGCATCCTTTGTGACTTAGGGATCGAGTAATTTCAAAGGTTTTGAGTGTATCTTCTATTAGCTGGTTCTTGAACTCAT
>NZ_LRVM01000021.1 GCF_001571775.1 Anaerotignum neopropionicum
TTCCCATGTTGTATGTGCTAAACTATTATTAGTCATTTTGAATCCTCCTTTTGGTCTTTGATGTGGTTGGCAAACCTACATTTATTCTACCAAAGGAGGATTCGTGCTTACATCTAAAGAACAAACCCTTCCTACCACCGGCATAGCCGGTGGTTTTGTCAAGCTAAAGCGAACAAACAAAAAAGCAAAAGCGCCTAGACTTTTGCTTTAGACTGTCAAAAAACTTATTTTTAAGGACGGAAGGGTTTCCCAAATGGAATCCCCATGATGAGCTTTGCCCATCTGAGGAAAATAGGAAGTTACTAGCCCTTTGGTCGCAGGCACTCTTAATTTGTCCCTTGTCAACTTAAAAAAAACTTGAAGGAACTCAGCTTTTTTCAAAGGGTGTCGACAAACCTTGGGCGTTGCCCGCTCACTGCCCAAGATAGGGCAGTCGGCAAAGACAACTTTTGCGAAGCAAAAGTGATGACCAACCTACTTGCTTTTTGAAAAAAGCCAGACTAAAAACTTTTACGAAAACCGCATAACTATGCGGTTTTAGATAGGTCAAGGTCGTAATGGCAAAGAAGTGCCATCTGTCCAAGGGACAGCTTTGCGGAGCAAAGTGCTGAACCAAACCTTTGTGGGTGTTTGAGGGCAAAGCCCTCAAGATTTTCACTTTGTCTTCCGTCTAAAAGTCCACACCCTCAACAAAAAACCTAAAGGCTTTTGGTTTTTTATTCCTCACCATCGTCAAACAAAAAGTCAATGGTTCTAAGCTCTTTAGAAACCTTGGCCACAACAACCGTTACCTTATCGCCCAGGCGATAGATTTTTCCGGATTTTCTTCCAAATACAACCATTTTTTTCTCATCAAATTCATAGTAATCATCATCAAGCATGGCCAACGCCACCATGCCTTCTATGGTATTAGGTAATTCCACATAAATTCCCCAATTGGTTACACCGGAAATAATGCCTTCGAATGCCTCCCCAATTTTATCTTCCATATATTCAACCTTTTTCAGCTGATCCGTATCCCGTTCAGCGTCATCGGCAATACGCTCCCGCTTTGAGCAGTGTTTTCCGATGTCCGGCATCTTTTTTTTGTACTCCTTTGTTTCTGCTTCTTTTAGTTCTCCATGCAGCATTTTTTTCAAAAGCCTGTGGATTTGCAAGTCAGGATATCGCCGAATGGGAGAAGTAAAGTGGCAGTAATACTTTGCCGCCAAACCAAAATGCCCAAGATTATCTGCACCATAACGCGCCTGCATCATACTGCGTAAAATCATTCTGGTAATAATTCTTTCCTGCTCCGTTCCTTCTGCCTCAAGCAAAACCCTTTGTATTTCCCTTGGATGAACCTCTCCATCCTTTTTGCGTAAATGATACCCAAAGCCACGAATAAATTGCTCCATGCGTTGAAGCTTTTCTTCATCCGGCTCCAAATGGGTACGATACAAAAAGGGGATTTCCTGCCAAAAAGCATTCTCGGCAACCGTTTCGTTACAAACAAGCATAAATTCTTCAATCAAATTTGTTGCAATGCTTCTTTCATAAGGATGAATGTCAATGGGCTTACCTTGTTCATTCAAAATAATTTTAGACTCAGGCAAGTCAAAGTTTACAGAACCTCTCCTTTTGCGCTTTTCGCCAAGAACTTGCCTTAATTCATTCATCATTGTCAACATCGGCAAAATCTCTTTGAACTCCTCCAAAAGAGCCGGCGTCTTATCCTCAATTAGTTCTCGAACTGCCGTATAAGTCATGCGATAATCGGAATAGATCACAGATTCACATATTTTATGATCAACAACATTTCCTTTTGCATCAATTTCCATCATACAACTCATTGCCAATCTATCCGTATGAGGGTTTAAAGAGCAAATTCCATTGCTCAATTTATGGGGCAGCATAGGAATCACCCGATCAACCAAGTAAACGCTGGTACCCCTGGCATAGCCCTCCCGATCTAAAGCTGTATGCTCCCGAACATAATGGGTAACGTCTGCAATATGAACGCCCAGCATATAATTCCCCGTTGCTGTTTTTGTCAAAGAAACAGCATCATCCAGATCCTTGGCATCTTCCCCATCAATGGTAATGGTCAATAGCCCTCGGAAGTCCTCTCTGCCTGCTTTATCTTTTTCCGAAACCTCTGTTTCAAGATTTTCAATTTCCTTATAGACTTCATCGGGGAATTCAACAGCCAAGTCGTATTGGCGGATCACCGAAAGAATATCAACTCCAGGATCGTTGATATGCCCCAATATCTCTATAATCTTTCCTTCCGGATTTCGTCTTTCTTCCGCGTAATTAATAATTTCCGCAACGACCTTATGTCCGCTTACAGCACCCTTTGCATTTTCTTTGGCAATAAAAATATCCTTGGCAATTTTCTTGTCGTCTGCAATGACAAAACCAAAGCCTTTGCTCTGCTCATAAAGGCCAACAACACGGGTAATTCCTCTCTCCAAAACCTTTATAATCACGCCTTCGGATTTTTTGTCCTTATCCCCCGTGCGGATTACTTTATATAAAACCTTGTCTTTTTGCATGGCACCGGCAGTTTCATTTGCAGGTATAAAAATATCAGCCCCGCCCTCATCCGGCGTCACAAATCCAAAGCCCTTGGCATGGCCTGTAAAAGTACCCGTTGACATGTTAATGGTTTTCGGCGCCAATAGTTTTCCTTTTTTTGTTTCTACCACTTTGCCTTCGTTAATCAATTCCAGAACCATTCCTTCAAATTGCTCTCGTTCAGAATCGGGTACAGAAATCATCTGCCGAATTTCTTTACGTCTCAAGGGAATATATTCAGCACTTTCAATATAACCAAGGAGCCTTATTTTTCGTTCTTCCAATACATTGTTTTCTTCCATAAATTCCTCCTGTATTTCAATTTACCACATTTTTTTCTTGATTACAAAAAAGAGATGCATTTCTGCATCTCTCAACCTTTTAGCTGATCAAATTAATAATAAAAGCAATAATCATGAAAAGCGCACCGCCTATTTTTGTATATCTTTCCAGTGCACCCTCAACAGAGTGACCTTTATTTTTACTCCAATAAGTGTCTCCATTACTACTGCCATTAATTGCCCCTAAGCCTGCAGAACGCTTAGACTGCATCAAAATAATGATACACAACGCCAATGCCAATACAGCTAAAATAACCGTTAAAACCGTACCTAATGTTGTCATTTAAAATCCTCCTATATAGCTTACTCATTTTTCTGAGTCTTATCCATTATCAAACAGCATTAATATTGTATCATATTTTTTCTTGCGTCGCAACATTTTTTTATAATTATGTTATAATTTCGCCCTTTCTATTCTTTCTTTGATAATGTCTTACCTGTTTAAAAAAAATTATTTTCAAGCTTTTTTCTCTGCTCAAATTTAACCGGATTTACTAGGAAGCTTCTATTCTTTTATAAACTTCCTAGTAAATTTAGCACGAGGGAATCTGGTTGTTTTTAAATTAAGGAATTAATATAGACTGCCCGGCATAAATCATATCTGCATTTTCTAAGCTATTCGCCTCCATTATTTTAGTAATTCCGCTGTTATCTCCATAATATTTTCTGCTGATAAACCCTAAACTATCGCCGGCTTCAACTGTATACCATGTTTCCACCACTTTTTCCTGGGTTTTCTGAATGTTTTCTGCTTGCGTTTCCACTCCATTTTCGGCAGCAAAAGCCGCTTGCACCTTTACGCCTTCTATGTTTTTCTCCAATTTTTCATAAGAGCTTTGTACCATTAAAATTTCGCCTTCTAGACTCTGCAAGCGTGTCATATTGCTCATCAACGCAAATCCCATACACAAGCAGACAACGCACAAAACACAGCTTACCCCAACCAGCATAGAATACTTTCCTTTTTGAGCTTCTTCCACCTCTTGAGCACGTTTTTGTAGCACTCTGCGAATTTCCTTCGCTGCATCCATTCGCTCCTCAGGACTCGGACTTCGTCTTTTCCTTTCTCCCCCGGCCAGGGGCTGCTCCTCATATTCTTCCTTTTTTTCTGCCATGCCTCTTTCGTCCTCTTTTGGGCGAACCATACTATTTTCCAGCATGTATTCTTGCATTTCCAAATTTTTTTCATAATAAACAAAATATCCTCTGGCTTGCCTTAAACCTTTTTTATCTTCATTATAAATATAAAATGTATCCATTTTATCTAAGCTGTCAATTACAAATAAAACCTGCCATTTTTCCTTAAAAAACTCTTCATGAAACATTTCATCCTTTGCCATCAGGAACGAGCCAAAGCCCGGCTGCATATGCACCCAACCAACCAAAGTCATTCCCTTAAAATAAGTTTCCATTTGACTTCCAATATACTCCCAGGTTTCTTCGCTAAAGCTTTCCACTCCATTTTTGTGTTCGGCGCCTTTTCCCTGAATTGCGCCGGAAATCACAACCGAATCTTCGCCATTTATCTCTAAATGACGCCCAACCAAGGCCGCAATTTTTTCCTTACCACCATTGCTTTTGCCATATTGATATAAATATGTATACACATAATCCTCAATGTAGATTCGCATTTGACTCTCCAGTGCGCCCATTTGTTTTGTTTTCTCAGGCAAAGTTGATGATTCGTCATCTATACCGTAACCATACAAATTCATATCACCGTCATAATATTGCCGCATTCTATGTCCTCCCTTGTATTCAGTGTCCATCGCCATGTTTCTTTGGTCTTTTTCCAAAGACAATTTGCTTGTCCAAAATATACCATGCCTCTTTTGCAGTTTCTGTCAAACGCTGTCGTGACATTCCATTTTTCTTCCGCAAAAACATTGTATTATCCCTAAAATTCGCAAAAAAACAGAAGTAGCTCACTCCCCTTATGGGTTTATTTGTAAAAGGCGACGCCCCTATAACTCGCCCTTTTTCCATGTTTTTTTTGCAATTAAATATAAAAAAAGCACGATTGCTTCGCAAAAAATTTGCTCTGCAATACGCGCTTTTTCATTTTTTAAGTACCACTATTTTTCTTCCTGGGCTTCAATACGATTTCTAATTTCCTGCATACGTAAATCCATATTACTAATAATATCGGCACATTCCTGCAACTCTACAAATATTTCCTCTGCATCCGAAATATCTTTTTTATATTTTAGCTTATGCTCTAGGCTTGCCCAGAAATCCATAGCTATGGTTCGAAATTGCACTTCCACTTTCATTGACTTCTTTTCCTCCGCCAAAAAAACGGGAACCTCCAAAAGAAGATGCAGACTTCGATAGCCATTTTGCTTTGGCTTTTTGATATAGTCTTTTGCTTCTATCAGCGTAATATCATCCTGCTGTACCAGTAGTGCAGCAATTGCATAAATATCGTCCACAAAAGAACAAATTACGCGTATCCCTGCAATATCGAACAAATTCTCTTCCATACTTTTTACGCTAATAGGAAACCCTTTTCTCTTAAGCTTTTCAACGATACTAATAGGTTTTTTAATTCTGGATTTAATGGCCTCAAAGGGATTTCTATTATATTTTAAAGCGAATTCTTCATTTAAAACATTCAACTTCGTTTCTACTTCCATCAAAGCGCATCTGCACTCCATCATCAGCCCTAAAAAAGGTTGTGTTTCTTTTAAAACAATGTCCACTTGTTCAGGCACCATTTTTTCTCGAAAATCTAACTCTGCTAAATTCATCTCCGATTCATCCTCTCCTTGCTGCTTACAATCAGTATAACATAATGCATGAAATTTGTCTATTTTTGCACTATTTTTGCACTATTTTTGTTTTTTACGATAGAAAGCTTTTTCGCAAATACAAGGCATACCTGAATTTCTTTACTTATTTTCTGTTAAACATTACATTTTTTGTTTTGTTTTAAAAAGTAATCAAAAAACTGCACCTTACCTTTTAGCGAAAAATAACACCGCCTTTGTATAACTGCAGTATTTCCTGCTTTATGGCCTTCTCATGGATTTTTAGTTGTATAAAACGTACGAAAAAAGAGCTTCCTTGGAAACCCAAAGGAAGCTCTTGATAAAACAAGTTTTTTGAATAAAATTAGTTGTTAGCCTTTGCTGTTTTATATTTTCTAATTGCATCAGCCAATTTAGGCAGGATAACCTTAACGTCACCAACGATACCCAAGTCGGATACTTCGAAGATGGGTGCTGTGTCATTTTTGTTAATGGAAATAA
>NZ_LRVM01000022.1 GCF_001571775.1 Anaerotignum neopropionicum
CATGACCTAACAGGACTGCTACTACTTCGTCCTTGAGGTCTTCTTTCAATCTTGTGGATTCGCCGACCAATTCCAGACCTACGTTCTGAACTTTGCCGCTTCTTTGTTCAATAACTACAAAAATACCCTTGCTCATGGGTTTATCCTCCTTAAATATTATCTATGTGCAAAAACATGGGATATGTCCATTAGATAATGAATTTTTCTTCCAACTTTTTCACAATTGCCTCTACCGCCTGTTCCGGGGTAAGGTCACGCAATACGGTTCCTGCACCCTTCATTTCCTTTGTAAAGGATTTGTATACATTGGTAGGAGATCCCTTCAGACCGATCATGTCCAATTCCAAGCCATCCTTGATATCTTCAAAACCGATAATTTTAATTTCCTTCTGATATGCATCAAAAACGCCGCCTACGGACATATATCTAGGCTCTGCCAATTCGGCAATGGCCGTTAACAGACAGGGTGTTTTTACTTTTATAATATGGTAGCCGTCTTCAAACTGTCTTTTTACGACAACGTATTCTTCCGTTGCATCCACAATTTCTTCTACATAAGAAACCTGAGGCAGGTGTAATTTTTCACCAATCTGAGGGCCAACCTGCGCTGTGTCACCATCGATTGCCTGACGGCCTGTGATAATCACATCATAGCCAACTTTTTCCAAAGCCCCCGCCAAAATACCGGAGGTTGCATAGGTATCAGAACCGCCGAATTCTCTGGCGGAAACCAAATATGCTTCGTCACAGCCCATAGCCAAAGCTTCTCTTAAAGCAATGTCAGCCTGAGGAGGACCCATGGATACAACGCTTACTGTACCACCCAGCTTCTCTTTCAATGTCAAAGCAGCCTCAATGCCTGTTTTATCATCGTGGTTAATGATGGAGGGAACGCCTTCACGAATCAGTGTGCCTGTTTTGGGATCAATCTTAACTTCTACTGTATCAGGTACCTGTTTGATACAAACAACTATTTTCATAGGAAAAGCTTCTCCTTTCGAATTTTCAATTTTTTTGAGTATAGGGAATCTTTCTTTTAAGAACGCACAACCATGGAAATTACTTCAAGCCCATCCAGTTGGAAACAACAATCTTTTGTACTTCGGATGTGCCTTCGTAGATTTCTGTAATCTTTGCGTCACGCATCATTCTTTCAATAGGGTAATCTCTTGTATATCCGTATCCGCCAAAAAGCTGTACGCATCTTCTTGTTACATCGCTGGCTGTTGCACCTGCCAAATATTTTGCCATTGCGGACAAGTGGCTATATGGTCTATGAGCATCTTTTTCACCAGCTGCTTCATAGATCAGTAATTTTACGGCTTCAACTCTTGTCGCCATATCAGCCAATTCAAATTGTGTGTTCTGGAACTGACCAATTTTTCTGCTGAATTGTTTTCTTTCCATAACATACTTCACACACTCTTCAATCGCACCTTCTGCAATACCCAATGCCTGGGAAGCAATACCAATACGTCCGCCGTCCAAGGTTTGCATTGCAATCTTAAAGCCCTGGCCTTCCTTACCCAAAATATTTTCTTTGGGGATACGGCAGTTTTCAAAAATCAATTCACAGGTAGCGGAACCGCGAATACCCATTTTTCTTTCTTTTTTACCAATAAAGAACCCGGGCGTATCCTTTTCTACAATAAAAGCAGAAATGCCGTGGTTGCCCTTTACTTTATCTGTCATCGCAATAATTACATATGTATCTGCATAGCCAGCATTTGTAATGAATACCTTTGTTCCGTTCAATACATATTCATCACCATCCAGCTTTGCTGTTGTTTGCTGCATGGAGGAATCTGTACCTGCACTGGGCTCGGTTAATCCAAAAGCACCCAATTTTTCACCCTTTGCCAAGGGAATTAAATATTTCTGCTTTTGCTCCTCAGTACCAAACATATAGATTGGACCTGCACATAAAGACGTATGTGCGGAAACAATTACTGCTGTTGTTGCACAAACCTTGCCAAGCTCCTCTACTGCCATAGCATATGTCAAATAATCTCCGCCAGCGCCGCCGTATTCCTTCGGGAATGGAATGCCCATAAAGCCGAATCTTGCCAGCTTGCCTAATGTTTCCACGGGAAATCTTTCTTCTTCGTCAAGCTCTTCTGCCAAAGGTTTTACCTCTGTTTCAGCGAACTTTTTATAAAGATCTCGCAACAAAACGTGCTCTTTTGAATAGCCAAATTCCATATACTTGTTCCTCCTTAAATCATTTTTATGCTTTTGCATAATTGTTATTTCTCTAACGATTATAATATTGAGCAATTTCCGTGCCAAACATTTCTTTTGCTGATTTCTCGCACAACTTTTAAATAAACCATGGATTATCGTTATAAAAAATGTTAGAATGTAAGAAGATTGTTGTTACAATTATTTTTTCTCACAAAATTGAGGTGTCCTATCTTATGAAGCTGACAAAAGAACTTTTTTTATCCCTTGACATACTTCCCAAGGTGCTCGATCGCATCAATGACGGAGTGAATGTGGTAGATACTGATGGAATTCTTGTTTATGTGAATGACATCAGTGTAAATTATACGGGCAAAAAAAAGGAAGAAATGCTAGGAAAGCCCATTTCCGATTTTTACCCTGCCGCGGTCTTGCTTACTGTATTGCAGGATCGTAAGCCTGTTTTGGATAAAAAAATCCATTTTGTTCCACCAAAAAAATATATTGTTAACTCCTATCCAATCTTTTATAAAGATGAATTTTTAGGGGCCTTTTCCGTATTTCAGGATATACAGGAATTAGATCAGTTAAACAGTAAAATTAAAGAATTGGAAATACAGGTAAATTTAAATAAACCCGAAGGGGACTTTAACCATGTGGTTCACTTAGGCACCATGCAAAATGTTTTTAAGCAAGCAAAAAAAATTGTTGGTTCCCTGGGAGGGCCTCGTCATTCCATTATCACAGGGGCATCGGGTACCGGCAAAACAATGCTGGCAAATTTAATTTACAACTATGCCAAGGAAGTTGGCGTAATCAGTAAAAATGCACCCTTTATTGAAATTAACTGTGCTCAGTTTACCAACCCCGATATTGCGGCCATGGAAATATTCGGTTCTGTGGAAGGCGCCTATACAGGCTCAAAAAAGAAAAAAGGACTTTTTGAACAGGCAAACGGAGGAATTCTTTTTCTGGATGAGGCACATACCATTGAAAACTATCAAAGCCTGCTTTTAAAAGCCATTGAATCCGGCAAAATCCGCCGCATCGGTGACACCAAGGAAATTGATATTAATGTCATTGTAATTGCGGCATCCACCAAAAATCTCCATGAGGTTTTTTTGCCAGAGCTTTATCAGCGTTTGGGGCAATATGAGATGTACCTTCCCTCACTGCAAGAACGTTCCCTGGAGGAAAAGGAACAGCTTTTTCTGCATTTTGTACGCAAATACGAAAATGCGGTGTGGGAGGCGCGACGAATTCACTACCATGTCATATTTACCCCGCAAGCTAAGCATGCCCTCTTGAATGCCGTTTACCCAAGAAACATACGACAAATGCGGGATATCATCAATTATAGCATTGATGCCTCATCCCCCCTGATTGAGGATATTGGAGAGAAAACCGATATCACCACAATGGTTGGGTTGGAGCATATTCCCTTTGATGTTTCAGAAAAATCGGAAATACAAAAGCACGGGTCCTTGCCCCCTGCAAATAAAATAACCAACAATGTGGCACAGTTTATCATTGAGCGCAGTGAAAAGGGAGATGGCCCCAGAAAAATTTCTCACCGTTTAACGGAAATGGGATATGACCTACCTTATTATAAGGTGGCTTACTATTTGAAAAAAGAAAATATGAATTAAATTCCTTATATTCTTTTATGAATGTAAGAATTTTAACTACAGAAAAAGGCAGTTGATATACTATCAACTGCCTTTTATTGTTCGCTTTAGCTTGAGAAAACCACCGGCTATGCCGGTGGTAGGAAAGGTTTGTTCTTTAGATGTAAGCACGAATCCTCCTTTGGTAGAATAAATGTAGGTTTGCCAACCACATCAAAGACCAAAAGGAGGATTCAAAATGACTAATAATAGTTTAGCACATACAACATGGGAA
>NZ_LRVM01000023.1 GCF_001571775.1 Anaerotignum neopropionicum
TATTATATCATCAATCGATTTATTGGTCAAGCCCTCGGTCTATTAGTATTGGTCAGCTGAACATGTTACCATGCTTACACCTCCAACCTATCTACCTCGTTATCTTCAAGGGACCTTACTTCCGAAGAATGGGAAATCTAATCTTGAGGGCGGCTTCACGCTTAGATGCCTTCAGCGTTTATCCGTTCCATACATAGCTACCCGGCTGTGCAGTTGGTCTGCAACCGGTACACCAGAGGTACGTCCATCCCGGTCCTCTCGTACTAAGGACAGCTCCTCTCAAATTTCCAGCGCCCACAACGGATAGGGACCGAACTGTCTCACGACGTTCTGAACCCAGCTCGCGTACCGCTTTAATGGGCGAACAGCCCAACCCTTGGGACCTACTTCAGCCCCAGGATGCGATGAGCCGACATCGAGGTGCCAAACCTCCCCGTCGATGTGAACTCTTGGGGGAGATAAGCCTGTTATCCCCAGGGTAGCTTTTATCCGTTGAGCGATGGCATTCCCACTTATTACCACCGGATCACTAAGTCCTACTTTCGTACCTGCTCCATCCGTCGATGTCGCAGTCAAGCCACCTTTTGCCTTTACACTCTTTGAATGGTTTCCAATCATTCTGAGGTGACCTTCGAGCGCCTCCGTTACCTTTTAGGAGGCGACCGCCCCAGTCAAACTGCCCGCCTGACATTGTCCCCTATCCAGATAATGGATATGGGTTAGAAATCCAATGACATAAGAGAGGTATCCCACCGGCGGCTCCACCAAGACTAGCGTCCTGGCTTCATAGCCTCCCTCCTATCCTGTACATATATCATCGAATCCCAGTATCAGGCTGCAGTAAAGCTCCATGGGGTCTTTCCGTCCTGTTGCGGGTAACCAGTATCTTCACTGGTTCTTCAATTTCACCGGGCGTGTTGTCGAGACAGTGCTCAAATCGTTACACCTTTCGTGCGGGTCAGAACTTACCTGACAAGGAATTTCGCTACCTTAGGACCGTTATAGTTACGGCCGCCGTTTACTGGGGCTTGAATTCAAAGCTTCGCTTGCGCTAACCTCTCCTCTTAACCTTCCAGCACCGGGCAGGTGTCAGCCCATATACATCACCTTACGGTTTCGCATAGACCTATGTTTTTGCTAAACAGTCGCTTGAGCCTCTTTTCTGCGGCCACTTTCGTGGCTCCCCTTATCCCTAAGTTACGGGGTTATTTTGCCGAGTTCCTTAACAACACTTCTCCCGTCGGCCTGTGGATTTTCTCCTTATCTACCTGTGTCGGTTTACGGTACGGGTACGTATAATACAATAGCGGCTTTTCTTGGCAGTGTGGATTCGGAAACTTCCCTACTTTTTTTCAGTCCCCATCGCACTTCACCATCAAGAGACGGATTTGCCTATCTCCCTTGGCTTTGTGCTTAGCCGGGTTTTTCCATTCCCCGGTTTTCCTATCCTCCTGCGTCCCCACAGTTCTGATTATACGTAGTACAGGAATATCAACCTGTTGTCCATCGACTACGACTCTCGTCCTCGCCTTAGGCCCCGACTAACCCTGAGAAGATTAGCTTTACTCAGGAATCCTTAGATATTCGGCCTATATGTTTCTCACATATATCTCGCTACTCATTCCGGCATTCTCTCTCCTGTTTCGTCCACCATTGCTTACGCGTTGGCTTCGTCCTTGCAGGATGCTCCTCTACCACTTCCTACTCTTCGTAGGAAATCCGTAGCTTCGGTGACGTGTTTTAGCCCCGTTACATTTTCGGCGCAGGTTTTCTCGACTAGTGAGCTATTACGCACTCTTTAAATGTATGGCTGCTTCTAAGCCAACATCCTAGTTGTCTGTGAAATCCCACATCCTTTTCCACTTAACACGTACTTTGGGACCTTAGCTGTCGGTCTGGGCTCTTTCCCTTTTGTCCACGCGACTTATCTCACGCAGACTGACTCCCGAGGGTATCTCTACGGCATTCTTAGTTTGATATGAGTTGGTAACCTTTTTGGGCCCCGCGTCAGTTCAGTGCTTTACCTCCGTTAGACTCCTCTCGAGGCTAGCCCTAAAGCTATTTCGAGGAGAACCAGCTATCTCCGAGTTCGATTGGAATTTCTCCGCTATCCACACCTCATCACCACCTTTTTCAACAGATGTGTGTTCGGTCCTCCAAAGCCTTTTACGGCTCCTTCAACCTGGACATGGATAGGTCACCCGGTTTCGGGTCTACTAATACTAACTATACGCCCTATTCAGACTTGGTTTCCCTTCGGCTCCGTGGCTTCTGACCACTTAACCTTGCTAGCATTAGTAACTCGCCGGACCGTTCTACAAAAAGTACGCCATCAGGCACAAAGCCCTCTGACTGTTTGTAAGCACAAGGTTTCAGGTTCTCTTTCACTCCCCTCCCGGGGTTCTTTTCACCTTTCCTTCACAGTACTGCTTCACTATCGGTCACTAGGGAGTATTTAGGCTTGGGGGGTGGTCCCCCCGGCTTCCCACAGGGTTTCTCGTGTCCCGTGGTACTCTGGATACTGTCAGCTGGCTCAAAATTTCGTCTACTGGACTTTCACCATCTTTGGTCTGCTTTCCCAAAACAGTTCGACTATCTCTTGCCAATGCCTTATACAGTCCGCAACCCCGAAGAACTAGGTCCTTCGGTTTGGCCTGTTTCCCTTTCGCTCGCCGCTACTTAGGAAATCGAGTTTTCTTTCTCCTCCTGCTGCTACTTAGATGTTTCAGTTCACAGCGTTCCCTTCCATACGCTATGTATTCACGTATGGATACTTGAGGTTTGCTCAAGTAGGTTTCCCCATTCAGAAATCTCCGGATCGATGGCTATTTGCGCCTCCCCGAAGCTTATCGCAGCTTATCACGTCTTTCATCGGCTCCTAGTGCCAAGGCATTCTCCTTGTGCTCTTTCTTGCTTGACCAGTTTGTTAGATTTTTTCTTTGATGCTTTGAATGCTGCGACCAAACATTTCGTAGAAATGTTAGAGCAGTATGAAATCAAAGTAAAAATCGGTTTTCATTGTAAAACAATGAAAAAACAACCTTTTTCTTTCACTTCAATCACTTCATCAAATCAATCATCTATAGCTTGTTCTTTGGAATGTTTCGTAGTAGCGATACTACGGTTTGTTGACATCGTCTGTCAACGTTATTACAT
>NZ_LRVM01000024.1 GCF_001571775.1 Anaerotignum neopropionicum
AAAGTAGCCAGATTATCTGGTTAGGACAAAACTTTAATTTAAGAGTTTGATCCTGGCTCAGGATGAACGCTGGCGGCGTGCTTAACACATGCAAGTCGAGCGGAGATATGAAATCTGAGAGCTTCGGCAGGATGATTTCATATTTTAGCGGCGGACGGGTGAGTAACGTGTGGGCAACCTGCCCTGTACTGTGGAATAATCACTGGAAACGGTGACTAATACCGCATGTCATCCGAAGAGGGCATCCTCTTTGGAGAAAAGGATTTATTCGGTACAGGATGGGCCCGCATCTGATTAGCTAGTTGGTGAGATAACAGCTCACCAAGGCAACGATCAGTAGCCGACCTGAGAGGGTGATCGGCCACATTGGGACTGAGACACGGCCCAAACTCCTACGGGAGGCAGCAGTGGGGAATATTGCACAATGGGCGAAAGCCTGATGCAGCAACGCCGCGTGAAGGATGAAGGGTTTCGGCTCGTAAACTTCTATCAACAGGGACGAAAAAAATGACGGTACCTGAATAAGAAGCCCCGGCTAACTACGTGCCAGCAGCCGCGGTAATACGTAGGGGGCAAGCGTTATCCGGAATTACTGGGTGTAAAGGGAGAGTAGGCGGCATGGTAAGTTAGATGTGAAAGCCCGAGGCTTAACCTCGGGATTGCATTTAAAACTATCAAGCTAGAGTACAGGAGAGGTAAGTGGAATTCCTAGTGTAGCGGTGAAATGCGTAGATATTAGGAAGAACACCAGTGGCGAAGGCGACTTACTGGACTGAAACTGACGCTGAGGCTCGAAAGCGTGGGGAGCGAACAGGATTAGATACCCTGGTAGTCCACGCCGTAAACGATGAGTGCTAGGTGTCGGGGGGGAACCCTCGGTGCCGCAGCTAACGCAATAAGCACTCCACCTGGGGAGTACGATCGCAAGATTGAAACTCAAAGGAATTGACGGGGGCCCGCACAAGCGGTGGAGCATGTGGTTTAATTCGAAGCAACGCGAAGAACCTTACCAAGGCTTGACATCCCTCTGACCGGTGTAGAGATACACCTTCTCTTCGGAGCAGGGGTGACAGGTGGTGCATGGTTGTCGTCAGCTCGTGTCGTGAGATGTTGGGTTAAGTCCCGCAACGAGCGCAACCCTTATCCTTAGTAGCCATCATTCAGTTGGGCACTCTAGGGAGACTGCCGTGGATAACACGGAGGAAGGTGGGGATGACGTCAAATCATCATGCCCCTTATGTCTTGGGCTACACACGTGCTACAATGGCTGGTAACAAAGTGACGCAAAACGGCGACGTCGAGCAAATCACAAAAACCCAGTCCCAGTTCGGATTGTAGTCTGCAACTCGACTACATGAAGCTGGAATCGCTAGTAATCGCGAATCAGAATGTCGCGGTGAATACGTTCCCGGGCCTTGTACACACCGCCCGTCACACCATGGGAGTTGGAAGCACCCGAAGTCGGTGACCTAACCGTAAGGAAGGAGCCGCCGAAGGTGAAGCCAGTGACTGGGGTGAAGTCGTAACAAGGTAGCCGTATCGGAAGGTGCGGCTGGATCACCTCCTTTCTATGGAGTATTGGTTGTG
>NZ_LRVM01000025.1 GCF_001571775.1 Anaerotignum neopropionicum
TCCCGGCTTGCTCCATTTTCCACGAGCCAATTTGCCCATGTGTTTGCAAATTTAATAATCATGATAGCACTCTCCTTACAAAATGGTGTCTAAAAAAGTTTTTCTTACATCCTCAAGGTGGGTATTGCTAATAGGTAATTTCGTTCCGTTGGAAAGAAAAATCTCGTTTTTTACAATTTTATCCACGTGGTTCAAATTTACTAAAATTGAACGGTGACACTGGGCAAAGTGATAGGGAAGGTGACTTATTATATCTGTCAATTTTGCTTTCTGAGAATAGGTAGCCTCCGACGTATAAATTTCCATGTAATGGTTTGCACAGGAAAAATAAAGAATTTGATGATATGGAATTTTTATCGTTTGGGCATTATTTTGAATAATGTAGTTATTTTCCTTGGTCAATTGATAAACCATATTCATACACTTTTTAATATCTTCTTCTTTCACTGGTTTCAATAAATAGTGCAAAGCTTGTACATCATATCCCTGAAAAACATATTCTTTATAACTAGTCAAAAATATAATGGAACCTTGATAATTGTCTTTTCTCATAAACTGAGCGAGGGATAACCCATCCATTGTTTCGTCTAATTGAATATCCAAAAAAGCAACATCATAGGAATTGAAATTTGTTTGTAAAAATGAATTTGCATTTTTGAAATAATCCAAAGAAATGGTGCAATTCAATTGTTTTGCCCAATGTTCTAATATTTCTGTAAGTTGTTGTGCATAGATGGATTCATCTTCAATGATAGCGATTAGAATATTCAAGCTTCTTCCTCCTCACTCTGCAAAGGAATCATTATAGTGGCTGCAAAGGAATTGCTTTGTGGTTCATAATTAAAAAATCCGCCGTAATTTTCTACAATATCATTTATGTTTTTAAAACCATATCCGTGTTCTGGTTGATTTTTTGTACTAAGAAGATTTTTTTTATCAAAAAGGTATACGCCATTTGAACTGTTAATCACTTTGAAATATAGCATGCCTTTATGTATTTTTATTGTGATATTCAAATAAGGTGGCTGTTGTAAGTTTGGTTTGTTGCAAGCTTCGATGGCATTATCCAATAAATTCCCTATAATGACACAAAGATCTGTTTGTGGGATGGAAAGTTTTTCAGGAAGAAAAACAGTTTGTTCCACAGAAATGCCATGGGCTTTTGCAATAAGGATTTTACTGGAAAGAATAGCATCTAACGTAGGGTGCCCTGTTGAAACCATAGATGTTAAGTTTTTAAAATCAGAATTAAGCTGTGCTAAATATTTTCTTAATTCCGAATAGTCCTCATTTTCTAAAAGCATATGCATAGCTTGTGTATGGTGGTGATAGTCATGTTTCCATTGACGTAGTGTTTTCAT
>NZ_LRVM01000026.1 GCF_001571775.1 Anaerotignum neopropionicum
GGTATTTTTGTAGTTATTGAACAAAGAAGCGGCAAAGTTCAGAACGTAGGTCTGGAATTGGTCGGCGAATCCACAAGATTGAAAGAAGACCTCAAGGACGAAGTAGTAGCAGTCCTGTTAGGTCATGAAATGGAAGGTCAGGTTAACAAACTTTTCCACTATGGCGCAGACAAGGTTATCCTTGTTGACAGCCCTTATTTGAAAGAGTATGTAACAGAGCCTTATACAAAGGCAATTACAGCTATCGTTAACGAATATGATCCCGAAATCATGCTTTTCGGAGCATCTTCCATCGGTCGTGACGTGGCTCCTCGTGTAGCTAGCCGTGTAAAAACAGGTTTGGTTGCAGATACAACAGGCTTAAGAATGGCAAAGACAGAAGAAGAATTTGCGAAGGAAGCAGCTATGGGCTGTGAAGATCCTACAAGAGCACTTCTTATGACTCGTCCTGCATTCGGTGGTAACATCATGGCAACATTGATGTGCCCTAGAACAAAACCTCAGATGGCGACAGTACGTCCTGGCGTTATGAAGAGAATTGCAAAAGACACAACAAGAACAGGCGAATTGATCAAATTCAATGTAGACTTTACAGATGCTGACATGAACATTGAAATTCTTGAAGTTGTTAAGGCTGAAAAGAAATCCGTTGACTTGACAGAGGCGAAATTGATTGTATCCGGTGGTCGTGGTATTGGTGGTCCTCAGGGCTTCGAATTGATCAAAGACGTAGCAAGTGCTTTGGGCGCAGAGGTTGGTTCTTCCAGAGCATGCGTTGACGCTGGCTGGATTGAAAAAGATCGTCAGGTAGGTCAGACAGGTAAGACAGTACGCCCTGACCTTTACATGGCTTGTGGTATTTCCGGTGCAATTCAGCACGTTGCAGGTATGGAAAATTCCGAATTGGTTATTTCCATTAACAAAAATGACACAGCACCCATCTTCGAAGTATCCGACTTGGGTATCGTTGGTGACGTTAAGGTTATCCTGCCTAAATTGGCTGATGCAATTAGAAAATATAAAACAGCAAAGGC
>NZ_LRVM01000027.1 GCF_001571775.1 Anaerotignum neopropionicum
TCGGTCTTTATAATCTTAAAAGTTGCCTCTGCTACAGCATTGTCATAAGGGCATCCTTTGTGACTTAGGGATCGAGTAATTTCAAAGGTTTTGAGTGTATCTTCTATTAGCTGGTTCTTGAACTCATTTCCTCGATCCGTATGGAAAATCTGGATATCTTTCAGGTTTCCCTTTACGGTCTGAAATGCGTGTTTTACAAGTGATGCCGTTTTGTTAGGTCCGGCACTATAACCGATGATTTCTCTGTTAAAGAGATCAATAAGAACACATATATAGTTCCAGCTCATGCCGACTCTGACATATGTTAAATCGCTTACTACCACGTTTCGGAATGGCTGTTTGTTGAATTGCCGGTCAACTATATTTTCAACCTTTGACTCATTACAGGTATCCTTTTGTGGATGGAACTGGGCTGTGGTATAGTTTGAAACTAGCCCTTCCTGCTTCATGATTCTGCCTATCCGACGGCGTGAAGCAATGATATTTCTTTCTTTCAGTTTTACTTTGATTTTCCGGGTTCCGTAATTATTACGGCTCGCTATAAATATATCAACTATTGAAGCCGTCAGTTCGGATTCATCCGGTTTTGCCTTAGCCTCATAATAATAAGTGCTTCTTGGGATTTGCAGGACATCACACATTGCTGACACAGAGTATTTGTGAGTATTAGCCTTAATCACATTTACTTTCGTCCTAAGATCAGCGCTGCTTGTTTTAAAATGTCGTTCTCCATCTTAAGCTGTTGGTTTTCTTTGCGAAGACGAAGTAGTTCCTCATCTTCTGGAGAACGGTTATCTTTCTCCTTGAAGGATCCAGTTTTTGTTGCCTGGCCTATCCATTTATCAAGGAGGGAGCCTGAAATATCATATTCACGTATGATATCGCATTTTCTCTTACCGCTTCGGGAGAGATCAACAATTTGTTGTTTGAATTCGGACGTAAATGTACGACGATTTTTGAGTT
>NZ_LRVM01000028.1 GCF_001571775.1 Anaerotignum neopropionicum
TTCCCATGTTGTATGTGCTAAACTATTATTAGTCATTTTGAATCCTCCTTTTGGTCTTTGATGTGGTTGGCAAACCTACATTTATTCTACCAAAGGAGGATTCGTGCTTACATCTAAAGAACAAACCTTTCCTACCACCGGCATAGCCGGTGGTTTTGTCAAGCTAAAGCGAACAACAAAAAAGAAAAAGCCTTGCGACTTTTTCTTGGTTTATCTCTTCTGATTCTTTTTACTACGATACTAAACATTACAGTCAGTAATACAAATATTGTAATTTTCCTACTTTTAGTTGCAGACATTATTTTTGCAATGTTAAGTTTTGATTCTAATTATAGTTCCCGTTTTCTATGGGGGTGTGTTGCATCTGTCATCGGAATTGTTTCAAATACAATTGTTTTCTCTTTTGTATCCACTTTTACCAACTATGACTTAAATACGCTGTCGGTTTCGTCATTGATCCGCATTCAAATGACATTGGTCTATTTAGTGGTGTGTGCTATTTTTTACTTTACTATAATTCATATTGCATCAAAAAAATCCATTACATTACCACTACTGTTTCGTTTTATTTTATTCTTACTGTTGTCCTTGGGAATCATTGCATCAGATATGTTAATTGGCCTATCAATATCAATTAGCAATCATACCTACACAGGAAACGAAGCCTCTCACGTCCTTGATTTTATTGGAGTGGCTTATCTATCTATTTTATTAGGCTGTATTATCTTATTTGAAGTATTGGGAGCTTTCTATCAAAAAAACTCTGAACTTTCAATGCAGTTACGAGAAGCAAGCTTACTGCAAACTCACTTTGAAAATATTCAGACATCTATGAAAACACTACGTCAATGGAAACATGACTATCACCACCATACACAAGCTATGCATATGCTTTTAGAAAATGAGGACTATTCGGAATTAAGAAAATATTTAGCACAGCTTAATTCTGATTTTAAAA
>NZ_LRVM01000029.1 GCF_001571775.1 Anaerotignum neopropionicum
TCACTTCAATCACTTCATCAAATCAATCATCTATAGCTTGTTCTTTGGAATGTTTCGTAGTAGCGATACTACGGTTTGTTGACATCGTCTGTCAACGTTATTACATTTATTTCTAAAGAAAAATTTAATTTTTTCTCGATTGACTCTTTTTTCTTGTATTCAGTTTTCAAGGTGCATCCCGACCCATTGGAGCCGGTAAATGGAGAATACGAGATTCGAACTCGTGACCCCCTGCTTGCAAGGCAGGTGCTCTCCCAGCTGAGCTAATTCCCCTTTTTTCACTTTTCCGTTCCAAATTACACAAAATGGGCTCAAGTGGACTCGAACCACCGACCTCACGCTTATCAGGCGTGCGCTCTAACCGGCTGAGCTATGAGCCCATAGGACTTCGGCAACCATCTACTTTCCCAGGCAGCTGCCCGCCAAGTATCATCGACCGCTCAGGTCTTAACCGTCGTGTTCGGAATGGGAACGGGTGTGTCCCCTAAGCGCATCATCACCGAAGATTTGTGTATTTGAAGGTTTAATCCTTCAAAACTAAACAGTAGATTACTTCACAACCAATACTCCATAGAAAGGAGGTGATCCAGCCGCACCTTCCGATACGGCTACCTTGTTACGACTTCACCCCAGTCACTGGC